>NZ_JAFMZQ010000001.1 GCF_024436415.1 Pedobacter deserti | reverse complement strand
CTTCCCATTCCGAACAGAGAAGTTAAGCCCACCAGAGCCAATGGTACTGCGGTAACACGTGGGAGAGTAGGTCGGTGCCAGATCTTAAACAAACCCTGTAGCTACAAATGCTGCAGGGTTTTGTTGTTTATACGGAGTTCTTAAGTTGAATCTATGATATTGTTGCTAGACTTTCTCGTATATTCAGGTTATGAAAAGCTTAGCTACGCTCTTGTTATTGCTTCTAGTAGCATCCGCTGGTTTCGGTCAGTCGGTTGTCAAGGAACGACTTTATTCCCACATTGTTAAAGATACGATACTGTATAATGTCTGGCTTCCTTATGGGCATGAGGGCGGTAAAGGAGCGTATCCGGTAATCTATTTGCATAATTACGGGGCGTTGTCTGATTATGGTCTCAATGTAGCCGCTGCATTAAATGAAAGAAGATCTGCGTTCCCGAAGTCGATAGTGATTGAGCTGACCGGTTCTAGCGCAACTGGGGATATTTCTGAATTAGTGGATTTTAGTTATTTTAGGTCGGATTTGTCAAGTAAAGCTAAAAACTATCTTAGTTTTCTCAGCACGGAACTATATCCCTCTGTCGAAAGAAAATATACAACATCGGAATTTAGGGCTTATATGGGGCACTCGTTTTTTGCTTCGTATGGCAATATGCTCTTTCGCGATCATCCGCAAATGTTTGATGCTTATATGTTGTTTGCACCTGAGCGGTTAAATGAGTTTCAGGATTTGTCTTATCATGGTAAAGTTGCGACACAGCAAAAGTTTTATTACGTAGCTACGGGCAGAAAGGACGTTGAAAGAAGAGTGAAGTTAAATGAAATGATTGGGAATAGTCTAAAGGGTTTACAAAGTGCTTATTTACAGGCTGAGATCATCGATTCTGCCGATCATAATTCAATCGCTGATATAGTTATCGGGAGGGCGCTGTCGTTTTTGTTTAGTAAGCATTTTAGGATTTTTAATCTGGACACCTCCGACTTGACTGGATCCTACCAAAAGGAATTACAACGTGTAAAATCACTATACAAGCTGAACGACTATTCTCCGGAGCGCAATTTCTATGCTTTATACGATTTGGGTGCCAAGTATAAGAACAGAGCGTTTATTGAATTTTTAATTGCGACGGAGAAGGCGATTTCAGATGATCCGCTGCACGTGTTTAACTTGGGCTATATCTATATGGAGAATTTTAAAGATCCAGTAACAGCTGAGAGATTTTATAGAAAGAGCATTGATGTGAGCCTTAAAACTAAAAGGCCCAAGGCTTCTTACAACGGCTATTACTGGTTAGCGACACTGTATTCCGATCAGGGCAGGTACAGGGAAGCCTTTGAGCTGCTGGAAGATGGGTACAAGACCAGCAGGAGTTACGCCTTACTGTACAAGGCTTGCGGATTAGCCTTAGAGGACAAATCCTTAGCCTCCCGGAGTCGGGCGTATTTGAAGGATATAATTAGCAATTTTGAGGGTTCGGATCTTGAGTTGTTCGGAGTAAAGATTGAAAACCTGAAGGATCGATTGATGAAGTTGAAGTAGCCATAAGTCGCGGTTCTAAACCATATCGCCTTTTGATTGTTATTGGTTTAACATTCACCTAAACTTTAAATATCATGGCAAGAGGAACAAAAGTGGAAAGGAATTCGGTATCGAATCAGGAACACGAGATTAAATATGAGGCTGGAAAGATGGGCGTTAAGCAGTCGGATATTAAGGACGCAAAGAAAGGCGGCTCTAACCAGCGTAAGGATATCGAAAAGAAAGTAAAGTAGAAGACAGAATTAAGAGCCCCTTATAAGGGGCTTTTTTGTCAGACATACCGTCCTGCTGGGCTTTTTGTTCTTTTGGCTGGTTTGCCTTTATGGTTGTACCACATGATGAATCCGGTGATGGGTAATCCTGCGCAAATGAGCGACACGAAGAAATAGAAGAGCTTGGTGGGTATGCCGCTGTAAGCGCCGGTATGCAGATCGTAATTCATGGTACGGAGTTTTTGTCCGCCCCTGATGTCCTGATCACCATACCTTAGTAATAGCTCACCCGTGTTGCGATCGAAGTAATACCACATGAACAGGTGGGTCCGGTTTTTGGCCAGACGTACTTGTACATCAAGCGGATCAGTTTCCTTGTCGCGAAAGCGTACGGAAAATATGTCGGCATCTTGATGATCGTGTAAGAGTTTTTTTAGTACTGAGTCGGCCGCTCCGCGGTGATAATCCGGGTTTGGGCTCGACAGAGGAATTTTAATCTTCTGGTAAGGCGTGCCGCCGTTAGCTACATATTGCACCGATTTATCGGCCCATTCAAAAGCGAATACCATACCTGTTACGGAGATGATGATTCCGGGTATGATAATGTAGAACCCGAAGACATTATGGATATCGTAAATCAATCGCTTAATACCGACGCGCATTTTTAGTGCGAATCCGCGCTTAAAAGCTTTTTTCTTCCATTTTCGCGGGAACCAGAGGACGAGGCCGCTTAGCAGCAGTAGGAAAAAGCAGAGGGATGAGCCTCCGGTTATTATGCCCCCGACAGTATCGCCAAGGAGCAGATTGCGGTGCAGGCTGAGGATGATCTGGAAGAACTCGTTCAGCGTATTTTCTATGTAGACTACTTTTCCGGTGTACGGATTTACGTACACCCGGTAGTAATATTTGTTATAGTTCCAGTAGCCGATGCCGTCTTTGTCGGTAAGCGTAGCCCGGAAGATCCAGTTGCGCCGGCCGTCAGGGTAGATTTCAGCGCGCGTGACCTTGATATCAGCTCCCAGCGCTTGCTGTGCGGTTTGCCTCAGTTCACTGAAATCACGAAATGTGCCCCCACCGGTATCTGTAACATACAGCCTGTCGCGATAAAAAAACGTTTTCAGCTCGTCGGCAAAAACGTTAATACAGCCGGTGAGGCTGACGATCAGGACGACGATCCCGGTAATCAGCCCCAACCATTTATGTAACCAGAAGAAAACCTTCCTGAACACCTGTTAGAAGTTGTACGATACGTTGAGACTCATGGTGGCTCCATTGCCGCGCACGTACTCCGCGTCTATAGCCCTGTACTGACTTACTACGGGATAGTAGGCGTTGTTGAGCAGGTTTTCTACACCTAGTCCGGCCGACCATTGCGTGTTGATCCGGTAGGCTGCAGTAAGGTTAAACAGGCTTACCGGTTCTACAGGTCCTTCGCTGTTGGCGTAGAGGTTGTTGGCCCGCACATCAAATCTGTCGCGGCCTTCGGTGTATACCCAATATAGCTTCATATCCAATGCGCTTAGCGGACGGTAGCCAAGATAAGCTGTCGCTTTGGGTGGCGCGATACGCAGCCCGTTCATATATACTTTATTGCCATTGGCCTGTTCGGCTTTGCCTTCTACGTAGGAGTAACTTCCTCCGAGGGCCCACTGCTCACTCAGGTTCACATCGGCGGCGATTTCATAACCGTGTATCCTTTCCGGTTCGCGTTGCGCCACAAGGAAACCACCCACGTCGACCAGGTTGGCGCCCAGTTTGGATGTGCTCACATAGTATGATGCGGTGAGGTTGACCATGCCCAGCCTTGAACTGAAGCCTGCCTCGTAATTGTTGGTGATGATGGGGTCGGTTGCAATTGACTCGAGTGTATTGCTTGTCGCCCGCCGCAGGATGCGACCTAGTTCGTTGATGGCGAAGCCCTGTGAGAAGCTGATGAAGGGATTGAATATCTCGTACCTGTTGTACCTCAGGCCAGCATTAAAAGTGGTGGCGTTATATGGAATCTTTCCGCCGCTCACGGCGATGCTGCCTGCACCGTTAGCGCCGGTTGCAATGGTGTTGAAGTCTTTCACCTTGACACGCGCATTCTCGTGGCGGACACCTGCTTTCAATACAAACTGGTCGAGCAGATCAATGTTGAATTGTGCATAGGGCGCAAGGTTGAGCATATTCATATCTGGAATGTACACCCGTCCGTCGGTAAGAACCTGGTTGGTACGGTCATTTAGCAGGTCTAATCCGTAAGTTAACTCACCCCGGCCCAGACCGCCCATTGCCCAGGGCGTATTGAGCGTAAGCCTGACACCCTTTTTGAATGATTGTATTTTCGTTTGTCCTGGTCCGTACCATGCGGTGCCTTGCTCTACATAGCGGTTCATGGATACGAAGCTGTTGTAATAGGCAGACAGATCAAGCGAACTTGCTAAAGGCAGGGCAGTATTTTGGTAGGAGATGAGGGCGTTGTGGTTATAGGGCGTTCCGGCAGGTTCGCCCGGATCATCGCCTTTCTGGCCAACTGAAGGCGTCTGCCCATATTTTCCTGTCACATTGATATAGTCTGCATCCTGCACGCTACGAAAGAGGTTGTAGGAGGCAGTAACTGCGCTGTTTGCGTTTGGTTTGTAAGATAGTTTGGCAAATGCATTATACAGAGAGTTTTCGCCCAGTCCGTCGGGCTGTGCGTTTACATTGCCCTTCGCGTCACGTAACACACCGGTGTAATTATAGGTGCCGTTTACCACATAGGAGAGCTTGTCGACCGTTCCGGAAAAGCCCTGAGATAAGCGATAACCAAGGGTATTTGCGGGATGAGCAACATTGCTGTTTAATCCGACGCTCGTGGTGCCGCTGAACGCTTTGTCGGCCACCGCTTTCTTCGTGATAAAGTTGATGATTCCCCCTGCAGAGCCATTGCCGTAAATGGAGGTAGCGCCTTTTATGACTTCCACACGTTCAATGACCGCAGGATCAAGCGTACGGATGTCACGGCTTCCGTTCATGAGCGGTGTAGACTGTGGTATGCCGTCGATGAGCACAAGTACTTGTCGCCCCCTGAGGGTCTGTCCGGCGTTAGTAGCTTTATTATTCGATGTCCCTAATCCCGGTATGGTATTCCCCAAAATGGCCGCTACCGACGGATTAACGTTCAACTGTTCCTTTACTTCGCGTTCGGTAAGGATGCTCACCGAAGATGGTACGTCTTTGAGGCTCTCGGGCTTTCTGCCTGCAGTGACAATTACTTCTGAGAGGTCGGTGCCGGGCTGAAGTACGAAAGTCAGGTCCTGTGCCTGTCCGGCTTCCAGGTTGATGTTTCTCGTCTCTGACTGCTGGCCTACACGGCTAACGGTGAGCTGATAAATGCCCGGACGTAAACCGGTAATACGGAATTTACCCTCAGCGTTTGTCTGACTGCTCTTGCCTCCCTTAATGGCTGCAGTAGCATATTGGAGAGGCTGGCCATTGATGTCGGAAACTGTTCCGGTGATGGTAGCGCCTGAGGTTTCGCTGTTTTGCGCAGACGCGGCGGTGAACAGGAAAAGGAACAGTATGCTTAGAAAAAAGCCGGACAGAAGTTTAGCCGCTGGCCCGGATGGTATAAGTAAATATGAATTCGGCATATTGGTTTGTTTTGAATTGGTGCAAATATATTTTTATTTGGATTCATTACAAATTAAATGAACGGTTATCTGCCCACGGCTTGCGTTTGATAGGAGGATAAAATGTGTATCTTGAGCTATATAAATCCAGTGTATGAGAAGTGTTCTATTACTATTGATTTTTGTCGCGGGCGCTCGTCGCCTGCCAGCCCAGAGCGGTACGGATGGTAAGGGACTTAAGGATTACTACAAGGCTTACTTTCCGATAGGAGTAGCAGTAACGCCCCGTCAGCTGCAGAATCCGGACGAAAGGAAGCTGATTTTGAAGGAGTTTAACAGCGTAACTGCCGAGAATGCGATGAAAATGGAACCGATTCATCCGGAGGAAAACCGTTACGACTGGCGTGGTGCAGATGCGATCGTTGATTTCGCTGCTGCAAATGGGTTGAAGGTGAGAGGGCATACCCTTTGCTGGCATTCCCAGGCACCAGATTGGATGTTCCGCGATGATAAGGGTGAGCGGGTAGGTAAGGAAGTTCTGCTTGAACGCCTGAAGGCACATATTTATACTGTGGTGAAACGCTACAAAGGCAAGATATATGCCTGGGATGTGGTGAATGAAGCAATTTCAGATAATCCCAATGAGTTCTTACGAAACTCGGTGTGGTACCAGATATGCGGTGAGGACTTTATTTTTAAAGCGTTTCAGTATGCACATGAGGCCGATCCGGCCGCGGTGTTGTTTTATAACGACTATAATGCTGAACACCCGGAAAAGCGTCAGCGTATTTATAAACTGTTAAAAAAGCTGATAGATGCCAAGGTTCCTATCCACGCTGTAGGTCTGCAGGGACACTGGTCTGTAGCCGGCCCTTCAGAAGAAACCATAAAAGCAGCTCTGGACCAGTATTCGGCATTGGGCCTTAAAGTGCAAATTACCGAACTGGACGTATCTGTCTATCCCGATGGCGGCAGGAAAACCGAAGGGGCCGCTAGTTCCGGATTCACACGAGAGCTGCAGAAGAAGCAGGAAGAGCAATACGGTACGTTTTTCCGGGTGTTCCGGCAATACCGTGGTGTACTTACGGGCGTTACCTTCTGGAATTTGTCGGACCGCCACAGCTGGCTCGACAACTTCCCGGTACGCGGCCGTAAGAACTACCCGCTTTTATTTGACAAGGACCTGCAGCCTAAGGGCGCTTACTGGAACGTGGTCAGGTTTTAAGGCATACAATTAGGCCTGGAGCGTTTTCATCGCTTCTGCCCACTTCGCTAACTCTTTAAACATGGCTCCTGCGGCTTTACCATGACTTTCGTCGGCCGCAAACTTTCCGTCTTCACCGATAAACTTACTGAACATCGGTAGGGTAACTCCCTGGTTAAGGGGCATCATATGCAGCGTGGTGAGTACCTGCTTAAGCATTTGCGTGGAGCGTAAGCCACCGGAAACGCCGCCATAACTCACTATTCCTACTGGTTTATAGGCCCATTCATTGAAAAGGTAATCGAGGGCATTTTTAATTGGCGCCGGAAACCCGTAATTATATTCTGCCAGAACAATAATGAAGGCGTCGGCCTCACTGATCTTAGCACTCCAGTCTTTCGTATGCTGATGCTGATATTGTTGTAACCGCGGATGTTGCGGCTCGTCCATCAATGGAAGATTGATTGCAGCAAGATCAAGCAGTTCGGCATCTATGTTTTCCTGTGAGGCAGCAAGGTTGTATATCCACTCGGCAATGGCGATTCCTTTGCGCTCCGGCCGGGTTGTAGAGGTGATGATCTTTACATTCATTTTCTGTCTTTTTTAAGATAAAGGTACATATCCGGGGATTGTTTTTGTTGAAGGGGAAAAATGTACAATGCTCATGGCAATATGTCCATTCCCCCGCTGTATGTGTTTGTGCAACTTTGTACTGTTCAATTAATCATAAACACTAAAAAAAATAAACGACATGAAAAATTCAGTATCAAAAACAATCAGCAAGTTAATTTTAGCAGCGGTTATCGCTTTCGGTGTAAAAGATTCAGTACACGCTCAAGGGAAAAGAGTACCTGCTTCGCTTGGCAGGGAGGAGTATGTTGAGGTGGAAAAAAATGTTAGGTTACATGTTACCGACCTGGGTGAAGGTAAACCTGTTGTTCTGATTCATGGATGGCCGCTGAGCAACGCCATGTACGAGTATCAGTACCAATATCTGGTCCGAAAGGGTTTCAGGGTCATAGGAATCTCTCTTCGCGGGTTTGGTAAGTCGGACAAGCCATACGGACGCTATGATTTTGATGTATTCTCGGATGATATCAAAGTTGTCTTGGAAAAGTTGAAAATTGAAGATGCGGTACTTGGCGGTTTCTCGATGGGCGGAGCAGTGGTGATTCACTATGTAACAAAGTATAACTCGGCTCATGTAGGAAAACTGGCCTTATTCGCAGCCGCGGCTCCGACATGGAAACAACGCGAGGGTGCTCCTTATGGTGTGCCCGAAGCCGATGCGATAAATCTTATTAATGAAACGATGAAGAACAGGCAGGATTTAATTGCCGGATTTGGAAAAGATTTTCCGGCCAGGGAAGGTGCTATTTCTCAGAACATTGTGAAGTGGCTGGAGAATATGAATCTGGAGGCCTCGCCGTATGCGACAACTGAATCTATCAGGTCATTACTTAACCTGGATTTACGTCCGGAGCTTTCAAAGATCAAAATACCGACCGTCATTTTTAGTGCGGTGCACGACAAACTGGTTAGTTTATCGGCCGGTGAAGCGCTCAAAAAGGGAATTGCAAATGCTCGCCTGGTAAGGTTTGAAAATAGCGGACATGCCTTATTCTTTGAAGAAGCAGACAAGTTTAATGCAGAGTTGGAAAAGTTTGCAAGGCAATAACACCCCGTTTGCCTATTTTAGAGAAATTTTGCTAAATGAGGAAAGATAATTATCTGTTTGAAAGCAGCCTGAAGACATTCGGGCTGCTTCATTTTGATCAGGTTGAGGCAGCCGGCATTGATGCCTATAAATCATATATCAAGGTTTTATATCTGCCGGAAGGCTATACCATAAAGGTAGATTTTGCGGTGTATAACACGTCTAAGCCTACGCTTCTGTTTGTGGCCCCCAACCAGCATATCGAGTTAGAACGTTTGGGAGACCGGCCTGGACATTTCGTATATTATAATCGTGATTTTTATTGTATTCAGATCAATGATGCGGAGGTTTCTTGTGATGGGCTGTTATTTAACAATATTCATAATATGCCTGTGGTTGTGCTGGAAAGCAGGGAGGCTGCATTTATCGATTACCTGTTTTCTGAACTGGAGGACGAGTTCTTGAACAACGACTCTTCGATGGAGGAAATGCTTCGTACCTATCTGAAGCAGTTGCTGATTAAGGCTACACGGCTATGGAAAATACAGCATCTGGACAGGGTGGTGACGGAGCAGCATGCCGACCTGGAGTTTTTCAGGAAATTCACCCTGCTCGTTGACGCGAACTATAAACAGAAACATACGGTAGCCGATTATGCTGACCTGCTGTATATGTCGCCCAAGACAATTACGCATAAATTTAAACGGCTTAATCTTCCACAGCCCAACGAGGTCATCAAAAACAGGATCGTGCTGGAGGCTAAGCGTTTATTGGTTCACACTGGGATGACTGCAAAAGAGATTGCTTACGATCTGGGCTACGACGATCCGGCGTATTTTAGCCGTCTGTTTTTGGTGAAGACCGGCGAGTCGCCTACAGGTTTCAGGACTAAGTATAATCATAGTTAATATTCTATGGTGGCCGAAAAGTGCTGTCGGGAATAGCAATGTTATCGTCCTGGAGATTTACGCGAATACGTTTTGATTCCCGGTTCTTTATCTCAATAATCCGGCCGCAAAGATCTTTTCCCGGTCCTCCAGTGTTCTTGTCGAGTCTGTATACGCGCAGGTGAAAGCGCGTAGATTCGATACCGCCGTTGTGATGAAAGGTGAATGCAAGGCGGTGGATGGTGACTTCCTGAAGCAGAGCCCCAGCAAATGGAAGGTCGAACTGCTGTGCAAGCTGAAGATGGTCTGCATCTGCAGGTGTTTTCTGTATGTCGGCGTAATGGGTGATGTCGCGGCGACTGAAATCGTTTAAAACCGAGTCTTTCGCTAATGTCCGCTTTGCTTTATTTGGCTTATAAGGTACTGGTTTTAAACGTATGCTGTTTTGTGCGCTGAGCTTGCCCAGGGGTATAAGCAGTGTAGCATAGTTTTGCGCAGAAACGCGGAGGGTGTCTTTTATCTTTGGAAGTTCGCCCGGAATGGAAAATATGCCATCGTCTTCAGTGTTGATGTACAAGTTTGCCCGTAGCAGACTGATGGAAACGAAGGGGATGGGCTTCAGCGTTTGTTCGTCAATGACTACAAAGCGAGTTAGCGGTATTTCCTGGCTGAACGCGAATTGCACGGAAAGCAGTGTCGCAGCTAGCACTGCGACAAAAGGTGAGTGAGCGAAAATCATCACACAATATACAAAAAGTAATCTGTGTTATGCTACGCTGCTTCAAAAGAGTTCCTCTGCCAGGTCTCTGTTGACCATCGCGCCCGTTAACGACCCCGCCGCTACGGCATTGGCCACCGACCGCATGGCTGAGGTGTTGTCGCCGCAGGCATACACCCCATGTACTGAAGTTTTCTGAAAGGCGTCTGTCTTGATATGTCCCTGCTCTGTGAACTCACAGCCTAAGAAAGCCGGGATCTCCGACTGCTGAACAAAGGGGATGCCCGCATAAATTGCGTCGAATGCATACTTACTGCCGTCTTCCGTGACCACATGGTGAAGGTAGCCAGCCTCATGTTCGATTTCTTTGACCGTTGCTGCGATGAACTGCACGTTATTCTCCTTGAACTTATCGAGCTGTGGCCCATCGAATGCTGTACCCTGCAGCCCGATAATGCTCAGGTCTCTGGTCAGATTGCTGACCAGCGGCGCTAAATGCGTTGCCCGCGCTGCATCCGCCATAATCGCCGTCTTTTTGTCACGAAATTCATAACCATGGCAATAGGGGCAGTGGATGACGGAAATTCCCCAACATTCAGAGAAGCCCTTTATGTCTGGCATCAGATCTTTTATGCCGGTAGCAAGAATAAGTTTTCTGCCGTAAAAGGTGTCTCCTAAGTTTGCCTTTATTTCGAATCCGTTTTCTGTTTTAATGCCCGCCGTCGCAAGACCATCATAAAACTGAACTGTTCTATATTGCGCTACCTGGGCCCGGGATGTCTCGGAAATCTCCCTGGGTGTCTTGCCGTCCTGAGTCAGGAAATTATGGGAATGCGGCGTTTGCCGGTTGCAGGGCAGTCCGCTGTCTATCACAAGAACGTTTCTGAGCGACCGACCTAAACTCATTGCAGCAGCGAGCCCGGCATAACTGCCTCCAATAATTATGACGTCGAAAGTTGGAATATGTGTCATCATTTGCTTTTGAATTCTCATAAAGGTAGCTTATTTATTTATTTGTTGCAATGTAGTTGCAACAAATGACTTTGGAAAGACTTCTTTCAATGTTCCGGAAAACTAGTGTACTTCAGTTTTGTTTATATACCATCAGCAGAATGCTATTATGGAAAATTATCCCGTTACGGTTAGCGTAGACAAGGAGGTCCACCACTTTGAAGTTGCAGAATACCCGCATCATGACGGCGACCGGTGCAAAGTAAAGGTTTACCAGGATGGTAAGCTTGTGGCTGGTTTTGAACCTGATGAGTACAATTTCCTGCATATATGCCAAAACCCTGGTGGTTTAGATGAAGAACTGTTGCATGTATTGGCGGACCGGCTGGATGCTCTCCATCCGCATCGCATTAGTAAGGACATAAATGAAGAACTATGAGATCAATTTGGAAAGGGACAATCAGTTTTGGCCTGGTGAGTATTCCCATCAAGTTATATTCGGCGGTGCAGACTACTTCGCTCGACCTGGATATGCTCGACAGCAGGGATCATGCACATATTAAGTTTCAGAGGATCAACGAAGATACCCGGAAGGAAGTTCCCTACGATAAAATTGTGAAGGGCTATAAGTACAAAAACGGGAATTATATCATTGTAGAGGAGAGTGATTTTGAGGCTGCCGCACCGGAGAAGACCAAGCTGATTGAGATAGAAAGCTTTGTGGACATTGCCTCGGTAAACCCGATGTTCTACGAGACATCTTACTATGCTGAGCCTGAAACGAAAAGCAACAAGGCTTATGCTCTACTGATGCAGGTACTGAAAAAGTCGGGCAAAGCCGGCCTGGCCCGCTTTGTGCTGAGAAGCAGCGAAAGTTTATGTATTGTACATCCGGTGGGCAAGGCGCTTGTCGTTACCCGAATCAGGTTTCAGCAGCAAATCCGCGATCAGGATGAACTCAAGGTGGATGATAAGATCAGTATCAGCAAAAAGGAGCTGGATATGGGACTGACGCTGGTGAACCAGTATGCTGAAGATTTTGATGTGTCGAAGTACAAGGATGAATATCATACTAAGCTGCTTAAGCTGATTGAAGCGAAGGCTAAGGGCAAACGGCCAACCATCAAGAAACTTAAACCTAAAAAGGAGAAAGGCGACGATCTCTATGCTCAACTGATGAGCAGTCTTGGGAGCAAGAAAGGCGCATGATTTAGCTTATGTCGGATTTGTCATGCTTCTATTCGGGGACCAGCGGGCTTTTACTACCAGTGCGCAACAAGCTTTTCTATCCGGATGAGTTTAAAAGTAAAAGCCGTCTCTGTTTCTATGCTTCGCTGATGAACAGTATTGAGGTGAACAGCTCCTTTTATAAAATTCCGATGGCGTCTACCATTGCCCGTTGGGCAGACGATGTGCCCGAGGGTTTCAGGTTTACTTTTAAGCTTTTTCGTGAGATTACTCATAACAAAGGTCTGCTTTTCGACGCAGAATTGGTACAGCGCTTCTGGGATGTTATTTCTCATGCAGGCGAAAAGAAAGGGTGCGTGCTTGTGCAATTTCCGGCGAGCGTACGGATCGAACACCTGCGTCAGCTGGCGCGGCTGGTAACTGAGCTGAGGCATTGCGATGAGGAGATGAACTGGAACATTGCGCTGGAATTCAGACATGTGTCGCTCTACCGCGATGAGGTATATCGTCTTTTGGAGGACAATCGTATGGCTCTCGTTATCCAGGATATGCCTGCTTCGGCAACGCCTATGCTAGATAGTGATCTGCCTTTTGTATATCTCCGGTTCCATGGTCCGGGCGGCAGCTACCGCGGGAGTTATGACGAGCAGTTGCTATATGAATATGCGGGGTATATTTCTGACTGGCTTGCGGAGGGAAAGACGGTTCATGTTTATTTCAACAATACCATGGGTGATGCATTAAAAAACCTGAACACACTAAAAGACCTTGTGCATGGCTCGCGCTAAAATCTTATCTTTGCAAACGCATGAATACAAGCCATCCTTCAGACCATCTCGCTGAAAAAACCGTATTTCCGATTCTTTTTGCCATCAGCTTTTCGCATCTCCTGAATGACACGATTCAGTCGATCATTCCGGCTATATATCCGGTTGTAAAAAGCAGTTATAACCTGAGTTTTACGCAGATTGGTCTAATTACACTGACTTTTCAGATGGCGGCTTCGCTCTTTCAGCCTTTTGTGGGGCTTTATACCGACAGGAAGCCTCAGCCATATTCTTTAGCTGTGGGAATGAGTTTCACATTAATAGGGCTTATCTCATTGGCTTTGTCGGGCAATTTTTATATGATGCTTGTATCGGTTGCTCTCGTGGGAACGGGTTCATCGATATTCCACCCGGAGGCTTCCAGGATGGCCCATGCGGCTTCAGGTGGAAAAAGGGGATTGGCACAATCGATCTTTCAGTTGGGCGGGAATTTCGGGAGTTCACTCGGGCCGCTGCTTGCTGCGTGGATCATTGTGCCTAACGGCCAGACCAGCGTGATATGGTTCTGCTTAGTGGCTTTGGTGGCCATAGTTGTATTGAGCCGCGTAGGGAACTGGTACCGCAGCTATGTTAGTGAGCGTACACGATCAAAGAAGGGAACAGGGGCAGCCCCGCACGGCTTTTCCCGACCCAGGGTCATTCTGGCCATAATTATCCTGCTTATCCTCATCTTTTCCAAGTATTTTTACATGGCCAGCTTAACAAGCTATTTTACGTTCTATGTGATGAGTAAGTTTCATGTTTCTGTTCAAACTTCCCAGGTGTATTTGTTTATCTTCCTGGTTTCCGTTGCTGCGGGCACACTTATTGGCGGCCCGGTTGGCGACAGGATAGGTCGCAAGTATGTGATCTGGTTTTCTATATTGGGTACCGCTCCATTCGCGTTGCTGCTGCCTTACGCAAATTTGTTCTGGACTGGCGTGCTGGTGGTTCCCATTGGCGTAATTCTGGCCTCGGCATTCTCCGCTATTCTTGTTTATGCGCAGGAACTTATTCCAGGTAAGGTAGGCCTTGTATCTGGTCTATTCTTCGGTTTTGCTTTCGGACTGGGTGGAATTGGGTCGGCACTGCTGGGCAACTTAGCCGACAGCACAAGTATAGAACACGTTTTTCATTTGTGTTCATTTCTGCCGCTTATCGGTCTATTGACGGGCTTCTTACCTAATATCGGGCGTAGCAGATAGCCTTCCAGCAACAGCGAGGAACCGATCTATGTCGGCTTCTACAAGGTCGAAGGCGCATACCAGGCGCATTTCCTGAAGTTCCTCATCCCAGGTATGGAAATACATGGTTTCCTTTAACGAAGAAACCCATGAAGCTGGAAATATTGCGAACACGGCGTTTGCCTCTACCGGACGGGTAATCTGCACTTCCGGAATCTTTTTGAGTCCTTCAGCAAGCCGGGATGCAAGGTTATTGGTGTGGTTAGCGATCTCCCGCCATAGTTCGCCATTCAGCATGGCTTGAAACTGACTGCTGATGAAGCGCATCTTAGAGTTTAGCTGCGTTGCCCGCTTTAAATGGTAGATGGCCTTCTGGTATAACTCGTCGTTAAAAAACACCACTGCCTCACCGAACATCATGCCGTTTTTGGTTCCGCCCAGTGAGAGTACATCAATACCGATTTCTGAGGTAAGTGCTGCAAGACTGCAGTTTAAGCTGGCTGCGGCGTTATAGATACGGGCACCGTCCATATGCACGAGCAAACCGAATTCTTTGGCCACGGCAATAAGCTCCTTGAGTTCGCTGATGGTGTAAACTGTGCCAAACTCCGTGCATTGGGTAATAGATATGGCGGATATCTGGGCTGCGTGCGGGTTGCCGATCCTGGTGATCTTTCTCCGAAGCGCTGCTGGATCAATCTTTCCGTTGGTGCTGGCCACCGGCAAAAGCCGGCATCCGGCCAGAGATTCCGGGGCGGTCGACTCATCGTTATATATATGGGCGCTGTCTGCACAGAGTATTGCGTTAAACCGCTCAGCCATGCTACTTAAAGAGACGATGTTGGCGCCTGTTCCGTTGAAGGTAAAATGGACGCCGGCAATATCGCCAAACACCTGCCCGAACAGCTCGGATGCATTACGCGTATATTCGTCGGCACCGTAAGCAAAGCTATGTCCGTTATTACATTGGATGAGCGCTTCCAGAAAAGCGGGGTGAACACCTGCAAAATTTTCGCTGGCTAGTGATTGGATTGTATGACTTGTGTCCATTTTTTACGTTTGCGACAAATTTAGGGACTTTTTAGTACCTTTATTCCAATCAAAACAGAAAGATTATGAGTACGGAAAAAGCTATTCTTGCAGGGGGGTGTTTTTGGGGCGTTGAGGAGTTATTCAGGCATCAGCCAGGAGTGATATCTACCGTAGTGGGTTACACTGGCGGCGATGTTCCTAATGCAACCTATCGAAACCATGGTACACATGCGGAAGGGATCGCCATAGAATTTGATGCTAAGCGTTTATCATACAGAGGATTACTTGAATACTTTTTTCAGATTCACGACCCGACAACGCGTAACAGGCAAGGCAACGATATCGGTACCTCGTACCGCTCGGCGATTTTTTACCTCAATGATACGCAGCGAGAGGTAGCACTCCAACTGATTGCAGAAATGGAGGCATCAGGCAAATGGCCTGGTAAGATCGTTACAGAGGTGGTACCTGCTACAGATTTCTGGAATGCCGAAGAGGAGCATCAGGATTACCTGCAAAAGTACCCAAACGGATATACCTGTCACTATGAGCGCCCTGAATGGAAGCTAAGCTGATTGTTTAACGCAGTCGCCGATGTACATGAACGAACGTTACAGCAGACAGATCCGTCTAACGGATTTCGGCATCGAAGCGCAAAGAAAACTCTTTAGTGCCAGTGTCCTGGTGATTGGTGCTGGAGGACTTGGTTGTCCGGCATTGCAATACTTAGCTGCCGCTGGAGTTGGACGAATCGGAATTGCTGATCCGGATGTTGTTGAGTTGAGTAATCTTCACCGGCAGATCTTGTACGGGACAGAGTCACTTGGTTTATACAAGGCGGACGCTGCTGCTGCAAGGTTGCGCGACCTTAACCCGGATGTAGCTGTCGAGCCCTATATTTATCCTGTAGATCAGCATAATGCGCTATCCTTATTTGAGCGCTACGATTATATTTTAGACGGTACGGACAACTTTGAGTCGAAATACATGATCAGTGACGCTGCTGCGATGCTCGGTAAGCCATTGGTTTTTGGGGCGGCCGATCAGTACGACGGTCAGCTTGCTGTTTTCAATGTAACAGGGCCTGATGCTATTGCTGCGAATTATCGGGACCTGTTTCCAGAGCCGCCAGGGAAAGATCAGATAGGCAACTGCGCTGACAATGGCGTGCTCGGTGTGCTTCCCGGTATTATTGGTACGATGCAGGCGGCAGAGGTGATTAAAATGATTACCGGTGTCGGTACAGCCCTTGTCAACCAGCTGCTGATTTATGATATAAGAAATCAGCAGATGAGTAAGCTTGCCATAGTGCCTTCGACGATTAGTTATCGTTTACCGGCGTCGGCGAACGAATTTATTGCAATGAATTACAGTCTGAACTGTGGTCTGTCTGACGATGATATCGAGGAAATCAATGCTCAGCGAATGGAACAACTCTACCTGGGCGGCGGTACCTTACTCGTTGATGTGCGAGAGGAACGCGAGACTCCCCGCCTTGACGCCGCTAAATTTGTGCTGGCTCCATTGCGGGATTTTGATTCCTTCCTTAATAATCATTATAAAGAAGAACGCATCGTGTTGGTTTGTCAGCATGGTATTCGAAGTCTCCATGCAGCCCAGCAACTTCAGGAGAAATGGGGCAACGACAAGAAAATTTATAGTTTAAAAGGGGGTATTGCGAAATATCCTCAGTATTTTGTGGCGAAAACTAAACTAAGCTAGCTTTCATGGAGCACATCACCACGCCGATTTTTCAAGCGCTCTTTCAATCAGACGTGCCGCGGATCATTCTTCGGGCAAACTCGCCCGAGTTTACGATACTTGATTATAACAGTGCACATATGCAAGCTACGGGCATAGGTGCCGGCTCCGACCATCGAGGCAAAAGCCTGTGGCAAGTTTACGATCCGGTGATCGCAGGTGAGAATGGCCCGGAACTGGTAAGCCTGGCCTTAAACCAAGCGATAGACCACAATACACAGGTGCATATGCCCGTTTTCCGATACGACATGCGCAACGAAGCAGGAGAAGTAGTGCCGGGCTGGTGGCAACTGGAGATACTGCCGGTGAAAAAGAATTCTGACGATGTCGAGTATCTGCTGATCACAACGCAGAATGTTACTCAGGCGATCCTTGCCGAACACCGGGAGCAGGAACTTACTGAGGAGCTTGCTGCTTCTAACGAAGAGCTTGCTGCAGCAAATGAAGAACTGACAGCTACAGTTGAGGATTTGAAGGAAGCGCATGATGAGCTTGAAAAGCTTAACGCGGAACTTGAGGCTAAGATTGAGGCTCGTGTCAGGGACCTGGCTAAAAGTGAGAGCAGTTTGCGTAGCCTAGTGATGACTGCACATTATCCGCTGATGATACTCAGAGGCCGCGAGTGGGTTATAGAAATTGTTAATCAACCTCTTGTAAACTTGTGGGACCGATCGATAGAGGAGGTTACAGGCCGGCAGCTGATGGAGATACTTCCGGAGCTTGAGGGGCAGCCGTTTCCAGGCTATCTACGACAGGTCTATGAAACCGGTATAGGATACGGGCAGGAGGAGCAGATATTTTACTACAATTCACCCTCAGGTCCGGCCGAAAAGTATGTCAGTTTTTATTATGATCCGCTAAGAGATGACCAAGGCAATGTGTGCGGTATTATCGTGGCGGCCGATGACATTACAGCGAAGGTTCAACAGCGCCAACTGCTCGAGGCCAGTTTGGAAAATGAGCAGGTGCTGACAGAGCAACTCAACGCTATTAATGAGGAGCTTACTGCCGCGGTAGAAGATCTTTCTGCCTCCAACGAGGATCTCGTTCGTTCGCAACATGATTTGCAGGACAAGCATCAGGCACTCACTGAAAGTGAAGCACGGTTCAGGAGTTTAATCCGTCAGGCTCCGATTGGAATATGTGTGCTCCGGGCGAGTGATTTGATGGTGCAGGAGGTTAATGATGGTTATCTTGAACTGGTAGGCAAGGACAGGGCTGAACTGGAAAACCGTACCATTTGGGAGGCCATATCAGAAGCGGCCGAAAGCTATGCGCCGGTTATGGACCAGGTTATTCGTACAGGGCAGCCGTTTGTTGCCAAGGAGCATGAGGTTGTCCTTATCAAGCATGGTATACCTCAAACGGTCTTTATCGATTTTGTATATGAACCTGTGGTAAACCAGGGTCAGATCAATACGATTATGGTTGTGGCCATTGATGTGACGGAGCAGGTTAAAGGAAGACGGTCCATCGAAGACGTTGAAGAACGCATCAGGCTTGCGGTGGACGCTGCTGAGATTGGTACTTTTGAACATAATTATCTGACCAATGCCTTGCTCACGTCCGAGCGCTTCGACGCCATATTTGGTTTTCCTAAGCCGTCTTCGCGCCTTGATCTTCTTCCGTTGTTTCATCCCGACGACGTGCATTTGAGTAAGCAGGCTCACATTAGGGCGGCGCGCGACGGTCACATGTTTTACGAGGCACGGTTAATCGCCAAGGATCAGTCGATTCGCTGGATCAGGGTGCAGGCTAAGGTTTACTTTCAGTCGAACGGAATACCTGAAAAGCTGTTGGGTACGGTTTTGGATATTACCGACTTTAAGAAATTGCAACAGCAGAAAGACGACTTTATTTCCATTGCCAGCCACGAACTTAAGACGCCGATCACAGCGCTTAAAGCTTCTCTTCAGTTAATGCAGCGATTGAAGGATAATCCATCCGCAGCTATTTTGCCAAGGCTCATTGATCAGGCCGGCAGGAGCATGGATAAGATCAGTGCCCTGATTGACGACCTGCTCAACGTAAGCCGGATGAATGAAGGTTCTATGCGGTTGAATAAGACTACCTTCCTTTTAAAGAAGTTACTTGACGAATGCTGCGGGCATGTGCGTGCAAGTGGCACTCACGAGCTCATCTTTGAGGGCGACGAAGAACTGGAAGTGTATGCGGATGAGCACAGGATCGATCAGGTGGTTGTAAATTTTGTAAACAACGCGGTTAAGTATGCGCCTGACTCGAGATATATTTACCTGATTGCGGAAAGAGTTGGCAACACCGCGAGGGTAGCGGTACGCGATAACGGACCAGGCATTTCGGCCGACAAGCTTCCGCATTTGTTTGAACGCTATTACCGCGCAGATGAGTCTGGTTATCAGGTGTCAGGACTCGGTTTGGGCTTGTATATCAGTGCGGATATTATACAGCGTCATGGAGGCGAAATTGGTGTGAACAGCAAGCTAGGGGCGGGATCAACTTTTTGGTTTACACTTCCCATTGGGCTGGACTAAACTCATTTTTTTGCATTTCTACAGAACATTATAATACTTCGTTTTGTCGACGTTGCAAATGTGCAAATGATTGTTACTTTTGTTTAAAAAATAAATAACTGGAATGAAACAAAATACGTCGGCTCTTCTGAAAAAGAAAAGCGCTCAGATCATGGAAAAGTGGATGACAAATCAACTGGCTGATGCCGGGCTGCGCGATGATCTGATCAGTAACGAAGACCTGAGGGAACAGTCTGAAGAACTGCTTACTTCGTTGCTGAACAATATCAGTAGTGAAAATATTGTCAACCCGGAATCCGGCGATTTTGATCAGCTGATTGAGATCCTTTCCGGCGTATCGATCTCCCGGGCAAGACAAGGGTTTTCCCCAAGGGAAACCGGGATGTATGTACTTAGTCTGAAACAAGCTTTGGTTGAACTCCTGGAAAAGGAAATAAAAGACGATCCTGCTTTGCTTTATGCTGAAGTGACAAAGATCGGTAAGTTGTTCGACTACTTCAGCATGCTTACCTTCGAAACTTTTATTAAGGGAAGGGAAGATGTAATTCTGCGTCAGACCGACGAAATCACGGAGATTTCCACTCCGGTTATACAGGTTTGGGACGGTATTCTTGCCTTACCTATTATAGGCACCCTGGATAGCTCACGAACGCAAATCGTGATGGAAAGTCTGCTTGAAAATATTGTTCAGACGGAAAGTACCATCGCCATCCTGGATATATCAGGAGTTCCGGCTGTTGATTCGCTGGTAGCCCAGCATTTAATGAAAACTGTGGCAGCGACAAGGCTAATGGGCGCCGAATGCGTTATTAGCGGTATCAGACCGGAAATAGCGCAAACCATTGTGCATTTGGGGATAGACCTGTCAGGTATCATCACCAAGGCATCGTTGGCGAGTGCACTTAAGTATGCTTTTCAGGTATTAAAGCTTGAAGTCCGGAAACAAGTAGTGAAAGTAAATCAGTAAGTTTTTATGGAGAAAATTCCTATTTTAAAAATGGGACCCTTTCTGCTTGTGACTATACAAGTAGATCTTTATGATCGTTTAGCGCTGAACCTGGAATCAGATCTTATTCAGACCATTAACAAGACCGGCGCTCAGGGGGTCTTAATCGACATATCTGCCGTGTCGATCGTAGATTCCTTTATGGGCAGGATTATTGGTAATATCGCCAGCATGTCTAAGATACTCGACGCGCATACCGTTGTAGTAGGGATGCAGCCCGCCGTTGCCATTACACTTATCGAGTTGGGATTGCCGCTAACAGGTGTGCATACGGCACTAAATGTGGAGCGGGGCATGGAGTTTTTGAGGTCAAAAATAGTGGTAGATCAGGAAGATATTGATGAAGAACTAAACAACGATGATAATCTCGCTCTCTAAGCAGCAGATGCGGATTGAAAGAGATCACGATGTGGTGCCTTTTAGAAACAGAGTTAAGGAGTGTGCTGTAAAGATCAGGATGGGCCTGGTTAATCAGACCAAGCTGATCACTGCTGCAAGTGAACTTGTCAGGAACATGTTGAAATATGGCGGAGGAGGCGAGACATTAATTGAAGTGGTAAGCCGGGGCAGGGATACTGGCGTTCGGCTGACATTTTTAGATCATGGTCCGGGAATACAGGATATAGCTCAGGCCATGAAAGATGGCTTCTCGACCGGGAAAAGTCTCGGTTTAGGTTTGCCCGGCGCCAGGCGGCTGGTGAATGAGTTTGACATTAAAAGTGAGTGGGGTAAGGGAACGACAGTTGTTATAACAAAGTGGGCGAATGGTTAGTGGCGTTTATAAGAGCTTTGATGCTAACGACAGAAGTTATTTTGCGATCATCAAAAAGGAAATACATAAATTGGTTGCTGAGGCCGGCTTCCCTGAACAAAAAGTAGCGCATACGGATATTATTGTTGGAGAAACCACCTCTAACCTTATGAAGCACGCTTTAGGTGGCGAAATTCTTGTCGCTTTAAAGGGGGAGGGTAGTGAGTCCTATCTGGAAATCGTCAGCATAGATAGTGGTCCTGGAATAAAAGACGTGGATCGCATGATGGAAGACGGCGTATCCACCTCCAGCACCATGGGGCACGGATTAGGAAGTATACGGCGACTGTCTGATTTTTTTGATGCTTATTCGTTGCAGGGATGGGGCACGATTCTTCTAATCAGGATCTTCAAAGACAAGCCGCTTAAAAACAGCATGAGTAGTGCTCTAGGGGCACTTATTGTACCAAAGAAAGGTGAGGCAGTAAGTGGAGACGGGCTGATCGTGGCCAGGAACAAAAATCATGTGAAATTAATGCTTATGGACGGGCTGGGCCATGGCGCCGATGCAAACGCGGTGATTAAAGAGGCGGCTAAAGCCTTTAATAATTGCCTTACCGACGACCCTGTTGCAACGGTCAGATATATCCACAGCTATATCAGGAAGACCCGCGGGGGGGTGGGTACCGTATTGTTATATAATCTAAAAGATGCCTCCTGGGAGGCTGCAGGTGCAGGAAACATCATGGGCAAGCTGTTCGGACACGCCTCAAGTAAAAACCTCGTACCGTATAACGGAATTATCGGGCATAATATACCTGCTACAATGAATGTTCAACGATATAGCGGTAGTGATTTTCCTCTGGTCATTTTATGTTCAGATGGAATTAAGTCCAGATGGGATATCTCCAGGTATGTCGGTGTTCAGCGTCATGATCCGGTGATACTTGCTACGGCCATCTATAAAGATTATGGGCGGCAAACGGATGATATGTCGGTAATAGTTGCTAAATTGAATACTTTATGAACTCAATTCTGGAGATAACACTGGAAAACGAAATGGATGTCATGCTTGCACATCAGAAAATGATGCGCGCTGCGGAGATAATTGGATTGAGTATTACTACTAAGACCACTTTCGTTACTGCACTCTCTGAGCTAAGCCGTGTATTAATTGAGCACACTGATAAGGGCTTGCTTTCTGTTGCTGTGGCAAGCGATAATGCAAGGCATAAGTTGAATGCATTGCTCACTTATCCTGTTGCCGACGGACTGATCGACGAGCGTCTCTTCTATTATGCCAAGAAGCTGGTGCCTGTGTTAAATTTCACTAGCACCGCAGAGAGCTACGCCATAAATTTCAGTATCGGATTGCCAAGATCTGCCGCTTTCGGGTCTGAAGTCCTGAGGCGCGTACGGTCTGAAGTGCGCGACAAGATTATCTCACCGTATGAGGGGATTAAAAGTAAAAATGCTGAGCTTTCGCGTCTTACCGAAATGCAGGAAGAGCAGTTGCGATACTCAAAACGTCTTAACGAATTGAAAAGCGAATTCCTGTCGGTTGCCAGCCACGAAATCAAAACTCCGTTGACGGTGTTACATGGCTATGTTCAGATGGCCGCAAAAAAAGAAACACTTGAGGAGACACGAAAGATTATTACGAAAATAGAACAGCAGCTTAAAAAACTCAATCACCTCTCCGTAAAGCTCCTTGATTCTGCCAAGACGGACAGCGGTAAGCTGGAATATGATAAGCAGCCTATGATGGTTAATGCTGTTTTGGAACGCCTCTTTGCAGACCTGGTATTGATCACTTCAAGCCATGAACTCGAAATGTCCGTGTGCGATGATGTTCAACTTTTCATAGATCCTGTTCGCATAGAGCAGGTTATAAGCAATATGGTATCTAACGCGGCAAAGTATTCGGCTCCCGGAAGCAGGATTAATATCAGTAGCAGCTTGAACGACAATGCTGAATTGATTATTTCTGTTAAGGACGAAGGTTTTGGAATGAACAGTGAAAGTGTGTCAAGAGTATTTGAAAAATTTTACAGGGATAAAGGTATAGCCAATTCCTATTCGGGCTTAGGGATGGGAATGTACATTGCTAACGAGATCGTATCCGAACATGGTGGCAGGATCTGGGTGGAAAGTGAAGCTGGCAAAGGTTCAACATTTCATTTCTCTATACCCCGCGCGGAAGGTGCAGCTTAAGCTTCAAATGCCTGGAGAATGTTAAGAATGCTTTTTCAGCAGGAGCAGTGCGGCAGCTAATCCAAGTATAATTCCGCCACCGATATATTTCCGGTGGGCTTTAGGTTTCCCTGGTAGCCCCCAGCCCCCGTACACAGCGTTTCCATACCGCACGGGGTTAAACAGGTTACCGTCTGATTTTTCTATTTTTTCAGCTCTGTTCAAGTAATATTTGATTACTGCTCCGGCGATCCCCTTGGTAAGCCCAGGCATTAAAGCGTAAGACAAACGCAGCAGGCGCGACGCGCTACCGATCATCGTTTCATTTGTGGGATTGTCGGCAAGCGCTGTCACGGTCGATGCAATACGTCTTGGGTCATAAATAGGAGGTGCCGGTCTGACTTGCTTTCCGGTATAGTTAGCCGCATGCTGTATGCCTGGCGTATCCAGAAATGCAGGGAAAATATCACACACATGGATGTTTTCAAATTCGGCCAATTCTGTTTTTAATGCGGCGGAGAAGCCCCTCAGTCCAAACTTACTGGCCGAATATGCCACACCAAACGGAACAGGCAAGAAGCCGCCAATGGAGATATTATTGATCAGTATACCATACTGTTGTTTCTTAAAATATGGAAGTGCCGCATGTGCGCCATGCATGTAACCCAGCAGGTTCGTCTTTATCACCTGTTCCTGCACAACCATTGGGGTTTCATCAAATGGGCCGACTGCCAGAACCCCTGCGTTGTTTACCCATACATCTATTCCCGCGCCTTGCTCATCGGCGATTGCGGCAAGGTTGACCATGTCGGCCGACTCCGTAACGTCGGTTTTAACAACGGTGGCAATAGCTCCAAATGATCTACACTCCGCAACCAGTTCTTCAAGTTCTCTCTCATTCCTGGAAGCCAGGAAAAGTCTGTCCTGTCTTTCCGCAAATGCAAGTGCGATTGCTTTTCCTACGCCGCTGGATGCCCCGGTTATCACTATGGTTTTTGACATAATCCGATTTAATTATTCACTTAATTGAAACTCAAAAGCACGTAAAATGTTTCGATTAATCTCATTCCGGAAGTTTCTATAAAACATAGCAGATGCAACGCTTGTTACACGAGGAACACAATAACAATAATTATGAAAAATACGAGAGGTAATTTGCAGAACCAGGACGACGTAAATCCTACTACTCAGCTCGACAAGATTTTAGTAGAGGGAAGTGATGAAGCCGTGGATACCAACGGTACCGGGTCTAACCGGCCGGTGCCAACTTCAGACTCAGTGGTCATTAAAGATGAATCATCAGATGACGACCATGATAAGGACTGACATAAAAAAGAGCTAACTTTACAGACAAAAAAAGATAACAGGTTGTATTCAAAGAGCGAGGCATCACAGCTTAGACACGAATTCTGGACTACTTTCGGTCAATACATCTCGCCCCTTCCTTCGGCAGATGGAATGCGGATAAACTGGGTAAATTATAAAACCGGCATTAAGCATCTTCAGTTCAAGATGCAGGCCGACAACCGATCGGCCTCCATCGCTATAGAGATTTCCCATCCGGACCCAGGCATTCAGGAACTTGTCTTTGAACAATTTAGCGAATTAAAAAAAGTCCTGCATGAACAACTTGGAGAAGAATGGGAATGGAATAAGTTTGTAGCCGATGAATATGGTAAAACTATTTGCCGTATTGAGCGTTCCTTAAGTGGTGTACGGATATTCAGGAAAGAAGACTGGCCTACACTCATATCATTTTTCAAACCAAGGATTATCGCGCTCGACGAATTCTGGAGTGTGGCGCAATTCAGCTTTGAGATGTTTAAGTAACATTTATATGCATTTCCGCAGATGTGGCAAAGTTGTTGCTTATAAAAACGCAACGACCATATAAAACTACTCCAACATGATAAAAAGAATACATGTGCTTGAAGATGATGAGGATATCAGATACATAATCGGTGTCTTGCTAAAAGACGAAGGTTATGAATTGCAATTGTCGTCTTCTTTTACAGAGCTAAAGAGCAAATTAAGAGATTCAGTACCTGATCTGTTCATTCTGGATGTAATGATACCTGACGGTGACGGTACCGATATTTGTACTGATCTGAAGAGCGATCCCTTCACCAGACATATCCCGATTATCGTCATGTCGGCGAATGACCAGAATAAGCAGAAAAGTCTTGAAGCAGGCGCCAATGATTATATCAGCAAGCCTTTCGACATAGATTACATCGTGAAGCGTATCAACGCTCAGCTCAACCGTTAAACTTACATTCCTATCTTATAAGGGCCCGGGCTTTGTTCCGGGCTTTTTTTTTGCCTGTCACCCAGCACGTTTATCGCGTTGCAATTTTTTTTCCTACTTTTGGTGTTTAAAAATTAATATTCCCAATGTCAGATCAGAAAAAAGAGATATTTGAAAGTGTCGCACAACGGTTGAAAATTGAAGGTTTCAATATAATCAATCGTGATGAAACTCGTCCCTGGGGCGGTTTTTTTGTTATCGACGAAGCACAGGCCCAACAATTTGCCAATATTTATTTTGAAGGCCTTAACGTAGAGGACCTGCGAATTTCAGGAAAGCTGAGTCCAAAGATATTGATCGTTGCCCCAGAGACTCGTTTGTCCTGGCAGTATCACCACCGCCGTGCAGAGATATGGCAGGTCGTTAACGGTACTGTAGGTGTTGTTACAAGTGATACTGACGAAGAAGGAGACCTGCAGGAACTTGCGCCCGGACAGCGTATTAAGCTGAAGCAAGGCGAAAGACATCGACTGATCGGCTTGAAAGACTGGGGTATCGTTTCAGAAATATGGCAGCATACTGACCTGGATAACCCTTCAGACGAAAGCGATATTGTTAGGGTTCAGGATGATTTTGGACGATAGGTCTATTGACCACATCATAAAAAAAGCAGGAGTTTAATGATTCCTGCTTTTTTTTATTTAAGACTTGGCAGTCCGTTTGCCAAACCAGCGTTTTCCTCCATTTGGTTTCTTCCTGGCGCCGCTCAAATTAGGTTCTTTTTCTTTGCTGCCGTTTCTCGGCGCACTTTGTGAATTCCTACCCCTGTTTTTGGCTGTCGTCTCCGGTGCTGATGCCAGGAGGCTTTGCCAGCTTTTTGCGTAAGGGTGGTCTTCCGTAACCGGCAACTTTAGGCCGATCAGTTTTTCGATGTCGTTTAAATAGGCTTTTTCCTCGCCATCGCAGAACGAAAATGCAGTGCCGCTTAAACCCGCCCTGCCGGTACGGCCGATCCGGTGAACATAAGTTTCCGGAATATTCGGAAGTTCATAATTGATCACGTGCGCAAGTTCATCCACATCAATACCCCTTGCGGCAATATCGGTAGCTACTAAAATTCGTGTAGTCTTTGCTTTGAAATTCGTCAACGCTCTTTGTCTGGCGTTCTGCGACTTATTACCATGAATAGCTTCTGCCCTTATACCCGCCTTTATCAGGTCCTTAACAATGCGGTCAGACCCATGTTTTGTCCGGGCAAAAACCAATGCTGTCTCAATAGACGGATCCTTTAAAATGTGCAGCAGCAGATTTTTTTTATCGCTCTTTTCCACATAGAATACTTGCTGACTGATTTTTTCGGCAGTAGATGATACGGGAGTTACCTCTACCTTAACCGGGTTTTCCAGAATGGTATCTGCAAGTCCCTGAATCTCTTTCGGCATTGTGGCAGAAAAGAAGAGGGTCTGCCGCTTAACCGGAAGCTTGGCGATGACCTTTTTTACATCGTGGATAAAGCCCATGTCGAGCATCCGGTCTGCTTCATCAAGCACAAAAAGTTCAATATCCTTTAAGCTAATAAAGCCCTGGTTCATCAGGTCGAGCAAACGGCCAGGAGTAGCCACTAAGATATCTACACCTCGTTGTAACGCATCGGTTTGCGATTTTTGACCAACACCACCAAAAATTACCAGGTGCCGTATGGGAAGGTTTTTTCCATAGGCTTTAAAGCTCTCTTCGATTTGAATAGCAAGTTCCCGGGTAGGGGTAAGCACCAGTGCCTTAATGGCTTTGTGGACTTTTGTATTCGTATGCGGTTTGTTTAAAAGCTGCAACATCGGGATCGCAAAAGCGGCTGTTTTACCTGTGCCGGTCTGCGCGCATCCTAAAAGGTCGCGGCCTTGTAATATAGAAGGGATAGATTGGGCTTGTATTGGAGTTGGTTGTGTATAACCTTCTGATTGCAGCGCCTTTAGGATCGGCTCAATCAGATTTAATTCTTGAAATGACAATGTATAATATATTAAGTAATAAGTGAAAGAGTATCACTTTCCTGCAAAGGTAGTTATAAAATGTTATATTTGTGTTATACTCCAAATCATCATGGCTGAACCAAACTACAACGAAGATAGTATACGATCGCTCGACTGGAAGGAACACATCAGACTGCGCCCGGGTATGTATATCGGTAAGCTGGGCGACGGCTCAGCGCAGGACGACGGGATATATGTTTTGCTTAAGGAGATCGTCGACAACTCGATCGATGAGTTTGTGATGGGGTCGGGCAAGACGATCGAGATAACTGTTTCAGAACATAAGGTCAACGTACGGGATTACGGCAGGGGGATTCCTTTAGGGAAAGTGATCGACTGCGTATCTAAGATTAATACCGGCGGTAAGTACGACAGTAAGGCCTTTCAAAAATCGGTCGGTCTTAACGGGGTGGGTACTAAGGCGGTGAACGCACTGTCCAGCACATTTACGGTTCAATCGTATCGCGACGGTAAAACCAAGAAGGTCGAATTCTCGAAAGGGGAGATCGTTATCGACCATGACATTATTGATACCACTCAGCGTAACGGAACGGCCATCACTTTTTATCCCGACGACACTATATTCCGCAACTACCATTATATAAGCGATTTTGTGGAGAGCATGATCTGGAATTACGTTTTCCTGAATACAGGGCTTACAGTCAATTATAACGGGCAGAAGTATTTTTCCGAGCGCGGACTTTACGATCTGTTGCACAAGGTGGCTGATGTAGAACATATCCGCTACCCGGTGATCCATATGAAGGGCAACGACATTGAGATTGCTATGACGCATGGGCAGCAGTACGGAGAGGACTATCATTCTTTCGTTAACGGCCAGCATACCACCCAGGGTGGTACTCACCAGGCAGCTTTCCGAGAAGCGGTAGTAAAGACTATACGTGAGTTCTATAAGAAAGAATTCGATGCCTCAGATATCAGGGCCTCAATCATTGCGGCCATATCCGTCCGCGTACAGGAACCGGTGTTCGAATCACAGACAAAAACAAAGCTGGGTTCGCAGAACATTGGTCCGGATGGTCCCACCGTAAGAACCTTTGTAAATGACTTTGTAAAAAAGGAACTTGACGATTATTTGCACAAACACCAGGATGTTGCAGACGCGCTTCTGAAACGCATCATGCAGTCGGAAAGGGAGCGTAAGGATATCGCAGGTATTAAGAAACTGGCCAACGACCGTGCTAAAAAAGCTTCCCTGCACAATAAGAAACTCAGGGATTGCAAAGTTCATTTCAACAGCAATCACGACAGACGGTATGAGACAACGCTTTTCATTACCGAGGGTGATTCCGCTTCGGGCTCTATTACCAAATCCAGGGACGTAGAGTGCCAGGCAGTATTCAGTCTTAAGGGCAAACCTTTAAACTGTTATGAGCTCACCAAAAAAGTAGTGTACGAGAATGAGGAATTCAACCTCCTTCAGCATGCGCTGAATATTGAGGACGGTCTGGAAGGTTTACATTACAATAACATCGTAATTGCCACGGATGCTGACGTAGACGGTATGCACATCCGTTTGTTAATGATGACTTTCTTTCTGCAGTTTTTCCCCGATTTGGTCCGTGCGGGCCATGTCTACATTTTACAAACCCCGCTTTTCAGGGTTCGCAATAAAAAGGAAACAATATATTGTTATAGCGATGATGAGCGAAAAAAGGCGATTGAGAAGCTAGGGAACAGACCAGAGATCACGCGGTTTAAAGGGCTAGGTGAAATATCGCCCGACGAGTTCGGTCTTTTTATAGGAAAAGATATACGGCTCGATCCGGTGATCCTAAAAGATCAGACCATAAAGGGCCTTCTTGAATATTATATGGGCAAGAACACTCCGGACCGTCAGCAGCACATTATCCGTAACCTTCGGGTGGAAAAAGACACCGTAGAGGAATTGGTTTCAGCGGTGGAGGATGCCGCAACAACAGCTGTTGTACACGATGTGGTAGAAGACGACTTCGCGGAGTCTGCCTGAGCAGCTCCTGCTAATCTTCTTTAGCAGGGTCGATTTTAGTGTCCTCAGGATGCTGTGGCGGAAGCACGTCCACTTTCTTTTCTACCACGATGACTTTAGTATGAACGGCATACTTAGTCGGGCTTATCCCATGATCATACCTTTCCGCATATGCTTGTGTAAACTCTGCCCCAAAGTATAATATAACAGCTGTATAATAAATCCACACCAAAATAACGATCACAGAGCTGGCCGCGCCAAACGCTGAGCCAGGATCACCTTTCTCTATATAGATACCAATGGCATATTTGCCAATACTAAACAATACAGCGGTAAAAAGAGCGCCTACCAGGGCAGGCTTCCATTTCAGGTCCACATCTGGCAATACCTTGAAGATAACAGCAAAAACACAGGTCACCACAGCAAGCGTGAGCGCGTTCGTAAGGATAAGCATAAACAGTTCAGAAACCTGCTCTACGCCAATCTTAGTAGCATAAAGCTCAAGCTTACTGCCAATTGCCACAACAACGCTATTAACGACCAGCGATACAAGCAGGAGGAATCCCAGCGAAGCAATCAGTGAAAACGACAGTAAACGGTTAACGATGAGTTTCTTCCAGCCTTTCTTTGGTACGGCTTTCACCTTCCAGATCAGGTTTATACTATCTTGAATTTCAATGAAGATCGCCGTTGCACCAATGATCAGCGTTCCTATACCAATGATTAAGCCAAGCGTGCTTTTACCGGAATAGTTGGCGTTATTTACAAAACTCCTGAGTTGATTAGCAGCATCGGGACCAACAAGTTCGCTGATTTCACCGAAAAGCTTAGTGTTAGGATCCATATTATCGCCCAGAAACAATGATGCTGCGGAGATAATGATAATGATCAGGGGAGTTAGCGCAAATATGGTATAATATGCCAATGCCGCGCTTAATTTCATCACCCGGTCTTCCGAGAAGCCTTTACCGGCGGCAACAAACAAATGGTATACCGCTATAAAGAAGTGTTTCACTTTTCTTAGAACTGCCATGCTCAATTGCGATTAGAATGGATATCCGATTCCTATGTTATAGATCAGATTTTCCCTGCGCCAGTCCTTACTGCCAAAATCAACCTGATCAATTACCCAGCGATCACCCGGCGGCAGGTATGGTTTTCTGATCGGAAAGGCTACATCCAGACGAATTACAAATATGGTTGCATCAACCCTTAAACCAGCCCCTGTTCCTACAGCCATTTCACTCAAAGCATATCCGGGCCTGAACTTTGAACCAGGACGTTCCGGATCCTCTTTCCGTAGCCACACGTTACCTGCGTCGGCAAATAGTGCACCGTGCAGTACGCTTACCAGCTTAAAGCGGAGCTCAGTATTCAGCATAATTTTTACGTCACCGCCCTGATCAGCAAAGATAGTGTCCGGCAGCTCATACGTGCCCGGTCCCAAACCTCTGGCCCTAAATGCCCTGATGTCATTACTTCCACCGGCAAAAAATTGTCTTACATAGGGTAACGCCCTGCTGTTGCCGTAAGCGAAGCCATAACCAACATTGAAGCGGTTGGCCCAGGTAATGCCCTTGGTTAGTTTAAAATAGTCTCTTACATCAGCCTCCAGCCTTACGAATTGTGTTAGCGGGGTTTTCAGGAAAGTTTTCTGACCCTCGTCGTTTTCCGGAACAAATAAACCCCATACGTTGCCGGCAGTCTCTATATCACCACTAAAATAAAGGTTGTTTCGTCTTTCGTCCTCCATTTGATTGGTATAGGTGAAGTTGTAGTTGCTCCCAATGATGAACTGTTTTTCCAGAACCCCTCTCAAGCCGATCCGGTACAGGCTGTCCAGCTTTTTCTCATTTTCATTCGAAGGCTGAACATAATTGATCGAGATAGGGTTAAAGGTATGTTCCTTGTATTTACTCTCCTTGAAATTGTAGCCGAACTCACCCCTGATGGAGTTAAGATTATATAGGGAACCTCTGCTCAGCAGTTGATACGACGCCGTTACGATCGTCTTTGGTACAAAGGCATTTGTGCTGCTAAACTTAAAGAAGGGTATGATCAGGCGCGGGAAGGTCAATTTTCCTTCAGTGGTAAAAGAATAAGAGTTCAAACCTCTGGCCTGGCCGCTCACCTGGGTTTCGAATCCGCCGCTTACACTTACATCAAGCTGTTCAGCTGCCCTGAACAGGTTCCGTGTTGTCTGCGTGAGCCTCACTTCCGATCCCACAAAATTGTTCGACTTGCTGGTTCCCAGAACAGAGAAGGTAAGCGAGTTCTTTTTCAGAGGAGTAAGGTATAGATTTAGATCAAGCTGATTATTCTTAAAACTATCTATCGGCACAAAGTCGGCCCTCACACCCTGAAAAGTACCAATGTTCACGAGTCTGTTCAGCGACTGGCTATGATCTCTCCGGTTGTAGCGTTCACCTTTTTCGAAAAATACCAGGCGGTTAAACACCCATGGTTTAAACGTGTTCCGGTTATCGTAAATATTGAAGTTCCCGAACTCCAATGGCTTAAGGCGTTTCAGAACACTGTCGCGGCGTACGTTATAATTTGGGAAGATATTGATGTCTCGAATGGTGTACGGCTTCAGTCCCGCATCCGGAGCGCTGTCCTTAAGCCGTATCCTAACATCCACCATGTTTCGTCCAATTGTGCTGTCTACCTGCATAATCAGGTAATCCGGACTGAAGTAAAAATAGCCACTCTCTTTCAGGTCGTTGTCAATCCGTATCCGCTCATTTTTATAGGTCTCCAAGTCATAATAGTCGCCCGCTTTCAATAGGGATCTATCCTTATTTGCGTTAATAATATTGGCTAGATTACCACTGTCTTTCGGAAAGGAAATGCTATTGATCTTATAACGCTGGCCGGTAACAGCCGTATACACAGCCTTGCCTTTTTTCTTCTTCACCACCGTGTCGCCGGTAACCACCGATTGAAGATATCCCTGACTTATCAGGTAGCTCGTTAGCACATCATTGTTATACCGTAGTTTAACCTCACTCAGCAGTACCGGGGGTTCACCAAGTTTAGTCCGCAACCAGTGTTTAAAGCCCTTATTCTTCTTAGGCTCGCCAGCCAGGTTGTAAAAGAACAGTTTATACTTAAATCCGAGGATAGACTTGTTCGGGCGGGGCCTGGTGCGGCTTTCAAGTGCGTCTTTTACCGATTTCTGGTCATCAATCCGCCCCGAAGAATCCGGATTTATCTTTACGTCCGCGCCGGTGTACAAAATCTGCCCCGGCTTTAAGCCCCGGGTGCTGCTGCAGCCAGCAAGGATAAATAACGAAAATAATGCTAATAAAATTAAGTGAGATCTGTTCATTTTATCTGGTGGTGTTTGTGCTGTCTGGGCTCATGCCCTCAGCTTTAAGCTGTTGTTCACGTGCTTCACGATTCCTGTTTTCCTGTTCCCTTTGTCTGTTTTTTTCCCGTCTTGCCCTGCGCTCTTCCCTAGTTTCTTTCTTTTTGAAAATCTCCCTGAACTTGTTGTAGTCGACTACAAGCGCAAAGCCAAGGCCAGTCTCGATGATCTGTCCCTCAATAACACTTTCATTCTGGTTACGGCGATAGGCCCTTAGCCTGTACCTGCCGTCGGCAGAAAGGGCATATTCGACATTCACGTTACCCGCAATATTGGTAGAGTTTTGATTCTGGGTTTCCGGCCCTTCAATGCCAAATGAGCTGCCCACGGTTACGGTCAGCCTGTCGTTTAACAATTTCTTGGACAAGCCAACTTCCAGATCTGTCTTCTGCTCGAGTGAACCGGTAGAGTAATCTTCCGAAGAATTCAGGTTAAAATTGAGATCAACTCCCTGGATGAGATCAGAAGCCAGGTTGTTGAGCTGCTCGGTCAGAAGCTTACTTACACTAGACCGGGCAAGGGTAGATACCCCACCTCCTCCGCCAGCCAGACTTTGAAACGGATTATCTGCAATGAAGCGGTTCAAAGCAAGCAGCGCAAATACCTGCTTGTTCAGTTCGTTAACATCCTGATTTACCTGAAGGAGTTTGGCATATACTTGTCCCCCGAGCGCACCGCGCTCATTTTCTGGTAGATCCAGCCTGAATGAGATGGTAGGCTTCATCAGTTCATCCTCCATCATCAGGTAAACCTGGAATGGCAGTTTAGTTTTTGCCTGAATGTTGTTCTCTTCGTTCAATAGATCAATAGGTGCAGCGTTCACCTCATACAAGGCGGTAAGGTCAACGTTGGCCGACATCGGATCGCCGGTCCAAACAATGGAACTACCCTTAACCAAGCTGAAAGACTTTTTGCCCAGCGGTCCTACCGATAAGTTATAGGAGCCATCATTAATCTCATAACGTCCGGTCAGACTAGTCTTACCGCTGGCATCCATCGTAGCAATCAGGTTGGCCTCTCCGCGCACCTTCAACGCATCTCCATTCGCGGGGTCTACCACTACATTTAATTCGGCTTCGGGATCGAGGTTCAGGGTCGCGTTCAACGTCATGCCTTTAATGGGCGCTTTGCTCACGCTATCAGTTTTCAGCGCCAGTTGGCCGTTAAACGGAGGAGCATCCGCATCAATAAACTGCACAATGCCTTCCTGATCAATCACCGAAGGGTCGCTCGTTGGCACTGCGAAAAAGAATTTTGTGCCCTTTTCAACGGTAACGGTCATATCAACATCCGGTTGGTTCATGTCGCCACGAACCTTAATGTTACTCGTCAGGTACACGGTGCCATAGATCATTTCATTATCTTCAGAAGTCGAATTTAAAGCCCGGAAATTATCTGTGGTGATGTCCATGTTGAAGGCAAAGTCCTGATAATTTGTGGTTCGTACTCCTCCATTGATCACCGCCTGTTTGCCTAGCGAATCAAGGATCGTGAAATTGTCGAAATTTACACCGGTATCCGTAAAGCGTATCGATTCGTTAGGAATTCGCAGATACGAGTTTACATACCCCGCAGTAAAAGCAACCTGGTTGAAATCTATATTACCACGCACCTGTGGGGAAGATGTAGAACCTTTCACCGTCATCTGTCCCGTAACGGTTCCCGACCCATTCTTGATCTGCCCCATCGACACACTTTCCAGTGATTTTAAGTCTACCTTATCAAGGTTTAGTGTCAGATCAAGCGCGTTTTCCGTATTGGTATAATAAAAGCCATTCACACGCAATTCATGGACGCCGGTTAGCGCCACATTCACCTCGTATGCATTTGTTGTATTGTTGTTCACCGCTATGCGCAACGTGCCAAGCTGGTCTTTCTGGTATCGCAGCTCGTCTACCGTCAGGTTAGCCACAAACTTAGGGCTTCCCGTCAGTTCGCTTATATTAGCTGTTCCATTAATCACACCGCCAACAAGCGCACTGTCCTGCTGGGCAAACTTAGTCAGTGTCTCAATCCTGAAGTCCTTAAACTGAACCTCCACCGGCGAGTTAGGCGTTTCGTCCGAACTGTTAATACGCAATAGCTGATTGCCCTTGCTTAGGTTAAACTGGTGCGCCAGGATACCCGATTGCCCGAACTGCAGGTAATTTTCAGGCGCTATGGCCCAGCGCTCATAGTCTAGCAAAAGTTTCTCAGGATCAAGCGAAAACTGGTAATCCTTATTAACCGATTTAAATGTACCCCCAAGCACATACTTATCTTTACGCTCGCTGTCACGCAGATAAATGTTCAGTCCCAGTTGATTATTTGCAGCCTTTCCACCGATTTCGGAATTATACAGGGCTATTGACGGACTCTGCATGCTTCCAACACTGAGTTTATACGACAGCTGTTCGGCGGTATTGCCAATATCCAATCTGGTGCTGTCCACCTTAAAATCCCCATATACGACCTGCGGAAACCAGGCGTTCATTTTCAGGCTGTCCTGCTGCGTATCTATTACCCCGCTAATGCTGGAAGGAGAGAAGCTGGTCAGATCAGGAACAAAATTTTTCAAAACTTTAGCGTTGTAGATGTCTACTTTAAACCGCATGCGCTGATCCGGAACTTCTTTCACTTCCCCAAATGCGTAATATTTATTGATCTCATTGATCACAGCCGTCCCCATATTGGTCAGCTGGTATTTTCCATCGATGCGGGCACTCAGAATTTCCGATTTCAGGGTCAGCAGATTGCGGTCGGCCGTCGCTTCCGAATGGATATCAATCGTATCCATGTTAAACCGCTGACCATCTTTCGCAAACTGCAAACCCCTCAGGCTGATGTCGCCATTCAGATAGTCAGGATCAGCTGTTTCGATATCAGCATCGAGCAGCCCCGCTACACGGAATTCTGAGGTGCTGAAGTTTAGCTTTTGAAGGTCAACCTGAACCAGGTCCAGATCAGCCTTTACAGCAGGATATTTACCGGCCATGTTTACCGCTGCGGTCAGCTTGAAGTTGGCGTTACTATCGGCCATGTTACTTCGCAGATTCACTTTCTGGCGGTTATAATCGCCGGTCAGATATAAATTGCGATAGGTGTATTTGTTATAGAAAGCACTAACCAGTTGGGCATCTATCTTTGCTGAGGCCGTCTTCATATCCAGACCGGCTCCGCTTACTGTGGCTTTTACCGTAATCCGGCCAAGCGTCGGCTCCTGCTTCAGCAGCCGGCCTACGTTAAAATTATTCAGGCTTACATTCGCGGCGTATCTTTCACGACCCTTCGCACCGCGCATTTTTGCAGCCAGTTTAGCAGAACCCATATCGGTCGCGATATTAAAGCCGGTTGTAAAATTCGTCATGGAGCCTTTAAACAATCCGTTAGCCAGGATCGCATTCGGTAGTTCTATGTTGGCTGGCAGCGAGTTCCTCGGAATAATGACCAGGAGGTCCTGCTTCGTCAACGAGAACTTTTTTATTTTCAGATCAAGTACCGTTTTTTCCATATCAGGCAAACCTTTCGCCGTGCCGCTGATGTCAATCTGTGTATTTTTCAGCCCTCGCACCTGCAATTTAGGAACCGCCAGGTTGTTCATGTAGCCGTTTGCGCTCGCTTCCAGCCTTATTTTCTCATTCCGGTAATTGGCCGGGATAGCATCGCTAAAGTAAGCAGCATCGCGCAGCCCAATCGTTGTGTTATTCACTGTCATCGCCAGCTTTACGCGCTCGGGATGCTTGGTGAGGTCATCCATGCTGGTATAGTTCAACTGGGTATTGTTTTCAATACTGGTATTCGGCGTTTTAAGCTTGAAGTTGTCAATACGGATTTGCTTTTGATTATACCCCACATCGCCTTGCAAAGTGTTCAGTTGAAAGCCACTTTTTTCCCGGAAGCTTCCTTCACGAAGGTTTGCGGTTATGGCAGTGTCGCTGTAGGCAATTTGCTCCGCCATCAAGGTCAGATCGCTGAACTTCAAATGATTAAAATCCATAACATTCCTCACTGGCCGGGCTGCCATATTATCGAACTGTACGTTGTTGTTCGCGAGTCTGATTTTGCCTAGCTGTAAACTTAAAGGGGCAGAGGCTGCCGTAGAATCGGCCGGGCCAGAAGCAACAGTCGCGGTTTTAGGTGCTGGCTTGAGCGCAAACAGCACGTTTGAATTGTTGAGCGCCGCGTCATCAATTTTATATTGCCCGCTCTTGACGTCTGCCAGTAATTTGCTTAAAGAAAGTTCGCCCAAAGCTACGTTCGCCTTACTTCCCGCATTTGAAAATCCGATTTTAGTGTCGTTTATCTTGCCTTCCCCGAGCGTATACTTACTGTTGGTCAGGTCAACCAGCAAATCAGTCAATTCAAGTTTTTGCAGATCAAGGTCTGCATCCATGCCCGACAAACGATCAGCAAAGCCTACACGCACGTTATTAAATGCAAAATCCTCAATTTCAACCGTCGGCAGCTTGCCCGATTCCGTCTGAGCGGTGTCCACGCTTTTCTCCAGCTGTGCCGCCAGCACCGTCAGCGGCTTTTGCTGAAGGTAATCGACACTCGTATTGCTAAGCTCCAGTTCCCTGATCACATAGCGCTGATTGGCAAGGTCAAAGTCCTTCACCTTCGCTGTAAATTCCCCAAGGTTCAGCTTCAGGTCGTTCCCCGCCACATCATCATGGTAAACAATCCCGATATCTTCAAAACGCACCTTGTCGATAGCGAACTTCATGGTTGAAGTCGTATCCTTCTCAACCTCTTCTTCCGGCTTTGTCTGTTCCGACATAAAGGCGTCGACCAGGAAAGAGAAGTTAAACGTGGTGTCCGGATCGATACGGGTTACGTTGGCCCTGATCTTTTCCAGTGAAATATTATTGATCTCCACCTTGTTGCTGATCAGCTTAAACAGGCTGATGTCTACCGACAGTTTCTGTGCATAAAGGAGTGTATCGCCTTTCAGATCCTCGATATAAAACTTGTTAAGCACAACATCTTTCGGAAGTGCAATTTTAATGCTCTCCAGACTTACCTCTGTTTTTGTTTTTTTCTTCAGATAGCCTATAGCTTTGTCCTTAACAAAGTTCTGTACGGCAGGAATGTTTAAAGAAGCGGCAATCAGCACAAACAGCAGAATGATGCAGCCAATTACCCAAAGAAGTACCTTAAGACTTTTTCGTATATATTTGTTCAATGGTATGTGTTTGAGAGTTTGTAAACGTGTTTATCTCCACTATATCTACAATCATGCCAGTTAAATTGTTTAGAGCGCACATATAAAATACGGCCCTTTATTCATATATTTCTTCGCATCGCTTATATTTACACATCCAATCCTTTTTTGATGACAGAAGAACCAGAAAACCACATAAACGAAGAAAACGCACATAATGTAACCCCCATCAACGGGCTTTATGAAAACTGGTTTCTCGATTATGCGTCGTATGTAATTCTAGACCGGGCGGTGCCCCACATCAACGATGGCTTAAAGCCGGTGCAGCGCCGCATTATGCACTCGCTGAAAGAAATGGACGACGGCCGTTTCAATAAGGCGGCAAATGTCATCGGGAATACGATGAAATACCACCCGCATGGCGATGCATCCATAGGCGATGCTATGGTGCAAATAGGTCAAAAGGAACTGCTTATCGACTGTCAGGGCAACTGGGGTGATCCTATCACCGGCGATAGTGCAGCAGCGCCTCGCTACATTGAAGCAAGGCTTTCCAAATTTGCAAATGATGTGGTATTTAATCCGGATACGACCGAGTGGCAGCTCAGCTACGACGGCCGAAACAACGAACCGGTAACGCTCCCTGTAAAGTTCCCGTTGCTGCTTGCACAGGGTGCAGAGGGAATTGCTGTAGGCTTGGCTACTAAAGTAATGCCCCATAATTTCGTGGAGTTGCTGGACGCCTCCATGGAAATACTTCGGGGCAACCGGTCTAACATACTGCCCGACTTTTTCACCGGTGGGATGGCCGATTTCTCGGCCTACAATGAAGGGATGCGGGGCGGAAGGATTCGCGTGAGGGCTAAGATCACGGAGAAAGACAAGAAGACACTGGTTATCACGGAAATTCCCTACAGCACAACTACCGGATCAGTTATAGACAGCATACTCTCGGCCAACGACAAGGGCAAGATCAAGATTAAAAAGATCGAAGACAATACCGCCCAACACGTCGAGATTGTGATCCATCTGGCACCGGGGATATCACCCGATGTTACCATCGACGCGCTTTACGCCTTTACATCTTGCGAAGTGTCTATATCGCCGAACACCTGCGTGATCAAAGGCGACAAGCCACACTTCATGAGTGTGAACGATATACTGGCAGAGAACACCGCTCATACCAAAGGTCTGCTAAAGCGCGAACTGGAGATTAAGCTGCATGAGCTGATGGAGAAAATCTTCTTCAGCTCGCTGCTCAAGATCTTCATCCAGGAGGGGATGTATAAGCATGCCGATTATGAGAATTCGGGCAATTTTGATACGGTCGTAGAAGTGTTACATCGTCTTTTTGAGCCCTTTAAGCCTGATCTGTATCGCGAAATCCAGCCTGAGGATTTTAAAAAGCTGATCGATAAACCGATGAGCAGCATTACGCGGTTCGACGTTAAAAAAGCGGACGAGCAGATGAAAGCGCTTAATGCGGATATCAAAGAAGTAAAACATCACCTGCGTCACCTTACCGACTATGCCATTGCCTGGTTCCAGAAATTAAAAGACAAGTATGGAAAGGGTAGGGAGCGTAAAACCGAAATACGCTTGTTTGATAGGGTAGAGGCTGCTAAAGTGGCCCTTGCCAATGTTAAGCTCTATATGAATCGGGAAGACGGTTTTATTGGTACCGGTTTGCGCAAGGACGAATTCGTAGCCGATTGCTCTGATATTGATGAGATCATTGTCTTCCGCGAGGATGGAAAGTGCATGGTTACCAAGGTGGCCGACAAAACCTTTGTGGGTAAAGGTATCCTTCATGCCCAGGTATTCAAAAAGGGTGATGAACGGACTATTTACAATATGATTTATAAAGATGGCGCCAGTGGCGTTTCTTATATCAAGCGTTTTGCGGTAGTAGGCGTTACGCGCGACAAGGAATACGATCTTACTAAGGGAACAAAGGGTTCCAAGGTGTTGTATTTCACCGCAAATCCGAACGGCGAAGCCGAGGTGGTCAATGTGCAGCTTAAACCGCACAGCAAACTTAAGAAGCTTCAGTTCGATCTGGACTTTGCTGAACTGGCCATTAAAGGGCGTGGTTCTCAGGGTAACATCGTTTCCAAATACCCGGTGAAGAAGATTTTATTGAAATCAAAAGGCGTATCTACGTTATCCGGACTTAAAATTTGGTACGACGACCTGCTTCGCCGTCTGAACGTGGATGGCCGCGGAAAGTACCTTGGTGAATTTGACGGCGACGACAAGATACTGCAGGTGCATAAAGATGGCTGGTACGAACTAAGTACATTCGAATTGAGCAACCATTTTGATGCCGACCTGATCCTTATTCAGAAGTTTGATCCGGAAAAGCCGTTTGCGGTTGTGCATTTCGAAGGTAAAGCTAAAAACTATTACGTTAAACGCTTCCTGTTTGAGTCCATCGCGGTTGGTAAAAAGGTTAGCCTGATCAGTGAAGAGACAGGCTCAAGATTCCTTTATCTTTCCGCAAATCCTGAGGCGATGCTTACTGTCGATGTGTTGAAAGGCAAAACCCAGATACCAGAAACGCTGGAAATAAAGCTGGCCGATTTTATTGATGTGAAAGGGATAAAGGCGAATGGAAACCGGCTTACCCAACATGAGGTAAAGACCTTAAATATCAGCAATCAGGAGGAAGAGGGACCTTCAGTAGATAAAGCGGTTGAACCGGCAGAACCGACTGAAGCGGATGGGGAACAGCCGGAAGAACAAGAGCCAACTCCGGAAGCCGGACAGGAAGAGAAGCCCGTTAAAAAACCATGGTCGGGCAGCGGCGGAACGCCAGCTAACACAACTGCCAAAAACGTTAGTCTCGAAATTACCAATCCTGAGGATATAGATATCGATGATCTGGGGCAGACTAAGTTGTTTTAGTCTGCCGCCAGTATCTTACTGCCTGCGCGATTCCTGCATGCGGTTGTTTCCTGTAGAGGATCCGCGTACAGCTTCTTTCTGCTTAAACAGCTCAAATCGTGATGGCTTGGCCTGTCTGGGCCAGGCATTATTGCTTTCGTCGATGTCTGCGGTCTCCCGGTAAGGATCTAACTGAACAGACACCACCTCCTTGTCTTTCGCAAACACCTTCGTCACCTTATTCTCGTTTTTACGCCATATGTACGCCGGTATCCGGTCCATTTCCTTACTGCCGTCCTTAAAGGTCCACTCAACAATGATCGGCATCACCAGTCCGCCCGGGTTACTAAACTCCAGCTCATAAAAGTTCTTGTTGCTTTCGTACAATTTCTTCTCCTCAGCAGTTAAGCTGTTATAATACGACTGAAAGTCCTGATCGGCTGTTCTGCTAACCTCAAAGCGGTTAAACTTGTTATAGAAGTCGAGCAGGCTTGTGTCCTGTTCAACGGCAAACTTTATCCCTGCCGCGCGGTTGCGCTCCCGTCCTATGTACCGCTCGTCATGCTCATAGGCCTTCTTTGCTTCGCCCTTTTCAATCGCATCTTTCATGCTATTCATCCGGTAGGCGCTTACATTATCGAGGGAAATATCAACCGGATCGGTCGTAAAGAACCATCCCCGCCAGAACCAGTCGAGGTCCACAGCCGAGGCATCCTCCATCGTACGGAAGAAATCGGCCGGAGTAGGATGTTTAAAAGCCCAGCGTCTCGAATATTCTTTAAAGGCATAATCGAAAAGCTCGCGTCCCATTACGGTTTCCCTCAAAATATTCAGTGCAGTAGCCGGTTTAGCGTAGGCATTCGGTCCAAACTGAATGATGTTTTCAGAGTTTGTCATAATAGGCTCCAGCTGATCCTTAGGAAGTTTCATGTAATCAACAATCTTATGCGCCGGACCCCTGCCCGATGGATAATTGTTATCCCATTCCTGCTCAGCCAAAAACTGGCAGAAAGTATTCAAGCCCTCGTCCATCCAGCTCCATTGCCGCTCGTCAGAGTTTACGATCATCGGGAAAAAGTTATGGCCCACCTCATGAATGATCACACCGATCATACCAAGTTTAGTAGCCTCAGAATAGGTGCCGTCCTTATCGGCCCTGCCATAGTTGAAGCAGATCATTGGGTATTCCATACCGTTGGCCGCCTCTACAGAAATCGCCACCGGATAAGGGTAGGGTATGGTATGTTTTGAATAAACCTTCAGGGTATGGTCAACCACCTTCGTTGAATAGCGGTTGTAAAGCGGATAAGCTTCCGGACCGTAATAAGACATAGACATGATCTTTTTACCATCGATATAGGTCGCCATAGCATCCCATACCAGGCGCCTCGACGACACCCAGGCAAAATCACGCACATTTTCAGCAGTATAGGTCCAGGTCTTTTTGGCCGACGATTTTTTGCTTAGCCCAGCTTTAACTTCAGCCAGGTTCACAATTTCAACAGGAGCCTTAGCCGTTTGTGCAGCGTTCCATCTTTTCATATAAGCCGGACTAAGCACCTGACTGTAGTTCTGGCACTCGCCGGTAGCACCCACAATATGGTCGGCCGGCACCGTCATGTTCACCTTATAATTACCAAACACAAGTGCAAACTCGCCACGTCCCTCAAACTGCTTGTTCTGCCAGCCCTGGTAGTCAGAATATACCGCCATGCGCGGAAACCACTGGGCCATAGTAAACAAGTAGTTGTCGTCTTCTGCGAAATATTCATAACCTCCCCGTCCACCGGCTGTCATCCGGTTCGAGATCTTGTAATTCCAGGAGATGTTCAGTACATACTTCTCGCCCGCTTTAAGCACTACCGGCAAGTCTATGCGCATCATCGTGTTGTTGATTACATAAGGCAATGCCGAACCAGACCCGTTGGTTACTTTCAAAATGTTTACCCCGAGGTCGTTAGGCTCGTTAACGATGCCCGACAAGGTCTTATAAGTCATCTGGTCGGTCATTCTGCTCTGCTCGGTCAGCTTATTGTCGCTGGTCGATTTATGCTGGTTTTCATCCAGCTGTACCCAAAGGTACCTCAGCGGGTCGGGCGAGTTGTTATAATATGTAATCGTTTCCGATCCCGTAAGCCTCAGGTTTTTTTCATCCAGTTCGGCGTTGATCACATAGTCAGCCCGCTGCTGCCAATATGCCGGGCCAGGTGCTCCGGATGCCGAGCGGTAAGAGTTCGGGTCACTGAGCACTGTTCCCAGTTGTTCAAACTTATTGCCATGGTTTGATCCTGGATTATTATGCAATTGCGCATGCAGGGAACCACTCAGTGCGCATGTGATCAATAAGAGTAATGGTCTTTTCATGTATGTGTTATAAAAGTTCGGGCAGCCGTTCGGCGGCCATAATGAACGATATACCAAAGATAGCAGACGATAAGAAGAAATTCCAGTCCCATCGCTTGATTTTTACAAGGGAAATCAGAATAAAAGACAAGAGTAATGCTGCAATCACAATCAGGATCTGCCCAAATTCAAGGCCAATATTAAACGCAAACAGCTCAAGTACGATGTTTGTGCTCTTGCCCAGGAGGCTTTTCAGGTAGTTGGAAAAGCCTAATCCGTGAATTAGTCCGAACAACAGAGCCAGGGTATATTTCAATCCAAGTCCTTTCGGTTTCGTTTTCTTTGATGCGATATTAGACAAAGCCGTAATGGCAATCGTTACCGGAATCAGAAATTCAACGAGGGCGGTATTTACGCTTAGCAACCGGAGCGCACTTAAAGCAAGCGTAACGCTGTGACCGACGGTAAAAGCGGTCACCAGAATAAGTACCTGTTTCCAGTCTTTAGCCGTGTAAATACCACAAAGCACCAAAACAAAAAGAATATGATCATAACCCTGCCAGTCCAGAATATGCTGCCAGCCAAGTTCAAAATAAAGATTAAAGTCGCGCATTACATTTTGAAAGTCGCAATTTCCGAAAATAATTGCAACTAATACACTAAGTTTGTTACTAAGAAACCATGATACTATCCATCCTGCTTATCTTTTTTAAGATTTTTCATCCTTTTTATGTCAGTGTAACCGAAATAACGCAGGATGAAAAGACAATGGCTGTGCAAGTGAGTGCACGGATATTTTTTGACGATCTTGAAGCTGCGTTAAACAAAAAATACAAGACTAATGTCAGCATTTTAAAACCTGCTGATAAGAAGCAGGTAAATGCGCTGATCTCAGCCTATATTAAAGACCACCTTAAAATTAAAGTTAACAACACTGATGTTGCACTCAGTTTTGTAGGCTATGAAATTGAAGAAGAAGCAGCCTGGTGTTATTTCGAGTCTGCGAAAGTACCGCCGATCAGGCAGCTTCGTATCCACAACGATATTCTATTCGAGCAACACAGCGCTCAGATCAATATGATCCATGCTATTATCAAAGGCAAGCGACAAAGCACCAAACTGGATAATCCTAAGACCACAGTAAACTTCCTGTTTTAATACACAGGATGCTGGCGTCTTCGTAGCATATTCGGGCTAAACAGGTACTTTCTTCGGGAAAAGTACCCCTTTTCCCGAAGAAAGTACGAGGAAAGGCCCAACATGCCCCGAATATCCGAAGACCAAGCCATCTGAATAAACCCGCCTAACTGTGACAAATGGCGTAGTTAGCCATGAGTCTGCACGCTACCTTTGTACCATAACAAATTAAATATGGCAAGATATAATAATGGAATTAATGGTCCCGTGAGCGGGAAAGTCGGGAGTGTAGTAGGCGCCAGCTGGCGAGGAGTAGACTATATGCGGAGCCTCCCAGTCAAGACCAAGGAGTCTAGTGAGGCTCAACTGGCACAACAGGAAAAATTCGCAGTGGCTGTCGCCTGGCTAAAACCTCTAACAGAAATTATTAATGTTGGCTATCACCACATCAAGAAAGGTATGACGCCGCATAACGCGGCGATGTCTTACTATTTAACAGAGGCAGTAGCCGGAACGGCGCCCGACTTTGTGATCAATTTTAGCAAGGCAATTTTCAGTGAAGGACCGCTGATCACTTCCTTTGTTACCGAAGTAACACCGGCAGGAAGTTGTCTGCTGAATTTTAAATGGGAAAATGCGACAGACTCGATCTATTCCGCTGCAGACGATCGGGCGACCTTTGTTCTTTACAATCCACAAAAAGAAAAGTTTGTGTTGTACCAAAGCGTTGCAGCACGGGGCGAGCGATCTGTCACATTGTCGATACCCAATAAATCTTCCGGTGATACGGTTCATGGGTACCTGTTTTTTGTCCGTGCCGACGGGCAGGCCGTTAGCACTACGCTCTATCTCGGGCCGCTAATAGTTCCCTAAGACGTACGCCTTAGCGTTTGTAAGGTGGGCTTAGGCCCACTTTACAAACGCTTACTGATATTGAATGTAGATAGGCGCCGGTTTCAGTTTTAGAAGCTCCTCAGGGGTCATTAACCTGTTAGGAGCTTTCTTTAAATCATTCTTATAGAATAGTTTAAATCCAGTAAACTGCACTGGCTCAGAGTATATAAAGTGACGGTAAGTTCCTCTTTTTAGTTCTGGTTCGCCCCAGCCATCCATATGCATCACCACCTGTACTTCCGGACGAAGCTTGATGTTCTGGGAATTGGTGACCATTTTTCGGGTAAACCGGTGAATAACGAAAACCTTTGGCGGAAGGTTATGCTTCTTTACCAGTCCGGCCAGGTAGTCTGAGCAATAGTTAATGTCTGCTGCATCGTAGGTGCCTATTTTCCTGCCGGGAAGTGATCCGTCTTTCATGGAAAACTCAGGGTCGATTCCAAGGTGTACATTAGGTAGCTTCAAATATTCTTCCAGTTGCGGCAGTTCATCGCGGATGCTGCCCAAACCAACCTGAATATCAAGGAACACGATCATGTTTTTACGCATTCTGGAGATGGCCATTACAGAATCTATCTGTTTAAAAGGCATACGTGTGCGATACTTTCCAGACTTTCCGGGCTCACCTGCGGCAACCACGGCAATGTAGTGCAGACCTGGTTGAACAGGGGTAGATGGGTCAGCTTTCTCCCAACGCTTCACCTCTGCGTCAAGTCTCGAGAGCATTTCTTTAGGTGCATACTCGCCTAATGCGCCCATTTTTTTCGAGAAAAGGTTGCCGTAATAAACCACGATACGTTTAAATGGCAATATAGCCCCGTCAAGCGGATAGGGATGCTGTTTCACCGGCCACTTGCCGGTAGTGTCGCCATTGGCAAGTTTTTTCATCAGCTGATTGTATTTAGCTGTATCAACCGGTGTTCTTACATTGGCGTCTTCCTCTGCTTCAGGGTTTTCTGTTGAATCCTTGGTGGCGGTTGTTTTGGTTTTAACACCGGTTTGTTTTCCTTCCGAGGTGCAGCTGGTGGTTGTGGCCACCGTAACAACGCCAATTAAAAAGACTCCTGCAAGCTGAGATAATTTCATTTGTAATATTATTTAAGGTAAGATGTATAGGGTTAAAATCGTTTAACTATGCAAGTATAATACACTTTATGATGCTAAACAAACTTGTTGAATTTACCAAAAACGCCGAGGGGCAGCTTTGTGCCGGCGGTCGCCTGCAAATACAGTTCACCGGTTTCCAGGTTCTGTACCTGCGGAAAGGATGTTTTGATCAGATTTTCAACGATGACCGACGAAAAGCCCAGCGAATAGGTGTTCAGAATAAGGAAGTGTTCCTTGTCGTCCAGAAGCTGTACCACATCCTGCATCATTTCTTGAATATGGTCTTCAAGCTTCCATTTTTCGCCATTCGGACCGTGGCCAAAGGCAGGCGGATCAAGAATTATTCCGTTGTATTTCTTTCCGCGTTTCAACTCGCGTTTTACGAATTTAAGTGCGTCCTCAACCACCCAGCGCACATCCTTTAGTTTCGATAGTTCCTGGTTTTCGTTTGCCCAGTTCACCACCTGCTTAATGGAGTCGACATGCGTGGTATCTGCACCAGCGGCTTTGGCCACAAGCGATGCCGCTCCGGTATACGCAAAAAGGTTAAGCACCTTCGGGCTCTGCGCTTTAAACTTCTTCACGCAGGAAGAAATATAATCCCAGTTTACCGCCTGCTCAGGAAATACACCTACGTGTTTAAACGAGGTAAGTCCGAGCCTCAGATTGATAGTTATATCGTTGTTTTTATATTCAACATTCCAGCGGTCGGGCAGTTTAGGGTTATTTCTGATCCACTCGCCCGTAGTCGCGGTGCGACCTTTGAAACGGATATGCGTACGCTTTTTCCATTCTTGTTCTGAAAGCGTCTTTTTCCAGACCGCCTGAGGTTCGGGTCTGGTAAGTACCATCGTTCCGAAACGTTCCAGTTTTTCAAAATCGCCACAATCAATCAGTTCGTAATCTTTCCAGTGCGTGGGGGTTAGCAGGCTAATCATGGTATTGGTTGGTTTGGTATTTTATTAAAACTTTCCCTTGGCAGCTTTCATGAAGCGGCTTGCAAAGACAAAGTCATTTAGCTCCTGAACATCTGTATGGGCAATCTCCTTATTCGAGCCTTCCCAGAACTTCTTGCCTTCATGCAGGAACAGGATATAGTCGCCAATACCCATTACAGAGTTCATATCATGTGTTACCACGATCGTGGTAGTATTATATTCTTCGGTCAGCTCCTTGATCAGCTCATCGATCACAATGGAAGTTTTCGGATCCAGTCCGGAGTTAGGCTCATCTACGAACAAGTACTTAGGGTTCATGGCTATTGCCCTTGCAATGCCTACCCGTTTCTTCATACCGCCCGACAGCTCTGCGGGGAAAAGTTTGTTCTTGCCTTCCAGGTTTACGCGCTCCAGGCAGAAATTAACCCGCTCCAGTTTTTCTTTGCGCGACTGGTCGGTAAACATATTCAGCGGGAACATGATGTTTTCCTCCACGGTCATAGAGTCGAATAGGGCAGAGCCTTGAAAAAGCATGCCTATCTCTTTTCGAATCTCGATCTTTTCCTCAAAGTTCATTTTGGTAAAGTCGCGTCCGTCATATTCCACAATGCCCTGTTCCGGAATGTGCAGTCCAATCATGCATTTGAGCAGGGTGGTCTTGCCCGATCCCGATCCGCCGATAATGAGATTGGTAACCCCAGCCTCGAACTTGCCCGAGATGCCTTTAAGCACCTCGTTCTCGCCAAACGATTTGTTGATGTCTTTAATCTCGATCATAATAACAGCTGGGTTACAATGTAGTCACACGCCAGAATAGTGATACAACTGACCACCACAGCCCTTGTACTGGCCTGCGCAACTTCGAGTGCCCCGCCTTTTACATAGAACCCTTCATAGGCTGGCACGGACGTGATAATAAAACCAAAGACAAACGCCTTTACGAGTGCAACGGTGATGGTATAGGGGTTGAAATCCGTAGTGATACCCTGGATATACTCTGCCGGAGTAACGGCGCCCGACAATGTGCCGCCGAGATAGCCACCGCTGATGCTCAAAAACATAGAGATGATTACCAACAGCGGAACCATAGTAATTCCCGCAATGATCTTTGGAAGGATCAGGTAGCCCGGCGAATTTATGCCCATGATTTCCAGCGCGTCGATCTGCTCACTCACACGCATGGTGCCGATCTCAGAGGAAATAGCAGAACCGATTTTACCCGCAAGAACAATAGCGCTGATGGTAGGGCTCAACTCCAGGATCGTAGAGTCGCGGTTTACCGAACCGATTATGGTCTTAGGAATAAAATCGCTCACGAGCTGGAAGGCGATCTGGAGGGTCATAACTGCCCCAATAAACGTTGAAATAATGGCAATAAGACCAAGTGAACCCACACCGATAAAGTCCATTTGCTTAAAAATGGCTTCCAGGTAGATCTTAAATTTTTCGGGTCGTCTGAATACCGCTTTTAACAGAAGCAGGTACTTGCCAAAATTGGTAAAATTCATTCAGTGAAATTTAGCTTTATATGCAACGATGTACAAAGAAACAATAAAATTTGAAACAAGTATGCGTTCCCACGCATAAAACATGATGCAAAACTGAAACAATTCTTCATGGCCAAAGTTTTGCTATGGATGGGTTTTTTGTATTATTGCGCCACATAACTGTTTAAACAATGAATGCTATTATTACCGGTGCCACCAAAGGGATGGGCAAAGCCATTGCTATAAAACTGGCAGAGAATGGGTACAATCTTGCGGTGTGCGCGCGAAACAGGGAGGAGCTTGCCGAATTTGCCGAAGCAATGGCGTATACCGGCCGGGATATTTTTACTTTTCAGGCCGATTGCAGCATTAAAGAAGAGTTGTATGCTTTTTGCGAGGCCGCCTCTGCGCATATGCCCACGGTCGATGTGCTGGTCAACAATGCAGGGATGTTCCTTGTCGGCGCCATGCTCGACGAAGCGGATGAACAGTTGGAAAAACAGGTCAGCCTGAACGTAATGGCCGCTTACTATACAAGTAAATATTTTGGCAAAAGGATGCGCGAGCAGGCTTCAGGCCATATTTTCAACATCTGTTCGGTAGCCAGCAAGCAAATCGTTGAAAATGCTGGTAGTTACAGTGTAACTAAAGGCGCATTGCTTAGTCTTAATCATGTATTCAGGGATGAGTTATCAAAATACAACGTTAAGGTTACAGCGGTTTTACCGGGCTCAACACTTACCGCTTCATGGGAGGGAACAGATATCCCATTTGAACGGTTTGTACAGGCGGAGGATATTGCAGAAACGATCCTTTATGCGCTTAAAATGAGCAGTGGCGCAAATGTTGATGAGATAACGATACGACCGGTACAATTTTAGCATTGGAGGAAAAAAAATATGGACAGGAGATTATTTAGGAATGAGCATGAAAAGGTGATCGCCGGCGTATCGTCTGGCATAGCTGAGTACATGGAGGTGGATGTAACGATAATCAGGCTATTGTTTGTACTGTCCACCATTTTTCTGGTTGGAACCGGGATATTGGTATACCTGGTTATGTGGATTGTGGTACCGGTAAATAACGACCCGCTGAGGAGATTTACCAAATTTAATGAATTCTATCAGGGAAAAGATACTTTTAACTCACCAAACGCATTTACCCAGCCGCATCAGTCAAGTCAGCAGCCATTTACGTCACCGGGTACTAATGAGCCCTTTCAGGCTGACCCGAAGGCTGGCGATTTTAAACCGCTGCAAAAAAATAATGAAACAGGGCGCATGGTTGGGGGATTATTTCTGCTTGTTATAGGGGTGTATTTTCTGCTGAACGAGTTTAATATAATACCGTTTTGGTTTAGCATCAGTAAGTTGTGGCCTTTGGTTTTCGTAGCTATTGGCGTTAGTTTTATTCTTAAGGCCAACAAGAAAAATGCCTGGGAGCAATGGAAGCGCGAGCAGGAGCGGGATCTTTACAGTGATATCCGCAACAGTAAAACAAATGAAACTTCAGCCGGCGGTGCACAAGATGGCTCTGCAACTGATGGTTCTGCACAAACTGAGGGAGGCGACAGATTCACTCAAAAAGATATATAACATGAAATTGGATAGAATAATGTGGGGTATCGTGCTGCTGTTTATCGGCGGTGTACTCCTGTTGGAGAATTTCGGTATTATAGATTTTCATTGGGGAAATGTCTGGCGCTTCTGGCCGATCTTTCTGATCATTGCCGGAGTTAACATTTTATTTGGCCGGGGAAAGTCGCAAACCGGCGGCATTATCTCTATAGCTATTCTGGTTGCGATGCTTGCGCTGCTGTTTTACAAGGGTCAGCAGTCACCGGATAATGAGCGCTGGATAGGGGACCGTATTAAAGAAGATATAGGGGCAGAAACGGAGGTGTTAGAGGAAATGAATTTTTCGCACCCTTATGAATCGGAATCTGCCCGTAACACGGTGTTGAATATTCGCGGAGGCGGTGCCTCCTTTGAATTGAAAGGGGCTACAGACAGTCTGATCGCGGTGCATGTTTCCAAGAGATCAGGGCGGTTTAGTATGGAAACATTACAAACCGACAGCACCACCACGATTAGCTTCGAGAAAAACGGTAAGTCGAAATGGAATATAGGTAGTGGAGGTGAAGACGTCGATTTCCGCCTTAATACAGGCCCGGTTTGGGAACTTAATGTGAACATGGGCGCCGGCGAGGTTAAATTTGATTTATCTGACTATAAAGTCCGGACATTTAATATCGACGGAGGTGCTGCAGCCTTAGATATTAAGCTTGGAAGTCAGCTACCGATAGCCGATCTTAATGTAAAAACCGGAGTGGCCGATGTCAAGATTCAAATACCGCAAGCCTCCGGCTGTCGCATCAAAGCGAAAACGGGTTTGTCGGCCAAAGACTTTACCGGTTTTGTGAAGATTGCAGACGGAACATATCAAACGTCGAACTTTGATGCGGCTGCGACAAAAATCTTTATCAATTTGGATGGCGGGCTCAGCAGTTTCGAGGTTCGCAGATATTAATCTATGGGAGTATGTCTAGCGGGGAACAATATACCATTGTTGTAAACGGCAGGCCCGAAGGCCCTTATACGCTGGATCAGCTTAGAAATATGCCGCTTAGGGCAGAAACTTTTGTGCGAACCCCTCAAATGCCGGATTACAAAGAAGCTCACGAAGTACATGAATTGCGTGAGCTTTTCGGTTTTACATACCAGCAGACCGCCCCTCAGTATTTTGCTTCTTTCGATCAGCGGTTGCTGGCTATGGTGGTCGACTATTTTCTCGTATCGCTTTGTTATGTTGTTCTGGCCTTGATCGGGTTTATTTTTATAGAGGGACAGTTTCAGCGGATATCTCTGTTGCTTAGCGGGGTGCCACTGATTCCGCTTGCAAAATTCCTCTACAGCAGCATCGCTGAAGCCTCTGAAAAGCAGGCTACAATCGGCAAACGCTTGTTGCGCATCACGGTGACCGATGAGGCTGGTCACCGCATCAGCATGGCCAATTCCTTTGGTAGGAATCTAGCCAAAGTTTGCTCTGTTGCTCCGTTTTACATCGGTTACCTTTATAGTTTCCTCAATAAGAAGCAACAGTGTTTTCATGATCTTATTGCCCATACGCTAGTTACAAAGGAGCGCCTCATTTAAACATTATACTTATCTTTGCTGTTCATTTTGCATTCCATGGAAAAAGTACCAGCTCCGTATTCTAGATTTCTAACCCGTGAGGTGCACATCGGTGACGTTCCGATGGGTGCCCATCATCCAATACGGATACAGTCTATGACCACTACAGACAGCATGGATACGATGGCGACCGTGGAGCAAACGATCCGTATGGTGAATTCGGGCTGCGAATATGTGCGTATTACAGCGCCGAGCGTAAAGGAAGCGGAAAACCTTGCAAACATTAAAAAGGAACTGCGTATGCGTGGCTATACGGTACCTTTGGTAGCAGACATTCATTTTACGCCAAATGCTGCGGAAGCTGCTGCACGTATCGTTGAAAAGGTACGGGTGAACCCGGGGAACTACGCAGATAAGAAGCGCTTTGAAAACATTGTTTACACGCAGGATGCCTACCGTGCTGAACTGGAGCGGATCTATACCAAGTTTAAACCGCTGGTGAAGATCTGTAAGGAATATGGAACGGCGATGCGGATCGGCACCAATCATGGTTCGCTTTCCGACCGGATCATGAGTCAGTATGGTGACACGCCGCGTGGAATGGTTGAGTCAGCCATGGAGTTCATCCGTATGTGCGAAGATCTGAATTATTACAACCTGGTTATTTCCATGAAGGCCAGCAATACACAGGTAATGATTCAGGCGTACCGCTTGCTTGTGGAGACGATGATCGAGGAAGGCATGAACTACCCGCTTCACCTTGGGGTTACAGAAGCAGGCGATGGGGAGGACGGGCGAATCAAGTCGGCCGTAGGCATTGGTACCTTACTGGAGGACGGGCTCGGGGATACCATCCGGGTTTCACTGACAGAGGATCCTGAATTCGAGGCGCCGGTTGCCAGGGCCCTGGCCATGCGTTATGAACGTCGCGCCGCGGGACAGCTGCCGCAATCGAGAGAGCGGCTTTACATGGGCGATCTTGCTTACAATCCCTTTGAATACAGTCGCCGGGCAACGCTGCCTATACAACATATTGGCGGCAGTCATCATCCTCTGGTGTTGTTAGACGTGTCGGCCCAGAATCTGAAAGATCCATTCTTTCTTAATGCGGCGGGATATAAGTACAGTGTCGGGCTCGACAAATACAATATGACCGATCAGGCCTGTGATATGGTTTACCTCGGTGATGCGCTTCCCTCATTCTCATTCCCGGGCAACTTGGTGCAGATTTACAATTATGCGACCTGGGCATCACTTAAAAACAAATATAATTGCCATCCGCTGTTCAGCTACCAGGATTACTTGTCGGCTACCCATAAAGATCCTGTACTGAATCTGGTAAGTATAGAAGCAGGCGAAGAGATTGATTTCAATAACCTTGAAAGTAATGTTGTGCTTGTTTTAACGACAAGTGCTGAAAATGGTGTGCAGGCGCAGCGGAGCTTCTTCGCTGACCTGTTAAGGTCGGGCGTGCGACTGCCGGTTATCATTAAACGCACTTATGGCGATATTTCTTCCGATGATCTGATGCTCTATGCGGCCACCGACATGGGTGCTTTGCTGAACGATGGTTTTGGCGATGGGGTGTGGATAGATGCCGCAGCCGATCTAAGCTTACTTAATGCAGTAAGCTTTGGTATTCTGCAGGCTACCCGGACGCGTATTTCAAAGACCGAATATATATCGTGTCCGAGTTGCGGCCGTACCTTGTTTGATTTGCAGGAAACTACGCAACTGATCCGGTCACGAACTGACCATTTAAAAGGTATTAAGATCGGGATTATGGGTTGTATTGTGAACGGTCCGGGCGAAATGGCAGATGCTGATTATGGATATGTGGGTACAGGTCCCGACAAGATTACACTGTATCGCGGTAAAGAAGTGGTTAAAAAGAACGTTAATACCGCAAATGCGCTCGACGATCTCATCGGCTTGATTAAAGAGGACGGAAACTGGATTGACGCAGTTTAACCTGTAACTCGTATATTGAGCCAAAATATAACCACATGAAACCAAATTCTTTTATCGCAGCCCTGCTGCTGGTATGCGCCAGTGTCAGCGTTTTTGCCCAGCAGTATACCGTGGGCTCTTTTAATATTCGAAACGACAATGCCGGTGATGTAGGCAACCGCTGGTCACAGCGCTCAGCCGTTGCCGCCAATCTGATTGACTTCCATCAGTTTGATGTGGTCGGACTGCAAGAGGCGCTGAAAAACCAAGTAGACGACTTGAGCAATGCCCTTCCCGAATATGCACATTACGGAGTAGGCCGGGATGATGGCAAAGAAGGCGGCGAGCATTCGAGCATTTTTTACCGTAAGGACAAGTTCAAGTTACTGAACAAAGGCGATTTCTGGTTGTCGGAAACGCCAGATAAACCGGGTAAAGGCTGGGATGCCACCTGCTGTAACAGGATTTGCAGCTGGGTTCAGTTGCAGGACATCAAAACGGGCAAACGCTTCTTCTTTTTTAACGCGCACTATGACCATGAAGGTAAGGTAGCTCGTATGGAGAGCAGCAAGCTGATTTTGACAAAGATCACAGACATTGCCAAAGGTCAGCCAGCCATATTCACGGGCGATCTGAACGGCAGCCACAAGAGTGAGTGGTACCTTAGGTTAGCGAATTCGGGCATGCTTACCGATGCCTATACTCAGGTTAAGAAGCCGTACTTGAATAATGCATCGTTTAACGGCTGGGGTAGAAGTATAAGCGGCTACGATGTCATCGACCATATCTTCGTCACCAGGCACTTTCAGGCTCAGCGTTGGGGCGTTCTCACAGATACCTACTACGGCAAATTTGTATCAGACCACTTTCCGGTATTAGCCGATGTGAGACTAAAATAGGGCAAACCTTCGCTTTACGGTAAGTGTTGTATGGAAAAGCATTGGTATGACTCTTCAAAAATATATCAAAAAGCGCGATTTCAGCAAGACCCGGGAGCCGGGAGCCTCTCACACGAAAGCTTCGGCAAAAAATAGTAAACTGAAGTTTGTGGTGCAGCGTCACCACGCTTCACGTTTGCATTACGACTTCAGGCTGGAGATGGAAGGTGTGCTGAAAAGCTGGGCCGTCCCTAAAGGTCCTTCACTCAATCCGTCCGACAAGCGACTTGCCATGATGGTGGAGGACCATCCGTACGACTACCGTACATTTGAGGGCACCATACCAAAAGGCAACTATGGGGCTGGTGTGGTGCATATTTTTGATGAAGGTACATACGAAGCCCTGGATGGAGGGAATGAAAAAGACCTGCTTAAGGGTTTGCACTCCGGTAACCTGAAATTCAGGCTGAATGGAAAAATCTTAAAGGGGGAGTTTGCGCTGGTCCACATCAAGAGTTCCGAAGACAATGCCTGGTTATTGCTGAAGCATAACGATGAGTTTGCCGTGAAAAAGCCTTTCAATACCGAGGATCTTGTTTCCGCTTCGATTAAAAAGAAGGGGGTCGATTTTAAAAATGAGGACGGCAAAAATAGCAAGTCAAAACAACGCGTAATCCCTGATCCGGAACCTCATGAACTGGAACAGGAAAATGAAATTACCGCAAAGTTTGGCCGTAAGACCGTTAAGCTGACCAACCTGAACAAGGTTTACTGGCCAGATGAGGGGATTACAAAAGGTGAGCTGCTGGGGTATTACGAGCAGATCAAAGATTACATCCTGCCCCATTTAAAAGACCGTCCGCTTTCGTTGAACCGCCACCCCAATGGTATTAAGGAACCTGGTTTTTTTCAAAAAGACCTTGATCTGGATAAGGTGCCGAAATGGATTAAGTCGGCTCCTTTATATTCGGAGAGTAATGACAAAGATATCGACTATCTGATCTGCAATGATGAAGCGACGCTGCTTTGGATGGTCAACCTCGGTTGTATCGAGATCAACCCATGGCTAAGCAGGTACAAGAAGCCGGATAACCCTTTGTTTGCGGTACTCGACCTCGATCCACATGATATAGATTTTGAAGAAGCGATAAGCGTAGCGCTTTCCGCAAAGGAATTGATGGATCGCATGAAATTGAGGTCTTTCATCAAAACGTCGGGGTCTAAGGGACTGCATATTTTTATCCCGGTTGGAGCTAAGTACGATTATCAGATCACTAAAGATTTTGTTCGTTATCTCGGAGAACAACTTCTCGATATGCATCCCGACACCACAAGCCTGGAACGCAGTCCGGCGAAAAGAAAAAATAAGATCTACCTCGACTTCCTGCAGAACCGACGCGGACAAACCATTGCCGCACCTTACTCTGCTCGGCCAAAAGCCGGTGCCACAGTGTCTGCGCCGCTCGACTGGAAAGAGGTTGCGCCCGGTCTCAATTTAAAGGACTATACCATTTATAATATGGCCGATCGGCTCAGGAAAAAAGGAGATTTGTGGGAGGATGTCTTTTCGGTAAAGAATGATCTGCTGAAAGCACTTAAGAACTTTAAAGGTTGGTTGATTGTAGTGTTTACGTTTTATCAGGGCGCCCTCGATTTGTTTGAGTTTGGTCAGAAAACATGGTGAAATTTTGATGTTAACGGAAAGCAGTTAAATTTGTTAACACTGTTATTATTCCCATGGGCATAGCTGAACGCAAGGCAAGACAAAAAGAAGAGTTCAAAGCAAGTATACTGGAAGCTGCATGGCAGCAAGTGATTACTGAAGGCTGGCAATCGCTGTCCATCAGGAAAATTGCGGACGCTATTGAGTACAGCGTTCCGGTAATTTACAGCCATTTTGAAAATAAGGAGGCTATTTTACTGGAATTTGCTAAAGAGGGGTTTCAGAAGCTGGCCGACACGCTGCAGGCGATCAAAGAGCAACATACTGATCCTGCCCGCCAGTTGGAAGCAATGGCTTATGCCTACTGGGACTTTGCTTTTGATAACAAAGAGTATTATCAGCTCATGTTTGGTCTGGGGATTCCGGCGTGTGAGCAGGTGAATCAGATTACCGAACTGAAGAATATGACGCAGGTGATGATCGAGCCCATTCAAAGCGCGATATCCCAGAGCAAAACTAAAAACGCCGAGTGTTTCTTAAAATACCATACCTATTTTTCTATACTGCATGGGCTGGTTTCCATTCAAATGATCGAGAAGACCGGGAAGCCAGGTCCTGAAAAGCGCATGATCCTGAAGGATGCGATTTCCGGATTTATAGCGTCCCTGCTTGCGGGGTAATCCTGAATTTATCTATATTTACTTCCGCCTGAATAAGCAACTAACAAAACAAGATATGAGACGATTGTTTAATACAAACTTTAACAACGAGAGCATGCATTTCATGCTGCTGGTATTGCGGGTTACCTTCTCCGTGTTTATGATTACACACGGCTATATGAAACTTCAGATGCTTACCGCCGGTGGTGAAATCCAGTTCGGTGATCCGATCGGCGTTGGTCAGGCTGCATCTTTATATCTCGCTGTTTTTGCCGAATTCTTTTGTTCGGTGTTACTATTGCTGGGTTTGGCAGGCAGACTGGCCACCATACCGCTCATCATTACCATGATCGTAGCCGCATTTATTGTTCATGCACCTGATCCGTTTGCGAAGAAAGAGATGGCCTATCATTTTCTGGTAGTTTATCTGTTCCTGCTTGTGTCTGGTCCTGGAAAATACAGTATCGATCATTTCATCAGCCGCAGTTTAAATCCTCGCAGGCGATAGTTTATATGATTTATCATAAATAACCGTTATAGCTGTTATGAAAAAACTCCTGATCATTTTTCTGGCAGCTATAGCTGTTTCAGGCTGCGGCATAAACAAACAAACCGAGCAGATCAAAGCACTTGAGAAGTGTAAATATCGTATTACGGCCGTGGAGCAATTGCTTGTTGGCGGTACAGATGTGAGAAAGCTGATCGGCGGTGAGGATATTAATCTTGCCAGCCTGCCGGCACTTGCTTTCGGCTTTCTGAGGCAGGATATTCCGCTGAAAGCAAGGCTCAATCTGGAAGTAACCAACCCGTCCTCCAATCATGCAGCTATCAACGAATTTGAGTATAAGATACTGGTCAATAGTCAGGAACTTGCTAATGGTTTTGTAAACCAGGAAGTAAGTGTAGGTCCGGGACAAAGCACCGTTGTACCGGTAGATATGACAATAAATGCATATCCTTTTATATCCAACGACAAGGTGATGGGGGAAATCAGTGAATTTCTGAAGACCCGCACAAATGGTACGGAGAAGAAAGGTATGCTGACGCTCAAAATTAAACCCAGCATCAAGGTAGGCAGCACCCTGGTGAAATATCCTGGCTATATCACCATTGACAAAGAGATAAGCAGCAAAATTCTGCTGTAATCATGGCTTTGCTGTTGAGGTGTCTCATTATTGCAGCATTGTTACCTGTATTTTTCGTCGATAAATTTTCGATTACAGATTTTTGGTTATTTTCGAATCAACTATGAATGTAACCATGAAGTTTCGACTGCTTTTTGTGGCCCTGTTTTTCCTTTGCCTATGTACTCAAGCACAACGTATGCAGCAGCTCAATGCTGCAGAAATCAGGCAAGGGCTGGAGGCATTGCAGGTTACCGGAAGCGTGCTTTATATAGCTGCGCATCCGGATGACGAAAATACCCGGCTGTTGACCTACCTGGCAAGGGAAAAGAAGTTGAGAACCGGCTATCTTTCCCTTACGCGTGGCGACGGCGGTCAGAACCTGATAGGCAATGAGCAGGCGGAATTGCTGGGCTTGATCCGTACGCAGGAGCTGCTTGCGGCGCGACGTATAGATGGAGCCGAACAATTTTTTACACGTGCCAACGATTTTGGGTTTTCTAAAAACCCGGAGGAAAGTTTCCGTATATGGGAAAAAGGGAAGATACTGGGCGATGTGGTCTGGGTGATCCGGAACTTTCGGCCCGATGTGATCATCACCCGCTTTCCGGAAGACTCCCGGGCCGGACACGGACATCACTCAGGATCAGCAATACTGGCCCGTGAGGCCTTTACTGCAGCAGGAGATCCTAAACAGTTTCCGGAGCAACTTGCTTTTGTGAAGCCCTGGCAGGCGAAAAGAATCGTGTGGAACACTTTTAATTTCGGTGGCAATAATACCACGTCGGAAGATCAGCTGAAGATAGATGTAGGATTGTACAACCCGCTGTTTGGCAAGAGTTATGGCGAATTGGCTGCAGAGAGCCGGTCGAGCCACCGGAGCCAGGGGTTCGGTTCGGCCATGCAGCGAGGCAGCGGTTACGAATATTTTACCCCTGTAGCTGGCGCGGAAGCCAAAGGAGATCTTTTTAGCGATATAGACCTTACATTAGGCAGGTTGTCGAAGGGCGCAGCTGTCCAGAAACTGTTAGCTGAGATAACCAGAAATTACGATGTGGCCGACCCTTCAAAGTCGATCCCTAAACTTCTGGAGCTAAAAGTGATGGTGAACGATCTGCCGTTCAAGCATCAGGCTTTAGATGATCTGATCCTTTCCTGTGCAGGCATCTGGCTGGAGAGCGCCGCGTTGAATCAGACCTATGCCCTGGGCGAAGAAGTCGATGTGCGCGTACAGGCGATCGTTCGCCCCGGATCGGGGTTTTCACTGCCGGTAGAGGTAACAGAGGTCTTGTCGGGAGCATCGTTTAACCTGAAACCGAACGTCCTGGCCTCGCAGGATCGAAGCATAGCGCCGAAGGATATCGCCATTACGCAGCCGTACTGGCTCGAGCAGAAGCATGGCATCGGGACATTCAACGTAGATGATCTCCATAAGATAGGTATGGCGGAAAACAAGCCGGCAGTTGCAGCTTTATTTAAGATAAGGGTGGGCGACCATGTTATAGAGAAATCTTTGCCGGTGGTATATAAATATACGGATCAGGTGAAAGGCGAAATCTATCAGCCGCTGGTCATTGCACCTCCAGTTACAGCCACGCTTTCTGAAAAGGCTTTTATTTTTAACGGTAACGCAGAGAAGAAGGTGGTCGCCACACTGCGCGGCTTTAAAGAAAACGTGTCAGGCATGATCCGGCCGGTGGTACCAACGGGCTGGAAAGTAAGTCCGGAACAGTTGCAGTTTACTTTAGGTCGGAAAGGAGAGGAGCGTAATGTGGAGTTTACCGTTACACCGGCTGGCAGCGTCGCCTCGGGTACACTTTCGTTAAAAGTTGTTGTCGATGGAAAAACATACGACAAGGGACTGCATGAGATCAACTACGACCATATACCAGCCCAAACGCTGTTTCCTCTGGCGGCAGCAAATGTTAACCGTGTTAGCCTGGTTGTCGGCGGTAAACGCATCGGCTATATCGCCGGAGCTGGTGATCTGATTCCCGAATCACTTCGTCAGATTGGCTACCAGGTAGAACTACTTAACGCAAACCAGGTGATCACACAGGATCTATCAAAGTTTGACGCTATTGTAACCGGGGTGCGTTTGTATAATGTAAGCGATCAAGCCAGGGTGATGCAGCCTAAACTCATGAATTACGTAGAGAACGGTGGCACACTGTTGGTACAATACAACGTGAATGCACCGCTGCGTATAGACAATATGGGACCTTACCCCTTCCGGTTGTCGAGAGACCGGGTAACCGAGGAAGATGCAGCGGTTACTTTCCTGGCGCCTCAGCATCCGGTGCTTAACGTTCCCAATAAAATTACAAAAGACGATTTCAACGGCTGGGTGCAAGAGCGGGGACTATATTTCGTGACCGATACTGACCAGAGATATACGCCGCTGTTTAGCATGCACGATGCAGGAGAGCCCGCCCGGAACGGTTCGCTTATCGTAGCCGATTATGGGAAAGGGCGTTACATCTACACCGGTATTTCCTTTTTCCGTCAGCTACCCGCGGGCGTTCCCGGAGCCTATCGGCTGTTTGTTAATCTTATATCCAGGAGAAATTAGAGGAATGCAGAACGAAAAGCGGTTTTATATCCTGTTGGTTGGCTGGCTTGTTCTGCTTATAGTGTTGTTTTATGCATTTACGCGGTATTTTGAATGATATTGCTAAGATTAGATCGCTATGAGTAGTATCGACTGGGCGGTATTAGTATTAACGCTGGTTTTCATAGTCGTGTATGGGGTCTATAAGAGTCGCGATACCCAAAATATACAAGGTTATCTTCTCGGTAACCAGTCGCTGCCCTGGTACCATGTTTGCCTTTCGGTTATGGCTACGCAGGCGAGTGCCATTACCTTTCTCTCAGCGCCTGGCCTGGCGTACTCCTCGGGTATGGGTTTTGTACAGTTCTATTTTGGTTTGCCGCTGGCGATGATTGTGCTTTGCGTAACCTTTGTACCTATTTTTCATCGCCTGAAAGTCTATACCGCCTACGAGTACCTGGAGCAGCGGTTCGACCTGAACACCCGTGCGCTTACCGCTTTTCTTTTTCTCGTACAAAGGGGCTTGTCTACCGGCATCACCATATACGCCCCGTCTATTATTTTATCGACCATACTCAACATCAATACCACATACACTACCCTGTTTATGGGTAGCCTGGTTGTATTTTACACCGTATACGGAGGCACCCGGGCTGTGTCTTACACCCAAATGCTCCAGATGAGCATTATCTTTTGCGGACTCTTCGCTGCTGGGGCCATGGTGGTTCACTTACTGCCGGCCGAGGTAGGCTTTGTAAAAGCGCTGGATATTGCGGGCAAAATGGGCCGTACTGAAGCGATCGATTTTACCTTCGACCTCAATAACCGGTACACGGTATGGACCGGTATTATCGGTGGATTCTTTTTACAACTTTCTTATTTCGGTACCGATCAGAGCCAGGTTGGTCGATATTTGTCGGGCGCCTCCGTAAGCCAAAGCCGCATGGGTTTACTTATGAATGGTTTGGTAAAAATACCTATGCAGTTCCTGATCCTGCTCATCGGTGTGCTGGTGTTCACCTTCTATCAGTATAACCGCCCGCCTATATTCTTCAACAGTTTTGAGTTGAATCGCTTAGAGAAGAGCGCTTACGCTCCGCAACTTAGAAAGCTCAGTGCCGAATATGATGAGGCCTTTCAGCAAAAGCAGGTGGTGGTTCAGCAAATGAACAATGCTTTGGATCAGAACAACGAAGCTGCGGTGAATGAGCAGCGCCTGCTGCTTCAGCAAGCCGATCAAAAGCAAAAAGATTTACGTGAGAAAGTCACCCTATTGATGAAGGCGAACAATAAGGACGCCAATACAGATGATGTGAACTATGTATTCCTCAGTTTCGTGACCCAGTATCTTCCGCGTGGACTTGTGGGACTGCTTATAGCCATTATCTTTCTGGCATCGATGGGTTCAACAGCCAGCGCACTCAATTCCCTGGCGTCGACCAGCGTCATCGACATCTATAAACGCCTTGTAAGGAAGGATGCATCAGACCATGAATATTTGCAAGCCTCGCGACTGGCTACGTTGTTTTGGGGTGTTGTTTGTATCGTTATGGCGCTTTATGCCGGGAAAATCGGTAACCTCCTGGAGGCGGTTAATATTCTGGGCTCCTACATATATGGCACAATACTGGGGATTTTTCTCGTTGCCTTTTACGTAAAACATGTACGGGGACGTGCTGTTTTTGCTGCGGCACTGCTCTCCGAAGTTATTACCATAGTCCTGGGCTGGCAGGAGGCCGTCGCTTATCTTTGGCTCAATGTGATCAGTTGCACCATGGTAGTCGGGTTTTCGATCTTCATCCAATACTTCACCGGCGGAAAAGAAAAGACCGCCCATTCCAGTGGAGGGGCGGTCTCATAGCATAGCAAAATAATTTATTTCCTGGCTTCAGCTAACAGGGCTCCGTTCAATCGGATATATTCCTGGTTCTTGATTTCGGTAGCGATCCTTAATCCTTCTTCCGCTGTTTTGGCGGCTCCGGCTTTGTCGCCCATCTTGAGCTGAACGCGGCCTTTCCATAATTTAACCCAAGGCTGGGTGGTGTTGTTAGCGTCTGCCGCATTCATCCACTCCAAGGCTTTATTGATGTCTTTTCCGTTTTCAAAGTAGTACTGCGCAGCCTGAAAGTACGGTTTCTTTTCGCCCTTCATGGCTTCGTCGATACTGGCCATTACTTTGCTGTCTACGTCGGTGCTCAGGTTTACCGTTACACCGGTGTTCTCCCACATCAATTGCAATTTAGCTGTTGTCGGATAGACGTCAGAGAATTGAATAGTAAAAGTTTCCACTTTGTCTTTAAGCTTAACTGGTTTTACTTTTACGCGCAGTACGTCGTTGGCTTCTTTGTAAGTGTACGAACCCCATTGTTTGGCTTCTTTGTTAAACACGATTGTCCAGTCGTTCTGCTCAGGTATGGTGAACAACGCATACTCGCCTGCAGGAAGGTTCTGGCCTTCAATTTTAACATCCTCGCTAAACTTGATGGTCGTCGCCGAGTTGGCACCCGTACGCCATACGGTTCCATAAGGTTCGAGTCCGCCAAATATCTTACGTCCTTTAACGTTAGGGCGGGCATAGTTAAGGGTAATAGTGCCAAGTCCGAATGCCTGGGTAACCGTTTGAGAGGTACTTGCCTGAGGCATTTTAAGTCCCTGAGCATTACCTTCAAATTGCAATCCAGCGGCAAGAGCAATGACCAGCATGGTTTTCAACGTCGTTTTCATATCTTATTACTGTTAAATTTTGTTGTGCTAAATTAATGCTAAAGCGGATTATATGGTCATTATATTTTGATTAATTTAGCCCGCATGGTTAATTATCGCATTTGGCTTGCCTCTGTCTGTCTCTTTTGTTTGTCTTGTTCTGCATTTAAGTATACCGCCGCACCAAATTTGGAGCCGGGCGTATCAAGAAGGCTGGCCGAGTACAGAAAAGCAATCATAAAAGGCACCAATTACAATCTCGAACTGGATATTCCTGGAGATAAGCAGGCTGGTATAGCAGCCAGGGAAGTCATCACCTTTCAAATGTCTGATGTCACACATCCTTTGCAGATCGATTTTAAGGAGGACCCGGCCAAGCTTAAGTCGCTTGCCGTAAATGGCAAGACAACAGCTATAGATTATCGTGATGAACACATCATTATTGCCCCCGAGCATTTAACCAAGGGTTCGAACAGGATAGAGATAAGTTTTGAGGCTGGTAATGGTGCGCTGAACAGGAATGCCGACTATTTATATACTTTATTTGTGCCGGACCGGGCCAGAACCGTTTTTCCTTGTTTCGACCAGCCGGATCTGAAAGCTACCTATACACTCACGCTGATGTTGCCGTACGACTGGACCGCAATTGCCAATGCTGCCCTTCAGGATTCTGTGCAGACCGGCGATCGCAAGACTTACCGCTATGCGACCTCTGATACATTGAGCACATACCTTTTTGCTTTTGCGGCAGGTAAATTTTTTCGCGCCTCGGAGCGACTGGCAGAGGGTAACAACCCCAAGTATGTTTCCGACTTTCTGTACCGGGAAACTGACACGGGTAAACTGAAAACCAGCATCAGGTCTGTATTTGATCTTCATGCAGCTTCGCTTCGCTATATGGAGGAGTGGACAGGCATACCGTATCCCTTCCAAAAGTTCGGGTTTGTGGCTATTCCTGATTTTCAGTTTGGCGGAATGGAGCACCCAGGTGCGATACAATACAAGGCTTCTGCTTTTTTCCTGGATTCGGGAGCTACAAAAGATCAGTTGAACGCAAGAAGTCACGTAATAGCACATGAAACTGCGCACATGTGGTTCGGCGACCTGGTAACAATGAACTGGTTTACCGACGTATGGATGAAGGAGGTGTTTGCCAATTTTATTGCCGACAAGAGCATGGAAGCCGAGACCGGTAAGGATTTGTTTGATCTTAAGTTTTTGCTTGATCATTTTCCGGCAGCATCGGGGTGGACCGCACCTCAGGTTCTAACCCGATCAGGCAGGACCTGGATAATCTGAAGGATGCAGGAACACTTTACGGCAATATCATCTATCACAAAGCACCTGTGATGATGCGGCAACTGGAAAGATTGATGGGGGAGGAGAAGTTCCAGCGGGGTGTACAGGAATACCTGAAGAAATTTGCGAATGGCAACGCTTCCTGGCCCGAGCTGATTAGTATCCTGGATAAGTATACTGATGAGGACCTGCAAGCATGGAACAAGGTCTGGGTGAACGATGTGGGGCGGCCGGTGGTCGACTATAAAGTAGAAGAGGAGCGTGGTAAAATATCTGCATTCACCATCACGCAGCATCCGGAGTACGGTAGTCATCGTTTATGGCCGCAGTGGGTGGAGGTCAAGTTTTTCTATCCGGGCAGGACAGAAGAATTTAGCGTAAACCTAAACGCAGAAACGGTTCAACTTCCACAGGCAAAAGGGCTGGATAAACCCTTATTTGTACTCTTCAACTCGTCCGGACAGGGCTACGGTTTGTGGCCGGTCGATAAGGAAATGTTTGACCGCATATATGCTATCGAAAAGCCGCTAAACCGGGCCTCTGCTTACATAACCCTGTATGAGAACATGCTGACTGGGAGGTTTATTTCACCGGTAGCATTGCTGGACTTGCTCATGAAGGGTTTGCAAAAGGAAACTGAAGAGCTGAATTTAAAGCTCATCACGGGCTATATTGGCACGATATATTGGGAATTTTTAAGTGCGGCCGACAGAGTTGCAGCATCGGCTTCTTTGGAACGTACGCTGTGGCTTGCATTAAGCGAGCATGGACAGGCTAATCATAAAAAGCTTCTATTCAAGAGCTATCAGGATATTTTCGCCTCCGCGGAGGCCAGGGATCGCTTGTACCGGATATGGCATACCCAAGCGCCGCCCGATGGCTTAAAGCTTACTGAAGACGACTATACAACCCTTGCGTTTTCGCTTGCGTTAAGAGGCGATGCCGACAAGGATCTGCTGAAAAAGCAATTGGCCCGCATCAGCAATCCGGACCGCCGTACACGCTTCGAATTTATAATGCCGGCCGTATCGGCATCGGTGGCCGAGCGTGACGCGTTTTTCGAGAGTCTGCAGCAGCGCGCCAACCGTGGTAAGGAAGCTAATGTCGTGGCTGCACTTTACTATTTGCATCATCCGCTAAGGCAGCAAACCTCTGCGAAATATCTGAGAAAGAGCCTGGAGATGCTGGTGGAGATTCAAACAACGGGCGACATATTCTTCCCGCAGAATTGGCTGCAGGCAATATTTTCTTATTATCAGCATGCCGAAGCCGCAGACACGGTGCGCAGTTTTCTTGACGAAAACCCTGATTACAATCCGAAGTTGAAGGCCAAGATCCTTCAGGCGGCAGATCATGTTTTTAAAGCGGAAAAATTACTGAGAAAGGACTGATCCTTCAGGCCCAATATTTTGATTTGCATAGCTTTTTAACGAGTTTTGGAAATCAATCTTTTCCCGCATGGATGATCTTCTTGCCGCACGTCTCCAGATGGCCTTTTCGCTGGGCTTCCACATTGTTTTTGCTTGTATAGGAATGGTTATGCCGTTCTTTATGTCGGTAGCCCATTTTTATTGGCTCAAGACGAAAAAGTTGGTATTCAGAGATGTAACGAAGGCATGGAGTAAGGGTGTTGCTATTTTTTTTGCTACAGGTGCTGTGTCGGGTACGGTGCTTTCTTTTGAACTTGGTTTGCTCTGGCCCACTTTTATGGAACATGCAGGCCCTATTTTTGGGATGCCCTTCTCACTGGAAGGCACGGCCTTTTTTATCGAAGCAATTGCACTTGGCTTCTATCTGTACGGTTGGGGAAAGCTGCATCCCTGGTTCCATTGGTTTACAGGGGTCATTGTCGGTATCAGCGGTTTGGCTTCAGGTATTCTGGTTGTGGCAGCCAACTCCTGGATGAACAGTCCGGCCGGATTTGATTTTATTGACGGACAATACCTTAATATAGACCCTATCGCGGCAATGTTCAACGATGCCTGGTTTTCTCAGGCTCTGCATATGTGTATAGCGGCGTTCGTGGCTACCGGCTTTGCCGTGGCTGGTGTGCATGCGCTGATGATTCTGCGCCGCCGGAACGTGGAGTTCCATGCAAAGGCCTTTAAGATTGCCGCGGTCTTTGGCGCTGTGGCGGCTTGTCTGCAGCCTTTGAGCGGAGATATTTCAGCAAAGGATGTGGCAGAGCGGCAACCTGCAAAGCTGGCTGCGATGGAGGCACACTTTCATACAGAAAAGGGTGCAGGGCTAATTATTGGCGGCATACCCGACACGGCAACCAAAACCGTAAAATATGCCGTAAAGATACCAAACTTACTCAGCTTTATGACTACTGGTGATTTCAATGGTGAGGTGAAAGGACTTGATCAGATTCCGGTGGAGGATCAGCCTCCTGTGGCAGTAACGCATTACGCATTTCAGGTAATGGTTGGCCTCGGAATGTTACTTGTGTTGATTTCAATGCTATTCTTTGCGGCGCTCTGGAAGAAAAAGCTTTGGCTCGAAAGCCGATGGCTGCTAAAACTGTTTGTGGCGGCTACACCGCTTGGATTCATCGCTGTGGAAGCGGGCTGGACAGTAACGGAAGTGGGTAGACAGCCCTGGATTATTCAAGGCATAATGCGTACGGCTGATGCGGTGACACCAATGCCTGGCATTGCTTACTCCTTTTATCTGTTTACCGCCATTTATGTGTCGCTGTCGGTGGTAGTGGCTATGTTGCTGTACCGGCAGATATCAATGGTTGGTAAATTGTATGATTCATCTTTAAAAGCGAACGACTGATGCTATACATTGTAATTGTTTTCTTGTGGCTGTCTATCTTGTTATACATTCTGTTAGGCGGAGCAGATTTTGGGGCAGGTATTATTGAACTGTTTACATCAGCCAAAAACAAGGAGCGAACGCGTAAGACGATGTATAAAGCCATTGGCCCCATTTGGGAAGCTAACCATATGTGGCTGATCATTGCTATAGTGATCCTTTTCGTAGGTTTCCCCCGAATTTATACCACTGTGTCGGTATACCTGCATATTCCGCTTGTGTGCATGCTGCTCGGTATTGTAGCTCGGGGAACAGCCTTTGTATACCGGAATTATGACGCCGTCCGCGACGATATGCAGAAAATATATACCCCGATCTTTGTATATTCCAGTTTAGTTACACCCTTCTTCCTTGGTATTATTGCGGGGAGCGCAGTATCGGGGCAGATCGATGCGCAGGCGGGCGATTTTTTATCAGCGTATGTCTTCAGTTGGCTCAACTGGTTTTCTGTTTCCGTGGGGATGTTTACAGTTTGCATCTGCGGTTTCCTGGCAGCGATTTTCATCATCGGGCAGACTGTTCGGGATGAAGACCGGAACTACTTCGTCAGGAAAGCAAAGCAAACGATCTTTATGGTCATGTTCAGTGGCTTGTTTGTGTTTGCTGCTGCTTATTACGAAGGTATTCCACTGCTCACCTGGATTTTCGGTGATTTCCCGGGTGTGGCGGCAATTGTATCAGCAAGTATTTCGCTTGTGGTAATGTTTTATTTTCTTGGCCGCAACCGGCCCGTATTGCTTAGGTTGCTCGCCGGCTTTCAAGTCACGATGATCCTTTTTGCAGCTACTTATACGCACTTTCCTGATATTGTGCTGATTAAAAATGGTCCGAATTTATCGCTGCTGGTACATCAGGGCCAGGCGAAGACAATATCGTCTCTGGCTTATGCCCTGCTTGCTGGGAGTGTATTCATTTTGCCTGCCTTGGCATATCTTATTTACATCTTTCAGGTGAAGGCTAAAGCGCAAGGTGAATCTTAAATGATTGGTTATTATCTTCTTCAGCGATTTTAACAAAATCGTGACAACAAGCAATTAAACCAAGCTCTACGAGCCTAGTCATACTTCAGAAAAAACACAGAACAGATATTTCTCAGTATGAAAAACGGATTTTTCGGCACACTAGCGGCCATTGTATTAATAGCATTCAGCGCGGCTATGGCCACAGCTCAGAAAGTTACGGAATTACAGGAAGTGGGTATCGTAGCTCCTCCGGCTATGAAAATAGACGGTAAAAATTTCGAATGGAAGGACGCGGATTTTACCGTTAATAAGCGCACTACGCTTTCCTATATCATCAGTAATGATGACAAAAATCTGTATCTTATTGTCAAGTCGACCGACGCCATGAATAATAACAAAATTCTTGCGGGTGGCATTACTTTTTCAGTGAATCCCGACGGTAAGAAAAAAGAGAAGGAAAGCATCAGCCTGACATATCCCCTGATTAACCGTAGTAATATGAGAGGACCGGGAGGAGCCGGCATGAGAAGAATGGGCGCGGCTATGGGGATGGGTGGCGGCGCAATGCCGTCGCAGAAAGAACGGGATTCTATGATGGCCGCCATGCAGCGTACGCAATTGGCTCAGGCGAAAGAGATTAAATTAAGTGGATTTAAAAAAACGACAGACACGTTGCTGTCTATTTATAACGCAGAGGGAATAAAGGCTTTTGCTTCTATTGATAAGGAGAATGTGTTTTTCTATGAAGCCGCAATTCCTTTGGAAGAGCTCGGAATGTCTGCCGGAAACACAAAGGAGTTCGTCTATAATATTAAAGTAAACGGTTTACAACTCGCGGGATTTGATGGTCCTGGTGGCGGCGGTGGTGGACGCGGTAATGTGGTAGTGATGGGAAGCCCGAGAGGTGGGGGTGGTTTTGGTGGTCCGAGAGGGGGCGGCTTTGATTTTCAAGAGTTTACAAGTCCAACAGATTTTTGGGGAAAATATACTTTGCTTCAGAAATAACTCTGTATACGCGCACACCAAATAATATTTAATCATACACACAAATGAATCATTTTTTTCAGACTGTGAGAACGGTGATGGCACTGCTTCTTATAGGGCTTAGTTCATCCAGTCTATTTGCTCAGGTCCCTGCCGGAAAGCCTTCGGACCCACCTCCGCCCTTGCCTTTCCGGGAGATCAGCGGTATTGTAAAAGACAGTACAGATCTTGGCGTTATTGGTGCCACGGTGAGCCTGACTTCGGAGAAAGATACTTTGAAAACAAGCACCAACAGCGACGGTATTTTCATTTTTAAAAATGTTAAGTCGGCCACCTACACGCTTGTTGTACAGAGCATAGGTTTTCGCGCCACCCCACCCATGCGCTTTAAGCAGAATGACCTTGCGCCACGTATTGTGATGGATCCCATCGTTCTTAGCGAGGAAAAGAACACGCTGAAGGAGGTTGTCATTAGTGGTACGCCGTCTATAACCTATAAGACGGATACTGTAGAATATAAAGCAAGCGATTACGTGGTGCGCAAAAATGCCAGTGTGGATGAGTTGCTCAAGAAGATGGAAGGTATGGAAGTGGGCAATGACGGGACGTTGGTTCACCAAGGTGAGAGTGTTACCCGAGCAAAAGTAAATGGTAAGGAGTTTTTGGGTGGCGACGTCGCTAATGCCATAAAAAATCTGCCGGCAGAAATTGTAGATAAGATACAGATTGTGGACGACTACGGAGATCAGGCTGCGCGCACAGGTATTAAAGATGGCGATGCGCAGAAGATATTGAATATTACAACACGTACGGATAAGTCGGTGGGAAATATGGCCAATGTTAATATGGCTGCCGGAAACAATGATAGGTATGAGGCTGGAATCTTCGGCACGAGGATTAACCAAAATCAGCAGATTGGTCTGAATGCCAACTACACGAATACCGTGAATGGCGTGAATGTGAACGCCGGTGATATGGGTGGTTTCGGTGGGGGAGGCTTCAGAGGACGAAGAGGTAATAACCCAAGTGCGTCTGGCGGTATAGGCGGTAATACCAAGATGGGCAGCACATCTTTCAGTATACGCGACAAAGTCGGCTCAAAGATCGAGTATAACTTGAATTACGATTTCACAAGGACTTCCGCGAATTCGATTAATGCTTCGGAGTCTTTGCTGAACCGTAGCGGGTCTGGATCTGATACAGCTAATACAAGCCTTTTCACAATCAGTAACTCCAACGGTGACGACGATGATAAAACCCACGAACTGAGGCTCGAGACGGAAATTAATCTTGATTCAAACGACTTTTTGAGGATCAACCCGCGTCTGTCTTATTCCTCGACCTCGTCATTAAGTGATTTCAGGCGATCGATAACAGGAGAGTTGAACGGCCAGGACAATAGCAGATTGGAAACCGGAAGCACTGGCCGGAGTAATACCACACCCTCATTGGGTTTGACAGTATTTTACCAGCATCTGTTTGCTAAAGCAAGAAGAAACTTTTCTGCACAGGCCGAGATTAGCAGAAATAACAATGAGACAGCGCAGACTCAGGACAGACTGGATTCTTTGTATTATTTACCTGTTAATCAGCAGCAGCTTCTTATTGACCGTATTGTGGCAAGAAAAAATCTTAGGAACAATTATCGAGGCAGCCTGACCTATGCTGAACCGCTTAGCGGAAATACCCAGTTGGAATTCAATGCGCAAGTTAACCGGAATGGTTATGATAACGAGGCTATCACGAGCGAGCTTAATGCTTCGGGAATCCCGGAGGTGCAGGCTGATCTGAGTAATATCTACAAGTATTCTTTTACACAAGGGCGCTTATCAGTGAACTTTCGGTATGGGATGCAGAACACGTCTAAAGTCCGCTTTTCGCTGGGCGTGACTGGTGTGCCTGCCCAATTGTCGGGCACAAAGGCAAGCTTGGGGACCTCTACCAACCGGACCAGCTTTAACGTTGTGCCTATAGCCCGCATGGAGTATTTATGGTCAAGACAACACAGGATCAGTTTCGATTATTCGGGCAATGCAACCGAACCGACGTTCGATCAGATTCAACCCGTTCGAGATGTTTCCAATCCGGAAAATCCGGTACTGGGTAACTCCGATCTGAAAGCGACATTTGTACATGGTCTTAGAGCGAGGTATGATAATTACATCGCCAATGCTAAATTGAATTATTCCGTAAATGCCAACCTGTCATTCACAGATAATGCTGTTGTTCAAAACCGGGTAGATACGAATAACACAATCAACGGCAAACCAGTACGTGTAATTGAAACCCGTTTTATCAATATGGATGGTGTTTACCGCGTGGGTGGAAATTATAACATCAGCAAGCAACTGTCGAACCGAAGATATAATCTGCAGCTCAATGGATCGGTAAATTATAACAGGGGTGTAGGAATCTCTAATGGACTGGAAAACATAAACAGACAGCTTACTATTGATCAGCGGTTTGGACCGAGGATTAACCCGGCTGACTGGTTCGAGATTAATCCGCATGTCTCGTATACGTACAGCAGTTCTCGAAATACAGTTCAGGCATTCATCGGCAATGAGACAAAGACGCTCGGTCTAAACCTTGACGGAAGGGTTTATTTTAGCGAAACTTGGTTGTTGGGTTACAATGGAAGCAAGCGCTTTATTAGTGGACTTTCATCAAACATTAACAACGATCCTTTCGTTGTTAATGCATATCTCGAGAAGGAAGTATTCAATCGTCGAGGCAGAATTACGTTCCAGGCTTACGATATTTTGAATCAGAATAACGTAGTCAGTCGAAACAACACTGACTTCGGCTACACCGATATCCGGTCTAACCCGGTGAGCCGCTTCTTTATGTTACGCTTAAGCATGCGCTTGCAGAAATGGAGTGGTGCCCAGGGTGGAAGAGGTGGAAGAGAGATCCGGCGAAGGGGAGACGGCAGCTTTTTTTAAAACCTCCTAGCGCACTTTATCTGATTTTTAATATCTTCATAGTTCTAATAGGATATTTATGAAGGGTAAAGGGCGCTTGCTCATGATCTTTGCGGTGATTGCAGCGTTTGTTATATTTTTTTCCCAGTGTGTAGATGCTCCCAAGGAGTTGAAGGCAACAGAAAATACGCTTGCCGGCTCCGAAAGTTGTAAGCAGTGTCATCAAAAGATATACAATGATTATCAGCATGACTTTCATGCCCGGACTTCAAGGGCTGTAAGAGACACAGACCTGGTAGAGGGACCGCTGCCGGATTCGATATACAGGTTTCACAAGCATCTGAAAATACAGGTGGAAAAGCGGTCGGGCGGAATGTATCAGGTAGCATATTTTGACGGGGAGGAAGCCATGGCCAGACGATTCGATGTCGTCATCGGATCAGGGAAACATGCCTATACCTATGGATCTTGGCAAGGCAAGATGCTGTTGCAGTTACCGCTGTCCTACTTTCGGGCTATAAATGCCTGGGCGAACAGCCCTGGCTTTCCTAAGGACCGGGTGCACTTTAGCCGTCCTATCGATCAGCGTTGCCTCGAATGTCATAGTAGTTTCGTGGAGCAGGCCCCTGCGACGCATCAAGGGATTGCAACAGTAGAACGATTTCAACCGGGATCCGTCGTTTACGGCATTAATTGCGAAAGATGCCACGGTCCTGCTGGAAGGCACGTCGAGTTCCACAGGAATGATCGCGAAGAAAAGAAGCCGCACTATATCACCCTTTATAGTTCATTGACCCGAAAGCAACGGCTTGACGCCTGCGGAATTTGCCATTCTGGTGTCGACATGCAGTCATTGAAGACAACTTTTAATTTTAAACCGGGCGATACCTTAGAATCCTACTATGCGATTGCTGCCAACCAGCAAGGGCAGGCGTCTCCCGATGTCCACGGCAACCAAGTTCAGATGCTGGCGCAGAGTAAATGTTTTACCGCTAGCGATAAACTCGACTGCAACACCTGTCATAGTCCACATGAATCAAAGAAGGCGGGGTTGACGGCTTATTCAAGGAAATGCATGTCCTGTCATCCCTCGGTCGAGCATAGTGCGAAAACGCTTTCCAATGCGATGGTTAAGACGAACTGTATTGATTGCCATATGCCTTTGCAGAAGTCGAGGGTGATCAGTTTTCAGGAGGCAGGCAAATCCGATGCGAGTCCATACAAGCTACATACCCACAGGATTGCGATATATTAGAACGCTAATGCATAAAAGAGAAAGCCCGATACATCGTATCGGGCTTTCTCTTTTATATTTTGGCTAGAAGCTAACTTAGAATGAAAAGTCATCGCCTTGTGCACGGGCAGGAATGCTCTCGTGGTTGTCGGCGTACTCATATCTTTTCTCTACGACTTCCTGGTGATTTTTAATATACTCTACCGTTTCATTAAGGCCTTCAGCAAACTTTTCGAAGTCCTCTTTATATAAAAAGATCTTGTGCTTCACAAAAACGCCATCTTCCAGTCTTTTTTTACTTTCAGTCAGTGTCAAATAGTAATCTCCTGATCTGGTTGCTTTTACGTCAAAAAAGTAAGTTCTTTTGCCTGCCCTTACCTTCTTAGAAAAAACCTCTTCTCTCTCTTTGTTTTCAAATTCTCCCATGTTGCTTTAGCTCTTGGTTTTGGTTCGGGTAAATATAAAGTAATAATTTTTAAAGTTCAAAATCAAATTATGCAGTTTGATTTTCCTCTTCCAGCAGCTGATTTTGGTACATCTCTGCGTAAGCACCATTTTGATGAACGAGCTCCTCGTGTGTACCTTGCTCTATAAGACGGCCATCGTCTAAAACCAGAATCTTATCGGCATTTTTGAGGGTCGATATACGATGTGCAATCAAAATAATGGTTTTCTGATGCATGAGTGCCCCCAGATTATTCAAAATTTCTTCTTCCGTCTTTGTATCTACAGCCGAAAGGCAGTCGTCTAATATAAGTATCGAAGGAGATTTAATAAGCGCCCGGGCAATGGAAACCCGTTGCTTTTGGCCGCCCGACAAAGTTATGCCGCGTTCACCCAGCATAGTGTCAAACTGTTTCTCGAAGCCGATGATATTGTTATATACAGCCGCCTGTTTTGCGGCGGTTTCTACCTGCGACTGGTTCACTTCTTCAAGACCGAATGCAATATTGTTTCTTATCGTGTCCGAAAACAAAAACACCTCTTGTGGTACATAGCCAAGCTGATTCCGGTAATGCTGAAGACTTAGCTTTTTCAAAGGGAGACCATCTACCGTTATGCTGCCACTGTCTGCATCATACATCCTCATGAGAAGATTGGCTAGCGTAGATTTTCCCGATCCCGTTCGGCCCATAATAGCAACGAATTGTCCTTTTTTGATGTCGAAGCTGATGTCGCTTATCGCCTTAATACCGGTGTCGGGGTAAGTAAACGTAACGTTTTTAAAACTGATGTCACCCAAAACAGTCACTTCGGGGTGATCTCCAGACACTATATCCGGCTCGGTATGCAGGAACTCATTAATCCGTTTTTGCGATGCCGATGCCCGCTGGATCAAAGTGGTTACCCAACCGAGCATAGAAACCGGAAAGGTCAGCTGGTTCACGTACACAATAAATTCGGCGATATTGCCTGGTGTTATATAACCGCCAATGACCTGTTTCCCCCCGATATAAATGGTTAAGATCGTACTCAAACCAACAAGCAGGATCATTGCCGGATAAAACAACGCTTGAACCTTTACCAGATTCATCGCCAGATCTTTGTATGTATAGCTCTCACCGGCGAATACCTTGCGCGTGTGTTCTTCCCTTACATAAGATTTTATAACCCGAATGCCAGAAAACTGTTCCTGGACATAACTTGACAACCTCGACAGCTGCTGCTGTATACGTTCGCTTTTGCGGTTGATAAGTGTGTTTACAAAATAGATAACAATAACAAGTACAGGTAATGGTAACAACGAAAACAGGGCCAGTTCAGCATTTACGTCGAACATCGCGTAAATGACTAGCGAAAAAAGCACAGCGGTATTAATCGCATACATGATGGCCGGGCCGACATACATCCGCACTCTGTTTACATCTTCGGTGGCACGGCTCATCAGGTCGCCTGTATTATTGCGCCGGTAAAAACCAAGATTCAGTTTTTGGTAGTGGGCATAGATTTCGTTCTTCATGTCGAACTCAATATGCCTCGACATGAGAATCAGGGTTTGTCGCATAAAAAAGAGAAAAAGGCCTCTCAATAGATACAGGATAAGGACGATGGCACCAAAATAAAGAAGACTATAACTAAAGATGTCGTAGATGATTTCCCTGCGTTCGAAGCCGTTAAAAAGTCTGTATATCTGTATATTTTCCGTAATCAGGTTAAAAGCATGACCTATGACCTGGGCAGGTACAACCCCAAAGATATTAGATACAATGACAAAGAAAATACCTGGTATGATCCACCATTTATATTTGTAAAAGTACTTGTTTAAATGGCGGAGATGCTTCATGGTTTGTAAAGTTAGCCAAAGCAGTATTATTTTCTAAAGACTTTGGTTAAAACAATGTAAATATCTTTTTTTATGCTAGTTTTGCGGCATATCTGATAAGAGTCGTATGTCTGGTAATAGTTCTCCTGTAAATTCCGTTTTAGATCAAATTGGCACTTCGGGCCATAGAAAAGTTGTTTTTTGCAATGATCCTGATACCGGACTAAGAGCGATTATTGCTATTCATGACACAACGCTAGGGCCCGCCATAGGGGGTACGCGCATGTGGAATTATGCTACCGAATCTGAGGCATTGGAGGATGTGCTAAGACTGTCGAGGGCAATGACCTATAAGTCGGCAATTACTGGCTTGAATTTGGGTGGGGGCAATGCCGTGATCATCGGCGACTCGAGAAAGTCCAAGTCTGAGGCGATGATGCGGAGCTACGGGCGCTTTATTAAGAATCTAAACGGCGAATTCATTACAGCAGAGGACGTAGGTACCAATACGAAGGATATGGAGTATATCCGTATGGAAACAACGCATGTTACCGGTGTGCCTGAATCGCTTGGCGGAGCCGGAGATCCCTCACCGACGACTGCCAAGGGTGTTTATCTCGGGATAAAAGCCTGTGTTAAAGAGGTCTTCGGTACAGATATGCTGGCCGGGCGTTCCGTTGTGGTTCAGGGTATTGGCAACGTGGGTGAACATTTGGTTGAGTTGCTGCGTTCGGAGAATGTGGAAGTGTACATCAGTGACATCAACGAAGAACGTTTGCAGCATGTCGCAAGGAAATATAAAGCTAAACCTGTAGCGGCAGATAAAATCTTTGGTTTGAATGCCGACATTTACGCGCCGTGTGCCCTTGGTGCAACCGTAAACAACAATACCATAGAGAAGATGAAATTTGCCATTATAGCCGGCTCGGCCAATAATCAGCTTGCAGATGAACAGGTGCACGGGAAGCGGTTACTGGAAAAGGGTATTTTGTTTGCGCCGGATTATCTGATCAATGCAGGCGGGCTGATCAGTTGCTACTCAGAGCTTACAGGCTTTGGCAGAAAACGGACTACCCAGCTGACAGAAAATATTTATAACGCAACCAGAGATGTGATCAGGATGTCTAAACGTGATAATATCCCCACGGTTTGGGCTGCAAACCAAATCGCAGAGCAAAGAATAAGAGATATAAAGAAAATAAAATCATCATTTTAAAATCAGGTAATTACCACTCGTTCTTACATTCATGTTAAACAGAAGGCACTTAAGAATTAAAGCTTTGCAAAATGTTTTTGCTTGGCACATGGCAGATAAAAAAGATCTGACGTCATCAAGAAAGGCGTTGATGCAGAGTATAGATAATGTATACGAAATGTATATGTGGATGCTGTCGCTCCTCGTTGAAATCACCGAATACACCGGCATAGACGCAAGTGAGCGCGCAAATAAACATCTGCCTACGGAGGAGGATCTCAATCCAAACCTCAAGCTGCTTGAAAACAAGTTCATCAACGTGCTTAAGGAAAACCCCGAATACGTTGCCCTTGTTAAAAAGTACAAAATCAATTGGATGTCCGATCCGGAATTGGTAAAGGCTATTTTTAACGCACTTAAAGTCACCCCGGAATACCAGGCTTATCTCGCAGATCCAAACAATGACCTCGAGGAATCCAAAACCATCATTAAATATATTTTCAGAAAGATTGTACTGAAAAGTCATGCTGTTATTCAGGCGTTTGAAGATAAATTTATCAATTGGTCGGTAGACAAAGAGGTTATGCAGGGTATGGTAGCTAAGACCATCAAAAACTTTACTTCCGAAGACCCTTTTGCAAATAAACTCACGCCCATTAGCCAGGACTGGGATGAAGACGGCAAGTTTGTGGAAGACCTGTTTGTGTTTACGCTCAGAAATGACAAAGAGTACCAGGCAATGATTGCGGATCGTACAAAGAACTGGGAATCGGAACGTATTGCGCTGATGGACACGATTCTGATGAAGATGGCTATTTGCGAACTGCTCAATTTCCCATCCATACCTGTTAAGGTAACCATTAACGAATACCTCGATTTGTCAAAAGATTACAGTACTCCGAAAAGCAATTCGTTTATAAACGGTATATTGGACAAAATTATGGGCGACCTAAAGCGTAACAATGTGCTCAAGAAAACTGGTCGCGGTTTAATAGAAGATTAACAACTATGAAGAAAATTTTATTTGCGCTGTTTGTTGCAGCCGCGCTCACATCATGCCAGTCTAAAACGGAACAAACAAACGAAAGTGCTTCCTCACCGGCCGATACTTCCTCATTGAAGCAGGACGGTCCTGTGATGAAATTTACTACGGAGACTTATAATTTCGGTAAGATAAAGAAGGGTGAGTCAGTGTCTTACAGCTTCACGTTTAAGAATATGGGGCAAGTTCCGCTGATTATAACGGACGCTGTTACTACATGCGGATGTACAGTGCCTGAGGTTCCCAAAGAACCGGTTAAGCCGGGTGACGAGGGAAAATTGAACGTGGTGTTTAACAGCGCGGGTAAACCGGTGGGTATGACTGACCGCGTGGTAACCGTGATGTCCAATGCTTTAAACAGTTCAGTGCAGTTGCATATAGTGGGAGAAATAACAGAATAGCAAACCAATAAAAATTGAATATGATATCTACGATAATTTTACAGGCGGCAGCTGGTGGCGGTGGTTTTATGAGTTTACTTCCTTTAGTGCTGATTTTTGTGGTCATGTATTTCTTCATGATCAGGCCACAGCTTAAAAAAGCGAAAGAGCACAAAAAGCTGATTCAGGAATTAAAGAAGGGTGATAAGATTGTCACAACCGCAGGAATACACGGTCGCATTATCGATATGAACGAAACTACCTTCCTGATTGAAGTGGAGAGCGGAGCAAAGATACGGTTTGATAAGACTGCAGTATCTCTGGACGCTACGAAAACCGTTGTGCCAAAATCTGATAAAAAGGATACTCCAAAGATCGAAACCGCTGCGAGCTAGTTTGCATATACAGAAATTAGAGCCGCTTCCTATGGAGCGGCTTTTTGCATGAATAGGGGTATTATGATATTTTTGTGTATTTTACAGCATGCCCGTAATTAAACTCACGAAAATAGAGCGTAAGCGTTTTTTGGCATTTATCACTTGTTTGCTGATCGCTATCGGTGCGTGGTTATTCCTTGCTCTGAACAATAAATATATATATACGGCCAAGACAGTTTTAGTTTACAAGAACTTTCCCTCAAAGCGGGCTTTTCATGCCTTACAGTCGGACACTGTAGATCTTCAGGTAGAGGGAACCGGCTGGCAATTGTTGTTTGCCCGGCTGCGTATAAAGCCACAGTCCATATCGATCAATTTGGAAAAGCTGAACAGCCGTAACTACATTTTATTTTCGGAGCAACTGCTTAGCGTCAACAATCAGTTGGAAACGGCTCAGAAAGTCATTTCGGTGAAGCCGGATACGCTTTATTTTGATTTCTCGGAGCGCAAAGTAAAACGAGTGCCGTTAAAGCTGTTGTCCAAGCTTGGTTTCGCTAAGCAGTACGGTGTTTCCGGTGAAACGGAACTCACGCCGGAATACATTACGCTGTCGGGCCCTGAGCAGGATCTTAAACAAATATCAGAGTGGTATACAGACACGCTTTCGGCCGACCAGATACAGCGAACTTTTGTGGCTCGTGTACCGGTTATGCGGAACCGCATGAAAAACGTAAGTATATTTCCGACTAGTGCGGAAGTACGTATTCCTGTCGATGAATTTACAGAGAAGACTTTGGAATTACCTATCCGGGTGATTAACAACAAGCAATATTTAAACGTTCGGCTGTTTCCCAAGAAAGTTCGGGTCACATTTTTAGTGTCTTTGTCTGATTATCAGCAGATCGACGAAGAATTTATGGATGCTGCGGTAGATATCGATGACTGGAGGACGCTTGGACATAGCCAGTTAAGAATCAAAATGCGACGCTTTCCGGAATACTGTAGGCTAGTAAAGCTGGAGCCGGAAAAGGTCGATTTCATTATAGAGAAGTAAATGAAGAAAATTGGTATAACCGGGGGGATCGGGAGTGGAAAGACGACGGTTTGCAGAGTTTTTCAAACTCTGGGAATTCCAGTTTTTTATGCTGACGAAGCGGCAAGGAGCGTAATGATCAAAGATCAGGAACTGATGTGTGGTTTAAAGCAGGAATTCGGATCGGAGAGCTACTTCAATGACGGATCATTGAACCGGGCTCATATAGCCGGGATTGTATTTCATGATGCAGATAGATTAGCCAAGCTAAATGCGCTCGTGCATCCAGCCGTTTTCAGAGCCTTCGATCAGTGGTGCGCAGATTTGCCGGTCGGCTTTCCCTACGTACTTAAAGAAGCCGCATTGCTTTTTGAAAGCGGTTCGGCGTCAATGTGTGATGAGAATATCGTTGTCGTATCACCCGTGCAACTGAAGCTTGAACGGGTGATGAAGCGGGATAACACGAACACGGAAGAGATTATGGCAAGAATGAGTAAACAACTGCCCGATGACAAGAAAGCCGAGCTGGCCGACCACGTCATTGTAAATGATGAAAACGAATCGCTGATTGCCCAGGTGGTACGCCTGCACCATAGATACCTGGATTAGTATGATTCTCGAAGATTTTATTTGTCTCGATAACACGGGACTGTATTGCAGATATGGGGATTTTTATATAGATCCTAAGCAGGCGGTTAAGCAGGCAATCGTTTCACACGCGCATGGCGACCATGCGGTAGGAGGAAATGCTGAGGTTTATTGCACTGAGGCTACATCTCTGTTCATGAAACACCGGTATAAAAATTTCTCCGCTGGTACCTTCCATATCAAAGGATATCACCAACAGTTTGTGTTAAATGATGTAAACGTAACATTTATTCCGGCAGGGCATATGCTCGGTTCGGCAATGATCCTGATGGAATACAAGGAGGTGCGTTATCTTTACACAGGTGATTATAAGCTACAGTCTGACGAAACCTGCGAACCTATTGAGTATGTCAAAGCGGACGTGTTAATTACCGAAACTACCTTCGCGAACCCGGAAGTTGTGCATCCGGAGGCCGAACTGGAAATTCTGAAACTAAGCAGTACCGTGCATAACATTATGTTGGGTGCTTACGCCTTAGGAAAAAGTCAGCGTCTGATCAGTTTAATCAATCGGTATTGTACAGAAAAAAGGATATTGGTGCATCACAGCATCATGCCATACATAAATATTTACCGCCAAATGGGTGTAAACCTGGGCAGGTATGAAATATATGACCGCAAGGTCATGAAGGCGCAGAAAACGAATCTGATATATCTTGTGCCGCCCATGGCCTTCAACAGTTACATCCGCGCTGTTGGTGTAAAACGGGTATTTGCTAGCGGATGGAAGCATTTGCAACGCACAAACGACATGGATCTGTACATATCCGACCATGTAGACTGGAACGGAATCATCAATACCGTAGCGTATGTACAGCCTAAGCAAATATGGACAAACCATGGCAATGGAATGCTTTTAAAGGATTATTATCAAAAATCTTTGGTAGTTAAATTGCTTAATTAATGACAGGGGAGCCAGATTACTACTTCAATGAACAAGGTCTTATGGTTTTTACCAAAGCCTATCACCTGAAACGAGGATTCTGTTGCAAGAATAAATGTAAGCATTGTCCCTGGGGATTTGGCAGAGAGAAAATAAAAAAGCAAACACCTGAGAAACGCTAAACACAATACCGATGCAACTGCTGAAAGATACGTTTACATCACGATTTGAAAATGAACATCAAAAGGCAATCGTTAACGTGCTTTATACTTATAGCTGGTGTATAGATCAGCTGAAGCAAGTAACCGCGCCTTATGAGATTACCACCCAGCAATTTAATATTTTGAGGATACTACGCGGTCAGTATCCTAATGCTTCTACAATTAATCTGCTTAGAACGAGAATGCTTGATAAAATGAGCGATGCCTCCAGAATTGTTGACCGGCTGGTTCAGAAAGGTCTGGTTGTGAAGCAGGTTAGTGCACTGGACAAGCGCGCGGTTGATATATTAATTAGTGAGAAGGGACTTAAGCTCCTGAAAAAAATGGATAAGGAAGTTAATGTGTCGGCTATTATATCAGATAACCTGACAGAGGAGGAGGCCAGGCAATTGAACTTACTGCTGGACAAAATGCGCAAATAAGTTGTCAATGCGTGTGTCCGGTACCAGACCCGGATAGGAAATATCCGATGAGTGCAATAGAGATTCCGCACAATACCGCTACCATTTTCCGCTTGTTCACTTTGTGGTCTACACTTGATTCAAAAAGAATTGTTGTTGAAATATGCAGAAATATGCCGATCACAATTCCCATGATCCTGCTGAAATATTCCTCGACGTTTCCGATGGAGCCAGTGCTCATTCCGTAGCTCACGTAAAAACCTAATGGCGCCATAATAGCAAATACTGAAATAAATATCAATATTCTTGGTGGCGTAAACTTATTCTGGAGCAAAATGCTGGCCAGCGCAAAAGCAGCCGGAATATGGTGCAGGGAAATCCCAAAAATCAGCGCATTATGATGGTCCTTGGCCAGCGGCATTCCTTCAAGGAAAGCATGCAAGCATAAGCTGATCATGATGCCATAAGGGAACACCTGTGCTTCGTTGTGTTTATGTATATGGCCATGTTCCACACCCTCCGAAAACTGTTCGAGAAATACCTGCAGCAAAAATCCAATCAATATGAAGATGCCAATATCATGATGGTGGTCGTGATAGGCTTCCGGGATCAGATGCAACACCGTTATTGCAAAAAGATAAGCACCGCTGAAAGACAGAATGAGCTTCAGCAACTGTGATTTGTCGCTTTTTACCAGGAAAATTGAAGCACCACCGAAAAAGGCGCTGAGGAATAAAACCAATAGCTTCCAGAATTCCATTACAATCGTTGCTCTAGCGTTTTATAAAGTTTTGAAGTCAGTATACCAATCGTTGTCCCAAGCATGGCGCCTATCAAGGTGTCGACCGGGTAATGCACGCCCACATAAATTTGCGAAAAGGTAATGATCGCCGCCCAGAACAAGGCAATAGGTAGAATCGGTTTCCATCGCCTGTAGAAAACCAGTATACAGAAAACGGAAAGCGCAAAGTGATTGGTGGCATGCGCAGAGGGAAAACTATAACCCGCCCCGCAAGGTACCCTGGCGATGATTTGACCAGACAGCGCCGGTTCATTGCAGGGCCTTAGGCGACCAACAGTAGGCTTTATCACACGCGATGCTGACAAATCGCCCAGTGCAAAGGTGAACAACAACATGCCAACAATAAGCCATCCCTTTTTTTTGTACTCGCGCACACAATACACAATGATGAACAAGTACAGCGGCGCCCAGAAATATTTATTCCGCATCAGAGGCAGAAGCCAATCGAAAAAAGGATTTGACATCCCCCGGTGAATGTCGAGGAACAAATCATGATCAAATTGCAGCAGCGCTTCGATCATGCCCGTTTACAGATAAATATCACACGATCAGAACGCATTTCGTCGTACGGTTCCAGTTCATAGCTGCCGAACTTCTCTTTGATCTGCAGCCCGCTTTTTGAAAACATACGCTCGAAATCGCTTAAAGTGAAAGCTTGCACCCTTTCTTCGAAGGCATACGTCTTGCTTTTATGTTCAAAGTTGATGTGTTTGATAATCTTGCCTTCAGATACGAATTTGTGCAGATGGAACTCAATACCTTCAACCACCTTAATTTCCTGATGTGTAAGGTTCTTGATGATCTTTTCGGTATTAAAATAATCCAGTACAAGTGTCCCGTCAGCCTTCAGGCTTTTACGGAATGACTTCAGCGCGTTGACGTGATCCTTTTCCGTTTCGAAATATCCAAAGCTGGTGAACAGGTTTACCGCAATATCAAAATAGTTGATGTAGCACAACTTTCGCATGTCATGTACATAAAAATGCAGGTTTTTCTGTTCAAACTGCTGGGCATATTTAATGCTTTGTTCCGACAAGTCAATACCAGTCACATCGTAGCCCTTCTTATGCAGATATACCGCGTGTCGCCCTCTTCCACAAGCAATATCAAGAATCTTAGCGTTGGCAGCCGGCTTTAGGTATGCCGAAAGATTATCTATAAGTAATTCAGCTTCAGCATCATTGCGCTGACTGTACAGGATATGATAAAACGGGGAGTTGAACCAGTATTGAAACCATTTTCGCTGCATGAAGCTTGTTTTTTTTCTTTTTTGAGCCACAAAGATAATATTTTAACGAGCATAAGCCTTGTAATCTTTGGTTAAAAGGAAATTTGTTACTTTTGAAAAAAAACTGAACATTGACACTTATAAAATCTATCTCTGGTATCAGGGGAACGATAGGTGGTGCGCCTGGTGAAGGGCTTACGCCTATGGATATCGTAAAATTTACCGCCGCCTACGGAGCCTGGGTTATTCGTACCACAGGGAACAAGAAAATCGTTTTGGGTCGCGATGCGCGGACCTCAGGCGCGATGGTTAATCGTATAGTTACCGGCACCCTTCAAGGCCTTGGCATAAATGTCATCGACCTCGGACTGTCTACTACGCCTACAGTGGAAATAGCTGTTCCGCTTGAACAGGCGGGGGGCGGAATTATTCTGACTGCAAGCCACAACCCAGCGCAGTGGAATGCACTGAAGCTGTTAAACAGTAAGGGCGAGTTCATCAGCGACGCTGAGGGTAAGGAGGTGCTGGATATTGCTGAGAGCGGCACCTTTGAGTTTGCTGAAGTAGAAGAACTCGGTCGGGTATCTACAGATGACACCTACCTGCAAAAGCATATCGATGCAATTTTAAGTCTTCCGCTTGTAGACGTTGCAGCCATTAAAGCCGCTGATTTTACTGTGGCGATCGACTGCGTGAATTCGACGGGTGGAATCTTTGTGCCAGCTTTACTTAAGGCTTTAGGCGTAACCAATATTCATGAACTTTATTGCGAGCCAAATGGCCACTTTCCTCATAATCCGGAACCATTACCCGAAAACCTGACCGCCATAGCTGGTATGGTTAAAGAGAAGGGTGCCGATCTTGGTATCGTCGTCGACCCTGATGTCGACAGGTTGTGCTTCGTGAATGAAGACGGAAGCATGTTTGGCGAGGAGTACACCCTCGTGGCCGTGGCCGACTATATCCTGAAAAATAGCCCGGGTAATGCCGTCTCCAACCTGTCGTCAACGAGGGCCTTACGGGACGTTACCGAAGCAGCGGGAGGTAATTACTACGCTGCGGCTGTTGGAGAGGTAAATGTCGTCAACAAAATGAAAGAGAGCGAGGCGATTATCGGCGGGGAAGGAAATGGCGGTATTATTTATCCGGAATTGCATTACGGCCGTGATGCTTTGGTTGGAATAGCCTTATTTTTAACACACCTGGCCAAATCTGGTGTTTCAATGACCCAGCTCAGGGGCGGTTATCCTCAATACAGCATCTCAAAGAACAAGATTACACTAACGCCAGGGATGGATATCGATGCGCTTTTACTTAAAATTCAGGACAAGTATAGCGATCAGCCCAACAGTACAATAGACGGACTCAAAATAGAATTCGGCAAAGAATGGGTGCATCTTAGAAAGTCAAATACTGAACCGATCATTCGTATATACAGTGAAGCATCATCGGCCGAGCGTGCGGACGCACTGGCCATGAATGTCATTTCGGATATCAAAGCAATATTAAATTAGATCCATGCAAAGAATTTATTTGGATAACGCGGCTACAACGCCATTAGATCCTGTGGTCATTGATGAGATGGTTCAGGTTATGACTCAGTATTACGGCAATCCGTCATCTATCCACGCACAGGGGCGGGAAGTTCGCACCATCATTGAAAAGGCAAGGAAGACCGTTGCCGGCCTGCTTAATGTGACGCCTGCCGAGATATTTTTCACTTCAGGCGGAACGGAAGCAGATAATACGGCCATAAGATGTGGCATCGCCGCTTATGGTATAAAGCATGCCATTACGTCTAAAATTGAACATCACGCCGTAGAGCACACGTTGAATACGCTGCTGAAACAAGGCGTAATTGATAAACTCAGCTTTGTGGATGTTGATAGTAAGGGCAACGTAAACCTGCATCATTTAAGGCAGTTGCTGCAAGACAATGAACGTTCGTTCGTATCTCTCATGCATGCCAACAATGAGCTGGGTACACTGACGGATATTGAACGCGTGGGCGAAATATGCGAGGAATACAACGCGATCTTTCATTGCGACACCGTACAGACCATGGGGCACTACGTACATGACCTGAGGAAGATCAAGGCACATTTCGTTGTTTGTGCAGCGCATAAACTACACGGCCCTAAAGGCGTTGGATTTTTATATGTAAACCACCAGGTAAAGATCAGCCCGATGATTTTTGGCGGGGCACAGGAACGTAACATGCGCGGGGGTACCGAGAATGTATATGGCATTGTAGGCTTGGCGAAGGCAATGGAAATTGCTTATGCGGAAATGGAGGAGCATCAGCATTATATCCAGGAATTAAAATCGTATCTGATCGGCCGGCTTACTCAAGAGATTCCAGATCTCTGTTTTAACGGCGAGACAGCACCCGAGAGAAGTCTTTATACCGTGCTGAACGTATCCTTCCCGGCAATGGACATGGGAGATATGCTGCTTTTCAATCTGGATATTAATGGAATTTCAGCATCTGGCGGCAGCGCCTGCTCATCTGGGTCAAACATAGGATCGCACGTTCTTGCAGGTATATCCGCCGATCCGAACAGGCCTTCGGTCAGATTCTCTTTCAGTAAGTTTAACACCAAAGAAGAACTGGATATTCTGGTAGATAAAGTCAAGCAGATCGTCAGCCAGAACGTCGCGGTCTAAGCCAAAACAATTTGATTATCGGGATGTTGTATAATAAGCAATATTATATATAACCTAAAATTGTTAAAGTTATGATACATACCGATAAGCATCACGACAGCGATGAAAGCGACAAAAAGAAGACCGTTCTGAGGGAGGAAAATTATAACGCGGAAAATGAAACCAGCGGTGAAACATCTTCTGCTACAGAGTTTGACCGCTCAGGATTTACCAAAAAGACCGGTCGCAGTAATAAGCCTCTGGGTTCAAGCCATGAACCCGGCGTAACCCCCGGTTCAGAATTCTGATTCTAACCTCTATCTTATTTAAGTCACGGCCGCAGACCGTGACTTTTTTGTTTTTTATATTTGGAAATTCTTTATCTTGGTGGCATGTAACCAGTTTTGGCGACTTCCTTTGTTGCTGAGACGTTTAATTTATAAACCACACATAATGATTAAGAAACTTTTAACCGCCTCACTTGTGGCGGCTTCGTTTGGTGCGTTTGCCCAGACAGTTGAAAAAGTAACCGATCCGGTCGAGTGGATCAACCCGCTCATGGGGACATTTAGTAAACCAAGCCTGTCAAACGGAAATACCTATCCTACGATAGCAGTTCCATGGGGTATGAACTTCTGGACGCCACAAACCGGCAAGATGGGGGATGGCTGGGCTTATACCTACGATGCCGATAAGATCAGAGGGTTTAAGCAAACGCATCAGCCGTCACCCTGGATGAACGATTACGGTCAGTTTTCTGTAATGCCGGTCACCGGTAAGAAGCGGTTTACCCAGGATGAGCGTGCGAGCTGGTTTTCACACAAAGCAGAAGTTGTAAAGCCATACTATTACAGTGTTTATCTTGCTGATGCAGATGTTACTACAGAAATTACCCCTACGGAACGTGCTGCACAATTCCGTTTCACCTTTCCTAAGTCGGACGAGTCTTATATCGTAGTAGACGCCTTCGATCGTGGATCTTACATTAAAATCATTCCTTCAGAGCGGAAGATCGTGGGTTACAGTACCAGACACTCACATAAATCGCCCGAAAACTTCAAGAACTACTTTGTGATGTATTTCGATAAACCATTCGCTTCTGCAGACGGATGGAAAGGTTCGGAACTGGCAAACGGTGTGCTGGAGATTACAGACAACCATGCAGGAGCGATCATTGGCTTCAAAACCAACAAAGGCGAGCAGGTTAACATGAAAGTTGCCTCGTCATTTATCAGCATTGAGCAGGCAGAAATATCTTTAAAAAGAGAACTTGCCGCTGATAGCTTCAATGATACCAGAGATAAAGCAAAAGCTATCTGGAATAAAACCCTGAGCCGTATCAGTGTCGAGGGAGGAACAATTGATCAGGTCAGAACATTCTATTCCTGCCTGTATCGCACCCTTTTCTTCCCGAACAAGCTTTATGAAATCGATGCGAACAACCAGATCATTCACTGGAGCCCTTATAACGGCAAGATCCTTCCTGGTTATATGTTTGCCGGTACTGGGTTCTGGGATACCTTCAGGGCACTTTATCCATTCCTTAACCTGATGTATCCTTCTATTAATAAGGAAATGCAGGAAGGACTTGTTAATGACTTCAAGGAGGGCGGGTTCCTTCCCGAATGGTCTAGCCCTGGTTTTGCAAACATCATGGTTGGAAACAACTCCGCTTCTGTAGTGGCGGATGCCTATATAAAAGGTGTAAGGGGTTACGACATCAACACCCTATGGGACGCTGTAAAACATGGCGCGAATAACGAAGGTCCGATGACAGCAGTTGGCCGTGTAGGTGTTAAGTATTACAATGAGTTGGGTTATGTGCCTTATGACGTGAAAATCAACGAGAACGCAGCAAGAACGCTGGAATATGCTTACGATGACTTCGCGATTTATCAATTGGGCAGGGCGCTTGGAAAGCCAGCTTCAGAGATCGATATCTATAAGCAGCGGGCAATGAACTATAAAAACCTGTTTGATCCTGCTAGCGGTTTGATGCGTGGTAAAAACAAAGACGGTAAATTCCAGTCGCCTTTCAACCCATTCAAATGGGGAGATGCCTTCACGGAGGGTAACAGCTGGCATTATTCATGGTCGGTATTTCAGGATGTAGACGGTTTGGCTAAACTGATGGGTGGAAAAGAAAAGTTTGTAGAGAAACTCGACTCTGTATTTACCTTGCCGCCAATCTTTGACGATAGCTATTATGGTGGAGTGATACACGAAATCCGCGAGATGCAGATTGCTAACATGGGACAGTATGCACACGGTAACCAGCCTATACAGCATATGATTTATCTGTATAACTACGGCGGTGCGCCATGGAAAACACAATACTGGGTGCGTGAAACAATGAACAGAATGTACAAGCCAACGCCAGACGGATACTGTGGTGATGAAGACAACGGACAGACTTCGGCCTGGTATGTTTTCTCTGCCCTTGGGTTCTATCCTGTTACCCCTGCGGTAGATCAGTATGTTTTAGGTGCTCCTTTGTTCAAAAAAGTAACCTTGAACCTGGAGAACGGTAAACAAATCGTCATCAACGCACCTGAAAACAGCGATACTAACCGCTATGTAGACATTTTGAAATACAACGGTAAAATAAGAACGCAAAGCTGGCTGAGTCACTCTGATTTGATTAAAGGTGCTAAGCTTGATTTTAATATGATCGCTTCACCGAACAAATCAAGAGGAACCAAGGAATCTGATTTCCCTTACTCTATGTCGACGGAAAAATAAACTTCTTTTAAAGACTGATGTTCGTTCGTGCTGCATTTCTCTAAGCTTAGCAAAGGAACGCAACGCACTCACAAACATCAGTCTTTTTGCCATATAACAACAAAGCCCATTCATTGAATGGGCTTTGTTGTTATCGTATAAAAAGTGTTTTTTGTATTGTTAGTGCTTCATCATCTTAATAAATGATGCAAGTTTAGATTTCATAGCACGTCTGTCGACAATAAAATCCAGGAAGCCATGTTCCAATACAAACTCCGCTGTTTGGAAACCTTTAGGTAAATCCTTCTTAATGGTTTCCTTAATAACCCTCGGACCTGCAAATCCGATCAAAGCACCCGGTTCAGCGATGTTAATATCTCCAAGCATCGCGTACGAAGCCGTAACACCGCCTGTGGTTGGATCGGTAAGCAGGGAAATATAAGGAATCTTCGCCTGACTTAGCAAGGCAAGCTTTGCCGAAGTTTTTGCCATCTGCATGAGCGAAAATGCAGCCTCCATCATTCTGGCACCTCCCGACTTGGAGATCATCAGAAAGGGTATCTTATTCGCAATAGAATAATCAATACAGCGGGCAATCTTTTCTCCAACAACAGAACCCATAGAACCGCCAATAAAATTAAAGTCCATACAGGCAATCACCAGGTCTTCACCTTCAATCTTACCGTGAGCAGCCCTGATGGCGTCTTTCAAACCCGTCTTAGCTATAGTCTCTGTCAATCTGGCGGTATAAGGTTTACTGTCCGTGAAATTAAGCGGGTCGCCCGATTTCAGATTCCCGAAAAGTTCGGTGAACTCGTTCTGGTCGAACAGTACCTGAAAGTACTCTTTAGAACCAATTCTTAAATGGTAATCGCAATACAGGCACACATATTTGCTTTCCAGCAGTTCTCCGGTATGCAACGCTTTTTTACAATTAGGGCACTTGTTCCACAATCCGTCGGGAGCTTCTTTTTTCTCTTCAGTAAGTGTACTTATGCCTTTTTTATCTCTCTTAAACCAAGCCATGTTATTTCTTGAAAAATGCGACCACAAAGAAACGAAAAAAAATCAGAAGAGTTCAACCTTGTTTTCGCATTAGATTTCCGTTCCACAGCTCAAAATATTGCGCCGCAACCTTGGGCTTAAGGCATAATTTTCCTAACTTCGGCGTACATTAAAATATTAAAGATGAGTTTAAAAGGTTACAAGGGAGTAATTTACGGAGATGCTGTTCAGGAATTATTTGAACAGGCAAAGAAACATCAATTTGCACTACCAGCAGTAAACGTTACTGGAACAAACACCATTAATGCTGTGATGGAAACTGCAAAAGCCGTGAATTCACCGGTTATTATTCAGTTATCTAACGGCGGAGCCCAGTTTTATGCAGGTAAAACACTAAACAACGATAACTTGAATGCTTGCATTCTTGGCGCTGTATCAGCTGCTAAACATGTGCATTTGTTGGCAGAACACTATGGTGTTGCAGTAATATTACATACCGATCATGCCGCAAAAAAGCTTTTGCCATGGATCGACGGCCTGCTTGATCACGGTGAGGAGTTTTTTGCCACTCATGGCAAACCTCTATTCTCGTCTCACATGCTCGATCTTTCAGAGGAGTCTATCGAAGAGAATATGGAGATCTCAGCGAAATACCTGGAGCGTATGTCTAAAATGGGCATGACTATCGAAATCGAACTGGGCGTAACAGGTGGTGAGGAAGACGGTGTAGATAACAGTGATGTCGACAGCTCTAAACTATATACACAGCCTTCTGAGGTAGCTTATGCGTATGAAGAACTCAGCAAGGTTAGCGATAAATTTACCGTAGCTGCCGCTTTCGGTAACGTACACGGTGTTTATAAGCCAGGTAACGTTAAGCTACAGCCGGTTATTCTCAAGAATTCTCAGGACTTCATTAAAGAGAAATTCAATCTTACCGCCGAGAAGCCGATTAACTTCGTGTTCCATGGCGGATCAGGTTCCTCTCAGGAAGAGATCCGGGAAGCAATCTCCTACGGCGCTATCAAGATGAATATCGATACCGACATGCAATGGGCGTTCTGGGAAGGCATCCACGATTATTACAAAGCAAATGAAGCTTATCTTCAGGCACAGATCGGTAACCCGGATGGCGAGGACAAACCAAATAAAAAGTACTATGATCCACGCGTATGGTTGCGCAAAGGTGAAGAGAACTTCGTAAAGCGTCTAACTCAGGCCTTCGAAGATCTGAATTGCCGTAACGCAAGCGATAAGTTATAACAACAATATACCTTTCAAAAGGCAGAAGCGTTGCGGAGCAATCCTCAACGCTTTTTTAATGGAATATACGCGACGAGAACCGCACCGCTTCCGTCCATTTTTCCATATCAAGGTTAAGATGTATGTTCTTGGCTCTGAAGAAATCAATAAGATCTTCTGTTGCCATGTTCCCCGTAAGGTCATCTGCAGCCATAGGGCAACCGCCATATCCGCGCAGTGCACTATCAAATCTCACACATCCCGAGTCAAATGCTGCTTCCATTTTTTCAAGCCTGGTAGCTGGCGTACTATGGAGATGCAGACCAATCTCGATATTGCTGAAGCTGGCCAGGAGAGGGGGCACGATTTCTCGTATTTTTTCCGGGGATGACACCCCGATGGTGTCCGAAAGTGCCAGTATCGTTACGCCATTTCCCACCAGTCTGTCTGTCCATTCCTCAACAATTTCCGTATTCCAGGGGTCGCCATAGGGGTTACCGAAACCCATAGAAAGATAGACTACGGCCGTCTTTTGTCGCTTATCGCATATCTCAAGCAAAGCCTTTACTGTGTCAACCGATTCCAGTATGCCCGAATTCGTATTCCTCCGCTGGAATGTCTCGGAAATGGAGAAGGGGAATCCCAGATAGCTTATCTCGTCGAACGCTGATGCTTCCTCTGCGCCGCGAAGGTTCGCGACTATGGCAAGCAGCTTTGACTTTGTGCCCGTCAGATCCAGCTTGCTTAACACCTCCCGGGTATCTTTAAGTTGAGGAATGGCTTTAGCAGACACGAAACTTCCAAAATCAATCGTGTCAAATCCTACCCCGAGGAGTAAGTTGATGTACTGCGCTTTTAGTTCGGTGGGAATAAAATCATGGATGCCCTGCATGGCATCCCTGGGGCACTCAACCAGTTTTATCGATTTTTGCTTCATTGTTGGTATCTCTGAAAAACGGGCGGATAATCAGTCGTGTGCCCCTGTCGTAACTGAAATAACTCCAAACCCAGTTCACGAATACGACCAGCTTGTTCCTGAATCCAACCAGCGTCATCAAATGTACAAACATCCAGGTAAACCAGGCAAATACCCCCTGAAATCTGATCTTGTGCAGATCAACCACCGCCCGGTTTCGGCCCACAGTAGCCATGGTTCCCTTATCGAAATAGTCGAAAGGTTCGGTAGGCTTGCCCTCAATAATACCCATCAAATTCTTTGCTAGCAATTTCCCTTGCTGCATCGCTGCTGGCGCCACGCCGGGGTGACCGTTCGGAAATTTATCTGTGATCATCGCAGCCACATCACCGATAGCAAAAATATTGGCATGGCCCTCAACCAGGTTTATTTCATTGACCCTTAAGCGGTTTCCGCGTACTATACTGGCCGGGTTCAGGCCGTCGAGAACGGCACCTTTTACGCCGGCCGACCAGATTACGGTAGAGGAGGAGATTCTTTGTCCACCTTCCAAGCTAAGCACTTTACCGTCGTACGACAGTACCCGGGCATCGGTTAGCACCGTAACCCCCAATTCAACAAGGAAGTCCCTCGATTTCTTCTGCGCCTGGGGAGACATGGCGCCCAACAACTCGGGCGATCCTTCAATCAAATAGATGTTGACCTGGTCAAGGTCCAGATCCGGATAGTCGTTCTTCAGTACATGCTTCTTCAGTTCAGCGATCGCGCCTGCTGTTTCTACACCCGTGGGGCCGCCGCCCACCACAATGAAGTTCAGCATCTCCGACTTTAATACTGGATCGGCCGTGATCTGCGCAGCTTCCAGATTCTGCAGCATCAAACTGCGTAAATTTAAAGCCTCCGGAATTGACTTCATGGGCATGGCATTCCGCTCAATTTCCGTCTGCCCGAAGAAGTTACTCGTAGAACCTGTCGCGATAACCAGGTAATCGTATTCAATTGTGCCTACGGTGGTTGCCAGAATGTTTTCCTCCGGGATCACATGCGTAGCGTCCGTAACCCGGAACGTAAAATTCTTTTGCCCCTTGAATACTTTTCTCAGCGGGAAAGCGATCGACTCTGCTTCTAGTCCGCCAGTGGCAACCTGATACAGCAATGGCTGAAATGTATGATAATTATGGCGGTCGACCATCAGAACATCGACATCTTTGTTCCGAAGCTTTTTAGCTAATTCAATACCGCCGAATCCACCGCCCACGATAACAATTCTTGTTTTGGATCCTTTCGGGAAATGTTGCTCCATAGTGATCAATTTTGATGAGTATGATATAACAACAAAAAGGCATCCAAAAAGGATGCCTTTATTTATAGTTTTTTGTATTTCCGGATTATACGGTCGTGTTGTCTTCCTTTTTACGGGTAAACTCAACCACAAATGGCGTAGCCACGAACAGGGATGAATAAGTACCGAAGATAACACCGATCAGCATCGCGAAAGAGAATCCTCTCAAGATATCACCTCCGAAGAAGAACAATACCAGCAAGGCAAGCATTACGCAAAGACCAGTAACCACCGTACGGTTCAAGGTGCTGTTCAATGCGTTATTCACGATAGTCGGCATGCTTTCGTTCTTATGACGGCTTTGGCCCAGATATTCCCGTACACGGTCAAATACTACAACTGTATCGTTCATCGAATAGCCCATTACTGTAAGGATGGCAGCAATAAACTGTTGGTCGATATCCAGTGAGAAAGGAAGTATTCCGTTGAAAATCGAGAAGATCGCAAGTAATACCAATACGTCGTGTAACAATGCGATAACCGCTGCGATACCAAACTGCAGGTTTTTAAACCTGATAACGATGTATATAAATACCGCCAGTATGGCTAACAAAACTGCATATACCGCTGAGGTCTTGATGTCGCTCGCCATAGTCGGACCGATTTTCTGCGCATCCTTAATCAGGTAAGGGTTGTTAAGGCTCTTCAGTCCGGTATTCAGTTTCTGCTCCACCTGGCTTTCTACATTTTCACCAGTTTCATCGATCAGGTAGCTCGTTGTAATACGAACCTGATTGCCGATACCGTAAGTTTTCACTTCCGGCGCTTGTCCGAATTTCTCGTCTAAAGCATCCCTTACATCTATAGTATTAACATCTTTTTTAAACTCTACAACGTAAGCACGTCCGCCTTGAAAATCTACACCAAGGCTGAACCCTTTGGTGAAAATGGACACAATACCCGCAAGGATAATAACAGAGGAGAAGATATAGAACTTACGTCTTCCGCTTACAAAGTTAAAGTTTGAATCTTTGAAGAGGTTTGCAGTTAAAGGAATAGAGAAAGAGATCTTTCCTTCTTTCTTTAAAAGCGCTTCGAATACAAGGCGGGTGATAAAGATCGACGTGAACAGTGAGGTTACGATACCTAAAACGAGGGTAGTAGCGAAACCTTTGATCGGACCAGTACCCAGGTAGAACAGGATGATACCTGTGATCAGGGTTACGATGTTTGAATCGATGATCGCAGAATAAGCGTTTTTGTAACCGTCAGCTATAGCTTGTCTCACTGCCTTTCCGGCGGCAAGTTCTTCTTTGATACGTTCGTAAATAAGTACGTTGGCATCCACGGCCATACCAATGGTAAGTACCAGACCGGCGATTCCAGGAAGCGTCCATACCGCACCCAATGAAGTCATTGCACCAATCAGGAAGAACAGGTTAGTCACCAAAGCGATGTTGGCAACCCATCCGGCCTTGCTGTAATAGATAGCCATAAAGCCAAGTACCAGCACCAGACCAAGGATAGACGAGATTAAACCGGCGTCAATTGACTCCTGGCCTAAAGTAGGACCAACAACATATTCACCTACAATATGCGCAGGAACAGGTAGTTTACCAGCTTTCAGTACGTTGGCTAAATCTTTTGTTTCTTCCACTGTAAAGCTTCCGGAAATTGACGATACCCCGTTCGGAATTTCTTCGTTTACAGAAGGGGCTGAGTATACCTGGTCATCAAGAACAATAGCAATTGACTTTTTGCCGTTAGCGGCAGCCTCTCCAGTCATTTTTTTCCATGTTGAGGCACCTACACCAGTCATGTACATGGTTACAACAGGCTTACCACTCTGTGGGTCGTAGTCATCCCGTGCATTACTTACAGCATCACCGCCCAAATCAGGCCTGCCATCAGATGAAGTAACCTTTATAGCATAAAGTTCAAATATCTTGGTGTCGTTTATTGGCTTTACACTCCAAAGGAATTTATAAGTCTGAGGAATTATTGCCGCAATCTCCGGTCTTGCAAAAAACTCATTAACCTTCGCTGTATCCTTCTGAAGAACCCGGCCAACTACAGCGCCCGGGGCCAGTTGCTGCTGACCATTTTCAGCCTGGTAGGTCGGAATATTCAATACAGAAAACAGGGGGTTAGTTTTGGCCATCTCCTGTGCCTGCAGGGCGGTAGAATCACTTTGTTTTGCCCCTTTAGCCAAACCAGCCAGTTTACTTCCACCTTTAGAAGCTGTATCCGCAGTTGCTGTACCTGAAGTATCTTTTGCGTTCTTTAAGCTTGCAGCCAGAGTATTGTTAATGTTCTCCATGATGGGGAACACCTCTTCGTTATTATATACATGCCAGAACTGCAGCTCAGCAGATCCTGATAAAAGCTTGCGCACTCGTTGCTTCGCACTTTCGTCAACTCCCGGAAGTTCGATAAGGATACGGTTGGTACCTTCCTGCTTCTGCATGTTCGGACTCACAACACCGAATCCGTCAATACGGCTTCTCAGGATAATAAATGAACGGTCGATAGCATTATCTGCTTCCTTAGTCAGGAAGTTTTTAATTTCAGCGTTAGTAGCGTTAGCCTTTACGGTAGCAGCATTGCTTTCATTCGCAAAATAATCGGCCAGTTTGCCGTTCGGGCTGATTTTCTCAAACTCGTTAACAAAAGCAGCAATAAAATCTTTTCCGCTGGCGCCGGTCTGACGTTGCGCGTTTTCAATAGCCTGGTTAAAATTTGCGTCGTCAGTATTGTTGGCAAGCGACTTGATCAGGTTAGCCACGGAGATTTCCATGGTTACGTTCATGCCGCCTTTAAGGTCAAGACCAAGATTAATTTCCTTCTCCTTGCAGAATTGATAATTGAATCCAAGAATCGGATAAACAGGAACAGTAGCCATGGAATCCAGATACGCTCTTTCCTTGTTCACATCCCCTTTAGCATAAGCTTTGGCATCTTTTTCAACTTTAGAAGTTACAAAGCTGAACGAGAGAGAATACACACAGACAATACCTAGAAGTATTGCCATTAATTTAATAAAACCTTTACCCTGCATTTTTTGTTGTTAGTTATCTGTATGCTGCTTGTCTTTTTTTACAAGTCGGCAAATCTAATTATTTTTTTAAATAATAGGCTAGCTATTAGAATTTTTATTATGGCGCGTTAGCGCCTTTCCAAAGTGGAAAATGTGAAGGCCACACTGTGCCTGTCATCTGCCTCATGACGCTGTGATTCTGTTTCTTTCCAGAGCGTCTCGTTTAGCTCCGGGAAGAAGGCATCAGCATCATAAGTCTCATGCACAGTGGTCAGATAAATCCGGTCGGTACGCTGAAGCGCGAGCTTATAGATCTCCGCCCCCCCGATAATAAATACCTCAGTTTCATGTCTGCAAAGTTCAAGGGCGGCGTCCAGACTGCTTACCACCTCAGCACCTTCTATTTCCAGATCCGTTCTACGCGTAATCACAATATTACGGCGGTTGGGCAGGGGCTTACCTACCGAATCATAGGTCTTACGGCCCATAATAACCGTATGTCCGCTGGTAATCTTTTTAAAGTGTTTCAGGTCCTTAGGCAGGTGCCACAGCAACTGATTATCTTTACCTATAGCCCGGTTTTCGGAAATGGCAACAACGGCAGAAACGATCATACAGCAACTACCCCCTTAATATGCGGATGAGCTTCATAGTTTTTCAACGTGAAGTCCTCATACTTAAAGGCAAAAATATCCTTCACCTCCGGATTAATCTCCATCACAGGTAGTTTGTGCGGCGTGCGGCTTAGCTGCAGTTTGGCCTGTTCAATATGATTATTGTATAAATGCGCGTCGCCAAGCGTGTGGATAAAATCACCATACTGCAAGCCGCATACCTGTGCAACCATCATGGTCAGCAGGGCATAGGAAGCAATGTTAAATGGTACACCCAGGAAAATATCCGCACTGCGCTGATACAACTGGCAGCTCAACCGGCCCTCTGCTACGTAGAACTGGAAAAAGGCGTGACAAGGCGGAAGCGCCATGTTTTCTACCTCAGCCACGTTCCAGGCCGACACAATAATGCGACGCGAGTCCGGATTATTTTTAATCGTTTGTATGATCTGGGTGATCTGATCTATATGTCCGCCATCGGGTTTAGGCCAGGAACGCCATTGTGAACCATAAACCGGGCCCAGATTGCCGTCCGCATCCGCCCATTCATCCCAAATCCTTACACCATTATCTTTCAGGTATTTAATATTGGTATCACCACTTAAAAACCAGATCAACTCATGAATGATCGATTTCAGGTGAAGCTTTTTAGTAGTCACCATCGGGAAACCCTCTTGCAGGTTAAACCGCATCTGGTAGCCGAAAACACTGATCGTTCCCGTTCCCGTTCTATCATGCTTCTGTGTGCCGTTCTCCAGCACATGCTGCATCAAATCTAAATATTGTTTCATGATATTATCAACTGCTTGCGAATATAGTTAAAACCCGGGCAATTACCAGCCTATCCCATAGTCTTCCCCATGATTGCTGGAGCCGCCCCACAAACTGCCATGCTTCCAGTCAAAATAAATCGCGTTTATAGGCCCGCTTGTCCGGTCGTCAAAGCTCAATACATATCCCATCTTTTTCAGTTCCTCCCTGATCTCCTCCGGCGTAGCGTCATGCAGCAGCAACTGACCAGGCTTTGGTGCCCTGTCAGATGTCCGGGTGCCGCCCAGCGATAGCCACAACTGGTTGGTGTTGATATTAGGCGCCTCAGCAGCCTGCTGCACGTTCATGCCAAACTCAGCGATATTTAGAAAGCACTGCAAGAGGTTCTGATCCTGCGTATCGCCCCCCTGCACGGCGGCCGACAAAAAAGGCTTGCCGTCTTTCATGGCCAGCATGGGCGATAGAGTTACACGCGGACGTTTGCCCGGCTCAACAACATTGAAAGGGTTAAGCGAAGCATCCAGCACAAAGCTCTGCATACGCTGACTCATACCGATACCCGTATTGCCCGCAATGCAGGCCGGCAGCCAGCCACCGCTAGGAGTAATAGATACTACCCAACCTTCTTTGTCGGCCGCTTCAACTGAGGTGGTGCCCCGCCACAGCCTATCCTCATAGGTTTCCCGATCCGTATTGTTTCCCATATCATGTTTAGGCGCAAAATTCCTTTTTGTAGTATCCATTTCATAGCCGCGCGACCGAAGCAAATTGAGATAAGGATTCTTCTTTCCTTCAAAAGGGTAGGGGTCGCCCGGACCAATCTTAGGTTCATTCCTGTCGCTTCGTATCATGGCCGCGCGTTGCCGGGCGTATTCCTTGCTTAGCAGTCCGACAATAGGTTCGGCGGGTGACTTATACGGATCGCCATAATAGAAATCCCGGTCGGCAAACGCCAGGTTCATCGCCTGGTATAACGTATGAATGTATTCAGGGCTATTATAGCCCATCTTTTTCAAGTCGAAATTTTCCAGTATGTTCAGTGCCTGGAGCATCACCGGTCCCTGCGTCCAGGATTGCAGCTTATACACCTCAATGCCTTTATAATTTGTTTTCAAGGGTTCCTCTTCCAGAGGTTTCCATCTGGCAAGATCCTCCATCGTGATCAACCCGCCCTGTTCCTGGCAGCCGCGCACAAATTCACGGGCAATATCGCCCTTATAGAACCGGTCGTACGCCGCCATCAGCGCATCTTTCCTGCTTTTGCCTTTTTTCAAGGCCTCGTCCTCAGCCTCCACAAGCTTGCTAAGCGTATTCAGCAAGTCCTGTTGCACAAAGATTTCCCCAGCTTCAGGTGCCTCGCGCTTGGCTCCCGAATGAGGAAGCAAGACCTTCTTACTGTAAGGCCATTGTTTGATCTGAGATTTATATCTTTCCATGATATTGGCCGCCTGAGCCTCTATCGGATAGCCGGCCGCCAGTTCCATAGCTGGTTTAAGCACCTGCTTCAAACTCATGGTACCATAATTGGCCAGCATAAAAATCAGTCCCCCCGGCGTACCCGGAGTCGTTGCTGCCAGCGGACCGTACTCTGGTGGAAAATCAAAGCCCTTGCGCTTAAAAAAGTCGGCCGTTGCACCAGTCGGCGCTACACCCATCGCATTAATGGCAATCACCTTACCCGTCTTCGGGTTATAAATAAGAATCTGGCTTTCCCCGCCCCAGCTCAGCGTATCCCACATGGTACAGGTGGCAGCAAGCATGGCGCAGGACGCATCAACAGCATTCCCGCCCTGTTGAAATACCATTGCCCCGGCAGTGGCAGCCAACGGCTTTCCGGTTATAGCCATCCAGTTTTTTCCGTGGATAACCGGTTTTTGTGTCTGCCGGGCCGCAACGCTTATAGCGCACAACAGAAGTCCCGGAATCAGTAAGGTAGAGATATATTTCATTGGACGAATCAGAGACTCTAAGATACCAAAAAAAGCCTACTTTTATATCATGATACTCGACGCACTGCTTACCCTGAGCCACCTGCTTGTTATCGGTTTCAACCTTTTGGGCTGGATCTGGCCGGCAACCAGAAAGGCACACTTCGTCGTCGTATGTGCAACCGCCGCATGCTGGTTGCTGCTCGGAATCTGGTATGGCATAGGTTATTGTCCGCTTACCGACTGGCAGTGGACCTTGAAAGAACGTATGGGCGAGACTGATCTTCCTGCCTCGTTCATCAAGTACTTTGCCGATAAAGTAAGCGGCCGCGACATCCCGGCTGTGTTGGTCGACTGGCTAACCGCCCTGTGCTTTGCCGCTGCAGCAGTACTATCCGTTTACCTTAATTTTTTCAGGAGACGGCAAATACCTGTTAAACACTAAAACTCTCTGCCACTGCCGTTGCGTAGTAACCAACAAACCACTTTAATGCCGCACTTTGGTTTGTGGCCTTAAAAGCCAGCACCACCTCCGTGTTCACAGGGATATCCGGCAGACCAACAAAGGAAACATCCAAATGTGCATACTGATCTCTTAGCGATGATGGCAGTATCGATACTCCCAGTCCTGCTTCTACCAACTGAAGGATAGAATGAACATTGTTCGCTTCATGCATGATCTCTGGTTTAAAGCCCATGCGCTCGCAAATCTCGGTTAATTTGTCGCTGTAATGCGGCGCGAAATCCTTGTTAAAGAAAATAAACGGACTTGCCCGAAGAAGCGATATAAGTTCTTCCGAAGACGCGGTTGCGGTCTTCCCGCCGGGTAACACAATAACAAAGGGATCAAAAACATCGTTTGCACCTTAAGCACTTTGGAGTGAACGGGTGCACGCAGTATACCAACGTCAAGTTCGCCTTCTTCAAGTGCCTTGATCTGCGATAGGGTGGGTATTTCGTACAAACTGGTTTTAACGTAAGGAAAGGCTGCACCCATCTCTTTTAGCGCCTCAGCGAGTTGTGTTTGATACACCGAACTGATGTAGCCGATTTTAAGTGTGCCGCTCTCGTTCAAATGGATTTGTCGCACCGAATTTTTTACCTCCTCCAACCTGCTGAAAAGATTGTCGACCTCCGTTTTCAGATACGCTCCCGCGTCAGTTAACGCTACGCGTTTATTGCTTCTGGTGAACAGCGTGGCGCCCAGTTCTTCTTCAAGCTCTCTGATCTGTCTGCTTAAGGGCGGTTGCGAGATAAAGAGCTTTTTGGCTGCATTTCCAAAATGAAGCAGGTCGGCCAGCGTTTTAAAATAGCGGAGGTGTCTAAGTTCCATACCTTAAAAGTATCGATAGTTGATGAAAATGATATTTTCCAAATATCAATAATGACGCTAGTTTTAGCAAAAAAAAGAAAATGCAGAAAGATTATTCAAAGAAGTCTACCACCGACGAGATCAGGGCAAGGTTCGACGCTGATGTAGAGCGTTTTTCAGATCTAGAGGGCGGTCAGGCCACGATGCTCGATGCCGCCTTAACTATGGACTTATGTACAGAGGCAGCATTATGCACAAACCCCGAAGCCAGGGAACTACTGGATATCGGTTGTGGCGCCGGCAATTACACCCTGAAAATGCTCAGCAAAGTCCCCGGTTTGAACTGTACGCTTAACGACCTGAGTATGCCTATGCTCCACCGGGCCCGCGAAAGGGTGGCGGCGCAGACCACCGGAAAAGTCACCTGCATACAGGACGATATGCGGAATCTGGATATGCCCAATGATCACTACGACATTGTGCTTGCCTCGGCAACCTTTCATCACCTGCGCGATGATGCCGATTGGGAAAATGTTTTCAAGAAGGTACACCGCGCACTAAAGCCAGGTGGAAGCCTGTGGATCTCCGATATTATTACCCACGATACGCCAGCATTGGCAGATCTGTTTGAAAAGAGATTTGCCAACTACCTTGAATCCTTAGGCGGCGCGGAGTATCGCGATAAGGTGATTGCCTATGTTGATTATGAAGACACCCCGCGCTCACTGAACTATCAGCTCGAACTTATGCGCAGGGTAGGCTTCCGTCATGTAGAGATTCTACATAAGAACAGCTACGTTGCCGCTTTCGGCGGAATAAAATAATTGCTAAATTGACACCACCAAAAAGATACCTTATGAAACACCTCATCCTTACGACAATCATGCTGAGTGCAGGTCTGGCGGCAGCTGCGCAGAACCTTAAAACTGTAAATTATATCGATGGTTCGCAGAAACTCAAGGGGCTTGTAACTTCAAATGCTGGAAAGAAATTGCCTGGCGTGCTCATCCTGCCGGCCTGGAAGGGCATCGACCAGGAAGCTAAAACGGCGGCGCTCGATCTGGAAAAGCAAGGCTATATTGCCCTCATTGCAGATATTTATGGTGAGGGGAATGTTCCGGCCGACAATGCGGCTGCGGGTAAACTGGCCGGACAGTACAAACAGGACTATAAAGCTTACCAGCGCAGGATCAGCGTAGCGCTTGATGAGCTGAAAAAGCAGGGAGCGATGCCTGAGAAGCTGGCGGTAATAGGTTACTGCTTTGGCGGTACAGGTGCTTTAGAGGCCGCAAGAGCTGGTTTGCCGCTGCAAGGCGTAGTCTGTATACATGGCGGACTGGGCAAGGCGGCCGACCGCCCCAATGTGCCATTGAACACACGAATACTCGTGGAGCACCCGGCCGATGATGCTGGTGTAAAACCTGAAGATTTAACCGCACTGATGAAGGAGATACGTGAAGGGAAAAACGACTGGCAGATCATCACTTATGCAGACAGCAAGCATACTTTTACCAATCCTGAATCGGCCGATTATAATCCGGTAATGGCGAAACGCGCCTGGCAGCACACGCTGTTTTTCCTTAAGGAGGTGCTGAATTAAAAGGCGGCCATTCCCTTTGTAAACTCAAGCAGGTATTTATCGATATACAACTGCTGGTCTTTCAATTTGTACTGCTGTATAAAACGGGGATGCTCGAGCACAACGAGCTCCCCGAAAAGCTTCTCCGTTCTGTTTAACCTGTCTAAAAACGTGGCATTCTTTTTTCCAAGTACAAAGACACGGGATGTGTCGAGGCCCAGACTGATGTGTTCTCTCAATGCAGAGATCATAAAATCTCTGACCATTTCAAATAGCCTCAGGTCGTCGTAATAGTTCGCGTTCAGCCATTTGCCTCCCGCAGTTTGCCTGATGATGGCCAGCGGAAAGGGCGAATTGATATAGAAGTCCCTGTAAAAGGCCGTAGGTCCGCCATAAGCCGCAATCATTTCATACATAAACACAGAAGATATTTCATGCGTGTATGCAGAATGCATTTTTATGCCGCATACCGCCTCAAGGCGCTTCGTGTCTGTAAAGGGTACGCCCGTTACTCCTGCGCCATGCCGACTTGGATTTATGCCTATAATGAACCTGCGCTTTTCCTTGTCGTTATAGTACTTCTCGTAAAACTGCTGCATCACAGAAATCGTTTCCGGATTATCCATATAAGGATTCAGCACCTGAAAGCCATCAGGCAGGCTGCCTGTATATTGCAAATTCCGGTTAAACGCTATGATTTTATCTGCCAGTACCATCACGTCACTAACCCGGGTACTTGTCGGCTATCAGATTCAAATTGATTCCATGCTCCAGGTAAGCTTTTAGCCCATCCAACACGGTCGTAAACCCACCGGTCGAGTCTTTAATCTCCCTCAAAAGGTCATCGCCCTGCTGCGGAAAACCATAGTTCCTGATAATGACATACGTTTTGTCTTCACCCATCTCCTGGAAATTAAACTCCACGGTAGTTGCCGGGTCGCCCCATTCGATCTGGATAAGCTTATCCGCAACAATGTCGCGTACAATCACCTCAGCCGAAACATCATACATCTCCCAGGTCCAGGTTACGGTTGCGCCTTTTTCCAGTCTACCGCTGCCTTTGGTAAACCAGAAGTGCTTTGTCTGCTCCGGATCGCAGAATGCGTTGAACACTTCGGAGGCTGGTTTCCTGATCAGCATCTGTGCTTCTACAAAATTTTGGTTCTGTTCCATAAGCTAACCTTATTAAATGGGTGAATTTAGCTATTTTATATCGTGTTTGGCGTATAAACTTTCACTACACCATCATTTTCGCTGCTCACCACCAGCAGGCTTTTTTTGGTCGGACTGTCTTTAGCCGGAATGAACAGCACACCTTCTGGTGCATCGCCGCATTTAAGCATTTGCAGAAACACAGGGCTTGCCGGATTGCTTACGTCATAAACCGCTACGGCATCGGCCCTCTCCAAGCCTACAAAGGCGACTTTTGTACGGCCAACGGTTCCTGTAGTGATACCTTCCGGCTCCACACTTTTGTCATCACTGCGGCCATCATCATAAACTCCTGCCTTAACGGCTTCTTTGTCTAGCTCGTTCTTGCTATCAAAAACCAGTGTGCCATTGCTTCCGTTCCATACGTTAAATGAACGTGCACCCAAAGAATACAATTCATCCAGGTCACCGTCGCCATCGGTATCTCCGAGGGTAGTGGTAATGTTCAGTCTGCCCAGTTTACCGTCCTTTTTCAGATCAGCTGCATTCGGAAATTTGGTGGCATCCAGAATAACAGTCTTATCTTTTACGCGCTTCACTTCTGCAAAGGTATCGTACTCACGGGCATCGCCTTCATTGGCGGTAAAGAGATAGGGAGTACCGTTGCTTTCCATTACCGCAACCGCATCCGGCATATAAACACCTTTTACCGGCCATTTAGCTGCGGCATAAGCTTTGTCATCGTCGGTAGGGTCTATTTCGTTGCCGTCGGTATTGTAGTCTTTGAAGCCTAGCGGAAAAATATTGCTGATGGTTTTTGAAGGTATGTCAATTTTAGCGATACCGTTGTTTTCCTGTAAAGTTACCCATGCGGTTTTCGAATCGGCTGAAATGGTCACGTATTCCGGTTCGATGTCTTTCACAAAGGTTGCGCTCGGACCAAAAACGCGAAAACCCTTCTGCATCAGTGCATTTTGCTGCCCGGCCATCGACGAAAAGTTTAGCGTGGTAACCGCATAGTTTTCAGCTACCGAGATAATGGAAACCGTCCCTTCCGGGTCAGTGGTATAGCTGGCATTGGGCTCGCCTTCATTTGCAGTCATGATGAATTTCCCATCTGGCGAGAACGTCACCATATCTGGCAAGGCACCAACATTGATCTGGCTGATGACGCTATGGTCGCCAGTTTTAAATACGACAACCTTGCCATTTGATGTTTTGTCGGTTGCTTGTATCGCAGCGGCCAGTTTGCCGGAATGTACAGAGAGACTGTTTACCACACCACCAAACGGCTGCACGCTGATGTTGCCGATAATGGTCATTTTTGATGGGTCTTTAAAATCAATCACCTCGATGCGGTTAACTGCAGCAGCAGTACCCTCACCTTCATTTTTTACGACAAATAGTTTTTTTGTGTCCGGATCATACGCTGATATTTCAGCAGCACCTGTCTCACCGATATCAATAGTACCGATCTCAGCAAATGTCTTCGCATCTTCGTTCACAAAAAAGTCAGGCTCGGGTAGGGGACCTTTATTGTCATTTTTTTTACAGCCCAGTGCCGCCGAAATCATCAAAGCGAGAAGTAATCTTTTATGCATAAAATTGTTTTTTGAGGCGAAAATAGACCCCCAATGTTAGTATAAGTTCAGTCTTGCGTTATGTTAGTGTTAAGCTAAGGTTGCAGACGAGCTACCACTTCCAGCTAAGGTGGTTCACATGGGGAATATTTTTTTGCGCTATCAAGATGGCTATTTCCTGATTCAGCGAAGGCGAGGCTTTAGTAAGTATTAAACTTGGTCCTGTACTTATCTTGATAAAAAAGTGACTTGCAATTTCAGTTACACCGATAATTTCAGATATTTTAATACAACTCTCTCCAGTTTTGTCTTCAAATCTCAGTAGTTCATCTTCGATTTCGAGTTGAACCGATTCATTAAATGCACCTTTGTATGTGTCCTTTACGAACTTGGTATAATGTTTTTTTAATCTCCATTTCAAATATTTATAATAAAAAAGTGCGACCACGATTACACAACATGTAGCGTAGTAGAATAGAAAGGTATCACGCTCATAATAGCCAATAATTATAAAAAATATCCCCAGGGCGATTAATGAAAGGTAATTTCTTTTACGAGTTTTTATTTTTTCGGTATTTGTAGAGGCCCCATATAATTGAAATGTAATGAAGTCGCCTTCTTTGAGCGTTATCGTGTGGGTCATTTGATTCTGATTTCCGGGTGGATGGTTATTAGTTAAATACACGTTGTTGGAAGGAGACATAGCTGAGTACCTCGCTAAACGTGCTATCGATTTTAAATGAACTGATGTATGTGGCACTAGCGCCGGAATCGTTCTTAGCCTTGAAGCTATGTGACAGGTTAAAATATTTAACTCCACCCTGCTTGGTGAAAACAGTATCTATTGACCCATACTTAAGCGGTTCATAGCTTTCGGAATCGATCAGTGTGGTGTCTAAATAATTTTTAATCAGGATTTTCGCTTTTTCATCAGGATTGCTGGAACAAGCAGCCAATAGAATGCCGAGGACGCTAAAGTAGATTTTTCTTTTCATCGCACTTAATTTACTGCAATGTAGATAATTAATAGATTAATATCATATCTCACTTTTAGCAAGCGGAGCAGCGATAATTGCGATGGTACCTTTGTCAGGTTCGCTGGAAACGGTTAGTGTGCCGCCATTCAGGCCGGCAAACTCCATGGCTAGCTTTAGTCCAAGCCCGGTTCCACGTTCATTCAGGGTACCCTGTGTAGATCGGAGTGTTGAATCTATAAAACAAGGCATCGAGCAAGACGTATTGCTATAATATAGGAATGATCTTTCGGATCGATGAAATCAAAGTCTTATCATTGTATATGAGAACTAAAGTATCAATCGTTTTTTTCTTGTTGGCCGCACTGCTTGTGCGCGCTGAAAGCGCATATGCCCTACACACAAAAGATTCGAAGCGGAATATATTGCCATTAGCAATAAAGTCGCCCAACAAGAAATTAAAATTTGAGTTCAGTTATAATCAAAACAAGGAGATCATCTTTACAATTACGGCCAACTCGAAAACCATTATCTCAGCTTCGAAGATGGGACTAAGTGGTATTGATGGAGCAGTGCCGTCAAGTTTCTCCCGTGCTTCCAGCAAATCAGTCTGGAAGCCCATCTGGGGAAAAAGAGCTATCGTGCCTGATGAATACAATGAGCTTACGCTGGATGTAAAAACCTACAAGATCATCGTCAGGGCATATAATGATGGAATAGCTTTCCGGTACGACTTCCAAAAGGAGATGGCAAAAAGCGATTTGACGGAGTTTAACTTTAGTGGCGACTATACGGCCTGGTATTATAATGGTGAGCATGCCAATATTGGCCCGGAGAAGTTATCGGCCTGTAACGATAAACGCTTACCTGTAATGACAGTTCAGGTAGACGATCACAATTATCTGGCTGTGCACCAAGCAGATTTATCATGGGGCGACCCGCTGATGTTGGCGTCAAAGAAAGGCCAAACCCTGTTTACCGTAGCGTCTAAGCTGAATAATGCATGGAAAGTGGTTATGTACGGAAATACTCCTGGTGAATTGGTTGATTCGCACCTCATAGAATTGTTAAATCCTCCGCCGCCGGGCGACGCAGATTTCTCATGGGTGAAGCCAGGCGTTGCTGTTTGGGACTGGCGGATAGCAGGCGCGCAGGTCGACGGTTTCAAATATGATATGTCTCTTCCTTCCTGGAAAAAAATGGTGGACTTTGCTTCTGAAAATAACATCCGTTACCTGGCACTTGATGCCGACTGGTATGGTCCCGAATTTGGCAAAGATTCAGATCCGCTGAAAGGTGGGAAAGTCGCCCAGGTTCATGAGATCATCAGATATGGGAAAATGAAAAATGTGGGCATCTGGCTATATCTCAACGACGTTGGCGGTCGTATGTTTCCCATAGAGCAAACTTTGAAGCAGTATGGCGACTGGGGTGCTGCGGGTATTAAATACGGTTTTATGTCGGGCACTCCCGCAGAAAAGAATGAACGTACCCGAATGATCACGGAGCTATGTGCAAAAAATCGTCTGCTATGCGATTTTCATGATGGTCCTGTACACCCGTACGGACAAATGCGTACGTTTCCAAATGCAGTCACACGCGAATACTGTCAGGCACAGCTTGATGGCAGCACCGCCCTGGAGCCAAAAACATTTGTCACCTCGGTATTCGTGAACATGCTTGCAGGTCCGCTCGATATGAACAATGGCATAGCTGATCTGAAACAGGCTGGCAGGGTTCATGCGCCAGCTTATGCTACCAACTCCACAGTGGTAGGCGAGGCAGCACGTACATTAATTACCTTTTCGGGGGTGACAGTTATACCTGATATACCTGAGAGTTACCGAAAGCATCCTGAGATTCTTGAATTTATTTCATCACAAAACATGCCCTGGATGGAAAGTAAAACCATCAAAGGCGACATAGGTCAATACATCGTTATGGCAAGGCAGGCCAGCGACAAAACCTGGCTTGTCGGAGCAGCAACAAATGAAAATTCAAGAGAACTGGATATTCCGCTTTCTTTCCTGAAAAAAGGCCGCTACAAAGCACTGATTATTCAGGATGGCGATGATGCTGATTATCGTACCGATAAGGAAAGTTATAAGAGCTCGAAGACGGAAGTTAGCGCAAAAGATTCGATTAAGGTCAGGCTGGCGCCGGGCGGCGGGGCTTGTATTTTGATCAGGCAGTTGTAACTGTGGGCTTGGCACGTCCATCGCCTTACCCATTTTACACTTCGCTTGGGGCAACCCGGTCGGGGAATTGTTTCAGGATCACTTCTCTTAATCTGTCCTCATTCGCATCACCCCAAAGGCCAATGGTGCGGATCACAGGGATTAGTGTCTCACCAAAATCAGTCAGATCGTACTCTACTTTGGGCGGCATTACCGGATAGATGGTCCGTTTTACCAGCTCGTGTTCTTCCAGCTCCTTCAGCTGAATATTCAGTACTCGTCTTGAAACATCGGGTATTTTTCGCTGTAATTCGCTAGGACGTTTATGTCCCTGATGAATGAACCACAATATACGCAGTTTCCACTTTCCATACAGAACCTCGCCGACCAGGTCCAGTCCGCAATTCAGATACGGTAAGATTTTTCTTTCATACATTATCGCAAATATAGGCACACATGCTGGTTGGCGCAATAGGGATAAATTTCTCCCTATTTGAATCGTAAGCCCGTACTTGTTAGCGCTTTAGGTACTGCCTAGATTTGCCCGAAACAAGTACGATATGGAACAACAATTTAATTACAGCAACGAATTATCAGGAAAGATTGCCTTAGTAACGGGCGGTACAAAGGGTGCCGGCAAGGCGATCGCGGAACGCTTAAAGGCAGCAGGGGCAATGGTTATCATTACCGCAAGAAACCCTGCTAAGCAAGTAGACGCAGATCTTTATTTTATTCCTGCCGACCTGAGCAAGGCAGAAGATGCTCAAAAAGTGATCAGCGAAGTACTGTCAATCTATGGCAGGCTGGATATCCTGGTAAACAACCTGGGAGGTTCATCAACACCTGCAGGCGGTTTTTCAGTATTAAATGATGAGGATTGGATCTCAACGCTACAGGCAAATTTACTTGCTCCTGTAAGGCTCGACAGAGGGTTTTTACCGCAAATGATCGATAGGAAAAGCGGTGTAATCATTCACATCGCTTCCATCCAGGGCAAATTGCCGCTATATGATTCTACCTTGCCGTACGCAGCTTCAAAAGCGGCACTAATCAATTACAGTAAAAGTTTATCCAATGAAGTTACGCCAAAAGGTGTGCGCGTGCTTACTGTCTCGCCAGGGTGGATCAATACAGCAGCATCGATAGCCTTTTTAGGCGAGATTGCAAGAAATGCAAATACTACCGTAGAAGAAGCTCAGCTAAGTGTAATGGATGCACTGGGCGGAATACCTTACGGCAGGCCTGCTGAACCAGAAGAAGTAGCCGAATTGGTTGGCTTTTTAGTTTCACCAAGAGCCAGTTACTTAACAGGAACAAATTTCGTCATCGACGGTGGAACAGTGCCCACAATTTAAAAAACTTAAAACCTATCATCATGAAATTACCAAAAGTAGTAGAGCGCTTTATTGAGACGCAAAACAGTTACGACAGCAAATCTTACACAGAATGTTTCACTGAATCGGCCATTGTGCATGACGAAGGGAAGGTACATAGAGGTAAAGAGGAAATTCGCCGTTGGATTGAGCATTCGAATGAGGCTTATCAATCTTCGATGGAGTTGGTTGATTATGAGCAGGCCGGATCTAATGGCGTGTTGACGGCAAATGTTTCGGGTACATTTCCGGGAAGTCCCATTGTATTGAAGTTTCATATGGAGCTCAAGGATGAGCTAATCGATTCGTTAAAAGTAACTGGTTGAGACATTAGGTGCTGCCCCGCTTATCGAGGTACTCAAGGTAGGCAATTACCTGCGCTTCAGTTTCGTTTTGAAGCTGGATTACTGCCGGGTAAAGTTTAGCACGGAGTCTGTGGTAAAGTGATATTGCGTTCTTTAAGGCCTGGAGAATCGATCCCTTGTTGTAGGCTGGAATGGTGCTCGTTAAGTTATCCAGATGTTCTCCGTCCAGTATCATTTCCACCTTACGAACGCCTCTGGGCTGCTGGTTTACGCTATGCTGAAGAAGCGGACCGAGTACTGTCATACGCAAATAGCCGAGAAAATCCAGCGCCTCCAGATATTCGCCGCGTCCAATTTTGAGCGCGGCGTAATGAATCCAGATCCAAAAGCGGTCTTCAATCCACTGAAAGTCTGGCAGGCTGCTCTTAGGAGGATGCCGATTTATGGTTTCTTGAATTTCTCCGGAAGGGTCCAGCAAGATGGCTGGATCTTCGATTCGAAATCGAAGTTCGTCAAGAGTTAAGAATTTTAGGTCTACATGCAGCAGCGGGTCCTTATATAAGCAAATCAATAAACGTGGCTCGCCAACATGTTCTCCGGTAAATCCCGAAAGCAAGTTTCCCAGGCTGGCCGCGCAGTCTACCATTAACTGCTTATTGGCTGATATGGATTCTCGGGTTACAACGATCAGATCCAAATCTGAATATTCGTCAATTTCGCCAGAGATCCATGACCCACCAGCGCAAAGGCCGACGATACCCTCCTTTTTTGAGAGTACGCTCGCTGCGCGGTCTGCAAATGCTTGTTGTATCATATTACGTGAATGGATACAAATATACTATTCTTGCCGGGGCCTTGTCTTTTGCCGTTTTGAAAGTAGAGTTGAAGACCGTAACTTATGCTGGATTTATGCAATTTCACATCATTGAAACACAGCGGCTAAAGCTGAAACGGTTAGGCCACGATGATTTCATTTACATATTTAACAACTGGCAGAAACCAGAGATTAAGCGCTTTTTTGGTCATCGCAACGAAGAGGAATATCGGCTTGCCCGGTTGAAGTTTGAAAAGGGTTATGTCTCTTACAACAGGAGCATTCTTTTTTTCTTGATTATCGATAAGTTTGATGATTGTGTTATCGGTGAATGCTCTTTTCACAATTGGTATCCAGACCATAGGCGTGCTGAACTAGGTTATTCTATTAAGACTGATGCTTACAAAAACAAAGGACTCATGTCCGAGGCGCTTGCCGCGGTGATTGCTTACGGGTTCAACGAAATGAATCTTCACCGGATTGAGGCGTTGGTCGGTACGCGGAATGTTCCCTCGTTACGTCTTGTGGAAAAGTTTGGATTCAGTAAGGAAGGGGTACTGAAGGAACATTATTTTATTAACGGGCAATATGAGGATTCAGCGGTTTTCGGTTTGTTGAAAAGCGATTACGGTGTAAATGCAGAAAGCGTCTCATAGTCAGTTGGGTACAGTGTAATCCAGTGGCTAGCGCTCTAAAACAACAGCAACGGTTTTGCAGATTAGTATGCGATTCCTATCTTTCACTATTGATCCAGTTCATATGAAAATTCTCTCTGTATTAATTGCCACTTTTCTTACTGGCAATCTTTTTGCCCAATCCACTCCTGAGCAGATCCGTGCCGTTGACAGCATCTTCAGCCGTTACAAAAGCCCTGAAACAACTGGCATTAGTGTTATGGTCATCCGGGATGGGCGCAAACTTTATAGCAGGTCATTCGGATATGCCGATATCGCCCGAAAAGTCAGGGCTACTAGCAAAACCAATTACCGGATCGCATCAGTCACCAAGCCTTTTACCGCGATGGCCATCCTCATGCTTCGCGACCAAGGTAAGCTCGACCTCGGCGACCGACTGGATGCCTTCTTTCCCGATCTGCCAGCGTTCAGCAAAGAGATCACAGTCAAACAAATGATCAACCATACCTCCGGGCTGAAAAGCTATGGGAGCGTTCCGACTAGCCGTCCCTTAAAAGATATCAATGTACTACATATTGTCGCAGAGCAGGACAGCACAAATTTTAAACCCGGGACAAAGTTCTCCTACAGCAATACTGCTTACGTTTTACTTGGGCTGATCGTGGAAAAGGTGTCCGGATTACCATTTGATGAGTTTGTTCGCCGTCATATATTCAAGCCGCTGAAAATGGCCAACTCCACTTTCAATAATATGGAGGGGACAATACCAAACCGGGCATATGGTTATAATCCAAAAGATGGCAAACTGGTCTTGGATGATCAAAGTACGGCCAGTTATCTGCAGGGCGATGGAGGAATTTATTCTTCCATCGACGATTTCTACTATTGGGACCAGGCGCTCTATGGAGATAAGCTGGTAAAAAGAGAAACGCTGAATGAAATTTTCAGTCCCAGTTCAAACGAAACGCCTGAGATTGCCTACGGCTACGGCTGGTATATCGAGCGCCGCTATAATGCGACACGGATATCTCACAGCGGTGGAACGACCGGTTTTTCGTCTTATTACGTCCGCTATCCTGAAAAGAAGTTCTCTATAGTGGTGTTTGGCAATCAGGATGACGGACTGGCACTAGACCCGATAATTACCGCAATCGAACGCATCTATTTGCGGTAAACTATCGGATTAGTGCACTTGAATGTAACTGCTTCCTCTAGTTTTAAGCTAGTTCGCCAAGCAGCATTTTGCTTTTTTCAGTGTGTTCGGTGATCGTGGGGTGTGATACGGTGGCGATGTGCCTGGTATGCTTGTCCGGCATGCCGGTTTTTCCCTCGGTACTCTTAATAAAGTCGCCCGTTAGGGATTTCAACTGCTGATGGGTTTCATGCTGAGCCTGCATGAAGGCTTTGTCAAAGGCAGCCCCGCTGGCGGCGTTGAGCTTTTCAATGATAGCCTGTCCTTTAGCATCCATAGCAGGGATAGGCGTGTTTAAATCTTTCAGCACAGTTGCCAGAGCGGTTTGTTCAGCTACTTCACATTTCGCAAATAGCTTAACTTTTGGGTTCATGGCTTTTCTCACCGCAATTTCGCTGGTCATCAGCGACAGGCTACCTAGCAGGCCAAGTTGACTGCGGAATGCAGCTTCCGACTGGTCAGCTTCCGCCGGGGCGAACGATTGCAGCAGGGTTACAGAGGACATGCCTGCCATCACCAGTAAGGATCCTTTCAGGGATGTCGATAAAAAATCCCTTCTTGGGTTTTGGATTAGTGTTTTCATAGTAGAAATGTTATAATTTTAATTGCGATAACCATCTGCCGGGGCATGTGGTTCTTTAGTTCGACGGATCAAGTATAGTCCGCAGTCGGTAGTAGATTACGCAATTAGATGCATCGTCAGCATTCAGCGTAAATTGTATCTGATGTCCCGAATCCTGCATGGCGCTAAGTCTTAGCTGGCTACCGGAGCTGAAAGCCATTCTGAAGGCGGTTCCGTGGCCGCTCGAACGAAGAACTATTGCCCATAACGAGTCATAGCAACTGAAGATTTGGAACGTATAATCGCAGGCGGTGCGTTCAATAATAGGTTGATTGTTTTTGAGTTCTTTTAACGCAGTGGCTGTCCAGGTAGAAATTGGCATCATAGGTGTTTTGTTTAGTTTGATATGCTGCCTTAAAAACACTCTACTTCAATTTGATGTTTGACCGCTTAATACCTGATCTTCTGCGTAAATATCGGCAAATGCGTTGAAACATACGTGGGGCTATCGCCGGGCCGGGCTGGTCGGCTGTGCTGGAAATGTGCCTAGGGATTAATCTAAAGGGGGTAGGAGGGTCCAGCGAACCCTAATGACCTCGCCCTCATCATTTACGTCCTCCTGGCGGGCATAGGTTTTGTTTACGAGCCTGCCCCAGGTATGCTGTTTGCCAATCCGGACCACAGAAGGCTGTCCTTTCTCGTCTGTGGATATCTGCAGGTCGTATCTTCCTTCCGAGATGTTGAGTGTGGAATTGGCCGGGTAGTACCTGCTAAGCAATGTCAATATCTTCAAATTCATAACCCTCGCTTTAGCCTAGTAAATTTACGTAGTTCGCCGAAAAAGCGATGCGAGTATTTAGGCCTGAAAACTATCAAGAAATACTGATTTTGCTGCATGATTCACCCGCGGTACCTGTTTGATCACATGACGGGATTGATTACATTTGTATCTGACCGAAAAACCTATGATGCAGTCGAGCCATTATGCTTCGCTTTCCGATGAATCCGGGGTAGCCACTTTCATATTTGATATAGAAGCTCATAAGGTCGTTTATAAGAATGCAGCTTTTGATGCGTTGTTTGGCGCAGGCAAAACCGGGGCGCAGCTGGATGAATTGAAAGACATTGTACATCCGGATGATGTTGAATATGCGCTCGCTTGCCTATCGGACCTGTTGAAAGGCAGATTGGATAAGCATGTCCATCTTCGGATACGGCACGCTGAGGGGAAGTTACGCTGGGTGCGGGTCATGGCCTCTGTTCATACAGACAGTAAACAGAGGAGATCGGTTTATGGCCACGCTATAGACATAACGACAGAATTAACCAGTCAGCATACATTTGCAAAGTACGCCAATAAGAAAAATTCCATTCTTAATATTCTTGCCCATGAACTCTCTGGGTCCCTGGGGATAGCCCGGAGCCTGGCCAAGGCGTTAAAGGCTGATTTGCCCGACACGGTACATAACGAACGCATTGATAAGATCATGGAAATCAATCAGCAGGCTGTGCAGCTGATCCGGGATCTGACCAACCGTGAGTTTTTGGAAACTGCAGAGGTGAAACTGGTGAAGAAGCGGGTTGACATTGCAAAGAAACTCCGCGAGTATGTAGAAGAGGCCCAAAAAGCCGAGGGTGGATTAAGGCGGAGCATTACGTTCAGTTCTTCGCCTGAGGAGGTATTCATTCGTATTGATGAACCGAAGTTTATGCAGATCATCAATAATCTGATGAGCAATGCGCTGAAATTCACCGCCGAAAACGGGGCCATCGCATTCAAAATAGTGAAAAATGCCGATGGCGTTCTATTCACTGTTTCCGATAACGGTATCGGTATTCCGAAAAAACACCATGCGATCCTGTTCGATCAGTATACTGCGGCAGGGCGGCCGGGCCTTCAAGGCGAGCCGTCAATGGGTCTTGGGATGAATGTTGTAAAAAATATTGTTGAATGGCATAAGGGAAGCATCTGGTTCGAAAGTGCAGAAGGACAGGGAACAACTTTTTACTTTGAAATTCCGGATAAGGGTGTTTGAATCGATGCTTTTAGTTAAGCCAGACGTATAGGCTACCCTCTGTGTCGTCTTTTAGAGACGGAAGTTTCCATTTTTGAAAGGCCTTTATTCCGGCGTTTTTTATATTTTGCGCATTGATGGAGAACTCAAGCAATCAACCTCAGGATCACTATTTCCTCCCTGGATGGAGTGAGGTGGCGGTCGCCATTTTTGGCTTCGACTGGACGGCTACGTCCCTAGGCGACCTGCGCAACTGGCCTGTCGTTTTAAAGCAATCGCTTAGCATGGCCCTGAACAGTCCGGTGCCGATGCTTATTTTCTGGGGAGCAGAATTCATTGTCTTGTATAACGACGCGTTTGAGCCTTACGCGACTAAGTCCGGCTTTGCTCTGGGCCAGCCCGCTGCGCAGGCGGGCCAGCCAGCCTGGACAGAACTTGCCGCCGCGTTCCAGCCGGTATATTCCTGCAGGCCTGCTATATTGCGCGGGGTCTGTTTCGGGGAGGGCTCAGGAGAGCGCTTCGACGTGTATTGCAGCGCGATACAAGATGAATCGGCGGACATACAGGGCATAGGGGCTATGCTTGTTGCCGCGTCCGCTTTTGCAGACACGCAGTCGGTCAATGAAGAACTGGCCGCTTCCAACGAGGAGCTGCAGGCCATCAATGAGGAGCTTCTTGCGGTGCAGCAGGCCCAGGAGGAGTCCATGGCAGTGATCTCCCTTCGTGAGCGGCAAATGGCTGCGCTAGTGGAGAGTGCTCCTTTTCCCATTGCCGTATACACAGGTCCGGAAATGCGGATCGTCCAGGCAAACAGGTCGCTTATAGAACTTTGGGGTAAGGGAAATGACATTATAGGTAAAACCTATTTTGAGGTGCTGCCAGAACTCAGCGATCAGCATATTTATGAGCGCCTTACGCAGGTTTATGAGACGGGTGTGGCATATCATGTGAGAAACCAGCCAGTTAATCTAATGGTGAACGGACGCATGCAGGAGTTTTTCTTCAATTACAGCTTTACGCCGCTGTTCGATGGTCAAAATCGTATTTACGGGATCTTGAATACGGCAGCCGATGTGACGGATTTAAACCAGGCAAAAAAGCAGTTGGAGCATAGCCAAGAAAACTTTCGCAACATGATATTGCAGGCTCCGGTCGCCATGTGTCGCCTGATGGGGCCTGATTTTGTTGTTGAGGTTGTAAATAGTGCAATGCTGGAAATCTGGGGCAAGCCACTGGACGAGGTCATGAATAGGCCGGTGTTCGACGCCCTTCCGGATGCCCGGTCGCAGGGACTGGAAGAGGCAATGGCTGGTGTGTACCGGTCAGGGGTTTCATTTTCTGCAAAAGAGCAGCCAGTGGAGCTCACAAGGCATGGCAAGCAGGAAACTGTTTATCAAAACTTTGTATATCAGGCTTACCGTGATTCTGACGGATGTATACAAGGTATCCTGGCGATCTCGGTAAACGTGACAGAACAGGTGCTGGCGAGGCTCGAGCTCCACAAGGCGTATGAGCAAATCCGGCTGTCAAAGCAGGCAGCGCAACTAGGTACTTTTGATATGGACCTGATAGAAGGGACGATGGACTGGGACGAACGCTGCCGGAAGCTTTTTGGGATTGATCATGCTGGCCCGGTCACTTATGAGTCGGACTTCCTGGCAGGTTTGCACCCGGATGACCGGGAAAGGATCGAGTCTCAGATATCCCGACTTTTTGATCCTGTAAACAGTGGAGGCGACTATGACGTGGAATATCGGACGGTCGGGGCTTCCGACGGTCGGGTACGATGGGTTCAGGCCAAAGGAAAAGTGTATTTCAGCGGTGGGTTGGCTACGCGGTTTATTGGTTCGGTTATGGACATTACTGCCCAGAAGCTCAGCCAGCTTCGCCTGGCAGAACTCGCAGAAAAGCAGGCCCGGCTTGCTGCAGTAGTCGCCTCATCCGATGATGTAATCATCAGCAAAACGCTGGAGGGAATTATTACCAGCTGGAACTTTTCTGCCCAGCGGGTTTTTGGGTATAGCGAGCAGGAAGCGATCGGCAAACATATTAGCATAATCATTCCGGAGGAGCGGCTGCAGGAAGAGGATTTTATCATTTCAAAGATATGCGCAGGCGAAAAGGTAGACCATTTTGAAACGGTCCGAAAAACCAGAGATGGCAGACTGGTCCAGCTTTCCCTGACAGTTTCCCCGATTATTGACGAGCAAGGCAAGATAATCGGAGCATCCAAGATTGCCAGGGATAACAGCCAGGAGCTGGCTGCGCGGCAGAATGCAAGAAAATATACGGAAAGACTGGAGATCATGAATATGGTGATGACAACGATCTCTGAAGAGTTGGAACTCAATAAAATTTTGCAAAAGGTAACCGATGCAACAACTGAGTTGACCGGAGCAAAGTTTGGCGCCTTTTTTTATAATAAAACGGATGAACGGGGCGGCTCATATATGCTCTATACGCTGTCTGGCGCCCCGCGAGAGGCATTCGAAAAGTTCGGAATGCCGCGCAACACGGCAATCTTTGAACGCACGTTCTCCGGTTCGGGGATCATGCGGGTAGATGATATTACCTCCGATCCGCGGTATGGCCATAATGCGCCACATTATGGAATGCCCAAGGGCCACCTGCCGGTTGTAAGTTATCTGGCCGTTCCGGTGATATCACGCTCAGGCAATGTGATTGGCGGGCTGTTTTTCGGACACCCCGAACCGGCCCGGTTTACCGCAGAGCATGAGACACTTGTCAGCTCAATTGCCGCACAGTCGGCCATAAGTATTGACAATGCGAAGCTCTTTGAAGAGGTGAAAGGCTTAAACGACAAAAAAGATGAGTTCATCGCATTGGCAAGTCATGAATTGAAAACCCCTCTTGCTAGCATTCATGGATACCTGCAGATTCTAAACAGGTTGCCCGCAGATGAGCAGCAAAAGAAATTTATGAGTAAGGCTGGCCAGCAGGTCTTAAAACTCACCTCGCTTGTGAATGATTTGCTGGACGTTTCCAAGATTGAAGCCGGTAAAATGATATTCAGCTATGGGGAGTTTGATCTTCAGCAAGTGGTGACCGAAGCCATCGAGCTTATTCAGCATAGCTCCGGTGCACACCGGATCATCTTTGATCGTACTGCTGATGGCTGCATGGTATATGGCGATTCGGCCAGAATAGAGCAGGTGATGATCAACCTGCTGAGTAATGCGGTTAAGTATTCCCCGAATGCAGACACGGTAGAGGTGAAAGTTACAAAGCAGGAAGATACGGTGGTGATCGCGGTGCGGGATTTCGGACCCGGCGTTCCGGAAGACAAACTGAAGCATATTTTTAATCGCTTTTATCGTATTGATGAACTGACGCCGAACATCTCGGGACTTGGCATCGGGCTATATTTGTCACGTGAGATTATCGGCAGGCATCAGGGCGATATCTGGGCAGAACGTGCACAAGGAAACGGTACGGTGTTCTTTGTTTCATTGCCCGCATTCAACAAAGCTTCTGCACCAATAGCACTAACTAGCACTAACTAGCATGTTACCGATGGCTGACGAAACGCTTGGGCCTGGAATTAGCCTGAATACGGTGCTCTAATAAGCGAAAACCATTTGTCGGATTGGGATGTATCTACGGTGAAGTTAAAATCACCTCAATGGCAGAACGACTGTTTAAGTGGATACGTAAGTATTACAATATATTTGTGCACAGCATCGGCTTTTTCCCTGCTGTTTTCGGTCTTTTGTTTCTGGCAATCGCCGTGGGCGCTCTTGAGCTGGACGCTGCCGGTTTTGGTCATGTGCTCAACGAGCGGTTTAGATGGCTGACGCTTAAGGATCCAGAAACGGCCAGGACAATTGTGTCTACAATCGCAAGCGGAATTATTTCCCTGACTGTCTTCAGTTTCTCAATGGTCATGATTCTAATGAATCAGGCGGCATCCCAAATGAGCAACAGAATGCTCGATAATATCATCGGAGACCGAGTTCAAAAGGTTATTTTAAGTTTTTATATCGGTACTATTGTATTTTCCTTATTTCTCCTGGCCAACATTAATGACTCTGAAACCGATCTGTTTGTCCCGTCAATCAGTGTATATCTCCTTGTGCTGCTCACGATCGCCGATATCTTCCTGTTTGTGTACTTCCTCCATTACTTTACTCAGTCTTTTCGTTACGAGCAGCTAATCCAGCGCATCCATTTAAGGACATCCCGTAGCTTGGAAAGGGTCGCAAAGAACACGCATGCAAGCATAGTACCGGCGGCTGAAATCCACGGCCAGCAAATTCTTTCGCCTCAAAGCGGGTATTTTCAAGGCTTCGACGAAGGTCGCTTGCTGAAATTTTTGTGCAAACATGATCTGGCGATCAGCTTTCTGCATCCCGTTGGTACGTTTGTTCTTCAGGGAACGCCATTTTGCGTCATTGAAGGCCATCCGGACGAAGACCAGTTACAGAGATTGTTGCTCGATATTGACTTTTACTATGGACAGGAAGTTAACAAAAACGCTTATTATGGTTTCTTTCATCTGGCCGAGGTAGCAGTAAAGGCCCTAAGCCCGGCAATCAATGATCCGGGGACAGCAGCACTAAGTATTCACGCGTTGACTGACCTTTTTTCGCAAGTGATCAAAAGACCAATGATGACCGTGCTAAAGGACGATCAAGGCAATACGCGTATTATTACCAAAGAAATTCCGGTTGAAACGTTGTTGGATAATGTTCCGGGTTCCATCTGGGACTATGGCAGAAATGACCGGATTGTAAAAAGGGCGCTATCCGACATGCTACACCAGCTTATTTTTATTGATAGAGACAGAAAATATGAACCCTTACTCAGCAGAAGACTGGAGGATGTTGATGCCGGAAACGGTTTTGGGTGAACTGGTTGGACTGTAATGGAGGTACTCGTCGTATTTACACCTTTAAACTATGCCGTCTGCTCGCTAAGTTTGCTTTTAAATTTCAAAAATATGACCAATACAGACGTTTATGGTATTTTGATGTGGGGCAGCGTTTGGCTGCGCAATGAACGCTTCAGACATCTTTTTCCTTTTGTCCGGAGCAAGCGGTGAAAGGTGGCTTAATATGAAAATTTAAACAATGAGATATGTCATTTCAAGGATATTTAAAGGCGATACAGGACAAGACCGGTAAGACTGCAGCGGATTTCAGGGCACTGGCTGAAGAGCGGGGTTTTGCAGTTAACGGGCAACTGGCCGTAAAGGCGGGTGACATCACCAAATGGTTAAAGGAAGAATTTGATCTTGGGCATGGACATGCAATGGCGATCTATGCCCTGCTTAAAGGCTTAAAGGATGAAAATAGCAAATGATTGTCTGACTTGGCCTTTATTTCTAATTCATTTGGAAGGTGAGCGTGAACAAAACTGGCGATGGTTTTGTAGGTTTTTATATTATTGAACTCACGTTCGTTAGATTTAACCACCGCCTCTCAAATCAATCAAGTTTGAGAAAACTCACCGGTTATATGGGGTTATTGATATCCGTAATGATCAAACACCGTGCAAGTAAAGATTTTGCCTACGTAGATTTAGCGGATATCAAAAGTAGCCAGGATATGGGCTATTAAGTCAACGTGTGCCTTCAGTTTAATCCCGCAAAAAAGGTTGCATGCCACCTGTTCTCTTGCAAGCGCGGGGCAATCAATCGCTCTTCGGATATGCCGCTTTATGATAACTCTAAAATGTTGCTTTATCGAGCGGTTTTCGTAATTTAATGATCTGATAACCTTAAAACGAGCTATGGGCAAAATTTCAGATTTAGAGGACACGAATGCCAGCGGAATGTCTTTCCGGAAAGTTATAGATCATAGCCTTTCAGGTATCCTATTGCTTGATGGTGACTTAAGGGTTATGGATAGCAATCCATCTGCCCGTCGGATCACCGGCTGGCGCGATTGCGACTTATCCGGACAGAACCTTATCGACCTGGTGCACCCGGACGATAAGGATTTGGTTCAGGAATGTGTGCAGAATATATCTCCGCACCACGACGAAGCGGTCTCGCTGGGTTTCCGGCTGCAACGCCACCCGGCAGAATATCTTTGTATAGATTGTACGTTTATCAATCTATTGCATGCCGCCGATGTGGGCACCATTGTACTTAGCTTTGTTCGTGCTCCCCATATCGTCGAAACGGCCCCAGAGCCATCTAAAGAGAAAGTTGCCAATGGATCGATAGCATTGGAAGACGTGCTGGAGACTATTTCAAACGGCTTCATCGCTGCAGATGCAGACCAGCGGTATGTGTACGTAAACAAGAGGTTAGGGGAGATGGTTGGCAAAGCACCACAGGATATGATAGGCCAATGCATCTGGGATCTGTTCCCGGAAGCGATCGGTTCCCCTACCTACAAATCGATACAGGAAGCTTTGCGCGAAAAGCGCTGCGTAGTAAGTGAAGATTTTTATGCTCCCCTGGGCCTGTGGCAGGAGAACCGGATTTATCCGAATGGCGACGGTTTTTTTATGTTTGTTCGGGACATAACCAATCGCAAGAACGCCGATGAACAGCTCCGGATGCTGTTTGACCGCGCGGCAGATATGGTGGGCATATTAGGGATAGACCGCTATTTTAAAAGAGTGAATCCGGCCATGTACAATCAGTTGGGCTTTACCGAGGAGGAGCTGCTGGGCAGACCGCTCGATCTGTTGGTTCACCCGGATGACCTGGAAGCCAGTCGCGAACGTACCAAAGCGTTTATAGCGGGTGGCGATCAGACCATGTATTTTGAAAACCGGTTTCTTACCAAAGGTGGCAAAGCGATCTGGCTGTCGTGGACGGTTACTCGTTCGGCACAGGAAGGGGTCATGTTTTGCGTCGGCAAAAACATTTCTGACAAGAAGGAGCTGGAAAACCTGCTGCATAAAGCGAATAAGCTTGCCAGGATTGGAGGCTGGGAGGTCGACCGGGTTAGGGGTACAGCGTATTGGTCGGCCATTACGCGTGAAATTTATGAAGTGCCTGAGGATTTTGTGCCGGCGGCAGATAACTGGCTATCTTTTTACCAAGAGGGTGCCGATAGGGACTACATTGCAGGCAAAATGGCGCATACCATAGCCACTGGGGAACCGATTGATGCTGAAGTAGAAATGACAACTGCTCGCGGCAACAGACGATGGATCCGTGCGATGGCGGAGGCCGAGTTTCGCGATGGCGAATGCGTGCGCGTATATGGCAGCTTTCAGGATATCGACCATCGCAAAAGGGCAGAACTTGCTGCTGTAGAGGCCTTAGCCGAGCGCAACAGCATACTCGAAAGTATTGGCGACGGCTTCTTTGCGGTCGACCGGAACTGGATTACCACATATTGGAACCTTACTGCTGAAAAAACGATGGGAAAGCCACGCGAAAGCATGCTGGGGAAAAACTTTTGGGATATATTTGATGACGCCCTTCAGCTGGATTTTTATAAGCACTATGAATATGCCATGCGTACCGGAGAAGCAGTCCAGTTTGAGGACTACTACCCTGCAACCCAAACATGGTTTGGTGTTAGTGCCTATCCATCTGCAAACGGGCTCTCGGTATTTTTTAAAGACATCACCGAAAGCAAAAGAACCATGGAGGCCCTCGCTGAGTCAGAAAGACGTTACAGCGACCTCTTCCAGCTTAGTCCGCAACCCATGTTTGTTTATGATGCAGAGTCACTGCAATATCTGGATGTCAACACGGCCGCGGTAGAACATTATGGGTATAGCCGGGAAGAATTTTTGTCGATGACGATTCTGGATATTCGCCCGCCGGAGGAAATACCGCTCGTTAAAGAGACGGTCAACCAGCAGCAGAATGAAAAGAAAGTGAGGTTACAAGGCATGTTCAGGCACCGTAAAAAGAACGGTGAACTAATTCAGGTTGACATTCAGAGCAATCTGATTGTTTACAAAGGCAGAAAAGCTAAGGTAGTCCTTGCCAACGACGTGACCGAGCGTGTACGCTACATTGAGGCTATCGAAGACCAAAACAAAAAGCTCCGGGAGATTTCCTGGATACAGTCGCACCTGGTGCGGGCCCCACTATCTCAGATTATGGGGCTTGTGCCACTGCTGCGCGGTACTTGTGAAGACGACCCCGAGAGGGAGAAAATCCTTGATTACCTGATGGCATCCGCCAATGAGCTGGACGAAGTGGTACGTTCAATCACGCGTCTCAGTAATAAGTGAGTTCGCCAGGATCATCCACTTGTAAAAGCCAAAAAGTTAAGTCTTCGTAGCCTATAACTAGAAAATAAATACGTGATAAGTAGAATATAAATAGGGGGTTGGTATATGGTTGGTATATCCTTGGTATATCGTTGACATATCCTTGATATATCCAATTGATATAGCAAGGATATGTCAAGTATAGTTCAACCATATATTGATTATCTAGTTATTATCTATTTATATTCTAAAGAATATCGACTTATTGGTAAGGATGCCCAGAGATGTACAAGCATTGCACTCAGATATCTCTTCACGGGGACTACAACAAATTTGATCGGTAGAATGATTTATTTCTATCAGATAGGTTGAGGTCTGCAAGATGGCATAAATTTAGTGCCAATTCTTAAAAAGCATATGAAAAGCATTGTATACGTTATAGCTCTCTCAGCAACTATGTTAGCCAGTTCGTGTTATAGTTACCGAACCGCAGGAAACAGTGGAAAGGTGCCTCCTGGGCAAGCAAAGAAAGGAACAGGATCTAAGTCGGCGAAGCCATTCGCTCCCGGCCAGCAAAAGAGAAATTAGTGCTTACTCAAAGGGCTGATATTGAACGTGTAATGGGGTCAAAGGAAACAATTATCATAGGCGGCGGGCTGAGCGGAATCACCCTGGCTTATTTATTAACCAAACGAAATATAAAATCTACCATACTTGAAGCCTCGCCACGGTTGGGGGGAAGAATACAAACCATCAAAGGAGTCATCGGAACGCCCTTAGAATTAGGTGCAACCTGGTTTTCGGATATGCATCCGAATTTACTTGCTTTGATTGATGAGCTTGGGCTAAAGAAGTATCCCCAGTTTTCAAAAGGCATATCGTTATTTCAAACCAGATCGTTCGAGCCACCGCAGAAGTTCTATGTGCCTGAAGCAGAAAACCCGTCATACCGGTTGGCAGGTGGGACCCAGATGCTGATTGACACACTGATCCAAAAGCTACCAGAAGATGCAATCTTACTAAACACGAAGGTTACGACGGTAAGGGAAACAGAAAATGGTATTGTATTGGGCACGGCCGATGGCCGCTTCCTGGACGCTCACACTGTTGTTATTTGTATTCCGCCTCAACTGGCGTCAAAACAAATGACATTTTCGCCAGCTTTGCCGGATCCGCTTGTTGCTGTTTTGCCGTCTGTACAGACATGGATGGCAGGAGCCGTTAAATTTACACTAGAATATGAGCGCCCGTTCTGGCGTACTGAGGGTTATTCGGGTATGCTATACAGCCACGCGGGGATTATTACGGAGATGTACGACCATACGAACTTTGAAGGAAGCAAGTTTGGGTTTACGGGTTTTCTCGGCGGCGGTGCGGCATCCTATGCGGAGGAAGTAAGGAAAGAACTTGTATTGCGGCAGTTGGGCGAATTATTGGGAGAAAAGGCGTTAAAACCTGTGGCTTATTTTGACAAGGTTTGGACAGACGAATTTATATTGTCGGGCAATCAGGTTATCCAGCGCCCTCATCAAAACAACGGACATCCGCTATTGCAACAAAGCTATATGGACGGAAAGCTCTTTTTTGCCGGAACGGAAACGTCCCCTGAATATTCCGGCTACATGGAGGGAGCAGTTATTTCGGCTCAATTGGTGGCAAAAAGATATTTTAAGACATAGTCAAGACACCGAGCCGCTACCGCGTATATTTTAATGAGACAATCTGATAAGACCGTTACTAAAGGTTTCCTGTTCGCAATTGTAGCTGCTATTCTTTGGGGAATTTCGGGAACCTTCGGGCAGTTTCTTTTTCGGGAAAGAGGTGTGAATGTAACTTTTACCCACGGTAACTTCAACAGTCTTGCGATATCCCCAATGGCTCTTTTTCTTGGACTGGCTTCTGCCGTTGCATTGGCTATTTATACACTACAGCCTAGAGAACTGCTTTCACAATACCGGGCATCGGTTGTTATTGGTTCGGGTATGCTTTGCGGCGGCATAACAATCAGTTTGATAAAGGCCCCGGGGAATGTAGATGGGGTTTGGGATTTATATACCTATTTATACACAGGACTGAACAACCAACTTTAAATTCCGTTCTCAATGGAATCAGCATTGAAATTGTACAGTGAAGTGATCATCCGCTTAGAGAGGCTTAATAGTTTATAACATGAATGCCAGAAAAAATTACGTCCTTATACTGATATTAGGAGCTCTTATTGCCCTAAGCCCTTTCTCCATTGACATGTATTTGCCTTCATTCCCGGCAATTGCCTCGTCGTTAGATACAAGTCTTGCAGCAGTTGGTTACAGCCTGACGAGCTATTATGCCGGCCTTTGCATAGGACAGCTGGCCTACGGGATTCTTATTGATCGCTTCGGAAGAAAGAAACCCTTGGTAGCGGGTTTGATCATTTATATACTCGCAGCTTTACTGTGCGCATTATCAACTGGTATAAGCAGCCTGATAATTGTGCGTTTATTTATGGCGCTTGGAGGATGTGTAGGCATGGTAGCGGCCAGGGCCATTGTCAGGGACGTTTTTCCTTCCGAAGAAACAGCAAAAGTACTTTCTACGCTGGTATTGGTAATGGGAATAGCTCCTATCATTGCACCAGCTATCGGAGGAATAGTTAATAACCGGCTTGGTTGGCGATGGGTATTTGGCGTAATGGCAACGATCGCGTTAGCCATTTTGATTGCAGTGAAATGGGTCTTGCCTGAAACCAAGGCAGAAGACAAATCTATCTCCCTCAAGGTGTCGAAAATATTTCCGGAGTACTTAACTGTCCTTAAAAATCCCGCATTCCTGAGTTACACTTTGGCTGGAGGTATCAGCTATGCGGGGATGTATGCCTATATCGCCGGTTCTCCATTCGTATTTATGGAGAAATTCGGCTTTACAGATAGTGAATACAGCTGGGCTTTTGCATTTAACGCATGCGGACTCATTGCAGGTAGCCAGCTCAATAAACTGGCATTGAAAAGGTTTACGAGCGAGAAGATATGTTATTGGGCGGGTATTTTATTATTTATTACCGGATTTCTTTTTTTTGTTACTGCAGTTTCCAGTCTGGCAAATGCATTTTTGACATTGGCATTTACATTTTTTTTCTTATTCTGGGTGGGCTTCATTAACCCAAATACGACTGCCCTTGCATTGAAAGAATTTAAAGCAGCTACCGGAAGAGCATCTGCTGTTTTAGGAAGTTTGCAGATGATAGCCGGAGTTATTGCTTCCGGACTAATTAGCTTGCTGCATAACGGAAGTTTGGCAATCATGCCTTCGGTCATGTTTGGCTGTACTGCAATTGCCTTACTGCTATTGTGGCGTTCCAGATTCAGGGATCAAATTAGCTATTAGACTAATCACTACAACCACTAATCACTACATCCACCTACTGCTGCAGACGAACAGTTTTGTTGTTCAGGTATAAAACGGGGAATAGCTATGGTTTAAGGGCTTTTGTACGGTTCCTGAGTGTATCCGGGTGCAACCTATAAACGGGCATTTCCGCAACTTTCTATGCGGTTTAATAACTGTGTTGTAAGCGCTTGGCATTAATTTCTTGGGTGGCGCCAAATGCCAGGTATACAAAATCTTTCCCGGTCTGGTTTTTTAAGTATATTTATCGGGCATCAAGTATGATCTATGGGAAGCGTTAATGAATTCGATGAACAAAATTTGCTGATCCGGTTGAAGAACGGTGATGAGCATGCGTTTGCCGTTTTGTATGACGCCTATAAATATCGGCTGACGGGCAACCTTTTCAAGCTCTTAAAGTCGAGTGATCTGGTGAAAGAAACGCTGCAGGAAATATTTGTCAGAGTTTGGGAGAACCGGGAACGGATAGAACCCGACAAGTCCTTCAAGTCTTACATCTTTCGCATAGGCGAAAACCTTGTCAGCGATTATTATCGGAAAGTTGCCAGGGACAGAAGATTGCTGAACAAGATGATGGAGGCTACTTCTGAGCTTTATCTGCACATCGAGGAGGATATTTGGGAAAGGGAAGGTTCGCAAAAGTTTATGGATGCCATTGCGTTAATGCCGCCGCAGCGGAAGCAGGTTTTTACACTTTGCAAACTGGAGGGCAAATCTTATAAAGAGGTGGAAGAAATCTTAGGGATAAGCGCCAAGACGATTAGTAGTCACATGCTACAGGCAAACAGATTTCTGAGAAACCATTTCCGGAATTCGTCCGGGCTTGAGTTGTCTATCATACTGGCAATTCTGGTAAAGGGACTGTGATATAATTTTTTAAAAAAAATCGTCTGCTGACTAAGGATTTTTTTAGTCTTCTACGTATTAGCTTAAAATCAGACATTGAAAAAGACCGACGAAGTACTTGCCTTATTCCACAAATACCTGGATAATTCCTGCAATGCCGAGGAAACGCAGCGTGTTATGGAGTTTTTTCACAACGAACGCGATATGGATCGGTTGAACGCAGCGATTGTTGAGGTATTGGCTGAGGTAGGCAGTGAGTATGAAACTGATCCGCTTGTTGAAGATGTGGTAAGCAGGGTGGATCGTGATTTGTTTATCCATGTGAGATCACGGAGGTTTAAGCTTTGGCCATGGATTTCCGTTGCGGCAGCTATTCTCTTAATTGTTTTCGGCATTCGTTTGTTCAGTGTTCAAACGGACAAGGTAGCGGCGCCTCAGTCTGTTGTTGCCGAGGATGTAGCCCCCGGTACTGTTGGTGCTACATTAACGCTCGCAAACGGGAAGAAGATCAGACTCGCAGATGTTGCTGCCGGAACCTTAGCGAATGAGTCTGGGATTGTGATTTCGAAAAATGAGGAAGGTATGCTGGTCTATGAAATTAGGGATGTCGTATCTGATCCGGATGCGGTGAACGTTTTGTCGACAGACAAAGGACAAACCTCCCGTGTGCTTTTGCCAGACGGATCTGTCGTCTATCTAAATGCCGCTTCCAGCCTAACCTACACGACCTCTTTAATGAGAGGCGGTAAACGGGAAGTGATGCTTAGCGGGGAGGGGTATTTTGAAATTGCTAAAGACAGGCAGCATCCATTTGTTGTAAAGACGGCAAAACAGGAGGTGGAAGTCTTAGGAACGCATTTTAATATTAGTAGCTATTTTGACGATGCATCAGAACGCACTACGCTTTTAGAGGGTCGTGTAAAGGTAAGTGCATCAGGTCATTTCCGGGTTCTGGAGCCCGGACAACAGAGTCGGTTGACGAAAGATAAATTGATGGTATCAGAAACGGATACCGATCTGGCTGTTGCATGGAAAAACAACGAATTCGTTTTTGACAGTCAGACGATCGAGGAAGTGATGAAGATGGTGGAACGCTGGTACAATGTGGAGGTGGTATTTGTCGGCGAAAAGACCAGCGAACGATTCAGCGGTGGCGTATCGAGGTTCGATAACGTGTCTAAAGTGCTGGAAATGATCGAGTCGACAGGTGCCAGTCATTTCCGAATAGAAGGAAGGAAAATATATGTACAGAACTAAACGCGAATTAATAGAATATTAACCAAAAACCGACTACATGAAGAAAATGCTACTATAAACACGCCATAAAGAACAAAACCAGACCCGGTAGCTACCGGGACCTGGTTTTAGTTTGGCACATTGAAATTATCAACTTTAAACCGCAGATTCCTGGACCGTTGGAAGAAAAGGAACTGCTCAACCAAACCAAACACTAATGTATCAAAATTCCCGGAAATTTGGTGTGCCTAAGCGGCTATACCATAAAATCTTGCTAACCATGCGTTTAACCATCGTTATCATCGCAGCATGTCTGATGCAGGTAAGTGCGTCGACCCTTGCCCAAAAAATCACGTTGTCGGAATCTGACGCTTCGTTGAAGTCAGTATTTAAAGCTATCAAGACACAGAGCGGTTATAATTTCCTCTATACTGACAACCTGTTAAAAAACACAAGACCGGTCGACATCAATGTTAAGGAGAAGGAATTGGACGAAGTTCTGAAGATGATCTTTGCCGGCCAGAATCTGAACTATGTTGTACGCGATAATACTGTGATTGTACAGCCAGCCAAAGTGGTTGCACAGGACATTATCTCAGGATCTGTGGGCGATAGGCGGACCAGACAGCCCATCCCGGGGGTGACCGTAAGTATCGTTGGTACAAGATCAGTTGTTCAAACTGATAAGAACGGAAAGTTTACCATCAGCGTCCCAAGCGGGGCAAAATCACTGGAATTCCGGTATGTCGGGTATAAAGTAGCGGAGGTGCCCATTGAGGCCAACTCAAATTATACTATTTATCTTGAAGAAGAGGAGCAAATGCTAAAGGAGACCGTAGTTAGAGGAATTGTGGAGCGAAAAGTCTCTACATTTACAGGTGCTGCGAAAACGATTACGGGAGCGGAACTTCTCCAGGCTAACCCTACTAATCTGTTTACGGCTATTCAATCCCTCGACCCATCCTTTAGGATTATCCCGAATAATAGCACAGGTGGTGATATCAACGCATTACCGGACATCGCGGTTCGCGGACAAGGTTCTTTCCCTACCTTGGGAGACCAGTTAGCTGGCAATCCTAATTTGCCGCTGTTTGTGCTGGATAATTTTGAAGTGAGTTTACAACAGGTTGCAGATCTGGACATGAACAGGATTGCCTCTATAACGATATTGAAAGACGCGTCTGCTACTTCCATATACGGTGCAAGAGGCGCAAATGGAGTCATGGTGATTACCACCGTAACTCCTGCAGCAGGTAAATTGGAGGTTTCACTGACAAATAACTTCACCTTGTCGAGTCCCGACTTATCGGTATACAATATGCTGAACTCGGAGGAAAAGCTGGAGTTTGAAAAGCGGGCAGGATTGGTCACAACCTTTGCCGAACAGTACAGATATGCTGAACGCTATAAAGAGATGCTCAGGGGCGTAAATACTGACTGGAAACGCGTCCCCGCCCAAACGGGTTATAGTAACCGTACTTCATTGGGACTGTCTGGTGGCGACCAAACCATCAGATATGGGATAACGTTCAATGGTCAGTTACTGCAGGGCGTTATGAAAGAACAGGACCGGAAAAATTATTCCGGAAACTTTAATTTTAGTTACAGCGTTAAGAAAGTCCGATTTAGAAATGATGTCACGGTAACTCAAACTGTCTCAAATGCATCGCCGTACGGTGAATTCAGCGATTATCTCGCATATAATCCATACACCCGGCCTTACGACGAAAATGGTAAACCAAGGCAATATATTGAACAGATAACAGTACCAAATACCAATAATCAAAATGATCATTCCGCGGTTTTAAACCCATTGGCAGATATTAACTATAACACTATAAATGATCGGAACAAAACTTTTAACCTTCGAAATCAAACCAGCCTGGAATATTTTGTAACTGATCATTTGCGGGTTGCTGGAAATTTCGGTATCACAAAAGAAAACGGAACTGTAGACAATTTTTACTCCGCATTTGACAGCCGGTTTGCAAGCGTTACAGATGTCTCAAGAAGAGGTTCTTATTCCATAGCAACTAATAATTCTCTTGGGCTGGACGGACAGGGGCGAGTTAATTACAATAACAGTTTTGGGCGTCACATTTTCACAGCTGGAGGTACGTTTGATATCCGTTCATCTGACGCCGATAACTACACGCTGGTTACCGAGGGCTTCCCGTTCGATAAACTGGATAATTTGCTGTTTGCCACACAATATCAGGCCAATGGTAAGCCTACCGGTCTACAAAGCACAGTCAACGAGCTTTCCTACGGGGCGGTGTTCAATTACACCTATGACAACCGCTATTTCGCTGATTTTTCTTATACCAGGGAGGGCTCTTCAGCTTATGGCGAGAATAATAGGTTCGCTTCGTTCTGGTCTGCAGGGCTCGGATGGAACCTTCATAACGAACAGTTCCTGAAATCCGTTTCGCAAATAAGTTCTTTACGGATACGGGGAAGTTATGGTTCGACGGGATCGAGTGCAACTCAGCCTTACGCATCTCAGTTCAGATATAACTTTGGGACAGCGACTACTTATTACGCAGATCTTGGAGCTACATTGGCTGGCTTCGGAAATCTAACCTTAGGTCCACAAAATAGATTGAAAGCCAATGTCGGAATAGATGCGAGTCTATTTAATAACAGATTGAACCTGACGGTTGATGCCTATAGGGAGTTAACAGAGAACTCTCTGACGTCGGTTTCTTTGGCCCCTTCAACGGGCTTCAACAGCTATATTGAAAACCTGGGTCAGATTCAAAATTCGGGGATTAACTTCGATGTTGCTTATCAGGTGATCAATGATCCTGTGAGGGCCTTACGATGGACAGTCAGTGTAAACGGCGCAATGAATGAAAATATTTTGAAGAAATTGTCTGATAAAATGAAAGCTTTCAACGACCGGCTGAATGCTGCTAACCCTAATCAGTATACACCAAACCCTCAGTTTATTGAGGGACAGTCAATGACTGCTATCTATACGGTCCGATCATTAGGGGTTGATCCAATCACCGGGCAGGAAATTTATGTGAAGCTCGACGGCACGCCAACGTACAACTGGGACACCAGGGATAAAGTGAATACGGGCGATTCAAGGGCCAAGATTACGGGTGGATTAAATTCGAATTTTCAATACCGGGGCTTCAACTTTGGGTTTAACCTAAGGTATGATTTCGGTGGCTATATGTATAACTCCACGCTGGCCACGAGAGTGGAAGGAACCAATCCTTCAGGAAATGTGGACCGCAGAGCCTATGACCTGGGCTGGGTGAATGTCGGAGACGTGTCGATGTATAAAAGAATTTCTGCGAATAGTATTGTAAGAAGTACATCCCGCTTTGTACAGAAGAACAATACGGTAACGCTGCAGGGACTCAATATCGGGTATACGTTTCAAAATGCGTTTGTGCAGCGGCTTGGTTTGAAAAATCTCCGGATAACGGCAAATTCGGACAATGCATACACCTTCAGCTCAATAGAAGTTGAGCGCGGAACGGAAAACCCTTTTGCCAGAAGCTATACGCTCAGTCTAATTTCAAGATTTTAACATTTGATTCGATGAAAAAGAATATCATATTAATAGGGTGCATTGCTATTGGAATTTCGCTGGCAGGGTGCAAGAAATTTCTGGATGTGGAGCCAAAGGACAGTTTGTCGGAAAAGCAGTTTTTCTCTTCGGAAGCAGGTTTTCAGCAGGCGCTTAATGGTGTCTATTCCCAACTGGCTTCACGAGACCTATATGCCGATAAGCTAACAATGGGGTTCGTTTCTGCGCTTGCACAGAATTATGCCATTACAAGCACACAGAGTACAATACCTCTTGTGGAAACAACTAAATTAAACTTTACGACCACTGAGGTGCAGACGCATGTATCGGCAATTTGGTCGACCAGTTATAACGCAATTGCTGGACTGAACAAAATTCTTGAGAATACAGTCGCCAATAGATCCGTTTTGTCGGACAGTACTTACACAATTATTCGCGGGGAATCGCTTGCGCTAAGGGCATTAATACATTTTGACCTGCTGCGTCTGTTTGGTAAAGAGTATAAAGGCAACATGAACGCCAAAGCAATTCCCTATAAAAAGGATATTAGTGAGAACGCTCAGGTGCCCTCCACTTCAGAGCAGGTTGCAAATCTGGCTTTGGCCGATCTTAAGGAGGCTGAGGACTTACTGATCAAACAAGATCCAATTGTGTTGAACGATGTCAGGACAAGACGTGAACATATGAATTACTATGGGGTAAAAGCGCTGGAAGCGAGAGTCAGGATTTACATCGGGGATAAAGAAGGTGCGAAAAATGCAGCCCTGGTAGTCGTAAACTCGGGAAAATATCCGTTTGTCACTCTTGCCGCTGCTGAGAGTACAACAAACCGAGATCGTTTGTACATAACCGAGCAAATCTTTATGCTTAGATCCAGAAGCTTGATCGGTCACACCGAAACTTATTTCAGGGCTGGGACGCTGTTGAATACTAAACTGACCAGAAGTGAAGCAAACTTTAATACTTTATACGAGACACCGACCTCAGGTCCCCTGGCAGGGGTTAATACAGATATCCGGTTTAAGAATTGGATAGAAACCGACGGCGGGCTTAAGTTTCCATCAAAGTTTTGGCAATCATCAAATACAGTCATTTCAACAGCCAGGTTAGATCAGTATGTACCCGTAATCCGGCTCTCAGAGATGTACTATATTCTTGCAGAATCCGCTGCTACTGTGGCAGAAGGTATTGCTTATCTGAATACCGTCCGGCAGAACAGGGGCTTGTCGCCGCTTTCAACAACCGGCTCACAGGTCTTTTTAAACGCTGAATTATTGAAAGAGCATCAAAAGGAGTTTTATGCGGAAGGTCAGCTATTTTTTTACTACAAAAGAATTAATGCTGCGACTATGCAGTTCAACACTACTGCGTTGACGCCGGCCAAATATGTTCTGCCCATACCGGATACTGAGCTCCAATTCAACCCGAATTATTAATCCAATAGTAAGTTTTATGAGATATTTTCTGTTTTTTATATGCTTCGTCAGTTTTATTTCCTGTAAAAAGGAAGAGGTAATGACCTATGAAGGCGAAAATGGAGTCGCCTTCTATGAGTATTACCAGATTACCAATCCACGTATATATTCCTTTGCCGCCACCGCAAATGCAGCTAAGGTTAAGGATTCTGTTTTTATAGAGATGCAGATTTCCGGCAAGCTGGCCGACTATCCCCGAAAGATAAAAATTAAATCTGTCGCCGGTACTACAGCCCGCGTTGGAATCGATTATGATTTTCCTGAGGAAATCACTCTGCCTGCCGGAGCGCACAAAACGAGGTATCCAATTGTGGTTTACAAGACGCCACAAATGATGTTGGATACAATGATATTAGTTGTGGAGCCTGAGGCGACTGCGGATTTCAAGGTCGGCGCAGCAGGAACGATACCAAGAAAGAACAATGCAAGTTCTGATGAGCAGCTTTTCACACAGCTTAAGCTATATGTCAGCAATATGTTGTCAAGGCCCACAAACTGGAGCGATGCTACTTACGGAAGCTTTAGCTCCGTTAAATTGCGTTTTATGATGCAGAGCGTCCCGGGTTCCACGCAGACCTACTTTACTGCTGCAAGGGGGGCGGCTACACTGCCCGTTTTAAGGGCGGCACTACTAACTTATGAGTCAACCAACGGGCCTCTTATAGACGAGAGCAACAACCGGGTTACGTTTTAATTACTTTTAATACGAGAAGCAATGTATTACATAAAGCATAAAATACTGAACATCATCATGTTGATGGTGATACTGATCGTCTCCTGTAAGAAGGAAGAAGGCAAAGAAGATTACAAGCTGATCAATGATATAACCATTGAGACTCCAACTGAAAGTAGTTTGGTCAGATCGCTCAACGATTCCCTGATCATTACGCCGGTTTTAAAGGAGTCTATGCCAGCCGGAGACGATTACAGTTATTCCTGGACAATAAACGATTCCCTGGTGTCTGTACAAAAAGACCTCAGAATGTTGGTCGACCTGCCGGTTAAAACCGGTTATAAAGTCTGGTTTAAAGCGACCAACAAAGCGACGGGTGTACAAGCGATGTATCAATATGATCTGGAAGTAAAAGGAACATACTATGGTGGATGGTATGTTGCCCACAATAAGGACGGGAAGGCACGTTTTTCTTTTATCCGGGAAGACGATGTAATCTTTACCAATCCGTTGGAAGAAGTTAATCAGAAAACCTACTCAGGTAGTGCACTTGGTTTGTATCACGCTGGCGCTTACGCTTATGGCGGCAGCACCTATTCGGGCTATATATTCGCTTTCACCAGCCAGGGTGTGTGGAGGTTTGATCGGGATAATTTAAAGGAGATACATGATATTTCGGAAATTGTTCCTTCTTTCGGTAGTTTTCCCTTGTTGGGAAAGCCTTTCCAGGCCGACGTTCCAGCGTTCTATATTGATCAGGTCCTGATTTTAAACGGTGGTGTCTATGCAGGACCCGGACCGGCATTCCCGGACTATGAACTAGGGGCCTTTGACGAAGTTTCGGCGGGAGATTATGACATGTTTCCTGGTGCTTTCTTTTTAGCATCAACTTCTCCTGCATACTACTATGACAACAAAAACAAGCGATTTATGACGCTTCCTCAGCAGTCGAATATCCTTAGCGTTGCGGCTGTTACCACCGGTAGCTTCAACTTCGCGAACGTGGGGCGAACTTTGCTTGCATATGATACAGGCCTGACTTCGTCCAGAGAATACTACTTCATCATGGCTGATGCAACGAATGTTAAATATCTGATGTCGGCAGTAGCAAATGGTAGTGGAACGACGCCAGGAATTAACCAGCGGATAGAGGGTCCAAATATTAATCTGGCTTCAAAATTTGTTACCTCATCCACCCAAAAGCAGATGTATTATGCAGTTAATAATGAGATATACCTCTATAATATTCTAACAAACACCGCACAGTTAATCTATTCGTTCCCCGTAGGCTACGTCGTTAAGGATATGAGAAAATCGGGTGCTACCCGAATTGTCGTCGCTACGGCTTCGGGCTCAGCTGGGGAGGTTTATTACTTTGATCTAGCGGCGACAGGAGAATTTAACGGCAACACCTATGTAAAGAAATATGTAGGATTTGGTGACATCGTCCAGGTTACCCAACGATAATTAGAAAACTGATATGAGAAAAATGACTATGATCGCAGCAAGCCTTTTAACGGGGCTTGCTGTTTACGGCCAGCAACCTGCTCCGGCCTACAAGGCAAGTTTAGATTCCTTAAAGATCGTTATCGATCCGTTAAAGCAAGAGGCTATTATTACCAGATTGATCCAGGCCAATCCGAATGACAACTTTGAGCAATATCAGGCGATGTTGGCAAGCAATTTCGCGGCCGCAAAAAATACGTCAAAGGCCTTGAATTATTTTGGTCAGCTTAAGGGCAGACCGCGGAGCATGTACCTGAACGCTGTTGTAACGAGTATTCTCGCTTACGATCTACAAGCGGCAAAGGAATTTGTGAAAAAAGAGTTAAGCAAGACAGATCTTCCTGCTCAGGAGCGTCAGATGCTACTTAATTTACAAAGCCAGATTTTGGCAAAGGAAGGTGATTACACGGGTGCGTTTTCGGCTTTCAAACAGTATTATGATCAGGCGCAGCGTAAATCACCTGGGTTGACGGCTAACTATTATTACTTAATGAGCAGGTGGGGCAACAAGCAGGACGCTCTTCCCGAATTGGAGAAGGCAGTGCTTGCTGGGGTAGCTACTGAAGAAATGAAGACTGAATTGTCGGCGGCTTTCGGTAAACTAAATCCGGGTAAAGATGCTAAAGTGTATGTATCCGGACTCATTAGGCAATTCGAAGAAAAACATAAAGCAGAGCTGGCTTCTCAAATGATCAATGAAGCTGCACCGAACTTTGTGGTTACGGACCTGAAAGGGAAAGCTGTTTCCTTGAGTGACTTCAAAGGAAAAATTTTAGTGCTGGATTTTTGGGCCACCTGGTGCGGACCCTGCAAGGCTGCGTTGCCAGCAATGCAGATGACTGTCGATAAATATCGCGCAGATCCGGATGTGCAGTTTCTGTTTATTCACACCTGGGAGCAGGTCGCGAATCCGAAGGAAGAAGCGATGAAGTACTTTGCGGATAACAACTATAGATTGCCCTTATATATGGATGTCAGAGATGCTTCAACGAAGAAGAACCCAGCGGTATCGGCGTTTGAGGTAAAGGGCATTCCTGCCAAATTTGTTATTGACGGAAAGGGGAATATTCGCTTTAAGACGGCGGGATTTGGCGGTACAAAAGAAGCTGCGGTAAATGAACTCTCTGCAATGATCGAATTAGCGCGTAAATCTGGCTAACAATTAATAAACTAAACACATGAAAAGAATAATACTGATTGTAGCGGCATTGTATAGCTCTGTTTTCGCCAGTGCCCAATATATGATCATTCAAACCCCCGAGACCATTGCACTAAGGAATATAAAGGATCCTTCAGAACTACAGGCTAAACTACAGGCGCTGCAGTTATCTGGAACGGACAAGGATTTGAATACATTACACACCTACTATCAGTTGCGGGATCGGCAAAAGGCAGATTCAATCGCAAAAGTTGCTGTAGGGAAGTTTCCCAAAGGTGCGGTTGCTTTTAAGAATGCCTCAAGCGGGGTGATGTTGGAAAAGGATCCCGTTAAAATTGAGCAGATGCTTAACACGCTGAAGCAGAATTTTCCGGGGCAGGACTTTAGCACAGTGTTTTCCATCGTTATACCGAACTTGTTACAGGGGAATGATGTTTCTGCCGCATTAAAATACCAGAAGCTGGTTTCCGGTGAAACAAAATCAAACATGTTAAGAAGAACAGTAAGGAGCGCCAGCACAATCGATGCTCAAGCGACTGCAAGATACGTGGAGGAAGAATTAAATCATGCGAAAATTTCAGAAGGTGACAAGATGACCTTGCTGTTACTCCAGAGTGAGGTGCTTACAAGAACGGGCGATTATAAAAAGGCATTTAAAGCCATGGAAACCTATTACAATAAGCTAGGGCAAAAGACCCCCGAATCCGAAGCAGCATATTATAAACTGATGAGTATGGCCGGTAGACAAGCTGAGGCTTTCCCTCATTTGGAAAAGGCAGTGTCGACCATGGTAGGCGGCCCCGATGTTAAGGCAGAACTGAAAGCTGCTTACATCAGGCTTAATCCGGGAAAGGATGTAGATGCTTATATGTCAAGACTTGTGGAGATGGTTGGTGACTTTAAAATGGATGAGGTGGCGAAGTCGATGATAAAGGAAAAAGCACCATCATTTTCCGTGCTCGACGCCAGTGGTAAGACAGTCTCGTTAGCCGACTTTGAAGGAAAGACAATTGTACTGGATTTCTGGGCTACATGGTGTGGCCCCTGCAAGATGTCGTTGCCTGGAATGCAAGCTACAGTAAATAAGTATAGAAACGATCCGAAGGTAGCTTTTCTGTTCATCCACACGTGGGAAGGTAAGGGGAAGGATGCTAATCCAACCGAAGCAGCAAAAAAATACTTTGCTGATAACAAATACGACAATTTACCGCTTTATATGGACTTGCAGGACGCTAATAAAAAGAACCCTGCAGTGTCCGCATTTAAAGTTTCGGCCATCCCTACGAAGTTTGTCATCGACGGTAATGGTGATATCAGATTCAGGCATACTGGCGCCAGTATAGATGTCAATGCAGCGGTCGCAGACCTTTCCGCTATGATTGAATTGTCCCGTAAAAAAAGTTAAAATGAAGTATTTAATGCCGCTAAGAACAAACATCATGCTACTTATGGCTTGGTGCGTGTCGTCGCATGCGCAGTATGTGAAGGACCCGCGGAAAATAGAAGCACAGGTACAGACAGCTTTGGACAGTGCATACTCAGCCAGCGTCCAGATTGTGCCGTTTGATACAATACAGAATCGTCAGAGGCCGGGAGTGTTCAGTGGAGTTGTCGTTTCCGCTCAGGGGCATATACTCACAGTGGCACATGCAACTACTCCGAACGCGGTTTATCAGGTAATGTTTCCCGATGGTGCCAAACACATTGCTATCGGAAAAGGCCGGATGGCCATAAAGCAGCAAGGACGTGACCTCGATATGGCGATGATCAAAATCCTCCGGCCAGGAACCTGGCCTTATGCAAAGATGGTCTCTAATACCGGGATGAAGGCGGGGCAGTTATGCCTGAGCATTTCATTTCCGGGTTCATACAATCCGAAGGCGCAGCCGAACATCCGGGTGGGACGTATCAATGATCCTTCTGTCAGCTCGGGATACTTTGAGACCTCTTGCAAGATGGAGCCTGGGGATTCCGGTGGTGGACTTTTTGACGGGGCGGGCAGGCTGCTCGGTTTACATAGCTGGATTAAGCGTTCTGAAGATCAAAACTTCGAAGTTCCGGTCGACTTGTACAAAAAATACTGGACAGCCTTAAATAGGGCGGAAGATTACAAGGAACTGCCCGAGATGGATGATTTCAGGGCTGTTCCGGACCCTGTGAGTATACCGCTCATTGCCCCGGTAGAGGAATTGGTGTCCGTTCCGGGTACGTTACGTAAAAGTATAGTGATGTTAGAAAGCAAGAGATCAGGTAAACCCGTCCGGATTTTAGCTACCGTAATTGAAGCTAAGAATGCGGGAAAGAGACAAGCTTTTTTAATCAGCAAAAGTTCAATGGTGGCAGATAGCCCTTTAGTCTCCTATATGGGCAATACGGTTGAGTTGCAGGTATTGGAACGTGACAGGGAAAACGATTTGGTTTTATTGATGGCGAGATCCGCGCTTCCAAAAGGAATACCACTTAAAAGCATCCCCGATAGTATAGCGCTCAGTAAAGCTGATTTAGGTAAATTCCTGGTGAGCGGTTTAAATGAGGCAGGCAAGAAAGTCGGAGTATTAAGCAGCATCTATACCAGAATGCCCCTGCGTTTCAGCGTTGGTTATTTTGGGGCAAACGCGCGGTTCATTGATGAGAAGATTACAATCACTGATATCGCAAAAGGCGGAGCCGCCAGTAATTCGCTTCAACTCAATGACCAGGTAACTGGTATCGGAGGCGTGCCAATTAGCAGACCGCCAGAATACGGTGCAGAACTGATGAAGCACTTGGCGGGCGATTCGCTTACCGTCGACGCGGTAAGGGCAGGGCAACCGATTCAGGTCAGGATGTATCTTCCCGCGCAACCGGGACCTAATCATGTGGCGAGCCAGTTTGAAGGGGGGCGGAGTGCGCGCTCTGATGGATTTGCACGGGTGTTAGTCCATGATGCAGCGGTTACAGCTGGAGAATGTGGTGGTCCGGTGTTCGATGTTAGCGGAACATTTTTAGGGATCAATATCGCTCGCCACAGCAGGACATCTACGGTAATAATGCCCGCGGATGTTGTTAAGAAATTTATTGTAAATGGCCTTAAGATTAAAAAAACATGAGACAAATAAAGGTATTTAAAGTCATAGGCTTTCTGGCTATGTTGCTCTCCATCAATTCGGCTTCAGGACAATCAATGCCGGCAGACACTTCATTGTCTGGGCTATACAATGGTATCAAGTCGGAGGTTGAGGCCGAACGCATGGAGCAGATGCTTAATATGATGATCAGGAAGCCTGAGGTAGGAAATAATAAAATGCTTATTGATGCAAGCAAACAAATGACGGCTATGGCTTATGCTGAGTCCATCAACGTGCGAAAGGCATTGTATTGGGCAAAGCAAATTGATGAAAACAGCTGGAAAGCATCCACGTTAACAGCAATTGTCAGAACGCTTATTGACAAAGATAGATTAAAGGAAGCTGAGCTCGTGATCAACTCAGTTATCAGCCCAGCTTCAGCTACAGAAGCGATTGCGCTGTCAGACACGGATCAGCAAGGTCTTAGGAATAGTCTTGGAGTGATCCGGTATAAACAAGGCAGGTATAAAGAGGCATTATCCTATCTGAGCGGCCGAAGCGGTCGACAAGGTGCTGGGGACGCCGAATATTATGTTCTCGCCTTGATGCACTCAGGACAGAACGATGTCGCTTTCTCAGAAGCATCCAAGCTGTTGAAAACGACAGCGCGCATTAGCCCGGAGTTTAAGTCGGGCGTCAAGTCCTTGTTTGTGACCAAGTATGGTAATGATGAGCGGTTCAACATTATTATAGATTCTCTTGAAAATGTCGAACATCAAAAAATGCTGCGCAAGATATCAAAAATGGAAGTGAATGAACCAGCACCAGATTTCGAATTAAAAGATTTGAATGGAAAAACTGTCTCGTTGAAGGACTTAAGAGGTAAAGTCGTCATTCTGGACTTTTGGGCCACCTGGTGTCAACCATGTGTAGCGTCATTTCCTGGAATGCAAAAGGCTGTAGACTTTTACGGGAATGACAAGGAGGTTGTTTTTATGTTCATACATACTATGGAGAAAAGCCCAACTGCAGATCAGGATGCAAAAAGAATGTTGGCAGCAAAAAGAAACAGGTTTGAGGTCTATATGGATTGGAAGGATAAGACCACCGGACGGAGCCCGGTTGCAGCGGCGTTCAAAGTCTCTGGGATACCCGCTAAATTTTTCATCGATAAGAAGGGGATTGTCCGTTATAAAAACTCAGGCTATATTGGCGTTGATGAGGCAATTCCGGAGATTAAGACTATTGTGGATAAAATCAGGGAACAATGAAACGGTCAGGCCTGTCTTGATATGCTTAACAAGATAGGTGGCAGTTTTTGTCCTTCACTATTGTTTTTTGCATAGTCATACCAGCCACATTCTATCGGATAATCTGTTAGAAAAAATCCGTAGATTAGGGTTAACACAAACGGAAGTATGAAACCACTTATGATTTGCCTTGGAGGGCTGGCGTTTGTCGCCAGTTTTTTTGACAATTTGCCTTTAGTAGCGACAAAGCCTCCGGTGACGGCAATAGCAACCAACGATTTTTTAAACAGTATTGGCGCTAATTCAGCGATAGCCAGCCGTGGCGAGCGGTTGGAAAAAACCGTTGAGATCTTGAGGTATACAGGGATACGGTGGATTCGTTCGGGGTATGAAGGTGATGTGAAGATAGAAGACTATCTGAGTCTGCACAAGCAAGCTGGTACAATGTTCAGTTACGGTCTTATGAGCGGCGGAAATGATATTCCCCGACTGTTAAGCGACGGTAGAAAGCTTGCTGCAGCCGGGGCGCTGCTGGCCTTTGAGGGTGCCAATGAACCGAATAATTGGGGCATTACCTATAAGGGTGAAAAGGGCGGAAGTACGCTAAGCTGGCTGCCGGTTGCCAAGTTACAGCGCGAACTTTATGCTGAAGTCAAAAAGGATCCCGACCTGAAAGGCTGCCCGGTGTGGAGCATCAGCGAAAACGGGGCGCAGACCGACAATGTGGGTCTCCAGTACCTGCAGATTCCTGAAGGCGCAGGTACGACGATGCCCGAAGGCACCATATATGCCGACTTCGCCAATTGTCACAATTATACGATCCATTCCTCCAACCCAAGGCTTGCCGACAATCAGGCCTGGAACGCCGCTGATCCAAGTCATTTGTGCCCGGTTGACGGCTTGTATGGTAATTACGGCAACACTTGGGCTAAGAAATTTAAAGGCTATTCAGAAGAGCAGCTCATGCGGCTGCCCAGGGTAACCACGGAAACGGGCAGCACCCTGAGCGAATATGTAACGGAGGAGCAGCAAGCCAGATTATTCTTGAACTTGTATCTGGCACAGTTTGTCCGCGGCTGGTCATATACCGCGCTGTATTTACTGCGCGACCGCTCCGATGAGGCTGGCAATCAGAGCTTCGGGTTTTACGAGCCGGATTATACGCCGAGGAAGGCGGCACTTTATATGCACAATTTCACGAAGATTCTGGCCGATAAACCCGTATCAAGAAAACCATCGTCGTTAACTTATTCAATCGCTGATCAGCCAAACACCGTTCATGATCTGTTATTGCAGAACAGCAATGGAAAGTTTCAACTTGTGGTTTGGGGGGAGCGTGTGAGCGGCAGCGATGAGGTAACCGTGAGTTTGGGAAACAAGGTGCGCTCTATCCAAGTGTATGATCCTACGCTTGGGATTAATCCGACGCAAACGCTGAGGAACACGAGCTCGATAAAGCTGGCGCTTTCAGATCACCCGTTGCTTTTGGAAATTGGTTGAGGTAGCGGCATGCGAGGAAAAGCATTTTTTAAATTGGTATCTTAGTCACAAGATGACTTATTATCAAACAGAGTTTATACGGATCCGACAATTGGTTTATCCGAACCAGCAGCAGCTGGATGGGGTGATTGGGTTGAAGCGATTTATGGACAGCAACTTTGATCAGGATCTGAATTTAGATGCGCTGTCTGAGGCCGGGTTTGTCAGTAAGTTTCATTTGCTTCGGTTATTTAAAAGATATTATGGTCAAACGCCGATGCAGTATTTGACCGGTATAAGGATTGAGCGAGCGAAAGAGCTTTTAAGGTCGGGCATGCCGGTTACCCAAACCTGTTTTGCGGTAGGCTTTGAAAGCCCTGCGTCCTTTTCCACGCTGTTTAAAAGGCGGGTTGGACAAACCCCTCTTGCCTATCAAAAGAGCAATTTTCGAAAAGTTTAGTCCGCCAGGATTGCTCAGCTTTGCTCTAAATTAGATTACATCATGAGAATACAGATCATTAGTGTACCGGTATTAAACCAGGCGGAGGCCTTAGCCTTTTACACGGAAAAGTTAGGGTTTATTAAAAAGGTTGACCTGCCATTGGGCGGGGAAAACAGGTGGCTTACAGTGGTGAGCGCTGAGCAGCAGGATGGTCCTGAAATTCTGCTGGAGCCTGCGCCGCTACACTTCGAGCCTGCAAAAGTTTATCAAAAAGCCCTCTTGGACGCTGGAATTCCCTATACGCAGTTCAACGTGGAGGATGTGCAGTCGGAGTTTGAGCGTTTAAGTGGTCTTGGCGTGGAATTTAGTGTGCACCCGACAGTAATGGGTACCGTAAAAATTGCGGTGTTTAACGATACCTGCGGAAACAATATCCAGCTTGTGCAGATGTTGTAGGGCATGGGATGGTTGATTAATATATTCAACTGCTTTTGAAAGCTGGTTAAGGCTGTTTAGCTGGAGCAGGTTGTCTGACAAATGATAGCAATAAGGTATCTTTGGCGTAGAGTTTTAAGCTGTCTTGACTTGCCTCATATCGGGTGACTCGGCGTAGGTATGAAAAGTATGTGGGTTCTATGCTGCCGATGCATCCTCTTTGAGTGGCCATCAGGTCGGCAATGGTCAATTGGTGTTTTAGCAGGGTGTATTCGCCACCAAAGCTGTTGCAGCCTGAGTAGCCACCGATGGTCTTTTTAGCAGTATCAATGCTGAGGTATGGCCTATTCTCCACCGTGCCTTTTTTAATGTCGACTGTGTCTGGAAACGCGCTGACCAAGTTCCAATGACCGTGCAGGTCGGCGGGGAGTATGGCTCTGCTTTCTTTTTTTGGGCTGCTGCAAGCTGCCAGGATGCAGACCAGTAATGCCATGGTAAGTTTTGTGAACATGCTTTCAAGATGCGCATGGTCAGAAGATTCCATAAAGGAGCGATCGCTTTAGATGTTTAGATTAAATTTGTGTATTGGAAGGCCCTCGGGATGCGGCTGGCTGGATTTCTTCTGAAATCCAAGCTTGGTTAAGAGCCTGTTTGATTTCTCGTTATGCTGGTGAGAAAAAGCGTATATGGTTTTGATGGTTAAGGAGGCGTGCGCGTATTGGATGACGGCTTGGGCTGCTTCTTTCATTAGTCCCTGACCCTGGAGTTCGGGGAGCATTTCGTAGCCGATTTCGTAGCTGCTTGTTTCTTTTGAAAAGTTGAAAAGGCAAATGATACCGACGCAAGTTTCGGTTTTACTTAAAGTAATCGCCCAATAGTAGAGTTGATGTATTGCGGTATGCTCGCTGATTGTGGTGATAAAATCTATTGCATCTTGTTCGGTTGTGGCAGGCTTCCGGTTTAAGTACCGGTTTACTCCTGCGTTAGAACGGAGACGGAAGATAGCTAAAGCATCGGTAAATTCCAGCTGTCTAAGTCTGAGTCTTTCCGTATGTAGATTGGAGAGTTGTTCTGCAATGTGCGTTTTTTTCGATGTGTCCAATGTTCTAACTATTGATCGCGTTACAAAGTAAGGTATAATTCTTGGATCGGTACAAGTCGCCTGCTTCTGAACGACTGGTACCTCCGCGACGTCGTCGGCCTTATAACGAAAATAGGCCCTTGTAAGGGGCTATCCGATGTTTAGCGGAGAGTGAGGGAAATGAAAGCACGGTTTAAACCGTCATTTGGCGTCATTTTCTCATCATTGCCACGAATTACGAGGGCACTTTCCTTGTACTATGTAGAGTAGGATGCCGGGTCACACTTGACGCTCACCTACTTCAATCCATTTTGTTAATGTGAATTTACGGAAAATCGATCAGATTAACAAATGAGTAATACCATATGATACGTCTGGCGCTTTTATTCGAGGGTGCCGTAACGCCTACCTTCATAGATCTCACTTGCCGATTGTGTTTTGCCTTGTAAGATACGCGCTACCTAGCCGAATGTTACACTAACACGTACAGCACGATTGCAATATGCACTTCTGCTATGATATGTAAATCATTCGACGAGTGCGTCGTTGTCTCGTCTAAGCAAAAGTTACTATATTTACCCTTATCCAATTTGCTTGCCTTTTATAAGATATGAAGATAAACAACCGCAAAATAATGCCTGTCGAGCAGGCGTTGTTGTCGCCAAAATTATTATTGGAGGTGGTGTACGAAATCTATTACGACAGGTTGCTTTATTTCGCCTGGACAATGATCCACGATAAAGAAGTGGCAAAAGATCTGGTTCAGGAGGCCTTTGTGAGCTATTGGGAGCACAGGGAGATAGTGACCGTGGATGCTGTGAAGGTACGCAACTTCCTATATGTCGCTGTCAGGAACGGATGCTTAAAGTACATCAGGCATAATAAGGTAGTTGACAGGTACCTCGCTGTACAGGATCCCGAACCTATGGTTGAAGGTGTGGCATTGGAACAGATGATCAAAGCGGAAGTTATCGGGCAGATATACGCTGCCATTGCCACCCTGCCTCAGGCCATGCAGCAAATCTCCCGGATGGCTTATTTGAAGGGAATGAAAAATCATGAAATTGCCGATGAACTCGGTATCTCCATCAATACCGTTAAAACTCAAAAGCAGCGAGCAGTGCAGCTTTTGCGTGTGAAGCTGAAGCCGGAAAGCTTTTTGGTATTACTTAGTTTTTATATGGCTCATAAGTGCTGAGTATCCTATTGCAACGCCGAGAGTTGATTCCCATTTAAATTTTTTCTTATCTCTTTGTCACCCCGAATTTGTGTTCAGGGATCACTATTAATATGAAAGAGGAAGCGGATCTATTATTTCGGGCGGAGCAGATGCTCGCTAGTCTTCGTAATGAGCTTGATGAAAAGCAGCATCGGGAACTGCAACTTTGGCTTCAGTTGCATCCTGATCAAGCCAAATTGATGAAGCAACTCTCAGATGGCCGCGGATTCGACGGCGAGCTAACCTTTTTTAAGGAGAGTTCCAGGACTGACGACTGGGAGGAACTGCAACGCCGGATCCTTCGAACTAAGCCTTTGAAAAGGGCCAGACTTTGGCCGGGATTCGCAGTTGCTGCTGCAGTTACAGCTATCACCTTGGGTGTATGGTTGTATTATATAAATAGCGGACCGAATGTAGACTCTAAAGCTCCTGTGGTCATGAAGAATGACATAAAACCCGGAGGAAAACGGGCGACTATAACCTTAGCTAACGGTAGAGTGATTAATTTGAGTGCTCAGAAGAGTGCCGTTATAATTGGTGAGGCGGGAATTACTTACTCTGACGGTGATAGTTTAAACAGTGGAGTATACTCGGAAGTACAGACTTTGGTGGCAAGGACACCAAGAGGAGGGATGTACGACTTTATATTACCTGATGGCTCTAAGGTATATTTAAATGCAGCTACTACGATAAAATTTCCTTCAACTTTTGACCAAGAAAACAGGGTAGTTGAACTTGTGGCCGGAGAGGCCTACTTTGAAATAACAAAAGATGCAAGCCGGCCTTTTATAGTGAACGGATCAGGGCAGCAGGTCGAGGTATTAGGTACACGTTTTAACGTTAGCGCTTATCCTGATGACAAGGCGAGTACGACAACATTACTGGAGGGGTCGGTGAAGATGGTCACCGCTTTCGAATCGCGCCTCCTCAAGCCAGGACACCAAGCTGCTTTAAGGAATGGAAAGCTTGAAATTTACCCTACCGACACTGATCTGGCAGTTGCTTGGAAAAACAATAAATTCTCCGTGGAAGGTTCAGACATTGAGTCGTTTATGAAGATGGTAGAAAGGTGGTACGATGTCGAGGTAATCTATGTAGGGGATAAAACTGAGGAGACTTTTAGTGGTAACGTATCGAGGTTTGACAATTTATCTAAAGTGCTTCAAATCGTAGAGGCCTCAGGTGCTGGCCACTTTAAAATAGAAAATAGAAAAGTTTATGTTTTTAAATAAGAATCAATTAATCAACTGTTAACCCTTTAAACCAGAGACTATGAATCAATATTTACCCTAAGAGCTAAAAAACCAGAAAAGCAAAGCCATTCTGGTTTATGGCCTAGTTAACTAAACAAACGTTATTTTGCAGTTTCTCGCTCGTGGAAAAGTTTAGGAACTGCTCAACCAAACCAACTACTAATGTATCAAAATTTATCGAAATTCGGTATACCTCTACGGCTATACCAAAAAATCCTGCTAATTATGCGTTTAACCATCGTTATTATTTTAGCATGCTTAACTCAAGTGAGCGCATCGTCCTTTGCTCAAAACATTACAATTAAGCGGTCAAACGCTAGTGTTAGATCGGTGCTAAAAGAGTTGGAAGCACAAAGTGGCTACGACGTTTTTTACAGAGACAAACTGCTAAAGAATCTGGATCTGATAGACATTAATGTAACTAACAGAAAATTAGAGGATGTACTACAATTGATTTTGTCGCCTCAAAATCTAACTTATATCATTGATAATAAGACGGTCATAATTAAACAGCGTGAGCAGTCTGCATTTGTGAAGGCGGTCGTGGACACCACTGTACGAGGAGTTGTAATAGATGATGCGACCAGAAAGCCGGTTTCAGGTGTTACTATTACCTTAAAGGGCCGAACAGTCGTTACCAAAGAAGATGGAACGTTCTCTTTTCCGAATGGTTCCGTTGGCGCTACGATTACTGCCAAATATCTAGGTTATAAGTCGTCAAGCATTACCATAACCGAACTTAATATCTCGCAGCGTATTACTATACGGCTGGAAGAGTCTAACACTGAACTAAAGACAGTCGAAATCAACAACGGCTTGTTTACCCGTGAGAGCACCAAAAGTGCCGGAATTACCAAAACCATTAGTGGTGCAGAACTCTTAAAAGGCGGAACAGTAAATATCATACAAAGTCTGAGAAACCTTGAGCCTAGCATGATGGTTATTGAGAACAATGTTGCCGGTTCTAATCCAAACGCTTTGCCTGAAATCAATGTGCGCGGCGCTACAGGTTTGCCAGACCTTAATGGAGAGTTCGCCGGCAATCCCAATCTCCCACTTTTTATTTTGGATGGCTTTGAAACTTCGTTGAGGACGGTTCTTGACCTAGACATATACCGTGTAGCTAGCGTCACACTTCTGGTAGACGCTGCCTCTAAAGCTATCTACGGTTCTAGGGCCGGCAACGGGGTGATTGTTATCGAAACCGTTCGTCCCGCTGTGGGTCAGATTCAAGTATCATACAATAACACCCTCGGCTACGAAGTACCTGATTTGAGTAGCTATAATTTAACCAATGCAAGGCAGAAACTGGACGTTGAAGTGGCTGCGGGTATTTTTAATGGCGCTACAGCAACTGAGCAATATAATAACGATGTACTTTACAACGAGAAGCTGAAGCTCGTGTTGAGCGGAGTCGATGTCGATTGGATGCATAAACCCCTGCGGAATGCTTTTACTCAAAACCACAGCATAAATATCTACGGTGGTGAACAAAGCTTTATGTATGGGATAACCGGTACTTACCGGGGAAACAATGGTGTTATGAAAGGCTCTGGTAGAAATAACTTAGCAGGTAATATTCAACTTACCTATCGGCCGATATCCAAGAAAGCACTTGGTTTGACGAATTATAACGTGAGTATAACAAACAATCTATCCATTAGTAACGACAAATCCACGAATTCACCCTGGGGCGATTTTAGTACTTACGCGTCGATGAATCCCTATATGCCTTATACCAATACAGACGGCTCAATAACAGATACTACCAGGTTAGGAGCGTTAATTTTCGCCAATCCTGCGTACAACGCCACATTGAATTCGTTTGACAAAAGTAACACAACCACAATTACCAACAATACTTCCTTAAATGCAACCCTCTTTAAGGGTTTCGTGGTGAACGGACGGTTCAGTTTCACTAAAGCGATGGGACAAACCGATATATATCTACCAGCTGCACATACCACCTTCGCATCTACACCCATGGCAAGAAAGGGATCTTATAACAAGTCAAACGCGAATATTGACAATTATGGAGGTCAATTGATTCTTACCTATTCGAAAGCAGTCAATAAAAATACTTTTACCATTAACGGTGCTGCAGATCTTCAATCCAACAGTTCGTTCGGAAACGGTTATATCATTGAGGGTTTTCCGAATGAACGTTTAAATATCCCCTCGTTAGGACTGCAATATGCATTGAACTCAAGGCTGAGCGGTACGGAGAATGTAACGCGCACGATGGGACTCTCGGGAGTGCTCAACTACTCATACGATAACAAATATGTACTCGATGGATCGTACAATGGCTCACAGTCTTCTCAATTTGGCGAGAACGCGAGATGGGGACAATTCTGGTCGCTTGGGGCACGTTGGAACGCGCAGGAAGAAGAATTCCTCAAAAACGTTAAATGGCTTGATCAGTTAAGTATTCAGGCATCTACAGGCTATACGGGCACACAAGGATTCAATTCCAGCATGAGCCTGGGATCGCTGCAGTATATCATTGATGCTACTTATAATGGTGCAAATGGCGCCACCTTAACAGCTTTGGCCAACCCGGATTTGAGGTGGCAGCGCGTACAAGATCATAATTTCTCTATTCAAATCGGGCTGTTCAGAAAGTTCAGAGCAAGCTTTAATCCATATATTAGAAATACGGCCGGCGCCCTAACGGATATTAACTTGCCGCTTTCTAGTGGTTTTACAACGTACAAAGCGAACTTGGGACGTGTTCAAAACAAAGGATACCAAGCCTCCCTGAACTACAGTGTCTTTCAAGAAGGAAGAAATTTCCTTCAGTTGACTGCTGGTTTCCAATATAATGAGAATACGCTTAAGGAGTTGTCTAACGCCTTACTCGCATATAATAAGAGAATCAATGATATCAGCTCTGGAAGCACGGGTTCAAATACACAGACCACTACGGTTCTAAGTGCTACAGACATTACAAGACCAAAGACATTATTTTTTGAAGGCCAGTCGATGGATGCGATATATGCTGTACGTTCTTTGGGGATAGATCCTTCAACCGGAAGAGAACTTTATCAAAGGTTGGACGGAACCGTTACCTATACCTGGAATGCGAACGATCAAGTGCCGCTGGGAAATACCATCCCTAAATTTAATAGTAATTTCGGTTTTAATCTTAGTTACAACGGCTTTCTGGTCAATGCCACGTTTCGATTAACCTTGGGTGGTCAAATGTATAATTCAACTTTGGTCGATAAGGTAGAGAATGCGAACATTTACAATAATGTTGACCTGCGCGTATTAACGGACAGATGGAAAAAACCGGGAGACGTAGCCTTTTTCAAGAATATTGCGGATCAAGGTATCACACGTCTTAGTTCACGATTTGTGGAGGATAACAACCAATTAACACTAGGCGCTTTGAACGTAACATATGAATTGGATCGTATGGTAGCAGTTAGGAGAACGGGTATTTCGCGCTTGCGGGTTGGATTGAGTTCCAACGAGCTCTTTACTATTCAATCGATGCAAATTGAAAGGGGTACCAGTTACCCTTTCTCACGAAGCATACAGTTCACTCTAAATGCAAACTTTTAGTTAAAAGCTTAAAACAATGAAAATTAAACATATAATTTACACATGCCTCGCTCTTGCGGTTGCATTTGTTTCATGTAAAAAATGGATCGACGTAGAACCTAAGACGAATATAGAGAATGATCGTTTCTTCAGCAGCCCTGCCGGCTTTACCGAGGCGCTAAACGGCGTTTATCTCAACATGGGTAATGTCGTTTCCTATGGAAGAGATATGACTTGGGGGCTCGTTGACGTAATGGGAAGAACTTACGTAACACCTCCCGGAAACGCGCCACTTAGTGGGGCTTACGTAGATGCAGTCAATGGAAATTATCAATCGCGACGGTTTCAAGATGTGATCAGCGCTACATACCTCGCACAATACAATAGTATAGCGAACCTAAACAATATATTAGAGAAATTGGAAAGTAAGGCATCCCTTCTCTCTACATCACAATACAAAATGATCAAAGGGGAAGCCTTGGGGCTACGGGCGTTTTTACATTTCGACATGCTCAGATTATTTACTAAATCTTACGCAGACGGGGGGGAGAATACTCAAGGGGTGCCTTATGTGACCGTTTACAAACCAATTGTGACGCCTAGGTTAACCGTTAAGGATGCTATGGAAAACATCCTGAAAGATCTTGATCAAGCTGAGCAAATGCTTAGCAAGGATACGATCATTACGGGTAGTGCCTCAGACATTCTTGATACCAGAAGGTCCCGTTTTAATTATTATGCTGTTAAGGCCACTAAAGCACGGGCATATTTATGGAAAGGCGATAAACCAAACGCCTTGAAAAATGCAGAAGATATAATAGCAATTTCGGCCGCGAAATTCCCATTTGTCAGAGATGCGGAACTTACGGTAGCTGATGCACAGAAGAACAGGGTTTTCACCAGGGAACATTTGTTTGGCCTAGTGGTGCCAAAACTTGCAACTAACTATGTTGGCTTTCTGGATTCCAATAGGGCTGCCGGCCTTCAGTTGGCTATCACGCGGACCATCATGAATGATCAGTATGAAGCTACGACGGTGGGGAGCTCGGATATCAGACGTGTGTACCTGCTTAAAGATTTGACCGCCTTACCATCGCCTAATAATAGAATATACTTCAGTAAACTACATCAGCCAGCTTTATCTAATCGCATGCCGCTTATTAAAATCCCAGAGATGTACTATATAGCGGCGGAATGTTTGGCCGAGAATGATCCGAATAAGGCAGTTGGCTACCTGAATACAGTAAGGACAGCCAGAGGAATAACTGCACCACTTGTAATAGGAACTTCCGGGTTAGAGACGGAAATAAGGAGAGAATACCGCAAGGAGATGCCTAACGAAGGCCAGGTTTTCTTCTATTATAAGCGGCTCAATACCACTTCTGTACCTCAGATAGCCCAGGGAACTTTGTACCCTACAGCAAGGTATGTGATTCCTTTGCCACAGGCAGAAATTGATTTTGGAAACTAAACTTAAATGTATGAAAACTATTTATCACTTATTCTTTGCGGCTGTTGTGCTCGGTTGCCTAGCCACAGGCTGCAAAAAAAATATACAGGACAAGGAGTATAAAGATACTAGCCGGCTAATGATCAGTGGAGATTTCAACGAGGGGGCGCGAGGGGATTCTATAGTGGTGTCTTTTGCAAGCGTAGATGATGCGGTGTTGGAACGGAAAGTAAGCATGTTAGCCTACACCATGGGCTATATCTCAGATAAACCCAGAGAATTTAAGATATCGGTTGATCCTGCCAGTAACGCTTTACCGGAAGAATATGAGCTTCCTGCAACTTTCGTGGTTCCGGCTCGTGCCACAGTGGCCAGAATTCCAATTACCCTGAAGCGCAGCGACAGGTTGAAAAACTTGAAGGTTAAATTGATTTTGAAACTTGAACCTAATGACAATTTTCAATTAAGCGAACGAATTCGTCGTAATGAAATAGACATGGGACCGACGTTTCAATTTCATTGGACCGCTCAATTGGTTAGGTTTCGATATTGGAATTCGGGCCTTTGGGGAGGATACAGCTATAATAAGCATCGGTTTTTGTTAAATTCCCAGGATTTATATAAGGATTTTGATTTAATACCACTTAGTGAGCTTGACAGAGCAATTGGAATTATTGCTGCGAGAGCAACGAAAGCCTTGTATGATTATAATCAGGCAAACCCAGGAAATCCCATCCTTAACGATGCGAACCCTAGACAACCCATTCAGATATGTTCCGCATGCCCGTAATTACTAAATAATAAGAAAATGAAGTCATTAAAATTAAAATATAGCTTGCTTGTTGCGGTATGCATCGTTTTCTACGCTTGCAGAAAGGATCATACCAACATGGATCTGATCAGTCTCCCACATTTGACTGTGGATACGGTTGGCCAGAAAACAAGTTTTGAAGTAAGACAAAATCTAGATGAGGTCACAATTGATCCGAAGATCGTTGGCAATACAACTACAGACAGCCAGACTTACTTGTGGCGCATCTACGCAGAAGATACCGGCTTTTCAGATACGTTAAGTAACGAAAAAACATTTAAGCAGACGATTAAAAAGGCTCCAGGAACTTATACCTTAGAGTTCCAGGCCAAACAAAGCAACGGCGTAAAATCGTTCATGCGTTATAATGTGACCGTGGCTAAGAAACTGCCATATGGCTGGGTGGTTGTATATGAAACGCCGGAAGGGACCACTGATCTTGGTTATTTCAGGACATCGGAAATTGTAAAAAATTTAACCAGCGATGTAGTGCTAAAAGACCTTTATAAAGCGGCAAACGGATCGGCTTTCCCGGGGCCGCCTTTAGCCATTGGGATTAATGGAGTAAATGTCTTCCTGTATTCAACCAAGGAAGCTGCGGGTCTGTACGACTCCGATTTTTCAAAAATAATCAGCTTTAGCACTCTGTTTGTTGGTGCTCCCCCATCTGAACCCAATATTCAGGGCATCTTTGGTAGTACAAACTTCCAGCTTATTAATAACGGGAAGGTATATTTTATGGATAATAATATTTATCTCGGGCAAGTAGTTGTCGATAACAAAGGCTACCAAGTTGATCCGACCGGGGGTATAGCAAGTGGAGGTGCCCGAACCGGTATATTTTTCGATATTTTAAATAAGCGGTTTATCAATTTGGGCCAGTTTGTCGTTACGGGCACCACCTTTATTGATGCCAATGCTGGCGCCAGATTTAGTCTGAACTCAATTAATAAACGATTGATCTATGGAGATCAGTCAGCACCTGGGTTCTCCAATGCCAATAAGGTAACTATCTTTGAAGATCTTGATAAATCTAAACGATGGTTGTATGGCATAAATTTTAATACACCGGCAACACCAGACCGGTTTTTGATTGATATGAGTGTTATGCCAAATATTTTACAGGCAAAATATTTTGAACTCAGTAAATTAGGTGAAGCCATCGCTCCTATAGGCTTCTACGCTACTGAAAGTCAGATCTACAATTACAACTACAGTATCGCCGATAATTCTATATTGTATACTCGGGCAGGATTTACTGCGCCGGCAGGGGAGTCAATTACTGCGATGAAATTGTTTAGAGATAATGGAAGTGGTGGTTATACCGCTACAGATACGAGAAGCAATAGACTCCTATTCGTTGCGACCTGGAATGAGGCAGCGAAAAATGGGAAAGTCTATTTGATACAGGTAAACGGAACCAGCGGCGACATGACAACCACTCCTTTAAAAGTAATTGAAGGTTTTGGAAAGATTAAAGACATGGCATTAAAGCCAAGCTAATTGAAGCTTGGAATAGGGTTAGCCACTGCTCTCAGCAGAAATCTAGGAGAGGAGTTTACATAATTTTAAATTAGAATATACAATGTTATCAAGTAGAATTGTAAAGATAGTTATCGTGCTATTATTCAGCAGTTTCATTGCTGTACGAAGCCAAACGCCCACAGGGACAAAAAGCAACGTTTTAAAAATTGGTGATCCCGCACCAGCACTTTCTGTTGCTAAATGGATAAAGGGGGATAAGGTCGACCAATTTAAAAAAGGCAGGGTTTACGTCGTGGAATTTTGGGCTACCTGGTGCGCCCCTTGTATTGCGGGGATGCCCCATCTTTCTGAACTTGCTGAAAAATATAAAGAGGATTTAACAGTTATTAGCTGTAGCATTATGGAAAGACCCGGTACAACTTTAGCAGATGTTGAAAAATTTGTGATGGGGAATACGAATAACATGCGTTTTCTTGTAGCGGCGCAAAAGGGAAGGGATATGGCCGATAACTGGCATTTTGCCAGTGGCGGAGCCGGTATTCCAAATGCCGTAATTGTTGACCGGGACGGAAAAATTGCATGGACCGGGCATCCCGTACGTTTGGACGAGGTATTGCCTAAGATTATTGCCGGAAAATGGAATTTAGCATCAGAGTCTGAAAGGAAACAAAAACAAATGGAGTTAAAAAGGATGGACGGCGATGAGGTGGTCTCAACCCTGAACAAGTACATGGGGCGACCAGGTAATCCGGTAGGCTGCCTTGCCAGAATAGACAGCTTTTTACGCGTAGAACCTGGGCTTAAGTACCAACATAGTTTTGGGCATTTTACTTTTGTATGTCTTGCTAAAACAGATGCTGATAAGGCAATTGCATTTGCTAAAGACTGGTTCGCTGCCAATCCGGATGGCCCGCGTTACTCATCGGTTACGGATGCTATAAACTATATTGAAAATCCCTCTCCCGCCTTTTTTAGGTTTGCAGCCGAATGCTATCAGGCGCAATTAGATAAATATCCCTGGAGTATGATTTTTAAAGACACCTATAACCAAATGGCATCACTGTATAGAAAAGCTGGTGATGAGAAGAAGGCGATTGAATTCGAACAAAAAGCCGCAAAGGCTTCATCCGTTCGCGGTGAATATTGACATATAATATTGAATGATAATAAAATGAAAAAGATACTATTAGGCGCTTTATTTGTGCTTCAATTAAGCTTCGCTATTGCGCAGCGGCCACAAGCGAACCCTAGATTAACCCAGCTCAGTAATGAGCAGGACTCGGTGGCGTTAGAAAAAAAACTGGCAGCGCTTTATTCGAGCGATGACGAATCAGACTTGATCCTGTTGAGTAGTTATTATTCCGTGAAAGGTTCTCGCGATAAAGCCGCGGAGGTCTCCAGCTTAATCCTTAAAAAGCATCCCCAGGGCTTGACGGCGTTTCAAGAATTGTTCACGCAAATATACAATGAACCTGATCCGAACGAAAAGGAAAAGTTATTTAAAAATATGACAAGCAGATGGAGCAGTACCCCCCCGGGTTTTACAGGTCTTGGCCTGGATGGATCCAGGTACTATGTGGCCGTTAGCTTTCTAGGTAGAAATAGACCTGAAAAAGTAATGGAATATTTGAACGCCATTAAAGATAGCACGTACAAAACCAAAGCCTTTTCCTATGCTGCACGTGAAGCCATTGATGCTCGTGATTACAAGCTAGGAGAACAGCTTATCAGAAAAACCTTTGCAGACCTGGCACGGCGCGGTGAAGTAAAGCCAAGCGGGTATGAAGAATACATTAGGATTTTTAGTCTTTTACTTTATCATAATGGTAAGTACGAAGAAGGTTTTAGATATGCAAAGGAGCTTTATGAGTATCCCACGGAAAATGTGTATGCAAAAAATGAATACCAGAATATCTATATGAATTACCTTATCGGGATGAATCGTCTGAAAGAAGCATATCCGCTCATGGAACAGCAGATGCGCGACGGAAGAGGCACAGAGGCTCTAAGATCTAAATTCAAACCAGCCTATATGGCCTACAAAGGTAGTGACGCTGGGTTTGATGAAATGCAGACGCAATTTGATGTGGCATTGAAAGAAAGGATAAAGTCGAACATAAGTAAAAGAATGAAATCGGAACCTGCTTTTAATTTTACTATGAAAGACTTGAATGGAAAGACTGTACGTTTAAGTGACTATCGGGGAAAGGTTGTTATTCTGGATTTTTGGGCGACTTGGTGTGGTCCATGTAAAGCATCCTTTCCAATGATGCAAACGGCTGTCGATAAATTCAGAAGCGACAAAGAGGTTGTATTTTTATTTATTCACACCTTTGAAAAGACACCAGAAGCGCCTAAAATGGCAGCCGAATATATCAAAAGTAAAAATTATACCTTTAATGTGCTTATGGACATGAGAGATCCCGAGACTAATTTGAATCCGGGAGCAAAAGGCTTTAAGGTAATAGCTATTCCCAGCAAGTTTGTGATTGATAAATCAGGCAACATACGTTTTAGCTCTACGGGCGGTGGGGCAGAAGGTGAACAGGCTTTTTTGCAAGAAATGTCGACCATGATAGAACTCGCCAAAAATGGTTAGGTTTAAGACGGAACTGAAAATGAACAATCTGCTTATTTTAATCGTGTTATGCAGCATTTCAACAGCCTGTGCGCAATCGCAGATTAACTCGCGACGAACTTCCAAAAAATCTGAAGTTGAGGGAAGCACATTAGGGCTTCAAACGAGAAAGGACTCTTTAAGCTACGCGATGGGTTTAAAGGCTGCAAAATCTTACGCTAAACAAGGCGTAACGGAGATAAGTAAGCGAGCTTTCTCGCTGGGCGCGGCTGATGTTATCGACGGTTCCAAAGTACTCCTCAGCGAGGCTGAAATGGATATCATAATCATGGAGGAAGTCAACCCCAAAGTCGCTGCTACAATCAAGAATGGCCTGGCTTTTCTAAAAGCCAATAAAAGCCGACCCGAAATAAGATCAACTCAAGGTGGTTTACAATATGAAATTTTGGTTTCCGGAACCGGAACGAAGCCAACCATTTCCGATACAGTTATAGCACATTATGAAGGTAAACTGCTCGACGGAAAAGTTTTCGATAGCACCTATGGTGAAAAAGACCCTGTGGCATTTCCGCTTAAAAATACGATAGGCGGGTGGATCCAAGGAATTCCGTTGATGTCTGTGGGATCAAAATATAGATTTTACGTGCCGTACCATTTGGCATATGGAACGAATGGCCGCCAAGGCATCCCGGGTGGGTCCTTACTGATCTTTGATGTCGAATTGCTAAATGTGAAATCTGCTGCTTTGTCAGATAAGTGACCCAAAGTTAATAAATCATGAAAGTGTTTTTGAGTGTTCTTTTCTTTTTGATCTATTTGGTTCCAAATGCAAATAGTCAGCATTATGGGATTGCTGAGCTTCAGGTGCAAATTAAACAAAGTATCAAGAAGGCCTATTCAGCGTCTGTCAGAGTCTGGGGATTTGATACGATAAGAAAAACGCAGAATAGTGCGCAGTTTAGCGGGGTGGTAGTAAGTGCCGAAGGCCATATACTAACTGTCGCTCACGCTATTCAGCCGGGCAGAACTTATAAGGTTCGGTTTCCGGATGGAAGGGAGGTTATGGCTACAGCATTAGGCAGAATCGGATTGGCCGATATGCAGGTCAGACCTGATATTGGGATGATGAAAATCATTGATAAAGGTGTGTGGCCGGCTGCTGAAATGGGCTGGTCATACAGCTTAAAGGTAAATGAGCCTTGTATCAGCATTTCCTATCCTGAAACTTTAAATCAGTTGTTCCCCTCAGTACGGTTTGGCCGGATTGTCAATGTGCTTACCAAATGGGGTTTTGTGCAATCGAGCTGCAAGATGGAGCCAGGTGATTCCGGAGGGCCGCTATTTGACTACATGGGCCGTTTAGTAGCGATGCATAGCAGGTGTGAGTTGTCAGAGAATGAGAATTATGAGGTGCCGATAGACACTTATCGGAAGTACTGGGATTTATTGTCTGTAGCCGAAGATTACAAGGCATTGCCTGAACCAAGCAATGAGGTGAAAGCAGATCCGCTTGTGGGTAAGATTTCATCAGTTCCTGATCTTGTTGACCCAGTCAGTACTAAGGAGCTAACATTCAATTGGAAGAACAGCGTCATAGAGATCAGAAGTGTGTTCAATGAACTGGCACAGAGCGCTATGGGCACAGCCTTTAGCGTGGACGGAAAATCTGTAGTTGTCAGCAAAAATTCGATCGTAGCCGATCATCCGGTAATCTCCGTTAATGGTAAGGAATTTAACACAGAAGTAGCTGCAAGAGATGTGGAAAATGATCTTGTGCTGCTGCGCATAGCGGGTGAACTTAAAAATAGCATTCCATTGCGTACGATGAAAAACGCGCCGGTTGCTGAGCTGGAAGCTCTTGGACATTTTCTGATTTCTCCCCTGCCGGGAGATGTTCGAAAGGCAAGTGTGATCAGTACTGCTGAATTTAACCTGCCCAGAAAGTTCAGCGCAGGGTATTTGGGTGCACCAGCGAATTTTAAGGACGAAAAGATTATCCTTTCTCGGATAGCTCCAAATAGCCCGGCGGCGATGGCCAAACTACAGGCGGGAGACCAGGTTACCGGCATCAATGGGATTCCGATTGATAAAGCCGAGCAGTATGGCGCAGAGCTTGTTAAATACAATCCCGGTGATACCATTGGCATTCGGGGAATCCGTGAGGGGAATAATTTTGAGGTAAGCGCTATATTGACAAAACGGCCGATAGGTAACCACCCAGCAGACCGACCAGAAGGAGGAAAAAGCCTTCGGCTGGATGGATTTAACGGTGTGTTTTCACATGATGCGGCGATCAGGGCAGACGAATGCGGGGGGCCGGTTTTTGACAGTTCAGGTAAATTTTATGGGATTAACATTGCAAGGTTTAGTCGCACAAGCACGCTTATTATGCCTGCCAGACAGGTTGCGGAATTTATTAAAAGTCATATCTACTGATTAGAATAGCAATCGTTTTGTGTAATTTGAAGATATACATGATCAGGAATGCCGGAAGTGCATGATAGAAAACAATCTGCTTTCCAGGTATTTCAGGCCATCTGGACCGTCTGTACAACTTCGGCGGCAGCTTCAGCTTTACCTTCAAATCCTGATGCATAAAAACGTATCCGCCACTTTCGGCAATAGTGAATTTAGCAGGATGCCGTTAATCTTGAATGCGTCGGCTGCAGCACCGTGACGGGTAACCGGGTCACAAGCTGCTTTTCAAAGCGGGTAAAAATGAGGAAGCCTACCCATTCACGGTGGAAGCTTACAACAAAAAGAGAGAGAGACGCGGAACTGGAAGAGAGCTACGGTTTCTTTCAAGCCTGAAAGGGAAAGTATGATGTTGCATCGCCGATTCTTTCTATAAAAGGGTAGACAAAAAATGCAACCTTATCTTTGATGAATACCTGACATTGTTTATCAGCCTGATCACTACGACTACTACCGGTGGGGGCAAGTTGATTCGCTATACGATTGGGATTCAAAGTATTCAGCAGACAAGAAACGACTATGGGGCGGAACTGGAGATCATAGCGGAAATTGATGCCACTCATTAGCGTTAACCCTACAGTACTAAGCGATTGGTATACTAAAAAGATAAAGGTTGTTAACACAAATGGATTGAGCAAGGTTGGTTGCCCATTATTGCAAGTTTAGTTTCATTCCCTCATGGGTAGCGATGAAACCAATACTTTGGTAGAAAGTAATAGCATGAGGCCTCTGCTTATCCGTTGTCAACTGCAACATGATACAGTTTTTCTCTTTAGCTCTTCCAATTGCATACTCAAATATTCTCTTTCCTATACCTTGGCGTCTACAATTTGAGTGGATTCTGACACCCTCAATTTGCGCACGAAGACCGCCTTGATGGGTCAAATATTGCAAAAAGCTCAATTGAAAAGTACCTACTATGTATCCTTCCATTTCTACAATCATTAATTCATGAGTGGAATTAGTATTAATGGCTTCAAAGGCACCGATATAGCGTTCCGATAGAACTTCGCCGACGTCTTCCCTGATTGCGCCTAACTCGTCATCTGCTAACATCTTTGCAAGATCCGGCAGATCTTTTAAAGTTGCCTTTCTAAATTCAAGTTTATTTTTCATAATTATTCTGCAAAGACTAACCATTAATAGGTTTTAGCAAAGGACAATTTTGCTATTTGTTAACTTTCCCCAAACGTAGCAATAAGGGAAAACGTATCGTTTTTGTTTCGCCGGTTTTCCAATGCTTTTTTATATCCATTTGTAAACGATCTACCGGGTTAACATGGTTTGCTTTGATGTAATGCTTTACTGCCGACCAAGTGTTCAAATAGCCGATCAGATGTTCTAAGGTCCATACCTGAATATTTACAAATTCAGGTGTCTCGACCTCCTCAAAGGGGAATGGGATGGTCTGGTAATTATCATCTATGAATTTCCTTTCTTTATCCCAATAATGACCTAAAACATGATGGTAAAAATCATCTATGATCTGATCTATCAATTTGGAAATTTCTAATCTGCCATAACCCACAACGCAAATCCATGCATTTCTTGTTGCTGTCCGTTGAACTTCACTGTAAAACTGTTCAAAATCAAACCAATGAATGGCCTGACCGACAATAATGAGATCAAACATATTATTTTGAAACATCGTCTTCTCGGCTGGTTGTAAAGAATAAATTATGTTTTCTGATCGTTGGGCGTTGTCTATCTGAGACTGACTGATGTCGGTTGCATATACCGTATTAAACATGGCAGATAACTGTATAGCTATTTGACCATTACCCGCGCCACAATCCCATGCGCTTTTCCTTTGAGATGCTTTGGAGCCAAGGTAGTCAAAGAGCTCCGGAGGATAAGTCGGTCTATATTTCGCGTATTTGTCTGATCCTAATGAAAAGTTGTCTTTCATAATTGCAATTTATGGATTCTAGACTATTTAACAGGTACTAAATTAATCTAACGATCATTGAATCCCCCTGTAACAATATTATAAGAATTCAAAATTCTACATAAAGAGTCATCGAAATTGTGGAGGGTCTTTTTGATATAAAGATTTAGTTTGCCCTCAACTTCATTAAGTAACTTTATTCTTCATGTTGCTGTTGACACGCGTACGAATAGCCCAGTCATATTCATAACGATGCAATCGAGAATACTGTACGTCCCATCGCTTTAGGACGCAAGAACTACCTTTTCGCTGGCACCCATGATGCTGCTAGCTGGGCTGGAATGCTATATTCCTTTTTTGCAATCTGCAAAGAGCACGAGGTAAATCGCTTCCAACGATTGAAATACGCCATGGAAAATATCTTGCCAAGCCAGCCCAACTTGAAGTGAATTTCTTTCGCCAATCAAACTGTGAACCACCTTCAGCGAAATCAGCTGACCACTTTGAGCGAAATATGCATTATTGGGAGGCTTTCTAAAATGGTATTTCAAAGACTAAAAGTTAAATATTGTTTTAACCATAATCATTCTGCCCGGTAATCCAAAATTGCTGATTGAACGGATATTGTTGGAAATGTTTGGAAGGGTATATTGTTTAACGTTAAAGATATTTAATGCTTTCAGTTCAAATTCGATCCGTTTTTTGCTGAACATATATTTGCCGCTGATATCGCTGAAAAATGATTGGACAGTTTGACTGTTTTCTTGCAAGGTTAGAAAGTGTTCTCCAAATAACTGAATGTCTAGATTTTCTAGAAGCGTGAGGTTCACAGATAGTGATTGCTCCAATCTCCTGAAGTTAATAGGGGAGGTCAGAGGCGATTTACTGCTTGAATTGTATATATTCCCTTCAAATGTAATGTTCAAGGATTTTGATATTGATTTGTCAAGACCTAATGTGGTTCCTGCGGTATTTGTCCGGTAAGGAAGAAGGCTTTCATTCTGGATGATTTCTGTTTCCGAGAAGCTGATGTAAGGGCCTGCACTTAACGTGACCCCAAAAAAGAACAAGTATTTGCTGCTGAACATGTTCAGGCTTAGGTTGCTTCTTTTATTATGTATGGGAAGTAATATACGTCTACTCAATTCCTGGCTAGTTTCGAACGAGGGAAGTGAATTTGATATGGAACTGGTGTATCTTATATCCAGGTTGGTAAAGAATAGTTTTTCTGGTCTCACATATTTAAAGCCTATCGAAGCTGTATGATTTATTTGCCTTAGCAGACCTGCGTCATTGGCGCTGAGGTTTCTGTAATTTCGCAGTACATAGCCTCTATAAACCTGTTCAATGTCTCCCTGCTCATTTTGTAATCGGTAACTGAAATTCAGACTGTGCTGGTTGATCAGCTTGTAGTTTAATCGGATGGCGGGCAATACCATTAAATTGGTTACTGTGTGATTCAGGTCCCAGCTGGGGTCATCGTATGAGGTACGCTGTAGGATAAATGGGAGCTTTCCGCTGAGGGAAATTTTCTTTCCCGGAATATCGATGCCCGCTTCAGCGAAGAGATTGCCACGTGTCCAGGAAACGTTATTTGTGGAACGATCAATGGCAGAGGCATGAGTAGCTTCGGATGTCACTTTGCTGAGGTTTGATCGGTACCGCTGATTTTGATAATTAACTCCAGTACTGTAGTTGAGAAATATGTTGCCAATCCTGTGCTTCATTGATAAGCTGTGGCTAGTTAGGAGTGATGGGGCATGAATAGTTTGATCAAGGAGAGAATAGGGGATGCCTCCATTAAACAATTTTGGATTATAACCCGGTAAAATTGATAGGTGCTGTGGTTGACGCAGGTAATCTATGTTCGAGTTAAATTGAATCAGTGATGTTTTGCTGATAGGGAAGATATAATTAAGATCATTGGAAAGTTCGACGGGACGAACAGATAATCTTTGATCCAATCTTTCCCCATTTGTTTGTATGGTTGCGTTCTCTGAAGTTTGGTTACTTGTAATTTTACTGGTGTTGTTGAAGTACGTGTTTTTTTTATTGATGTTTAGGTTGGTTTGAATTTGAGAGTACCTTGGCTTTCGCTGATCATTTTGGGTTTCATCGTATTGTATTCGCTGCTCCGGTAATAAGATTTCTGTTTGACTGTTGTATCGCTCGTCTTGTCGATCTCCAAAGTAGTAGGTGTTCAATTTTAGTTGCAGACCTTCTTTTAATTTGATCAGGTTGTTCAGGTTGACCAGCGCCGCGTTATTCATCAGATATCTTTTGCTGGGCAGATCTGGTGTTCCTACTGTACCTATCGAGAGCTGTGTTTGCGGATGTTTGAGGTCGCTATCTCCGTTCTGGTCCAACTGGTGGGATTGAATATCATTTTCAAGGTTGAGGCCTATATTGTTAGCCTTGATTGAATTGATCGCTTTAAAAGATCTCCTGAAGGTCATCGCATTGACTTCTGTATCGTACTTTTTGGGAACGCCCCCGGCAATCTTTGCCTGACCCATAATTTGTAGTTTTGCATCGTCCTTTAATTTGAGATTCAGGGCAACGGCGTCGCTAAATTCTTTTCCTTCAAGCATTTTAACGCCCTGATGATTCTGTAGGACTTGTACCTGGTCAACAGCCAGGTTTGGAATTGATTTTGAAGCCAGGTTGTACCTGTCATTTAACAGATCGTCCCCATCGATATAGAAGTTGGTGATCGCTTTTCCGTTATAGCTTATCTTTCCAGTAACATCAATTTTGATACCGGGCATTCGTTTCAATACATCGCCAATGACCCGATCCTGATTTCGGCTGAAACTGGCTACTGAATAATTAATGGTATCTCCCCTCGCTTCAATCTTAGGCCTGGAGCTGGAGATTTCTACCGCTTTTAACTGCTGTATATCTGTCTTCAAGACAAATCGGTGGTCGGGCGTCCCATTCAATCTCCTGCTTTGTTTTTGGTAGCCGATACAATTAACCTCTATGCTTAACTCATTTGTATTTAGACCTGCAGGAACGGCCAATTCAAACTTTCCGTTTTCATTTGTCAGTACAAAGGCAATGATAGACTGGTCGCTTGCTTTCAGATTAACGCTGGCATAGGAGATTGGTTTATTCAGCGTATCAGTTACGAGTCCATGGACGGACTGACCATATAGATTGAAAGAGATGAGAATCAAGTATAAAAAGACAGGACAATAGAAAGCAAATCGCCTTTTCATGGCTGTTTATTCAGGTAGCTCGATCGGATTGTTGATGGCCGGACTGAAAGTGTTCTTTGTTCGCTTCACATTGATGGCTTTAATTTTACTTTTATCGACGCCAGAAAATGGACCGCTATCCGGAGCTGTCCCCGCCATTTTATAGAACGCCCCGGGATCAGTTCGCTCCAGTTTTTTAAGTTTAGCATATTCAGCCTCGCTTAGTTTGGTAGCATTTTCTGGAAGCCCGACCGTAAGCTGTTTCGAACTGACGTCTGTAAATCCGGCATATTCAAAAATTACCTGACTTTTAGTGTCTTTGACCTGAACGATTAGCCCGGGGAGGCCGCTAAACTTCCAAGGGCCACTATGAAAGGGAAGATCCGGACAGAACCAAGCCTGATACCTTCGTCCCATGTAGGTCGTTTCTGCCTTTTGACATTTTAGCCCAGCTATGCTTGCAGTATCCTTTTGTATTTGCCAGTTGAATTCAGGGATACGTTGATCATAAAGGTATGCATGCGGACCGATAAACTCTTTGGAATATATCTTCTTTGCAGAAAGGTCTTGGAAAAATTCCACTGGGCTGGTTGGGCGCCCTTCTGTAATGGTAAGTTCAAGCTCATTGGGGTTGGTAGCCCTGTCGATTTGATCCTTAATGTCTTTTTCCATGGCGGATTTAGACTGTCTGGCGTCATAGCTGCTGTATAAACTTGATCTCTTCCCGAGCAGTAGTACAAAGCTTTCAGTATAAGGATTATTCTTTTCAGTGGTATCCGTGATATGTATCAACTTATAATGCACCTCGGCTAAGGCAGGCTCCTTTTTCTGTGCCTTTGAAGTAATTGCGATAAGCAGTAATAAAAATAGCAAGAGATTTTTCATAAGAACAATTAATCTTAAAGTTTAGAATTGGGTGATAACGCAATATAGTACTTTGTTGTCAGAGTATTTAGCGGTTGAACTGGAAGTAAGTGGGTATTCCGGCAAAACTGGCCAGGAATTCCACAAACATGGTAACCTGTCGATCAAAGAGATGGAGATACGTTTACAGGGCAATAATTTTTTAAGGATTCGCCGATCCTTCCTTATTATGCTAATTAGATAACGGCGTTAGAAAAAGAGAATACCATAGCGATAGGAGACTACATAATCCCCATCGATGATGCTTACCGTAAAAACTGTTTAACTTTCGTGGCGTTGTGCAGCGTGTAGCTTCACAGCTCCAATAAATGAACGACAAACGCTAAAGTAAGGTATTCCTGCAAGGATCCCCGTAAGATACGTAAAGCTTTACGTTTATGTTGTTCAACCGTATTTACAGAAATGTTCAGCCGGGCAGCGATCTCCTTGTCGCTTAGATATTCGAAACGGCTTAAGCGGAAAACGGTTTTACATTGCGAAGGCAATTTTTCTATCTCTTCAATGATCCTTAGCTCGAGGTCTCGTGTGTCGATGGTCAGCTCTGTCGAGCTATCCTGCTCTCTAGTATGTTGCTTCACATACGCTTCATATTTTTTATGCGTATTTTCTTTCCTGTAATAATTTAAAATGCGGTTTTTCAACGCGATATACAGGTAAGCACCGATATGCGATTGTTCGGTAATATCGGCCTTGTGCCGGTATAATGAAAGGAAGGAATCTTGCACCAATTCTTCAGCAACGTTCCGGTCGCCTGTTTTGTGCACAGCAATCTTTAATAGTTTAACCGCATGTTTTTGATAGAAAGCTTCAAATACATGGTCATTCCCATGTTGCCAGAGGGAAATGAGTTGTTGTTCGCTATAGCTGCTATAATTTTTGATAGGTAAATTTACCGAGTAAGTGCGCAAAATAAAAAATATTTTTGACCGGAGTAACGGTAAGGGCATCGAAGTGCATCTTTGAGGTATGGAACAGGAAAGATTGCACTATCTTCTAACAAAACATGCACAGGGAAATAGCTCGGTTGCGGAACAGGCAGAACTTGACAATTGGTTTCATGAGCTTAGTTATGATCTCTCCGATCTTAAACACTGGATGGAAGCTAATGGAGGTGAATACGAAGTGGCAGATCGATTATACGCAGATTTTAAAAACAAATATAAACCTGAGCCTGCTAAAAAAATTGTTAGATGGATAGCTATTGCTGCAGCATGTGCTGTTTTAGTAAGCGGTGTCCTGTTTTTCGTTAAGAAAGAAAAGGTGCAGAAGACAAAAGCAATTGCTGCTTATTCTGTGTCAACGGCCAAACCAAAAGAAGTTCAGGCTGGTAAAACGGGGGCGACCTTAACCCTGGCTAGTGGCAAAAAAATATACATATCTGATAAAACATCGGGGCAACTTGCAGAAGAAGCCGGAGTACGGATCTCCCTTACAAAAGATGGAAGATTGCAGTACACCTTAAGTGCCGCACAGGTTGAAGCTAATGCGATGAATATGCTGGAAACAGCTAAAGGAGAACAGATAGAACTTGTACTTCCGGACAATTCCCTTGTATTCCTTAACGCGGCTTCTTCCATAAAATACGCCGCTAACTTTGCGGATAAAAAAGAGCGTAAACTAGAGATCACCGGTGAGGCTTATTTCGAGGTGGAGAAGGATAAGAGGCGACCCTTTATTGTAAAGGCCGGGAAACAAAGTGTGCAGGTGCTGGGTACCCGGTTTAATATAAAAAGTTATGCGGATGAACCCGACATTCGCACAACGCTAATAGAAGGCAGTGTAAAAATTAATGCGGAAGGCGTTAAAAGTGGCGTTATCCTTAAACCCGACCAACAGGCTGCATTTAATGGAAGTGCCATCATGGTAGCTGAAGTGGAGGCTCATTCTTTCGTTTCGTGGAAAGAAGGGAAGTTTTTATTCGTTAGTGAAGATATGGAATCAATTATGCGGCAAGTATCAAGGTGGTACAATGTAGATGTAAGCGTTGCGGATCATCTTAAAAAGATAAAGCTAACGGGGAGCGTATCCCGTTTTGCGAATATATCTACTTTGTTAGAGAAACTGGAGCAAACCGGCCAAGTTGACTTTAAATGGAGTAATGGGAAACTAATAGCAACTAAATAAATTATATAATAAATAACCTAAAACCAAATGAATAAACCATTACGAATTACAACCTGATCGTATAGGGATAACTTAAAAATGCGCAGAAGTGCTTGGAACACCTCTGCGCTGATCTGAGTTAAGCCCTTTCCCCATAAGCGGGAATCATTGATAGCAAACCAATCAGTATTAACCCAAACAAACAAAAGTATGCAAAATAATGCTTTTGCACTTGGTATGCCTAAACGATGGCTGCCACCTAAACTATTATTGATTATGAAATTGATCATAATTATTATGACAACCATGTTACTGCATGCCAGTGCCTCAGCTTTTGGCCAGCGTGTTACGTTGGACGAACGAAATGCGACATTGGCACAGGTGCTGACGAAAGTGAAACAGCAAACGGGATTTGACATTCTTTATGCAGATGATGTATTACCCGCGAAGAAAAAGATCGACATTAAGTTAGTAAATACGCTACTTCCGGAAGCGCTTAACAAAATATTGCTAAATCAGCAGTTGATGTATTCGATCGGTGATAAAACCATCGTTATCAAAGAGCGAGAAATGGTGGAGATCGAAGTGCGCGGCCGGATCGTTGATGAAAGCAACAAACCTTTGCCTGGCGCAACCGTGCGGGTGAAGGGAACTGAACGTGCCGTTACAGCGAACGAAAAAGGTGAGTTTGTATTAGCCAACGTCGATGAAAATGCGACGATATTGATCACTTTCCTTGGTTATGCACCTAAGGAGCTTAGGGCGGCTGCTAATCTTGGAACCATCAGTCTGGTTCTAACATCGGGAGATTTGCAAACAGTTGATATCGTTAATACCGGTTATCAGAGGATATCAAGGGAAAGGGCAACCGGTTCTTTCGGTGTGGTTACAACAGAAAAACTGGAAGAAAGGTTACATACGGATCTTCGGTCGGCATTAGAAGGGCAACTAACGGGTGTAGTATTGGATAAAAATGGTAATATTGAAGTGCGAGGGGTTTCTACCTTCACCGCAGGTGTAGTTACTCCCCTTGTAGTGGTAGATGGTTACCCGATAGAAGGGGGGCTCGGAAACATCAATCCTTTAAACATCAGTAGCATCACTGTACTTAAAGATGCGGTCGCTGCCTCCATTTATGGATCACGTGCCGCAAATGGTATAATCGTGGTGACCACAAAATCAGGAGCGGCAGGCGCTCCTAAAATTACATATAATGGCTTATTAAATGTAGTATCAAAGCCAGATCTCAACGACCTTAACCTTTCTTCAACCTCAGATTATATCGATGCAGAACTCGATATATATAACCAATTTCCGAATAGTCCTTCAACGATTTCAATAGCAAATATGAGTAGGGTTACTTTCCTGATGATGCAGGTAAGGGAGAAAAAAATAACCGAGGCAGCCGCCATGGCAGAGATTGATGCGCTGCGCAATGTGAATGGCTTACAGCAGTTCGAGGATCATTTTTTCCGGCCGGAAATTAGTAACCAGCATAATATAGGTATTTCTGGCAGTGGAGAAAAAAATAATTATAATGTTTCCCTTAACTTACTGGATACCCGCGAAAATTTTATCAACAGCGATTACAATAGGCTTATTTTTGATATAAAGAATGAATGGAAACCTTTAAAATTCCTTACCGCGGGAATGACGTTCAATGCCGTATATAGCAATCACATTTCACCAATGAGCGGCTATTCTGATCTATTAGCCTACGGATCAACAAGCATATTACAGCCATACACATCATTAACCGACGCAAATGGTGATCCTGCTGCTGTTTGGGGGCTCAGCCAGTATAAAATTGATACCTATAAAACAAAGCCGGGTATGAAAGACTGGACCAATGTTCCTTTACAGGATATATATAAACAAACACGCAGGACGGCCGATTTTCAAACCCGGTTTGGTGGCTTTTTACGTGCAAATATACTACCGGGGCTTAATGCAGAATTTGGCGGAAACTGGCAGCGCGGATCAACACATGTTAGGGAACTGCGCGATGCAGATGCCTTTGCTGTGAGGACAGCTTATAACGATGCCACTTCTATCAAAAATAATGCAGATCATTATTTGCCAGATGGAAGCATTATCGATGAGCGGAGAAATGTCAATCAAAACTGGACGGTAAGGACACAGCTTAATTTAAACCGGGAGTTTAACGGCACCAAACACCGGATCACAGCTTTGGTTGGAAGTGAGATCCGAAAACTTACTTTTGATAACAATCAAAACGAGACCCGTGTAGGATACAATCCGATAGCCGGCTCATTTATCCCAATGAATTTAAAGGATTATAATGCCGGCATCTATAATTCGGACATGTTACTTGGAAGACGTATAACCCTTAATCCAGGAAGTTTTCAATACATGGATAATCGTTTTGTATCCTGGTATGGAAATACATCGTATGAATACGATAACCGTTTTATTTTAAGTGGAAGTGTCCGTATGGACCTGACCAATTTCTTTGGAACGGATCCCGATTACAGATACCGTCCGATGTGGTCTGTTGGGGGTACCTATAAAATGGGACAAGAACCATTTTTTAAAAGCGACTTCATAAGCAGGTTTAACCTGAGGGCATCTTACGGTATTAACGGAAATATTTCTTTAGATCAGGGCCCGTTTTTAATTTTATCTGTCGGCAACTTCAATAATAATACCGGCGGGGTTTCTTATGGCGTTGCCTCACCTCCGAATGATCAGCTACGCTGGGAACGTACGGCAACGGTGAATTTAGGTGCAGATATGTCATTTTGGAATGACCGTGTTAATGCCACCATAGATTATTACCGGAAAAATAGTACAGACCTTTTAGCAAGGGAAACAGCAGACCCGACAATGGGCTTGTCAACCGTTACAAAGAACGCAGGTGCAATGATCAATCATGGTATTGAGATGTCGCTGAATGTGGACGTGGTTAAAACTGAAGATTTTCGTTGGAATTTAATACCGAATTTTACCTACAATTTCAATAAAGTTACCTCTTTCAAGCTGGATCGAAATTTCATTGGAGACTATGCTGTTGCTAACGGTATACTAACAGAAGGTTATCCCGCAGATGCTTTGTGGGGGCATCGTTTTGCAGGCCTTAATAACTTAGGTGAAGTACTGTCTTATAATGCAGCGGGCGAAAAAATGAAAATCGCTAATGCCACCATACCAGACCTGATCTATCAAGGTACACTACGCCCAAAATACGACCTGTCTTTAGGAAACACGTTCACCTATAAAAACTGGAACTTAACAACTTTATTTATTGCCAAACTTGGTCACAAATATCGTAAAGATGGCTTTTCGGGTTCTAATTATTTAAATCGTTTCGTTGGCCAGCGCTGGAGGAAAGCTGGAGACGAGGCGACCACAATTTATCCGGTGTTAAGGCCATTTAACGCAGATTCGTTCGATTTTCCTTATACGGATGTATTAATCGGTAATGCGAGTTATGCGAGGCTGCGTGATGTTACGCTATCTTATAATATGACCAAAGTTGCTTCACATTTAAAGATGAGCAATGCCCGGATATTTGTGCAGGGCCGAAATCTTTTCCGGATTACCGCAGAAGGAACAGATATAGACCCGGAAAACGTTAATTCGCTTTCCCTGCCGGCTGAACTCTTTTTTGGTTTCACCTTCTCATTTTAATGACCCATGACTACAAATTATTTAAAAATAAGCGTGCTCGCAGTAACCGTTCTGCTCACCTTATCCTGTAAAAAGTTTCTGGATGTAAAACCAGTGGGAAAGCTGATTCCGTCCAAAGTGGAAGAGCTGGAAAATTTGTTGAATAACAATGGAACAATTGATTTTCATTTTATTAACGGCAATCGCGGAAGCTTTTATCCGTTTTTAGGAGACAACTACGTGATTAGCGAGAATCAAGCAAAATACTTGTATATCAGTACTCATCCTAACGTGGATATATATGCAGCCCATACTTTTAACCAGCCTTATGAAAATCCAAGGGTGCCACAATTCGCTTGGAACTCGGGTATCTATCTTGCGGTGGGCTTGTTTAACAATGTGATCGATGGCGTTAAAAGCCTGAATGCCACAGAATCGGCTACAGGAAAGCTGATTACTGCTCAAGCGAAAGCCGGCAGGGCCTGGTCGTTAATGGTAGGCACACTCACTTATGGCCCAATGTTTAATCCGAATGGACAAAATAATACAAAGGTTTTGCCGTATCGTACTTCGGCAGACCCTGGTGTGGCAAACCCCGATCTTTCTACAACAGCGGAGGCGCTCGCATTGGTTGAACAGGATTTAAAGGATGCCTTGGGCGGAGCACCGGCAAATGTTTCCAACCCAAGTCGTGCTAACCTTGCTGCTACCCATGCTTTGCTGGCTCAACTTTATATGTATAAAAGAGATTGGGTAAAAATGCATGAACATGCCCAGGAAGCCTGGACACGCTCCATTGCTGTAAAAGGGAGCGTGGATAACCTGATCTATAATTACAATAGTTTTGCATATAAACCGAATCCATCGGCCAATCCTGCACCGGGTACTGATGTAGAAGTGACGCTATCTCTTGAGGCGCCAGATCTGCTTCAAGGACAAGTTGTTCATCGTGAAAATTTGTTTTACAGAATGGTGTCAAATGGTACACCTTATCCATCTCAGGACTACCTGGACTTGTTTGACAAGACGAATGACAGGCGATATAAATTATTTTCGCTAAAGGCCCTGGGATATTCTGTAACCGTTGGTGGTATTAAGTATGATGATGGTATACGAACATTATGGTACCGCGACCGGAAAATGAATTCCTCACAAGGTCTAACTTATCCTGATCTCCTTTTGATGCAAGCTGAAGCAGCAGCACGTTTGAATGACCTTAGTACAGCGCTGTCCGACCTGAATACACTTCGTAAATACCGTTACTCAGGTGCTGTTACCAACTTGCCTGGGGGTGTAGGTTTAAGTCAGGATGCCCTGCTTTTCGAAATCTTGAAAGAAAGACGCCGGGAGCAACCCATCGGCAGCTTCCATCGCGTGCTTGATATTAAGCGATATGTTTATGATACTGGAAAACCATGGAGCAAAACGAGCATTACGCACACAATCGGCTCTAAGGTGTATACCAGTGATATAGAAGGTCCGAATTTCAGATTGCAAATTGCAAATCAAGTGCTTGCAGCTAATCCTCAATGGGGCCTGCCGCTTTTCCAAGGTGTTTGGGCGCCTACGTCTAAATAATAGTAAGAGTGATTAGTATTAAAAAGTTCTTAGGCACACCTTAAGAACTTTTTTTTCATTTAAAGCATTTCCTTGTTAAGAAAGTGGTCACCAGGCATGAAAATCCTATCACCACATTCGTATCAAAGGGGGAATTTGTTACCGACAATCAAGGAAAAACACCTCATTACGGCGTCCTGATCGTTGTTTTCTTTCCGCTGTTCAATGTGTCTCGTCCTGCTTTCATATTTCACTCAAAGTGGTCAGCTGATTTCGCTGCAAAGTGGTGACATTTGGACCGGCGAAAGAAATTCACTTCAGGGGTGGGCTGGCCAGTTAATGAATGATCCTATTCTGGCTACCCTAGGCACTTCTGTTAGCGACTTTAAAGTTGTCTGATCCGTAGGTCCCATCTCCTTGACACACGAACTCAAATAAAGGCCTACAACTGATTTTCCAGCAGCATCCGGCTTGTATCCTGATGACTTACATCTCTTCTCACCGAGGCTTAAAGGATAGTTCCATGTCACCTTTAGGAAATCACCCAATTAATACACTTCTAATTTGTAGGTCAAAACTGACCACTTTGCGGCGGAATTGCCTTCACCTTAATGCGGAACAGGTTGTCAGCATGTTGGCGAAATATCTGACCAGTTTTGCTGAAATACCCGTCGTAAGCACATGATGTATTAACTTACTTAAGAAATACCTATTACAGGTACCGAAAGTTTTTTGTCCGGGATAAACCCTTGTATGCAAGAAAGATTGCTACGACACCGACAAAACAACGAAGGCTGGCCATTGGGGCTACGGAGTCGCTTTGTAGAATGCCAGCTAGTGTCGATAGCATGAAGGATAGCAATAATTGAATAAATCCGATGAATGCAGCCGCTGTACCTTTTCCTTTTTCAACAGTTTCCAATCCCAAAGCTGTTGTTATTGGGAATAGGATTCCGATAGGTATCAGCGATAAAAAAAGAAGCAAGATCATGGCTGAAGGGTTTGTTCCGGTAACCGCTACTAGCCCAAACATGGCACAGCACAGTGCAAGTGCAATACTCGCCCAAAATGCCAGGACTTGAGATCTAACGTAGACTAACAACTTTGGGGTTATATAAGAAGCGAAAATCAGAGCGAGCGAGTTGAAGCCAAAGGCTAAACTAAATTCCATTTCTTTAAATCCAGCCTTTTCCATAAAAATAAACGGGGCACTGGATATATAAAGCATCAAGGCACTATATGCCATTGACCCTACCATTGTATATATTAAAAATTGCTTGTTAGAGAACGTGACTTTTGTCAGAGATGTTCCAAATCCTTTGTCTATATTGTTTTTAGAGATGTTGGTTTCTGGAATATAGACCGATACAGCTATTATACAAAGGGTTCCTAATAATGTTATCGCTGAGAAAATGCTTTTCCAGCCCCAGAAGTTTAAGAGCAAACTTCCCAGTAAGGGGGCGATAATTGGTGCAATGCCACTTATCTGAGATTGACTGGAAAATATCTTTATTGCATCTTTCTTTTCAAAACTATCTGCAACAATTGCTCTGGACATAACGATTCCCGCACATCCACCAAAAGCCTGTAAAAAACGGAGCACCCAAAGCAGTTCTATATACTTTACGAAATGGATAACTACTGCACTTACCACAAACATTGTTAATCCACACAACAAGATGGGCTTTCTACCGTGCTTGTCAGATAATGGGCCCCAGAATAATTGCCCGAATGCAAAACCCGCCAGGAACAGCGAGAGTGAAATTTGCACATCCCCTATGGTAACATGAAATGTCTGAGCAATCTGCGTAAATGCCGGAAGATACAAGTCAATGCTTAACGATTCAAGAGCAGTAATTACTGCAAGTATTACCACTATCAGCTTTGAATTTTTCATAATACAAAGCTCGCCATAACCATTACCTGTTGAAATGGATTAAGTGCGGTAACTCTTGCACAGTAATCGCGCTTACGAAGAAAGTACAGGTAGTGACGCTCTGAATTGCTCCGGACTTAGCCCAGTTTGCTTTTTAAAAAAACGGGAAAAGTAAGCTGGATCAGTAAACATTAGCTTGAAAGTAATCTGCTTAAAACTAAGCTTTCCAAACCTGATTTCTCGTTTAGCTTCCAGTAGTAGTCGCTCTATTATAAGTTCCTTGACTGTTAAACCGCGCTCTTTTTTAGTAATAGCATTTAAATGCTTAATGCTAATATTAAGCAAATTTGCATAGAAAGTTGGCTCCCGTTGCTCTAGATAATACTGGTCAACGTATCTGAGCAATGCCGCAACACGAGTATTTGACCCGGTTTGGAATTCTATTGATGATTCTAATAAAAGAAATAAAAATGCACTTAAGTATGCCTTTAAAAGTGATACTCTTTTCTTTGAATGGTATTCTTCTATAATTAGTTGAATCAGCATTTTAAGAGGCTTTTCGTTCTCCAGGCTTATTTTCACAGGAGCTATCCCTGGAAAATAGGAGGGTTTATCTTCTAGGATAGCGTTAAATAATTCCTTCGAAAAGGCCATTACATAACCTTTTTGTGTGGTTAGCGACATGCGGAATACTTGGCCAGGAGTTAAAATACAAACGCTGTTGTCATATACAGGAAAAGGCGTGAAGTCAATTTCTACCAACTGATCCTGCTCAACATCAGTGAACCATATTACTTCAAAGAAATCGTGACGATGCAAGCCATCAAAGGTTTCATCACTTGTTCCATCTATCGAAAATATAAGGAATGAGGATTTAGTTAATTGATGGACTGGAATACTTTCTTGCATAATGTATATGACCAAGTTATGAATGATAGACGATACGTCCAAGTTAAATGGATCTTCCAGGATTTAAATTTCAGAAGCTCTGAATTTTAATTTAGTCTAGTGAGCCAAGCATAGCTTATTATCTATAGAGGAATCTTCAAACTTACTTTACGATCGCTATTCTAATGTTTTTGCTATAGTTCAAAAAGTTATAACCTTTTGAATCTTACGAACCTGCTGACAATAAGCTATTTAGAAAGTAGGGCCAGAGCAAAGGCTAATTTAGTTTGGGGATGAATCGTAGATATTTGGTATGTTAAATATCAATCAATTTGCTCAACTTTTACAGGATGCGGTAATTTCAATTTTAGTAAATTTTGAGCAGACGCCGGATGAATAAGGATAAAGCTTGCATACAGGTCGAATTCAGCTTTTAAGGTACCATTTAGTGGTTTGATTGGTTACGAAGATGTAGCTAAGGGACGCTCCAAATCATCAAGGAAGCCAATTGTTTATACTTTACTCAATCAAGGTCGTTTGTAGATTTGATGTAAATGAAGAAAGCCTTCAGAAATACGGTGAATATATTTGAAGGGTAGTAGTACACTCACGATTTGGACACAAGACCAACCGATTGAGCTACATCCCCTACAATATTACTGGCCATCTTTGCATTATCATTTGTAAATAGATAAAAAACAAAAAGAATGGAGAATATCAAAGGAAAAGTAGTGGCTGTTACAGGAGCCAGCAGCGGAATTGGGGAAGCGATTGCACGACATTTAGCTTCATTGGGCGCTAAAGTAGCTTTAGGCGCTCGTCGTATCGATCATTTAGAAAACATCGCCGAAGCAATTAAAACAACTGGCGGCGAAGCGATTTACAAAATGCTGGATGTTACGGATCCAAATAATGTAGCTGATTTTGCCGCTTTTGCTGTAACTCAATTTGGAACAATAGATGTTTGGGTTAATAATGCAGGTTTGATGCCTTTATCGATGATCAACAGTTATAAAATCGACGAGTGGCACCGTATGGTCGATGTAAATATAAAAGGGGTATTGCACGGTATTGCTGCGGCACTGCCTGTATTTGAAGCAAAAGATAACGGTCAGTTTGTAAACATTACCTCGGTGGGGGATCGTTGGGTCGGACCAACTTCCACTGTTTATAGTGCTACCAAATTTGCTGTTAGAGCTATTTCAGATGGACTTAGACAAGAAGTGAGCCGCAATATTCGAGTGACTTTAGTGGCACCGGGTGCTACGGAATCTGAACTACCAAATACCATTTCGGATCCTGAATTAAAGAAATTGGCTATTGAACAATTCAGAACCAACTTACTTCCTGCTGAAGCCATCGCTAAAGCTGTGGCGTTTGCCATTGCACAGCCAAATGATGTAGATGTGAACGAAATGGTGGTAAGACCAACTGCACAAAAAAATCTTTAATCCAAAAACAGTTACAATGGGCAAAACCATAGAAGAAACAAAAGAATACATTGGGATGTGGGTAACCGAAGATGGCCATATTCGACATCATCTATTGTGTGATAACCGTTATGACGAAGCAAGATGCCAAAAGGAAAGTGCGTATCAAGGGGACTATCAGGTGACCGGCAATCATATCGACTACCAGGACGACACAGGCTTTACGGCAGATGGCGAATTTATAGACGGCACCTTGTATCACGGTGGCATGATATTTCACAAAGAAAATAAGTAATTTACCAACAATGAACAACACATTCCGTCTCAATTCAATCGCAGAATTTCACACTTTCTGCCATCTTCCAAGCCCTGAACATCCGTTAATCAGCCTGATCGATTACAGTAAGGTGCAGTATCCCTTTGAGGAAAAAAATATAAAATGGATACAAAATTTTTATACGATTGGATTGAAACGGAATGTGAATGCCAAATTCAATTATGGACAACAGCAATACGATTTCGACTTAGGTGTATTGTCTTTCATTTCACCTTTGCAATTCCTGAAGATAGAAATAGATCCTAATATTACCGTAGAGCCTACAGGTTGGCTATTGCTCATTCATCCAGATTTCCTTATTCAGACTGCCTTGGCAAAAAAAATAAGATACTACGATTTTTTTGGCTATGCGGCAAGCGAAGCTTTGTTTCTATCCGATAAAGAAGAACAAACCATCCTTGAAATTCTAAAAAACATCGAGAAAGAATATCAATCCAATATTGACAAATTCAGCCATGAACTCATCATCTCACAGCTAGAAATGTTGTTAATCTATTCCGAACGCTTTTACCAACGTCAATTTATCACCCGTAAGAAAACGAATATCGAGGTCATAGACCAATTCGAGCACTTGCTAAATGACTATTTTCAGAGAGGCAAAATCTTCGAAAAAGGTATTCCTACGGTAAGCGACATTGCCGAACAGCTGCATATTTCGGCCAACTATCTGGGGAGTTTGCTTCGCTTGTACACTAGCCAAAACACCCAGCAACATATCCAAAATAAAATGGTGGAATACGCCAAGGAAAAACTAAGTACCACCGAACTTTCAGTACGCGAAATTGCCTACGAACTGGGCTTTGAATATCCACAGTCGTTCAGCAAACTTTTCAAACAAAAGACTAACCAAACACCTCTAGAGTTCAGGGCAAGGTTTAATTGAAAATGTACACCCTTTTGCATATTTCACTCAAAGTGGTCAGCTGATTTCGCTGCAAAGTGGTCACATTTTGACAAGCGAAAGAAATTCACTTCAGGGTTGGGCTGTCCTGGCCAGTTAATGAAGGATCCTATTCTGGCTTACCTGGGCACCTCTGTTAGCGACTTTAGGGGTGTCTGATCCGCAGGTCCCATCTCCTTGACACACGAACTCAATAAAGGCCTACAACTGATTTTCCAGCACCCTCTGGCTTGTATCCTGATGACATACATCCTCTTCTCAGCGAGGCTTAAAAGGATAGTTTCACGTCACCTTTAGAAAATCACCGAATCAATACACTTCTTATTTGTAGGTCAAACTGACCACTTTGCGGCGGAATTGCCTGTCACTGTGCGGAACAGGGTGTCAGCATGTCCAGTCTTCCGCGGTATATAGTTCTTCAAAGACCGAAAGTTCTATACAGAGAGCATTAACGTCATGTTCAAGGCGTTCTTGGAAAATGGTAAAGCGAGTGATCTGATTGAATTTCGTTAAATCGCATGTTGTACCCCGAAACTTCACCTGAAGGGTATCAAGCGAAACTGGTCATTACTCAATGCAGACTTGCAGCGAAACTCAGTGCGTCGCTCTAAATGAAATTTGCGTCCCTCGGATTAGGTGTTTTTAGCTTTTGCCACAGGTCAGAAGCGAGCTTTCTCAACATGCATGGCTCACACGTGGATGATCACCAAGGGTCGGGGAGCGAGGTTTTTTTATTAATGGCCACCAAGTTAGCCGTGAGGCCTTCGGGGCGCAAAAATTGTTCGGCATAAACCCGCCGGCTTTCGGCTCCTGTCCATTTATTCCGCTGCATTTTTTGCTTGCTCGGCCTCCGGCTGGTAAGCGCGCAATTAATCAAATTTTCAATTTAACATGTAAAGTGATGAAAGCGCAAAATGTAAATCCAATGTTTCAGGTTTCAGAGATCCAGGTATCCTATCAGCCAAATTTCAAGGCAAGCGAAAGGCCTAAAATCGGCTCTTCAAAAGATGCCTTTGATGTGCTGATCAGCTGTTGGGACAAAGATCAGATCAATCTGCTGGAGCAGTGCTTCATGCTGGTTCTGAACCGTGCTAACCGGGTAATTGGTATCCGGGAAGTTTCCAGTGGTGGCTATTCAGGAACTGTAGTGGATCCGAAACTGATTTTTGGTATCGCCCTGAAATGTGTTGGTTCTTCGATCATCATTGGGCATAATCATCCTTCTGAAAACCTTAGACCTAGTACTTCTGACCTGGACATCACCAAAAAACTTACTGCCGCCGGAAGAATGCTGGACCTACCCGTGCTGGACCATTTGATTGTGACCGCAGAAGGGTATTACTCATTTAGTGATGAAGGGTTGATTTAACCTCTTGGTGATGTTTGAACACCGATCGACCTGATGGTTTCAAGGGTGAAAGGACATAGGGAATGCACCCGGTTCCTGCACAAAAAAAAATGGCTCCCGTTAATGCGGGAACCATTCTTTGTTGTTATTTAACGGGATGAGGGGCTATGAGCTGCACCTGTACAGAGCCGCCGCCATCTAGTGTCAAACCTTTTTTAAATGCGTTCGCATCACCAGCCGGATCAAATTCATAGATCGCAGCTTCTCCGCCCACAGGCGCAATCCCTGTATAGTATTTACCTTTAAATACCAACGGCGATCGTACCATGGCCACAGGACTTAAAGGGGTGGTCATCAACGTAGCTTTTTTATTGACCAGGTCAAGTTTCACGACCTGGGCGACATTTTTCAATCTGTCGCGTACAGAGGACATCAAATCCTCAAACTGTACCGTTCCAAAAGCGATGCCGTTCGAAACATAGCTTACACCCATCAAACAGCCGTTCTGACCAACCTGGGAGGTTACATCAAAGAAATAATCCTGATCAAATTCGGAGGTGCCTTTTTTAATGCGCACGAGTCCTGACTTTCCGCCTAAACCCGTCCAGTATTTACCTGCACTGGCAACAAAGTAGTGGTTTCCCTGCTCGTCTGTAGTGATTGAATTCAGGTAATCGTAACCGATGCCACCTGCAGTAGCGGTAGTTTTGATCACCCGCATATTGGTCATTGCCGGATAATCATAAACCAAGGCTCTTACACCATCCACCACATAAGCGGCGTTAGTGTTGTCGTAAAAGTATCCGCCCAGGATAAACTTACCGTTATCCATAAATCCTTTTCCCGGATAGAACTCGACACCCGGTTTTGCGGCTTCAAAAGGTACTGACATGGTTCCTTTTGCGGCAACGGTGAAATCGCTGAGGTTGATTCTTGCCCATCCGATTGTTCCATTTCCTCCTGCGGTAGGTGCACCAAGAACCAGCATTGTGTTGTCGTCGATGATGTTCAGTGACTGGAAATAATTGGGTACCACACCATCAGTAAGGATAGAAGCCTTTAGTTTCAGGCTTCCGTCGGTACCCATTTCATATTGGTTGAACTTCTTTTCAGGAAGGTTCATGAGGTATACAAATTGTTTGTGCCATATATAACGAGATCCGTTAGCTTCCAGGCCCTTGCCTTTAAAGGTGAGTGCGCCACTTTGCAATGACGGCACACTTGCAACGTATTGTAAATCCTGCGTCCAGCTGGCAATGGTGAAGTGTTGATCACCTGGCTGCGGCTCGGGTTCTTTCTCTGATTTACTGCATGAACTTATCGCGGCGGTGAGCGTTAATGCTGCGAGTACCGATTTTCTTAATTTTAACATCTGTAGTTTATTTTATTATAGTTATTTATTGAATGAGACAGCGGAATTTAAGGCTAATGAACCGGCCTGGCTTTTGCAGCAGATAGTTGTCATAAACCTGTTTGTCGAATATATTTCTAACGCCAAGATTCATAGCATAGCGATTTTGCGCGAAGGCGTAACCTATGCCGGCATCCTGGACAAATTGGGTAGGAATGATCTTCTTTTCAGATTTCTGACCTAAACTTGGCCATCCCAGGAAATACTCCTGCACATAGTGGGTGTTCAGATAAACCGAGAGCTTTTGGCTGATGTGCAAAAACTCCTCAGCATTTAACCTGAATTCTGCATTGCCCATTAAGTATGGGGTATTTCGTAAACGGTCATTGAAAACAATGTTCTCTGCGCCCGAACTGGTAAACCTTAATCGGTTGCGGATATCGTTGTAAGTGAGGTTGGCAGACACCTGAAATAGGTTGCGATGCGCATATAATACATCTGCTTCCATGCCAATGGTTCTGATTTTTTCGATATTTTCATATCTGGCTGTGCCGAAAAGATCACCCTCTCCGAGCCATATTCGATCATTTGTATTCCTGAAGAAAGCCGCCAAGCTCACCGTGAATGTGTTAGCGCCAGTACCTATGCTGCTATGCACAGAGGCATTCAGATTGCTGCTGCGTTCAGGCTTTAAGTTAGGCGAATTTAAAATGGTATTTCCATTGCCTAAAAGCTCCTGAGCCTCGGGGAGCCTGGCTGTACGCTCTGCAGAAAACTTGAAATGCAGTTTATCGGTGAATGAAAACTTGCCTGCATAACCGAAACCCCAGGCGTTGTCATCAGAAGTCTGATAAAATAGTTCCTTTTGCTGCTGACCCCTGTAGTCGTATACGCTCGCCTTGGCGTCGTATCTAAAGTTCTTAACAAACAGAATGTTGGTTAGCCGCGCATCAAGTGACAGATGCTGGTAGGAAAGCCCCGTGACGTGCTTGGTCATATCCTGTGGTTGCAGGAATGGGATGGTCCATTCGGCCAGTGAGATCTCATCGCTGCCCTTGCGGGTGATCTGGTTCAACGTATAGTTGAGCTGCAACGACTGATGTTCATTAAACTGGTAAGCAAGGTTTAACCGGCCTAGGGTATTGTTGTCGGTGAATGTGTAAATGGATTTTTGGTTCCTGATGCCATTTAGTTCTCCTTGTGAAGTGCTGGAAATGACGTCCTGGTTCCAGTTGTACCGATTTGAACTTGTATCTGTGGTTGTACCGCTCAGTTCATGAAAAGCTGCGAACAGGTCAATAGTCAATCCCTTAACCAGGAAATCTCTTTTGAGATATTTAAGCGAAGGCATGAGGAAGTTTTCGCTGTATCTGGCATCCCCATAAACGAATGCCATGGTGCGCCCTGTTTGTAGCCCTCTTTCCTGATCCGAATGGGTGATTCCCAGCAGAAGCTGATCCGCCCAGGATACATTGGTAAAGCCTGTCTCCGCTTTAAGGGCATAAGCGCGGTAGTCGTCATTAAAACGTTCAAAGCGCGGGTAACCAGGAAGCGCACGGCCATCAGGACCAGCCACCTCGACCGTAGGTCCCCAAACTTTATAATTATTGTCAGAGTAATTAAAGAAAGCGTTGGTCTGCACCGTAAAGCCGCTTGTTGCAGCCCTCCATCGTCCGGAAATCGTAGACCGATAGGTGTTGAAAGAACCTGCGCTTTGTGAAAGTTCAAGGTAGTTTTTGATTTCTTTTCTGGATACCAGATGGATCGCTCCACCCAGGGCGTCGCCACCCAATTCAACAGGCACGACCCCTTTGTAAATTTCAATGCGGTCAATGGTGTTGGAGGGGAGGTTATTGATGCTGAAAGATGAACCGAAGCTTTCCATAGGTATACCATCGATAAAAAACTTCACGGCCTTGCCTGATAAACCGTTGATGGAGTAATTGTATTCTGAACCCAGCCCGCCATTTTCCTGCACGCGGATTCCGGCCAGACCGTCCATCGCCCGGTTCAAATCGATGTCCCTGTCCCTGAATTTTTTTAAATCCAGTACATCAACAGAAAAGGGTTGTAGTTTTTTGGTTTGCGCAATGTTTAAACCACTGATGTTGACCTCATTCATCTGTAAAGCCTCAGATTTTATTTTGAAGGTTAGCGCTTCTGCGTGATTTATCCGGATGCTGATCTTCTGTTGTTGGGTGAGATAGGACACATGGGATACTATAAGCAAATAATTGCCCACTGGTAAAGGGCCGAATTGAAAAATGCCACGATGGTCTGTTGAGCGGCTTACGGTATCTTTTGAAATCAAGGTCACTGAGGCGCCGCTTACAGGGTTACCTTTGAGGTCTGTCACCGTGACTTTAAGACTTCCCGAAGGAACTGATTGCGCAACCGCCCCTGTAAAATGAGCGGAAATCGTTAAGAAAAATATCAACGTGATCGATCTCATGAATCTTCAGGTTACAGGTTGAAACGTTTCTCCAATCTGGAACTGAAGGAGCGGGGCAGCCCGTCGAGAATTTCCTCTGTGGTGGCCGAGATCAGACTGTACCGCTGGTCTGTCATAGCCAGATAAGTCTGACCTTTATGGAGGCTGATGCTATCGTTTACAGTAACGGTGCAGCTAAACAATCCTGAGGCTACATGGACTTTCCGCGCTACCGGCGAGACATTCTGTACGGACACCGCTCCGCAAAATTTCAGACTCGTAGTATTAGAGATCAGTGATTGCTCAATCGTGCATTCGCTATTTGGCTGCAGGATGAACTCCAGATTGCCAACGCTTACTTTGCGCAGATACTTTCCGTTTATGTTGTCAATGGTGACCGGCCGAAGATGGCTGTTCGTTTGAAGTGCAAGAAAGATACCTGCAACCAAAGCAATGCTTGCCGCGGCAGCATATATGCTGAACTTTGATAAGCGCCTGTTTTTTCGCTCTGTTTTAGGGGTAGCGAGTAAGGTAGCACTTTCAATATGGGTCCATATCTGCCTTTTTACCTGCTCCTCGTTTTCGCCACCCGGAAAGCCTGCGTTATACCGATCGTGATCAGATTTTTTTTTCATGTATGTACTGTTGGTATAGATATGTTGCGTTGAGGACCGATAGCCCTATGTGGATTTTTAAAAAAAAATTATCTGAATATTTTCAACTTGCTTCTGATACCGCGCAATGCTCTGGTCATGTTGCCTTCAACGGCCTTTTCACTGATGTTTAAGGCCAGCGCAATGGATCTGTTGTCCAGTCCGTTTTCGCGACTCAGGGTATAAACTTCCCGGCAACGCCCGGGAAGTTGCTCAACTGCAGAATTCAAGGCCTTTTCCAGTTCCTTGTAATAGAGCAGTTGCTCAGTGCTATCTGATTGTAAATCCTGTTGGAGCAGCGTGACCATATAATTGTCCCGGACTGCCCGTTTACGGAAGTGCTCCAAGATCTTCAGGCGCATGGCCCTGTACAGATAGCTTTTCAGGGAAGTATGAATCTGTAAATCTTCCCTGCGCTCCCAAAGTGAAATGAAAATCTCCTGGATGATCTCTTTGGAAAGCTCAATATCTTTCGAATAGTGATAAGCGGCTATGTAAAGCTCTCTCCAATAGGTGTCATAGGCATTGGAAAATACCTCAGGCGTGATCTCAAGGGGAATCTTGTCAGTCAAATCTTCAAATTTTTTCGGTAAATATATTATTTAATTAGACTAATTATAAATAAATTGAGATTTTGAGGTTCTTTGGATGATCAGGCTTTTTACGCCAAACCCGCTAGTCAGCATGTACGGGGAATTGCTGACCAGTTTTGCCGAAATACCCAGCACTTCGATTGCGAGAAAGAAGCGGGTCAACTTTCAGCAACTGGTGATCCGCTATCTATATGAGCGTTTGCTGTACAGACTGCCGATCGCCTTTCACGAGTTTTTTTCCAATTGACGCAAAAGTTGCTAATGAAACTGCCGATCTCAAGGCTGATTGGATGCCTAAGGGGTCAAGTGGGCGGGACAGTACGAGGATTAGTTCAAGAGGAATGATATCTCCAGAAAATAGTCAATATTTCGGACTAGTCCCGAGCCAGATGTACCCGCATTTACCGCAGGCGGGTATATGGAAACCAGCTTTTACTGCCGGAGGAATCCCGGTCTGGAAAAGTATTATTCGAAATTTTATTGCTTTACTTAGGTATTAATTGCAACTTTGATGCATTAATTTATATGCGCATAGCCGTCAGAAGATTTTTCGCTGCTTTTTTCCTCTCGCTGGTTGTATTAGTGCAAGCTGAGCAGGGACTGCATCAGCACGCCTGTAAAGGTCATAATCATTCCAGCGAAATGGACTCTTCCTCCAACGATGTTGCTGTAAAGCTGCAAAAGGGGACGATCCGGTGTCTGGTATGTGAATTCAATCAATCTCACGGACAGGAATGTCTCCCGGACGCCGTGCAATCCGGGTTGCACTGTCCGGCAATGTTCCACGAGCAGCGCCCATGCCACCACCTGCGCCATGGTTATCAGGTGTTCCTGGGAACCTGGACCAATAAGGGGCCGCCTATCTCACGATTTTCATAACTCACGAAGGATTTTCTGTTTCACTAAAGTTTCCGGCTGCAAACTTATTGTGACCTGAAAAGGGGTATCGATTGCCGGTTACTTGCATTCCCATGCACGGCGGCTATTATTGTGTGCAATCGGAAGTTTGCTGTCGAACTAAATTATTATTCGCTATCACCATTATACAAAAAATGATTAAAATTATTTTTACCGTTTTGTTCTCATTATTCAGCCTGCAGGTAGCTTTCTGTCAGGCAGTCATTCGCGGCTCGATCGAGGACGAACTTGGCAGGCCGCTGCCTGGAATCAATATTTCGCTGAATGCTGACCGGCGAGGCACGACGGATGCTGCCGGAAAGTTCATTTTTGAAAATCTTGCGCCGGGGGAGTATATGCTGATCGCCACCGGCGTTGGCTACCAGGCTACCAAGCAAGGCATCGTCTTAAGGGATGGCCAGCATTTATCGCTGCGCCTGGTTTTGAACATCTCCAGCAGTACGCTTACTGAAGTGGTTATCAGGGGCCAGGCGCAAAGGCAGACCGGCTCACTTACCAGAGGTCCGGTCTTGCTGAAGGACATCCCTCAGCAGGTACAGCTTGTTGAGCGCGAGCTGATCAACGATCAGCAGCTCTTTCAGCTCAACGACGCCTTCAAAAACGTAGCGGGATTCACTTCCACGGACTTCTATGGAAGTTTCTCCAGCCGTGGCTACACTTCAGGCATTGGCGGAATAACCACCAATGGTATCAAGGGCAGCCCTTACCCTGAAGGCCAGCTTCCGTTGTTGGGTAACGTCGAGCGCGTAGAAGTCATCCGCGGCCCATCGGCGATTCTTTACGGACAGGGTGGAATGGGCGGCAATGTCAATCTGGTGACCAAGCAGCCCAAAAGGGAGTCCACGCTCAACGCCTCCGCCGCAGGCGGCAGCTTTGACCTTTACCGCATGCAGGCCGACGTCACTTCGTCTCTGACCAGAAGCAAGAACCTGTACTTCCTTTTTGGCGGAGGATTTCAGGACGGCGGCAGCTTTACCGACGGATTTGACCGGCGCAGCATCCAGGCCTACGGATCACTCAAATGGGATATTGCCCCGAAGACAAGCTGGCAGATAAACGCCAATTATATCCATGACGATGCCAGCAATAACTATCAGCCGCGGGTTCCCATTTATAACTCACTTAAGCCGGACAGCATCTTCCTGGCACCGCACACATTCAACCCCGGTTACAACAGTTTTTACAAGGGCAATAACCTGCAGCTTCAATCGGTGATGGAACATGCATTTTCCGAAAGGGTATCTGTGGGTGTTTTAGCAGCCTTCAATCAGAGCAGGACCGTGCGCGAGCAGTACACAGCAGCTGGATACATTCGAACGGCCGACCAGACGGTGATGAGGAGCTATACCTATCAGAAGATCAACTCGCCCGGCACAACGGTAAACCTTTACACCAATGTTAAGCAAAAGATTTGGGTAATGACGCATCAGCTTTCTGTGGGCGCTGACGCCGTCCTGAACAAAAACAAGTACCCGGAAGGCATCCGGCAGTATGCTGCTGATCCGATCAATGTATATGATCCGGTAAAAAATGAAGTGTTTGACAGCGTCGGAAAACAGGTCTATACCAATTCGCAGATGGAGCGCTTCACCTATAACACGCTGGGCGCATACATTCAGGACCATATTGAAATCGGAAGGCAGTGGAAAGTACTGGCCGGTCTGAGATATAACAATTACTTCAGGCGCTACCTGGCGGTAGATCCTGAAAGGGTTACGCTTTATAACGAGCGCCCTGAGCGTACGGAAAACTTCAGCCCCCGTCTGGGTGTCGTGTATCAGCCTCTGGCGGTACTGTCTGTATACGCGGACTACAACCAGGGTTTCTCACCCCATTACAGCAATTACTCGGAAAACGGCGGGCCGTTTGATCCCGAGACTTCCAAGCAACTGGAGCTCGGATTCAAAGGGGACTTTCTTCAGGGTAGGCTGCTACCTTTTGTCAGTCTTTACCAGAGCACACGAAGGAATGTCCTGCAGGTTGTCCCAAGACCCGGTTTGCCTCGCTGGCAGGAAGCCATAGGCGCGGTGAGAAGCCGCGGTATTGAAGCCGGGGTAAGTGGCAGCGTAACCCAGGCGCTCTTTATCAATGTCAATTATACCTTCAATAAGACCAGGATCACAGAGGCTGTGAAGCCCGAGGATATTGGGCAGCGCTTCGCCAATACCCCCGAGCACACTGCAAACGCATGGCTGCGCTATGTCCTGCCACCGTCGCTCGTGAAGGGCTTATATGTTGGTGGCGGGTTCCAGCATGTCGGCAGACGCTTTTTCAGTAATCAGAAAGTCGGTCGCACTGTCGCCGAAATGCCGGCCTATACCATATTCGATGCTATGATCGGTTACCGCTATGAAAATTATAGGCTCCAGGTCAATGGCAACAACCTGTTTGATAAGCGGTATGCCATGAGCGGAATAGCAAATTCATATACGCCGGGTATGCCGCGAAACATCCTGGTCGGTATTTCTTATGAAATTAGATAACAACATGAAAATTCAATCAATCATCATCAACGAGTGGCGCAACCTGCTCAGGGGCAATATCGCCAAGGCATTGCTGGGTGTGCTTCTTGTGCTTGCCGTCTTTGCCGTCTGGCAGTCGTACCAGCTTTTTGCAGCGTCCGACCGGTCCAGAGAAGCTGCGCAGCAACACATGCGGAGTCGTTTCCTGGAACAGGGAGAGGTAAATCCGCACAGTGCAGCGCATTATGGCCATTTTGTTTACAAGCCCGTAAGTACGCTCAGCGTATTCGACCAGGGCGTAAACCCATTCACCGGTTTATCCCTCAGGCTTGAGGGCCATAAGCAGAACGAACTTATGTTCTCTGCGGCAAACCGGTCCAGCTCACTTATCCGCTTTGGGCAACTGGACCTTGGGCTTATTCTTCAGTTATTACTGCCTCTGCTGATCATCTTTGTCTGCCATGACGCAATCTCGCGGTTGCGCGAGCAGGGCACGCTGCCGCTGATGCTCACCCAGGGAGCTACCCTCAGGAAGCTCATGTGGGGCAAGTTCCTGGCTTACTGGCTCCTTTGGTTGTCTTTCCTGGTGGTCAGTATCCTGGTACTGTGGGTTTTTTCGGCCACCTCTGCTGACGCCGACTCGGTGCTGCGCCTTTTGCTTTTATTCCTGCTCTACGGCTTGTTTTACGCGATGGTAACTGCTGGGTCGATTTACATTTCGGCCCTGAGCAGGACCTCCTCAGCAGCATTGCTGCCGCTGCTGTTTATCTGGCTGATCTGTTTTATCTTGTTGCCCAAAGGGTTGGCCAACTTGAGTGAGCAGATCCATCCGCTGACCACACGGCTCGTGCTGGATCAACGCATCAAAGAGGACAACAAAAACGGCATCAACGGTCACGATCCGCGGAATGAGCGCACAAAAAAGTTCCAGGATAGCCTTTTAAAGGTTCACCGGGTGGACTCCGCCGCACAGCTACCAGTAAACCTGGATGGCTTAACCATGCAAGCGGATGAGGAGTATCACAATAAGGTATATGACCGGCATCTGGGTAACGTCCAGCAACGCATAACAAGCCAGAACCGGATGATCGCCTGGAGCAGCCTGATCAATCCGTTTTCCGGTATTCAAAGTATGAGCATGAGCCTGGCCGGAACTGACACGTATCATCATTTCCACTTCAGTGAACGTGCCGAAGGCCACCGCCGGGAGCTGATCCGGGAGCTGAATCTTGAGCAAGCCTACGGGGGCAGCAAGACCGGTGACTGGCAGTGGAAGGTGAAAGCTGACTATTGGCAGAAGATCAGGGACTTCCATTACAGGTCTCCGGGTGTGGCCTGGGCCATCAGGCATAACGTTCCGGAACTGCTCTCGCTACTATTGTGGTGTGCCGGCCTGTTTCTGTTAATTAACCTAACTGCTAACCGTATCAAAATTGCGCGATGAAAGGAATATTTATTTATGAGTGGAAGCGGCTGCTGCGTAGCAAGGTATTGGTGGCCGCTTGGCTGACGATGCTGCTTATAGGCGCCTATGGGCTTTACTGTGGTTATGAGTTTAGAACCGACCAGGTGCGAACGGCCTATCAGATAGATACGGCCTACCGATCCCGGGTTAACGCCCAACTGGGAAAATTTCGGATCCTTGATACCGTGAGCGAGCAGGGCAAAAAGGACTATAAAAGTGCCCGTGACCCTTTCTTGAACGAGTATGCTTTGCAGGTCCCTGCGGTTAAAAGGCCGGCACCACTGCAAGCCATGGCCATTGGGCAGGCAGACAACAATATTTTTTACTACAATACCTGGATAGCACAAAGTATCTACAGCAGCAAGACTTCCGAGATCAGGAACCCCGCGAAGCTCAAAGCGGGAAACTTTGATCTTTCCTTCGTGATCATCTACCTTTTCCCTTTGCTGATTATTGCATGCACGCATGATGTGGTGGGGGAAGATCGCCAAACTGGTGCCGACAAACTCATCGTCGTTCAGGGCAGGCCGCAATGGTGGGTCAGCGCCTGGCGGATCTTCTTTCGTGCTGGGGCCGTTACTTTCCTGGCGCTCTTGCTTAGCGCAGCAGGAGCGATGCTTACAGACGCGCTGTGGACAATCGAAGCGTTGGTCTGGATGCTCGTTACGCTGATCTATCTCACTTTTTGGGCAGCCCTGTGCTTTTTCATTGTGAATCTCACACGGACTTCCTCGTTAAGTGCACTGGTGATGGTCAGCGTCTGGATACTTTTTCTATTCCTGGTTCCCTCATTGATCCATCGCGGCATGTCCAAGGCAGATCTTCATGGTGTTGAAATGGCCGAGGTGGAGCGCGAATTCTCTTACCGCGTATGGGGCATGGACCCCGATAAGTTGCGGGATACGCTGGTTATGCTGAGGCCGGCCTGGAAGAGCTACGATCTCAGCGATGAACGCGAAATCAAAACAATCAGCTACTACACCATTCTTGCCTCAAGGCTCAGCGAGGTAGGAAGCCAAAGAGATGAGCATATCCTCAGCGAAGAAGAAACACTAAGATGGTTCACTGCCATCAATCCAGGCTTTGCCGCGCAGTTCCTGTTCAACAGGCTGGGGGGCAGCGAAGCCAGTGATTTTGTCCGTTTTCGCAGAGCGGCCGCTGCATTTCAAATCGCCAGAATGGATCACGTCAATTATTACAGGTTGTCCAAAGAAGCGTTTACCCGGCAAGCTTTCGTGGGTTCGCCTGGTTTCCGAAGTCCAAAACCTCATATCCTGGCAAGCCAGTGGATGGCGGGCCTTTCGCCGTTACTGCTCCTGAGCGCGGGATTTATCGTTCTCGGTATCTATGTTTCTGAAAAAACCAGTCGATCAACTAAATAGAAAAACACATGTCAATTATATTAGAAGCTATAGACCTTAGCAAAACTTACCATCAGCACCATGCTTTAAATAAGCTTAATTTATGTGTCCGGGCTGGCGAAATCTATTGCCTGCTGGGACAAAACGGTGCAGGAAAAACAACGACCATTAATTTGTTTCTTGGACTCATCGATCCCACGGAAGGTGTTGCCAGGATTAATAACATTGAAGTGCATGAGAAGCCGGAGGTTGCCCGGGCACATCTGGCCTATATCCCTGAAGTTGTACAACTCTACGGCAATTTATCTGCCGTGGAGAATCTTGATTTCTTCAGCCGCCTTGCCGGGATAAGGCATTCTGGACCGCAATTGACAGATTTGCTTCACCGCGCTGGCTTGCAGTCTGAAGCTCACCATAAACATTTGAAATTGTATTCTAAAGGGATGCGGCAGAAGGTCGGCATTGCGATCGCACTGGCCAAAAATGCCAAAGCAATTCTGATGGACGAACCGACCAGTGGCCTTGACCCCAAGGCCTCGGCTGAATTCACGCAGCTATGCAAGGAACTGGCGTCCGAAGGCCGGGCGATTCTCATGGCTACTCATGATATTTTTGGGGCGGTCAACCTTGGTACCACGATTGGAATCATGCGCCAGGGACAACTCGTGCACCAGTTGCCTACCAGCCAAATTACAGCGGATGGTTTGCAACAATTGTATATGGAGACGATTTAGTGCTAACTGAATGAAAATGCATCCACAATGACATTGAAGTTGGCAACCGTTTTTTTCCTGGCATTTTTTTTTTTAGTATGAAGCGCTAAAATCAGAAACCAACTCACTTTGAGCTTCGCGTCTTAGGTTCGCATCATAACATCACGAAGGTCAGATCGACAGTTGATTCGTTTTAAATCACGACGATTGCAGGGAAGTCTGGTGAGCACCTGACTGGTTGCAGATTAGTTTATTTGACGCTCCCTCAGCCCGTCAAAGAACTAGGACGGCCAGGAAGGTGCTCATTTTTTTGGATAGTCGGAAAACGCCTTTATGTTTGCGCAGATACAACCGAAAAAGCGTATATGTGGATATATGTGAAAAAGGTCATAGCTCCTCCAATAAATGACATGTAGCGTTCGGACCGATCAATCCAGTTGAAGAAGAAACATGCCTTCAGCACTCACAAGGCGGTACTTTTTAGTATTTGTCACAAATCATGACCGGCTACCGCCGCTTACCCTGAAATTTGTCACCATTCTCACGTTCGATGGGTTTCCCGGCGTCACAAATAACGGTGGGAGATACCTGTTTTCATTTTCTCCCTTGTGAGAAGGCACTGCTCTACGATTTATCAAAAGCCTCAAATGGGATGATCTGAAGGGGCCAGGGAGCGTGTTTTTTTTTATTAATGGGCACCAAGTTAGCCGCAAGGCCTCAGGGCGCAAAAATTGTTCGGCATAAACCCTCCGGCTTTTGCGCTCTTGTCCATTTATTCCGCTGCATTTTTTGCTTGCTCGGCCTACGGCTGGGGAACGCGCAATTAATCAAATTTTTCAATTTAAAAATGTAACTGATGAAAGCGCAGAAAGTAAATCCAATGTTCCAGGTTTCCGAAATTCAGGTATCGTACAGGCCAAATTATAAGGCTGGCGACAGACCAAAAATATCTCAATCGAGGGATGCTTATCAGGTATTTATGGCGTATTGGGATAAGGATTTGATCAGTTTGCAGGAGCAGTGTTTCATGCTGGTCTTAAATAGGGCTAACCGTGTGATTGGGATTAAGGAAATATCTTGTGGTGGTTATTCGGGTACGGTAGTTGATCCTAAGGTGGTGTTCGGTATTGCGTTGAAATGCGCGGCATCTTCGGTGATCATTGCGCATAACCATCCATCTGAGAATCTTAGACCGAGCGATGGAGATATTGCTATTACTAAGAAGTTGGTAGTAGCTGGTAAGGCTTTGGAGTTGCCGTTGCTGGACCATCTGATTGTTTCGCTGGATCAGTTCTTTTCGTTTGGTGATGAGGGATTAATCTAGATATACAAAGTTCTTCTAATTTCCAGAAACTAAAATTATCTTAGCCTTAGAATTAATCGCCATGGCTAAACAGAAAGCAGTACCTCCCGAAACAATGGAAGAGGGGTTGGAAATTTTGAAGACCAGAATTTCAAATTGGAAAAATAATCCAGGCAATACAACTTTGAGCTTAAAGGGGCTAAAACTTGATCACATCCCTGATGAAGTTTTCGAACTTAAAGGAATACGGTTTCTGTCGATTGGGATGAATCCAATCTCGTCATTACCTGAAAGATTTAAGGAGCTGACAAACCTTCGGCACTTTAACGCTACCCGATGCCTGTTTAAGGAGATTCCGCCGATTTTATTTGAACTGCGTGAATTGGAATTAATTAATTTGACAGGCAACCAGATTGAGACCATTCCGGATGAAATCGAGCAGCTATCAAATTTAAAAACCTTAACAATTGGATCTAATAAGATTTCGGCCGTACCAGAATCAATTACCAGAGTTACGGCACTGACATCGATAGACCTTGCAAATAATCAAATCAAAAATCTCCCAGGCGGAATGATTGATCTATTCAATTTGCGGACCCTGGTATTAACTGGAAATCCGATACAGCTTTTGGAAGGCAATAAAAAAATCAACGTTACGGGCAAAAATGCAGTAGTTCCAGTTCTAAGACATTTTATGAGCTTGTCGAGAAGAAGCACGAATGATTCTGGGAAATTTCATAGCCATTTTGAATTTGCAAAGGAGCTTAAAACTGCATTCTTTCAGTACTTGATTTATTTTAACTCGTTTGTCGAAAAAACAAAGGGTAAAGTTTTTGACCTTGAGGTTTCGAGTGACGATACCGGCCTTACAATAAGCGGCCAGGTAACCGATAAAGAATTTATCCAGATATATTTAATTGAATTTGTCGGTTTTATCAAAGAAAAAGTCGAATTAATCGATCCTGTCTTTGAAAGGTCGTTGACATCAAACGAAAGAGAACTTGTGATGATTGAATTAAGAAACCAAGTTCGCCATTTAAGTTCTCAAATTGAATTGAGAAATCTCGAAAATAAGATGTTAACTGGTGAAGTCAACAGACTCATGCGAATAATTGAGTTTGATAAGAGCCATCCTCAGCCCATATTGATCAACGCCGTCTCAAACTCGAATTCAACTGCTACGGCCAGCGCAAATTTGGATCTCAAAATCGCTATTCCTGATCTGCAAAACATTCTCTTTGAATTGAAAAACGCATTAGATTCCACTCTGAGCAATGTTCAAAAAGAAGAGTTAAATGCTATTGATGCAGAGCTACTATCAATTGATGAAAATGCTGATGCAACAACTGTCAATAAAACTCCATTTAAACGATTGCGACGCATTCTTGATCAAATTAATAATCCGGAATCAGAATGGTCTAAAGCTTTGTCTGGTACAAAAAAGGGCGTGGAGTTGTTGCAAGTACTTGGCAGAAAATACAACATAGTCGCCCCTTGGCTTGCGCTTCCTAGTATACCAGATCTTCTTGTAGGAAAAGATAAATAGATTTGCTATCAGTCTGTTTCTCCCACATGGGATTTTCGCAGCTTTGTCGTTGGCAACTTTGGCTGAACGTAATTTATTGAGCCATGAGCAACTACAGAAATCCCCACATCAAAGAAAACGAAAGGCGGTACAACTTTGTCCCGCACCTGAAGTTTAAAAGAGTAAAGGTTATATCAAGGGGCAGGATCCGGCAACAGCTTCGCGCCAGCCTGTCACCGGAGGAAATAATAGCTGGTCGGAACCTCTATTCAGTCATTTAGTAACTCTTTTCAAGTAGTTAAAACGTTCAGAACGGCAGTGTCTTAACGAGCTCGTTTTTAGTCCGCGTGGACTAAGCAAAGATGTATTTTCGTATACGAAAATCACTTTGCTGTCCTAGTGGCCAGGGGCTTTGCTTCGGAACTCGCAAATCCTGAACGTGGATGAATATCAATCATATGCCCAGAAAAAAAGCAAAAGATCAAGACCAGCTGCTGTCTAACCCGATCATCATTCGGGTGACCAAAGCGGTATTTGATAAGCTGGAAGCTAAAAGAAAAGAAAGCGACTGCGGCACGATAGGCGAGGTGGCCAGGAAGATTCTGTCCGATCGGCCCATCAAATGCTTTTACAAGGACGTTACGCTAAACCCGGTGATGGAGGAGCTTGCCCAGATACGAAAGGAACTCAAAGCCATTGGCGTCAACATCAACCAGATCACCCGCAGTTTCAATCAGGACAAAGCCGAAAGGCATAGGACGTATTACGTAATGCAGGTTGCAGACCTATACAGGAAAGTTGATGCTAAGGTAGATCTCCTGCTTTCAATAATTACGCTGCTGGCAGAGAGATGGTTGCAAAAATAATAACCGGCAAAAGTATCAGAGGTATGCTGCATTACAATGAAAATAAGGTCGCCAAAGGCGAGGCCAGCTTGATTCTGGCCAGTGGCTTTGCGGCGGATATAGACGGCTTGGACTTTAACCAGAAGCTGCAAAGGTTCAGGCATCTGACAGAACTCAAGCCAAGCGTAAAGACCAATGCTGTGCACGTTTCGCTGAACTTCCACAGCAGCGAGCACCTGAATGATTTCATGCTTCAGCAAATCGCTGGCGATTATATGTGTAAGATCGGTTTCGGGGATCAACCCTTTTTGGTATACCGGCATGATGATGCCGCACACCAGCATCTCCATATTACGACCACTAACATTACGGCAAGCGGCGAGCGCATAGACCTGCACAATATCGGCCGGCAGTTTTCGGAACCGGCAAGGAAGGCCATTGAGATTCAGTTCAATTTGGTTCAGGCGGAAAGTGCCAGGCAAAAGGTGCAGGCGCCCATTAAAAAGGCTGACTTCAAACAGGCCAGATATGGAAAACTTCCTACCAAGCGGGCGATGAGTAACGTAATCACGGCGGTAAGCAGGGATTACGCTTTTACTTCTCTTGCCGAGTACAATGCTGCACTGAAATGTTTTAATGTGGTGGCCCTGCGCGGTAAGGAAGGTTCCGAAATGTTCCATAAAAAAGGGCTGATCTATTCGCTTACCGATGCCGAGGGAAGCCCTGTAGGCGTACCGATCAAATCCAGCGCCTTTTATTGTAGAGCGACACTGAGGAATCTGGAAAAGAAGTTCGAAAAGAACAACCAGCGGCGGAGAGGCTTAAAGCCCGGAATAAAGGCACGGCTGGATCAAACCTTGCAACGCACCCCCCGAATGAGCCAAAAGAAGTTCGAGCAGCTGCTGGCAGATCAGGGGATTGAGGCAGTCTTTCGCAGGAATGCGGAAGGCCGGGTCTTTGGTATCACCTTCGTGGATCACGCTAGAAAGGCTGTCTTCAATGGCAGCGACCTGGGAAAGGCTTACAGCGCCCAGGCCATCGCTTCACGATTCATCCAGGAGCAGGGCGTGACCGCGAGGATAACAAACACGCTGATGGAAGGCGTTCGTCACATCCCTCATGCTGACCTGGCTCGACCAGCGCAGTCTGGAGACACAGGTATACTGGCGACGCTGCTGAAATCAGCACATTTTCAGGAAGGGATCGCAGTACCTAAACGCAAAAGGAAGCGCAGAAAATCTGCGGGTAAATCACATGAACTTAATCTATAAATATGGATACCGGAGAAGACAAGCAAGCACTTAGAAAAATCCTTGACCTGACCAGGATGATCAGTATCGCAATATTAGCCATCCACCTCTACATCATATGTTACCAGGCATTCAGTGCTTGGACACTGGTTTCCGAAATCTCAGACCGCCTGGCCAGCAATATGTACCGGCTGCCGGTCTTTCAGGGGTTATGGAAAGCAAAGCTTGCGGCACTTTTATGTCTGTTGATCTCGTTAATTGGGACCAAAGGGAAGAAGAATGAAAAAGCGAGATACAAGCCCGCTCTTTTACAGCTTGCCTGTGGGCTGGTGATTTACCTGTTGGCATTTCTGACCTTATACATGCCTTTTTCGATAAACCTGGTTGCCTGCGGATATATGATTACGACTACTACGGGCTATCTGCTCGTTTTATCCGGAGGTGTGCGCCTGAGCAGACTGATCAGGCTTAAGTTGAATAAGGATATCTTCAACCGGGATAGCGAGACCTTTCCGCAGGAAGAACGCCTGCTGGCAAACGAGTATTCCATCAACCTCCCTGCAAAGTATAACCTGAAGGGTAAAATAAAGGACAGCTGGATCAACGTGCTCAATCCGTTCAGGGGACTGCTGATCGCCGGAACGCCCGGTGCGGGTAAATCGTATTTTGTGGTTCGACACATTATTGACCAGCATATCAAAAAGGGCTTTTCTATGTTCCTGTATGATTTCAAGTTTGACGACCTGTCCCGGCTGGCATATAACAAGCTGCTGAAGTACTGCAGCAATTACCCGGTGAAGCCCAAGTTCTATGTGATCAGCCTGGATGAAATTTACCACCGGGCCAATCCGCTGGATCCGGGAAGTATGGAGGACATTACTGATGCAGCCGAATCGGCGCGGACGATTATGCTGGGATTAAACCGTGACTGGATTAAAAAACAGGGTGATTTCTTTGTGGAAAGCGCGGTTAATTTTGTGACGGCGGTAATATGGTATTTGCGTAAATACAGGGACGGTAGATACTGCACGCTGCCCCACGTGATTGAATTGATTCAACTGGATTATGAAAGGCTGTTCGCAGTCTTGAAGACGGAGAAAGAGATCCAGGCGCTGATCAGCCCTTTTGTGTCCGCACTGGAACAGGGAGCGGCTGCTCAGTTAGAAGGTCAGATCGCTTCGGCCAAGATTGGCCTGGCAAGGCTGGCTTCTCCGCAACTCTACTACGTGTTAACAGGGAATGATTTCACGCTGGACATCAATAATCCAAAAGCACCTAAGATCATTTGCGTCGGCAACAACCCTCAGAAGCTGCAAACTTACGGTGCAGTGTTGTCGTTGTACATCTCCAGGATGGTCAAGCTGGTCAACCGTAAAGGGCAGCTCAAAAGCAGTCTGATCTTTGATGAGTTTCCGACGATCTTTTTGAACAATATGGATAGCCTGATCGCTACAGCCAGAAGCAATAAGGTGAGTACGACGCTTGCCGTACAGGATTTCAGTCAGTTGAGTAAAGATTACGGATCGGATCAAAGCAAAGTCATTACAGGGATTGTCGGCAATATCATTTCCGGTCAGGTAACCGGCGAAACGGCCAAACGGCTTTCAGAAACCTTCGGAAAGATTATGCAGGACCGGGAATCGGTGAGCATTAACAGTTCCGACGTGTCTGTATCTAAAAGCAAGCAATTGGACTTCGCGATCCCGCCAGCAAGGATTTCAAGTCTGTCTTCGGGCGAATTTGTCGGGATGGTTGCTGATAATCCGGACCAAAGGATCGAACTGAAGATGTTTCATGCAGAAATCCAGAATGACCATGATGGAATTGCACAAGAGGCGGCGGGATTTGAAAGCATTCCAAAACCACAAAAAGCTACTTCTGACGATGTCCACGAGAACTATTTGCGGGTGAGACGGGAGATACAGGACATCGTGGAAAACGAACTTGTTTCTATCTCTAAGGCAAAAGATGCTGCAGCGGTTAAGCGCAAAAAAACAAAAACACCGAAGGGAAATAATTCTTCTAGGAAGCCTCCCAAGGAGGGCTCGGAGCAAAGATCGATATCCTATTAGACGTCCGCAGGTGCTCTGCCAAGACACTATTTGAAAGATAGCCTATAGCGGGCCTGGGCAGCGCCGCCCGGTTATCTCTAGATTCTCAGATTCGACATATCTTTTGCACGATCTATTGTCTATGCTGCACTAGGTTTCTTGTCGGCAGCTGAGCTGGTCTGGTAGCTTTCCTGATGGTTATTATGGTAGATCATGCTTCGTTTCATGTTTTATTTGAAGTTGCGGAATTATTTTTTAAATGCTTGAAATGATATGGATGAAGGCGATCTGAATTTATTTAAATAGCTGCAAAATAGCGGTTTGTGATTATTGTTGTACAGGATTTTTTGTCATTTTCGGCGTCATGAATCCTAAAAATTACCATTTTGATCCCACGTTATTGATCAGGACTCCCGCAAAGCCACTCTCGGAATTTAGCCTTGGTCACTTAGGTAGACAGTTGCTCGATAAGGAGTTTCAACAGGCACTACATCTCGCCAGTCCAGATCTGTTTACTGCCCTGCGCAAGCTTAATTTCAGGTTTGAAAAGCTGACCCCAAAATTAGGATTGGCGGTATACCGCTATTATAACAGAATGTCATTCCGGTCCACACCCTTTGGTGCCTTCGCATCAGTAGGAGTAACCAAATGGTCTGATCGTCCCACATCGCTCTGCCGTCTCGGACCAGCGGAGGTTTTTAGTTTTCCGGACTTTGCCCGCAAGTATAATCGCGGTGCGTTTAACCCGGGTCATATGATATATGCTAATCCAACACTTTATGTGGTAGGAGATCACTTCCGTTTTCTATTCAGACGTGAGCGAGATGGTGAAAGGACTTCGTTCCGGATAGTGTCTATTTTCAAAAGCCGGCCGCTGGAGCGCTTGTTGAACATTGCACAGGCGCCTGTGCACCGTGAAAAGCTGATTGAATTCCTTACGGAAGACTTGCAGCAAAAGGATTCGTCTCTTCTGGTTGACCAACTGCTCAATGCACAGGTGTTATTGTTCGATCAAGGATTTAGGGTAACCGGTGAATTTCGAAAGCAGCGTTTACCAGAAACCGGCATTTCTCAAACGTATGCTATTGCGTTTCATCAGCAGCAAGGTTCTCTGAATTCAAAATATCAAAAGGATATCTATGACGCCATTCATGCACTCAAGTGTATGATTCCCCTTCCTGAGGACCCAATGGATGATTTTAAGAAGAAGTTTTACCAAAAATTTGAGCTTGCAGAAGTTCCGCTAATGAAAGCTTTGGATCCCCAACTTGGCGTCGACTACCTCCAGGCCGGACGGGCTTTGGATCAGCATTATGCAAGAGCAGGGGCGGACTCGGGCTCAAAATTCGGGGGTGATCACTGGTCGTCGCTTAGTTCTACGATCCTCCAGCGGATGATGACGAGTGCACAGCGGCAACAGGTAGTTGCCCTTAACGAAGAGGACCTCGCGGCGTTCCCGGACAAAGATGGCTCACTAACTGATCCGCCTTCAATTTCGGTAATGTTTCGTATAACCGCAGATCAGCAACTTCTCCTTGAATATGCTGGGGGCAGCAGTGCGATCAATCTTGCAGGCAGATTTTCACATCACTCCGGCATTCGTTCAGCGCTGAAGCAAATCACCTCCATCGAGCAAAGTACCAATAGCGAGGTAATTTTTGCGGAAATTGTATTCGCGGGAAGCCGTAGCACGGATGCCATCAACAGCCGGGGGCATCTGCGGGATTACGAGATACCGGTTCTATCAGCATCAAGCTTACCCGAGGATCAAGTTATCCATTTGAATGACCTTTTTGTGCGACTGGTAGGAGACAGACTGGTTTTGCGGTCTAAGCGGCTTAACCGCACTGTTATACCCCGGCTTGCCAGTGCTTATAATTACCGGCTGAGCAATCTGAGCATTTTCCGGTTCCTGGCTGACCTTCAGCATCAGGGGCTCCGGAGCTATCTCCATTTTGATCCCGAACATGTTGTCCCCGGGCTAAGCTTTTATCCGAGGATCGTTTTTAACAACGTAATACTTTCGCCGGCAAAATGGATCTTGAATGATCGTTTGCTGGGGACGTTTACGGATACTGAAAATGGTCGTGCAGAATTCAGGAAGATAGCACAGAATAACGGGATGTCAAAGCTGTTTGCGATGAATTCTGGGGATCAGTTCCTTGTATTTGATTTGGGTTGTGATTTATCTCTAAGCTACTTTTTTCGGCTTATCGGCGGGCAGAGAAAAATTGTCCTTCAGGAATACTTCGAGCCCAACGATCAAGACGGCGTAAGAAGCCCGGACGATCAACAGTACGCGAGTCAATTTCTGGCCTTTCTAATCAACAAAGAACCGGTTTATAAGAAGGGGGATTCCACCAGGCCGCAAACACTCGATTTCAAAGGATATTTGCCCGGTGAAGATTGGTTATACTATAAACTTTACGGTCATCCAAAGACTATCTATATGCTCCTCGCAGACCCCGGCTTCCAGGAGATGCTCGAGCGATTATCAGTCAATAAGCAAATTTCAACCTGGTTTTTCATTTGGTATGCAGATCCGCAGGATCACCTCCGAATTAGATTTAAATGTCTCGAAAAGCATCTCAGCCATGTGCATAACTGTGTTACCCGCTGGATCAGACAGTATCTAGAGTCCGGGCTGCTCTCCGATTTCCTGATCGGTACCTACCGGCCGGAAGTCCATCGGTATGGGTTCGCTGGGATGGGCCAGGTTGAATCGGTATTTTGTCGCAGTAGCCGGCTGGTGTTGAATGTGATTAAACGAAAGTTTCAAATTGCTGAGTTATATGCTTCCGCCGTTTCCTCGGTTCTGATGATTTGCTCGGCATTTCTTCCGGATGCACAACGACTACTGGGTTTTGTCCGAAACGCGCTTCTGAACATCAATTTTACCAAAACCGAACGGATCGACCTTGATCGTTATTACCGGGATCACAAATCTGAGTTTATCGAAATCCCACGGAAAATTGGGGCTATCCATGGAATGCAGGAATTATCTGACAGTTGCACTGCGATTGCTGCTAAGGCAGCCGTACGTCAACAGCCACAATACGACACCCTAATATTGGACCTGATACATATGCATGTCAACAGGCTCAGTGTAGTCATCGGTGAGGATATTGAAAAGAAAGTATATTACTGGTTACTAAAGTACTGCCTGACCAAACTGCATAGTCAGAAATCGTCTATGCTGGAATGATGGCTGTTCCATCACTTTTTTAGCTCATGATAAATGTTTCCTGTAGCACCAGCCTGTAATCTTTAAGTATTATTTATAAGCGACTTGTCGATGAAGTTTTGAAGCTGACCACGGTAAGTGGGTCCTACAGTAATTTTTTTGCCGTTTTTCAGAATAACCATATTCCCATCTATCGCCTCAAGGAAAGCGGGATTAATCATAAATGATCGGCTTACCCGGATCATGTTTGCACTGTTGAGCTTTTCAAGGGCTTGCTTTAAAGTTAGATAGACAACGGAAGGGGTATTTGAAGTAGCGGTGAAAAGTTTGATGTAATTTCCCATGGCCTCTATATAGATGATATCATCATTTCTCAAGCTGATATATTTGCCTTTCAGACTGGTCTTGAGCAGCAACTGCTCAGGTTTGGGGGACTGGAAATGCGGCGAACGTATTTTTCCGCACACATGCTGAACGGTTTCGAGGAATTTCTCAAAACCGAATGGCTTTAACAGATAGCCGGCTGCATGAATTCCGAAAGCCGCTAACGCGAATTGCGGGTGACCGGATACAAAGATAATCTCTGTCTGCCTCGCGAACAAATTTGCTAAAGCCAGTCCTGACAGTTCGGGCATCTCAATGTCTAAAAATGCAATGTCCGGTGGCAGTTGCCCCGTTAAGGAAGCGTGAGCTTCTACAGGGTTCTCGAACGATCCGATAAGCCGTATATAAGGCACCTTAGCGATATACTCGATGATGTTTTCAATGTCATCTTTATCATCGTCTACCACAATGGCTGTAAACTGAATCATAAAAGGTGAATGGTTAGCGTGAGTTGATAACGTTCCAACGTTTGATTAATTTTCAAGTGATAACTGTCACCGTAAGCCAGTGCAAGTCTTTTTTCGGTGTTTCTCATGCCAATCCCATAACTTATAGGATTTTTCTGCGCTCGCTTTTTGTTGGAAATATTGATCTTAAGCGTCTGGTCATTTATTACACATTCAAAGCGCGCAGGATGATCCGGATCGGAGAGTTCAGCATACTTCAACATATTTTCGCAAAGGGTAATTAACACCAAAGGGATAATTTGCAGGTTACCCGGATCTCCTGTAACAGAGAAATCAACAAAAAGATTGCCACGCGATTTCAGCTTGCTGATGTTAAACACAGCTCGGACATAGTTGAGCTCCTCCGATAGATTTACGCGACCATCAGCGGGCGTGCTCAATGTGTAATGAAAGATATCTGACAGCCCCAGCAGGGCCTCTCCAGCTTTCATATCGACCTTCTTTATGGTGTTTCGCAGGTAGTTTAGCGTATTGAACAAGAAATGGTGATTAATCTTTGATTTCAGCAGGTCATTCTCGATAGCGATCAGCTCGCGCCTTGCGGTTTCATGGATCAGTTGCTCGGTTAGCCTTTGCTGCTCGAGGTTCGCCACTTCGCGCTGTTTCTCAAGTGCGTTTGCGGCAAACCAATAGCCGAAACTCAGGCCGGAAATATTAATGAAACGCCACAGCGTATCACGGAGGAAGCCTAGAAATTCCACGTAGGGTCGGGTTGTTTCTACGCTGAATAGTGCGTAGAGCTGGCTAAGTAGATATTTCAATACGAAGAAGCCCAGAAAGGCCAGCAGTAGCAAAACAGCGCCGATAGCGATACGAGTTACCTGACTATCCTGCCGGTTCGCTGCCGGTAGGATGGTGAGTGCTATGGTATAAAATAAGCAAAGGTTGACCATTAGGTGCCACAGCGCGTCTGTAAAGTAAACCATTTCTCCGGTATAGGCATACAGCATACCGACTTCATAACTGAAGTAGGCAATTATGGCTAAGATATGCCTTAAAAGTACTTTGGAGCGAGTCGTTAAGGTCATAATAGGGTTGACATCGGCAATGTAGCACTTTTAGATAATATTTCGGGATGCTCGGATAACGTAATTTAGCATTCGTCCCATATCCGCTAATTTTTCAAAAAAAACACTATGAAAAAGAAGCAATATGAACAAATCCTGCCTGAGATCGAGGTGGTTTTTGAAATGGAAGACGATGGGACGGCTGGTCATCAGCAAGATCCTACGACGACTTTGGCAACAAGCACAATGACCCATATCTTTACGATCCGGGACCATCGTGAAAGGCGAGAAAAGTAGTTGAGGTCAGGGAATAAAATGCAAAATTATGGCACTGGAAAACAGGGATAGAGCGCGAATAATCGAAATTCTGACAGAGGCGTTTAAAACCAATCTCAGCGTCACTTATATGATTCCGGATGGACCAAAAAAGTCTCGAAAGATCCGAGGTTTGATGGAATACGCCGTCGCCGTCTGCGAGGAGCAAGGGAAGTTTGTGCTTAGTCTGGACAGGAATTGTTGTGCGCTCGTTTTATTTCCTCATCTAAACAAAACATCGGTTAGGCGTATTTTTTTAGATCTCAAGCTGGCCTTTCAGGTAGTGGGCATCCGGCGTCTTTGGAACGTCCTTCGTAGAGAGTCGCTGATTAAAAAGCGTCATCCCATTGAGCCGTTTTATTATTTATGGTTTATTGGGGTCGATCCGCGAATGGCCGGAAACGGACTTGGTTCGGCGCTTTTGGAACAATTGACTGCAGATGCTGAATCGATGAACCTCGCACTGTATCTGGAAACCTCAACGCAGCAAAATATCCCCTGGTATCAGCGATTTGGTTTCCGCATTTATGATCAGTTAGACCTGGGGTATCGGTTGTATTTTCTTAAAAGATGACTTACTAATCTGCCGGCGCTCGGATAACTCCGTTGTGCCGGCGGAACAAAACTCGTTAGGCAGATGAATGTGTTCAATTCTGAAATGCATGTGTTGACGCTGATTATTGTGGCGATGGAGCTCATTTTTTTTGGATTCCAGCTTTGGTACTATTACGCCTGGCCGCAGGACAAGTCACGCCTATGGTATTTGGTTTTGCTAGGCCTGCTTATCGTATATAACTTAACGGGTGGACTGTTTCCGGATCCGGATATTACTTGGCTCTCGGTGCGCTTACAAAACATCATTGCATATGGGTCTGGATTTTTGACGGCCTCTTACTTTCCATACTATTTTTATCGAGCGTTTGAGCTTGACAGTCTCCGCTTTCAGGCAATTTTTGGGGTGCCGTTATTCTTGCTGGGCCCTTATCTATTGTTCTTTGGTCTTGTATATGCACTTAATGGGAATCTCGACCTTGCCATTAAATACGGACTGGTTGTCCCGTTTTTTTATTCGCTATACCTTTTTTACGCGATCACCCGGGCGATAGGCCGCAGACTTAAAGCGGTGGATAAGATGAGCGTCCCGCACAGCGCACTTGAGGCGAAGGCAGTTTATTTTGCCATGTCACCTTGGGTATGTATGACTGTCTTCGCTTACTTGCAGATTTCTCAGTGGGTTGAGGTCTTGGTCACCAACACAGGCTTCATCATTATCACCATCCTCTTTATGCTTCGTTCCGGAAGGTTCCAGCGAATGGAACACGAACGGCTGCTGGTTTTGGAAGCCATAGGTGAAAATCAGGAAATGAGTTTTGAAGAAGCTTGCAGAATGTACGGGCTTACCAGGCGCGAGGCCGAAGTTGCTGAACTTCTTTGCCGGGGAAAAACATATAGGGAGATTGCCGAAGCGCTGTTTATTGCTGAACGAACCGTTGGTGTTCACGTACGCAATATTTTTTCCAAAACGCGGGTGAACAAGAGATTCGACCTTGTTGAGCAGTTACGTTTTCGTGCATAGCACTACAACTAATATCCATCCCATGAAATCTATTTCCCATTCGGCTTTTCAGATTGTGCTTGTTTTTATCGAACGGTTTTTTGAAGTCAACAGTAACTTCAGGATAAGTCTGAGATCGGCCTTGATTGAAGTGGAATATGCGAAAGGCGTTCGAGTGCTTAATTACCAGCAAACGCAACATCGAATTTGGTTTTTGCTTAAGGGGCTTGCCAGGGAGGTTCAAGTCGATGAAATGACATTAGCAGAATACACAAGTTGGTTTTGGCAGGAGGGAACCCTGGTGTGCGTCGAGCCCGGCTTTTTTAGTCAGGAACCTTCCGACAAAGCGATTGAGATTTTAGAGGATAGTGTATTGGTTTTTCTGGATTACCAGGATTGGCTGCGGTTAAAGCACGAATTTCCGGATATTGAGCAGACGGTTGAAAGACTCAGAAGTTTTTATGCCCGGGGTCGTCAGCGCTTCGTGGTTGAATTGCTGAAGCGATCTGCTGAGGAGAGGTACCAAGAGCACAAAAGAGAACTGGAGGCCTTATTTCTGAAGACCAAGGTGAAATATATTGCGGAATATTTGGGCGTCACGCCCGACACGCTTTCCAGGCTGCGAAAGCAAGGTTTCAAGTAGCTTGTAGCCGTGTCTCATTCAAAGATCCGACCTATATCGGACAACTTTCCGATGTAAAGCTTACCCTGGTGGCGCTGGATTGCTGAGATTTGATATAGATAAATGATCAGATTATGGAACGCCAGAAAATAAAGTGGTTGGCTTACTGGTTTAGTATTGCGATGATCACCCTGTTGTTTTGTTATACTGCTGCAAGCAAATTGATGGATTATGAAAAGTTCGTCTTCCAGATGCAGTTATCCCCGTTTTTGATAGTGAAGGAATTCGCGAATGTATGGGCGTGGCTTGTTCCGACGGTTGAAGTTATAGTTGTCTTCGCCTTGCTCACTGATAGGTGGCGAAGACTAGGGTTGGTTACCACAATCCTTTTGCTGTCAATTTTCCAGATATATATCGGGCTGATGTTACTTTCCAAAGCCCAATTGCCCTGTACGTGCGGAGGTGTTCTTTCAATTTTGGGCTGGGACGCTCATCTCATTTTCAATTTCGCCTTTATCTTTTTGGCTATTTCAGGATTAGTTCTAGATGGACCGAAAAATCGCATACCAACTTTATACCAGAATATTCTACGCGTGAATAGATACAATTAACCAAATTTCTTATTAAAATTAAACAAAATGAAAAGTTTAAAGACAACAATCCTTTCTCTTGCGGTGCTTGCAGGAGTGACTGGAGCCCTGGTGACTAACGCAGCGGAGTCAACCGTTGGTCAGGATCCGACCGTTTACAACTGGACTAAGCCAGGGTCACCGAATTTTCAGGGAACTGTGAGTGCTGCACAGTCGAACTATAATTGCTCGGGCGCTGGGAGCGTTTGCGCCACCGGAACCCGGGTGTCAGGAACCGGCCCGCTGAATGCAACTATCCGCTTCAACTAGGGTTTGTATCCGGAATGCTGGCAAGAAAGAGGAAATCTTCCTTGCCAGCAATTAATTCAGGTCACGCAGGACAAGCACAGGATATCGTCTGTTCCTCATTTTATAAGTCATGCCCTGCTTTTTCAGGGCGTCCCAGAGCTCGTTTTCTGAGTAGGTCTGTCGGCCGTTTAACTTTGGAAGCTTGATCTCCCAGTTAATACCATGATGAACACCCGACCTGTTAATGTAAGGCTCCTTGTTGCCAAACCATTCATACAAGTAATTTAGCAACTCTTCTATTGTCTTATTCTTCACAATAAGTAAACCGTCCTGTAGTTCGATTGTACTCGCCGCTAGACTGTCTGCTCTGGTGATGTTTGTCTGCCCGAAGAACACTAAGCGACATAGCTTTATCCTTTTCCTGACTTCCGCTTTGATGTTGAAAAAGCGCTGAAGATCGTTAAACATGTATTCAGCGACTACCGAGTTGCTTGTGTGCCGCGGTAAGATCAGTTCATAACAATAAAGGTTTTCTGCATTCCACTTTCGCTCGTCTTTTGCAAAATCACCACTGTAATATCTTGAGCGTTCGAACTGGGCCATGTTACTTCTGGGATGATAGAAGCGGACAGAATCGCTAGTCTGCAACTCCACTAAATCCCAGTTGATCCGTATAGTCATCTGCTCGGTATAGGCAGTCCAGAATAGCTCCGCTATACGGGTATTCCAGGAAAAATAGCGTTGTGTAGTACCACCTGTTTTCGGGTTGTAACTAACGCCACTTGTAATGCGGGGATTGTAGCCTGATATCTGGGAACGGTAGCCGATCTCGTCATCAGCGATACGGTAGGGCTTGAGGAAGTCGAATGCCAAATCGTCGTCCTTTTGATAGAGGTCGCTCGAGCCCTCTGACAAAAATCGACTAAGGTTCGCTCTGGTTATCTCGTCGCTTCCGGTTATTGCTTTTACAATCCCTTGTTTATCAATCCATATATTATGTGGGATTGAGCGGTGAGGGAAGTGATCATGGAGTGTCGAATCGTTGGCTACGACAAGCAAAGATGCTGATTGAGGTGCAGCGTTACGCCGAAAGAACCTGTTAACAGCGTCCTCTGTCTCATAGGTTGCGGAGATAACCCTGAGCCGACTTTTGTTTTCTGTGCTGAGCGAATCAAGCAACCTCATTTCTCGTAGACACGGCGTACACCAAGTTGCCCAGAAACTTATGATGAGCCCACCTTTAGAAGACATTTCACGAATGTTGGTGGCTCCCGAGAGTGCCCGGAAATCCTTGACCGTTATGTTGGGGACTGTGTCTCCAATTTTTAAAACCGAAAGCTTGCTTTGGGCAAAGGTGACAGCAGTAGACGCAACCCATAAGATGGTTAATGCTAGGTAAGTGCTTTTCATGATATCGAATTAATAGCCATCGTTTTGAATCAGACTACGGTTGCTTGAAAGTTCGTTTCTTGGGATAGGTAAATTTCTGGCTCTTGGCAGCCAGAGCGGCTTTGCCTTCAGGATTTCATTCAATTTTCCGGTACGTTTTAGGTCAAATAGCCTGTCGCCTGATTCCAGGAATAGTTCCAATCTGCGTTCTCTCGTCACTGCTTCCCTGCAGAGTTCTATTGAGCTTAGGTTACTATAGGTCTGGATATTTGCGCGTTCGCGCAGCACGTTTAAGGCTGTCATGCATGCATCAAAGTCGCCTAGTTCTGCTTTGGCTTCAGCAAGAATAAGGTATTGATCGGCCAGCCGCGAGTATATAAAATACTCCGGATCTGAAGAGTCTGCCGCCGTGTTGCTGTATTTGATCGGATAAAAGTAAACTTGGGTATTTGAGCCGTTGCTTAGGCTTCTGATACCTACCCAGTGCTCTTTTCTGAGGTCATCAGTCTCGAAGGCGGTCCCTAATTGGGTGTTTAGCGCATATTGTGGGTTGTTTGTATTTGTGAGTATCAACTCAGGGGTGTTATAGTTATAGCCCTGAGGAGTCCAAAACTGAAAGATCGTCTCAGCACTTGAAGCTTTGAAAACTTCTGCCGGATGTTCCAGTTTGAATAAATTTGAATTGATCACAATGTTTGCAGCTTCTGCCGCTGCTGGCCACTGTTGCTGATAAAGATATACCTTGGAAAGTAAAGCGGTAGCCGAATAGTAGCTAGCCCTCGTTTTCGTGTGTGGTAATGGATAGTCGTTTAATAAACTCTGTGCAGATTGTAAATCTGCTTCGATCTGCGCATAATTTATGGCTAGGTTGCTCTGTCCTGTTTTGGATGAAGCGGCAACATCGGTAGCAAGTATAATTGGAATATTCTCATAAAGGTTGATAAGGTGGAAATACGCAAATGCCCGAAGGAAATGCGCTTCCCCTGCCACGCGTTTTCGGAAGGCGTCAGGGAGATTTTCACTGACGGGCAGCTTTTCCAACAAATCATTGCATTGATATACCATGTTATAGAGCCTCGCCCATAGGCTTTGGTTCCTTTGATTTCCGGTAGAAACACGACTCTGGAAGAATTCTATGGTTTCGGTATTTAAACCAAAATAATTGAGCTCGTCAGCATAAAGGGCGAGCGAAAGATTCAATATAGGGTTTATATTCCGTTCATAGTTCGCATACACATTCGCAATGACACCTTGCGCTGCGTTGGTGTCCGCATAAACTTTCTCCGGGGTAAGCTGATTTTTAGGGTCGTCGATCTCAACGAGTTTTCGGCAGGCTGCCAGGGTTGCTAAAAATGTCACTGCGCATAGCAATAGACGATATCTGTTAGTGGAGGAAAATAGGTTATTCATATGCTAAATCTTTAGAAGGTTAGTTGAACTCCTACTGTGAATGATTTCATCGGAGGGAGGTTTTTTTGCGAGACAGAAAGCGCCCCGGATTCGGGGTCTGCGATCGGAGCGTTGGCGTCCCAAAAGGTGAGCAGATTCTGAGCCTGTATGTAAGCACGTAAGTTTTGAGCGCTGCCAGGATTCATATCGTACGATAGGGCGACATTTTTAAGTCTGAGATAGGTGGAATCAAAGAAATTCGCAGACGATTGGCCGTAGTAGAAATCAAGGCCTGTACTCGCTTTTGGTATGTCGGTCTGATCACCTTTTTGTCGCCAGCGTCTTTCCAGATGCCGGTAGTTTCCGTATATCCAACCGGGCGTATAGAATATACCCCCGACACTTCGTTGACCTACAAACTGAAGGAAGATATTCAGTGTCAATGCCTTCCACTGAAACGCGTTGTTCATGCCGCCAAAAAAGTCCGGTGTTTGTTTACCGATTGTGCGATAATAGTCAGGCATTGCCTGTGGGTCGTCGCCCTCAGTTGCATAAATGGCCTGTCCATTGTTCGGATCGACTCGGAGAAATTCGTAGCCGATTATCCTGGTGATATCATAGCCCAGTTTGAGGGTTCTCGAGTAGCTAGAGTTCTCAAAGTTTTCAAAGCTTTTTAGTTGGTTTTTAGGAAGCGTGATGTTGAAATCGGTGGACCAGCGGAACTTCTTGCTGACGATATTGCTTGTACTTAGTTCGAACTCCCAGCCGGTATTTTCTACAACCGCAGGAAGATTAGCCTGGTAGCTGCTAAATCCGGTCATTTCGGGGAGCGTATAATTAACCAGTTGGTTGCTGCTTCGATTTCTATAGTAGCCAGCGTTAAACCGGATTCGATCCTTAAAGAATCCAAGTTCCACAGCCGTTTCCAGCTTTCCGGTGCTTTCCCACCGGAGGTTTGGATTTGCAATTCTGCTAGGCTGAAGGCCTGAAACCCCCTCGTAGACAAGGCCAGAGTTGCTGTAGGTTGGTAGATATTGATAGTCCGTAATTTGATCATTGCCGGTAATTCCGTAGCTCGCTCTGATTTTTCCGTAACTTAAAAATGGAAGCAGGGTCGCTGACCATTCTTCATTGCTGAAGAGCCAAGCAGCGCCAATTGCGCCGAAGTTACCAAACTGGTTTCCAGTGCCGAACCTGCTTGAGCCGTCCCGTCTGGCTGTGGCGTTAAGGACATATTTCTCCTTTGCAATGAATGTTGCTCTGGCAAATACCGAGGCAAATCTATAATCGATTTGGGTACTTCGACGTGCGTCTATATACCCTGCGGAAGCGAGGTTTTCCATAAGGCCTTCGTTTCCGAAATTCCGAGCCTCCATGTACGTGCCCTCACCAGTCTTTTGTTGATAGGTTGCCCCGGCCATTAGCGTCAGCTGGCTTTGACCGATCGACGTTTGGTAGTTAAGTTGTGGTTCGGTAATGAAAGACTGATTGATGTTTGCACCGAAAAGGGTGTAGTTGGGTGTTCCGGGGTACAATGCTGCGTTGGGATAGATTTGCCTTTGGTCGACCTGAATCCGGTTGTAGCCCATGTTGACTCTAAGCATAAGTCTCTCAGCGATCTCGTAACCAGCTACAACGTTGGACAGTACATTATTCGTCGAGATTCTATTGGTAGCCAGCATTTCGGCTAGAAGGTTACTTCCAGCGAACCAGTTGTAGCTGCCCGAAGTTTCCATAAGCGGGTAATTTGGTGGCGGTAAGGTCGACAGGCTAATGTTTTGCCCATTGGACATGCGGTTGAGGTCAATAGACAGGGTCGTAGATGCGTTTAGTTGAAATTTTCGGTTTTCAGATTCATGGCTAACCTGTGAGTGCAGACCACCACGTTGGTAGTTATTCATTGCTCTTAAATACGACTTTTCTCTGCGGAAGTTTCCACTAATAATGAAACCGGTTTGCTTGCTGCCGCCTTTTAAAGTAAGTTGAGCGCTGCTTACATTTCCTTTTCCGCCAAAGAGGTAATTTGCCCAATCCGTATTTTGCTCGTGCGACCAGACTGTCAGATCCGGCGCATACGCAAAAGAATTGGGATCGTTAGAGGGGACAAGACCGTCGTTGATGAAGGCTTCTCGGCGCAGGCTCAGATATTGTTTGATGTCCATCATTGCAGGAAGGTCAGCAGCCATATTGATGCCTTGATACACGTTTAAGTCTGTTACAACCGCACCCTTGATGCCTTTTTTGGTCGTGATCAAAACAACGCCGTTTGCGCCCCTGCTACCATAGATAGCAGTGGCGTCAGCATCTTTCAGCACGCTGATGGATTCGATATCGGTAGGGTTTAGACTGTTTAGTGGGCTGACGTTTCCTGCGATTGATGAGTACCCAAGGGAAGTTTCCGCAGCGATGGGACTTGAGTCAAAAGGTATTCCATCTATGACATAGAGCGGACTAGTTCCAGCCTGGATAGATCCCTTTCCCCTGATCTGGACATTGATGTTTCCGCCCGGCAGACCGTTGGTGGTTTGTACAAACACGCCTGCCATTCTCCCGGACAGGGCTGAAAGTACATTAGTCACAGGCTGCTGTTCGATTTGCTTTGCTGTTACTGAAGCCACGCTGCCGGTGTTTAACATACGGGTCGTTTGCCCGTATCCGATTACTACCACTTCATTTAGATTGCCCTGCTGCTCCTCCAGATGTATTTGCAACTCGTCAGTGGAGAGATCAAAAGATACTTCCTGCGTTTTGTATCCGGTATAGCTGATCACGAAAAAGCCTTGGGCTAGGAGAGGTGTGATTCGGTAGTTACCATTTCGATCGGTTTGCGTGCTTACGTTTGTTGCTTTCACGGTAACCGTGGCGTCTGGCAAGGGCTGCTGATCCTTATCAAGCACCTTTCCTATTATCGTATGCTGTTTGGTGGTAGGTGTTGAACTAGGCGCGCCCGGCTTCCTCCTGATAATGACAGTCTTTTCCTCAATAGCGTACCTGAGAGGCTGGTTTTGAAAGCACTGGTCAAGTACTTCGGTAATGGTGGCATTCTTTACATTGATGCTTACTTTCTTGGCCCCGGCGATTTGCTTTTTCGAATAGATGAAATCATAATCTGTCTCAGATTTCAGCAGCCTGAATACCTCTTCAAGAGAGACGTTCTTCCTGTTGATGCTGATAGACTGGCCATATCCTGATGCGCTAACCTGTAGGAATGAAATCAGTAGTGAAAGAAAGATCACGTAAGTCCTCATAAGCCATTTGCTTGGTTTCCAGCCGGTCGCGGGTATAGCAGAAATTGTTGATGATGAAACTGTAGCCATACGCCAGGGCGCCGGCGCACGTTTTGTATAAAATTTGTACATTCGGTTCGGTTTTGTTGATTTAAATACTTAGCGGTGTTTAATTTTTGACTGAACTTATGATCAGGAGCGTTCCACCGCTTCTGATCTTTTTCAGATGTTTAACTGGATCACTTCATAACATATACCTTCCTTCCTTCTATTTTAAAGTGAACTTCGCCCGTCGATTCAAGTAATTTGAGGACGGCGGAAATATTTTTCTTCCGGGAGACTGACCCTGTGAAACGTGCTTCCGTATTACTGGTGAGGTAGATCGTCTGGATATCGTACCAACGCTCTAGCATACCCATGACGGTATTCAGGTCAGCATCCTCGAACTCGGTTTTTCCGCGTTTCCAGGCCGTTTCCAGTTGGACGTCAGCTTGCTTTGCGGTGATCTTGCCTCGGTTGGTGACGGCCTGCTGGCCTGGGACCAGGGTGATACTTTCCATATTATTTTCTGAGCTTACTTTTACCGAGCCCTCTAGTAGCGTGGTTTTGATTTGACCGTGCCCCAAATAGGTATTGACGTTGAATTCTGTTCCTAATACCTGCACTTCCTGATCTCTACTGATCACCACAAATGGAAGCTTTCTGTTTTTGGTGACCGAAAAGTAAGCCTCCCCCGAGACCAGTCTTACCCGGCGCTTTCCCTGCTCGACATTCAAATTGGTAGCGTACTGTAGGATCGATTCAGCGTTGAGCCAGACATTGGTTCCATCGGGCAGTTCAACCTGGTATTGTCCGCCTTTCGGCGTAGTGATGGTTTGTATGGCGGTCGGGTCGGCTACCGGTATTTTTGTTCCGTCGGCATAGGTTAACTTTTCGGGACGGATGATGATCTGGCCTTTTTCCTCGTCTAAGGGAATGGTCTGACCATTTGAGAGGGTAAGGGTGGCGCGGTTGCGTCCAGGAGCGACATCGGCGAATCTGGAAGCGGGTGGTATCTGGATTTGACTGTCATAGTACATCCAGGTGGCGATAGCCAGGATGAGGACGGCCGCAGTGGTTGCGATTAAGGGCCATAGCCTGGCGGGTTTTTGTTCGGCAACGGGGAGAGGGAGTTCGATTAAGATTTCCCTGCCAAGTTTGGTTATTTTCTCTTCAGATAATACTGGGGCGTCCTGATTTAGCTCAAGAAACCAGGAATCCAGTAGAGCGCATTCGGCTGGTGAACACTTTCCCTCGTTATATTTTTTTATCAGCGCGTGGGCTTCCTTTGGAGTCATTAGCAGGTTGTTTTAGCTATGACAGGGAAGGGTGACAAAATGGGAAAAACTATCCTAAAATATCTCGCCATAAGATAGGCGTTCTTCCGGTATCAACACAGTGGTTGTCTTTCCGTTTGTAACGGTTGCTTTAGGACACCCACATTGGCAAAGTCACCTAGTTGTTAACACGGGTCTTTGCCGTATTCAATATCAGTCAGGTGAATATTCGAAAGGCAACTGATCCCCAACCCGCTTTCGCGCTAGGTAACCATATATGAAGAAAGTTTGGGGATCAGCATAACTTCCTCTTTTATCTATCACCGCCTCGCTGGTGACTAACCGAATTACAGATGAGTTGCGTCCGAAAGGTACCGTTTTTCCTGGAACTGATTTTGAAATACTTGCTATGGCTGCAGCCTTTTTTGGATTGTAGGTCAGATAAATATTTGAAAATTTAAACGATATAAGAGAGGAATCTATCGCTGTTACTACTGTGTCGAATCGTATCGGCCTTGGATTTATTGATACCAAATCCATCGGATTATCATAGGGACTTTCAACTACATTTTTATAATACTGTTGCGCGATGAATCCCTGTTGCAAAACCTTGTTAAAGAACACTGATCTCAGAAAATGCGTCATTGAACCATAGTACGCTTTACTTCGGTTCTTGCTCCACTTTTTGTTTTCCTTTGCCGACCCCGCAAGTTCTTTAAACACAACCTGTCCGTCGTAGATCGCAGTTTGGGAAACAATATTATACTTAAATGACGTGAGTAGGTACCGCAACTGGTATCCAAGATGGCGGTTTTCAATGACAAGAAATTTATCTGTCCATGCGGTCATTGTGTTGCCTATATAGCCAAAGTTAATTGCTTCACTGTTAAGTATGCGGCAATTTTTAGCGCTTTTCGATCTGCCCAGAAACTCCCGGATGAAAATTTTGAGGTTCTTTTTTCTTAAATCTGGACCTATAGTAACTTCATCAAGTTCAATGACCTTTTTTTGCAGAACTATTTTAACACTGACATCCGCGTTTTGAATTGCAACATTGGCCGAATAGGTCGAGTGCCCTATCATGCTGACGGATATTTGATACATTCCCGGCGCCAAACCTGTAATTGCAAAAGTTCCGTCTGTTTTCGTCTGACTAATTCGTGTTGTGGAATTTATGAAGACCGTCGCCGCTTCTAGTGGCATAGAGTCTGGATCCAGGACTATCCCTGTTATATTGACACCCTTTTGAGCATAAGCGGCATTCATTATCAACAGGCAAACAAAAATCGATAGAGATAAGTTCAGTTTATACATGAGGAGTTTCTTTTATATCCGGAAGCGTATACATTAGTGAATCATTTGGAGTAAAGGTCTTCATTTGCATCTTCTTTCGCATAATTTGATCGGTGAAATGCTAATGGTTTTTTTAAGCTAAGATAAAGGTGACAGGATCGGAAAGCGTTCAAAAATGTAACAGATGCCTTACTGTCAGCCGCAAAACGATGTTCTGGGATCAGCCACTCTTAGCCGTGAATTAGTTCTTTGTTGCGCGTCCGTTTTCAATAGGTTGGCCGCGCTGATTCGTATCGTCACCTTGAGTTAACTGATCGAGCAAAGCAGTCAGTTTGTCATCGCTCGGCCTAGGGGCCGAACTGGACACTAACTTGCTGTCTTTGTCGTAAAGAAGATAGCGGGGTATAGTTGTCAAATTGATTTTTTCCTTCAGTTTATCAAGTGACGGAGGATCAATCAGGAAACTTAATGCACCATCTAGTGGTAAATCATTATGTATTGACTTCCATTGATGCTTCGACTTATCAATAGATAAATAGATAAATTTCACCCGTTTTCCAGCATAGCGGTGCTGCAGTTTTTGCGACTTCGGAAATTCTGCTTTACAGGGCTCACACCAACTTGCCCAAAGGTCTACATAAATGATATCTCCTTTCAGTGAATCTAGAAGTTCACCAAATGAAATATGTTGGCCGGTTGTAGATATCAAAGTTGTCTGGTCGGAGGTCCAATCGTCCTTCGTAGCTAGAAATTGATTATATGAAGGCTTTAAAAGATCATTGTACCGGTGATCGGCAAACATAGTACCGCGTTCAAACAGTTTCGCCAGTATATTGGTGTATTGATTACTTTTTCTCACAAAGGTTCTTGATAAAAAATAGGCCAACATTACATCTTTTGTAACATCATTAAAATGTTTGGTTATAAACCTGTGCTGTTGTCTCAAAATTTGCTCATCGTCAAGAGCAAGTAGCGGTTTGGCCCAGAGATTTTCTAAAAGGATATCCAAAGACCTAACGTAATAAAAACTGTGTAAGTGTTGATCGTTCATCAGCTTTTCGGGGGTCAGGTGATTAAGATACTTTTCAACCAGCAGGGGATTGCCTTTTTCCGTAAAAAAGACACGAGAAGTTAACGAAACGAGATAGCGAAAGTACAGCCTGGCAAATACATAATCCTGAAAATCTCGTTTGGGTGCCTTATCCCTCACAAAGGTTTCAAAACTATTTAGCTTACTTGTAAGGGACGACTTCAGGTGATGGTAAAATTGCTCAAAATTTTTCTGAGTGACTGCAGAACTAATTTCGTTTGCCGTTTTCTTCTGTATCTCATACTCATATAAGTCAACGAGAAAGTTATATGCCTCAGAGGATTCGCCGGAAAATTTCATTCTTGGCGTAACTCCTTCGGGATATATCTCGATGTGAAGAGAATCTCCGGGATGGCAAAAAAAAGGGATATGATTTATGGTAAGCTCTAAGGGGTGATTTAAATGAAACCTTAACAAGAACGTACTATCCGGTTTTGCTTGAAAAGAATAAATATTTGGTTGAGCCAAATGGGCCGCATCTGAATAGAACGTCACTCCTGCGGCCCATTTCGAGTAGATTTTTCCAGTGAAGATAACTTCGGTGGGCGATCCAGCACAAACTGTGGTAGCACTAAACAGCAGAAGAATAAAAAATAAACAAGCTCGAATGTACACTGATTTCATATCCATATTGTGTTAAGCGGCCCGGTAACAGAAAGCAACGTTAATTTCCGACACAGTTGCATCGCTCTAGCGACGTCCTCTACATTTTTGAAAACGGAGTCAATAGCGCTTCGTGAAGAAGTGGTCACCTCGCCGAGGGTAAGCCCGTTGTCTTCGGAATCATGACAGGTCACCGAGCATGCCCGCCCGCTATTGTCACTACGGCGTTTGCCAAAGACTTTCAGCAACTGATTCTTGCTCAATACTTCTGCTTTGAGATTTTGGGCTTTTGTCGATAATTTTTTCATACCAAAGATTGGTTAAAGAAGGCGACCGTTTAAAGGAGGGCTGTATGATGGTTAATCATTTTGTAGTGTTTTCGGCTTAATTGATTGGCAACCTTTTACTGAGCGCGTTTTAGGGAACGAGTTATCAATATGTACCCTTGCTAGGGGTTATCGCTTATATGGACATTGGCGCAGATCTCGCCGTAAAATGACCAAAATGTATTGGGCCTTGGTCAAATTGCCACTAACCCAAGTCCTTCAACACCGTCTTATCTCGAATGAAAACCCTGGAGAATAGTCACTCCATTGACCACATCTATTTTTAATGCGAGCAATCACTGTAATCATAAAAGGGGAGGACACTATGTTAAAGGTCACTGAAATTCCTGAATTAATAGCCGAACCGGGTGTAGAACAAGCGTAAGCACCCGAATTGTTCGTGACTTGAATGGTGCCTGAGCCAAAGTTAAACACCTGCCATTGCACCTCTGTGATGCCCGCCGAAAAAAGGTTACAACCAGAACTGCCATTGTATATCAACCCAAATGAAAGCGGTTGAGTACTGGAACTTATGCATGACGGGCCGCTCTTCACTATACTTATTCCTTCAATCTGAGGAGCACCCGCAAAGACTTGTACAAGTTTTGATAGCGTTTTAGAGGAACCGCAGAGATCTGTTACCATAGCAGTTAGCGTCACTGAACCGTTAGCAATGCCACCCAAAGTGGCACCCTGTCCGGACGTAGTTAACTGTGCGATGTTACTTGGCGTCACAGACCACGCAACATTAAATGCGGCTGGGAGGTTTTGGATATAATACGTGGACGGCGTGCATACTTGATCGGATCCCATAATGGTTAGCGAAAGCGCCTCCCACAACGCTTTACAGGCATTAAGCCGACCATACCCAAGCTGAGGTGACCACCCGTTTGAGTCGTATGTATATCCGCCTACCTTATCCGCGCTGCCGGTAATTATACTGGCAACTTGTGAATATGTAAGGCTATTATTGACAGAGAGAACAAGTGCTGCCACCCCGGCAACGTGCGGCGCAGCAGCCGACGTGCCCCCAAAAGCACTGTAATAGTCTCCTGCTGGACTCGGGGAGGGATTGTAACCCGCCGGCCCAACAAGGTCCGTTGTGTATATCTGGAAACCAGGTGCACCTATATCAAGCCCAGGGCCATAATTTGCAATATCCCTGAAATCAGCGAAGTTCGTAGCCGTAACAGCCATGACGTTTGGAAGGTTCGATGGATAGAGTATGAACGATGCGCCCGTGTTACCAACGGAAAACGTCAAAACGCATCCCAAACCACCCCGGCCGCTTGAGGTGGCTAAGTTAATCGCATCGTCAATGACCTGGTAAGGCACATCAGAACTCCATGAATTGTTTATCACGGACGCGCCGTTCAGTCTCGCAAAATTAATTGCATCTGCACGCTTCATTCTTGAACTTACCGAGCCAGACAATGAATTACTTATTGACATAAGCGTTATATCAGGAGCGATTCCAGCAATCCCAAGGTTATTGTTCCTCGTGGCGCCGATTATTCCCGCACATGCGACTCCGTGGGCGCCATAGAGTATGCTTGGAGAAGTACCTGTTTCGCTATCGAAGCTTGTAGCCGATATGTTCGTGAAATCCGGGTGATTGAATTCCAGACCTTCATCTACCACTGCAACGATTATGCTTGGATTGCCGGTAGTGACGGCCCATGCAGGACACATTTTAATGTCTGCTCCTGGAGTCCCTCCCGACTGTCCTGTATTCTGGAGCGCCCACTGCTGAGAAAAGTATGTGTCGTTAGCGCATGTTCTTACGTCCTCGATGAGGTCAGGTTCAGCAGCCTCAAACAGTCCGCTTTCATAAAATAGGTTTGCCAGTACCAAAGAATTCTGTTTCGTCCCGTTAGTGCATGCTACGGCATACCATTCTGGCATAAAAGAGTTTCTACCCTCGATGACAACGCCATTTTCCGAGGCCATGTTATATAGAAGTTCATCGTCAGCCCCCTCCTTGAGTTTAACATAGAAAATATGAGAAAGTGATAGTAGCTTTCCATTTTCCGAGGTGAACGAAGGCCCTCGGTATATAACGTCCACATCGTCTGGGTCAGCTAGCTTATAACTAGAAGTTTTAACAATGGTCCAATAGAGATTTGAATCCGAATCATCTAAAACGGAAGACTTCTCCAAACTACCTAACTGTAAACGATTCGGCTCAAATGGTTGAGGCAAATGCTCCTCAGCATCAACACTTGTTAGAGAAATCGTCGGGGAAGTAAGTAACCAAAATTCGAAGTGCGGATTGGGCGTTAAATGCACCTTCCGGCCTTTATACCAATAAAAAGCGTCCATGATATGGTTTAGATAAGTTTATAGTGCAGTTTGTCAATTATTTTATGAAAGGCAAATATTAGTTGAGGTATTCGATTACAAAATCAATTTCCTTGTCCTTGTATTCAATCGGCAAGCTCGCAGCGAAAAATGCTGTATCAATTTTTTGGCAATCCGATTGCTCAAGAGCCACATGGTAGCGAATTACACCGCTTTTCAATTCAATTTTCTGGTTCTTGGTCTCTATACATTGTCGAAATGCTACCCGACCGGCCAAAATGAAGTGTGTGTTAAAATCAACTTCTGGCATCGTGGCCTGGCAGCCGAACTCATCAGCGTATGCAGTTGCATCTTTGATAACGATAAAGGACTCCTTCTGTTGACTCGAATTAATGCTCGAAGAGGGGCAAAACCTTACGGTTGGGAATAGATCGTAATCAATTGGTTGTATCTGGACAAGCTCGTTATTGTCAGTTGGACTTGATTTGCTACATGAAAAAAACAGAATGACAACTACTAATAACGATGGGAAGCTATAAGTCTTCATAACAAACTTCGGTAAACATGAGTAAAAGATAATTGAGCGTTTTGAACTTGATAATGTTCTCTAAGTTAGTTAATTGGTAAGATATTCGTTAGTTCATTTTGTAAAATTTAAGTTACAAAGCGATATTATCAGGCACAAATCAGAGAGCCAGCACACGCAGGAAAGATATCTGAATAGCGCTTTGAAGAAGCCGATAGTTTAAAGACGCTAATTCCTGACCAGTTTTTCCGAAATACCTAATGGACCGACGTCACAGAAAAATCGTTGATGAGTTCGCTACGGAAAATGAATTTTAACAGTACTAAGATTTCCGTTCTTGTTTTGAATAAGCAAATGCCTAATAGGTTTTTCATAAAGTTAAAATGCTGAAAAATGGCAGCACTTAGTAAAGCGCCTTATTACTTAGTGAGAAGACCTACTCACTGCGCGATTAATTTTTTTGAATAACAGTAGGGTACCTGAGATGTCGCTCCCAGATACAGCATCGAAATCGCCTATTTTTAGTAGGTTTACAGAAGGGCGGTTAGTCTTGTTTTTAATAACTTAATAGCGCTATTTATATGCTTTTGAATATTGTTCTCTGTCGTTTGGAGTTCCTCAGCGGTTTGAGCGTATGTTTTGTATTCAACTCTATTTGATATAAACGCCTTGCGCATCTTGTTAGGTAAGGATGCTATCGCTGTTTCGATATGCTTTTGCCATTCCTTCTCTCTTACTAAATAGTCTGCGTGAGCCATATCGCCGGTATTAGTAAAGTCGACCAATGACTCAATATATTTTGATGATACCTGCTGGTGTTCGAAATGGTTGAACATTAGGTTTTTCATCGAGGTCACAAGAAAACCGGGCAAGTTCGATATGGTGAGCGTCTCGCGTTTAGTCCATAGTTTCACGAACAGATCCTGTACAAGATCTTTTGCGATATCCTCGTCTTGCAGCTTCTTGAACGAAAAAGCAATGAGTAGGCCTTGGTACCGGTTATAAATCTCAGTGTACGCTAAATGATCGTTCACTTTTAACATATCGATCAGTTCTAGGTCGGAGAGTGCCGTGTAGTTAGAGGCCCGTTCCATGACTTTGTTCTGTCAACGGGTGAAGCGCTAACCGTATAACCTGTCGGTATGTACAAACTAGAAGACTTTGCTGTTGCCCGATAAATTTCATCACCCAGATTCTGTGGCATGATCACGAATCTGGAGGAAGAGAATGCCCTCTAATCGAAAAGAGATGGGACTTACCTCATTCCCTGCCGACGGCCGTAGGAGACCTAACACGAGAACAAGAGCAAGCCCATCTCTTCCCGTAAAGGTAAGAGAATGGGCATTTACTCCTGATCTTGCGTGTCTTAAAATTTCCTACGTTTTCGGCAGCAAGATTCAGTATCAAATACCAAATTAAATTACAGATAAGCACGTTATTACGTGTCCATCAACATTGCTAAAATAAAGGTTTTCCTTCAAAAATGCAAATTTTCTTTTACAGTTAGTTGTGTGCTGGAAGCTTTCCTTGGCAGGAAGAATCGCTTCTATGTCAAAAATCACATGTATATCCCTCTTTGTAATTAATCAAGTTCGTTTACGCCGTATGATATTGGGCCTATCATCTAGATCACTGTCAATGTTACTAGGGCGGTCCGAAGGGTATGTTGGTATGGTTGAAAGCTTGACGTCGCAAACGCAGTATCCACCAAACGAGTGGCCGAAACTTGCCAAGGCTTTAAACTGTACAGTTCATGATCTGCTTCCCTCGTCGCAAAGTGCAAATGCTGGTGAACTCGTGGATAAGGTTGTGTTGAGTTTAAGTGATGCGGAGGACATTTTGCTGGTGATTGATGGACTAATTGGGATCGGTTATTTTGCACAGCCAAGGTCGATTTCGGAGGTGTCAAGATACCTGTTTATTGAGAAGGCGGATCAGGTTGAGGTTCTGGCTAATGCTTTGAAACTTGCAACCAGTGACAGTGAACTCGCGGAGCAGGACGGGAAGTTCGTGGCAATCAAATCTGTTTAGCTGTTCCCGTTTTATTCGCCTCCTTTTTGGAGTGTACTGATACTTTTCTATGCTGTGCATATGGCTAAACAAAGTATTTTTGTAACCAATGTCAAAAAGTAGAATGGACAGCCGGGTGGTGATGTCCCGCATGGATTACGAAATTCTAAGGCGGGTGCATGAGCGTGCGGTGTCCATTGGGCTTGGTGACGAGGAGCTCTCCTTTTTGATGGGTAAGCGGAATAAGTATTTTTTTGATCTGCTTGATCCAACGGACAAGGACAAACTCAAAACAGAACAGCTGGATGTATTACCGGTGATCCTTGGTGTCGGGATCAGGGATCTGGTTCCAAATGAGATTTCGCCAGGAGAAGACGTGATAATATATGGCTATAAGAGAGTCACTGCGACTAAGATCGTTTACAGGCATTGTGTTCGTTATCACAACGGTCAGGAATCCGGTACGGTTGTTTGGAGTAAAAGGGTGATAAGAGGTGTGCGCCGGAAGCTTAATTTGGTTTTGCATAAAGCAGTGGTTGAATTTTTAGATGAGGGATATTTCGATGTTCATCGAAGTGCGCTTGAATTGTATATAGAACTTAACGCGGCTGGGCTTGTCTTTACCCCGTCGGATCTGCAAAAGTCATTGTCTGTCTTGATGAATAGAAAGCGCAGTTTGCCGGTGTCGCTGAAATGTGAATCGCTCCATTCCAGGTATTACTATATCAGGGCATAGCCGCTTGTATCTTTGCCATCTTCGAACAGAATGTGTCAGATACTGAACTTTCAGCGCCCTTTTGGTTTTCTTTTCTTCCCGGTCTAAGCAGAAAATGAGTGAATTTTACTCGTTGTTTTGTTAAGTCTTTCGACGGTTTGATTGTGACGGTGTATTCGGCGTTGTCTCTGCGCAAAAACAGCTCTGCAATCTCAAAGGTCGTCGATTGACGATTTGAGCTGCTTTTCTTCGAATTTTCTTTCAAAATTTTATCTAAGTATAAACCAGTATTTTTCAATCTACTGGTTTATACGTATTTCTTTTTTCGAGCCGGGTGTGCACTTTAGGGTCAATCAACCTAATTGCCTATGGTAAATCATTGACTCATTTTTCCGCTTGTGCAAAGTTGTCGCCAGTGAACGGGCAAAGCGGAGTTTATTTAACTTTTATGTGTATGATGCAGGAGTTTAGTAAGGGGCTTTTGGAAAAGCTCCAAACTGAGTTGATGGAAGTGCGTGTGGGAACCTTGCTGCCGCACGCCAGGTTGCGCGATCAGCTGGCGTTGATCCGCGAGGCGATAGGTAAGCTTCGCGCCTATGTAAGGGAGCACCCGTTCGATAGTGAGGATCAGGAGATCAGCTACTATAAGCAGATTTTGCCTGCGTTTAAATCGGAGATGATTTATCAGGTGGAAATTTATAATCTTCAATCGGACGCACCCTCTGGTGTGACTGATTTGTCGGAGTACTACCGGCAATCTTTTGCTAGTCAGATGGCATTTCTAAATCAGTTCTGGTTTTACTACCGCTACTTCAAGCTTAAGGCCGAAGAATTGGATAGCTTGTTTTTTACGGCTGACGGCGGTGCGCGCAGTGCGCTCGTGCCGGTGCTCGCTGAATCGGAAGAGTATGGTACGGCGGTGGGTTACCTCTTTGCCAAATTTAAAGCTATTGACCGTTTGCAGGAATTTGTGCGCCAGAAGTCGGAGGAACTTAGTGCCGTAGGGTACCGTGCTGCTGCCAGTGGTAAAAATACTCCTAGGCCTGCCTTTAAATGGACCGGTAAAATCATCGACCTGATCGAGGTTGCACATGCTTTGTATTTGTCAGACGAGGTGAATAACGGCAATGCGGGCGTAGTGGATTTTTTTAAAGCGTTCGGCGATTTCTTCGGGGTGGATCTGGGGATACCAAAAAAGGGCATGGATAATTTGATGGACCGCAAGACGATTGGGCGCACGCGGTTTTTGGATAAGATCCGCAGTTGTATGCATGAACGGATGGATGAGCTTTTGGCTTATGACCCGGATAGGATGCGCCGGAAGATGGGAATTTAGTGCCTTTTATTGCGCAGTTTTTCTTGCTTTCAGCTTGAACTTTTCCCATGTGGGAGGCATCCGGTTTTTGAATTTCAACCTTTGTTTCATCGCCCGGGGCAATGTCGCTCCGGGATTAAAAAAATTCTTATGATGGTTTTACAATCATTTTCATGGCTGCATTTTTTGATTGCTGCTGTACTGCTGAGCCTGGTCTGGTACCTGGTGGTCTGGCTGATGTTTTTTAGGCGAAGGCCGGCGGGTGCTGGTGCTGTTTCTCCTGCTGAGTCTTTGCCGCATGGCTGGCAGGACCGGGTGGATGTGCTGGAGGACGGGCTGGTCGGAAAGCCGGTTCCCGATCCTGGGGTTAGCTTGGTAGCGGCGGATGAGTTTGGTTTTGGCGGGCCGGGAAAGGATCTGCAGCTTGGCGTACTGGCGGACGTGCAGGAGGAGATCAAATCGGCTTGCCGGGATCTGGAATACTCGGTGGGCACCAAGGAGGACTTCTATGAGCGCTTCGCTTTGATTCGCGGGCGTTATGCGATCCCTGCGGGATCTCGCCAGGCGCTTAATGAGTTCATTCGGGAGCATGTGCCTTTCTATTTATCTGAGGATGAACTGGAGCATCTATGGCTGTAGGTTTGGCGGCTATGCCGCGTGGTTAGGAATCAATTTTTTGGGCATGAATAAGATCTTAAAAAGAAGAATGAAGTATTTGAAAGTGAGAATTAAGAAGATGATGCTGAGGGCCGGTTTGGCTTTGCTGGCTGTAGTGGGCGTGATGCTGGGAAGTTTGTCGGCATCTGGGCAGGATGGGGCCTCGGGAATTAACGAGGCGACCAGTAAGGTGACCAGCTATTTTGATGCGGGCTGCGATTTGATGTATGCCATTGGCGCGGTGCTGGGTTTGATTGGTGCGATTAAGGTGTATTCCAAATGGAATGCGGGGGAGCCGGATACCAGTAAAGTGGCGGCGGCCTGGTTTGGCAGCTGCGTGTTTTTGGTGGTGGTAGCTACGGTGCTTAAGTCTTTCTTTGGTATTTAACTAAGGGGCCGAGCAGCAGCGCTGCTGCCCGGCGCTTTAAATATGTTTTTTGTTATGAATAGCGTATATCAGATCAATAAGGGGATCAATCGCCCGATTGTCTTTCGGGGGCTTATGGGGCAGTATATCGGCTGGCTGGCAGCCGGGCTGGTAAGTTTGCTCGTTGGCTTTGCGGTGCTCTACGTGCTGGGCGTGCCGGTGTATCTGCTGTTGCCTGGGGTTCTGGGGTTAGGTACGGCTTTGTTTGTTTTGGTCGGAAGGCTGTCTAAGCGATTCGGCGCGCACGGGTTGGAGAAGTATTTTGCTGCGCGTGGTTTACCTGTTGCCTTGAGATTTCGCTCCAGGCGGCTGTTTACGGGGCTGAAGTATGGCTCTGGGTTATCTGGGAGGAAGCGGTGATGGAGATGTCTAAAATTCTTCCAATCTGGAAGGTAGAGCGTAATGCAATGGTCTCCATGCAGGGTGATCTGACGATCGGGTTCCGGGTCAGGCTGCCCGAGACGGGAACGCTGTCGGCGGAGCAGTTTGAGGCTTTGCACCAGGCTTTTGTTAAGGGTATTCGGGTATTGCCTTCAGGCAGTATCCTGCAAAAGCAGGACTGGTATTTTCGGTCCGGTGTTGCAGCAGATTTTGATCGCTTTGATGGAGCGGGTTCGGGCGCGATGCTGGGCAGGGCCTCCGAACGGCACTTTCATGAACGGCCGTTTTTAGCGCACGAGTGCTTTGTGTTTTTAACGCAAAGGCCATTGAATCGTCGGGCTTCGACTTCTTCCTATAGCGGGATTCTGCGCAGATCGGTGGCGCCGGTGGGTAAGCTTGATGAAAAGCTGTTTTCGCACTTTCTGTCCTGCGCTGGTCAGTTTGAGCGGATCTTGGGGGATACTGGCATGGTGGAAATGGTGCGGCTTTCAGATGATGATTTGGCGGGAACGGCCAGTAGGGCTGGGGTGATCGAGCGGTATTGCTTTTTGCTTGGTGCCGGGGATCAGCCGGTGATTAAGGACATCTCGGTGCGGGATGGGCTTCGGGTAGGCGATAAGCGCCTGGAGCTATTTGCGCTGTCGGATGCCGGGCACTTGCCGGCCTTTTGCGGCCCTCGGATCAGTTACGATAAGTATTCTACCGATCAGACCAAGTACAGCATTGGCTTTGCTTCGCCCTTAGCTGGACATCTGGACTGTAACCATGTCTATACCCAGTACATTTTTGTGGGGGATTCGGCTAAGGTGATCAAGGAGCTGGAAGCGAGGAAGCTGCGCCTGCAGTCGCTGTCGGCGTATTCCCGGGAGAATGCGATTTCCAGGGATGCGGTGAATGACTTCTTAAATGAGGCGGTGGCGACGCAGAAGCTTCCGGTGAAGGCGCACTTTAGTGTGTTGTGCTGGGCGCAGTCTGATTTGGAGTTTGCGGATTTGAAAAATAAGGTGGGTTCAGCGATGGCTTCCATAGATGCGGTGTGTAAGCAGGAGACGGCCGGGGCGCCGCAGATCTGGTTTGCGGGTATTCCGGGCAATGCTGGGGATTTTCCGATGAACGATACTTTTGATACGTTTGCCGAGCAGGCCTGCTGCTTTTTGAACCTGGAGACGAGTTATCGTTCCTCTCTGTCGCCTTTTGGGATCCGTTTGGCAGAGCGCCAGGCGGGCGTGCCGGTACATGTGGATTTATCGGATGAGCCGATGAAGCGGGGCTGGGTGACCAATCGAAATAAGTTTATCATCGGGCCTTCGGGATCAGGAAAGAGCTTTTTTACCAACCATATGCTGCGATCTTATTATGAGCAGGGTACACATGTGGTGGTGATTGATGTGGGGCACAGTTATAAGGGTTTGTGCGATCTGGTCGGCGGATATTACTTTACCTATAGGGAGGAAGATCCGATCCGGTTTAATCCGTTTTATATTGCGCCTGGAGATTTCCTGGATACCGAAAAAAAGGAAAGCATCAAAACGCTGCTGCTGGCGCTTTGGAAAAAGGATGATGAGACCTATACCCGGGCGGAGTATGTCGCGGTCTCCACGGCCTTGACCTTGTATTACGGGTATCTGGATCGTAGCCCTTCGGTATCTCCCTGCTTCAATTCGTTTTACGAGTTCTTACTTACCGAGTACATGGAGGTGCTCAAGGACGGCAAGGTGGATGCCAGGGATTTTAACGTGCAGAATTTCCTGTATGTGCTGAATCCCTATTATAAAGGCGGCGAGTTTGATTACCTGCTGAATGCTTCAGAAAACCTGGACCTGCTCCATGAGCGGTTTATTGTCTTTGAAATTGATACGATTAAGAGCCATCCGATTTTGTTTCCGGTGGTGACGCTGATCATCATGGAACTGTTTATTTCCAAAATGCGTAAGCTCAAAGGCGTCCGCAAACTGATCTGTATCGAGGAGGCCTGGAAGGCAATTTCGGGGGCAGGTATGGCGGACTATTTGAAATTCCTGTTTAAGACGGTCCGCAAGTTCTTTGGGGAGGCGGTGGTGGTGACTCAGGAAATCGAAGACATCATTTCTTCTCCGGTAGTCAAGCAGGCGATCATCAACAATGCGGATTGTAAGATCCTGCTGGATCAGCGTAAGTATCAGAATAAGTTTGACCAGGTGCAGCAGCTGCTGGGCTTGACCGACAAGGAGCGGGCGCAGGTGCTGTCGATGAACCGGGCGAATGATCCGAAGCTGAAGTACAAAGAGGTCTTTATCTCGCTGGGCGGGCAGGTGAGTAAGGTGTACCGCACGGAGCTTAGCCTGGAGGAGTACCTGGTGTATTCCACCGAGGAATCGGAAAAGCTTAAAGTGCAGGCGTACGCCGACCGGTACGGCGACATCTCCCGCGGGGTCGCCGTACTGGCGGCTCAGCTCCGCTCGGGAGCGGAGAAATTGTAAAACGTGTTGACTAAAATTTATAGGTTATGACAAAAGTGATGTTAATGAGAGAAGCCTGTTTTGAGCTGAGGTTTGCTGGTTGGATTGGGTTTGTGGGATTGCTGTTTGCGCTTTTGCAGGGCTGCTCGGTGCAGCCGGGTCTGGCGCTGGAAGGCGTATTCGTCAATCATGCGAAATCTGAGTTCAGCTTTGCTGCTGACACTTTGATCGTGGACCACGTAGCGCAGGAGGAATTTTTGATGCAGCGCCGCACGGGCATCCAGATGCGGGATGAATTGGGCCAAGTGGGGAAGCTGATCCTGGAGGGCGAGCAGTGGAAGGGGGTGTTTGACGCAGAGCGGGAGGTGATGATTGAGCAACGGCGTGGCAGGGAGCTTAGGCTATCCGGGGAGGATTTGGTGCTGGAGAAGGCGGTCTACAGGCGGATCTCTAAATGAAAACGAAAATGATAAAGAAATTGAAAGAGGTATTGAAAACGTATATGGTCGTACTCTCGCTGAGCGGTACGACCATCCTGGTGGCTTTGCCCACCGGGGCTAACGCCCAGCTGGCCATTGCCGAGGTGATTAAGGCTGGGGTGAAAAAGGTGATCAGGGCGGTGGACCTGAAAGTGCAGCGGCTGCAGAACCAGACGATCTGGCTGCAGAATGCGCAGAAGGTGGTGGAAAACCAGTTGTCTAAGTTAAAGCTGGGGGAGATCTCGGACTGGACGGAAAGGCAAAGGTCTTTGTATGCCGGGTACTTCGAGGAATTGCATAAGGTAAAGGCGGTGATTTCCGGTTACCAGCGGGTGAAGGATATTGCCGCGACCCAGCGGGAAATTATCCGGGAGTATGAGTGGGCAGCGGGCTTGTTCCGAAGGGATAGGCATTTCTCAGCCGATGAGCTTTTGTATATGGAAGAGGTCTATCGGGGGATACTGGATGAGAGCATTAGGAACCTGGATCAGGTTTTTATGGTGATGAACTCCTTTAAAACCCAGATGAGCGATGGAGCGCGGCTGGAGCTGATTGATGCCGCGGCGGATAAGATGGCGGAGAACTACAGCGATCTGAAGCAGTTTAATCAGCAGAACATCATGCGATCAGTTAGCAGGGCGCGCTCGGAGCTGGAAGTGAAATCTTTAAAGCAGGTGTATGCATTGGAGTAGAAGTTTTTTATTAGGGCTTTGCCTGTCGTTGTCTGCTTTTTCTTCGCTTAGCGCACAGAGTTTTTCAGAATGGTTTCGCCAGAAAAAAACGCAGAGAAAGTATCTGGTGGAGCAGATCGCAGCTTTGCAAATGTATTTAGGTTACGCGAAAAAGGGCTACGAGATTGCGGGCCAGGGCTGGTCTGCGGTCCGGCGTATTACGGAGGGGGAGTTCAAACTGCATGAGCTGTTTATCTTCGGGCTGTCGGCGGTATCGCCTTCGGTTAGAAACGATTCAAGGATCGCGGAGATCATCACTTTGCAGGTGTCGGTTTTAAAATCATTTTCCGGATTGGTTGATCGGGATGGATTTACCGGCGATCAGCTGGCTTACGTGCTGGAAGTCAAAGCTGGGGTGCTGGAAGAATGCCTGAATGACCTCTCGGAGCTGTTTCTGGCAGTGACCGCGGGAAAGGCGGAGATGAGTGATGATGAGCGTTTGGCTAGGATCGGTGCGGTGCACGAGGCAATGCTGGAAAAGTCCGCCTTTTGCCAGGACTTTGTGTCTGGCGCAAGGATGTTGCTCAACCAGCAGCGGCTGGAAAGTCACATGCTGGAGAAGCTGAGGAGGTATCATGAGTAGGCGAATATTGTTTTTGGGTATGCTGTTGGCGCTGATGTGGTCTAGTGGTATGCGTTCGTATGGACAAAGCAGCGAGGCGCAGCAGTTGCTGTTGAACGTGGAAAAGCTCTCGCAGCTTAAAAACATCTTAGCGGACATGAAAAAGGGTTACCAGGTGTTGTCCCAGGGCTACGGCGCGGTAAAGAACATTGCCCAGGGTAATTTTTCGCTGCATGAGGTTTTTTTGGATGGGTTGATGATGGTCAGCCCGGAGGTGAAAAAGTATCACAAGGTGGGCGATATTGTGCGGTATCAGCTGGCTATCGTTTCAGAGTACAAAGCGGCGCTGTCCAGGTTGAGCAGGTCGAATATGTTTTCCGTCTCGGAACTCGATTACCTGGCTCGGGTTTACAAGCAGCTGTTCGAGGAGAGCCTGGTAAATCTGGACAGGCTGCTGATGGTGGTGACTTCCAGTAAGCTGCGCATGCGTGATGACGAGCGCTTATCGGCGATTGACCGGATTTATGCGGATACTGTCGACAAGCTCAGTTTTCTGCGGGCCTTTAACCGGAAGGCAGACGTGCTCCGGATAATGCGGGTGAAGGAGCGCTCGGAGCTGGTGGAGACGGGAGCTTATTTTGGAATCAAATAATTGAAGTTATGAAGAAGATTTTGTTAACGGCATGTATTGCCGTGATGGGATTGCTGTTGCCCGGAATTTGTGTGGCGCAGTCGGGAGGCGGGCTGGCGGGCAATATTGCGGGGCTGCAGCCGGTGCTGGACCGGGTGTATGAGGAGATGCTGCCGCTTTGCTCCAGGCTGATTGGGGTAGCCAGGGGATTAGCAGGATTTGGGGCGCTATGGTATATCGCTTCCAGAGTCTGGCGGCATATCGCCGCTGCTGAGCCGGTGGATTTTTATCCGCTGCTCCGGCCCTTTGCATTGGGGCTGGCCATTCTGCTTTTTCCGGCGGTGATCGGGCTGCTCAACGGCGTGCTTAGACCGGTGGTGTCGGCGACGGGTCTAATGGTGAAAGACAGCAATGCGGCGATTGCGGCTTTACTGAAAAAGAAGCAGGAGGCGATTAAAAAGAGTTCGCACTGGCAGATGTATGTCGGAGAAACGGGTTCGGGAGATTCGGACAAGTGGTACCGGTATACGCATCCAAAGGATCCGGGCCGCGAGAAGGAGGGGATGTTTGAAGGGATTGGCAATGATATCAAGTTTTGGCTGGATAAGAATGCCTATGCCTTTAAGAACTCGATCAAGCAGTGGCTGTCTGAGGTCTTGCAGGTACTTTTTGCCGCGGCGGCTTTGTGCATCAATACGGTCAGGACTTTTTATTTGATCGTGCTGGCGATCCTTGGGCCGCTGGTGTTCGGGTTTGCGGTCTATGATGGCTTTCAGCATACTTTGACGGTCTGGCTGGCGCGCTACGTGAATATTTTTATGTGGCTGCCGGTGGCCAATATCTTTGGCAGCATCCTGGGCAAGATCCAGGAAAATATGTTACGCATAGACATCTCCCAAATCGGTCAGGCGGGGGATACCTTCTTTTCTCCGGCAGATTTTGCGTACCTGGTCTTTATGGTAATTGGTATTGTCGGCTATTTCACGGTACCGAACGTAGCCAGTTACATTGTGCATGCAGGCGGCGGCAATGCGATGCTGCAAAGGGTGAATACGCTGGTCATAAGTGGCGGTAATTATAGTTCGGGGAAGGTCGTACAGAGGAATAAGATGCAGAGTGATGCCGTGGGTGATATGTACCGCAGGATGACCGGCGGATATGCCGCTGAGGGTAGTGATTATTTCAAGGATAAAATTAAGTAATATGTTTTCTCAACTTAAAAACATTGACACCGCTTTTCAGCACGTCAAGCGGTTCAGCCTGTTTCTGATATTGGCCTGCGTTCTGGTCAGTGGCTTTGCGATGTATTTCGCATACGGGCTGATCCGGTCCGCGCAGGATCGGGTGTATATTTTATCGAGCGGGAAGGCGCTGGAGGCTTTCTCAGCTTCCCGCAAGGAGAATGTTCCCGTAGAAGCGCGGGATCACGTCTCCATGTTTCACCACTGGTTTTTTACGCTCGACCCGGATGATAAGGTGATCCAGTCGAATATAGCTAAGGCGCTGAACCTGGCGGATGAATCGGCAAGGCGCCGCTATGAGAACCTGAAGGAGCAGGGCTATTACAACAACATCATCTCGGCCAATATTTCTCAGGAAATTTTGGTCGACAGCATTCAGTTGGATCTTTCGGAATACCCGTACCGATTTCGCTGTTACGCAAGCCAGAAGCTCATTCGGGCCAGTTCGGCCGTCTCCAGGAAGCTGGTGTCCAGCGGCAGGTTGAGGAATGTAAGCCGCTCGGATAATAACCCGCACGGCTTTTTGATCCAGGGCTGGGAAATTTTGCTCAATGAAGACGTAAATGCTAAAGCTGCTTTAAGATGAAACTTTTTAAAAAGGGTTCGCAGCTTACCGCTGGACAGGAAGGGATATCGCGAAAGCTTGCTGGCGATTTGCTCATGCGCCAGCGGCGTTTGGCTGACCGGCTGAATAGGCATACTGCTGGTTTTTCTCTCAGGGCTTGGCTATGGCTGCTGGTTGTATTCTGCGCAGGCTTTGGTGGCTATTGCCTATGGCTGGTTATTGGGGCATTTTATTGAATGTTTAACTTTTAAATATATAATTATGAACAAAAAAATTGAAACGCGCAGGATGCTGCTTTTCCTGCCACTGGTGGTGATTCCGCTGCTGGCGCTCGCTTTTTACGCGCTGGGCGGGGGATCGGGTAACAAGGATGAGGGTAAATTGGTTGCTGCCGGGATCAATACTGCTTTGCCGGAGGCCAGGTTCGGGGCGGATTCGCTGGCCGATAAAATGGCGGTGTACGATCGGGCTGCGGTATTAGATACCGCTGGTCTTGAGAACATCGCAGGAAGGTTGGGGTTTGCCGGAACTTTTGATGATCCACAGACCAGGGCCATTGAGGAACGGCTGTCTGCTTTGCAGGTAGAGCTGGCGAAGCCGGAGGTGGTGAAGTCTTCGGGCTTTGATAAAAGGGCAGTAGGTGGTTTGGCGAGTAACGACATGAGTCGGGACGTGGATAAGCTGGAGATGCTGATGAAAAGTATGCAGTCGCCTGCGGGGGAGGATCCGGAACTGGCGCAGTTATCGGGCTTACTGCAGAGTATCCAGGAGATTCAAAATCCGGATCTGGCGAGGCTAAAGTTTTCTGCTGGTGTAAAGGCTGATGGAGAGTTGGACAGCCAGTTTGTAGCGATACCCGCCGAGGTGGATGGGGATCACCGTGTGGTGCAGGGATCGGTGGTTAGGTTGAGATTGCTGGATACCGTGCGTCTGGGCGGGCAGGTGTTCCCAAAAGGGCATTTGGTGTGCGGGCTTGCGGGTTTTTCTAACCAGCGGCTGAATCTGGAGATCAAGAATATCAGGCTGGGCAACGCAATTGTACCCGTGAATTTGACGGTGTTTGACAGGCGGGATGCGATGGCGGGTATTGCGGCGCCTGAGGCGATGCTGTCTGATGCGGCAAGTGGAGGCGTGGTGGATGCTGCCGGAAGCGTGACCCTGGGCGGCTTTGATCTGGGGACGCAGATCGTGGGCGCGGGGATTGATGCGGCCAGGTCGCTGCTGGCCAGAAAGGTGAAACGTATCCGGCAGCCTGTGAAGTCAGGGTACCAGGTGTTGCTTCGGGACAATGCCAGGACGGCTGGAAATTAATAGAGTGTACATAGTAAATTGAATGACGATGAACAGAAATTCGTTAGAGAACTTTCGCGCGGAAGCGAAAGCGCTGAAAGTGCCGCAATCGATGATCGATGCGGCAGAAAAAGAAATGGAAAAGGGCGTGGCCAACGTCCAGTTGCAGGGGCAGCTGCCTGCGGATAAGGGGACTATTGATGTCACGATCCATATCCGCCAGAGTTCCCAGTCGGACTTTTATTATTTCAATAAGTTCGATGTGGCGCTGGATAAGTCTAAGCCCCTGGAAAAGGACCATAAATATATGGTGACCAGTCCGAGCGCGGATAAGCCGGATAAGAATGTAACCCGGGGTTTTGACAGCGTGATTAAGGCGATGGACTTTTTCAAGGATCAGAAAGGCGCGGCGGAACTCTCGATGGGCAAGTTTACCGATAAGGATATGCAGTACCGGGATACGCTGGCGACGATGAAAGAGGGTAAGGTGGATTACGTGAAAAATGAATTCCGTAAGACCTTTTACGCTCCGGTAATCCGCAATTCGCATTATGTGGATCGTGGGAAGGGCTTTAGCGTGGAGCAGGCTTCCAATATGCTGCAGGGGCGTTCGGTGTTTCGTGAGGATATGGTGAGCCGGGCGGGAGAGCAGTATGCGGCCTGGAGTCAGTATCAGTTTAATGAGCCGAAAGACCGTTATGGCAATTACACGATGAAGCAGTTTAGTGAAAGCTATGGTTTTGACTTGCGGAAGGAACTGGATCGCTACCAGCTGAAGGAGCTGGATGGCAAGGAGTCGGCTGAAAAACTGGTGAAGGCTTTACAGGATGGTCAGCGGCCAGTGGTGACGGTGACTGGTCCGGATGGAGAGGACCGGAAGCTTCGGATCGAGGCTGTTCCCCGTTATGGGAATGTGAATTTTACGGAGCTGGACGGTAAGCCGCAGAAGCGTGAGGAATTCCTGAAGGCATCGGAGCTTGACAAAGGTGCCGGCAGGGAGGTGTCTCAGGAGAAGCGTAGGGAGAAGTCAAAAGGCCAGGAGATGGGCGTCTAGGTTCTGTTGTTTAGTGTTAATTAATTTGTGGATTGAATCTCTGGCAGCAGCTTTGCTGCCAGAAATTCATCGATCTGGGTAAGTGTAATCAGTTGAAAGCGTTGGTAGCTGGCATCCGGTTGATAACGTTCTATGATAGAGATAACGGTTCTGCATTTATGAGTGCGCGCACTTAATTTTAGAATCATATTAGTTTGCCCATGAATCGATTTGATTGGTGGGCAAATTTATTGTTTTTCCAAATTTGTTAGTCGAGTTAAAACCCCCGAATCAGCAAGACCAGATCAAATAGTGTCGAAGCGGCTAAGGCATCTATTTGGCCTGATCTAGAAAAAATTAACAATTTGTTGAGAGAAAAGTCAGATCCAGATGTCAGCGCGTACACTCTGGTTAGAATAGCCCCCAATGGTAAGAATAAATGTCAAACGCGTGTTTTGCCGGAATATCCAGCAAATACTTTAATGGATAAATGGCGTGTATGTCCAATCTTATATAAAATTTCACTACGAACAGCACGGCCAAAAATAAGGATGATAGATGGCGGTACCCTATCTCTTCGTCGCGTCTTTCAAAATGCGAAAGATGCCGCACATTCGAGGTTGTCTACAACTCAAAACTGGTCTCGTGTTTAATCTCTGTCATAACGAAAGAACTTCTGACAGTTCCAATATTTGTAAGTTTTGCCAGTCTGTTGACGATAAAATCCTGATATTCATCCATGTCCTTTACCAAAACCTTCAACATATAATCATCGGTTCCTGTCATATGATAGCATTCCATTACCTCAGATGATTTTACAATTTCCTTTTCAAAGCGCTTCAACATGCCATGCTCATGTTCCTTTAACTGAACGGTTGTGAAGGCCACCAAGGTTTTGTCGATGTGCCGGTTATTTAGCATCGTTACGTATCTTTTGATTAGACCTGATTGCTCCATCTTTTTGATACGTTCGTATACAGGTGTCACAGACTTATTCACTCGCTCGGCCACCTGCTTATTAGATAACTTCGCATCCTGTTGCAGCAAATTAAGGATCATTCGATCAATCTTGTCTATCTCCATTGGTTTTTTTTTCTTTAAAACTACACAAAGCAAACGGTAAGTAGATATATCATCTAAAAAATTTACATTTTTTAGGTGTTATATCTAAAGATGACTGTGACTATAGAATGTGAATTCTATATTCAGCAGTTTTACCAAAAAAAATCTATGTCTGATAAGAAATATTCTCCCGAAAGTTTAATGATGAGTTACGGCTATAATCCAGAGCTCAGCGAAGGTGCGATTAAATGTCCCATATTTCAAACTTCTACCTTTGTGTTTAGAAATGCTCAAGAAGGAAAAGCATTCTTCGAAATCGCTTACGGCAAACGGGCAATCCGGGCATCCGAGGAAATGGGTCTCATCTATAGTCGGATCAATAATCCAAATTTGGAGATAGTGGAAAAGCGACTTACGCTTTGGGATGGGGCTGCCGATGCTGCAGTATTCGAAAGCGGCATGAGCGCGGTATCGACAGTCTTAATGGAATTTCTAAAACCGGGGGATATTGTGTTATACAGCACTCCACTTTATGGAGGGAGCCATCACTTTCTAAACCACGTGTTGAGCAAGTTTGGTATTCGTGCAATCGGCTTCGATGCAAGCGATGCGGACAAGAATATCGAAGATCTTCTGAGAGACGAAGATGTCAGACGCAAGGTCGCACTGATTTACCTTGAAACACCGGCCAATCCCACAAATACCTTAGTTGACATCAAATATTGTGCGGATGTTGCGGAGACGCTTTCAACGGCAGAAAAGAAAATAATTGTCGCTGTAGATAATACCTATCTGGGCCCTATCTGGCAACACCCGCTGCAACTTGGCGCCGACCTTGTTATTTATTCTGCTACGAAATACCTCGGTGGACATAGCGATTTGACCGCTGGTGCTGTGCTGGGCAATAGTGATCACATTCAGAGATTAAAAGTGATGCGTACGTTCTTAGGCAATATGTGTAGTCCAAACACTGCCTGGCTACTGCTACGCAGCCTGGAGACGCTAAAAGTTAGAATGGACCAGCAGCAGGCCAATGCTGTCCAAGTAGCGGAGTTCCTGGATCGCCACGAACGTGTCGAAAAAGTACATTATCTCGGACTTATTGATAGATCCGAAAGCAGTAAACAATATCAGATTTATAAAGATCAGTGTCTGGGCAGTGGTGCGATGGTAAGTTTTCACATTAAAGGAGGGGAACAGGAAGCGTTTGCATTCCTAAATGGCTTGAGGCTCATAAAGCTTGCCGTAAGCCTGGGCGGAACAGAAAGTTTAGCAGAGCACCCAGCAACGATGACGCATACGGATATCCCTGACGAGGAAAAATTGAGGATCGGCATTACAGAGCAGTTAATAAGGATTTCTATCGGCATTGAAAATGCTAAAGATATCATCGCTGATCTGGATAGGGCTTTATGGATGATAAACGGGGATTAAATGACCTTAAATTTACAGCAGAAAAAATAGGGGCTATATGGCGCTCCCTATCGGTTGCTGGTTGCGGAACCACGTGTTATTCGATTAATTTGGTTGGAAGCTTCCGAGCGTTCCTGTTCTCTTACATTAGCCCTGTTACTGCAGATATGACTATGCTAATTGATTTAAGTTGTCAGGGAAATTGAATCATAAGAGTAAATTTGATACAGTTCACCAGTCTGGGCTCGACCTTCGATGCTAGCTTCCCCAAATGATCTCATTAGTTGAAGTGAGGCAGCAGCGCGAGCTGATTACTGCGTTTATAATGTCGGTTATTCCAGTCTACCGAAAAAATTTCGTGAATTGGATTGATAGAGGAAGATCAAATCCGCCAGTCATTGCAGGCTTCTTTAGTGAAGTTTTAATTGCAACAATAGCCTGAAATGTGTGGCCTATCCAGCTCACGGAACCAGTCCCAGTTGGGCCCACTTAATTCCGATTTAACTTTTTAAGTCAAACGCTGCGCCCCTACGGTTGAATTTGAACAACATTTAAAATGAGCTGCCGGTTTCGAAAGTACTTACTTTTGTTTTGAACCTATGTAGTTCACACGATTCGTTTCTTTTGTTTGTATATCCGAGGTTAAGACAGTTAATTAATTTGGAGTAGTTAAGCCACGAAGTCGCACAAAATGGTAATTTTGTATATGAGGTACAGCGAATGAGTAACGAAAGACATCTCTTGATTGGACTGGCCAATGCCGACCCGAAGGCGTTTCGCGTACTGTTTGACATATATAGGAATAAGGTTTTTAGATATGCTTTTCGCTATTTAAAGTCAAAAGAGCAATCGGAGGAAATTGTGCAGGAGGTATTTCTAAAAATTTGGGTTAAAAGAAGGGAATTGTCCGATGTCGACAATTTTGGTGGATATCTGCGTATGGTAGCAGTTAACCAGACGCTCGACGCCTTGAAGAAAAGAGCATTAGAATATAAGTCACAGATAGATTTTCAGCGCGAGAGCTCGGAAGTTTACAGTAAATCTGAAGAAATTTTGATGTTAAAAGATTCGCACGCCCACATCGGTGCTATTATCAATAAATTGCCAAAACAGCAGAGACTGGTCTGTCAGATGTACTATAACGAAGGATTGAAACAAAGAGAAATTGCTGAAAAGCTTGGTATTTCAACATTGACGGTAAAGGTGCATCTACGGGAAGCTATTAAGAAGTTGAAGTCCACTGTAAGGAAAGGAGAGGCTTTAGCTCTATTCTTGCTTCTTTTTTTTGGCGATGTCTAGTCACATAATGATTGTTGGACTGCCGCGAGTAATTTTTATTGTGGCAGCAAGGAACTATGTTAAATAGTTTTCCGCATTGGATCATACCACGGCCAGATTTTTTTTTCCAACAGACTACTACCTTTTTGAATTTGAATCGTCAGATACAATAACAGTGTCTCCTCACTTAGACACATTTTATGAAAAAACCACAACTCAAACAACTGATTCACAAACACACAAATGATATAATATCTTCACAGGAAGAAGCTCAGCTTTTGGAGTTTCTTAGGTGCCAGGATGACTTATCTGATTTGCGGGACCTAATGATTGCAGACTGGGACAGCCCTGCTGTCGAGGTAACTATGGACGCAGCAAAGGCAGATGAGGTCTTTACAGCAATTACTACTTCTCAAAAGCCGGCTCCATTTAAGGTCAGTCTAGTTTGGATGTGCAGTGCCGCGGCGATCTTTCTTTTCTTTCTAGCTGCCGTTTATCTTATTAATTCAACAAAACTCTTTGCGCCACAACGGACAATCGGCGGGTTAGACGCCAGCGCAGTTACGACACTTCAACACCGAAAGGTGTCCTTGCCCGACGGCAGTACAGTCATTCTTAATGATAACAGCATTTTGGAGTACCCTAAAGTGTTCTCCGGAAAATCACGCGAGGTGGTTTTGCGGGGTGAAGGCTATTTTGACATCAAACATGATCCAATGCGGCCATTCGTAGTGCAGTCAGAAGGTTTAACGACAATTGTGTTAGGCACAGCTTTTAATATTCGGGCTTTGAAGGGGACGCCCATTGTTGTGACTGTTACTCGCGGGAAAGTTAAAGTTCAGGAAGATGACAACTTGTTGGCGGTCCTTTTGCCAAATCAACAGTTGGTTTTTGACCAAAAAGTCGGAACACCGAGGAAATTCGAAGTCATCGCTGATAAAGCGGTGGCTTGGCAAAAAAATGATCTTTTCTTTGACGATGTAACTATGGAACAGGCGGTCGCTATACTTAATAAAAAGTTCAATGTGAAAATTTTTTTTGAACAGGAGCAGGGAAAGAAATGCCGATTCACAGCCGCTTTTTTAAATGATCAGAACCTCGACGAAATACTCAATGTGATTACTGCATTTAATAATGCTTCATTCAAACGCGCTGGGGATATAATAACCATAATTGGCACCGACTGCGAGAATGAACCGTCTAACAAATAATCAACTAAACCAAACCAAAACGTTATGAAGAAAAACCATTACCAAAGAACGTAATAAAAAAGCCCCCTGCTCGAACAGGGAGCTATCCTGTAAGAAGTAGCTTTTCTTACGGGCATTTTAAACAACCTACTAAGTCATTTAAACCACGAATGTATGAAATTATTCGCAAGGTCAGCACGTGCCACGACCACAGTGACATACTGTCTGACTGCTTTTACACCACAAAAACTAGTCAATACCATTATGCGGTTAACCATCGCGACAGCTATATTGCTTTGCACCAGTGTCCAATTTTTATCCGCGTCTATGTCAAAGGCGCAGTCTCTTTCCCAATTAGAGGTAACTCTTCAGGCCGGCACTAGTTCGCCATTGAAAGTACTGGAGCAAATAGAACAGATCACCAGCTTCAGGTTTATATACCGGAAGGATCAACTTCAAGCAGTGAAATCGGTTAAAATACCGGCAGGGAAATATAACGTCGAACGTTTACTTGAACTGCTTTTTCCTCCAAATGAATTCCAACTGAAGCAGTTGAATGGAGTCAATATTGCTATACTACCGGTTACCGCAGGACCGGAAGCCTTAGCGGACATTCGCATCAGTGGGATGGTGAACGATGAGACGGGGCGACCTATCCCTGGTGTTTCTGTGCGTGTAAAAGAAGACCGGTCCCGTTCTACTGCAACAGACCAAAACGGTCATTATAATATTGATGTGGATGACAAGGTGAAGTCAACGCTGATCTTTAGTTACATCGGTTATCGAACGCAGGAGGTAGTCGTAGGCAACCAAACGTCTATTTCTATAACCCTTGAACCGTCCGTTGGCAAATTGGAAGAGGTGCAAGTGATAGGTTATGGTACGACAACCAGGCGTATGAATACTGGCTCTGTAGGCTCAATTACTAATGAAGTTATTGAAAAGCAAACAGTAGCAAATCCGATACAAGCCTTAGCGGGTAGAATATCTGGAATGACTGTTGTGCAAAATAACGGCCTACCGGGTAGTAACTCGACAGTAACTATTCGGGGGAACAACACCTTAGGCGCCAATGGACTTTCTGGCGCACTCCCTCTGTACGTCGTCGACGGTGTACCTTTTACGAATTTTAACTCGGGCATCCCTGTCACGGACAACTTAAATAGTTTTGGTTTAACCGGTGCAAATGGAGGACTTAGCGTATTCGGCCTGATCAGCCCGCAGGACATTGAACGCATCGACGTGCTAAAGGATGCAGATGCAACCGCTATATACGGTGCCCGAGGAGCTAATGGCGTGATTATGATTACGACAAAACAGGGAAAGAAAGGAAAAACGTCGTTAGGGGCCAACGTCTATGTGGGCGCCGGAAGAGTTGGTCGCTTTATTGAAATGTTAAATACTGATCAATATTTGACTTTGCGACGTGAGGCTTTCAACAATGATGGTGTAGTGCCAAACACGACGAATGCTCCGGATCTGTTGACGTGGGACCAAAATGCATATACAGACTGGCAGGACTTGCTGATCGGAGGAACTGCGAATGTCAGTGACGCTCAGCTCAATTATTCGGGAGGTAATGATCGTATTAATTTCTTTTCGAGCTTAAATTACAGACGAGAAACCACGGTTTATCCTGGAGATATGGGCAGCAAACGGATTAATGGACGGCTTAATGTGCAAACCAGGTCTGCTGACAATGCCTTTACTACTTCCTTTAGTGTAAACTACGCAAATGACAGAACGAACTTGATAGCGTCAGACATAAGTTCGGCGTTGAGTCTGCCCCCAAATTATCCCCTATATAATCCAGATGGCACTTTGTATTGGGGTAGTAACTTCACCAATCCCTATGCAAATCTTTTGAAAAAGTACAATAGTGACAATTCAAATTTTATTGCCAACGGTGACCTGAAGTACACTCTATTGGAAGGGCTCAATTTGAAAATGAATCTTGGTTATACTAGAACAACTGTAATTCAGAATACTCAAAATCCAATATCCTCTCAAAACCCTACATCAACCGGCAGGAATAACTCAGCTGCATTTGCCAATACACTTGCAACGAACTACATTATAGAGCCTCAAGTAGACTACTCACTAAAAGTTCATAGAAGCAGTTTTAATTTTTTAGCAGGAACATCATTTCAGGAAAACGTTAGCGATGCCAATCGTGTTAACGGAAGTAATTATGCTTTCGAAGCGATGTTGAACACCATAAATGGTGCGGGTACAGTTACCTCAACAAATAACTATTCAATCTATAAGTTCGCCTCTTTGTTTGGACGGATAAACTATGACTTGGATAAGAAATATATTTTGAATCTGACTTATAGGCGTGACGCCTCGTCAAGATTCGGCCCGAACTTTCAGGAAGCGAATTTCGGGGCCTTGGGAGCAGCCTGGATTTTCTCCGATGAGGATTTTATTAAGTCCAAGGTAGGATTTTTGAGTTTCGGTAAGTTGCGGGCAAGCTACGGCACTACCGGCAACGACATATTGCCAAACTATTCTTACTTAAGTCGTTTCAATGCCGGTGCTCAGTATCAGGGGCAATCTACCCTTGCCCTAAACGGTGTCGCCAACCCCAATTTAAAGTGGGAGACGACGCGAAAACTGGAGTTTGGTGTGGACCTCGGTTTTCTTAAAGACCGGATTTTATTTAAAATGGATGCTTATTGGCATCGGTCAACGGATTTACTCACTTATGCAGATTTACAAACGGCTACAGGATTCAATTCGATCAACATAAATCTTGATGCTTTGGTGCAAAATCGTGGACTGGAATTTGAATTGGAGTCGACCAATATCAATTCAAATAACTTTAAATGGAACACATCTTTCAATATTTCCTTCCAGCGCAATAAACTGTTAAGTTTTGACCAGCAGTCTACCGCATTTTATGGCTCGAGTTTCGAAATAGGTTATCCGGTAAGTTTGCAACGATTATTCCAGTTTAACGGAGTTGATCCGACAAGTGGAGCCGCGCTTTACCAGGATTTCGATGGTAACTCCGGTTTAGATTTTACAGCCGACAGGTTTAACGCGTCGCCGGGTAGCCCGTTTTTTGGAGGTATTAACAATGCATTCACTTACAAAAATGTCAGTTTAGATGTCTTTTTGCAGTTCAATCACAGCCGCGGAACTACCAACCAAATTTTCGGCACTCGGATAGGCAGTCTTAACAATCAAAATGCATCTGCTTTAAACCGATGGGTTAATCCTGGCGATGAGGGCACCCTTTTTCCGGGCGCTTCCGCAAATGCCGGCGGAGCAATCTATTCGACTTATAACACTTTTGGTCAGTCGAGTTTCTTTTACGGGGACAATTCATGGATGAAGCTGAGGTCTGCTAGCCTGTCCTATACTTTGCCTAAAGATTGGCTTACCAAGATAAAACTAAGTAATGCAAGAGTGTATTTACAGGGACAAAACTTGTTGACGATGGCCAAAAATAAATATGTGCTAGACCCGGAATCAGCTAATTCACTGCAGTTTGCTAACACGTTGCCCCCGCTTCGTACTATTGTATTTGGCCTCAACCTGACACTTTAAAACTTGATTATGAAATTGACAATATTAAAATTAAAATATGGATGTGTGGCTTTGCTCTCATTCACCATAAGTTCTTGCAAGAAATTCGTCGATATCGGCACACCAAACGGAACAGTTCCTGCTGTTGAAGTGTTTAAAACAGATCCTGCTGCTACTGCTGCGATAGCGGCACTTTATGACAACACGGCTGTTCGTGAATCAATGCTTAACGCAACTGTTGTAGGCGGAGCATTGGCTGATGAGTTGCGGTACAATTTGACGGATTTTGTTGCTGATTTTCAAACTAATTCTGTGGCGCCGAATAACGGTTACCTGAGCGGTACTCTTTGGTCTGGCCCATATCGCAATGTGGCCAACAGCAACATTGCTATTGATGGCCTTTCAAAGTCCCAAACCTTAACGCCGGCGGTTAAAAGCCAGTTGCTAGGTGAAGCTTATTTTTGGCGGGCATTAGCTTATCTGCAGTTGAAGACTTTTTTTGGTGATGTGCCCCTTTCCACATCTCCGGACCCTTTAACTATAGCATTGCTACCTAGATCTCCTGTCGCGGATGTTACCGCTTTAATCATTTCTGACTTGAAAACTGCTAAGCAATTATTGACGCCGACTTACCCTTCGTCAGAGCGTGCGCGGGCGAACGTGTATGCAATATCGGCGCTCTTAGCTAGGGTGTATTTGTATGAAAAGGATTGGGCGAATGCAGAAGCAGAGGCAACGTCCGTAATTTCATCCGGAGTTTACAGCATGTCAAGTTTGGCAAACACTTTTGTCAAGACCAGCACTGAAACCATTTTACAAGTTTTCAACTTAAATGGGGTCACCCTTTGGGGTACGACATACGTGCCATCTTCAGCAACTGCTACACCTAATTGGCTTCTTACTAATGATTTGGCAGATGCATTTGAGGCAGCTGATGCCAGGAAGGCTGCATGGACTGCGGCGCTCGGAAATTCGGGCAATTTTTCTGTAAGCAAATATAAATTACGTACGGGGGCAGTCGGCAGCGAGTATTATGTGGTATTGAGGCTGGCAGAGCAACACCTGATCCGAGCTGAGGCGCGTGCGCAGCAAAATAATTTAGCCGGGGTTTCCGGCGCTGAGGCTGACTTGAATGTTGTTCGTAACCGGGCAAATTTAGGTAGCTTATTGAATTTGAATAAGCCTGATATGCTTAGAGCTATCGAGAAAGAAAGGAGGTTGGAACTATTTGGAGAATGGTTTCACCGCTGGGCAGATTTGAAGAGAACGCCCGGCTTTACCGATCCTTCGAAATCCCGGGCTGACGAAGTGCTTTCGGTTTATAAAGGCGTGAACTGGCAATCAACAGATGTACTATTGCCGATTTCTTCGGATGAGATTACTAAGAACCCCGCATTAAAACAAAATTTGGGATATGAGAACTAAAGAAGTTAGAACTCTATTTTATATCAGCTTGACCGCTTTGGGACTTTGGAGTCCAGACGCTGTAGCTCAACAGTCCGGTGAATTAGAGGATTCACTAAGGAATCGATATACGGAACTTTTAAAGTCTGAAGACCCATCCGACAAACTGGCGTTAGAAAAAGAATTGTACATTTTGCTTCAAAGCAATAATGAAAAGGACTGGGCCACGGCGGCCCAGTTCTTCTACCGCTTAGGTAAACCTAAAATTCAGGATTCCATAGCAACTGCCGGACAAAAGAAGTTTCCAAATGGCATTTGGGCGCGTGGGGCCGCGATTTCGAGCATCTATAAGGAGAAGGATCCGGTAAGAAAAGAGCAAAAATACCGTGCATGGATAAAAAAATTTCCGCCGAAAAATTTTGACGAAGAAAGTATCGAATACGACTATGCCAGCAATGCTGTGGCCTCAGCTTATGCGGAGGCCGGTAACACAAAGAAAGCAGTTGCTTATGCAAATATGGTCTCTATTCCGGCCTGGAAGGGCGAGGGGTATGCCGGACCTGGTATGCGTCTAATTAAAGCTGGACACGTAAAGGAAGGCGAACAGCTTTTGAAAAAAGCCTGGGAGGTAAGCTACCGAGCTTCAACGACTGATAAGGATAAGCCTGGTGCTAGTTTTACGGCTACGGGTCTGCCGAGCTATACACGGACCCTGGTTGATATCCTCGTGGAACGTGAAGATTACGCAGGAGCTTTAAACTATTTGAACTTGGTTTACAACAACGTCCCGGCTGCAACAGGGTCACTTGAGGGCAGATATGCACTTGTACTCGAGCGTTTGGGCCGAAGGTTTGAAGCCTTTGACGTTTTACAAAGAAGCATACAACGAGGTTTAGCTACGCCTGAGATGAAGGATCGCTTAAAAGCACTTTGGCAGGAAGTCAAAGGGTCGGATGCTGGATACGCAGACTTTATGTCATCCGTCAACAAAAGTCTCCGCAAAAGGATGAAGGATGAACTGTCTAAGAAGATGATTAGCCTCCCTGCACCTTCATTTACGTTAACAGATGTTGACGGAAACAAGGTTGTTTTGAGTGATTTAAAAGGCAAAGTTGTGGTACTGGATTTCTGGGCTACTTGGTGCGGGCCATGCAAGGCTTCATTTCCTGGAATGAAACGTGTGGTTGAGAAATTTGCACAGCAAGACAACGTTAAGTTTTTATTTATCCACACATGGGAAAGGGAGGAGAATGCGACGGAAAATGCTAAGAAATTTATGATTGCTAATAATTATCCATTCCAGGTGTTAATGGATTTAAAAGATAATAATGGGATCAATAGGGTTGTAAGCGATTTTAAAATAAGTGGTATACCAGCAAAATTTATCATTGATGGGAAAGGCATTATACGGTTTCAGGTCACTGGAAATGGCGGACAATATGATCCAGTAGAGGAAATGACTGAAATGATTGAGCTGGCTGGGAATGGAGTTTAACCGACATACTCATATCCGTCACAATATTTAGCGCGTGTCCGGTAGCCTTAGAAGTGGATGGTCCAACCGTAATTAGTTGCCAACAAGTGATCAATTTTAAACCTAGAAATAAGAGTATGATGAAGAAAGTAAAATTTATAATTCTTTTCTGTTCTGTCTTTTTCACTTCAATAGTGAATGCCCAGCAGCGGGCGGCAAAATCAAACGGGATTATAGGAGGGCCGGCTCCCGAGCTGCATATCGCAAAATGGTTAAAAGGCGACAGTACGAGCAAGTTTAAAAGGGGAAGGGTTTACGTGGTCGAATTTTGGGCGACATGGTGCAAACCCTGCATTGCGGGTATGCCGCATCTTTCTGACCTTGCCAGGAGGTATAGGCAAGACGTCTCAATAATCGGTGTGAATGTAATGGAGAGAACCGGCACAGCAATGTCTGTGATAGAAAAGTTTGTTGGAGGGATGGGTAACAAAATGGACTACCATGTCGCTGTGGAAAAGGAGGGCAGGATGACCCAAGATTGGTTGAGGAGCTATGGATTTCGAGGAATCCCAACCGCCTTCATTGTCGACAGGGAGGGTGATATAGCTTGGGCGGGTCTGCCGGCAGGTCTAGACAAAGTGCTTCCACAGGTTATTGCCGGCGAATGGGACAATGCGCGTGCTGCAATGGAACACCAAGAATATAGGCGGTTGACAGAATTGGACAACAATCTGGTGGTAAGTACTTTAAATCCAACAATGGGCAATCCGGGCGATCCGCAAGGTGCACTGAAAAAGATAGATGAGCTTGTCAAAGAAAATCCAGGACTGAAATACTATCCTAAAACTGCACATTTCACGATTTGGTCACTTGTGAAATTGAATTCAGAAAAGGTTGTGGAGTATTATCACGGGATGAAAGCATTTCATGCTGATCCACCCTTTAACGCAGTAACAGATGCTGTTTACGATAAAGATAATTTGAATGCCGCTATTTACCTTATCGCAGTGGACGCCTATGAGGAACAGTTAAGGAGATATCCGTGGAGTATGAATTTTGCGGAAACATATAATCGTATGGCTGCCTTGTATGAAAAGGCAGGGAACCCTGCGAAAGCGGTAGAAATGAGACAGAAAGCTGAAAAGTCTGCAACGCCATGAAGTTGTAGCAGAACCTAAGCCCCTTAGTCATTTCATTACATCTCATCAACTGATCAATTTGGTTTTGTGCCAGAGTATTTGAATGAACCAATTTCCCATGAGCATGGCCGCCTTAAATGCAATGTTATCGCGGGATTATCGTTCGTTACTGCTCTTGGTTCGCGTAATAAACGGTGCCAGCATTTATGACGGCTGCCATCGGGTTGGTCTGCCATAGACGGATTATCGGATTTGAAGCTTTGAATGTGGCACCACCCACCTATCGTCAAATTAGCTAAATGCTCGGCACCTTACCTGCAGACTGATATGGTGTTTAGACAATTTCAGCGCATGGTAAGGAATTGGACAACATTTGCTAACAAAGCCAATAGATCGATGGTTACTGTTGAGCCCCCGTAATTACATTCCGGAGGATTGCCATCAGAATCATTTCCTTATAAGGAACAGATTTTGTTCGAGCTTTCATTAACTGATCCGTATAACGGCGCACTGCGATATCGGCAGTGTGCCAAGCCCATAAATTCGTCTTGTGCACATTGGCTGCCCCCACAAAACAGGGTTAACTATGCGCACCCGTAATTTCTTGAACGTAGAGTTGAGTGAAATTCCATCTAAAGCAATAGCCTATCGAAATATCCATTGCCGCGAGGAGGCATTCCGTTGAGACGTCTGCGGAGATTTAGACCTTTAGTTCCCTCTAAACCCGTTTTGTGAAAGGTAGAAACTACTCAATGACAAAAGAAAACATATCGTCTTGGGTTGAATGGATCTAGTAGGATCAGACCATCAAGCAGTTTCCCAGTGATTCTAGTAACATAAATATCCCATCAAATTCATCACTGATAGCAGCGATAACATCTCGTTATTGTTCCCAACTTTTGGAAATTGAAACCTATTGCATAGTGAGTGCGTATACAGCAAAGGAAGCCAGCCAATGCTCACCCATATAATCGCCGCTGGCGACATTCGGAAGTGCCGAACTCAAATGCTTGTTCGCCAGAACGAATAGCTGCTTTTGGTTCTTTGAATAATGCTTCCCAATATTATAAAGAGCGGAGGCCCGACTAAGATTTAGGCCATCCAGATGAACCAGCTTGCCATCACTTCTGTCTTTTACTTCGCCTGGAATGATGTTGAAGTTGGTTTTGGATGCTGATGGCAGAAATTTTTTAAACCACTTTTCAAATTGTTTCCCAGTCAACACACGAGCCATTAAGTCTGCTTCTTCCAAGCAGGGACTTAAAAAGTCAGCGCCTCCAGGTTCCCAGTTAAATGGGCAATTTGCGTCATTTTGATAGAATCGGACGGCAGTTTCTTTGACAACATTTTGCAATTCCTGATTTTTCGCGTTTCTAGCATACTCCCAGGCAAGTTTCAATCCGAAGGCTAGATTAGAATGTTCCCCAGATCTGACTGCGTAACTCATCTTCGGTAAATACTCAATATAAAGACTTGCTATTTTGTTAGCTAACGGCCTTAGATTATTCTGGAGCTTTGTGCCAAGCGGATCATTCCAAGTATCCAGTTCGGTTTGTAATTGAAGCAACCAGGCCCACCCGTACGTTCGCTCAAAAGCTTTATTATCCTTTCCTTCGAAGATTTTAATCTCTTGAATGATATTTTCAGCAGATAGGTTTTCGTTGAGTTTAGACCGGATTTCCGACGCTTCTGGGATAGTTGGGAAAAGTTTGAGTAGTCGTACAAGCATCCAATGCCCATGAACACTGCTGTGCCAGTCATAACACCCATAGAATGCAGGATGATAGTCCCGTGGCTTTCTAGTCATTGAAGTGTCGGTAAAGGTAATTCCCGTCTTATATGGGAATTCGGCTTGCATGCATTTCAAAGGCAGTGCGGCAAAATGGGAAGCCCCCTTCAACGTAAGTGTATATTTTTTGTCTTTGATTGTATAGTGTTCGGATTGTGCTAATAGGTAATCAGGAAACAGCAAAACAAAGTTAATGGCTAGGAACGATGCGAACTGATAACAATTGATTTTCATATAGGTTTGATTCAAGTTGCGGAAAATGCAATATTACCAGAATGATTTCTCTTTAGGTAATTTATTGCCAGTAAATGTTGAAGATTCTGTGCCATGGAGTCTGGTAAGCGACTGAGCTGTAAAATCTTGTGTTGTCCCTGGTTGCTTTAGAATGCGTCACCTTAACAAAGGGAATCGCCAAAAAGTATGATCTGAAAAACAAAAAATATTTTTGAAAAGGGATTGAAACTGGTTAAAAAATTCAGGCATGAGCAAATATATAAACATCAATTGCTTATTTGCTCGAAATTGAAACTCTAAAAATGCAGTCTGCCGTGCAGATTAGAGTAACTAGATTGACCAAATCCGGTAAATGCTAAAATATGCATCCTCGACATATGGGAAATATTATCTATCATTGCGATTATTCGTAAATTTAAAGGAATAAACTGATCAACATATGGTGCTGAAACTCGGTTATGATGAGGCTGAATTATTGGCGAGAATTGCCGAGGGGGACCAGCGTGCGTTTGAGATTATTTATGATAGATACCATGCTCGCATTTATCAATTCGCGATTGCATATCTTAGGAATGAAATGGATTCCGAAGAGATAGTACAGGAGATTTTTTTGAAGTTGTGGATGCGTGACGGCCGTTCCTCGCCGATAGAGAACCTGCCTGCATATTTCCAGATTTTAACAAGGAATCATTCGCTAAACGCACTAAGGCGGAAAGCCAGAATAAACAGTACGGATTTAGAGGCGTCGGTGAACTGGATTGAAGACGATCTGGACACTGAACATCATATCTTGCTCAACGATACGCGCAGAGTACTGAACCAAGCTATTGAGCTACTACCTCCACAGCAAAGGATAGTATATCAATTGTGTCACGTACAGGGCCTGAAATATGAGGACGTGGCGAAGCAGTTAAATATTTCTCCGGGGACGGTGCACTCGCATGTAAAAAGCGCACTTAAGTTTTTGCGTGAATACCTACGCAGTCATACTGACATTGCAGTGTTATTAATTATTTTTAAATTATTTTAAAATTCACTACCCCGATCATCTTCGGGCGGGGTTCATATAATAAACGGATCATTGTGATCCTTGAACTTGGACTATATGGACAAAACCCGGATCGTTTATCTGCATACACGTTATCTGCAAAAACGACTGACACTCGCTGAATTGGAGGAGTGGAAGGTGTTACTGAATGAAAAAAGTATGCAAGATTCTATTGAAGAGGTGATGGATACGAACTGGGAGTACTTACAAACAATTGATCCTCCTCCGTTACCACCTGGGCGCTCGCTAGCAATTTTGAACAATATTTTAGCGAATAAGAAAAAGAAAGTGGTTAAGGTCGTATGGCCGAGACTCGCGGTTGCTGCTGCAGTTGGAGGTATTACCTTTGCTCTCTTGTTGTATTATAATATATCTGATAAATCGGATGTAAGTGCAAAGCGCGACACTATCGTCAAAAGCGATATCCTCCCAGGAGGTAACAAAGCTACTCTTAGGCTGAGCAATGGCCAGGTAATTGACCTGAGCGCTCAAAAGAGCGGCGTGGTGATCGGCGCTAGGGGAGTAACTTATTCTGATGGAGCTACTCTAAAGAATGGCTCTTATTCCAAAGAGCAAACCATAACGGCAAGTACACCGAGAGGAGGAATGTATCATTTTGTTCTTCCGGACGGCTCAAAGGTATATTTGAATGCTGCCACTACTATGAAGTTTCCTTCGGCGTTTAATAAAGCGAACAGGGTTGTAGAACTCGTTTCAGGAGAAGCATATTTCGAGGTTGCGAAGGATAAAAACAGTCCATTTGTTGTAGAGAGTACGGATCAACAAGTAGAGGTTTTAGGTACCCGTTTCAATATAAGTGCCTATCCCGAGGAGATTGGAATAGCAACTACACTTTTGGAGGGTAGCGTCCGCCTGAAGAGCAACAGTGCCCAGCGGATTCTGGCGCCTGGGATGGCGGCACTAAATAATCAAAAGGGCATTCAGATTTATGATGTGAACGCCCCGCAATCTATTGCATGGACAAATAACAAGTTTGTTTTTGCTAATGAAGATATCGAAACCATCATGAGGAAGGTCGCGCGCTGGTACAATGTACAGGTGTATTTTCTCGGTGAAAAGCCCTTGGATCGATTTGAAGGAACCGTTTCTAGATTTGAAAGGGTTTCCAAAGTGTTAAGGGCGCTTGAGTCTACCGGGCAGGTGCATTTTAAGATAGAAGGAAGAGCAATATATGTATTTAAATAATAGATCGCTTAACAATTAACTAACGAATATGGAGGAAATCTACGAATGAAGCTATGATAGGTAGATAACCCGGAAATGGCCTAACATCTCCGGGTACAGACCGGCGTGTCAAAATTAATCAACAAACCTCAGCTGCCAAAAGTTTCGAAGCAGGAAGCAGCTAAATAAACCAATCTAAACAAATGTATAAAAATTACACCAGGAAACCGGCTGTACCATGCAGACCGTACCGAAAAATTTGGCAAATTATGCGTTTAACCATCGTCATATTGCTAGCTACATTTCTTCACGTCAGTGCTAGTAGTTTTGCACAAAAGATCACATTGTCGAAATCAAAGGCAGACTTACGAACCGTACTTAGACACCTTAGCGCACAAAGCGGCTATGATTTTATTTACACCGATGTACTGCTTGAAAAGTCAAATCCGGTGAGCATCAACGTAAAAGATGCGTCATTGAATATTGTACTTGAGGCTGTTTTCGAAAATCAACCTTTACAATATTTGATTGAAGACAATACTGTTATCCTTAAAGCTAAGGAAGCTTCGCTTATCGATCGGTTGGTATCCCGATTGCAGGCTATCGATGTCCGTGGCAGGGTGGTAGGCCAAACAGGATCGCCTATCGCTGGAGTAACTGTTCGTGTAAAAGGCACCAATAAAGGTACTGTCAGTGGAGCGGATGGGCGTTTTCAGATAACAAACGTTGATGATAATGCAATAATTGTATTTGAATTCGTAGGCTATGCTCCTAAAGAAGTTAAAGCATCTGAAGCCAGCGGCAAGGATTTGAATATCATTCTGACGGAAACATCTATGGACCTGACTGAAATTCAGGTCGTGAATACAGGGTATCAGAAGATTTCAAGGGAGCGGGCCACTGGTGCATCCGCAACAATTACTGCCAAAGAGCTTCAAAGCCGTTTTACACCGAATATCATAGATAACCTAGAAGGGCGTGTGGCTGGACTAGTAAACTACGGGGATAGAGTGGCGATACGGGGTACTGGTACTTTGTTCGCAGAAAGCAGACCGCTCCTGGTTGTTGATGGCCTTCCGGTTGAAATGGCCTACGAAGACCTCAATCCTTATGATGTTGAAACTGTAACGGTATTGAAAGATGCTGCTGCTTCTGCCATCTATGGCGCTCGGGCGTCCAACGGTGTGATCATCGTGACTACAAAGAAAGCAACCAACCTAGACAAGATTGATGTAGAAGCATCTTCTAACACAACTGTATGGCAAAAAAGGAACGTAGATTACTCAGACAATTGGTATATGACCCCGGAGCAACAGGTGGATCGGGAGAATCAGTATTATAAATGGCTTTACAATACTTCCCCTAACGCCGCTGCTGCAACCACCAGTATGGCAAATTCACTTGCTGGTACAGGTAGTTTCGAGCTGATTCCAACTCCTATCCAATACGATCACTATCTGTTGAAAATCGGAGCCATAGAGCAGTCGGAATTAGACCGTAGGCTTTCCCAGTATAAAACTCAGAATTTTGCGAAAGACTATGCAGAGAATATATTAAAACAACGGGTACTGCAGATGCATAACTTGTCTATACGTAACCGCACAAAAAACTTTCAGTCAAATCTTGTATTGAATTACAGAGGTGACAACAGAGGTAATATCCATGACAAAGAAAATCAATTGAATATTTTTTACAAGGGTGCTTATGAAATGACTCCTTGGTTGACAGTCAACTTTACTGTTAATAATATATCGCAACGAGCTATAGAACGACGAAGTAATTACGTCGAGAATATTTTCGACCCATTTAGCTTACCAGCTTATTATAGCCTGTTTAATCCCGACGGGAGCCAGGCAAATCTTGCGCCATCATATGCACATTATTATAATCCCTATTCTAATTGGATAGAGAACGATAAGGCGCTGAAACCAATGCAGTATCATCTGCTTGACGAGATCAATTTGAATCAGCATAAGATTGAACGACAAAACACACGCTATCACGGGGAGTTGCTATTTAAGATTATCCCAGGGTTGACATTTAATACCCAATATGTTTACGAGGTGAACCGACGATCTGAGATCAACAACTCAGAAGCAGACAGCTATTTAATGCGCCTGATGCGAAATGCATATACAGTCAGGGATAACAATGGCAGCTACCGCTATTTGATACCTCAAACCGGAGGCAGATTGGCTACTGAGAACTCACAGGGCAACTTCTGGACTGGTCGTGGACAAGCTAATTTCAGCAAAGTCATAAAAGATGTACACAGTCTAGACGTCATTGCTGGGTTAGAGTTTAGAGAGACCAATACTAAAGGTTTCCGCAACCTGTATCTAGGATGGGACGATCAGTTACAATCCCAGTCTACAACTGCGGTGAATTACAATGATCTTTGGAATATCAACAGTACGAGTTTTTATGCCCCGGGATATCCTGCAAGAGTCTTTTTATTTAATCCATTCATTCAGGATGCGATTACGCTGAATGTTCCAGGCAACGATCTCACTGAGGTAAGGCGACGAAATGCATCTGGATATGCAAATGTGACATATAGTTATGACAGGCGTTACAATATATTCGGATCTGTTAGAAAGGACTTCGCAGATGTTTATGGTTTGGCCACGGAGTTCCGGGGGGCTCCGTTCGGATCCGTTGGTCTGAGTTGGAACTTAAACAACGAGAATTTCATGGAGAAGTATACATTCCTGAATCTTTTAAAGCTTAGGGGAAGCTATGGGTTTACAGGCAACATTTACCAGGGTGCTACCAGTTATATGACTGCTACTACAGGCCTATCCAACAATAATACTGGTCTTCCCCGGGCTAGTATAGAAAGTCCTGGGAATCCAGAGCTGTCATGGGAAAAAACTAAAAATGTCAACCTGGGAACGGAATTCATGTTATTTGATTCGAGATTGCGGGGTGTACTAGACGTGTATAAGAAGGATAGTGAGAAAGTATTTTCTAATCAAACTCTGGAAGTCACCAAGGGCTTTAATAGCCTGGTAATGAATATGGCCAATGTGACAAACAATGGGGTGGAGCTGACCCTAGCGTATGACTGGTTCCGCGCTAGAGATAGAAGCGGACTGTCGTGGACTACTTCTGGTACCGCATCCTGGAATAAAAATGAAGTTAGCCGTGTTGAGATTCAGGCTAATGGCGCATATCAAGTCGTAAGCATCGGTTATAAACAAGGATATCCCGTTCGCTCATTGTTTTCCTACAGGTATGCTGGCTTGACAGCAGCAGGCACACAGTCCTGGTATACCGAAGATGGCAGGATAATCCCTGATGTGGGGATTCAAACTGCAAGCCCTGGCTCTGTTTACTACACTGGCCAGGCGGACCCTAAGCATACGTATGCGTTGGAAAACCAACTGTCCTGGAAGGGCTTTAGTTTAAATTTATTGATGGTTTATTACGGCGGACATCACATGCGTGCCAACCAAGTGCAGATTAACATGTCACCGACAGCTTCCCCGGCAGCAGCTCCAGTAAGGTCATGGTACTTAAATGCCTGGACTCCTACCAATACCGATACAAACATACCGGGTATCTGGGAATTCAATGCCGCTGGAGGTTCACAGCCTGCTGTACAAAACAATACAGATATATTTGTGCACGCAGCAGATTTTCTGAAGATTAGGAATTTTGTCTTGGGCTACGACGTGCCGCAGACGTCAGTTTCTAAAATCGGGTTGAGCAACCTGAGGCTGCGATTCCAGGTCAATAATCTTCCTGCGCTTTGGAAAAGCAATGATATCGGTGTAGATCCTGAAACATTGGGAATACGCCTGCCAACAAGTTATGTTTTCGGAGTTAATTTTAATTTTTAATGAGATGAAGAATATATTATATAGAATATCAATCATATTATTGGTTGCGCTTGCCGGTTGTGAAAAATTCACCGAAATAGAACCCAAGGGCAGGAATCTCCTGAGTACGGCAAGTGATTTAGATTTATTGTTGAACGATCCCTATTCTGGTTTCGAAGTGGTTCGAACAGCAAGTCTCACATCAGGAATTTATTTTGCGAATATTGGACTCTTGAAACAAGAGCCAATAAAGACCTTCAATCATGCCATTATATTTTGGGATGAAACAGTAGACAGAGCAGCACTACGTCCAAACTGCGATATTTATGAACCTATTTATAGCGTGATCGGGAAAACCTGCAATCCGGTGATTTCCCGCGCTGATGCCGCAAAGGGGGTGCGTTCGCTAATTGACCGATATAAGGCCGAGGCCTTGGTGCTAAGGGCGTGGTTTCACTACTTGTCAGTGAACATTTTTGCAAAGGCTTACAACCCTGCAACAGCAAATACGGATGGTGGTGTACCTTACTTGTTGGAAACAGACCTGATCTCTGAGCCATCAAAAAAGTATACCGTAGCGGAAGTTTATGACCTCATACTTAAAGATTTGGATGATGCCTTCAAGCTGAATGCCATGCTTGATGAAGGTGTGAACACCCAGCGTGTGGGAAAATCATTTGCGTATGCGGTCCAGGCAAGAGTATTTTTAACTATGCGTAGATTTGACGAGGCGCTTGTGTCTGCGCGCGCTTCCCTGGCCATCAACAGTCACATCGATGACCACAACAATATGCTTGTAGACTATCCTGTGCCCGGGAAAACACCGAGCCCGAAAGGATGGGCAAGACCCAGGTTTACCAGTAAGGAAGATCTTTTCAATACCCCTTCTGTAATGTACCTTACGTGGTATGCTCCTGAGGTACTAGCACAATTTGATCCAAATTCCGTGCTCTACAACTATATCCCTACTTTCGCCAATATTCCCTATCCCGGTGATTATGGGGTATACTTTGGCATGCCGGGAGCTAAAGATATTTGGTCGTTTCAAGGTACACTGTCGGAAGTCAGCGGTGCAGGCCTTACCTCGGTTGATACGCGTTTGACAGAGGCTGAATGTCTGCTGCGTACCAATGACCTCAACGGAGCTAAACAAAAGATGGAAGATATCCGTAAGATGCGCATCATCACCGACAGGTATGTCGCGTCACCTGCTGCTACCAGAACCGAATTGTTTGCACTACTGAAGCAATTGTCGAGGAGTGAGAACTTCAATACCATGAAGGATATGATTGATCTAAAAAGATGGAACACCGAGCCAGAGTTTGCATCGAATCTGCGCCGGACCATTCTTGGCGAGACTTATATACTTACACCGCAGTCACCTTTATGGATTTACCCGTTTCCACAGAATGCAACGAACTTTAATCTTCAATTAACACAAAATTACTGATGAAAAATTTAATTATCTTAGCTAGCCTATTCGTCTCCATAGGATGCATCGGACAAGAAAAAAATCTGTTGACTGTAGGTGATCCCGCACCTGCCATTCATTACTCCAAGTGGTTAAAGGGCCAGCCTTTTAAGCCAGATCAAAAAGATATGGTTTATGTATACGAGTTCTGGGCTACGTGGTGTGGGCCATGCGTTGCCGCTATGCCGCACCTCTCGCAAATGGCTCGAAAATATAAAGGGAAAGCCCACATCGTCGGAGTCAATGTATGGGAAAAAACTCAGGGGAAGCCGTATGAATCTGCTATTCCTGCAGTTGAAAAATTTGTAACCGCCAGTGGCAGCCGTATGGATTACAACGTCATCGTAGATAACAATGCACAAGAAATGGGAAATAATTGGTTGCGTGCTGCAGGTCAGAATGGTATCCCATCTACGTTTGTAATAAAAAATGGCATCATACAATGGATTGGCCACCCCCATTATCTGGAAGGTCCATTGGATAGTTTGGTAAATGGGACGTTCGATTTACCGGCGTTTAAACAGGTATATACAAAAGCACAACAGGCCTCGGTACTACAAAGTGCTCGATTAAACAGGATTTTAAAGGCTATCAAAGATGCGACCGATTCAGCAGATTTTACGATGCTGGAAAGCGCAGTGGAGAACGGTTCAAAAGAAATTCCTTTTATAAAAGGTGCACTTCAGGCGAAGATGTTTGAAGCGCTGCTCACTAAAAAGTCAGCTCGTGAGGCTTTTGCTTACGCAGATACAATACTTAAAGAATTTCCTGATATGAAAACTGGTCTGGCGTTGATTGTTTTAGATCAAAATAAACTGGACAAAGTAAGCTACACAAAAGCCATCCAGTGGCTGAAAGAATCTGATGTGAATTCTATCATCCTCGATAAAATGGCTGACGGATACTTAAAGATGGGTGACTATAAAAGCGCTATAATCACCATGGAAGAAGCTGTGCTGAAGGGACGCGAGGAACTGAAAGATCAACGATATAGTGGCCGGGTGTTTGAATATACTGTGGAGGGGTATAAGAAGAAACTAAACGAAATAAAAAGTAAAATAAACTAAGACTGAATACGCTCATATTAAAACTGTAAGTCGGCCGGCTCTTAGCCGGCCGTTCTTAATCAACCAAAATATAATAATGAAAAAATATTTGCTTGCAGCAATTTGCCTGGTCTCGCTATCCGCAGTTGCACAAAAGATTGTAAAGAAAACGCAAGGTTCCACTAAAATAGTAGTAAAACCTTTTGCTTTGAAAACGACTAATGATTCGATAAGTTATGCTATTGGAATGATGACTACTAAGTCATATCTCAAGCAGGGCATTAAATCTATTGCCCCTACAAGTTTAAATCAGGCTGTAAAGGATGTATTGGCAAACACGAAAACCAGGATGACGGAGGATGAGGCTGAGGTTATTGTTTTAAAAATTACCAATCCTAAGGCAGTGTCTCAGGTTCAGTCGGGACTAAAGTTTCTAGCTCAAAATAGAATGAAACCAGGAGTCAACACAACATCTTCCGGGCTGCAATATGAAGTTATCAGGGAAGGTAATGGCGTAAAGCCGTTGATCACGGATACGGTTGAGGTGAACTATTTTGGCCAATTGACAGACGGTTCCGAATTTGATAGTTCCTACAAACGAGGGGAATCAACTTCTTTTCCTTTAGGAGGTGTGATTAAAGGTTGGACAGAGGGTTTACAGCTGATGTCTGAAGGGTCGAAATATCGGCTTTATATCCCGCACAAGTTAGCTTACGGCACTTCCGACAGGGGACCAAAAATCCCAGGAGGTTCAGTCTTGATTTTCGAAATTGAGCTATTAAAGGTGATAAGACAGAAGGTTTAAGGTAGATAATAGCCTTTACGGCCGTAATTTATTGAACATATATTGCAGTTATTCCATTGTTTGACATTAAAAAGTAGAAGAACGCCCAACCATGAAATTAACTAAAATCAAACTGAAACAGCTGAAGAGAAGTAAAGATGGTTGAGCTGTAGGAGAGTCCGACCGCCGAAGCAGACTTACGAAGTGGTCGTAAGGTTGCTGCAGACGGATGCGTCTGCTGTTGAACTTTCGGTGATTTGAATCTGCGGCTATACCGTTGAAGCTTTTCCATTTAGTTGGAAAAATATCTCTTTGAATTGAAATGAGTGGGCAGTTCAACTTGCTGATGTGACCTTTTTTCTCAGCAATTTTTTGTAATCCGTTGGAGTCAGTCCGGTTAATTTCTTGAACACTTTTGACAGATGGCTCACGTCGGTGAATCCGAATTCCTGGGCTATCTGTTTCAGCTTTATGCCGCCTATTGCCATGCGCTTTTCTATGAGCTTTATGCGATAGTTGTCAAGATACTCCTGGTAGGCAGTGTCAAAATTTCTTTTAAAGTAGTTGCTGAAGTATTTGACCGAGATGTGAAAGTGCGCTGCAACTGCCTTTATTGTCAGTTTTTCGCGTCTATAAATGTTCTCGTGCAAGTACGATAAAACTTGTCCATTACTGCGATCATCAATTGTGGCCACCACTTGTTTGGCTTGCATCGCTTCTCTTACAATGCCAAAAATGCCCAGCAGCAAATAGAACACCACTACTGAATGAGCCACGTCTTTTACTCGATCATAAGCCAGTATGCTATCAATAATGCTTTTGAGGACTACTGATTGCGGATGTTCAATCTCAATCTTAATTTCCTTGAGCATACTGAGTTTCATAATCGCTTCGGGAGTAAAATAATAATGCGCCGGTGCAAGATGTGTTTTTGATTCGAAGTAGGCTTCGTTAAATTTGATGTATGTGAATGCTGTTATTGCCCCGATCTCGAAGAAATGCTGATCCCCAGGCGAAATCAAAAAAAGATCTCCTGTTCGATATTCCTGTGCGTTGTCGTTGAAGAAATGCTGACCGGTGCCTTTATTGATATACACAATTTCGAAGTGATTGTGTGAGTGGCGGGCACAGCTTTCCCTCACCTCCGGATCAAAGGTAATTGTCAGCGGATCGAACTGTTTTAAAATCTTCATATACCAAATATACATAAAATTGAAATAATTGTACCAACTAGTTCCTTTTTCCGACCTGTAACTTTGAGTAAAGATTTTCTTAGTAAGCCATGAGTTTTTAGGAACTACCGAGAGATGTTATTACGATCACTGTACACAGAGACCCGACATTTACATATTGATGGTCAGATTGAAGAGTTGTTAAAGCGGAGTTGCAATATTTAGCGAAGGCATGGTTGAAAGGATGCGGCTTTTGGCTGATTTCAAATAATTAAAACCGTTGATCAAAGTTGTCAACATAATTTGTTTATATATGGAAAAAGTAGAGTTATTAGCAGCTTATTTTACCCTTTCGGGAGATATACATCCGTTCGGGCCAACAGAAATAAGCCCATTCGATTTTAAGTTCCGTGTGGAAGCAGCCGCTAAGGCTGGCTATAAAGGAATAGGCTTGGTTCACGCTGATTTGATGCACACTGCTGATCAAATTGGTCTGAAGGAAATGAAAAATATTCTGGAGTTGAATGGGATAAAACACGTTGAATTTGAATTTTTGGACAATTGGTACGAGCGTGGTGATCGTCGCAGAGCCTCAGACAAAATGCGGGATGAGTTGCTAGCGGCAGCTGGACTACTGGAAGCTCGGGACATAAAAATTGCGCCAGGCCTTTTCACAACAGAGGTAAACATACCACTAATGGTAGAGGAATTTGCGAAACTTTGTCAGCGTGCCGCCGACGTAGGTACCTCTATTGTGCTTGAAATCATGCCCTTTAGTAATGTGAGCACCATGGATACTGCTCTTGGTATTGTTCAGGGTGCCAATCGTTCCAATGGAGGTTTACTGTTAGATATTTGGCATCTTAGCCGGGGGGGCATAGATTTTACTGAAATAGAAAAAATTCCAGCGGAGTTTATCGGAGCTGTTGAGCTCGATGATGCTGACCGGTATCCGGTGAATCCATTATGGAAGGACACGATTCATAAGCGGAAGTTACCAGGGGAGGGTGTTTTGGATATTGCAGGTTTTATCAGGGCAATTCAGGCTAAAGGATACAAGGGTCCATGGGGGGTGGAAGTTCTTTCAGAAGTTGTCCGTAAACTGCCCCTGGAAGACATGGCTAAACGCACGTTTGATACTTCGTTTTCTCAGTTTGGGCAATTGTAAGGAGTTAGGGATAATTGACCTGCACTAGATGTCGTGCAGGTTAATTCAGATTCTGCTTTTTGAATCGGGGTGTTTGAATCACAAGTCAATTAATCCGTTTATTTCCCCTAAGCAAACGACAAAATCTGCTCCATCGATTAGATTAGAAGCGCAATGTCCTGGTCAGCTTTTAAATAGTATGAGAGCGAGGATGGCAATTAATCCAGCATTTCTTCTATCCAGGCGTTGCCGAAAGATTTTGAGGACATTGCTGATCTGTTTCTTCACAGTTTTGTCTGAAATATTCAGTTGTTCCGCTATTTCTTTATAGCTCAGATTTTGTCTCCGGCTAAGCAGAAATATTTCGCGCATCTTTTCAGGTAATCTGTCAATTTCCTGATCAATTATTATTGTTAGTTCTTTTGCATCGAATTCCTCATCCAAGGGACTGCTCACTTCGGAAAGATACTCAGCCAGATTAGTGATGTACTTGTGCCGGGTCTTTGCTGTGCGTAGGTGGAATAGGGCATTTCTACGGGCAGCTCCGTATAACCAGGGTTTTATATCAGCGTTGACAATCAGCGAATGCCTGTTCCATAAAGAGATAAATACCTCCTGAAGAATGTCTTGCGCTCCTTCATTATCCTCCCCTGTCACCCGGGAAATATAGCGAAGCAGGGGCTCCCAGTTGCGGTTGTAAATCTCTGTGAATGCAGCGTAGTCGCCTCGTTGCAGAAGTTGAGTCAACGCTTGATCCGATAGTTTACCTCGACTTTTCATACCAGAGAGCAAAATAAATAAAAATAATTGCAAATTATCTACTACCAAACCGGTTGAGCAGCAACTTGTGATTATAAAGTTAAAATATGGATCGTACCCTTGCCGAACAATTGCTGGAAAAATATCAGGTTGGCACTATCAGCACCGAAGAACTTATCGAACTGGAGGCTTGGTTTGAAGGATTGCCCGAAAAAAATAGCGAGTTTAGTAAAGTAAGCCGAAAGGATTTTAGTAAGCAGCTGAAATCAAGAATTGACGCGGCGACCGGTAACGGAATGTCGAAAACAAAAAGGATGCGGCAGATATTGGGCGGTGTTGCCGCTGCCGTAGCAACCATTGTTTTTGGTATATGGTTCTTCAACTATCGTTCGCAGAGAGCCATCAGTTCTAGAGGCTACGCCACTGAATTTACCAAATCAATTGTGCCTGGGAAAAATGGCGCCACCATCACTATGGCGAATGGACAAGTAATTGAACTGAGTGAACGCCAGAACGGTGTAGTATTTAGGCCGGATCAATTTGTTTATGAGGATGGAACTGAGATTGGCAGTTACTCTTTAAAACAGGGCGAGGTGTCTTCCTCACCAACTGGAGAGGAGGAATTAGTTACTGCCAGTACTACAAAAGGACAGACTTACACGTTCACGTTGCTTGACGGGACTAAAGTTTGGTTAAACGCAGACTCTAAAATTTCTTTCCGAAAGAATTTTTTTAGGGACACTCGTGATATCTTTTTAGAAGGGGAAGCTTATTTTGAGGTTGCCAAGAACAGGTATCATCCGTTCATAGTGAAAAGTCAGGGCCAAGAAGTTAAGGTTCTAGGAACGCATTTTAATGTGAGTGCCTATAGTGACGATGACTTTCAAACTACAACTTTGGTCGAAGGCGCTGTAAATGTCAATGGTGTTAGCATTAAGCCAAATCAGCAGGCGTTGCAGAATAAGGGCAATATTGGTGTGCGTGAAGTAGATGCGAGAGCACTTACGGATTGGATCAGGGGGAAATTTACTTGTAGAAATGATGCCTTAGAAGAGATCATGAGGGGCGTCTCCCGCTGGTATAATGTCGATGTCGTTTATGAAGATGAAAGATTGAAGAGACGAACCTTCAGCGGTTCCATCTCGAAATATGACGAAGTAACGAGTTTGTTGACCGCATTAAAATATGCAGGAATAAACTCAAAGATTCAGGGCAGAAAAATTATTATAATCAACTAAGTTTTAAACCTAAGGGCCATATATGACGAAAAATCTACACTAACGAATCGCGAAGGCTAATTAAGCCGGAAAGTGCGGGAACACAATCCGGCATAGTTTGAGCCTTCATTTGCCTATAGGTTAGACCCGTAAGGCAAAATAATTGACCGAAAAACCAATTCAACTCAAACCAACCACTAAAGTATGAATAAAATTACTTTATCTTTTGGTACGCCTCATTGTTGGCTGCTAAAAAAACTAATGCTAATCATGAGGCTAGCCACTTTCATATTAATACTTTCGCTTGCTCAAGTAAGTGCAGCAGGCTTCGCGCAGAAACTCAGCTTTACAAAAAAAGGAGCAACAATGAGCGAGATTTTTGCACAAATTGAACTGCAGACCGATTTCAATGTGTTTTACTCGGATGAGAGCGTAAATAATAAGCTCAGGTATAATGTCAATTTTAAGGATGAGAATTTATTTGATGTACTTGATGTAGTACTGCGAAATCAGTCTTTGTCATATAGAATTGATAACAATAATATCATTATTAAACCTAAAAATTTTCAAACAGCCACCAGTCAGACCCACCATACCGAACAGAATAGTGATGTGAAGGGACGGGTTCTAGGAAGAGATGGACAACCATTGGCCGGCGTGACAGTCAAGATAAAAGGAACGAACAAGGTCACCAATACCAATGATAAAGGTGCATACGTTCTAACTGATGTACCTGAGAATTCGTTATTGACATTCTCCTTTGTCGGCTACGTTACTAAAGAGCTGCCCGCTGAACCTGTAATGAGAGATGTAGTATTGGAGGAAGGGGTTAAGGAATTGGAAGCTGTTGCGGTGACTGGAAACACAGGTTACGAAAAAATTTCCAGGGACCGATCGACAGGCGCATTCGATGTCGTTGGCCAGGAGGTTCTGTCAAGGCGACCAGTGTCAAACTTATCCACGGCTCTTCAAGGGACAGTAGCGGGCTTGCAGGCAAAAGAAAATGTTGATGGCAGCGTTTCCTTCTTACTTCGCGGTGCGGGTACTTTAAGTACTGATATTGAAAGACCGTTGTCAGTTACCCAACCACTGGTTGTAGTAGACGGTTTTGCTATTTCGGGTTTTGATTTCAATAATATTAACCCCAATGATGTCGAGTCTGTCACTGTTTTGAAAGACGCAGCTTCTTTATCAATTTGGGGATCAAGGGGTGCGAACGGGGTGATTGTGGTGACTACGAAATCTCCTAAAGTCGGCAGGACGAGCGTCGAAGCAAGGGCATTTACGCGGGTTTCTCAAATGATCGACCTGGATCAGGTCATGTTGCAGGCGAACTCCGCGGATCACATTGCTTACGAAAAGCTTGCATTTGACCGGAATTTACTGTTTTTTCCGTACGCTGGCGGATTTTATGACATAGAAAGCCCTTTAACTCTGGCCCAGGAGCAACTTTTCGCTTTTAAATACGGAGCTATTACTGAATCACAGTTAAATACAGAATTGGCGCGGCTCAGTGCAATTGACAACCGCCCGCAGATAAAGGATCATTTGATGCGAAATGCTATCCTTAACCAGGTCACTCTTAATTTTTCCGGAGGGACCGAACGGATGAAAACGTCTGCTTCAATGCTCTATGAAAATAACAAAGAGGGATTTATTAAGCGTGGATATGACCGAGCTGTCCTGAACTTTAATAATAATTTCACAGCGACAAGATTTATGACGTTGAATTTTGGAGCAAACATTCACTACAGAAAAAATGATTTTAGTGGCGTTGGGGGGGAGACAGGCACGGACATTTCTGAACTGGAAGGTTTGTCGCCTTATGAATTGTTACTCAACCCGGATGGAACTTATGGGGTGAATCTGCGCAGTTTCAACCGTGCGGAGCTGAATAATATACCATCTTCAAAATTCCCTTACCAAGATTGGTCTTATAATTTATTAAGGGAAGTAAGGGGAAGGGAACGTAATAGCGAAAACTTAAGTGCACGTATTCAGGCCGGTGTCAACCTTAAACTAGGGGGCGGTGTAACGTTCGATGGAAGTGGGCAATACGAAAAGCGTAAGATTAATACGAGTTCACATTTCAATGAGGAAACATTCGCGGTACGCGGATACGTAAATTCATATGTTGAATACGACGATGATTCGAAAACAGTGGGACGTGTATTCCTTCCAAAGGGCGGAATTCTACGTAGCTCGCAGTCGGACTACCGCAGCTACACGCTGAGAGGCCAATTCAACTATGACAAGAATATTGGTGAAAGACATCAGATCACGGCCATTGCGGGTTCAGAAATCTTTGATGAGTTGATAACGGGCCAGACAAACCCCACCGTCTACGGTTATTTTCCTGAGAAAAACCAAGTGACGGTGCCACCTTACGGCTATGGAAGTTCAGTGACTCCGTTGCGGTATTTTACATATGGTACTGCTGCCGTTGCCTTACCTACAGAAGAGTTTCCCGGAGATGCTGGTAGCACAATTCTGAACTGGAATTCCAACCGGCTGGCATCTTTTTATAGCAGTGTTGGATACACACTTGACCAAAAATATACTTTATCAGGCAGTATTCGAAGTGATGCATCCAATTTTATCACGGATAATCCAAAATTGAGATGGACTCCCTTATGGTCGGTCGGCGCCATGTGGAGAATTTCGAATGAAAATTTTATGCAATCGCTCAATTGGATGGACCGGTTGAATCTCCGATTCACTTATGGCGTGACAGGGCTTGCTAACCAATCTGTTTCCACACAAACGTTGGTGAATATTAGCAATTCGCCTAGCCCGGTGTCGGGCACCATAACTGGTGCGGTGGGTACCATTGGAAATCCCCTCTTACGTTGGGAAAGGAATTACAATACTGAATTGGGAATTGACTTTACTTTGTTTAAAGGCAAGCTTCTCGGCAAAGTAGATGCTTATAATCGCCTGGGAAAAGATATCGTTGGTAATATTGCGCTGCCTTCCGCATCCGGCGCGTTGTCTGGTCGGGTAAATAATGCAAGCATATACAATAGGGGAATTGAGGTCGAGTTAGGAACAAATGTAGATATCACCCAAGACTTCTCCTACAATACCAATCTTACGTATGCGTACAATAAAAACAAGATCACCAGCCTCTATTTTCCTGCAGTGTATGCCTATGAAATGATAGACGGACAATATATTGAAGGTCGCCCGGTAGGTTCTGTTTTTGCTTACAAATATGCGGGCATGGTTGATGGTGTCCCTCATGTGCTAGGTCCGAATGAAGTGCCAACCACTACCAATAGCGCAGCACTTTCCAATACAGGACTAGGTAAGAATTTTTTGTCTTACGAGGGTACAAGTATTCCACCACATACAATGGGATGGATCAACAACTTCAGGTATAAGGATTTTAATCTAATGATGGTAATAACTGGTACGTTCGGCGGGAAATTCCGGAGACCAATTTTTAATTACTCGACTATAATAGGCTCCTTTAAATCATCGGTTGATCGATTTGTTTCCGACGTTTTTGCCGGAGATCCAACGATTCCAGCATTTCCTCAGATGGATGAACAGCAATACTATTTGTGGGATAGGTATACGCCTAATTTACAAAATCTTGTGGAAAGTTCTTCGTTCGTAGAACTGAAGGAAATCAATCTGGAATATTTTCTGCCACAATCGCTTGTGCGCAAAGTCAGTTTCAGCAATGTAAAGGTGTATGCGCAGCTTAGAAACGTTGGTCTGCTATTTACAGATAACAGTAGAGGTTATCATCCGGAGTGGCTACCCGGAACGAACCGTCCGGTGGGCACGTATACATTTGGTTTAAATCTTCAATTTTAATTTATCGACATGAGACTATCACACATCATTATATTATTTGGCATGGCACTGTTGTCCACTGCTGGTTGCAAGCGTTTCCTGGATCAGGAGCCTCTGCGTCAAACTTCAATTAAAAATGTGGACCAGTTACAGGCTTTAATCGACAACATTCCTGTGACTGCGAACGTCGCCAGTGGCTCCGCCGACGAGACGAACCTAACTGCTGCTTATTCCACTGATGATACGGAAATTGATCCCGAACTTTATAAGGAGAGTCCGTCAGTAGCGCCATTGGAAAATATTCTTTATTATACTTTCAATATCCAACAAGTTGCTGATGCAAGTCTTGATGCGCTATGGACTGGTGAATTCCGGAAGATATTTTTAGCCAATACTATATTGGAAAACGTTGAAAAAGTTACAGGATCAGAAGAACAGAAGGGATACGTAAAGGCTGATGCTCATTTTATCAGGGCGTATTCAAACTGGGTGCTGGCAAATTACTATTGCTTACCCTATAGTAAAGATAATTTGACGACTCCGGGGTTGCCCTTGAAAAAGTCTGCCAACGTGGTGGAGTCACTTAAAAGATCCACATTAGGGGAAACTTATGAGTTCATACTCTCGGATCTCAATGAAGCTATGAAAGTCGCACGTGAGGACGTTGATCCCTTAAAAAGGTGGAGGGTGACTAAGCGAACTGTTGAAGCTATGTTCAGCCGATATTATCTTTTTATTGGTGATTATACCAAGGCGTTGGAATATTCTGATAGGGCGTTAGCGTCTACGACCGTCTCCCTTAAGGATTATAAGACGATCGTTGCAGGTGCTCCGATTACTTATAACAATCCACCCGCTACGCTGCAGGTACCACAGATGTATTTCTGGACAAATGCTGAGTCACTTTATTGGCCGGAGTTTTACTATACTAGGTACACAAATAACAGAAGCCAGTTTTATATGCCCAGTTCCTCTCTGCTAGCGCTGTTTGAAGGTTCCAACGACCTTCGGTATAAATGGTTTATGATTGAAAACGGTGGTCGCAGATTCGGCTCTGTCAAGAGAGAGGTCATAAGATATTCGTTCTTTAGTGATGGTAAACAATTGCCTTCCGGCCTTACACGCGCGGAATTGATTTTGAACAAAGCAGAGGCATTGGCCCGAACCAACCACATTGGTGATGCTATGGCGGCGGTGAATGAGTTGAGAGCTATGCGCTTTTCCAGTCCAACCAACCTTTCAGCAGTTAATGCTGATCAGGCTATCTCGCAGGTTTTAAACGAGCGTAGAAGGGAGTTTCCTTTCTCAATGCGCTGGTTGGATATCCGCAGGTTTAGTGTTAACAATTATCCTCAAGACGATGTCACGGTGACCAGAAACTTTTTTAAAATAGGTGAGGGGGGAGTAGATGTTAACACCCCACAGACCTATACATTGCCTACTGGAAGCAGAAGATACATGGTACCTATTAACGGCATTGACGTCAATGCGAGTGGTGGCCAACTTCAGCAAAATACTTATTAACGCAACATTCACTATATGAGAAATTTAGCGTTACTGTTATAAATTTTTGTCTTTCATCGGCGATACCTTTGAGTAGAAGCAACCTAGCAGTTGGCCGGTAAAAGGGGATAACAATATCGTTAGATTATCATCATGTTGTTTGAAAGTTAGTGATGCAAAATGACAACTGTGGCTTGTCAGATCATGCTAACATTATTTTAAATTAGATATATTCAATGAAAAAACTTGTTTTTAAAATTGCCAGTGCTATTTTGATAGTAGCCAGCTCAACCGTAGAAAGTTCCGCGCAAACCAGGAAAACTGAGATTATCACGGACAAAAATAAACTGTTGAAATTGAGGACCGACGTAGAGAGGAACCCCGACAGTCTTAGTTATCATCAAAAATATATTGAAGCTATGGGTTTAGAAAATCCCAAGGTTACACAACAGTATGCAGTATGGATGTCCAAATTCCCAAAAAATGCAAATATTCCCTATGCGATAGCAGAAGCGTACCTCGGTGAAGAAGATCCAAAAGCTAAATCCTACCTATTGAAAGCTGTGGAAATTAACCCCAGTTTTTCTGACGCTTGGGCAGGGCTATGGATCGACGGAGAGCGGTGGGGTGATTTTAAACTAGCTAATTCTTATCTGAAAAAAGCTACAGAGACCGACCCCTCTAATCCATCCTATGCTTTTTATTACGCAAATTCTTTCTATAATAATGATAAGGAGACGTATGAAAAATTGAGTTTAGATGTAGTAAGCAGGTTCCCCAGCAGTGAGAGAGGCGCGCAGGCCTTGTATTGGTTAGCTACAAGATCTAATGATCCGTTAACTAAACGGAAATACTATGAGATGCTAAAGAAAAAGTACTCTCCTCAAGATTTCAACTGGTCCGCCAGCGGAATGCCTCAGTATTTTGAGTTGCTGCTATCCCATGATCCCGCCAGTGCCTTGAGTTTGGCAAAGGAAATGGAGAGCAAAGAAAGTGGTGAGGATAGACAGTGGCAGGCTCATGTCGATCTGGCGGACCGGATTGTAAAGGCCAAAAATTTGTTGAAGGAGGGCAAGGTGACTGATGCTTCAGAAGTTTTAGATAATATAAAGCTTTCCAGGCGGTCACGGTTTGGAAACGATCTTATATTATTGAAAGCCCAAGCTGCGCATGTGGGAGGTAACACACTGGCTGCTTATGAGTCGATAATTAAAGCATTTGTGACTGCTCCAACGGTCCGATTGATGGATGCAATCAAGATGTACGGGAAGATGATTGGCAAGGACGATGCTGACAATGAAGCCAACATTTTCAGTAAAATTGATGCTCAATCAGAGCTTGCCACACCGTTCATCGGTTTAAAACGATACCTCAACGAAGGAACAGCCTCACTTTCTGATTTTAAAGGTAAAGTTTTACTGTTGACATACTGGTTCCCTGGTTGTGGTCCTTGCCGTGGAGAATTTCCTCATTTTGAAAATGTGATAAGAAAATTTACAGGCAAGGATGTTGATTATGTCGGAATTAATATCGTCTCTCGTCAAAATGATTATGTAGTTCCGTTTATGAAGTCGACCCGCTATTCTTTCACCCCGCTGGAAGATGTGGAAGGACGAAACAAGGGAAATCTTGATAATGGGGGCGCTGCTCCTGTAAATTTCTTGATTGATAAGAATGGTTATCTGACTTTTAGTGATTTTAGGACTGATGGAGATAATGAAGAAGACTTAGAGCTTATGATTAACCTACTACTGCGTAAGAAGTCTTAAGTCATTGATTGATGTGAGCAAAAAAAGTATGGACATTCATACAACATGTAAATCCAAAGAATTCGTAAGTAGATTCGCAGACAGGATGATCATGGGCAAAAGCAAAAATTACAGATTTAATAATCCCACAAGACGGATCGCCTAAATTATATACCGATGAACGAATATAGGCTGGGTTAAATCCGGCCTTTTCGTTACGCTATCGTTACAATTTGTTAACCTTTAAGATGTTAATTGATAGTATTTTTTTGCTTGAATGCTGTTTGAATTTCATTATAGGAAAAAAAACAAATTCTCCCGTGGGTCTTGGGCATAGATACAACAACCTGATTGTTTAGATGCCCTAGCTGCTTTGACGGGTTGGGCAGTGCAACGAAATTCGATCTGGGGCGGTTAATTGTGAAAATCCTGTCGGTAAGGAATGCATGCTGCAGTAGTTAGTAGATAGGCGTAAAACCAAAAGCAGCTTACGCGTAAACAAGTGCGGCCTGTATGAAAACAATAGCCTATCAAAACAAAAAGTATTTTAAATCATATATAGATGAAAACAAAACTATTAACGAATGCTTTGCTTGTATTAAGCAGCATTGCGTTTGCTCAGAGAATCAAACCGAATTATACCATTTCAGGTAACATTGGGGGATTAGCTGATGGATGGATATATATCATGTCAGAGAACAATTCTGATTCGACCCGAGTAAGATCAGGTCAGTTTAATTTTGCCGGTTACGCTTCTAATCCTGAACGTTTGGTTATAAGGTCGAAAGGCTACGACAATAAATTAGTCTATGTTGAAGAAAATGCGGCGGTCACATTGACGGGCGCCGGGGGGAAAGTGAGTCAGTCTAAAGTTCAAGGGGGAAAAACCCAGTCTGAAGAAGATGAACTTTTAGAACTGACAAAGGAGGTCGACGCGCAGATTGAAAAGTTACAAACTCAGACAGCCGGAAGCGCCAGCCCGTCCGAAGAGGTCAAAAGGCAATATGAAGCATTGGATAAAAGGTCCACTGCAATAATAAAACAATTCATTGCAAACAATCCATCCAGCTTTGTTGGACTTTACCGGTTAAATGATTTGATTTTTTCGTTGACACCTAAGGAGTTATCATATTTGTTTCACAGCTTGGGGCCCTCCGTGCAAAATTCAGCCATGGGTAAGAAGATGAATAGAATTATCGAAGTTAAATTGAAAACCGATATAGGGCAAATGGCTTTGGATTTTTCTGCTCCCGATACGCTTAATAGAGAAATCAGCCTATCTTCCTTCAGGGGGAAGTATGTATTGCTGGATTTTTGGGCTTCCTGGTGTGGCCCATGTCGCGCTGAGAACCCGAATGTTTTAAAAGCATATAACGCTTTCAAGGATAAAGGTTTTACTGTTATGGCCGTATCGCTGGATGTGAACCGCCAGGCTTGGATCAAGGCGATAAAAGAAGATAATCTGCCGTGGACACACGTATCCGATTTGAAATCCAAGAACGTAGCTGCTGATTTGTATGCGATTCAAGGGATTCCTGCGAGCTACCTCATTAATCCCAATGGTAAGATAATCGCTGTTGATCTGCGCGGTGATGATTTGATGAATAAATTAGAACAGGTTTTTATTAAATAGAGATTTTTATGATGAAATTAAATTTATTATTGATGGCTCTGGCTTTTCTTTCCGCTTGTCAAAACGTAAATGAAAAGAAGGACACGTCTGATAATTCGCGGACGGCGTTTTTTGACAAATCGGGGATGGATACCACGGTTAAGCCGGGAGACAACTTCTTCCTGTATGCAAACGGGAAATGGATCAAACAAACTCAGATCCCCGAAACGGAAACCGACTGGGGCTCGTTCAACACTTTATCGGTTGATAACATAACGAAGTTAAATGAGATATTGATCCGTGTGTCGGCGCAGAAACATCCGGAAGGTAGCCTGGAGCAAAAGGTGGGCGACTTCTACGCCAGTGGTATCGATACGCTGACTATAGAAAAACTGGGTTCGAAACCATTAAGCGCTACGTTGGCGAAAATCGATGCCATTAAAGATTACAAAGAACTTCTTGACTTTGTATCAGGTTCCTTTAAAGAAGGCGATGGTTATTTGTTTGGATTTAGGGTTGGGCCTGACGATAAGATCAGCAGCAAAAATGCGGTAAATTTCTTCCAATCTGGTGTAACTCTGCCAGACAAAACTTATTACCTTAACAATGATGAGCAAACACTGAAGGTGAGACATGAATTTCTAAAGTATATGAACCGTGTATTGGTTTTAACAGGATCGAGTAGGGAGAAAGCCAGTGAAAGCGCAACTCAGATACTCAAACTCGAAACCAGAATAGCCAGGTCGCATTCTGACCAGGTAGCGCTACGGGATCCCCAGAAAAACTACAACAAATATCTAGTTGCGGAGTTCCAAAAAATGACCCCTGCGATCAACTGGGAAAAGGTACTGACCAATATGGGGTTGAAAACCGACACCATTCTGGTAGGCCAGCCGGAGTATTACAAATCCTTGAGTAAGTTGGTAGCTTCACAGCCGATAGCAATTTGGAAAGAAAAGTTGAAGTTTGATGCCATAAATGGGTCTGCAGGAGCGCTCAGCAAAGATTTCCGGAACGCTGCATTTGATTTTTTCGGGAAAACGTTGCAGGGTCAGCAACTTCCCGTACCACGCTGGAGAACTATCGTGAATAGCACCGATGGATATATGGGTGAATTGCTTGGGCAATTGTACGTAAAGGAGCATTTTACGCCTGAAGCAAAAGAAAGAATGCTAGAACTAGTCGATAATTTGCAGAAAGCCTACCAGGCCAGAATGGAAAAGATCGATTGGATGAGTTCAGATACTAAGAACAGGGCAATTGATAAACTGCGGTCCATCATTAAGAAAATCGGATATCCTGACAAATGGGAAGATTATCAGGGTATGAACATCAGAAGGGATAGTTATTACAACAATCTACAGTCTGCAGCCAAATATAGCTACAAAAGAATGATTGACAAATTAGGTAAGCCAGTGGATAAGACAGAATGGCACATGACGCCTCCTACTGTGAATGCCTACTATAACCCTACGGTAAATGAGATCGTCTTCCCGGCGGGTATACTGCAGTTCCCATTCTTTGACCAGCAGGCAGACGACGCAATTAATTACGGTGCAATAGGTGCGGTGATCGGCCATGAGATGACGCACGGCTTTGATGATCAGGGAAGGCAGTATGATAAAAATGGTGATCTTAAGGATTGGTGGACAGCAGAAGATGCGAGTAAGTTTAAAGTCAGAACGGATAAAGTTGTTAGCTTATATAATAGTTTTACCTTGTTAGATAATCAGCATGTAAATGGAGAGTTGACGCTGGGGGAAAATTTAGCCGATATTGGTGGTCTGGCGATTGCTTATGACGCGTTTAAATTGACAAGTCAGGGGAAGGGAACAGAGAAGATTGACGGGTTCACGCCTGATCAGCGCTTCTTTTTAAGTTTAGCGCAGGTCTGGCGCACCAAAAGCAGGGACGAATCGATGCGGGTTCGTTTAAAAACCGATCCTCACTCCCCGGAAATGTTTAGGGTAAACGGCTCGGTATATAATATGGAAGCTTTTTACAAGGCATTTAATGTGCCTTCAACTGCAAAAATGTACGTCGCGCCGGCTGATCGTATAAAAATTTGGTAGTTGGACAAAAGTTAAAGAAAATCGCTTTAATATCAGCTGTAACGGCTAGCCAAATGGTTAGCCGTTTTATATTATCAGACTCTGCTATCACTTAGATCAATAGTGATCAGAACAACGTGTAGGCCATAGGCAGCCATAGCCGCTTCTCCCTGTGATGCGGTTGTCCACTTGCATATGTTTCGTTGACTTTTGCTTCTTCACTAAGGCCTGAAGGTGCTCCGGACCTACTGGTTCAAGCCTAATAAATTTCCCGTCAAAATTATATGGTTTTAAGGGACGGAAGCAATTCTCTAATGTAAATCTTCGTCGCGATGAGTATTTCTTGCGGAATCTTAGCAGTATTTAGGACATTTCGCCCCAAGGCCTCAACTTTGTCGCGTTCGTCGGAACTGTCTTCATGTGGACTGACCGACAGGAAAATGAAGGCTCCGACAGCCCGGATAATTCTTCTCATATGTTCAAACTTAATTGAGCCGCTGCTGTGCCGAAAAATGCAGCGTCATTGGGCGGCGATTCGCTTGATCGGCGAATGCAGGCTCGAAAATCAAACCCTTGCGGCTATTTTTGGAAGAAACTCGCGCGGAAGTTGACCGTTCAGTGCTTTTTACGGTTGAGATATTCGGTGATTTTCCCGACGGCATGCTGCAGCAGGCCCTTGCCGCAGTTTTGATGGCTTCAGGCGTTGCTTTGCACTGATTGGACCAGTAGCGCAATGAAATGTTGCGAGCGATGGCGGCCAGTAGGGCTACATTCTGGGCGATGGTGACGTCTGATTGCCAGTGATTGTCCGGGGTTTTAGTCAGCTCGTATTCCTTGCCGTTAAGCTCAATTTTGATGAGCGTGGCGTCCCGGGTGATCTGGCAGGTCAGCACCTTGTAGGTGTAGTCATTTTGTTCAAAGGTAATAGGCAGCGGCAAACTCATCGGGGCAAAGATAAAAGAAGTATCGGTTAGGAGGGCATGATGTGGAAATGCTATCTCCGTCCGCCACGAGGCGCATTACATGAGATCGATGTGCAGCAAACGGTAGTGCGATGGAAAAAATCTGTCGTGGCAGGAAGAGCGGAGCTTTTTTTCGGTAATACCGGGTAAGCTAAGAGTTTACAAGAGCCCCTCCGAGACAACAGGCTTTGGCAGACGCCCTTCATCAATGAGGCTAACTACGTGCCAGTGATTTCTTACAGGTTAATCTGCGGGCTGTCTTGCTGAGTAGGTATTAGACATTATCTTAGGACAGCATGCTAGGCTTTAATGATGAGAGGAAGAAACGGGGATAGGGACTCAATCTGCGTAACACATGACTGTTACAAACCCGTTTATACGGCATTCATTTGATTTGTGGGCTACCAGCATAGATGTCTGAGTTAACGCCGAGTCGGTGTTTTTTATTTATCCGGCAGTGCTGCAAGTTCCACGCGTTCCTTTTCATTCCATCCTCTGCTATCGGTGATGTCCCAGAGCGCAGTTTGAGCGACCGCCGAGCCGGCATCTTTTGTAAGGTCCTTGTTCTTAATAAAGTCCAGTAGTTCCCTGACCTGTGGAACTGTGGTAATCGGGCCCGGGGTAAACATGTCCTCTTTGTAGCTTCGGTGACGGCTGCTGTTGGCGCAATGTAGCTCAAGTTTGAAGCTACCGACTTCATGGGCTGGAACTTCAAAGGTTTCCAGCTGAATGACCATGCCGTTCTGCACCTTGGTGTCAAAAGCTATAAAAATGAGGCCTGCCGGAAAGGTCACCCTTATCGGCCGCGACGTGGTGTTCTTCAATTGTATGCAAAGGTTAACCAGTCCGTCGGCATAGGTCCCGCAATTGGGACGGGATAGGATATTGCAGGGGCAGGCATCCTTGTCAAAGGGGTCGACGGCGGAAATCTGTGCATCTGCCCACTCCAAGCCCTCAGGCAGAATGAACGTTTCGCCCTCAGGCATTGCTGTCGAAGGGCCCAGCCCGTTTGCGATAGCAACTGCGGGTGGTAATGGTGGTCGTTCGGTCTCTTCTTCAGGAGCGGGCTCCTGTTCTGGCTGCGCGGTTTCTGTCTTACCGCATCCCAGGGTAAAGAAAAGAGCGGCAATAAATAACGTACGTAAAGCTTTCATGTTTGAGAATTTTTGCGCAAAGTTATTTGCGATCGCGTCTCAGAAAAGATTTTGCGGATGGGACGCCGGCTTTGGGGGATAGGCTGGACATTCCGCGATCTGAATTGACGGTGTGCAGGTAAGCGGTTGTTTTTGAGGTGTCGCGATCTGATGCGAGATGTCGCATTTGTTCAATCCAGGCCGGGCGTCAGGGCTAATTTTGCCTGATCATTTAACAAAAACATTATGGTCATGGAAAAGCAACCCCAGCTTCAGCGGATGGATCCCGGAAAACAACTCATCGTTTTCGGTCATTTTTTTAATCTTTTAGTGACCGGCGAGGAGTCCGGCGGGAGATATTTTATTTATGAGGATGTTGTTCCCCCGGGCGGCGGCCCGCCGCCGCACACGCACCCGGATGAGGAACTTTTCTACATCATCGAGGGTGAATTTGAGTTCATTTTGAACGAGTTGGATAAGCCGTTCCGCGTTCCTCCCGGCCAGCTCGTAAAAATCCCGTCGATGGCCGTGCACACCTTTAAAAATGTTGGAAAAGAAATGGGCAGGACGCTGACGCTGTTATTGCCCGGAGATCTGGAGAAATATTACCGGGCAATAGGGAAGGTGGTGTCGTCGCCGGACGACATACCTGATCTTTCAGCAGTGCCGGATTATCAAAACATGGATCTAAGCCAGGCGTTTTCCCTGGCGCCGGAGCACAAGGTCGAATTCGTGTTTCCGAGGCAGGAAATCGGGATTTTTGAGTAGTAAGGAAGGCGGGTGGGCTATTGTCAGTCCATCCGCTTGTTGCTGCTGCCTTGCGCTGGCAGCATGGTAGGAGCCAGACGGCCTTAACCTATCGATTTTGATCGCACTTAATATCTGGTACTTCGTGTCGGCTACTGATCGGTATGTTCAAGGTACTGGCCGCGCTTGATTTCCGGTTTATGTCCCGTTTTTGTCAATCCAGCAGAAAAAATCCCGGAACATCCGGATTTCATTTTCTGTGGAGTGGCATTGGCTGATCTTTGATACGCCTTTTTTAGTTTTGAAGGAGGTTTCGAAATACCTGAAATTTTTAACCGTACTTTATTCATGCACTATAAAGAACATGTCCCGGCAGCGCTGCTGAGACCATATGTAGAATGTTACTGGGAGTTCAGCTCGGGGAACGATCCGGTGGTCGTGCCGGAAGTGCAGCGCTGCCTGCCTTTGGGCACTCTGGAAATTATTGTTCAGACGACGCAGCGCCCCTGCGAGATTCTTCATAAAAACGGCAGGTTCGAAAAAAGCGCTAATGTCTATCTCACTGGTCTGTATACCGGTACAGCGATCTGGAGACCTGGAGAGGACACGCCGATGTTTGGTATCCGGCTGAAGCCGGAAGGGTTGATCCGGCTCTTTGGTCAGCCTGTAAGTGTATGTCTGAATTCCGTGTTTGATGCGGAAGTAGTACTGGGCAGCCCGGTCAAGACGATGTGCGATGAAATGGCGGGTGTCAAGGATAGTCAGCGGCTGATCGCGATCGCTGAACGATATCTGCTTGGCAGATTAGATCGGCGCAACGATAAATTCAATTACGCTGTGAGTGCCTGTAAAGTGATTCGGGATAGCGCCGGAGTACTGAGCGTAGAGGCGCTGGCCCGGCAGCTTTTTGTCAGCAGAAGGCAGCTTGAACGCTCTTTTAGAGATGATATCGGTACGAGCCCCAAAACCTATCAGCGGATTATCCGGTTCAGGAACGCCTATGCCCTGGCTAGGGCATCCCATAGCGGGGAGCGATCCTGGACGCAGATCAGTTATGCCTCCGGCTATGCCGACCAGGCACATTTCATCCGTGATTTCAAGGCGTTCACCGGACAGGTGCCGTCCACGTTAAACAGCCAGCCGGCAAGTTTCTTTCAGACCCTGGAATCGCTTGGACTATCTGCAAGGTAAGGCAATTTTCTCTGCTTAACCACCGATCAAGAACCGGTATGCTTCAGGAAGCAAAATTCCATGGAATCTTCCGGTCATGGCGTAGATCACAAACAATGCGAAAATTGCGCCCAGTACCAATATTAACCTCGATTGAAGCCGGACAGAGCATCCGAGAAGCCGGTGCCGCATGTTTTTGTGGTGAACTGCTGCGATGTGCCCAAAGACCGAGATAATGGCGAGCGTGTAGTAAGGTACATAGAAGAGAACGAAGGGGAAGAAGTTAAGTCCGGCAGCCGCAAAGTAGTAGTTTGTATCTATATTCAGGGATCGCCCCATCATCACTGCAAACACGTGCGCTACAAGAAAGAACGCAAGATACATCCCGCTGTAGAGCTGGACTACCTCGAAGGAAAAAGCGAAAGCCTTTGAGCGTTTTCCTATAAGCCTGATGCCGGAAATAATCTGGACAAGTACTGCTCCCATCAGCACCGTTTCTATCAGCGGGTTTCTATAGATCGTCCTGGCCGCGTTCATGATTTGGATATGGCGTTCGGGTCCTGCAACGGCAGCTGCCTGGTTGAAAAGGTGTATGGCGATAAATACCGTTAGCGTAAGACCCGAAAAAAAGTGCAGCTTCCTGGTGCTGATCCACGAACTGCCCATGCTGCGTAGTGGTGCTTTCATGTTGCAAATATGTGCTCGCGGAATGTTGTACCATTGAATAAATGCGACAGAAAAATTTTCCCGTATCCCGCTTCACCGGGAAGTGTCTCAATTCAGGTACCATGGATTGCAGTTCAGGCTGAATTTGCCATGATATTGGACAGCACCTTTTATATTTGTGAAACCAATGGCAGCGATGAGAATTCCCAGCTTCACAGGAAGTGATGTGAAAATCATGTTCGGGATACTCATCCCTTACGTCATCATCCTCAATTTTATCCTTTTTGGCGGAAGGCTTTTTTCAAGTCCTTATATTTTTTTCCTGCTGCTGGTGTCATCGCTTATCATTAAACTTGTTTTCTGGCAGTTTCATACGTTGGTCGCCGTGCTTCTGAGGAAACGCTATCCTGCTGATGCGCAGATCATGAAACGGATTGGCATTGCCCTGTTGTGTTTTTATTTGATGACTGCGGCAGCGAATTCAAGCATCGTTTACCTATATGCCTCCACGGACTTTCTGGGTTTCAGGTTTGAACTGCAAAGCTATTTGTTTGCGCTGGGAAGTGGTGTCGTACTCAATACCTTTACTACGCTTGTGCATGAGGGCGTCTCGACCCTGGAAAAGTGGAAGGCGACACTTACGGATACGGAAAGGCTCCGTACGGAGTATGCCAAGAGCAGGCTGGAAGGACTGAAAAACCAGATTCGTCCGCATTTCCTGTTTAATAGTATCAATACGCTCTCGGCGCTGATTTCCGAGGACGCCAAAAGAGCTGAGACGTTCCTTGATGAGATGTGCATGGTGTATCGCTACCTGCTTCGCGGACATACCGGTTATGTCCCGCTGCGCGAAGAGCTGGAGTTCATCCGCTCGTATTTTTTTATCCTTAAAGCGCGGTTTGGTCAGGGACTGCAAACCAGTATTACGGTTCGTCCGGAGCAGATGGAAATGCTGCTGCCTCCGTTCACGTTACAGCTTTTAATGGAAGATATCCTGCAGACCGGCACGATCAGCAAAAGAGCGCCGCTTTGTGTGGCTATTCAATCTGCAGCAAATGGCATTGTGCTGGTCACCAGTGTCCCGCAAAAGACGGCCAGGAATCTAGAGGGCGAGGAATCTCCGCTGGGAAATCTGATCAATAAATTTCGCTTACTAGGCGTTGGTGAGATCCAGATTGCTGACGCTGAGGATACACGCATAATTTTTCTGCCGCTGCTTTGCCAGGACTCCCCATATATTCCACATGAACATATTTAGGCCTACAAAAATAGAATGGACCACCTTCTGGGTGCTAATGCCGCTGATTTCTATCGGAACTGGCCATCTGTTATACGGGACGCGGTTTTTTAGCCAGTGGCCGCTCTTTTTAGCTGGCTTTGCCGCAATTTACCTGATCGGGTTGGTGTCCTGGTACCTGCACGTGGTTTCTATGCATTATCTGGCTAAGTTAATGCCCGATCTGTCGCAGACCTTGCCAAGGCTGCTGATACTGGCCATTGTACATATCCTGTTGATCACACTTACGATGATTGTCTACTTTCACGGCTTTGACGCTATTGGTTACCTCGGCTATCGCCTTGAGGTATCGAACTTCCGGTCGGCGCTTTGGCTGGGTGTGTTTCTGACGCTGATAGCGACCTCTGTCTGGCAGGTGGAACACATCTTTTTCAAGTGGCGGGAAAGTCTGGCACAAAAGGAACTGATAGAACAACAGCGGCTGGTGCAGGAATATGAAGCACTCAAAAGACAAATCAACCCGCATTTTTTGTTCAACAACCTTAATATCCTGTCTTCGCTCATCACGGATGATCCGGTACGGGCGGAGTATTTTCTTGACGAGCTCAGCAAAGTGTACCGCTATATGCTGGGTAATAATGAGGAAGGGATCGCTGAGCTGCGCAGCGAACTTACCTTTATAAAATCTTACTATGCGCTGATAAAAATCCGGCATGGCGATGCTGTGCGGATGGAAATAGCTATTCCGGAAGAATATCTCGATATGCACTTGCCGGCCTTTTCCCTTCAGTTGCTGATAGAAAATGCGGTAAAACATAACGTTGCAACCAAAGCCCGCCCGCTGTATGTCCGTATTGGTGTCAACCAGGCGGGTGAACTTGAGGTCAGCAACAACCTGCAGCGCAAGAAGGGCGGCATCCTTTCTAACAATGTCGGTCTCTCGCATATCTCTGAAAACTACAGGCTGCTGCTTAACCGGGACCTGACCATTGCCGAGGATGGTACCTGTTTCCGCATCATGCTGCCGCTTATAAAATTAAAAACAAAAAAATAGCATTTATGAATGTACTGATCGTTGAGGATGAAGAACTTGCTTCGAAAAAACTTATCAAAACGTTGCTGGCTGTTGAACCGGGGGCGGAGGTGCTGACAACCACCGACAGCGTAGAATCGACTGTTGACTGGCTTCGGCAGAACCCGGCTCCCGATCTGATTCTGATGGATATCGAGCTCACGGATGGGCAGAGTTTTGAAATCTTTAATCAGTACGATGTGCAAAGTACCGTGATCTTTACGACCTCGTACGATGAGCACGCACTGCGTGCCTTTAAAGTAAACAGTATTGATTATTTGCTCAAACCCGTGCAGAAAGATGAGCTCGCCGCTGCGCTGGCTAAGTTCCGAAAGTTCAGCGCCCAGGGCATGACAGCGGACGTGGTCAATTTTGAAAGGCTCATCGCAGGTTTGAAGGAAATCAAACAGAAGGACTACCGCAAGCGGTTCCTGGTAAAGAATTTGCAACGGCTCGTGTCTGTTGACGTGGACAATATCGCCTATTTTTATTCCGACGATCGCCTTAACTTCTTTAAGACTTTTGACGACAAGCGCTACATTGTGGATTACACGATGGATCAGTTGGAATCGATGCTGGATCCGGATTGTTTTTTTCGCATCAACCGTGCGTTCGTTATCTCCAATAAAAGTATTCAGCAGATTCATGATTATTTCGGTCATCGCCTGGCCCTGAACCTGAAGCCGGCTGTCGATAAGGAATCGATTGTTAGTCGTGAGAAGGTTGCCGATTTTAAAGTCTGGCTCGGGAAATGAACCGGTCTGTTATGTAGCACAGTTCATCCGAAAAATCCGCAGTTGATCCCGGTCGTTCTTTCGTCCGGCAGGGCCAGAGGCCATATTTGCAGTCACGTAATTCTGTAAATAAAAATCAACTTATGAAAGCGTTAAAAACTTTATTAATTCTCTTAGGCCTGGTGCTTCTGATGGTGATCGCTGCTGGCACCTATGTGAAGGTGGCCTTGCCCAATACTGGTGAGACTCCAGCGATCACGGTTAGCCGAGATAAAGAAAGGGTCGAGAATGGCAGATATCTGGCTAACCACGTTGCTGTTTGTATGGACTGCCACAGTACCAGGGACTGGAGTCGTTTTGCCGGCCCGATGATGCAAAAGGATATCGGCGCAGGAGGGGAGGCCTTTGACAGGAAAATGGGCTTTCCCGGAGAATTTTATGCGCCAAATATTACCCCTTATGCGCTTGGCGAATGGAGCGACGGAGAGCTATTCCATGCGATAACGACCGGTGTTAGCAGGGACGGGAGGGCACTGTTTCCGATTATGGCCGCCCACAGGTTTGGCCGTATGGACAAAGAAGATATTTACGATATCATTGCCTATATCCGGACATTGGCTCCGGTGAAGAAGGATGTGCCTGCTTCCAAGGCAGATTTTCCGGTGAATATCATCATCAATACCATGCCGGAGAAAGCGGACTTTCAGTCGAGGCCTGCCCGTGCAGATATTGTAAGATACGGTGGGTATCTTGTCAATGCAGCCGGATGTGTGGACTGCCATAGTCAGACGGACAAGGGCAGCGTGATCGAGGGCACTGAATTCGGCGGCGGCATGGAGTTCAGGCAGCCGGCGGGTATTGTGCGCTCAGCGAATATTACTTCAGAAAATGTGACCGGAATTGGAAATTGGTCTAAAGCGCAGTTCGTTTCCCGCTTCAAGGCCTTCGCAGATTCTGCTCATAGCTCCCCTAAGCTAGCAAAAGGTTCTATGAATACACCGATGCCCTGGTCGATGTATGCCGGAATGAGCACCGGAGATCTGGAAGCGATCTATGCTTATCTGAGAAGCGTGAAAAAGATTCGCAACCGGGTCGTCCGGTTTTCAGCTGTCCAGTAGCCGTCTGTTCAGAAAATTTCTATCGAAACCAAATCATAACAGCGTGATCATAAAGAACATACACATTTTTGATGGCGGGCCTTTGAACAGGCCCGTCAATATTCGTATTGCACCGGATGGAACGATTGGTTCGATCTCTGAGTTGATGCCAGTACAGGCCGAAGGTGAAGTAATTGATGGAAAGGGCATGATCGCTCTGCCCGGCATTACCGATGCGCATCGACACGTATGGCAATCCCCTTTTGATGGCTTCGCAGCCGATATGCTGCTGATGGAGTATCTGGAAAAAGTAAATACCCAGATTGCAGACAAGCTGTCGGCAGAGGATCTTTACTATATCAGCCTGTTCGGATATCTGCAGGCAGCAAAGGCGGGAATATCAACGGTGTTTGACTGGGCGCATATCATGAATTCTCCGGAGCACGCTGACGCCGCCCTTTACGCGGCGGCAGCCTCGGGCATCAACGTTCTCTTTTTTCATTCTACGCCTTCGTTTAATCGTGACCAGAACTGGTACAACAGTTCTGTCCCGCATGATCGGGACGTGGAGCGATTAGCAAAGTTTTATGCAGGCCATCCGACAGTGAAGATCGGACTCGGAATCCGTGGTCCGGAGTTTTCGACTATTGATGTAAACAGGGAAGATATTCAGCTGGCCCGAGCACTGGGTTGCAAAGTTTCCATGCACGTTGGAAGTTCGTTTTTGGGGACTTTATGCCGACCGGTGGGGCAACTTGCCGAGGCGGGTTTGCTTTCTGAAGCGCTCAACCTGGTGCATTGCAGCACTTTGCCAGCTGAAGAATATCGAATGATCGCCGAGGCGGGCTGTCTGATGACACTCACGCCGGAAGCGGAGATGCAGACGGCACTCGGCCAGCCAGCAGTGGGATTTATCCATGATTTTCCTGAAGCCAGGTGGTCGGTAGGTACCGATATCCCTACAGGATCCACACCAAGCATGCTGTTTCAGCAGCGGCTGCTGCTGCAATGCTATCGGGCGCAGGTAAATCAGCCGGCAATTGATGCGCTTTCTTTTCCGGAGCAGATGCATTATCGGGCAAACGCTTTCTTTTTCGACTCTTCGCGGCATGCGGATGTGTATGCCGGATTTGGGGCCTCTCCTAAAATAGAAGTTGGCAGCCAGGCGAATTTTTCCCTTGTTAAATGGGATGAGCTGGCCAGTGGAAGTTTCTCTTCGCACCCGGTTTTTTATTATCTTAATGAAGCCAGCATAGATACCGTGATCTGTGGGGGGCGGATAATAATTCGGGAAGGGCAGCCGGTTGCCCATGACGGTGCTTTGCTGCGCGAAAAGATCGGGCAAATCGTTAAAAGGCTTTTTTAATATGTTTGAACCCATCGAATTCGGCTGGAAGATGAAAGACATCTCTTCTGCGTCCACAGATTTTAAAATCGAAAGTGACAACGTATACCATTTGCATATTCAGCATGATACCATCAGGGGCGTGACACCTAAGATGTTATACTGGTGGTTCAGAAATATAGCTGGCGACATGAAATACAGGGGCGGGCGTTATCCAAGATACCGGGTATGGCATCCGCTGGACCACCAGGAGTGGAGACTTGCCAGAAATGAGCGGCATGACGGTAGTATAGGGGTAGGATCGCATTTTCATATCGTTGAATATTTCGGACGCAATCCAAAGTTCCGGGTGAACAGTACCGAACGTGTGGAAAAACTTGACGAGACGGGAATACGCCTGGTCTATCGGATTTTTGGCATTCGTGTGTTCTCTCTGGAGCACTGGTTTTCTCCTTCAGGGGAGCGTGATAGCAATTACCGGTCTCACATGATTGTCGGCAGCCAGGGCGTGTTTGGTCAAGTCGTTTTTAACCGGTTGATACGGCCATTCTTGTTTACGCGGGCAATGGGCAAGGCCTGGCTGAAGCATAATGTAGAAGAGGTGGGTAACTTTGAGTTTTTCCTGCCTGAACTTTATGCTGCCGAGAATCCCGGCAAATGAACCAGAATGATTATTCAGCAACATAGTATCATGATAGGCAGCGATTGCAGGTCCGCATTTGAATTTATAGCAGACCTGAGGAACGATTGGCGATGGCGCACTGAGGTGAGGACTACCGTACTCGACGGAGAGGTAAGGCTCGGTGCTGTGGCTGTAGAAGCATCGTACTTATCAAAAAAAATGCCCGCTTACCTGCGAAAATTAGTCTGTTCAAGCTATACTCCCGGACAGACGGTAGCCTACCAGACAGAACCGGCAAACCTTCATTATCTGAAAACGACAAGATGGGCAGTGTCGCATGGTCCAAATCTTAGCCAGCTTACTTACCGTCTTGAGTTCGATCCTTCAATTGTAAGGTTCAGTCTGGGATACCCGGTGCCAAGGTTAATCATTCACTACGTAACCAGAAGGGCAATGAAAGCCTACCTTCGAAATCTGAAGCGAATTCTTGAACAGCAGCCAGGGGGCTGTTCACATTAAACTTTTTTGCTCAATCCGTACGTCTGATGCGATTGAAAAGCAAAGCCAAGGTTAAATAACCTTGGCTTTGTTCTTAGTAGGCGTGAATCGAAAAGAAGCGGACATCTAGTTTTTTGTTTTGTGAACAAAATCAGTCAAACGGATCTCGTAGCCATCGGCAGTTTTTTCGAGCACCATCTTGCTTGGATAGTAGCCGGCTTTGGCAAACTTGTTCGGAAGCGGTATACTGCGCTCGAATTTGCTGTTTAGCGTCTGCAGGTATTCCCTGGTCACCATGGGTTCATAAAAGTTTACTTTTCCGTCATAACTTCCGTAGATAAAGGTCTGGGTGAAAGTACCGCCCGGATTGAGTTCCGGGGATGTCGGGTCAGCCCAGTGCACGCCCATTTTTGCCTGTCCGCCCGGGATAGGAAAATAACCTTCAGGAAGATACCCGGTTTCCGGGTGAATGTTAAATTTGCTTGGATCGGTCTCGAAAGCTGGAATCTGATCGCGCTCAGCCTTGGAAATCATGTAAAAATGGAAGTCGAAATGTGCTTTCGTATACACGTTCTCAGGCGGGTGTCCGTGCGGGTTCCAGTCGACCGTCACATGATCAAAGACCGTCGATACCTTGCTTTGGGGAAGATCGAGCTCGAAAACTGAGACGCCATCATGCCCTTCATGCATAATAGAAGTTGCCGGCTCATTCAGCGCATCGGCAGAAAGTCGGATTCCAACCGCTACCGGTATGTGCTCTGGTGTAGTCTCGATCCAGGTATACCCTTGTCCGCCATTGACGGTTTTTACCGGCCCTTTCTGGATCTGGTTCTTACGGGGCATCTCGTTCTGGTTTTCATCTTTTGAACAGGAGGCAAGTCCTGTGGCTGCGATGAGGGCAGCAGCTAACATTTTTTTCATTATAAATCAATTTTCGGCAAAGGTGCGCAGCGCGTATCTATCGCTGAAGGCACTTTGTCATGAATTGCTGCATAAGATGTATGAACTGTAAAAAGCCTTTTTTGAGGAAAAGGAGTACGTTTTTGTTTTCCCAGCTCATGTTGGTTTTTTCTCAGTTCATGCCAATATTGCTTTTGCAGCGGATGCAGAAGCCGGAGTTTTGCGGCGTCCTGAAAGCCAGAGATCAGCGCTTTTAAGGCAGATGTATCAACAAATGTTTCACAAAATTAAATTACAATGAAAACAACATTTCTATTATTTACAGCCATCATCGGTATGAGTCTGTCTTCGTGCAAAAAGGGCGCACAAGGGCCGCGCGGAGAAAAAGGTGAGCCTGGAGCACCGGCCGGCCAGGCATCTAGCTTCCTTTATACTGCTCAGGAGATTGCACCAACCACTGATCTTGGTTATGATGAGGGATCCGGAATGCAAACCTGGTCGGGAAGCAAGGATTTTATTCCGCAAGGCTATACGGCTGCAGTCAACAACGGGATCGTACTGGTCTATTTTAGAAGCGGGGCGAATGACGGTTGGCACCTGAGCACCATGACCACTTCTAGAAAAGAAGCCAATGAAAGCGTGTCGACGAACGTTTACACGGCGGTATTGGAAAAGGATAAAATCCGTATCAATGCGGTATCACGATCCGTCTTTACCGATGGACAATATTTAAATTCCAGTAAGTTCGATCTGAAAGTTGTGGTCATTAAAGCCGTAGCGGTGCCAGAAGTCTCTTCACATGTAAATGTGAATAGCCTGGCTGAGGTAGAAAGGTACTATGGGCTCAAATAGGCACACACGCTAAGGCCTCCCAAATTCAAGAATTTTCTACATACCTGTTTCATTAGCCCAAAGCGTATGCTTTGGGCTTTTTGCTGCCTGAGACACGTGTAAGTGGTGACGGTCGGACATTTCAGACATAGCTCCCGGGGGCTAGCGGTATATCCGCTTAAGGGAATTCTGAAGTCATGTTGGTGGCCGGAAAGCCCCGGCAGGCAATTACTCTGCTAAAAGTCTACCGTATAGACATTGGACAGTGCGTCGTAACGGACGGAATCAGGCATCAGCCTTATGGCGATGTCGCGAAGACCAGTCATCAGCGGATTAGTCAACTGGGCGGCTGCACCGATCTTCCTGGATTGCTCAATAATCATTTTAGTCCTGGCAAGCCTTCTGTTTTCGAATCGCACAAAGGTTGCTGCGATATCCCTGGAATTTTGCAGCTCATCAAGGAGCACAGCGGCATCCTCGAGTGCCTGACAAGCTCCCTGACCCATATTCGGCGTAGCTGCATGTGCGGCGTCACCTACCAGCAGCACCCTTCCGTAGGCAAAGCGTGTAAGCGGCTTTACATCGTAGATATCGTTATGGAGCAGGGCAGTATCCGGCGTCTGATCCAGTATTTTTTCGATTGGCTTATGATAGCCCTTAAAACGTGAAATCAGGTCGGAAGTAGTGACCGTTTTCATTTCCGGGTCGTTTTGTTTTGCATTAGCGCAGGCAAACCAGTAAATCTGGTCTTGTTTCAGCGGTACGATGCCAAACCGGCCAGCACTGCCCCATGTTTCGCTCGCCCCCTGGGCATTGATGCCTGTCCCGTCCGCCAGCCCGCGCCAGCAGGTATAGCCTGCATATCTTAGTGTTGCACCTGGGTTGAGGATCTTTCTGGCCTTGGAGTAGATGCCATCTGCCGCGATGACGTAGTCGCTGCTGTGCCGGGAGCCATCCGAAAAACTCATGGATACCTGGTTTTTGTCTTGCACAAGATCGGTAAGCTTTTTTGATGTGTGAATCTCGCAGTGACCGAGTTCTTCGAGTAAGCAACGGTGCAGCGCATCCCGGTGGATCGCGAAGTTGTCCAAACCATACCGGCTTTGGATCTCCGTGCTCCTGTTGACTGCAAGGTGCTTACCCTTACTACTGAAGATGTTGAAATAAGGCAGCTGGATGCCGCAGGGCAGCACCTGGTCGGCAATACCGAGTTTCTCGAGGGCCTTTACAGCGTTTGGCGCCAGTCCCAGTCCGGCGCCTGCCGGACTAATCGTTGCTCCGGCTTCAAATATTTCTATATCAATACCGGCTTTTTTTAGGGCGATAGCCGTGCCTAGTCCGGCTATCCCGGCACCTATTATACTTACCTTCATCTACTGAATATCTGATTGTTGTATAGATTGATTATAAGGCGGATTTCATGCAGTCCAGCCAGTTTAGCAGACTTTTGTCTAGCTTGCGTTGAAGCATTCCAGCCAGCAACTTGGCAAGAAACCCCTCCATGCTCTCTTCGGTAGTTACCGTCACCATCCCGTCTTTTTCTTCCAAAGACCAGTAGTGAATAGCTTTTACGCCGAAAAAGCTGCCTTTCCATCCGAAGGATTTATTTTTTGCGAAATGATGTATTTCAGAGCATATTCTGGAAGCCCCGCTCTTCCAGGTAAATGCAGTCCCCGAGGTCAGAGGGCCGTGAAGGAAAGCTTCGGATATATCACTGTTCCACGAGGGCCATTTATCAATCCCGGTAAGTAGTTCCCAGACCATATTAAGGTCGGTGCTGATTTGAATTTGATGCCTTGATTTAACCGGGGCGTTGTCGTTGATGCGCTTCATAATGGAAATGGATAGTTTCTTTCTGTGATTTTTGATTAGGCTATTGGGTGTAAGAAGCAAATATCCCGCGCGTTGATCGACACAGCAATTGCATGCTGGTTTAACTGTTCAATATGCATGGCGAGCTGCAGATATTTGCGTTGTACTGGCTAAGCCTGCCGGCTATGGCCGGGAAACTTCGGGCTGTTCCGCAATAATAGTTTTATTCCAACTGTAGCAATAGCAGCCGCGAAGTCAATTGTATTGTTTTTTTTAGATAAGGATTACTTTCTAATCTCAGGTATTCGGAAATTGATTGTATTTCCCTAAAAAGCCTACGAATTTCTAATCCTATCTTTGCCTTATGGACAAATTCTTCCCGGCCAGCTATTCATGCTTAAGCTCACAGGCCTTAGCTCAGTTCATTGTTGAAAAATATCAGCTGCCAGCCGTTGTCTGCAAACTGCTGGTTCGCGGCGTTGGTGACACCTACCTCGTAATGAGCGATAAGCGAAAATTCATTATGCGCGTCTACCGCAGCAGCCATCGCACCTTGCCCCAGATCAAGGAGGAAATTAATCTGCTATTAGCATTGCATAGCGCACAGGTGCCGGTTTCCTATCCGATTGCCTGCGGTTCGAAAGCGTACGTCCTGAGTGTAAACGCTATAGAAGGGGAAAGACATTTAGTATTATTTAGCTATGCACCAGGCCAGAGCGTCAGAATCCTGAATGATAACCAGCTCCGCAACCTCGGCCGGGAAATGGCCCGCTTCCACAACGTTTCAGCCAAATTTGTTCCCGATGGATCACGCTGGAAACTGGACATCAACACGACATGTCTTGAACCTTTAAAACGAATACGACCCGCCCTCAGTGATGACCTCGAAAACTACAGTTGGCTGGAGAACACCGTTAAACGTGTCGAAAAAAAGTTCAGCACGATCGACAGCGCATCTTTCGCCAAAGGCTATTGCCACTTTGATTTCCTGCCCAAAAACTTCCATTTTGAAAATGACGCAGTAACTTTTTTTGACTTTGATTTCATGGGTTACGGCTGGCTTGTCAATGACATCATGAGCTTCTGGCAGCACCTCTGCCTGGAAACTTATACCGCAAGAACAACCCGGGAAGCAGCCGACCAGGCCTACGGGCGATTTCTGGACGCATACCGACAAACCCGTGCGATCAGCGAAGCCGAACTCGATCTGGTTCCCTTCCTGGCCGTCGGCTTCTGGTTGTTTTATATGGGCTTTCATACCACCCACGATCAGTTTTACACTCAGTGTCAGCCGAGTCAGGTCAAAGCTTATATTGGGGTTATCAAGTATATCGTAAACACCCACTGGACACCTGAGGATCAGTAAATCACAACTAATTCCGTCAACCGGGTGTCTCTCCGCTCAGCTGCCAGAATCCGGTCGCCTATTAATAACCGATTGTGTGCGTTTTGGGGTACGGCTTATACTTGGTCAGAATCTTTATATACGATAGGGGATAAATTGCTAATGCTTTTTTATTATACCCAAACGCTACTGATCAAATAGGTTTTATTTCCTGGGATTGTTTAGCTTCTCCGGGATGCGATAAAGCATCAGGTAAGCATGAAAACAAAGATAAAAGATAGTAATAGAATGTTCGGTGCCGAGGATGCTCCGGATAAGGATAGCCTGGAAGCTTTGCTGGAGCTTCTGGCGGAAATCATGGTGGAATATTTAGGCCATGGAGGGAGCGATGATCGGGAGCAAGGCTAGGGCGCTGGGGTATCGTCGGCTAAGTGATAAAGATCAATCCCATTATTCACTGGATTATCAGCAAAAGGCGATTGCGGATTATTGTGTGCGGTATGGGCTAGAACTGGTGGAGATCTTTACGGATAACGGGGAGTGCAGCGATAGTTTTGACCGCCCGGATTATCGTAAACTGGAAAGCTTTATTCGCAGGCATAAGGGAGCGTTTCAGTATCTGCTGATCATGGATCATGACCGGTTTAGCCGGAACCTGCCCGAAGCGCTGCTGAAGATTGAGGAACTTCAGCGGAAGTTTTCCATTAAGGTGCTGGCAACAAATGAGGATCTGAACCTGGATGTTCGGGACCCGGATGTATTTATCCAGCGGGCTTTCCGCTATTTAATGGCTAACCAGGAGCTGCTTCGTATCAGGCAGCGCACCCGGAATGGTATCCGGCAGGCGCAGCTCCAGGGGCGCTTTGTGAATAAAGCGCCCTTTGGTTATGTCAATGTCAAAGACGCCCAGGGGCGGGGGACGCTCGCGGTTGATCCTGAGAAGGCGGAATTGGTGCGCTGGATGTTTGAGCAGTATCTGGGCGGAGTTCCGATGTTCCAGGTTTTGCGGGAGGCCGGTAAAAAGGGTTTTTCCCGAACTGGCGGCAACGCGATGCTGAACCTGCTCCGGAATTGTACCTATGCAGGGCTGGTGCGGGTAAAGTCGCACACCGGGGGCAGGGATGTTTTTGTAAAGGCGCTCCATGAGCCGCTGATTAGCGAACCTACTTACTGGCGTGTGCAGGAGATGCTGGGATTTAAAAAAGTCGGCAAAGCGGAAGTGGCCGGGGATATGCCGCTACGGGGAACGCTCCGATGCTGGTGCGGAAGCCAGATGACGGCGGCTTATTCTCAGGGAAAGTGCAGGAAGTATCTTTACTATTGGTGTAAGCAGCATCGCGGGCTGAACATTCCGGGTAGAGTAGTTCATGAAAAGCTAAGCGAGTTGCTCAGCTTACTTGAGCTTGGCGGGAGGGAAATGGCTTTTATTAAATCGCGGGTAATCGGCTTTCTGCAGGAGCGGTCGGTTCATGAGCAGTCAGCTTTGCAGGCGCTCCAGGCAAAGGCAGGTGAACTGGAACTGAAGATCGAAAAACCGGAGGCGAAATACATCAGTGATGAAATTGACTACGATGCCTATGGCAAATGGAAGCCCAGGCTAGCTGGAGAACTGCAGGCCATATATGCTGAGCTGAAAGACAAAATACTCAGGCTTGAGCAGGACCATCAAAGACAATTGGATCGTGCGCTACGCAGCGTTAAATCTGTAGGTGACATTTTCGAGCGGGCCAGTCCGGTGTTTAAGCAGCGGCTTTTGACAACGATCTTTCCCGGTATGCTGTTTTTCAAAGACGGCAAGTTTTATACGGAGGGTATTAACGTTATGTTCAAGGGGGTAGCGGAGAATGGCCGGGCAGGTCATCTGATCGCGTTTCGTTGAAATTTGCGGTGAATTATAGCCGGGCGTTCTGAATTTGCTTTGCTTCGTCGGGAATATGTTAGATTTGAGGAATTGGTTATGAACAGATTTCTAAGCGATTGATCTGATGTACGAAACGGTTATACAAAGTCTTAGGGCACTGGTGGATTTCTCGGAAGAAGAGCTTTTTCTTTTTATGAAGGCGCTTAAAGCGCGTTCTCTGGCTAAGGGGCAGCACCTGTTTCAGGCAGGGGAAACCTGTAGTCACATGTGGCTGATTCATACCGGGGCTTTGCGCTATTATACGGTGTCGGACTCGGGAGAACAGAATTTCTGGTTTGCTTTTGAGGGGGAATGGCTGGGTGATTATGGTAGCTTTCTTTCACGTACGCCTTCCCGGCATGCTTTGCAGGCTTTGGAAAATACGGAGGCTTTTGGTTTGAGTTATAGCGCTATGCAGGATTTATATGCCTGGGCTGCGTGTTTTGAGCGGTTCGGCAGACTTATCGCTGAAAATCTTTTTTTGACGACTGAACGCAGCAGGCAGGAGCTGGCCTCGGTTTCCGCTGAACAGCGCTATCTGAATTTGATTGCCAGGCATCCCGAGATCATCCGCCGTGTCTCTCAGCAGCACATTGCTTCTTATCTGGGCATTCAGCCGCAGAGCCTGAGCCGTATCCGTGGCAGGCTTGCGGGTTCGACAATTAACCCAGGTTAATTATTCGGGATGCTTTCTTAGCCCGGGGTGATTGGAGGGTGAGGAGCGGCGGCTTAGGTTTGCATAAAAATTCCTCATGAAAGCAAGTTTTTTAAAATTCAGCGGAGCCTATCGTGCGCTTTGGATCTGCGGATGGCTGCACCTGTGCCTGGTTGTTATTTTTGTACTATTGACCGTAATGGACCAGCGCATGCTGCTGGGGGTTAATATCTGGATCAAACCGCTGAAATTTGCGCTTTCTATCGGAATCTACTGTCTGACCTGGCCTTTCTTTCTGATCCATCTGGAAGGTGAACGGGATGAAATGCTGGGGCGCAGATTCAGCAGGTTTACCATTTTTGCGATGGTTTTTGAGATGCTTGCGATCGCTAGTCAGGCGGCAAGGGGAGAGCTGTCGCACTTTAATCAGCAGGGCTTATACAATATGACGTTATATGGTCTTATGGGTATTGTGATCACTACGCAGACCCTGTTTTCCGTGTTTATCGGATACAGTTTTTTTCGCTCGCGGCCAGGCGGTTTATCCCATGCCATGCTGTGGGCGATTCGGCTTGGTATTTTGATTGCGAGCATATTTGCGCTGGAAGGCGGGTTGATGGGCCAGCGTATGTCTCATACCGTTGGCGCTGTTGATGGCGGGCAAGGGATTCCTTTGCTGAACTGGAGTTCCAGCGCGGGGGATCTTCGCATCGCACATTTTTTTGGTCTGCATGCGCTTCAGCTGTTGCCACTATTTGTGTGGGTTTTCCGGGTTAAAAGATCAGCTGTGGTGATTGGCTTTGGTGTTTTATATTTTGGTTTGACCAGCTTCGTTTTCTACAGGGCTTTGTTGGGACTATCGATTTGATGAACAAGTGGCCGGATATGCTTTTATTTAGCTTGGCGTTTTGATCATGGGATGGATTTCTGGGAGTTGATCCGGCGAGTTACCAGATTACTGCTATCATTAAAAAGCAAAAAATTGCAACTGTTATTGATAAGTGTTTTTATGGAGATTTGTCTTTGAGCGAATATAATCCCTCTGCACAATCGGATTAAGTCCTGATTATAGGCAAATGACAACGAAATAACTAATGACTATGAATACCATTATAGACCAGCAGCCGCAAAACGGCGCCCCCGCATTCAATTTCGATTCCTTTACTTTTGGTGAAACGCCAACTGACCATATGTTCGTTGCAGCATATAGAAACGGTGATTGGGGAGCGGCGGGTTTGAAGCCGTTCAGCAATTTTTCACTTAGTCCATTTTCGCTTTGTTTTCATTACGGACAAATGGTCTTCGAAGGAATGAAAGCGTTCAGACATGTGGATGGCAGAATCAGTATTTTCCGGCCGGAGAAACATTTTTCCAGATTGAATGTATCTCTGGAAAGGATGTGTATGCCCCGATTGCCCTGGGAACTTTTTGCCGGTGGTTTGACCGGGCTTCTTGAAGCGGATTCGGGCTGGATGCCGGAGGGTAGAGACGATCTGGCCATGTACATCCGTCCGTTTGTCATTGCGAGTCAGCCCAAACTGGGCGTAAAAGTATCTGATGAATACATGTTCGCAATCGTTTGTACGCCTATTGGGGAATATTACGATAAGCCGCTACGGGTGAAAGTGGAAACCGAATTTGTTAGATCTGCCCAAGGTGGAGCCGGGTATGCAAAATGTGCCGGAAATTACGGCGCGGCTTTCTATCCAACAAGTCAGGCAATGAAGCAGGGGTTTGATCAGATCATATGGACTGATGCAATTAATCATGAGTACCTGGAGGAAGCCGGAACCATGAACATCATGCTTATTGCAGGGGATACGCTGATTACCCCGCCATTAAGCAATTCGATATTGGATGGCATCACACGTGATTCACTCCTCCAGATTGCCCGTGACATGAACTTAAGTGTCGAGGAAAGACCCGTAAGTCATCAGGAATTGAGAATGCTTTTAGAAGCGGGCGAACAGGTTGAATTATTTGGAGCAGGCACTGCGGCCATTGTTTCGCCGATCTCCTGTATCCAGATTAACGGGGTTGACTATTATCCTTATGCGCAAGGCGATGCTATGATGTTCCGCTTGAAAGAATCGTTAGAGGGCGTCCGCCGCGGGAAAAGTGAGGACGTTCATCACTGGAATTATTTTATTGACTAAACACTAAGGAGATGTTAGACAAAAAGCGGTTTCCTATAGGGGTTTTTTCTTTGCCTGAGGAGGTATCTCAGAGACTTATTGAAAAGTGGATTGCCAGCATTTCTGATTTACCCTCGGAACTGGCAGCGGCAGTGGAAGGTTTGTCTGAGGAGCAACTGGATACGCCCTACAGACCTGGCGGCTGGACGGTTCGTCAGGTTGTCCACCATTGTGCAGACAGTCACATGAATGCTTTCTGCAGGTTCAAACTATCGCTAACGGAAGATAAGCCCAGCATAAAGCCGTATTTGGAGCACAGGTGGGCAGAACTTGAGGATGGCAGGGAACTACCGGTGCAATCCTCGCTGGCGATCATTCAGGGATTGCATTTAAGGTGGACAATCTTGCTCAAAAGTCTCAGCGCCGACGATTTGAAACGAAGCTATATACATCCCGAACATGGCCGTGAGATTACGCTTACTGAAGCGCTCGGCATGTATGCCTGGCACGGGGCGCATCATCTGGCCCATATTAAGATGACCTTGCCAGAATTCCCAAAAGCTTGAGGTCATTTTCCAGTTTCTGGTCCCAAACCAAGCCGTAATTGAGCCGGAGACAGTTGTCATATTGGTTTTGCATCGTGAATATTCTTCCCGGTGCAAAACTGATCTTTCTGGCAAGGGCTTTTTCATGAAGTTCCAGGGTATTTATATCGCCAGGCAGTTCCACCCAGAGTACGAAGCCTCCCGTTGGATGGCTGGTGAGGGTACCTTCGGGAAAGTATGCTGATATGGCTGTGGAGTATTTAAGCAGGTTTGCATGCAAGGAGTGACGGAGCTTGCGTAAGTGGCTTTCGTATCGCCCGGTTTCAAGGAAGCCGGCTATCACTTCCTGGGTAATTGTTGTACAGGAAATGGCATGGTAGAGCTTCATCCGAAGAACCTTTTCTTTAAACTTTCCCGGTGCAGTCCAGCCAACGCGGTACCCCGGAGCCAATGTTTTTGACACGGAACCGCACCACAAGACCATGCCGCTTTCATCATAGGTTTTACAGGATTTCGGCCGGTGGCTTCCGAAGTAAACATCTCCGTTTAAGTCGTTCTCAATGATGGGAACCTGATATTTTTCCGATAACAGCGCTACAGTCCGCTTATGTTTATCAGGCATGCAACTGCCCAGCGGATTGCTAAAATTGCTGATGAGCAGGCAGGCTTTGATCTTTCCCGACTTCATTGCGTCTTCAAGCGCATTCAAATCCACGCCGGTTTCCGGGTTGGTAGGCAGTTCCAGTACTTTTAATTGCAAGGCCTGTGCAAGCTGAAGCATGCCAAAGGATACCGGACTTTCCATAGCTACGGTATCTCCTTTTTCAGTAACGGCCATCATACAATAAGATAACGCGTTCAGGCAGCCGCTGGTGGTAATCAGGTCGTCATAGCTGATGCGCGCGTCCATGTTCATGGCCCATCGTGCGATCTGCCGCCTGAGCCTTTCATTGCCCTGGGCCGTGTCATAGGCCACGCCACTTCCGCTTAGTTCGCGCGTGGCTTGAAGCAAGCCTTTGTTCAGTTTGGCAATAGGTAACAGTTCATTGGCGGGTGTGCCAAGGGAGAGTGGCAGGTGCCCTGACTCACCTAAACTGTCGTATACCTTGCTTACTAATTGTTCGTTTAGACCGAAGCTGGCAATCCCCGAAGGTTTGCTGGCGCTGGCCACAGCGGGCATTCTTAAGCGTGAATACTTAACGTAATATCCCGATTGCGGCCGGGTTTCAATGAGCATTTTGCTTTCCAGGTGATAATAAGCGCTGAGTGCGGAATTTTGGCTAATTCCGTAGTCACGGCATAATGTTCTCAGTGAGGGAAGTTTGTCTCCGTGCTGCAATGTGCCGTCCTGGATCTGCTTCTCAATGATGCCGGCTATCTTTAAGTAGATAAATGTTTCCTTTTTGTCGACGGTTGTTTTCATAACTGCTACTGGCAAAATTAATGAAACTGCATCTGCTATCGTTTATTTATTTTCTTCAAATTTGTTTCAAAGCAAACGAGCATGGATTTTAATCTACATATCTATATCATAGGCGCAGGGGCGGTGGGCAAGGCCTTGGCGGTGCTGCTTAAGTCAGCGGGACGAAGGGTTACCCTGATCAGGGGTAGTGTCGATGATGGCAGCAGTCGAATGGAAATACATGAAGTGGAGCTGGCCGACGGAACCATTCGACAGGCTGAATTGGAGGTTGCCACACTGCAGTGTTTCGAAATGCTTGAGGGCATTGTCGTGATTGCCAGCAAAGCCTACGGGAACAGCCAGCTGGCTGCATCCCTTCAAGGCAGAACAGGTAAATCTCCTATTACTATCCTGCAAAACGGCCTGGGCGTAGAAAAGGCTTTTGTTGACCTCCAGTTCCCGGCAGTGTACCGATGCGTCTTGTTTGTCACCAGCCAGGTCATGTCTGCTGGCCTGGTTAGGTTTAAGCCAGTCAGCGCGTGTCCCATCGGGGTCGCACATGGAGATGGCGGGTTTCTTGATGATGTCGTTTCACACCTTTCTACCTCGCAGTTTAATTTTAGGCTGGAGCCGGATATTGCTCTGGTGATTTGGAAGAAGGCGATCGTCAATTGCGTATTTAATTCAGTTTGTCCTCTGCTTGAGGCGGATAACGGGCTTTTTCATCGCAGCCTTCAGGCCAGGGATCTTGCCCGGCGGATCATTAAGGAATGCTGTGCAGTGGCCAATTCCACAGGAATTATAGCGGATCCTTTCGAGATCGAAGCGCAAATGCTACAAATCAGCCGTGTATCCGAGGGCCAGGAAATATCCACCCTCCAGGACATCCGACACCATAGAAGAACGGAAATGGATTCATTGAACATGGAAGTAGTCCGGATCGCAGACAGTTTGAGCATGATTGAGCAAGTAAAGCTAACCAGGGCGTTTGGCGAACTCATTCTTCTTAAATCCGGTTTGATGTTGTTATAAATTAATTGATATGATAGACCTAGTGAAAAAGCTCTATAACCGTAAATACTATAAAGCATGAAGAACCTGGATAACTTAAAGACAATGATCATTACCGGTGGCAGTCGTGGAATAGGTGCTGCTACCGCGAAACTGGCAGCACAAAATGGATTTGCGGTGGTGGTAGGATACCATAAAAATCAGCAGGCGGCCGAAGAGGTTACCGCAGAAATCAAGGCTGGAGGTGGCCTGACCCTTGCCGTTCAGGTTGATATATCGTTGGAGCCAGATGTTAAACGTCTTTTCGCAGAAACTCAGCGTGTCTTCGGAGGCTTGCATGCTTTGGTTAATAACGCAGGGATCCTTGAGCGCCAGATGCGGCTGGAAGAGATGGATGTTGCCCGGCTCAACCGCATTTTTGCGGCGAATATTACCGGACAGATGCTTTGCGCACGAGAGGCAATCGGCCTGATGTCGACAAAGCATGGGGGACTTGGCGGAACGATTGTTAATGTATCTTCCATCGCTTCCAGGACCGGAGCGCCAAATGAATATATCGACTATGCCGTTTCCAAGGGGGCTATCGATACCCTGACCATTGGGCTCGCTAAAGAGCTTGCCGAGGACGGTATCCGGGTGAACGGGGTGCGGCCAGCATTTATTTACACGGATATCCATACAGATGGAGGAGAGCCCGGCCGGGTCGATCGGATCAAAGACAGTATTCCGTTGAAAAGGGGTGGGCTTGCCAGCGAAGTGGCTGAGGCAATTTTGTGGTTGTCGTCCGAGAGATCTTCATACTCAACCGGGATCTTCATTGATGTAACGGGAGGCAGGTAAACGTTATTTGATATGCACGGACTTTTTACGAAAAAGATTCACTTGCCGCCCCTGCTTTGGAAGCTTCATGGGCGTAGTGCCTGCGTTACTGATTTATTGATGACTTATTCGTTTGCAATATTGGTCGGTATCGTAAATCTATATTTCAGCAGGGATTTGCCCGTTTGGGCCAGCGTAATCATTCTGGCGCTTTCGCTCGATATTGGCGGTGGTGTGATCAGTAACCTGACCCGGGGTACGATCGACTATTACCGGCAGTCAAACCATTCCCCGTATGCGTTTATTTGGGTACATTTGATACAGGCGGCTCTTCTGGCCTGGGTATATCAGGAATTAATGGATCAGATTATGATGCTAAGCTTGATCATCATGACACTTTCCAGTGAGTTGATCAGGGTTTCCGGTACGGAGAGGCAGAAGCCCTTGAGCACGTTTTTATTTGGCTTGGTTCTCCTTGCAACACTAGTGCTGGAAATGTCAGCCTTGCCGGTGCGCCTTTTACTTATACTGCTGGCTTTTAAGTTGATAATGGGATTCGCCGGGCATTCTAAATCATTACATAAAGAATAGATAGAAATATGGAAAGTTACCTGACAAGCGTGATTAAACAATTTGAATATTATAAGCTGCTTGGGGAAAAGGCCATGGTGCAAGTACCGGATGAGGCGTTGTTCTGGCAGTATAATACGGAAAGCAACAGCATCGCAGTGATTGTTCAGCATCTTTCCGGAAACATGCGATCGCGCTTTACGGATTTCCTTACCTCTGATGGCGAAAAGCCCTGGCGGAACCGGGATGAAGAATTCGAAGTTACAGCCTCAACGCGGCAGGAGGTGATAACCTTATGGTACAGCGGCTGGAAGTGCCTCTTTGATACTTTAACACATATAACGCAGTCTGAACTAGAAACCATCATCTATATCCGCAACGACGGGCATACGGTGCTTGAGGCGATCAACCGGCAACTTGCCCACTATCCCTATCACATCGGTCAGATCATATTCATTGCGAAAATGGTCAGGGATGCGGAATGGGAAAGTTTGTCGATTCCGCGCAATCAATCAGGTGCATACAACGGGCGGAAATTCGGCCAGCAAAAAGGCCAAAGGCATTTTACAGAGGACTTATAATTGCCGGTGCCAATCTTTGGACAAAACAGCATAGATAAAAATTTGCTGTTAAACGATTCAACGACGTCATCAAATAGTTAAGTGCAGTAGTGATAACGACCACCCCCCCGGAACGCAGACACGGTCGAGGTGAAGTCACAAACCAGGAAGATAAGGTGGTGATCGCGGTGCGCGATTTCGGACCCGGCGTTCCGGAAGACAAGCTAAAGCATATTCTAATCGCTTTTATCGTATTGATGAACTGACGCCGAACATCTCGGGACTTGACATCGGGCTATATTTGTCACGTGAGATCATCAGCGGGCATCAGGGCGATATCTGGGCAGAACGTGCACCAGGAAACGGTACGGTGTTTTTTGCTTCATTGCCCGCATTCGACAAAACCTCTGCCAGCCAGTAGTATTGATCGGCATATATACGGATGGTCCGCATACAGTCGCCAGAACGCTGCTGTGTATTTTTTAAGCGACAGACCGCTTGGTCTGCGTCTGCTTTTTACGGTGAAGGTATTCGGATATTTGCCCGACTGCATTACTGCAGCAGGCCCTTGCGGCAGTTTTGATGGCTTCGGGGGTTGCCTTCAGCTGAAGGGACCAGTAGTTCAGCTCTGCGAATTCGGAAAAATCGATCAGTTGCTTGTTGCGAATATTTATCGGACTGTTCATGACTAAATGGTTAGGAAATTAAAAACAAGTCAGCCGCGAAATTGTTTGCCAGCTTTTCTTCCTGCCTGGAAAAGGTGATGGAAAAGGCCGCGTTATATGCACAGTTTGTATTGCCGGATTATTCACCCAATTATGAGGCTATTGAAATGTTACGGAGGGACGTTTTAGATGTTGTACCCTAGGGCTTACAAATACATATTTAACGATGAAAAGCAGGTAGACATCAGACCGCTTTCGCTAGGCTTTGCGGGCGCAGTCGCAATATAGAGGAAGTGGGCTACTAGTTTGGAAGTTGGTAATTAGCCTGTCAGTCAGACAGGCTGTGGCTACCCGAGGCTTATATTTTAGTATATGCGATAGCGCAAAGAAAGGTTGCGGGCGATGGCGGCCAGTAGCTGGGCGTTTTCAGCAATGGTGACGTCCGACTGCCAGTGGTTGTCCGGCGTTTTGGTGAGCTCGTATTCCTTGCCGTTAAGCTCAATTTTGATGAGCGTAGTGTCACGGGTGATCTGGCGGGTCAGCACCTTATACGTGTAGTCATTTTGTTCAAAGGTAATACGCAGCGGCAAACTCATCGGGGCGAAGATAACAGAAGTATCGGTTAGGAAGGCATTCTGTGGAAATGTTAAAAGCGATCCAGTATACGGATGTTAAGATGCTCTTTGACGGCGGAGCTTCTTCAGGTTGCGCTGGGCAAGATTTTTTTTTGCTTTGAGTTCCTGGGCGAGCAATCCTTTTGTTATAGACTGGTACAGTTCCTTTGTCTTGTTGTCAACTTCTGCAAAACTGGGAACAGAACTGATGAATATGGCCACCGCATAGTCTAGTACCTTAGGCATCTTTTGATGGAATAATCTGGCTTTCATGGTAGACTTAATCCAAATTAATTTCTATGCCTCAAAGCCAGTGAGAGGTATAATTTACAATACCTTCACATTTTGTTTATGTTTAGGTTTTACGGTTGAATAAATTTTGATCAATGTGTTCGTTACTCAAACTGAATTAAATTGGCTTGCTACCGATTGAAGGTACCTGTCGAAAATAGGGTATAATCAATTCAATTGAAATTGTCAGAACATAACGGTAAACGTTGTTCAAGCGGATGCCATGGCGTAATACCGGTTATGGAAAGTTCGGTTGGTTAAAACGCGAGGAGATATATAATTTTGAGCATACAGCGCTAATATAATCTATGGAATTTAGAATCACGCTGATTGTGACGCTGTTTCTCTCGCTTCTCTCTGCGGGATGTAAAGACAGAGATGCAGCAGGCACCCCATGTGAACACTTAATGAATGAGAGTCCAGGGGCTAACTTGACGCTGATTTTTAAAGAAGCAGGTACGGGGCAGAATCTCATCATCGCAAAAGATCTGAAAAGATCGGATTTTGTGGTGACCGATGTCAGTAGCGGAAAACCTGTAACATACTTTGAAGTACGAAAGGGCAGCAAACAATCCCATCAACGGGTCCTTACAGTTTTTTGTGTTTCCGTCAGCTGCCGGTCAGCCTAATTATAAAATTGAAGTCGGACAGTTAGGCACAGTGACGCTCAGTTATACAGTAACCAGAAAAGAAACCGGAAATGTTTGTAAACCAGTAGCGTATCCCATTAGTGAAATAAAGCTTACGGATAATCCCTTTTATGAGTTTACATATGAAGGCAAAAGCCACCTCAACATCTTGGTGACTGAACTTTGATCGATCGTAGATAACCTTAGGGCTTACAGCTAGATGCCCGAGTTCGAAGCGCAACTACGAGGCTGTTCTCAACAAAACTTCCCTTTCTTTGTAGAAATTCTCGGCATTAGTAGGTCTCGGCGTGCTATTTTATTTGCGTTACATCAATTACCCGGCTAGGAACAAGGTATTCAGGACGAGGCAAACATCGAAAAGTAGACTCTCTAATCACTTCGCAACATAATTGGATGCGGAGTTTAGTTGAACTGTGCGGTCTATACAGCGGATAACCTGGGATGACAAGCTTTTCCATGTCCCTTTAGTATTGGGCTGTGTATTGCTGATCTATGAATTTCGTAGTTATGTCTGCTGCAAAGGGGATTGTCCTTTTTAACTTTTAGAAAGCTTCTCAAACTTTCGCCGCGTGTTTTGTACTTATGGTCCGGCCAAAGAATCTTTGACACATTTGCTGCCGCTCCTAGGATGCTTTGTATTGAGCGCCAGGTTTCTATATCGTAAAATTTTTCATGAGTAGCCCGCAATCTTTCTGCAGCTTTTTTTCTATTTTAGCCTGTAGGTGGGAGTTTCAACAAAAGTGTACAGTTCCTACCCACTAATCTGACCATTTTATACCCTTCAAACTGACCCCTCCATTACACACGAAAGTGGCCGTTTTGACCTCTAGAGGCGGTTTTTAACCTGAGGTGATATGGAATATATGTTTCAAAATTGAGAGTTTTTAGGCGCACAGATTAGAGATCTCCTTAATCTGGATACGGACTACAGATCGGATATTTGACGCCTTTAAAAAGGCTTGTTTCGACTGGGTGGTTTTTGGCTAAGAAGCTCCAGAACTTGTTAGATCTTCCAGAGTTCATTAACTTCGGAATCAAAGCGGTCAAGCCAGACTGATAAAATCCAGACTCCCTAAGCGGCCACGTTGGATTGAAATACAGGGGTCACATTCATTGTAATATACACGCTATTAACTGTTTCATTAGAAAAAGCCAAATTCTATATATATTTGTTTTACTCTAAATCCAGCATAGATGACTCAACATGATATCGACTCTCTTAAGAAACATTTTAATACAGCCTTTCCAGGGAAAGATGCTGATAACTTTCCGGCTGATTTTGCTGCTTATCTTTTTCTACAAAGGAATATCCAAATTGACAATGCAATCAGAAAACTTCAGTCATCCAGAATTGGACATCACCTAGATCTCGCCACAGTTATTGAAATGCTTAATGCATTGAAATTTAGCTGACATTTATAATTAATTGCCTCGAAGATTGACCTTAGGAGGATAAATTACGTCTTGTGCTGTTTGAAATACAGTTTGTAGGTGCCTTTGAAAATTATATCGTTGGAGTACAAAGAGCGGATCAGAATTCTGATCCGCTCTTTGTTGATTGTACAGGTGCCTACTTGCTTAGAATGCTTCGGATCTCATGTTTACAGACCCTAGGGATATCTGACGCGTCCCAATTTTCCCTGCGTAGCCAATTGTAACTCTGCTGTCTATCCATACCCTTGTCAGCAGCCTTATCATTTATGATGCTCGCAGTTGTACGGGAGAAGCCTATACCAATAAGGCTAATCATAGTCCCTGAAGCCGCACCTATTTCTAAATAAAGAGGAAGTGATGGAATTTTTTGAGCTTTATCATTTTGTCCATTTAATATCAAAACGTGTTTCAACAGTTCAATGTAGCACTTAGTATATTGGACTAGTCTAAATCGAATAACATTTTCAATTGTCTCCATAGTTTCACGAATGATTTTAGGCAAGTTTTCTGAATTGCTTAATTCTTCCTGCTTTTTTATAATTATTGGATATGAATCGCCTCTCATCCACGACAGTGACATTGAAGCCAGCCTCTTTGGGATTTTCGTCGCTTTTTCTCGCCCATCAAAATACTTTTCAAATCGACTAAATATCCTAACATAGTTTTTCCAAGCATCTGCCAAGGGATGTAAGGGTATGAGTTTTTCGGAGTCATTTTTTTGAACACATTTAAGCATGTAATCTAACATCCTCTGCTGTCTATGTGGCGAGATTCCTATATTATTTTGAATAATTTCATCAGGCACATCGAAATTTAGGCTTTCAAATGCGGTTTTCAACTCTTCTAGATAACCCGCTGATAATCTTTCTGGAGATCTTAGGAAAGTTTTTTCAAGTGCACCTCGACGATAATCACTGTATAATTTAACGAAAGCACTTTCTGCGGTTTCTCCATCTTCCAAGCCTTTCAGGCTTTCAACTTCTGATTTAGCAATTTGAAGTATTGAATCTCGATGACTACTTAAAATTTTATAAAATGAAGCATGAATGACTTGTTCTCTTTCTCCCTCTAAGGGATTTTCCTTCCATTCTTTTCGATTAACTAAGAAGACGTTTCCCTCAAAGTCTTTCCCTAAACGTCCTGCTCTACCTGCTAAGTTCCAAAATGAAGGGGCGCTTATAGATTCAGCGTTATTAGTCAACCATTTGTTACCTTCCGATGGCTTTAGTAGAAATAAGTTTTTCGCGGGCAGGTTGACGCCGTGTAACAACGTGCTAGTGCAAACTAGATGTTTCATGTCTGGATTATCAGAAAAATGTTCTTCTAATGCGCGACGTAATACTGCTGGCATTTTGCCGTAGTGAAAAGAAACACCTCGCTCGACAATGTCTGCAAGAAAATATTTTGGATGAATATGATCTTTGATAAATTGCACCAAGTCACGGGTATCATCGCTTATGTTTTCTAAATGATTAACTCCTTTTACCTCGTTATCGGCGTCGATCCACTGCCTAATCTTATCTGCCACATCTTCGCAGGCAGATGGACTTCCTGCATAAATAATATTTTTTGCGTTTGTCCCTAGATAGAAGCAAAGGTATGAGAACAAAGATTTTTCGTCAGGCAGATCTTTTTCCAATTTTATCGTGGTTAATTGGGTAAACTTACCATTATCGTATAATTTAAGTTCTACTGTATTTGATCCAGCGACAGTATCCGCTCCGATAAGGTTTTGTATAACAGGGCTTTCTTGTTCTTTTACAGGATGGAGATCCTGCTCAAACATGAACGAAAAATAATTCGGGTTATTTGAAAACGGAGAACCAAAAAAGAATTTTGACTTCGGGTTCTTAAGTATTAATTGTTCAATAACTACCTGCAAGAGGACACCGCGGGCTCCTGCATTTATAGTCTGAGCTTCATCTACGACAATGATATCAAAGTAAATATTATTCTCAAGTGCTAACAGGGCGTAAGCACGTTCTTGCGTAAAAACATAAATCCCGCGGCTTAAATTCAAACTCTCTTTTGTTTCAGGAATAGTTATTACAGGAATTTCTAAACCTAGTGAAGTCAAAGATTGAGATAACGCTTCCGCGATTTGTCCTAATAGTGCGCGAGATGGTACTAGGTAAACTATAAAGTTCGCATTGTTGTTTACCAATTCATTAATCAGAAATTTTTGTAGGGTAAAAGATTTTCCCGCTGAAGTTGGTGCTGATATAGACAACAAGTTTTGATTTTCAAAACTATCCCATAGCCTTTTCTGAAAATCAGTTAGTAATACGTTTTGATCAGATAAATTTATCGTGTTTTTTTGTTCATGTTCCACCAATTCAAATAAGAGTCCAGCAGGAATGTCGTAGTTTTTAGGAATCTGCGATTCTTTAAACATAAATTCGGCCGCGGGGAAATTTCCTAACCTTGCTAAGATCACATGAATCACGTTGGCTAGTTGTATATCCCCAATTTTATAAAGCTTCCAAGCCGATATCGCGATTCGGTAAGCTGCCCTTCTATGAGCCGTTTCATCAGACAAGGAAAGTATTGCGGCAGATTGTATTAATCTTTTAATTTCCAAATCCGTGGGCATGCCGTCATGTCTCGAGTTTAGAAACGAATCATATACACTTGAAAAATAAAGCCTTGAATACTCTGATTGAAATTTTGGGTTAGCCCAAATACTATCAGATGTTAGAGAGTAAAGGGTGTTATTAGTCATCATCGCCATCTAATTCGTCTTCTAACTCATCCTCAAATTCGATACCTATCTTATCGCAGAAAAGCTTTCTAAAATCCTGTGCATTTTTAATAGGAACTAGAAAAAAATGGAATCGCAAATTCTGGAGCGAGTGTGCATGTATTTTCTTCTTAAAAGATTCGCAGGCAGTGCTAATTTCCAGTCCATATTTTTCCTTGAAAATATCTTCTGCCTGTTCTGGTGAGCAGCCCTCTAGCGCTTCATATATTTTAGTATTCCAGATCGCTACACACGCATACACTTCTCTTAGCTTTTCATGGTTTTCTTGATAAGGATCTAAGAATTTTATCAGCGATTGGGTGGCATCCTCATTTCCTAAGTCCGAATGTCTCTCGATAAGGCTTATATCGTAATCTCTGCCAGTTTTACCTTTTCCATCTTTGGTCATGTATCCTTTTACCGAAAGAGCTATTCGGTTTATTGCTTTGGATAAATTCTGATAAAGCTTAGCTTCTCCCCAGTATAAATATAAATGGCCATCGGTGGTATCAAATTTTAGATGTATGCCATCGCTTCCGTACACTTCCATATTTCTATTGGTCTTCAACTGCATTTTACTTAGCACTCGTGGTGCTCCTAACGCATATTCAAGAAGTGCAAAAAGAATAATTTCTCCAGGTTCCCCAGTTTTCTTATTCTTCTTTTTGGCATTTATGAACAAATTTTTAGCCTCGTCAGTTATCTTCATTGCGACTTGGTGATCCCCAGCCCCAACTTTTTCAAAGCTTTCCTTTATGTAGCCTCTGTCTAAACAAAATGGTATTACTTGATAATATATAAATTCTACAAATTGATCTTGTGTAGGTTGCCCATCGTGAAAAGCTAAATAAAAAAAACTTCCTTCTGCTCGTAAGCCATCGGTCTTCCAGTCGAATGCTATCTCTTTGAGTCGTGTCTTAAATCCAGTTTGGTGCTGGCCGACTAGCTCAATCGCAGTTAGGCTTATAGGGTTTTCTGAGGTCATTAATATAGTAAATGAGCATGATGTTGTTTTGTAACAACTATTTCGAGTATAATTTTACAAAAAGAAATGTTCGTTATCAAATATTCATAAAAATTTTAGTTATATATGTACTTACGGAGGTCATGTGTTCAGAAGATCAATCGTTCTATTCGCTCTTACAGAAGTTAAGCCTTTTTTAAACGAGGATTCTAATATGATCGCCGCCTGTAGCTGTCTGGTTGATGATGCGGGAATGCGATGGAGCGTAATTATAGCTGTTCGCAAGCCCGCTGCTCAGTTCTCGCATCATGCGAATTTGCATACCTTGTTTAATAATTAACATGGCGTTCAATTCCAAAATATTTAGTATGAGTCTGTAGACAACCTGAACTTCATCCGATAGTATTGTTTTTAGGTTCTAATCTATGATATGGAATGTTGCATTATCCGGACTTTCTAACAAAGGTAAACCGGACTTTACAACAAAGCAAGTTATCTGTTTTTTGGTGAATTTTGCATCACAAAATAAAGAATCATGAACAGTCAGACAGTTTTAGTAACCGGAGGAACCGGTTTTGTTGGTATCCATACCATCTTACAATTATTACTTCAGGGGTATTCAGTCAACACGACTTTACGTTCTCTGGATAAAAAGGATATAATTTTAAATGCGTTGCGGGAAGGGGGCGTGGATGAGTTCAGCCGTCTCATTTTTTTTGAAGCTGACCTGACCAGTGACAAGGGTTGGAACGAAGCAGTCACAGGGTGTGATTATGTGTTACATATTGCTTCCCCTTTTCCGTCGGGTGAACCTGCGGATGAAAATGAATTGATTGTTCCAGCTAGAGACGGGGCATTGCGGGTGCTGCGGGCAGCCAACCATGCCGGAGTTAAAAGAGTTGTACTGACTTCCTCTTTTTAAGATTATTTGGCATCGTACTTTTTCTATCTACTTTAAGTCTTGTTCGGCAACATCGACCAGACTGGAGTGTAACGACCATCAGGTAGCGTCTTTGAGTGCACGATCCGTTACTTCTTTCACTGCTGCACAATGTGGATATCTTAATCGGTGTTTATCTGCAGATGTCATAATTGACGTCATGCTGTGGAGTGCCTAGATTTCCCACATGTGATTTGTTCTGTGAACTTATGATCATTTTCGAACTAGCAAAGTGTCTGGCAGAGAAAACGCTTCTTATGTTGCAGGCGAAAATTAGATTTTATTAAACACGTGTATATGGAAAGAGGAGAGATTGAATTTTTAAAAAGGGAGCTGCTTGCAGAGATCAAGGATTATCTGGCGCCGTATTTTGAAGGACCCAAAGTACAGGGTTTGTATAAAAGCTCGGAGGTCAGGAAGCTGCTTAATATTTCGGCAGGTACCCTGCGTTCCTTGAGAATCCAAGGCATTTTGAACCCGAAGAAACTCAGTGCGCGCGGGTACCGTTATCCCGCTAAGGAAGTAAATGATTTATTGTCTAAACGGAAGTCATGATGAAAACGCAACTAATGAAGCAACTCCGTGCGAAGATTAACGGGGATCAGCGGATAACCATATGGCACAGGAGCATTCTTTTGGCCATTTCCGAGATAGCGGCGGCTGACGAAAAAACGGCGATGAGCCTGGATTCGATCCGAATCAGCAGAAAGCGGGTGATGGAACTGGCCCGGCTGAGGAGTATACCTACCTATCACAAATATATGAAGGAGCTGCAAACAATGGGGTATATCGTGTATTCCCCGAGCTACCATCCAATGCTGGGTAGCAAAGTAAAACTTTTAATGAAATAGAAGTGGCTGTCACTTTTACGCTATTATCTCAAGCAGATTCTTGCTGGTGAAGTGTTGGGCGTTTCGACAGCCACTTTTTCATAGGGCAACTTTACGTGTTTAATATCGCAGCAAGGGCATTCATGTCTTTACTGATCCTTTCATCACACATCTTCGCATAATGCTGTGTCTGCTTGATGGAACTATGCCCGAGCATCTTAGACACCGTTTCGATGGGAACACCATTGCGAAGCGTAACCGTTGTCGCAAAGGTATGCCGGGCGATGTGAAATGTAAGTTCCTTAGTAATACCGCACATGGTTTGAATTTCCTTCAGATAGGCATTCATTTTCTGATTGCTTGAAATGGGAAGTATCTGACCATGATCTTTTCGGCAGGGGTGCTCATTGTATTTCTCCAGTATAGCATATGCCGCAGGCAGTAGGGGAAGACGCACCGGGCTTCCGGTTTTCTGCCGTTTGCTGTCTATCCAAAGCGTGCCATCATCGAACCGAACGATGTGCTCCTGTTTTAAATTCGCTGCATCTATATAGGCAAGACCGGTGTAACAGCAAAACATGAAACAATCTCTTACGGCCTCGAGGCGCCCGAGTTCAATTTCTTTTGAGGCGATGCGCTGAAGTTCGCTTTGAGACAGCGCCAACCGTTCCACGGGTTTCCGGGCAAGACTGAAATTCAGGAAAGGATCTCTCGGGAGCCAGCCCTTTTTGACGCAGCTTAAAACGATCTTTTTAAAATTGGCCAGATACTTCATGGTTGAGTTGTGATCGCAGTTGCGAACCGTTCTCAGATAGAAGCAGAACTTCTCTATGAACTCATAATCAAGTTCACCTATTTCCATATCGTTGCGCCCGTACTTCCAAAACATGAAATTGCGTGTATGCGTTAAACATACAGCATAACGCTGAACGGTTCCTGGTGCGAATTCGCGGCCTTCCAAGGCTTTCATTTCTGCATTGTGCTCGGCAAACAGTTCCAGGATCATTTTTTTAGCATCAACTTTTCCCTGCAAATAATCTTTGATGGCTTCTGCGGTGATCTGCTTACCGGTTTCCAAAAGTTCCGCTTTGATCCGATAAACTTTTGCCGTAAGAGTGTCAAGATAGGCGTTAACCGTTTTTGCGTCCTCCTTGTTTCCAAGCGCGCGGCCAACGTCCTGTGACCATCGATCTTCGGTCCATGTCCTTTTGGTAGAGAATTCTTTGGCGATGCCGTCAACGGTGATCCTGAGATAGATGTACCGTGCAGTTTTTGATTTTGTTTTTGATTGTTTCAGGAAAAACAACAACCCGAAGCTTCTTTCCAACATAGTGGTAAAAATTAAGTGTACTAATATCGGATTGAAGCGGCTGCGAATCAAGATGTTAACCTGATGAACATGTTCGTTATCAATGAGTTACATCGATAATCGTGGCAATTTTTTTCTGAAATCTCTTTTGCCACGATTTACGCTTACAGTAAGGTGCATTAATGACAATTTTGACACATTTACATGCATAAAAAAAGCCTGTAGATCAGGTGACCTACAGGCTTTCTACTCTTAAATAGTATTTTTTGCGGACCAGACGGGATATGAACCCTGGGTTTAAACCCTCGTCAGGCCTGTTTTTCGTATTCTTGAAGTCATTTTGCCACGAATGACGCTTTTACCTTCAATTTATACTCAGCGGAGAGTGAGGGATTCGAACCCCCGGAGCTATTACACTCAACAGTTTTCAAGACTGCCGCAATCGACCACTCTGCCAACTCTCCGGCGCAAAAGTACAAATACGACTTGATTCTGCAAACTGCTGAATACTTTTTTTGAGGAAAATGAGATAAAGCCTTAAAACTGAGAATGAAAAATTTTATTTCTTTTCCAGTTTCCCTTCTGCGGGTTCAGGTTTTTTGAATACGTTGAAATTCGGTTTAATGATTTTAACGCTGCGTTTGGACAGGTCTACACTGGCATTTAACTCAAATCCGACGAGAAGGATCAGGGAGTTTAGGTACAACCAAATCATGATAACGATAAGTGTACCTATGGAACCGTAGACTTTATTGTACGAACCGAAGTTGTTGATGTAGAACGAGAAGCCCCATATCGTAAAAAAGGCAAGGATGGTTGCCAGCCAGGACCCGGCACTGAAGAATTTCCATTTTTTGGCATGCGCGGGTCCGTAACGATACAGAATGGAAATGGTAACAAAATACAGTATACCCAGCAAAGCCCACCGCGTTAGCTGAATGGCGTAGGTGGTCAACGTGTCTTTGAGGTTTAAGGTGTTATCAATGTAGTTGAGTGCTATTTCGCCAACGGTCATGGCAACGATGCATACAATTACAGAAAAGGCGATCACAAGCGTTAAAACGATGGCTATAAGTCTTTGTCTAATCCAGCTCCTAGTTTCTATAATCAACGACGACTTGTTAAAGGCCATCATGAGGTTATGAACGCCGTTTGTTGCAAAGAAAAGCGAGAGAAGAAAACCGAAAGACAAGAGTCCGCTGTTCTGCTGGTTCACGATCTCGTCGAGCGTGGTCTTGAAAGCCGCATAGGCCTCTTCTGGCAGCACCAGAATGATCAGGTTCATGAGTTGCTCCTGGAAGCCGATTCTTTTTGGAATGAAGGGAATGAGTGTAAAAAGGAAGATGATGGCCGGGAAGATGGCCAGCATGAAGTTATAGGCCAGGCTAGAGGCTTTGTTGACCAGCGAGTCTTTTCCAATTTCCTTGAAGAAGAACGTGGCTACGGTGTATAGGGGTAGGGGACTAAAGCCGGGCAGTACGCAAACTTTTGTCCAGTCGATAAACATCGCATAAAATTTAATACGCAGCAGCTGTTTATGTACCCATTCCATGTTGCTGGTTACTTATAGTGTGGACGCATCTTTTCCATGAAGTTTTCAGGCGGCATACAGGGCTTGTTCTTTTCCATATCAACAAAAACCAGCGTGGTGTGACCGATGTGTATCAGTTCCTCACTTTCATTAAACAGTTCGTACTTGAAACGAATGCGAACCCCTGGAAGTTCTTCTACGGTGGTGACAATAGTGATTTCCTGATCATAACGGGCTGGCTTTATGTATTTGCAGTTCATTTCCAGCACGGGCATCATCACGCCTTCACGCTCCATCGAAGCGTAGTCCATCCCCAGGCTCCTCAGCATTTCCACTCGTGCTACTTCGTAAAACTCGGCGTAGTTTCCATAGTACACGTAGCCCATCTGATCTGTTTCGCCGTATCTAACCCTGATCTTCGTGCTGTGCTGATACATCGGTCTGTTATTTATAAATATTGCGTTTGTTCAGCGCTTCACGATATTTCCTGGCGTTGCGCTCATGTTCCTGAACTGTTACCGCAAAGTTGTGATAACCGGAAAAATCTTCCTTAGCGCACATATAGATGTAATTGTTGTCGTCTTTATTGAGCACGGCGTCTATTGCGGCTATGCTTGGCATCATGATAGGGCCCGGGGGCAGGCCAGCGTACCTATAGGTGTTGTACCTCGACTCTACTTTCAGCAAAGCATTGGTTACGCGCTTTACAGTGAAATCATCACTGGCAAAGATTACCGTTGGGTCGGCCTGAAGGAGTATGCCCTTGTTCAGCCGGTTGAGGTATAAGCCTGCTATGATCGGCATTTCCTTGTCGTACAAAGCCTCTGCATCTACGATCGAGGCGAGAATCGAAACTTCAATTGGCGTTAGGTTCAGCGCCGCAGCTTTCTGCTTACGTTCATTGTTCCAGAACTTCTCGTACTCTTTGTGCATGCGCTCGAAAAATTCAGTCGCCGATGTATTCCAGTACATCTCATAGGTGTTTGGAATAAACATCGCATAGCTGTTGTCTTTATTGAAGCCGTACTTTTCTATTAGTGCAGCCGAGTCTAACAGTTGTAAAAAAGCTGCGGAATCTGGCTCAAGCTTTCTTGAAAGCGCACCGGCAAGGTTCTCTTTTTTCCGAAAACCCTGGATTTTCAGCATCACCGGGTCCTGGTTTCCTGCTTTAAGCTTATTGATGATGATCCGGTTGTTTGCGCCTTTAGCCAGTTTATACCGTCCGGGTTTTAATGCCTGGGCTAGATCCATTTTTCCCGCCGCCTCCTTAAAGGTGCTCAGGTTTAGCAGCGCTTCGTTACGTTCCAGATCTTTGTACAGGTCGTCGATGTTAGACCCGGTGGGTACATACAGATATTCTTCTTCACCGCTTACGTTCGGCGAAAAATATACGCGGTAAAACTGGAAGCCAAAATAGGCGACTAGGACCAATGCAATAAGTAACAGGCCGATAATTGCCCTGAACTTGGTATGGCTTTTTGCTTGTTTGTGATCGGAATTCATATAGGTGATGTAGTTCTTTAATTTACGTTAAAACGGCTGTCTGAGCTGGTTGGACAGCGTAATGTTTACTGGTGTACCAAGCTTTACTTTGGTTACCGAGTCGGTAAGCATTGGGTCCTGACGAACAACCACTGCCGACGCGGAGTCTGTGATGTTGCCTTCGTAGGTAATTGTTCCTAAGGTGAGGCCTGCACCACCTTTTAGGGCAAAGAGCGCTTCGTCTTTGGTTAAACCGAGTAAGGTCGGAATGTCAACTTCCTCGTTTCCTTTTCCGTCGCCCAGAACAAAATCAATTTTCGATCCCTTTGGTAAGGTCTGGCCCACCGCTATCGACTGCCCGCCGAACTGGGCTTCGAGAACTACATCGCGACTTACATCGGGTTTGTAGGTGGTATCGCCAAGCTTAAGACCGAAACTTTCGATAATGGCTTTGGCTTGCCTTAAAGATTTAAACACTACGTCGGGAAACTTCACGTTGGGCGCCGTATTCATACTCACCGTAAGGTATATGGTGCGGTTGTCTTTTACAAAGGTATTGGGGTTCGGGTCCTGGTCGAGCACCGTTCCCGGGGGCATGTCCATTACATAAACGGAGTCCACTTCATAACGAAGTCCAAGTTGGTCCAGCTTATCGACCGCCTGCAGGAAGCTCAGCCCTTTTAACACGGGTACATTGAGTCCCTGACCATGTTTAGTATAGTACCGTAAACTGAAAAATGCGATAAACAAGATGATAGCCACGGTTAGTACCGCTGCGATCAGGTTGTTTCGAAATGATTTTGTTTTAAGGTAGGATATGAATTTACTCATGCTTCGGTTCCGAGATATGTGTGCCAAATTTAGCTTAAAATATTTTCTTATTGGAATTAAAATAGCCGGAATTACATAAGTTTGCGGAAGGTAAAATACAACCGTCAATGAAAAAAACGATAGCCTTGCTTACAGGCGGAACTACAGGAGAATGGGTGATATCCGTAAAAAGTGCTGCGACGATCGCGCAAAATCTGGATCCTGACAAATTCGAGGTATACAAGATCATGCTTACACAGCAGGGCTGGTTCTATGAACCTGCGGATTCCATGAAGATTGAGGTGGACCGTAACGATTTCTCGCTGACCATACGCGGGCGTCGGATCACCTTTGACGGTGTCTTTATCTGCATACATGGCTCGCCGGGTGAGGACGGAAAGCTGCAGGGCTATTTTGATATGCTAGGTTTGCCTTATACCACCTGCGATGCGCTGACTTCTGCAATAACGATGAACAAGGGTTATACTAAGGCTGTGGTGAATGGTTTGCCTGGTTTGAACATTGCCAGGTCTGCTCAGATTTTCAAGGGTGGCGATCATGATTTCAATCAGCTCAAAGCAGATCTTAAGCTTCCTTTCTTTGTAAAGCCAAACAATGGAGGAAGCAGCATAGGCATGAGTAAGGTGGTCCGTGCAGATGATCTTGAAGAGGCGGTCGACAAAGCGTTCAAAGAAGATAGTCAGGTGCTGATCGAGGAGTTTATTCAGGGGCGGGAATTCACCATTGGCGTCGCCAAATTGGACGGAGACATTGTTGTGTTGCCGGCTACTGAGGTGGAAACAAAGAAGGAGTTTTTTGATTTTGAGGCCAAGTATACACCAGGCGTGGCTACAGAAACCACGCCAGCGCTGTTACGGCCTGAAACACGCGAGCGCGTTGCCGATATAGCCAGGTCGGTTTACAGAAAGCTGAATTGCAGGGGAGTTGTACGTATTGACTTTATATTAACAGGTGATGAGGGCGACTTTTATTTCATTGAGATCAATACCATACCGGGCCAAACGGCAACAAGCTTCATTCCCCAGCAGGTAGCTGCCATGGGAATGAAGCTTAATGATTTTTATACAAAACTTATTCGTGAAACGATCGGCTAAGGTCAGAAGCGGAAGCCTACACTAAGACCAGCCCTGAGCCCTGCCCATGGGCCGTCGAAGTCTACTTTGGCACCGTTGCCGTCTACGGTATATTTGGTTTTCACCAGAGGAAGATCTTCAAGTTCTGCCAGTTGTTCGCGCAAGGCCTGCTGTTCTTCGTTACTAAGTGTCTTAGTGCCCGATATGTTGCCTGATGAGGTTCCGTAATGGGCGCCTAAGATCCACCAGTCGAGATGCAGACGTTTAGCAATTTTAAATTGAGATCCTAAAAGGATGCCGCCCGACAGTGTAGTGATGTCGCCACTAAGGGGCATCGTTTCGGTGTAGGTAGTACCCATGACATCTACGTCAAACTTAAAAGGCACTTCGGCGGTGTACGTGGCAAATCTGGCGTATGGTGCAATGTAAAATCCTTGAAATACTTTCTTTCCGAGGTAAAACCTGAGTTCGGGTGTGATCGCAAAATTCCCGGTTTTAAACTGGCTGATGCTTTCCCAGGCCTCTTCGTCGTCTATCAGGGATTCCAGCCTTGATTTTAGCGGGACACTCGACTTAGGCGAAAACTTGATTCCCCCGCCTATCGACATTTTTTCTCCAATGGCCCGCTCGTATTGGAAAGAGTAGTTTTTTAAAAAGAGGGCAGGAACGTTTATTTTTACGATGTTCTTGCTTTCTGCCGCTTCCTGAGCTTTAGAAGTAAGGGTAGTTCCAAACATAAGGAATAAGATTCCTATGCCTGCGGTTTTAGAGATTGTTTGTTTCATGATGGTTTATATATTTGGTTTGTTATCAAATATATAAAGAAAAAAGGCTAAACCTTAATGGTTTTCCATTTCCCACGTTTGAACAATAAATATCCGGCTATCGCTATACCTGTCTCGGCAACTGGTATGGCAAAAAAGACTCCTGTGGGGCCCATACTGAAATATTTGGCCAGTACATAAGCCAGGGGAATCTGAAAAAGCCAGAAGCCAAAAAAGTTGACCCGGGTAGGTGTCCAGGTATCGCCCGCTCCATTAAATGTACTGATAAGCACCATTCCAAGTCCGTAAAATACGTAGCCTGCACTGATGATGATCAGTGCCTGATAGGCTACCTCCTGTATAAGGTTATCGTTGGTAAAGAAAGCAACCAGTTGCCGGCCCAAGAGGAAGGTTATAAGCATCACGATCACCATGTAAATTGTAACGTACCTGGCGGTGGTGAAAACAGATCTTTCCGCCCTGGCGAGCTGCTTCGCGCCAAGGTTCTGCCCCACAAGTGTAGCTGCGGCATTGCTGAGTCCCCATGCCGGAAGCATAAAGAACATCATTAAACGTAAAGCGGTCTGATACCCGGCCGAGCCGTGATCGCTTCCTGTAGTGGCTACGAGTTGCGCCAGGAATATCCAGCTGCATGAAGCGATGACAAATTGAAATATGCCAGGGGTAGCAATTTTGAGTAAGGTTTTAATTTGTTCCCAATGGGGTTTAAAATAGCTTAGCTTAAGCTTTAACAATTGTTTTCCGCTCGATAGATGGTAGACCTGATAGCATACACCAATTCCGCGACCGAGTGTGGTAGCTATAGCAGCTCCCGTAAGACCGAACGCAGGTATAGGACCAAGTCCGTTGATCAGGATCGGACAAAAAATGATGTTGGCGATATTGGCAATCCACAGGCTTTTCATAGCGATGGCGGCGTTGCCCGCGCCCCTAAATATACCGTTGATGAGGAATAGCATTACGATAATGATACTTCCGCCCATCATGATGCGGATAAAGGGTGTGCCCTGGCTGGCGGTCTCCTCTGATGCTCCCATGAGCAGCAGGATTTCTCTTGCGTAAATTAAGCCTCCAATACTGATCAGCACCGTCAGGCCAAAGGCAATAATGATAGCCTGCACACCTGCTTTTGCTGCGGCTACCGGATCTTTCTCGCCTATACGGCGCGCAACAACCGCTGTAGCTGCCATGCTCATGCCTATGGCAAGCGAGTAAATTATGGTAAGTACCGACTCCGTTAGCCCTACGGTTTGTATGGCGTGACTGCTGTTGTGCAAGTGCCCAACGAAATAAAGGTCTACCAATGCAAATACCGATTCCATAGCCATTTCAAGCATCATCGGTATGGCGAGCAGCACTACGGCACGCCGTATACTCCCGGTGGTGAAATCCAGTTCTTCGCCCTGAATGGATTGTTTGATAAGCCGGAACATTTTAGTAAGGTTTCCGGCTTTTACAGTTTCATTTGTTTTCATCAGACTGAGTATGCGGCAATCATTTCGGGCGTTACTTTACAGCCTTTTCCGGTGTTGATATCAATCATCACATAATCGAACCATCCGTCGGACGCCACTTTTCCTGTACGTTTATTAAGAATCTCAAATTGAACACGGCAGCCTTTTTCGTTGATGGTGAGGATGCCGGTGCGGACGCTGATCACATCGCCAAGAATAAGCGGGCGCTTAAACTCGACAAGCGCAGTGCGCACAACCCAGCCATAGCCGTTGCTGAGGAAGGATTCCATTGGCATCTTATAAAACTCACTCATTTGTTCATAACGTGCGGCCAGCACGTAGTCGAAATATTTGCTGTTGTGGACATGGTTGAACATGTCGATATCATCGGGGCGCACTTTTAGTTCGCTTTCGAATATGCTGTAGTCGTTCTTTTCCATATATGGTTCGCGTAAAGTTACCAATTATACACTTATGATGAGCAGGTTAATCGGAAAGCGCTTGTTAATTGTTAAAACTTAGCTTATCTTTGCGGCGAATTAATTAATTAACAAACACTTTAGTACCATTCAAGAATGTATTTAAGTAAAGAAAAGAAGGCCGAAATCTTTAAACAACACGGCGAGACAGAAACCAACACAGGTTCTGCAGAAGGTCAGGTAGCGTTATTTACGTACCGTATTGCGCACTTAACTGAGCACTTGAAGAAAAACCGTAAGGATTTTTCTACGCAGCTTGCGCTTCAGAAGCTTGTAGGTAAACGCCGGGGTATACTGGCTTATCTGTACAAAAAAGATATTGAGCGCTACCGTGCTATCATCAAGAACTTAGGTTTGAGGGATATCATCAAGTAGAACTACTTATATCAGGAAAAGCCATTCTTCAGGGAATGGCTTTTTTAATTTCATAGCTAAAATGATTGGCCTTTTATCTAAGTTTGCAAACAAAAAGTAATATATATAAATCCGGTATGTAAGAAAGAGGAAGACATACCATAATAATTTTTAAATGAATGTAATAAAAAAATCGTTCGACCTGGGTGACGGGCGGACAATTGAAATTGAAACCGGTAAGCTGGCTAAACAGGCCGATGGGTCTGTAGTTGTTAGAATGGGTGACACCATGCTTCTTGCTACTGTAGTTTCAACACCGGATGCTAAGGCAGGTATTGATTTTTTACCATTATCTGTCGATTACCAGGAAAAATATGCTGCTGCAGGCCGCATACCCGGAGGCTTCCTGCGCCGTGAGGCCAGGTTATCTGACTATGAAGTTCTAATTTCCCGTTTGGTAGACCGCGCGTTGCGCCCGATGTTTCCGGAGGACTACCACTCGGATACTCAAGTGATGATTTCCCTGATTTCATCTGATAAAAATGTAATGCCTGACTGTCTGGCCGGTCTTGCGGCATCTGCGGCTATTGCTGTTTCTGATATCCCTTTTAACGGACCGATCTCGGAAGTTCGCGTGGCACGTATAGATGGTAAACTGGTAGTTAATCCTTATGTAAGTGATCTGGAGCGTGCAACAATGGATTTCCTTGTAGCTGGTACAGAGCGTGACATCGTGATGGTAGAAGGTGAGGCTGATGAGATTTCTGAAGCTGAAATGGTTGAAGCGATCGAGTTTGCACATAAAGCAATTGTTATACAGGTTCAGGCTCAGAAGGAGCTTGCCGAGCTTGCCGGCAAAACTGAAAAACGTGTTTACTCTCATGAAGAAAGTAATCCGGAGCTTAGGGATCAAGTGTATGCAGCCACGTACGATAAAGTGTATGCAATTGCTAAGACTGCATCTGCAAAGCACGAAAGAGGTAACGCATTTGGTGAGGTCCTCATGGACTTCATTACAACATTAGGTGAAGATATTGATGATGTAACCGGATTCCTTGCCAAGAAATATTTTCACGATGTGCAGTATGATGCCATCCGCAACCTGGTTCTTGATGAAGGCATCCGTTTGGATGGCCGTGACGTGCGTACTGTTCGCCCGATCTGGAGCGAAGTAGGTTATCTGCCTGCTGCACACGGCTCTGCCGTATTTACGCGTGGTGAAACGCAATCGCTTACTACGGTGACTTTGGGTTCTAAGGATGATGAGCAGATGATCGATGGTGCTTTCATCAACGGTTATAACAAATTCATGCTTCATTATAACTTCCCTGGATTTTCAACCGGTGAGGTTCGCCCGAACAGGGGAGCAGGCCGTCGTGAGATCGGTCATGGTAACCTGGCCATGCGTTCATTGAAAAAGGTATTGCCAGGCCTTGAAGAAAATCCATACACAATTCGTATCGTTTCTGATATCCTGGAATCTAACGGTTCTTCTTCTATGGCTACTGTATGTGCTGGTACGCTTGCGCTGATGGATGCTGGTGTGAAAATCAAGGCGCCGGTATCTGGTATTGCTATGGGATTGATCACCGATGAGAAAACCGGTAAATATGCGATCCTTTCTGATATTCTTGGTGATGAGGATCACCTCGGCGACATGGACTTTAAAGTAACTGGTACGGAAAAAGGAATTGTTGCCTGCCAGATGGATTTGAAGATCAATGGCTTAAAATGGGAGGTTTTGAAGAATGCGTTAGACCAGGCCAAGGAAGCGCGTTTGCATATTCTTAACGAGATGAAGAAGACCATTGCTGAGCCTCGTGAGGATTACAAAGATCATGCTCCGCGTATTGTATCACTGAGCATAGATAAGGAATTTATCGGTGCAGTGATCGGACCAGGTGGTAAGATCATTCAGGAGATGCAGCGCGAAACAGGTGCTACCATTTCAATAGAAGAGGTTGGTAACAAAGGTATCGTTGAGATCTTTGCGGATAACAAGGCTTCGATAGATGCTGCTGTAGGCCGTATTAATGCGATTGCTGCCAAGCCGGAGATCGGCGCGACTTACGAAGGTAAGGTGAAATCTATTATGCCATTTGGTGCATTTGTGGAAATCATGCCTGGTAAAGACGGTCTGCTGCACATTTCAGAAATAGACTGGAAACGCCTGGAGACTATGGACGGAGTTTTCAAGGAGGGTGAAAAAGTAACGGTTAAGTTGCTGGACATCGATAAGCAAGGCAAGATGAAACTTTCCAGAAAAGTTTTATTGCCTCGTCCGCCAAAGCCTGAGGCTGCGTCTCCGCAAGCATAAACACATGAAAAAGCCTCGCCTGCGCGGGGCTTTTCTGTTATCACAAATCGTTATTTTATATTAGCACAATGAATATCAATCCTAATCACCTCATTGCCCCGTCTGTACTTTCTGCTGATTTTGGTAACTTGTTAAAGGATATCCAAATGATTAATTCCAGTGAAGCTGATTGGTTTCATGTGGATATTATGGACGGTGTTTTTGTACCCAATATTTCATTTGGTTTTCCTGTACTCGAAGTATTAAAAGCCTATGCCCAAAAGCCCCTGGATGTTCATCTCATGATCGAAAGCCCGGAGCGCTATATCGAACGTTTTGCTGAGGGTGGTGCCGCTGTGATTACGGTACACTATGAAGCATGCGTGCATCTTCATCGCGTCGTGGAATTAATACGTTCAACAGGCTGCAAGGCTGGCGTGGCGATAAATCCGCATACCCCTACGGCCTTGCTTAAGGACATTTTACCTGATCTGGATCTTGCGCTTGTGATGTCGGTAAACCCCGGTTTTGGCGGACAAAAATTTATTCCGAACGCGCTGAATAAGGTTCGTGAACTGCGAGCCATGGCAGAACGGCTGAACCCTGAACTCGTTATTGAAGTAGACGGCGGTATCGGAATGGCAAACCTGCCTGACCTGGTGATGGCTGGCGCAGACGTGCTGGTAGCTGGCAACTCCATTTTTGGTGCGGATTCTCCTGAACAAATGATCGCAGATCTCAAATTTTACAACCACCGAAAGGCATAAATATATTACATTTACCACCATTATAAATAACCAAAAAAAAATGAGACACAATTTCGGCGCAGGCCCATGTATTTTACCTCAAGAAGTATTTAAACAAGCATCGCAAGCGGTACTTGATTTTAAGGATGGTTTATCGATCCTTGAGATTTCGCACCGTACATCAGAGTTCGAAAATGTTGTAGAAGAGACCACCAGATTGGTGAAGGAATTACTGAATGTTCCTTCAGGATATTCTGTAGTTTTATTGCAGGGAGGTGCCAGTTTGCAGTTTTCTATGGTGCCTATGAATTTGTTGCCCGAGGGGAAAACTGCCAGTTACCTGGATACAGGGGTTTGGGCAAGTAAGGCCATCAAGGAGGTTGCCGCTTTCGGGACAGCGAACATCGTGGCTTCTTCAAAAGCTTCCAATTACACTCATGTGCCAAAGGAATATGATATACCCGCCGATAGTGCTTATTTCCATTGTACCTCTAACAACACTATATATGGCACAGAAATGTTTAGTTTCCCGGAAACAGATGTTCCGGTAGTATGCGACATGTCGTCTGATATTATGAGCCGGGTTATCGACGTATCGAAATTCGGTCTGATTTACGCCGGAGCGCAAAAGAATATTGGCCCTGCGGGGCTTACTATCGCGATTGTAAAGGATGACATCCTTGGCCGTTCAGGCAGGAAAATACCTTCCATGCTCGATTATCAGGTTCATATTGAGGGTGGCTCAATGTATAACACTCCGCCGGTTTTCTCGATATATGTAGCTATGCTTAACCTGCGCTGGCTCAAATCTAAAGGAGGCATTGCGGAAATTGAGAAGGAAAATAAAGCGAAGGCTGATGCTTTGTATAAAGAGATCGACAGAAATCCATTGTTTAAAGGCACCTGTGCCGTAGAAGACAGGTCGAGGATGAACGTTTGCTTTGTGATGGAGAATAAGGAGCTGGAAAAGCCCTTCCTGAAGTTTGTGGAAGAAAATGGCATCGAGGGCTTGAAGGGCCATCGCAGTGTTGGCGGTTTCAGGGCATCGATGTATAATGCGTTACCGATTACAAGTGTACACGCTCTGGTTGAATTAATGCAGGTTTTTGCGGAAAAACATCAATAAAATAAGATTAAATGGTTAGGATACTTGCAAACGATGGGATTGACCCGATCGGAAAAATGTTGTTAGAACAGGCTGGTTTTGTAGTTGATACGGAAACTGTGCCTCAGGATAAACTGGCGGAAGCCTTGAAAAATTATGATGCCATTACTGTACGTAGTGCCACTCAGGTTCGTAAAGAATTAATAGACCAATGTCCGAATATCAAGCTGATTGGTCGCGGGGGCGTGGGCATGGATAATATCGATGTAGAATATGCGAGAAGCAAGGGTGTGGCTGTTGTAAATACGCCAGCAGCCTCTTCTCTGTCGGTTGCTGAACTTGTGTTTGCGCATTTATTTACCGGCGTTAGGTTCCTTCAGGACGCCAACCGGAAAATGCCGGTTGATGGCGATAGTAAATTCAATGCGCTTAAGAAGGCTTATGCCAAGGGTATCGAACTCCGTGGTAAAACCATAGGCATCATCGGATTTGGAAGAATTGGTCGTGAAACGGCAACTGTGGCACTTGGCCTGGGTATGAATGTGCTGGCATATGACCTTTATCCGTTCGACGGGAAACTGACACTTTCGCTGCAGGGCGGCGTACAGGTCGATATTCCGGTTAAGACAGTATCGCTAGATGACGTGATTTCAGGCAGTGATTTTATCAGTCTGCATACACCGTTTGCGGATAAGCCTATTTTGGGTGCTTCGGAATTTGAAAAGATGAAGAAAGGTGTAGGTATTGTGAATTGTTCAAGAGGCGGTACTATTGATGAGCAGGCGCTTATCACCGCCCTAGATAGCGGTCAGGTAGCATTTGCCGGACTGGACGTATTTGACAATGAGCCTACGCCGTCAAGAGCAGTGCTTGAGCATAGCAAAATATCTTTAACTCCGCATATAGGTGCCTCAACGAATGAGGCCCAAGAGCGTATTGGTACGGAACTCGCTACACTCATTATCGAACATTTTAACTCATAAGAAACGGGGCGTTTGCCCCGTTTTATTTTCCGCCAGTATGCCAAGGATTAAACCTTTTTGTGCGCTTATACCTGCGACGGACCTGCAAGAGCGGGTTGTGACGCATCCCCTGGAAAATTATTCCGCAGACGAGGCCAGGATGATCACATCAGAAAACAGATATAGCTTCCTGCATCTGATAGATCCGGAACTGGACAATCCTTATCTGCGCGGTACCCGGCAAGAGCTTATTTATAAAACAATAGGCGAAAACGTGGAGAAGTTTCTTGAAAATCACGTTTTAGTACCGGATATAAGTCCTGCTATCTATGTGTACCGGGTGACACATGACGGGCTCAGTCAGACCGGCATCTGGACGTTGACACATATCAACGATTATGCAGATGGTTTGATCAGAAAGCATGAGTCGACCGTTGAGCGCAGGGAACAGGCACTTGCCGACTACTTACAGCACACTGGTCTGGATGCTAACCCTGTATTGGTTACTTATCCGCCTGATGCAGCAATTGAAAAGGTTGTCGGCGCTTACATTCGTCTGGCGTCTGATCTGAAGCTATCGATGTCTGATAGCACCCTGCATGAAGTATGGGCCGTAAGGGATGCGGAGGACATAAAAACTATTGAAACTGCTTTCGAAAATATGTCTTGTGTCTATATCGCTGATGGGCATCACCGTGCGGCATCTATGGTGAAGATGGGTTTACAAAAGCGGGCATTAAATGTGAAACGGCATACGGGTGCTGAGCCATATAATTACTTCACGACGGCTTATATGAACACCGACGAGGTGAGGGTTTTGGAATTTAACAGGTTGGTTCGTGATCTTGGGAATTTGTCGCCGTCACAGTTTTTAACGGCTGTTCAAGCATCTTTTTTTGTGGAGGAGGCCGACCGTGCGGTAAGACCTGAAAGCAGACATGAGATCGGTATGTACCTGAATAAGCAATGGTATAAGCTTAGGCCAAAGCCGGGGATATTTGATGCCGATGATCCGGTAGACTCGCTTGATGTCACCATCCTGCAAAAGAATATTCTGGACCCGATATTAGGTATTTGTGATCCGAGAACAGATCCGAGGATTGCATTTGAAGGTGGACGTGTACCCGTGCATGTATTGCAGCAGAGGGTCGATCAGGGTATATTCAGCGTGGTCTTCACTTTACATCCGCCTTCGGTTCATCAGGTGATGGCAGTTGCTGATGCTGACGGCATTATGCCGCCAAAGTCTACCTGGGTGGAGCCGAAGTTCCCTGTCGGGCTGCTGACTAATTATTTCAATTGAGAGGACTTGATTCAGGTAACTGGTCTTCCTTTTCTGTTGAATTTGTAAAAGAATACTATCCATGAGATAATCAGGGCGAAAAAAGCTACCAACCCAATTGACCTCCAGTCGCTGCCTCCGGTGTCTTGTTTCAAGCGTTCGTTTTCGTCCTGTAGCTTTTTAATCGACGCCCGGTAGTTCTCAAGGCGGCTGTTCATGTCTGCCGCGGTCCGTTGTACTTGCTGATATTGCTGATCTTTATAATCCATCAGGATTTTTAACTCCTTAAAAATGTTGTTATCGTTCAGGACAATTTGACGAAGGATGTCGTTTGAGTTTTTAATGTCTTGTTTGGTTTGCAGACCGAAAATGCCGGTTCTTTTACTCAAGCTCTCGTCGTACTGACCAAACCTCGAGCTTCGTTCTGCCAAAAGCGCGTTAACTTTAAGTCGCTGCAAATGATAGGCGCTGGTGTCGGCCTGAGTGGCAAAGGCGGGTATTACAAAACAAGTAAGGATAAGGCTGAGCAGATGTTTAAGCATACTAAAAGTTTGGGTAGCATAGAGCAAACTCTGTGCCCTTGCTTTATGGGTGAAATTCTACCCGCACGATATCGCCAAGGTGCAATCCCAGGAGGCCGCTTGCCTTACCTTTATTGATGGCTATTTCAAGATGATTGCTTATGCCAAACAGACAGAGCTTTTCGCCTTCCGGTACTTCGTTATAGTGCCAGCTAAGCTGGGTAATGGTCTCGCTTTTTCTGAAATAGAGGGTAAAATCCCGGTTCCGCTGTATTCTGGTAAATAGGTCTTTCGTAATATTGGTGATGACGTTACAAAATGTGTCAATATAGATCACACTGCCCCTGATAATATCGCGTTCGATAACCGGGTGGAGAAGCATTCTCTGTTCAATTCCCTCCACAGGCAGGCCGATATCTTTTAGCTTGTTTCCTTTGGCAAGATGCACAGCTGCTTTCACAAAAATATCCACCAGCGGAAAATGAAGATATTTTAAATCTTGCATGATATTCAACTCAACAATGGTTTCAGGCTTGTCGTCGAACAGCAGAGAAAATATTCCGTTATCGGCGCCAACAAAATAATGATCGTTGTGTTTTAGAGCTACATACCTGGTGTTTTCGTTGTAGACGGAATCGATACCGATCAGATGTACTGATCCCTTTGGAAAGTAGGGGTAAACGTTCTTTAATACGAAGGCTGCGTAGGAAATATTGAAGGAAGGAACTTCGTGTGTTACATCAACGATCTGAGCGCTTGGCAGGATGCTTAAAATGCTTCCTTTTAGGGCGGCTTGATAGAAATCTTTAGAACCTAAATCTGTCGTTAATGTTATGATGGCCATTAAAAATTAAATATTTATTCTTAATCTTGCGTAGGCGTCAAGTCGCGTACAAATATTCAACTTTTATATTAGAATATACACTCCAATCAAAAAAACAATATTTTGAACGAACTGAAATTAACATTAGAATCGGTTGATCCGGTGCAGTTTTGGGGGGCCAACAATGAGCACTACGAGCTCATTAAGAACGCCTTTCCGAAGCTGAAAATAGTAGCGAGAGGTAACGAGGTGAAGGTACTGGGCGACGAAATGGAGCAGAAGGCGTTCGAGCTGAAATATAACAGCCTGATCGGCCATCTGGAAAAGTTCAGCGCTTTGAGTGCGGGCGATGTGGAAAGTATATTGGCTGGTGCAGGGGGGCGCTTAGGTGCTGAACCTGCCGGCGAAAAGGCTGCAGCCGGTGGCAGTGGGGGTGGTGAAGTTATCGTGTTTGGCACAAACGGCCTACTGGTTAAAGCAAGGACCGCTAATCAAAGGAGAATGGTGGACAGCATCAAAAAGAATGATGTGCTTTTTGCTATTGGTCCGGCCGGAACCGGTAAAACCTATACCGCAGTGGCACTTGCTGTGCGTGCTTTAAAAAATAAAGAGATCAAACGCATCATCTTGACCAGGCCGGCGGTTGAGGCCGGCGAGAGCCTTGGTTTTCTGCCTGGCGACCTGAAAGAGAAGGTTGACCCTTATCTTCGTCCTTTGTACGATGCGCTCGATGATATGATACCTGCGGAAAAATTGAGGACCTATATTGAGAATAGAACCATAGAGATTGCACCACTGGCATTTATGCGCGGCAGGACACTGGATAATTGTTTTGTTATCCTGGATGAGGCGCAGAACGCGACAGACCTGCAGCTCAAAATGTTTCTTACCCGTATGGGACCATCGGCTAAATTTATCGTGACGGGCGATGTAACCCAGGTAGATTTGCCGAAAAAGCAGATGTCGGGCCTCCACAACGGACTGCGGATACTGGCGGATATACCCGGAATTGATATTATCTATCTGACCGGAGAGGATGTGGTGAGGCACAAACTGGTTAAGCGGATTTTGAAAGCTTACGGCGATATACAATAAAGAACATACGGTTTTATAGATGAGAGCAATAAAAGAAACAAATTTCAGTTTTTCAGGGCAAACGGCATTTTATAAAGGTAAGGTACGTGACGTGTACACGATAGATAATCGTTTTATGGTCATGGTAGTTTCCGACCGTATATCCGCGTTTGATGTGGTTCTACCGGAGGCAATTCCATTTAAGGGTCAGGTACTTAATCAAATCGCGGCCAAGTTCCTGGCTGCCACAAGCGACATCGTTCCGAACTGGGTGATCAGCACGCCAGATGAGATGGTGACGATAGGCCGTATTTGTGAGCCTTTTAAAGTTGAAATGGTGATCAGGGGTTATCTGGCCGGGCATGCCTGGAGAGAGTATCAGGCAGGAAAGCGGAGTATTTGCGGCGTTAGTTTGCCGGAAGGTTTGAAGGAGAATGATAAGCTGCCGGTTCCCATTATAACGCCTACAACCAAGGCGGCGGTTGGTCATGATGAAGATATTTCGAAAGACGATATTCTGGCGAAGGGTATCGTGTCTTTAGCGGATTATGCAAAGCTCGAAGAATACACTTATGCGCTTTACCAGAGAGGGGTACAGATCGCTGCGGAGCGCGGTCTTATCCTGGTGGATACGAAATATGAGTTTGGCAAGTCGGGTGAGGATATTTTCCTCATCGATGAGATTCACACCCCAGATTCGTCCAGATATTTTTACCTGGAGGGGTACGAAGAGCGCCAGGAAATGGGTGAACCTCAAAAGCAGTTGTCTAAAGAATTCGTTCGGAAATGGCTTATTGAGAACGGTTTTCAGGGTAAAGAGGGACAGAGCGTTCCTGAGATGACGCCGAATATCATTAATTCCATATCGGACAGGTATATTGAGCTTTACGAGCAAATAACAGGCGACCGTTTTGTGAAAGCAGAATCGGGCGATATTTTAAGCCGTATTGAGCAAAATGTTAATCAATCCTTGCAGGAATTGCTAAACCAATAGTTATGGAATTCTCTCTTGATAGACATGATAAGTACGTCGTTCTGAAGCTTCACGAGCCTGCGTTAACTAACGACAATACTCCCCGGTTGAAGTCGGAAGTTATAGCGCTGAACAGTCAGGGATACAGCAATATTGTTTTGGATCTATCGGCCGTAGAACATTGCGATGATGCTCAGGATTTGAGTTGTTTGCTTGCCGGCGACCGCCTGTGTAAAAAGCAGAAGGGCTTATTCATTGTCACAGGGCTGAACGAAAATCTAAGTAGTATTGTTCAGTTGTCAAACCTGGATGAGTCGCTGACCATTGTAGGCAGGATGGAAGAGGCGGAAGACCTCATCTTCATGAATGAGATTGAACGGGAGTTGCTGGGGGGCAGAGATACTGATGATGAAGTTTGAAGTGACCATTTTGGGAAGCAGTTCTGCAACACCAATTTACAACAGAAATCCGACGGCGCAACTGCTGAACTGTAATGAGAAATTTTATCTGATAGATTGTGGAGAAGGTACACAGCAACAACTCATCAGGTACGGTTTTAAGGCGAGTAAAATAGACTATATTTTTATTAGTCATCTGCACGGTGATCATTATTTTGGTTTGATTGGCCTCCTGTCCAGTCTGCACCTGAATGGCAGAATAAAACCCTTGCATTTGTTTGGTCCGCCGGCACTCCTGGAGATTTTACAGTTACAATTCTTACACTCAGAGACTGTGTTGCGTTATCAGATAGATTTTCATGCCACTAACACTGAGACGGCTGAGTTGATATTTGAAAATTCAGACCTGAGTGTCGAGACCTTTGTACTGAATCATCGCATTCCATGTACAGGGTTCAGATTTAATCAAAAGAAGCGGCTTAGGCGCCTGCTGGTAGACCGTTTGGAGGCCGAGGGCGTTGCTGTCGAATACTACCCATTGCTAAAGCGGGGGCTCGACCTTACTTTGCCAAATGGGAAAGTCTTTTTAAACAGCGATTATACCGCCGATCCAGACCGGCCTAAAAGTTATGGCTATTGTTCGGATACCCTTATGGATGAATCTTATTTCGCCAATATCAAGGACTGCGATACGTTATATCATGAGGCTACTTTTCTGCACGAGATGCTGAGCAGGGCAAACGAAACTCATCACACGACTGCTTTGCAGGCGGCCCAGATTGCGGAGCTCACAGGAGCCCGGAAGTTGCTTATCGGGCACTTTTCCTCCAGATACAAGGTGCTTCAGCCATTGTTGGATGAGGCCAGGTCAGTATTCGAACAAACTGAACTGGCTATTGAAGGTAATACCTTTTCTATCTAAGCCGCGCTAATCTTTGTTGCCGCCACCGAAAACAGAGAAATGAACATACCGCTTAGGGTTCTGCTTCAAATCAATCATCAAGGCGTCGAGATTTTTAGAAGCATTATTCAGGTTTTCATACATCTGCTTGTCATTGATCAGCAAACCTAAGGAGCCCTCTCCGCTATTTATCTTGCCTACGATCAACTGAAGATCAGTCATAGCTTTATTCGCATTGTCAATCGTTTGTTTGAAGTTTGACGCTGCAACCTGATCGGTAACACTGCTGATGTTATTCAGGATCCCTGAAATTTTCTGATTGTTTTGTCTGAGGTTGGCAGAAATTGCTTCAACATTGGCCAATATGGCCGATATGCGCGAACCTTCAGAACCAACGAGATTGTCTACCTTTTTTGAAGTGGCCTCAAGCGAAGAAAGGGTTGCTGCTATACTTGTGAAACTTCGGTCGACATTCCTTTGAAAATTTGGGTTCAGTATAGCATTTACGCTGGTAAGGATGGAGTCCATCTTTCCGATGATTACCTCGGCCTTCTTTTGCACTGGCTGTACCGCTTCCATTAGCCCTTTCTCCACATTGGCATTCAGCGTATCCCCGTCAACTGCAAAATTACTTCCCGGTCCAAGCTCCATTACTATAGCTTTACTGCCTAAAAGATCTGTGCTTTCCAAACGTGCAATGCTGGTACGGGGAATCTCGTATTTGCCTTTAATTTTCAGTGTAGCAAGTATAGATCCATCGGGTTGCAGTTGCAACTCGTCGACCCGGCCAATCTGGAAACCGTTTACAAGTACGGGCTTAGATACGGCGAGTCCTTCTACACGGGAATATCTGGCATACAAAACTGTCTCGCTGCTAAAGATGGAGTTACCTTTCAAAAAGTTATAACCTATGATTAAAACGGCAATGGAAAAGGCCGCAAGTATACCAACTTTTGTTTCGTTTTTTATCTTCATTTAGTGTTAATTTATATGGTTTGGATGCGCAGGAAGCGTTGTGCTATACCTCGGTTTCCTTTTTATAGGTTTTAATCGCTTTAAAAATTGAGTTCACAATTTCAGCCTGGCCAGCCTCCGAGTTGATATACTTTTCTTCCTCGGGGTGAGATATGAATCCTATCTCAGTAAGTACTGCGGGCAGTCCGCAGCGCTGTAGGATCAACAGCCCCTGTTCCTTTACTCCTCTATCAACTCTTTTATCGTCATTCCGGTAATTATCCTGAATAAGACGGGCAAGCTTTAAGCTTTTGTCTCTAAACAAGTTCTTAAACAAAGATAAGATAATAAATGTTTCGGGATCTTTGGGATCGTAGCCGTTGTAGTTTTCCTTGTAATTTTTCTCGAGCTTAATGTCCTCATTTTCACGAATAGCGGCATCCTGTTCGTTTAAACGGTGTGAACCGGCTACAAACGTTTCAGTTCCTCTTGTTGTGGTGTTCTTAACGTAACCGTATACCGGTGTTTTTTTTCCGCTTTTCAACCGCTTGTATCCGGTTATCACCCGTCGGTTGGGCATGGAGTTGCAATGGATAGAAATGAAGAGGTCGGCATGGTTGTCATTTGCCAGGGCGGCGCGTTTGTAGAAATCCACATCCACATCCGTTTTTCGGGTGTAGAGCACTTTTACGTCCGGGAGTTCCTCTTCGATTTTCCGGCCTAGCTTAAGTGCCACCTGAAGGGCAACGTCTTTTTCTACAGAAAAGCTGCCCCGGGCACCGGGTTTGTTGCCGCCATGTCCGGCATCAATAACAATGGTTTTTACTTTATATGATTGTGAGAAAGCGCTTTGAAATGAGTAAAATAGTAAAAGTAACGGCAAAAATTGTACGGCTTTTTTCAATCTCATAATGTTCTCTAATTATCCTTCCAGGTTTTTCCTATAATTAATGATTGCGTTAAGTAAATTATTTGTTATTTCAATTTGTCCGGCCTCGGAGTTCATATAATCTTCTTCCTCCGGATTACTGATGAAGCCAATTTCTGTAAGTACCGCAGGCATTCCGGCACGGGCAAGCACTGCCAGGCTCTTTTCCTGTACGCCGCGGTTAACCCGCCCTACGCTAACATATTCATTCTGGATTAGCTTTGCTAACCTTAAGCTCTGAGTACGAAAAGTATTCTTTAACAGGGACAATATGATTGCGCTTTCAGGATTGTCGGGGTCAAAACCCTCATAATTTTCTTTATAATTCTCCTCAAGGAAGATAGCAGCATTTTCGCGTTTAATCACCTCATCCTGTTCGTCCAGTCGGCCCATACCCGATACGAAGGTTTCCACGCCACGGGTGGAAGTGCTTTTTTTGTAGACCGCACGCGTAATCGGAACGCGTTTTCCCTTACTGTTCTTCTTATAGCCTGTCACCTGAGTTGTCCTAATCAGCGGCATGTCGTTACAATGTATTGAAATAAACAGGTCTGCGTGCGCCTTATTCGCCATGCCAATACGCTCATACAGGGGAACGAATGTGTCGTCGGTACGGGTATATATAACCTTCACATCTTTCAGGGTTTCCTGAATTGCTGCACCCAAACGGAGCGCCGTCTTCAACGCCACATCTTTCTCAGTGGAATAAACTCCGCGGGTAGCCCCATCTTTGCCGCCGTGACCAGCGTCAAGTACGATAGTTTTGATTTTGTATTCCTGTGTAAAAGCTTGATTACCAGTTAATGTAAGTCCAAAAATGCAAATAAATATGACCAAAAGCTTATTTGGTCTAAGCAATGGCATATTTTTCATTAATTTTGAACGTTTTGGATTAAACATTAATGCAAAAATAACTATTCACCACGAATTTGAAACTTTTACGGTACATCATTTTTCTTAGTTTAACAGTTTCATTAGCTTCGGTTAGTAAACGCTCTTACGCTGTTTCTGAATCCTTTTGGCAACAGGACACGACCAAGATTGATACCATAAAGCGAGCTAATCCCCAGGTTAATAACGTACAAACAGGGGCTGCTGATACAACCGCCAGTCAGAAAGTTGAACACCGGGCTGAAGATTCGACCCGGGTGGACCCGGTGAATGATATTGTGCATCTTTACGGGAAAGCACGTTTGACCTATCAGGGCTTTGAACTTGACGCAGATTATATCCAGTACAACCGTCGCACGAACCAGCTTTTTGCGCGTGGCTCCTGGACGCCGGGCGGTAAGTATGTAGGGCGCCCAATCCTGAAAATGGAAGGTCAAAGTACCTCAATGGCCGACTCGCTAAGATACAATACCGAGACTATGGAGGCCCAGATATGGGGCGTTTTCACGGAGCAGGAGGGTGGATTTTTTACGGGAGGCCGTGCAAAGAAGCAGCCAGACGATGAAATTCATAGTCAGGGGCAAACCTATAGTACATGCAACCTGCCGCACCCGCATTTTGGTATACATATCACGAAAGGTATCGTTACAGAAAATCAGATCATTACCGGTCCGGTATATTTGAAAATTGAGGACGTGCCATTGCCCATTGGTCTACCTTTTGCCTTTTTTCCAAAGCCGAACAAGCGGTCTTCTGGTGTGATACTTCCTTCACCCGGCGAAGATTTCACCCGTGGGTTCTTTTTACGGGATGGGGGTTATTATCTTGGATTAAGCGATTACTGGGATGCGCGTATAACAGGTACTATCTACACCCGGGGTTCATACGACCTTAACGTTGCGACCAACTACATCAAACGTTACAAGTATACCGGTAATATCAATTTCAGTTATTCAAATTCACGGTATGGACTGGAGGGCACTCCAGAGTATGACCCGAAGAAGGATTTTAATCTGCAATGGAGCCATAGTCAGAATCCCAATGCACGGCCGGGAACGACATTTTCAGCCTCAGTAAATGCTGGAACCGCAAGTTACAACCGGAATACGGCCGGGGGGACTACATATGATTTTGAGAGGATCGCTCAGAACACATTGCGTTCCGCTATCTCTTACGGCCGGGTTTTCGACAGCGGCATCAACCTTAGTCTAGCAGCCGACGCAGCACAGGAAACGCTTAATCAGACCGTAAGCATCCGTTTGCCTGATATAAGCCTGTCGGTACCCACTTTCAGCCCCTTCGACTCTCCAGATCGTGTTGGGGAGCAAAAATGGTATCAGAAGATTACCGTCGGTTATAACATGCAGGCCAGCAACAGCATTACCACGATAGAAAGTGAATTGTTTAAGCGCTCATCTTTGAACAAATTTCAGAATGCTGTAAACCACCAGATTCCGATCAATATGGCATTTACAATAGCTGATTACTTCAACTTTAACACTGGAGTGAATTATACGGAGAGATGGGCATTTCAGACAATTAGTAAGACTTATACCCGCGTGGTAAACGGATCGCACGTTCCGCGTATAGACACCATTCCGGGATTTAAGCGCAATGGGGTATATGACCTGAACATGGGGCTTTCTACAAAAGTGTATAGCACCGCCCAATTTACCAAGTTCGGAAATTTTAAGGCCTTAAGACATGTAATGACGCCCCGCGTGAGTTTCGGCTACACACCTGATTTCTCGGATCCTAGCAGAGGGTATTATAAGATTGCGCAATATGAGGATGGCTCCCAGGTACGCGACTCGCGTGGCGAGCTCATCAAATATAGCGTCTTTGAAGGCGCAGTATACGGTGGTCCTGGATTAGGCCGAAACGCATCAATATCCTTCGGGCTAGATAACACAGTTGAAGCAAAGGTTCTTACGCCAAACGATACCACAGGCAAAGGCGAGAAAAAGATTCCAATTATCCAGGGTCTGGGTATCAGTGGATCTTATAACTTTTTAGCGGAGAATTTTAAACTGTCAAGACTTAACTTCAGCGGCAGATCGCAGTTTACGGAGAAGCTAGGCATCAATTATAATGGTACGTTGAACCCTTATCAGGTCGAAATTCAGACTGTTAATGGTGTGCAAACACCTGTTTTGGTAGATCGATATACCTGGCAGGCGGGTCGCTTGCCTCGTCTCACGAACTTTGGTTTTTCTTTCGACTACAGTCTCAATCCCGAAGCGTTGAAACGACGAAACGAGAATATTGATGAAGTCAACGAGATTGCCCAACAACGAGGGATCACTGAAGAACAGGCAGAAGCACTTGCCAGGGTAAGCCGAGATCCGAATGCGTTTGTAGACTTTAATATTCCCTGGAACTTTGCATTCAGCTACAGTTTCCAATATGCCACAGATGAAGTAGGGCGGAACGGCTCAATCACCAATACGTTGAATTTCAACGGCGATGCTAATATCACGCCGAAATGGAAAGTACAATTCAATTCGGGATGGGATTTTAAAGCCAACACTTTTTCACAAACCTCTTTTTCTATTTACCGCGATCTACATTGCTGGGACATGAGCTTTAGCTGGGTTCCATTTGGTCAGTACCAATCTTATTCAGTCGATATAAAGGTAAAGGCTTCTGTGTTGCAGGATCTAAAACTGAGTAAGCGGAAAAATTATTACACCCGTTTCTAGTATGACAGCTGAAATAATAACGATCGGTGATGAGATTCTTATCGGCCAGATTGTAGACACCAATTCCGCCTGGATGGCACAAAAGCTCAATCTTGCGGGCATCGCGGTAAAGCAAATTACATCAGTGTCGGATCAGGCCGATCATATTATCGATGCTTTGTCTGAAGCTGAAAAGCGCGCAGGCATAATATTGATCACTGGTGGGTTGGGCCCCACAAAAGATGATATAACGAAAATCACCCTTTCCAGGTATTTTAACATGGGAATGCGTAGGGATGAAGAGACGCTACAACATGTCAGGACCTTCTTTGAGCGGTTAAAGCGACCTATGCTCGATTCGAATATGGGCCAGGCCGATGTGCCGGAGGGGTGTACTGTGATTCAGAATAAGCAGGGCACAGCCCCGTGTATGTGGTTTGAGAACAATGGGCGTATTATTGTTTCCATGCCTGGCGTACCGTTTGAAATGATGTATTTAATGGAGGAAGAGATCATTCCAAGGCTGGTCAGTTTGTTCAAGCTGCCCCATATTGTACATAAAACGATTCTGACTTACGGGATAGGCGAGTCCTTTCTGGCCGAGGCAATAGCTGATATAGAAAACGATCTGCCTGAACATATCAAGCTTGCATACCTGCCGCGGCTCGGTCAGGTGCGCCTCCGCTTAAGCGGAAGCGGATATGAAGGTGCGCTTCTTGACCGTCAGATCATGGAGTTCACACAGCGCATCGCGGAGCGGGTGAAGAAGCATGTAGCTGCCTTAGAAGATATTGCACTTGAGAAAGCCATGCTGAATACGATGGAGAAGCGGGGACTGACACTTTCAACTGCTGAGAGCTGTACCGGCGGGTATATCGGTCATCTGATTACGCAGCATCCAGGAAGTTCGGCTGTATATAAGGGTGGTGGAGTTGTTTACTCCAATGAATTGAAAATAAAGATACTCGATGTAAGTGAGCAAACCCTGGAAAGATACGGGGCGGTTAGCGAAGAAACCGTTACCGAGATGGCTGCCGGAGCGCTCCGCACATTTAACACGGACTATGCCGTTGCAGTGAGCGGAATTGCAGGGCCTGATGGTGCGAGTCCGGGAAAACCCGTCGGTACCGTTTGGATAGCGGTAGCTAACAAGCAGCAGGTTGTTGCGCGGCTTTTTACTTTTGGAAACAAGCGGACGCAAAATATAGAACGCTCTGCAGTAGCCGCTTTAGGTATGATTTTGAATGAACTTGGCCCTGATTAGGTTTAAGTGTTCAAAATACTTTACTTTTGCCTGCAATACCAATCATGAAATAAAAAATGGCTCAATACGAATTGTTGTTACCAAAAATGGGGGAAAGTGTTGCAGAAGCCACCGTCATTAAATGGGCAAAGCAACCAGGTGACGCGGTAGAAGTGGATGATATAGTTCTCGAGATAGCGACAGATAAGGTAGATTCTGAGGTTCCTTCTCCGGTGTCGGGTAAGCTGGTGAGCCAGTTGTTTAAGGAAGATGAGGTGGCCCAGGTGGGCGATATTATAGCCATTATTGAGATCGAAGGTGAGGTGACTAGTGCGCCGGTAAAACAGGAAGAAACAGAAGACGATCTGCCAGCTGATCTTCCGCCGCTTAACGATATACCTGGAGTAAAGGCGGTATCTGAAAGGTTTTACTCTCCTTTGGTGAAGAGCATTGCGGCGGAGGAAAATATCAGCAACGAGGAACTTGATCATATACCTGGCAGCGGAGCTGAAGGCCGCCTTACTAAGGACGACCTGCTTTCTTACATCCGTCAAAGGCAAAGTAGTCAAGTTCAGCACAACAAAAATATTCAAGAAGACATTCCGGTTTTGAATACAAGCGCCGAGGCTCCGGTAAGAGCGCCTGTTTCGACGTTGCTCTCAGCTGGAGAAGAGATCATTGAGATGGACCGTATGCGTAAGCTTATTGCTGATCATATGGTAATGAGCAAACAGACATCTCCCCATGTAACCTCTTTTGTTGAGGCGGATGTGACCAATATGGTTTTGTGGAGGGAGAAGGTTAAAAAGACGTTTGAGCAGCGTGAAAAGGAGAAAATAACGTTTACACCGTTATTTATCGAGGCAGTGACTAAGGCTATCAAGGATTACCCGATGATAAATGTGACCGTTAACGGATCACAGATCGTTAGAAAAAGAGACATCAATATCGGAATGGCGGCAGCCTTGCCTTCAGGAAACCTGATCGTACCGGTGATAAAAAACGCGGATCAGTTCAATCTTGTCGGGCTTACCAAGTCTGTTAACGATCTTGCGCTCAGGGCCAGGGCTTCAAAGCTGAAGCCGGATGAAACGCAAAACGGAACTTTTACGCTTACAAATATAGGATCCTTTGGGAATGTCATGGGCACACCGATCATTAACCAGCCTCAGGTAGCTATATTGGCTGTTGGAGCCATTAAGAAAAAACCAGCAGTGCTGGAAACTGAGTTTGGGGATGTCATAGCCATCCGCCATATGATGTATTTATCACTTTCCTATGATCACCGCGTGGTAGATGGCGCATTAGGCGGCTCATTTGTACGACGGGTGGCGGATTACCTGGAGAACTGGGATATAGAGCGTGAGATATAAGCTTTAGAGATATAAAAAAAGCCCCTTGTGGATCAAGGGGCTTTTTTATGGCCTAGTTGTTAATTTGCCAGCACAGCCTCTTCAACAACCGCTTTTATTTGCTCGTCGGTGTATGTATACCTTCCTGTATGAGCAATAAAAATGTCCTTTTGCTCCAGCAAGTCACGATTTGCGAGCAGGCTCTTTAGATTTACATTTCCGATCACATATTTGTAATCGTCGCGAACAAAACGTTCCACGATGTTCTTAATGCCAAGCTTCTCGATAGTATACTCATGCGTGTAACGCAGGTAAACCTCAATGTCGACGTTGTCTGTGTGTATCAAACCATTGTGCTGATGATATTTCTTATACTCGTAGCGATAGTCGTACCGCAAGGCTGCAATATCCGATAACACTGCTGCGCCGGTTGGGTGACCACCAGCACCTTTTCCAAAGAAAAATTGCTTATCCGCAAAGGCAGCCTGAACGGTCACACCATTATATTCGTTCTCGACGTTAAAGAGAAAATCGTCAGATTTAACAAACTTGGGGAGCACGTAAGTCACGATTTGTTTTGTGCTGATCTTCCTGGCTGTTGGTACCAGCTTTATCCTGAGATTTTTCTCTCTCGCATAACGGATGTCGTTGTCAGACAGGTTTTGAATACCAACGTTCAAGATCTTATCCGGGTTAATAAACAAGCCGTAAGCATGAGCGGTCGCAATGGCCAGCTTAAACTTAGGATCGTATCCGCCGACATCCAATATCGGATTCGTTTCAGCGAACCCGAGGTCCTGAGCTTGCTTTAGTGCTACGCCATATTCCAGTCCGTCATTAGAGATTTTGGAAAGGATATAGTTCGACGAACCATTAAATATTCCGCTTATGCCGTGCAGAAGTTCGTTGTCGTAATACTCTTCCAGATTCCTGATTATTGGGATACTACCACATACAGCACCTTCATATAGCAGCGACGTACCGTGGTCTGCCTGAAGCTGGACCAGTTCAGCAAGATGATGCGCAATCATCTTTTTGTTTGCCGATACAACGTTCTTCCCGCTCGTCAGTGCTTTTTTTGCAATATTAAAAGCAACGTCGGCATCGTCAATCAATTCTACAATGGTATTGATCTCTGGGTTGTTTAAAATTTCGTCATGATCGGTCGTAAAAAGGTGCGCATCTAATATGCGTTTTTTTGAGGGGTCTTTAATCGCTATCTTAACAATCTCCAGGTTAAGTTCCTGTCCGCGGATAATGTCGTGCAGTCCTTGTCCGACCACGCCAAAACCAAACAGGCCAATCTTAAGTTTTTTGCTCATGAATCAATTAAGCTGTTTTATGTAATTTAATTATCTTTTTATCTGCATGCTCTTTTAAAAATGTGCCTATCATTTTTGTGAGCACGTTCGTCTCAATCAGGAAGCCATCATGGCCATACGCAGATTTCAGGGCCTGAAATTCAGCATCAGGAATAGATTTAGCCAAAAACTCTTGTTCTGAAAGCGGGAACAAGACATCATTTTCAATGCCGATCACTAAAGTATTTGCCTTCACTTCCAGAAGTGCATCGTTTACGCTGCGCCTCCCGCGTCCTACGTTGTGACTATCCATCGCCTTGGTAAGGTACCAGTAGCTATAGGCATTGAAGCGTTTGCACAGCTTTTCACCCTGATAGTTCTGGTAAGAGGAGGCCCTGAAATTGTCCGTTTTGTCGTTTACGCTTTCGAGTTGAGTAGCCGTATACGCATCGTAAGTCCGATAGGAGAGCAGCGCGATACTTCGCGCAGCCTTTAAGCCTTTCAAACCACCTTCCGGTTGCTGAGCGTAGAAAGTCCGGTCGGCCGTAATAGCAAGGCGCTGGCTTTCATTGAAAGCAATACCCCAGGGCGAGTGTATAGCATTGGTGGCAATTAATACCAGATTTTCAATCCGGTCGTTTTCCGTGATTGCCCATTCCAAAGATTGCTGACCTCCTAAAGATCCACCCATCAGTACCTTAATTTTTCCAATGCCCAGATGATCAGCAAGGATGCGGTGTGCAGCCACAATATCCCTGATCGTAAACTCCGGGAACGAAAGGTAGTAAGGCTGACCGGTAGCCGGATTGATACTTAATGGGGAGCTGGTCCCATAATGGGAGCCCAGCACATTGGCACATACAATGAAATGCTCTTCCGGATTAAATAAGTCATTTTGACCAAACAAACCCTTCCACCAGTCCAGTACATCTGAATTTGCGGTTAACGCGTGGCAAACCCAGACCACATTGTCTTTCTCCGCATTTAACTGGCCATAAGTCTGATAAGCAATCGTAAGGTCGTTAATCTCTTTGCCATTCTCCAGTTTGAAGGTCTCTTTATAACGATGCGTCGCCGTATTTGTCATTCCTGTGAACTCCGTATTAAAGTTTTATTGCCGCAAACGCCTGTTCAAAATCCGCCTTTATATCGTCAATGTGCTCAATACCTACAGACACGCGAAGTTGGTTAGGCAAAACGCCTGCTGCCACCTGTTCCGACTCGCTAAGCTGCTGATGGGTAGTAGCCGAAGGCTGGATGATGAGTGTTTTCGCGTCGCCCACATTGGCCAGGTGGCTTACCAGCTTCAGGCTGTCCACCAGCCGGGTTGCCAATTCCTTGCCTCCTTTCAATTCGAAGGAAAGAACCGCGCCGAAGCCATTTTTAAGGTATTTTTTTGCGTTAGTATGATATTTACTGCCCGGCAATCCAGGATAACTCACTGAGCTTACAGCCTCATGGCTTTCCAGCCAGGTTGCCAGGGCTAACGCGTTATCCACATGTCGTTGAACGCGAAGCGACAATGTTTCTAAGCCCTGAAGCAGTAAAAACGAGTTGAACGGCGATATGGCCGGACCAAAGTCCCTTAATCCCTCCACTCTTGCACGAATGATAAACTGTATATTTCCGAAAGGACCCCCGATGCCAAAGACATCATTAAATACCAATCCGTGATAACCCTCGGAAGGCTCTGTAAACTGCGGAAACTTTCCATTGCCCCAGTTGTAATTTCCTCCGTCTACAATGACGCCACCGATGCTGGTACCATGCCCGCCAATCCATTTTGTCGCCGATTGAACCACGATATGTGCGCCATGCTCCAAAGGCTTGAACAGATAGCCCGCTGCTCCGAATGTATTGTCCACGACCAGTGGCAGTTCATGGCGGTTGGCAATCTCAGATAATTTTTCAAAATCTATGATACTGAACGCAGGATTGCCTATGGTCTCCACGTAAATGGCTTTGGTATCGCTGTCGATCTTTGCTTCAAAATCTGTAACGTCATCGCCGTTAGCAAATCTCACATCAATGCCCAGACGCTTGAAGGCCACCTTAAACTGATTGTATGAACCACCGTATAAGTGTGATGAAGCGACAAAATTGTCGCCCGCCTGCAAGATATTGTTTAAAGCTATGAACTGCGCTGCTTGTCCCGAGCCTACTGCCAGGGCCGCTACGCCACCCTCAAGTGCTGCAATCCGCTTTTCAAACACATCATTGGTGGGGTTCATGATGCGTGTATAAATATTTCCGAATTCCTTTAGCGCAAACAGGTTCGCGCCGTGTTCTGAATTCTTAAATCCATATGATGTCGTTTGATAAATAGGTACGGCTCTCGACCCTGTTGTAGGATCTATTTCCTGTCCTGCATGTACCTGCAGTGTTTCAAATTTAAGGTTTGCTGACATATGTAATTTTTTTTATGGTTAATGATTGGTTAAGCTAAGCGGCTTATTGCTGGGATGTAACTTTCTCGTACCCTGTAAGGGCCTTCCGTATGACAAGATATAGCAGGAAGATTTTCAATGATCACATGCCGAAGCACATGCATGCAGGCCTGTGAAGATCACTGAATAATCCGGAAGTAATTCTTAATGTTTTCATTTCGTTTCAATTTATCTCTCCAAATAGCACCATGCCTTTGGTCAGGAATTGGCACCTTCTTCCCAGTTGGGGAGGGTTGCCAGTGGGTCTCAGAGCCTGTCTCTCGCCACTTCTTTATAAATCAAACCATGTAGGCTGACTTGATTAGCTCCTCGCTAACGACGACAAATGTACTACTTCGCGGCCAATTCGTCCAAATAATATTTCGAAATATTTTTAAACGACTTATAGTCAATTAATTGGCATCAATGTTTCAGTCGGTTTTTTAGCCTAAAGCCTGTGTCAGGTCCCGAATCAGATCGTCAATATGTTCAAGTCCCGCAGATATCCGAATTAAATTTTGCGGTGTTTTGGTATCTGGTCCTTCAATGGACGCCCGATGTTCAATCAGGCTTTCTACACCACCAAGACTTGTCGCCTGGGCAAACAATTCCACCTTGTTTACCACCGCTTTAGCTTTTTGTGCGCCACCCTTAAGCAGTACAGAAAGCATCCCTCCAAAGGCCTTCATCTGCGATGTTGCGATCTCATGCTGAGGATGGTTGGCAAGGCCAGGATAAAACACCTCATCAATCGCCGGATGTTGTTCCAGGAATTTTGCGAGGGCAAGGCCATTTTCGCAGTGTCCGCGCATTCTGTACGGCAAAGTCTTAATACTGCGCAAAAGCAGGTAGCAATCGAAAGGCGAGGGCACTGCGCCGCCTACCTGCTGAATATTTCTGATTTTGTCCCAAAACTCATTCTGAGTAGCCGTAATCAGCGCACCGCCTAGTACATCGCTATGGCCGCCAATGTATTTGGTAGAGGAATGCATCACGATATCAGCCCCAAGCGCCAGCGTATGTTGCAGGCAGGGGGAAGCGAATGTGCTGTCGCAAACCAGTATCAGATCAAACCGCTTTGCAATTTTAGCCGTTGCAGCGATATCGGTGATCTTTAACAGCGGATTTGATGGGGTCTCTATCCATATTAGAGCTGTATTCGGTTTTATGCAGGATTCGATCGCCTCAGACGAGGTCATATCCGCGAAGTCAAATTCCAGTGTTTCGTTAAACATGGTCAGCAGCTGTTTCTTGAACCCCCAGTACATATCGTCGGGCGCAATAACGTGGCTGCCCGCGGGCAAGGCCTGAAAAACGGCCATACCAGCCGTATTTCCGGAGGAAAAAGCACATGCATCAACCCCGCCTTCGAGTGCCGACAACGCTTTTTCCAGCGCAGTCCGGTTAGGATTGCTTATTCTGCTATACATATGTCCACCCGAATAGCCACCGTCTTCGTTACGGAAAAAGGTGGTCGACAAATTGATTGGTGATGTCACATCTCCGGTGCTGGGCTTGTAAAAATTACCCCCATGAATGGCAATAGTTTCTGGCTTCATATAACAAAGTTAAGCCGAAAACTTGTTAGTTACTGGTGTTTGGCAAGATTTATGTAATTAGGAAAGCAAAAATGAAGATATGAAAAGAATAGTGTTACTAGCTGCCATCATATGCAGTTCAATGATGGTATTGCAAAGCTGCTCTCCCAAAGGAACAAATACAACAGTAAAAAGAGGTAACATCACCGGAAGCTGGGTGCTTAACGACATCACGTTTGAAGGTGTCCCTCAATCTGCTGTAAAATCACTTTTTGATGAAGGGCCTCATACCTGCTTTATTGGGAGCACATGGCGGCTAACCAATAGTGGCAACGGGACCTATACGCTTCCGGGAGGCAGTAATTGCGCAGCCAAGACACAAAATATTTACTGGTCTGCCAGTCCTGCCGATCAAACGTTTCAGTTTAAGAAGCTGAATGAAGGAGAGAAGGCGAGAGATATCAGTTCCGGATACCGGACAGTGCTGGCTTCGGCCGACGGCAATACCATGGTGATCAAGTCGCCCGTTGAATATGGTAGCGGTGCCGCATACATCGTCCTTAACTTCAGCAAAGCCGCAAATTAAGGATATTCTGAAAAATTTGAAGCGGGGATAGTCTATTCGATTATCCCCGTTTTTGTTAGTCTTACTCAAGCATATGTTGCTGTAATGACATCTTCCTGGCATTTTTATCCTATTTTTGTTGAGTTAAACAACATATGGATACTTCATTACTGAACTTGCTTCTATCAGACGCCAGTCTGCCCGAAGAACATAGAAATATAGCCAGGAAAGTCCGCGACCGGGAGCGGATTACATTTGATGAGGCTGTTTATCTTTACGAAAAAGCGGAACTGGGTTATCTGGGTGTGCTCGCTAATTTCATCAGGGAATATAAGCATGGAGACCTGACCTATTTCAACCGGAACTTTCATTTAGAACCCACCAACCTTTGTGTGTATGACTGTAAGTTTTGCTCGTATTCCAGGCTGATTAAACAGAAGGAGGAAGGCTGGGCGTTGAGCATGGAACAAATGATGGATATCGTAAGGCGGTATGATGGCGAGCCGGTTACGGAAGTTCATATCGTAGGCGGTGTACTGCCGCAATACGACGTGGACTTTTATGCTGCACTATTCTCTTCCATTAAAGCGCATCGGCCAGAGCTTCACGTGAAGGCTCTTACACCGGTAGAGTATCATTATATTTTCAAGAAGGCGAAAATCGACTATGCGTCTGGCATGCGTCTTATGAAAGAGGCCGGACTTGAATCCTTGCCCGGCGGCGGTGCGGAAATCTTTCATCCTGATATCCGTTCGCAGATCGCGAAAGATAAATGTACGGGCGACCAATGGCTGGCCATCCACGAAGAATGGCATAAGCTTGGAATGCGGTCAAACGCCACGATGCTGTATGGCCACATAGAAAAGTTTGAGCACCGGGTAGATCATATGGATCAGCTAAGGCAGCTGCAGGGCCGCACCGGAGGGTTTCAAACGTTTATACCACTTAAATTCAGGAACCAGCATAATCAAATGAGTGGCGTTCCCGAGGTTTCTGTGATTGAAGACCTCCGCAACTATGCAATTGCCCGGATATATCTGGACAACTTCGATCATATTAAAGCCTATTGGGCGATGATCAGCAGGCAAACCGCGCAATTATCACTAAATTTTGGAGTGGATGATATAGACGGCACACTCGATGACACCACAAAGATTTATTCCATGGCGGGTGCAGAAGAACAGAATCCTGCCATGAGTACCAAAGAACTTGTCGACCTGATCAAACAGGTAAAACGGAAACCCATTGAACGCGATACCTTGTACAATGTGGTCAGAGACTACTCCGATGTGGTATTTGAAGAAGACGCAAAGCCTCAGTTTTACAAACTTCCGGTCATTAACTGATGGAGAAAGAAATATACATCATAAGGCATGGTGAAACAGATTTGAACCGGTTAGGTATTGTTCAGGGCAGGGGCATAAACAGCGACTTGAATGAGACGGGACGCGGGCAGGCAGAGGCCTTCTATAAAAAGTACAGTCAGGTTCCCTTCGATAAAATTTATACCTCTACATTAAAACGAACGCACCAAACCGTCCAGAATTTTATAGCAGCAGGCATTCCCTGGGAACAGCACCAAGGCTTCGACGAACTGGCCTGGGGCGAATGGGAAGGTCAGCCAAACGACGAAAATGCAATTGCTGCCTTTCGCGGTATAATGGAGAAATGGGAGGGGGGCGATTACCACGCTTCTTTCCCGGGCGGCGAAAGTCCCAATGATGTGCTTAAGCGCATTAAAGAGGCCCTGGACGAACTTATGAGCCACGAGGAGGAGAAGCTTGTCCTGGTCTGCATGCACGGGCGGGCCATGCGATTATTGCTATGCCATTTGGTGGGTAAGCCACTATCCGAGATGGGCGACTTTCCGCATTTAAATACCACACTTTACCGCGTGCTTTTTAGTGATGGTAAGTTCAGCATTGTTGATTTCAACAACACAGATCATTTAATATAAAACTTTTGAATAAGATTCGAATTTCAGCAGTTTCCTACACGAACTCCAAACCCTTTGTGTATGGTATCAGTCGCTCTCCTATTGCAGATAAAATTGATTTAAGCCTTGATATCCCGGCAGATTGCGCCAGCAAGCTTATACATGATCAGGTCGATATCGGTTTGGTGCCTATAGCCGTTCTACCTGAAGTACCGAACGGACAGATCGTCTCCGATTACTGTATAGGATCCGTCGGAGCCGTTAACTCCGTTTTTATTTTCAGTCAGGTCCCCGTTAAAAATATTCAGACCGTTAAACTTGATCCGCAGTCAAGGACCTCAAATAACCTGGCTAAAGTCCTTTTGAAATTCTACTGGAAAAAAGATGTTCGGTTTCTGGCCGGAGATGAAAATACCGATGCTATAGTATTGATCGGAGACCGGACATTCAACAGTAAATCGGCCTACCCCTATGTTTATGATATGGGTGAGGCCTGGATGACCTTCACCGGTTTGCCTTTTGTTTATGCCGCATGGGTGGCCAATAGGCAGATTGAACCCGGTTTTCTGGCAGAGTTTAATGAAGCTTTAGGCTTCGGTGTGAAAAATGTCGATCAGGTAATTGCCGGACTTCCCGAAACTCCGGGGATCGATTTAAAGGATTACCTTACCAACAAACTGGATTTTCCGCTTACCGATAAGAAGCGCGAGGCCATAACACTTTTCCTGAGTTATATCGCCCGGTTATAGCCTGTTCACATTTTTTAACTTTTCAACAAATCATTTTGTCAGTCATTCAAATAGTATCTTTGATATTTTGAACCTAGGAAATCCACTTGGCTAACACAAAACTTAAAGAAACCCCGCTCATGCAGCAGTACAATGTCATTAAGGCAAAGTACCCTGGTGCGCTGTTGCTGTTTAGAGTAGGCGACTTTTATGAGACCTTCGGCGAGGATGCCGTAAAGACGTCCCAGATACTGGGCATTGTGCTCACGCGGCGTGGTACAGGTCCGAATGGCGCACTGGAATTAGCCGGATTTCCGCATCATTCTCTCGACAATTACCTGTCCAAACTGGTGAGGGCCGGCCAAAGAGTGGCAATTTGTGATCAGCTGGAAGATCCAAAAGCCACAAAAACCATTGTGAAGCGAGGCGTTACCGAACTTGTAACCCCCGGGGTGGCTTATAGCGACAACATCGTTAACCAAAAGTCGAACAATTATCTGGCTGCGGTCTATTTCGATAAAAATGCTGTAGGCGTTGCATTTGCCGACATCTCTACTGGTGAGTTTATGGTAGCCCAGGGCGACGCTGAATACATTGATAAACTTCTGCAAGGATTAAAGCCAAACGAGGTTGTTTATCAGAAATCGAGGAAAAAGGATTTTTTTGAATGTTTTGGCGACAGGTTTTATACTTATCATTTGGATGATTGGGCATTCACAGCCGACTACGCTCATGAAACGCTGACCAGACATTTCGAGGTGACTTCCTTAAAGGGCTTCGGTATAGAAAAACTTTACTCGGGCGTCGTGGCTGCAGGGGTTGTCCTGCATTATCTTAACGAAACCGAGCACCGCAACCTCAAACACATTACCTCCATTTCCAGGCTCGAGCAAGATAAATATGTTTGGCTCGACCGCTTTACCATAGGAAATCTTGAGCTGGTTTCCTCAGCAAACGATCAGGCAGTCACGCTTTTTGAAACTCTCGATCATACGGCCACACCCATGGGCGCAAGGCTGCTTCATAAGTGGATTATCATGCCGCTCAAGGATTTAAAGCCCATAGAGGAGCGCCTGGAGGTCGTCAACTTCCTGGTGAATCATGAAGAAGTTCGTGAGGAATTTATGGAGCACGTGAAAGTAATAGGCGACCTTGAACGGCTTATTTCGAAGGTAGGGCTGCTTCGCGTTGGTCCACGCGAGCTTTGCCAGCTTAAAAAGGCCTTATATCATATAGAAGCTATCAAAGAAATCGCCGGAAGAGCGAATAACTCATTTTTGACCAATATCGCAGGTCAGCTCGATCCTTGTTTGAGCGTGAGGGACCGCTTAGAGAAAGAACTAAGTCAGGATCCCCCGGCTGTGGTCAACAAGGGCAGTGTGATCGCCGATGGCGTAGATGAAGATTTGGACCGGCTGCGAAAAATTGCTTTCGGCGGAAAAGACTATCTCGTGGAAATACAGAAACGGGAAGCCGCTGCCACAGGGATACCTTCGTTAAAAGTGGCCTTCAATAATGTATTTGGCTATTATCTGGAGGTAACGCATACACATAAAGATAAAGTTCCTGCCGACTGGATCAGAAAGCAGACTTTAGTTAGTGCTGAGCGTTATATAACACCCGAATTGAAGGAGTATGAGGAGCAGATCCTAGGCGCCGAAGAAAAAATACAGCAGATTGAACTGCGTTTGTACGGCGAACTTGTTCAGGCGGTTGCCGGCTACATCAGGCAGATTCAACTGAATGCCCACCTTGTTGCGCGTCTGGATGTGTTATTATGCTTTGCACGTCTTGCCGGTATGAATCACTATGTAAAACCGGAAGTTCATAAGGGAAAAGTACTTGATATAAAAGGCGGAAGGCACCCGGTTATCGAGAAGAGACTTCCTATTGGGGAAGAATATATCACGAACGATGTGTTCCTGGATAATGATACACAGCAGATTATTATTATCACCGGGCCAAACATGTCGGGTAAGTCGGCCATATTAAGGCAGACCGCCCTTATTGTGCTTATGGCACAAATGGGTTGTTTCGTACCGGCCAAATCGGCTTCAATAGGCTTAATAGACAAGATATTTACCCGCGTCGGTGCTTCCGACAACCTATCCTCCGGCGAAAGTACGTTCATGGTTGAGATGAACGAAACGGCAAGTATCCTGAACAATATATCGGACAACAGTTTGATCCTGCTCGACGAAATTGGAAGGGGAACGAGTACCTACGATGGTATATCTATAGCCTGGGCTATCGCAGAGTTCTTGCATACACATCCTTCGGCCAAACCAAAAACTTTGTTTGCCACGCACTATCACGAACTTAATGAACTGGCAAATACCATGAGCCGGGTCCGGAACTTCAACGTTTCCATTAAAGAAGTGTCGAACAAAATCATTTTTCTCCGTAAGCTTGTTCCAGGTGGCAGCGAACACAGCTTCGGTATCCACGTAGCCAAAATGGCCGGCATGCCGCCGCGACTGATTAACAGGGCCAATGAGATATTGAAGAAACTGGAGATCGACAGAACGGAGGGTCAGAGTATTAAAGACAGCATCAAAAAGGTTCAGAACCAGGCCTACCAGTTGCAGATGTTTGCGGTTGATGATCCGGTTCTTGTAAAGATCAGGGATACGCTGAACAATCTGGATGTAAACATCCTGACCCCGGTTGAGGCTTTGCTTAAACTGGATGAAATTCAACGACTTGTTAAACAGTAATGAACAGATGAGGAAAACAATACCTAGTACAGCAACCTTATACCGTTTATTCTTATTTGCATTCATGCTGGTTGTGCTTGCTTCCTGTAGCTCAAGGCGACATGTTGCTAAAGCTCCCCACGTGAACGCACCAAAAATCGCCGATGCGATGGCTAACCTTGAAAGTAAGGAGCTTTACCGCTTTATAACCGATTGGACAGGCGTGAGGTATCAGCTGGGAGGATTGGACAAAAGTGGAATAGATTGTTCGGGCTTCGCTCTGTTGCTGCAGAAGAACATCTATGGTCGCTCACTTCCGCGCAGGTCGCGTGATCAGGCGGATGTAATTGAAGAGAAACGTTTAGGGCAGCTCAAGGAAGGGGATCTTATTTTCTTTTCCTTTGGAGGGTCGGCAGTCGATCATGTCGGGGTTTACTTAAATGACCACTATTTTGTGCATGCATCTACTACGCGAGGTGTAATTGTCGACGACCTGAATCTCCCCCAATACCAGAAAGCGCTGGTTAAAGCCGGGTCTTTAAAAGGGCAGCTTTTAAAATAAACGACGGAACGTCTGCAGGTTTGTTTTTCTGAATATGAAATAAATTAAAATTAACGGATGTTTTTTACGAATTTTGGTTTGACAAACTTTATTCATGAAACTAAATCTAATCCGTCCGCTTGCTTTCTTTGATCTTGAAACTACCGGCGTAAATGTTGGTTCCGACCGAATTGTAGAGATCGCTATCCTAAAAGCCTTGCCGGATGGAACAGAAATCATCAAGACCATGCGGATCAATCCGGAGATGCCGATTCCTTTGCAGTCTTCGCTCATCCATGGCATTTACGACCAGGATGTTGCCGAGGCGCCCACCTTTAAACAGGCCGCCCACGAAATCGCTGATTTTATAGGCGACGCTGATCTTGCGGGGTACAACTCCAATAAATTCGATATTCCTGTGCTTTTAGAGGAATTTATGAGGGCTGGCGTCGATTTCGATATGTCTGACAGAAAGTTTGTTGACGTGCAAAATATATTCCATCAAATGGAACAGCGCACCCTTCGTGCGGCCTATAAGTTTTACTGCAATAAAGACATTGTTAACGCCCACTCTGCTGAAGCAGATATTATAGCCACCTATCAGGTGCTTCTGGCGCAGATAGAAAAGTATCAGGACGCTGATTTTGAAGACAAGCAAGGCAATATTTCCAAACCTGTTAAAAACGATGTTGATGCCCTTCATCAGTTCACCAATATGAACAAGTGCGTAGACTTCGCTGGTCGGATGGTGTTTAACGATAAAGATCAAGAGATCTTTAATTTCGGGAAGCATAAAGGCAAGACCGTAGAGCAGGTCTTTGACATTGAACCAAGTTATTACGCCTGGATGCAGCAGGGCGATTTTCCTTTATACACCAAGAAGAAGCTGACGGAAATCTGGCAGCGCTGGAACCAAAAGAAGGCTCAAAACAAGACGCAGGCTCCTCAAAAAGCACAGCAGCCCAACGCCAGACCTGGAAATGCTTATCCTACACCAAGGAAAGAGAAGCCAGCTGCGGAAGTGACAAGCGATATGCTTGAACAACTTAAAATGAAGTTCGGAAAATAATCAGGCGCCTGGACTATTAAGAAAATTAATGTTTCTGGTAAGGCCCTTAAACTTGGTGCGTTTAACCGCTGAGTTCTTGAATATGCTTTGAAAAACCTCTTCGGTAATCTCTGTCCATTCCTTTCTGCTCATGTTAAGTAAATTTTCGTTGGCCTTAAACATGGGTTCCTGATGGGGAACGGAGAACCTGTTCCAGGGGCAGACATCCTGGCACACATCACATCCAAACATCCAATCGTCCATCTTATGCTGAAATTCATTCGGTATTTCATCTTTCAGTTCTATGGTGAGGTAAGAAATACATTTTTTTGCATCCACCACATAGGGCAAAATGATCGCTTCCGTCGGGCAAGCGTCTATACAACGGGTGCAGGTGCCACAATGATCCGTATCGAACGCGTTATCGTAACTAAGCGGAAGGTCTACAATCAGTTCAGCAAGAAAAAAAAATGAGCCGTTTTTCTTACTGATCAGATTGGTGCTTTTTCCTACCCAACCGACGCCTGCTCGTTTAGCCCAGGCCCGGTCAAGCACCGGTGCTGAATCTACAAAGGCGCGTCCGCCTACCTCGCCAATCTCCGCACGTATAAACTCCAGCAATTGCTTCAATTTATCTTTGATCACGTGATGATAGTCAGCGCCGTAGGCATACTTAGAGATTTTCGGGGCTCCCGGATCGGTCTGAGTTGTCTCCGGAAAATAATTAAGCGTCAGGGAAATTACCGATTTAGCGTCATCTACCAGAAGTCGCGGATCAAGGCGTTTATCGAAGTAATTTTCCATATAGGCCATTTTGCCCTGTTTGCCTTCAGTAAGCCATTTTTCCAGTCTCGGCGCTTCCTCTTCCAGAAATTCGGCCCTGGCGATACCGCACTGCGTGAAGCCCAGCCTTGCTGCCTCTTCTTTAATCAATGTGCTATATTTTTCCCTTCCGGCCTCCATTCATACAAAGATAGACCTTTGCAGGCAAAAACATTTTAAAACAACAGCGTGTTTATTAGTTAACAATAAATAGAACGCCATGGAAAACTTTGAATCAAAACACATAGAAGACCCAAATAAGCCGCATAAACCAATTGAGCACGACTATGCAAAACACGAGGCAGATCCCGGTCCGTCACCGCAGGCGGTAAAGGAATCCAACAGCGGGGGAGCTGGTCCGGCCTTAAAGTGGATCATCCCGATTGTGCTTATCATCCTCTTTGCGCTTTACTGGATGTTCTTTAAAGTAGACCCTAACTAAGGTCAGACGCTAAATTAGGCGCCCTAAAACAGGGTGCCGGTTTGCGCGGGCGGTATCTTCTGAAGGTGCCTGTAAGCAGCTTCAGTCGCTTCCCTTCCTCTCGAAGTACGCATCAGAAAGCCCTCCTGAATGAGGAAAGGCTCATAAACCTCTTCAATGGTGCCTTCATCGTCGCCAACAGCGGTCGCTATGGTCTTCAATCCTACAGGACCCCCTTTAAACTTTTCGATAATCGTGCTGAGGATCTTGTTGTCCATTTCATCAAGGCCATGCTCGTCCACATTCAGTGCATTCAAGGCATAACGGGAAATTTCTGTATCGATTTTCCCGGTTCCCTTAATTTGTGCAAAGTCTCTGGTTCGCCTTAACAAAGCGTTAGCAATACGAGGGGTTCCACGGCTTCTCCTCGCGATTTCGTACGCACCTTCTTCCGTTATCGGTGTGCGAAGTATGTCGGCCGAGCGCAATACAATGTTCGTCAATAATTTCGCGTCGTAATAGGAGAGACGTGAGTTGATGCCAAACCTGGCCCTGAGTGGCGCGGTCAGCAAACCAGACCGTGTCGTAGCCCCAACCAGCGTGAAAGGATTAAGGCCTATCTGCACCGAACGTGCGTTCGGTCCGCTTTCCAGCATGATATCAATCTTGTAATCTTCCATGGCAGAGTACAGATATTCCTCGACAAGCGGACTCAGACGGTGTATCTCGTCTATAAACAAGATATCACCTGTTTCCAGGTTGGTCAGCAAACCAGCCAGGTCGCCCGGCTTATCCAATACAGGTCCCGACGTTATCTTAATACCCACGCCCATTTCATTAGCAATGATGTTGGAAAGCGTTGTTTTTCCCAATCCGGGCGGACCGTGTAAAAGCACATGGTCAAGCGGCTCTCCGCGAAGCCGCGCAGCCTGAACAAAAATCTTCAGATTCTCCATGACTTTCTCCTGTCCCGCAAAATCTTCAAAGGCCTGCGGACGCAAAGCCCTTTCAATGTCGCGTTCCTGTGGTGTCAGTCGCTCATAAGAAGGATCAAGGTTTTCATTCATAGCGTAAAGTTAAGGATTATGCAGGGAAATCACCTTTGAAACTTCTTCGAGACCCTTGCAGATTTTGTACCCTCGGCATAGTCGTAAAACCCTTCGCCGGATTTCACACCTTTTTTGCCCGCAGTTACCATATTCACCAAAAGTGGGCAAGGCGCATACTTCTGATTGCCAAAGCCATCATAAAGCACCTGCAGAATAGCCACGCAAACGTCCAGCCCGATGAAATCAGCCAGTTGCAGCGGCCCCATAGGATGGGCCATACCCAGTTTCATGACCGTATCTATTTCCGATACACCAGCTACCCCCTCGTACAGGGTATATACAGCCTCATTGATCATAGGCATCAGGATCCTGTTGGCCACAAAACCCGGATAGTCGTTCACCTCCACAGGTACCTTTTCCAGGCGCTGCGCAAGATCCATTACGGTTTGCGTTACACTGTCGCTCGTAGCATAGCCCCTGATCACTTCCACCAGTTTCATTACCGGTACCGGGTTCATGAAATGCATGCCAATCACCTGATGGGCACGCTCCGTCACTGAAGCAATCTTAGTGATCGATATAGATGAAGTGTTCGTCGCCAATATAGCCTCCGGCCGCGCAGCTTTGTCCAGTTGCTTGAAAAGCTCCAGCTTCAAGTCGATATTTTCGGTTGCCGCTTCTACTACCAGGTCAACTTCTGCCACACCCTTAGTCAAATCACTTAATGCAGATATGTTGGCAAGCGTCCCTATTTTGTCATCCGCGGTAATTAGCCCCTTGGCAACCTGTCTGTCCAGATTGTTGCCGATGGTAGCAAGCGCTTTCTGCAAAGCATCCCCAGAAATATCAATCAAATTTACCTTGAAACCAAATTGTGCAAAAGTATGCGCGATGCCGTTGCCCATAGTTCCCGATCCAATAACAGCGATGTTTTTCATGGTGCTAATCTATTCATAATCCACGAACCGTTGGTAAGCTCATACACAATTCTGTCGTGCAGCCTGCTTGGCCGGCCCTGCCAAAACTCTATTCGGGTAGGCTCAACAAGGTATCCCCCCCAGTGTTCCGGCCGCGGAATCATCGTGTCCCTGTACTGCTCGCCAAGTTCCGCAACCCGCTGCTCCAGTTCTGTGCGACCAGAAATAACCTTGCTTTGCGGAGAAGCGAGGGCACCGATCTGACTCCCTGCAGGGCGCGAGTGGAAGTACTCGTCCGACAACTCGCCGGAGACTCTGGTCACCACACCCTCTATCCGCACCTGGCGCTCCAGTTCTGCCCAAAAGAACACCAGCGCTGCCTGCGGATTCTCCAACAGCTCCTGCCCCTTTTTACTTTCATAATTGGTGAAAAACACAAAGCCTTCTTCGTTAAAACCCTTTAACAAGACTATCCTGGCAGAGGGGCGACCAAAACGATCGGCTGTAGCCAGCGTCATTACATTAGGTTCGTATAGCTGCGCCTGAACGGCTTCCTGGAACCATTTTTTAAATTGATCGATCGGATCAGTTGCGGCATCCTGTTCCGAAAATTGTGCCGAGCGGTAATCTTGGCGTAAGTTTTGTATGTTTTCTTTAGTAAGCTCCATGTACAAAAGTAAAGTTTTAGTTTTGTTGAATTATATCTAAATCATAATGTTAAGCCGCATCGCACCCTCAGCAGGAAAACTACTTATATCGGAACCATTTCTACTGGATCCAAATTTTAAACGGTCTGTCGTATTGCTTGCCGAGTATCAGGAAGAAGGTGCTTTAGGCTTTGTTCTTAACCACCCCAGTGCACTTTTGCTGAGCGACCTTCTGCCCGAGATGCCCGAGGCGAAGTTTCCTGTTTACATCGGCGGACCGGTTGCCACAGATACCATACATTTTTTGCACCGTTGTTATGATAAGATAAACGATGGCGAAGAAATAGGCAAGGGGGTATATTGGGGAGGCAACTTCGAAACCCTAAAGATTTTGATAGAAACAAATGCCATCACGGAAGACGAAGTGAAGTTTTTCATTGGTTACTCGGGCTGGGGAGAGCAACAGTTGCAGGATGAGATCGAAGAAAACACCTGGATCGTGTCCGACCAGTATTACCCGGACACTGTATTCTCCTCAGATGAAGACGACTTATGGCGCGAGGTTATCATTAACCTCGGACCTAAATACGCACACGTCAGTAATTTCCCGACGAATCCAAACCTCAATTAAAGCGCGGTCTCTTCGATTTTTTTGCGCAAGTCATCCTTATAGGCCTGCATTTTGTCAGTCAGTTCCGGATCAGAAACACCCAGAATCTGCATCGCGAGCAAACCAGCATTTTTTGCTGCGTTCAACGCAACCGTAGCTACCGGAATACCGTTAGGCATCTGCAAAATGGATAAAATAGAATCCCAGCCATCAATAGAGTTCGACGACTTGACCGGTACCCCGATAACCGGCAATACCGTTATAGAAGCAACCATCCCCGGCAGGTGTGCTGCACCCCCGGCGCCGGCGATAATGACCTTTAAGCCACGGCCTGCTGCGTTTTTAGCGTAGTCAAACATCCGCTCGGGTGTGCGATGTGCCGAAACCACCGTAATTTCAAACTCAACACCAAATTCCTTACAAATATCCGCTGCATCTTTCATAACCGGCAGATCGGACTTGCTGCCCATAATAATTCCTACTTTTACGCTCATCAGGATACTACTTTAAGTGTGTTTTTAATATAATTCGCTTTCTCTACAGCAGTTTCCCGGTTTTGATCTACCACAGTAACGTGCCCCATCTTTCTGAAGGGTTTGGTGTATTTCTTGCCGTAAAGGTGAACATATACACCCTCAACGGCCATAATCTTTTCCAGACCTTTGTACACAGCCACACCGTCGTGCCCTTTTTCACCCAGCAGGTTAATCATTACGGCGTTGGAAATGGAGCGAGTGTCGCCCAGAGGAAGGTTGAAGATGGCGCGCAGATGCTGCTCAAACTGCGAAACATAGTTCCCTTCAATGGTATGATGCCCGCTGTTATGCGGTCTTGGAGCCAGTTCATTGACCAGAATATCTCCGTTTCTTGTAATAAACATCTCCACGGCAAGGATGCCGCTGATGTTAAGACTGGAGGCAATCTGCTTGGCAATATCGCCTGCCCTTTGCTGTATAGCATCAGGATAGGTAGACGGCGAGATCAGGAACTCTACGAGGTTGGCTTCAGCATTGAATTCCATTTCAACCATAGGGAACGTGGTCATGTCGCCATTCGGATTTCTTGCTACTATAACCGCAATCTCCTTCTCAAAGTCAACGAGCTGTTCAATTAAACAGGGGGCATCAAATGCTCCGTTAATATCCGCGATATTGTTAATTCTCATCACACCCTTTCCGTCATACCCGTCTTTCCGTTGTTTCAGGATATAAGGAAAAGCGAAATGGCTGTTATGCATATCTTCCTTGCTATTTACAAGCTGAAAGGGAGCAGTAGGAATATTGTTTTCTTTAAAAAACTGCTTTTGTACACCCTTGTCCTGGATAAGACGTATCACCCGAGGCTGCGGAAAAACCATTTTGCCTTCCTTCTCCAGTTGCTCTAAAGCTTCAATATTAACCTTTTCAATTTCAATGGTCACAATATCTGCTTTCCTGCCGAAATTATACACCGTATCGAAATCGGTGATGGAACCGCATTCAAACTGATGCGCCAGGTGCTTGCACGGAGCATCATGATCCGGATCCAGCACCATGGTAGTGAGATTGTAATTAATGGCTTCCTGTATCAGCATCCGGCCCAACTGCCCGCCGCCAAGTATCCCTAATTTCAAATCACTTATTTGCTTTGCCATATTAATGTGAGAAAGTAATGCTTATTTTGCACAAAAATAATAATAATAACGAATTGAGGGGTAATAATAAAGCGTCATGAAGAACAATGTGGATGCCGACGCTATTATAATAGGTGCCGGGGCATGCGGACTCATGTGTGCCGTTCAGGCAGGGTATCTGGGCAAAAAGGTTATACTTCTCGAAAAGAATGAAAAGCCCGGAGCTAAGATCCTTATATCCGGGGGCGGGCGGTGTAACTTTACAAACCTGGGTACCAGTACCGAACAGTTCATCTCCGCTAACCCTCATTTTCTCAAGTCATCCTTTTCGCAGTGGACGGTAGACGATACCATCGGTTTTTTCGAGACCTATGGTGTCTCAGGAAAGGAAAAGACCCTTGGTCAGTTATTTCCGGATGGCAAAACCGCGAAAGACGTGGTTGGGGTGTTCACATCTATTTGTGATGATTTCGGGCAGGAGATACGATGTGGTGCAAATGTGACCGGCATACTGCGGGACGACCAAATTTATGAGGTAACAGGCGAACGCAACAGCAAGCCGTTTAAGTTGCGGGCTCAAAAAGTGGTTATTGCTACCGGCGGACTGCCCATTCCTAAAATGGGCGCAACCGACTTTGCGCTTCGCTTTGCCCGGCAGCATGGATTAAAGATCGTGCCTACCGCGCCCGCTCTGGTGCCGCTCACCATTACCGGCAAGGACCACGACTGGTATGCGCGTTTGTCGGGAAATTCTGTCTACTGCCGGGTAAGCAATAGCCGCATCAGTTTTGAAGAGCAGATCCTGTTTACACACTGGGGGCTTAGCGGTCCGGCCATTCTGCAGATATCGTCCTACTGGCGTAAAGGCGAAACCATCCAAATCGATCTTTTGCCCGATCGGCAGATATCCGGACTCATTACCGAAGCCAGAAATACCAACGGTCGGCAGTTATTATCCACCCTGTTAAGTCGCTTCTATACCAAAAAGCTCACGGAGGCGCTTTCTGCCTTCCTGCCGGTCGACAAGCAGGTGGCTACGCTCACCGCTGCTGAAATTGAACTGGTTAGCAACACCATACATCATTTTGCGGTGAAGCCGGCGGGCGACAAGGGTTATGACAAGGCTGAAGTGATGCGTGGCGGAATAGATACCAGTGAACTCTCGTCTAAAACCCTTGAGTGTAAGTCAATACCCGGTCTGTACTTCGGCGGCGAATGTGTAGACATTACAGGCTGGCTCGGCGGCTACAATTTCCAGTGGGCCTGGGCAAGCGGCTTTGTTATTGCGCAGAACATCTGAGCTCCAGATTTGTTTTTATATTGGTTTTATGAAGTAAGAATATCATATAAAAATGGAAAACAAAGAAGGCAACATCAATAAGTCGGTGGTCATTAACGCATCCGACGATAAAGTTTGGCAGGTACTAACCACTACGGAACATGTATCGAAGTGGGCGCAGGCTTTTCTGGAAGGCATATCCGTGGAGTCCGACTGGACAGAAGGGTCGGTTGTAATCTGGAAGGCGGCCGATGGCACCGTAGGTACAAAGGGTATAGTCGAAGTCAATTACGCGCCCCGAGTGTTGAAAGTGAATTACTTTGATGATCCTGAAAGTCCGGCAGACGCTCCTACAGGGGATTACAAAGAACATTTCACCTTATTGGAACAGGAAGGGCAAACTACGCTAAGCGTGGAGGCCGGACCTCTGTCCGCTGACTATCTGGACAATCATAGCGGTAGCTGGGACAAGGCCCTGAACCTGATCAAGGAAATAGCCGAATCTAATTAGTTCATACATCGCCTGTAGTGAGACCGCTTTGCAGCCAGTGTAAGTTAGCCATGAGTCCGCCTTTTTTCAGGAAAAAGGCGGACTCATGGCGGACTCACCGCGGACTCATGGCGGACTCACTAGCTACGAAGTGGCTACTCGCATTGAGGTACGCCGTAGGTCCAGGTTTCTGCAATACCTGTAGGGAAACTGTAGATCATCCCCTTTCCGGTCTCAAACCAAAGCTTTCCGCGCAGTTTTTCACGGCCACCGACCTCGTTCATAGAAAGGCTGTCGTATAAACGGCCGTTGATCATGACATATTTAATCTTTTCAGAATTTCGGATGTCATCCAGCGGGTTTGCATCCATAACGATCAGGTCGGCGAGTTTGCCGGGCTCGAGCGAGCCGATTTCCATATTCATTCCTAAGTAAGCCGCGCCGTTTAAGGTAGCACACTCAATGGCGCGCAATGGACTCATTCCTCCCTGAACAAGCATCCAGAGTTCCCAGTGGGCGCCAAGCCCTTGTATTTGTCCGTGAGCGCCCAGGTTTACCTTGGTATTTCCACCGTCTGCAATCTGTTTTACAGCTTTGGAAACCTCAATATGTCCGTAATCGCCATACTCTGAAGTGGTACGCCTGCGGGCGCGCGAATCAATGATCGGCCTCGGTGTAAAAGCCATCAAACGTTCGTTCTCCCAGACATTGGTGCGGTCGTACCAGTAATTTTCGCCCCACTGGGCGCCATAACTTACAATAAGGGTGGGGGTGTAGGCCACCGTGGTATTGTTCCAGAAAGATACCACGTCTTTATATACGGGAGCTACCGGGATACTATGCTCTATACCCGTATGGCCGTCGGCCACCATGTTCATGTTGTGAAAGAACGTTGATCCACCTTCGGGCACAACCATCATTTTCAATCTGCGCGCAGCCTCCAGGATTTGCTGGCGCTGATCGCGGCGGGGCTGGTTGTAAGACTTTACGGAGAATGCACCTACAGATTTTAACCTGCGCAGATGGGAAAGCGCGTCGTCCAGACTGTTGATTACCACTTTAAAGTCGCCATCGGCGCCATACAGGATAGAACCGGTGGAGTAAAGACGCGGCCCCACAAGTCGGCCAGCCTTGATCATTTCAGCCTGACTGAATACCATTTCTGTGTTGCTCGACGGGTCGTGCGCTGTAGTTACCCCAAAGGCAAGATTGGCCAGGTACGACCAGTCGTTTTGCGGACTGATCCCGTCCGGACTCGTGCGCAGGTGTGCGTGTACATCGACAATTCCGGGCATAATGGTTTTGCCTGTCACGTCAATCACCCTTGCAGCCTCGGGAATGGCGACCTCGGACGCTTTACCTACAGCGATGATCTTATTGTTTTCAATCACGATGGTGCCTTCTTCAATGACCTGATTGCCCTTTACGGTGATGATCCGTGCACCCTTAAGTGCTGTAAGGCCAGTGGGCATATCGCTTTTCAGCTTAAGGTCCATGGTGATGCCGAGCGAGTCGGCCGCCACTGGCTTGGCGCCATTGCCCTGATCAAAATGGTTCTTAATTTCGGTGCTGAAATACTGCTCGCCGAGTGTCCAGTACAATTTGCTGGCATCGTTGCTCCAGTGTACATAGGTTCCTGCGTCTTTAGATACCCGGGTTAGGGGCACTGACTTGTTGCCGGCCGATAGATCAAGTGCGCTTCCGGTGGTGACCATCGGCGTTATATATACATTAAACAGTTCGGTAAAAGCCATCCATTTGCCGTCCGGGCTCGGACAGAATTGTGTTGCGTAAGTAGAGGTGTAATGCGTGCGTTCGTTGCCGCCGTTAAGGTCTACGCTTTTAAATGCTTTCTTACCGCCTTCGCTGCCCTGAAAATAGATCCGGGTATCGTCTTTGTTGAACTGCGGACGGATGCCTGATTCGGAGATCAGTGTTTTTGCACCTCCGCCGGCTGGCATCACAAAGATGCCGGTGTTGCGGCCAAAGGCATAACCTAGTACATCGTTCCCAATTCCCTTTCGGAATACGATGCGGTCGCCCTTGCTAGAGAACCTCGGCGAATAGTAAAAGCCTTTTTCATCGGTGAGCGACACAATTTTACCTGTTTTAAGGTCGGCCTTTTTTATAGCACCTTTAAACTCATCGCTCCAGGTAGCAAATATCACAGACTTGCCGTCGGGACTTATCTGTGGTTCAAACTCAAAGTCCAGTCCCTCAGTAACCCTCACCGCTTTACCTTCGGGCAGGTCCTTTTTGTAAAGGAACCCGGCGGCGTTAAACACCACAAACTTGCCGTCGGGAGAGGTGGTGAGTTGCCTGATCATCTTGGCGGTAAACTCGGGCACGAATGCTTTTTGAGGAAAATGCAGGGCATCCTGAACGGTTTGCTTGCTGGATACCTGAAAGGGTATGTCGCTAATGACCAATGAAGCTACCTCCATTTTTTTAATTTTCCCTTTACCATAAAAAACGATGTTTTTGCTGTCGGGCGTCCATGCAAAATTGGGGTAGACGCCGAAAATAGCCCAGGTTTCCTGCTGGTCGTGCGATAAATCATCTGTTAAAGGCCATTCTTCGCCGGTTTGCATGTTCTGGACGAACAGTACTGATTTTAGTCGCACCCTCCGTACATAAGCCATCATCTTGCCATCAGGCGAAATCTGCGGACGTGCCGCACCGCCCTGAACGGCAATCAGGTTACTCAGTTTGCCGGTGGTCATGTCGAGCTGCCGTATGGCATAGATCATCCCGTTAGGGTCTTTGCTGTACTCAAAATTAGGACCGGGGGAGACGTCTTCACTGAAATACAGGTAGCGGCCATCGGGCGATACATTGGGCTCACCAGCGTCCTGCTGGTCGTTCTTCCTTTTGGTAAGCTGTACACCCTCGCCACCGTAGATGCTGTACATCCACATTTCGCCTGCGCCGAGCGAACGGCTGCCTGTAAAGTGTTTTCTGGCAACGAGGTATTCGCTGTTTGGTGTCCAGGTGGCGTTATTAAGCAAACGGAAGGTTTCTTTGGTGACCTGCCGTTTACCTGATCCGTCGCGGTTCATGATCCAGATATTGTCTGCACCGCTTTTATCGCTTGTATACGAGATGAATTTGCCATTTGGGCTGAAGCGCGGCTGCACATCCCAGGCTATGCCGCCGCTGAGGAGCGTGGCGCCGCCGCCGGCAATGGGCATGATATAGATGTCGCCAAGAAGGTCAAAAACGATATCCTTGCCATCGGAGCTCACGTCGAGGTTCATCCAGGTGCCCTCGTCAGTTAAAATGGTAAAGGTTTTAGTTGCACCCTGATATTTTTCAATATCCCATTTGTCTTGCGAAAAAGCGACCGGATGTATGAATGAAAACAATGTTGACAGGAGTAAAAGTATTTTTCTCATACGCTTCGGGTTATATGGGTGCAATTTACTAATATTGGTTCATTTTTATAGTTTTGACCGTATATAGTGGGTGCAAATTTTGAGCGGAACGAATGAACGAACTGGAGGTTTTAAAGCAATACTGGGGATTTGATCATTTCAGGCCTTTGCAAGACGAGATCGTTGCCTCGGTTTTAGCAGGTAGTGACGTTTTGGCGCTCTTGCCTACGGGTGGTGGCAAGTCGGTCTGTTTCCAGGTACCTGCTATGGTTATGGAGGGCATCTGCATCGTTATTTCGCCACTTGTGGCGCTGATGAAAGATCAGGTGGAGAACCTGAAGCGAAAGGGGATTGAAGCCGTTGCGATCTATGCGGGTATGGGAAAGCGGGAAATTGACATTTTGCTGGACAACTGCATATACGGCCCGGTGAAGTTTTTGTTTTTATCGCCAGAACGCCTGATGTCTGACCTGGTGCGTACGCGCATCTCCTACATGAATGTTAACTTGATTGCGGTAGACGAGGCGCATTGTGTGTCGCAATGGGGCTATGATTTCAGACCGCCTTATCTGCTGGTGGGCGCCATACGCGAGCTGCACCCTGAAGTTCCGCTTATTGCGCTGACGGCTACTGCTACCGATCGAGTTCGGGAAGATATTCTGGAAAAGCTGCAAATGAAGCAGGCCCGGATTTTCGTGCAGAGTTTTGCGAGAAAGAACCTGAGTTATGTGGTTCAGCAGGACCAGGACAAATACAAGAAGCTTCTGCGGATAGTTGGAAATATTAAGGGAAGCGGACTTGTTTACGTACGAAACAGGCGCGAGACGACTGAAGTGGCACTTTTTTTACAGCGGAACGGTGTGTCGGCTGATTTCTATCACGCAGGCGTTGAAAAAGCCGAGCGTTTCAATAAACAGGAAAACTGGACGCGGGGGCGCACAAGGGTTATGGTGGCTACAAATGCTTTTGGTATGGGTATAGATAAGCCTGATGTGAGATTTGTAGTCCATTTAGATCTTCCTGAGAGTCTGGAGGCCTACTATCAGGAGGCGGGCCGCGCTGGCCGGGACGGCAATCGCTCGTATGCTGTTCTGCTGGCCAATCAGTCGGACGAAATGACCTTGCAGTCGCGCTATGAGCACAGTTTCCCATCGGTAGACGAGACGAGAAAGGTGTATCATGATTTGGCCAATTACTTTCAGCTGGCTTTTGGTGCAGGGGAGGGCGTAGCTTTCAGTTTTGACCTGGCCGATTTTTGTAAGCGCTTTAATATCAGTGTGATCAAGGCGATGGCGGCGCTGAAATTCCTGGAGCGGGAAGGTTACCTGACGCTCTCTGAACATATTTTTCTTCCTTCGAGACTCATGTTTCTAGCCAGTCACGAAGATGTATACCGTTTTCAGATTGAAAATGCGGGATATGATCGTCTCATTAAAGCGATACTGCGTTCGTACGGCGGGGCTTTCGAACAGTTTGTGAAGATCAGCGAGTCGGACCTGGGCAACCGGACCGCGAATTCTTATGATGATGTGGTGAGGCAGCTCACACAGCTTCAGCAGTTTGGCCTGATCTCTTATTTGCCGCAAAGCGATCAGCCACAGCTGCAGTTTGTAAGGCCAAGAGTCGACTTTACGCATCTGGACATAGATGCTAAATATATTGAGCTCCGTAAGAAGATCTATCAGAACCAGATTTCTTCGGTGCTTAGCTATGTGCAGACCTGGAAATGCAGGACCATTCAGTTGCTCGCTTATTTTGGTGAACAGGATGCGGCAAAATGCGGCGTTTGTGATGTGTGTCTGGCCGAAAAGAAGGCAGATGACACCGCACAGCTTGCCGACAATATCGATTACGCAATCATTACCCGCCTGCAGCTTGGAAGCGCCAGTCTGGACGAACTTATGGCCGAACTACAGGCAGGAACGGAGCAGGAGCAACTGGAGCGTGTGCGTGAATTGCTTGATGCGGGAAAGATTAAAACAGATGGTAAAAATTATTACCTTTAGCGCCTGATTTGAACTATGCAGAAAAACGATAAAAGCGTCATCCGTTCATGGGCTTTCTTTGACTGGGCTAACTCAGCCTATAACTTGGTGATTACTTCTACGATTTTTCCAGCGTATTATACGATCATTACTACTACCGAGGCTTTTGGCGACCAAGTCACTTTTTTTGGTCGCACCTTTACCAACACGGCTTTATCCAATTACGCTTTGTCTTTCGCTTACCTTGTTATGGTAATCCTGCTGCCGGTGCTTTCTTCAGTAGCCGATTACCGGGGCAATAAAAAAGCATTCATGAAATTCTTCACCTATATGGGCGCTGCAGCTTGTATGGGTCTCTATTTCTTCAAACTAGAAACGCTGGAACTGGGCATCATTTGCTTTGTGATAGCAGCGATGGGGTATATTGGGGGTATACTGTTCAATAATTCTTATCTGCCCGAGATTGCAACGCCCGACCAGCAGGATCGTGTGAGCGCGCAAGGCTATGCTTACGGCTATGTCGGATCTGTTCTATTACAAATTATATGCTTTGTTTTTGTACTGAAGCCTGAAATCTTTGGTATTACTGATCCGTCCTTCCCTCCGCGACTTTCTTTTCTGCTGGTAGGTATCTGGTGGATCGTTTTTGCACAGATTCCTTTTCGCCGCTTGCCGGGCTCGGGCAGAAACCGTGAGGCTATGGTGAGAAGCCGGGTAAAGAGCGGTTTTGAAGAGTTGTCTAAGGTTTGGACGCAACTGAAAAATATGGCTTTCCTGAAGCGGTATCTGGTAGCTTTTTTCTTTTATTCGATGGGCGTGCAGACGATTATGCTGGCTGCAGCCGGGTTTGGTGAAAAAACCTTGCATTTAGGTACGTCGAAACTAATTGCGGTGATCCTTATTATACAACTGGTGGCTATTGCAGGTGCGATGCTTATGTCTCGTGCGGCTGTAAAATGGGGTAATGTAAATGTCCTTATTGCGGTCGTACTGGTATGGATAGCCACTTGTATATGTGCGTACTTTATCAGCAATGAGTTTCAATTTTATGGGCTGGCAGTCATTGTAGGCCTCATTATGGGGGGTATCCAGTCCTTGTCCCGTTCTACCTATTCCAAATACCTGCCTGCAAACACTCCGGATACAGCTTCTTTTTTTAGTTTTTACGATGTTACGGAAAAACTGGCCATCGTTATCGGGCTCTTCAGCTTTGCGCTGATTGAGGAAGCTACCGGAAGCATGAAGAACTCTATTATTGCGCTCGCGTCCTTTTTCATCGTTGGTTTAGTATTTTTGCTGCTGCTCAGGAAGAGCAGCCGGAATACATACACAGCCGCCGATTTGCATTAACCGTTATTTGTCCATGAAAGTCGAATTATTTGTCCCATGTTTTGTAGATCAGTTGTCGCCCGAGACTGCATTTAATACCATTAAGTTATTGGAGAAAGCTGGCTGTGAGGTCAGTTACAATGCTGATCAGACATGTTGCGGGCAGCCGGCTTATAATGCCGGATATTGGGAGCAGGCAAAGGTGGTCGGCAATAAGTTTCTGACAGATTTTTCAGACAACAATTATATTGTTGCACCTTCCGCGTCGTGTGTGGGTATGGTTAAGGGCGGGTACAACGATTTGTTTACCAATTCTATCGTGCATAACAAATGCCGGAGCATCCAGGCAAATATTTTCGAGTTGTCTGACTTTTTGGTGAACGTACTGAAACGCGACTACTTCGGGGCAGAATTGGAGGGTAGGGCAGTGTATCACGACTCATGTAGCGCCTTGAGAGAGTGTAAAATCAAAGATGAGCCGCGCCTGCTTCTTTCCAAGGTGCACGGTTTGGAACTTGTGGAAATGAAGGACACAGATATGTGCTGCGGTTTCGGGGGTACTTTTGCTGTAAAATTTGACGCCATATCTTCTGCAATGGCTGAGCAGAAAGTTAACCACGCGCTTGAGCAGGACGCCGAGTATATTATTTCAACCGACCATTCCTGCCTGATGCATCTGCAGGGCTATATCGACAAAAATAACATTCCGCTGAAAACGATGCATCTGGCGGATGTTTTAGCAAACGGTTGGCTTGAAAGTACAGAATATTAGTTAGCTTTGCCTATAAGCAGATCGCATCGTAAGCGATCAGAAAACACTATTTATTTAATTTAAAATCATAGTTGTAGATGATTAATATCACGTTGCCTGACGGCTCTGTCCGTCAGTATGAAAAGGGTGTAACTGCCCATGAAATTGCGCTCTCAATTTCTGAGGGCCTTGCCAGAAATGTCTTAGCAGCTGAAGTTAACGGAGAAGTCTGGGATTCTTCCAGAGGGATTGACACAGATGCTACAGTAAAACTGCTTACCTGGAACGATGAAGCAGGTAAAGCAACGTTCTGGCACTCTTCTGCGCACTTAATGGCCGAGGCACTTGAGGCCTTATATCCGGGTACCAAGTTTGGTATCGGACCGGCTATTGAGACTGGCTTTTATTATGATGTGGATTTTGGCGACAGGGAATTTTCTTCCGACGATTTCAAGGCTATTGAGGCCAAGATGCTTGAGTTAGCCAAACAGAAATCAGTATTTGAACGCAAGGCGGTTTCTAAGGAAGAGGCGGTAGCTTACTTTGATGAGAAAGGCGATGAATATAAGCTGGATCTTTTGGAGGGACTGGAGGATGGTAAAATTACGTTCTACACACAAGGCGCATTTACGGATTTGTGCCGCGGTCCGCATATCCCGAATACCGGATTTATCAAAGCTATTAAACTGATGAACGTTGCCGGGGCCTATTGGCGCGGCGATGAAACCAGAAAACAGCTTACCAGGATTTATGGGGTGACTTTCCCTAAAGCCAGCGAGCTGACTGAGTATCTTCATATGATTGAAGAAGCGAAGAAGAGAGACCACAGGAAACTGGGAAAAGAGCTCGAATTGTTTGCTTTCTCAGAAAAGGTGGGTATGGGTTTGCCTTTGTGGCTGCCTAAGGGTGCAGCACTGCGGGAGCGCCTGGTGCAGTTTCTGACCAAGGCGCAGGTAAAGTCGGGTTACGAGCAGGTGGTGACGCCGCATATCGGGCATAAGAACCTTTATATTACTTCCGGCCACTACGAGAAGTATGGCAAAGATGCGTTCCAGCCTATAAAGACCCCTCAGGAGGGCGAAGAGTTTTTCCTGAAGCCAATGAATTGTCCGCACCATTGCGAGATATATAAGACCAGGCCAAGATCATATAAAGATCTGCCCCTCCGTTTCGCGGAATTTGGGACTGTGTATCGTTATGAACAAAGCGGGGAACTGCACGGGCTTACGAGGGTGCGTGGCTTTACACAAGACGATGCGCATCTTTTTTGCCGGCCTGACCAGGTGAAGGAGGAGTTCAAGAAAGTGATTGATCTGGTTCTTTATGTGTTTAAGTCGCTGGGCTTCGATAACTATATTGCCCAGGTTTCTCTCCGGGATCCGGATAACCGTGCCAAATATATTGGTAGCGACGAGAACTGGAAACTTGCTGAAACTGCAATTATTGAAGCGGCGCAGGAAAAAGACCTTCCAACTGTTGTAGAGTATGGCGAAGCGGCATTTTACGGTCCGAAACTAGACTTCATGGTAAAAGATGCCTTGGGCCGTAAGTGGCAGCTGGGTACTATCCAGGTCGATTATAACTTGCCGGAACGCTTTGAACTGGAGTATACCGGAAGCGATAACCAGAAACATCGTCCGGTGATGATACACAGGGCGCCGTTTGGTTCATTGGAACGTTTTATTGCCGTGCTGATCGAGCACTGTGCGGGCAATTTCCCGCTGTGGTTGTCGCCCGAACAATTTATCATTCTTCCGATCTCTGAGAAGTATGAAGATTATGCAAAAAAAGTTTCAGATGAATTAAATAATTACGATATTCGCGGGCTGATTGACTTCCGTGACGAGAAGATTGGAAGGAAAATCAGGGATGCAGAGGTCAAAAAGATCCCTTATATGCTGATTATCGGCGAAAAGGAGAGTGCCGAAGGAAAGGTCTCTGTGAGAAAGCATGGTGAAGGAGATTTAGGGGAAATGACCCTGCAAGCGTTTAGTGAATTATTAATAAAAGAAATAACAGTTTAACGGAACTAAAAATTTGGCATTAGGCAGACCAGGATTTAATAGGGGACCACGTCCTCCTTTTAAGAAAAAAGAAGCAGAACATAATATTAATCAGTTCATCAAAGCTCCCGAAGTGAGATTGGCTGGCGATAATGTTGAACAAGGGATTTATCCTTTGTCAAAAGCTTTGGCCATTGCTGATGAACTTGAACTGGACTTGGTTGAGATTTCCCCTAATGCGAACCCACCTGTATGCCGTGTAATGGACTACAGTAAGTTTGTATATGAGCAGAAGAAAAAGCAGAAGGAAATTAAGGCCAATGCCAAGCAGACCGTTATAAAGGAGATCAGGTTCGGGCCAAATACCAGCGATCATGATTTTCAGTTTAAACTTAAGCATGCGATCAGTTTTCTGGAAAATGGAGAAAAGGTCCGCGCTTATGTTCATTTCAAAGGTCGCGCTATTGTTTACAAGGAGCAGGGAGAAATTCTTTTGCTTAAGTTTGCTCAGGCCCTTGAAGACTATGGCAAGGTTGAATTGCTTCCCAAACTGGAAGGAAAGCGTATGTTTTTAACGCTTGCTCCAAAAGTTGCAAAAAAATAGATAAATTAAATAAATAAACACAGGTTATGCCAAAAATGAAAACCAATTCCAGTGCCAAAAAGCGCTTTTCGCTTACTGGAACAGGTAAAATCGCAAGGAAGAACGCATTCAAAAGCCACATCTTGACAAAGATGTCGACTAAACGTAAGCGTAACTTAGGGCACACTTCAATGGTGTCAGATGCTGACATGGGCAACGTTAAGCGTATGCTCGCAATCGGTAAGTAATTAATTTTTTAACCAGGTATCCGGTAGTAAGTTTGCTGTAAAACGCAACGCCGTTTATCAAAAACAACAACAACATGCCACGTTCGGTAAACGCAGTAGCTTCGAGAAGAAGAAGAAAAAAGGTTCTTAATTTAGCCAAAGGCTATTGGGGATCAAGAAGCAAGGTATTCACCATTGCTAAAAACACAGTCGAAAAAGGTTTGCAGTATGCATACCGCGACCGTAAAGTAAAGAAAAGAGAGTTTCGTGGATTGTGGATCCAGCGTATTAACGCCGGAGCCCGTCAGCACGGTATATCGTACTCACAACTGATTGGTAAATTAGCTGCTAAAAATATTGGTTTGAACCGTAAGGTACTTGCTGATCTAGCAATGAATCATCCAGAGGCTTTCAAAGCTGTAGTTGATGCAGTAAAGTAAGACATACATTTAATAAAAAAGGGAGCCAAAAGCTCCCTTTTTTTATTTTACAGACTTTTCATATTGTAATGTATTTGCCTGCTTCTGCAATTGTTTCTTTAGTAATGACATTTAAAGCCGGTACCTTTCCAAGAATCTTCACGCCACTGTATTTTTCAATATACTCTTCCGTCTCTGAATTGCTTTTGCCGTTAAAAATCAGGCCTTCTACAGGAATTTGGTAATGCTTCAGAACCTCCAGGGTGAGTAGTGTATGATTGATGCTACCCAAATAGTTCTGTGAGACGACGATCACTTTAACACCTAAGGATTTGATAAGATCCAGGATCAGGTCACGATCGTTCAACGGCACCATTAGCCCTCCGGCACCCTCAACTATAAGTGTGTTTGCTTGCGCTGGTAACTGAATAAGATCTTTATCGATTTCGATCCCATCAAGCCGGGCAGACAGGTGGGGAGATAAAGGTTGTCCAAGCCGGTATTTCTCTGGATGAATCGTTGTTTTGGGATTGCTGATCAGTTGTCCCACAAGCAGACTATCGCTAACATCCAGATCGCCCGATTGAATAGGTTTCCAGTAATCGGCATTAAGTTTTTCTGTTAAGATGGCACTGATGATTGTTTTTCCTATCCCTGTACCTATTCCTGTGATAAAATATCTTTTCATACGTTAAGTTTTGATAATGCATTGACTAAGCCGATAATCTCAGAGTCGGTATTGTATAAATGAAGACATATTCTTAGTCGTTCATAGCCAACTGGAACGGTAGGGCTTAAGATAGCCCGTACGTCAAAGCCCTGACTTTGAAGTTCTGCTGCTGCATTCCTGCAGCTGTCGTTTGACGGACAGATCAGGGTTTGAATAGTACTTTCCGTCGTTATTATATGTGGCATCTCAGCCTGCATTCTGGCGGTATATAGCTTGATTGTGTTGGCTATTGCTTCTGTGTAGTTGGTGTCGTTAAGCAAATGATAACCGGCTCTGACCATCGCAATTCCGTGTACCGGAGCTGCCGTGGTATAAATGAAACTTCTGGCAAAATTGATGAGGTAGTTCCTCAGAGTATTGCTTCCGATCACAGCGGCCCCATGAGAACCAAGGGCTTTGCCGAAGGTCATGATGCGTGCAAACACTTTTGATTCCAGTTTAAGCTGTGACACCAAGCCTCGGCCATGATCTCCAAAAAGACCCGTGGCATGCGCTTCGTCGACAATCAATGCCGCGCCATAGCGTTCACATAAAGTACTTATGGTTAGTAGAGGTGCCAGATCGCCATCCATGGAATAAACGCTTTCTACGACCACGTAGATGTTTCCTGACGCTTTCCTTAGTCTGGACTCCAACTGGTCGACATCGTTATGTTTAAATGTAAACCTGTTTGCGTGCGATAAGCGTGCGCCGTCTTTAATGCTGGCATGAACGAGTTCATCAGAAATAATGGTGTCACCGCGCTGAGGTAGGGAAGATAAAAGCCCGACGTTGGCATCATAGCCTGAATTGAAAATTAATCCGCTTTCTGCCCCATGGAATGCTGCAATGTAAGCTTCTGTTTCTTCTGTAAAAGCGTGGTTGCCCGATAGTAGTCGCGATCCGGTGGCGCCATGTTTATAATTGCCGAGCGAATTTAATATGCCCTCAGCCCGCTCTCTCAGCGCGCCAGACCGTGCAAAACCGAGGTAGTCATTAGAAGAAAAGTCTATCAGAGCGCCCGGCTGCTCCAGCCTCCTTAGCGAACCGGCTAAAGTACGCTGCTCTAGTCTGCTTTGCATAAATTGCTCAGCTCTGGTCATGAACCCTAGTTTTTATTAAGCTGAGAGATAGATTTTTGCATTTGTGACATCATGTGGGTCAGCGTTTCGATGGTTGGTTCAGGCGTCGGGTCAGGAAGCGCAGAGGAAATAAATGCTTTTGCTTTCCATATTTCCAGAATGTCTTCGGACGATATGTTATAGGGGTCGTAAGCTTTATTGTCTGAGACGAGTTTCAGTTCTTTGTTCTCTCTGAATTTGTTTCCGGCCCTTTTGTACACTATACCTTCATTTCTGCTGATAACGATATAGGTGTCGCCAGCTTTTACGTCATGCCAGTTGTCCAAGTACTCGGCAAGAATAATGCTTCCAGGTTGAATAGGTAGCATGGAATCGCCCATAATTTCGAATGCCCTGAAGGTGCCGTTTCTGAGAAAAGGTAATGGCAGATGAAATTTCGGAAGATCTTTGATGTATTCCGGATCAGACAGACCATTTAAATAACCTGCACTGGCCTTAACCGGTACGAGTTCGATGTTCTCATTCTCATCTTTGTCTACCGAGATGCTTAATATCCTGAGGTTAGATCCCTGACTTTTTGGTTTTGGCTTCCAGTTATCATTGATGTTTTCATTAATGAATTCATCTATCGTCAACTCAAAATATTCTGCTATCTTTTTTAGCAGGTCATATTTAGGTTCTGCCCGGTCTTCCTCATAAGCTCCGATCAGCGATCGCTTAATTTCCATAATATCAGCAAACTGCTGCTGTGTAAGTCCTTTTTTCTTTCTAAGGTACTTCAGGTTAGAGGAGATATTTGCCATAAATAAAAAAGTTAAAATAAATTTGTTTCTACTAAAATTGTTAGTATTATTGTGCCAATAAAGTTAGTATTAATAATTGATTTCTGCAATAAATATACTAATTAAATTAGTTTAAACAAGTAATAGCAAGCATCATGAGAAAATTTGTTTATATCGTTACAGATCGCAACCGTACAAGTTTACACGTAGGAATTAGTGCCGACCTTATCAAAACGCTTGATTTTTATAAGAAGATGCCTTGCCTTTTTTTTGATAGTGCACATCAACTGACAAGACTTGTGTATTTTGAGGAGTTTAAAACCGAGGCGCAGGCGCTGAGCAGATTCAAACAGATGAGTAGGTTTACAAGGGCTCAAAAGGAGCGTATTGTAAGATCGTGTAATCCCGACTGGATTGATCTTACAATAGGCCTTGATTTCGAACATATCATGATGTCGAAGAAGATTTCTACTCAGGTAAATCTTCAGTTCGGCATCCTCTCCTAGTTAATCCGGCTTACCACCCTGGGGCAAATGTAAGTCCAAATACGCCTGCCGATACGTCCTTACGCTGAAAAGGGAACGCGTAATATGGCTCCAGAACAAAATAGCCAAACACGTTAACCCGTAGGGAAATGCCTGCACTCAGTGCCGGAACACGTTCATTGGTAAAACTTGTTGTAATTGGGTTTCCGTTTTCATCAAATACTGGCTGACCTGCTGAATTAAGCACAGGTACCGTCTGATAAGTGGGCTGTCCTTTAAATACGACCTTTTGCCCCTCATTCCAGGCTACACCGGCATCAAAAAATAGATTGAGGTCGGAAAAAAGCAAACCTGATGGGATTTGGGCAAGTTTTTTAGGCCCTGTAAATGGTAGTCTGAGTTCAAAATTGAATACTGCCATTTTACTCCCTGACAACTGATTAATGTCGAAGCTTCCGTTTTGTGATTGGTTGCGGTACAGGGAATTTGCCTCATATCCACGGATGAAGTAAGGATATCCAATGAACAAGGGGTAAAGGTTTTCGCCGTCTTTGCCAATTCTCAAATAATTGTAAGTTCTTGCAGCGAAGGTGACAGGTTTAACCCGGAGATACCTTCTGGCATCAAGCGTAACTGCCGAAAACTGGTAATCGCCAAAGTATTTCTCTGCGCCTACGCGATAACGGAATCCATCTAATGGCCCGGTTATCCCATTGATTGTATTGTCGCCTACAAAAGATGCGTTGGTTTGGAAAATGGAGAAAGCATTAAAAGGCATTCCATACTCGTTTGTAGCCTGATCAGTGGCTACCTTATTTCGGTCGGAACCGATATAGTAGCCATCGTAGGTATAATAGTTGCTTATCCGGTCTATCCGGTAACCATAATGGGAAAAAGCCCCGCCAGCTTCAAATCTGTGGACTTTATTGAAAGGATAGGCGCCAAACACCTGCACCTGGTCTTCAAAAGTCCTGATCAGGTTTGTACGGTCGTTAATCACTTCTTCAGTATTTCCGTTGTAGCTGATCTGGTCCGGAACAACCTCCCTGAAACCTGTTATATAGGGGATGTGAGATACCGCAACGCCCCAGTTTATACGGCTTTGCTGATTGATATACCCCACCATACCTCCAAAGTCGTAGATTTCCCCATTTATGGATACGTTTGCCACAATTTGATTTCTGCCAAGGATATCACTGAACATGCCTACGATGCCACCCTGCACACCAGTTCCAAACCGGCTGGCGGAAACGCCAACACCGCTATTGGCAAGATAATCCAGGCGGAATTTCGGTTTGTAGGGTACGAGCCGCATGGAGTCGGCACTAGTCTTTTCGAAACGTTCGAAATTGCCAAGATTGGAGTTTACGATGTCTACCCCAGCATTCTCCATTGGAGGTAAAACCGCCGCATCGAAGTTGACTTCGTTTGGATCAACATCCATAGCCCTGAAGTTAGCGAGCGGGGAGTTATACAAGGTATACCGTTGATACCTATAATAGCTGTACACGATGTCGTCGTTCCTGGAAACTGAGATAGCGGGAGAGAATTCGGTAATACCGCTTATCCCGGTGAAGTAGTCTGTTAGCTGTTTTACGGACTTGTTGCCTAGGTTATACTCATACAAATTTCTGAATCCATCACGGTTAGACAGGAAGAACAGTCTCTTGCTGTCGCCCGAAAACTGCGCATTCAAATTATTGGCACCAGGGAAAACAGGAATGTTGCCTAATGACTTTGAGGCGAAATCGTATACCGTCAGGTTAATCGGATGAACGGCATTTGTGCCGCCCTGACTCATTGAAGCTCTGTCGGACGAGAATACCAGCATTGTGCCGTCAGGGGAATAGCTCGGTGCGTAATCAGAATACGTGTCATTCGTAATTTGGGTGATTTCCTTTGTTCTGATATTGTAAGAGAAAATATCACTTTGACCTTCAACCATTCCTGAAAAAGCGATTACTTCGCCGTTGGGCGACCATGTTAGGTTGCCGAACTGCTCCACCTGCTTCATGTCGGTTCTGAGTACCACCTTTCCATTGCTGATGTTAATGATCATCAGTTGATTTTTGCCCTTGCTGAAAATGCTAAAAGCGAATTGCTTGCTGTCTGGCGACCAGGCACCGGCAGACTCAAGAAAATTATAGTCGTCTATATGTGAGTTGGCCACCTGGCTGCTTAGTTTTCTGATGATCTGCCCGGTCTTAGCATCGGCAAGGAACAAGTCTATACCAAACAGATCTTTCTCCGATAAGAATACCAGGTATTTACCATCCGGACTAAGGGCAGGGGCCACGTTCATATTCCCCGCGTTTTTATTATCTATAATCTTCGTTCCGGTTATTTGTATCTGTGAGCTATCGGGTTTCAACATTGGACGGTAATGTGTTTCGATGGCGTTTTTCCAAAGCCCTGAAAGCGTGTTGTCGTCATAACCGAAAGTGTACCTTAACCCGTTCTCGTAGCCATAACGTGCAGTGGCCTTAAACAGGGGGGACAATTGTGGTATCCCCATAGCGGGAGCCAATGAAAGTCCAGAATGCTTGTCCATACCGATATGGGAAGTATTTATTGGAGTTCGTTAAATCTTTCAAAGAAGGGATATCCCTGTTCAGCAAAGCATCACGCATCCACATGGAAGTGAAGGCATCTACTTTTCCTACCGACAGGTACTCGGCCATACCTTCAATCATCCATAACGGGATCTGACTAATGTTTTCCAGCCCCATAGAGTCTTTTTCCAACAATATATGATACTGAAAAGCGTGCACCAGCTCATGCCCTAAAACATGGCGGGTCTGGTTGTTCAGTTCCATCACAGGCATAATAACCCTGTTCTTGAAGGCCTCGGTAACACCACCGGTCCCAACGCCAACTTCTCCCTGAAGCGCCGTTGTCTGCTGAAAATCCGGGTGGTTGTTATACAGAATGATCGGATTCTTTTTAAAGAACGTATCTCTGAAAACCTCCTGATGCATCTTATACCATGTCTCCGCATCTTCCGCAAATTTCTTCACCATCTTCTCATTCTTCAGATAGTAGTAAAGCTCGAAATGCGGTGTTTGAAGGACTTTGAATTTCTCGTTTTTATAGCGTACCCTGTTCTGTCCGAAATATTGTGCGTTAACGGTGAACGCGGAGAGTAAAACGATGACGACCATCAGAATCAACCGTTTCAAGGATGTAGCGCTTTTTATCATAATATGACAGGTTAGTATAATTTAAATGTACGAAGTTTTACATAAACAAGTTTAAACGGCAAGATGTTACACCTGACTAAAAATATTTAGCTCTTATTGCTGTTGTCCTGCTCTTTTTCTTCCTGCCGCTGTTTCCTTCTTAGCTGTCGTTCTTCGCGTCTGGTAAGGGGCGCTGGTTGTGCGGCCTCCTGTTTGGCCGGCTGCGATGCGGGAGGTGCCGTTTTTACTTCTGCTGGCTTTTGTTCCTCCTGCTGAGTCTTTTCCGGCTGCTCACCCTCAAGCAAAGGCACCTCGAAATCTGTTGAGTCGACCGCCAAACTATCCGTTTCCGTAGTATCCCTGACATACCTTGGGGTAGGGCAGTAATATTCTCTCTCGATTTTTACTTTTGGTTTAGGGAAGCGGCCTTTCGTATAACCGGTGCTGGGATCCTTATACACCTTATCCATAAATTTGGCAAAGATGGGGAGCGCTGTTTTCGAACCTTCCCCTGTTTCACCGTTTTTAAAGTGCGCGGTCCGCTCATCGCAGCCCACCCAAACACCTGTTACAAGGTCTTTGGTAACACCCATATACCAGGCGTCCACATAGTCGGATGATGTTCCGGTTTTACCACCTATTTCGTTGTTATGCAATACTTCTCCGTACGACCAAAGCGCCTGAGACGTACCTTCAGGCTCCTCCACACCCCCTCTGAGCATATAGAGCATCAGCCAGGCGATTTCTTCACTCAGCACACGCTTAGTCTTAGTTTTAAACTCTTCGATCAGGTTGCCGTCCTGATCCGTAATACGTTCAACCAAAATCGGATCTGTACGCACGCCCTCGTTCAAAAACGTACCGTAGGCACGCACCATTTCATATACCGACACGTCATTTGGTCCGAGACTTACGGAAGGCACAGTGGCCAGTTTGCTCTCGATTCCACATTCATGCGCCCATTTAACTACATTCTCTGCGCCTACGGCTTCAGTTACCTGGGCCGTAATGGTGTTTACCGATTTGGCCATTGCCCAGCGAAGCGACATTTCGCGGTAGGTAATGTTCCAATCGGCGTTTTTAGGCTCCCAGTATTCAGTTTTTCCCTTTTCCTGGTAAGCTATACGCACTGGCTTATCTGTAAATTTGTCGCATGGACTCATGCCTTGCTCCAGCGCGGCAAGGTAAGCGAAGGGTTTGAAAGTAGAGCCCGCTTGCCTTTTCGCCTGACTCACATGGTCATATTTAAAGAATTTATGGTCGATACCACCCACCCACACCTTAATCTTTCCGCTGAAGGGGTCCAGCGTCATCATACCAGTATTTAGGATTTTTCCATAGTATTTAATGGAGTCCATGGTGGAGAACAAGGTATCGCGGTCGCCATTCCAGGTAAATATTCTCATCCTCTTTTTACGGTTAAAATAGGCTTCTACAGAATCAGGCTGATCCTTGAACTTTTTTTCAAGCATAGCATATACCGGCAGGTTCTTCATAGCACGTCCCGGATAATCAACCTTATTGTCTTCAGAGTCGTACCAAGGGTCCTGGTTACCCCATACATTGTAAAATCTACGCTGAAGTACCTTCATCTGTTCAGAAACGGCCTCTTCCGCATACTTCTGGAGTTTGGAATCAATGGTGGTGTAGATTTTTAGCCCGTCCTCATACAAGTCATAGTTATTCTCCTCACACCATTTTTCAAGATATTTGTCGACCGCCGTACGCAGGTAAGAATCACCCTCACTGCCACCGTCCATCATACCTTCACGTAAATTAAGACCGGTACGTTTGAACGTGTCGAGTTGGGCAGCCGTCAGGTAATTATATTTATTCATCTGTGTGAGGACTACATTTCGTCGTTCCAGCGCACGCTCCGGATTTCTAACAGGGTTATACATGGAGGTGCCTTTCAACATGCCCACCAGCAATGCTGATTCCGGGATTTCCAGTTTGTCGGTCGTTTTATCGAAATATATCCTCGCAGCAGTCTTGAGCCCGTATGCATTGTTACCGAACGAGACGGTATTGAGGTACATCGTCAGGATATCGTTTTTTGAGTAGTTGGCTTCAAGTTTCACTGCTGTAAGCCATTCCTTAAGTTTAGGAACGATTGTTCTAAGCAAGGGTATTTTGCTTAGAAGGCCCTGCGATTTATTGTAACGCGTCCGGTAAAGGTTTTTAGCGAGCTGTTGAGTAATGGTACTGGCTCCTCGCCGGTCGCCCGTAGCCGTCGATATACTGCTTGACAGCAAAGAACGAAAGTCGATCCCCATATGCTGGTAGAAGCGTACATCTTCGGTGGCAACCAGCGCTTCAATAACGCTGGAATCAATCTCCTCGAAACTTACAGGAGTCCTGTTTTCCTTAAAATAGCGTCCAATTAGCTGTCCGTCCGAAGTGTATAATTCAGAACCTACACGAAGCGTCGGCGATTTAATGTCTTTGTAAGAGGGCGAATAGCCAAATAACCAGAGAAAGTTAAGTTGGAGCGCACAAAAGAAGATAATAATGCAATAAATGAATATGATTGAGTAACGGATAAACTTATTCCGGATTTCTTTAAACATGTGATAAAGATCAAAAAATCGTAAAACTCCTTATGTTAAATAGTGTTAAAACCCACGGTACAAATTAACGTAATAAATTCCCTTAAATTTTATTCTATGTTCAAATAGGGCTGATTACATGAATTTAGTTACATTTGCCTCGCTTTTGGTTTCTTTATGATGAATAAAGAATTAAAAGGGAATACGGTGTAATTCCGTAACTGTCCCGCAGCTGTAAGCTCTGTAACGGTGTTCAAATCACGCCACTGAATTGTCGATAGGCAAATTGGGAAGGCAGAATATCCGGGAGTAAGTCAGAAGACCTGCCTTTAGCCATATGATTTCATAGCTTTCGGGGATTGAAGCTAGGAGTGAGTGCTGTATTATTATTGTATTTCATTTCCTTGATCTAACTGTTTGCTGTGGGTAATACTCACAACAAAATTATTGTTGTTGTTTATTGTGTTTTGCAAATGATTAAACAAACAATACAGAATGAAAATTAAGAACAAAGTGTGGATGGCAGCCGGATTCGGCGTTCTCCAACTCGGTATCGCTGGTGCCGCATCAGCGCAGGACGCCATCAGGCTGGATAGCGTGGTCATCTCTGCGACCAAAAACGACCAGAAGCAGTCGCAAACCGGAAAAGTGGTCACGATAATCGGAAGCGAGGTACTGGAGCGCAGCCATGGCAAGAGCCTGGTCGAACTGCTCAATGAACAGGCAGGCATTGTGGTAGGCGGGGCAACAGGAAACGTCGGGTTAAATAAAAGTCTTTTCTTTAGGGGAGCAGCGAGTGTTCACGCCGTTGTTCTGATCGACGGAATCCTGGCAAGCAATCCTTCTGGGACCGGTTCATCATTTGATCTCAGAATGTTTTCTATCGACCAGATCGATCACATTGAAATCATCAAGGGCGGACAATCTACCATCTATGGATCGGATGCGATAGCCGGTGTAATCAACATCATCACCAAAAAAGGTACTAAAGCTGGCAACAGTGTGTATGGTGTAGCCAGCTACGGCAGCTATGAAACTTATAAGGGAACCATTGGCATCAGTGCCAACGTAGAACAGTTTTCTTACAACATCGCATTCACACAGGGCAAGACAGATGGCATTTCCGAAGCCGCTAACCCGGTTGGCAATACCGACGTGTTCGATAAGGACGGCAATAAGACGGGAACCGTTAACGCAAACTTCGCGTTTCAGGCGACAGATAAGTTCAGTGTAAGTCCTTTTTTGCGCTACTTTTATGGGCATTACGATTTTGACGCCGGTTCATTTGCCGACAATCCGTCGAACAATTTCAAACTTGAGCGTTTCAACGGCGGGTTGAACACCAAATACGATTTTGGCCGGAGTAAAATAAATCTCAATTACAGTCACGAGAAATCCAAGATCAACACACTGAATCAGTACGGAACAAGCAATTCAGTAGGGTTTATGGATCTGGTCGATCTGTTCTACAATCAAAAGGTTGGTCAGAAGGTTGATGTTCTTGTGGGTCTGGACAACCGGGCTACAAGGTTAAACGCAAATTCCAAGGCTCAAACAAATCTCTTCAGTACCTATGCCTCTGTGTTTTTGCACGATCTGAGCATCTTTAATCTCGAAGTAGGCGGAAGATATAATAAGCACAAAGAATACGGCGAGAACTATACCTACAACATCACACCCTCAGTAAACGTATTGGAAGGTGTCAAACTCTTTGGTACCGTTTCCACATCGTTTAAGGCGCCAACGCTTGAAAACCTTTTCGGTGCTTTTGGAGCCAATCTGGATCTGGTACCGGAAAAGTCGAAAAACTATGAGGCGGGTTTTAACCTCAGCTTTGTTGAGGATCGCTACAGTTTGCGCGCGGCAGGTTTCAAGCGCGACTTAACCAATGCCATCGTATATGGAACTGTTGGCTATGTGAACCAGGCCAACCAGGAAGTAAAAGGATTTGAGATTGAGCCGGCGGTCAGATTGTCCGTGTTTAATATCAACGGATATTATGCCTTTGTTGAAGGTACAGAGTTCAACTTCATCACCAACCAGGTTTCCGATTATCTGTTGCGCAGGCCAAAGCACATTTTTGGAATTAATGCTGGCGTTCAGGCCACTAACGCACTGTATCTGAGCAGCTCATTCAAATACAACGGTGCCCGTACCGACGGAAATTTTAGCGATTATGTGATCGAAGATCTGCCGGCTTATAAAGTTTTAAATTTCTACGGTGAATATGCGTTATTAAACAAACGCCTGAAAATATTTGCCGACCTGAAGAATATCCTCGATGAGCAATACCAGGAGTTTTACGGGTATAACAGCATGGGCTTTAATATGAATGCCGGTTTAAGTTTTATTATTAAGTAAGAATTGATATTTTTACAACTCAAAAGCTATACATATGTCATTAGAAAAATTCAACATCAGAAATTCTATCTTGATCCTGATCGTTATTGCTGCAGCAGCTACACGGTTTCTCCATCTGGATAGTTTTACAAGTTGGTTTAATTTTACGCCGATTGGCGCTATAGCGATGTTTGGCGGCGTTTATTACGCAGATAAACTTAAGGCATACTTTATTCCCTTTATAACCCTGCTGGCCAGCGATCTTATCTTGAATTATACCGTCTACTATCATATCGACGGCAAATTCGACGCTGCAGTGTGGACATACATCAGCTTTATGCTGATGGTAACAGTCGGCCGCTACATGAAACGCGTGAGCGTTCTGTCGGTTGTTGCCGGGTCCTTTGCATGTGTTTTTATTCACTGGATTGTTTCGGATATCAGCGTGGTCATGATGGAGGGTTCTATGTACCCAAGAACGTTCAACGGTTATCTGCTGGCCCTGTGGAATGCGATTCCCTGGGAACGCAACCTACTGGTAAGCACACTTGCCTACAGTGCGGTGATGTTCGGCGGATTTGAGTACGCTAAGGCGAAGTTTCCTTCATTGAGGTACGCTCCGGGTGCCGGATTGCAGCATGCTTAACATAATCTTATTCGTGTTACAACCCCTTTTGCAAGTCGCAGGAGGGGTTTTTAATATTCCGTCATGAAAGTTGTCTCATTTTTACCCGCTGCTACCAAGATGATCTACGATATGGGTTTGGAGGAATATCTCTGCGGGGTTACCTTCGAGTGCCCCAAAGAGGCGTCTGCCCAGCCAAAGATCGTCCGCTGCGTGCTCGAGGGCAACAATTACTCCAGTGCAGAGATCGACCGAATCTTTTCGGCATCAAAAGCCCAGGGCAAAAGCTTGTATTGGGTCGACGAAGAGTTGCTCGAGCAAATACAGCCCGATGTGATCTTCACCCAGGACACCTGCGAAGTCTGTCTCATCGACACCGCCTGCACCTTGTCTTCCATTGCCAACCTCAGCAAGCAGCCTCAGCTCGTTACCTTAAGTCCGGATAGCCTAAACGATGTGTTCGACTGTGCATTAAAAATCGGCCAGACACTCGGGAGGGAGGAAGTGGCGCTTCGCTATCTGGCCGCGTTAAAAAGCCGGGTGGACGATATTAGCGACACCTTGAGGCTTCATCGCGCTCCTCTAAGAAGGGTTATGCTTATGGAGTGGATCGAGCCGATCTATAACTGCGGGCACTGGATTCCTTTCCAGATTGCAGCAGCCGGAGGGGTAGATATGCTGTCTAACCCCGGGGGCGATTCGATTGTCAATAAATGGGAAAAGATACAGCAGTACAATCCTGAAGTTTTGGTTATCGCACCCTGCGGTTTCGATGTGCAGCGCAGTTTTCAGGAAATGTCGCTCTTAACCTCAAAGCCAGGCTGGGATGAACTCGAAGCTGTTAAGAACAAGGCGGTCTACCTGGCCAACTTTGATATGTTTACTCAGCCTAGCGTAGGCACTTTGGTTCAGGGCATCGAATCCCTTGCCGAGATGTTTCACCCGGAGATCTTTGGCGGCGATCCATCTGCTGAAAAGCGGTTCGTTAATTTTTACCACCAGGAACTTGTTCTCCGATAAGCCGCAAATAACCAAAAGCGTTTTCAACTGGAGCGGGGGCAAAGACAGCACGCTTGCGCTTCACTATGTGCTCCAGGACAAAAACATACAGGTCGACTGCCTGCTCACGACGGTTAATGATGGTCTCGACCGTGTATCCATGCATGGGCTGCGGACCTCCTTGCTGATCAGACAGGCAGAAAGCATTGGAATCAGACTTCATCAGGTCCGCCTCCCGGAAATGCCTGGGATGGATGTCTACGAACGGGAAATGCGCCTTCACTTGAATCGTTTGCGGTCAAGCGGCATCGGACAGGCCATTTATGGCGATATATTTCTGGAAGACCTGAAAGCCTATCGGGAGAAGCAACTGGCTGAATTGAACATGACCGCGCACTTCCCTTTATGGAAGCAAGACACCAGGACCTTGCTGGAAACCTTTATCAATCTTGGCTATAAAACCATCGTTGTTTGTGCGCAGGAGCGACTGCAGAATTTTTGCGGGCGGGTGATCGACCATGATTTTCTAAGTGAACTACCCGCTGATATTGATCCATGCGGCGAGAACGGCGAGTTCCATACCTTCGTTTTTGATGGCCCGATTTTCAAAGAGCCCATCAGGTTCCGCACGGGCGAACGAGTGCTCAAGACCTATGAAACGGCAACCGTAAAGAATGCCGGATACTGGTTCCTAGATCTGCTCGAGTGCTAGGGTAAGCCCTACATTCCAGCCAAGCCAGCCTTTCACTTTTGAGGAAAAGTCGTGCCGGCGATCGGGATACACCTGTTGACTGTAGTTTTTCGCAGCACCGCCAACCGGCGCATTGCTCACATAGACCGAGTAAGCCGGGCCCGCCACAACAGCAAGACCTTTAACAACCTGATACTGTGCGCTCAACCCAAAGCGGTTCAGAATGTTCGAATAATCCCAATTACCCAGATACAGATACTGTGAAGTCAGTTCCATAGCTGCCGACCACCTCGGTCCGAAAATAAAGTCGTGACCGAAACCCAATCCGGCGCTGAGCACCTTAGCCGTATCTGAGAAGTTCTTGCCAGCCAGCAGGATATTATACAATTTGGCATTGCCCAGTTTCAGTGCCACGTTCGCGTTTATGGTCTCGTTGGCCGACACACAGACACGGTGATAGCCGTGATGTACGTAATTGAGCAGGCCGATGCTGTAGCCTTCATTGCGACTGGAGATATTCAGCAAGCCGATCTGCAGGCCGCTCACATCAGTCGCGTAATTGACCAGACCAGCTATCTGGACTCCGTCCAGTTTCTTCACGGTAAGGTTAACCAGGCCCGCCACCTGTGTTCCTTTCATGTCTTTCTGCACAGCGTTGACCAGTCCCGCTACCTGGACGCCTGAAACGCCTGTCCGTACATCGTTGATCAGACCGGCGACCTGCACGCCCCTGACCGAACCGCCAACGCCGTTAAACAAGCCTGCTACCTGCACCTTATTTACATCGCCCTTGGTAATGTTGAACAGTCCGCCCACTTCCACACCATCCACGCCTGCGGTATATCCGCCAAGAACATTCAGCGAACCTTTATTGATCATTTGTCCGCTCATGCTCCCATGCGAACTCAAACCTGGTATTAATGAAGCCTGAAAGGGCATATTCGCCAGAAAATCCGGGATATTCAGGCTCTGAAGCTTTTGTTTGGATGACAGGAAAAACCTGCTGAGTCCCAGGTTTTCAATACGGTTCAAAAAGCTGGCCGACTCGTCTGCTTCTGTACGGTACCCCTCTGGTTTCACCGTGATATCTGCCAGAAAGAACAGGGATGTATCCCGGTAGTTCTCCCGGCTGGCAGTGAGAATCACGTTAGAGTGATTGCCCTTAAAGCGTAACCTAAAATAGCCATCCTCGTCTGTTAAAGCCGACTGCAGCAGCCGCTTTTCATACACGCTGGCTTTCGATAGTCTGGCACCTGTAGCTGCATCGACCACATAACCGCTGATCTGGTAGTGCGACTCGTTCTGCGCGATGTTCTCCGGCTCAATCGTCAGCCGGTTTGCCGCATACCTTAAAATAATATGTTCTGCGATTTCCTTGTATTCCACCGTTCCCTCAAAGAGCCGGTCGAGCACATCACGCACCGGCATCTGATTTACTTGAATGCTCACCAAACTATCGCGGCGGAAAAGGCGTCCGCTATAAGAGAAGTAAAAGCCGCCTGCCTTGCTCATCTGCTCAAGCACACGTACAACTGGTTCGTTGCTGACATTCAAACTCAACTGCTTATCCAGGTTGCCACGATACCGTACAACAGCCGATTGCGCATGTACCAGCGCCGGAGCCAACAGGGCATAAACGAGCAAAAAAAGCGTCAGGCGTAATTTCATTTCGGAAGTTTAGACAACAGGTACCGCTTTCCGTTACGCTCCATTTTTAAGCCCAGGGTCTCGCAAACGATCCGCAGGTTGTCTTCCAAGGGCGTGTCCGGTCGCAAGGTAATACTGATCTGTTCCCTGGCCGTAGCCTCATCGCTGACCTCAATCTGTGCTTCATAGGCCTCGTTCAGCACATCAAGGAGTCGCCCAAGCGGTATGTTATCGGCGACAAACTGCTTGCTGCGGTAGTAATTATATAAGGCATCTGTGCTGGCCGATTTGCGTAGTTCGCCCGACGCAGCACTGATCAGCACCTTCTCACCCCGGCGCAGTTCCAGCTGGCTTTGGCCTCGGGAGACACGCACAATGCCGCTTTCAACGATCACCTCTGTCTCATTTCCCCGGTGCTTCACATTAAAAGAAGTGCCCACCACCAAAACCGAAACCTTGTCCACATCGATCACAAAAGGCCTCGCCCGGTCTGGCGCTACCTCGAAAAACACATCTCCCTCTTTAAGCCGCACACTGCGATTGTCGGCAAAATCGGCCGCATAGCTAAGCGAACTGTTCTTGTTCAAGGTAATTACCGAACCATCAGGAAGTTTTTCCCGGCGCACATCCGCCTGCGCCACCACATCCGTGTAGCCCGAAGGGCCAAGCAGACTGTAGACAAGCCAAATTCCAACAACTGCAACCAGCGCTGCAGCTACCCGTATCCATGTGCCTGCAAATGAAGGCCTGACTTTCAGAAAAGGAACTTGTCGCGATTCAGAATTTCCTTCAGTGGCGCGCGACTTAAACCTGATCCATGCTTCATCTGCATCGGGCCTGGCTGATGCACTTAAACTTTTGCTTGCCGTCCATATCTTTTCAAAGGCAGCAAACCTGGAACGGTTTGCTTCCGATTGCGCAAGCCATTCCTCCACTGCGATCCGTTCAGCTTCAGCGGCCTCATTCAGCAGATATTTGATCAGCAATTCATCTTCCATAGCCCGGTTCCTAATTAAAAAAGTCCCTGTAATAAACCGCAAAAGCGACCACGAATACCGTTATAAAATCAGCCAGTTTCAGCCTAAGCGTTCTCAGGGCCTTACCCATCTGGTTTTCAACTGTCTTTACCGACAGGCCCAGTCGCTCGGCAATCTCTTTATATTTCAGATCCTCATAGCGGCTCAACTGAAATATGGTGCGGCAAGCCTCGGGCAGTTCATTCAGGGCTTCGGTAAGCCGCATCTGCAATTCTGACAGCTCTGCTTTCGCAGAGGCCGGCTCCTGCATCTTGTTCATGCTGTGCGCGGCATAGTCCTGATATTTCAATTTAATCTTTTCGTGCTTCAGATAATTCATGCTGTCGTGATAAACGCATTTATACAAATAAGCCCGCACTGCAGTCTCAATATTCAGCAGTTCGCGCTTCTCCCAAAATTTAAGGAACATCTGCTGCACAATCTCCTCCGCCACATCGCTGTCCTGGAGGATAACCTGTGCATAACTATGCAGCTCCCCGTAATGCTTTTTAAACAACTGTTCAAAAGCAACATCATCATATACGCTGGCACGCGGATTCACGTCAATTAAATGGGGCTCAAAATATTTAAGCCCCAAATATACCAGTTTCTTTTTATGCTGATGCCATGCAACAAGTTTAGTCGCGGTTCTTAAGCACCTTGCCTGAGCCGCTAACCTCTGCATCAACCTGCGGATTGCCGTTATAATATATTTTTCCGCTTCCGCTGATGCGGGCCTTAAGGCGGTTGTACACCGTAATCTCCACCTCACCGCTGCCCGAAACTTCCACATCGGCATCCTCGGCACGCAAAGCTTCAAGGTCGGCATTACCCGAACCGGATACGCTTACCCGCGCATTTTCCGCTTCAATGGTGCGCTCCAGGTCGACCTCCCCAGAACCGCTCACAGACACCCTGAACTCGTCGACCGCCGGGAAAGCTCCTGTTATATCGATCTCGCCGCTGCCGCTGGCAGATACATGGTCGATAAGCGGGAGGGTTACGGAAACCTGCAGGTCGTCGTGACGCACGTTCACGTCGTCGTACTGCAGATACAAGATTCCGCCGCGTACTTCCGTTTCGAAATGCGGGATCAGGTTGCTCGAGCCCTTAATAACCACCCTGTATTCTGTGCCGTAACTAATCTGTACGTCGGTTGCGCCATTTGCGCTTACGCCGGTAAACTCGTCCAAATTCCTGGTTTCTGAAGTCCGCTCGCCATTGGCCGTTAGCCTGTCTTTGGTGCATGACATAAGTGATAAACCGATAAATGCTGATAAAAGTAAATGTTTCATGATGTTGTATTAAATAGATAAATAATATTAAAACCGTATATGTAAGCCAGCCGTATAGCCCAGGTAAAGTGCCCTGAAATCCTCGTCCCAGTCGCCATTCCATTCCTTCAGATAACGCTTGGTCAGGTTAACCCCTTCGGCCGTATCCGTGCTGATGAAATGAAGGGCGGGGCCGGCAAAAAGCTCTATGCTCGGACCAATCTTAACGGCTGGCATCACCCGAAACGAGGCCTTAAAATATTCGCCCTCCTCAAAATCCTCCAGCATCCCCGAAACGAGTTCCGTGTTCAGTCGGAAGACCGGCGTACGCAGCAAATGGGCACCCAAGCCGGCCTCGAAGGCATACACCGCATCATCGTTTTTGAAGTTATAACCCAGGCCGATGATGCCGTACATCACCTTGCCGCCCGATCTGAAGCCCGCCATCAGCGTCTGATTCTCGTCGATCGTGAGGCCTACGCTCTTCTCGCCCTGTCTGATGATGTTGATGATCCCGATGGGACAGTCGCTGCTGTCGGCAATGTTCACAAAACCGGCAATCTGCGCGCCCTTTACTTTCCGTGCCACGTTAATAAAACCCGCGATCTGCGAACCATTTACATCACGGGCGGTGTTCACAAAGCCCGCAACCTGCAGACCCTTCATATCGCCTGTCGCCACGTTGCCGAAGCCAGCAAATGCCGCATGATCGCCGCCGCCCGAGGTGTTCAGAAAACCTGCGAACAAGCCCCCGTTGGCTTTTTTGCCGATATGATTAGAGAAACCGGCAAACTGTACCCCATTGGCATTACCCCTTACCACGTTCGAAAATCCGGCAAAGGAGGGACCCTGTTCTTCGGCCGAAACGCCTGCAAAAAGGTGGATGGAAAGGTTGTTCGTATCCAGCGGTGCATGTGTGCCATTGGTGCTCAAAGGATACACAATGCCCAGATGCACCTTGCCAGGAAGCTGATGCTGCGCGGCCGATGTAAATGCGGCCGCCATTAAAATAGATGTTAAGATTGATCTCATGTTGTCTTGTTTTAAACTAAGACAGCCAGATTTCGATCTACCCCTACGCGCTTAAAAATTATTTTTTGCTGCCTGCAGGCGGGCGACTTTCTTCCGCCCAAAGTGCAGGATAAGGAAGGCCGACAAGGTCGTAACGGCCATAATGGTTACCATCGGCACAGCCGAGGTCTGCTCAAAAAAGCCAATACATGCCGAGGCAATGGCACCGATGGCCATCTGCGATGCGCCCATAAGCGCCGAGGCGCTGCCGGCATTTTTGGTAAAAGGTGCGAGCGATAAGGCCGCGGCATTAGGGTTTGCAAAACCCAGACAAGCCAGAAAAAGAAAGAGCATAACAAGTGTGCCCGCCAGTCCGAACCAGCCGTTCATGCTGCCGACCAGGAACAGCGAGGCGATGACCAGTTGTCCGCATAATGCCGCATAGATCATTTGCTCGCTGCGGTATCTTCTGAGCATCAGCGTGTTTACCTGGCTGGCGCCTATAAAGGCGATGCTAAGTCCGGCGAAGATCCAGCCGTAGGTTTCTTCGGCTACGTTAAAAACCGACATAAACAGCAGGGGCGAGGCGCCCACATACACAAACAGGCCCGCAAAGGCGAAAGCGCCGGTAAAGGCATAGGTATAAAACTGCGGTACGCGCAATACGGCCGAAAAATTGGTCAGGATAGGCTTGGGTTTTAGGGATAAGGTTGGGTCGGGCGACTGTCCCGCAGGCAGCCAAAGCCAGCTGGCAAGCAGGTTAAAGACCCCCAATCCGGCCAGGAAAAGAAATATGGCATGCCAGCCAAAGGCCACCGAGACGTAGCCGCCCAGCGTAGGCGCAATCATGGGCGAGGCGCCCAGCACGAGCATCAGCAGCGCGAACACCTCGGCATTTTCAGATACCGGAAACAGGTCGCGCACCAGCGTAATGGAAGCTACGCCCGCCGCGCAACTTCCAACAGCTTGAAAAAATCGCAGCCATATAAAAGAATCGATATCTGCAACAAAGGCACAGGCAACAGAAGTAAGAATATAGGCAAGCAGTCCGATATAAAGTGGCATTTTACGCCCGTAGCGGTCAAGCAGCGGCCCGTAAAGCAACTGTCCGGCCGAGATGCCGATGAAATAGCTGGAGAGCGACCAGGCAACTTTCGCTTCGCTGGTCTGCAGATCGGTCGCTATGGCCTTAAAACCAGGTAGGTACATGTCGATAGAAAACGGCCCTAAAGCGGTAAGCGATCCAAGGATCAGAATAAGGAAGAAATAAGTGGTACGTGGCATATGACTAAGAGCATGCAAATATAAGATTTAATCGATATTTTATAACTTCTAAGCTGAGGCAGGCCTTATCTTTGTGGTATCATTTTCTAGAACCCATTATTTAAATCGTTTATTATGCATACTTTAGCTTTTAAAACCAATATTAAATGCGGTGGTTGTATTGCCGCCGTAACCCCGGTTCTTGACCAGATTCCCGGTGACTGGAAGGTAGATACAGAAAGCCCGGATAAAATCCTCACCATTAGTACAGATGAGCCCCTCAATCCAAAAGAAGTTATCATTGCTCTTGATCAGGTAGGGTACCAGGCAGAGAAAATATGATCCTCCATATTAAAAATATGGTGTGCGACCGATGTAGCCTGATTGTACGTCAGCAACTTACCCAGCTTGGTTTCAGTGTCTCTGAGCTTAGTCTGGGGCGGGCAAACGTTACGCCGGATCCAAGCCCTGCACAGCTGCAGGATATATCAGCCGCATTCCAGGTACTTGGCTTTGAATTGATTGATAAAGAAAAAGACAAGCTGGTTGAACAGATTAAGAATGCTGTTATAAACCTGGTTCATTACTCAGATCTTGAGGAGATAAACCGAAGTCTGATGCATGTGATCGCCGATCAGCTTAACCGTGACTACACTTATCTTAGCCGGCTGTTTTCTGACCGGGAGGGAATAACCATAGAGCGCTACATCATTCAGCAGAAAATCGAACGGGTAAAGGAACTTTTAGAATACGGCGAGTTAAACCTCAATGAAATTGCTTACAAGATGGGCTACAGCAGTAGTGCCCATCTTTCCGCCCAGTTTAAATCTATCGCAGGGATGTCTCCCTCGAAATACAAGTCGTCCGATCACCCTTCCCGCAGACCGCTCGATAAGGTATCGAAATAACTACGCCGGAAAATCCGCGCCTGCGCTGGTTTCAGCCCAATGGTCGAAGTCTGTAGCCAGTTCCTCAATTTTCTTTCTGGCATTTCTAAGCGCAGCCGCACCTAAGAGCAGCCGTAATGGTGGATTTGCAGCTTCGGTGGCCTGAATAATAGCCGCAGCCGCCCTCACCGGGTCGCCCGGCTGATTGCCGCTATATCCCCGGATGCTGTCGTGGTTTTGCCAAGCGGTAGTTTTGTAATCTTCAATAGTTTGCTCTGCCTCGTTGGCCGATCTGCCCGCCCAATCGGTGCGGAAACCGCTCGGAGCTATAATGGTAACTTTTATACCCAGCGGCGCAGTTTCCTTAGCTAAAGACTCAGAGAAGCCGTCTACCGCAAATTTAGTAGCGTTGTAATAGGACAAAGCGGGAAATGCCATGAGCCCTCCGATCGAAGAAACATTAAGAATATGGCCGCTTCGCTGCTTGCGCATCACCGGTAATACTGCGCGGGTCATGTTTGTAAGTCCCCAAAAATTCACCTCAAACATGCGGCGCACTTCCTGTTCATCACTCTCTTCGGCAGAACCAAAATAACCTATGCCAGCGTTATTCACCAGAACATCTATCTGACCGAAAATCTCCAGCGTTTGGCGCACAGCCTCGTCTATCAAATTTTGGTTTGTTAGGTCAAGCCCTACTGCAATCGACGTTTCGGGGTAAGCAGTAATAATATCTTCGATATCTTCAACTTTACGGGCGGCTACTGCTGCACGATAGCCCTTTTGTAAAACCTGTTTTGCTAGTTCGCGGCCAAACCCTGTAGAGCAGCCTGTTATTAACCATACTTTGTTCATATTCATCTCATACTTTTTTGCTAATTAACACCAAGCATTTTCGTTCGGTGTCAGTCAAAAATCATTTTCGTTTTACGGCTTGTATATTCCTTATATTTGCCCGCTTATGAAAATTGCCCATTATGCTGTTCAACTTCCCTGCCAAAGTCAGGCTCTTCGACTTTTCACAGCCGGTTAATTATAGGACCGAGATATTGGCCGGACTTACCGTAGCCATGACGATGATGCCTGAATCGCTGTCTTTTGCGATACTGGCCGGATTCCCACCGCTGGTAGGTTTGTACGCCGCGTTTATCATGGGGTTGGTCACCGCTATTTTTGGTGGCAGGCCAGGGCTGATATCTGGAGGGGCGGGGGCCACCGTGATCGTGCTTATCGCATTGATGCGATCGCACGGAATAGAGTACGTGTTTGCCGCCGTAGTGCTTGCCGGCATAGTGCAGGTCCTGGTCGGTTTGTTCAGGTTGGGTAAGTTTGTTCGCCTGGTTCCGCAACCCGTAATGTTCGGGTTCGTGAACGGTTTAGCTGTCATTATATTTTTGTCGCAATTTGAACAGTTTAAGACCGTAGTAAACGGTGAAGTAACCTGGCTTTCGGGTACGCCCTTGCTCATTATGGCCGCACTCACTGCATTAACAATCTTTATCGTACTTATCTTCCCTAAGATTACCAAGGCGGTGCCGGCTTCGCTCATGGCTATTATAGTAGTGTTCATAGTCGTAATAGCATTCGATATCGATACCAAAACCGTCCGTGACATCGCTTCTGTAAGTGGAGGTTTTCCTCCGTTTCACATTCCTCAAATTCCTTTTACATGGGAAACTTTAGAGATTGTGCTTCCCTACGGAGTTGTGATGGCAGGGGTGGGACTAACCGAGGGTTTGCTTACGTTGAACCTTGTAGACGAAATTGTAGGTAACAAGGGAAAAGGCAACAAAGAGTGCCTGGCTCAAGGTTCGGCGAACATCCTGAACGGGCTGTTCTCGGGTATGGGCGGCTGTCCGATGATTGCGCAAACCATGGTCAATCTATCAGCCGGAGCTCGGTCCCGTTTATCTGGTATTATCGCGGCACTTACCATCCTGCTTATCGTACTGGTAGGTGCACCTGTGATAGAGCGCGTACCCATGGCTGCACTAACTGGCGTAATGATTATGGTCGCTATTGGCACGTTTGAATGGATGAGTTTTCGCGTGATAAACAAAATGCCGAAGCAGGATATTTTTGTCGGTATCGTTGTAGCCCTCATAACGGTTTGGTTGCACAACCTGGCCCTGGCAGTTCTGATAGGCGTCATCATCTCTGCACTGGTTTTTGCCTGGGAAAGTGCGAAGCGTATCCGGGCGCGGAAACATGTAGATGCGCATGGAGTAAAGCACTATGAAATATACGGTCCGTTATTTTTTGGCTCCGTAGCCAACTTCAACGATAAATTTGATGTTGCCGGCGATCCGCAAAGAGTAGAAATAGATTTTAAAGACAGCAGGGTGGCCGATATGTCTGGTATCGAAGCGTTAAATAAGCTTACAGAACGCTATCGTTTAGCCGGCAAGTCGCTTGTATTACGGCATTTAAGTCCGGACTGCAGGCAACTGCTAAAAAATGCAGAGGGGATTATAGAAGTAAATATTGCCGAGGATCCGCAATACAAGGTAGCAACGGAAAAAAACATACCTTCCTGACGCTTTTTTTTATCATTTTTGAAAAGGTATGAACACACGAACAAAGAAACGAAAGAATATAACATATTATGGATAATCTGATCAATCATCCCGGAGTAATTACTGGATTCGGCGTAGTAGTGGTAGGGATGTTACTGCTGGACCTCGGTGTGTTTAACAAAAAAGCTCATGCGGTTTCAAATAAAGAAGCTGCCGTGTGGTCTGTTGTATGGATATCGCTCGCCATGATATTTAGCGGTGTCATTTATTATGTTTCCGGCTTTGAGAAATTTACTCAGTTCCAGTCGGCCTATTGGATAGAGAAGGCGCTGTCTGTCGATAACCTTTTCGTGTTTATCCTGGTATTCGGCTACTTTAAAGTACCTAAGATGTTGCATCACAAGGTACTGTTTTGGGGAATTATAGGTGCACTTATCTCCAGAGCGATCTTCATTTTTGCCGGGGTTGAGCTTATCAATTTAACATACCTTCCTGAGATGAACCTTTTTGGTCATAACCTGCGTATCAATGCAGTGTTATTTATCTTCGGCTTATTCCTGATCTACGCAGGTATTAAATCGGGCTTTACGAATGACGATGATGATGCCGAAAAAGACTTTAATAAAAGTGCCGGTGCACAGTTGATTTACCGGTTATTTAAAGTGAGTAAAGACTTTGATGGCGAGAAGTTCTTCACCGTGGAAAACGGCGTTAAGATGGCCACGCCGCTCCTGGTCGTGGTAGCTGTGATCGAATTTACCGATGTGCTTTTTGCGGTCGATTCCATTCCTGCTATTTTCGCCATTGCACCAGATGATCCATTCATCCTGTACACTTCCAACATATTTGCGATATTGGGGCTTAGGGCTCTTTATTTCCTGTTGGCTAACTTTATGTACATGTTTAGCCTGCTTAAATATGGCCTGGCTGTAATTCTGGCCTTCATCGGTGTAAAAATGGTGATTTCGCCCTTGTACCATATTTCGTCACCCTTATCATTATCTATTGTCGGAGGCGTACTGTTCATTTCTGTTATAGCTTCGCTGATTGTGGCGCGTAAGGCCGATCCTAATAACATCTAGACTGATCTAAAATGATAACGGCCGACAAATAATGCCGGCCGTTATCATACTGTTCCGTTTGGTTCAGCAATTAGTACAAGGTGAATTCCACCCTTCTGTTTTTCTGACGTCCATCAGCAGTTTTGTTAGACGCAATGGGTTGGTTAGGTCCGTAACCTGTAGCCTCAATTCTTGAAGCATTTGCTCCCTGAGATACCAGATATGCTTTTACGGATTCCGCACGGTCTTTCGACAAACGCATATTCAAAGCCATTGAACCGGTATTGTCTGTATGTCCGGCCAGCTTCAAGCTAAAGTCTTTTTGTACAAGCAATTCAGCCACCTTGTTAAGCGTTGGGTACGACGTAGAACGTATTGTTGCCTTACCTAAATCAAACTCAAGGTTTTTGATCGCTTCGTCAACAACCCTACGGTCGGCCTCTGTAACCACAACTTTTTCCCTGATGATTTGTGAAGGAGCTTTTAGCGGACAACCTGCGCCATCTACCACGGTGTTAGCAGGTGTACCCGGACACTTGTCATATTTATTAGCTACACCGTCACCATCGTCATCGGCCAGTTGCTTCATCAACTCTTCCTTATCTCTGCGGGCATTCTCTTCGGCCGAAGAAAGTGCTCTCCTTAGCTCAGCGCTTTCGGCTGCGCTTTCTTCACGGATAGCAGCAATAGCGCTATAGTTCTGCAACTGAGAGGTTCCTTTGCGGCCAAGTGCAATCTCGATACCGGCGTGGGCATAAGAGAACCTGTCGTTGGCACCGCTCGCTACGCCGTCAAAATTGTTGTCCTTAACAAAGTTCACCTGATATCCAAGATCGATGTTTACCCCTTTAGAGACGCCAATTTTGAAACCTGCACCAATCGGAACAAACCAGTTTTGCTCATATCCAGTACTGCCGGCTCCAGTCCCGGTCGCGTTTGTCCGTGCCTGCGACGACATATAGCCCGCACCAGCAGTTAGGTAAGGCGACAATATGTTACGCTTCTGATTTAAACTAAGATTGGCGATGGTAAAGTTACCACTTAACGCGGCCGACCACTCGATGCGAGATGTAAATGTTTCACGCTCACCTGTAAATGCGTTCATTCTTGCGCCGCGAACTTTACCGGCCAGGAAATCCGCCTGCAAGCCAAAGCCAGGGACGATCTGTTTTTTGATATAACCGCCGTATCCCCATTCTTCGTAAGGCGTAGAAAAGTCGCCATTACTGCGGTTATTAAACGGTGTGTAATGGGTAAGCATACCCCCATGCAATCCTATGGACCAGGTACGGAAATACTTTTTACCAAATCTGTCCCCTGTTTGTGAGTCTTCTTCCTGAGCGAATACTTGTGATGTAGCACCCATTAGGGCGGCAACCATCATGGCTTTTGTAATTTGTGATTTCATTTTTCAATTAGTTAGATATATTTTCATTCACATAGCCGTGAACATCTCAACCGGAGAAATAACCCTGCCAAATTTGGATGAGTTGTGTGTACTTTGACTTAAAATAGGTTAATAGTCAGCCGAATACACAAGACCTCAAAGTCTTTTGTGAGAAGGTAGGGATCTGCAATCTAACCTGTAAACTGTATAGAAAAAGCTACATTTGCTCCTGGTCGGAACAAATTTATAACTCAAAGGTCTGACCTTTTTCAGGTAAGTTAACATGGTAGCCAAGATCGTTAAGACTGGTCATAAGTGCCTGCATGCCGGGTCGATCTCCGTGCACCAAAAACACAGCCTTCAAGCGCGCAGGATTTTGCTGAGTTACCGTATTCACCAGATCTTTATGATCTCCGTGTCCGCTCAAAAGATCTGTCTTTTTAATGGTGGCATACACCATCAGATCACGATTTCTCAATCTTACGATCGGGTCTCCACGCAAGAGCCTGTCGCCAAGCGTTCCCTTAGCGCAATAACCTATAAAAAGTATCGTGCAATAATAGTTTTGTATATTATAGTACAAGTGATCCTGTATCCGCCCCCCTTCAAGCATGCCTGCCGACGAGATAATAATGCAAGGCTCATGATAGTTGGAGATGGCAGTGCTCTCTTTGAGCGTATGGATATAAGTGAGTTCCGTGAACTCAAACTCGTCGCCCTGTCTCTTATAGAAATCGCGGGACTCCGCGTTCAGCAAATGCGGGTATTTTCGGTAAACCTCGGTGGCATGATTAGCCAGGGGGCTATCTACGAAAACTTTCACCGGCGGAAGTAACCCCTGACTAAAGATCTTGTTTAACGAGTAGACCAAGGCCTGTGTTCGTCCTATACTAAACGCGGGAATGATAAGCCGGCCGGGGAATTTGATACAGGCCTCCTTGATCGTATCGATCAGCGTATCCTGAAGCGTAGCGTCGGTGCTATGGAACCTGCCGCCGTAGGTAGACTCGCAAACAAGATAATCCACCTGTGGTATTGGCTCCGGATCTACCAGAACCGGGTAGTTCTTACGCCCAATATCGCCTGTAAAGGCAATCTTCTTCTCCTGTCCATTTTCCTTTATGCAGAGTACAACCGCGGCGGCACCAAGAAGGTGTCCGACAGGTATAAACGTTACCGATACGCTGTCCGTGAGTTTAAACTCTCTATTAAATCCTATGGTAACGAAGCGTTCCATGGTGTCGTTCACATGCTTCTGGAGATATAAGGGCGGCGGACCGGAATTCCTTTTGCGGCCGCGGCTCGCCTTGTTTTGCTTGCCGAGAAAGACGTTTACTGAATCAAGAAGTAACAGCTCAGTCAGGTCGGCAGTAGGGGACGTGGCTAAAATCTGTCCTTCGAAACCCATCCTGACCAGAGTGGGCAAGTTGCCAGAATGATCTATATGGGCATGAGTAAGGATTACGACATCAACCGAAGCCGGGTCAAAAGGAAAATAAATATTCTCCTCCTGTAAAGTGCCCTTTTCATAATCGAGGCCACAGTCAATCAGTATAGTATAATTATCAGTCTGCAGTAAATGCATACTGCCGGTGACCTGTTGCGCAGCTCCCCAAATGGTCAATTTCATGCTCAAAATCCCGTAAAGTCGCCCAAGTTAGGAATTAATCCTGTATTAGCCAGTTGTTCCAGTCAGAGATTTTGAAGCTATAATTCAGTTTATCGGGTATGTGCTTGCTGGTCACTATTTTCCAATCGCACAGTTCCGCTATGAACCGAGGCGCTGGCAAGCCTGACTTCCGTGCGGCCAACGTATAGAAGTCAGCTCTGGTAGGGTGATGAGGTGCTACGGCGTTCAGGCGAAGATCCCATACCTCCTGCTCGATAACTGCCCTGGTAATCCCTACGCAATCGTCAAGGTGGATCAGATTCACCGGCGCGAGGCCGTTATTTATGCTTGTTTTCCCGGAAAAGAAGCGCCCCGGATCGCGGCCTGGACCAACTAATCCGCCGAAACGAATAATGGTGGTTTGTGTAGTCGGGACCTGCATGACCACCGTTTCCGCATCAAGAAGTGCTTTCCCGGAAGCCGTAACGGGCGAAGGCGGATTATCTTCGTTAAGACTGGTATTCAAATCGCCATAAACGGATGTTGAACTGATCAGTATTATACGCGTTACCGACCCGAAGGATGCTGCTTTTAATATGTTTCTGATTTTAGGAAGATAAGTATCCTGATTGCCCGTGGCGCGTCCGGGCGGAATGCATATCACAAGAATACTGCTATCAAAAAATGCTGGGTCGAACGCCGACGATGACGGTTCGAAACTTAGTAGAAAAGGATTTATACCGAGGCTTTTAAGATGTTCCATCTTATCCGGCCTGGTCGTAGACCCGTTCACCAGCCAACCCTCATCGGCCAGACTTTTGCCCAGTGCGGTGCCGTACCAGCCGCTTCCCAGTATACTAATCGAGTTTTTTTTCATCGGTTCTGCAGCGGATTTTTGATGTATGGAAACCTAAATCCCCTGTGTTTGTTGTGAATGTGACAAGTAACAAATATGCGCATTATGGACAAGACAAAAAAGAAACTGCTCGAAACAGAGACCCAGGAAGAAGCCACAATGGGTCTGGATTCAGATCATTCGTCGAACGGACAAACGCTTTTTCCGGAATTAAACACAGATAATGATACTGGTAACGAAAATGGGGGTAAACGCACACCCGGAGACGATTTTGAAGGCGACGGACTGATCGGAAACTCGCCGCTTGAAGACAAATAGCTGGAATTGGCATCATTTTTTCTATACCGTACTTAACACTAACTACATTAAACATTAGAAGCCATGAAAAACGTAATTTTAATTTTAGCAATAGCAACGGGTCTCTCGGCATGTACGTATAATGCAAAGGATGAGGCCAAAATGAAACAACAGGCAATGGCAGCAGTAAGGGACAGTTTGAAACTCGATAGTTTTAAACGTGCCGAAGCTCAGCGAATAGAAGATGAGCGCGTAGCAGCCAGGGTAAGACAGGAAACTCAGGCTCGCGAAGCCCAGGAAAAACGTACACTGCTCTTGTCAGAGCGTAACGACCCTGCGCCAGCTCCAAGGACTTACAGTGAACCTGCTGCGCAACAGAAAAAAGGATGGAGTTCTGCAGCTAAAGGGACTGTAATAGGAGCCGGGGCCGGAGCACTTGGTGGCGTGCTCCTCGATAAAAAAGATGGACGTGGAGCCATCATAGGGGGTTTGGTAGGTGCCGGAACCGGTTATTTGATCGGTCGTGACCGCGACAAGAAAAACGGTAGGGTGCAACCTAAAAACTAGGCTGTTCAATTTGCGCATAGGCAGAATATAAAAAGGTCGCCACAACTTAAACAGCTGGCGACCTTTTTATTTTAAAAACGCGCCTCACAGAATAATTATGCAGGTATTTCCATAATTTATTATGAAATAATTCGTATGTTCGTTTTACAAAATATTCTAAAATTTCTTTTACAACAGGCATGGCTAAAAGGCAGATATTGATAGTTGATGACGAAGTCAGCATCCTTAAGTTGTTAAACTTTGTTCTTTCAAGCCAGTACGACCTGATCATCAAGACAAGTGGGGTAGAAGCTATCAGCTGGCTGGAAGAAGGGAATTCCCCGGAGCTTGTTATTTCTGACCTGGAAATGCCTTATTTTGACGGCAGCTCTTTCATTTATAATTTGAAAATAAGCGGCTATTACCGAGATACACCGGTGATTATTCTATCAGGCGCCAGCAATCTTCCTGAGAGAGTGTCGCAGATGCCTTTTACGCTTGACGACTTTATCCAGAAGCCCTTTAACCCGGCACAATTAAAGGAGGCTATTTCAAACGTTTTTGCAAAATATGATTCAAACAGAAGCTAATTTATCATCGGCAGCTAATAAATCTATCAAACTGTTACTCTCAGCTCCGTCATTTGCCGGAGAATTGTTGCCGCAGTTGCAGGCTTCTTTCGATGTGCATCTGGAGGCAAATATTGAGGGGGTCGATAATTATTTGAAAGACCAGTCTCTTTATTCCCTTCCCGATGTGATATTACTGGAAGTTGCTGATCCGGCTGCATGCTTTAATTACGTTGGCAAGCTTAAGGAAAATTTACTTCTGCGCGGACTCGTCATCATACTACTTGCGAATAAACCCGACAAAGCACTACGTGCTCAGGCGATGCAACTTCGCGTGAACGATCTCTATTACGCGCCTATTCCGGTAAAAGATCTGTGTGAACGCATATTTTTCCTGGTTAAGTTTAAGCTGATCAAACCTCAGCTGTCTGACCTCTCCAATATAGATTACACTTATAAGATGCCTTTCCAGAAACGTCTCTTTGATATTGTTGCTTCTGGTTTGGCCCTGCTTATTCTGTCACCCTTGTTGCTTCTTGTCGGAGTTATTGTTGCCCTGGAATCCAGAGGACCGGTTATATTTAAGAGTAAACGCGTGGGTACCGGATATAAAGTTTTTGACTTCTATAAATTCCGGTCTATGCGCCAGGGTGCCAGCGATGAATTGAAGCAGCTCTCGGAAAACCTCAACCAGTATGACAAGTCGGAGACCGGAAATACCACATTTGTTAAACTTAAGAACGATCCGCGCATCACACGATTCGGCAGTTTTATCCGTACATACAGTATTGATGAACTGCCCCAGCTTTTCAACGTGCTTATCGGAGACATGTCGCTGGTGGGAAACAGACCCTTGCCACTATACGAAGCAGAAATGTTAACTTCCAATGAATGGACGATGCGGTTCCTTGGACCGGCCGGACTAACCGGTTTATGGCAGGTAAGCAGGAGAGGTAAGGCTGATATGTCAGAGCGGGAACGTAAGAAGTTAGATAACTTTTATTCTCAGAACCATTCCTTCTGGTTAGATCTTAAGATCCTGCTAAAAACCCTTCCCGCTGCAGTGCAGAAGGAAAAGGTTTAAAGCTATTAAGTTATTTGTCGTTGCAGTTCTGACGGGTGATGTTGACGCCGTTCAGGATCACGTCGAATTCGGTTCTCCTGTTAAGCTGCTGATCTGCCTCAGAACAAGGTACACCATCGTAGCATCTGTTCACCAGACGCGTCTTTCCGTAATATTCAACCTTGATTCTTGACGGTGAAATTCCCCTTGAAACCAAATAGCTCTTTGAAGATTCTGCTCTTCTGAGAGACAGGCTCCTGTTGTAGGCCTCTGATGCGCGGCTATCGCAGTGACTGGAGGCGATAATGGTAATTTCCGGGTATTTATTCATAAGCGATACCAGTTCATCCAATGCAGGTCTTGCATCAGGGCGAATGTCGGAGCGATCCAGGTCGTAATAAATGTTCTGAACCGCAAATACCCTTTTCAAAGAATCACAGTTGTTAAGCACATACTGTTGAATATTCTCGGTCTTGAACAGATAGATATCCCTGTTGATCACACTGTCCTGAGTAATGCCAATGGATGAAACAAACCCGATCTGATTAATATATCCGAGTTTTTGCGCCGTCACCTCATAATCCATTTCGCGAGGCAGCTCGCGTTTAAATTCTCCTTTAGATCCTGCACGTATCGTGTCTGTACCATCCAGATGGTGCATCAGCAGCCGACTTCCCGCAAGCGGAAGCCTGGTCCGCCCATCCCTGATCGTTCCTTGAAACACGATGGAATAAGTTGATTTTCTGAAGGTATAAATGTCATCGTTTCCACGTCTGTTGGAACTCAGGAAGCCGCCTTTGCCGTCTTCGTTCACGATCATACCAAAGTCGTCTTTAGACGAATTGATCGGCGCTCCCATATTCTTGGGGTCAGACAATGGCCGCATTTCTTTCAACGCGACCTCGAACATGTCAAGGCCACCCAGACCAGCGTGTCCCGTCGATGCAAAATATAGTGTGTTATCTTTATCAAAATAGGGGAACATTTCGTCTCCCTCCGTATTGATCTTCTTACCCAGGTTCACAGGTCTCGTCCACTGCCCATAGCCCGAACGCACGCAGTAATAAAGGTCAGAGCCACCATAACCACCCGGACGGTCGGATGAGAAGATCAGAATATTTCCATCTTTACTTAGTGTCGGGTGACCAGTAGAAAACTCATCGCCATTATAGGGGAACTCCGTAATCTTACCCAGATTCTTGCCCGAAACGGTATAGAGTTTTAGCTTGTTTATACCTTCTTTGCTAGTTCGGGTACGGCCCTTATAGTAATTGTTCCGGGTAAAAATAATGGAGCCGTCAGGAAATGCCGCTGCCGAGCCATCGTGAAATTTCGAGTTAAGGGCTCCCTTCAGCAGTGTAAGATTAAGCCCCTCCTCCAGGATCAGGCCCAGGGTATCGCGCTCGAGTGAAGTATTATACTGGCCAAGGGTTTTAGTGTCATTGCTTGTCGGAGCAGTATCATCATCGTTGAAGCGGTAAAGCCTGTTGTCCTTATTCTGGGCTATCGCCATAATACTGTCGGGATCTACCACCTTAACGGCAGAAAGGGTAGGGACAACATATAAACTGCTGAAAGGCGTATTGTCCCATTGAAATATGCGTCGTGATAGTTTCTTAGTTTGCCTGTTGCTCGTGAAAATCAATCCGCCATTATAAAAGGCCGGAGAATAGTCCGAACCCTGGGAGTTCAGGTTAGTAAAACCAAGCTTCCAATTGCCAATATTCTTATTAAGCTGGTTCAGGTTCGAACTCGCAAAAGCAGCAGCGCGCTTGTCGGTCGGAATCATGCTGAAATATTTCCTGTACCAACCTTCCGAACGTTCATATTGCTGATTATTAGCCAGTGCTTCCGCATAGTGAAGCGCCCATTCGGGTTTCAGGTTTTTTTGCCGGCTCAACTTTTCGTACCAGAACAAAGATTCCTGGTAATTTTTAATCATCCGGTAGCTATAGGCGATCATTTCCTGCGCCCGCACATTACCAGTGTCGGCCTTTAGCACGGAAGAAAGCTCCTTAATTGCCGATACATATCTGAACGCGTTGAATTCTGTGGTAGCTTTACTCAAATTGACGTTAGCAGACTGGGAAAAAACCGGCGAACCCGAAACAAGCAGGAATACAAGAAGCAATAATTTATTTAAGGTCAATTTCATAGTCTAAAAGTATCTTGGAGATAGTATTCTGCCGCCGCCAAAACCGAATTCATACCTCAGCATGATTTCGTGGCTGCCGGAATTGAAATTTCTCAAAGCAGTTGTACTATAATCATAGCTATATCCAATTCTGATCTGAGGGCTCGCCTGCACTTCAATAAGGCCGGCAATATCTGCACTTGTACGATATTGTGCGCCTATGCCCACCACATCCTTAATCCAAAGCGTAGCATTGATGTCGGCTTCAACCGGAGCACCCTTTACACCCTTGATCAAAAAAGAGGGTTTAAATTTGAAATCATCATCCAGGTCGAATACATAACCGCTGGCCAAAAACAAGTGCATGTATTGCGTGTTTCGGAGATCACTGTTGGGCGATTCAAATTCAGTAAGCCGGTTTTTGGCAATATCCTGAGCCGACAATCCAACATAAAACCTGTCCGAATTATAGTAAACGCCCGTACCAAAATTGAACAGCACTTTATTGATGTTATAGCTGAAAGCCGGATCATAAGCCCCGGTGTTCAAATTTACAGAGGTATAATCGGCCCTGTACTGAAGCACATTACCTTGAATACCAAATGCAAGCGTACCCTGATCCATACGAATCCTGTACGCGCCGCTAAATACAGCCCCGTTTGTTTGCGTTATCCCGAGGCGGTCGGTCACCAGCTGTATCCCCAAACCGATGGTTTTGTCGTACACCGGTGCGTCCAGTGTCAGCGTGCCTGTTCTCGGTGCGCCTTCAATGCCAGTCCACTGATTACGGTAAAGCGCAGTAGCCGAAACAACGTTCCTGCTTCCCGCATATGCCGGGTTGATGGCCAGCGTATTAAACATATACTGCGTGTACATGGGGTCCTGTTGAGCTTTCAGGCCGAGTGTGGCAGCAAGGAGGGTAGCTGTAAATATGGTTTTGAAAACTAATTTCATGTTATCTGTTAATAGTGATGTATCCAACTTTTCTATCTTTTCCGTCGAGTATAATGACATAGTAATATGTACCTGGAGGAACATCGTCGCCCACATACAGCCCCTCAGTAGTTTTCCCGTTCCAGTTATTTTGATAATCTGTCGAACGATAAATCCTGTTACCCCATCTATTGAACACCTCGAGCGACACCCGTTTGCCTAGCGCATTTTCAATAACGAAGAAATCATTGATACCGTCATTATTTGGAGAGAAACCTCCAGGAATCTTAAGATCGAGTTTGGTTAGGGTAACCGGAGTCAGTACAGAAGGAGATACATCGCCCGCAGTTATCGGATCGGGGTTGAAACCGTTTGTCGATTGGTCGCTCACCTGGCTGCCATCGCCGGCAGATATACCCTCCACGGTAGCAAAGTTATTGAACAAACCTTCTTGCTTATTAAGTACAACACGCACTTCCATATCTACCGTTTCCTTGGTCAGACCCGCAAGGGTGCTTGCCGGAAGCAACATATTGGTCACACTGTTCCCATTATAAGCCTGATTTATTCTCAACGTGCTTGTTCCTGAAGTTGTAATGTTAACAATCTGGTAGGTAGCATCCGTAAATGCAAGGCTCAGGTTATCAAACAGCCCGACATTATTGACAGTTACATCTCCATAATTCACCATCGTGAATCTGTACCGCACGCTATAACTTCCGTCCGCATTTTTTGTGGTCGACACCATAGCCTTGGCCAAACCGATCTTCGCAGGAGCAGTAACCGTAAGGGTCACCGTAGCAGGTGGCGACTGATTACCGTTCGCATCCACAATCACATAAGTGAACTCATCTGGTCCTGAATACCCCGGGTTCGGTGTATATATAGGCCTACCTGTAGCCGGATCAATCGAGATCGTGCCATTTGTTGGCGGATTGGTAATCACAAATGAACCACCGGTAGGGATCGGGATGTTGATAATAACGTCGTCGTCGGTGGAAACTGGGATATTCAAAGAAGGCGCAAAAAGAAGCACCGCAACCGTTGGGTCAGAAGGGCTCACGTCTCCCGGAGTCGTAGGGTCAGGTGTCAAACCCGTAGTCGATACGTCTGTGGTAGTTGCCCCGTTATCGGCCGATTGTCCCTGCGCCGTTGCAGAGTTGGTATAAGTACCCGTCTGCTGGTTACCACTCACAGTAATCTCCAGTTCCACCTGCTCTTTAAAATTAGCCGCAAGTGTACTTGTATTAAGCAGTAACTGGGTAGCCGTATTTCCATTGTAGTTAGCGTTCGTCCTTAAAGTACCTGATCCGTTGATACGGTTCACCGTCACCGTTCGGCCAGGGAAAGCCGTAGCCAGGTTGTCGATCAAACTTAAGTTATTTATTGCGACATCCCCGTAGTTCACCATAGTGAACAGGTATATCAGTCTGAAACTACCATCCTGATTAGCCACCGTAGAGATCAGCGCCTTAGCCAGACCAATCCTCGCAGCCCTTTTCACCGTTAGCGTTACCTTGCCTGGAGGCGACTGATACCCATCTTCATCTTCGATCACATAAGTGAAGTCGTCAGGGCCGGTATATCCAGGGTTAGGCGTGTAGATTGGTTTGCCTGTAACAGGATCAAAAGTTATGGTGCCATTCTTTGGGGGAACAGTAATGATTACCTTACCGCCCGGGGGAATGGGAACATCAATCACGGTAGGCGTGCCCGTTGGCGCATCTATAGTGATGTCTGGAGCGGGAATCGCCGGATTAATCGTCACATTTACAGTAATCGGATCAGATTCAACAGCATCAGCAGTTCTAAGTACATAGGTAAATACATCTGTGCCGATGTAACCCGCCTGAGGGGTATATCTGATTTCCCCTGTAGGTGTTACCGTAACAGTACCCCGGGTTGGATTGGCATTAACAAGTACTGTTGTTCCAGTTTTATTAAGGTCATTGTCTTTTACAGGTATGGTAACTGCGTTATCACGTAAAGTAGTAACGTTGTCGGCCGAACCAACCGGCTTCACAGTAACGTTAACCAATATCGGATCAGATTGAAGCCCGTCCGCTGTCTGCAGAAAATAGGTGAAGTTATCGAGTCCTGCGTAACCTGTGGCCGGGGTATAGAGCGGCTGGCCTGATGAATTAATCACCACGGAACCATGAGCCGGTTGAGTAGTGCCCGGAACAACAGTGGTCCCAGCACTGCTCGCATCATTAGCCTTAACAGGAATAGTTACCGCCGTATTTGAATTGGTGGCAATATTATCAGTGCTACCTACGGGTCGCACATTTACGGTTACGGTTATCGGATCGGAAGTCACACCAGTTCCATTTCGCAGAATATAAGTAAATGAATCCTTTCCGCTAAATCCGGTTTGCGGTGTATAAGAAATCGTTCCGTTTGGATTTATGGTAATTGTGCCGTTCACCGGATCCGCGCCCCTGGTCACCGTCACTCCGGTTTTATCAAGGTCATTATCCTGAACAGGAACCGTAATAGGACTTCCAGCGAGCGTTGTTGCAATGTCCGGACTTCCTATTGGCTTGGCATTTATTGCGACATTTACGGTGGCGTTGTTACTTTCTGTACCGTTGATGTCTTTTACAGAATAAGTGAAAGTATCGTTGCCGCTGTAGTTGTTGGTCGGAGTATAGGTAATTACACCCGTAGTATTGTTAATTTGAAGCGTACCATGCTGCGGAGGAGATTTGATTACGATAGAACCGAGATTTAAAGTTGTATTACCATCTGCATCTATATCATTGCTTAGTACGCTCATCTCAACCGCAGTATTGAGGTTTGTTCGATAAGAATCATCATTGGCGACCGGTGCACTGTTCACCACAATCTGGACGTCGTCGGCCAGATCGCAGCCTGCTCCGGAACTTATCGTCCAACGGAAAATATATGTGCCAGCAGTAAGATTTCCGACAGTTGTATTATTTTGATTTTGGTTCACAAATGTTGCTACGGTAGGGCCGCTGATTTGAGACCATCTCCCCGTTCCTGAGATTGCTGCATTCGCTCTCATTACGTAACTCTGCGGAGTCAGGGAGGCAATAAGTACCTGATCAGGGCCAGCGTCAGGTGCGGTTGGTGCCGTTACATAATTTACGGTAACTTTCGCCGAGTTAGAAAGCTTACCATAATTATCCCTCACCGTATAATTCGCCTCAACGGTCCCAACGAAGGGTGCGTCTGGTACAAACTCTACAATGCCATTGGATGTCAATGTAAATACCCCACGGCCAGGAACTGTATATGTTGTTTGTATTCCCGATTGAGCTGGATTCAAGTCGATGGAGGCAACATTTATCGCTCCATTCGTGTTATTTGTAACATCATTGCTCACCACATTAACTATAGCACTATTGCTGCTGCAGGATGTTAAAACATCGTCATTGGCCGTCGGAGCGACAAGACTAGCATCATCAAAGACGTCAATGTCTACATTCCTTATTTCGTGATAATTTGTTTGGTTACCTGTTGAAGAAGCTAGTCCGTAACGTAGAAGGGGTGGTGCTGGCTCGGTATAATGATAATTATCAATTACCGTAGTTTCAATCGCTGGAGAGCCTCCCCGAACGATCTTAACAGTAACCCGGTATCCAACCACGGCGTCTGGAGCCAGGTCAATCTTTACTCTCCTATACCCAGGAGATGTTGGATTTGATTGTCTGGATGAAGCGTTTCCTACTAGAGAAAAGGGATTAGAAGGCATTGTCGAGGTTTGCACTGTAGTGAGAAACTTGTAGTTGTTTGGTTCTAAAGCTGCGCCATCGCCTTTACCCCTTAGCGTCACTGAACCAGGTCTGGTGCCGGGAAGTCCTCCTTGTCTGCCTTCTGTATTGTTAGAGAAGTTGCCATATTCATCCAGTCCAATAGCTAAGTATCCTTTACTCACACCAGGCGAAATGGGTGTGGTGGTTGTTATTTGTGCGTAACCGAGCGATCCACCGAATCCCCCGATAACGAATGGGTTTGCCGTAGCATCAAACAGGAAAAAACTGATGCCATCTGCACCACTACCTCCGTACACATAATATTCTAATTCTACTTTCAAACCGTTGCTTGAGGGGAAATTGGAGTTGGAATAAATGTACCCTTTTTGATTCCTCGTATTGTTCGTAAGACGTAAATAACCATCTCCGTCCGGATCGAGCGGGTTCCCGGTATGAGTCTGTGTAGCGATATCTAATCCGCTACCGCCCGCAGTTAAAAACGCAGAAGGCGCGCCGCCGAAAGTAATTCCCGGAGCGGTAGACCTTCTAAAACTCTCCAGGTAAGGGAATTGTGCAAAGGTTTGATTTGCAAATAAACAGAGACCGAGGAAAAATATATTAAGTCGTAAAAATTTAATCATATCGATTTAAAGAGTGAGTCTACTATAGTAACCAAAAAGAAAGCCATAAGAGCGAGTAACCGTTTTTTTTCTAGTTTTTGGTTGAAACAACTTGTATACAATGACATACACAAATATATGTGCGCATTTTATAAAAAGGGGAATTCATGAGCATATTATTTTCTGGGGAATTTTTCCCACTACATGTAAAAAAATCCCCTAAAAAATCCTCAATATTGAGCAGAATTGTACACTTATCGATCAAACCACGTGTCGTGGGCTACTTTAAAACAATTAAATATCTGTTAATCAAATGTCTAATAAGATCAAAGCAATTATTATTGTCGGTTTCTGTTACATGGTATAATTTTAGTCATCATAGAATTAACAATAATGTTTTTTAGCCAAAAACTAAATAAGATAGTTGACGCCGTATAGCCAAAAATATTACCTTTATTTTTTAATTAAAGCCTGAAAATTGATTAAATGACAAGTACAAAAGCCATTATAGTAGGCATTCTGATATATTTACCATTCACACTGCATGCTCAGGAAAGTATCTTAAGTGACGTCTCCTATCTTTACATGGAAAAATTAATTGCCGTAGCGAAAGCAAACTATCCCAGAAACAAAGCGTTTTCAAGCCGTGTCGATGTAGCAAAAAGTAACTTAGGGAGTGCTAAGGCTAGCTGGCTTGATCCTTTTTCTTTTTCATATGTTTTCCGTTCAAACAGCAATAATGTCGATCTCGAAACCGGAAATCTGCTACTTCGCGGATACCAGTTCGGGGTCACGATAAATCCGGGTACCATATTAAGGAAGCCATACGACGTGAAATCTGCCCGCGCTCAATTAGCTATTGCAAAAAATGAAAGCCAGGAATATGAATACCAGTTGGAAGCAGAAGTTAAAACAAGATATGTGAACTACCTCCAGGCCCTGAACTCACTCAAACTCGTTACCAAAACTGTGGTAGATACTGAGACTTCGTTCAAATATATTAAGGCAAGATACGAACGCAGTGAGGTTTCCTTTCAGGATTATAGCTCTGCGTCCGTGCAGTTGAATTCTGCATATGCTTCGAAAATCGACGCTGAAGCTACTCTTGCAAACGCGAAGTTCTCTCTTGAGGAATTGTTAACGATGAAATTGGAACAAGTTAAATAATGGACGAGATAAAGATCTTTTTAAAACTACTTTTAAGATATAAGCTGGTTTTAATTATCGTACCGGCAGTCACAGTAATCATCACATTTTTCCTCGTCAGAAACATGCCAGACGTTTATGTTGCTGATGCGCAGATATCGACTGGTATCGTCGACGATACTCAAAACCCTGTTTTAGCCGGGCTGGAGGTGCCTAAAACATTCCAGGTAAACCAGGAGTTCAGTAATCTCGTTGAGATGATGAGGATGAGTCGGATATTAGATCTCGTTTCCTATCGTCTCATAATAAACGACTTAACGACCAGTAAGCCGTTTCGTCCGAGGAGTCAGGCTATTAAAGAAACCAGCACGTATAATCTAACCAGGGCTGTAGGAGTTTATCGTGATAAGTACAACAGACGGGAAGGTCTTAATTTATGGGATAAAGATCAGAGCGGTATGTACAGGATTTTAAGATCAATGGGATATGACAGTGAGAGCCTGAGAGATAAGCTTAGAATTAACCGGGCAGGCGACAGCGACTTTATCAATATTGAATTCAGTTCTGAAAACGCCGAACTGTCAGCTTTCGTCGTCAATACATTAAGCGCAGAGTTTATAAAATACTACGCCTATCTTCTTGATGTGAACCAGCAAAAGGCCGGAACTTTTCTCAGTACGCTTTTGGAAGAAAAGCGCATCATGATGAACAAGCGCATAGATTCCCTGCGGAACTACAAGATAAAAAACAGAGTTTTAAATTTAGATGAACAATCAAAGCAGATTTATAGTCAGATCACCACCTATAATGACAGAAAGCAGCAGTTAGCCGAGGGTATCGCAGCCAAAAGCGGTGCATTAATCGAGATAGACAGGAAGTTCAGCCCCTCCGAAAGGGGCTATTTAGAATCTACTATGGTGAAGCTGAACCAACGCCTTGCAAACACCAGAGAGGAACTTAAGGCTTTGAATGACAGGTATATTACTAATGACTTTGACCCGGAGTATAAAGAATCAATCGACTCTGCTAACCAGGTTCTCAACGGGCAAATCAACGAGTCGTTAGATCAGTTCATATACAGCCCGCTTATACCTAAGCAGGAACTAATCCAGCGAAAGGTCAATCTCGAAGTTGAACTTGACCTGGCGCGTTACAGCGTTGGCATGCTTGAACGTGAGTTGGGTAAATTGAACAGCGAATTTGATAAGTTGGTCCCGTTTGATGCTTCGGTACAGTCAATGGAACGCGACGTTGAAGTATCTACTCAAGAATATTTAGATGTGCTCAATAAGTATAATCAAAACCGCCTGCAAAGTAGCTTCTCAATAAAGTTAAGCCAGGTCCAAACGGCTATGCCAGGTCTTCCGGAACCATCTAAAAAAATGCTGCTTGTAATTCTAGGTGGTGTTATCAGCTTGATGTTTTGTGTTACCATCTTGTTCCTGATGTATTACTTTGATAAGCGGGTCATTTTAACAAAACACCTAAAATCTGTGACGTCAGCTCCCGTTCTGGGGGAGATTAATCATGTTGATTCGAGGAAAATCGATCTGCGCGGCATATGGACGGAAACAAGTATGTCTGAGGCAGAAATCAAGTTTCGAGATCAACTCCGCTCCTTACGCAGCCAGATTGACAAAAGACTGGATGGAAAAATTCTGACGGTAACCAGTCTGGGTCGGGGCGAAGGGAAGTCCTTTATGACCCTGAGCCTTGCGTTCGCCTGGGAGATGACAAAGAAGAAGGTTTTGATTATTGATGGTAATTTCACAAATCCATATATCGGTCAAACATCTAATACAAAATTTTACGTCGAAGATTTCTTAAATGGTACTTTGGCGCTTTCAGAGTTGCAGTCGCGCTCTGTCACGATATTGGGCAATCGGGGTGGCGACCCATCACTGATGGAAGTTGCCAGCTTTAAATTCATCCGCGAGAGGTTTGATGAGGTTAAAAGTCTATTCGATCTTGTTATCATTGAAACCGCTCCGCTCGACTCGACTTTCCATTCTAAAGAATGGTTGATGTTCGCAGACAATGTAGTAGCAGTATTCGAGTACGGAAGTCTGTTAAATGAAGTAAAAAAAGAAAATATAGAAGTACTAAAAGAAAACGATCGTTTTCTTGGCTGGATATTCAATAAAGTAAATACTTTGGAGTCACTTTAGACACAGATATGATATTGGAAAATTCGTTTTTCTATATTTGCTGGGCACTTGGGATCATGGTGTGCTATCATATGTTTTTTCCATTTGCCCTTTTTATGGCCTGGAGGCTAAAGGAAAAGCAATCCGTTTCAGGTTTCAGGGAAAAAAAAGAACTCGACTTTGCGGTAATTGTAACTGCTTACGAACAAACTGACCTTATTCCCCAAGCAGTTGCCTCTATCAGGGCGTTGAACTACAGGAACTATCTAGTGTATGTCGTAGCAGACAATTGTGCTGAAAATGAAGATCTTGTTTTCGATGATAGTCTCGTGAATGTTTTATATCCCCCAACCACGCTGGCCAGCAATGTCGCTTCACACTTTTATGCAATCAATCACTTCGTCCGGGAACACGATGCGCTGGTTATTATCGACAGTGATAATCTTGTAGACCCCGATCTGCTGAAACAACTTAATAGCCGGTTTTTTGAAGGCTTTAGTGCGGTGCAGGGTATTCGTCTTCCAAAAACCCTTGATTCCGAAATCGCTTGTTTAGATGCCGCGAGAGATATTTACTATCACTTTTATGATGGAAAGCTTCTTTTCAATGTTGGTTCTTCAGCTACGCTTTCTGGCTCCGGGATGGCTTTTACCGTGCAATTGTATAAAGAATGCCTGGAAAACCGGGATTTGAAAGGCGCTGGATTTGACAAAGTACTACAGGCAGAAATAGTGAGAAGAGGAAAGCGCATTGCGTTTGCCGACTCTGCAGTGGTGTTTGACCAAAAAACGAGCAATTCGACACAATTGGTCAGTCAACGTTCAAGATGGATTATGACCTGGTTCAGGTATTTCAGTCTGGGCTTCAAACTTATGTATTATGGCATGTTAAAGATGGATCTGAATAGGATGTTGTTTGGCTCCGTATTGTTGCGCCCACCGCTTTTCATGTTTTTAGGAATGGCTCTGCTGCTGCTCGTTGCTGGTTTGTTCCTGGATACCGGGCTAAGCGTTTTGATGGGCATAGGGCTTGCCGTTTTTGTCCTTAGTTTCTTGCTTTCGTTGCATTATTCCAATACAGATAAAAAAATATATAAGTCGCTTGCCTATATACCCGTGTTTGTGTTTTATCAGGTGATCTCGTTGCTCAGCTTCAAGTTTCGAAAAGGAAACGTAGCAACCAGGCATGAGATTGAAAAGTAAGAAAATATGCGCCAACTCTTCTCTACTTCGAATTTCGGAAAGAAGGCCCTGACTATTATGGTTACGTTGGTGGCATGCTTTTTAGTTGCGCTGATGACTGCTAAACTACAGGTATTAGCGTTGTTCGTTTCCTTTTTTCTGGTGTCGGCGATAGTATTTGCAATCGCAATTTTTGCAAATCCAAAGGTCGGTTTCTATATATACCTCGTCTACTGCTTCGTTATCGCGGGACTATTAAGGAACACGACAAACCTAAATCTCGGGCCGCTCATGGAGCTTTTGCTAGCGTTAACGTGGATCGCGATGCTCGTAAATCATGCGAACTATGAGTGGAAAAACATCAGGAATGACCACTGCATTCTTACTCTAGCATGGTTTATCTACAATTTTCTGCAGATTTTAAATCCCGGCGCAAGTGTGCTTGGCTGGCTCAACGAAACCCGGTTTACAGCCTTTAACTGGCTTGTATTGGCTCCTCTTCCTTTTGTACTTTTCAATACAAAAAAGGACCTTAATATCTTTCTCATCGCCATACTCAGTTTTTCGTTGGTTGCTTTTCTCTATGGAATGAAACAATTATATATCGGTGTCTCAGGCCCCGAACAGAGATGGCTTGATAATGGTGCCGACTTCACGCACATTGTATTTGGTAAGCTCCGGGTGTTCTCGTTTTTCACCGATGCTGGTCAGTTTGGGGCACAGCAGGCGGCGATGGCAGTCGTAGCCTTCGTTTTAGCATTAGGTAAATTTACAACGTGGAAGCGGATCATCTTCGGAGTGGCGGGCGCATGTTTGTTTTATGGAATGCTTATCTCAGGAACAAGGGGTGCGCTATTTGCACTGGTTGTTGGTTGTGTTTTCGCAATCGCCTTAAGCAAGCAATATAAAATAATGATCATTGGCTCAATCGTAACCTTGCTATTCTTAGGATTCTTGAAATACACGAAGATTGGTAACAGCAGTTATGAAATATACAGACTTCGCTCCGCACTAGACCCGCAAGACGCATCACTTAATGCGCGGCTGATGAATCAACAAAGATTAAGCAGGGCCCTTTCATCATTACCATTCGGAGGGGGGGTTGGTATAAGCGGATTCAACGGTTCTCAATATAATAAAGGCAAATATCTGGCAAGCATTCCGCCCGACAGTTACTGGGTTAAAATTTGGGTAATGTATGGCGTCGTCGGATTAACCATATGGTTTAGTATTAATATGTACTTACTCGGAAAATGTTGCGGTGTCGTGTGGAAGTTAAAAGACCCGCGCTTGCGATCTAAAGCGATGGCATTAACCGCCTTTGCTGGCGGTGTGTTTTTCTGCAGTTACGGGAACGAGGTAATGAATGGATTTCCAACTTCAGTGATTCTGATCATGTCATGGTCTTTCGTATTGATGGCACCTTCATTAGATAAAATTGATAGTAAATAAAACAGCCTATGCCTTTTGAAATAATTGCGTTACCAGCCCTGATATGTTTTATTTTTGGTATTTACAAAGGTTTGAAAACATCGAAGACCAATGATTAAATGGATCACCGGGCTGCCTTCAAAGTTAACCAGGGTAACTTCGGGCCGTAAACTAATTAAGGAAGTAGATGGTCTACGGTTTTTTGCTATAGTGCCCGTATTAATTCAGCACTTAACCGAACGTTTCGAAAGGAACACCAGCTTTGTTAAGGGCGATGTGGCAGAAACGATAGGATTTCTTGCCCACCGAGGGTTTATTGGCGTATATATATTTTTCGTAATAAGCGGATTCATACTTTCCTTACCATTTGCATCCTATTTTTTAAAAGGATCGGAAAAGATAAGTATCCGGACCTACTTTTGGCGTCGAATTACGCGACTGGAACCACCATATATTATCTGGCTTACCATTTTTTTTATTATTTTCCTCCTTACCGGCGTCAGGTCATTTCAGGAATATCTTCCTCACTATTTGGCAAATCTTACCTATACCCACGGACTGATTTATCATTTATGGTCGCCCTTCAATCCGCCTACTTGGACTTTGGAAATCGAGATTCAGTTCTATATTTTAGCTCCCTTCCTGGCTATGTTATGCTTCAAGCTCAAAAACAAGGTACTTAGGAGAGCTCTTAATGTGTTGTTAATTGTCGCACTTATCCTTATCCAGCAGCATTTCGGTCTGTATAAAAACCCTTACAACCTCACCATCCTGGGACATCTGCATTATTTTTTAATAGGCTTTATATTGTCAGATATATATTTATCGGACTGGACGGAAAAGCAAGCTAATAAAATTTACGATTTTGCCGGGCTAGCTTCCGTGTTTGGACTCATCTATCTCTGGAGTTGGGACTACGAGTTATCAAACAGGTTATATTTTCCAATTTGCCTGTTTATTTTTTTCGTGTGCTGTTTTAGAGGTGTATTTATCAATTCAGTATTACGGAACCGCTGGATAATGGCCATCGGGGGGATGTGCTACACGATTTATCTAATCCATCTACCATTCGCAGAACTGTTTATTAAAATCTCAAAGAATTTAAACATTGGGAACTCGTATTCCGTTAATCTGTTGTTTCAACTGTTAATGTTTTTGCCGATCGTACTGTTTTTAAGTGCTATATTTTATATTACACTAGAAAAGCCGTTTATGAACAAAGATTGGCCAGGTAAATTTAAAGCCTTTTTGCGGTCCGCATTAAATAAAAAGCTATGAGCGTTGCAGGAGTACCCTTATGGATCCAGGAGATCAACTACCCTTATGTCAAGTATGACGACATACCAAAAGAAATATTTGACGGCATTAACCGCGATCTGGACAAAAAAATAAGTCCATTGCCGGAGGTAAGCGTAATCGTATCGGCTTACAATGAGGAAGTCAATATACTCAGATGTATAGCATCGCTGTCACGAACGAGTACCGCTTTGCCGTTTGAGATTATTGTAACCAACAACAATTCAAACGACCAGACACAGAGAACGCTAGATAATTTGCATGTTAAATCCATCTTTCAACCAATCCAAGGCTGGGGTCCGGCCAGGCAGATGGGGCAGGAACATGCTAGAGGCAAGTATGTACTTATGGCCGATGCCGACTGTTTTTATCCTCCTGGCTGGATTGACGAAATGATAAATGTCCTAAGCCGCACGGGCGTATCCTGCGTATATGGTCGATATTCATTCATACCAGAGCCAGGCTTTCCACGCTGGAAACTTAAAATGCTGGAGACAATGAAGAATGTAATTGCTGAGTACAGACATTACAAACGTCCGTATCTGAATGCTTATGGAATCAGCATGGGTTATATCAGGGAGTTTGGAATCAAAATTGGCTTTATTATGAAGATGGTGCGAGGTGAAGACGGCCGAATGGCATTCGACCTGATGAATTATGGTCGAATAATGCAAGTTAAGTCAAAAGAAGCAGTTGTTTGGACGGGTCCGCGTACTTTGCAGCGCGATGGTAGCTTTAGCAAGGCATTATGGAACCGGGTAACTAAAGAATGGCGGCGATTCTTTACTTTATTGAAGCCAGAAAAGCCGCACGATACCAAAAATTCTTCCATTGACTAACGTTGAACCGCATGAATTTCGTTTTCGTAAGCCTGCAGCGTATTAATACAGACAGGGAATCTACATCTACCAGTTTAGCTAAGGAGCTTGCAAAGCACCATAAGGTTCTTTATGTAAATCCTCCAATAGACAGACGGACCTGGCTTAATCCTTCAAGAGAAGATCAATACGGACAAGCGCATATACAAGCAATAAAAGAAGCTGTTCCAGCGCTGAGGGCTTGCACGGAGAATCTTTGGGAGTTCAATCCCCCCCATATCATAGAGTCGATAAATTGGATCCCCAGTACCCTGCTGTTTACTTGTCTGAATTATTTCAACAATAAAACATTCGCTAGCGATATCAAGAAGGCAATAAAAGAGATCGGCTTTTCATCATTCGTTTTAATCAACGATAAGGACATGTTCCGGAGCTACTATTTAAAAGAAATACTAAAACCGAGGTTCTATATCTACTTAGACAGGGACTATACCCTGGGCTTTGACTACTGGAGAAAACATGGCATATCGTTAGAACCGAAGCTCATGGCAAAAAGTGATGCGGTAGTATGCAATTCTCCGGATTTTCAAAAACGGGCCAGCCAATATAACCCAAATAGTTTTTATATCGGGAACGGCAGCGGAATGAAGGACGATGTCGAAGATAAGGCTGGCAGACGGCCGAAGGAGTTGGCAGATATTACCGGTCCCGTTATCGGGTACGTTGGTGCACTCACATCACATAGGTTGGATATATCGTTAATTGAAGAGGTTGCTAGTTATTTTACAAGCTCCACCATAGTATTGGTTGGCCCTCAAGATGATGTTTTTCAAAGTAGTAAACTTCACCAGATGCCCAACGTATTGTTCATTGAGAAAAAGAGTAAAGAAGAAGTGCCATCCTACATAAGCTGTTTTGATGTATGCATCAACCCTCAATTGAAAAACGAGATAACGATGGGGAACTTCCCGATGAAAATTGTTGAATACTTAGCAATGGGCAAACCAGTTGTGGCTACGAAAACAAATACAATGGAGGAGATATTCTCCAGTTGCACATATCTGGCCGATAATGCCAAGGAATTTATTTCGCAAACAGAACGGGCATTGAGCGAAAACACAGACATACATACTTTGCAAAGGAAAGCATTTTCTAGGCAGTTTAGCTGGACGAACGTTACTTCTGCACTTTTAAATGTTATATCAAACCTTGATGGAAATGAACATTAGCGAAAGAATAACTCTTGTAATGGTATGTGATAACCATTACCTGGTATTGATGGCAGCCCTGATCAAATCAATCGAGCATAATCACAAGACTGGAGAACAAATCGATATTATTGTAGTTGGGGATAATGTAGCTGAAAGCAATAAAGTTAAGCTTGAGCAGTCCCTAGATTCTACTTTGATCTCCCTACGCTGGATCACAATGCGCGAGGCAGTGCCGGCCAATATGAAGTTACCTTCCGATAAAAGTACCTACCCGATGAACATTTATACACGTGTTTTCATTCCATGGTTTGTGCCCGAGAGTGTAACACGTGTTATTTATCTCGACGTAGACATGATAGTGACTGGCGATATTAGCGAGCTTTGGTATAGCGACATAGATAATCTTCCCCTTGGAGCCGTTCAAGATCCGCGCATAAAAACAGCAAATAATTCCTGGGGCGGGATCAAAAATTATGAACAACTAGGGCTTGCGCCCGATACTAAATATTTTAACACCGGAATGCTTATAATAGATACAGAAGCATGGAGAAGCGAGCACGTGGCAAATAAAGTGCTCGAATGTGTTGCAAATAACCAGGCATTCCTGAACTATCCCGATCAGTACGCACTGAATGTTGTACTAGCAAACAAGTGGGCAGAGATAGATCCAAAGTGGAATCACTTCGTTACCTCTGGTGAAACGCGTGACGCAAAACTCATTCATTTCGTGGAAAGAAAGCCTATCTACAAATCGTATTCAAACAGCGAAAGCTACCAGATTTTATTTTATAGATATCTCAACCAAACGAAGTGGAAAAGCAAAAGAAAGATCGGAGAGCCCGAACGATACCTCAAGAAGATAGGGAATCTGTTGTATAAACTTATAAAGAAGTAGATTGATGAATTTTATTTCAGAAATTTACAAGAAGATTCAAGGGTCCCCTTTTTTAAAATCGGGAATAGCGGTTGGCGCAGGAAAGGGAATCGTCATTGTATCCAATTTTTTGATTTTCTTCATGCTAGTCCGTATTTGCAGCCCCGGCGATTACGGTATCTGGGTTTTATTCACTACAATTACAGCAATCTTCGAGGTAGCAAACACCAGTTTCATCAACAATGCCCTTATCAAATACTACAACGAATATACAGGTGGCCGTCGGGGTGTATTTATATATAATGCATTTCTATTTTGCTTCGCGTTAACAACTGGCATAGCGCTTCTACAATTACTTTCTATAATTTTTATAGATTATATATATCATTCAGAAACACTCGTAAACCTGATGTTTTATGCGCCCGCACTGCTGTTGTTTTCCGGACTGATAAATTTCATTAATTGTATCGAACAAGGAAACCTTCGCTTTTATGGACAATTACTGTCCTCAATAATACGATCTGGAATTTTTATTATCTACCTCTTGTATCTATTTTTCGGCAAATCTGAATATTCCCTTGCTGGTTTCGCTCTTGTCAATATTGCATCAGGCTTTCTTGCATTTTGCGTTGTCACGTTAAGCACCCGTCAGTTCATCTCTGTCTCTAGGCGGCTTAGGCCGGAAATTGTCAGTAAAATCGCCAGGTACGGATTTTTTACATTTGGTGTTGAAGTTATTGGCCAAATATCCAACAATATCGGTCAGCTAATATCCGGAGCCCTTTTGTCAACGTCCGCCGTAGGTATAATAAATATCGCTATGCGCGTCTTGCAATTTATTGAAGTCCCCTTGCAATCTATTTCTACAGTACTTATGCCAAAAGGCGTAAAAACACTTAAGGATGAAGGTATGGAAGGAATAAAAAAGCTATATGAAAAATCTTCGGCTATAATCACAGCAGTGATGCTACCGTTTCTTCTTTTACTCTTTATCTTTTCCGACCAGGTGATATATTTCCTTTCAGGTGGCGGGTTTGAAGAAGCCTCAGTCCTCCTTAGGATTATTGTTGTCTACAGCCTGTTCAAGCCTTTCGGCCGCAATGCCGGAGTTATTTTAAACGCAATTGGAAAGACACGAATAAACTTTTTCATGGTTTTGATTCCAACAGCGCTTAACTTGATCTTAAACTATCTGCTAATACAGGCTATTGGAGTTACAGGTTCTCCAGTAGCCACATTAATCGCAACCCTGGTTGGGTTTGGGTTTAACCAGTATATCTTGTACAAAATTGCGGGAGTTAAAATGGCCATTATTATTTCAGAAATCGGGAACTATTATCAATTTATTTTTAATTTGGCCTCGAAGCGATCTAAATAAATGATTATTGCGACTATAACAAGCGGACTGGGCAACCAGCTTTTTCAATACGCGCTCGCGCGGCAGTTGTCTATCAAAAACAAAACATCACTATATTTGGACAAACGGTTCTATGGGTCAGATTATGCTCGGGAAAGTCAACGTGGCTTCAAGTTGGATAATTTTAACATTGGCTATAGGGAACTTACAATGCCAATCCAATACTTAATGAAGTTTACAAAGTTTTTCAGTGAGCAGACCGTTCATCCTTTTTTTTCTCTACAGAAAGAAAAATATTATCATTTTAATCCGGCAGTGCTAGATTCAGCGGATCAGTTCATAATCTTGAAAGGCTATTGGCACTCAGAAAAGTATTTTGCCGGCATTGAACACATAATACGGGACGAGCTTAAATTCACCAAGGTAACGGGTCAGCAGTTTGCCATTTATAAGTCGGAAGTTGAAAAGTCGCCCATTTCAGTGTCAGTTCACGTGAGAAGGGGCGATTACGTACACCATCCTGAGTTTAGCAAGACCTTTGGCTTCATCGGTCTTGAATATTACGATAGCGCAATAGCCGAAATTGAAGAGCGATATCCCGATGCACGATATTTTGTTTTTACCGACGACCCTGCATGGGTAAAGGTTAACCTCAAGCTAAAACCTAATACGGTTTACGTCGAAAACAATGGTCCAGACGCAGATATTGATGACCTTCACCTGATGAGCTTATGTGCGCATAACATAATTGCAAACAGCTCTTTTAGCTGGTGGGGCGCATGGCTAAATAATAATTCCCAAAAAATCGTCATTGCGCCTAAGAAGTGGTTTAAGAACCAGCCTGAATGGGACACAAAAGACCTCTTACCGGATTCCTGGCTCGCAATTTAAAATGAAAAAACTGATTCTAAAGATTTTATTCGCTGTTGCAAGCATTCAATACCCTAAGATTAGGCGAGATTACCGATACTTTATACGTGACAATTACTACGCTAGGCTCCGGCAGGTCAAATACTTTTTCAAAGATTATGTTTTTAAAAGCAAATACAAAGAAATTGAGTTCCAAGGAGAATTTGACCAAGAGTTAAGGTATGTAATTCCGTTCGCCTATTGGCACCATAAAAACGGTACATTAAAAAAAACTATATCAAGCAAGAATACTCGTCCTTTCTATTTCTTTAGCGAGAATCACGAAGAGAGACATTCCAAGCGTATATGGGAGTTAGGATATTCTAATTTCGAAATCCCCAATATGACGCATAGTATTAATTTCAGTTATACAAAGTGGGAGAGGGTGCCCTTTAAATCTTATTATAAGAATGAAGTGTTTAAATTTCCGAAGCCAATACTTGTGATCGCCAACAAGTATAATATTGAGTGGGATCAAGCACCGATAAATTTCTTTAACATCCAAATGCTAAAGTGGATAATAGAAAACTTCAGTCATAAATACCAGATTATATACAATCGTCCATTGTCTGCGCAAATCGTGACGGACAATAGTGATACGCTCGACTTACATGAACATTCATGGCTGCGGGACAATCATCCCGAAGTTATTCTAATGAACGATCTGCAAGAAGTCCATAAATCAGATATTGATAATTTTAATCACCTTCAACTTATGGTATATGCTAACTGTGATCATTTCATATCAGCACATGGAGGAACAGCTGCTTTCGCGAGCTATTTCGGCGGAAAGAACATTATACTCTCCAAACGGGGGATTGAACACGAATTAAGGGAGTTTGACTCGATTCTCCCCGCTTTATCCGGATGCCAAATACTCCACGCAAGATCCGATGACGACGTACAAAAGTTATTGCAGCAGTATTATTAGTAAACTTCCTTATTCCTCAAATGTGGAAAATATAAAGTTGTTTGATGCGCCTTTGTAATTTGGGTCTATTGCTATAGGTGTTAAGAAATCATCGTCAAGTACATAAATCATATACCCAATACCATCTAAAAGATCAAAGACTTTCTTGCGTTTTTCATTATCCCAGAGCTCACAATATATAATGGGAAGCGATGCCTTGAGCATATTTATGCCGCCTTTGAGAACCTCGTATTCATAGTTCTCGACATCGATTTTAATGGCAGATATTTTTTGTCCTGGCTTTATAAGCTCGTCCAGAGTATACGATTCGACCGTATATCGTATCCCATCCTCACTTTTACCGGGGGTCTGTTCAACTTTGCTTAGTCCTTGTTGTCTAGCGCCACTTTTTAACGGCATTACCATAGTTAACGAACCGCGCTGGTCACTCAGAGCAACATTATGAATTTCAGAATTCTGCACTCTAAAGTGTTTTAGAATTAACTTAGCAGTTTCAAAATTCTCGGATATCGGCTCAAAACCCATAATGCGGGCATTGGGCTTTGCCAGGGCCAACGGAACCATAGTGATGCCTATATTTGCTCCAATATCCAGAATAATGTCTCGATCAGGAATCATAGATATAAAGCGGTTAAGCGCTGGCTCATACTTACCTCGTAACGCTTTTTTAACGGCATACCAGGCAAACAAAAAAAGATACCGTCTGAATCCGAGTAATTTTTGAAGATAAAATTTGAAAATTTCCTTAGACATAAGGTATGATACCAATGAAGCAGATAACAATCCATCTCAAGGATGTTTAACGGAGCCAGCCCTTGAAGAGATGGCTACTAATATAACGATGTTTGTCTAATTATGCTACCGATTGTGTTAAACTCACATGTTTAGATTCGATAGCTCTTTTAGATGGATAAAACCTATCTCTAACTTTAAGGAATGGCAACTCGATGTAACGGGTAGCGAGGATTCCGGGTGCCAGACCTATTATTATGTACACAATTAAATATATACAATAATCTAATGACCTAGTTATATCAAGATCCATTATATCGACCAACTCGGCAGAATAATAAAACGGAATGTAATGCCACAAGTAAATGTTAAAGGAGTTTCGGCCGATAAATCCAAGCGTTTTATTCTTTAGCATTTCAAATCTCAATGCATATAAAAAGAGAAAACCATAGCTAATAGGATTTATACTTAACGTGATTACCGACTTAATTCCCCCTTTCCAAATTAGGAAATTAATTAATATCCCTGAAATAAATACCGGTAGCAATACCTGGCGGTATTTCATAATTTTGTCTATAATAGAACTATGAAAATAGTAAATGTATGAGATTAACACTCCTAATGCGATGGCGTCAATTCGTTGATGTGTTAGCGTGAACTGTTTTGGGAATGAATAGGGCTGATTATAATTTGCAATGAACCGCCCGATTATAGCAATAAGAGTGGAAACGACGTATAGAGCCACAACTGACTTTAAACTGAGTTTTCCAGTATGTTTTAAGGAAAGATATATAAAAAGCGGAAATGCTAAATAAAAGAACTCTTCGACATCAAGCGACCAAGTTTGACCCCAGCGGCCGCCTAAATAATTATGTAAAAAAAACAGATCTTTTAGATAGTCTAGAATGGGAAAGGTAGCAAGGTTTAGTTGAATTCTAACGATAGTTTCTAGCGTAGAGACTACGACTAAAAAAAATAAAAAGCTAGGATAGATTTTGAAAGATCGTCTTATGAGGAATCTTTTAAGATCTACACATTTAAAGGTAAGAAACTCCCTAAATAGCAAACCAGAGATCAAAAATCCACTCATCACAAAGAAAAGATCTACGCCCGTCCAACCACCGTTCTTAAAAAACTGCATCACGGCAAGTAATATTCGATGACCAGTCGTTTGGGAACCGTTGGCAGGTATTAAAGCGTGGCCAAGTAGAACCAAAAGAATCGCGACACCTCTGACAGAGTCCAGTGTCGCGTTTCTTAATTTAGTGCCTACCATATTGCCTAGTTTCTAAAAGAGCAAGACCTCACCGTTTGTATATTTTGCTAGCGTTCCGGTATCCCGCTGTAGTGTTGCTATACCAATCTTTAAACTGAGTGTTTCCTGAGGCTGCCCACGCAGTGAAGTGAGGGTATGCACTTATAATGTTAGCCTCTTCAATTGGATATTCGAAATTTCCAATGAAATTCAAAGCAAAGGGTCTGTTGTCATTTGTTAGGTAGTATTTATTACTAGCAGGTAAGCTCTTATCCTTTCCTGTTCCAAAAAGAGACGTATTAGCCAGATTCGTCGGCTTCTGGTTTACCAGGTGAATCTCATTACCGCGCTTAGAGTCTGCAATGAGGAATGGGTTGTAGGGAACTTGTGCAGTAAATGCATCAAAATTCGCGTTAATAAAGGTGAATTTGACACTGACGGTGTCTCCATCATAGTACCCGGTGTTTGATTTTGTATTTAAATATGCCCCAGGGCTTTTAAATAGCGTTTTATGATTGTCGAACGGAATAATTACTGTGGAAGTTTGACCACTTTCAGCACCATTTGAAGCCAGGGTTATGTAAGAGTTTGGTGACAGTTTGTATCCGGTAACATTTGTAATATTAGACGATGGCGTGCTAAACTGTATACCGAATCCGTTATTAAACACTGCTCCAGCTGCTAAAGGCTTAAGGTCGCTGATCACATCTTTCACTTTATTTGCGTTGTCCATAACGAAAGTGTATCTGTAGCTTAATACCAAGTCATTAAAGTCATAGTCCCCTTCGTTTGGCCAGTTATCTTCGAAAGCCAGCGTACCCCATACATTTTTACTTGGATAGTATTTTTTGTAAACACGAGCCGGGTCATTTGGATATTCGTCAACGACATCAGGCACGCCATCACCATCGGTATCGGTTATGCGGTCATCCAGATAGGGGATGTCTGTTGGATCCAGATCTGTAACCGCTTGCGACTGGGCGAAAAATACCAAGTCATTAAAGTCATTATCGCATGAAGTTAAGTTTCGTCTGATGTCCTCAAATCCGACAAGGAAAACTTTGTTAGAGGTTCCAACGCTTTGTAAAAGCACATTATGTCTTTTCAGATGTAGTTCCGGCTCTATGTTATATTTCTCGTCAGTGTAAAATTTAAGCGCATTAGTATTCACGCTTTTGTCATTGTTAAAAGCGTTTTGAATGAGCACGAATCCTATCGATGTCCCTGGTTTAAAGCGGCCAATCTTAACCCTGTCGCCGGTCCTCATGTTTCCAGCGCCAGTACCACCTAGTAAGGATGCGTTTGGAAATATCAAGTGCACCGAATCTATCTGAGCTGCCGTAGTAGGCTGCTGACCAGTAGGGTAGGTATAATAACCTAGCGTATTTCTGTTATCTGCCCCCTCGTGTACAAACGATATCCAAACATCAGATAATGTTGTAACTTTCAGGTTCGTTGGCGCTTCAGTAGCAATGTACTCCGGGTGTAGTTCTATACCGTTTATCCGTTCAGGTAATGAGGTATTTATTTGCTTCATCAATTCAACAAAGTCAATATTGGGTGCCGGATTCAAAACCGCATTTGGTCGTCCCAAGGCATCATAATTAGCCGGATTATAAACGTAAACAGTCCCCGTAGAGCCACCGGCCGAAATGGTCCTGTTTCCAGCTACCGATAACTTGTTGATGCCAGTCGCTCCTGGATTTGTGAAGCTTATAGTAGTTGGTACATAATTAGAACTTACGCCGTTTTCACCTCCAACTGTAGCCGTAAGGTTGTTTCCGCTCAGCTCGAACTTGACGTTTCTTGCAAGCCCCACGTATGCCGCATCTACTACCAATTGTTCCGTGAACGCGGGAACTACCAACGTAGTCTTGATAAATCCATCCTTATCCGAAATAGCTTTTGAAATTTCCGATCCTGCTGTGGTGAAATCAGGATTGTAGATTGATACCATAACGCCACTAAGTGGTTTGTTGTTTCGGGTAAGTAACCGTACAGAAACATCGACCGACTTGGTGGTCGAGTAATCAAAACCGTCTGGAGCGTACTTTTCATCTGCAACTCCGTCCGGCTGCTGGTCATCTGCATATTTCTTACAACCTGTAACGGCGATCGATGCAGCAAGGAAAAAGAGAATTAATCTGTTGGTCATGGTTTATATTCAACTATTGTTCACGCACATAGTGAAATAATTATTCCAACTGTGTTTAATTTCCGTAAATAATTGATTTACAGTATATTGAAAATTAATGAACAGTGCAATGCGGTGTGAGTAATACCCAATGTGTGATAAAAATTTCTCACATTGGGTAATTCCGTTTAGTGCCAATTGATCATTCCGACATACACGCTGTCGGAAATTTGCTGGTGGTCATAACCTATAAACGAGCAGTACACATGCAGTTCTGTATTTTTCATCTGCTGAGGCAATTCCATTGTTTCCCCGCCTTGGTGGTTACATGCGCCTCCAATTTTAAACATCGACTGATCTATTTCGGGTGAGTAAACCAGCAGCATAATCTGGGCATTTCTTTCGTACCAGGAAAGGGCAGATGGTTGTTCCCAAGTTAGCAAAATTGAGCTGTGAACAATCAGAGCAGCCGGGTTAACGGGTTTTGTTAAATTGCCCTGTGTCAGCCTTGCCTTGCTGTAAACCATTTCAATGCTTGGATACTCGCCTTGGGTAGCATGGAGTAACTGGTACGATTTCGCGGCATTGTTTGCTGTAATACCTTTAAGCTTGCCATCCAATTTAAAGCCCACACGGATATATGGAGTCATACTTCCTAAGAATCGACTTATCACCGCCATGCGCCGTCGTGTTGCCGCTTGCTTTACAGAAGGCTTCTTCGTACTCTTCCTTCTGCGTTTTCTGATGAAGTATTTACCATTCCTGATATAACCTTCAAAGTCACCTGCCTTACCTGAAAGGCCTCCCAGCAATCCATTAATTAGTCTCGCCATTTTTGTAGAATTAGATTTTAAAAAAACTGAATTAATTTTGTTGTCCCGTAAGTCAACTGAACAAACATAATATCAGGAGATGCATAAAAGCGAAGGACCATGAAAATTTGCCGGAGTTTTCCGTTGATTTTCCGGTTGTCCGGAAAATTTTCGATTGACTTGGTACTGGTTTGGCAGGCCTTGCTGTCCAGCTGCTATCCAGCTATTGAACAGCTGTTGACCAGTACCCAAACAGACTGAACTGGTTATTCTCTGATGCATAGCTGTTTGGTATCTGGTTTATATTGTCATTCAGAACAATATCCAACTGCCTGTCTTCTAATAATATAGGTTTGTAGGCCTACAAATTAATTGGAAATAACCCATCACGGTCGGATCAGCGCCGCGGTCCCTCCGCATTTGGATCGTCTCAGGACGATGCAAACACGATGCGGAGGTGGATAGGAGGCGAAGGGAAGACGAAGAGATGAAGTAATTTCAAGCGTGTATGGTTGCCCATATATAGGTAATTCTAACATACACTTTAGCTACAGACAAACATGTCTAGGGTTATAAAAAAAGGCTGCAATTAAAGATGCAGCCCTTTTTTTATCTGAGTCAGGTTTTGACTATGGAGTGTAAAGTTTAGCGGTGTTCTTAGAACCTGTGGAATACCAGGTTGCACTTTGTACACCGCCGGTAATTGCCCAGTTCGCAAATTCAAGGTATCCCTCAGTTATCGATACGGTTTCTAATGGATATACGAAATTAGCAACCGGCACCACAATCGCCCACGGCAGGTTATTGGCTGTTCTGTAATATTTTCCAGAACCAGATTTGTCGTCGCCAGTGCCAAATAGCGTTGAGTTCGCCTTGTTTGTTGGTGTCTTATCTACCAGGTGAGTTTCAAAGCCGCGGCCATATCCAGGTGAGCTGTTCCAAATGAAAGGATTAAAGTTAGCAGTTCCAAATGCCGCCTGATCTGGACCATCAGTAAAGTGTAGTGTTACATTAAATTCTACAACAGGTGATTTTGCAACATTAGGTTGGGTGTTCCAGGTCAACTGTCTTGCACGGCTGTTACTGAAGAGGATTAGTACCGCTTTATCCTGTCCGCTTTCCAATGCGATCTCATCGCCAACAGGACCATCTGTTTTGCTGGTAATGCTCACTTTGTTAGCCGCAACAGGGAATTCTACACCGAATCCATTCTGGAAGTTTCCTCCAGTAGCCAACAGCCTGTAAGTAGCCTTTACGTCAACAACTTTATTTTCTTTGTTGGTAATGATTTGATATTTGAAGTTTACAACCACATCATTTAAATCATAGTCGCCCTTAAGTGGCCAGTTATCCTCAAACGCGATGGTTGAGTTCTCGGAATCTATAACGTAAGCTCTGGTAGGATCATTAGGGAATTTATCAAGCGTGTTCGAGACTCCATCATTGTCATCATCCATGTTTTGGCCTACAGTCTCCTCCATGCATGGGCCCACTGGTATGTAAACCGTCGCATTTGCTGCTTTTTGAGTTGCAACACCTTCAAACATACTGTTAGGTAAAGTCCCAGATGTATAGATTACCTGCAGTGCACCGCTAAATTTAGGGCTATTTTGGTGGTTCTGAAGATTAGGAATCGCCTCTGTTATCTTAAGGACCGACATGCTACCGGTTCCAGTGATCTTTTCGCTAAAACCGTCATAGATAGATTTTGTAACGAACAATGCACCGTTATTCAGCGTGATCTTTCCGCCACTGTTGATATTAATGGCTTTACCCACATAAAAATAGCTGTTATTGGTAATAGGACCGTTGATTTCATTTTTGAAACTTTCGCTGGTTATAAACCATTTACAGTTGTTAACGATGCTACCTCCACTGTTGAGGTGTAATTCTTTAACACGGACAGTACCGCCATTCGTGAAAACGCCTTTCAAGATCATTCTTGCATTCGGCGCGGTAAACGTTCCAGTGTTAGATGTAGTATTAGCATTTCCATTATAAGTGATCTCAATGCTGTTGATGGTCATAGTTCCGGAGTTCACAATTGGGCCATCAAACGTTGTGTTTGTACTGCTGCTTTGGAACTGAACAGTTCCCGAGTTGGTGAAAGAAGACACTGCCAAAACATTATTTCCTGATTTTGTAATAAATGTACCACCATTGTCTACTACAGCCCCTGTGTTGTTATCTTTATTACCAATGTTGAGATTACCATTTACGGTAAATGTAGAAGTATTCGCTACAGCAGTTCCTCCTTCAGGTGTAAACTCTCCACCAACGGTTAGAGGTCCCTGGTTCCGGAAGGTACCGCCTTTTGGTTGTGCATTATTCGTGATCGAAACAGTTCCGAAGTTTTTAAACACGTTTGAGCCGCTCCAGTTAAAGTTGCCAGTAAAGTTAACCGTTGATCCGCTTGTCACGATTAAGGTTAAATTGTTTTGGAATTCAATATTATTGATGTTGATGTTAGTTCCCTGAACGTAGACAGTTGCATTTGCACCAAATGCATTAAAATTATAGGTGCTAGCGTTACTTTTAATCACATAGGTAGTGTTTCCAGGCAACGATACCCAGTTTGCAGACGTAATTTCCGTAGCATTACCAGGAACAGTAGGAGGGTTTTCTGTAGTGACAGACAGTTTTCTAAGTGCCGAGCCTGCCAATTTCTCCGATACCAGCGAAGTAGCGTTGATAGATGCCGAAACGTTATCAGATGTTAAGTCGAGCATCTGGCTTACGGCTGAGCCGTCCGGAGCGATTTTCTCAACGTATACCTGTTTAACCATTGATGACAGTGTCACCTTGGTGTTGAAAGGTTTGATAAGCGTTGCCGAACCGGTAGATATCAGTTGCCCGCCTTTAGATGGGTCAGCAGTATATACATTTACTACATGAATCTGATTTCCGAAGCTGTTATCGGAAATACCCAAACTCAAATTTACATCTCTGGAACCCGACCACATAAAGCCGGCAGGAGCGGAGATTTCATCGATTGACTTGTTGATAACCTCGTCGAGGTTGTTGTTGTCTTTTTTGCAGGATGATGCAAAAACACCAGCAATGATTGCCAAAGAAAGTAAGTGTTTCTTCATTTTATTGTTTCTGTTTGATGTGCATAAGGCCATAATTGTACCAAAAGCTAGTTAAATAAATTACCGCCCCTGTCTGATTTTACTGTAAATATACGTTAGACGGCTCTGGAGGGTTTTTTTTGGACACGATACCTGTTTCGAATGTCCCGGACAAAACAAGCTGCTCGAACGAGGTGACTACTATTATTCCCCACTTCTTAAAAAATGTGTAGAAATCACTCCCCATTCCCCTTAATATTCATGTTCACGATGTAACGGTTTTCCTTCAGATCCGGGTCGTACTGGTAAATGAAACTGTCGGACGCCAGTGTGATGATGTAAAAGCCGAAATGCTCAGGCATATGGTCTAGCGACATCGGGCCGTCTTTGTACGGGTTCAGAAATTTAAACTTGTACTGGTCCAGCGGCAGAATGTGGTGGCGGTTCTCTTCAGAAAAACTTATTTTAAGTACTTTGTCTACATCTTTAAAGGGAAGCTGCGGAGATGTAGCGCTGAATTCTATCTGTACACCTTTTTCCAGTTTCTGAATGCTAAGTTGAGGCTCGTCTATGACAAGTTGCAACTGAGAATTGCCATCAGGCGCATGCTTAATGGAATTGGTAATAAGTTCAACCAAAATCAGCTTTATATTGCGTTGGTTCGCTATATCCAGTTCAACGTAACTTAAAATGTCTTTGAGTACCGCCTCGGTATAATCATAAATCTGGTCAGGATCATTGGGGATCTCCAGATTTATGGTAACTGGTAGTTCCTTCATATCTAGTCTAGTGCAGTTTCTACAGATGCTCTTAAATCAAAGATCTTATCCAGTCTGGTCAGCTCAAAAAGGTTAATAATGTCACTGTTCAGCTCAACCAATTTGAGGCTGCCGTTCTTTTGCACCAGATTCTTGAGTATGGCAACCAGCGCGCCCAAAAATGAACTATCTATGTATTTCACTTGCTCAAATGAGATTATCAGGTGAATAGAACCCGACTCTATTTCATTAACAACCAGTTCCTTAAAGCTCGACGAATTCGAAAGATTGGCATCTTTGTCTTCGATTGTAAGCACCAGGTATTTACCCCTTAATTGTTTGTTTATATTCATGGTTTCCTCCTTATAATAATCAAGCTGCAGTCGTCTACCTGAGATACATGCTGGCTGAAAAGACTGTTTTTAATCTCTTCAAGCGACTTGTTATGCTTTCTAAAATAATATAAATTTTCCTTAAACAAACGCAAATCTGATTTCTTTTCCCCTGTCGCTTCGTAATCAATCATTCCGTCGGAGATCAGATAAAGCTCATCATTAGGCTGAACGTTCACCTCCATTTCCGTATAGATTGCAAAAGGGTAGAAGCCCAGCAGTATTCCGTCCGACAGGTACTGCTGCAGCTCCGGTGCCGATTCAGTAAATTTCAGCAGGGGCAGGTCGCCCGCGCCAGCGTATTTCACTTCTCCGCTTTCATCGTCCAGCAGCACGAGGCTTAGCGTCGAAAATATTTCACTCAGCAGGGCGTCGTCGTGCACTACGCGGTTAAGCTTTTTCAAAATTTCAGACAGGTCGTAGTTTTCATCATACACGCACAGGCGGATGGCCGACCGTATATAACTCAAAAAGCTGAAAGAAAAGAACCATGCACCCCATTTTTTGCCCATCACGTCACCCAGCACCACAAACGTATAGCGATCGTTGATCTTAATGAAATCTATAAAGTCTCCTCCCGGCTGGTTCTGGAACGACTGGTTGAAATAGCTGATCTCGAAACGATTTAATTCAGGTGCCTTTTGCGGGATGTTTCTAAGGTTAAGTTTTTCTGCAATGCCTTTGATCTCGCTTAGTGATCTTTCGTATTGCTCGCGGACGGCCTGCAGGAGGTTATCTATCTTGGCCAACACCTGAGAGGCGGGGGTGTTTTTAGCGATATAATCGATGGCCTTCAAATCCAGCCCCTGCTGAACAAAACGTTCGTCATTTACAGACGTGAGAAACAGGAAAGGGATATGCTTGTACGGGTCGCGCTCCAGCAGCCTTCGTCTGAACTCGAAGCCATTCTTGCCGGGCATCTCATAGTCTGAAATGATCAGGTCGAACGATCCCGTCTTCAGGATCTTCTCTGCCTCATCAACAGATTCAGCGATCTTACAGTTGTAACCGTTGGAGGTAAGTAATTTCTCAAACAGCTTTAGCTGAAAAATATCGTCATCAACGAGCAAAATATTTCTACTCATCCGGCTTCATCTTAAGTACAGCATTTAAAATAATAAATATCCCTGTTGCAACGATGATCAGTGAGATCAGGTCCATCAGCGTCACACCATCGTCCGGATTGAAATAAAATATTGTAAACATTTCAAAGTAGGGCGGAGCGGGCATGATGATCATTGCAAATCCCAATGTAACAAATAATAGTCCAATCAGAATCTTTATCCCTTTATACGCAAGTATTTTAAAGCGGGGCTGCCTTACCTGGCCTGAGTCGAACCGGCTTTTGTTCAATAGTATTTCCAGTTGATCCAGTTGCTCCAGCTTGTCCATTTCAGAGCTGGCCAGGTCTTTCACGTCTTTGATAGCGTTTTGAGCTTCCAGCTTATCGTCCAGGACCTGGTTTACCCTCCCTCTGATCGCTTTGATATTTTCAGAATCGATTTCGCTTTCTTTAAGCAGGGCGAGCAGTTCATCGAGTTTTTTGCTCACAGACTCGTCCTTACCTTCGATCTGCTGAAAGCGCTGTAATTCGTCCTTAAATTTGCTATTATCACCCAAAATGCACTAATTTGACATGCTTACCATATTAAAATACATGGCCTTAATTTCGATCGTTACTGTAAATTACAATCAGCCGCAAGCTACGGCCGAACTCCTGAAGTCAATAAATCTATACTATGGTCAAGCTAATATAGAGATTATTTTAGTAGATAATTGCAGCGAAAAGGATCATGAGGCAGATTTCAGAGCTGTAAACGATCAGATCATCTATATCCGCACTGCACGCAACCTTGGCTTTGCAGGGGGGAACAATGTGGGGATAATGCGGGCTCGGGGCGACTATGTTTTTCTGGTAAACAACGATACGGAATTTACATCCGGGCTCATAGAAACGCTTGTAGATACATTTTCTGCAAGTCCGAAAATAGGCATGGTTTCGCCCAGGATCAATTATTACGATGATAAGTCGATCATTCAGTATGCGGGGTTTACGCCGATGAACTATTACACTTGTCGCAATAAATGTATCGGTCAGTACGAGGCAGACCAGGGTCAGCATAATGACGTAATAGGACCCACAGGGTATGTTCACGGTGCTGCCATGATGGTTAGCCGCGAAGCATTAAGCAAGGTAGGGTTGCTGCCGGAAAACTTTTTCCTGTACTATGAGGAGATGGATTGGTGTGAAATGATGCGAAGGGCCGGATTCGATATCTGGATAAATACCAATGCGCTTATATATCATAAGGAGTCGCTTTCGGTAGGTAGGAACAGTGCGCTCAAGGAGTATTATATGAACAGGAACCGCATCTTGTTTATCAGGCGAAATGCCAGCTGGTTCCATACGCTGGTGTTTTTTGTGTATTTTATTATATTTGTTACACCAAGAAATATGCTGAAATACTTTAAATCCGGTACTCCGGAATTTGTACCGGTTCTGTTCCGGGCCATTAAATGGAACCTCTCCAATAAACCGACCAGTTCATACCTCGGCTTTAAAAAAACCGGAACATGATTGTCGCTTTCTGGATCTCACTTTTCATCATCTTTTATACTTTTTTTGGTTATGGTTTGGTGCTTTACTTTCTTGTGGCGCTGAAACGACTTTTTAAAGCGGGTCGCCGGAAACATTATCCGTTCGAGGCGTTGCCTTCCTGTACGCTGATCGTAGCTGCGTACAATGAGGAGGCCTTCATCGAGGCCAAAATAGCTAATAGCTTGCAGTTAAAATATCCTGCAGGCAAGCTCAACTTTGTTTTTGTAACGGACGGGTCGACCGACCGTACGCCGGAAATTGTGTCGCGCTATCCTGAAATACAACTTCTGCACAGCCCGGGCAGGTCGGGTAAAATAGCTGCTGTGCATCGCGCCATGGACCATGTGAGCACCGAGCTCGTGGTGTTTACCGACGCCAATACATTTCTTAACCCGGACGCTTTGATGCTGTTATGCCGGCATTATGCGGACCCTAAAGTTGGCGCCGTGGCAGGCGAGAAGCGTGTGCATATCGAGGAATCAGCCGATGCTACTGCAGGTGAGGGCTTCTACTGGAAATATGAGTCTAAACTTAAGACCTGGGATTCTGAACTATATTCTGTGGTGGGTGCGGCAGGCGAACTTTTCAGCATAAGGCGGGCACTGTACGAGCCTGTGCCTGTAAATAGTGTTTTGGATGATTTTATGATCTCCATGCAGATCGCAGGCAGAGGATATGTTATTGTTTATGAACCTGAAGCTTATGCTCAGGAGACCTCTTCTGCTAATGTTGCCGAAGAACTGAAGCGAAAAATACGTATCGCAGCCGGCGGTATACAGTCTATAGTTTGGCTAAAAGCGCTTTTAAACCCCTTCAAATATCCCTTATTAAGTTTCCAGTACATTAGTCACCGCGTGCTGCGGTGGACGGTTACACCCTTCCTGATGATCCTGGTGTTGCTCCTTAACGTTGCTATTGTGGTGTCGGCACCCGGTCAATGGCTATACACGATTCTACTCTTCGCTCAGATACTGTTTTACATATCGGCTTGGATGGGGAAGGTGCTTGAGGAAAAAAAGCTGCGTGTTAAACTGCTTTTTATCCCGTATTATTTCTGCATGATGAACTACGCCGTTATTGCCGGTATCGGACGATATATCCAAGGCAGCCAGTCGGTGATCTGGGAAAAAGCAGAGCGCAAACTTTAAAGGCTACTTCTTTAGTTGCAGATAATAACTTATTCGGGCTTGTCCGTTAAGTGCCTTAGTGGTGGGGCGTCTTAACTTGCCGGTGATCCGAAGTTGGTGATCCGCCGCATAGTTTTTAAATTCGTTTTCCGTTGCAATAATCCGTACGTCTATAGCGGTGCTTTCATTGTCGGGTACACGTCCGCCTGCAAGAAGCACTGAGGGCTGACCTGCCGCTTCTATCGCAATGCTCATTTCCTCAATATTGGCAAAGTTATTCGTTGCGTCTCTAGGGGTGTCCGTAAGCGCCAGCTTAAGGGATGTAACTTTCATGCTCACCACGTCGGCCGCCGAAAACTGCTCGCCTTTTTCTTTCACCAGTTCATCGAGGTTGGCCGATGCGGATATGTCTGTAATTTGCGTACCGGATGTGGTGCTTGATGTGACCGGGATAACGAATGGGATGGCGCCAGTCGCCACCGTGAAGTTCATGTCTGTTGATTCGTCAATTTTGGTGCAGGAAGCGATAAAAGTGACTAAAAAAGCTGACCAAATTATATTTTTCATAGATTTAAAACGTGTTGTTAATCAGTGTTATCATTGGTGTATATGTAATCCAAAGATTTACCAAAATCGGAGATGCATATCTATTGAGGCTTGAAATTGCCAAATTAAATTTTGTTTACGAGACAACCATATTGTAAACTAAACGGTTACGTAGGGTCATTTAAACTAAAACTGGTGCCGCTTGTACGTCGCCGTAAAATCGCTTCTCATCTCCTTAAACCTCGTCACAACAGTAGCTATGAATGCTTCGTCGAGCAGCTCAAAAATTTCATTAACGCCGCCCCCACTCAAGTCAAGTTCTGCGATTTTATAGCTTTGTTCGAAGGTACCCTGCTCAAACTTTACAATGTATTTCTGGTTCATACTGAAGATGGTGATCTTACATTCCGGATGCGGAAGTTCTGCTATTACTCTCATGTTTTCTATTACAGTTTAACGCCCATTTCCCTTACCAGAAAATCAGCCTTGTCAATCTTTGATGCAACCCAAAGAACATAGCGTATGTCGACACCTATGGAGCGACTGTAACTTTCGTTCCAGGCATAATCATTTATGGTTGCGCCGTAGGCTCTGTCAAAGTTTACGCCAATCAACTCGCCATAAGCGTTCATGATCGGTGAACCGGAGTTGCCCCCGGTAGTGTCCATATTGTAAAGCAGGGCTACCGGTACATCGTTTAGGTCTTTCTTGGCGAAGGGGCCAAAGTCTTTCGCGTCCCACAGGTTTTTGATCTGTGGCGGGTAGTCGAATTCCGGATTGTCGGTAGCGCCCTTTTCCAGAATGCCGCGTATGGTGGTATAGGGCCGTTGGTAGGTTGCGTCGGCCGACCAATATCCGCGTACATACCCGTAAGTGAGTCGCAGTGTGCTATTGGCATCAGGGATGAAGTTCTTTTTAAGGAACTTCTCTTTCACGTTTACATAATCACCCATCAGTTTGTTTAATAAGCCTTCACGGCGATCCTTCTCGGGTTTGAGTTCGCTTATCTGAACGGATATGTCCTTCTCGAAACGAAGGAGGGCGTCGTTGTATGCGGTAAGGCTTTGCGGCGATTGGAGCAGGGTGCTTAGCACATAGTTTTTGTCGGCCAGCCTGGTGCTGCTTAAGGTGGTCTGGGCAAATTGATCGGTTGGTCTGGCTACAGACTTCAGTGCATTTACGGGCTGGCCAGAAGGGAAGGCAGCAGCATCGCTGAGCATTCGCTTAAAGATGATTCGGTCTGCCTCCGGGTCGTAAGCTTCGTAATTGGCCTCCAGGATCTGTTTCAGTCTCGCCAGATTCTGATCGAAGAACGCCTGATGCTGACCGGCAGGGTAAGTCTCCATGGCCGATTTAAAGTTGTTGATATTACGCGCTACCGAAAGCAGGTTCGTTGAGTTGTAAATCTGTGAAAACCACAGGTCGCGCTGCGCATCACCATTGATCAATTTGTACAGGTTGTCAATCTCGGTCATCAGATTTCCGTACCGCGCCTTCATATCGATGTTGCTGTTGATGAATCTGGCCAGGTTGTTATCTTCCTGCTGTTTCTGAGCGACTAAATCGATCCCCTTCAGGCCCTGAAGTTTGCCGCGATAATTTTTCATAACATTTGCGTTCCGTTTGATTCGGGTGGCGAGTTTAATTTCTGTCGCTTTATCTTTTTTGCCGACTTCCTCCATGGTCTGGTTCTGGAAGGCATAGAGTTCCGAAACGTATGGTAACACGTATTCCTGCTGGTAGGCGATGAACTGTGCAGGACGATGACGGAATGTGCGGCCCGGATATCCGAGTATAAAGACAAAGTCTTCTTCATTGGTTCCGTTTGCATTTACTTTCAGAAACTTCTTGGGCTTATAGGGAACGTTATTCTTCGAATAGCTGGCTGGCGAGCCATCGGGCGCCACATATGCACGCATAAAGGCAAAGTCGCCCGTGTGCCGGGGCCATACCCAATTGTCAGTTTCACCGCCAAACTCACCGATTTGACGGTGCGGGACATATACCAGGCGAACATCCTGAATCGTTTTGTAACGGAACAGCACATACGTTTTTCCAATGAACATCTCAGAGACCTCGGCCTTTATAGAGGGATCTTTCTGTTCCGCTTCCCGCGCGATGTTATCCATTGCGGTATTGATGAGTTTCAGTCGCGATGCAGGATCCTCAACCTGTGCTACTACGGCGAGTACACGATCAGATACGTCTTCATAACTGTCCGTAATTCGACAGGTTAGGCCTTTTGCTTCAATTTCCTCTGAAGGTGCTTTTGCAATAAAGCCGTTGGTCAGGTAGTCATGTTCCGGCGTGCTCGCCTGCTGCACTGCACTGAAGGAGCAGTGGTGGTTGGTGATGATGAGTCCCTGGTCGGATATGAACGAGCCGGTGCAGCCGCCCACATTTACCAGTGCGTCTACCAGGCTGGTGCCTTTCGGGTTGTATATCTCATTCTGACTGATTTTAAGTCCGGCTTTCTTCAGATCAAGTTTATGGATCTCGCTTAGCGGAAACATACCTTCCTCCCAGGGCTTGAAAGCCGTGGCAAGGACGAGTGACACACTTAAGATGGCGGCCGACAGTAGTACAGTTCGTTTCTTTTTGTTCATATGGATAATGCTGAGTATATGCCAAATTTAGTTATTTACTTGCTAGATTTGCAGGAAAACCAAGTTCATGGCGGAAGATTTACAGATCAATAGCAGCGCTGACAAAGCTGAACAGTATAGAACGCTTATTCCACAGATCGCAGCCCTGATCTCTGGCGAAGAAGACCTGATTGCCAATATGGCCAATATAGCTGCCGCGCTTAAGGAGCAGTTCAGATGGTTCTGGGTTGGGTTTTATCTCGTGAAGGATGAGGAGCTTGTGTTAGGTCCCTTTCAGGGTCCGGTGGCTTGTACCCGGATAAAGAAAGGCAAGGGGGTCTGCGGGGCAGCCTGGGAAAAAGCGGAAACGCTTGTCGTGCCTGATGTGGATGAATTTCCGGGTCACATCGCCTGTGCATCGGCCTCAAGGTCGGAGATCGTGGTACCTGTAATGAAAGGGATTGAAGTCATGGCCGTATTGGATGTCGACAGTGAGTATTTGTCTCATTTTGATGATGTTGATGCAGATTACTTAAAGAAGATTGTCGCATTGATTTATGGCTAAGCTGCCCTTCTCATTTTACCAGGGAACCGATGTAAACCTGTTAGCGCAGCAGTTATTGGGGAAAGTGTTATATACCCGCCTGGGCGATGAAATTACCGCCGGGATCATTGTAGAAACGGAAGCCTATAAAGGCGTGGAAGATCGGGCTTCTCATGCCTACGGTGGCAGGCTCACCAATCGCACGCAAACCATGTATGAGCGTGGGGGTATCTCCTACGTGTATCTGTGCTACGGAATTCATCATTTGTTTAACGTGGTTACCGCCCCCGAAGGCGTTCCGCATGCGGTACTGGTACGTGGCCTGGAGCCCTTACAGGGACTGGAGCTTATGCTTGCACGGAGAAAAATGCTTGTGTTGAAGCCTAATCTAACTGCGGGCCCTGGGGCACTGGCGATGGCCATGGGTATCGACCGCTCCCTCAATGCAAAGGATCTGCTAGGCGATGAGATATGGCTGGAAGATCAGGGAGCTTTGCTTTCCGAGCCTGAGATCGTGAGCTGTCCGAGGGTGGGTGTCGACTATGCGGGCGAACATGCATTGCTCCCCTGGCGTTATTATGTTAAGGGGAACAGGTACGTAAGTAAACCAAATCGCTGAGTTAGTATTTTTCAACATTATGGTTTAATCATTGCCCCTTTTGTCTAAGTTTGGACTGATGAATTTCCAGAATAATTTGGCCTTTGCGCAAGGCCTTGATCAGGCTGATCCGCTCGCTCGTTTTAGGGAGATGTTTTACTTCCCGAATCAGAATAACGAACCATTTATTTATCTGTGTGGTAATTCTTTAGGTCTTCAACCTAAATCGGCGCGTGAAGTGCTTGATGTACAGCTTTCCAACTGGCAAAATCTGGCGGTTGAGGGTTGGTTTGAGGGCGAAAGGCCCTGGATGTTTTATCACAAGGCGCTGAAGGAATTGATCGCGCCAATTGTGGGCGCAAGGATTCAGGAAGTTTGTCCCATGAATACGCTGACGGTGAACCTTCATTTATTGATGGTTAGTTTTTACAAGCCCGACGCAAAGCGTTTTAAGATCATTATGGAGGCTGGTGCCTTTCCGTCAGATCAGTATGCCATCGAGAGTCAGGTTCGCTTCCATGGTTACGATCCTGCAGAGGCGATTATTGAGGTTGCGCCGAAAGCCGGTGCATTTAACTTGGAAACGTCCGATATATTGCAAGCTATAGCCGATAACCGTGATGAGCTTGCATTGGTCCTTTTTGGTGGGGTCAACTATTTCACGGGTCAGTGGTACGATATGCCGGCTATCACCAAAGCAGGTCATGAAGCAGGGGCTGTAGTGGGTTTCGATCTGGCTCACGCAGCGGGCAATGTGCCGCTCGAGCTGCACGACTGGGATGTCGATTTCGCCTGCTGGTGTTCTTACAAATATCAGAATTCTGGTCCGGGTGGCATAAGCGCCATATTTGTGCACGAAAAGCATTTCGGCGACGAGACGCTGAACCGGTTTGCCGGATGGTGGGGCTACCACGAGGAACAGAGGTTTAAGATGGAAAAAGGCTTTGTACCAGAGGCTGGCGCCGATGGCTGGCAGGTAAGCTGCACCCAGGTTATGCCGATGGCTTTATATCATGCTTCTTTGCAAATCTTTAAGCAGGCTGGCTTTATGAAGCCCTTGAGGGAAAAGAGTGAAAAACTTACCGCTTATCTGATGTACCTGATCGCCGAGGTGAATATTGCACTTGGGTATGAACAGTATAAGGTGATTACACCTTCGAAGCCTACCGAAAGGGGTTCGCAGGTGTCCATTATTGCCAAAGAGAACGGTAAGGCGATCTTTAATGAGCTTGTCGCCAAACATGTGTTGGGCGACTGGCGCGAACCGAATGTGATTCGTCTGAGTCCCGTGCCTTTGTACAATTCATTCGAAGATGTATTTAAAACAGGAGCGTTGCTTCTGCAAGTTTGCCAATCGAAATAACGCGTATGGTTAATTATAATCCAAAGGACTGGTTCACTTTTATATTCCACATCCACAAAGCTGATACTTTCCGGAAACTCTGGCCGCTGATGATCAGTGTGTCTGTTTTGTCGGGCATTATCGCCTTTTTTGAACTTAATTATCTCAAGCTGGCTGAAACGACCTATGTGAAGAACGTGGGCATGATGCATAATCTGCTTGGCTTTGTGATTTCTATGTTGCTTGTTTTTCGTACCAACACGTCGTACGACAGGTGGTGGGAAGGACGCCGCATGCTCGGGTCGCTTACCAACGTAAGCCGCAACTTCGCGATTAAAATCAAAGCGTTGAATTTGACGACCGAAGATAGCGTATTTTTCAACTATGCTATTCCCAAGTACGCTTTTGCCCTGAAGGAGCATCTCCGCGAAAAGCAGTACTTCGGCAAGAACAGCTTACTTATCGAAGTGGATGGGGGAAAGCATATTCCAAATCAGGTGGCGTCAAGTATTTCTGCGAAGGTTTTCGAATTACAGCGGTCAGGACAAATCAGCCAGGAACAATTGATTATACTTAATGGAGATGTTCAGCAATTCACAGATATATGTGGTGCCTGCGAGCGAATTAAGAAAACGCCGATCCCGTTTTCGTACAGCGCCTTTATCAAGAAGTTCATCTTCATCTACGTCATCACACTGCCTATCGGCTGGGTGTTCAGTCTGGGATATTTCGTTGTGCCTATCGTGCCGTTTATCCTGTATGTGCTGGCGAGTCTTGAACTTATCGCTGAAGAGATTGAAGATCCCTTCGGCGTAGATGCGAATGATTTGCCGGTCGACGAGATCTGCAACAACATTGAGAAACATGTTGGGGAGATTCTGAACTGATGATCAAAATAGCCTGGCATCCGGCCTACTCGCATCCGCTTCCGGAGGGTCATCGCTTTCCGATGCTGAAATATGAACTTATTCCAGAACAGTTGCTTCACGAGGGCGTTATTACACCCGAAAATCTCTTTGCCCCGGAGTTGGTTTCTGAAAAGGTGGTTCTTCTGGCGCACGATGCCCAGTATTGGACGGAATTGCGGGACCTGACATTGTCGCATCAGGCGCAACGCCGCATTGGCTTCCCGTTGACGCGGGAGCTGGTTGATCGTGAACTGAGGATTACGCAGGGTACGATAGACGCTGCATGTTTTGCTCTGGAACATGGGCTGGCATTTAATGTGGCTGGTGGCACGCATCATGCCGGGAGCAACTGGGGCGAGGGTTTTTGCTTGCTGAACGACCAGGCTGTAGCGGCGAGTTATTTACTGCATCAGGGTTTGGCTCAACGCATCCTGATCATTGACCTGGATGTCCATCAGGGGAACGGCACGGCGCAGATATTCTATAACGAGTCGCGGGTATTTACGTTGTCGATGCATGGAGAAAAGAATTTTCCGTTCCGAAAGGAGCGTTCCGATCTGGATATTGGTTTACCAGACGACTGCGGGGATGAGGAATACCTGAGTAAGCTAGAACGGGCACTTCAGGCTGCTACAGCGCACAAGCCGGATTTTGTGTTTTATCTGTCGGGCGTCGATGTTCTCGAAACGGATGAATTGGGTAAACTCGCCTTATCAAAAGATGCATGTAAACATAGGGATCAACTTGTATTCGAGTTTTGTAAGCAAAATGGTTTGCCTGTACAGGTGAGTATGGGAGGTGGATATTCGGCGCACATCCGTGACATTGTCGAGGCGCATTGTAACACCTTCAAAGTGGGATTTGATTTATTGGGAGCATGAAAATAGTTATTGCTGAAAAGCCATCTGTAGCGCGCGAACTGGCGAAAGTCTTTGGCGCCACAACCAGGCGGGATGGATATATTGAAGGAAAGGGATATTCATTTACCTGGGCGTTCGGACATTTGCTTCAACTAGCCCCACCCCAGGACTATGGCTATATTGGGTGGAGGCGGCAGCATCTTCCTATGTTACCGCAAAAGTTTAAGCTGGGGATCCGAAAAATAAAAACCAAAGATGGCATAGTCGAAGATCCGGGTGTACGCAAACAACTAGACATTATTAAAAAGCTGTTCGATGAAGCCTCGGAAATCATCGTGGCCACGGATGCCGGGAGGGAAGGCGAACTTATTTTCCGCTATATCTATTATTTCCTGAAATGCAAGAAGCCTTTCAAGCGGCTTTGGATTTCTTCGCAAACAGATGAAGCGATTAAGGAGGGATTCAGGAACCTCAAAGCCGGGACGGAATACGATACACTTTTTTATTCTGCGCACGCACGTTCTGAATCAGACTGGCTGGTTGGCATGAACGCCACCCAAGCCTTAAGCATATCCGCCGGCGGCCGTGCTGTATTGTCGCTGGGAAGGGTGCAAACACCAACCCTGGCTATGATCTGCGCCCGGTACCTGGAAATTAAGCATTTTGTGCCCCAGATCTATTATCAGCTTGCCATACAGCTCGACAAAGACGGGCAGCTGTTTAGGGCTATGTCGGCCGACAGCTACGATAGAAAAGAGGACGCTGAAAAAGCGTTCGCGCTGATCGACGATGTGGAATCGGGCGTTGCAGAAGGGGCCAAGGTGCTTACCGTTGAGGCAAAGCCGCGAAAGGAGCCTCCACCACTGCTTCATGATCTGAGTAGTCTGCAACAGGAGGCGAATAAACGCAGGGGCTTAACGGCCGATCAGACATTAGGTATTCTCCAGAACTTGTACGAAAGCAAACTGGTGACTTACCCCCGTACGGGAAGCCGGTATATTGGCGATGATGTATTTGCCGGCATACCGAAGCTTATCGAGAGTCTTGCAGGTCACACCGAATTTGGTAAGCAGGCGCTGTTTCTGCAGACTGTGGCATTAAACAAACGCAGTGTGAACGCAAAGAAAGTGACGGACCATCATGCCATCCTGATTACAGGTGAACCTGCTAGTTATCTGACTGGTGATAAGCTCCTTGTTTACAATATGGTTGCCGGACGAATGCTGGAAGCTTTTCATCAGGAATGTATCAAGGAAATCACCAAAATAACACTTGAATCCGGAACGGTCTTTTTGGCCAACGGCACAGTGATCCGTTCTGCCGGATGGCGCAGTGTGTTCAACGACTTTGATGAAGAGAAGAAAGACGAGGACAATCCCTCACTTCCAAAGGTGAAGGCCGACGAGCTTCTTCCAGTGGTGAAAAAGGCCTTGCTGGAAAAGCAAACGAAGCCAAAGGCGATGTACAATGAAGCGTCGTTGCTCAAAGCACTGGAAACATCGGGCAAGGATATCGAAGACGAAGAGCTTCGTTATGCGATGAAAGATAGCGGACTCGGAACGCCGGCTACGCGTGCAGCGATAATTGAAACGCTCCTGAACCGGGAGTATATTGTGAGAGAGAAGCGAAACCTGGTGCCCACGGCTAAGGGCCTCGCGGTTTATGAGGTTGTAAAAGAAAAAATGATTGCGCAGGCTGAACTTACCGGGCAATGGGAAAAGCGCCTGGAGGAAATACGATCTGGCGCTTCGGTGACCGATTTTAAAGCGGAAATTGTAGCGTATACCAAATCCATTACCGACGAGCTTCTACAGGCAGGCGCTGGTTTGGCCGAAAAAATTGCCGTTCCATGAAAAGAAAGAAAATGACATATACACTTGTAATTTTAACCCTGTTGGCGGCGCTGACGGTATGGGTGCTGTATCTCCCGATATTTGGAAAGGCGCCGGAGGGTGAAAGGCTGGATCGTGTTAAACGGTTGCGTAATTATAGAGATGGCGAGCTTCAAAATCTCTCACCAACGCCGGTAAAACCTGAAGGCGTAACTTACTGGGATATGCTGAAGGCAGTAATTCAGGGAAACGAAACGTCGGTACCTACCGACCCGCTTCCGCATGTTAAACCGGATTTTAGACGTGCGGATTCGGTTAAGGTAACCTGGTTCGGTCACTCTTCATATCTCGTTCAGGCAGATGGGATGAATGTTCTGGTCGACCCGGTTTTCAGCAAAAGGGTTTCGCCTTTTTCATTCATTGGCAGCAAGCAGTATCCGGGTACAGATTTCATCAGCCTGGAAGATCTCCCCACACTAGATGTTATCCTGATTACGCACGATCATTACGACCATTTGGACTACTTCAGCATCGTCGCATTAAAAGATAAAACGAACCGCTTCGTAACATCGCTGGGCGTCGGTGCCCATCTGGAACACTGGGGGGTTGCGGCAAACAAAATCACCGAACTTGCATGGGGTGAAAATACGGTGGAGCAGTCGCTAAGCTTTACGGCACTGCCTGCGCGCCATTTTAGCGGGCGGCTTTTTAAGCGCAACCAAACTTTGTGGTCGGCCTTTGTGCTGCAAACCACAAACAGCCGGCTGTATCTCGGCGGCGACTCAGGGTACGATACACATTTTAAGGCCGCAGGTGAGCAATACGGACCTTTCGACCTGGCACTGCTGGAGTGCGGACAGTATAACGCCTACTGGCCGCTGATACACATGTTTCCCGAACAGACCGTTCAAGCGGCGCTTGATTTAAATGCACGGGTGCTCATGCCTGTGCATTGGGGAAAGTTCAGTCTGGCCCTGCACGATTGGGATGAGCCGGTGATACGGGTAACCAGGGAGGCTAAAAAGCAAAATCTGCGTATTACCACGCCAATGCTTGGAGAATCTGTTATTTTTGGTGTGACTTATCCCGACAAGGCATGGTGGCAACGCTGATGTGCACAGAAAACAATATAAAGCAAAACGTGTTGTAGGTTTAAACCATTATCATTATGAATCAGGCTAAAACAGATTTCGTTGAGATTTTCCAAACCATACGGGCTTCTTTACAGCCCTATGCAACCATGGGGTTTGAGAACAGGGTAAACAGCGAGGAAGTTTACGATCTGTGGAGCAATAAAAACGTGGTTATTGAAGGAAAACCGCGTACGGAAGTGTTCTTTGCTTCAGTAAAGATATTTAAAGGTCATGTAGGTTTCTATTTCATGCCTGTGTATGCCGAACCGGAAATTAAGCAGGTATTTGATCCCAATCTGCTGAAGCATTTAAAAGGCAAGTCCTGTTTTCATATCAAAAAGCTTGACGACACACTGTTGTCTCAAATTGAATCTGCACTTGCCGGGGGGTTCAAATTGTATAAAGAAAAAGGTTGGGTAGTATAAACTGGCATGTTGATCTCTTGGCGGGATTGGAACTGTTAGGCCAGCGGTTTTCCCTGCATACATCCGGTCCTTTTCATTTAATCTATTTTGAAAATTCTCAAGTCGCGCTCAACCTGATTTCATCAGGTACAGCGAAACTCCCTGAAATATACATCGAACTGCAGGATCGGTACAAGCATGAGGGCAAACATCTGTTTCATTTATGGGAAGACATATGGAACAGCAGGAGAGCACAGGTGATTGGCCGGCTACGTTCTGTGTTGGGGCTCAACACGCGTGTTCATGGAAGGCAAACATCAGTGTCGAGGATCAGCCAAACTGAGGCCGACACGTTTCTTAACGCCAACCATTTGATGGGGACAGCTAAAGCTAAACATCGTTTCGCGCTGAAAAAAGACGGGGAGATTCTCGCGGTGGCCTGTTTCAGCCATTTGAGAAACATCGACAGAAACGGGGTAAGATACCGTTCGGCCGAACTTATCCGCCTGGCTACGCTGAGCGGATACACAGTGACCGGCGGCTTCGGAAAACTCCTGAAGTACTTTATAGAGGCTTTCAGACCAGATGATGTGATGAGTTACGCCGATCGCGACTGGTCTCAAGGATTGGCTTACGAAAGGGCGGGTTTTCAGTTGGTTGAAACTACTTCACCTGCGGTTTTATGGCTTGATAAGGATACATTGGAACGTATTTTTGATCATCGTTTGCCGCCAGACTCCAGGAAAGAATCGTATATGAAGCTATTTAATACGGGCAATTTGAAATATATCTTATACTTGCGCTCTGATAATGGATATAAAGGTTAAACATCCGCTTATAGTTGTTTTGGGTCCGACCGCTTCGGGCAAGACCCGTCTTGCAGCTCATCTTGCAGCCTCATTAAATGCTGAAATCATTAGTGCAGACAGCAGGCAGATTTTCCGCGGTATGAATGTTGGAACAGGGAAGGATCTGCATGAGTACATCGTTGCTGGCAAAAGCATTTCCTATCACCTGATCGATATTCAGGAAGCCGGCGCCCATTATCATGTGCATGCTTATCAGGAAGATTTCTACCGCGTGTTTGAACACCTGATACAAAAAAACGTTCTTCCGGTGCTCTGCGGAGGAAGTGGCATGTATATTCACAGCATCTTGCAGCAGCATCAATACACTGCTATACCTGTAGATACTAAACTGCGGGAAATTTTGCTGCCGCGCTCGGTCGAGGAGTTGAGGGTTGAACTTGACAAATTCCCCGAAGCATTTACCGCGCACGCCGATCGCTCCTCACATAAACGTCTGATCCGTGCTATAGAGATCGCCGCCTATCTGAGCAGTAACACGCCGGAAACGGCCAGGCGTCCTGAAATAGATGCGCTGGTTATTGGACTGTATACCGATATCGCCAGAAGGCGGCAGCGGGTGTCCGACCGTCTGCTTGCCAGGCTAGAGGGCGGATTAATTGAGGAGGTCGAATGCCTGATGAAAGCCGGGGTGGGCGCAGATATGCTTAAATTCTATGGGCTTGAATATAAGTTTGTAAGCGCCTACCTTTTGAATGAAATGAGCTACGATGAGATGGTTGAGCGATTAGCTATCGCTATTTCTCAGTTTGCTAAACGTCAGATGACCTTTTTCAGAAAAATGGAAAAGGACGGTGTTCATATCCACTGGCTGGAGGCCGATAGAGATTTTGAGGCATTGTATTTCAGTGCTTTAGAACTAATTCAGCAAAAGTTCGGCCTGGGCGGTTAATTTTTTTGTTACAAATGGCATGTGTTTTGCATTTAGACAGTCGGCACGCTTAAAATGCCGCTATTATTTAAATTAAATGACGAACAACATGAAAAAATCGACTAAATTTTTAGCTTCCGCAGTAGCTGCAGTGGCTTTATTCTTTACAACAAATGTTAACGCACAGTCTGGCGATTCAAGAGCTACACGTCTGGGTATCGGCTTCAGTGCCGGTTATCCGACAAAAGACGCTTATAGTGTAGCACTTGGGGGCGATCTTCGTTTACAGAAAGATTTTAGCGCCAACATCTCTGGTATGCTGTCTGCCGGTTACACCAACTTCTCGGTGAAAGATGACTTCGGAGGCGGTAGCCTTGGATTTATCCCGGTAAAGGCTGGTGCCAAAATTTTCTTTGCAGAAAGCGCATACTTTTCAGGTGAACTGGGTGCAGGTTTCTCGACAGAAGACAACGGCAGCACTGCATTTCTTTGGGCTCCAGGAGTGGGTTATGCCTTTGATAACGGTTTAGATCTTGGTTTGCGTTATGAAGGGGCTGAGTTTGACGGCGGAGGCATTGGACAGGTAGCATTTAGAATCGCTTACGGCTTCAGATTATAATTCTAATCAGATTTTAATCATCTAAAAGCGATATTTTGAAAAAAGCCCCTGAAAAGTCAGGGGCTTTTTTATTTATTTAAATTAAAATGCTAATTTACCCCAAACGATGAAAACGCCGGGTTAGGACCTGGGAACTGAATATTTACCAATAAAATTTGAACGGAATGAAAAAGTATATAGCCTTCGCCTTTTTAGTGGTCACTTTATCCTGTACCAATGCTCAGAAAGATCATGAGACATCTGCCGGCGAGGCTGATGTAAAAACGGGTACTGAAGTCGAGTTGACTGACGCGGTGGACCAGGATATCTATGACGGCTACATTTCGCTGAAAAATGCATTGGTGGCATCGGGTTTTGAAGGGGCGAAGACTGCTGCCCAAAGCCTTAAGGCTGGTTTGGAAAAGCGTGAAGGCTGTGAGAGTACTGCCCTGCTTGCGGATCAAATCAGTAAGGCGCCGGATCTGGCTGCCCAAAGAAAACAATTTACCGCATTAAGCACTGATCTGATCGCCTTATTTAAACACGCCAGCCTGAGCAAAGGTGAAATATATGTGCAGCATTGCCCTATGGCCAATAGCGGGGAGGGTGGCGACTGGCTCGCCTCGGAGAAGAACATACGTAATCCGTATTATGGTGATGAGATGATGGAATGCGGTTCCGTAGTGGAAGAAATTAAAGCGAAGAAATAGTTAGTTTTGTTATTATAATATTATAAGTACATATGTCAGAAATCGCAGAGATTAAGATCGATGGGAAGGTTTACGAATTCCCGGTTATTACAGGTACCGAAGGGGAGAAGGCTATTGATATATCGAAGCTTAGAGACCTCACGGGTCATGTGACCCTGGATTTCGGCTTTAAAAACACGGGCTCTACGAAAAGTGCCATTACTTTTTTGGACGGAGAGAAGGGCATCCTGAAATACCGCGGGTATCCTATTGAAGTACTTGCCGAGAAATCTACTTTCTTGGAAGTAGCTTATCTGCTGATTTACGGGGAACTTCCGAAAGCAGAAGAACTCCGTAATTTCCAGGCTGAGATCAGCAAACATACGCTTATACATGAAGACATGAAGAAGTTCCTCGACGGATATCCTTCTAAGTCGCACCCCATGGCTCAGCTGGCATCGCTGGTTTGTTCTTTGTCTACATTTTATCCGGAATCGCTTAACGCGAATTCCACTCCTGAGATGATGGATCAGACCATGATCAAGCTTTTGGCGAAGTTTCCTACCATCGTTTCCTTCATTTACAAAAAGTCGCTCGGTCACCCTTGGATTTATCCGAAAAACAAGTACGATTATGTGAGCAATTTCTTGAACATGATCTTCGGTCAGCGTACCGAAGAGATTGAAATTGATCCGGTTGTGGTGAGCGCAATGAATACTTTGCTGATACTCCATGCTGATCACGAACAAAACTGTTCGGCATCTACCGTTCGCATTGTGGGTTCTTCTGATTGTAATCTGTATGCATCGGTTTCTGCAGGTATTTCTGCACTTTGGGGGCCTTTGCATGGTGGGGCAAACCAGGCCGTGATTGAAATGCTTGAGCGGATCAAGGATGATGGCGGGGATACAGAGAAATGGATCAACAAGGCGAAAGATAAAAATGACCCTTTCCGCATGATGGGCTTCGGTCACCGAGTATACAAGAACTTTGACCCAAGAGCGAAGATCATTAAGAAGGCCTGCGACGATATTCTCGGAAAGCTGGGCATCGATGATCCTGTGCTGGAAATTGCAAAGAAGCTGGAAGAAGCTGCACTAAGTGATCCGTATTTCATTGAACGCAAGCTGTATCCGAACGTAGACTTTTACTCAGGTATTATTTATCGCGCATTGGGTTTCCCGACCGATATGTTTACGGTATTATTTGCTTTGGGCAGGCTCCCGGGCTGGATCGCACAATGGAAAGAAATGCACGAAAACAAAGAGCCGATTGGCCGCCCGCGTCAGGTATACGTAGGTCACACCAATCGCGAGTTTACAGAGATCTCAAAGCGCTGATCATTCCGCACTAAATAAAAAAGCCCTTGCTTATCGTTTAAGCAAGGGCTTTTTTATTTAGCAATAAGTTTATGCCTGGTTTCGTTTGTTTAATTCGTCCCTTATTCTCGCAGCCTTTTCATAAGCTTCTTCTGCAATTGCTTCCTGAAGTTTTTGCTGAAGTTCTTCTGTAGTCAGCGATTTGTATCCGGAACCAGGTATAGAGGTTGTGATATCTTCTGTGCCTTCTTCTTTCGGGATGTTGTCCATATTTTCCAGAAAAAGCAGGTCATTGCCCTCTATCACAATACCCGCCGAAGAGAGGATGAATTCGTAGGTGTAAATCGCCGCATTGAAACGCACTGCCAATGCAATGGCATCAGAAGTCCTGGCGTCAATTTCCTGGGTTACGTTTCCGTCCGTGCAAATGAGTTTTGCGAAGAACACGCCCTCCACCAGATTATAAATAAGTACTTCCTGGATCTGTATGTTATAGGTTTGCGCGAAGGTCTTGAACAGATCGTGCGTAAGCGGCCGGCTAGGCGTCATCTTTTCAATTTCTATGGCAATGGCCTGGGCCTCAAATGCACCAATAATAATAGGAAGCCTGCGCCTGCCGTTTACTTCGCCAAGAACAAGAGCATAGGCGCCCGACTGCGTTTGGCTGTAAGATAATCCGACGATGTCTAATTTTACTTTTTTCATTAAGATTTATATGCCTTTAACGCCTCTATTAATTTTGGCACAACCTCAAAGGCATCGCCCACTATACCGTAGTCGGCCACCTTGAAAAACGGTGCTTCAGGGTCTTTATTAATTACAACGATTACTTTTGACGAACTGACACCCGCGAGATGCTGGATGGCTCCGGATATGCCGATCGCAATGTACAGGTTAGGGCTGATTGCAATACCCGTTTGTCCAACGTGCTCGGAATGTGGTCTCCAGTCTGCATCAGACACCGGTTTGGAGCAAGCTGTAGCAGCCCCCAGAAGTCCAGCCAGCTCTTCAATCATACCCCAATTTTCCGGCCCCTTTAACCCGCGGCCGCCAGATACCACAATCTCCGCATCAGGTAAGGAGACCTTATCGGTGGCCCGAATGATTTCTTTAACGACGGTGCCCAGGTCTGTCGCTTTCACGTCAGCCTCAAAGTCCTCAATCGAAACATCAGCAGCCGATTCCCTTACTCCAAATGCATTGGGATTCAAAGCGATCACTTTGATCTCAGAAAGAAGTTCTGTCGTAGCAAAGGCTTTACCTGAAAATGCGTTTTTCTTCACCAGGAATTTTCCGTTATCAGTACGTGGAAGCTCGATTGCACCGTCTACAAGGCCGGCTTTCAATTTAACCGCCACGCGAGGGGCGAGGCCTCTACCGGAAAATGAGTTCGAAAGTATGACGACATTGGCATTCTCAGCTTTGGCAGCTTCGCTTATAATGGAGGCGTAAGCCTGGTTTACAAAACTATGAAGTTGTTGATCGCTAACGCGCAACACTTTTGAAGCGCCGTAGCTTCCCAGCGCCTTCAATTCATTCTCGTCAACGTTTCCTATTGACAAGGCGGTTACCTGGGTATTTTGGTCATCTGCAATGGCTTTTGCGTAAGAGACTGCTTCAAACACAGACTTCTTAAATTTGCCATCTACATGTTCTGCATATACTAAAACTGACATATCTTATATTTTAAAGGGAAGCACCGGTTAAATAACTTTTGCCTCTGTATGTAAAAATTCGATCAACTTCTCCGGCTCAGCAGGGCTTATTTGTTTTACAGCACCGCGTGGTGCAGGCGTTTCAAATACCTGTATCTTCGAAAGTTCTTCCAGTTCCTTTGCCTCCACAACCTGAAGGGGCTTGGTTCTGGCCGACATGATTCCGCGCATATTTGGGATCTTTGGTTCTGCGGTGCCTTCCGAGCAGCTCGCTACAAATTTACCGCTTACCGATATCACTTCCTTCCCGCCTTCAATTTCCCTTTCCAGCGTGGCTGTTGTACCGTCAAAATCGAGCTTCTTAATGATGGAGATGGATGGTATATCCAGGAATTCACCGATCATTGCGGCAACCTGTGATCCGTTATAATCAATAGATTCACGTCCACACAAGATCATGTCGAACTCGGCTGTTTTTGCATACTCAGCGATCTGAAAAGCAGTGAAATAGGCGTCTCTTGGTGAAGCATTGATGCGCATCGCGTCGTCAGCGCCAATCGCCAGTGCTTTTCTGATCGTAGCCTCCGTGTGGCTCTCTCCAACAGTGACCGCAGTAACGGTTCCTTTGCCGCCCTCGCAAAGTTCGATAGCCCTGGAAAGTGCGATCTCATCGTATGGGTTTACGATAAACTGTACGCCTGCCGTATTGAATTGTGTATTATCGTTGGTAAAAGTTATTTTTGTAGTCGTGTCCGGCACGTTGCTGATACAAACTAATATTTTCATACTTATATATTTGTTAAGTAATAGAGCCTTTACAGGCATTTGTTCTTTTGCAAATCTAATTAAAAAAGCAGGTATAAAAAATGCAAAGCACCCGATTAGCCAAGTTATTGGATTTTTTAAACACTGACCCCAACGATCCTTTTATCTTATACGCACTGGCAACGGAATATGTGTCGCAGGGCGAAGACGATACTGCGCTGGATTATTATAACAGGCTTTTAAGCGATCATCCTGATTATGTCGGTACCTATTATCATCTCGGTAAATTACACGAACGTCACGACCGCAAGCAATTGGCCATAGAAATTTATCAGAGCGGTATGGCTATAGCACGGAGCAAACGTGATATGCATGCTTTTTCGGAACTGCAAGGTGCTTATAATAGTGCATCGGGGCTCGACTATGAAGACGACTAACTGAACTGGGTTTGATCAAAAAAAGGCAGCTTTTATTTCTCCGGAATGTGGTGTTTTTTACGTTCACCGCATTTGGCGGAGCTCAGGCGCATCTCTCGCTTTTACTGCGCTACTTTGTAAAAACCAACCGGTACATATCTGAAGAAGAACTGCTGGAGCTGCACGCGCTGGCACAGGTGCTGCCCGGGCCGGCTTCAACACAAACGCTCGTAGGTATCGCATACAAGGTGGGGGGACTGAAACTCGCGCTGATCACGTTCCTGATCTGGATCCTTCCATCGGCAGCTATCATGACATTTGCGGCCATCAGTTACGCGCGGCTCGATCAGAAAGCCAGCTTTGCCGAAATATTGAAATTTATTGAGCCTATTGCGTTAGGGATTGTTGCTTATGGTGCTGTTACGCTCTCCAAAAGAGTCTTAAAAACACAGGTGTCAATTTTTTTGGCGATATCAGCTGTGATATGCACATTGGTACTTCGCAATGCCTATGTTTTTCCGATCGCAATTCTGATTGGCGGAATGATTTCTTCAGCACTAGAGGCTCCAAAGGAAGAAAGTGAAATAAGGGTAAGCTTGTTTTCGAACATAAACCGCAAAAAGCTGATTTACTTTTTTGCCGTGTTGTTGGTTTTTGCGCTTTTAGGGGCAATTATCAATAGAACCTCGCCGTTTAGTCTGCCCATCAGGCTTTTCGAGAATTTTTACCGTAACGGAATTTTTATCTTCGGCGGCGGTCAGGTGCTCGTGCCGCTTATGTTTACAGAGTTCGTGCAGATGAAGCAATATTTGCACGCTTCAGGTTTTTTATCTGGTTTCGCCCTTCAGCAGGCAATACCAGGTCCGACCTTTTCATTTACCAGCTACATAGGAACTTTAACGATGCGCAATTTTGGCTATGGCTTAGCCGGACAGATCACCGGGGGCGCGGTTGCCGTGCTGGGCATAAATCTTCCCGGACTGATCCTTGTTCTGCTGATTGTACCTTTCTGGGAAAGCCTTAAAAAGATTACGCACATCAAGTATTCGCTGGCTGGGATAAATGCCGTAAGTGTTGGTTTTATACTGGCAGCGTTTATCCTGCTGGTTATGCCGGTCGGATTGAACGTAATGGCCATCTGCATTATGACGGTAACTTTCCTATTGCTTAATTATACCCGGATAAACCCGCCTTTGATCGTTTTTGCAGGAGCCTTACTGGGCTATTTAATTTGACCGGGCTCAGAAGGGCGCATCGTCGTCGTGCATGTCATCCATACGCGAAGGCTTGATGATCACATTTCCCGGGCGGTCGAAATTCTGTGAAGGCTGCATACCCGCACTGGAATCCATGGAGAAGGAATTAGGTGCCGCAAAGCTTTCCTCAAGGTCGGCAAACTTCACGTATTTTCCGATGAACCTTAAAGGCACAATGCCCGTTTCACCGTTACGGTGCTTGGCAATGATCACCTCGCCCACGCCAGCCTGCGAACGGCCTTGCTCATCTTCGGTAATGCCATAATATTCCGGCCTGTACAAAAACAACACCATGTCGGCATCCTGCTCTATGGAACCCGATTCACGCAAATCCGACAGCATAGGCCTTTTGCCATTTGCGCCTGGTCTGCTTTCTACCGCCCGGCTGAGCTGGGAGAGGGCCAGAACAGGTACATTAAGTTCTTTAGCGACCGATTTAAGGGCACGGGATATACTGCCGATCTCCTGCTCACGGTTTCCACCTCCGCCTTGTCCCTCGCCTTTACCATGCATCAGCTGCAGGTAGTCGATAATGATAAGCTGAAGATCGTACTGCGACTTCAGGCGCCGGCACTTGGCCCTAAACTCAAAGATGTTCAGTGCGGGCGTATCATCAATAAGAAGCGGGGCCTCGGTTAGCCTGCCAATTTTACTGTGCAATTGCTGCCATTCCCATTCGGCCAGGTTTCCCTTTCTGATCTTCTCCTGCTCAATCTCCGTTTCACCGGAAATGAGACGGTTCACAAGCTGTACAGAGGACATCTCCAGGGAGAATACCACTACTGGTCGCTTGAAATCGACGGCCGCATTTCGCGCGCAACTCAGAACAAATGCAGTTTTACCCATAGCAGGCCGCGCAGCGATGATGACCAGATCTGATGGCTGCCAGCCGCCGGTAATACGGTCCAGGTCGGTAAAACCAGAGGGAACCCCGGTTAATCCGTCTGTTTTGCTTTTTAATTCCTCCAGTGTGGCCAGCGACTGCTTAATGATCTCGTCCATCTTTTGCGTATCGCGGCGAAGGTTGTTCTGAGCAATGTCAAAGAGGTTTTTCTCCGCATGGTCAAGCAGATCGAAAATGTCGGTGGTATCTTCGTAGGCGTTTTGAATGATCTCGGACGAGATCCTGATCAGCTCACGCTGAATATATTTCTGTGAAATGATCCGGGCGTGATACTCGATATTCGCCGCCGAAGCCACGCGGTTGGTTAGGTTTGTAATATAGAAGGCGCCGCCAACCATCTCCAGGAGACCCAGAGTTCTTAACTCGGCCGTCACCGTAAGGATATCTACGGGTTTAGACTTCTGGAAAAGCCCCTGAATGGCTTCAAATATCTGTTTATGAGCTTCATGGTAAAACACATCCGGTTTAAGAATGTCAATAACGGTAGAAAGCGCATCTTTCTCCAGCATTAAAGCGCCCAGAACAGCCTCTTCAAGGTCAACAGCCTGCGGAGGCAGTTTACCCATGGTATTCATTGACCCTGTTAACCTGTTCTTTCTCGCTGTAAAATTTCTGTCTGTTCCCGGTTTTGCGTTATCGCTGCTCATGACACAAAAATATACAAAATTTTGGCCCTTTGCGGCAACTTTTATACACATCACAAATTGCTTTGATTTGAAGTAGCTTAACTTTTTCCGTCGGGGTTATGCGTTGCTAACAAAAATCTGTGGATAAGCCCGGGGGTTTGGGGGTTTGAAAGCCACTTCGGTGCAAAGCGAAATATTTAGCTTATTTTTGCCTGAAATCAAGCATATGGAGTATACTGGTAAACCGCGCCGCGTACGCGAGAGCAATGAGTTCATTTTTGGCATCCGTGCCGTTATAGAGGCCATCAAAGCAGGTAGGGATGTAGAAAACATTTATATGCAGCGCGGCTTATCGGGTTCGATCATTCTTGAGCTAAAGGCCCTGTTAAAAGGTACAGATATACCGCTTCATAATGTGCCGGTCGAAAAACTGAACCGGATGACCACAAAGAATCACCAGGGTGTGATTGCAGTGATCTCTGCCATTGCCTTTCAAAAGATTGAAGATATTATTCCGGCGATATATGAAAAGGGTGAAACGCCCCTGGTGCTGATCCTTGACGGGGTGACCGATGTCAGAAATATGGGCGCTATTGCACGTACAGCCGCCTGTGCTGGAGTTCATGCGTTAGTCGTGCCCTCCAAGAATTCTGCGCAGATCAATGCCGATGCAATTAAGACTTCTGCTGGTGCCTTGTTCAGCATTCCGGTATGCCGTCATCAGAATCTGCATAAAACGGCGCTGTTCCTGCAGGAATGCGGTCTGCAGATCGTAGCCTGTACAGAAAAGACCAGCGACTTGATCTATGCGCCCGACTATACCTTGCCAACCGCCATCGTTATGGGCTCAGAAGATGAAGGCATATCCAACGAAATCATGAGGATGGCCAATCATCTCGCTAAAATACCGATGCAGGGAGAGATCAGTTCCCTGAATGTTTCGGTGTCGGCCGGCGTAATTCTCTACGAAGCCATCAGGCAAAGAACCTTCTAGGTTAGCCTGACTGCAGCGGCGCTCAGGGTTAAATGTACTTGGTCCCGAATTTCGATTTGACGTCGGCAACGATCTGCTTGATGCTTTGCTCAGCGTTCCTTGGACAGATTAGCAGGGTGTTGTTAGACTCTACTACGATGTAGTCGTGCAGGTCCTGAAGGATCACAAGCTTGTCTTCCGGTACATTCACCATACAATTCGATGAATTAAACATCATCACCTTCTCTGCAGGTATCACCGCGTTGCCCACATAGTCGTGTTCTGCGATTTCGTAAATAGAAGCCCATGTTCCCAAGTCCGACCAGCCGAATTCAGCGGGCAATACATATACATTCTCAGCCTTTTCCATGATGCCGAAATCAATAGAGATATTGGTGCATTGCTGGTAAGCTGTCCCAATAAATTCAGTTTCATGCTCGGTGTTGTATATGGAACTTCCCTGCTGAAATATCTCGTGCATTTCGGGAAGATGCTGCTGGAAGGCATTGTTGATCGCTTTTGCCGACCAGATAAAAATCCCTGCATTCCAAAGGAAATCACCGCTTTGGAGGAAGGACTTGGCCAGCTCCAGGTTGGGCTTTTCCGTGAAGGTCTTCACTTTAAATATTTGCTGATCTCCCGGAAGCGGGGTGTCCATATACTGAATGTATCCGTAGCCTGTGTCTGGCCTGCTCGGTTTGATACCCAGCGTAATCAGTACATCACTTTTGGAGGCCGCATCAAGACATTGATTTATTGCCGCTACAAATGCTTCAGGATTGGTGATGGTATGATCGGAGGGGGCAACAACAATGGTCGCATCCGGGTTCAGTTGCGCAATCTTGGTAGACCCATAAGAGATACAAGGAGCTGTATTTCTCATAATCGGTTCTGCAAGAATCTGATTGTCGCCGATATCAGGAAGCTGCTTTTTTATGATGTCTGTGTATATCTCGTTGGTAACGATAAAGATATTTTCAGCTGGGCAAATTTTCAGAAACCTATCGTACGTGCTTTGGATCAGCGTTTTGCCAACGCCAAAGAAATCTATAAACTGTTTTGGATACTCTGTTCTGCTTACTGGCCAGAACCGGCTACCCACGCCGCCCGCCATGATTAATGCGTAATTGTTTTTGTTCATGTTTTAAAAAACGCGTCGTTTAAATGATCCCTTCCTGAAGGAGATCGTGTAAATGTAACATTCCAAAATATCTTTCACGATCGGTAACCAGCAACTGTGTGATATTATTTTCTTTTATGACATTAAGTGCATCAATGGCAAGGGTGTCCCTGTCTACCCGTTTTGGCATGCTTGTCATCAGATCACTCGCTTTTATATTGGTCAGGTCCGTCTGCTTTTCCAGCATACGCCTGATATCCCCGTCGGTAATAACACCCAGAATATTGTCGCCCTCTATAACAACCACTGCTCCCAAACGGTTTTGACTAATTTCTACAATCACATCTTTAACTGATGCAGAAGGATGTATACTTGGTTTTTCGTTCTTAACCGCCAGATCGCCGGCCTTGAGATATAATCTTTTGCCCAGAGAACCGCCCGGGTGATACTTAGCAAAATCATCACGGTTAAAACCGCGGGCATGGAGTAAGCACACCGCAATCGCATCGCCCATGGCCAGTTGAGCAGTCGTGCTGGTGGTGGGGGCAAGGTTATGCGGACAGGCCTCTTTACTCACTGCAGCATTCAGGACAAAATCGGCCATGCGGGCCAACTCCGACTCGGTGTTTCCCACAATACCAATAAGTACGTTGCCGCCTTGCTTTAGCAGCGGGGCAAGCAGCTTAATCTCCGGTGTGTTACCACTTTTTGAAATGCATATAACGATGTCGTTTTTCTGAATCATGCCGAGATCGCCATGAACGGCGTCGGCCGCATGCATAAACACTGCCGGAGTTCCGGTAGAGTTAAACGTAGCAACAATCTTTTGCGCAATAATTGCGCTTTTGCCAATACCGGTAACCACTACTCTTCCTTTATTTTCGATGATAAGGTGGATAATATTAACAAAATTATCATCAATCCTGTCAATCAGTCCAGCAATCGCTTCAGCTTCGAGCTTTAAAGTATTGGCAGCGTTATCAATTATTGATTTTTTACTTTTCAAATAGAATTAATTAGTATATTGATGCTATGAATTAGTGCAAAATTATGTTATTTTGAGTAAAAAAAGCACGGAATATTTTATAGAGGAAATGGATGTGAAAAAGTCGTTGTTTGACAACTTGCAAACCTTTTTTGGTTTCGACAATTTTAAAGGTGACCAGGAATCAATAATTACCAACATACTTGAGAAGAAGAATACCTTTGTAATAATGCCGACCGGCGGTGGGAAATCCATTTGTTATCAGTTGCCCGCCCTGATGGAAGAGGGCACGGCGATCGTCATTTCACCGCTGATCGCGCTCATGAAAAATCAGGTAGATCAGCTCAGGGCATTTGGCGGAAACGACAGCATCGCCCACTTTCTTAATTCTTCACTTACCAAGGCAGAAAGCAACCAGGTAAAAACTGATTTGCTTGCAGGCCATACCAAACTGTTGTATGTAGCGCCCGAGTCGCTTTCGAAACAGGACAATATCGAATTTTTGAAGCTGATCAGGATATCTTTCGTGGCGGTAGACGAGGCGCACTGTATCTCTGAGTGGGGGCACGATTTCAGACCGGAGTACAGAAAGATCAGGCAGGTTATACAGGGATTGGGCGATCGCATACCCATTATAGCGCTTACAGCTACCGCAACCCCGAAAGTACAGCAGGATATTATTAAAAACCTGCAGATGTCGGACGCCACGCTGTTTAAATCTTCATTCAACAGACCTAACCTCTTTTACGAAATAAGGCCGAAGCGCGATGTGATAAAAGAGATCATCCGGTACATCAAATCGAACACAGGCAAGTCTGGTATCATTTACTGTTTGAGCCGTAAGAAAGTTGAAGAGGTTGCAGAGACGCTGAACCTGAATGGGATCAAGGCGCTACCGTATCATGCCGGACTGGAACCGAAGGTTCGGGCTGAGACGCAGGATAAGTTCCTGATGGAAGACGTGGAAGTTATCGTGGCAACCATTGCATTCGGTATGGGTATAGACAAGCCCGATGTGAGGTTTGTTATCCATCACGACATCCCGAAGAGCATGGAAGGCTACTACCAGGAAACCGGTCGGGCAGGCCGCGACGGGGGCGAAGGGATGTGCATAGCTTTTTATACCCAAAAGGATATCGACAAGCTGGCTAAATTCATGAAAGACAAGCCGGTTTCTGAGCGTGAGATCGGTACACAGATACTCAAGGAAGTTATTGACTATGCTGAGTCTGCCGTTTGCCGCAGGAAGCAGATCCTTCATTATTTCGGTGAAAACTTTAATGAAACGGGTTGTAACTGCATGTGCGATAATTGCAAACGTCCCAAAAAGCTTTTTGAGGCCGAAGACTCACTCATGGTATTACTTAAACTGGTTGATAAGATCGGCGAGAAATTTGACGACGCCCATTTACTCAATGTAATCCTTGGGCAGGAAACTGCGCAGACAATCGCTTACGAGCATGCCAAGCTTGCTGAGTTTGGAATAGGGAAGGTTGAAGGTGAACTGCATTGGAAGTCACTCGTCCGCCAGGCGGTGCTGAATAATTTTTTGTCCAAGGATATCGACAATTATGGCTTGCTTAGGCTGACGGCCTTCGGAAGAAGCTTTATCGAAAATCCGTACAGCCTCAAGTTTGTGCTTAACGAGCTCCTGGAGAATGCAAGCGAGGATGATGATGACGACGTAAAACCAAGCACTGGGGCACTTGACGCACAATTGCTGCAACTGCTTAAAGATCTCAGGAAAAAGATTGCCAAGCAAAAGAACGTACCTCCTTTTGTGGTGTTTCAAGACCCTTCACTGGAAGAAATGTGCACCCATTTTCCGGTTACTGTCGACGAATTAAAGCAAATATCAGGCGTGGGGCATGGTAAAGCCCTGAAATTTGGCGCACCCTTCCTCGAAATCATCAAGAAGTACGTTGAAGATAACGACATCGAGAGACCAGTAGATCTGATTATAAAAACCCAGGCCAACAAGTCTCAGTTGAAGGTTTCTATCATTCAAAACATCGATCGCAAAATCGGTCTTGAAGACATCGCCAGGTCTAAAGGCATTACCTACGATGAGATACTTAAAGAAGTGGAGGCGATCGTAAACTCAGGAACGAAACTAAACCTTGGTTACTTTGTTGACGAACTGATAGATGAAGATCGTCAGGACGAAGTTTTCGACTATTTCCAATCAGCAGAGAGCGACTCGATAGATCAGGCGCTTAAAGAGCTCGGCGAAGCCGACTATTCACGTGAAGAGATCCAGTTAATGCGCATTAAATTCTTATCAGAGCTGGGTAACTAGCTACCGTTATTATGATCAATTTTCAGTTAGATAAATTAAAACATATCAATTCGGATAATTTCTTTTTGATGGCTGGTCCATGCGCCATCGAAGGGGAGGAAATGGCACTTCAGATCGCTGATCGAATTGTTGAAATCACCGACAAACTAGGTATCCCGTATATCTTTAAAGGTTCTTACCGCAAAGCCAACCGTTCTAAGGGAAGCTCTTTTACCGGAATAGGCGACGAAAAGGCACTCAAGATCCTTGAAAAGGTGGGCCAGACATTCGATATACCGACGGTAACAGATATGCACGAGAGTGGCGAGGCGGCTATGGCCGCGGCCTATGTAGACGTGCTCCAGATTCCTGCTTTCCTGTGCAGGCAAACCGACCTGCTCATTGCGGCGGCCCAGACTAATAAGGTCGTCAATGTGAAGAAGGGCCAGTTTTTATCAGCCGCTTCTATGAAATTCGCTGTAGAAAAGATCGTTGAGGCTGGTAATAATAGGGTAATCCTCACCGACCGGGGCAACACCTTCGGCTATCAGGACCTGATTGTCGATTATCGCGGACTGCCTGAAATGCAAAGTTTTGGTGTGCCCGTAGTTATGGATTGCACGCACTCGCTGCAACAGCCTAATCAAAGCAGTGGGGTCACCGGTGGCAAACCCGAACTTATTGGTACGATTGCTAAAGCAGCCATAGCAGTGGGGGCGGATGGCCTGTTTATCGAGACGCATCCCGATCCTGCCTGTGCTAAGTCAGACGGAGCCAATATGCTGCATTTGGATCGCTTAGAGGATCTTTTAACAAGGCTCGTTAGGATCCGCCAGGCAATAACTGGTTAGGACCTCTCTAAACTACATCGCTGTGATTTTAAAGGAAGTTCTCCGGTTAAGGCTTCTGTCTTTTTCTGTTGAATTTCCGGCGATAGGTGCCGTTTCTCCGAATCCCTTAAAGCTAAGTCGCGAGGCCTGAATACCGCTGTCAACGAGATGGTTATACACCGACTTCGCCCTGGCTAACGATAACTTAAGATTATCCTCGGGTTTGCCCACATTGTCTGTATGGCCTTGCACCTCAACCTGCAGCCCCGGATTATCTTTCAGGAAGCTGATCAGCGTATTCAGTTCTGTAAGCGAAGCGGGTAACAGCTCGCTTTTGTTCGTTTCAAAGAAGATGTTTTTCATCACCAGTTCCTGGCCAACTTTCAGCCTTTCCATCAGTATCTCCACGTTGAAAGGTTTTCCCGCCGGGGCCTCCTTTAGTGCATAGTGTGCTGAGAAAAATAAATAGCCCTCGGCAGCCGCCTCAAAAGCATAGTCATTGCCTAAAGGCATCACTGCTGTAAATTCTCCGTCTGTGTCCGACGTATAGTCATTAAAGAGCAGTACATTATCCGATAGACGCGCCACCGTAACCTCCGCCTGGACGAATTTTCCGCTTTCCTTATCCTTTACAATGCCCTTTACATAGGTGACTGGTCCCGGTTTCTTTTCCGCCGGAATTTTGAAACTATAGATGTCCATATCGCCATAACCCCCGTCCAGTTCCGCAGAATATAAACCCTCCGTGCCATCCGCCATTACCACCAACCCCGACTCTTCGTTGAACGTGTTCAGCGGATAACCCATGTTTTCGGGTTTGGTCCAACGCCCTGTAGCATCCATACGACTCACAAAAATATCCTTATTTCCAAAGCCGGGCCATCCGTCGGAAGAGAAATAGAGCGTTCTGCCATCGGCATGCATAAAGGGCGTGTGTTCATCGTAGGGGGTATTGATCTCCGGACCGAGATTCACAGGCTCCGCCCAATATCCATCGGCCTTTAGTGTGCTTTTCCAGATGTCATAGCCACCCTGGCCACCGCGCCGGTTGCTCACGAAATACAGTGTTCCGCCGTCCGGACTGACGGCTGGTTGTGATTCCCAGTAAACGGTGTTTACCGGTGCACCCAGATTGAACGGCGCAGCCCAGGCGTCGCCTTCTTTCTTGCTGAGGTAAATGTCGCAGCGTCCTAGTCCATCGGGACGATTGCATCCCGTAAAGAACAGATATCTGCCGTCAGCTGAAATGGATTGCGCCCCTTCATTAAATCCGGAAGTGTTGATTCGGTCACTCAAAGGAACCGGAGCAGTCCATGCCCCGTTCTTCTTCCGTGAGATAAAGAAATCTTCATTGTTCTGTACGTTTCGGCTAAAAATCAATTGCGTCCCATCAGCCGTCATTGCCGGAAAGTAGTCCCGGAATTCCGAATTGACTTCAGGGCCGAGGTTCTCCGGCGAATAGGGAAGCGGAGTGGTCACCGCGTTCACGGCAAACTCAAAATCTGCCAGGTACTTGTTCGCTCGCCTCTTAAAATCTGGATCCGTACCCCGGTAACGATCCAGAAAAAGGCGGATGTTTTCCAGGCCATATTTGTAATCCCCGGTTAAGAGGCAGGCCTCCGACAGTCCGAAATAGGCCCTTGGGTCCACCACCTTAGCTATGAGCAGATACTTTACAAAAGCAGCTTTAGCATCTGCATACCGCTTTTGTTTTCGCAGTATGTCACCCAATTGAAGCCAGGCATAAGCGAATTCTGGGTCTTCTTTGAGAGCCGACTTAAGGTTTTCAACAGCTGGGTCGTATGCTTCATCTTTTAAATATCGCTGCGCTTTATCAAAAGCAGTCTGGGCTTTTTTATTTGAAGTTACCTGAGCATGTGAAATACAGGGGAAGAGGAAGAAGCATAAGCCAAATAGCCATCTATTCATAATGCGGTATGACATGCAGAATAAATATCGCTATAAAATGGCTTAATGCCTACGGAATATTTAAATATTTATGCGTTTGCAGGGAAATCTCCCACTTAGGATTCGCCATCACATAATCGATAATCAGGGGTGTCACAACTTTAGATTTCGACCATTCGGGCTGCAGGTAAAGCTTACAGTCTTTAGATACGGTCTCGGCATACTGCTCTGCCCATATGAAGTCACTTTTATTAAATACAATAACTTTAAGCTCATTTGCAAAAGGGGTAATGTCAGGTCGCGGCGCTTTAAATTTCTTGGGCGACAAGCAAATCCAGTCCCAGTAACCTGACAGTGGATAGGCACCCGAAGTCTCGATGAAGGTCTTTATACCTCTTTTCTGAAGTTCCGAAGTAAGGTAATTTAAGTTATAGATAAGCGGTTCCCCGCCCGTTATTACCACAGCTTTTCCTGGATACCCGGCTGCCTTTTCAACGATCGCATCCGCGTGGGTCAGCGGATGCAGTTCTGCATCCCAGCTTTCCTTAACGTCACACCAGTGGCAACCCACGTCGCATCCGCCAAGGCGGATAAAGTACGCCGCCTTTCCGGTGTTGAAACCTTCACCTTGTATCGTGTAAAATTCTTCCATCAAGGGAAGCCAAGTGCCGTCGTCCGGAATGTGGTGTGCCATAACTGAGGGCGCAAAGTTAAATAAATAAAACAAGCAAAACGCAAATCGCTATATTGAGCATGCTTTAATGACCAATCAATGAAGAAGCATCCCAATGATCAAGTGGCATAAGTTAGATACTGAACTCCCTGAGGGCGAGTTTGTAAAGCAGATACAAATCGACGGCAAGAAGTTATGCCTTGCCAGACATCAGGGCCAGCTCTATGTTGTACAAAACCAGTGTCCGCACGCCGGAGGTATCTTAAGCGGAGGCTGGTGCCGTAATGGTCATCTGATTTGCCCTATACACCGCTGGGAGTATAATCTGGATACAGGGAGGGGTGCGGCTGGCCAGGGCGACTATATACGAATATATCCGATAGAAGTCAGACCCGAAGGCTTGTTTGTAGGCATTGAGCAAGGTTTCTGGGGAAAGCTGTTCGGCTAACCCGAAAAGCTTACTGGTATATTTCTCTCTTCGCCGAAGCAAGCGTGTTTTTCAGCAGGCCAACGATAGTCATCAGGCCAACGCCACCGGGAACAGGAGTGATCCACGATGATATTGGTGCAACATGTTCAAAATCCACGTCACCATACAGTTTATAACCTGACTTAGTCGTTTCTGAGGTTTCCCTGTTCATACCTACATCAATTACGATGGCACCAGGTTTTACCATATCTGCCGTGATGTAGTTTTTTCTGCCGATAGCGGCAATCAGGATATCTCCCTGCAAGCACATTTCTTTAAGATTCGTCGTCTTGCTGTGGGTAAGCGTTACGGTACAGTTGCCCGGATTCGCATTGCGACCCATCAGGATGCTCATGGGGCTTCCAACTATATTACTCCTTCCAACAACTACGCAGTGCTTGCCTACGGTATCAATACCATACGACTGCAACATAAGCATAATCCCATAAGGCGTAGCGGGAATAAAACAGGGGAGGTTCCGCATCATCCGGCCCAGGTTAATCGGGTGGAATCCGTCTACATCCTTCCGGTGATCAATTTTCTCTGTAACCTTTTCCGGATCAATATGCTTAGGTAATGGCAGTTGAACAATTAAGCCATCCACTCCAGCGTCCTGATTGATTTCTTCCACCTTCGCAAGCAGTTCCGCTTCCGTAACCGAATTATCGTATCGCACCAGGGTCGACTGGAAACCTACCTTCTCGCAATTCTTCATCTTGCTGGCTACATAAGTTTCACTCCCGCCATCATGACCAACCAATATAGCCACCAGGTGAGGCTTGCGCCCGCTTGCATTTAAAAATTCAGCGGCTTCAGTTGCAATATCCTGTTTGATTTTCTCCGATACGTATTTTCCGTCGAGTAACTGCATATATTCAGATGGTTTTTAGATTAGTCTAATTTGAGTACGGCCATGAAAGCGGTTTGTGGAATCTCTACGTTTCCAACCTGCCGCATACGTTTTTTACCTTGTTTCTGCTTTTCAAGCAACTTACGTTTCCTGGAAATATCCCCCCCATAACATTTTGCGGTAACGTCCTTACGCAAGGCACTTAAGGTTTCCCGGGCTATAACTTTAGCACCGATCGACGCCTGAATCTTTATTTCAAATTGCTGTCTGGGAATCAGTTCCTTCAGCTTTTCACATATCTTCTTGCCGAAATCATAGGCATTGCTCCGGTGGATCAGGGAAGACAAAGCGTCCACAGGTTCCTCATTGAGCAGCATATCCAATCGTACCAGGTCTGACTTACGGTAACCTATCTGGTGGTAGTCGAACGACGCATACCCTCTGGAAATCGTCTTGAGCTTATCATAAAAATCAAATACGATCTCACCCATCGGCATCTCAAACACGAGCTCCACCCGGTCAGACGTGAGATAAGACTGGTTGATAATAATCCCTCTTTTCTGAATACAGAGCGACATTACCGGTCCAACAAACTCTGCCTTAGTAATGATGTTCGCTTTGATAAAAGGTTCTTCAACAGAATCAAGTTTACTCGGGTCAGGCAAATCCGAAGGATTATTTACTACGGTCTCCACACCCTTGGTAGTCTTCGCTATATACGAAACGTTTGGTACTGTCGTTATAACCGTCATTCCAAACTCCCGCTCCAGACGCTCCTGAATAATCTCCATATGCAGCATTCCAAGGAATCCGCAACGGAAGCCGAAACCAAGAGCAGCAGAACTTTCCGGTTCAAACACAATGGAGGCGTCGTTAAGCTGCAACTTGTGCATGGCCTCCCTGAGTTCCTCAAACTCGTCTGTATCAACCGGATAAATCCCCGCGAATACCATAGGCTTAACTTCCTCAAAGCCCTGTATAGATTCTGGGGAGGGCCTGTCTACGGTAGTGATCGTATCACCAACCTTTACCTCGCGTGCTTCCTTAATACCCGAGATAATATAGCCTACGTCTCCGGTCTTCACCGAATTCCGCGGCGCCATATCCAGCTTAAGAATACCTACCTCATCAGCAATATATTGTTTGCCGGTGTTGATGAACTTTACTTTGTCATTCTTTTTGATCTCTCCGTTCACCACTTTATAATAAGCGATGATCCCCCTGAACGGGTTAAACACAGAGTCGAAAATCAGCGCCTGCAGCGGCGCTTCGGGATCACCTACCGGAGCAGGTACACGATCTATGATCGCCTGAAGGATATCCGGGATGCCCATTCCGGTCTTACCCGAGGCAGGGATAATTTCCTCACGTTTGCAGCCTATCAGGTCGATAATCTGATCCTTAACCTCTTCTGGCATAGCACCGGGAAGATCCATCTTGTTCAGGACCGGAATAATTTCCAGATCATGCTCCAGGGCAAGATAAAGGTTAGATATTGTTTGCGCCTGTATGCCCTGAGATGCGTCTACAATCAGCAAAGCCCCTTCGCAAGCCGCAATGGAGCGCGATACCTCATAAGAAAAATCGACGTGTCCAGGCGTATCGATCAGGTTCAGCACATATTCCTGCCCATCTACGGTATAGTTCATTTGGATGGCGTGACTTTTAATGGTAATACCACGTTCACGCTCAAGATCCATGTTGTCCAGCAACTGGGCCTGAGCCTCACGCTGACTAATGGTTTTGGTGTACTCCAGTAAACGATCGGCTAAAGTGCTCTTGCCGTGGTCAATATGTGCAATAATGCAGAAATTACGTATATGCTTCATCAGTGGCGCAAAGATAGTGTTTTGGTGGAATTATTCAGTGAATTATTGAGTGCCGCGGGCAAGCCGGATAAGTTCGCTAACCAACTGACTGTCGGTGAGGTGGTAACTAAATTCATCTGTTTCGGCCCCCATACACAGCCCCTCATTCCTGAAAAGCATGCCGCCAGGCTGCAGCCTCCGCGCCGATGCGTGAAATTCCAGAGCGCCGGTGCGCTGAATAAGCCCGGCAATATTTGTTGTATTAACACCTGCGCCAGGCATGATGCTAATCCGCCCTGCCGATAGGCGGACCAATTCTGATATGGTATCAGCTCCTTCCACAGCAGAGGCTTTTCCACCCGAGGTCAAAATGCGTTCGCAGCCCAGTTCAATGATGTCGTCCATGGCTTCAAACAGGTCCCTGGTCATGTCGAAAGCCCTGTGAAACGTAACGCCCATCGAACCAGCCAACCCTATGAGTTCCGCACAACGCGCTTTATCCACAGTGCCATCCGTGTGTAGGATCCCGATCACAACCCCGTCGCAGCCGAGTGCTTTGCACTGAAGAATGTCCTCCTTCATGATTTCAAACTCCAGATCGGTATACAGAAAGTCGCCACCACGCGGCCTGATAATTGGGTATACCTGGATATTCAGAAGTTGCCGAGCCAGTTTAATTTGCGCATAACTGGGGGTGGTGCCACCCTCAGGTAGGTTGTCACACAACTCCACGCGCACTGCACCACCTTGCTGTGCCTCAAGTGCCGAACGCAGCGAATTGGCGCAAACCTCCATATTAATCATGAGTTGTAATAGCTTTTTCCGTCCACCAGCAGGTCATTCCGCTGTTTGTTACAAACCGCATAACTGAAACCCTTTTGAATAGCATAGGCGCCATATTCGCCCTTCTTATTAAGTGCCAGAAAGCCCACCTGGATCTGCTTTGCCGTTTCTGGCTTCTTTCTGATGATCCGCATCACAGCCTCTTTACAGGCCGCCTCCGGCGGATATCCCTGTCGCATCAGTTCCACCACCAGAAAGCTGCCCACGTTCCTGATCACCTCTTCACCTACGCCCGTAGAGGTAGCGCCGCCAACTTCATTATCGACATACAACCCGGCACCTATTATAGGGCTGTCGCCCACACGTCCGTGAAGTTTAAACGCCATACCACTGGTCGTGCAGGCGCCCGACAAATTGCCCTTCGCATCCAATGCCAGCATACCTATCGTATCGTGATTATACTGGTTGCCCGGTAGTTTTTTTGGGGCAAGCTTGTCATAAGACCTGTTTTCTATATTCATTACGGGCGAGTATTTCGCCGTTTTAAGCCATTCTTTCCAGGCCTTTTCCGATTCAGGCGTAAGGAGATTCACCTTTTCAAAGCCATTCTCCAGCGCAAATTGCAGGGCTCCATCCCCAACAAGCATCACATGAGGCGTCTTTTCCATCACCATGCGAGCCACGCTGATCGGATGCATAATATGTTCCATACCCGCAACTGAACCGCAATTGCCGAATTCATCCATGATGCAAGAATCAAGCGTTACCCGCCCGTCCCGATCAGGAAAGCCACCGTAGCCAACCGTCTGAACCTTCGGGTCTGCCTCCGGAACACGCACACCCTGTTCCACAGCGTCGAGTGCCCTGCCTCCGGCCGCCAACACCTTCCATGCCGCTTGGTTGGCCGGAATACCGAAATCCCATGTTGAGATCACCACCGGCTCAATCCCGTTTGCCATGCCCGCCACGATATTGCCGGCTTTGGTCTGGCCAACGCCAGCAAACGCAGCAGAAAGTGCCGAGGCTTTAAGAAATTTTCTTCTGTCAAACATACTACAACATTTTAAACTTGTCTGCGTCCTGCAGAAATGGAAAACTTTCCCGGGTCTTGATCAGCTCTTCGTAGCTGATGCTGAATGTGTACAAATCTTCATCCTCCGGTTTGTAGTATACCGTTTTTCCCATCGGGTCGATGCATTGGGAGTGCCCGCTGTGGTACATTTCATTTCCGTCGTGGCCCACCCGGTTAGCCGCAATCACATAAGACTGGTTTTCTATTGCGCGCGCAGGAATCAGCGCATTCCAGTGGGCCGACCGCTTATCCGGCCAGCTGGCAATGATCAGCAGAGCATCATACTCCCCGTTCTGGTTGCGCAGCCATACCGGGAAACGCAGATCGTAGCAAATGGCCAGTCGGATGTTCCAGCCTTTCAGATTTACAATCACCTTTTCATTTCCCGGGGTATATCTCGCATCTTCGCCACCCAGACTGAACAAATGGCGTTTATCGTACGGGCTGTAACTGCCACCGGGCAACATCCAGATCAGCCGGTTAAAGTAGTTGCCCCCTTCTTTAATAATCAGACTCCCCGCTACTGCACAATCATACTTCACCGCCGTGTCTGCCATCCATTTCATGGTTTTACCATCCATTTCTTCGGCTAGAGCCTCAGCATTCATGCTAAAGCCCGTATTGAACATCTCTGGCAAAACAATCAGGTCTGTTTTTTCCTTGATGCCCATGGAGAGCCGGAGACTTAAATTCTGGAGGTTTTTATCCACGTTTTCCCAGAAAAGATAAGCCTGGAAAATAGTGATCTTTAAATTGCTGATACCGGATTTACTGATTTGTTCCATATCAAGATGGGCTATAATTTCATTAACCTTTCAACGGCCTTTTCCAGGGTATCTTGCCTTTTCGCAAAACAAAAGCGCAAAATACCATGATCCGTACGTTTGGTATAAAATGCAGAAACAGGGATGGACGCCACGCCAAAGTCAGTAATCAATCGCTCCGCAATCTCTGTATCTTTCTCCTCACTAAAATGCCGGTAACTAACGCACTGGAAGTAAGACCCCTCACAAGGTAGTAATTTAAATTTAGTTTCCGACATCAGGCGCCGGAACAGGTCGCGCTTCTCCTGAAAGAAAGCTGACAACCCCAGGTAACTTTCCGGGTTGGCGAGGTATTTTGCAACACCGGCCTGCATTGGGGTGTTCACACTAAATACATTAAACTGGTGCACCTTCCTGAACTCCTTGGTGAGTCCAGCAGGGGCCAGGCAGTAGCCCATTTTCCAGCCGGTCGTATGCAGTAATTTGCCAAAGGAAGCAATTACAAAGCTACGTTCCTGCAATTCGGGGTGGCGACAAACACTTTCGTGCACGTTCCCGTCAAAAACGATATGTTCATACACTTCATCACTCAGAATCAGCACATCGGTGTTCCGTGTCAGCTTAATGAGCTCCTGTATGTCAGCTTCACTCAGCATTTTACCTGAGGGATTTTGCGGGGAGTTCAAAATAATCATCCGCGTATTTGCGCTGAACAGCTTTTTCACCATATCCCAGTCGATCTCATAGTTTGGCGGAGCCAGCTCGTAAGGCTTCACCAAACCGCCGAGCAGCCGCACAGCGGGGGCATAAGCATCGTAGGCCGGTTCAAAGATGATCACCTCATCGCCCGCGCTTATGCAGGCGCTTAGCGCCGTAAATATGGCCTGGGTACCGCCCGCCGTTACCGTGATCTCAGTTTCGGGATTATATGAGGCGCCGTACAGATTTTTAGTTTTCTCGGCGATCAGTTCCCGGAGCACCGGCAAGCCCGTCATAGGGGCATATTGGTTCATTCCTGAGCGCATAGCCTCGCTAACCGCTTCTATCAGCGCAGGGTCGCAGTCAAAATCAGGAAAACCCTGGGAAAGATTAATGGCATTATGTTGCCCGGCAAGCTTAGACATGGTCGTAAACACCGTTGTGCCAACGCCGGGTAGCTTCGATTGTATAGATATCATGTAAGGGCGAAAATATCAGATTTATTTAATAATTTCAACCTTCGTATGAGTTCAAAGACCAAAGAGAGCAGGCTTTTGCTGATGCTGGGCAGCTTCTTCGTTGCCAACGCAGTCCTGTCCGAATTTATCGGCGTTAAAATATTTACGGTAGAAGGCTCGCTGGGCATCAGTCAGTTCAATATCAACCTGCTTGGCGTTCCCAATTTGTCTTTCAATATGTCGGCCGGCGTACTCACCTGGCCGCTCATTTTCATCATGACCGACATCATCAACGAATATTATGGCATCAGGCAGGTTAGGTTCCTTTCCCTGCTTACCGCTACGCTGATCGCGTACGCCTTTATTGTAGTTGGCGGCGCCATGCAGCTTACACCATCCGATTTCTGGGTAAACCAGCAGGTTAACGGAGAGGCGCTCAATATGAATAACGCTTTCGCAGGGATATTCGGCCAGGGCATGTGGATTATTGTCGGCTCCATTATCGCCTTTATTGTTGGCCAGATTGCCGATGTGCTGATCTTCCACCGGATCAAACGCCTCACAGGCGAAAATAACCTGTGGCTGCGGGCTACCGGCTCTACGCTTGTTTCCCAGTTTATCGACAGCTTTGTTGTTATATTTATCGCTTTTTACCTGAATCCGCAATACCAGTGGAGCTGGCAGATGGTCGCTGCGATCGGCCTGGTCAACTATACCTATAAATTTATCGTCGCCATCCTCATGACCCCGGTTTTATACCTTGTACACGGTGCCATAGATCGCTACCTAGGCAAGGAACTCGCGCAGCGAATGATACAAATGGCAGGTCGGAAGTAGCTAGTCGTTCGGAAGGAGTTTCTTTACCTGTGTAATCAATTTGTCAAGATCGAAGGGTTTACTGATAAAGCTATCTGCACAAGCCTGCTCCAACACCGCTTTTTCTGCGGCGTGTGCCGACATAACAATCACTTTAATCTGGTCAGCGTCTTTAGAAAGTCTGATATCTCGACAAATATCGATGCCGTTTCCATCTGGCAGCATCACATCCAGCAGCACAAGATCGGGTTTAGGATTATTCATGGTCTCGTAGAAAGCGGTGGCTGTCGCCGACGAAAAGACCTGGTATCCGCTATCCATCAGTATGTATTCGATGATGAATCTGATGTCATCATCATCTTCAACAACGTGTATAATTTTACCCATATCAAATTAATCGTAACTCGTATTACCTAACGAAATAACATCAAAAAGGTTTTTGACAATCATAACTACCTTCCAAATTTGTACTTAATACATATATTTGGTCATGCACTATACACCCTCATCAACCAGATATACATCAATGCCTTATCGCCGCTGCGGTAACAGCGGCATCAAGCTCCCTGCCATTTCGCTCGGTTTATGGCATAATTTCGGTCATGTCGACCAGCTCGAGAATTCCGCAGAGATACTTCGCCTGGCGTTCGACTGCGGCGTAACGCATTTCGATCTCGCGAACAACTACGGCCCGCCTCCGGGATCGGCCGAAGAAAACTTTGGTAAATTACTTAAGCGCGATTTCTTAGGTTATCGCGACGAGATGATTATTTCCTCGAAAGCTGGTTATACCATGTGGGAAGGGCCGTATGGCGACTGGGGTTCCAAAAAGTATCTGGTATCCAGTCTTGATCAGAGCCTTAAGCGTATGGAGCTCGACTATGTGGATATATTCTATCATCATCGTCCCGATCCAAATACACCATTAGAAGAAACCATGAGCGCGCTCGACCTGATTGTGAGACAAGGGAAGGCACTTTATGTAGGTATATCGAATTACCAGCCTGTTGAAGCCGAGCGGGCGATCCGTCTGCTTAGAGAGCTGGGTACGCCATGTCTCATTCATCAGCCGAAATACTCCATGTTTGAGCGCTGGGTGGAAAACGGCTTGCTGGATGTACTAGGTAGGGAAGGCGTGGGCTGTATACCATTTTCTCCATTAGCCCAAGGCTTGCTTACCGACAAATATCTGAGCGGTATACCGGAAGATTCAAGGGCGGCAAAATCGCATGGGTTCTTAAAAGCGGATCAGATCACTGCAAGCCGGTTGCAGCAAATCAGGGCTTTGAACGAGCTGGCGCAGGGCCGCGGACAAAAGCTTGCGCACATGGCTTTAAGCTGGTTGCTGAAAGATCATCGGGTAACGTCGGTGCTTGTAGGGGCAAGCCGTGCCAGCCAGTTGGCCGACTCGCTGAAATGTCTGGATAACCTCGACTTCAGCGCAGAGGAACTTAGCCGGATAGACCAAATATTAACGCAGGAACAATAAGCATACATGGAAGAAAAACATACGCTCCCCGTGCTTAACGCGGAGGAAATCAGGGTGCTTGGCGTGCTCATGGAAAAGGCCAGGACCACCCCTGAATATTATCCCATGACCATAAACGCCATTACTGCAGCATGTAATCAAAAAACATCACGGAAGCCGGTAGTGCAGTACGACGAACAAACCGTTACGCTCACGCTCGATGCTCTTAAGCGTAAGGGACTTATATCTACCGCAACAGGCGGATCAAGCCGCTCGGTAAAGTATAAGCATAACTTTGCGATCGTATTTCCGGTGCTCCCGTCGGAGGTGGCCGTCATATGCCTGCTTATGTTGCGCGGTGCGCAAACCCCGGGGGAGATCAATACCAATTCGGGCAGGATGTATGAGTTTGAGTCGCTCGACGAAGTCCAGGATGTTCTTGAAAAGCTTGCGGCCGAGGAACCGCCGTATCTGATGCAACTGCCACGCAGGGCAGGGCAGAAGGAAGCAAGGTATGCACATCTTTTCGCAGGGATCCCGGATGTCGAACAGGAAGCTGACGAGGCTTACAGTAAACCCGCGGGCGATTTGGAGCAGCGTTTAGCCAGTGTGGAAGAGGAACTCGCAACGCTGCGAGCCGACTTCGACAAGCTGATGAAGGAACTGATGGGTTAGGCAAACTTTTGCCCTCAGGCTATGTTTTATGTTTACACCTTTTAATGTAAGCATATGGAAACAAATAAAGCAGCCGATTCAGACAAGAACAAGACGCCGCAACCGGATTCGGAACACTATGATTTGGAACATCCGGAAAACCTTGCCATGCCCAAATTCAACAGTGCAACCGAGAAGCGGGAGGGCAGCGGATTGCCGCAGGTAGAGAACATGAACGATGAGCAGCGGAATATCGATACCGACGGTTCACACGATACGGACCTCCCTGAAACTGATCTTGGAAACGACAGGTCGGACGACGAGTCGGAGGATGAGAAGATCATCAGGACCTGAAGCACTTAAAAAACAATAATGAATTACGGCGAGAGATCGCCGTTTTTTAATTTCTCTTCTTCCTTCTGGGCGGTCAGCTTGATCTTCTTCAGGTCAATACGCACCAGGTTATATAAGCTCATATAAACGTTGGCAATCCATACAATGGAAAAGCCGGCAAGGATATACCCGCGCCAGTCCGGATACAGCAGGGTGTATTTAGTGAGAATAAGCAGCAGAATGGTCACGTAATGGCTAAAGCAGTATTCACAGGTAAACATATAAAATAGCTTGCGCTGAAACAGGCTTTTGCAGCTTTTAGATCGCTCAACACAGAATTCCCGCGGTTCTCTGAATACCTCTTCTTTTGTTACCGTCCAGGCTATACAAGCTACAGGTATTGCCAGGATAAAAATCCAGTATATCGGTGGAGTCATATGATTTGAAATATGTGTTATAACAACCGTTAAGCGGGCTTTGTTTCTACCGGATTCTCTGGACGTTCAATGCCTTCACCCATCGCTTCCGTTTGCATTTCTTACATTTATGCTCGCTGGCGGGTTTTAGTTCTACCGCTCTGCCACAATACTGGCATGCATATACACCGCCTTTTTCAATTTTAATGAGCCATTTCTCAAACTCTTCCGGAAGTATTGGTAGGCCGTATTGCACTTTATCATCAGGAAAGAAATACACACTCAGGTTGCCCGAAGTTTCCAGAATAGCCGTGTCTACCTGTCCCAGATGTGCAACACTCTGCTGTCTCAGTTCGGCAAAGAACTCGTCATATGCCAGCGCTTCCTTTCCGAAATTATCGATAGAAAATTCACCGTCCCTTACCAGATACACAGGTTTGCCCTCCACCAGATCTTCAAAGTGCTGGCTCTTAGCCATCATAAAGGTGGTAAGCCGGTAGGCCGCCACGACCACAGAAAAGATCACCACAGGTATGGCCAGACCAACTTCCTTATAAAACATCGGGTCGCCGGCTGCGGAACCCAAACTAATGATCACCACGAGCTCGAACACCGAGAGCTGCTTCACGCCGCGTTTACCAAGCAGGCGCAATCCGAGCAGTATGATGAAATACATGATGATCGTTCTTAGCGCGATCTCAACAAGAAATTCCCAGTTTTCTTCGCCTATCAGGAAGGCGTTCCAGTCAATAGCCATCAGCATCTCAGTGAATTTAAACTTTTCATAATAACTTCGGAGGCCGTCGCACAGAAATCCAGCCCCGAGTAGTCAGGATTATAGCCTCCAATAAAAGGAACAGCCATTACGTAAATGCGTTCATTGTAAGCGTTGTAAGCGTCCACCACCTGAAAGCTGTCGTTAATCGCGATACCAGGCACGCGTAAAAAATATCTGCCCTCTGTATCTTTTTCCACCAGCCCGCTGTCTTCTTCCAGAGCCTTTATGCCATTTTCCGGGTTTCTGAACTGCACGCGGGCCGGACTTACCGCACGTTGTTCTTTCAAAGCCTGAAACGGGAAATCCTTAAATGCAAGATGTGGCTGGCCTGTACAGTCCACAAACAAGTCGTATGCTTGCTCCAGGCGTCGGCCCGATTCATCGGTATAATGATAAATCACGCCGCCCTCAGGTTTCACTTCTACACGGCTATCGTCGCCCACCGCTATAATTTCCAGCACCCCTGCCTGAAACAAAGCAATCATTTCTTCAGCAGAACGCTGCGGTACACAGGCAATAACAATGGAAATTAAGGGCATTAGCACCTTTTGCAGACGCTGCATATCCTCGGCCGAAAAATACTTTGCCGGATAATTCATGGCGTAACTTAGCACGGCAAGCGATTCCTTCCAGTATACCGACTGCTTCCTTCTGATCGATTTCTCCGCCTCTGCATATTCCGCCTTAAAAAGCTGTACCGGGTCTATGTCCAGACGACGTGCCATCATTTCCGAGACAAAATCTTCCATTTGCATGTCACGGATCTGATCATAAAATTCCCGATGTTTTTCACACATCAGATCTTTAAATCTCTTTTCAAATACGTAGTCGAGCGACAAAAACCCATCGTTTTGCTCCCTGTTCCGCTGAATGTCTTCCCAGCTAAGCCGGGTGTATTGCGAAGAAAGCAGGTCGTCCGAATGAAAGCGCACCGCAGGGAGAAGCCCGCTTCGGGAGTGCATCACGATCTTAAAGTTCTTACTGTCTTCATCAGGCGTGTATACCAACTGGCCAGCTTTATTTCTTGAAAACCTTCCGTTATGTTGACTAAGCGTCTTTATGGCATCAATGGCAGTAAGCGAAGCGCCTTTTAGTGCTATTGGAAAATCTACTTTAAGGGAAAGTTTTGCAGGAGGGTAGGGCGAGTCATAACATCCGTTTTCGGTTTCTTCGCAGTCCTTCGGCCACAAATGGCCTGTACACACGATGATATGGTCGTACGCCTTAGTAGTGCCATCAGAGAGATGTACCCTGACTTTCTTCACATCAGCATTGTCCGAGAGATCCGTTACCTCCGCGTTGAAAAACACCGAAGTCTGAATCCCTTTTTCTTTCGATTGTTTCCTGAGCAAATTAAATTGCTCGCAGAGATAGTCGCCAAACAGTAATCTGGGCAGAACTTTGTACTCATGGAAAGTATCAAGATCAATGTTAAACCGGCTCAGTGTGTCAGCATGAACCTTCTGGATCCAATCTTCAATCGGAATCACCAATTCCGGTATCTCATTGCCTGAAACGTTGGTGATGTGTTCATCATTAGCGCCCTCGCTACTGTATGGCATACCGGCGCCAGGCTTATTTTTTTTCTCATATACATCGATGCTGATGTCATGTCGGCCAGACTCAATAAGTCTTTTAAACATAAACAACCCGCCCGGACCACCGCCAACAATGGCAATATTTTTTAGCTGTTCCAACTTTTATATGGAAAACAACGATCTGGGTGGAGTTGTTTTATGCCCCGCTATTTCAACGTCATCGGAACCATCATCATCGTTCCGCTTTTGCTTTCTTTCATTCCCTGATTAGCAAGCAGCTCAGCCTGTTTTTTACTGTCATCGGCCTTTTGCGTGTCTCCCGTTTCGTTGTATACCGCTGCACGAAGACTATGCATTTTGGACAAATCAAATTTATTCGTCAATGACGGCATCAAAGCGTCTGTCCACCCGATCACCTGCTGCACATATTTGTGGCCAGTCTCCTTAATTAAAGTGTATGAGAAGGACGTTACTACCGCGCTCACCGGCATATTGATCAGTCCCTCATTCTTCTTTACCATAGTGCTTATGATCGAAACGTAGTTTTTCCACTCCTTACGCTTGCCTGCGGCCAGTAATTTCGTCTGACGGACCAGCTGTTCCCTGTTCGGTAAAGCGGCGCGCTTAATTCGCTTAATGATCTGGTTTTCTTTGTTCTTGTCGAACGCGGCCTCAGCGCGATATTGCGCCCAGATACTCTCATTGAAGTGTTTTTCCAGCTCTTCTTTTTCATTGATGGCCGGATTCGCAGCTTTAAGTGCCGTCGCGTGGCTCAGCACGTAGTCAAACATCGGATCTGTGGCATCCTTAACATGAGTTTTAATCAGGTTCCAACTGGCCGCAGATGTCAGGTCTGCTTCCGGTAGTGAACGGAGGTAGGCCTTTGCTACAACCGCCGCCTTCTCAGCTTCGTACGCAGCGTCAAGCGCCGAAATATAGTTGGTTACAAAATCCGGATCCCTGGTGCCCTGCTCATATTGCTTATGCATTGCAGAAAGCTGTTTTGCAGGGTTCAGTGCATCTTTTGACTTAGCCAGAAATACCTGCGCGGCTGAGGAACCTACGATGCGGTGTACTTCTTCGCCCTTTCCGTTGATGAACAGAAAAGTAGGATAGGCCTTTACCTGGTAGGCGTTTTTCAATGTGATGCCTTCACCTTTTTCCATGTCCATTTTTACGTTCACGAAATTGCTGTTAAAGAAATCGCCAACATTACGCTGAGTAAACACCTCTTTATCCATGATCTTACACGGACCGCACCATACGGCATAGCAGTCCACAAAGATCAGCTTGTTTTCTTTCTCAGCCAGTTGCAGCATATCTTTCCAGCTTCCACTGCCAAAAGAAATTCCGCTTATCGAAAGGTCTTTCATGCCCGCTTTTTTCAAGGCAGCTTTTCCTGTCTCAATAAATGGATCTGCATCCTGGTAACCCACTTCCTGATGTACCACCTCACCATCGCCGTTAATAAAAAGAAAGGTCGGATAGGCACCGATCTTATATTTTTTATTCAGCGCAGGCCCGTCGGTTTTTTCCATATCCTTACTTACATTGATGAAGTTGCTGTTGTAAAAATCAGCCACCTTGTTCAGTGTAAACACATCACGTTCCATCATACGGCATGGTCTGCACCACTCGGTTTGCGCATCCAGGAAAATAAGTTTTCCTTCTTTCTTAGCAAGTGCAAGCAAGTTGTTCCAGCCCTCGGAGCGGAAAGCCACGCTGCGCTTGTTTTCCATTTTGATTTTTGCAGTAGCGGCGGCGCTACGGGCTTTCTCCATTAAGACGCCCGGATCTTTGGTAACAACAGCTGCGTTAGTATAGCCTATTTCGGCTCCCTTCGCGTCATAAAAAACGTAGGCGGGATACATGAGCATGTTAAGTCTCGGAGCAAAGGCTTTCCCCGCATCAGAGTGCATGTCTATTTTGATCGCAATAATGTGCTTTGAGAAGAAATCAGCGATGCTGTCTATTGTAAACACCGTCTGCTCAGCCTTTAAATTCAACTCTGTAGGGGTGTTCCGTTGCACATCAGCAAATATGATCTTGCCGGTTTTCTCAGCCTGGCTCATGGCCTGATCAAAGCTGATATTCTCGTACTTAATACCCGTTTGCTGCGCCATTAAGGGAAGACAAAGCAGGTTCAGTAAGCAGGCCAGGAGCATGCTCTTCATGGATTGATTTATAAATTTCATCGTTTTCTGTTTTTTGCGGCGGTCCGCACTCGTTTATAGTTATGTTTAAAAAGTATATCCCGGATTTTGTTTAATCACACCTTTTCCAATCAGGATCTCCGATAGTGGCAAGGGTAGCACCCATTTAGACGACGGTAAGCCATTGTCCCGCGGCGCCTGCCCGGTGCGTATGCGGTCATAGCGGTAATGGCCCTCAAAAGCGAGTTCAAGTCGCCGCTCTTTAAGAATTGCTTCCAGAAACCGCTCCCTGCTGGCAAAACTGCTTGCCGTATAAGGTATAGCTCCAGGTATCGCCCTGCTTCTTACTTCGTTGAGCAGGTTTACCGCCTCTGGTACAACTCCGTCTTCCCGTGCCAGTGCCTCACATCTCGAGAGCAGGACTTCAGAGAGCCGTATCACGGTTACATTATCGCGGCCATAGGGGTCATTGAACTTAAACGTTACCCGTGCAGAAAACTGGTCCGGATTTGCCAGACTGTCTCCCTTAAAGATCAAATGCGTTAAGCGGCGGTCATTGGTCTCATGCATACCCATAAATTCCGGATCTATCCAGAAACTTCGTTTAAAGAAGTAGCTGTCGCCAAGGTTATTTCTTGCATAGGTCGAAGAACTTTTCATGTGGCTTACTGGAAAACCAAAAATGTGTTCTTTTGAGAAACCTTTAGCCGAACCGTCCTGGTTGTTTGGAAAAACTGCAAACAGGGAATTCGACAGTTCATACGTGGCTGGTCGTCTGCCAAGCACCTCCGTAGAAGCCAATACCGCGTCATCGTAGCGATGCATGTACATATATGCCCGGGTCAGCAGCGCATAAGCCGCGCCCTTCGTGCCCCTCGAGCGTGTTTTCAGGTCGTCTCCATGAAGATCGGGCAGGCCAGGTATCGCCTCATTTAGATCCTTTATGATCTGGGCATATACATCGCCATTGGGCGAACGCGGAATTAGTTCACCAGTATCATAACCCTTAAACGGCGTCAGTTGCAGTGGTAAGCCAAGACCGGCCATATTTCCCGTAAGCGCACCGTCACCAAATAATTTAAGAAGGTCGAGGTAAGCAAGTGCACGGATAAACTTAGCCTCGGCAATATACTGATTCCGCAGTGACTCGCTGTAAGTAGCGTATTGCGGAACCTTTTCCAGAATATTGTTCGCATTGTTGATCACCTTGTAGTAGGCCGACCAAACCGCCGAGATTTCCGGATCTTCCGGTGAGGTGTTGCCCGCATCCATGGCATCGTAATACACGCTGTGCTTTATGTTTGCCGTCGTAAAATCGCCTATCAGGTATGATATCGACCCGGTGCTGGCCCTGAACAAATTAAAATAGGCGTCTGCCATTACCTGTTCTGTTCCATTAAGGTTATTAAAAACCTCCCTGTCCAGCAGTGTATCCTCCGGCTTCAGATCCAGTTGCTTGTCGCAGCCAGCAAGGAAAACCGTTAGTATTGAAAGATATATGATATGTTTCATCTCAAATTATAAGCCTATGTTGATCCCTAACTGATACATCTTGTTCTGCGGCATGGTCAACTCGTCATAACCCGAACGTATGGCGGAAGATCCGAACGCATTCACCTCAGGATCCACCCCGGTGTAAGAAGTCCAGGTCAGCAGATTGGTACCTCTTACAAACACCTGCAGGTTTTTTATCGCATTTTTGCTGACACGCTTCAGGTAAACGTTATCCACCTGATAGGAGAGATTCACCGTTCTGAGCCTAAGGTAACTTGCATTTTCCAGGAAACGGCTGTTAGTGCGACTGGTGGTAAAGTCCCTCACGCCACCTGCCGAGCCGGGAGAGGCCGTGATCGAGCGGTTTGCCAGTCGCGGTATTTGCGTATCCTGACCAGCCACCTGCCAGTAATTTAATATTTCTGTACTTAGGTTGTTCGCATCTTCCGTAGCATACGTCAGCAGCGTAGCCCTTGAACCGTTGATCATCTTGCCCCCGATAGAGAACGAACAGAAAGCGTCCAGTTCCAGGTTTTTGTACCTTACTGTGTTGCTAAATCCGCCAAATGCTTGTGGTAAACTGGAGCCGAATATCTTCCTGAACTGGTTTACGTCGTCCACCTGGGTAAACAATGATCCAGGAGGAATGCTGCTCGAAGTGCCATTACTGCCGCCCCAGATCGGGTCGCCGGTATACACGTCGATACCCTGCCAGTCGTACAGGAAGAACTGAGCCACAGGCTCACCTTCTTTCATATACTTATATGCTTCGTTGGCCAGACCAACTTCCTCGCCGTCGAAGTTCAGCTTTAGCAGCTTGTTTTGGTTGCGCGAGATGTTCAGTCGCATCGACCAGTCCACATTACGCGTCCTCACAGGGTTGTAGCTCGCAGTAAATTCAATGCCGCTGTTCTTCATGTCGCCGATATTTTGAGGCTGAATGCTCCAGCCCTGATACAGCGGTATTGCCGAACTCAATATCATATCCTTGATCCGACGGGTATAATAATCAACAGTAAGCGTGATCCGGCTCTCCATAAAAGAAGCGTCAAGCCCCAGATCTACCGAACGTGTGCGTTCCCATTTCAGGTTCGGGTTGTCCGGTTGCTGCATGCTCAGTACCGGCGTACCCGCATAGGTCATCGCATTGCTGTTAATAATATACTGTCCCTGGTTGCCGTAGTAGGAGGCCGGACTGTTGTTGCCCGAAAAGCCCACACTGCCACGCAACTTAAGATCGTCGATCCATCTTTTGCTCTTCAAAAATGATTCCTCTGAGAGCCTCCATCCGGCAGATATCGAAGGGAAACCTACGTAGCGCTGATTTTGGCTGAACTTTGATGAGCCGTCCACGCGATACGTTACCCCAGCAAGGTATTTGTTTTTATAGGCATAGTTTACCCTCGAAAAGAAAGACACTAAAGCCCATTCCTGTTTCAAAGCACGTTGTATGTACCGGTTAGTTGCCGATCCTATACTCAGGATATTGTCATTGAAGAAACCGTAACCGCCAATGCTGCCCGAAGATTCCACCGACTTCTCAAAACTTTGTCCCACAACCGCATCCAAGGCATGTTTTTCCTGATCAGAGTACACAAACGTGGCGGTGTTGTTGGTCACTATTTTCCGGTTGTTGGTAGTGCTCTGCACCGCATCGTCACCAAAGCCGCTCGGGCGCTTTACCCTCCGCGTATACGCATTTCCGTTATTCATATCGGTACCAAACTCAGATTTTAAATGGAGTCCGGGGAGCACCTGATATTGAAGATAAATATTGGCCAGCGTTTGCGTAGACTCCAGAAAGTTGGTGTTCAGTTCGGCATCGGCCACCGGGTTTGTATCCATGTTACCGTACGGATTCGTACCCTTGCTATATAGATAATTGCCATTCGCATCCCTCACAGGTAGGTTTGGAGCCTTTAAGATCGCCTGTCGGTATATGGATGCCGCATTCAGCGCAGCGTTGTCGGTATAAGCAACCGAAATATTCGCCCCAGCGCTTAGTTTCTCGCTTGCCATATAGGTAAAGTTCATCCGGCCGGTGTAGCGCTTATAATCATTATGAATCACATACGCAGGCTGATCGGTATAAGAGCCACTCAGAAAGTAACGCATCTTGTCGGAACCGCCCGAAAGCGAGAGGTCCGCATTCTGAACAATCGCCGTGCGGGATATGGCTTTTACCCAGTCTGTATTGTCGGCCGAAGCAAAGGTCGCAGGTGTGCCCAATTCTTGGTACAAGGCCGTATACAACTGGTTGTACTGCTGTCCGTTTAGCAGACTATATGTGCCTATCGGTTGGGCCGCCCCGGTGATGTACCGGAAATTCACGACCGCGTTCTTTTCACTACCTTTTTTAGTCGTTACCAGAATCACCCCCGAGGCGCCCCTGGAACCGTAGATGGAAGTTGCATAAGCATCTTTCAGTACCTCTATCGACTCAATGTCGCTCGGATTCAGGTTACCCAGCGGATTTGCCTCAAAGTCATTTCTTGGCGTCAGATTGTCCGACACCGTAGTACCGCCAAAGCCGATCATGCCGGTTGTGGAAGGGTTAAATGTCTTCGTATTCAAACCCGCTCCCGAACCATATACAGGTATGCCGTCTATCACAATCAGAGGTTGGTTTCCGTCAGAGTTAAGCGAACTGATCCCCCTGATCGTAATCGCTGTTGCCGAACCCGGAACGCCTGAACTCGATAACACATCAACACCAGCGGCCCTTCCGGCAATCGCATTGTCGAAAGAGATGGCGGAACTTCTGGAGATGTCCTTTGCGCTGACTGAAGCAATGGAACCAGTGATATTTTTTTTCTTCACGTTGCCATAGCCCACTACCGTAACCTGCTCAAGGTTCGCCATATCTTCCTGGAGAACGAGCTTAAGCATAGGTTGGCCGGAATGTGCTAATTTGAGCGGCTTAAACCCGATACAACCTACAATGAGTGTATCGCCAGGAGCTGCACTGATTTCAAAGCTGCCGTCGGCTTTTGCCAGGGTCCCATTGGTCGTGTTCTTGATCATGATGGTAGCACCTGTTACCGGGTTACCCTGCTTGTCAAGCACTACTCCTTTCAATTCAACCCGCTTAGCAGGTAGATTTTGGGCATACAAGTCTGAACTCATAAAAGAGGCTGCCGCTGCAAACAGCAGCAGCCCTGTCAATCTAATACGCATTGACCCCCTCTTATTTAAGTAAACTGCCTTTCCAGGTATCGTTACGGTAGCTATATGTACCGTCCAGTTGCATCTCTCCGCCTATGATCCAAACCGCTCCCGTGTTCACGAACATGCCAAAGTGCACACGTGGTTCAAACGTACCAGGTAAAGCTCTTGGATCGCCTGTTTCCACTTTTTTCCAGGTCGCACCATTATCTTCGGAAACCCAAAGTTCCTTCGATACGCCATCGGCGACGCGGCCGCCGGCGATAAATAACTGATTATTAAACGACACCGCTTTATGTCCCCAGCGTGCCGTAAAAGGTGCGGTAACAGTCATTTCCGTCCAGGTTACGCCATCTTCCGAAACCCAGATATCATTGAGCAAGGTGTTGCTACCATTCTTTCCACCTATCACATACATTTTGTTGTTATGAACAAGAACTGCCGGGTTAGACCTTGCCACAAACTGCGCATTCGCCGCTACTCGTGTCCAGGCCGTACCATCGGTAGTGCTCCAAACGTCGTTTTGCGGTGTACCTGTGCTGTTGATGTTACCAAAAGCAGGGTAAGCATTCCCACCGATCACCCAAAGCTTATCTTTGTAAACCACTGCATTCAAACGCTCCCTTGGTGTCCAGATCTCATTGTTTGCCGGTGCTGCAACGTTAGCGGTAGCCGTCCAGGTGGTTCCGTTGGCCGAACTCCATACCGCGTTGGTTACATAACTAAAGTTAAATCCGATACTCGGTACCAGGCCTCCAAGCAACCACATTTTATCTTTGAAACCGAAAACGGCAGTCTGACGTTCCGCAAAAGGCACAACGTTGGTATTGTTGTCGGTGGCAGCTACTGTGGTCCAAGTAATTCCATCTGCTGAAGAATGAACACCTTTTGTTGTAGCATTAGTACCTACAACCCAAAATTTATTGCTGAAATAACCTGCAGTCATAGTACGGTAAGGCCCCCAGCCGCCGTTTGCGGTCTGCTGCTTCCATGAAACTGATTTGGGATCTATCTGCGCCACATTCACTTTAACTGTGTAGGAGCGGACAGTACCGTCCTCGGCGACCGTTTCATAAATAATAGGGTTTTGAAAGTTGTTTGGCGTTACACCAGAAACCTGCACGGTACCGTTAACTTTTACCTGTGAACCGCCGACCGATTCGAAGTTGGCTATAAGCGCTGAAACATTGGTGAGGTAGGGAAGACTATCCGTGTTACTGATCTTAAGTGCATTTTGGTCGACTGTGAAAGTAGTGGTTTCGTGGCCTTTAATGCTGAACGAGCTGATGCCCGCAAGGTTGCTCTTCGGGTCTGACTTTTTACATGCCTGGGTTAGCACCAGAAAAAGTGCCGTGGAGACAAAACATATCAGTCTGAGCACTGATGAGCTGTTGGTTTGTAGAGTTAGGTTCATAGTTTATTTGTTTGTTTTCAGTTGATTAATCAGGTGGTGACGCAGATGGATTCAATACAGCGGGATTATTCGTTGGTTCATTGCAGAAGTAGATGTTCTTTCCTTTAACCTGGAAGCCGATGTTCAGGGAACTGCTGATCTTTTTTAAGACCTCCTGCAGGTTCATATTCCGGAATTCGGCCGTGTAGCGGTTTACCCCCAGTGCAGCGTCGCAAACCGTGATTTCAACACCATACCATCTTTCAAGCTTCTCCGTAATCTCGGCCAGACTGGCGTTATCAAAATAAATAATACCGTCCTTCCAACCGAACGCTTTATTATCGTTGGCCGCGGGCAACAGGTCCACATGATGCTCCTGCTTATTAATTACCGCATAGGCGTCCTGACCGATCACTACGCTGGGCTTTAACTTAACCAGCGCGATCGCGGCCGGCCTCAAATCATGGAAGGCAGAGTCACGGTTTTTAGCCAGCACAGGCTGCTGCGCAGGAATCCTGAGCTTCATAAGCGGCCAGGCTTTTGCTGCGCCTCTTATTTCTGCATTGCCTTGGTCCACAGATACTTTGATCGTGCTGTCTTTCGGGAAGGCAGAGATATTGAAAGCTTTTCCTTTTACAGTAGTTTCTATACCGGCCGACTTAACCACCATAGAATCCCGGTTTTTTGCGATCTTGATGAAGGCCTCACCTTCCACATACACAGCCTGTTTACCTCCGGGACTCGTCGGATATGAAATCTTACTGTCGGCATTTAAGTATACTTCAGAGCCATCACCCAGCACAAAACGCTTCCTTTCACCTTTTTCCGTGCGTACCGTTACATAGCTGTCCTTTTCGGCAAGCGGTGTTTTGGTATTCATGTACCAGAAAAAAGAGAAGGCGACCATTAAACAGGCTGCTGCGATTGATATCCACTTGGTATAAGAACGATTTCTCACGGGCAATCTCTGCACGCGGTCATTTTTCTCTATATATTCCAATATTCTCTCAAATACTGGAGCATCTTTTGCTGATCCTGATGGCTCAAATTCCTCCCAAAGCATGTCGATTAGTGACAAAGCCTCTTTTTCGTTTCTCTTATCAGCGAGCCATAACTCTATTTCTTCCCGCTCTGCGGGGTTCAAGGTATTGTTGAAATACCTTTCCAATTGTCTCTTTTCCACAAATAAGTTGGTTATAAAGAGTGGTGTTTACCTGTATATACAATCAAACTGATTGCTGCACCTACTCGTAAATGAATTTTTTTTATTTTAATAAGAACAACGATATATAAATCATTACATACGACCCAAAACCATAGCCTTTCAGCTGAGTTTTTATAAGATGTATGGCTTTATTGATGTGATTTTCTACCGTACTTTTAGAAATTGACAGCTTATCGGCGATCTCCTGGTTAGAATATCCCTCAAACCGGCTCATTCGAAATACAAGTCTGCATTTTTCCGGTAGTTGTTCAAGGATCTGTTCTATACTCGTCTCCAGTTCCTTATCGGGTATTACATCTAGTTCAGGTTCCTTGAATACGCCCATGTACCGCCTGATAAGCGCCTCCTTGCGGACTTTGTTATAGATAAGGTTCCGCGATATCGTCATCAGATATGCATTCAGCGAAAAACCTGTCTGCAGCCCTGCACGGTTTTCCCAAATCTTCGCGAAAGTTTCCTGCACAATTTCCTCCGCGTCTTCCGCGTCCAGATTCAGCTTTTTCGCGAAATAAAAAAGCTTTTTACCGTAGAAATTGTAGATCTTACGGAACGCATCCGTATCACCTGCCCTCAACAGCCCAAGCAGGTGGTCCTCGTTCTGGAGTTTAATCATCAGAATTATTAAAGTATGGTTATATCGAGCCCTTAAGGCTTAAAATGCTGTAGAAAGGAGCAATACCGGATCACCGGTTAATCCCGTGCTCTTTCGCGAATATAACTGACTTTTTTTATTTCTTCGGCTGATTTTTTCCGAATTTCCGTGGATAATAGGATAGGGTAGTCATAAAATACTGCTGTAATACATTTTGCCGGCCTACAGTCACACTGCTTCCGTTACCATAATTAATCACGCTGCTGTTCTGGTGAAGCAGGTCTAATGCCGAAAACTTAATCTCACCATTATTGCCCTTCAGGAAACGATAAATCGCACTGGCATTCCAGATCGTGAAGTTCACGTCCTCAGCGGATGAGGAAGAACTCGTGTTGACAGAGATATTGCTATTTAAGGTGAGCTTCTTGGTGACATTATAGCTCGTGCTCACTGCTGTACTCAAGTTTTTACCGCTAAACTTGGTATTGAAGGCTTCCTGAACCGTTCTGTAGGTCGACAAGGATTCACTTACCTCAAGCGCAAAAAGGCTTTTATAGGTAAGGGTTGCATTTACCCGGATATTGCTGTTCAGCTGCTTGGAATACGCAAAAGCATCGTTCGTAAAGCCTGGATTCCGGCCCACATAAATATCGCCATTAGTGCCGAACTGAAGTTCAGCGCTTTTGAACTTAAAGGCCTTTCTGATATTGCCGCTTATGTTCGCATACTTGTTTCCCTGTGCGTTGACTGAATACACGGTACGACGGTTCAGGCTATCGATCAAAACACTATCCACAATATTGTCCCGTACAACCGCCGCCCGGGCATACAGTCCATAGTTGAGCGTATTTTTCGTCGTCTGATCGTAATGGTTAAAACTGAACGACAGTACACGTTCCACAGCCTGGTTGAGCGCCAGATTACCTCTCCTCAAATAATACACATCGGAGCTGTCGGTTAGCGGGGCCAGCTGTTCTAAAGAAGGCATTCGGACCACCGTGTTGAAATCCAGATTGTAGTTGCGGTAATATTCCCCGTACTGGTTGTCACTATACTGCACCGAAGCATCCGGCATGAACTGGGTGTAGTTACGTTTGATGTTTTGGAAGGAGCGTGCCGACTTAAACCGCTGATTGATCAGCTTCTGCTTGGGTGAAAAAGAGAAGGTAAGGTTTTCATAGTATCTGTTCGACAGGTTCTTTGAAAAAGTCTTGGATATCCTCAGACCGGGCGCCTGGTCGAGCACATCCATTTGCACGTTATTGCTCAGATAAGCGTTTTGCCGGTATGCATTGCCGATGGTGTCCAGGTCTTCCACCTGGTCGTTGTCTGTATTATGCTTTAGTTCTATATTGTTAAAAGCATTAAAGTCTATCCCCGCCAATTGTGCTTTTCCGAAAATCAGCGAACGCAGGCTGTTCAGCGTAAGCTGCATCCTGTGTGTAGTTTCATTGAATTTACTGTCATACCTGCGGTTAAATTTTCTGTTCGCCGCCGGATCGGCGATCGATCTGAACTCCGTAAAATTCGTCCGGTCGTCTTGGTTGTCGATTACGTTTAAACTATATCTGACATCAAAACCCTTGAAACGCTGATCCCACTTATTATAGTTTTGCCCCAGCCGGAAATCTGCGGTTAAGTTAAAGTCCATATTGTTAAAACTACTCAGGTTACTGCTATTGTTGGTACTCGTCATCACATCATCCGCATTACGGGCTGTGCGAAACGTCTGATTGTTGTTCTCACCCTGATTTCTGTTCAGATTCTGTGAAATTTTAAAACTCTTCGACTTTTTTACCCACTCAAATTCCGAATCGAACCGCTGACGTATATTCTCGCCTAAATTGGTGCTAACGCTTTCCTCCTTTATTCTGTCGGCATTGGGCAGCGTTGTTGTGGTAACCTGGTCTGAGTTGTTGTCCCGTTCATTGTCGGTAAGAAAATAATTCGCTTTCAGGGTTTTCTTATTTTCCCAGGTGGGTTTTTCAATGAAATTATAGGTAAAGGCCATCCCACCGGAGTTGCCCCGGTTAACGCCTGTAGCCCTGAAGTCGGGCTGATATTCCACATTGGTGCCCGTACCCTTAAATGTACTGCTCTCCATCAGCGAATTTATGCTGCCGGCCTGCTTGTTGATGTTGTTGCTGGCACCGATAATCGCCAATTGCATTTTAGGCGTGAATATGTTGAAACTTGCGTCACCTTCAAACCTGCGGTCTGTGCCGTAACCGCCCCCAAGCTTCCCAAAATAACCGATGTCCTTGCCCTTTTTTAGCTTCAAGTTCATTTCTAGTGTCGAATCAAGCAGGTTTTTCTGGTCGGTAACCGTGCTGTAAACCTGTATCTTCTCCAATGCGTTTTTCGAGATATTCTGCGTAGCGATCTTAGCGTCTCCGCCAAAGAAAGGTTTGCCATTTACCAGGATATTTTTTACCTCTCGACCATTTACCGTAACCTGGCCGTCACCCCATAATACAATATTCGGGATTTTCCGGAGCAGGTCTTCCACCACGGCATTACTGTCGAGTTTAAACGCTGCGGCGTTAAACTCCAGGGTATCACCATTCATACTGATGGGAGGGACGGTAATGACAATATCTTTAAGCATAACGTCCCGCGACTGTACCACAAGCGTTTTCAGATCAATTTCCCCTTTGTCGGCCGGAATCACAAACGTCTTCCTAAAAGGATTATACCCCACGTAACTTACATCTAACCTAAGCTGGATGCCGACCGGAAGGGTCTTAAACACAAACTCCCCATAATTGTTGGTGATCTGGTAATTGAGTAGAGAGCTATCAGCCGCCCTATAGACCGATACGGTAGCGGAGCGGAGTACATAATTCTGTGTCGTATCTTTCACCAGACCTTTGGCTATGCCTTTATGGCCGGAAGTAGTTTGCTGTGCTTGACTCAGTAAGGGTACAGACAGCACCAGCAACAGCATCGCCGCTGCAAGTTTAATCAGGATTGTATTTATCATGAGGTGTTAATTTTTTTTTGGTTTCAGGCGTATTAATACCGGATTGCTTTTCTTGTTTTCTGATTTAAAATAGCTAGCCAGTTTAGGCGGATAGGTGGCATTTTTGCCTGCACTTTGCTCTTTGAAACTAAACATCGCGAGCGAGGAATAACTGGTATACAAATACGTCCCGTCGTATTTATGAAATCCCCGGTTAGAGAAATCCCAGCCGCTTCCTGCATCATTAACGGGAAGGAAATGCGACAGCGAATCCGGTTCCAGATTGCCAAGAGAGATCAGGTCAGCGTTGTCAAGGTTATATACAAAGGCAAATTTCTTTTCCCTCGAGCCTCCCCAGCTGTGTGTCTTAAAATAAAGGTTATTTCCAAATTTATAGGTTCCGCTCAAAGCGTAGATCGCATCACGGTTGGCATCGAAATACTCCTGTCTTTTCCCCTTGTACACGGGGTTCGACAGGAAGTCTGCCGGCAACGTGTTTGCCGCCGGAAAAATAATGCGGTAGGCAAGAGAAAGTTTCTTAGGAGTCAGCTTGTAAATATTAGTTTTATAATACGTCAGAAAAAACAACTCATCCTGAACGCGATAGTCATAAACACCACCGTGGCCAAAGAACTGATCATTCTCATAGCGTTTTACGTCGAAAGGGAGATAAGTTGCTACCGGGACCGTATCTCTGAGTACGGCCAGCTCATAGTAGGTGCTGTCTTTGGTCTTGTTATCCCGAAAACCCTGCTGAACCTGATCTCCATTGGAGAAAGTATATTCGCCCCGGTATTTGTTATCCTTGTGGAGTACCTTTTTAACAAGCTTTCCTTTAGTATCAAAAAAGATAGCGTACTTTCTGGATTGAATCTGAATGAGTGATCTGTCGCCCTCTTTCCTAAGCTGGAAACCCCAAAAGTTCTGAGGCTCTTTCTCATTTTCTTCTTTAGGCAAACTGCTTGCGTTAATCCTGCCTTGGAACTTGCCGTCTCTGTTAAATATAAAGACACCTCTGGTATCGTAATCGAAGATCACATAGCAACTGTCTGTCAGATCAAATTCTGCGATTGATCCAAAAAGACTCTCTTTAGTTGTCTCCAGCGGTATAAACTCTACTTCGTCGAATATTTGCGATACGGCTGCTCCGCGGGCACTTTGCGGATCAATACGTAGCGTTTTCATTTCGGAGCTGTCTATTTTGCTTTCCTGCGCATGGCCCGAATGGCAAAACAATACAAAGACAAGCATACCGAGCAGGGGGTAGATGAGCGTTGGTTTAAACATACTGATGGTTATATTGGTTCCTAAAGATAAACCAAAAAGCGTTAAACAAAAGATGTTTAACAAGAATTAACGTTTAATTCCTGAAATTCTGCGTAATCATCAGACCATATATCCCGCCCTGCAATACCCCGATGCCCACCCGACCGAATGCCGGCCTGAGAATATTAGCACGATGACCCGGCGATTTCATCAATCCGTCGTGCGCAATCTTCAGTGTAGGTGCCAAAGCAAGGTTCTCGCCAGCGGTGAGGTAGAGGATCCCCTCGCGGTCTATACGCTGAAAGGGCGTGGTGCCATCCGGCGCTATATGCGAAAAATATCCACGGGCAAACATGTCGGCCGAGTGCTTACGAGCTACCATCCGCAAGGCGGTGTCGGCCTTGAGCGGTTTCAAGCCTTCTTTTGCGCGTTCCTGATTGACCAGCTCAAGCATTTCCGCCTCCAGATCCGGCCGGGTCCTAGGCTTGCTCACTTTAAACGGAAGGTCAATACTTTCCTCCTTATTCACCGCGGCGTTGTTGGCCGGAACGATCTTCTGAAAGAAATCGGTAAACACCGGTGCCAGTTTGTCTTTAGCCCAGGTGGCACGGTCGAGCACCCAATCGTTCAATTTGCTCTCGCCGCCTTGGGTAGACAAGCGGCTGGTCACCGGCATCAGCATAAACAAAGCCGACAAGAAAAGCATCCACAAAAAGCCGTTGATCACGCCCGGAACCACACCGAGTATCTTGTTCAGCAGGTGCCCATGCCAGCGCCTATCGACCCCCGCCAGCACAAATTCCACCGCGCGCTCCAGCAACAGCCGCGCTACAACAAGCGTTACTAGAAAAGCCACAGGCGCAGCCCAAACCCCGAGGGAGGGCGCAACAGCAGTGAGCAGGTTAAGCAACAGTCCGTAGCCAAACAATGCAAGCGCAAGACTACCCAGCCAGCACACCAGTTCGGCGGCCGACAATATAAAGCCTCGCTGCACAGCTGAAAGTATAGACAGCAATAAAATAATGATCAGTATAAAATCGAGCCAGTTCAATTACTTTCCACTTCAGATAGATCAATTTTGTTAATTTCGCTTCATAAACAACACCGCCCTGAGCGCTTATGTTTAATGATTTGCGAAACGATCTGAGATTAAAAATGTTATCACTGCAATGGAAAGTGTAAAATTACAGGTTATTGGCTGCGGAGACGCTTTTGGCAGTGGAGGCAGGCTTAATACCTGCTTTTTCGTAGCCGCGCACAATACCAGGTTTCTGGTCGACTGCGGCGCAAGCAGTCTGCCCGCCCTGAAACGTGCAGGCATAGCCATCGAAGAGATTGATACCATTGTTATTACACATTTTCATGGCGATCATTACGGCGGTGTTCCCTTCGTGATCCTGGATGCAGCCACCACAAAGCGCAGTCGCCCCCTCAACATTATCACGCCCCCGGGCGGCAGGGAGCGCATCAGCGCACTTACTGATCTGCTGTATCCGGGCAGCAGGCCCATCGAAAAAATAACGGTCAACTTTATTGAGTACGAGCAGCGCAAACCCTTGCTGGCGGTCAATTTATCTATTGAAGCTTTTCCTGTTGTGCATACGGAGGAAGCCTTGCCCCATGGCCTGCGCATCAAGGCGGGCAACCGCATCCTGAGCTTTTCAGGAGATACCTCCTGGACGGACGAACTAATTCCGCTTAGCGCGGATGCTGATTTGTTCGTCTGCGAGTGCAATTTTTATCAGACCCAGGTAAAGGGTCACCTAAGCTATATCGAGCTTGAAAGCCGGCTTAGTCAGCTAACCTGTAAAAGATTATTGCTCAATCACTTCGACCATGAAATGCTGTCCAACATGCAGTACGTGAAACCGGAATGCGCAACGGATGGTTTAATATTGCACATCTGATCGCGATATCGCTGAAACATCGTTGACAGTCAGCGACCAGGACATTTCCTTTATATATGGCAAAGCAAAGCGCTGGAATCTTATTGTACAGAAAAGGTAGTTCGGGACCCGAATTTCTGCTGGCGCATCCGGGCGGACCGTTCTTTCGGAATAAGGACGCTGGGGTGTGGACCATCCCGAAAGGGGAACCCAGTGAGGGAGAGGCGCTGTTTGATGCGGCCATAAGGGAGTTTGAGGAGGAGACAGGCCACAGGCCGGTGGGCGACTACCTTGCCCTGCAGCCCATTGTGCAGAAAGCCGGCAAGGAAGTGCATGCCTGGGCGGTGGAAGGCGATTTTGATCCGGATCACCTGCGCTGCAATACATTTGAGATGGAGTGGCCACCCAGGTCGGGCAAGATGGAGGCCTTTGAGGAGGTCAACAAGGTGGCCTGGTTCAGCTATACCGAGGCCTGCCAGAAGATCAACGAAAGGCAGCGGGGCTTGCTCACCGAACTTCTTGCCGTACTGCAAAACCATGGCGCAAACAAAACTTAATGCCTGAAAGGGTTGTTTAGCTAGAAAACACAAGCTATGAACAACTTTTTCAGAGGTATTATTGCTGCCTGGGGCGCCAAGAAACTGGGCGGAGGCTGTCTATCTACCATCATCATATTTGCGCTCATCTGGACCCTGCTGGGCAAATGCAACCAGGGCGCCAAATCACAGAGTGCACCTTCGCCGAGACCACCGGTGGCCATGTGCCGATAATATTGATCCTTCTAAACTGCTGAAACCATGAGCGCGACCGATTATAGAAAGCTTCTGAAAGCTGCTCCTAAGACGAAGATCCCGATAGGTATAAAGCCCATGCTGGCTACGCTGGTAGATAAGCCTTTTGATGGCGACGACTGGGTGTACGAAGTGAAATGGGATGGGTACCGCGCGTTGGGTTTCAGCCTGAAGAACGGCGATGTGCAGTTGCTGTCGCGCAACAACAAGCAGTTTAACGAGAAATTTTACCCGATATATGACCTCATGCGCAAATGGAAGCTGGATATTGTGGTCGACGGCGAGATTATGGTGCTGGGCGAGAACGGAGTCTCTAATTTCGGAAACCTGCAAAACTGGCGCAGCGAGGCCGATGGTGAATTGGTGTACTATGTGTTCGACCTCATCTGGTATGAGGGCAAAGACCTGACTGGTTTACCACTGAGCGAAAGACAGGCAATTCTGGCGGAGGTACTGCCGCAAGATGACGAGAGCATTCGCTTGAGCAAGGTGTTTAAGGCCAAGGGAACGGAGTTTTTCAATGCCGCACAGCGTATGGGGCTTGAAGGTATCATTGCCAAGAAGGCCGATAGTCTGTATAGTGTGAACAACCGCTCCAAGGAATGGCTCAAGATTAAAGTGCAGAAGCGGCAGGAAGTGGTTATTGCTGGTTACACGAAAAACGAGGATACGCCCAAGCTGTTCAGTTCGCTGCTCCTAGGGGTGTATGAGGATGGTGTTCTGCGCTATGCAGGAAAGGTGGGAACGGGCTTTAACGATAAAACGCAGAAGCAAATGATGGCCAGCTTTAAACCATTGATTACAGATAAGAGCCCATTCAATGAGATTCCTGATGTCAATAAGCCTTCCAGGTTTCGGCCTAATCCGCCGAAGGCAAAAGCCACATGGCTTAAACCAGAACTGGTCTGCGAAGTTGCTTTTACGGAGGTGACCAGCGATGGAGTATTCCGTCACCCTTCTTTTGAGGGTATGCGGATCGACAAGAAAGCTACTGATGTGGGACTGGAAGTGCCGGTCGGTACCGCAGATGCGCTGGAGGGCTTGGACGAACATGCGGAGGCGATTAAACCGCCCAAAGCAAAACAACGCAAAACGCTGCTTAATCCTAAGGAGCAATCGCAGGTGCGGAAGGTGAACGGGCACGACTTGAAGTTCACCAATTTGAGTAAGCTGTACTGGCCGGAAGACGGCGTGACGAAGCGCGATCTGTTTAATTATTACTACCAGGTGGCCGATTTTATCCTGCCTTATCTAAAGGACAGGCCGCTTTCCCTTAACCGCTTTCCCGGCGGCATACACGGCAAGAGTTTTTACCAGAAAGATGTGAAGGATAAGGCGCCCGAATGGGCTAAGACTTTTCCGTATATCACAAGCGATGGCGAGGACAAGGAATATCTCGTGGGACATGATGAAGCGACGCTGCTATGGATGGCTTCGCTGGGTTGCATTGAAGTAAACCCATGGTTTTCGAGGGTGCAGCATCCGGATAATCCGGATTACTGTGTGATTGACCTCGATCCGGACCAGAACACTTTTGAGCAGGTTATTGAAGCAGCGCTTGCGGTAAAAGACATCCTGGATCAGCTCGCGGTTCCGAGCTATTGCAAGACTTCTGGCTCTACAGGTATGCATATTTACATCCCGCTGGCGGCTAAATATTCGTACGACCAAAGCCAGATGTTTGCGCGTATACTTGTCAACCTCGTGCATAAAAAGATACCGGAATTCACAAGTGTGGAGCGGATGATTTCGAACCGCAAAGGCAAGATGTACCTGGACTTCCTGCAAAACCGGCCGGGGGCTACCATTGCAGGCCCTTACTCTTTGAGGCCGAAGCCTGGGGCTACGGTCTCTATGCCGCTGGAATGGGAGGAAGTGAAACCGGGACTTAAAATGCGGGATTTTACGATATTTAATGCGGTCGACCGGCTAAAAGACAAGGGCGATCTCTTTAAGGGTGTATTAGGGAAGGGGATTGATTTGGAGAAGACGGTGAAAAAGGCGAAGGAACTTTTTGGATGATCATATGAAGGCAAGAGTTTTAATATATTATGCGGCGTTTAGTCTGCCGGGTACCCTGGTTTACCAGTCGGCCACCGCTCAAACCACCGAAACACCTTATTTTAAGGACGTTACGGCATCAGCCCTTCCAGCCGATCCGGAAGCACATATCCTGGATGTGGTTCTTGCTGATGTAAGCGCAGACGGTCACCTTGATGCGGTATTAGCACTGGAGGGCCGGCCCAACCGACTGTATATCAATGACGGCAAGGGTGTTTTTAGCTGGAAGAAGGGGGTGTTTGCGGATAAGAACCACGACACAGAACATGTGAGGCTAGGCGATTTCAATGGCGACGGTCACCTGGACGGGATTTTTGTAGCGGAGGATGATCACAATTCTGAATACTATTTGGGCAACAGTGATGGGACCTTTACCGATGTGAGCGACCGGCTTCCGGCACTCAGCGAGGGAAACGGCCTGGATATAGGCGATGTGAATGGTGACGGCCTCCCTGATATTGTGGTTGGCAATACAGGTGCGGATGCTAAAAACTTCTTATGGTTAAATGATCCGGTGCGTCCGGGACATTTTAAGGCGAATGCCGGAGGCGTTTTGTCTGAACTTCCGGCGCAGACGCAATCGGTTAAACTGGCTGATCTGGACGGCAACGGCGCCCTTGATGTCGTATTTGGAAATGAGGTTCCGCCTAACCGCCTGATGTTCAATAATGGAAAGGGCAACTTTTCAGAACGCGAGGGGGCATTAGATCTTCCGGTTCCGCTTCATACCCGTGAAGTGATCGTTTTTGATGCGAATGGAGACAAGCATCCCGACATCCTATTTGCTAATCTGACCAGCAACGCCGGTAAATATGAGAAAGATCCAAACGCTCGCCTGCTTATAAACGACGGCAAGGGGCGGTTTAAAGATGAGACTGCGTTGCGCTTGCCCAAACAGGAATACTCAACTTATGCCGGCGCGGTGGTCGACTTTAACCGCGACGGACATCCCGATATCATCTTCAGTGCCGTTAGGATTCCCTCATTTGCGCCTATGCAGGTCCAGGCCTTGCAAAACGATGGAAAAGGCAAGTTTAACCTGGCCACAGCCGAAGTTATCCCAGGTTCTACCATAGGCCGGAGCTGGGGCATTGCCGTCGGCGATGTAAACGGCGACGGCATAGCAGATTTGTTTATCGGTCAGTGGGGAACACAGGCCAGATTGCTCCTGGGTAAGCGGTAGCACCAAGAACTCCTGCAGCGAAACCTGGTGTAGGACTTACTGTTTAGAGAACACGAAACTATGCCCGTGCTGCTTCAGCAACATCTCTTTCTTTTGCGTATCAAACTCCAGAACTATCCCTGCACCATCAAACTTAAACCTGCTCTTGGTAACCGCTTCCATAGGCAATGCCGATTGTCCTGAAGCTTGTGCAATAATTGAACTGCCATTTCTGGTCACCGTTATCGTAAAGGGAAGTCCAGCAGAACTGTAGGTCCCGGTAAGTGGATCAAGTTCAGCCGGAGTCAGGTCAAGCGACTTGAAGGAGGGGATTTGAAGCGGTTTGTTATAGGCTGCACTCAGCAGCGCAATGCTGATATCGTTTATTGGGTAATTGAGTCCATTAACACAGAAAGCTATGGATATGCCGCTCTCTTTGAAATGATATAGAATACTGTGCGTGCCGTATGTGTCGCCTCCATGGCCCAAACCCCAATACTCATAAAAAGGAACTTTCATTAACCCTCTGGCAAGGCGACTTTGGCCGGTGAATGTACGCATATCAGCATAACGTTCCGCAGATAAAAGTTTGCCGCTAGCCAGGGCATTCATAAACACAAGCAGATCGGCGGGGGTCGATAGTATGTCGCCCACGCCAATTACATTGGGAAAGTATATGTCCTTAATATCCGTCCATGAACTAATCCTCGCATACGGCATAGCCTCGTTTTTGCTATTGTTAGGAACACCCGCCACACTGCTTTTAAGGCCCAGCTTTTTAACGATGCGGGTCTCCAACAATTTGTTAAATGACTTTCCCGTAATATCTTCAAGAATATAGCTCAAAAGCAGGTATCCCGAATTGGAGTATTGCTGCTTGCTGCCAGGCTCAAAATTCACTTTACGCTTCGCTATCGTATCCAGAAGTTCATTTTTAGGATGAGCTTGAGTGATCCAGACCCTGTTGCTTACCTCGCTGACATAATCGATCAGCCCGCTGGTGTGCGACAGGAGGTGATCGATGGTGATTTTATCACTGTTTGGCAGGGCTGGATAGAACTTAGACAACTTGGTGTCGAGCGATAGTTTGCCCTCATCGATAAGCTGGAAGATCATCACCGCAGTAAAAACTTTAGTAATGGACCCGATCCGGTATTGCGTATTGGCGGTGGCCTTAACGCTATCCGGACCTAATACCTGGTATCCGACAGATCTTTGGTAAACCACCCTGCCATCTTTAGCCACAGCAAAACTGCCCATCGTTTTGTCGTTCGCAGCCAGTGCGTTAAAGAAACTATCAAGTTTGGCGGTGTTGACGGTCTGGGCATGAGATTGTGTGGCAAAGAGCACACCGAGGAGTAAGATTGCGATGATTTTTTTCATGTCTATACGTTAATCGGGCCTTAAGGTAAAAAGAAAGGCGCGAATATTTGTTATCTTTATGAAAAGCGTTGATTATGATTTTACAATATCTTACACAGGAATTTGAACATGAGGTAAACAGTACACGAAAGTTGTTGCAGGCTGTTCCGGAAAAGGACCTTGGCTATAAGCCTTCTGAAACCTCATGGAACATGGGCGAACTTGCCCAGCACATTGCTACGATCTATTATTGGTATGAGGGTACGTTTACACAAGATGTGTACGACATCACGGCCGACCACCTGGAGCGTGGCAGTACGGACGATATTCAGGCAACCCTTGCGCTTTTCGAAAGCAATGTAGAAAAAGCCAGAGCAGCGCTGCAAGCACTAAAGGAAGAGGATCTGGCCGTGAACTGGACGATGAAAGTAGGGGACAAAGTACTTCTCGGCCCAATGCCGAGAGGCATCGTAGCACGCGGGTTTCTCTTCAATCACATCTATCATCACAGGGGTGAAATGATCGTTTACCTGCGCGCTACGGGTAACAAAGTGCCGGGTATGTACGGGCCTACGTATGAGGATGAGCTGAGGCAGTAACCGCTGCACCGACCTTGCGGTCGGCCGGTCGGAAATACCAGGAGACTGTGGTAAGCACCAGCAACAAGGCAGGGCCAAAGTACTCTATGGCGCTGTCGCCATGGGCCAGGTGACTAAAAATAGCCCCGGTCATGAGGAAAAAGAATCCCGCATAGGCCCATTCTTTGAGCAGAGGTGTTTTGGGCAGGATAATCGCTATGGTACCCAGTATCTTCCAGATGCCTATGACGGTTAAAAAATAGCCAGGATAGCCGAGTTCACTCATCTTTTGTGCTTCCTCGTCCATTTGGATAAGCTGCACAATGCCAGTTGATGTCATGCCCAGTCCCAGCCATAGGGTGGCTACCCAGTAGATGATCTTGTGTGTCTTTTTCATATTCTATTTTAAAGCGTTTAGGGTGTCTTGCAGTTTATTGTGTGCCCAGTTGAGCCCCTGCGCGAAAGGCATTTGAAGCAGCTGGTTGCGGTGGGCGGTCGACTTGAACACGATTTGCATGGTAAGCTTGCTGGTTTCGGCATTGAGGGCTTCAAACTCCAGATATTCGAGTTGCACGGGAAATGGTGTATTTTCCATTTCAAATGTGCGGGTAATTTTCAGGTTGGGAACAAATTCGTGAATTGTACCGTTGGCCGCAAAAGCCACCTGACCGTTATGCGAAGTTTCAAACGCGTAGGAGCCATGTTTGCGCATATCGAACTTGGTTACCTTAGTACTCATCCATTGCTCAAATAGCTCAGCCTCTTCATAAGCTTTAAAAAGCAGTTCAACCGGCAGGTCGAACACCCGGGTAATGGTAATCTCCTGACTGCCTTCTTCGGCGTTTATTTTAGTTTTCTGTTCCATCTTGCTTGCTTTTGTATTGTTTCATTACGGCTTCCAGCTTGTTAAATCGCTCGTCCCACATCTGGCGGAAAGGCTCTAAAAAGTCGGCCACCTCTTTCATTTTTTGGGCACTGATATGATAGTGAACCTCTCTGCCTGTTTGTTCCTGGCGTAAGAGTTCACACTCCGTAAGAATTTGCAAGTGCTTGGAAATGGTAGGTCTGGCAGTATCAAAGTTGGCCGCAATGGCACCGGCCGACAGCGACTGAGAGGCAACTAGCAAGAGGATGGCCCGTCGGGTCGGGTCGGAAATAGCCTGAAAAACGTCTCTTCTTAAATTCATTATGTAGTTATTTGACTACAAATATATATGTAGCTATTTAACTACGCAAGTTTTAAGAAGAATTTTTATTCGATAGGAATATAAAAATCTACGATGGCTTTCTGCTCAGGATGCTTACTAAAATCATTGTGATAGATTTCAAAAGGATTCTGACTGGCCTTTTTATAGCCGTTCTCATTCATCCAGATAAAGAGCCCGGTCCAGGATTTCTCAAATTCCTCTAGCCCGATCTCGAAACTGCCGACTATGAACTTCCCGCCGGGGATTGTCGATAAAGTTACTTCGCCACTTACTTTTACGGGCTCACTTATCAGTACACAAGCCTCCATGCGAACTTTGTTCGAATCTGTGATTTTAAAACTGTCGTGATAAAGGGTCGCCATTTTAGTATGCACTGAAAGCAATCCGAGCGGCGTTGCCCAGCGTATTAACTTCTGGTAGGCAGTCTGCACATTTTGATGGCCAATGCAGGGTATGCAGGCCACCTGTATTTCCTGAATCGTTTTGATTTCAATTTTTGCGTTCATTGTTATCCATGTTTTTAGATCATTAATAACGCAAAGGTATCTCTCGACATCGGGGTAAACTTGACCGATCTTGCTGAGCATTTGGCTTATCTTGCTAAATCTGTTGGGGTTTTGTTTTCTGAATTCGGTAGGACTTACCCCATAGTACTTTTTAAAGGTTCTGGTAAACGAGGCATTGTCGCTGAAACCATATTTTACAAGAATCTCCGTGAGCGGACCGTCCTTATGGAGTAGGTCGGACGCAGCTTTTTCAATTCTGCGACGGGTAATATACGCGCCAAGCGCTTCGCCTGTCACCATCTTAAATACGCGGTGGAAGTGAAATGCTGAGAAACTGGCAATTTCCGCAACCTCGGCCAGGGAAACCTGTGCGTCCAAATGCTCGTCAATGTATCTGAATACCTTGTTTATCCTGATCTTGTAATCAACCTGGGTCTCGCTCTCTGGATTGGTCATCTGAAATACTTTTGCGTCAAAAATAGCAAATTGGTTTTTGCATGTCTTACACAGTTTATAATAGCTATTTTGCATTCGAGAATCATTGTGTCTAAAATCTGCATATGAACCCCTTTATATTAGCGCTTCAGGCAAGCAATCTCACGGTAGAAATCCATCACCATGCGGCCTATCAGATCGTGCTGTCGACCGACACCCCATTTAACTCTACCATCGATGGGACGTTAAACGAGGGTATTTATGGCTTTCTTATCAAACCGCATGTCAGGCATTTATGCGTTGCAGAAAAGGGCACGCTAAGTGTGTTAAACATAGAACCTTATTCCAATCTCGGGCTTGAGCTTTCCACAAGGTTTAAAGAAAACGAGGCTTTTACCATTTTCCGTTCAGCACAAGAGATAATCACTTTTTTCGGAACTCCGGAACATAGCCGGAGCGTTCCAGATGTTATCGAAACGCTGATTTCGAAGATTCCGGTGCTGCAATATGACGACCGGGTTGCTACGATCGTCGATTATATCCGGAGCAATTACTTCGAGTCTGATATTACGCCACAGACCTTTTCCGACAAGGTATTTTTGTCGCCCTCCCGTTTAGCCGCACTGTTTAAAGAACAGACCGGCAGCAGCCTTTCTAAATACCTGTTGTGGACACGCCTGCGGCAGGCCATCTATCTGGCGCTTACGGAGAAAGACAAGAGCCTTACCGAGATAGCCTATGAGACAGGCTTTTACGACCTGCCCCAACTCAATAAATACATGTACGAAATGTTCGGTATGCCGCCCAAGGCTTTGAAGATGAACAGCAATCTGATTCTGGTACACTAAAACAACATCAGTGTTTTGATACAAGTTTAGGCGTTGGCCGCTTCGCAACTTTGTGATATCATTTAAACATAATATCATGAAAGCGATAGCATACGAAAAGTTCGGGACCACAGAGGTTCTGCAAATTGTAGAGAGACAAAACCCTTCGGTCAAAGATGATCAGGTGCTCGTAAAAGTCAAAACATTTTCCATCAACCCTATGGATTGGAAGATCCGGAAGGGAGAGATGAAACTCATGTCGGGTTCAAAGTTTCCGAAGTACACCGGCGCCGATTTTGCAGGCGTAGTTGTCGCCACCGGAACTTCCGTGAAAGGACTTAAAAAAGGAGATGAAGTTTTTGGTGTGGTAGGGAACATCATGAAAGACGGCGCATCTTCCGAGTATATCGCCGTACCCGCGAATCTGGTATGGAGGAAGCCTTCAGAATTGAGTTTCGCTCAGGCCGCATCTATCCCAGTCGTCGGCACTGCTGCGGTCACTACCTTCGAGAAAATGGGCCATACCGATTCACAAACAACAGTCCTGGTAAACGGCGCTACCGGTGGTTATGGCATGTTTCTGATGCAGTTACTGTCACAAACCGATGCTGATGTAACAGCGGTTACAAGTGCAGGCGGGATGCGATATGCCAAACAATGGGGTGCTGCCCGGGTGGTCGACTATAAAAAAGAAGACATTCTTGCTCAAAAACACACCTACGATATAGTGATTGATCTGTCGGGAAAAATGGGCTACCGGAAGGCTAAACAAATCATGAATCCCCGGTCGCTCTTCCTGAACCCGACGCCCAAACCCGTTGAGATCATCCTGTCTAAAATATCCAACTTCTTTACCGGAAAGAAACACCAGGTCGTCCTTTCCAGCCCATCTAAAAAATACGCCGATGCCTTATTGGCTGCCATAAGGAACGGCTTCGAAGTGAAGGTCAACCGGGTATTTCCGTTTACGGAATACCGCCAGGCATATCAATACGCAGAGGCAGGTGGCTTCGTCGGTAAGGTTGTCGTCGAATTCCCAGAAGAAAGATAAAGAAATACGTCTTATACATTCAACATTAGAAAATATGAAACTATTAGAGAAAGCAAGCTTAGGAAGCCTGCATTTGAAAAACAAAATGGCTATGTCGGCCATGACAAGAAGTCGCGCCAACATCAACGGTGTGGTAGGCGATCCTACGGTAAAATACTATACGCAGCGGGTAAGTGCAGGCGTGATATTCACCGAAGCGATCCGGATCAGTGAAGACGCAACTGGCAGTCCCTTTACTCCGGGTATTTTCACTGAGGAACAAATCGAAGCCTGGGAAAAGGTGACCAAAGCCGTACATGACGAAGGCGGCCTTATCATCGCTCAACTTTGGCACACAGGCAGGGCAGGACATTCCGTAGACCGGAATGGCAAATTGCCCCTTGCACCCTCGGCTTTGCCTATAACAGGCATGCAACATTTTACCTCGCAGGGGCTTAAGGACTATGAGGTTCCGCAGGAAATTACGGACGAGCAGATCGGGCAAACCATAGCCGACTACGGTAGGGCCGCTAAAAATGCGATAGAAGCCGGATTTGATGGGGTAGAGCTTCACGCGGCAAATGGGTATCTGCCCAACCAGTTTCTGGCCGAGAGCGCAAACCAACGGACAGATAAATATGGCGGAAGTAATGCCAATAAAGCACGCTTTGTGCTGGAGGTGATGCAGGAGCTGATCGCTGCAGTAGGGGGTCAGCGGGTCGGAATTAAAATCTCGCCATTGCATCCCTACGGTAACATGGTGCTGGATAACCCGGTTGAAACCTACACCTACCTCATAAACGAATTGAACAAACTTGATTTTGCTTATGTGGAACTGATGAAGAGGAGTCCGTATTTCCCCGCACCGGAACATTATCCTGAAATAGATGAGATGGAAGTTTTCGGGAAGATGATTAAGCAAGCAGTGATTGCCAACTCAGGCTACAACAGAGACACGGCAGAAGCAGAGCTTGAACGAGGCATCGCAACAGCCGTGTCTTTCGGGACCTTGTTTCTGGCCAACCCCGATCTGCCGCAACGCTTTCTTGCCAACGTGGCACTGAATGAACCAGACAGGGCAACGATGTTTGGCGGCGGCGATCAGGGTTATATCGACTACCCTTTTTTAAGTGCGTATGCTTAACCTACATATTCCACGCCCCATTTATAGAGCTCATTAATGATGGGCTCTAACTTTTCCCCTTTTGTCGTCAACGTATATTCCACAGTAGGCGGCACAGTAGCAAAAACCTTTCTGGTTACGATTCCGTTTGCTTCCATATTCTTCAATTCCTTTACCAGCATTCGGGTACTGATGTTTGGTATGAGTCGTTCCAGTTCGCTAAAACGCTTTGTACCAGTAAACAAAGCATAAATGATAGACATCGACCATTTTCCGCCGATCACACCTAAAATTTCCTGAAGCGTGCATTTATATTCCGTTTGTTGCAATTTTCTTTTGCTCATAACTAGTTGATAATGTTCAATTCTTTACTTGGTGTTATTACTATACAATAGTGTAACCACTTGCAAAAGTAAAGTATTGTAGGTTGCTTTGCTAAACATTATAAAATAAATGATATGGATAATTCATTAAAAGGACAGGTTGCGCTGGTAACAGGCGGAACAAAAGGTATTGGCAAGGCCATTGCCGAAACATTAAGTAACCGTGGTGCTCAGGTGGTGATTACAGCACGAACTGCACCGGAAGAAAGCATCGAGGGACAGCATTTTATATCCGCAGATCTGACCCAACCCGAAAGTGCAGCCACCCTTTCCAAAGAGATTTTAGAGAAATACGGAAGGATAGATATTATTGTAAATAACGCAGGAGCGAACTTAAGTCCCGGAGGCGGTTTTAGCGTGCTGTCAGACGAACACTGGAACAACGACTGGCAGCTCAATTTTATGTCGGTAGTCCGCGTGAATAAAGCTTTGCTGCCCACCATGATCGAGCAAAAAAACGGGGTGATCATCAACATTTCTACTGGTTCGGCAAAGCAACCGATCTGGGAAATGACCATGTCCTATTCATCTGCAAAAGCAGCCCTAAACGTTTACAGCAAAGCACTGGCAAGCGAACTTGGCGCAAAAGGTATACGTGTAAACGTCGTTTCGCCAGGGGCGATAAAAACCCCGCTAATGATGGAGTTTATCGACAACATTGCAAAATCCTCAAACATCACATCAGATGAAGCCTTCAAAGCGGTGATGGATAAAGTAGGTGTTCCTCTCGGCAGGATGGGCGAACCGGAAGAGATAGCTAGCCTTGTGGCCTTCCTGGCCTCTCCGGAAGCGAAATATATTACGGGTGCAAATTATTCGGTCGACGGCGGTGCATTGCCAACGGTCTAAATGGCCTGCTAGTCGTCGCGCTCAAATAATGAATTGCGTTTATCCACAAGCGCAGCGAAGTTAATGTTTAGCTGGTCGACATGTTTTTTCTGCTCATACACCTGATTTAGCTCTTTCATAAACTTGTCAAGTTCCTTTGCCACAGGATGCATTTGCCGGGCAAGCTCAAGAGCTTCATCAGGACTGAGATTGCCCTCGCTGATCAGCGTAGTTATGCCCAGCATAGAGCAGATCGGCCGGCGCAGTACATGGGAAATATCATATAGGATCTGTTCCGCGGAGGCGATATAGTCAACCAAAGCGGTGACATCGCGGGTTGCGCCATACCAAACAACTTTTCCTTCCTGATCTTTTTCCGGTACTGCCTGAAGCCAGCGCCAGCGAATCACACCGTCTACCACAATCCGGTATTGAAAGCTTATTGGTCTTTCCGTTTTATAGGCCTTCTTCATGTTCTCGACAAAAAGACTGCGGTCGTCCTCATGCCAGACTTCCAGTATCCTGTCTGGATTTCTTGAAATATCCGCTAAATCGGCCGTAAAATTGTATTCCTCAGTTCCACGGTTTACAAAAAGGAAATTCAGTTTGCCGGTTTCTTCAATTTCGAACATGTAGGTATTTCCCGGTACCTGGCTCGTGATCTTTCTGATGAGCTGTTCGCTCTCCTTCGTCTTTTGTTCCGCTTTTACCCTGGCCGAAATATCGGTATGTGTACCTAAACTAATATTCGTAAGGTTGCCCCGGTGGTCCTGGAGCTTCCTGGCGCGCGACCAGATCCAGACCCAGTCGCCCGACTTATGCCGCATCCGAAAGAAATTCTCGTACAGATCGGTAGAAGTGCCATTCAGGAACTCATTGAAAATCCGCACAGCATTTTCGCGGTCGTCGGGGTGAAGGCGGTCAACCCATGACATACCCTGCGTATCCTCCCAGGTTCCGTCCGGTCTGTCGAACCCCAGCATAGCAAAGTATTGCGAACTATACCATACCCGTTGCGTGTCCAGGTCATATTCCCATGCGCCCATATTGGAAACCTCTATGATGGATTTGTATCTTTCTTTGCTTATCCTAAGCTGCTGCACCGCCTCCTTTTTCGCCGTGATATCGCTGTTTATCGATATGTATTGATATACCTCGCCTTCGTCGTTCACAAACGGTACGATCGTGGAGTCAACCCAATAATTGGAGCCATCCTTCGCCTTGTTGCAAAATTCTCCTCTGTATGGCTTACCCTCCATAAGCGCGGCGCCTAATTCGTCGAAATACTCTGGTGGATGATAGCCGGAAAAAAGGATATCGTGAGTCTTTCCTATAAGTTCTTCAGCGCTGTATTTGCTCACTTTGCAGAAATTGTCGTTCACGTACAAAAAGACACCGTCAACATTAGATATCGCCACTATAGACGAAATGTCTAAAGCATATTTATAGTCTTCCAATTCCTTTTCCCGCTCAACAAGTTCATTGAAGGCCTGTTCCCGCTGGGCTACCGCCGTTCTGCGCTTTAAGGTTTCCCGCTGCATCGATCTCAGGCTGCTCCGTAGATGGTTGATCGCGTAATACTGCATCACCAATATGGTTATGATGGGAATCATAGCGCTGATCCACCTGCTGATCGGATCGTGAACTACCGTGGGCGCAGGTAACTGGCCGTTTACCTCGAGCAAAGCCAGTGCAAAATCTGCTGCGATGGTTAGCAGACCAATTGCCAGTCCACCCCTTCGCCCGAGCAAAAACCCGGCAGTAAGAATGACTGCCATTTGCGATAATATTCCGGGCGCAAATATCCCCCCGGCCGAATAGCATGGCACGGTGATGTACAGCCATAGCATGATGGTGAGCGACCAACTCGCCTTGCGGGTGTGCCCATAATAGTTCAGGCTTAGGTTAACTATAGCAATTAACAAGGCCACACCTAACAATATTGCCCATCTCGACTTCAGTTGCGGAAAGTAGAAAAGGCCGAACACCACGACCAAAGCCGTAACTGCCGACCAAATAATGGTCAGCATAAAGACCATATAAGCCTGATAGTTCTTGATCTTATCCGGTGGACGTAAAATATGGTTCATAAAGCGAAACCTGTTCGTATAAATATAAGCAAGTTTATACAAACTAATCTGCCTGATTTCAGGAAGGGCAGGCTGGAACTCTTATTTAGTTATTAAACTTTCAATATATTTTGAAAGTTTAATAACATCTTTTATATTTGTTTCATGGAACTAGTAGAAGCAAAGAAAAAGTTTATTGAGACGTGGGGCAAGTTAGGATCTGAGTGGGGGATTAACCGAACCATGGCGCAAGTCCATGCTTTGCTTCTTATAACGCCCGAGGCTCTTACGACAGAGGAGATTATGGAGACGTTAAGTATTTCAAGAGGTAATGCAAATATGACACTAAGGGATTTAATAGGCTGGGGCTTGATTGAGAAGCAGCATAAGGCAGGCGAGCGTAAAGAGTATTTTTATGCTGACAAGGACACCTGGAACATTGCCCGTCAGGTAGCTAAAGAGCGGAGAAAAAGAGAATTAGACCCAGTTTTAAAAGCCCTGGATGAATTGTCAAAAGTAGAGGGGAATAATAAAGATCCTGAATATGCGACCTTTAATAGGTCGGTTACCGATATACATAAGTTAGCTAAAAATGTAGATCGAACACTTGACACCATGCTAAAAGCAGAGGAAAACTGGTTTTGGGGATCTATATTCAAAATATTCAAGTAGAATATTTTTTTATCACAATCTTTCAGTTTTTTCTGAAAATACGAAAAGTTAAAAGAATTATTTTAATAGCTAAGTAATATGAAATACAACAAAATAGTGCTCGCCGGAGGCAGCGGATACCTAGGCCAGGTGTTAAGCAAATATTATAGATATCTTGCAAAGGAAGTAATTGTCCTTGGCAGGAAATATAAGGCCTCAGAAGGCAACATCCGGACGGTGCTTTGGGATGGAGTTAACGAAGGGGAATGGAAAAACACTTTGAACGGTGCTGACCTGCTGATTAATTTATGCGGTAAAAATGTGAACTGCAGGTATACGGAAGAAAATAAAGCTGAAATTATCTATTCTAGAGTAATTCCAACCGCACTTTTAGGAAGTGTGATTGCCGAGTTGGAGCATCCGCCTAGGGTATGGATCAACATCACTTCCGCTACGATTTACAGACATGCAGAAGATTGTCCACAAGACGAGGAAGCCGGTAATATTGGCTATGGATTCTCCATCGATGTGTGTCGACAATGGGAAGAGACTTTTTTTAATACCAATACGCCTCTTACCCGAAAAATTGCTTTGCGGATGGGCATAGTGTTCGGTCGTAAAGACGGAGCTTTCCCTCGTCTGCTCAATCTTGTAAAATTCGGCCTCGGAGGCAAGCAAGGAGATGGTCAACAGTATGTCTCCTGGGTACACGAGCAAGATGCCGCAAAGTGCACTGAATGGTTATTGAACCGCGAAGAACTTAATGGTGTAATTAATTGCACAGCGCCAGAACCCATAAAAAATTCTCAGCTGATGGGATTGATCCGCAATGCTTATGGCGTTCCGTTTGGTTTACCCGCGCCTGCCTGGCTACTTGAAATTGGGGCAAAGGTGATTGGAACTGAAACGGAACTGATCTTAAAAAGTAGGTGGGTTTTACCTAAACGCCTTTTGGATAGTGGCTATTCTTTTCTTTTCCCAAAGGCGGAATATGCGGTTAAAGACCTTTTAAGTACTAGAACAAACTAGAATCTCACATATTACAACGTTATCTTCAGCATGGACAAACAAACACTCAAATTTGAAATAATCAAAGGTCTCATCCTTTCAAACGCTTTTGCATTTAGTAGCATAGCGATAGCAAGCTTTTTAAAGCCTGATTCAAACGTTCTGGTATATACAGAATTTGTTGTTGTCCCTTTATTGATGGGTATTATTTGCGCCTGGTGCTGGAGAGATTTGGGAATTAAAAGTAGGGTATTGGTTCTGCTTTCCTGCTTAAATGGGTTGATTGGCGTGCTTTTGAGCGCTGTCTTTCTCGGAGAAGGAGTGATCTGTCTGCTTATAGTATCGCCGCTCATTTTCACATTCATTATTACAGGCGTGTTTACCGGCAGGGCAATTTTCAAAAAGCGTAACCAGAACTTAAACGTGAGTGTAGTCTCGCTGTTGTTATTGCTGTTTTTTGTGGATACAGCGTCCAGACACCACTATGAAAATCTGGTGTCGGATGTTGTCATCGTTAATGCTCCGCCAGAAGAGGTCTGGAAGCATGTAGTAGCTTTCGATAGAATAGAGGAAGAGGAAAATTACTGGTTATTTAAGATGGGCATGCCAAGTCCTGTTGCCGCCAGCGTTGATGGTTACTACGAGGGGGCCGGACGAAAATGTATATTCAGCAACGGATACATTTTCGATGAAAAAATGGTTACTTACAAGCCCGCTGAGAATTTAACTTTTGATATTGTTCAGCAACCACGCGACCCCGAAATTATGGGGCACATAGATATCTTGCGCGGCCAATTTATCTTAAAGGACAACGGAAACGGAACGACAACGCTGACAGGCAACAGCTGGTACAGGCTTCATGTATTTCCTGTGTGGTATTATGATCTGTGGGCCAAAAGCATTACCCGGAATGTTCATCTGCGCGTAATGGATCATATAAAGTACCTTAGCGAAAAGTAAGGAGATGTTTCAGTTTGTTGTCCGCCATTTCGGGTTTCTCAAGAATGTCCCCTTATTGCCGCATGTCTTTGAAAGTCTGCTAAAATTGCACACCTTTATCTTAAGAAGCCACCTTTTGGATGCTTTTGATCATATTGAAGCTGAAGTTATGCGCTGGGAGGGAACCACAATTGGTATACATAAGTATGGCGGAATGCAGTTTAATGTTGCTAAAAAGGAAATCGGACATTTGCATGGCAACGGAATATTGGACGTGTTATATAGCCGAAAAGTTAAAACGTTGCTGGTTGAAGAAGGCAGGGTGACCGATCATCATACTTTTAAAAAGTCTGGTTGGGTTAGTTTTCAGATAGTTAGTCCGGAAGATACCGCTTATGCCATAAAATTACTGAAGCTTAGTTACTCTATGAAGCGTTTCCTCATAATCCTCATACTTTTAGTACCAGCAGCACTTTATGCGCAGAAGCCAACCGCTCAATACGTAAAAGCCCTTTACAAGAAATATCCTACCCAGAAATCTGACCTTTGTTCCTCTTGCTTGCTCTGGGTTAATCCTTACTTTAAGTCGATTGGCGACACGGTGGACCACAAGCCTGTTTTGACTTATTATGTTTACACAAAAGCGCACCGGATTGAACAGGAACGAATCCGCCTCCCCCGGACTGGTGCTAACGCAGCCTGGCATTCTGTGTACGGCCAGCCCAACGAAACCGCTGTTTATAAGGAAGCAAATAGAATTATAGGTAAACCCAATTCGGCCGAGATGATCTCAAAAGGCCATTGCCAAGCCTGGATACTCATGGCTTGGAATCAGGATGCGGCGATCTTGTCGAATACCTATACTTTTAACGCTGGAATGCAATATCAGGGGCAAAATACGGGAACCCAATTGGCCACTGAGGAATTGTGCCGCGTGCTTACCGGCTATAAAACTAATGCGGTTACCGATAGCGTTAAGATCTGGTGTGGGACATTTGGGAGTCAGGCCACTTACAAAAAGCAGGAGGTCAAAGTAGTCGTGCCTGAATATTATTATAAGGTTATTGAATATAATGATAAGGTTTCGGGTACGAAGGTCACTCACTGCTATTGGATGCCAAATAGACCCGATGCTAAGCGCGCTAGTTTAATCAGCTGTCAGATATCATACGCTGAGTTGACCGCTCGGTTGGGGTTCGACCCGAGGGCTATTTTTAATGAGTATTAGGTATTTAAAGCAAAATGGCTTTAGACTTGATGAGAATGCCATTTTAGTTGACGAGATCAAAGAAGTAGTTGAAGACCTCAAGCTGGTTCGCCAGGGTAAACTGAAAGCACGTCCTGCAAGAGATCTCGTTAATGAGCTATAATATATTTACCTTAAGGCCTTTTGACAAGCAGCTAGTCTATGTTTCAATTCATCAAACGATATACTGCGACCTGCTTTTATATCTTCCTGACCTTTTTGGATACCATCAATTACATGCTGCGGCAATTTCTCTTCTTTTTTTTCTTCAAAGGTAACATTCAGGGCTTTCAAAAAAGCCTTCACAGGTTTTAGTTGATCTTTCTCAGGGTGTATTACGATGGTTGCCATGTACTCACGAACACGTTCTATTTAATCTGCTGCTTCAGTAACTCCACTTTCTCTTGCTCACTTTTCAAAAGACGCTCGTCAAGGGCTTTATTTTCTTCAAGAGCTTCCATTAATTTATCAAGAGGATTGAAATTACAGTCTTGATAGCCAGTACCGTTCGCTACTGCACCATTATTATTTGGAAAGCTGCCATCATTAAAGGTATTAATATAAGTAATAGCCGACTGCTCATCAAAGTTCTTTATAGCTTCCGGGCTGACCTTTAAGATTTCAGCCACCTGTTTCAGAATAGTTTCCTCAATGCTCTCCTGCGCTTCCAGCATAGAGACCTTCTTTTGGCTCCAATCTACACCCAGTTCAGCAGCAAGCGCTTCCTGCTTGATGCCCATCATTTCCCTGAACCTTTTAACGTTTCTGCCTTCATGAACTTTATTTGTACGGTCTGATGTTGAATTCATAGTGTTTGATTTTAACCAAAAATACGTAAATATTTTCCTCATGATGTAATGCGAAAGAATAAAATATCCCTATAAACGGAATATAATATCTCTTCGTGAGATTTTACAGACAGACCATCCTGCTGAAATTAGCGCTGCCAACATTATTCATATATAAACATCTAAAAGCCATGACGCAAAGCCAGCTTAGAATCATTGATGAAATTACTTCCAGGATTGCTGTATCCAGAATTTACCAGATCGGCCACCGCCAATATGTCGAAACCTACGATGGCATTTATCAACAAACAAAGCGTAACCGGGAGCATTTTGATCTGCTGGTAGTGGTAGACGGTATTTGTAATAGAGAAGCTTTTAATATTCAGAAATCAATAAATAGCAGTTCAAACATTGGCATTTCCGTATCATTATGGATCCATAGCGGGGCTAGCATTGAGGAGTTTTTGTATGACAAAAGGAGTGGACATTTCTTTCACGAGATATTAAAGTCTGAAAAATTGATCTACAAAATGCCTGATGATCCGGAATTTGATGTTGATACAGACATTAACGCGTTAAACAGACAGGGCAATCTTGATGAAATATGGGCTCGCGGATACAGCAAAGCCAAAGCCCTGTTGCATGCAGCCTCAACGCTGGATGAAAACGATAACGAAGAAATAAAGTTATGGCTCATGCGTCAGGCCATGAAGCAATTATGCCTGGCGTTTATTTTCAAAATGATCGGATACAAACCATCACAACATTCATTATCATACTTGTTTAATATCTGCCGCTGTATCACCCCGGTTTTTGATGAGGTATTTCCGAGGGAAGGTATGCCGGCCCATAAACTCTTTAAAACGCAAAAAATCAGCATACTCCATCAGCGATGTAAAGACTGGATGGAGAGAGCAAAGGAAGTTGTTATGCAGGGAAGTTAACCCCGGTTAACGCCTTTTCTTGCAGCTATGCATATTAAGTCCGCAGCCTTTGTTATATTCGTTTAGCGTAACGTAACTCATGACTAGTTTTTCTCACCAGGTTATTTCAACTTACGGGGTCTTAATGAAGAAGGCCTCTAATAAAGATATTGATGAAGCTTGGATTGATTGGGCGTTGGAGATGATTCATGCGGGATACGAATCTGATAACCTTTATATACTTGCTGGGATCTCCGGACCTTACAATCAGTTTGAACTTCAAAAATTAACGGATAAAGTTCTCGTTGACTTTGATCTCTGCTATGAAGATAAACTGCAGGTGATGAGAAATTATATCTATTACCTTATCTCATCTACTAAAAGTGAACCATCGAAGTACCTTTCGACCTTAAAGGAAATCAAAGACATATGCATAGACCTGGATATGGAAAAGGAATACATGGATTTTTATTTGCTCTATTATGCGAAAGATGAGCTTAATGAATCAGAAGTGCAGTGGTATTGGGATGGCGCGGACAGAACAAATATTGATATAATAATTAGAAACGCATTTCAGGATTATCTCGATAAGATGGTAAGATAAATGACTCTTAAGAGCTGTAAAATTAATTTTGGAAATTGATAGAATATATGCGGCCGTATAGACTGAAAAACGCCGATCCAGAGGAGATCGAAGACCTCCTAATTAGAGTAGAGCGGTCTTTCAATATTAAATTTCACCACCGAGAACTAGCCCATATCAAATCGTTCGGCGAGTTTTGCGACTATATCGCAGAAAAAATTGAACTTGAAAACTCAGAGGATTGTACGGGTCAGCAGGCGTTTTATAAACTTCGTGACGGAATTTCTTATATACAGAATATAAATAAGGCATTGATTTTGACTGCCTCACCGCTTCACGGCCTATTTCCTAAAACATGTCGACGCCAGCAGGTCAAGCGCTTGGAAAGCTACCTTGGACTTAAATTGAATCTTTTAATACCCCCGCTCTGGGAGACGGCAACGTTAGTCGTTCTCTTTCTTGCCTCCCTGACTTATTTTTTCTTTGACTGGAAGATTGGATTAACTGCATTATGTCTTTCGGTGACAGGGTTTTGGATAAGCGGTAAACTGGGTAGGGGGATGCGTAAGACAACTGTAGGGGAGCTAGCTGCGAAGATGAGGCGCGAAAACTATATCAAATCGAGAAGGAATCCGGAAACCTATAATAAACGAGAGATCGAAGTTATTTTACGAGAGTGGTTTAGTGACGATTTGGATATTGATAAAGAGGAATTGACACGAGACGCTAAATTCATATAAACACTTGAATTAGGGTAGTCCCGCTGGGATTCGAATCCAGGACTCTTGATACAAGTGTTAGAATCGCTAAGGCAGATTGATTTAGACGTAACTGCTCGTTCGTGAATACCCTTTAATTAAACGACCTCCTAAAATCCAAAGGCGACATATTCGTCTTCAGCTTAAATAGCTTACTAAACGAGGGCGGGTGTTCAAATCCTAGTTCGTAGGCGATCTCGCTTATCGATGCTTCCGTTGTCGATAGCTGTTCTTTCGCTTTTTCGATCGGGTGGTTATGGATGTGCTGTTGAGCGTTTTGCCCGGTAAGAGATCGCAGCATATCGCTTAAATAACTTGCGCTCACGTTTAATTGCGCGGAGAGGTATTGGACGGTCGGAAGTCCCTGGGTTTGTGTTTGGGGCGACTGAAAATAACCGCGCAAATTGTCTTCCACCTTTTGCAGTAAATCGCTGCTAACGGCCTTACGGGTAATGAATTGCCGGCTGTAGAAGCGGTTTGAATAATTGAGCAGCAGTTCGATCTGGGAAATCACCACATCCTGACTGAAATTATCGATTCTGCCTTTTAATTCTTCTTCGATACTGTCAAAAACGGTAATAATCGTGGTTTTCTCTTTCTCGGAGAGGTGCAGTGCTTCATTGGCAGAATAGGAAAAGAAACCATAGGTCTTAATCTTCCTGGCGAGTTCGTGACCAAGTAAGAAATCCGGGTGGAAAAGCAGGGTATAACCAGATTGATCGCTTAGTGGTGCGTAACCTCCTGTGATCTGATTTGGCGAAACGAAAAACATTCCTCCTTCTTCAAAGTCGTAATAGTGCTGGCCGTATTTGAACTTTCCCTGGAAGTTCATCTTATAGGATATCTTGTAGAAACTTAAGATGTGGGGGCTAGGGAGGTTTTTGAGCGGAATGGTTCCGTCGGCATTATTTATTAAAGTTACCAATGGGTGCACAGGTGCCGGCATGTCCAGCGCCTTATGCAACCTTGATAAGGAATTAAATCTGTGGTTAGACATTTCATCCTTCATAATGGTTCTGTTTATGATTTGCTTTCAATACTGCCTAACGCACCTTCTACGCCATTAAGGCTTTTCTTTGCTTGTTCCCAACTCCGATCGTTCGGATCGAAGTTACTCCGAATATACGCAAGAATGGTTTCGCATACAAAGGAAACACGCTCCGGATTTTCATCACTTGTCTCACGGGCATCATAACCTGATATGCCACCAAAGATATGTTCTGCGCCAAAAACGGTCAGCAAGTCCTTAGGTCCGGGACTTTGATAATAGGCATCCGCACGCCAGTTGTCTACATCAGAGAACATGAGGTTTACGTCCTTGTCGCCATTCACAATAAGCGCGGGTAGAGTCATCGTACTGAAATCGCCGGCCGCCAATACAGGATAGTGCTGTCTGGCAGCTCCGGTAAATCCTTCGGGTCCACCAGGTGCGCCCATAATCACACGGGCCTTTAATCTTGGCTCTGCGGCATTCACTATTTTACCTGTTACCGGATCAGTTACCTCCATACCGGCCAGCATAGAGACGGTCTGCCCGCCCATAGAATGGCCTACAACGGCAACGTTCGTCTTGTCCACTCTTCCGGTTAGCCCAGGTACGGTGTGGATAATTTCATCGAGATGGTCGAGGATAAAACTCATGTCGGCAGGCCGTGAACTCCAGAACAAGGGCGCTTCGGGAAGGGATGAGGAAAGGGCTAGCGCTTTAGAATTTTGATGGGTAGGCTGGATGACTACAAATCCTTCTGCGGCAAAATAATCTGCCATTGGGCCATATCCCTTGTACGAAGACAGGAAGTTAGACGGGCCATGTCCGTGCGAAAGAAGAATAACGGGCAGGTTGTTTCCGTTCGCGGGAACAGAAACTTTCATTTCAAGGTCTACATGACGGCCGGCAACCGGTAACACAACCGGACTAAAGCTGATGATGGGTGTTTTTGACTGTTTCATTTTTTTTAATTTTTGATATAGTCAAAGATCATCAGGTCTAATCTTCGCGGCATAGCCAAAACGGGGAATTGTATAGCCAAAGTCGGAGAGTCATAAAGTGGCTACGTGGTTACTATTAAATAGAGAAAAAGTAGATAATAATTAGATAATAAATAGGAGGTTGATATATCCTTGGTATATCGTTGGCGTATGGTTGGTATATCCTTGATATATCCTTTTGATATACCAACCATATAGCAATGATATCTTAACTATATCCTAACTATCAAGTTATTATCCACTTATATTCTAGTGATTACTTATTTATTAGTAACTAGGTGGCTAGGATGTAAACGGATAGGTGCATTTGTTGCAGGATTAATATTTTTATAATATTGCGTGGTATTCCTTGATTATATGGGAACAACCTTAGTATAGATGATCAGGAAACCCGTTATAGAGGAAAAAAATCTGCTTTCGAGAGTTAGTCAGCGTGACGAGTCAGCTTTTAAAATTATATTTGATGCGTATCACGCTCAAATTCTCACTTTCGCAAACAAGTACCTCAAGTCGCGGCAACTGGCAGAGGAAGTGACACAGGAGGTGTTCCTCAAGGTCTGGAATCTTGGTGATAAACTGAACTCGATCAATGATCTTGAAAATTACCTGCTTACCATTACGCGAAATCGGACGTTCGATATACTGAGGCAACTGAAACGGGAAGTGCGCTATGTTCAACCGATCGGGGAGGTGGATGATGTGCGGGAAAACATTACTGAAGAAAGTATTTTATTGAGCGATACCCGACAGTTGCTGGAAAGGGGCATAGCGTTGTTGCCACCTCAACAGAAGCAAGTATACAAACTCTGTCATCAGCAAGGCTTAAAGTATGAGGAAGCAGCTAAAGAACTCGGAATTTCTCCTCAAACTGTACACCGCCACATGAAACTTGCCCTAAAATCGCTCCGATCTTTTATGGCTAAGCATACTGATTTATCTGTTTTACTGATTATTTTAAAATTATTTTAAAATAATTGAGTGTGCATTGCCCCTGTGCACATTCTTTTTACGTCCATCTATTAAATAGCTTTGGCGATTTCGGGCAATTGTTGACCCGCACAAACTGAAATGGATCAAAAAAAAATAGAATATCTGCATAAGGCCTACCTGGAAGGCAGCTTGGATCCGGTTGAAATGGCGGAATGGGATGCATTGTTAAAATCTGACCTGGCAGAACAGCCTGTTAAACTATTTATGGAGGAAACCTGGCACTCCATTCTTCCTGAAGAACGCATGATGCTGAGTTCTGAGGAGTCTGGAAGGTTATACGACCGCATTATCTCGCAGGCACGTAAAAAGTCGGTCCGTTTATGGCCAAAAATTGCGGTGGCAGCAGCAGTTGCTTCAATTACTTTAGGCGTTTGGTTTTATACCAGCGATTCCGGATTTCTGAAAGGCGAACGTGATGGAATGGCTTCCGCAAGCGATATTGCACCCGGAAAAAATAGGGCGACGCTGACTTTGGCTAACGGGCAGACCGTAGCTTTGAGTGATGGCAAGACTGGGGTGGTGGTCGACCATGGCCTTGTCCGGTACTCTTCCGGGACCCTGTCTTCAGGTTCGCTGAAGGGCGGTACGGACACCGCTGGTCGTGATGTGGTGCACGCACTCGCTGGCGTCGAAATGCTGAGGGTAGAGACGCCGCGCGGGGGGACATATCAGGTTGTTTTGGCCGATGGTACGCATGTGTGGCTAAACGCTGCTTCGTCCCTGAAGTTTCCGTCGAAGTTTATGGGGGCGGAAAGACGTGTGCAAATTACCGGTGAGGCTTATTTTGAAGTCGCTTCGGCATCATTGCCGGGGCGCATGAAGAAACAACCTTTTATTGTAGAAAGTGCGGGTCAGGAGGTGACAGTGCTTGGTACGCATTTTAATATCAACGGTTATAGCGATGAACCGGCAGTAAAAACCACTTTAATGGAAGGCTCTGTGAGGGTTAAGTCGGGCACTAACGTTCGGACCATCAGGCCTGGTGAACAGGCTGTGAACAATGGTGCTGAACTAAAGGTCTTGAAGGTGAATACCGCGCTGGTTACAGACTGGAAGGAGGAAGCGTTCAACCTCGAGGGGGCAGATTTCCGGGTGGCGATGCGTGAAATAGCCCGGTGGTATGATATAGAAGTGGTGTACGACAAGAGTGTTCCGCAAGATATTGAGGCCTGGGGATGGATTTCGAGAAAAAGCAGGCTGTCCTCGGTGCTAAACCTCATTGAAAATTCGGGTCAGGTTAAATTCAGATTTGAGGGCAAAAAACTATATGTGTATAAATAACAGGGTGTTAACCATTAAAGCAAACAAAGAATGAAGAAATTTTACTAGAACCAGCTTGAGAAAAGCAACCAGTTCTGAAAGAACTGGTTGAGGTTTGGCCAAGAGCCAGCTATTAAACCAGAACTAAACCGCAATATCCTGTTTCCTGGAAAGATGAAGGATGTTGCTTTAACCAAACGCTAAACAAATGTATCAAATTATTAAGGAAATTGGTATGCCGGAGCGGCTGTACCATAAATTATGGCGTATCATGCGATTAACCACCGTTTTATTGATAGCCTGTCTGATGCAGGTCAGTGCATCAGGACTCGCACAGCGCATTACTTTAAACCAACGTAATGTCCCGTTAAGTACGGTACTCACAGAGATCCGCAAGCAAAGCGGTTATGATCTGTATTCAGACGGAAAAACGTTGCCTAAGAACCACAGGGTGACGGTTGTACTTAGCAATGCTTCTGTGGAGGAAGCCCTCAATGCAGCTTTGAAAGGATTGAACGTCGTTTATAAGATCGAAGGAAACACCATTGCGGTGCTTCAAAGGCCTTCTCCATCCATCCTGGACCGGGTAATTGCGAAATTTCAATCTATTCACGTTACGGGCAGGGTGGTAAATAGCGACGGCGAGGGTATCCTCGGTGTAACGGTGAGTATAAAGGGTAAAAATTATTCGATCATTGCCGGGTACGATGGGAACTTTATGCTGGACGCAGATGAAAAGGACGTTTTGGTCCTTTCGTATGTTGGCTATAAAACAAAGGAGGTTCCGGTAAAAGAAAAAATGGGCAACATTGTGTTGGAAGCACTTGTTTCTCCGCTCGACGAGGTGCATGTAATTGGCTACGGAAAGGAGCGCCGACGGGTATCAATTGGCGCTGTCAATACCGTATCTGCAAAAGACATCGAAAACCAACCGGTGATGAACCCGCTGCAGGCTTTGCAGGGGCTGGTACCGGGCTTAAATATCAACTCAACATCTGGCGCGCCGGGAGCTGCCGTGAGGGTGCAGGTTAGGGGACAAAACTCGTTATCGCAAAACAGTAATACCACATTAAAACCGTATGACCAGCCATTGTTCATCATTGATGGCGTGCCTGTAGCTGCCCAGAATACCAATATCAACTCTTTAGCGTCGCTGGGCGGGTATGATGGCACCATAAACGGCGTAGGGGGCTTTAGTCCGATTAACAGCCTTAACCCCGCAGATATAGAGAGCATTACTGTTCTGAAGGATGTTTCGTCGACCGCTATCTATGGTACGCAAGGTGCAAATGGGGTCATATTGATTACCACTAAAAAGGGCCGGGCAGGGAAAACCAGGGTGCAGGCCAGTTTCAATTCTGGATTAAATACGGCCACGAGAAAGATCAAACTGCTGAACACGGAGCAATATTTAGCCTACAGGCGGGAAGCACTGGCCAACGATGGTATTGATCTTTCTACAGCGGATCCTTTGTCTTACCCCGACCTGCTTCTTTTTGATCAGCAGAAAAACACAGACTGGTTTGAGAAATATCTGGGAGGCACCTCACATAATAACGACGGGCATGTAAGTGTATCGGGCGGGGCCGACAGAATGAACTTTCTGATCTCAACGGGTTTTACTAAAGCGGAATACAATATTCCGGGCGACTTTGATGATAAGCGTTTAACCCTGCATTCGAACTTAAATTATAAATCTTTAAATGATCGCTTCTCCGTAGGCTTTGGCTTTGATTTCAGTCATGAAAAAAATAATACAGCAGCCTCAGCCAATATCCTGAACACCATTATGGCGCCTCCTAATTTCCCGGATCTTGTGGACGCCGGTGGTAAGCCAGTCTGGAATTACAAAGGGTATAATACCGGTTCTTTTGCACAGTATGCTGCGAATTTAATGCAGCCTAGCGCAATGTCGGTGCACAATATGAATACCTCTCTGTCGCTGGGCTATCAGATAGTTCGCGACCTTAAGTTTAATGTAAACCTGGGATACAACAGGCTTATGAGTGCCGAAGATCAGCGTAAACCTGCAAGTACGATTAACCCAAGCAATTTCCCTGCTTCAAAAGCAACGTTTACAGATAATACTTTTGAAACCATAAACGTGGAGCCGCAACTTAACTATGAGCGAAATTTAGGACGAGGTGTTTTTACCGGCCTTTTGGGTGCTACTTATAAACAGAATGATATTGAGAGAATTCAGCTCGAGGGAACAAACTATGCGAACGAGGCGCTGTTGGGTTCGATTGCGCAGGCGGGTACTATTCTTGGCACAGATTCCTATGATCCGTACAAATATGTAGGTGTTTTTGCGCGACTTGGCTACGTATACGACCAGCGTTATATTGTCCAGGTTTCCGGCAGGCGAGACGGATCCAGCAATTTTGGCCCTGGTAGGCAGTTTGGTAATTTCGGTTCTGTGGGTTTAGGCTGGATTTTCTCGGAAGAGCAGTTTTTTAAAGGTCCGCTCCAGTTCCTTTCGTACGGCAAATTATCAGCCAGCTATGGTACTGTGGGTACCGACTCAACCTTGCCATACGGCTATCAGCAATCTTTTTCAGGAAATACTCAACCTAATTTTCAGGGCATAAAACCATTGTTTGTGGAAAACCTGTACAATCCGGATTATGGATGGGATACTAAGAAATCATGGAACCTGGGCTTGGATCTTGGCTTTTTTAAAGACAAGGTTTTGCTGAATGCGAATTATTATCGCGACAGGATAGGTAACCAACTGGTAAATTATACTTTGCCTTCTCAAACCGGCTTCGGCTCGGTGCTGGCAAATTTCCCGGCGGAAGTAGAGAACAAGGGGCTGGAATTTAACCTGACTTCTAAGAATGTTAACGGTAAAAACTTTTCATGGAGTACAAATTTTAATATCTCTGCCAACCGTAATAAACTGATCTCGTTTCCTGGACTGGAAGAATCTTCCTATGCGCTGAGATATTCCATAGGAGAATCTGTAAACATCGTTAGAGGCTATAAGCTCGCAGGTGTGAATCCGCAGACGGGTACTTTTGAGTTCTATAAGGTGGATGGTACATTAACTTCATCTCCTGCATATGGAATACCTTCGCAGGGAGGCGACTTTCAGACCATTGCCAATCTTGACCCTAAGTATATTGGCGGACTTGGAAATACGCTTTCGTATAAACGTCTGAGCCTGTATTTCTTATTTCAGTTCCAGCATAAGCAGCAAGAGAACTATCTAAGCAGCATTTATTCAACTACTACACCAGGATCTTTAGCGAATCAACCTGTTGAGGTATTAGACCATTGGAGAAAGCCGGGGGATATTTCTTCTATCCAAAAGCTCACTACCGGTTTCAGCTTTTTCGGATATAACTTCATCACTTCGTCCGGTGCATATAGTGATGGATCTTATGCAAGGTTAAGGACGGCGGCGCTGTCTTATATGCTCCCCTCTGGATTTTGTGAGAGACTGGGCATTTCGGACGCCAAGGTGTATGTTAACGGACAGAACCTCTTTCTGATAACAAATTATAAAGTTGGTGATCCTGAACTGGGCAAGTTGTTCAGTTTCCCTATCCAGCGGACAATAAATTTTGGTCTTACAATTAATTTATAGCTTATGAAAGCTTTTAGTGTTATCAACAAAATATCGACGGTTGCTATCATTCTGACTGGACTAGTTGCCAGTTCGTGTAAGAAACTCATAGAAATACCGTCAAATGCAACAAATAAGGTTTCTGCTGAATTCGTGTTCACGGATAGTGCAAGTATCGTTTCCGCCGTGGCAGGGGTGTACACGAATTTTGGACTGTCTGCCTTCAGCCCGCTATTTGGAAGTGGGGCAGTCACCATATACACCGGACTGACGGGCGACGAGCTTACCGTGGGGGCGAGTACCTATACGGGCACGGACTTTTACAATAACCAGATTACGCCAGATAATAGCACCAACAGGTCAATATGGGCTGATGCATACAAGAACCTCTATCAGATTAATATTTGCCTAAACGGCATTGAGGGCTCTAATGCGATAAGTTCGAAGTTGAAAAATCAGCTGATCGGCGAGTTGAAGGTGGACAGGGCACTTTACTATTATTATATGGTTAACCTTTGGGGACCGGTTCCGCTTATCACTTCCACGGATTATAAGGAAACTCAGCGTATGCCGCGGTCTTCAGTAGAAGATGTTTTTAAGCTGATTATGTCAGACCTGACCGACGCACAGCAGAGATTGACGGCTGAGTATCCTTCTGCTGGTCGGATACGACCAAATTTGCATGTGGCGCAGGCGTTATTAGCCAAGGTGTACCTCTACCTCGGTCAGTATCAGAATGCGATTGATGCGTCCAGCAAAGTGATTTCTTCGCCACTATATAGCCTAACAGCGCTAAACAATGTGTTTTTAAGCGGGAGCGAAGAGGCCATTTGGCAATTACCTGCCAATGGCGTCTACTACCAAACGGTAGAGGCGTCTACGTTTATACCGTATAGCCCAACCGCCCAGCCAAATTATGTGCTTTCTCCGCAGTTACTCGCCGCTTTTGAAAGTGGTGATCCGCGCGTAGCGATCTGGACTGGTGTAAACACGGTAGGCAGCGCTACCTATTATTATCCACGTAAATATAAGAATACCAGTGCTGGTCAGACCCCTGCAGAGGATTACATGATTTTTAGGCTCGCCGACATTTATTTAGTCCGCGCCGAAGCCTATGCGCAACTGGATAAGTTGCCCGAAGCGCTGGCTGACTTAAATAAAATCAGGGATAGGGCGCAGGACCGCGTTGATATCAGTACAGATTCGAAGGCAACGGCGCTAAGCGCTATTCTTCATGAACGGCAGGTCGAGCTCTTTTGCGAATGGGGAAACAGATGGATCGACCTGAAACGTACAAAAATGATAGATGCGGTTCTCGATCCGGTAAAACCATTCTGGAAGAGCAGCGCCGCAGTGTTTCCTGTTCCGCTAGCAGAGCGGCAGGCCAATCCGGCTTTAGACCAAAACGACGACTATTAATATTTGACACAACTTATAAAGAACATGATTATAACTAAAATTGGGATTTCCTTGTGTGCGTTAGCTTTACCGCTATTCGCTGCCGCACAAGGTCGGCAGTATGTGGTAGAGGGCAAGATCGGTAAACTAAATCCCCCTGCTAAGGCTTATTTGTTCCTGGCGCATGGAATTGATTCTACGGTAATAACCAAAGGATCCTTTAGATTTACCGGTAATGTTGACGGAGCGATGCCTGCGCATATCATTATCAATAAAAAAGGTACGGGCTTACAATCTAATCAGATTGGAGGTAGCCCCTTTACGTTTAACTTTTATATAGAACCGGGGAAGATATCCATCACCAGTCCGGATTCGCTACCAAACGCTAAACTTACTGGCGGACCCTTAAATATGGACTATGTCAGGTTGAAGGCGCAATTGAGACCGACGGACAAAGCCTTAGGTGATCTTGTTGATAAGCTATTGAATGCGACACCGGAAACCAGGAACTCAAAAGCGTTCAATGACAATTTCCAGCAAGAAAGTTCTGCTATCGGCCTTCGGCAAAAGAAGATATGGCTGGATTTTATAAAAAACAATCCAAACTCATTGATGAGTTTAATGGTACTAAAGTCCTATTCGGGCGTTGGCTCCCGTTTGTTATACAATTCGATACCGGGCAGCCCTGCACTGGAAGAGGTGGACTCACTTTACCATACACTCGGTGAGCATGTACGCCTGAATCCGCTGGGAAAAGATTTCGGCGATGTATTAGCGAGGCAGAAGTACATGAAAATAGGTGCTATTGCACCGGACTTTTCTCAGACTGATGCTAATGGCAAGCTGGTTTCCCTAAAGGATTTTAAAGGCAAATATCTTTTGATAGATTTTTGGGCGAGCTGGTGCGGGCCGTGCCGGGCAGAAAATCCTACAGTAGTTAAAGCCTATCATAAATATAAAGCGAAGGGTTTTGATGTGTTGGGCGTCTCGCTGGATTTTGCGAACGGCAGAGAAGCATGGCTCAAAGCTATTAAAGACGATCAGTTGACCTGGACGCAAGTCACGGATTTAAAGGGCTGGCAGAACAAAGTTGCGGATTTGTACATGGTTAGAGCAGTTCCTCAAAATTACTTATTGGATCCGGACGGAAGGATTATTGGAATTAACCTGAGAGGGGAGGCCCTGGAGAACAAATTACAAGAAGTTCTGGGGGCGGTTTCATCTGTCGACCTTGATGCTGATACATTCGAATACGTCGTAAAGGGAAAGTTGCCAAAAAGCTCGATACCTAAGCGTGCTTTTTATGTGTATACACATGTTGATGGCACTATAGCTACCGACTCTACAGATGTTAAAGACGGTGTGTTTTCGTTTAAAGCGTCTACCAATAAAAAGGAAAGTTTAGGATTTGTGAGAGTCTCCGATCTAGTGAAAGGTAAATCTTCGACAAGCGGAAAGTTTATCCAGTTTTATACGGATTCTACGACCATTACCTTGACCAGCGCCAGTACTATTGATCAGGCAAAAATTGCCGGAGGAGAGCTTAACAGGGATGAGCAAGCACTCGTAGAACTCGTTAAAAAAGAGCCAGAAGCAGGCTATTTGAAGTTCCTCCAGTCGCACCCGAACTCCCTGATCATTATAAATGCGCTTCAGAAATTGCGGGAGAGTTCACCTGACATCGATGTTGAGTCTCATTTTAATTCCCTATCTGTCCGTGTGCGCGCATCGGAAAAAGGCAAAGCTTATGCCGCTAAGATATCGGAGTGGAAAAAGGTGATGATTGGCGCTTATGCTCCGCAGTTTACCGCAGCTGACACCGCAGGCAAGCCAGTGTCTTTAAAAGAATTTAAAGGAAAATATGTACTGCTGGATTTTTGGGCAAGCTGGTGTCCTCCTTGTCGCGAGGAAAGTCCGTTTTTAAGAGCCGCATTGAACAAATATGGCAAAGACAATTTTATCATATTGGGTATTTCATTAGATAATCCCAGAACCGGTAAGGAAGGCTGGATAAAAGCGATAAAAGATGACAAGCTCACCTGGCCACAAGTGTCAGATTTAAAATACGAGAATGAGGTAGCCAAGTTGTATTCGGTAACTTCCATACCACAAAATTTCCTGCTGGATCCGGATGGAAGGATTATCGCCACAAATCTTAGGGGGGAGGGGGTTGACCGGAAACTCGGGGAACTTTTGAAGCCTTTATAACGTAATTCTTTTTCCTGCTATAGCTTGTTATTTAACTCTATTTAATAACAGGCTTTAGCAGGATTGCAGGAATGGCCTAATTGGTCTTCAACACCTTGCGGAAAACGATGTTCCTCACGCGTGGAGTGGTGAAACTTATTGCGGAAATGTTGCCGAGGTTATCCTTCAGTATTTGTAGCGTGACTTTAGAATCCTGAATTCGGAAATTGCCGTCAGAGCTGGTTGCCAATTTAAATACTTCATTTGATTTCCGATGGATTTCCAATTGATCATTATTGAGCTTAATGTCAAGTTCTGCCTGTACTTCGTCTGAATAATAATGACCTGTGACGGATTCCAGCGTAATCGGATCGATGGCATTTGGAACTGCGACCACCTCAGGCATTTTCAACGGTTTTTGTGGCGGTTCCTGCCTCGCTTCTAACTTGACTTCCGGAGTTTTTTCCGGTAATAGCAGTTGCCTCAATTCATTTAGGCCGTCGGGCTTACCGTCAAAGGCCGAAGTGTTGGCCAGCCATGCAATGGAAAGCCCGGTTTCCGGATAATATTCCAGGGAACTGCGATAAGCGGCCGTGGCGCCATCGTGGATGTATACTTTCCAGTTCCTGATCTGAACGATACGCAGACCTGCAGCGTAATCATTCGTTTGTCCATCATTCAATGGCGACCCCGAAATCTGCTTTTGCAGCAGCCCCGGTTTGCCCAGTCTATCACCGGTATAGTACTTGTTCCATTTTAACAGATCTTCGGCTGTTGTAAGCAAACCGCCGCTGCCATACACTTCTTCGTTAGGCATGTCAGGTAGAAAGCTGCTCTGATCTGGGGCATAGGCGATGCTTCTATTGCGGATGATCTCATTTGCATTCGTCCGCCAGCGCGTGTGCGACATTCCGGCTGGCTTGAAGACATACCGGTGTGTGAAACTTTGCAGGGTTTCTCCGCTCACGCGTTCTGCGATGATGGCAAGCAGCACGTAATTGGCATTGCTGTACATAAATTCCGCTCCGGGCGAGTGGTTCAGGCTCTGGCGGGAGAGCAAATCAAGTATGTCCTGATTCCTGTAAATTTTGCTGCCCCTTGGCGCGTCGGAAAGTGACAGAAGCGCCCAGCAGTCCTTAAGGCCACTGGTGTGTTGCATCATTTGCCTCAAGGTAAGCTTTGAAGGATAGGGCGGTAGTTCCGGCAGGTATTTGTGTACGTCTTCATCCAGGGATAACTTCCCCTGCTGCTCCAGCAGGAGTATGGAGGCCGCCGTGAATTGTTTGGACACGGATCCGGCTTCAATCAATGTCTGCGGAGACATTGCTTTTTGGTTTTCAAGATCTGCCATACCGAAAGCTTTCGAGTAAAGGAGATGTCCGTTTCGACTGATTGCGATTTGACAACCTGGGCGATCTTTTGCGTAGATGTCGAAAATCTGATCAATCCGATTTACTGTATCCTGCCAGTCCTGCGCCTGGATACGTAAACATACATGGCAAAGTAGCGATAAGATCAGTACGACTTTCGTTTTCTTCATTGGATTTTTTATCAGTAGGCTAATTTAGACAATCTGTTGAACTAGCCGGTATTGATATCATTGAAAATAACCTTATCATCGTTTCCAACGCTTATGTGTCCACAGCCACCCGTATGGTTCTTCCATGATATTTTCTGTTAAGAGGTCGATATACTTTTTGGTTATTTGGCCATCCGTCGTAGATTCCGCATTTGAGCATATCGGTAGGCAGACAATTTTGTAGTTTCCTTTTGATAGCTGTGTAATGTGCAGATAGATAACCGCTGTCTGCCCTTTGCGCGCCAATTTTTCCATTCCTGAAAACCAATAGGTTTCTTGATTCAATAAAGTAAACCTATATTTTTCGTCTTTGATGCGTGGACATTGGTCGGCAAGGAATAGATATACGGCAGGACTTGAGCTATTAGATAGGACATGACGCATAACTGCGCTGTCCGCTAATAGCTTCATGCCAAAACGTGATCTTAGTTTGATCATCAGCCTGTTCATTGACCCAGACGTAAGAGGCTTGTAAACAGCATATATTTCATGGTGTATTTTATATGGCATGAAGTTTAACATCTCCCAGTTTCCACAATGTCCTAAACAGGCAATGACATTTCGTCCCGAGTTTATATACTGGTCTACCAACTCCAAATTCTCAAATAGTATTTTCCGATTAAGCACCTCTGCCGGAGCAGAGACGCTTTTTATAATTTCAGCAAAATAAGCTACAAAGCAAGCGTAAAATTTTCTTACAATAGCATGGACCTCCCCATATCGCTTTTTGGGAAATGAACGTGCGACGTTTTGAAAGACTACCGCTTTCCTGTACCCAATAATGTGATAGGCGAGGAGGAAAGCGAATGAGGCGATCGAATAGAGAAAACTCATAGGCAACAGGCTTATGACATAGGTAATTGCATAAACACCTCGGTATGTTAAAGTCTGCAGGGCTTGCTTCATGTTTATGAGTTAAAGCTTCATCTTTAAACCGATGGAAGCATATGGAGAAACAGAAAAATGATAGTCATTGTCTCCTGCAAATACACCTTTCAATGTTCTGTCGCTGTATGACGCAGGACGAAACAGGTTAAGCCCCGCCATACCCGTTAAGGATGGCCCTTTTTTACCTAGCTTTACTTCGGGGCGAAATCCCGTAACAATGTATTGATGGGAGAATATAACGTCTTTACCATCCTTTTCCAATAGGGCTACCTGTCCGTTCATTTCAAGCGCATATGATAATTTGAATCTTTCGTTGACAGCATAACCTATCGACACATCCAAGCCATCACCCAATTCAATATTCACATTGTATTTTCCCTCACGCCTCCAATCGACGTAAACGGCCGGAAATACCATTGGATATCCCAGAGAACTGTTTATAGCCACACCTCCTCCGATATCAAGATTGGAATTCAGATGACGGATAAAAACAATTCCCCCGCTGCCCAGCACATTTTTGAAACTGATTTCGGTAAAATCGGTGGACGGCGTAAATATCCCCATTCCGACACTTGCCCTCATGGACCATTTGTCGTTTAAAGGACGTAAATGATAAACGCCAAACTGTAAGTTCATGATTTCGGAGACCATATGTTCCGAAAAGTTTTGGTTATGCAAGGAGACGTATGCCCCTCCAAAACCAATTCCCCAAGCGGTAGGACGGTTATGCTCATTTGACTTCATGGACAAGGGCATATTGAAAGTTCCCTGATAAACCATGGCCGAGCCTTTAGCATCACCTATTTTTTCTCTTGGTTTTTCGCCGGGAGGCAAATAGTAGTAGCCCGAATTTCCGATGTACTCTGTCTTGAAGGATACTTGCTGTGCTTTTGCCTCCAGACATAAAAGCACAACCCATGTTGCTGAGAGTAATGATATTGTCTTCACGATTTTAAAATGTATTTATACTTGTTTATTTCTTTGGGCAAAAGAACGGCGAACGCTGCGATCAAGAAATCTCTAAGCGATAGACTTTAGATTTTGGTAAATGAAGTGCAATATAAAGGAGATGGATTTTATGTATCAAGCTATTGTAGGATACCGTCCATCCATTTGAGAAAGTCTGGTACTCGCATCCGACTAACCAAAACCTCATGTGGGCATTCCGGCGAAAAGGAAAGTTTAAGACGGCTGTTAAAGTATTTTGCAACATTTTCAATGGCTTTGACATTCCCGATGCAATTACGCGACACCCGGAAAAACAATCGGCTATCAAGCTGTTGATCCAATTGATCTAAAGTATAATTAATGATATACCGCCTGTCGTTGAACGTGTGGAGGAAGATGACCCCGTCTTCACTGTAAAAATGGGCAATATCCTTGGTTTCAATATAATGATAGTTTTCACCTTTGGATATCAGGAAACGGTTTTTGGTCTTGAGCGATAGTAGCTGCTCAAAATTCTTCGAATTGGTTTTATAAGATTGATGATAAAATATGTTCTCAAATTTGCTTAGCGCTGTCTCCAGTTCACTTTCATCAAATGGTTTTAAGAGGTAATCTATACTGTTCAGCTTAAATGCTTTAATGGCATGTTCATCGTAAGCTGTTGTAAATATAACAGGTGTTGTAACATCTACATGGCTAAATATTTCGAAGCAGTTGCCGTCTGCAAGACGGATATCCATAAGAATAAGATCGACAACAGATTCTTTCAGAAAAACAATGGTATCTATGACCGTTTTCGTTTGCATTTCCAAGAGATAGTCTGGACGTAACTTCATCATCATACGTTTCAGTTCTTCGTATGCAAACCGCTCATCTTCTACGATCAGGTATTTCATGACTGTATATAGGGGATTTTTACAATAAACAATTCCTCGGTATGATCAACCGTAACTTCTTTAGCATAGATTTTATACTGCCTGGTAATGTATTTTAGCCCGATTCCACCTTTATCAGCACTGCCCGATGGCTGGATGTTGTTTTCGACTGTGATATGTTCGTAATCAATATTGATTGTGATATTTAATGTTGATTCTTCCGTTGCGATATTGTGCTTGAATGCATTTTCTATAAGCAGCTGCAGCGTCAGGGGGATAATCTTATGCTGTTTATTGGGCGATATTTTGTTTACCGTAAAAGTAAAGGAGTTCTCGAATCTCATCCGCATGAGGAATATATACGAATCCAAAGCATTCAATTCTTCCGTAATGGACACTATCGGTTGTTGCGTGAGGGATAGTACATAGCGATAGGTTTTTGAGAGAGCTTTCGTGAATTTGTTGGCATTTTCCTGATTTACATATATCAAAGATGACAATACATTAAGGGAATTAAACAGGAAATGAGGGTTTATCTGTGATCTCAATGTCTCGTGCTGAAACAGCAGAACCTCACGTTTGGCTTTTTCTGAATCGGCTATCGCTTTCTGTTCAGACTGGAAATAATGAATCAACTCAAAGACCAACAGAATAGGAATATTTGTTGACATGGCAAAAGCAAACTTAACGTGGAACGGGGGCAGTCCCTCCTGAGGAATGCGGAACACGTCATAAATCAGAAAATTAAATACCCATAGTAATATCAGGCATATCAAGGTTATCCCCGCAATATCTGCCATAATTCGCAAGAATATATTCTTTGAATAAGGTAAATTTTTATTCAAGAACCTTAATAAAGTGTAATCGGCTATACACATAGCAAAAATTACCACATAATGGGCTGACAGCTGTATATGAAAATTCCGCCATAAATCTTCTTTCATTAAAACAATGGTAAAAAGCATTTGACAAAGGGCATATACCAGTGTCGAAAAAAAGAAGATTGTGAGTCTCTTTATATTAATGTTTTTTATTCGAATCATTGTCCAAAAATATATTTTAGGTATCAAGGATGTGTTTTATTTATTCCGACTTTCCGATGAACTTCATTATTTAAGGGATGAATTCAAGGTGTCGCACTGAATTGTTGGGATTTGACGGAACAAGACATCGAACTTTGAGGCTAGGTTCTGCTATTGCTTTTATTTGTCAGATTAACAGGAAATTGGAGGGTAAAAAAATGGGACAAATCCATATATTCAGATTTGTCCCAAGTGGTGATCCCGCTGGGATTCGAACCCAGGACCACTACATTAAAAGTGTAATGCTCTACCAGCTGAGCTACGGAATCATTCCCCTTTTCAGGAGGTGCAAAGATAGAATTAAATGTTTATTTTACTATAAAAATTTTAAAAAGTTGAAGTCGCCAACTCAAGCTTGCCAGGGATCTTTATTTTTTCAGATCCACATTTCTTGTTATCTTGACAGGAAATTAACGTGAATCATTATGAAGATCATTGCTGCGGGCTGGTTATTGTTATGCCTATCTGTCTGTCAAAGTTTCGCTCAGGGCGACTCGCTGAGCAACCATATCATTGGTACTTGGGAACTTAGTTCGTATATGATTTCAAAAGGGGGCGCGAGCCAAAAGGGCATGGAAAATTTTAAACGTTTCCGTATCCACACTAGGTATAACTATACTGATATCTTTTGCGAGCCAAAGACGGGCCGTAACCTGGCGAGTATGACTGGTTCGTACCGTTATCACCCGGATTCGCTAAATAGTAATTTTCTGGAGCATGCAACTACGGTAACGCCACAATTTAAACCTGTTTTGAATGCGCTCTTTCGGAAGAACTTATCGATCTTGAATAAAGATGAATTAGTGTTCACCTGGGTAGCGGATGGGGCAGACCACCGCCAAGTGTGGTCGAGGGTTAAAAAAGCCAAGGCGGCGGCTGCGCCACAAGTCGTGGATTCCATGGCGGCAAAGATCGTGGGGAGCTGGGACTTGCTAAAATATGACTACGGTAGGGGGCAGACTGCTGATCAGACTGTGAGGCATTTCAGGAGAGTGAAGTTATATGATGGGTCTAGTTTCTCGGTTGCAGATATTAATCCGCAGGACTTTATCACACGGACGGCTTTTGCGGGTAACTACTTTACGGGCAACGTGCCATCGAAAAAAGGCAATTATGAGGAGAATCAGTGGCCCTTAAACAATGCTCTTCCTAAAGGGGAAGAGAAGCGGTTTGTAACTAATATGCGCTTTGAGGGCGATCAGTTGCTTATTTTTGAGTGGGAAGCGGATGGTCATAAATGTTCTGAGACATGGATGAGAATAGGCGGCTGGGAACCTACCTATGACGCGAAAACACTGCTTGTTATTTCAGTAGGTGATAAATACATTCGGGTAAGGCCCACTGCGGAGCATCCTCAGCCATTCATATTGTTTGCAAATCAGCCGGCTTTAGGCATACAGCACATTAAGGATGCTACGGGTGTTCAGAGGTTTGGCTGGGACGCTGTTCATGGTGTGGTAGTATTGAAACTTTCAGAGGAGGTTTTTCTAAAGAATGCCGACATTCTGCGTGAGCGAAAGATTATCGAATAATTATTTAAGCTGCCTCTGTTTTTTACAAAACGATGTTTGCAACTGAGTTGTTATACTGTATATTTGTTAGCAAGAGCAACCAATTATAAGTTAAACGACGAATACTATGCTAAGTAAAATAGCAGGCATTTTCTTGTTGTTATCATTTGTTTTGGCAAAAGGAGTAGATCTGATTGCTGATTCTGGTTTGCCTGCTTACGCCTATCATCTAGACCAGTCTTCGGACGAGGTTCCTGATGAGGATTCTAAAGAAAATAAACTGACGGAATATCCTGATGAACTTTATGCTGAGGTGGCGGCTGCCGTCCCCTTTGTTGTTCTGTTTTCAACGTTTGATGGACGGGGCAATCCGAATACCCTGACGGTTCATCTTTCTACGTCTTGTCCGCCTCCGGACGGTGCCGCTGTTTAAATGGCGCGACTAATTTTCTTTTAAATTTTATTAATCATTTAAATTATACTTTATGAAATATTCAATGTTGGGTAAAGTTTCTTTGATGGGACTTTTACTGAGTGTGACTGCTGTTGGTGCGAATGCACAGAAAATCGATGAAAAGGAGCTGAAGATTGGTGTGGGTCAGATTTCGAATACAACCCGCCAGCTGACCAGTTTACAGCCTGTTGTTTTTAAATATGATGTCGAGAAGTTTAAGCATCTGAATTTACCTGCCGGTGAGCATTATGGTTTTCTGGCTAGTGATGTTGCTGCGGCTTTCCCTGGTTTGGTGAAACAAACCTCGAAGCAGTATCCTTCGGGCAAAAACAGCCATAAGGTTGCTACCTATAGTGAAGTGGATACGAAGGAGCTCATTCCTGTGCTTGTGGCTGCCATAAAAGAGCAGCAGGAGCAGATAGAAAGCCTTAAGGTTCAGCTAAACCAGTTGAAGCAGAAGGCCAAATAAGTTTTGCCAGTGTTTTTAGTTTAAAGCATCGTGTTTACACGGTGCTTTTTTTATATTCAGGCTATGAAACGGAATGTTGTTTTGGTTGTGCTGTTGCTTGTGGTGTCGCTGCCGTATGGTATGGTGCGGGCGCAGAGCAGGCATGGTAGGGCGGGGTTGTTTAAGAGCTACTCGCGACTGGTTATGGCGGGTTATCAGGGCTGGCACAACGCTGAGGCAGATGGTGCCGGCCGGGGCTGGTACCATTACACCCGGCAGGGAAAGTTTGAGCCGGGCTTTACCAACGTTGATCTGTGGCCGGAAGTCGGCGAGCTAAAACGTACGTATCAGACCAATTTTAAGCATGCTGATGGCAGTACGGCTTTTGTGCACAGTGCCTATGATTCGTCGACCGTCGATACGCATTTTAAATGGATGAAGGATTACGGTGTCGACGGCGTGTTTATGCAGCGGTTTCTTGTAGAAATAAAAGGGAAGAAAGGTCGGCATCATTTTAACAAGGTCTTGCAGAACGCGCTCAGCGCTTCGCAGAAGTATGGCAGGGCTATCTCCGTGATGTACGATCTATCGGGCTGCCAGGGCATGGCTGATATGCAGGTGCTTATCGCCGACTGGAAGAATCTGGTGGATAGCATGAAGATTACCAGTCAGGGTAAAACGCAAACCTACTTGTTTCATAGAGGTAAGCCTTTGGTCGTGATATGGGGTGTAGGCTTTAACGACAACCGGAAATACACGATTAAAGATGTTGCCAGCGTTGTAGAGTTTTTGAAAAACGATCCGGTATATGGGGGCTGTTCAGTAATGCTGGGTGTGCCTACGTATTGGCGTGAATTGAGAAATGATACGCAGAGTGATCCTTTTCTGCATGAACTGATCAGAAAAGCGGATATTGTGCATCCATGGACCATCGGTCGGTATGGAGATGAAGCGGGCTATGGGCGATATGCCGGGGTGCAGCGCGAGGATATGGTCTGGTGTAAGGCTAACGGGCTGGATTATACGGCAGTGGTGTTTCCTGGGTTTAGCTGGCATAACATGAACAATTCGGCGCCTTCGGATCAGATTCCGCGCAAGCGGGGTACCTTTTTCTGGAAGCAGATTGAAGGGGCGCTGAGGCAAGGTGCAAAATCAATATATATCGCGATGTTCGATGAAATTGATGAGGCTACGGCGATTTTCAAAGTTTCGAAGAATCCGCCGGTTGGCGCAAGTACATTTGTTAGCTTTGAAGCGGATGTGCCTTCCGACTACTATTTGTATCTTAGCGGCTATGCTGGTAAGATGCTTAGGAGGGAGTTGCCTTTGCGGGCAACGCCACCGCCTCCGATCAGGTAGCTTTTACCAAAACTTCAAACAATTTTAAATGGTTCATGTAATTACTGGTATGGAATCTATAAACACAAAATATACATTGGCGAACGGGGTAGAGATCCCCGCTATAGGCTTTGGAACATGGCAAACGCCAGATGGCGAAACTGCGGTATCGGCTGTGAAAGCAGCATTGGAATACGGATACCGGCATATTGACACTGCAGCGGTTTATCAGAATGAGCAGAGTGTAGGAAAGGCAATAGCTGAATCGGGTGTAGCACGGAAGGATATTTTTGTAACCAGCAAGTTGTGGAACAGTGAGCGCGGTTATGATAAAACGATATGGGCTTTCGAGAAGTCCCTGGCCGATCTTGGTTTGGAATATCTTGATCTTTACCTGATTCACTGGCCTGCCAATGAAAAGCAGTTTGCCAACTGGCACCGACTGAACGAGCAGACCTGGAGGGCTTTTGAAGAGTTGTATAAGCAAAAGCGGATCAGAGCGATTGGAGTAAGCAACTTTTTGCCACACCATTTGGAGGTATTGATTCCGGAAGCGGAGGTTATGCCTATGGTAAACCAGATCGAGTTTCATCCTGGACAAATGCAGGAGGAGACGGTTTCCCTGTGTCGCGATAATAATATTTTGATCGAGGCCTGGGGACCGCTTGGTACGGGCCGGATGCTTGACAATGCTGACTTGAAAGAGATTGCTGCGAAATATGATGTATCCGTTGCGCAGTTATGTGTGCGGTGGTGCCTGCAGAATGGTACTTTGCCATTGCCTAAATCTGTAACTCCCGAGCGGATAAAGCAAAACCTTGAAGTTGATTTTGCGATCAGCGAGGAGGATATGCAAAGGATCAATGCTTTCCCGTATATAGGCGGGTCTGGATTGAATCCGGATGAGGTTGATTTTTAGAAATTTAATGCAATAAAAAAGGGAACAACTTGCGGGTTGTTCCCTTTGTGCCCGAAGAGAGACTCGAACTCTCAAGGATATTACTCCAACGGCTTCTGAGACCGCAACGTTTACCAATTTCGCCATCCGGGCATGACTAAACGATAAGGTTTAATGGGCGCAAATATAGAAAAAGTATTATAAAAAACATGCTTATCTTTGTTTAATGAATAAAAATCTAGCTGTAATCTTTGATATGGACGGAGTGATCTGTCACACAAACCCTTACCATTCTATTGCCTTCCGTGAGTTTTTTTCTTTGAGGGATTTGTCGCCCACAGATGAGGAATTTGCCGAGCATATGTTTGGCAAAAGCAACAGTTATATTTTAAGTCATTTCCTGAAGCGCCCTATTAGCGGGCAGGAGTTGCTTGAGTTGGAGGATGAGAAGGAAAGCTTATTTAGAAAGATTTACGAGCCTCATGTTGAGCCGGTAGCGGGATTGGAGGGGTTTATGGATGATCTGCACCGGAATGGCGCTAAAATAGGGGTGGCTACTTCTGCGCCTATGGCCAATTTGTTGCTGATCTTGAGTAAGGTGCTGATCCGGGAAAAACTGGGCTCTATTATGGCTAGCGAGGATGTAAGCCGCCATAAACCAGACCCGGAGGTATATCTAACTTCGGCGAAGAATCTGGGTGTAAGTCCGGATAATTGTGTGGTGTTCGAAGATTCTTTTTCTGGTGTATCCGCTGCGCTAAATGCCGGAATGAAAGTAGTCGGGGTGTTAACATCACATGCCAAGGAGGAACTTCCTCCATGCGACCTTTATATACATAATTATGAGGGTTTGACTTATCAGACTGTTGCTGAGCTGGTTGGCTCCCATTAATTTACTATCTTGTGCTATGCTAAAAAAAGTATCAGTTTTCTTGTTGGGGTTGGTTTTTGCGGTGAACGGTTCGTTTGCGCAGCAATTGAATGTGGCCACGTTTAATATCAGATATAAAAACAGTGGCGATGCCAAAAATGGAAATGGCTGGGATCAGCGCATGCCTGTTGTTGCAGATCTGATACGGTTTCATGACTTCGATATCTTCGGTACACAGGAGGGACTTCATGAACAGCTGGAGGATTTGTCGGTTAAGCTTCAGGAGTATAGGTACATCGGTGTAGGCCGCAACGACGGGAAAAAGTCGGGCGAGCATGCCGCTATTTTTTATAAACCGGAAAAGTTCAGGCTGTTGCAGAGCGGCAATTTCTGGCTGTCGGAAAAAACGGATAGCCCCAACAGGGGATGGGACGCCGCGTTGCCAAGAATATGCACATGGGGTGAATTTCAGCATATTGAAAAGGGAACCAAATTTTACTTTTTTAACACGCATTTCGACCATGTAGGCATTAAAGCACGCAGAGAAAGTGCAAAGCTCATTATGGCAAAAATCAGGGAGTTTGCTTCCAATGAGACGGTGATTTTGACCGGTGATTTTAATGTAGACCAGACCAATGAAATCTATGAGATCATGAATGGTTCAAATGTGGTGCGTGATGCCTACGAAACGGCGCTGTTCCGCTATGCCACCAATGGCACGTTCAATCATTTTGAAATAAATTCTAAAACGAATAGCCGGATCGACCACATTTTTTTGACTAAACAGGTGGTGGTAAAGCGCTATGGTGTGCTTACAGATAGCTACAGGGCTACGCGGGCTGATGCAGGGGACGTGAATACTTCGGGGAATTTTCCGAGGGAACTGAGCTTGAAAGCCTTTGAGGCTAAACTTCCGTCGGATCATTTCCCTGTAATGGCTGTTATTGAGTTTAAAAAATAGCTATAGAAAGTGATAGGCGGTTTCTTTTTTTACCTCCGACAGGACCAGGAAACTATGAATACTGCCAACGTTGGGCAGGTTTGCCACCTTGGTTTTTAAAAACTCATTGTAGGCGTTCATGTTTGGCATCATGATTTTAAGCATGAAGTCGTAGTGCCCGGTCAAGTTATAGCATTCCATGACCTCGGGATATGCGGTAACAGTCTTTTGAAAGCTGATGATCGCCTCTTCTGAATGGGCCGTAAGGTTGATGTGCGGAAATGCGATGAATACAGGTCCCAGTTTGCTGTAGTCGACCATAGCCACGGTAGATCTGATATAGCCCTCTTCCCTAAGTCGTTTTACGCGTTCAAAGATGGCGTTTGCCGAGCGTTTGATCTTAAAACCTATTTCTTTATAAGATAAAAGTGCGTTGCGTTGTACCAGACGCAAAATGTCGAAATCTGTTTCATCAAGTTTGTGGTTGTGCATCCTGGTGATTTTGGCTTAGTGTATTTCTTTTAGTAAGGTCTGGTTGTATCTGTCAGTACGCCCAAATGTATAAAATGCTCTGTTATATTGCAAATCAATTGGATTCTAATATTTTGATGTTTTGCTCAAAATATATGTATTGTGATTGCTTAGTGTATATTTTACATTATCTAGGGCGGCTTTTTATTTTGCTAAAAATTAAATTCTGCGTTCAGGCATTAAACAGTGTCTAACCAAATAATATTGGTGATTCTGGTCTCGATTCCGTTTTTTTTACCAAAATGATACAGACATAAAGTAATAAATAATTTAACCTCTGAACTTTATCCTCGGAAACTCTGGGTTTCTGTTATTCAACTGACTTATTAAACATGAAAAAACACAATTTTGGTGCAGGCCCCTGTATTTTACCGGCGTCGGTCACGGAACGGGCAGCTCAGGCGGTATTGGATTGGAACGGTATGGGTCTGTCTATCCTGGAAATTTCGCATCGCTCTCCTGAGTTTGAGGCGGTGATTCTTAAAACACAACTCCTGATCAGGGAACTTCTTCATGTTCCCGATAGCTACTCGGTGCTTTTTCTTCAGGGCGGGGCCAGTACGCAGTTTAACATGGTTCCGATGAATTTCCTGAAGCCGGGTTTGCGTGCCGACTATCTGGACACGGGTTACTTTTCTCAAAAAGCGATCCGAGAAGCCAGTTTATTCGGAAAGGTAAGGGTAGTGGCCTCTTCTGCAGACAAGGATTACTCGTACATCCCGGATTATATTGACGAGAAGCATGATGCGGCATATTTGCATTGTACATCCAACAACACCATTGAGGGTACAGAGATGTTTCATCTTCCAGAGACTAAGGTTCCTGTGATATGCGATATGTCGTCAGATATTTTTTCCAGGATCATTAACGTACGTGATTTTGACCTTATCTATGCTGGCGCACAGAAAAATATGGGTCCGGCGGGGCTGACGTTGGTTATCGTGAAAAACGCGCTACTGGAAAGAATTGATAAGGCCATACCTGCTATGAGCGACTATCGCGTATATAAAGACCATAACAGTTTGTATAATACCCCTCCTGTTTTCTCCATTTATACGGCGATGCTTAATCTGTTATGGCTTAAAGATCAGGGTGGGATACCGGCTATTGAGCATCAGAATAAGAAAAAAGCTGCAATGCTGTACCAGGAGATTGATCGTAACGCGCTCTTTTACGGATTGGCTACTCCGGCTCATCGCTCCAGAATGAACGTTACTTTTAAAATGCATGATGAAGGATTGGAGCCGGCCTTTCTTTCCTTTGCCTCCAGCCGGGGTATTGTAGGTATAAAAGGCTACCGGACCGTTGGCGGGTTCAGGGCTTCATTGTATAACGCGCTGCCCATATCAAGCGTGGCGCTCCTGGTAGAGGTTATGCAGGAATTTGAAGCAGAAATTGGTGTTGGGAAAATACAGGCTGAATATAATATGGCTATATAATGGACCGCGGCGATGAGAGAAATACGTATCGAAAAATCTTTTACAAACCGGGACAGCGATTCTTTAAACCGGTACTTAAGTGAAATCAACAAAATAGATCTGATTTCAGCTGATGAAGAGGTCAGGCTTTCCAGAAAGATAAAACTCGGTGATGAGCAGGCATATGAGAAACTTGTTAAGGCCAATCTAAGGTTTGTTATCTCCTGTGCCAAAAAATACCAGGGCGTTGGTCTTTCTCTTGGTGACCTGGTGAGTGAGGGTAATCTGGGTCTAATGAAGGCGGCCAGGATGTTTGATGAAAGTAAGGGCTTCAAGTTTATATCTTATGCAGTCTGGTGGATCAGGCAGGCGATGCTCTCGGCAATATCCGAACACATGCGGATGATAAGGCTGCCTATGAACCAGATACTTACCATAAATAAAATAAAGCATAATGCTGCTAGCCTTGAGCAATCGCTGGAACGCGAGCCGACGATAGAGGAATTGGCGGAAGTGATGGAAACAGAGTCGGATATTATCGCGAAAACACTCGGGCAGGACGGGCATATGAAGTCGCTTGATGAAAAGGTTTCTGAGGATAGTGATCTTGATATTGGCGGCGGACTGGCCGATCCCAATACGCTGGATGCGGATCACCTTGTGATAAAGTCATCGCTTGGCGTTGAAGCCGAGAGGCTTTTAGCTTCGCTTGGGAAGCGGGATGCCAATATTCTCAGGCAAATCATGGGTATTGGCGGCGAAGGTCCGATGACGCTTGAAGAGGTGGCCATAAGAAATGATCTAAGTAAAGAGAGAGTGAGGCAAATACGCGCGAGCACAATCTCCCAGCTCCGGAAAGCAAACCTGACCCGGCTAAAGGAATATATTTAGTAAAAGGACACTTCTTCGCAGTTATAGCCGCGTTCTTTAAGCAGATACCTGACTACTTCTACGCATGGTATAGACGATACCACGCTTAGGAGCCTGTCTTCAAAAGCAAAGAGCCAGTTTTTTTCTCCAAACAGCATGTCAAAAACAGGCTCTATTTTTTTAATGTCCCTCTTATGCGTTAAACTTGTCTTAAAAATCGATGTGTTCATTTCTTCTTTGACCTGGAATGAGATAATTTGTTTCAAACTCTGGTTCAAAAATGAAGAAAAAGTAAGCATGAGGGAATACACACAAGGTCATCAGTAAGTGAGAGGCGGTAAAGACCCGCTATTTACCGGTGAAAACCTTAATTCGTGTTTTTGGCAATGCTGACTACGAAATCAAGCACCGAATTTGCCGGTACCCGTTCGTTTGCAATATGTCCGTAACCGTAAAAGGATGGCAAGAACATACGGACAGTGCTGCCTTTTTTTACAAGCGGAAGAATGGCCTGCCACCCAAGCATAGCACCCTTTAAAGAGAATGTTTCTGGTGTTGAGCCGGTGGTTACAAACTCTGGTCCGTTTAATATTTTTCCTGTGTAGGTGGCCGTTAGGGAACTGTTCAGTGTAATGGCCTCACCGTCTCCTTCCGTGGTAACCTGGTAAAATATGCCGGTATCTTCCTGTTTTATAACGGAAATATTGTTGGCTTTAACGTAGGCTCTTATGGCAGTAGTATCAATGTGAAACTGTGCAAGTTCATCGAAGGGTTCAACTTCATCTTTCTTGCAGGCTGCGATGCTGATCATCACGCAGGCCAATATCAGGATGTGCTTCAGGTAGTTCATATACAAATATACAAGTTAAGGATAATGTTTTTATATTGGTTTCGGAATATTCCGAAACACCAAATAAAACCATATGAAAAAGTTAGTCGCCTGCGCTGCATTATTATTTGCTGTATCGCACGCTGATGGGCAGACGCCTGAAAAGTTCAACGGACTTGACATGAACCTGGGCAGTTTGTCGAGATTGTCTGATGCTAAAACCCGTTCCATAAGTCCCGAAAATTTTACCGGGGAAAAGGGAAAGGCTGCCATGGCTGATCCTGCGAAGCAGAAGGGTCAGCGTAATGTGGCAAATGCTGCGCGCGACTTGGGAGTAGGCTGGAAAGTGAATCCCTTTATTATTGTAAAAAGTGGAGAAACGATCACCATTGCGGAAATGGAAGGTCCCGGAGCTATTCAACAAATCTGGATGACCCCTACAGGCAACTGGCAGTTTTCAATCCTCAGGTTTTATTGGGACGACGAAAAGGAAGCGTCTGTAGAATGTCCTGTAGGCGCATTTTTTGGAATGGGATGGGGAGAATACGCTCCTTTAAACTCTTTGCCGGTGACCGTTAATCCAGGAAGTGCATTTAACTGTTACTGGAAGATGCCTTTCCGTAAGAAGTGCCGGATTACGCTCGAAAATATCAATCCGCGCGACGAGATGCGACTGTATTACCAAGTGAACTATACTTTAACGACCGTAGGTGAAGACGAGGCTTATTTTCACGCGCAATACAGACGAAGTAACCCCAACATGACCTCGGTACACACCATTATAGACGGCATAAAGGGTAAAGGACATTATGTGGGGACCTACATGGGGCTGGGTGTGAATAATGTTGGCTGGTGGGGTGAAGGGGAGATCAAGTTCTTTATGGATGGCGACAAAACCTATCCGACGATAGCCGGAACGGGTACGGAAGACTACTTTTGTGGTTCTTATAATTTTGACAGAGGCGGTAAATATGTTGAGTTCAGCACATCTTATGCGGGCTTTCATCAGGTAATCCGTCCTGACGGCACTTACCGCTCACAGCAGCGCTTCGGTATGTATCGCTGGCATGTTATGGATCCTATTCGTTTTGATAAAGATCTTAAGGTAACTATTCAGGACTTAGGATGGCGTGACGGTGGACGGTATCTGCCGCAAAAATCAGATATTGTGACCGTAGCCTACTGGTATCAGCGTGAGCCTCATGCGCCTTTTCCTAAACTTCCGTCGAGAGATGATCTTGAGGTAAATTAGATAAAATAAAAAAAGGGTAGTTCCATCCAGACACAACCCTTTTCTAACCAAATATAAACCTGTATGAACGGTTTTCTCTTTTAATACAATCTCTGTACCAGTACATGAGATTGTGATTTATTTTCTATCTATCAAACGCCTTTGTCAGCTTGTTATTACGTTCCGTAAAGGCTTTTGTTAGGACAAATATAAGTAATGCAACAATAGTGTACAATATACACTAAGTTATATGACTTTAAACTAACAATTCTCGTGCCGGATAGCTTTGATTTTGTCAGCACCACAAATTAATTCTATTTTGGCGGCGTGAATACGCAAACAATGAACTGGGAGAAGCTGCTGTCGGCAAAGCGATGGGGCAGCGAAGATCGTTTCAAAGGCAATCAAAAAGAGGCGAGGTCGGAATTTCAGCGCGACTATGATCGGATTATTTTTTCATCTCCTTTTCGGAGACTGCAAAATAAGACTCAGGTCTTTCCTTTGCCCGGGAGCGTTTTTGTGCATAATCGGCTTACCCATAGTCTTGAAGTGGCAAGTGTGGGCCGTTCGCTCGCCACGATATTTTATAATCGGATGCGCGAAAGCGATCCTGACATAGACAACGCTTGCCCTTTACTTGCTGAAATTGGAAATATCGTGGCATCGGCCTGTCTGGCGCATGACCTTGGGAATCCTGCATTCGGCCATTCGGGGGAATCGGCCATATCTTCCTACTTCATTAATGGCGGCGGGCGTATCTATAAGGATCAGGTGAACGCGCAGCAGTGGAACGACCTTGTACATTTTGAGGGTAACGCCAATGCCCTGAGGATACTTACGCATCAGTTTAAGGGTAAGGGGTCGGGTGGATTTGCGCTAACGTACGCCACACTAGCCGCTATCGCGAAGTATCCATGCGCATCTTCGGCCGGTCACGATAAGACAAAGGTCTACACGAAGAAGTATGGATATTTTGTTTCTGAGGAGAGTACTTTTGAGAAGCTGGCCATAGAAATGGGGCTTATTCATGTGCAGCAGGATCCATCGGTATATATGCGGCATCCGCTGGTGTACCTTGTCGAGGCTGCAGACGATATTTGCTACAATATTATTGATCTGGAAGATGCGCATCGCCTTGGTATACTTAGCTACGAGGAGATTAAACAGTTGCTGCTGCCGTTGTGCAATGATGCCAATATAGAGACGCGATTGGCTGAGATAGACGATCATGACGCGAGGATAACGCTCATGCGTGCCAAGTCTATCAGTACGCTGATCGGCTTATGTTCTGAGGTTTTTTTCAACGAGCAAACGGCTATCCTTTCAGGCGAATTCAATAAAAGTTTGATGGATGCTATTCCGGCTACTTTCCATACGGTGATGAAAGATATTGAGCGCATATCTGTGAAGCGCATTTACAACGATTCATCAGTAGTCCAGATTGAAGTGGCGGGCTACAAGGTCATGGAGGGTTTGTTGGAGGAATTTATTCCCGCGTATCTTGAGAACAAGTCGAAGTACCATAAAAAACTCATAGAACTTATTCCAAGGCAGTTTCTAACCGATAGCACCGATCCTTACTCCAAAATCCAGAGTGTACTGGATTTCGTTTCGGGTATGACGGATATCTATGCTGTTGAGATGTTCAGAAAGATAAAAGGCATTTCCTTCCCTTCAATCAGCTGACAAGTTAAGATGTTTCTCGATGGCTTGTTCGATGTCAAGGAAAGCCTGGGCCGACATGCTGCGTGTGCCGAAGTTTTCAATACTCCAGTTGCCTTCGGGGCAACGGTTGAGGATAATGGGATGCGGCTCGCCCGTTACCATCTCAACTTTAAAACGGTCGTTGTTTTCTGAGGCTGTAACAATGGCGTCAAGCTCAAGACAGCCTACGGTAAACGTGATCGGGAATATCTTCATATTTATTCGGCTTGTTTTATAATCCCCTTTTGGGTCATGTCGTTAAATATTTTATCACTGAATTCGGTGGCTAGGGATTGTGGACTTGCAGGATCTACAGATCTGGCCTGCCCGGAGTAAAGGAGCTTGTCTGCATTCAGGTCATAGAAATTTGCCTCCAGCATAAAGTTGTTTGTGACCGTGTAATATCCTGGTTCGTAAATGCGGGTATACATCATGTTATAGTATCCCCAAAACCGGTAAGGGCCGGGGTATATGCCCATCATTCCCGGAGTGTATCGCTTTTCTTTGCTCTTATCCAGAAGGGCAACGGTAAATGCACCATCGTAGCCTTTTTCCTTGAGCTTGCTTAGGGCTGCTTTTTCTTCTAATTTTTCAAAAGCTTTGGGTCCGTATTCGGCATAGGCGGAACCGGCGTTTATTCCGTAAGACTGCAGGCGCCTGACGATTACATTTTCCGTGTTTTCTCTTAAATTCCTGTCTCTGTCGCCCATCAACCCGATGACAAGCACTTTGTTGAAGCCTCGCAAAGAGGCATCAGGGGCGTTCCATGAGGAGACCAGTCTGGTGCTGCTGCAGGAGGAAACGATACATGTTACCACCGCACCGAAAATCAAACCCAATTTATATATCCGTTTCATAATATGAATATTTGCTTATAGGAATAACAATCCAGTAGAGGATTTGATTGCATTATTTACTAAACCCAATGTAAAATGGTTTGTTTATTACAAAAGGCATGCCTTCAAGCGTTGTTAAACATATAGATTATGATGCCGGTTTGAAAATACTTACGGTGGTGTTTCAGTCTGGAAAGGTATATTATTACAAAAATGTACCGCAGGGTGCATATTTGTCGCTCAAAACTGCAAGATCGAAAGGCGCCTACCTCAACAAGTGCATAAAGGGCGTCTATGAATACGAAAGCTCAGATCTGGACTAACCAAACCTGAGCTTTACAAGAACTAACTAAATGTCTTAGTGACTTACGTGATCGCGCAGTGCTTTGATCTCATCATGCGATCCGCGAAGATCAAATTTTTGCTCTGATACAATTGTTCTAAGGTGTGCTGACAGACTTTCGTCTTCCAGAGCCATCTGATACGCTTTTTGAGCGGCGTCTTCGCCAAATTCGCAGTTGTTAAGTACGGTCTCGCGATCGTGACCTGTAAACATCGCTTTCACATCCATCCAGGCACGGTATATTTTTCCGGAATTGGTTGTACCGGTTTCAACATCAGATCCAAGTACCTGTACTTCCTGTGCAAGTTCTGCTTTGAGGCGCTGACTTTGAACGATCATTTCGGTGAACAGTGTCTTAAGATCGCTGTCTTCGTCGCGGAGCTCTTCAATTGCTTTCTGATATCCGGCAACTCTGTCGTTGTTGATCTGGATCAGATCATTTAGAATTTCTGCATTTACTTTATTGTTTTCCATGTCATTAAAGGTTTTGATGTATTTGTCTAACATCTCGACTTCGCAATGGTTTGTAAAATTATTTTTTCTCGATGACGCCACAGCCTACTCTTGGACCAGAGTTGCCGGTTGGCTGAGTGGTGTAGTCGTCGGTTCCGCCATGCACGATAATTCCTCTGCCAATGATGCTGTTTACATCATTTTCTGTGACCGTCCACCGGTCGGTTACCACACTGATGTGACCTTTTCCTTTGCTGTCCAGCTGTATGTTCCCAATGTCCCCTGAGTGGTGGGCTCCAGAATCCCATCTGCCATGGGGTTCCTTTGTGGGGTTCCAGTGGCCGTGGGCATTTTCGCCCATATTGCCACAATCGCCGTGTTCATGGAAGTGTACGGCCACAATACTGTCGGCCCGCGCCGGATAGTTAATTTCAAGTTCCATCCTGATTTTGTTGTCATCTTCGGCATAGAAGGTGGCCATCCCCATTTCTTTGTTATCGGCCGTAGCAGACAATTTCGCTGAGGCAATTTCGTGGTTGCCGCCAGCGCAGGAAGAAAGAAGCAGTGTGGCGCCCAATACGATAAGGCTTGAAAGATTTTTCATAGTGAATATATTTTGATTTATATAGAAACATGGAGAACATATAATAGTTTCAGTTGTTATATATTTGGGTACTAAAAACCCGGGGGATTCGTTTAAAACCGCATGAGAAAATTCTTATTTATGCTTATCTTTTCGATAAGCGCTGTTGCGTTCGGACAGGAAAATTACTGGCAGCAGCAGGTTAACTACAACATCGATGTAACGCTGAATGATTCGGACAAGTCGCTTAAAGGTTTCGAAAAGATCGTTTACAAAAACAATTCGCCGCAGACGCTTGATTTTATCTGGTTTCATATATGGCCAAATGCTTACAAGCACGATTCAACGGCGCTGTTTAGGCAGATTAAGAATGATACCGCTCGCGTAAAAAAGGCCGAAGATGTTACGTATGGTTATATTGATCAGTTATCCTTTAAGGCGGATGGTAAGGTTGCCGGCACGGAGCCCCATCCGAATCCGCAATATATTGATGTGTTGAAGGTTAAACTCAACAATCCGCTTAAACCTGGAGATTCGGTGGTTATTACAACCGACTTCCGGGTAAAGCTGCCATCGTATTTTTCTAGGTCGGGCTTTGCTGATGGTCAGTTTATGGCTTGCCAGTGGTATCCTAAACCTGCAGTTTATGATAAGGAAGGCTGGCATGAGTTTCCTTATCTTGACATGGGGGAGTTTTATGCTGATTATGGCAACTTCAGGGTAAATATTACGGTTCCCTCCGCTTATGTGGTTGGTGCAACGGGTGAACTGAAGTCGGCAGCAGAACTTGCCCAGTATAAGAAAATCGGCGCAAGCAATGCTTCGAACAGAACCAAGCGTCCGCAGTTATATGTTCCATCGGGCAAGGCTGTCACAAAAACGTTGACTTACGTAGCAGAAAACGTCCCCGACTTTGCCTGGTTTGCCGACAAAAAGTTTGTGATACAGTACGATACGGCAAAGCTTGGTTCAGGAAAGATCATTGATGTTTTTAATTACTATCACGATAAAACCCCAACGATCTGGAATAATAGCATTGATTATACAAAAGATGCTGTTAAGAAATACAGCGGTTGGATTGGAGAGTATGAGTATCCGGTAGTACAGGTTGTTGAGGGGCCGGCAAACAATTCAAGCGGGGGTATGGAGTATCCAATGATCACATTGATTACCAGTCCGGACGCCAAAAAGGAGTCGCTCGATGCGGTGATTGCACACGAGGTTGGGCACAACTGGTTTATGAGTATGCTGGGATCGAATGAGCGCAAGCATACCTGGCTGGACGAAGGTCTTAATACCTACTTCCAGTTTAGATATGAGGCTGAAAAATATAGATTGAATTCACTATTCGGGGATGCAATACCGGCGGAGATCCGAGCCCTTCCTGAAAGGGAGTTTCTGCAAAGTCTCTACGGTGCGCTGAGCAGCGTTCCGATGGATTCCCCAATTGATATACCGGCCGACCAATTTAAATCGTCTGAAGAGTATGGGCTTATCTCTTATGTGAAGACAGCGTTGTGGCTATTCATCCTGGAAAGTCAGGTGGGTAGAGAGAAAATGGACGCTGCATTTAAGAGCTATTTCAGCAAATGGAAACATAAACATCCCCAACCTAAGGACTTGCAGCAAGCTCTGGAAACGAGTTTGGGGATACCACTCGACAACTATTTTAACCTGCTTCATAAAGAGGGGGCGTTCAAGTAGTATCATATTGTTGTTTTAACGCCATATAATCTAAATCAAAAGGCTTTGAAGTGCGTTTAATTTGCTGAAGAATCGTACTTTTGCACAAAATTTCGGAAATGACAGGTAAGACTAGTAATCAGGAGCAAACGGTTGATGTGATATTGATTGGCGCTGGGATCATGAGCGCTACTTTGGGTGTATTGTTGAAAGAATTGCAGCCTGATCTGACTATTGAGATTTTTGAAAGGTTAGATGTAGCAGCTGCAGAGAGTTCAGATGCCTGGAACAACGCCGGTACAGGGCACTCTGCGTTTTGCGAATTGAATTATACACCGCAACGTGCGGATGGTACCGTTGAAACAAAGAAGGCTGTTTCTATTGCCGAGTCTTACGAGGTATCAAAGCAATTCTGGACCTTCCTGGTGAAGCGCGGATTTGTGGGATCGCCGGCAGATTTTATAAAACCCATTCCGCATATCAGCTTTGTGTGGGGGGAGAGGAATGTTGAATTTTTGCGTGAACGTTATAATAAGCTTCAGGAATGCAGGCTTTTTGAGGGAATGGTTTATTCTGAAGATCCGAAACAATTGGCTGAATGGATGCCTATTGTAATGGAAGAAAGGGACAGTAGCCAGAAAGTTGCGGCAACTTGTATGGATCTTGGGACTGACGTCAATTTTGGATCTCTAACAAGAATGATGTTTGGACACCTGCAAAAGCAGGAGAATGTAAACATGTATTTCGCTCATGAGGTTCGCAAGTTGAAACAAAAGGATGGACTGTGGCACGTTAAAGTTAAGGATGAGACGAGCGGCAATAAACGTACATTAAAAGCTAAATTTGTGTTCATAGGCGCCGGAGGCGGATCTTTGCCATTGCTTGAGAAATCAGGGATTCCTGAGGGTAATGGTTTTGGCGGTTTCCCGGTGAGCGGGCAGTGGTTGAAGTGCACCAATCCGGAGGTGATTGAGCAGCACAATGCCAAGGTGTACGGCAAAGCTTCTGTAGGCGCGCCGCCTATGTCGGTACCGCACCTCGATACCAGGATGATCGACGGGAAAAAAGCGCTTCTGTTTGGCCCATATGCCGGGTTCTCTACGCGTTTCTTGAAGCACGGCTCTTTATTGGATCTGCCTTTGTCGATTAAGATAAACAATATACGTCCGATGATCTCTGCTGGCTTAGATAACCTGCAGCTGACCAAATACCTGATTGACCAGGTGAGGCAATCGCCAGAGGACAGGCTAGAGGCCTTAAAGGAATACTTACCAACGGCAAGGATGGAAGATTGGCAGCTTGAGACTGCCGGGCAACGTGTGCAGGTGATCAAGAAAGATGAGAAACATGGGGGTATACTGGAGTTCGGTACGGAAGTGGTGACAGCTGCCGACGGATCGATCGCGGCATTGCTTGGTGCTTCCCCGGGGGCGTCAACAGCGGTATCTATCATGCTAACCTTAATGGAGCGTTGCTTCCCTGAACGCGTCAACTCGCCAGAATGGCAACGTAAACTGCAGGATATGATTCCGTCGTACGGACAAAAACTGAGCGACAATCCTGAACTTCTGGACTCAGTCCGTAATGAAACATCCGCTGCTTTAGGACTACAGCCAAAGCCGGTGGCAGGATAGCCAAACAAATTCAGGTGTTAAGCGTTTGATGATAAACGCTATATGCCAAAGTGGTCTAAAATTGCCATCAGAATATTCGGTGTGCTTGTCTTGGTTGTGCTTGTTATGTATATGGCCATTGCGGCCTATGTTTACTTTAATAGGGAACAACTTCTCGTAAGCATAACAAAGAAATTAAATGAAAATCTGAACGGCAAGATGACCGTGGAAAGCATGGATCCAACCTTCCTGTCGGGATTTCCCTCTGTTTCCATCAAACTAAAAAATGTGCTCCTTAAGGATCGGTATTGGGAAAAGCATCAACATACTCTGCTAAAAGCGGAAGATTTCGAAATCGCGGTAAACGCTTTAGCACTCGTAACGGGCACCATTGACATTAATAAGATCAGTATTCATAAGGCGGCCATCTATCTGTATACGGATAGTACGGGTTACAGCAACAGTTCAATATTCAGACGGGGTGGCAGCGGTACAGACAAGTCTGATCGTGGGGCGGGAGATCTTGAGATCGGCAGGTTAAATCTAAGTAACGTCGACTTTGTGCTTGATAATCAGAAAGGTTATAAAAAGTTTCACTTTAACGTAGACAGGCTAAATGCGGCGGTCGACTACAACTGGTCGGACTGGACAGCAGATATTCGTTTGAAGACGATGGCCAGGAGCTTGGCTTTCAACACAAGAAAAGGAAGCTTTATTAAAGACAAGATACTGGAAGGGCCGTTCAAAATCAGTTATACCGCTAAGACAGGCATGCTGGAAGTTTGGCCTAATGAACTCAAGATCGGAAATCGCCCTTTTCTCATAAGTGGCCGTTTTGATACATCAGTGCCCGATACGCGGTTTGGAATTAATATTGAAGTCGACGATATACGCTGGCGCGAAGCCTCGGCTTTACTGGCCTCCAATATATCTGCTAAATTAAATATGTTTAACTTGGATAAGCCTATAGATGTATATTGCAATATAGCAGGGGATATGGGCCCGGGCGGTGATCCCACTATTAACGTAAAGGCGATCGTAAAAGATAACATTTTAAGCAGTCCGGGTGGCGTGGTAAAGGGATGTGATTTCACCGGAACTTTTACGAATAAAAACCTCGCCTCTCAGCCGCAGGGGGACGAAAACTCGGCTATCAAACTCTATAAGTTCAGGGGCACTTATGAGGAGATTCCTTTTTCAATCGATACCGCGTCGATCGTGAACCTTGACGATCCGGTGGCTACCGGTGTGTTTAAGTCACGCTTCGCAATAGTTAAGCTCAACAATGTGATAGGCGATAATATGCTTAAGTTTGGTGAAGGCACGGCGGATGTGACACTCGCGTATAAAGCGGGTATTGTTGATTTTCAGCTTAACAAGCCCTTTTTGAAAGGGAAAGTTTTCATAAGAAACGGCGATGTAACGTACGTTCCGAGGAAAGTGCGCTTTAAGAACACGGCAATCTCGCTTGATTTCACGGATAACGATCTATTCATCAGAAACATAAAACTGCAAAGCGGGAAAAGCAAGGTGTTTATGGAAGGTTCTATCAAAAACTTTTTGAACCTTTACTACAACGCTCCTGAAAAAATTGTCCTTAACTGGCAGGTAAAAAGTCCGGAGATACATCTGGGAGAGTTCGCGGGCTTTCTTGGAACCCGAAAGCCTAAAGCTAAAAGGCGAACACCGCAGTCAAATTTTTCAGACAACCTCAATGAGGCGTTTGAACGTAGTAACGTAGATATGAATGTAAGCGTCGACAAGCTTTACTATAATAAATTTCTGGCCAGCAATGTAAAAGCCAGTCTGTTAGTTTCAGAATCTGGCATTCAACTCAGGAATGTCAGGCTCAGCCATGCCGGCGGGTCTTTAACTTTAAACGGTGCGGTGACACAGCAACGGGGAGTCAACCGTTTTGGCATCCGCACAGTATTGAATAATGTGGACGTGAAGCGACTTTTCTATGCGTTTGATAATTTTGGGCTAACGTCATTAACTGCAGCAAATCTCCAGGGTTTCATGAACGCGCAGGCTAAAGTAGGGGGGCTTGTGGACGACGAGGGCAAACTGGTCAGAAACTCGATGAATGGTAATGTATCGTTTCTTTTAAGAAAAGGTGTACTGAAAGATTTTGAACCGGTAAAGAACGTGGGCAAATTTGCCTTTCCGTTCCGGGATATGGATAATATTACATTCAGTGACCTGAAGGGGCGGTTCGACATACGTGGAGAGAAGATTATGATAAAACCTATGCAGATCAGTTCAAGTGTGTTGAATATGGACGTTTCGGGAGTTTATTCTATGAATGAGGGTACCAATATCGCGGTGGACGTGCCGCTCCGTAATCCAAAAAAGGATGAGGATCTCACAGATGAAAAGGAAATTAAAGCGCGGAGGATGAAAGGAATAGTGTTACATTTACTGGCAACTGATGGCGAGGATGGTAAAATAAAGATTAAACTGAATAAAAATCGCGACAAATCAAAAACTATATAATTATGAAACGTAATGCAACAGCCGTTTGGAATGGCACAATTAAAGAAGGTTCTGGTCATTTAACAACTGGTAGTAAAGTACTTGATCAGACCCAGTATTCTTTCAATAGCAGGTTTGCAGAAGGTATAGGTACCAACCCGGAAGAGCTTATGGCAGCAGCACATGCGGGTTGCTTCACCATGAAACTGAGCCTGGATTTAACTGAGGCTGGCTTCAATCCAGCGTCGTTGGAGACTACAGGCACCGTTACTATCGACAACGGGGTGATCACAAGTTCTAATCTTGTCCTCAAAGCAAGTATCCCCGGTATAGAGGAAGACAGGTTTCAGGAGATTGCCAAGGGTGCTAAAGAGAATTGCCCGGTGAGTAAGGCCTACAGCGTTGATATTTCACTGGATGCCACGCTGGTCTAGTACCTAAAAATGCCGAACCTAAATCCTCCTGTGCGAAAACTCAGGAGGATTTTTTTATGGAACTGTTTGGGCGTAAAGGTGTATTTTGTATATTTTCGCAAGGCAACCTAAATATTTTTTAAACAAACAAACTAATGAGCAAGTCTATACTTGTTTTGAAGCTGGGTTCAGCTTCTATCACAACGCCTCAGGGAGAGATCGACGAAAGCGTTATTGCCGATATTACCAGACAGGTGGCTATCTTGAATGAAAAACACCACATTATCCTGGTGTCTTCAGGTGCTGTTGCGGCAGGTAAGCGTTATCTGACCAACTATCGCGGACGCATTACGGAGCGGAAAGCAGCTGCGGCTATTGGTAATCCGCTGTTGTTGAATATGTACGCTAAGTATTTCCAGCCCTATGGCATCTCCATTGCTCAAAGTTTGTGCGAACGGCAGCATTTTTCGAAAAGAGCGCAATTTCTTCAATTAAAACAAACTTACGAAGAGCTTTGGAAGAGCGGTATTATACCTATTGCTAATGAAAATGATGTTGTCAGTAACCTGGAACTTAGATTTTCTGATAATGATGAACTTGCCACCTTACTAGGTGTGGGTTTCGGCGCTTCTTTAATTCTTCTTGGCACATCTGTTCCTGGAGTACTGGATAGCGGGGGAGCGGTTGTAAGCCAGATTGACTCTATTAATGATGAAACATTCTCTCTTGCCAATAAAAAGACTTCAGACGTAGGATTAGGGGGTATGACTTCGAAACTCACCTTTGCTCATCTTGCATCGACGATGGGTATTGGTGTCGTAATATTTGGGGCCCGTACGCCGGATGGTGTATTGAAGGCTGTGGAACATCAAACAGGTACATATTGCAAGCCACGGAGCGCCTCGATCTCGGCCCGGAACAAATGGCTGGCGAGCGGAAGCCTGGTAACCGGTAGGCTGATGATAGATAGTGGTGCCTGCGAGGCTATCAGGAAGCGTAAAAGTTTGTTGGCAGTTGGCCTGAAATCAGTTATAGCGCATTTCTCTGACGGGGAAATATTTGAAATCGTAGATGAACAGGAGCAAATCGTTGCCGTTGCTCGGGCAAGAATGTCTTCTGAACGATTTACTTCTGAACTTAAGAAACATAACCTGGAAATCGCTAATGCCAGCGACATTGTGATATTATAATGAAAGTGATACAAGAACAACTGGATCGGGCACTGCGTGCAAAACCAGCAATAGCCGGCATGACAGATGCTGGCAGACAGGGTATTATAAGGCAATTGGCTCAAATGCTGAGCGCTAATAGCGGTGAGATCATCTCAGAAAACCTGAAGGACCTCGCGCGGATGAGTGAGGCGGATCCTAAATTCGATCGATTAAAGCTCAATGAAAGTCGTATTGCCGCGCTGCATGACAGTTTGTTGAAAATAGCGGCCTTGCCCGATCCCACTGGTTGCCTCATTTCGGAGCAGACACTGGATAATGGCCTCTTGGTTCAAAAGAAAACTGTAGCCCTGGGTGTTGTTGGTGTTATTTATGAATCGCGGCCTAATGTTACCGTTGATGTTGCCGCGTTATGTTTGCGTTCTGGAAATGCGTGCTTGCTTCGTGGTGGGCAGGATGCACAGTTCACAAATGCTATTATCATTAGACTTATACAAGACGTTCTCAGCAAAGCCGGCGTGAACAGGGATGTAGTGCAGCAGTTGCCTGCCGACCGAAAGTACATCCTTGACATCCTTAAGGCCAAACACTATATCGATGTGATTATTCCGCGTGGTTCTGCGCAGTTGATTAACTACGTCCGCGAAAATTCGCTGGTTCCTGTTATCGAAACCGGAGCAGGAGTATGCCATACCTATATAGAGCGAACGGCAGATATGCATAAGGCCGTAGACATTGTCGTGAATGCGAAGACTTCGCGTCCGTCAGTTTGTAATGCATTGGATACAATATTGGTCGATGAATTCGTAGCTGCTGAATTTATCAAGGCTTTAGCCTTAGCTTTTTTACCATATAAAATCGAGGTTTTTGCCGACCCTTTAGGTTATGAATTGCTACATGAAGCCGGATATCCTTATCGTAAACGTGCAGGCGCGGAAGATTACGGGAGGGAGTTTTTGGATTTCAAGTGTTCCTTGAAAGTCGTGTCCGGATTAATTGAAGCGCTAGCACATATTGCGATGCATTCCTCGAAGCATTCTGAAGCGATTGTAACAGAAGATAACGAAGCGGCAGATCGTTTCCTGAATGAAGTAGATGCAGCAGCAGTTTATTTAAACGCATCAACACGATTTACAGATGGGGAAGTGTTTGGCCTGGGTGCGGAAATAGGGATTTCGACGCAGAAGCTTCACGCCCGCGGGCCGTTCGCATTAGAAAAATTAGTAACTGAAAAATGGATTATAAAAGGAGAGGGACAAATTAGATGAAACCTACATCAATAAAAGACATAGCGACCCGCGCTAAAGTTTCTATCACGACAGTTTCTTTCATTCTTAACGGGAAGGGCGAGAAAATGCGGATCAGCAGACCTGTCATCGACAATGTCCGGTCGATCATCAGAGAGATGGAATTCGTTCCGAACCAGGTAGCGAGAAGCCTGCGGACCGGAAATACCAAGACAATAGGCTTGATTGTGGAAGACATTTCTAACCCCTTTTTTGCCAGCATTGCGAGGAAGATTGAAGACAAAGCATATAAGCTTGGCTATAAAATCAGTTACTCAAGTACAGAAAACGATGTTCGCAAGGCCAAGGAACTGATCGACATGTTTAAGGCACGTAAGGTCGATGCCTATATTATCGCTCCGGTGCCGGGAATGGAGGCTGAAATAAAGCAGCTGGTGGGTGAGGGAATCCCTGTAGTCATATTTGACAGGAACCTGCATGACCTGGATGTCAATTTTGTTGGTGTAGATAATTTTAACGGAGCATATCTGGCTACTCAGCATTTAATAAACCAGGGTAAGAAGCATATCGGGTTTGTTACGGTTGACCTTGACGTTGATCAGATGAATAACCGCTTTCTGGGTTATAAACAGGCTCTGGCTGATGCTGGAATACCATTTAACGACGAGATTTACAGGGCAGTCGCGTTTGGTAGCAGTGATCTGGCTATCTCCGCTCAATTGATTGAGCTTTTCAGTGAACAACCTGAAATTGACTCGGTTTTATTTTCGACCAACTATTTGGCAATAAAAGGCTTGGGTGCATTAAAAGATTTGGATAGATCGCTTGGCCCCGACCTTGATATTGTATCTTATGACGACCATGACGTCTTTCGCTTACATACACCGCCGATTAGCGTTATAGATCAGCCCATAGAAGATATGGCTGAAAAGATCATTGATATTTTATTACAGGAGTTGACCCGTAATAAAAAGGAAGAACAAATTGAGCAGCGCAGTATGGTTAAAATCGTTCTGCAACCTCGACTTATTGAAAGGTGATTTAGAGGTTAAACCTCTAAATCACTAATAATATTTTTGATTTTTGAACTAAGTTCAGTATTGACTGCTGCAAAAGCATCCCCGCTGGCCAACGGCGCGTTAACACTGCAGTAGAATTTAATTTTAGGCTCTGTGCCTGATGGTCTTGCCGAAATGATGCTCCCGTCTTCGGTCACAAACTGAAGCACGTCCGACTTAGGTAAAGCTAACTGAGACTTACTACCTGATTTTATGTTGGTTTCGATTCCCAATTCGTAGTCTTTAAGCGTGATAACGTCTGAGCCTCCCAATTTCGCAGGCGGATTTGTTCTGAATTTTTCCATCATGGCTTTTATTTCTTCAGCGCCCGACTTACCCTTTTTGGTTATCGACACAAGCTCCTCTTTATAAAAGCCGTACTTCACGTACATGTCAAGTAGCGCGTCATACAAACTGCTGCCCTTATCTTTATAAAACGCAGTCATTTCAGCTATGAATGCACAAGAAATAACTGCATCCTTGTCGCGCACAAGCTCGCCGATAAGGTAGCCATAACTTTCCTCGCCCCCGCCTATAAAGGTCTTCTTGCCTTCAAGTTCGGTCATCATCTTGCCGATCCATTTAAAGCCGGTAAGTGTATTGTAGCAGGTAACCTTCTTTGCAGCTGCTATGGTATCAATCAGGTTAGATGTCACAATCGTTTTCACAATATATTCTTCCCCGGTGAGTTTACCCTTTTCTTCCCAGGCGCTCAATAGGTAATTGATGAGCAGGCTTCCAGTCTGGTTGCCGTTCAACAGCTCAAAATCTCCATTGCTGTTCTTTACTGCGATACCCACGCGGTCAGCGTCCGGATCTGTAGCCAGTACGAGGTCGGCGTCGATTTCTTTAGCTTTCTCCAGTGCAAGTGTAAGCGCTTCTTTTTCTTCCGGGTTGGGATATATTACTGTGGGAAAGTTTCCATCTGGTGTACTTTGTTCTTCAACCAGGGACACGTTTTCAAAGCCAAATTGCTTCAATGCCTGGGGGACAAGCGTAATACCGGTCCCGTGGATCGGGGAGAAAACAATCTTAAGATCTTTCTGCCGCGAGATCGCTTCCGGCGAAACCGACAGTGCTTTGATTTTATCCAGATAGAGCTGGTCGATATCTTCGCCGATAAACTCAACATTCGCGTCGATGCGGTTAAAATTCACCTCATCTATGCTTGTTATCGATGCAACCTTTTCCATCACCATTTTATCGTCCGGGGAAGTAAATTGTCCGCCGTCGGCGCCATACGCCTTATAACCGTTATATTCTTTTGGGTTATGAGACGCTGTAAGCATTACGCCACTTTTACAGCCTAATTCCCGAATGGCAAAAGACAATTCAGGTGTTGGCCTCAGGGCGCTGAAGAAGTATACGTGTATGCCATTGGCAGAAAACACATCAGCTGTTACCTTTGCGAATACATCTGAGTTATTTCGGCTATCGTGCGCTATGGCTACTTTAATTTTTTCCGCAGGGTATTTCTTTAAAAGATAGTTGCTCAATCCTTGCGTAGCAGTCCCAATGGTGTAACGGTTTATACGATTAGAACCGGCTCCCATAATACCCCTTAATCCACCGGTGCCAAACTCAAGGTTCCTGTAAAATGAGTCAGTAAGCTCAGTATAAGCCTGCTGATCCAATAAATCCTTGATTTCCTGCTTGGTAGCATCATCATAATTACCGTTTAACCACTCGTTTACCGTACGTTGGATTCCTGTTTCTAGCTGCATATTAAATTGTGTCTTTTTTTATATGATGTTCTGGAAACAAATAAAATAATCTGAAGGTTTGTTGTGTATTTTATTTAATTTCACGCCCTAATATAGGTATAACATCATTTACATAATATAAACAGACGATAAAATTTAAATATTCCGAAAGAAAATGAAAGTATTAAAGTTTGGAGGAACGTCAGTAGGAAGCCCTGAGCGAATGAGGAGATTGCTGGATATCATTAATCCGGCTGAAGAGCAGATCGTAGTTCTTTCAGCAGTTTCCGGCACCACAAATAGTTTAGTCGAGATTTCAGCCAAACTTTTAGCAGAGGAGAAACAGAAAGCCTTTGATCTCATTGGAGCATTGAAGGAGAAATATAACGAGTTTGTGGCCGACCTCTTGCCTGAGGGGCAATACCGGCAACAAGGTCAGGAGCTGATCGACTATCATTTCAGCTTTTTGACAAACCTGGCGAGTGATCTTTTCACACCGCTGGAGGAAAAGGTTGTTCTGGCGCAGGGCGAGCTTTTATCTACCACTTTGTATCACATTTATCTGAAGTCTATCGGCATTGCTTCGGTACTTTTGCCTGCGCTGGATTTCATGAAAATTGATGAAGACAATGAACCTGATATCCCTTATGCAACGGCTCACCTTAAGCCTTTGCTGGATCAACATAAAAATAACAAAATGTTTATCACTCAAGGATTTATATGTCGGAACAGTTTTGGGGAAGTAGACAACCTAAGACGTGGCGGGAGTGATTATACGGCCTCGCTCATAGGTGCGGCTATATTGGCTGAAGAAGTGCAGATATGGACCGATATTGACGGTATGCATAATAATGATCCGCGTATTGTAAAAGGGACTAAACCCATTGCCCATTTAACATTTGATGAAGCTGCTGAATTAGCATATTTTGGCGCGAAGATTTTGCATCCGCAGTCGGTATTTCCTGCACAAAAATATCAGATTCCTGTGCGTTTGCTTAACACTATGGAACCGGGTGCCCCCGGCACGATGATTTCCACTCAAAGCGAAAAAGGTAAAATTAAATCTATAGCTGCGAAGGACGGAATTACTGCAATTAAGATCCATTCGAGCAGAATGTTACTGGCCTACGGTTTTCTCAGGAAGGTATTTGAGATATTTGAGCGTTACAAGACCCCGATTGATATGATTACCACGTCTGAGGTAGCCATATCACTGACAGTTGATATGACGGACAACCTGGAAGCAATTAAAGAAGAGCTGCTTGCATTCGGAACAGTAGAGGTTGACCGCGACCAGTCAATCGTTTGCGTAGTTGGAGATTTCAGTGCCGAAAAGCACGGATATGCGGCGCGTGTATTGGATGCTATCAAGCACATACCGCTGCGAATGATATCTTACGGCGGAAGTGATTACAATATTTCATTGCTAATTAATACTGAGGATAAGGCGGAAGCGCTGAAAAGTCTGCATAACCGGCTTTTTGACTAACGCCGTTTAAGCCAAAACAAAACTGCAGCTACAATTAGCAATAACAGAATAAAAAATCGTTTTCGCTTATTGTACTCATAAGTGCTGATCCGCCCATTGCGATAGTCGATATAATTACCTGCGTAGATAAGTGCGCAAAATACAATAAAACTGATAATAAGAAACTTAAACACGATGTTTTCTTCTAAAGATATTTCTGATTTCGCCGAGCTGGAAACCCCATTTTACTACTATGACCTCAACCTGCTTCAGCAAACTTTGCTAGCTTGCGCCGACGCGGCTAAGGTATATAATTTTCATGTGCATTACGCGATGAAGGCAAACTTTAACCCGAAGGTTCTGGATGCGATAAAGCTCGCCGGACTGGGTGCTGATTGTGTAAGCGGTGGCGAGGTAAGTAAAGCTTTGGAGGTAGGTTTTGATAAGCGTAAGGTCGTTTTTGCTGGTGTGGGTAAATCTGATAAGGAAATTGTAGCCGCGCTAAACAGCGATATCTTCTGTTTCAATGTTGAATCCATCCAGGAACTGGAAGTCATTAACGGACTTGCTGAAATACATGGAAGGCGTGCCCGGGTTGCGATTCGTATCAATCCGAATGTAGATGCTCATACACATCATAATATAACCACAGGGCTGGATGAGAACAAGTTCGGAATCAATTCGTGGGATTTACCGGCATGTGCCGAGATGCTTAGACAATCGGCTCAGCTGGACTTTGTTGGTATTCACTTCCACATCGGCTCACAGATTACCAATCTTGACGTATACAAAAACCTTTGTGTACGCGTTAACGAGTTTGCTTCATGGTTTGAGGAGCGTGGGTTTCTTGTTAAAGTTCTCAACGTTGGGGGTGGACTGGGTATTGACTATCATAATCCGGACAATCAGATTCCTGATTTTGAAGCCTATTTTAAAATATTCCGTGATTTTCTGGAAGTTCGGCCTAATCAGGAGGTGCATTTTGAACTGGGGAGGGCACTGGTAGGTCAATGCGCATCACTGGTAAGCCGAGTTCTATATGTGAAGAATGGCAAAAAGAAGAATTTTGTCATACTTGATGCTGGTATGACTGAACTGATGCGTCCGGCACTTTACCAGGCCTATCATCAGATTGAAAATCTGAGCAGGAGAGAGCACGTTCAGCTAGCCAACTTGATAAAATATGATATTGTAGGCCCAATTTGCGAGAGTACTGACTGTTTTGGCAAGGAAGTGGAGCTTCCGGAAACCTTTCGTGGCGATTTCGTTACGCTAAGAAGTGCGGGGGCATATGGAGAAGTAATGGCTTCCAATTACAACCTCAGAAATGAGATGAGGTCAGTATACACGGTTAATGAGCTCGCGGACTAAACGCGAGCTCTATTCTTCGAAGAAATCAAGTAGTCCGCCAATGAAATATTCATTCAATCCTTCGGTAAAGTCAGCATAATCTTGGTCTGGGATATTCGTCTGAACAAATTCCATCGAAGTTCCCTTCTTATCCTCATGAAGTTTTATGGTAACAATTGATGCTTCCTCCTGGTCGCCGAAGTACCACTGCTGAACGATTTTTTTGCCATATTCAAAATCGAGGTTTTTGCCGCTTATGTCTCCATCCCAAAGTGAAAACTCCGTCCCAGGTACATCTACAAAATCAGCTTCCGCACCTGTCCATAACTGAATGCTCTGCGCTTTGGTGAGCGCAAGATAAACCTCCTCAGGTGTTGCGGGTATGTGAGTATATTTTTTAAACGTTTTCATGTTCTGTTTCAGCAGTTTTTATCTCTATCTGAGATTTTGGCTCAGAAGCGTTTGCATAATATAAATCGAGGGCCGACTGCCATGCAAATTTAGGATATGTGAACACAAATGTATCCCTGACCCGTTCAGATTTTAACAAATATAAAATCCAGGCAAAGCTGTAAAGAGTACCGAAGATCACTTGCACCACCGCTTCGGGTGTTGTAAAAGATACGTCTTGAGATCTGTTGATCAGCCCGCCTACCAAAAAGTCCGACAGCAAGAGTGCTATATTGATCGCTGTCAGGATGATGAAATGTTTCGGAAATTCTCTCCTGCGCTGAAAGAAAATCACCATGCAAAATATACTGTACGTAAAGAGGATTGAAAACAGAATTGTTTCAAGCAGGAAATAAGATTTGAGTGGAAGAGCCCAACTACCAAAGCTTGTGATGTTCATCCATACTGTCTTGTTGAATACACCCGAGTTCAAAACTCCATGTATCAGTAGAATTGGGAGAACTACGATACGTATTGCAAGCAATATTAACCAGCCTTTGATCTCTGTTGCATTCGCAATAGCGTTTACATTAAAAGTGCCCGGTGTTTTAAACAGCCGGAAAAAGATAAAGCCCGAGACCGCGGCAGCAAGCATATACGTGATCGCGGTAAATTGATTCGGGCCAGTCGCTGTTTCAGCGTTTATGCTTCGTCTGACGTAATGAGTCAGATATTCGTCGATCTTTTTCACATCTTTTGCGTATGCTCTGGCTTTATCGGAAGCTAAAAAAGAAGACATGTTTCGATAAGTATAACTAAATCTTAATTCCCGGTCTCGCTGACTGGTGTAAATATCAAAATGGTAGTCGCCGGTTTCAACCTGAAAACTGTCTTCAGATGGACTGACATCGTAAGGCATATCTACAAAGATATTCTGCTCCACATTCAAGTCTTCATCTAGCAAAACGGGCGACAATCTGGCGCTTATCGGGATCTTCCGAAGATTAGCGTTGATAATATCACCATAGAAATAAACCACCTTGTCTTTTATTTCGTCGTTGTCTGCCCAGATATTCTTGATTTCATACGATTCAGTAACTTCGATGGTATTCGATTCTTCATGATCTTCTACTTTTAGCGATTCTGCGACTGAAATGTCTGGATACATATTCTCGAAGTATTCAAAGAAATTTTTCTCCATGCCGTCAAGACCAGATTCGGCCAACTGCTCACGAAATGTGTCGGCGTAATTGCTCGTATATATACTGGTTACAACCAGGTTAGTTGTTGCGTTAGTGGTAGTGTCTGCCAAATTAAAGCGCAAATTACTGGTTAATTTCCCGAGAGTTTTTCTTTCAATCAAATCCAGCTTATTATTTCCTTTTTTCAGGACCAGGACATATCCATAGGGCGGCGGATAGAAGTCGTCGAATCCGCCACGTTGGTAACTCATTGTCGGATCAATCCATGTGTAATAATTATCAAGGTTAACTACTACAATGACATGGTTAAAGGCAAATGGGCTGGGTAATGATTCATTGGTCTTAACTGTGGTATAAGTATTTGCATATACCAGGCTGGCATCAATTCCCTTGGCTTTCAGCAGTTCTACCAGGAGGAGTGACTTATCCTTACAATCGCCATAGCGCTGGGTAAGGATCTTTTCCGGTGGGTTTGGCTTGTGCGAATAGATTCCTGTTTCTATACCCATGTACCTGATCTCATCCTGCACAAATCGGGTAGCAAGTGTGATGTACTTCTTCTTATCATCGCCGGCCAGATCAGACAAATCTTTAACCTTCGTTTTAAACAGTATAGAATTACTTTTTGGATAATGACTTACATTCAAACCCCATTCTACCACTTCTGACCAGTTTTTATACTCCGATACTGCTGTCCGGCTAATGGGGTTATACCAGGACGGTTCATAATCGACCGTTCGATGAGTTTTTGTTAGCGTACTTTCCCATTCATAGATACGCATACCTGCCTTTTGTGAAACGCGTCCAAGCGTCTTATTTCCGAAGTCTTTTAACTTTATTGCTCTTTTGTTTGAAAAAATTATATTGGTATAAAGATGGCCAATGCTACTTCCGCCCTCAAAATATAAGGTGTTAGCGTACTTCTTTCCATATATTGGATTTGTACCTTTCAATGTATATGCAAATTCAATACGGTCGCCCTTTCTTACATCTTCTATGAGAAAAAAAGCGTCATATGTGCCACTATATATAAATCTGGAAAGTTCCTTTTCCGTCTGAAGCACCTTAAAATTAGCTTTGTTTAGTTTGTCGAAAGCCTTGCCTCCTCTCCACAAAATGACTTTGTGGAAAATCAACTTCTGAAAGCTCGGGTCGTATTCAACGCTTATCTGGGAACCATACTGAACCCCTGCATCCGAGACGATTTCACGAATGACACGACTGTACTCTTCGTGAAGTTCGGCATGATTCTGATTTTCAACGAACGATAAAAAATACCCATCCGATATATCTTTAGAAGCCGGCCTGGTGTTTTTTGGTTCAACCTTGACAAGCCATGTGGGAAACTCGCGGTCGATTGAAAAGTTCTTCTTCTGTGCCACAGAAGAAAGACCAGGAAGTAGTAGAAATATTAGGACAACGGCGAATAAATTCCGGATGAGGAAATTCAGTAGGCATCTGTTGCAAGATGAGAACGTTATTAAAAGCATACAAATCAGAAATTGCTAATTTAATAAATTACTTGAAAGCGTTCAATCCTGTAATATCCATTCCCGTAATTAACAGATGAATATCGTGTGTGCCTTCGTAAGTAACAACCGACTCGAGGTTCATCATGTGACGCATCACTGAGAACTCACCCGTGATCCCCATCCCGCCCAGGATCTGTCTGGCATTTCTGGCGACGTCAAGCGCCATTTCCACACTGTTACGTTTTGCCATCGATATTTGTTCAGGAGTGGCGCGCCCTTCGTTTTTTAAAATCCCGAGCCGCCAAACCATAAGCTGGGCTTTAGTGATTTCGGTGATCATCTCGGCAAGTTTCCTTTGCTGCAATTGAAAGCTGCCTATAGGGCGGCCAAACTGCAGGCGTTCCTTCGCATATCTCAAAGCGGTATTATAGCAATCCATTGCAGCACCTATGGCACCCCAGGCGATTCCAAAGCGGGCCTGGTTTAGACAGTCGAGCGGGCCCTTCAAACCGATGGTGTCGGGGAGGATATTTTCTTTTGGAACCCGGACCTGATCAAAAACCAGTTCACCTGTAGCCGAAGCGCGCAAACTCCATTTGCCATGAGTTTCTGGTGTTGAAAATCCTTGCATGCCACGCTCCAGTATCATTCCTCTAACTTTTCCTTGTTCATCTTTCGCCCATACAATCGCAATATCGGCAAATGGAGCGTTAGAGATCCACATCTTTGCACCATTGAGAAGATAATAGTCACCCTGATCTGAAATTCGGCTGATCATTCCGCCAGGGTTAGATCCATGGTCAGGCTCGGTTAGCCCAAAACAGCCCATTAGCTTTCCGCTGGCAAGTGCCGGAAGGTATTTCCTGCGCTGCTCTTCTGTACCATACCTGAATATCGGATACATCACAAGAGAGCCCTGCACCGATGCCGTCGACCGGATGCCCGAATCACCCCGCTCGATCTCCTGCATCAAAATCCCGTACGATATATAGTCAAGTTCTGCTCCGCCGTATTCAGCAGGTATTGTTGGTCCAAATGCTCCAAGATCTGCCAGGCCATCAATCAGTTGCTTTGGGAATTCCGCACGCTGGGCATAATCTTCAATTATGGGGCTGAGTGCTTTTTTTACCCATTCGCGTGCTGAGGATCTTACCATTTTATGTTCCTGGGATAGTAGATCATCGAGAGCATAGTAATCGGGCGATTCGTACAGGTCTTTTTTTGTGTGAATGTTCATTTTTAAGCTATATTTGGCTGGTCGGTACCAGCCAAAGTTAATGAATTCGCAAAATTTTACCCAAACTGTCGCCCTGCGCGATGTAAAGTGTTATGCCTATCACGGCTTTTATCCTGAGGAACAGCTTACGGGGATCTATTTCAGTGTCGACATAGTGGTCAATTTTGTCCCTAAAGGCGACACAGAGGATATAGAGCAGACTGTAAACTATGAGGTTCTTAATAATATTATTATTGAAGAGATGCAGCGGACTCAGAAGATGCTTGAGACCGTTGTACGCAGGATTATAGATCGTGTAATCTCTGGTTATCCCTTTTTACGCACTGCTGAAGTCAGTATTAAAAAGCTGAGTCCGCCGATGCCAGGGCAGGTTGGACACTCTTTCGTACAATTAAAATACTGTTCAGACAACAACTGAATATCATGCTATACAACTCCGTCACCGAGGAAATTCTTGAAAAAATTCGTCATACTGCAGGAACTGCCAATGTCTTTGTAGATGATGAATCACTTGAAAAATATGCACAGGATGAAACAGAAGATCTGAAATATCGTCCGGAAGTAGTGGTGAAGGCTGAAACTCCCGAGGTGATTGCCGCTTTACTCAAACTATGTAATCTTTACAACATTCCTCTGACCCCGAGAGGGGGAGGTACAGGGCTGAGTGGCGGCGCTTTGCCAATACATGGCGGTATCCTGCTTTCTATGGAGCGCTTTAAAAATATCATAAATATAGATACGGCAAATCTGCAAGCTGTTGTTGAACCGGGCGTTATCACTGAAGAATTTATAAATGCAGTAGCGGAGCACGGTTTGCTTTATCCTGTAGACCCGTCCAGTAAAGGGTCCTGCTTCATAGGTGGAAACGTGGCGCATTGTTCCGGTGGACCGCGCGTGGTAAAATATGGCACTATCCGGGAGTATATTCTAAATCTGGAGGTAGTACTGCCTTCGGGGGAGATTATCTGGACTGGGGCCAATACGCTGAAGTATGCTTCGGGATATAATCTTACACAATTAATGATCGGATCGGAAGGCACATTGGGTATCGTAACGAAGATTGTGACCAAACTGATTCCGAAGCATCAGCAAAGCGTGCTCATGCTCGCAGAATTCTCCGGGAACGAAACGGCGTGTGCGGCAGTTTCGGCGATATTCAGAGCTGGTGTGACCCCTTCGGCGCTAGAATTCATGGAACGAAAAGGGGTTGAATGGGTGATCCGCTACGACGATATCCGCTTTGACGTTAACCCCGGGGTGGAAGCTTATTTACTTATAGAGCTGGATGGTGACAATATGGACAACATCTTTCAAGATTGTGATAGGGTAAACGAGGTGCTCGAAGCATTTGGCTGCAGTAACGTGTTATTCGCAGATACTGCTATGCAAAAAGAGGAGTTGTGGCGTATGCGTCGTACGATGGCTGAATCAGTCAAATCTAACTCCGTTTACAAAGAAGAGGATACTGTGGTGCCTCGGGCAGCTCTTCCCGAACTTATTAAGGGAATAAAGGAAACGGGCAGTCGATATGGATTCGATAGTATTTGTTACGGACATGCCGGCGACGGAAATCTGCATGTAAATATTATCAAGGCTGGCATGAGTGATTCCGACTGGAAGGAGAAATTAAAAGATGGTATCGCAGAGATTTTTAAACTCACAACGGCATTAGGCGGAACTATATCCGGCGAGCATGGTATCGGGCTTGTTCAAAAAGAATATATGCCGATCAAGTACTCTGAAGTACACCTCGGAATTATGAGGGCTATTAAGAGCGTATTCGATCCTAATCATATCCTTAACCCGGGAAAGATCTTTTAGTGTTCGTTTAGCTGCTCAAAAATCAGCATCTTATTTCTTTCGTTATGAGGTATTTGCACTGGTGCGTTCTGCACATAGCTGAAGGCTACACAGACGGTTTTTCCTTTACTGCATATGACCTCATCGTTGTTCTTCTGCTTTACGAAGAGGTATTCTAACTCAAAACTTGTATTTCCTATTTTCGATGTGCGCACATATATGCTGATCTTGTCGTCAGGCAGAATTGGAACAATGTAATCGAGGCTTGCCCGGGCTATAATAACCCCTGTCGTTTTCCAATCCCATTGTATTGCCTGTTTCCAATATTTGCTTCGGGCGATTTCCATGAAAGTGAAATACGCGGCGTTATTTACATGCCCCATCATATCAAAATCCGCAAACCGGGTTTCTATCGTAGTCTTATACTTGAATGTGTCTACATCGATCTCCGTACTTTCTTCTGTCGTTTTGTCTTGTTGTTTTCGTTTTTTACGCCAAATTGTCTCAAAAATCATAGAAAAGCTTGTTGGTATAAGAGTTGACTAAAGTTGTAGGTAGATAATAAAATTGAAACTTAATAAGAATAAACGATGACACTAGTAAAATTTAACAACCGTACCAGAAACACCGCACCTTATTTCAACAATGTATTCGATTCTTTGTTTAGCGAAGCGATAAATAAAAATCTGACCGTAAATAAAGTGCCTGGCGTAAACATTCTGGAAGATGAGCAAGGTTATAAAATTGAACTTGCAGCTCCGGGTATCGGGAAAGAAGATTTTCAGATCAACCTTATCAAGAATACGTTGACGATATCGTCAGATAAAAAACAGGCCGAGACAGAAGAAAAGAAGAATTTCACCCGGAAAGAATTTGAGTATACCTCATTTTCAAGATCTTTTGTGTTACCTGAAAGCGTAAATACGGACAGTATCGAAGCCCATTATCAGGATGGTATACTCCGTATTTCTATTGGCAAAGAAAACAGTCAGTCACAGGTGCGGGATATTAAGGTTTCTTAAAAACCAGCTTGACATAAAAGGCAGCACCTAAGGTGCTGCCTTTTTTTATTTCTGTTCCATTCGAAGCAGTTCCTGTTTTAATTCCTGCACACGTTGCTCGTATTGTCTGCTCTCCAGATAAAAATATATCGCAAAAGCCAGGAATATCTTGCCTAGCAAAAAAACAATGAGGAACAGCCAGCGCCAAATTTTATGCACACGCATATGACTGGAGTTGCCTTCAACCTCAATATAGTTCTCCCTGGAATTCGTGTTGCTCCTGTGGTCTTTACTCCGACCGTCAGGATATGGGCTGAATGGAGTCTGAATAAGTTCATTAACGCGGTCTTCAATTTTATTGAAGGTAGACGGAGGCGGAGGTACTCCCAAATTCATAGTAATATGACTTATATCTGCTTCAATCTCCTCCATAGCCAAAGCTACTTGAGGGAATCTTTCCTTAAGATGCATCAATTCCTCAATTTCCTTGTCGGATGCCGAACCAAGTAAGTAACTTTCAATTACTCCACTCTCTATATACTTATCAATCTCCACAGTTTTAAGAAGCACATGCTACACGCCTAAAGTACGGTCTTTTATCGAACCCGGCAAAACATAAATTGAATCTCCGGGTAGATGCTAATCTACATACTTAATGTTTAACTTTGAGTGATGAAATGTTTTTTGTTCCAGATACTTCTTTTAATATTTACTACAACCGGATTTGCACAGGTTAGCTACACTAGTGCCGTGCTAGATCAGGAACCATATTTTGCCCGGTACGCTGCCAAACCCTCAGATTCCCTGTTTCAGAAAGATATACAGATCATACGTGGTTCTGTCAAACTCGATAGTATTGATGCTGAAATACTAAAAGCACCGGTTTTGGCTGCACTGCTTGTTGAGCAGGTGCGGAAAGGCAAGCCTGCGACATACCGCACTATTATAGAGTTTATCACTTTGTTCAAAACAACGCCTGCGTACCAAGATTTTCGTACAGGTGTTCTCCTTTATAAGAAGTTAGAAGCCATAAAGGTAAACCTGGATCATTGGGATGATGATAAAATGCTATTTGTGAGGCTTGGCTGGACTGAGAACGACCTTGAGGATTTTAAGAGTTTTATAGAGAAACAGCAACCAAAACAAATGACCTACAAGGATGCCTATGTCCAATACATGAAAGAAATTGAATCTCTATAAATAAAGAAGGCCCCGTTTCAAGGGCCTTCCAGAGAGTTTCTTTTGCTTAATTAATTACAGCAGCAAAACCACCGTTACGAACCATCTTCACAGGTATCGAGTCGCCGGCTTTAACCTGTATTGTTTTCTTTCTGTAATCCATGGCCTGTCTGCCGGCATTAATTCCGTCCTCAAAGTACGTCATCGTGTACGTACGTCCCTTTTCCAGGAAGTCGAGCGCTACCGATATATTTCGCTCCTCTTTCTTGCCATTCGTCATACCGCCAATGTACCATTTGTCCCCTTTGCGTTTTGCTACAACAGCTACTTCACCCACCGTAGCTTCAAGAGCCTTTGTTTCATCCCAAGTAGTCGGCACTTGAGTGATAAATTCAGTACATTCCTGGTTTTTATAATACAATGTCGGATTATCCGCGAGCATTTGCAATCCACTCTCAAAAATCACGAACAATGCAAGCTGATAAGCCCTTGTGCCAATACTGGCGGCATTCGGCCGTTCGGCACGATAGACATTCGGCTGCATGCTGATCATTGCGCCCGGTGTGTAATCCATTGGGCCGACCGCATTTCGCATGAATGGAAGGAAAATACTGTTGTCAGGATAGCAGCCACCCATCTGCTCCATACCCCGCACACCTTCGTAAGAAATCACATTCGGGTATTTATATTCCAATCCCGCGGGTTTAAAGGAGCCGTGGAAATCAACAAATAGCTCATGTTTAGCGGCTTCTTTTGCAACATTTTCATAGTAATTAACCATCCACTGATCGCTGCGATCCATAAAATCGATTTTGACACCCTTAACTCCCCAGTCTTTAAAGGTCTTAAACAAATCCATGTTGTTGTGAACAGTAAGCCATGTAAGCCACAAAACGACGCCGACATTTTTTTCTTTTCCGTAGCGGATGAGCTCATGAACATCAACTTTCGGATTTGGCGTGTAAGGATCACGCGTGCTATTGGCCCATCCTTCATCCATGATGATGTATTTCATGCCGAACTTTGCAGCAAAATCAATATAATATTTATAAGTCTCAAGGTTGTAACCGGCGACAAAGTTTACGTCAGGGCCGTAAGGGGAGGCGTCATTCCACCATTCCCAGCTCACCTGACCTGGCTTCACCCAGCTTGGGTCTTTGATCACACTTTTCGAAGCGAGCTTCAGTGTCATGGTGTTTTCCAACAACTGCTTATCCTCTTTTGTAATCACAAAATACCGCCACGGGAAAGTCCTTGATCCGGTTGTTTTTGCAATATAGTCGGCCTCTTTCAAGATCTTAACACTACGGTCGCCATCATCACCGAACTCAAGCGGAACTTTAGGAAAAGTTGCGGCCATGCCGTTATCACCTGTGCCCTTTAAAAACATACAAGGATAGTCAGACAAATCAGATTCGCTGATCAGTACCTTATATTTCTTTTTCGTGTCGATAAGAACAGGAAGCGTAGACATCTTATTTTCCGGCTTCCAATCTTTAGAGGCCAAATGTGTGTATATCTCTTCGTAAGCTGTCTTAAACCCGCCAGCCTGTTGCAGGTGTAAGGCATACTCGGCAGGGAAATTTACAGAGAAGTCTTCGTTTAATATTTCTAGCGAGCCTTTCTTCTTAGTTATAAAACGGTATGCTACACCCTCATCGAACGCGCGGAACTCTACCGCGTAATCTCCTTTGAAATTCAGTAGCAAAGAGTTGTAGTCGTTCTTTACGGAAGCATACTTTAACGCGATATAGGGTTTCAGAACCTCATTACCTTTAAGCCTTTTCATGCTCAGCAGTCTGGGGTTACTGCCCAGCGTTTCGTTTTTTAAATTCAGCGCAAGATGGTTTTTTTCAAGAAGAGTTTCGCCGTCGCAGGAAACCGTGTAATAAATCCTGTCGGCTATGTTGAGGGATACCTTAATTTCTCCATTCGGCGAGGACAACTCCTGTGTCTTGCTCTGGGCTTGTAAGCCCGTACAAATACCTGCAACAGCGATCAGCAGCAGCAACAATTTTTTGTTAAAATTCATTTTGTGTTTATTGGTTGGTTAATAGATGCATAGATATGCACGGCCTTAAAGGTAGCAATTCATTTTTATTATTCTTAAATTACCCTTTTATTAGCCCCATTAGTTTTGTTATGAAACTCCATCTCCGTACCATACGCCTGCTTTGTTTGTTTCTGCTCGGTGTTTGCCAGGCTGCCTTCACTCAGCCATCTGTTACGCCTTCCACGGCCTTAAGTCATTATGTGAACAAGGCCGACAACGCTTATCAGTGGCAGATGCGCGACAGTTACGAGGTAGGCGGCGTCAGGGCGTATCGCATACTTCTCACTTCCCAGCAGTGGCGCTCACTAACCTGGAAGCACGAACTTATAGTTTTAGTGCCTCCTGGTAAAATAAAAGAGGATGCTCTGCTGTTCATAAGCGGTGGCAGCGTCGGAAAGGAGGGTTTGCCTAACTGGTCATCTTCAGGTGACGCTGCACTAAAGATGTTTGCGGGTATTGCCAGCCAAAACGGGGCTATTGTTTCTATGCTCAAACAAACGCCCAATCAGCCACTTTTTAACGGATTGTATGAAGATGCATTGATCTCTTATACGCTGCATCGTTACAAATCCGACAACGATTACACATGGCCTTTGCTCTTTCCCATGGTTAAGTCGGCCTGCCGTGCCATGGATGCGGTACAGGAATTTTCGAAATCTGAGCTTCAGCATTCTCTCAAGGGATTTGTCGTATCCGGGGCATCAAAGAGGGGCTGGACCACATGGCTGACCGCTGCCACGGATAGCCGCGTAAAAGGCATAGTACCAATGGTGATTGACATGCTCAACATACCTGTTAGCATGAAATACCAGATTACCAATTGGAACGATTATAGTCCACAGATCCAGGATTATGTAAAACTAGGCCTGGTGCAGGACATGGGTTCGGGATTAAGTAATGACCTGGTACAAATGATCGATCCCTACAGCTACAGGAAGGTCTTGACAATGCCTAAATTAATGATCATGGGAACCAACGACGAGTACTGGCCCGTTGACAATGTGAAAAACTATTTCAATGAACTTTCCGGCAACAAACAGCTTAAATACGTAGCCAATGTCGGCCATAACCTTGGTGATTTTCAGGAAGCCGCGGATGCGCTCAGCGCATTCTTCGGATATACAGTTAACCATAAGGACTATCCGGTTTGCAGTTGGAAGTCGGCCGTGTCGCAGTCGTCCTTAAAACTCGACGTGGGCAATAGCGGCGGTAAAGTCACAGAGGTTACGTTGTGGGAGGCCAGTTCGCCCGATCGCGATTTCAGAAACGACAGATGGAGCAGCAGACCTCTTAAAATCGCTGGTGCAAAGCGGTTTATCGTCAGCGAAACCTTGCCGTCGAAAGGTTATAAGGCTTTTTATCTGGACCTGAAATATATTAATGAACAGGGGCGTGCTTACAGGCAAAGTACCAGGGTGTTTCTGCTCGGCAGCAGCGGTGTTTTATAGTATTCTATATAAAATCCTATATTTAGCGAATAACCAAAACCTAAATTTGAATGAAAAAGTCAACCCTGACCATGTTTTCGGCATGCCTCATGCTCTCTGCCTGCCTGAGTTTCAGCTGTAGTAAAAAAGAAAAGCCTACTCCCCCCGAACCAGAACCAGAAAAGCCCATCAAAGAAGAGCCAAAGCCTTTGATCGAAGAAAAGGACATCACGAGTCTCGCTACTTTATTTGTCAGCACAGAAAACCAGTTCGGCAAGGCGTCCAAGGAAGGGTCGCCTAAATTGATTGATAATGATAAAGCGACAAAGTATCTTATACAATCTTACACCCCTGCATTTTACATTCAGTTTTCATTTGCTGAGCCGAAACTTATTGCGTCGTACGCATTCACGTCCGGCGATGACGCCGATGGGAGGGACCCCGAAAACTGGACCGTTACAGGTTCGCTCGATGGAAGCACCTGGGTACAGTTGGATAAGCAGGACTATGAATTCTTTCCCGAGCGTACGCAAACAAAGCGGTATTATTTTGTTAATCCTACGGCTTACAAATATTACCGGGTAAACATAACAGGAATTCGGGGAGGGGGCCTGTTCCAACTATCGGAACTCCGACTTTTCCAGATGCCATCGAACCTCCAGAAGGTGTTGCCATTCAGTACCACGGAAACGATTACAGCGGGCAAGAACACGCTGATATTTGTTAATAAATCAAATCTTCTTACGCTTCCGGTTAAAAACGGCCTCATTAACGTTTTCAAAGAGAACTATCAGCGTATGGCCGACCTTTATAATCCTGACGCTAAAACGAAAGTGGTATTTGTCGTAGATGCGGCATACGAAGGCGTAGCCGCTGCTTTCGGTGGGGCAGTGATCCGTTACGACCCGGACTGGTTCGTAAGTAATCCGACAGACCTTGATGTAGCTACACATGAGCTGATGCATGTGGTACAGTCCTATCCCTACGTAGCCGATGCAGGCTGGGTAACTGAAGGTATCGCCGACTATGTTCGTTTTACGCATGGACTTACAAATCCGGTCGCTAAATGGACGCTGCCTGCATTTTCAAGCAATCAGTCTTACAAAGACGCTTACCGGGTAACTGCAAGATTTTTTCTATGGCTGGAAAAAAATGGATACGAGGGCATTGTTATAAAGCTCGATAAAAGTATGCGTACTGCAGCCTACACCACAGGAACGTTCTGGCCTGCAAATACGGGGAAGACGGTCGACCAGCTTTGGGCCGATTATGCCGCTAATCCGAACCAGATTTAGTCAGATCAGATGCAACCTGCTCGGGTGTGTACATCCCTTGTTTATTGCCAAAACTATTGGTGATAAAAACAACCACCTGAGCGATGTCAATATTGGCCATATCCTCTGCTGCCGGCATTTCATTCTTACCATGTTTGATCAGTGCCGGCAGCTGATGTTTGTTAGACTTCATCCAGATGGTGTCCGTAAGCGGTGGATACAAATCAGCCAAACCCTCGCCCTTTGATCCATGGCAGTTCTGGCACTTTTTTATATAAAGGTCGCGGCCGTTGGTATAATAGATGTCCTGCTGTAATTGCTCCGTACTCTGGCAGGAGGCTGCAATGAGACAAAAAGTAAGGCAACCTCCAAGTACGCCCGCAGTCCTGAATTTAAGCCTCAGATGCATGATCGTTAATTCTTAACTTCTTGCAGTAAAACCGGAATATCCTTCTTTAGCTGCGCTACCTGTTTGTCATCCGTACCGTCGTATACGCCTCTGATCTGTCTCTTGCCGTCTATCAGCACAAAGTACCCCGCATGCACGTAATTTTCTTTAGCAGTACTGTCTTCCATCACAGTAACCAGGTAGTCCTTTTCTGCAATGGTGTAAACACTGTCTTTACTGCCATACACAAACTGCCAGCGACCATCATCAACGCCGAGTTTTTTTGCGTAACGCTTCAGTGCAGAAGGCTTATCATATTTGAAATCAATAGTATGGGATAAGAACATCAGCTCAGGTCTGTCCTGAAAGTCCTCATATAGATCCTTCATATTGCGGTGCATGATCGGACATATCGTGGTGCAGGACGTGAAAAAGAAATCAGCAATGTAAATCTTGTTCCCGAAGGTCTGGTTCGTAATGGCTACACTATCCTGATTCAGGAAACTGAAGTCGGAAATCGGCTTCTGGCTTAGCACCGGCAGAGGCTTTTCTTCTTTGCACGAAGGCAAAAGGATTGGGGAAGCGAGGATCAGAAGGCAGGCAAGGAAGTTAAATAATTTCATATGATGTGATTTCAAAGTAAGAGAGACGCACAAATGTAGTTTGTTTTCTACAATTTAAAGTCAAGGAGTGCGTTACTTTTGTACCTTTGCACAAAATTTCTGGGCAGTTGGCTAACTGCCCGATTATTCATAGATAAACACACTGAATGAGAATAAGGAAAAACGCAGTGATTACTGCTGTTGGTGGTTACGTTCCAGATACAGTTTTGAGCAATCATGACCTTGAAAAAATGGTGGATACCAATAATGAATGGATTGTTGCGCGCACAGGGATTAAAGAAAGAAGGATTGTGAACGATCCTGAAATTGCCACTTCAGATATGGCAGTCAAGGCCCTGAATCGGTTGATGGAGGAAGGCAATGTGTCTCCCGACGAGATAGACTGCGTTATTGTCTCCACTTCTACACCTGATTATGTGATGGTTTCTACGGGCAGCATGGTATGTGAAAAGGCGGGGCTTAAGAACGCCTGGGGTATAGATACTAACGCGGCTTGCAGCGGATTCCTTTACGCACTTACGTTGGGGGCTAGTATGATAGAAAGTGGTCGCTGTAAAAAGGTCGTGGTTATCGGTGCCGATAAAAACAGCGCAATTGTAAACTATACCGACCGCAACACTTGTATTCTCTTCGGAGATGGCGCTGGCGCAGTATTGCTTGAGCAAACAGAAGAACCCGTAGGTCTTATGGATAGCTTCTTTCGTACGGATGGGTCTGGCAAGGAGAATTTGATCGTCTCAGCTGGCGGCTCAAGGTTCCCTGCTTCACAGCAGACTCTTAACGATAAGTTACATTACGTACGCCAGGATGGCCGGGTCGTATTCAAAGCAGCCATTCAGGGGATGACCGACACTTGTAATGAAGTGCTGAAAGCCAATGATCTTGTAAGCGCTCAGATCAACTATCTTATACCTCATCAGGCTAACCTGCGTATTATTCAGTCGGTGGGTGAGTACCTTGGTCTGTCTGGCGATCAGGTTAAAGTAAATATAGACCGCTACGGCAACACCACAGCGGCAACAATTCCGCTTGTTCTTTGGGATTACAGAAACGATTTTAAGTATGGAGACAAGATGATCCTGACCGCCTTTGGTGCGGGATTCTCATGGGGAGCTACCTATTTGAAGTGGGGCCGGTTAAGAAGTTCGAGTTCTGCGCAATAGAATAGGTAAATCTCTTGTCCGAAAAATAAATCTCTCTATCTTTGCGCAGATGTTTCTAAAGCCGGTTTCCATTCTGCTGCTTATGAGTTTGCTAAGTGCGAACTTCTCAGGTTTGTGGATTTGCCTTGGTTTCAGTATGAACCAGAAATACATCGCCCGGGAACTTTGTGTTAACAAAGACAGACCTCAGCTCCATTGCGAAGGAAAGTGTTACTTAATGAAGAAGCTCAAGCAGGCTGAAGAAAAGGAACAAAAGCAGGAGCGTCAGTCGCAAAAAACGCAGCTTGTCCAGGATGCAGTGATAGTGACGCAACTCAATTTCACGCAATATTTTTTGGCGGAGCTTGATGCACACGTGCCGCCTTCTATGGGTATGCCGAGCAGTATTAAAAATTCGATATTTCATCCACCGCAAGGGTGATTAACATGCTAAAGCGTGCCTTTTGAAGGCACTGACAATGTTTCGAATTTTTTAATATCCTTTTCATGAACCAGATCAGATTTTTAGGTCTGTGTGTGGTATTGATGCTCATTTTCGAGCAGTCACATGCCCAGACCTATACCATAACGGGTTATATTTATGACTCTCAAACACAACAGCCATTGGCTGGCGTAAACATCGATAGTTTAGGCGTGACCGATAGAAACGGTCACTTCGAGTTTACGATTGGTGCAACACAAACATTTCGCGTTTCTCTCGCCGGCTATAAGACACAGCTTATCAAGGTAGTAAAGTCACAGAGAAATTACAATATTCAGTTAGAAGCAGACGCAGTTCGTTTGAACGAAGTTCGTGTTGCCGGCGCCAACAACGGCAATACGATTCGTGAAACGCCGGGTGCGGTATCTGTTGTAACCGCAACAGAAATTAACCGTGGAAACGGCGTGTCTCTACAACAGGCATTTAATGGCATTCCCGGCGTCCGGATGGATCAGAGCACGCTATCGGAGGCTCGGATTTCTATCCGCGGAAATGGCATACGAGCTTCGTTCGGTAACAGAAACATCCGGATTTATGTTAACGAAATCCCGGTAACAGAAGCAGATGGTACAACCCGGATAGAGGCCCTCGATGTAAACAGTATAGGCAGGGCAGAAGTTATCCGCGGACCCGGATCAAGTATATACGGTGCCGGAACGGGAGGAGTTATTAACTTTCAGCTTCAGCGCTCCCCTTATCAGGAACAGAGCATAGAGGGGTCTACCTTATTCGGCAACAACGGGCTGAGGCGTATAGCATCTGCTTATCGTAGCGGGGGCGACAAAATGAACGGCTATGTATCATACGGATGGCAGGAATATGACGGTTACCGCAGTCATAGTTCAGATATGCGGAGGTTCCTTACAGGTAATTTCCAGTTGTTTCCCGACAATAAGCGACTAGTCACGCTATTGATTAACCGCACCACGCAGTACTCACAAATACCGGGGGCGCTGACTGCCGCTCAGGTGTCCGAAGATCCGAGGCAGGCCAACCACACGAATGTTGAGAAACAGGCCGGGCGATATCAGAACTGGACACGAGTCGGGTTAGGACAGAAATACCTTTTCAGTGATCGTCTCAGCAATTCCAGCAGCGTCTATACTTATTTTTATGATCTAAACCATCCGTTGGCTTTTGCCTACATACGAAACTTTTACCAGAGTTACGGTGGTCGAACCCGCTTTAATTACGAGGCTGATTTTCCAGTGTTGCCCACGAGGTTCACTATCGGCGCAGAGTTTAACGAAGGACTTACCAAAGGCAGTCAATATGTAAACAACAAAGGCACAGAGGGTGCGCTAAATACGCAGATCGACTATAGAAACCTACAGTACGCACTCTTTTATCAATCGGAGACCATGCTTAGCCGACGTACGGCTTTAACGATCGGGATGAGCTATAACAAACTCAGTTATGACGTTTCAGACTACCTTAAACCATCGCAGAGCGGCGTAAAAGCCTTTGAGCCTCAATTTGGCCCACGCCTCGCCTTAAGTCACACTTTCGGAGAAGCTCTTAGTCTGCATGCAAGTCTCAGTTCTGGCTTTTCCCCGCCCACCGGATCGGAGATCAGAAATGCAGATGGTTCTATCAACGGTGCTTTGAAAGCGGAACGAGGTATGAATTATGAGATTAATGCTAAAGGTAACTTAGGTGCAAGCAGGGTGGCATACGACCTCGCTTTGTTTATGATGAACCTGAAAGGAGAATTGATCGGTCAGACGATCTCACAGGGTATCACCGTGTATAACAATGCCGGTAAGACAGATCATGATGGCATCGAGCTTTCCTTGTCGTACCAGTTGCTGCGCGAAGAGGACAGTAGCCCGATCATGAACCTGCGTCCTTATGCGGCAGTTACTTACGCTGATTTTAAATTCCGTGACTATAAAGTTATTAACGCCCAAAATGTGGTAACGGCCACTTACGACGGGAATAAGTTAACCGGAGTTTCTCCATGGGTCATTAATGGCGGGGTAGATCTTGAAATGCGCAACGGCTTCTATGTGTATGGAAGCTGTTTTTATAGCGATAGGCTGCCGGTTAACGATGCAAATACAAACTTCAATGGTGCTTACACAGTTCTTAGTGCACGACTAGGTTACAAGAAGCGCTTCGCCAGGCACTTTGAAGCCAATATTTACGGCGGAGTAGATAACGTGCTCAATAGGAATTACAGTTCCATTTTTGCACTAAATGCGGCTGGCTTTGGGGGTTCGGCACCAGCATACTACAATCCCTCACCGTTAAGGGCTGGGTATGGCGGGTTAAATCTTAAATATAATATGAGATGAGAAAAGTTCAAGTAATTTTTGGGACAGTCGCCCTGCTGATCCTGCAGGCATGTTCCGCTCATAAAAGCGAAGAGCAGGAAGCAGCCACTATTCAGCTTCCTGTAAATGGTATTGCAAGAGGCGCGTATCTTACTAAGAATCAACATGGCGAGGCAGTGTTGTGCTGGACAGAGTTAGACACGGCCGATTCCCTCAATTGCCTTAAGTACGCCGTGTATGATTCCATTAAAAATGTTTTTAGGCAGGCCATAACGGTATACAGCTCCAGAGGATGCGGCGCATCAGCGGAAAGTATGGCTAAGGTGGCCTTTAAAGCCGACGGCGCCATAATCGCAGTGTTTGCAAAGCCGTTTCCAAAAGAAAACAATCGCTTTGCCGGGGCAATCTACTACAGCATGTCAGCAGATCATGGCAAAAGCTGGTCGCCCGCGGCTTTTCTGCACTCCGATACAAGTCATGCCTATGGACGTAACTTTTTTGACATCACTACCTTAAACGATGGAGAAGTAGCGGCCATCTGGCTCGACGGGCGTTTTGGCAAAACGATCAAAGGATCTGCCCTGTATTTTAGCCGCACGCAAAAGCAGGGCGGCTTCGGTAGGGAAGCCTGCCTGTTGAAAGGCACCTGCGAATGCTGCCGGACCGAGTTGTTGCAGGACAGTCAGGGAACCATACATTTGGCCCTTCGCGACATTATGGAAGCTGGCCAACTACAGGACAATGCGAAACAAGTGAGAGACATGATCTATATGCGGTCGACCAGCGGTGGAAATGGTTTTGCGGCGCCCGAGGTAATCAGCTCTGATAATTGGGAAGTTTCCGGTTGTCCGCATTCAGGACCTTCACTTGCTGTGGCCGGCAACCGCGTCCATGCCGTATGGTTTACTGCAGGTGGCGCCCCTGGTGTTTATTATACTTCGCGAGAACTGAACAGCGGGAAATTCAGACCGCGTACACTTGTAAGCAGCAAGGGCAGGCATCCGCAGATGGTCGCATTACCGAACGGAGTACAGGCCATCGTTTGCGAAGAAACGGAAGCTGCGGTGGAACACCATACCCATGGCCATCAGGCGGAGCAGACAGAAGGCTCAAGCATTGTGTTGCGGTATCTCAGCCACGGACAAATCCAGGCAAAATCGTTAATCACAAATGGTCAGTTTGCTGACAGCCATGCTGTGCTGCTCCCTTTGTCAGGAAGGATTCTCCTCGCATGGGAACGGAAGGAGCCATCCGGAACCAAAATATATTACCAACTTACCAACAGTAAAATATACTAGTTAAATATTTCATCATGTATTTCATTAAAATTATGACAGCTATTGTGCTCGTCGCCGCGATTTCAGCTTGCGGGAGCCAGGAAGGAGACTACAAAGCAGAACGTCAAAAGGTAATCGAATATCACGATATCGTGATGGCTGACCACGGAAAAGTAGTGGGCAATCAACGCAAAATACAGGCCTTACTTAATGATCTTAAATCGTTAAAAGCCAGCCATCCGATGCTCGACACCATCAAAGAAAAGGACAGCATGGACCTTATCCTGCAACACCTGCTGGATGCCGAAGAAAGTATGAATGACTGGATGCATGAATTTCAGGCCGACATCACAGGAAAGTCGAACGCCGAAGCCATACGGTATTTTCAGGCCGAACAACGAAAGGTCGCAAAAATTGACAGCCTGTTTAAAATGCACTTAAAAAATTCGGATGCATACCTTTCGCGGTTCGGTAAATAGCAGCCCTGCGTCTGTAATAATCAGTTATATTTGCGCTTCAGCGCTATGCTGATGATAGATGAACCAAGAGGACAGTCAAAAGAAATACGATTTCGGCCTGCTTAAAAAGGCAATAGCTACAGCCAGATCGGCCGCTATGCCGCGTTCTTTGCAGAAGGAAGGTCATATTACGGTGCTGATATTCAGTCAGCACCGTTTCTACCGGAATTTGGTGATAGAATTGGCTGAAGCGCCGGTTTCGCAGACAGGCAAACTCAAAAATCCCCTTATAATCCTTGATCCGCTGGATAGTGTATGGAAAACGCAGCAGCCAGCCGAACTCAAATTCTATAGTGGCGTCTCGAGGTTCCGAAATAATTATGCAGAAGGCAGGGCAGAAGCTGATTTGGAAGCACTAAAGGCGGTAGCCGCCAATCCTTTGTCTTTGCCGGTTTACCTCCACAACGCCAATAAGTCGTCGTCTATTACATCAAGCTCCATCGTTGCAGCCCGGTTGAGTATTCTCAAACCTGATCTCCGGATCACAGTCAATCAAAAGAATGAAGATTTCGAGATATCAGGCAGGATAAAAGTGGGACAAACACTTTATATGCTGTCAGATATTCAATTAAAATACAACTATTTTATACAAGTAGATAATCATCTTTATCTGGTTGATAACCCTTATGTATTGAGCATCATCGATTTCTTTAAAAACCAGGGTAGTTCCATTATCATAGGTGGGGATGAATATGAGGTGTTTCAGCAAAGCGTGCTGTCGCCCATGGAGGAAAAAGTCCGGGTCGACTATTCCTATCTTAAACGTGCTACCAAAATGCAGATCGAAGAGCAAGGTTTTGATCTTGAAAACGAACAGATCATTTACCTGTCTGAATCAGAAGATTTTGTTCTGCTCACCCCGGTTATGAAGTATGGCTCCCTGGAAATCCCCGTATTATCCAGAAAGCAAATCCGTTCTAAAGATAAGTTTGGTAAGGCCTTCACCTTAAAACGTGATGAAGACCGCGAATTGCAGTTCCTGGCCAACATCATGCATGCACATCCTTATTTTCAGGAACAGGTAAACCAGTTCGACGACCAAAATGTATTCGTGACAGACTGTTTCTACATGCACCGCAAGCATTTTCTGGATGCCGACTGGTTCCTCGAGGCCTTTGCTGCCTGGCGCAGCCGGGGCATAGCTATCCTTGGTTTCAATGCGTTGAAGGGTAACAAGCTTAGCCAGTATAAGCCGGAGATCGACATTAAAGTAAACAGTGGTATGGATTGGTTCGAAACTGCTGTCAAAGTTAAATTCAACAAGCAGACCGTTGCGCTAAAGCACCTGCATAAATCTATACGGAACAAGAGCCATTTTGTGCAGCTCGACGATGGTACCATGGGTATTCTGCCGGTCGAGTGGATTAGGCGGTTCGAAGACTATTTCGGCGCCGGGGAAGTTTCAGAGGAAGTAATCCGTACAGCCCGCGTCAATTATCTTTCCGTGCACGAACTTTATGAAGATCATATGCTCGACGAGCAAGCGCGCCAGGATCTATCGGCGCTTAGAACCAGGCTCGCAAATTTCGAGGCTATAAGCCCGGTACCTGTGCCGTCCGGATTGCAGGCCAAGCTCAGGGCCTATCAGCAGGAGGGGCTCAACTGGTTAAATTTTCTGGACGACTTCAATTTCGGCGCTTGTCTGGCCGACGATATGGGACTTGGAAAAACGATACAGGTCATTGCCTTTATACTGTCGCAGGGCGAAAAGATCAGCGCTCAGGGACTCGGTCACCCAAATACCAACCTAATTGTTGTCCCGGCATCGCTTATCTTTAACTGGCAGCAGGAGCTTCGTAAGTTTGGCCCTGCACTGAAAGTTTACACGCACTACGGCGCTGGGAGAGCGAAGCAAACGAATCACTTTGATCAGTGCGAAGTAATTCTCACCAGCTACGGAACACTGTTATCCGATATCAGCTATTTAAAAACATACCGCTTCAATTATATTTTTCTCGACGAATCTCAGACCATCAAGAACCCCGACTCGCAGCGATATAAAGCGGCTCGCTTACTCCAGTCGCGAAACAAAGTGGTATTGACAGGTACGCCTGTTGAGAACAATACCTTTGATTTGTACGGTCAGCTATCGTTCGCTTGCCCTGGTTTGCTTGGTTCGAAAATGCATTTTAAACAGCTTTATTCTGTGCCTATCGACCAGTTTAAGGACAGCAGACGCGCTAAAGAACTGCAGCACCGCATCAAGCCCTTCATCTTACGGCGTACGAAAGAACAAGTAGCGCGGGAATTACCGGAAAAGACAGAGATGATCATTTACTGTGAGATGGGCGCACAGCAGCGAGAGATATATGACGCTGCCCGGGAAGAGATACGGGAGTACCTGATGGGCCGCTCGGAAGATGAATTGCTTAAAAGCAGTATGCATGTGCTTCAGGGTATCACCAGGTTGCGGCAGATATGTAATTCGCCAGCCTTACTAGCCAAAGACAAATACTATGGGGACGCTTCAGTAAAGATGGATGTTTTGCTGGAGCAGATTGAAAATAAATCGCCTGAACATAAAATACTTGTCTTTTCGCAGTTTGTTACCATGCTCGATTTGATCAAAGCACAGTTGGAAAGCCGGCAGGTGGGATACGCGTATCTTACAGGACAAACACGCGACCGCGAAGCTGCTGTATCCTTGTTTCAGGATGACCCCAAAGTCCGGGTGTTCCTCATAAGCCTTAAAGCCGGAGGTGTCGGACTTAACCTTACACGTGCTGATTATGTGTATCTCGTAGATCCATGGTGGAATCCTGCGGTCGAAAATCAAGCGATTGACCGCGCATACCGGATAGGTCAGGATAAGCATGTCATGGCCATTCGCCTCATTTGTCCCGATACGGTAGAAGAAAAGATCATGACCATGCAGCAACATAAAAGAAATTTAGCAGACAACCTGATCCGCACCGAAGAATCCATCTTTAAGTCGCTCACAAAAGATGATTTGCTAAACCTGCTTTCGTAAAATATCATTATTATTGGTGCTATATAACCATTTAGCACATTGTATGAAACCAAATATTGTGAAGCTTAGCCTAGCTTTTCTTCTTGCCGCGCCCTTATTCAGTGCAGCGCAGCAATTGGGCAACCTCAAGAACGTCTTGAAACCTGTAAATGTGATACGTGTTGCCCGCCTCACCGGCAATAGTCTGCCTGGTGAAGACCTTCCCAATGCCAACGAGACGGTAAAAAAATACGATATCGGCGGCACCGATCTAGGTATAGCATGGCGCATGGGCAATGGTAAAACCGGCTTCTGGTTTGGAGATACCTATGGTGCTGACTGGAAGCCGACTCCAGAAGGCGGACCTGGCCCGGCAGGCCACTGGCGCTCCAACGTAGTGGGTATATCGACTGATGAGCACCTCGGTGATGGCGTCACTTTTGATCACATGGTTGCCAAAGAAATCATCCCTAGTCCGCATATCACCGATGGTACCGGCAACCACACAACGATACCGACAGCAGCCATACACGCTAATGGGAAAGATTATGTTCATTATATGGAGGTCCGGAAATGGGGGCCTCCGGGAACTTGGACCACCAACAAATCTGGCTTATATAAGTCGGCCGACAATGCACTCACATGGACGGAATGCAAGACTGTAGAGTTTAGCGGGAGCAGCAATTTTGCCCAGGCTGCATACGAAAAAAAGGATGGTTACGTGTATATGATGGGCACCGTTTCGGGCAGGCAGGGAGCTATTCACCTAAGCCGGGTAAAGGAGCGCGATATGGAAGATAAATCGGCTTACGACTACTGGAACGGGGTAAAATGGCTGAGAAATCAGGAGACATCCGCAACACCGATCATTCCAGCGCCGGCTGGAGAACTGTCACTCGCCTGGCACCAAAGGTATAAGCGCTGGGTTGTTGTCTACCTTGATGAAAAACGGCATGAACTGGTACTGCGGTCGGCTGCTTCAATTACGGGGCCCTGGACTGAGGCACAATCATTGGTTAAGTCTGCCGACTACCCGGCGCTTTACGGCGGTTTTATCCATCCCTCATCAACCAACGGTAGCGAACTATATTTCCTGATGTCAATGTGGCATCCTTACAATGTTTTTCTCATGAAAGCCGATCTCAAATTAGAGTAGGCTTTTATTGGCCGGTGTAGTATCCTGTGTCAGCCATTTCCGGTAACGATTGCGTAGTTTTAAACCTGTGCTGTCTTGATTTGTCTATACGAACTTCTTAATCTTGCCATCATAGTATATTAGAAATGAATTTACCATCAAAGATCAGTTTAATGCTCGTGTACTCCCTCATCATGCCAGCAATGATTCCGGCTTTAAGCGTTAATGCCCAGTCTGGATCTGTGTCGAGCACCATTAAGCTATCTCCAATTACATTAAAAGCGCGGCAGGTCGCCGCTGATCTACAGGCTCCGACGTGCATCGTGTTTCCGGCCGACAATGAGATATGGGTTGGCGAGCAAACCGGGAAAATACGTGTCATCAAGAATGGGAAGCTGAGTGATGCCGTCATACTCGATCTTAAAAGGCAGCTTACCAGAATGAACGACGGCTATGAGGAAAGAGGATTGCTGGGCCTGGCTCTACATCCGAAATTTAAGTCGAACAAAAAGTTCTATGTGTATTACAGCACCCCGTCAACACAAAAGTTTAATCATACGGGTGTTCTGGCCGAATATACCTTAGCGGAACCGCTTAATCCTGAAATCGGCCGTGTGATACTTACTGTAGAAGAGCCGGATGGCAATCATAATGGAGGCTGCATTCAGTTCGGGCCTGATGGATTCCTATATGTTTCTTTAGGTGACGGAGGAGGACAGGGCGATAGACACGGTGAGATTGGAAACGGGCAGGATATGGGCACATGGCATGGTAAAATTCTTCGCATTGATGTCAATACCGATCAGGGGTACAAAGTACCGGAAACCAATCCGTTCGTGGGTAAACCGGGCGTAAAGCCGGAAATATGGGCGTTTGGCTTTAGAAACCCCTGGAGGTTTTCATTCGATAAGGTCTCGGGACAAATGTTCGCGGGTGATGTGGGGCAATCGGCTTGGGAGGAGGTAGATATTGTGAGAAAAGGCGGCAATTATGGTTGGAGACTAATGGAAGGTACGCATTGTTATAATCCTGCTCAAGACTGCGATACTACAGGTCTGGAAATGCCGATTGCTGAATACAGTCATCGCGAAGGGGTATCCGTAACCGGTGGTTATGTGTATAACGGGGGTAAGATCCCGGTATTAAAAAGTAAGTATGTATTTGCCGACTGGTCCGGACCTGTTTTTTATTTGCAAAAGACCGGAACCAAATGGGCCAGAGGTACCCTCGCGCTAAACAATTTGCCTCAGGGCCTTAAGATAACGTCTTTCGGTGAAGATGCGTCCGGAGAATTATATCTATTAACCAATCCCGAAACCGGACCCGATAACACAAGCGGTGGTGCTTTTAAGATAGAAAAAAATTGAGAAGCGGAATTATGAACATTTGATATCCATCTCAATATTTTGCGTGAAAATTCAATATTCTTAAATTTGAATTTCACTATGCTTGGTAAGAAAAAGCCCCTTATAAGGGGCGAAAGTGCGTGGCACAAGGGATGGAAAGATCTCTTTCCTGAATCATACCGTGAGGTAAGCTTTCCCGATAAGCTTCTCGGGGACTTACACCGGGCAGATATATTCACATCATGCGGCACAACATTGGAATTCCAGAATTCACCGATCTGTCTGGACGAACTGCGAAGCCGGGAAGCTTTTTATCCCAAATTGGTATGGGTGCTGAACGGAAAAAAATTTAAGGGCTTCAAGATATTGAAGCATTTACCCGATGTGGATGATCCGCGTCTGGATCCGTATGATTTTTGCCTTGGTGAGCATTTATCTGTCTACCGGCGGGCCGAGTTGCATTCGGGCGCAGCTCGGCCGCTTAACTTTTATCATCCTGAATTAAGAAACATACCCTTTACTAGTTACTATTATTCTTTTTGCTGGAAGCAGCCTCATCGCGTATGGTACGAGGCGACCTGTCCTATTATTGTTGACCTTGGCGGGCATTTTCTTTATCAGCTCAAACAGCGCCCGCAGTTGGGTGAAAGTTATCCATACCTGCACATGATCACGAAGAAAGCTTTTGTCAGTCAATATCTGTAGCCGGCCAAAACGTTGGGCGTCGGCTTATGCCCGCAACTTTGACGTAATCGGCCCTTTCTACATGTACCCCTGAAACTTATCTTTGGTTAAATACTAATTAACAAAACAAATTGTTATGGCAACTACAAGAGAATTGATCGAAGAAATTAACGCATTGTTCGTCAACAACGAAATGGAGAAATTTATGGACTACATGGCAGACGATTGCGTTTGGGACATGTATTCATCTTCAAATGGTCACAGAACCTTTAGAAGTAAAGCGGAACTGGCGGGCATGGAAGACAGCAGTATGCCCACCGTTATGAACTTTAAGTTCGGTCAGATTACTATTGAAGGCAACGTTGCCGCTGTTGAAGGTACTGCAGACGGAACGAAAGCAGACGGAAGTCCATATCAATCAGGATTTTGCGATGTGTATCATTTCAGCAATGACAAAATTGTAAGAATAACTTCGTATGTAGTAGAATACTAAGCATGCTCGACATTGTGATACCATCGCGACAGGCGCAAATTACGGAAGGTTTTGCCGTAAAGCGTATCCTGCCTTACCAACTGCGGCGGATGGTTGGTCCCTTTATATTTGTTGACCATGGCGGACCGGTAAACATGCCTGCGTCAATCGGCAGCGAACTCGATGTCCTGCCGCACCCGCATATCGGCTTGTCGACCGTCAGTTATTTGTTCAGTGGCGAGGTGACTCACCGGGATTCACTTGGTGTAGAGCAGGTGATCAAACCGGGCGAGGTAAACTGGATGACAGCCGGAAAAGGCATTGCCCATAGTGAAAGGTTTGAGGATCCTGCGATTAGGGCAGGAGGGAAACTCGAAATGATCCAGACCTGGGTAGCCCTGCCTGAAAAGGATGAAGAGGCAGAACCTTCTTTCAGAAATTTTACGGCCGACCAGCTCCCTGTGTTTACCGACAGCGGCATATGGCTGCGGCTTATCGCCGGCGATGCCTTTGGGTTAAAAAGTGCTGTAGAAGCCACTTCGCCATTGTTCTATTTGCATGTTGTATTAGAACCCGGGGCAAGATTCGGTATACCACCTGGATACGGCGAAAGAGGCGTGTATATTGCGCACGGAAGTGTCATCGTTAACGGGAAGCAATATCCGGAGGGGCAACTGCTCGTGTTCAGCAAGGGTGTGGACCCTGTCCTGATCGCTGCTGGACATACCACCCTGATGATGTTAGGTGGAGAACATCTTGGCGACAGATACATCTGGTGGAACTTTGTCTCTAGTCGCAAAGAAAGAATTGAACAGGCCAAAGAAGACTGGAAGCAGGGGCGGATACTTTTACCGCCGACAGATAACTCGGAATTCATCCCTTTGCCGACTAGGCAATCTCGACCCGCCGGAGGTCCTGCTCCGAATGCCTTGTCATAAATAATAATCAAGACGCTATTTGTATTTATATAAGTGCTTACATATATTTGTATAAGCACTTATATAAATGGATAACTTTTACCAATCGCTCGGTTACCTCATCTTCGGTAGTAGGCTCAAAAGGCTGAGTGAATATTTTCTTTCAGAAATTAATGCGGTCTATAAGCAGCAGGACATAGAATTTGATGCCAGCTGGTTTCCCGCATTCTATTTACTCTCACAACACCAACCGGTCTCTATTCAGGAATTGTCGGAGACGATGATGGTTTCACATTCTGCTTCAAGTCAACTCGTTAGCACGCTCCAAAAGAAGGGTTTGGTGATCTCAGAAAAGAGCAAAGATGATGCGCGTAAGCAACAGATCAGACTCACCGCAAACGGCGAACAGCTGCTCCAAAAGCTTATTCCTATATGGGACGCCATCGTCCAGGTCCTCCAGCATAGAATTGAGAACGATCCCGCTAGTAAAGCCTTATTGCAGGTGCTTGCGGCTGCAGAGGAAAAGCTGGCAGTAAGCCCCCTCGCACAGGACATCGTCAGCCAGCTTAATCATAATAACCAAAAATAAATCTATGCATAATGAATTTCAATACGGGACATCTACGCTCACAGCTAGTATTGCGCTAGAGCTTGCAGACGGGAAGCGCCGTGGTATCCTTTCGCCCGAGGCGATAGCAAAAGTGAAGCAATCCCGCGCTTATGTTACCGAAATAGTCAGCAATCACAATATTGTATATGGCATCAACACCGGTTTCGGACCGCTTTGCGACACGCGCATTTCAGAAGAGGACACCCGGCAGCTTCAGTACAACATTTTGCAGAGCCACAGCGTCGGTGTAGGTGAACCCATCGCGCCGAAGCTAGCCAAACTTATGCTCATCACCAAAGTACATGCGCTTGCTATGGGATTTTCGGGTGTGTCACTTGAAACGCTCCAGCGCATCATCTGGCATATTGAGCAAAACGTGATACCCGTTGTTCCTGAAAAAGGTTCCGTCGGCGCTTCGGGCGACCTGGCGCCTTTAAGCCATCTTTTTCTGCCCCTGATAGGTTTGGGAGAAGTATGGGATAAAGGCCGGCGAATGCCCTCGGCAGAGGCACTTCAGAAGCATCAGCTAAAACCTATAGTGCTCGGACCTAAAGAGGGCCTGGCCCTGATCAATGGCACACAGTTTATCCTTGCCTTCGCTACGAGTGCCGTGCAGCGAATGCATCAGGCATTGGACGCGGCCGACCTGATAGGTGCACTTTCGCTTGAAGGCCTGATGGGCTCTTCGCGGCCGTTCGATCCGAGACTGCATCAGTTGCGGCCTTTTCCGGGTTGTTTATACGTGGCAGGCCGACTTGAGTATTTGCTTAAAGGCTCGGCAATTGGCGATGCGCATGCCGACTGTGACCGCGTGCAGGATCCTTACTCCCTGCGCTGTATGCCACAGGTACACGGGGCTTCGCGCCAGGCCTGGGCGCATTTGCGCGACGCCGTTGCCCTGGAGCTCAATTCAGTTACGGATAATCCCATCATCTTCAATGCAGAAGACACCATCAGCGGGGGCAACTTCCACGGACAGCCCCTGGCTCTGCCGCTCGACTATGCGGCCCTAGCCAGCGCTGAACTCGGGAATATCGCCGACCGCCGCTGCTATCTCATGCTGGAGGGGCGTTACGGACTTCCAAAACTGCTGATCGATGACGCGGGATTAAACTCTGGCTTTATGATTCCTCAATATACTTCAGCCGCATTGGTCACCGAAAACAAGACGCTTTGCTTTCCGGCCAGTGCAGACAGTGTGCCTACATCACTAGGCCAGGAAGATCACGTTTCAATGGGTTCTATCAGCGGAAGAAAACTTCACCAGGTGATCGACAATCTCGAATATATCCAGGCGATAGAATTGCTTTATGCGGCGCAAGCCATTGAATTCAGACGGCCGCTCCGGTCTACGCCGGTCCTCGAAGCCTGCCATGCCTTTGTCAGACAGCAAGTGTCCTTCGCTAAGAGCGACCGCATCTTTGGCACCGACATCAAGGCACTTCATCAGCTCATAGCCAACGGATCCCTGTTGAGGGTTGCCCGGGAGGCTGGCGACCAAAACCTAAATCTTTTACATCATGACACATTCGGAATTTATTAAACAATATGCGGCGCATCCGCGGTACCGTTCGCCCAAAGGAAGTACGCTTCATACCAAAAGCTGGGCCACAGAAGCACCGCTCAGGATGCTGCTGAACAACCTCGACCAGCAAGTTGCTGAAAATCCTGACGAGTTGGTCGTATACGGTGGCATAGGTCAAGCCGCACGCAATAAGGAATCCTTACAAAAAATCATAGAAATACTGCTTCAGCTTGATGAAGAGCACTCCCTGCTGGTGCAGTCAGGCAAACCAGTGGGTATTATCCGGAGTCATCCGCAGGCGCCGCGCGTGCTTATTGCTAACAGCAATCTGGTGCCAGCGTGGTCTACCTGGGAGCATTTTAACAGTTTGAGAGCGCGCGGACTTATGATGTACGGACAGATGACGGCGGGAAGCTGGATCTATATCGGCTCGCAAGGCATTTTACAGGGCACTTATGAGACGTTTATGGAATGCGGTCGACAACACTTTAACGGTGATTTGCGCGGACGCCTCGTTGTGAGCGCGGGACTTGGTGGTATGGGCGGTGCGCAGCCGCTGGCGGCTACAATGGCTGGCGCTGTTTTTTTTGGGGCAGATGTAGACGCATCCAGGATAAAGAAGCGGCTGGATACAGGTTATATCGACCGGATGACAGAAGATTTCGCCGAGGCGATAGGTTGGATACAGGAGGCAATAACATCACGTGAACCGCTTTCGGTGGGTCTGGTTAGCGACGCAGGAGATATGCTGGAGCGATTGCTTGCCGATGGACTTATTCCAGATATCCTTACTGATCAAACTTCAGCACACGATCCCATCAATGGATACATTCCCAATGGGTTATCGTTGCCAGAGGCTCAGGCACTGAGGCACTCGGATCCCAAAGCCTATGAATCTAAATCCATTCAAAGCATGGCTCGACACGTGAATCTTATGCTGCAGCATCAGCAGGCAGGGGCGGTCACGTTCGATTATGGAAATAACATCCGGGAGTTTGCCCGGCAGGGCGGGGAGAAGAACGCATTCAACTTTCCAGGTTTTACGCCGGCGTACATTCGTCCCCTTTTTTGCGAAGGCAAGGGGCCTTTCCGTTGGGTGGCTTTATCGGGCGACCCGCAGGATATTTATACGACCGACGAGGCCTTGATAGAGGCTTTTCCGGAAAATACGGCGTTGGCCAACTGGCTTCGACAGGCGCGAGAAAAAATCAGTTTCCAGGGACTACCAGCCAGGATTTGCTGGCTGGGCATGGGCGAGCGTGAAAAAGCGGGACTGCTGTTCAATGAACTGGTACGTTCCGGCAAAGTTAAGGCTCCGATAGTGATCGGTCGCGACCACCTAGATTGCGGTTCAGTAGCCTCGCCAAACCGCGAAACGGAGGCTATGCTCGATGGTTCTGATGCGGTATCTGACTGGCCACTGCTCAATTTAATGGCGAACGCCTCCGGCGGTGCTACCTGGGTTTCGTTCCATCACGGCGGTGGCGTAGGCATAGGTTATTCGCAGCACGCGGGCATGGTGGTTGTGGCCGATGGTACAGACCGGGCAGCGGAATGCCTGAAGCGCGTATTGCATAACGACCCGGCCATGGGTATTTTCCGGCATGCCGATGCAGGCTATGAAAAGGCGAATACCTGGGCCAAAGAATTTGATCTCAAAGTATGGTAACAGCTCCGCATAATGCAATGAAACTGATTGGTCCCTTTAAGCAAATGCTAACCCTGGCAAACTTACCGCTAAAAGGCGCCTTGCTGGACGATCAGTTGGAGATCGTTCCAGACGGTGGCGTACTCGTCCAAAATGGACGTATCGTCGATGTCGGGCATTTTCAGCGGTTACGGCTGAGGTACCCGGATGCTGCGGTTGAGGCTGTCGAAAACCCGATGGTATTGCTGCCTGGATTTGTCGATTGTCATACCCACCTGTGTTTCGCCGGAAGTAGGGCAAAGGATTATGCGATGCGCATATCGGGGCGTACTTACCTGGAGATTGCCGCCTCAGGCGGGGGAATATTGGATTCCGTAACCCAAACACGCGGGGCTTCTGCGGCTGAACTCGAGGAGCTTATTTGTGTTCGGGCTGCACGGCATTTCCAGGAGGGGGTAACCACCATCGAAGTCAAGACTGGTTATGGACTTAACCCGGACGAGGAGCTCCGGCAACTGGAGGCGATACATACAGCTTCAAAAAGGAGTGTGGCAGAACTGGTTCCCACCTGTCTGGCCGCACATATCAAACCAAAGGATTTTGACGGATCGGCATCCGCCTATCTGGAGCATGTAGTGCGGGACCTCTTGCCGCTGGTACGCCAGCGCAATTTAGCATCGCGGGTCGATATCTTTGTAGAAACGGGTGCCTTTACACCTGAAGAAGCAGCAAGCTATTTAAATCAGACCATCAGGATGGGCTTCAGGCATACGGTGCATGCCGACCAGTTCAGCGTCGGGGGGACTGCGGTAGCTGTGAAGACTGGTGCTGTCTCTGCGGATCATCTGGAAGCCTGCGGCGATGCGGAAATTGCGTTGCTTGCAGGTTCGCAAACGATAGCCGTCGCATTACCAGGTGCCTCCTTGGGTCTGGGTATGGGCTACGCTCCGGCCAGGAAATTGCTGGATGCGGGGGCAGCCCTGGCTATTGCCAGCGACTGGAATCCGGGTTCTGCACCTATGGGCGACCTGCTTGCTCAGGCAGCAGTCATGGGGGCGGCAGAAAAGCTGACCACCGCGGAAACTTTCGCTGGGCTGACCTTTAGAGCTGCACATGCACTTAGCCTGTCTGACAGGGGTCGGATAGCACCCGGGCAACTGGCCGATTTGCAGGCTTATGCTTGCGACGACTACCGGGAGATATTGTATCATCAAGGTAAATTAAAACCAACCTGCGTATGGAAAAGCGGAAACAAGTAATGCCCTTTTATGAGCCCGCCGATGGCAGGCTCTGGCAGGGTCGGGTAGATGGCGATACCTGGGAGTCCAGGCGCTGGCACCAGTGCGTTGAACTATTCAACGTCTTGGTCCATCCGGATAAGGAGGTTGCCATGCCCGCATTGCTAGCCGGACAAAAAGGCTTTGCCTTCATTGGCTTTTGTTGCGACGAAGGCGTCGTCCGTAACCAGGGACGCCCGGGCGCAGGCTTTGCACCCGGGCAGCTCAGGAAAGCTTGTGCGTCACTTCCAGTACACTTTGAACAAGGTATACGCTTGGTCGACCTCGGCGATATTGTGTGCCGCGATCATGACCTGGAAGGTGCACAACTAGCACTGGGCATACTCGTAGAATCGGCTGTTACCCGTGGCTTTTGTCCTATTGTGCTCGGGGGCGGACATGAAGTTGTCTACGGCCACTACATTGGCTTCACTGCCCTGGCTCAAAAGATCGGTATCATCAATTTTGATGCACACTTTGACCTCCGCATTCCCGCTGCAGCGGGACCGTCATCGGGTACCGGATTCTGGCAAATTGCGGAAGATTGCAAAGCTTCCGGGCGGTCGTTCCATTATCTGCCTATTGGCATACAGCAGCACGCAAACACTCGTGAATTGTATAACATAGCAGCGCAAATGGGAGTTAAACCTATTCATGCCAACGAATTTATACCGGCAAACGAGACCGGTATTATTCAGGCTATAAACGAGTTCATCGAAGTTACAGACCACGTGTACCTAACCATCGATCTCGATGTGTTTGCCGCTGCTTACGCGCCGGGCGTAAGTGCGGTTGGTCCGACGGGCCTGATACCGGATGCGTTTTTTGAACGCGTCCTGGCACATGTCATCCAACAGGGAAAAGTGATCAGTTTTGATATCGCAGAACTAAATCCAACCTACGACATAGACAATCGCACGGCAAAACTGGGGGCATGGCTAATCTTTAATCTGGTTTCCTTACATCCTAACAGATAAGCAAAAGGGCGTCGCCAACCTAGCTATTCTAATCCAGATATTCATTTTTTATCAGTTCAGGCAGAGCTTTTCTCAACTTCAGCACTTTAGGTTTCGATACGTTCCTGATATAGCCGTCAAATTTGTGACGTACATAATAATCCTGGTGTTCTGCTTCTGCGGGATAGAATGCGCTGAAGGCTGTGATTTCCGTAGCAAGCGGCATGGTGTATCTTCGGGCTGAGTCAAGCTGATTCATAACCTTTATGATGGTTTTACGTTCATCAGCAGTACGGAAAAAGGCAATCGACCGGTAGTCAGACCCAACATCCGGGCCCTGACGGTTGATCTGCGTGGGGTCATGAGCATTAAAAAAAGCCGTTGTCAGTTGTTCAAAGCTGATCTGCCGGGGGTCATAGTATACTTGTACTGACTCTGCGTGGCCAGTTTTACCAGTCAGCACCGTCTCGTAATCCGGATTGGTAGTTGTGCCCCCTGCATATCCGCTCACTACCGTAGTCACGCCTTTAAGTTCCAGCATGCATTCCTGCATTGCCCAAAAGCATCCGCCCGCAAATGTCGCAATCTCTTCTCCCGGTTTCTTAGTGGGCAAAACTGTAAAGCCATTTTTGCTTTCCAGGTTTTGGCCTCCGCATGCTGCAAGAAAAAGCGTTACGAGCAACAGGCTGGCTAATAGTACAATTCTCATCTTTTTACGAACGACCGAACGATTAGTGATATTGTAGTGCCCCCGGTAATTTCCGGTCTAGACCAACCTGTTCTGTCAGCCCTCGGACTTTCTTTTCTTCGGACATAGGTATATAATAATTAGGTATTAAATAGATAATAAGTGGAGGGGGTGGTATATCAAGGATATATTAAATATATTTTAATTATGTACTTATTATCTATTTATATCCTAGTTAATACTTACTTATATGATACGTAGTACAGAATGCAGGGCTGCAATCTATTTGGTTGCAACCCTGTTTGTCTTAACATGTTCATTAAGTACTTTCTTTTCGGCCAAGTAACTGCTATTTCCCGTTACGGGGATAAAATTTACTTCAATCCATAGGTTAAATAACCTCCGTCGGCCACAATTTCTGTTCCTGTGATAAAGCTTGCGGCATCAGAAGCCAAAAACAGTACGGTGCTGGCGATTTCTTCTGGGCGACCTAAACGCTGAAGGGCAGTTGCAGCAGCGAGGTATGATTTGGCTTCTGAGGCAACCGATTCGAGCCCTGGCGTTAATACCGGACCGGGACTCACAATGTTTACCCTTATTTTGCGGTCGACCAATTCATTCGCTGCAATCTGCGCGATCTTATTCAGCGCACCCTTGGTAGAGGAGTATACGCTCGTACCCACGTTGGTAGCCGTTGCAACCGTAGAAGAAGTGAAGATAACAGATGCACCATCTGCAAGATGTGGCATTAGCTTTTGAAGTGTAAAATAGTGACCCTTCACATTAGTGTTAAACTGCGCATCGAAGTCGGCTTCTGTGGTTTGTGCAATAGGTGTAAACACAGCAATACCTGCATTGAGGAACAGCACGTCCAGTTTCTGTCCGCTTTCGGCAAACGTTTTTTCGAGTATGTCGATATCGGACATTTTTGACGTATCGGCCACAAGCGTGTGCAGGTTAGGATTGTTGATCTCAGTACTTGCCTTGTTCAGGTTCGCTTCATTTCTGCCAGTAATCCATACATTGGCGCCTGCACCGATAAAGGCATGCGCAGTAGCCAGGCCGATACCTGTGGTACCGCCAGTTATGACTACGTTCTTTTGTGTAAAATTCATCGTAAAAGTGTTTAATGATTATGATGCAAAACTAGTGTGAGTAAATTAATTATGGTAACTTTGTAACCAAAAGTAACAGTAACATTTGAGTAACCAGGTAACTTATGACAGAAAATATTTGCCACAAACCAGAGATTATGGCCGTTCACGATGCCATGGACGTGCTTAACGGAAAATGGAAAATTTCCATAGTTTCGTCGATCTGCTATTATAACAAAAGAAGGTTTTCGGATATCCTGAACGATGTAGAGGGTATCTCCAATAAAATGCTAAGCAAAGAACTGAAAGAGCTTGAGATGAACAAGTTGATTAATCGTACAGTTCATAATACACAGCCCGTTACTGTTGAGTATAGCCTTACGGAATATGGCAGAACCCTACAGTCTATTATCGACGACCTGGCCAGGTGGGGAAAACAGCACCGAAAGGTGATTACTGGGAAGGGGTAGTTTCATGTTCAAGCTTTCGGCGTTTGCATACAGATTACTGTTTGCTGGAAGCCGGAAATACAGTACATTGGCACCAATGCAGCACTGGGATCAAGCAACCGACGAAGAATTGATCGTTTTACTCGCTCAGGAGGATAAACAGGCCTTTGGGGAAATTTACCGCAGGTATAAGGCTGCGTTGATATTACACGCCTTTAAGAAACTGGGCGACTTTGAGCAGGCTAAGGATGTGGTGCAGGAAGTTTTTTCGACGTTGTGGCATAATCGCATTTCGCTGAGTGCGATCAACAGTTTGCCCGCCTATTTGTATGTCCTGGTGCAGCGCCGGGTCTTAAACGTGGTAAAACACCATGCTGTGGCCAATCGGTACCTGGCCTCGTTTAATGAGTATCTGGCCGAAAACCCGCATACTCCTGACGAGGTTTTCAGGGAAAAAGAGCTGGCCGGGCTGATAGACCGGGAGATAGCCAGTCTGCCTGACAGAATGAGAGAGGTCTTGATATTGAGCCGAAAGGAGCATCTAAAGCACCGGGAGATTGCTGAACGTCTGGGAATTTCGGAGTTTACAGTTAAGAATCACATGAAAGCAGCTTTAAAGATGCTCCGTAAAAACCTCGGAAACGCACTTTCCTTGCTTTGCTGATTTTTTTTAACATCCCGCTAGCCCTCTTTCTTTTCCTGGTTGTCTTATCTCTAAAACAACATTGTTAGAGAGCAGGACTACAGCACATGGATAAACAAGCGTTTGAAAAACTAATAGACCGCTTTTTGAGCGGCGAGGCGACTGAGGCCGAGCAGGCGCGTTTAGAGTCCTGGTATCATGATCTTGAAATGGCGGATGCGGCGCTGCTTTCTGATGAACAGTTACTTGATATTGTCACGCTGAAGCATCATCTTATGACGGACGAATCGCGGGGCTTCGGGTTGCCTTACCGTTGGATAGCTGTAGCTGCGTTGTTACTGATGGTGCTTTCTGTGGGCATTTACACTTTGATTTTAAATCCAGGTGGAGGCTCCGCAGAACCGGTGCGATCAGCGATCACAATCCCACCCGGCGGTAATAAAGCTATTCTAACGCTGGCAGATGGTAGCCGGGTATTGCTCGGTACCACTACCGGGTCTGGTAAAGTCAAAGAGCAGGGTGGGGTCAGACTTGTTGAGCAAGGGAATGGTAAGCTTGCTTACCTGATCGACGGAAACAACGCTTCGTCTGACGGTGAAAAACTGATGAACAACATCCGGACACCGCGTGGTGGACAATATCAGGTGACACTTTCTGATGGCACGCGGGTATGGTTAAATTCCGCCTCCTCGATTTCCTATCCCGCTGATTTCCCTGCAGGCGAACGCCGGGTTGAAGTTAGCGGAGAGGTGTATATGGAAGTCGCCCACGATCAGACCAAGCCTTTCCGAGTGGTTTCTGGGCAGCAAACCGTGGAAGTGTTGGGCACCAGGTTTAACATAAATATGTATCCTGACGAACCGGCTGTCCGGACTACACTGGCGGAGGGCAGTGTTCGCGTAATCCACGGCTCTGCAGTCACCACCACTTCTATAGCGGTTTTAAAGCCGGGTCAGCAGTCCATCCTGGCTGGAGGAAATGTAAAGGTCGCTTCTGTCGATGTAGAGCCGGTTATTGCCTGGAAGAACGGCATATTTAAGTTCAATAAGACGAACCTGCGTGAGGTAACCCGGCAGTTATCCCGCTGGTATGATGTTGATTTTACTTATGCAGCTGGGGTGAGTGACCGTAGTTTCTCTGGTGAACTTGCCCGCAATGCTAATATTTCCGAAATTCTTGATCTGCTGAGATTTCTTGATATCAATTTTAAGCTGACACAGGAGGCTGGCCGGAAGGTGATACACATACAACAAAAATAAACTGAACTAAAACAAACAAACCGAACACTATGAAGAAATGGCTACCATGATGTAAACGAAGGTTTTCCGGAATAAAAAATGCAGGAGTGTGACAGCACCCCTGCGTTAAGCTGGCTTAACCTTGCCTGAGGGCAAACGATGAAAAGTGATTCAATCAATTAAACCAAACTGTACAAAAGTAATGAAATTCAATTCTATTGCTGTGCCGGAGGCATGGCATTTAAAAAAAATCCTAATGGTTTTAAAACTAACCACATGTGTACTATTTGTTGCTTTGCTCCAGGTAAGTGCTGCCGGCTACGGACAGGTGAGCCTGAATGAAAGCAATGTGCCTCTTGAAAAGGTCCTGAAGCTGATTAACAAGCAAGCGGGGTATCATTTTTTTTATGATTCGGAAGACCTGGACAAAAAGGTCGTCTCTGTGAATGTAAAAAATGTGACTGTTGAGACAGCTCTGAAGACCTGCCTGGATAACTTGCCGCTCACTTATAAGATTGTTGGACGCAATATTGTTCTAAAGCAGTTGGAGCAACCTGTACCCATGTCTCCGGCAGTATCTAATGTTGCCACCCAGGTAACCGTTAGCGGAAAGGTGACCGACGAAACAGGCGGACCAATGTCGGGCGTGGGGATTATGAACAAGCGTTCAAAAAAGGTGGCCATGACGGATAAGAATGGTTCTTATGCTATCGCGGCTGAACGTGCTGACGTGTTGGTATTTTCCTACATTGGGTACAAGACCACCGATGTAACCGTTGGCAATTCTACGGTTTACAATGTAAAGCTTGAACCAGTTACTTCCGGTCTGGAGCAGGTGGTTGTGGTAGGGTACGGAACAGTGAAACGTAAAGATCTGACCGGGTCAGTAGCTTCTGTCAGCGTAGACGAGATTAAGGACATACCCTTCATGAGTGTAGACCAGGCGTTATCGGGTAAAGCAGCCGGTGTCCAGGTAGTGCAGGGCGATGGCTCACCGGGGGGTGTCGCCAGCATCAGGGTTCGCGGCGGAACTTCAATAATGGGCGGAAATGATCCGCTCTATATTATTGATGGCGTGCAAATTACGCCTCAAAACAGATACATCAGTACTCCTGGCGAACTGGTAGATCCTGTTGCACGCGCATCTAGCGATTCTTCACCAGCGCTAGCCGGGGCTTTTGCCAGGGGATTGAATAGTCTGGCCGGTTTGAACATCAACGATATCGAGACTATCGATATATTAAAAGATGCTTCAGGTACGGCGATTTATGGTTCGAAAGCGGCCAATGGGGTGGTAATCATCACCACTAAAAAAGGCAGGCGTGATCAGAAGCCGGTTGTAGAACTAAACAATTATACCGGCTTTTCTAGTCCGATAAAAGCGGAGTTGCTGAATGCCGATGAATACCGGACGATCATGAAGGAAGCAGCGCAGAACTTGCTGAACGAACAGGCTGCGCTAGGGGAGCCCTTAAGTGCAAGGGCCAGTAGCATCGTTAATACGCCTGACTTCCTTGGTGCAGATAACACAGACTGGCTGGATCTGGTGTTGCGTACAGGTTTAACTCAAAATACCGACCTGTCGGTTCGCGGCGGCGGAAAGGCCTCTCGGTATTATACTTCATTATCGTACAGCAAGCAGAGCGGGGTAATTGAGGGGACAGACTTTTCGCGTCTTTCGGGTAAGGTGAACTTTGATAACGAGGTGGCGAGCAAGTTTAAAGTGATCACCAATATTAATTATGGCTTTACCACCAACAATATTACCAACGGCGCATACTCGCAGGCGCTTTATGCACCGCCTACACGGAGTCCTTATAATGCAGATGGTTCGCTGACAAACCTGAGTGCCGGGGCTATTGGAAGCGATGCTTATCTAGGTTTGCAGAACCCATTGTTGTTGCTGAAGGGTATAAACCGAGGCAAGAACGCCATGTTCCTGGGCTCCCTTACGCTGGAATACGATATCGTTAAAGACCTGAAATTCCGTAGTCAGTCGTCTGTAAACTATAACAATTACCAGCAGCGAAACTTCACGCCGTCGTCTACACTAGTCGCATCGGGTAGTACCAATGCAGTCGACTCCAAAGGAGGTGTAGGTTCATTGGGCCAGTCAGAAAACGTGAGTTATCTTTACGAAAACACCTTAAATTACAATACACAGTTTGCTGAGCATCGCTTAGATTTCGTGGCGGGTACTTCCTGGCAGTTGAGTAAGTCGTCCTCTTTCCAGGCATCTGGCCAGACCTTCCCGGATGACGTTGTACTGAATCACCTTGGTTCTGCGGCAGTAACCCTTCCGAACGTTTCGTCATTTGGTCAGAATTCACTCTTAAGTTTTTATGCAAGAGGTAACTATGCTTATCAGGATAAATACTTGCTTACCGTTACAGCGCGTTCTGATGCTTCTTCCAAATTTTCTAATACCAACCGGATCGGCTATTTTCCTTCTGCTGGTGTAGCCTGGCGGTTATCAGAGGAGAATTTCATGAAGGATATAAGTTGGATAGATGATATTAAGCTGCGCGCCAGTGCCGGTTATACGGGTACGCAGAATATCGGCGATTATTTGTACCGCACTCTGTATACTCCAGCCACCTATAATGGTGCAAATGCCGTTATACCCAGTCAGCTCGGCAATAATGCCATAAAGTGGGAGTCAACTTTACAAAAGGATGCTGGAATTGACCTTTCATTGTTCGATTCAAGATTATCGGCAAGTATAGGTCTTTACGAGAAGAAGTCGTCAGGTCTGCTGTTTACCCTTCCGCTTGCACCAAGTTCTTCGTTCAGTAATTTAACGGCCAACCTGGCCGATATACGCAACCGCGGTTTGGAAATTGGTCTGCAAGGCGAGATTTTACGTGCTAAGTCTTTTACCTGGAGGAGTGATCTGAATGTGTCGTTCAACAGAAGTCTGGTTACCGGGCTTAATATGGACTATGCCGATCCTAAACATGGAAGTGTAAACAGCAACAACGGACAAAGTTATATCATGTCGAACACCGTGCTGCGAACCGGCATGGCAGTAGGGCAGTTTGTTGGTGCCCAGTACGCAGGCATTATCCAAAACACGGAGCAATTGGAGGCCTATAAAGCACAGCAGCCCTTTTATATGTTCTTTAATCCATACCTGAACATCGGCGATGCTATGTATCAGATCGGTAGCGGTCCGCTGGAAGGATTTGTGGACACCTACAGACTTATTGGAAGTGCCGCGCCTAAATTTTATGGGGGCTGGACGAACACGTTAATCTTCAGTAACTTTTCACTGGTGAGTCTGCTTAACTATTCTTACGGGGGCCAAATACTCTACCTGGCCGATATTCGTGACAATTTTATTTATGACATGGCCAACAAGGGAAGGGCGGTACTTGGCCGCTGGACGCCGGATAACACGAATACCGCTCGTCCGCGACTGGTATACGGGCAGAATTCTATCGGCACAACCAGCAGCAGTATTTACAGTTCCTCATACATCAAATTGAAATCGCTGACATTGAACTATCAGCTGCCACAAACCCTGCTCCAGCGCCTTAAGGTTGCCAACCTATCGGTGTATGTTTCAGGTACCAACCTGTTTACCATATCAAAATATCCTGGTCAGGACCCCGAGGTAAGCAACGATCCTTACAGCTTGGTTGATGGCTATACAGATTCCAACGCTTATCCTACGATAAGACAGTATGTATTGGGTGCAAGGCTAAGTTTTTAACAGATAATAATTGATAAGATCATGAAACACAAGATATTGATGGCGATAGTGGGACTTACCTTGTTATCGCAATATGGATGTAAGAAAGAACTGGATGCACTGCCCGAAAATGCGCTTGTAGAGGGCAACGCGATTGTAAATCAGCAGACAGCTGCAACGGCTTTAAATGGGGTATATTACCGGTTCGCTAATGCTACGGTAACGAATACCAACTGGCTAAGCAACCAGATAAACGGCGGAATCCTGACCGGTTATCTGGACGATGGCAACAATACTTTAAATGAGGCCAAAAACCTGCTGGGTACTAGTCCGATGAATAGCGAATGGCGTACACAATACACATTAATCAATGCGACAAACGGTGTTATTGAAGGCTTAAACAAGCTGGGCAGCGCTGCCATCGCTGATGATATAAAACTTCGAATGCTTGCAGAAGCCCGGTTTTTACGCGCCTACAGCCACTTCAAATTGCTACTTTGGTTTGGTCAGTGGTGGGATTTGAACAGCGCGTACGGTGTGATGCTACGCGAGAAGTTTATTACCTCGACAAATATTTCGCAGGCCAGGGCGTCGGTAAAAGACAGTTATGCTTTTATACTGGAAGATCTGAACTTTTCGATAGCGGCCAATGTTCCGGCAACAACAAATGTATATGCGAATAAGTGGACCGCAATGGCCCTTAAAATGCGGGTACTAATGAGTCGCGGACAGGGAAGTGACTATGCCGATTGCGCCCAGCTTGGAAATACGATAATCACCACCGGCCCGTATGTGCTCGAAAACAATCCGAGGGATATATTCTACACCAAGGGCTTAACCAGCACCGAGGTGATTATGGGTGTTAAACCTCAGGCCAATCAGGAGAACTACTACTATAACACAAGTGGAAATTACGTTTCCAGAAACTCCTATTATGTGGCTACCGCTGCTTTGAATACGCTGCTAACCAATGATCCTCGCAAGTCATGGATGATCGGCAATGCCGGGAGAAGAGGCAAAGGGTACTATTTTATCAAATATGTGCAGCCTGCCCTGGCCACGACGATGGTATCTGAAGTTGCATATGCCTTCAGACTATCGGAGATCTACCTGATGCAGTCGGAGGCGATTGCCCGCTCAGGAGGTGACCTCAACCTGGCCAAAACACAGTTAAAAGCAGTAATGACCCGCGCCGGGGTGACGAACTTTAGTGCTGTAGACGGCTCCGCCACAGCCAACGAACTTTGTAAGGAGATTTACTATGAATATGTCAGAAGCCTTATCGGTGAAGATGGACAAGCGTATTGGGCGCTGCTTCGTTTTCCTTTGGCTAAGGTGACTGAACTGCGCCCGACAATAACAAGTGTGAATCAATATATTTTACCGATACCGAAAACGGAGTTTGTAAGTAACCCGGCTATTGGCGATCAAAACCCAGGATATTCTAAGTAAGATTTACTAAACATTTGATATATGAAAGCAATCAAAATATTAGGATGCGCGCTGCTGGTAAGCTTCTGTGTAAACGTTAACGGACAGGAACAAAAAGTTACTTCACCCGCGAATATGGATCAGATGTTGGCTTCGCTGGTATCTGAGCTTCAAAATAAACTGGTAGGTAAGAAGGCGCCCGATTTTACTACCAAGGACGTCAACGGCAGAAAACTGTCGCTTGAAAGTTTTAAGGGTAAGTATGTAATCCTCGACTTTTGGGCCACCTGGTGTAAACCCTGCAGACAGAGTCACCCGCATCTCATCTCCCTTTACAAAAAGTACCATGATAAAGGTCTTGAAATTATTGGCATAGCAGATGATGATTCGCGACCGGAAGCCTGGCGTGAGGCCATTGCGGCCGACAACATCACCATGTTTCACCACGCGTTGGCAGGTTCAGATCCCAAAAAACGTATGAAGGGTGAGGAGAATCCCGCCGATATTATGGCCATGTACAGCGTTCCGGCGTTGCCCACCAAGTTTGTGATCGACAAAGAAGGTAAGGTTGTGGCGGCTTACGTTGGCGATAGCGATAAGATTGACGGTAAACTAAAAGAGCTCTTTGGGTTCTAGCGGCCCCCAGATCGAAAAGTTGTTTCATTAAAAGATCAGTATCCTTAGAAAATGCGGATACTGATCTTTTTTATTTTTATTCTAGCCAAGTCTTTGTGGGCTTTATAACTCAGTTCCTAATCTCGAGCTCAGGTGGCCTCTTGCAGGTTTTTGGTAGCATATTTAACGCTTGTTTAGAATTTGTATAAATAATTTGTGACTTATTTGGAATAATTCTAAACATACTTCTATATTTGCTGGCATAAAAAAAATGCCACACGGTTTCGGACCCGTGTGGCGACCGGCAAAGCCGGGTTACCTTTAATCTCAGTTAAAAGCCATGCAAATTAGTAAATTTTTGCTATTAGGTATATTATGTACCTGCGTATTTTTTTCACAAGCCCAAACCGGGCCAAGCAGCCTGAAAGGGAGGCTTACCAGCAGCACCGGAGAACCGGTTCCTTCTGCAACCATTAAAATTCAAAATTCTACAAGCGGTGCTGTTTCTGACGAGAATGGTTACTATCAGATTAGTAACGTTGTCGCGGGCAGTTATAGTATTCTCGTTTCTGCCATTGGATTCCATTCTGAAAAACGAAATGTAAAAATTGAGGCTGGTAAACAGCTGACGCTCAACTTTACCCTCGCCGAGGATACCCGGAATATGGAGACGGTAAACGTGATTGGCCGTACTAAAGCACAGGAGGTAAACCGGCAGGCTTTCAATGTAACAGCGGTTGACGCGACTAAGCTATATAATACCACACTGGATATTTCGGGCGCTTTAGATCGTGTTGCGGGTGTGAGGGTAAGGGAGTCTGGAGGTGTAGGTTCTAATTTTAATGTATCGCTAAATGGTTTCTCGGGCAGCCGTATCCGTTTTTTTATCGATGGTATCCCCATGGATAACTTTGGATCGTCTTTTCAAATTAATAACATCCCAATAAATGTAGCCGAGCGGGTTGAGGTATACAAGGGCGTTGTACCAATGTGGTTAGGTTCCGATGCATTGGGTGGCGCGATTAATATTGTGACCGGAGACAGACATAGAAATTATGTGGACGCGTCTTATTCGTATGGTTCATTCAATACGCACAGAAGCGTTCTAAATGGTGCTGTAACTACAAAAGATAACTTTACTTTTCAGGTCAGCGCTTTTCAGAATTACTCCGACAATGACTACAAGATGGATATTATGGCATCCGATATCTTTACAGGCCAGTATTATCCGGGCAAAACAATCAGGAGATTCAACGACACCTATCATAACGAAACGGTTATTGCCAACATTGGCGTGGTAGACAAAAGCTACGCTGATAAATTACTGCTTGGCATGACGGTTGGTAAGAACTATAAGGAGATTCAGACCGGCGCCCGAACAGAAGCCGTTTTCGGAGCTCTCCACAGACGCGGAAACATCCTAATGCCGTCTTTAAAATATAGGAAAAGTGATTTGCTGAAAGGGCTGGACGTGACCATTAATGCGAATTATAATCTTGGATTTGAACAGAATATCGATACCGTAAATGCCAGGTTCGATTGGTATGGAACGCGTAAGTCGATGGGTACAAGCGGCGAGCGGGGAACTACGCTTGCTAAGTACCGCAACCATAACGGTCTGGGTACTGCAATGTTCAATTACCGCCTCGATCAGCATCAGTCGATAGCCTTAAGCAACGTATATAATACATTCAACAGGACCGCGAATGATATATTGAATCCTGCAAATTCGGACAATGGATTGAAAAGACGTTTGGATAAGAATGTAATCGGCCTTGGATACAGCTATGACGTTGCTGATAAATGGAGCGGTACAGCTTTTGGAAAAATGATATATCAGAAGACCATAAACGGCAATGAATCTTCTGGACAGCCCGGTATGACCAAGTTTGGCTTTGGTACCGCATTTACTTATTTCTTTGATTCCAACTTGCAGTTGCGTGCATCGTATGAACGGAGTAATCGTTTGCCTGAAGCTCAGGAAACTTTTGGCGATCTGGAAAATCTTGAGGGGAATCCAGACTTGAGGCCTGAGAGCAGTGATAACCTCAATCTTGGGATGGTTTATGGATTCAGCTTAAACAACCGTCATTATTTCTCAGTAACGGCTACCGGTATTTACCGATATGCCAAAGATTTTATTTTTAGCAGACTAAACAGGAACCAGACCAGGTTAATACTGGACAATAAGCAAGGCGTATCAACCTGGGGCGGGGACGCTGAACTGCGTTATTCATATGGCAAATGGCTGTCTGCAGGTGCTACGATGACCTACCAGTTTTTGCGTAATCTTCAAAAGATAGAACCAGACTATAATGGTGTGAGCCCGCTTTATCTTGATCAGATGCCTAATATCCCTTATCTGTTCGGTAATGGAGATGTATCTATAACTCTTCCGAATCTGGGCGGAAAAGGCACTAATCTGAACATTGGCTATAATCTCCTATATGTGCATTCATTTTGGCTTTACTGGCCGAGTCTAGGGACGAACAGTTCAACGACAAAAAATGAAGTACCTCAGCAATTTTCGCATGACGTAAACTTAGTTTACAGCATGGCAAAAGGCCGTTACAATATCGGAGTGGAGGCCCGAAATATTACCGACGTAGCCCTTTACGACAACTTTAGTCTACAAAAGCCTAGCAGAGGATTTTATCTGAACCTCCGATATTTTATAAATAGACAATAATTATAAACGATTAATATATTCACATGAAAACAACTATTACTAAAACGCTTGCAGCGTTAGCCTTCGCAGCCGTATTGACTTCGTGTTCAAAACGGAATGAGGAAATTGTTCCGGAAAATCCAGGTAACTTTGTACTGGCGGTGACTCCCATTGCCTTAGAGGGTGTCGCCGACTACTTGGTAACAGCCGGCAACTTGGACGAGGGCACTGTTTCGATTATTGGCAACGGTGTAGAACAAGATGGAACTTACAGGTATTATGTGACTGCCAACAACAAGTTTTTTAGCATGCTTTATGGACAAGGCAATCCTGGAGCAGTAACAGCATATAATATCGTAGGCGGGAAATTAAATAAGTTGACAAATTTCGTCACAGAAACTGTTCAGGCTTTCGCTCCCGTTAAGGACGACATTTTGATGGTGAAAGTACCAAGATCAATTGCATCAACTGACGGCAACCCTACCGCAAGTGCACTTTGGTATAGAGTAAATACAAATACAACCTCCATTGTAGGTGAAGGAACTTTAGACGCACTTGCCCCGGCGGCCAATGGCGAAATCGCACATTTTAGTTGGATTAAACAAGTGGGCGACAAGGTCTGGATGCCTTTTTTCTCTATTACAGGACGTAATTTCTGGACCAAGCACCCCGATGAGGCGTGGATTGCCGTATATTCGTATCCAGACATGCAATTGGAAAAGGTGATAAAGGACGACAGAACGAGCTTTATCGGAAAGTATTTCACAGATGGCCTTAGTGTTCAGGAAAATGGGGACGTTTATGCATATTCGCCAGCGGCAGCTGCCGACGACAATGTTGAAAGCCCGGAGACAAGCGACTCAAAGTTTACTTCTACCAAACCATCTGCGATTACCCGCTTGAAATCAGGCACCACGGAATTTGACAAATCTTATTTTTTTAATTTTGAAACAGCCTCAGGCGGTTATGTAATCACCAATTGGATGTATTTGGGACAAGATAAATATATCGCAAATGTTGTATTAAAAAACGATAAAGATCGCGACGCTTATACAGACGGAAAGCAATTAGCTATTGTGAATGTTGCGGATCAAACCGTGAAGCTGGTAACAGGGTTCCCTGATCCAGAAAGCGTTGAATTTATAACCACCAATAATTACACGCCTAAGGATGGAAAGTATGGCTATATCGGCGTAAACCTGAATGACGGTACTACTTGGATTTATAAAATCGATGCTTCGACTGCATCAGCAACAAGAGGTTTAAAGGTTGAAGGTGGAAAAATCACTGCAATTCAGCACCTGCAATAACATATAGTTTGATATAGAGCTATGTTTAGATTAATTATAAATAATCTGTGTTTTATTTGGATTAATTCTAAACGTAGTTCTATATTTGCGGGCATAAATTGTAACAAAACCATGCAAATCAAAAGAATTGTGCTCTCTAGTTTTCTTTGTGCTGCTGTGCTTTCAGCCACCGCACAGGGAAATTCAAGTAATTTTACTGCGTCTGTCCTCGCTAGAAAGGCGGTGACATCTACCAATGATGCGCAGCAATACGGCTCCGTTCGAGGCCGGATAACTACTTCCGACGGAAGCATTGCACCGTATGTAAGTGTAGCTCTTAAAGGAACTGCCTTCGGTGCAATGACCAATGAAGATGGTGAATATCAAATAAAGAGGGTGCCTGAAGGCGAGTACACGCTTGTGGTGTCGGCCGTAGGCCTTTTTCCAAAAGAAAAACAAGTACGAATTACATCAAAGTCAACGGTGGTGGTTGACTTTTCATTGAATGAAAATTCGTCTGAATTGGACATGGTTCAGATTGATGGACATAAAAAGAAATTTAAGGTCGACAAGGTTTCTCCTTCTTTGAGGTTACAATCGCCTTTGCTTGAGGTACCTCAGAATATCCGCGTAGTAACGAGTGCTGTGCTTTCCGATCAGCAGGTGTTTGATATCGTTGACGGGGTGACCAGGAACGTCTCAGGAACCGTTAGGACAGGGCACTGGGACGCGCAGTATGCGAATATATCTACAAGGGGAACTTCGATCCCGGCCTTTAGAAATGGGATGAACCTAAAAACTCCATGGGGTCCACTTGCCGATGACGCTGCTACCATTGACCGCATCGAGTTTATTAAAGGTCCATCCGGATTTATGATGGCTAATGGCGAACCCGGGGGTATTTATAACGTCGTAACCAAAAAGCCAACCGGCGAAAATCGAAGCTTTTTAACGCTAGCCGCGGGCGGTTTTGGTTTGGGTCGAGCTGCGATCGATCTTGATGGAAAGCTGTCCAAGGATGGAAAGTTGTTGTATCGTTTTAACGTCGCTGCACAGGCAAAGAATAGTTATAATAAATACAATTACACCGATAAATATGTGATTGCACCGGTTATTAGTTATGAGATCGACAGCAATACGAAATTTACGCTAGAATACACGACACAGCATGTAGAGGCATTGGCTTTGGGTACGTACGGTTTTTCTCCAAAAGGATACGCTGATACAGATCCCAGTCTCTTTATTGGTGATCCGGCTCTTGACCCGGCGAAGCTTTATGATCACAACGTAACGCTTTATCTGAATCATCGTTTAAACGACACCTGGAAATTAAATGGACAGGTGGCATATTTGAACTACGGCTTGGAAGGTGGTACGCCTTGGCCTTCGACTATTGCTCCAAATGGGGATATGATCAGGTATCTGAATATCAGCGAGGAGCTGGCGATCAATAGAAACGCACAGTTCAGCATTATGGGTGATTTAAAGACCGGAAATGTAATTCACCGACTAATGGGTGGATTAGATATGGGGCTATTAAAGACTTGGGGAGACTTTGGTAATGCAATAAACCCAGGAAGCGCGGATATCAGATTATCTCCAGATATTAACAATGGGATTTTTAATATCTACGACCCCAGATACGGGATACCGGTAGCAAACATACCTGTCTTTGATCGTTCGAGAAGCATTCGTCACCGCTCTGGCAGCAATACATACGCAACCGAACTCGCATACACCGGTGCATACTTGCAGGACGAGGCTCGATTTTTAGACGAAAGATTGCGTTTAACGGGTGCCGTGAGATTTACCCACGCGGTAACTGTCGGGAAAACCAACAAAGCGCAAGTTTCAGATAACGTCTTCAGTCCGCGGATTGGTTTAAGTTATTCAATAACTGATAATTTCTCTGCTTATACACTTTATGATCAAAGCTTTCTTCCAGTCGCTGGTCAAACTCATGAGGGCGATCCGTTTAAACCCATCCGTGGTAACAATATTGAATTTGGGATAAAGAAGGATTTCTTTGACGGTAAGTGGAATGTGACGAGTGCTGTCTATAAGATAGTTAAGAAAAATCAGTTGACCTCGGATCCAAGAATTGGCCCAGATAATCCGCAAATTCAACCCAATGCTAGTGTGCAATTGGGAGAACAAGAATTTAAAGGCTTCGAGCTAGATATTAACGGAGAAGTTCTCAATGGACTTAATGTGATCTTGAATTATGCTTACACCGACGCCAGAACGACTAAAGACCTAAATCCTAATGCCGCTACAAATCAAAAGGGCGCATATGCACCAAACTCAGTAAGGCACATTACCAATGGATGGCTGTCATACCGTCTTAGAAAGCCTGGTGCCATTCTAGATGGTTTTGGATTAACTGGTGGTTACCAGCTCCTGCTTGATCGTTTCGCAGGACGCGGTGCAAGAAAGCCGAACTTACCGGATTTTATTCGCTTCGATGCTGGGGCAACATATGAAAAGGGTAAGCTTGCTGTCTCCGTATTAGTAAATAACTTGCTCGACCGCAGATTGATAACCCAAGGTTCCTATACTCCGGTAGCAAAGGAAACTCCTACATCCGTCTCGTACTACACCTATATCTACGATATGCCAAGAAACGCAAGGCTATCGTTAACCTACCGATTTAAATAATTCAACAAGCTAACAATAAAACAATGATGACAGACAGGAATTCCACACAGAAAAAAAAGCAAAAGGACTCGCTTTTTAAGAGGGTAAACAACTGGCTCCATCTGTGGATGGGTCTTATATCTGGCATCATTGTTTTCGTTGTCTGCATCACAGGCTGCATATGGGCATTCCAGGAAGAAATTACAGCCCTGGTAGAGCCGGAACTAAACGTGGAGTGGCAGGATAAGCCTGTGATTACCCCATCTGCTATTGCCACTGTGGCCTCGGAGCGTTTTCCTGATAAGGTGGCGGCTTCTGCTTATTATTTACAAGGCCGTGCTGTGCAGGTTACATTAAGGTCGCCTGAAGAGGTTGGCCGCCGAGGTGCTGGTGTTACACTCAACCTGAATCCTTATACTGGTGAGGTAATGAAGGAGCAGATACGCAAAAAAGGTGAGGTTGATTTCTTCAGGTTTATTCTGAACGGTCACCGCTTTTTATGGATGCCTCCGGCAATCGGTAGGCCTATCGTTAATTACGGTACGCTGGTATTTGTTGTATTGTTGATCACGGGACTAATCTGGTGGTATCCTAAGAAATGGAACAAATCTACACGCGATAAGAGTTTTAAAATTAAGTGGAAAGCTTCATTTAAACGCGTGAATCTTGATCTGCACAATGTGCTTGGTTTTTATTCCCTGCTGTTTCTTGCGGCAATCGCGCTTACCGGAATGGTATATGGAATTGAGTGGTATAGTAAAGGCTTGTACTGGGTTACCAGCGGAGGGGAGAAACTAGGTGAGTATGGCCGCCTGCAGTCGGATACCACACAGGTTGGTAAGTTTTACAAACCACTTGAGGCTATGGATGCCGCCTGGAGCAAGGTTGTTGCCAAGAGCCCGGAATCTAAAGGGTTCTATTATGTTTTTCCTGATCAGAAAAAGGCCAAAGCGGCCATCGAAATATCGGTATATCCAAGCAAAGGACAGTTTTACAACCGCGAGGCCTATGCCTTTGATCAGCATACCTTGAAGGAGTTAAAGGGTACCGATGTATATTCGGTGTCTTATGCAGATGCCGGCTTTGCGGGCAAACTTCGGAAAATGAATTATGACATCCACGTGGGCAGCATACTGGGCTTCCCGGGAAAAGTGCTGGCATTTTTAGCTTCACTGATTGGCGCAAGTTTGCCTATCACGGGTTTCCTGGTATGGTATGGACGAAAGTTTAAGAAGAAAAAGAAGTCTGACAGCAAGAGTGCTTTGCAGTCGGCAGGCGAGGGGCCTAATCCGGGCAGAAAGGTATTTAAGAAGGTACCGGAGCCGGTGCTCGCTGCTAGTGCTCCCCTGAAGTAATTGTCTATTAAAAACCTATATAAAGAAATAAAAATGAAGAAACTAAAATTCGCGATTCTTGCCGCACTGCTGACGTTCTCAACTGCCAGTGTTTTCGCACATGCACTATGGATAGAAACTGCTGCCACCGGAAAAGTTGGACAGAAGCAGACCGTTAAAGTTTTCTACGGTGAGTATGCCGATCTGGGTCGCGACAGCGTTTCGACCTGGTATTCTGACGTTAAAGAATTTACGCTGTGGCTGGTTGGTCCCGATCAAAAGAAAACTCAGCTGACAGTCACTCCCGGTGTAAACTATTTTGAAAGCAGTTTTACACCACAGCAGAATGGCGCATACACCATCACGGTAAGCCATGAAGCTAAAGACCTGGGTGGTACTACCAAATACCACTTTCTCTCAAGCGCAACCGTATCGGTTGGCGGGGTAGCGCCGGTAGCTTCTCAAAATAGCAATGCCCTTAATCTGCACCTGGCCGATGTATCATCGCTGAAAGTGAAGAAACCGGTAAAAATGACTGCTTACTTAAATGGTGCTGCGGCTACGAAAAAAACAGTTACTGTTTTCTCGCCTTACGGATGGTCTAAGGAGTTTTATACCGATGCCAACGGTAGTTTCGAATTTACACCTATTTGGCCCGGACGCTATGTAGTTGAGGTGAGCGATATGGACAAGACACCTGGTGAGCATCATGGAAAGGAATATAATGCGACCTGGAAGGGCGCAACCTACAGCCTGGTACTTTAAGAGATATGCATAGATAAAAACAATTTATCTCCAGTTTATATTATAAGGGTAGTACATTGATGTATTACCCTTATTTATTTTACAGCTATGCAAGAAGAAACAAAGAAACACCCGGCACCATCAGACGAAGTTCAAAAAGATATAGAAACCGTGACGCCCGATACTGAAAAAGAGGGTCTGCCAAACGATCGCACCGGAGAGGTTGATGAAAGTGCAGTAACGAAGGAAGGCAGGGAGGAAGAGGAATAGCTCTTCCTGCCGCTCACTATTTCGCCATCATATCATAACACTGCAGTGCAATCTCCAGTTCCTCGTTGGTCGGAATAACCAAAATCCTGACCGCAGATCCATCTTCACTGATGTCTGTGATTTGCTTTTTGTAGTTCCTGTTCTTTTCCTCATTCAGCGCTATACCCAGGTAGTCCATTTCTTCGCATACTGCTGTGCGCATGTCGGCGTCATTTTCGCCGACTCCGGCTGTGAAGATGATTGCGTCGAGTCCGTTCATTGCAGCGGTGTAAGCACCCAGGTATTTTTTGATACGATAGGCGTAAATTTCAAGTGCCAGCTTAGCCCCCTGATCACCGTTTGCAACGCGTTTGCGAATGTCTCGCATATCGCCGGAACCACCCACACCCAACAATCCTGATTCCTTGTTCAGCAGCCTGCTAAGCTGTTCAAGCGTATAACCTGAATGTTCAATGAGATGGAAGATCAACGATGGGTCGATGTCGCCCGACCTGGTGCCCATCATTAATCCGGCCAGCGGTCCGAAACCCATGCTGGTGTCTACCGACTTGCCGTTTTTGATGGCGGTCATACTGCATCCGTTGCCCAGATGTATACTTACGATCTTCGTGTCTGCTTTGTCGCCCAGCCACTTTATTGCCTGTTCACTTACGTATTTGTGGCTGGTGCCGTGAAAGCCGTACACGCGCATTTTGTTTTCCCTGTAATACTTTTCGGGGATGGCAAAGCGGTATGCTTTCGCGGGCAGGGTATGATGAAATGCCGTATCGAAGACAGCGATCTGAGTAATGCCCGGGAAAGTCTGCTCAGCCATTTCAATGCAGGCGTAGTTGGCCGGGTTGTGCAGCGGTGCCAGGGAAAACAGCCGGCGGATTTGCTTCTTGACATCGTCGTTGATCACAGTGGCCTCCGAAAATCGCTCACCGCCGTGTACAACGCGGTGACCTACCACATCGACTGCTGCAGGCAATTCTTTAAGCACTTCGTCAAGTGCGGCTTTGTGGTCTCTAATAGGGCTGCCCGCTTCGCCAATTCGTTCCACCAGTCCGCTGGCTAAGAGCGTACCAGAAGGCATCTTTAAAAGCTGATATTTCAGGGAACTGCTTCCCGAATTAATAACTAAAATATTCATGTATAAGTTATAAGTCCTGGCACTGGATGGCGGTGATGACTACAGTATTGAAAATGTCATCCACGGTGCATCCGCGGCTCAGGTCGTTGATTGGTTTATTTAATCCTTGAAGCATAGGGCCGATCGCCAGTGCGCCGGTTTCCCTTTGCACGGCTTTGTAAGTGTTGTTTCCAGTATTGAGATCAGGGAATATCAGCACACTGGCCCGTCCGGCTACTTCCGAGCCAGGCAGTTTTTGCTTACCCACTGCCGGGTCTACCGCAGCGTCATACTGTATCGGTCCCTCAATCTTAAGTTCGGGATGGCGTGCTTTAACAATGGCCGTGGCCTCGCGTACGCGTTCTACATCCTCGCCCTCACCGGAGGTGCCCGAGGAGTAGGAAAGCATTGCTATGCGTGGTTCTATACCAAACCGGGCGCTGCTCTCGGCCGAAGAAATAGCGATCTCCGCCAGTTGCTGCGCAGTGGGGTTGGGATTTACCGCGCAATCGCCAAATATGGCTACCCGCTCAGGCAAACACATAAAAAAGATGGACGACACAACAGACACCCCTGGTTTGGTCTTAACAAACTGCAGTGCGGGCCTAATCGTATGCTGCGTGGTGTGTACCGCTCCTGAAACCATGCCGTCGGCATGACCTTTATAAACCATCATCGTGCCGTAGTATGATACGTCGGTCATCATATCCCTGGCCATTTCCATGTTTACATTCTTCGTTTTGCGCAGTTCGTAAAGGGTCTCGACGTATTCGTTGTAGTGGCTAGACTGTGCGGGATTATGGATGTTAATCGCGTTGATGTCCAGGTTCAGGCCAAGTCGTTTGATGGACGTGGCGATTTCAAGCTGATCGCCCAGGAGCGTAATATCGACGATGTCCTGACTGATCAGACGCTCTACCGCCTTTAATATGCGTTCGTCGTTCCCTTCCGGAAGTACAATATGCTTTTTCTGGCTCTTAGCCCATTTAACCAGCTGGTACTGGAACATGTGTGGGGTGATGCCTTCATACTGGAAGGTAATGATCTTATCGTCGAGCACCTGCATATCTACATAGCGCTCAAAGATATCGATGGCCAGCTCAATCTTCTTCTTGTTGTCTTTAGATATCTTGGAATGAATGGCGCCGATCCGTGTGGAGGTTTCAAAGGTGCCGTAGTCGACTGCTATAATCGGGATGACAGCCTGCAGACCTTCTATCAGACGCAGCATGGGCTCATCGGGCAGGGTACCGGCAGTGAGAACAATTCCGGCAACCTTTGGATAGTTGGCCGATAGGTTGGCCTGTAAGGATCCGATAATGATGTCGCCGCGGTCGCCCGGCGTAAGTATGAGCACATTCTCTTTAATGTGGTTCAGAAAGTTAGGCAGCATCATAGCACCGGTAACGAAATTGTCTACCTGATTGGCCATCAGCTCTTCGCCAAAGAGTACCCTTGCGTTTAAAGCGGTGGTAATTTCCTTCATGGTCGGACTCTGCAGTCCGCTCTCCATGGGTATGACAGTAATCATCACCTCAGCAGGTAATTGGGCTGTTAGCGCATCCCGGATATCATTCACATCTCCCGGGTCTACCATATTGGCAACAATGCCCAGCACCTGTAAGTCACGCTGCAGGAAGTTCCGGTAGATATTGATGGCTTTGGTGACCAGCTGTATAGCAGTCTTGTCTTTCCCCGTAACCACCATAATAATAGGCGCACCGAGATTTTTAGCGATGAGGGCGTTCGATTCAAATTCGAAGGCAATGCCTTCGCCGAGGAAGTCGCTGCCTTCTATGACGGTAAAGTCGTAATTATCTTCCAGCTTTTTATATTTCGTAATGACCGTATTGATCATTTCGTTGGTGTTCTCCGAATTGGGCGACTGAAGAATCTGCTGCCGCGTAAAAGCAAAAGTGTCGTTATAAGCGATGGGAAGGGAGAAGTGATCCAGTATGGCTTCCAGATGGGCTTCCTTTTGTGTTAGGTCGTCTTCTGCGATGATGGGCTTAAAATACCCGACCTTTTGCGTTTTAGACAGCAGCATATTTACCATGCCAAACGCTATTACAGATTTACCGGTATAGGGCTCGGCCGACGCGATGAAGATGTTTTTGGTCATGTCAGGGGGTTTTGATCAAATATACACGTATATATCTAACCAAAACAAAAACTATGCTATGCAGTTCCCTACAAACTGGTATTTCTAAAAGAATTGTTTTCCGGCAATTCTTTAAAAAGTACATAAGCCACTGGTACGCAGGTTACAAGCGCATAAGCAAGATGCAAATACCGCTGAGCGCCTTCTACAGGTGAACTTTGATTGAAAACAAGAAGAGAGGTAGAAGACAGGATCAGCACAAGGAACACTATGCATGTGAACATCCGGAATGGCGCCTTGTTCAGAATATAGTGAATACCATAAAGCACGAATGAGACCCCCGCGATACATATAAAGTACCAAAACGCATCATCCAGTTTCAGTTCCGACCAGACCGAGGTAGTTGAGTTTCCGAACCGTCTTAGCTGTGAAATCAGGAATTTTACCGTAAGAAAGTATGATACAGCCCAGAAAAAGTAAAAAACGACCGTAAGAAATAACCAATAGAGGATGAGTTTAATTCTTTGTGTGTCCATTTGCCCTTGTTTTTACCTTAAGATTAAACCGCTATCATAAATTTACCTCCAATAATTTGAAAATCCAAGAAAAAAAGGAATGTAAAGTCAATTTTTTATAAGTAGTTTTATAGATGTATGCGCATTAAACACGATTTTACTCACTTGAGCGACCGTGAAAGCGGAGAAGTATATCCTTCGCTGATCGATAACGCGGAAAGACATTTTTCTGTTGCTCACCACATTTTTACGGTAGGTGATTACCCGAATTCGGTGGCGCATCTGATATTAGGGGCTGAAGAGATGGTCTACGCCACCTTGCTGCTGCTGAGGAGTAAAGCATTATATCCCGAACATATCATCAGTTACCATGAACTCCTTGCGCGGGATAGACGTGGCAACGGCCTGATCATGGATTTTTTTAAGGTCTGGTTTAATATCAGGGAGATCCTGAAACTGGCAGGGCCGAAGAAACAATACAGCCTTAAGAGCCTGTTTCAGTTGCTCGTGGTAGAATTTACCGGCCTGGTAACCGGAAAGGACAGCTTAACCTGGTGGCAGCGGGCAGATGCGTTGAAGGAGCGCTGCCTGCATGTTCATTATAGCGATGGGATTGTTCTGCCCGACATCCAGGTCAGTAAATCTGACTACAACCTGGCGCATCATTACGTATATCTTTTCCGGTATGAGTTTTATGCGCTGCAGCACAAACTGATCAACGCATCGGATGAGGATTTAACGGATCTGCGCGAACAGATCGACAACAGGGAGTTCGCCGGGGTGCTTAAAAGTATACTCAGCAGCAAACGCCAGACACAGGAACCTGCAATTTAAATATCTTTACTTTTATTCAGGCTCAGGTCATCATCGGCATCATGGTTCAGTCCTGTATCTTCTGCCGGAGCCGTGTTCAAGTCGCCCACATGCAGTTCGTCAGCCTCATTGTCCTTGTCCTCCGAAACCTCCCCGGTAGGAAGTTCATCGGTTTCGGCTGTGAGCGATGGGTCGGTGATTACTTCGGGATCGCGCTTTGGCTCATTTTTCTCGGGTGGATCTTGTGCAAATTTGTTCATGATCGGGTATTTTGTAATGTTAACAACCCGGGTATGAAAAAGTTCACATTTTTTAGCCTGCTGGTTGCCGGCGGCTTTCGAGTGTATACACGAAACTATCGGCTTTATAGTAACCCACATTGTATTCAATAGGACGTTCGTCCTGATCGTACACGAAGCGCTTCCTGAACAAAATGGGCGAGCCTGGCTCAATCTCCAGCTTACCCGCAATGAACTTATCGGCTCCCTTGGCGCTGATCTCTTCTTTGGAAAGATCTGCCAGTACCGAATATTGTTTCTGCAGTATTTCGTAGAGCGGTTGTTTAAAGTCCTCCTCGCCGGTGAGGCCAAGCCGTGGATTAAAGTAGGATACAAAATAGACGAAAGGGCTTTCCGGCCTTCCGCGCAAACGTTCCAGTTTAAGTACTTTCTCAGTGGCTGTTGTGCCGAGAAACTCTGCCACATGATCGTCTGGTATTACCCAACTAATGTGGAGTTCGTAATTTCTGATCGGAATGCCGCGTGCCTTCATCTCCTGTGAGAAACTGAGCCAGTTCATCGATTTCGAGCTTACGGACTTTTCGGCTACCTTGGTGCCTACACCTTTTTTACGGATCAGCAGACCTTCGTATACAAGTTTGTTCAGGGCTTGCCGCAACGTGGTGCGCGATATTGCGAGATGGTTGGCCAGCTCAACCTCGTTGGGTAGAAGTTTTCCCTGGTCGGAATACTGAGGCTCCTCAATAATTCTTCGCAATAATTGCTCTGCCTGAATGTGCAGAGGGACAGGGCTTTTATGATCAATTGAATACGTCATGAACTGAGAATGAAACACCAAAAATATGAAATAAAAATTTGTATTGTTACATTAGCAGTATGTTGGTACATATTACCGAACGTGTGCACATGAATATTTAACCAAATTAATACCTTATGAAACATCGCATAGTGCGTGCAATAATTTTTACACAGCTGTTTACAGCTGGCATATTTAGCAATACCCGGGCGCAGCAAAAGGATTTTATCCAGTATGTAAATCCAAATATTGGTACCGCGCATTGCCGCTGGTTCCATTACGCTCCCGGAGCCATGCCCTTTGGAATGGCCAAGCCCGGACCCTCTACCAATGGTAGTTATGGCAATGCGAGCGGCTGGGAGGCTACTGGCTACGATTTTCGTCACACATCCATCGAGGGCTTTCCCAACTTTCATGAGTTTCAGGTTGGCGGCGTTGTGTTTACAGCCACAACGGGAAAGCTGCAGACCGTCCCGGGCAAACTGGAAAATCCGGAGGCAGGGTACCGGTCTGCGTTTGATCGTAAGGACGAAACTGCTACAGCAGGATATTATGCAGTTTTGTTGAAAGACTATGGCATTAAAGCTGAGGTTACAGCAACAGCCCGAGTAGCTTTTCACAGGTATACATTCCCGGCATCAGAAGAATCGCATTTGATTTTTGACATCGGCAACCGGCAGGGCGAAAGCGGACCAGTAAAGGACGCGGAAGTTCAAGTTACGGAGGATGGCCGGATAGAAGGATACGTAACAACCTTGCCAGTTTATGTGCAGAAGTATCAGACCGGATCGGAGGTCAGAATGTACTTCTCTGCAGTGGTCGATAAACAGCCTTCCAGTTTTGGTACTTTTAAAGGCGCCGTGCAGCGTGCTGGAAGCCGGTCCGAAAAGGGTGAAGGAGCGGGTGCTTTTCTCAGTTTTAAGACTAAAAGCAATGAACCCATTACCGTCAAAGCCGGTTTGTCGTACACATCGTTAGAGAACGCACGCCTGAATCTTGCATCTGAGGCCAAGACGCTTGATTTTGATCAGGCCCGGAAACTGTCGCAGGAATCCTGGAACAATCACCTCGGGCGTGTAGATGTCTCCGGCGGCAAGCCGGAAGATCTGCAGAAGTTTTATACCGGCCTATATCATGCCCTGCTAGGCCGTGGATTGGCCAGCGATGTCAATGGTGCTTATCCAAAGAATGACGGAACTGTCGGTCAGATTCCGGTCGACCGCAACAACCGCCCACTTCATCACCACTATAATACAGACGCCATATGGGGCGCTTTCTGGAACCTTACTCAGCTGTGGGCGCTTGCTTACCCGGAATATTATTCCGACTGGGTGAAAAGCCAGCTGCTGGTTTACCAGGATTCCGGTTGGCTGGCCGATGGCATCGCCAACAGCAAATATGTTTCAGGCGTAGGTACAAACTTTGTAAGCCTGGCGATGGCAAGCGCCTACATGGCGGGCATTCGCGATTTTGACATGAACAAGGCCTATGAAGCTTCGCTTAAGAACGAACTGGTTGGTAAGGACCGTCCGCGCGGCGCAGGAAAACTTGATGTAGACAGTTTTGTGCATTACGGTTATGTGAATCATATCGACAAAGGCAATGGCTGGGAAGAGTCATGGAAGTTTTCTGCTTCGCACACCATGGAGTATGCATTTAGTGCGCACGCTGTAGCACAATGGGCGAAGGCGCTTGGGAAAACTGAGGACTATAAAAAGCTATACCGCTTGTCATCGGCCTGGGAGCAACTGTTTGATCCAAAATTAAAGCTTATCCGCCCCAAGCTGGCTAACGGACAGTTCATCGACAATTTTAAACCCAGCGAAGCCTGGCGTGGTTTTCAGGAGGGAAACTCATGGCAGTATACGTTCTATGTGCCACAGAATCCCAACAGGCTCGTCGGAAAGATCGGTCGCGATGAGTTTAACATGCGGCTCGACAGTATCTTCACTACCTCACGTAAGCAGAAGTTTGGCGGTGGGACGACGCTCGACGCCTTCAGCGGATTGGAAGGCTTGTACAACCATGGAAATCAACCCAACCTGCACGTTTCCTGGCTTTTCAATTATTCCGGCAGACCATCGCTCACTCAGAAATGGGTAAGCACGATATGCGATGAGTTTTACGGTGTGGATGGCGTACATGGCTATGGGTTCGGGCAGGATGAAGACCAGGGCCAGCTGGGCGCATGGTATGTAATGGCCGCTATGGGTTTGCTTGATGTAGGTGGCCTTACCAGCATTAATCCGGAGATGGGCATCAGCAGCCCGCTGTTTGATAAGATTTCAATCCGTTTAAACCCGAAGTACTACAAAGGAAAGATGTTTCATATATTGAGGGAAAATGGAGGAGAGACCCGCCGTTATATCCAGAGCATGCGGTTCAAGGGCAGGCCGGTTAGTCGCCCGTTTATTTCCTGGAAGGATATCACGGGTGGGGGAGAACTAGTCATTAAAATGGCTGCCGAACCAAAAGACGACTATAATCGCTGACAGTGATGATGGATGAACTACAATTAAAAGAACTGGCAAGCCAGCTGGGCTGTCCGCATGGCGATAATGGCTTGCCTACCGCTGAAAACATGGCAGCCAACAATCAGTTCATGATCTCAACGGCAATTTCTGCCCTGGATTTGCATAGTAACGATATCGTTCTGGAAATAGGACCTGGAGGGGGCGCACATGTTGCTGAGCTTTTTACACGTACAAACGCAATTCGATATCACGCAATCGATATATCGCCGTTGATGGTCGATCTGTGTAAACAGACCAACAGTGATCTGGTCGGCGAGGGGCGCGCGGAGATCCATTTGTCAGACGGCATCCGGATTGATTTTCCCAATGATATGTTCGACAAGATATTTACGGTAAATACACTGTACTTCTGGAAAGAGCCGGAAGCATACTTGCGGGAAATAGAACGCGTGTTGAAACCGGGCGGTATGTTTGTCCTTTGTTTTGCACCCAAATCTTTCATGGAGACGCTTCCATTTACGCAGTACGGCTTTAAATTGTATGAGAACGCCGAGGTGAAAGGGTTACTTGCAGGGGCAGGCTTTACGCCTGCAAAGATAGATACATATGAAGAAACCGTGGTTGCTGGTACCAGATCCATACAAAGAAGTTTCTCGGTAATAAGGTCTGCAAAACCACCGGTTTATTAGGCAGGTGTCGACGGCACACAATTAATTTAACTAATAATCAGGATTGTATAGGTTTTGTACAATAAATATTTGCAAAAATTGAGGCATACTTCTATATTTGCACCACTTTAAACGGAAACGCTTAGAGTAAATAAGTTCGAAAGAACGATGATTCCGTAGCTCAGCTGGTAGAGCATTACACTTTTAATGTAGTGGTCCTGGGTTCGAATCCCAGCGGGATCACAAAAGCCTCACATCGTGAGGCTTTTGTGTTATAAGGCTGGTTCACAAACCGAATTCATTTGCAAACCAGCCTCAAAAAATCGGGGCTTTTCTTAATTAGTAGCTGTGAAGTTCCCGTCAGCCATAACTTCTTGTCCCGCCGTCACGATGCTTAATTTCATGGCACCGAGATTCAGATTGGATGGTACAGCAACTGTGATCGTGTTTTCTGTCACTTTTATCGCCTGAATACTAATCGTGCCGAATTTTACTGTGGTATACCAGTCTCCCGGATAAAATCCGGAGCCCTTTATCGTAATAATTGTACCCGCAATTCCTGAAGCCGGAGAAAACGAATCGATGGTTGGGCCTTTTATTTCAAATTCACCAGGCGCAGAGATTCTTCTGCCAGGCAGATCTACGGCAAGTTTGAGCATTCCTGCGTTGATTCCAGTGGGAACAACTGCGCGCAAATTAGAACCCGATGTGGCGACTGCACCTACCATTGAGTTTCCAAAGTAAACGTTGTAACCGTTATCTTTAATAAAAGTGCCGCTAATGTTTACCTCCGTCCCGGGCGCACCTTTTTGCGGGCTAAATCCAGTAACGGCGTAAGCACCTACGGTTACTTTTTGTGGCGATACGATCTCTGTACTTCCAAGCTTCAATGTCAGGGTGTACTCGCCTGGTTCTGTATTGGACGGAACGACGAAGGTATAGTTGCCCTGATAATCATAGTTTGCTGAAGTATAGGATGCATCACCAAGCTTAGCCATAGCAGCGTTTTCATAAGGATTATGCTGATTAGGAAAATTGGTACCGGAGATTGTCAGCATCATATCTGGCATTATCGACTGGGGTGAGACTTTTGAGATCGTAGACGGCTGTATGCTGAATTCACCAGGCAGGACAGTCTTCACGCCGTTATAAGTGATAGAAACAGGTACATTTCCGCTTAAGCCGGAAGGGACAAGCGTCTGCATCTGATTGCTATAAACGATACTTGCAGGCTTATCCCCAAAATGCACTGTAAAGGCGCTGCCATTGCTATATTCAGAAAGAAGATTGTCGCCGGAAAACGTAACTACGGATCCGATAGCACCGGATTTGGGTGAGTAATCTTTCACATTGGCGAGGATCACAAAGTTGTTCGTTACCACTACAGGTACGTTTCCTACAGAGGCCGTGACGCTCAACTGGTAACCGTGCCATGCATTGATTCCGCTTGGCACCTCAACACTGATCTCGGTATCGTTAGCCGCAATGACTTTTCCTTGTATATTCTGGAAAGTAACCTGTACATCAGCCAGGTCAGGGTTATAAAATTTACCGATAATTTTAACCACGTCGCCAGACTTCGCAGAGCCAGGCTGAATGTTGCCCGCCGAAGGGCTTGGCAGACTGACGTTGAGCATTGCGCCGAAAGCCGTTCCCCTCTCATCGCGCAGATAGGCGCGTGCATAAACCCAATTTGTGTAACCGTAGCCTGGATTTAGACGGATGTTTTTCACTGTCGTTGAAAATTCGCCTTTGCCAATACTATTGCCCAAAGAAACCTTGGTTCCGTTATTTTCGTCTACCGTTCCAGTGTTGGAATAAACAAAACCGTAGTCGAGTACTTTGTGTTTCCCCGTACTTACCACGTTTCCCTTAAATTCTACGGCCACCGGTGAAAGGGCAGTGAGGGAAAGCGTTTGTATTTCGGGACCCGAAAGGTCGTCTGATTTCTTGCAGCCGGATAAAAGGGCAGACAATACTGCCATACTTAGAAAGAAGCGTTTCATAACCGGTGCTGCTTAAAAGGTGTAACCAATTCTAATACCGTTCATAAGCGAGGTACCGAAAGCCGAACTCTCATTCTTACCGTCAACAGGAGGCTGTGCTGGCTGGCCGTTGCCGGTAATCTTTATCTCCGGAAGCTTGTAATTTGTCTTCAGATAGCTAAGGTTAAACTCATAACCTAAGAACAGATTTCTTGCTAGATAGAAGTCGAAACCCGCGACAGCGGTAATACCGAATCTGTTGTAGGCAAGCTGAACAACTTGCTGTGTATAATAGGGAGGTTGCCCAATGTAAACAGTTTCTGCCCAGGCGTTTTTAATGTTATAAGTAACCTGATTGTTGACCAGATCCTGGCTGGCTGTCCGCATACCAAAAGTAAAGTCTGCCCCGATGTAGGGAGAGAGCCTTGAGGTTCCTTTGAAATGCTTTTCAACGCCAAGGTTCACATCAAAGATGGTTCCTTTTCTTTCATCTTTCGAAAAAGTGCTTTGGGTTCCGTAAGAGCTGCCCCGGTTAGCTACCGTATCAATAGTACTGAAGTGAAGGCCAAGCCTTAGTGCAAGATCGCTCTTCGCGAAATACCTGAATTTGATCTGGTTAAGGGCATTGTTCAGACTAAGGTTGCCCCTGAATGGGTTGAAATTAAGTTCCGTCGACACAGACCCGGCTATGGGCTTAAACGATTGTTCGGAATCTGAGGTTTGTGCGCTGGCTGAGAGCGAAGCAATTGCAACAGCAATGCTTAAAAGCGTTTTCTTCATGATGGTGATAATTGTTTGCGGCAAAAGTATATAAAAATACAATGAAAGACCAGTGTCCTGGCATCATAACTAACTGGAAGCCTTTTCAGTGATGGCCCTCACGACGTCATCGGCTTCTTTCGCTGACCGCATCAGCAAGGGGAGTATCTCATAGACATCTTCAGGGCTGCTGGTTTCTGGATCTAACAGCGATATCAGGCCCATAAGGGAGGCGAGCGGCGCGCGTAACTGGTGCGACTGGATAAAAGATATTTCCCGCAGTTTAGCGTTTTGCAATTCGATTTCTGCAATGTGTTTTTTCAGACTCGTAATGTCCTGCATAGATCCGATGATACGCGTTGGGAGGCCCGATTCGTCAAAATGAATATACGATCGGTCAAACACATTTTTATAGGATCCATCTGCGCTTCGATATCGGTATTCGAGCCTCGATTTGATGATGCCCGATTTAATCATTTTATTGAAATGCGCAAGCACCGGTTCCAGATCGTCAGGGTGCACATTACCTTTCCACCAATCCATGCTGGTGTATTCCAGATCGTAACCGAATAAGCCGGTCAATCCTTTATTCCAGGTGATCGTTTTTGTCACGAAATCCAGATCCCAAATGGCGTCACTCGTTGCCTTCGATACCGTATTAAACCGCTCCAGTATCTTTTTTAGTGCTATTTCCTGGTTTATTCTTTCCGTAACATCGCGGGAGTTGGTTATAATGCCGTTTATTACCGGGTCTTTCAGTCTGTTGGTAATGATTGTCTCCATCCATCTGATCTCGCCGTTGTAATGCTTATATCTGAAAGGAGGCATCATAATGCGATGTTCATTTTCCACCAGCTTAAATTGCAACCTTGCGGTTTCACGGTCATCAGGATGTATGAAATCAAACACATTTCTGCCAATCAGCAAGTCTGGCCCCACGCCCAGGACATTGATAGCTGTGGGGCTCGCAAATTTGTAAACCCCATCCTGATCGAAAATGGTGACCAGATCTGATCCGTCCTGCACCAAGAGTTTGAACCGCTGTTCACTGGAATTCAGCTCAATATCCCTAACAAAGACGGCAACTCCGTCTGCCGACTTATACGCTCTTATTTCCAGAGCCGAATCGCCTGATCCGGAATGACGGTGGCTTACCTCATAACTGTATTCGCTAGCCGCAGCATCAGCATCTAGTTTGGATTTGAGCGGAGAAAAGATTTCAGGCCAGGTTTCGAGCAAGTGCTTTCCCTTAGCGTCCGTACCCGCCATTTCAAATATTTTTGCGGCAGAAGCGTTGAATACTTCGATGATCCAGCGATTATTGGTAAAAATATAGCCTTCCTGCATATGCTGCAGCGCATGGTAGAGGAAAGGTTCGTTTATATTTTCGCTGAATTGCGTCATCTGACAATCAATAATTTATTTCGCTATTTCGCGCAGTTCCTGCAATTTGTCCGGGTTGATCGGTTTGCTGAGAAACCTGTATACATAGGGGCTGTCGAGCGCGCGTTGTTTATCTTCGGGATGCAGGGAAGACGACAGCATCACGATGATGCACTTTCTTTTTATGGAGTCCGGAAACTCCTTATATGCATCCAGGAAATCAAAACCGTTCATCTCGGGCATGTTTATATCCAGAAAAATAAGCTCTGGCAGCGCCCCCGGATCATTTTTGTACGCATCGATATAACTCAAAGCGTCCATGGCCGATTCTACCGAAATAACATCGCTGGCAAAGTCGTACTTCTTCATCACCTTCTGCGCCAAATAGCGGTCTATCTGCGCGTCATCAACAATCAATACTTTCTTGTAATTCATCAGATAGCTATTTATGCGGATTGGACATTGTTTAAATTCGGTACCTTTAATAAAAATTCTGTTCCACGGCCTGGCTCAGATTTCAGGGTAATGGAACCGTTTAATTTGTCGACAGCTTCCTTTACAATATAAAGTCCTAATCCTGAGCCTACAGATTTTTTTGATACACGGTAAAACATATCAAACACTTTATCGTGGTATTTAGGGTCAATTCCCATTCCATTATCTGCAATTCTTATTGTTGCCTCATGCGGCCCGATGCTTACGTCTACCAAAACGAAAGGGTCTTCTGCCGCCGGATTGTGATATCTTATCGCGTTAGAGATGAGGTTATTGAGTATGGTATTCAGTCGGCTGCTGTCCGAATGAAGTATTGCCTGCCCGCGGATATTTAATCGCACATCCACTTGTCCGTTATCCTGGCTCATGAATTTAAGATTCTTCACGGTTTCGCTCAGCATTTGCTCAAGGTCTACCGGCCCGCTTTTTACCTCCAGACGCGAGTTCCTTGAGTAATCAAGAATATCGAGAATAAAGCCGTCGAGTTTCTGAACGCTAAACTTCATCATAGACAGGTTTTCTAATATTTCCGGGTCATCCGTTTCGGTCTCAGTAAATTCAATAGCGCCCAGGAGGGATGCCAGCGGAGCTCTTAAATCATGAGATACACTGTATACAAAGCGATCCAGTTCATCATTTGTTTTTTTTAAATCTCTGTTTGCTGATTTAAGCGCTTCCTCGTGCGACAGGCGTTCCGTTACATCACGGAAGTTCGTGACGAAGCCGTTTACGGCCGGTTCATGCAGAAGGTTCTGTGACACACCTTCCAGCCAGATCCATTTTCCACTCTTCTGACGTATTCTTGCTGTATATTGAGCAGTGCCGGCTGTTTTCTTCATTAGGTTGTCCCTAACTTCCAGCAAGGCTTCCAGGTCGTTCGGGTGCACCAGTGCGGACACGTTGGTGTGAAGTAAGTCCTCAGCACTGTATCCGGTAATCCGCAACATGGAGCTTGAGGCAAATGTAAGCTGCCAGTTGCCGTCCGTAACTGCAACACCGTCTGAAGAGTTTTCCAGCATTGTGCGGAATTTGAGCTCACTGTTGATCAAAGCAATTTCTGCGTTTTTGCGCGCGCTGATGTCGGCGCATACGCCGTCAATACGCAGCAGGTTGCCACTGTCGTCCAGCGTTGGCGTCAGGGTCCCCCAAATCCAGCGAATACTACCGTCCTTATGCCGTATCCTGTATTCGTTGGTTACGATCTCGCCGCGCCGCATTACAGGATCACTTTCATGGATGATGTGCTTATCTTCATCCAAAATTACTTCGAACCATCTTAAGGGATTTTCAGTCATTTCAGCAACCGTGTATCCGTAAACACGTTCGCAGGCGGGCGACATCTGCAACACTGCGTACTGCTGCATATCTACCGAATACAATACCTCATCTACTTTTTCAAAGAAGATACTCAGGTCTCTGTTGACCCGCTCTAAGGCCTCGCGTGCCTCATTTTCTTCTGTAATGTCTTTCATTGCGCCGCACAACTTCAAGGGTTGTCCGGTTTTCTGATCTCTGATCACCTGAGCAACGCTTCGGGTAACCACAATACGACCATCCGGGGTGATATGACGCTGTTCCATATCATATTCCCTGCCTTCCTTAATGCTGAGTGCCGAAGCCTCCAGAACGTTATCATAGTCGTCCGGATGTATAGAATTCATAAAGGTACGATAACACGGCTTCGCCTCGCCGGGTTCATACCCCAATATCCGGTAGGTTTCGTCCGACCAGTATTGCGGAGCTTCAGGGTCGCTGTTGGTCAGATCCAGTTCCCAGCTTCCGATTTGTCCCAGGCGCTGGGTAATTTCCAAGTGGCGTTTAAAGTCGGGTCCGTTGTTACCTTCAGACGTATGAATACCACCATTATCTGCGTTCAAATAAATTATCATTGGTTAGGAATGAACCTAAATTTAGCAAAAAAAAGTACTTATCGGAGCTTAACCGAAGAAAAAGGCATGGCGGGAATAAGAACTACTGACGTCTTGTGATCTCAAATTCGCCCGGTGCGGTAAATAGATTCTCCTGTATATTAACAGATAGCTTTACTTTTCCGACAAAGGTTGAGTAAGGCACTGCAATCTGTAAATGAGTGGCCGACTGCGCTACTGCTCCATCCTTAATCTCTCCAAAGTTAACCAGGTAAAATCTATCCTTCTCAAACGTTCCCTCGATGTTAATAACGGTTCCCGGACCGCCTGAAGCAGGTGAAAAACCGGTTACGAAAAATGGCTTTACAGTAATCCTGGAAGATCCATGCAGTTCCAGACTGCCTAACTTTAAAGTTAGGTCGTAGGTCCCTGGCTTTATATTCCCCGGCACGGGGAAAAAGTAATTGTTCCTTCCATGATAATTTATAGGGATGTATGCTCCGTCGCCCAGCCTGACCTTCGGCGCATCCTCTGCAGGACCGTTAAGTAGTTCATAGTTTTCAATATCAACTTTTAGTCGGGACCCTGGGAAAACTGGCTCAGATGTCATTTCCTTAATCTTTGGTGCGTATACAGTGAACTCGGGAAGGTTGATGGTCTGTCCATGATACGAAACGGATAACGGAACTTTCCCGGAAATGCCAGAGGGTACCTGGATCCTCATAGTATTACCGACAAGAAAGTAGGGCTGCCGGTTTCCGAAAAGAATCGTAAACTGATTAATATCGGTTTCCTGTCGGTAACTATTCAGCATGTTCTCGCCTGTAATAGTGAGTATTGAGCCCATTGGCCCCTCCTTAGGTGAGTAATCCAAAATATTTGCGAGAATAGTGAGGTATTTGATCGCTGGAATATCGCCGATCAAAACGGTTACCTTTGCCTGCATGCCATGGATTGTTTTTAGGCCAGAGGGAACTTCTACGCTAATTTCTGTATCAGTAGCCGAAATCACCTTGGCAGAGTTATCTTCGAACAGTACCCGTACCTCGGCCAGTTGCGGGTGATTAAACTTACCGGAGATTTTCACTACATCCCCTGATTTTGCCGCCGCAGGAGAAATTCTGCTGATAGCAGGCATTGGCATGGTCAGCTTCAGTACATTGCCGAAAGTTGTCCCCTTTTTATGTTTAACATAGGCCATCCCGTAAACTGTTCTCGGATAACCGAAATCTTCGTTAAGTCTGAGGTTCTTTACCGTTGTGTTAAAAGCTCCACTTTTAACTTTACTGCCCAGGGAAATCTTGACTCCATTCTTTTCATCGGGCTTGGCATCGTGAGAATAAATAAAGCCTAAATCCTGTACACCGGTATTCTTTGTAGATATAAGATTTCCGCTAAATACAAGTGTAGTCGACGACTCTGCCTCTATCAATACAGTCTCAACAACTGGCTCAAGGCCGTCCTCATCTTTTTTACAGCTAAAAAAGACAAGCAAGCTGACAAAAACTAGCAGGTAATGGTGGAGATGCGTTTTCATTAAATATAGCTGTTACGTGCAAGTTAAAAAAAAAATCCTAAGCTGATGCATAACAAATGCAAATCAGCTTAGGAAGAAGAAGATATCCTACAACGGCAAACTATCCAGCAGTTCCTTCAGTTTCGGATCCGAAGGCCTTGGTGCATTGGTAGACACAATATTACCCTTAGGATCAATAATTAAAAATCTCGGAATGCCGGTGATGTTATACGCCTTAATGAAAGCCGAGTTGAAAGCATCATCGGCAAGTAGCTGTACGCCGTCGAGATTCTTTTCTTTAACATAGTCCTTCCATTTTTGCCGATCGGTTTTTTTATCAATAGAAAGGGTTATAAACGTAATGTTCTTCCCCTTATAGCCGTCCTCTAGCTTATCTAAAAAAGGCATTTCATAAATGCAGGGACCACACCAGGTTGCCCACACATCTATGAACAGGTATTTTCCCTTAAAATCGTCCAGAGAGGAGGTACCGCCGGCATAATTCTCATAATTCACAAACTTAGGCGAGGGAGCGTTTACGACCAGGCTGTTTATTGCATCGCGCATCTTCGTAATTTTAGTTTTATCAGCCTCATTGGAAGAGCCTTTCATGAATGCGTTGTAGAAGCCCTCCCGATCCGTCGTATAGTTGAAATACGATGCAGCAAATCTGTATAGCAAATAGTCACGGATAAAAGCATTGTCGATCGTAGAAACTAGCTTGAGGTAGGTAACATCCCTTGGAATTCCTTCAGCGATGCTCTTCTTGCCGGCATCTTCGTAGTACATACTTTGGATGATATTACGATACATATCAGAAAACAGAAAATCAGCCTGATTTGTGGCATCAAACCCTTCTAATTCTTCAGTCATGGCTTTCGAAGCCTTAAAATCTGGTTTTTTCATATGATTCACCTGAACCGCTTCATACTGACTTAAAAAGTATAGATACTCATAATTGATGTTTCTTGCTTCCAGCTTTTTATATTGGTCAGACAGCCCGGCGGTGGCCGACAATTCCCCAAGCATCGCCTTCTTCATATCAGAATAATGTGCTTTAAAGCTAGCCTCGCTCAAGGTAAAAACATTTGATGCCCCGTCAGCAAGAGGTTTCTGTTCGTGCTGCTTCCTGATCTCCTCTTTTCTGCGTATGTAATTGTTTGGCGCGGCTCCAGGTCCTGAAAAACGGATGCTTCCGTCAAAGTTCTTCGCATCATAGGCAACCGTCAGGTCTTTTCCATTCTCAAGGTAAATGGCCAGCTTGTCTTTATTATCATAAAAACGATAATGTCCTGCGGTGATTACATGCACCGTGTCCTTAAACCGGCCGGTCTGGTCAACCATGATCGTTTTTTTATTATTGTAAACGTCAAATAATATAAGTTCATGGTTCGTAGCGTTTTCTATCTTTCCGGAAAACACTACATAATCTTTAGTCTGCGCCTTTGCATAGGCGGTGGTCAGGAGGCATATTGCCAGTATCAGTTGTTTTATAGTCTTCATAGTAAAATCATTTTGTTTTTAATCGCGCGGGTTAGGCTTAATCTCCGGATTGATCTGGATGTATTTTGTTGCTATCGGTAGTATCCACTTTTTACTGGTTGGTCCCACGGTAATGGTCTTCCCGTTATATGTCCTGGTTACAGAAATACCGTCCTGATCCAAAAGATTATAGCGTTTTATATCAAACAATCGCTCTGCATCCGCAGCCATTTCGCGACGGCGCTCAGCTTTTACAAACCGGAGCAGCGCTCCCGGGTCGGAAATGTTTATATCGGTATAATTTGCCGGCTTAAAGCGCTTCTTCCTCAGCTCATTAAGATCCTTATTGGCTTCTGGTATCTTACCCAACCTTGCGTTACATTCGGCATGGATTAAAAGCAGTTCCGAGGTACGGACGCCGGAAGACGTATTGTTTGCGACAAGTTGTGCAGCGTAAATGGTACCCTCTGCATTGCTGCCCAGAATCAAATGATTTCGAACCGTACTGTACCATTCTTTTCTCAGATCACCCGTTTCGTAGAGGTTGAGCAGTTCGCCGGAGACAGCACTGAGGAACAGCCCGCCCTGATCCTTGTACCAAATGATCTCCGGATCATTAACCTGGTTCGGAAACACACGAACGCCCGGCGCGAACATCGACATGGGATCTGTATTAATATCCCTGATCGTACCCTGCAATTTCAATGCGCTCTCTGCTGCGGCGAGCGCATCGGAATATTTTGCCTGGTACAGATAAGTTCTGGCAAGCAGTCCGAATGCCGCAGCCTTTGAAGGCCGGAACTGCAAAGTGCCCGGCTGTTTATCCGCAAGGTTCTGCGTGCCAAAAGTCAGATCAGCAATAACCAGGTCGTATACCGCTTGTACCGATGCCCTGGTAAGGTCTACGTTAGAGAGCTGAATACCCTCCCTTATCGGTACACCCAAATCACTGCCTGCAGTAGCAGCGTTATAGTGTGGCGCATACATGTTTACCAAATGCAGGTAAGCATAAGCTCTGTGCAGGCGGGCTTCCGCCTCCAGTAGTGATTTCTCGGCCGACTGGCCAGCTATATCTTCCAGCCCGTCCAGAATCACATTAGCTACGTAAATATGCTGGTAGTAGCGGTTCCAATCAAGATCGTCCTCTGTCGGCCCATAAATTGCGTCTTCAAACATATAGGCTCTTACCTCATAATCCTGCTTAAACAGTGCAAGCGTAAGCTCAGGCGTAAGCGTTGTATTGTCTGTCATCAGCGCCGTACTCTGGTGTTTCGCCGATAAACCAGAGGTTACTGAACCACTGGCGGCTGCCGATACAACGTTATCCAGGATCAACCTGAAATCGGCAAGGGTAGAGGGAATTACGATGCCCCTCGGCTTTACGTCCAGGAACTCCTCGCGTTTGCACGATGCAAACACTAGCACGGCGAATAACATCATGATTGTATAAATACTTTTTTTCATAGCTGTAGATTAAAATGAGATCGAAACATTCAAAGTGTAGGTTGGTGTCACCGGAATAAAGTTGCTCTCCGGGTCAACATCCCATTTGTTAAAATTCCACACGGCAAGGTTGTCAGCCTGCAAACCAATCTGCAAAGCCGTCAGGCCCAGGCGGTCTGTCATCTTCTTGCCCAAACTGTATCCCAGGTTCAACTGACTCAGGCGGATAAACGAAGCATTGTCGACAAATTTATCCGCGTCCCGGTAGTAATCGTACCCGGTCGACTGCTGCCTGTCTGCAAGTGTAGGAAGTGCAGGAATGTCTGTAAAATGCTCATCGCCTGGATTTTGCCAGCGTTGATTAAAGTCGGCCGTCACGTTCGACCATGGCGCCTTTACAGACACAGCCGGTATGTACGTCACGTTATTATTCCTTGCATAGCGAAACACATGTCCCGCCTTAAAGGTGGTCAGCGCCCTCATATAAACGTTGCGGTAAGAGAAACTATTGATCCAGGAGCCATAGAACTTTGGAATGAGAGAACCATGTTTAACCAGTGCTTCGGTACTGTTAATGAAAGTTTTGACATCTACGATCTGACCGAGTTCGTTCGCAAACTGCGGTGCACCCTTGGCATCCAGCCCTTTATACTGATAACTGTAGATGGTACGCAAAGCCGCTCCCGACTCAGCAACGGTCCCGTTTACGTATTCAAATATCTGCTTATTGGGTACATCCACCTTTTTGAGCGTATTCTTATTTACGCTGAAGATTCCGGTGGTATAATAGCTGAACTGGCTGTTTTCAAGCACTCTGAACCGCAGGTTTAGGTCGAAGCCCTCATTACGGAGCGTGCCATTATTAATCAGAGCGCCAGTTACGCCAAGCGTGGGGTTCAACGTCGTAAAGGCCAAAAGGTCTTCGCTGTTCTTTACATAGTATTCCGCGCTTCCGCTGATAAATCTGTTAAACAAGGAAAAATCTGCGCCAACATTCAGTGTCCGTGTTTTTTCCAGGCGAAGTTCAGGGTTAGGAACACTGATGATATCGGCGCTCATGCCATTGAAAGGAGGGAAGCCACGCTTAATCTTAGCCTGTAAAAAGGGGCTGGTGCTGCGGTCTACGTTACCATTCGTACCATAGGTGGTCCGGAACTGCATATCATCCACCACCTCGCTGCCTTTCAGAAACTCGTTATAAACGTTCCACTTGAAGCCAAAAGAGTACAGGGGGATGTTTTTGTACTTGTCGGACGTGCCGAACAAGTTGGTGTCATCCAAACGCGTACTGGCCGAAACCGTATAACGGTTGTCGTACGTATAGGCACCATTGGCATAGTATGAAATAAAGCGGTTTTCGATATACTCATTGATAGTGTTAGGCGGAACCGTGGTGATCGTCGTCAGCGAAACAGCGGGGGTTACAGTTGGCCTGTAATCTGGTCTGATAGAAGTAAGTGACTGTTCATTATAACCGTATTTCCTGTCGGTAGCCCGGTCGAACAGCGTTTTACGCACTTCGTAACCCGCTATAGCGACCACCTGATGCTTGCCATCTCCGAATGATCTGTCGAAGTTCAGCTGACTGCGGAAGGTGTGCGCTCTCTGATTACGCAGGTCTGTATCGAGGATAGCCCCTGGATCGATGTTGTATCCTGAAACGACACCATTAGTCAGTTTACTGAACATATTTACCCGTGAGCGGGTAAACAGCGTTTGCTCGTTGTGCAGGTCCGAGGTATTCTGCTGCGCCCATTCATATTGATATTTCATACTGAAATCAAGGCCCTTCATAAAGTTATAAGTGGCACCGGTCTGCAGGCGCAGCGCTGTTTCGCGTAGCGTATTGTTTGTGTTTTCAAGTTCCTGCTTAATATTGTAAGTCCAGGCATATGGAAAGCCGCGCGATAACGCCAGGTCTGAACTTTGTTTGCCAAAACTCAATATGCTCTCCATAGGCACATAATTTCCCGATTCGTCCAGGATGCGGCCGTTTAGAGGCACGTTATTGAGAAAGGTAGTATGGGTATTAACACCTACAGAAGGTATGCCGTCGGCGGTGGTTGAAGCCGGAAAATTTTCCTTCGACTGCGAAAAATTGAGTGATCCGTCTATCTTCAGGCGGCTAACCGGATTAAAGGTGTTTGCAAAATTTAGCAGGTACTGCCTGGCGCCGGTTGTTACAAACTCTTTGTCGTTCCCGTTATAGCTTGCCGAAGTTACAAAGTCATAGTTCTTGCTGCCACCAGATACCGAAACATTGTACTGTCGCCATGCCTCGGTTTGCTGAATTAAATCCCTGTATTCTTTTCGTATATCCGTATTGGCAAGGTCTTGCAGGCGACTTTCAGCCTCTTCAGCAGTAATGTCCCCCCGGTCGCGCAGCAACAGAGTTTCACCCACCGGGTTCAAGACCCGGCCAGAGCTGCCGCTCAGTACGCCGGAGTATAACTGCGAAGCAAGATAATAGCCACCCACTTCATACATGGCCCTGTGGTAGGCTACCTGTGTAGCGGCATCGCCAAGGGGCACGGCAAAAAGATCTGGTTTCGGGGTAAATGCAGTGTTTACCGACCCGCTCACATTGAGCTTCCCATTCCTGGCGGCCTTCTTGGTGGTAATCACGATGACACCGTTGGCTGCCCGTATACCCCATATCGATGCGGCGGAGGCATCCTTTAGTACAACGATGCTCTCCACATCCGTCGTATTGATCGTATTTGCACCTTGCTCTACCGGAAATCCGTCTACCACAATCAGCGGATCGGTGTTTGCCCTTATCGAACTAAGTCCCCTTATAATAAAGCGTCCGTTGGCATCTGTGGTTACACCGGCTACTTCACCTTCAATTTTTGAAAATACGTTCTGACTGATCTTCCGGTCGAGCGTCTGCTGGTTAATTCGTTCAAATGAACCGGTCGCACGTTCTTTCGGCAGGGTCTGGTAGCCTGTAGACACCAGTTCAACCGTGCCGAGCTCAATGCTGGTCGGTTTCATCTGCAGGTCGTAACTGTTTTGCCTGCCAACCGTCAGCTCTGCTTCCATAAATCCCAGGTAGCTAAACACAAGAATCTCTCCGTCGTCTGCCTTGATCTGGTAGCTTCCATCGGCGGCTGTGAGTGTTCCCCGTTGCGTCCCCTTCACCAAAATAGTCACTCCGGGCAGGGGCTGACCTTTATCGTCGGTAACACGCCCGCGTATATCAATGGACCTGAAACGGGAAATCAAATTATCGAGCAAGCTCGCTTCCCGTGTTTTCAAGGTCACTGTGTTGTTTTCAATGTCGTAGCTGATCGGTTGTTTTTCGAAAATCTGTTCCAGCACGAGGCGGAAGTCCTTGTTCCTCACATCGATGCTAACGAGTCTGGCCTTGTCCAGCACATCGCCGGTGGCAATGAAATTGTATCCGCTCTGCACCCTCAGTTCGTTGATCACCGATTCAAGGGAAGCGTTCGATCTGGTCAGACTGATTTTTTGAGCAAAGCCAGTAGCGCTGACCTGCACGATGGCGACAATTAAGATTACGGTGGTTAGTCGCATAATGAGCCAAATTTTACGGGCATATGCGCTCAGCATACCCCAATGAGTAGTATCTTTTTTATACATTTGTTTAGCTGGTTTTAGCAGTATGCCTTGTGTCTCGAAATCATTGGGCAACTGCGGTTAAACGTTGATTGAAATAAATTAGCGGGTCCGGCTTTCAGACCAGTTCCCTGCGCAAACGGGGAATTGGTTCTTTACTTCTGCCGGGGGCTGGTTTAGCCGCACTTTTGTAGTTTTTCTTTCATGTGGTGTTGTTTGGTTGTCTAATCAGTTAATTATCCCTTACGTAAATTGTTCTTCCTTCAATGCGGAAGCGTGCATGTCCCGTCTTTTCCAGCGGGCGTAAAACCTCCGATACATCGTTGAACCGAGATACTGAACCCCAGAACAACTCAGACGGAACCTTTCCCTCGTATACGACCTCCACATTGTACCAGCGGGAGATCATACGCATAATTTGTCCGATGCTCAGGCGGTCGAAAGCGAAATTGTTGTCTTTCCAGGCCGTTGCAAGTGCCGTATTTGCTGTTGAAATGCTGACTGTACCGTTACGATTGGTAGCCTGCTGACCCGGAACGAGCATCGCGCTGCTGTTTCTGTCGGCCAGCTTCACACTGCCCTCAATAAGCGTAGTCCTGATCACGGGTTCGTCTGCATAAGCGTTTACATTGAAAGCCGTGCCGAGTACTTCCACCTGCTGCGATCCGCTTTCCACTATAAAGGGCCGCTTTTCGTCCCTGGCTATTTTAAAATAGGCCTCTCCGGTCAATCTTACCCGTCGTGTATCTGCACCAAGAGCGGCCTGATAAGTAAGTTCAGAAGCAGCATTCAGCCAAACTTTCGACTTGTCAGGCAGCGTGAGCTCAAAAGATTCGCCTCGCGCTGTGGTCAGCTTGTTTAACTGGCCCTTGCCAAAATCATGACCTATGATTTCGTAAGCAATTCCGCCATCGGCGGTCTTGGTAACACGGATGCCGGCCTCTTTTGCAATTTCACCTTCAGCGACCTCATCCAGGCGGATCTTCCTGCCGTCAGACAGCGTAAGCGTGGCGCCGGTTTTTCCAGGTTTGATATGCTGCGCAGATAGAGGGTTTTCAGAGATTTGCGATCTGTTGGCCTGATAGTAGAAGAGTCCGACGACCAGCACCACTATAGCCACAGCTGCAGCCATCCACCGCGGCCATAATGGTATATGTTTGGCGTAGCCGGGCAATTGCGACCTGATGGCGGCCAGTTGCACAAGTTTTTGCTGGTCATTCAATCCCGAAACATCGGGTACTTCAAGCGCATCATACCATTGCTCTACGATTTCCCGTTCGGCAGCGTCTGCTTCGTCGTTCAAATATTTGTGTAGTAGTTTCTCCGATGATTTCATCCAGGGGCAACATGCTTTTATCTGCCATGTTCATACCTAAGACAAACAACGCGGGCCATACAAGTATTGCACTTGAAAAAAAACTGCAAAAAAATCAGGGAATAAGAAAAACGATGAAATACAACTTACCAAGTTTCTCCCGCAATACCTTTAACACATTGGTCATTTGCTTGGCTACTGTTGTTTCAGAAGTACCTAGTTGCGCAGCAATCTGTTTATGGGAAAGACCCTGGTTGCGACTCAGATCGAACACCTGCCGCATCCGCGGTGGGAGCGCGTCGATCTCCTTTTGTATTTGTGCCGCAAATTCGGCCTCGCGTATCTGCAGGTCTATGAGGTAATTGCCCTCACTGATGAATTCTTCAAGTGAGTCGAGGTAATGATGTTCCTTCCTGCGCTTATAGATCAGGTTTAGCGAGCGGTTTCTGACTGCTCTGAAAAGATAACCGGGAAGTCCTGTCGTGAGGTGTAGGGCTTCGCGTTTATGCCATAGTTCGGTAAACAGCTCCTGAATAACGTCTTCCACATCCTGCGCATTGCCAAGTTTCTTATAGGCGTGTTGCTGCAGTGGCGACTTAAACCTGTCGTATATTTCCAGATAAGCGGAATGATTTCCCTGTCGCAGTAATGCCACAAGTTCCTCCTCGCTGTATGTAGAATATTTCGCCATTGGCCGCATGTTGCGTTATACGGCCAATGATAGCGAAATAATTCCTAAAAAGCTATTTTGCCTGTTTCAGGTCAAACCTGTCAAGGTTCATTACTTTAGTCCAGGCAGCAACGAAGTCACGGACAAATTTGCCATCCGCATCGGCACTTGCGTACACCTCTGCTACAGCACGCAGTTCTGAGTTCGATCCGAATACCAGATCGGCACGGGTCGCCGTCCATCTTAGCTCGCCTGTACTGCGATCGCTTCCCTGATAAAGTTCTTTATCTGGGCCAACTGCCTTCCATGCGGTGCTCATGTCGAGCAGGTTCACAAAGAAGTCGGTACTCAATACGCCTGGTCTTGAAGTAAATACACCATGTTTTGAGCCATCGTAATTCGCTTCAAGAACACGTAATCCGCCTACCAACACCGTAAGCTCAGGCGCCGTAAGTGTAAGCAGTTGGGCCTTGTCAATGAGCAGCGCTTCAGTAGACACGCTTGAAACGGATCTCCGGTAATTGCGGAAGCCATCGGCAGCCGGCTCTAAAAAGCCCATAGAGTGCACATCAGTTTGGTCCTGGGTAGCGTCTGTACGGCCCGGACTGAAAGGAACGCTGATTGCGTGACCAGCCTGCAGGGCGGCTTTTTCTACCGCGGCACTACCGCCAAGCACGATCAGATCGGCGAGGGATACCTTTTTTCCGGTCAACTGCGCAGTATTAAATTCCTGCTGAATGCCGGTCAGCACATCAAGCACTTTTTGCAGTTGAGCCGGGTTGTTAACCTGCCAGTAACGTTGAGGCGCCAGCCGGATGCGTGCACCATTAGCACCACCACGCTTGTCGGAGCCCCGGAAAGTAGAGGCCGAAGCCCATGCGGTAGAGATCAGTTCGGAAATGCTTAGTCCTGATTCGAGGATCCGTGCTTTCAGGTCGTTGATATCCTGCGCATCGATCAGTACATGGTCGACCGCCGGAACGGGATCCTGCCAGATCAGTTCTTCTGCAGGTACATCCGGACCGAGATACCTTGACCGCGGGCCCATATCCCGGTGCGTAAGTTTAAACCACGCACGTGCAAAGGCATCTGCGAAGGCATCCGGATCTTCCAGAAAGCGGCGCGATATTTTTTCATAAACCGGATCAAAGCGTAACGACAAATCGGTGGTGAGCATGGTAGGAAAGTGCTGCTTTGAACCGTCATGGGCGTCAGGAATAATGCGTTCAGCGTTGGTTGCTATCCATTGATGTGCACCGGCCGGACTCTTTGAAAGCTGCCATTCAAATCCAAACAGGTTTTCAAAAAAGTTATTGCTCCACTGCGTAGGTGTTTTGGTCCAGGTAACCTCCAAACCGCTGGTAATTGTGTCTGCACCCTTGCCTGTACCATAATTGTTTTTCCATCCTAGTCCTTGCATTTCCAGATCTGAGGCTTCCGGTTCATTGCCCACATGGGCCGATGGTGCAGCACCGTGGGTCTTACCGAAACTATGTCCGCCGGCTATAAGCGCAACAGTTTCCTCATCGTCCATAGCCATACGGCCAAAAGTATCCCGGATGTCCTTAGCGGCTGCGATAGGATCGGGGTTGCCATCCGGACCTTCGGGGTTTACGTAAATCAAGCCCATCTGCACTGCAGCAAGTGGTTTTTCCAGATCGCGGGAGTGTATTTTTCCATCGGCGTCATCATCAGACACCAGCACCGAGTGCGGCGCTACACCCTCAGACCCGTGCGAATATCGCAGATCGCCGCCGAGCCATGTTTTCTCTGATCCCCAGTAAACATCCTCCTGAGGCTCCCATACATCGGCACGACCTCCAGCAAAGCCGAAAGTTTTAAAACCCATGGATTCCAGCGCTACGTTGCCGGTAAGGATCAGCAGGTCGGCCCAGGAGATCTTGCGCCCATACTTTTGCTTGATAGGCCAGAGGAGCCTGCGGGCCTTATCCAGACTGACATTATCCGGCCAACTGTTCAGCGGGGCAAATCGCTGCTGTCCGGCACCGCCGCCGCCGCGACCATCGTGCACCCGGTATGTACCAGCACTGTGCCAGGCCATCCGGATGAACAAAGGCCCGTAATGGCCAAAATCAGCCGGCCACCAATCCTGCGAGTCGGTCATCAACGCATGAAGATCCTGCTTCAATGCTTCCAGATCAAGCGTTTTAAACTCCTCGGCATAGTCGAAGTCCGGATCCATAGGGTCCGACAGCGACGAATGCTGACGAAGAATATTTAACTTAAGCTGATTGGGCCACCAGTCGCGGTTACGAGTACCGCCGCCGCCGGCATTCTGCTTCATACTACCGTTATGGAACGGGCATTTACTGATGTCTTGTGATTCGTTTTCCATGATTATGATTTTACTGAATGATCAAATGAGTTAAGCATTCTAATGTTGCATCATAAAATTACCTGAAATGGAAACGAATCACAAAACATTAATTTCTATAGCGTTATAGTTTAAAACTATAAGCCGTTAGAAGCGCATTGTGGCAGCCATCACAGCTTCCCGTGGCATCTTTTCGGTGTTGAGTACATGCACGGTACCGCCGTTCTGGATCACCTTAATGGCAGACTGGCCAATCAGGCACACGTCTCCAGGCTGGCGCTCGTCATGAATCTCCAGGCGGTTTTCCATCTCATCAAAGCTCCCCCAAATGTGTGCATCGCGGCAGATAAACAATGTGGACACCTTGCCATAATAACTGGCCGGGATTACCGACTCGGGCATAGAAGAGGTGAGTGAGGTGGCGATCTGGTTATAATAATTTTCAAGCGCTTTACGTACAGGCTCGTCAAAGTAAGGTTTTACGATCGGGTATACCTCGGCAAACAGCTGATGTTTGTCTTTATAATCCGGATTGCCGCCTATTGAAGTTTCAGCAATATGTTTGTAGCGGCTTGCATCACGATAGATAGGGATCAGATAATCCACGCCGGCTAAAACAAGAGGCGCATGCTCATCGTGCAGCTGTTCGCCGAACAGTGTGCGGTCGACCTCCTTGAAATAAAGCGCCACATTTTCTTTGTCTTCGGGCTGACCAGGATCATGTCCGTGGAAGCTGGCGCCGCCTTTTCCTCCACCTCCCTGACGGAACAGCTGCTGTCCGCCCTTCTCTTCAAAGTGAACCACGTCGGCCACACCGTTGGGTAAGCCTGGTACGTCAACCTCCTCCATACCGAAGCAGTCGCCCCGGAAGAATTTTGCGTCGTGCTTACTCAGCCCAAGCAGGAAGAAGTGATGATCGTGCATCGCATTGAGCAGGGGAGTTACCATAAAAACAGGGCCTGTGAACTGTTCTTCCTTAACGGTATAGGGCAAAGTTACCGCCTTAAAATAGCCATCGGAAATAAATACGGCCAGGCCTTTCGACTGCCGGTTCCATACGGGCTCGGCCCTGTAGAACTCATAAGCTGGCCGGAGCAGCCGGTCCGCCTCGCTACTGCCCAATCCCAGACCTGCCAACTGTGCTTCCACATTTTGCAGTCCGTTTTTGTACCGTATGGCATCCTGTTTCTCGTTTACTGCTGCGCCCGACTGATGGGTGGGCAGGAACATCGAAATACAATGTTCTGCGGCATGGCCCGACAGCTCGTCGAATAGTTCGCGGGTAAGCATATCCATTTCCGGAATTTCCATATCCGCTGTTTGTGCCGAAGGGGAGCCTCCGCCGTTTCGTTTAATATGCCTGTTAGGGTTATTAATACGAATACTCGCGGCAGGCTCCTCATTCTCATCGAGGTACTTTTCGGTGATCTCGATGTCGCGTTCAGGATTGCTGCTTCCGAAGGCATCGCTTAACTGGTGGCCTTCCCGGCCGTTCCCTGAGGGTTTTCCTTTTAGCGGTGTAAAACCGTTCTTGTTCTTCGCCATAATCTTTCAATTAATAATCCATAAAAAGAACAAGACGGCTGGCAATCGGGTTTTTACGGTAAATACTTAAAGCTACCGTAAATATACGTAAAAGTGCGCGATGCTAAGGCGGGCTATCCGGGAACTTCCAAAAACGACATAGTGCCTAAATCAGGGTTCCGCCCGAAACCTCTATACGCTGGGCATTGATCCATCTGGCCTCTTCGGTGCATAGAAAGGCGACAACGCCGCCGATATCTTCAGGTTGGCCCACCCGCCCTAATGCGGTAACCCCGGCAATGTGTGCGTTCATGTCCTTATCGTCCCGTACCCGGCCTCCGCCAAAGTCTGTAGCAATTGCCCCCGGAGCCACAACATTTGCAGTGATGCGGCGCGGACCAAGCTCTTTGGCCAGGTAGCGGGTAAGCACTTCAATTGCCCCCTTCATTGAACCGTAAGCAGAGGAGCCCGCAAAAGCAAACCTGGCCAGTCCGGAAGAGATATTTATGATGCGGCCCCCATCATTAAGTAAAGGTAAAGCTTTCTGTGTCAAGAAGAAAACCCCTTTATAGTGAATGTTAAGTGCTGTATCGAACTGTTCCTCAGTGGTTTCAGCAAATGGAGCGTAAAGCGCTGTTCCGGCATTGTTGACCAGAAAGTCGAACCTGGAAACGCCGTATGTCTGGTTAAGATAAGCCGACACTTCTTCATAAAAAGGATCGAAGGATTTAATGTCGCCGGTATCCAGTTGAAAGGCCGAGGCCTGTGGCCCTAATGCCTTAACCTCTGCCACAACCTCATCGGCTGCTGCCTTATTGCTGTGATAGGTAAACAAGACGTCGATGTTCTGTTTAGCCAGATTGATGACCATGTCTTTGCCAAGTCCGCGGCTGCCGCCGGTTACCAAGGCTATTTTGTTTTGTGTTGCCATAACTATAATGATTTTTTATTACACAAATATCCGCAGGCATGTATGCTGGCAGTTTGTACCGATCAATCGGATATTTGCAAAATTCAAATCAATGTGCAGTAATCATGTTCAGCACACGCAAGCTTTGCACAGCTCAGTTTCTGAAACTAATAGGAGCGAGTGAAGTTTGCTTTTTAAAGAAGTTAGAGAAATGTGCAACCTGCTCAAAACCCAGACAATACGATATCTCGGAGATATTCCAGTCGGTTTGCTTCAGCAGGATTTTAGCTTCCTGAACAACACGTGTTGCAATCAATTCCGTTGTCGTTTTTCCGGTGTTTTCCTTTAAAACTTTATTTAAATGGTTTACATGCACCGCCAGACGATCGGCATAGTCCTTTGCTGTTCTAAGCTGGATGCTTTGATTGGGCGACTCGATCGGGAACTGCCGTTCGAGCAGCTCGATGAAAAGTGAAGATACTCTGGCAGAAGCCGAATGAGCGGGGTACATCACTAAGGCAGGTTGTAATTTCTGACCGTAGTGAATCAGTTCGAGCACATAGTTCCGGATAAGGTCATATTTATAAAGATAACTGGATGATAGTTCTTTATGCATTTTTGCAAAGATGGCTGCGATGGCTTCGGCATCCTCGCTGCTCAACTGGAGCACCGGGTAGCCGCCTGGCTGAAAGATAGGGAGCTGATCCAGTACTACCCCGCTCTTGTTTGCTACGAGGAAGTCGGCGGTAAATATGCAGAAGCTCCCGCTTTGATCCTGATCTAAGGGCACATAGTTGTACGGAATCTTGGGCGTGGCAAACAGCAGGGCATCGCTGTCTATATCGATTACCTTATCGGCATATTCTGCTTTGTTTCGGCCGCGGATCAGGCTGATCTTGTAGTAGGCCCGTCGGTTGTACGGCATCACTGCCTTTCCATTTCCAGCCTTGATCAGGTCTGAGATATTGAACACGTTGAAATGACCTATTTCACGGCTAATGCCTTCGGGAACAAGAAAAGCATGCTCTTTATAAAATTCCTCGATGGTCGTGGCTTTTAGTTTTTCCATTGCGAGAATCAAATATAGAAAAAAGGTGTCGCAAATCACCCCGTATTTTGACAGCATTGACCAGTACCTCGGGGTACATATCCTGTTTACATTTGTGCTTATTGAATTAAATTTTAAGCGTATGAAAAATGCGATTTACCCTTGTTTGTGGTTTGACGGTAATGCAGAGCAGGCCGCCCGGTTTTATTGTTCACTGTTTAAAAACTCCTCGCTAAAGCAATGTACCCCGATGGTAACCAGCTTTGAACTGGAGGGGCTGATGTTTATGGGCCTGAACGGGGGACCCATGTTTAAGCCTAATCCTTCGGTGTCGTTTTTCGCAACAGTTGAGACGGAAACGGAGCTGAGAAGTATATGGAATGCGCTGGCAGAAGGAGGGATGGTGTTGATGCCGCTTGATAAGTACGAATGGAGCACGCTCTATGGCTGGGTGCAGGACAGGTATGGCTTTAGCTGGCAGCTTAGCCTTGGCCGGGTGAGCGATGTGGGACAGGCGATCGTTCCGCTGCTGATGTTTTGCGGTGAGCAGCAGGGACGGGCGGAGAAGGCCATAGCTTTTTACACTTCGGTTTTTCCTGAATCAGTCCTGGAGCTTGTGGCGCACTATGCCGAAGGGCAGACCCAGGTTGATGCATCGGTTGTCCACGCGCGCTTCCGGTTAAACAACACGCCGTTTATGGCTATGGATAGTGGGGTAGCGCAGACATTTACGTTTAGCGAAGGTGTATCGATGGTGATCAGTTGTGATACGCAGGAGGAGATCGATTATTACTGGAATGCATTTACGGAAAAAGGACAGGAAAGTATGTGCGGCTGGTGTGCTGATGAATTTGGCATGTGGTGGCAGGTGGTACCATCGATCCTTGGCGAACTGATGAGTGATCCGCATAAAGCGCAGCATGTTGCCGGTGCCCTGATGAAAATGCGGAAGCTGGACATTGCAGCCCTTGTTTCGGCCGGATAAAGGAGGCGGGCTATTTTAAGTTGATCAATAAAATGGTATATTCATTGAAAAATGATGGACCATGCTAAACTTAGACGATACCCGGCGACTGTATAATTTACCGCCGTACGCGCGGCAGGATCTGAACAATTATGCAGAGGAGTTGAACGACACGATGCTGCTGATGAGCCAGGCGCAGGAACTTGCACGCTTCGGCAACTGGTCGTGGGATATCATCAATAACAGGGTTACCTGGTCTGATTCGCTTTATGATATATATGGCTTGGACAAACATCAGTTTAAGGCCACGTTTGAAGGTTATCAGGAACTGCTGCATCCGGATGACCGCAAAATGGTTTACGACAAGATCCAAAGGGTATTGTCGACCCATGAAGACACGCAGTTTGACGAACGCATTGTACGCCCGGGCGGTGAGATCCGCTTTCTCCGTTCCTGGGGCAGGCTAAAATGTGAAAATGGTGTGCCGCAAAAAATGATCGGCGCCTGCCTTGACATTACCGAAACAGAACAGCAAAACCGGCAGCTGCGCGATATTGCCTGGGCACAGACCCATCTGGTGCGTGCGCCGCTGGCGCGGGTTTTAGGTATCGTGGAATTGCTTAATGCGCAGGCAGGTAATACGGCAAAAGAAACGGAACTGCTGAATTATCTTAATACTTCTGCCAAGGAACTGGACGATGTGATCCGCGATATTATTAAGAAGAGTTTAACTTAGTAAAAGAAATAAGGCCGGTATTACCGGCCTTATTTCTTTATTTTTTTCAGTAGCTGATAAGGCATGTCTATTTTGTAAGTACCTCGATCTTGCCGCCGGTTTTAAATAAATCATGCGGCACAAAATAACCTTTGTGCGTTTTACCGTTAACTTTTATGCCTGTAAGCGCACGGCCTTTTCCAGGTTTGCTTATCGTAAGCACCTTTCCGTTCTCTGAGGTCCATTTTACTTCGTCGAACAGCGGAACGGTTACGAGATATTCAGGATCGGTGGCCGAGAAGGTATAAAGACCAAGTGCCGTAAATGCGTACCAAGCCGACATCTCTCCGGCATCGTCCATGCCTGAATAGGCCAGACCTTCCGGACCAATACCGTAAAGGTTGTTCATGATATGATCCAGCATCTTCTGCGATTTTTCGGGCTTATTGATGAAGTAGTATGCGAAGGGAGCCTCGTGATCTGGCTGGTTACCGTGACAGTATTGTCCAACCATCGTCTCCACGTTTCTCGCGATGTGCTTAGGGTTCCATGGAACGGTAAACAAAGAATCAAGTTTAGATTCAAAACCTTTTGGCCCGCCGTACAGTTCAATAAGTCCGGGCATATCGTGCGGTGCAAAAAAGGATACCTGCCAGGCATTTGCCTCGCGGTACATGTATTCATAGTATGGATACTGGGGGTTAAAGTTCTTGATCCATTCACCATTCTCCAGTCGCCCGCGCATAAACCTGGTCTCCGGATCGAACATATTCTTATAATTTTTCGAGCGCTGTATCAGGCTGCGGTAGTTGGCGCTATCGCCAAGAACCTTAGAGAGCTGCGCTAATGAATAGTCGTCATAAGCATATTCCAGCGTTTTAGAAACGCCGGCTTTTGCCTTGGTTTCTACATGAGGGTTTGCAATATCGGGATCGGAGATATAGCCTTTTTCGATATATTCCTTGATGTGTGGACGTGCCCCACCGTCAACATTAGCGTTCTTTAACAGGATCTCATAAGTGCCTTTCAGGTCAAAGTCGGTAATTCCGCGCAGGTAGGCCCCTGCAATGGAGGACGCGCCATGATCGCCGTGGAAAAAGGTTGGAATGAAACCGGTTTTGTCGCCCACGTCTTTCATCGACTTGATCACATCCAGCGTGACTTTTGGGGAAATGATGCCCAGAAAAACGTCTTTGTTGCGATAGGTATCCCAGAGCGAGGGTTCCGTGTAATAGTTGAAGTCGGCCTTGACAACATTACGCTTGCGGTCTACATACTCCCCGTTTACGTCGCTGCGCAAGGCTGGCCAAAGCAATGAACGATAGAAGCAGGAATAAAACATTTGACGTTGTTTATCGGTACCGCCCTTTACCTGTATCTTGCTAAGTACTTTTTCCCAGTCCTGGGTTGCTTGCTGATGTATGGTCTCGAACGATTTGCCTCCGATCTCTTTCTCCAAATTTTCTTTAGCATTTTCTGTACTTACAAAAGAAATTCCGATCTTCATTTCTACGGGACCTTTACCTGCGTCGGAAAGCAGGACACGCGCGTAGCCGCCGGCTTTGCCTTCATCGGTTTTTTCAATCTTCTCAATATTGGTATTCAGGATGGCGTAAAAATAGATGCGTTCGCCGGGACGCTGCGATCCCTTTATGACATTGCTGCCTTCCTGTTCAATGTTCCAGTCGGATATCCGGTTGTTTGAGCGGCCGAGGTCGAAAATAACTTGCCGGCCCGTATTGTTCTCGAAGGCATAACGGTGGTATCCGCAGCGCAGTGTTGAAGTGAGGCTTACGTTAACTTTGTAGTTGTCGAGATAAACCTGATAGAAACCAGGGGCAGCACTTTCCTTTTTATGGGAAAATTTTGATCCGAATTCTTTTGGATTCCGGCTGCGACCTTCAATAGTATTGTCGGAAGCGGCAATAACTGCTTTAGCCTCTTCGATGCCCCCGGCCCAGACAGGCATTACCGGAATATTGCAAAGGTTCCAGTGGCCTTTGTTGGTATGCGTGAAGCCATAAATAATGTCATCTTCATACTCATATCCTGCTCCCGAGCCATACTCGGTCATAGGGCTGAGTTGCACCATGGCGTTTGGCATGGAACTCCCGGGAAATACCAGGCCAGCCCAGGAGCGCCAGTCTTTCGGCAATTCATAACCAAGGATAGCGGGATCGGTAAGTGGTGCAGTACCAATAAAGGTGTTTACGTATTTGGTGTAAATGGGCCGCTGCTGGGCCTGACTACCTAAAGTCATGGCACTAAGCATCGCTACACCTGCTAAACTTGCAATTCTTGTAATCTTTTGTTTCATTTTTGTTAAGAAATCTTGTGTGCGTATCCAAATATAGGAATTGAATTGGCATTAACTCTACACAGTGTGCCAGCCTAGTCTAGAATTATTGTTACATTCACGGCCTTGAAAAAACGATAATCTCATTTTAATGAACAAAGCTGTTTTTCTGGACCGAGATGGCGTCTTGAACCGCGAACTATACGATTACATCTGCAGACCTGAAGATTTTCACGTATTGGAATATCAGATCCCGCCGCTGAAAAAATTATATGATGAGGGTTACATGCTCATTATCATTACCAACCAGGGCGGTATCGCCCAGCAGCGTTACTCGGAAGAAACGCTGGCAGAAATGCATCAGACGCTGTTTGGGAGATTTGCGCAGCAGGGCGCAACGATCACCCACGCCTATTATTGTCCGCATCATCCAACGGTTTCCGGCGAGTGTGATTGCAGAAAGCCGAAGCCGGGCATGCTCAAAGAAGCAATAGCCAGGTATAATATTGATCCTGAATTATCGGTGATGATTGGTGATAAGCCTCGCGATGTGGAAGCTGCTAATGCTGCGGGCGTCCGCGGCATTTTGATTGAGCCGGACGAGCAGATTGACTATGAGATCGTTAAAAAGGTGTTGGCAGGCTCTGAGTTTGCCAACACCAGTAAAGATTTCCGGTAAATTATTTACCTGCTTCGGCAGCCTTCTTATGGTCGGCCAGGAACTGCGCCAATCCAGTATCAGTTAGCGGATGCTTTAGTAATGCGGTAATCGCGGCTAGTGGCCCGGTGATCACATCGGCACCGATTTTTGCACAGTTAACGATATGCAGCGGCCCGCGGATCGATGCAGCCAGGATCTGCGTTTTGTATCCATAGTTATCAAATATGACACGTATGTCTTCTATGAGCTGCAACCCGTCTGTTGAAATGTCGTCGAGACGTCCGAGGAAGGGGGAAACATAGGTGGCGCCTGCTTTTGCTGCAAGCAATGCCTGGCCTGGTGAAAAGATTAACGTACAGTTGGTACGGATGCCTTTGGATGAAAAGTGTTTGATGGCTTTGATGCCGTCTTTGATCATGGGTACTTTGACCACGATCTTAGGATTAAGCGCTGCAAGTGCTTCACCTTCCTGAACGATCTCGTTATACGTAGTGGCAATAACCTCGGCGCTTACATTATCGTCTACAATATCACATATCGCCTTATAATGAGCCGTTACATTAGCATCGCCGGTGATGCCTTCTTTTGCCATGAGGCTTGGATTCGTGGTTACGCCATCCAATACGCCAAGGTCCTGAGCCTCTCTGATCTGATCTAGGTTGGCTGTGTCAATAAAAAATTTCATATGCTAGTTATGGGGTTTTAAATCAAAAAGAATAATGTTTACCCAAGGAAGAAAAAAATGGGCAAGCACCTCTTATCGCATCGCTACAACCTTCTACCCTTGCTGCGTTCCCACCCTGGGGGAGTTCAAAGGGAGCTGATCGTAAAAGACTTGCCCGGCACAAATGTAGTAAAAGACATCGATCTGCAAAGGGTGAAATTATATTTAGTTGTGAAGTAGGGGGCTCATGCCGGCTAACAAACTGATCATAAATTAATTGGATTTTTAAATATTTTCTGCGATATTGTTTATCCAAATTATCGTTTTCGCTCCTGGTACGGTTACCGGAAGCCTTATGCAAAATTATTCTAAATTGCAGATTTGTGATTCTGTCATTTTTATGCGATGTAATTTGCTAATATTACAATATGGGTTCGTATTTTTTTAAAACATCCGGATTTTTCCTAAAAAACATGCGAATATTATAATTCATGGAATTTATTTTATATCTTAGTGTCAGAAATACACTATACCAAACTAAATATTTTAAACGGACTTATGGAACAAAAACAAGATAACCAAGGGTTATACGACCAGCGTTTTGAGCACGATGCATGTGGTATAGGCTTTGTAGCCCATATTAAGGGAAGAAAGTCTCAGCAGATCGTTTCGGACGCCATAACCATTCTTGAAAATCTTGATCACCGCGGAGCATGCGGAGCCGAAATCAACACAGGGGACGGTGCGGGTATCATGATTCAGATACCGCATGAATTCCTGTATGATGAGTGTCTGAAGATCGGGTTCAGCCTGAACGAATCTGGAGACTACGGCGTCGGAATGCTTTTCCTGCCAAAAGATGTGAAGGCAAGAGAGGAATGCAGGGAGATCATTTACCGGGCGGCTGAGAAACTGAACCTGGAGGTACTTGGCTTTAGAAAAGTACAAACCAATGCCGAAGGTATTGGTGCTATGGCACTTTCGGTTGAGCCGGAGATGGAGCAGGTTTTTATTGGCAGACCGCATGCGGTATCCGCAGGCGCTGACTTTGAGCGCAAACTGTACGTTTTTAAAAACTACCTGACTAAAACCATTAACAGTACGGTAAAAGGAATAAATGGCGGCTTTTATATTGCTTCCTTTTCTTCGCGTACCATCGTATATAAAGGTCAGCTTACCTCGATGCAGGTTCGGACTTATTTTACCGAGCTCAGCGATAAGCGCGTTGTGTCGGCTTTCGGTTTGATCCACTCGCGTTTCGCGACCAACACTTTTCCTTCATGGAAGTTAGCGCAGCCGTTCCGGTATATTGCGCATAACGGCGAGATCAATACGCTGCAGGGTAACCTGAACTGGTTCCGTGCGAGCGTTAAGTCTTTCGCTTCGTCTTATTTTACACAGGAGGAACTGAATATCCTGCTCCCGGTTATTGATGAAACCAATTCGGATTCAGGCTGCCTGGATAATGTAGTTGAGCTGCTGCTTCATTCAGGCCGTTCATTACCACATGTACTTATGATGCTTATTCCTGAGGCATGGGATGGCAATGAGGATATGGATGATCTGAAAAAAGCCTTCTATAAGTTTCATGCTACGCTGATGGAGCCATGGGATGGCCCGGCCGCGGTATCGTTTACCGATGGCAACCTGATCGGTGCTACGCTTGACCGTAATGGCTTGCGGCCGCAGCGTTATGCCATCACTTCGGATGACCACGTGATTATGGCTTCTGAAGCTGGTGCTGTCGCGCTCGATCAAAGCAAGATCATTGAGAAGGGGCGTTTAACACCAGGTAAGATGTTCGTCGTAGACATGGAGCAGGGCAGGATTATCAGTGACGCAGAAATTAAACAGAAGGTGTGCGGTAACAAGCCGTATGGCGACTGGATCAATAAGTACCAGATTAAACTTGAGGAGTTGCCTGAGCCGAGACTCGTGTTCAGCAATTTGTCTCAGGAGTCGATCTTCAGATATCAGCAGGTGTTTGGTTACAGCCGTGAGGATGTTGACCTTATCCTGAAGCCTATGGCTAAAGAAGGGAAGGAGCCTGTTGGTTCAATGGGAACAGATATTCCGCTTGCAGTCCTTTCTCAGAAGCCTCAGCACCTTTCTTCTTATTTTAAGCAGTTGTTTGCCCAGGTAACTAACCCGCCGATTGATCCTATCCGTGAAAAGGTGGTTATGAGCCTGGCCGGTTTTATGGGCAATAACGGCAACATCCTGGAAGAAAATGCGATGCAGTGTCACTGCGTTGGCATAAAGCATCCGGTGCTCACGAACCTTGAACTGGAGAAACTGAGAAGTATAGATACTGGGGTGTTTCAATCGAAAACTTTGCAGACTTACTTCAGGGCTGATGGTACACCAGGAGCCTTAGAACGTGGTTTACAGCGCTTATGCCGCTACGCCGTGGATGCAGTTGAAGATGGCTTCCAGGTTTTGGTGCTTTCTGATCGTGCGCTCGACTCTGAACATGCTGCCATCCCGTCGCTGCTTGCTGTTTCGGCTGTGCATCACCATTTGATCCGCAAAGGTTATCGCGGTGCTGTAGGTATTGTTGCTGAAGCAGGTGATGTGTGGGAAGTGCATCATTTTGCTACACTGATCGGTTTCGGTGCTACTGCCGTAAACCCATACCTGGCATTGGAGACGATCACTGGTTTTGAACAGGAACTTCAGGAGAAATCGGAAAAACTGATCAAGAACTATATTTATGCAATCAATAATGGCTTGCTGAAGATATTCTCTAAAATGGGTATCTCAACCCTGCAGTCTTACCATGGTGCACAGATTTTCGAGATTCTGGGTATCAACAAGAGTGTGGTCGACAAATATTTCACTGGTTCGGTGTCGCGTATCGGCGGACTTGGCCTGGATGAAATTGCCAAAGAAACGCTGATTAAGCACAACCGCATATTTAAAATGGCTAACCGTCCGGATGCCATTTTGCCAACAGGCGGTAACTACAAATGGAAGCGCAAGGGTGAACAGCACTTGTTTAACCCCCAAACGATTCATTTGCTTCAAAATGCGACACGCAAAAATGATTACAATACGTATAAGCAATATTCTAAGCTGATCAACGACCAGACCAATCAGGCCTATACGATCAGGGGATTATTTGAGTTTAATTATAACCGTCCTGCTGTCCCTCTCGAAGAAGTGGAACCGGTTGAGAATATTCTGAAGCGTTTCGCTACAGGAGCGATGTCTTTCGGCTCAATTTCTCATGAGGCGCATTCTACACTGGCCATTGCGATGAACCGTATCGGTGGCAGGAGCAATACCGGCGAGGGTGGGGAGGATGAATTGCGTTATGAGCCACTGCCAAACGGTGATTCGATGCGCTCTTCAATCAAGCAAATCGCTTCTGCCCGTTTTGGGGTAACAAGTTATTATCTGACTAACGCCGATGAACTGCAGATCAAGATGGCTCAGGGTGCCAAGCCGGGTGAAGGTGGACAGCTTCCGGGTCATAAAGTGGACGACTGGATTGCCAAGGTACGTCACGCTACACCTGGTGTTGGTTTAATTTCACCTCCGCCGCATCACGACATCTATTCCATTGAGGATCTAGCGCAGTTGATCTATGACTTAAAAAATGCCAACAGACAGGCACGTATTAACGTGAAACTGGTATCGAAAGCGGGTGTCGGCACCATTGCAGCAGGGGTGGCTAAGGCACATGCTGATGTTATTCTTGTTTCAGGATTTGATGGTGGTACGGGCGCTTCTCCGCTTACTTCTATACAGCACGCTGGCTTGCCATGGGAGCTTGGTTTGGCAGAGGCACATCAGACCCTGGTAAAAAACAGGTTAAGAAGCCGTGTGGTATTGCAGACTGACGGACAATTGAAGACAGGAAAGGACATTGCCATTGCTACCTTGCTTGGTGCCGAGGAATGGGGTGTTGCTACTGCAGCGCTGGTAACCGCAGGTTGTATCATGATGCGTAAATGCCATCTGAACACTTGTCCGGTAGGTGTGGCTACCCAGGATCCGAACCTTAGAAAACTGTTTACGGGTGAACCCGATCATGTGGTAAACCTGTTCCACTTCCTTGCTCAGGAATTGAGGGAAACCATGGCTGAGCTGGGCTTTAGAACGGTTGAAGAGATGGTAGGCCAGGCAGACATGCTGAAGGTACGCCAGATTGACCAGGCGGAATGGAAACAGAAGGACCTCGACTTCTCCGCGATCTTGTTTAAAGCGCCGGATAATGGTTTAAGCCTATACAAAACCGAAGATCAGGACCATGGCATCGAGGGTGTGCTGGATCATCAATTGATCAAAGCGGCTCAGCCTGCGTTAGCTACCAAAGAACCGATCTACGCGGAATTCGATGTAAAGAATACGGATCGATCAATAGGTACGATGTTGTCTAATGAAGTTTCTAAGGTGTATAAAAGCCAGGGACTTCCGGCCGACACGGTAAACTTTAAGTTTAAAGGTTCTGCCGGACAGAGCTTTGGTGCTTTTGCTACGAGAGGTATCTCGCTGCAGCTTGAAGGTGAGGCTAACGATTATGTAGGAAAAGGTCTTTCAGGCGCACGCTTGTCTATATATCCTTTCGCCGAAGCGAAATATGTGCCTGAACAGAACATTATTATTGGTAACGTAGCGTTGTATGGTGCCACCTCGGGCGAACTGTATGTACGCGGACAGGCCGGCGAGCGTTTTGCTGTGAGGAATTCCGGTGCAACGGCGGTAGTTGAAGGCTTGGGTGCACATGGTTGTGAGTACATGACCGGGGGCGAAGTGCTGATCATTGGTGACACAGGAACTAACTTTGCAGCTGGAATGAGCGGCGGTATAGCTTGGGTATACGACGTGAAAGGGGATTTTGCCAGCAAATGCAACAAGGAAATGGTTGATCTTGATCCGCTTGATGAGCAGGATGAGCTGCGCATTGCGCACCTGTTGAGAATGCATGTGCAGCTGACCGACAGTAGCGTAGCGAAGTTTTTACTGAGCGACTGGTCGACACAGTCGGCCCGCTTCATCAAGGTATTCCCTAAAGAATACAAGGCCGTATTAATGAATAGAACGAACAAACTGACAATATCTTAAGTTATGGGAAAAGTAACTGGATTTTTAGAATACGAAAGGCTTGCTCCTGTAAAAGAAGATGCACAAGAGCGCCTGAAACATTATAACGAATTTGTACACGCGCTTGAGCTGGAGGATGTGAACAAGCAGGCTGCGCGGTGTATGGATTGCGGAGTACCTTTTTGCCAGTCGGGCTGCCCGCTTGGCAACGTGATACCGGAGTTTAACGAGGCTGTATATAAAGGTGACTGGCAGCTGGCTACAACTATTTTGCTGAGCACCAATAACTTCCCTGAATTCACCGGAAGGATTTGTCCCGCGCCTTGCGAATCTGCTTGTGTACTGGGTATCAACAAGTCGCCGGTTTCTATCGAAGAGATAGAAAAGCACATTATTGAGATGGCGTTCAGCAAAGGCTATATCAAAGCCGAGCCTCCACTGATCCGTACAGGTAAGAAAGTTGCCGTGATTGGTTCTGGTCCGGCAGGAATGGCCGCTGCCGCACAGTTGAATAAGGCTGGCCATGAGGTTGTGGTATACGAGCGTGATGACACACCAGGTGGACTGTTAAACTATGGTATCCCAGATTTCAAGCTTCAAAAAGATGTGGTAAGCCGCAGGATTAGTCTGATGGAGAAGGAAGGGGTTGTATTTAAGTGTAACGCCAATGTTGGGGTTAACGTAGAGCTTAACACTCTGCTTCGCGAAAATCAGGCGATTATTCTGGCAGGCGGCTCAACCATACCGCGCGATCTTCCGGCCACAGGGAGGGATGCAAAGGGTATACACTTTGCGATGGACTTCCTTAAGCAACAGAACAAACGGGTTAGGAATATCCCGGTACAGGGCGAAGACATCCTGGCGACAGGTAAAGATGTCATCGTGATCGGCGGTGGTGATACAGGCTCTGACTGTATCGGAACTTCCAATCGCCAGGGTGCCAGATCGGTTACCCAGTTTGAGATTATGCCTATGCCTTCTTCGTCCCGTACATCGAATATGCCATGGCCTACTTATCCAATGCTGCTTAAAGTAACAACCTCACATGAAGAGGGTTGCGAACGTTTCTGGGGAGTGAACACTAAAGAATTCATTAAGGATGAAAATGGCAATCTGAAAGCAGTTAGGGTAGTGGACGTAGAATGGGAAATTGATGCGGCCGGCAGACCGGTCAATTTTAAGGAAAAGGCTGATACCGTACGTGATTTGCCATGTCAGCTTGTATTACTAGCAATGGGCTTCCTTTATCCGCAAAAAGATGGGTTATTGGAGAAGCTTGGAGTTGAACTTGACGCCCGGGGTAATGTTAAAGCTGAGGAAGGTAAATACCAGACCAATATTGCTAAGATTTTCGCCGCCGGAGATATGCGCAGAGGCCAGTCGCTGGTTGTATGGGCGATATCTGAAGGGCGTGAGGCGGCCAGGAAGGTAGATCAGTACCTGATGGGGCACAGCAGTCTGCCTTCTAAAGATGGCATACCATACGCATAGTCTTCGTTTAATATATTTAAAGGCGCACTGCTTATGAGCAGTGCGCCTTTTTAGTATCTGACACGTAGTCCGAGTCCCAGCTGAAATACATCAGTAATGGTGAGTGCCGACATATTTTGGAAATAGTTAACCAGATAGTAATCGTTAGTATTTGCCTCGATATAGACGCCCAGTTTTTTGATGGTATTCGTCTTAAAGAGTTTTGCTGTACTGATGTCGACTTCGGTGCTTACCGACAGGTGCGGACGTAAAGCCTCCGACCAATAGTAATAGTCTTTAGGGTATTGCTCCGTGTCGAAATTAAAGGAAAGTTCTTTATGGAAAGTATAGCTCAAAAATATACCTGGATTTAAAGGATAGAATTTAGTTGTCTTTCCAATGCCGATTTCCCAGGGCTTATAAGCGAATTTTACTGTGGCAATATTAAGTTTGCCACCTTTATTCTGTGGCACGTATCCATAATGAAAATCTAAGCGGCCCTTCTTGTTGGCAAAAATATCATAACCGGCACCTGCGCTGAAATAGCCGATGCTCCCCGCGTACTGGGCAATGGCTTCATCTGGAATTAAAGCTTTAAAAATTTGGGCCTGAGCCGTCGTGCTTAAAAGGATAAGCCAAAAAGGAATATATTTAGAAACTGACACGTTTGTAGGTTAAATTGTTATTAACAACCTCGATGACGAGAAACTCGCTATCGGCCATTGCACTGGTTATGATAAAGGGAACCTTTCTGTCGCCCGCAAAGTATTCTTCAAACTGGTGGGTGTGCGCGTGCAGTGAGGCGAGTAAACCTGGCGTTTGTACCATCGTATCAGTATAAGGTTTTATAAGCCCTGGATCGAAGTCTGGATTATTTGGGGGTACATGTGAAATAGCGATGTAACCGGTTACTCCATTTTCCGGCTTAAGCTGATGCTGGAGCCATTGCATATCAGGGGTTTGTCCGTTAAACTGATACTCTCGCCCGTTAGTATCGTGGCATACAAATTTAATTCCGCCGTAGGTAAAGGAATAATTTAACTCCCCGAACATGTTCAGAAATACGTCCTTCCCACGGGCTACGAGATCGTGATTGCCTACAACTGCTACGTATGGCGGGTTAAGGTCTTCCAGCGCTCTCGATATCCATTCCATTTCCTTGAGTACGCCGAACTCGGATATATCGCCAGCCAGTAGAACGAAATCGATACCGGGCAGTGCGTTCACCGCCTTGCAAAAGGCGACTGTTTCGTCTCTTGATTTCTGGCTATCGCCGGTAAGCACAAAGCGAACGGTGTCGTCTGTTGCGCCCGAGCCAAGTTTCTTCAGATTTCTGTTGTTGATGTCTCTGAAGGAATTACGGTCGAACGCCTGATTGGGACTAAATTCAAAATGATTGCAGCCCGCTAATACAAGGCACAGGAACAGGAAAAAGGATAATCTCATAGACTGTTAATTGGCGACAAAGAAAATCTATTGCGCCGACATAGTCCGTGTTTTCCTGAGGTTCTTACTTTATTAAGACAGTTTTTTGGCCGGATGATTAACTCCGGCCGGTATCTAATCTCAGTTTAGAAAAGAAATCCCACAGGACAATACCTGCCGAGATAACAATATTAAAGGAATGCTTGGTGCCAAACTGAGGAATTTCTATGCAGCCGTCGACCGCCGCCATTACCTCATCGCTGACGCCGTTTACCTCATTGCCGAATACAAGCGCGTACTTCTCCTTCGGCAGGGGTAGATAGGCGTTCAGCATAACGCTGCCTTGTGCCTGCTCAATGGCAAGTATCTTATAGCCCTGCAGGCGCAGTTCAGCCATTGCGGCACAGGTCTCAGCAGCGTATTCCCAGTCGACAGACTGCGTGGCGCCTAATGCGGTTTTTTCTATTTCTCGATGTGGAGGCTGTGCAGTAATGCCGCACAGCACTATTTTTGATACGGAAAAGCCATCAGCTGTTCTGAATACAGAACCCACATTGTGCATGCTCCGCACGTTATCGAGCACGACAACGACAGGCAGCTTTTCCTGATCTTTGAATTCTTCTACTGAAGGCCGGTTAAGCTCTTCTGATTTCAGCTTCTGCATGGATCAGATGCTTGAAGCACCATGTCCGATATCGCTGATATACACCGTCGGCGCGTAACCAATCCTATCCGTATAGAAGGCAGTTAGTTTGGTTTTAAAATCCTCTTCCTGTCCTTTTTTCAGTAATGCTATGGCACAGCCGCCAAAGCCAGCACCAGTCATCCTTGCACCGATCACATCGGGGTATTGAGCGCAAAATTCCACAACTGTGTCAAGCTCGCGACCGGTAACTTCATACAGCTCTTTAAGCGATTGATGAGAACCGTACATCAGTTGGCCGAAAGCCTTCAGATCGCCGCTGTTCAGCGCCTTTGCAGCATGGTTAACCCGGTCGTTCTCAGCCACCACGTGGGTTGCACGCTTCAATACTACGGCATCGCTTATCAGGTGCTTATACTGATCAAACTGTTCACCGTCCAGTTCACAGAGATTACTAAGGTTCAATTCAGCGTTAAGTTCCCCAAGTGCAGTTTTACATTCGGAGACCCGCTCGTTATATTTCGACTCTGCCAGTTTACGCGGTTTGTTCGTGTTAATGATCGCCAAGTTATATTCGCCCAGGTTACAGTCGACAATTTTATGGTCTAGCGTATCGCAGTTCAATACAATTGCTTTATCGGTTTCGCCGAAGGCTACCGCAAACTGGTCCATAATACCACAGTTTACACCGATAAACTGGTTCTCAACTTTCTGAGCCAGCAATGGAATATCCAGTTTGCTGTAACCCAAATTGAAATAATCGTTGAGCGCATATGCCATGGCAACTTCAATAGAGGCCGAAGAAGACAGGCCGGAGCCGATAGGGATATTGCCAAAAAACAACATATCCAATCCGGTATTGATCTCATGCTGTTTCTGCATTTCATGAAAAACACCGAGTGGATAATTATACCATTCCGGGCCCGTCTTGCTATATGTTTTTTGGAGCGGCGTTTCCGTATGTTCGTCGAAATTCAAACTTCTGAATCTTAGCACGCCGTCGTTGTTAGGGGCAAGGGCCAGCCAGGTACCCATGGTTACTGCACACGGCATAACCAGGCCTCCGTTGTAGTCAATGTGCTCTCCGATGAGATTCACACGTCCCGGTGTAAAATAATGTTTGGCGGGCTCCTGTCCGTATATCGCTAAGAATTTTTCAGTGATTTCAGCTTTCATTTTTCAGTATATTTCAAATTTTTATTCCAGATTCGGTAAACTATTGATAGTATTGTTTAAAAAATAAGCCCTAAATATACATATATGAATACAAAGCTGATCCACACGGGTAAAATTATTGATGGAAAAGAGGTTCTGGCGGTCGAGTTAACAAACGCCAAAGGGAGTTATGTGAAGGTCTATAATTATGGAGCCATTGTCAGTAAGTTTATCGTAACCAACGCGCAGGGGGAAAGGCAGGATATTGTGCTGGGCTTTGAGGATATTGATAGTTACACCAGCGAGGCATATTTGGAAAATTATCCCTATTTGGGGGCAGTTATCGGACGGTATGCCAACCGGATTAAAGATGGGCGCTTTAATATTGACGGTAAGGAATATCAATTGTCGCTGGCTAAAGGGCAGGACACTCTGCACGGAGGAGATATAGGCTTTGATAGAAAGGTGTGGGACATATTACCCACCATTGACCCTACGGTAACGATGAGATACCTGAGTCCGGCAGGTGAGGAGAACTTTCCAGGCAACTTATTGGTAGAGCTCACCTTCAAACTTACGGATGATGATGAGTTAGTTCTCGACTTCAAAGCCAGCACTGACGAGCCAACTGCTGTTAACCTGACGCATCATGGCTATTTTAACCTTTCTCCGACCGGCGGATCAGTGAAAGACCACCTGCACAGGATAGCGGCGAGTAAGTATTTAGAACAAGATGAACGATATGTAGTTACAGGTCGCCAAGTCGCTGTCGCCGGAACCAAATATGATTTCCAGGGAGCAAAGCCGATCGGCCAGGACTGGGATCCGGAGGAGGGTTACGACCAAACATTTCTGCTCGACAAAGAATATGGCGAGTTAACGCTGGCTACCGAGACTTCGGAAGCAGAGAGCGGGTTAACGCTATATGTTTATACAACGGAACCGGTTGCGCATTTTTATACAGCTAAGTTTCTTGATGTGAAGCAAGGTAAGGAGGGACGACACTACGGGCCTTATAGCGCTTTTTGCGTTGAAACCCAGCACGCACCAAATAGTGTTAATGTACCGGACTTACCGACAACTATATTGCGGCCGGGTGAGACCTACCGTCAGACAACCATTTACAAGGTTGCGCCTACCGTGATTGGACAATTATAGCATTCCGGATATGGCCTTCCAGATGATCCGTACGCTGGAAATAATCACGATTACGCCTACGCCGATAAACATCTTTTTTATGGGTAGGCGGCCTACAAGCCTGGCCGCAATTGGAGCAGCAAGTACACCACCTACGATCAGTCCCAGGATAGACTGCCAGTGACTGACACCTAGTATGAAAAAGAATGTTACGGCGCTGGCCATTGTAACAAAAAATTCGGTTAAGCTTACCGATCCGATAACATATTTCGGAGTTCGTCCTTTCGATATCAGGGTTGAGGTAACGAGAGGCCCCCAACCACCACCGCCAAACGAGTCGAGGAAGCCGCCTGCACCAGCAAGCCAGCCCGCGCGCTTTACTTTTTGTGGTTTTCTTTTTTCTTTAAATGCATTGGTGAGAATGCGTATACCCAATAGCAGTGTATAAAGAGAGATCACCGGACGAATATATACGGAAAATGCCTCTCCCGCGTAGCTGAGCAACAATGCACCGGCAATTGCGCCCAGTACCCCTGGTATAAGTAAGGTTTTGAACAGTTTCTTATTGACGTTGCCAAAGCGATAGTGGCTGAATCCTGAGGCTCCGCTCGAAAACATCTCAGCGGTATGTATACTACCCGATATAACGGCCGGATTTAGTCCGCCAGACAGCAGGAGGGTGGTCGACACAACGCCGTATCCCATCCCTAAGGCGCCATCAACAAGCTGTGCTACAAAGCCGACAAGTAGCATCCAAAGAAACATGTCGTCTATTTGCCCGTATATCTGTTTTCCGTATGCAACAACCGACGCATAACCAAGTGAAGAATATAACGCATAGCCAATGAACACAACAGCAAGAATGATAAGACACAGATACGCGACCCTTTTCCATTTATTTTCCTGTGTGCTTGTTACCATATAAAATCCATCATTTTAGTAGACAATATTATTACATGTTTTCCACTTCACAAAATTATTTAGGTGATTAATGTATAAATGGTTGATTTATAGTGTGAAATAACCTTAAGCTGATATGGGCGCCGTGCCCGATACCTTTTTTCTAAACCTGAGATACAGCATGAGAGAGGCGGCGAGCAATCCAATAGTAAGACCGTACCAGATTCCGTTTACGCCAAGGCCAAGCCTGATACCAAGCAGGTACGCGAGTGGCAGGCCCAGGACCCAGTATGACATGAAAGTTATTATGGTGGGCACGTTTACATCGCCGATACCCCTGAGTATGCCGAGTCCAACAACTTGAGTACCGTCGAACAACTGAAACAATCCTGCAATGATCAGCAGGCCGCTGGCAATCTCAATAACATCGATATCTGAGGTATAAATGTATGGCAAGAGCTGATTTGCAAAGATGAAAATGAGCGCAGTCGCCGTCATAAACATCACAACGACATGGTAGCTTGCAATAGCGGAGAACCGCAGATCAGCAAAATGGCCCTTACCGTAGTTATTGCCCGTTTTGATCGTGGCGGCGGAGGCTACACCACTGGCCATCATATAGGTGACTGCGGCCAGGTTGATTGCTACCTGGTGTGCGGCTTGCTCTACGGCGCCTATAGTGCCTATGAGAATGGCGGCCATGCTGAACGCGCTGATCTCGAAAACATATTGCAGGGCTACCGGTGCGCCGATCTTCAGGATCTTGATTGTGCGTGCTTTTTCTATGAGCGCCAGTTTAAAATGTTTGATATAAATTTTGAAGTGCCTCGACCGCAACACATAGATGATGATCACAGTCGCCATGATCATACGATCGATTAATGTGCTTAGCCCAACGCCTGCCACACCCATAGGGCTGATCCCGAACATTCCTTTGACGAATACAATACCCAGCACTATATTGATGATATTTCCCCATACGGATATGTACATGGCCTGTTTGGTAAAACCCAGGCCCTCTGTAAATTGCTTGAAGCTTTGAAAAATCATCAGTGGGATGATGGAAATACCAAGATACGCCAGGTACGGCTTTGCATGCCGGACAACTTCTGGCGACTGTCCGATATGGTCTATGACCAGCAAGGTTCCCAGATATATAAATGCGTAAAGAACTAACGAGGCTACGATATTGATCGCTAAACTGTTTGACAGCAGTTTTCCGCATTCGTCGTAATTTCTCTTTCCGTTTTCCTGCGCGATAAGCGGCGTAAGGCCATAGGCGATACCTATACCCAATACCATAACTATGGTGAACAAACTATTTACCAGCGATACTGCAGCAAGCTGAACTGTTCCGGCGAAGTGCCCAACGATGACACTGTCGGCCAGATGCACCATGGTATGCCCCAGTTGCGACACAACGATCGGCATCGCCAGACGGAGGTTGTCTGCGTAATAGGGTTTGTACTTTCGACGGATTTCCTGAAACATTTTGCAAAAGTCGGCTTTTTAAGCCGCAATTGCGTCAGCTTAAGGTGTAATATTCAGACCGCTGTAAAATATTCCTCTTTCTCTGAGATATGCGGACGGATAACACCGCTGATGATGAGGCTGACCAGTATCTTCTGAGCTTTCTTATACGAACTTCTTGTAAGCTTGCTAAACTCTTTTAGAGTTATTCTTCCCTGTTCGTTCAGATAATCAAACAACTGCTTTTCCTGATCCGTATAATTGATAATATTCGGTTCCTGGTTGTTGCTCTTTTTGATCACGTCTACCAGTATCTTACTCGCCAGAATGCTTTTGTCCTTAACGCGATAGTATACCCACCACTTCTTGTGCTCATCAAGCGCATAGTGAGGTTTGAGCTCGCTTTCAGCGATATTGACAACAAGGACCAGCTTGTCATCTACATATACTTCTTCGAATTCGGGCTCAAGAGCAGGTTTGCAATACTGATGTGCTGCTTTGGTGATCATATACCGTTCTTCGTCTTCAGATTTGACACCTTTGATGCTGCCATCGTCGGCAACACCGATAAGCAGTTTACCTCCTTTATTATTTGCGAAGGCCACAAGGCTCTTGGATATCTTTTCTGTACTGGTTATCGTTTTCTTAAAATCCAGTGTTGTCCCTTCGCCCTGCAAAATTAGCTTCCTGATATTCATTTCTGGTTTTTTTAATACGCTACCCTCGATATCTCACCCTGATGGAGATTGCGAATATATACTTCGTTTATCACGCTTGCGCAAAGTTCTCCCTCAGAATTGCACACCTCGATGGGATAAGCCCTTATAAATTTTCCCTGAGTACTCAATGCCTGCACGGCCTCTTCCAACATCTCGTCGCTAACCTTAATCGTGAAATAGAGATTGCTTCTTCCGGGTTTGAGGTACTGAATGGATGCACTTTTAAGCCACACCCGTACTTTGAAACCTCGCCGTTGCAATAACTGATCAAAAAGGATGGCGTAAAACGGGTCCGTAGCTGAATAAATAGTTCCACCGAATATGGAACCGTTATAGTTTCGGTTGATGATACTCCGGCTGATTTTTACATCTACTCCACGGAAACCTTTATGGAAATTTCTGATCCAAATCCGTTGAAACAACATCGGAGGGTATAGGGATAATCCCCATTTCAAGGTACGCTCTGATACGATCATGATGCTACAATATCAGAAAGATTATTGAACTATGAAAGGCCCGAAGCCTTTTTTAAAACCTTTCAGAATTCAGATTGTTCAACGATATGATAATCAATGTTTTGATAAATGTAAACTTAGTTAAACACGAAATTCATCTCTTATGAAAAAGTTAATCTTAAGCATGGTTTTTGCTTCCGCTGTAGCGATTGCAGGGTCAGCATGCAACTCGACAAAAAGCGTGTCGGACAGTACAGACAGCACTCAGACAGATACTTCGATGAGTCCGTTAGATACAACGGGTACTGTACCACCGGATACGGCAGCGATGCCGCCGGACACAACCACTATGCCACCTGATACGCTGTGAACCTGGCCCGGTAATTTAGCCGGGCATTTTTTTTCAATTTCTTGCGCATGTGTTTAATTTGTTTGTACTTTCAGCATCCAAATTAAACCATATGACTAACGGAAAACAGAGCGGAAGTGTTTCGCTTTTAATTCTCGTGGCTGCGCTCGGCTATTTTGTAGATATTTACGATCTGCTCCTCTTCCTGATCATTAAAAACAAAAGTCTTAGTGCCTTGGGTGTTGCTCCCGACCAAATTACAGAAGTTGGTCTCTATTTGATGAACTGGCAGATGGCGGGCTTACTTATCGGCGGTATTTTCTGGGGCGTTTTGGGGGATAAAAAAGGCCGGTTGTCTGTATTGTTCGGTTCTATCATCATGTACTCGCTGGCAAACATTGCAAACGGTTTTGTGACCACAATCCCCATGTACGCCGCCCTTAGGTTTATTGCGGGGGTGGGCCTTGCAGGTGAACTGGGTGCGGGCATTACCCTTGTCAGTGAAAGCATGAGCAAGGAAAACAGGGGATACGGCACAATGCTGGTAGCCGGCATTGGTTTGATGGGCGCGGTGGCGGCTTATGTTGTAGGCGATATGTTTGAATGGCGGACAGCGTTTTTTGTTGGTGGGGGACTGGGAATTTTGCTTTTACTGCTTCGATTCGGCGTGTTCGAGTCTGGTCTGTTCGAGCGCATGGCGAAGAAAGATGTTCAGAAAGGGAATTTTCTGATGCTGTTTTCAAGCAGGGACAGATTTTTTAAGTATTTAAACTGCATCCTGATTGCGGTACCCTTATGGTTTGTGGTTGGAATTCTTGTCGGCATTGCGCCCGAGTTTGGAAAAGCGCTACAGGCCAAGGACGTGCTTGACAACGGAAAGGGTGTGATGTTTACCTATATCGGTATATCCCTGGGTGATTTTTTAAGCGGCGCCCTGAGTCAGATCTTCAGAACTCGTAAGAAGATTGTCCTGATCTTTATACTGCTTACCTTCTCCACGATGCTGGTTTACCTGCTGAGTACCGGCTGGACTGCCAATGGATTCTATGTGCTCTGCGTGGTATTTGGTTTATTTACCGGCTATTGGGTGGTATTTGTGACCATCTCGGCGGAACAGTTTGGAACAAACCTAAGGGCTACGGTGACGACAAGTGTACCCAATATGGTCAGAGGTTCTCTTATCCCGGTTACATTGCTTTTTCAATACCTGCAGGCGCAAATGGGTATCATAAACGCAGCGCTTTGTATTGCTGTGCTAACGGTTGGTCTGGCACTATTTGCCTTGTATCACCTCGATGAGACTTACGGCCGGGATTTAAACTTTATTGAAGAATAGACATCTGCATTTGTTAGTGTCAAAACAATGTACTATCTCTTTAAATATCCCCTTTACAAGCGTTTATCAGCGTATCTTTGGACACAAGGGTAATCGAAATGGAATTTAGAGATCAGGTAGTAGCAGCGTTTAAGCAAATTCAGGATGAGATATGCAGGGAGTTGGAACAAACCGATGGCGGGGCCTCTTTTGAGGAGGAAAACTGGACGCGCGATGGCGGTGGCGGCGGAAGGACCAGAATAATTCAGAACGGAAATGTGCTCGAAAAGGGTGGTGTGAATTTTTCGGCTGTCCATGGTAAACTTCCCGAATCGGTAAAACGCGGACTAGGTGTAGACAGCGATGAATTTTTTGCCACAGGCGTATCAATCGTTATGCACCCGTCTAATCCATACGTGCCAATTATTCATATGAACATCAGGTACTTTGAGTTGAATGAGGGAACAAGATGGTTTGGTGGTGGCATTGACCTGACGCCGCATTATATCATCGACACGGATGCGCGCTATTTCCATCACTTGTTGAAGCAAGCCTGCGATAAATTCGATGCACAGTTTTACCCGAAATTCAAGCGAAGGGCCGATGATTACTTTTATATCCCGCACAGGGAAGAAACAAGGGGAATCGGCGGCATTTTTTATGACAGGCTAACCCCAGAAAGCACCGGTGTTTCAATTGAAGCTTTACTTGAATTTTCGGTTGAGGTCGGAAATACATTTGTTCCTGTATATACAGAACTTATAGACCGGAACCGGGATAAAGAATTCAGTGAAACAGAGAAGGAGTGGCAGTACCAGCGAAGGAGCCGGTATGCCGAATTTAATCTGGTATACGATGCCGGCACTAAGTTCGGGTTGGAGACCAATGGACGCATTGAGTCTATACTGATGAGTTTGCCCCCGCTTGCCAAATGGACCTACAACCATCAGCCCGTTCCCGGATCACCAGAAGCATACACCCTCAGCAGGCTTAAAAAGGGGGTTGACTGGGTGTAATTCCCTGTTAATTTATCCGCTAAAATTTTTCCACAATGCACCGTTATGGTGCATTTTTTATTAGATTCGCAAGGTTATAGGAATACCACATTTAAATCGTTCTTAAGGAACATTAACATTTTATGGCAGAAGATTTAGAAAATCAAGAAAACGACAAAGTAATAAGAATCGATATAGATGAACAGATGCGTTCGGCATACATTGATTATTCGATGTCTGTTATCGTATCAAGGGCGCTTCCTGATGTACGGGACGGTCTAAAGCCGGTTCATCGCCGCGTTCTGTATGGTATGTTGGATCTTGGATTAACGAACAATAAACCTTATAAAAAATCAGCACGTATTGTCGGAGAAGTGTTGGGTAAATATCACCCGCATGGCGACGCATCAGTATATAATACTATGGTTAGGATGGCCCAGGACTGGAGCTTGCGCTATCTGATGGTAGAAGGACAGGGAAACTTTGGCTCAATCGACGGTGACTTTCCGGCGGCCATGCGTTACACCGAGGCACGTTTTCAGAAGATTGCAGAAGAGATGCTTGCTGATATCAACAAGGATACGGTTGACTTTCAGTTAAACTTCGACGATTCCCTGCAGGAGCCAACAGTTTTGCCTTCTAAAGTTCCGAACCTGCTGATTAACGGATCATCTGGAATTGCTGTAGGTATGGCAACGAACATGCCGCCCCACAACCTCACAGAATCTATTAATGCCACAATTGCTTATATAGACGATAACGACATCAGTATCGCTGATTTGATGAAGCACATTAAAGCTCCTGATTTTCCTACGGGAGCTATCATCTATGGTTACACAGGGGTACAGGAAGCTTTCGAAACAGGACGAGGCCGTATCGTGATGCGGGCAAAGGCCGAAATTGAGTCGAATAAAGACAGAGAGACTATCATTGTGACCGAAATACCTTATCAGGTAAACAAGGCACAAATGATTGAGCGTACGGCAGAACTTATAGGTGAAAAAAAGATAGAGGGAATTTCGAATATCAAAGATGAGTCGAACAAGGATGGTATCCGGATTGTTTACGAAATAAAGCGTGATGCGAATGCGTCAATCGTCCTGAACAACCTATTTAAACAGACGGCCCTGCAAACCTCATTCAGCGTAAACAACATTGCGCTGGTAAACGGCAGGCCGCAACTGCTTAATCTGAAGGACCTGATTCGTCACTTCGTGGAGCACCGCCATGAAGTGGTTATCCGCCGGACTAAATTTGAGCTTGCCGAAGCAAAAAAGCGTGCGCACATATTGGAGGGTTTACTCATCGCCCTGGATCATCTGGATGAGGTAATCAAGCTTATCCGTAACTCTGATACCCCTGAAGACGCCAGGACCGGCTTGATGGAGCAGTTCGGCCTTACAGATATCCAGGCGAGGGCTATATTGGACATGACATTACGTCGTCTGACAGGTCTGGAACGTGATAAGATCAAAGAGGAATACAATGAATTGATGAAAACCATCGATTATCTCCAGTCTATCCTGGATGATGAAGGTAAGCGGATGCAAATCATCAAAGACGAACTGACAGAAATGTCGGAAAAGTACGGGGATGAGCGACGGACAGAAATTGTTCATGCAGCCGGCGATATGAGCATGGAAGACTTTATTGAGGATGAAGAAGTCGTCATAACGATATCCCACGAAGGCTACATTAAGCGCACACCTGCTACCGAGTACCGCACGCAGGGCCGTGGGGGCAAGGGTTCTAAAGGCAGCGATTCACGAAATGAAGACTTTATTGAACACCTGTTGATCGCTTCAAATCACAACTACATGTTGTTTTTCACCGAAACCGGTCGCTGTTTCTGGCTAAGGGTATATGAGATACCTGAAGGCAGCAGACAAAGCAAGGGCCGCGCGATACAGAATATCATCAATATTCCAAAAGAGGAAAAGATCAAGGCTTATATCAAGGTGAAAAACCTGAAAGATCAGGAATATCTGGAAAACAATTATATTATCATGTGTACAAAGAAGGGAACTATTAAGAAAACCTCCCTTGAAGCTTACTCACGTCCGCGCGTAAATGGTATAAATGCGATAAACATCAATGAGGGTGATCAGCTGCTCGAAGCCAGCCTTACCACCGGCACAAGCGAGATCGTGATGGCGTTGCGTTCCGGAAGGGCCATCAGGTTCAATGAATCAACTGTCAGACCAATGGGAAGAACGGCGACTGGTGTGCGCGGCGTAACGCTTGCTCATGATAAAGATGAGGTGGTTGGCATGATTGCTGTGGATAATCCTGATAGCACCGTACTTGTGGTTTCAGAAAAAGGTTATGGTAAACGTACTGATATAGATGATTATCGCGTTACTAACAGAGGCGGTAAGGGTGTTAAGACCATCAATATTACCGATAAGACCGGGGATTTGGTTGCCATAAAGGCCGTTACAGATGCAGATGACCTGATGATTATTAACAGATCCGGTATTGTGATCAGGATAGTTGTAAGTGAACTAAGGGTGATGGGTCGTGCTACACAGGGCGTAAAGCTCATCAACCTGAAGGGAAATGATGAGATTGCATCTGTCGCACAGATTGAACATGAGGACGAGGAGGTAGAAGAGGGAGGTTCTGACGTTACGGAACAAGCGCCCGAAGACGATAGCGCGAACAACGACACTGAAACTAATGACGAGGAATAGATAAATTAAACGTTGAACTAATAATTAACAAAATGAAGAAAATACTTTTAGTTTTACTTTGTGCAGGAGTAGCATCCATTGCAAATGCACAAAAAAATGAAGTAACTGCTGCAAAAAGTGCCTGGGTGCTTCTTGCCAACAGTGGCGCCAAAACTTTGCCGGAAACGCTTAAAATGATTGAAGACGGGTTGGCGCATACCGATAAGGCAATTGCTCACGAGAAAACAAAAGAAAATGCTGAAGCATGGTCTTACCGTGCACTTCTTGCGTCGCGCGCCGCGCTGATAGATACGCTTGATTTCGCTAACTCCAAAGCAAAGCAGATTATCGCTGAAGAGGCCATTGAAAAAGCAACGACTTTTGATAAGAAAGGCGACGAGAAAGAGAACCTTCAGAACGCTAAGCTCAATATTGAGGACGCAGTAAGAAACCGAGGCGTTTTTGCTTATCGTAAAAAAGACCTCCCTACAGCACTTGAATCATTTAACGAGGTAACCAAGCGCAATCCGCAGGACACTTTTATGTTCGTAAATGCTGCAGTAATTGCGAGAGAGCTAAAAAACTATCCCGAGGTTGCGCGGAATTATAAGGCAGCCATAGCGCTTAATCACCCAGAGAGTAATATTCTGTATAAAGATCTCATTGGCATTCAGTTTAGAGAGCTCAAAGACAGTGCGGCTGCAATCGCCTTGATTCAGGAAGCGTCAGCTAAATATCCAGAAGACAGCGATCTGATCGGTATGGAAACTGATTATTATATGAAGAAAGGCGACATGGCAAAGTCTCAGGCGATGTTGACTAAACTTATAGAAAAGAACCCCCAAAACGATACCTATCAGGTGATTATGGGCGACACTTACTTCAAACAGGCTACTGATATCCAAGATCAAAGGAATAAAGTTGATCCTAAGAAAGTGAAAGAATTTAATGAGCTCGGCGTACAAATGAAGAAGTTGTTAGATCAGTCGTTGCCTTATTATAAGGCGGCTGTAGCAATTAACCCAAAGAATGAGATAGCGCTGGATAAATTAAGGTCGATCTACTTCTTTAAGGATGACAAAGCCAATCTAGACGCGGTTCAAAAGCAAATAGATGCGTTGAAATAAGACGTTAAAACATCAGAATATAAAGAGGGACGTTATTCCCTCTTTTTTTTTAAATTTGTATTATGAGTAAGCTATCATTTCTTCAGATTCTGTTAATATCATTGTTCGCTTCAGTTACAGCATTCGGTCAGAGAAGCCAGGTTAAGATTGCGAGAAACAGTATAGGGAAATTACAGGTCGCCATTAACGCCAAGGAGGATGCTAAGAAGCAACTCAGCATACTAGGAGAGGGGATCAAGGCCAGTGAGGCGGCGCAGAATGATAGAAAAACAAAGAAGTGGCCGGAGACATGGGCAATTAAAGCTTATCTTAGTTCCTATATTTCCATCATTGATACAGACGAGGGCAACGCAGAACGTTATTATACGATCGCAAATGAGGCGATTGATTCTGCAAGACGACTGGATAAATTCCAAGCCAATTCCAGACTGATCGATGCGGCAATATATAACGTGAACATCAGGAAGCAGAACAAAGCGGCGGTTGCATTCTCAAATAATGACTTCTCTACAGCGTATAAAATGCTGAAAGAAGTCAGTGACTTTTTTCCGAAAGATACTGCGCTGGCTATTAATACAGCTATAGCCGCACAAAACGTGCAAGATTATGACAATGCGCTGGTATATTACAAACGAGCAAAGGAAAACGGTGTTCGCAATCCCTTGCTTTTCCAAAACCTGGCCAGAATTTACACCTCAAAATTTGAAAACGAACTGGCTATCCGTACGTTAGAAGATGGACTCAGAATGAATCCACACGATCAGGGACTCACAAGTAATTATATCAATACTTTACTTGACAATGAGCGCTACGCAACGGCCATAAAAGTCATTGAATCCACGTTGAAAGCAGATACCAAAAATAAACTGCTGTACTTCCTTTACGGATACCTCCATCAGAATAACAAGAATTTCAGCACGGCGGAACTAGCATATAACAGAGCGCTTGAACTGGACGAAAACTATTTCGATGCCTTATACCAAATCGGTCTCGCATACATACAGTCTGCGAACGAAGCGCTTAAAACGTCGGCAGCTGATAAAAATCAACAATTTGCATCACTAATCAATCGTGCAGAAGTTTCTCTGTTGCAGGCGCATGAGATCAATCAAAACGACAGAGCTACCGTACAGTTGCTAATGGACATTTATTCCAGGAAAAATCGCCTAGACAGAGTGCAGGAGTTAAAGTCTAAGCTGGAAGAATTCTAAGCATAGCGGATACGTTAGTTAACATAATATAAATTATGGTCTAATAGTTATTAAAGACGTTCATGCTGAATCGCCCAATCCGTAGTATTCACGACTTTCTGCTTAGCACATACTTTGCAGACGGATTGCGGATTTCCTTTGGCGTGCTTTGCCCGCCGCTTATTCTCGCACAGTTTGGTATGCTGCAGTACGGCATCACATTATCATTGGGCGCGTTATGTGTGAGTATTACAGATTCGCCCGGACCAATCGTTCATCGTCGCAATGCGATGCTCGTAACTACGGGACTGATCACGATCATATCCGTAATCGTCGGGCTGACCAATAAAAACGATTACTTTATAGGTGCTGTGCTGACCCTGTGCAGTTTCGTATTTTCTATGTTTTTCCTGTACGGACTAAGAGCTGCATCTGTTGGCACGGCCGCGCTGATTGTCATGGTGTTGAGTATCGACGACGTGAGGCCCTGGCAAGATGTGCTATTTTATGCTTTATTGGTCTTTCTCGGTAGCATTTGGTATACCATGCTCAGCTACCTCTTTTATAAGCTACGACCATATCGGCTGGTTCAGCAGAGTTTGAGCGAGTGTATCCATGAAATTAGTGATTTCCTTCGCGCTAAGGCTAAATTTTACAGAGAAAATACGGACTACGACCAGGCCTACGCAGAACTTTTAAAACTTCAGGTTCAGGTACATGAAAAGCAGGATGCGGTTCGGGAGGTTCTATTTAAAACCCGCGAAATTGTGCGTGAATCGACTCCGGAAGGCCGGTTTTTATTGCTTGTATTTGTAGACATCGTTGACTTGTTTGAGCAGATCATGTCGACATATTACAACTACAAACGGCTGCATGAACAGTTCGATCCGTCCGGAATCCTTAGTCATTACGAAAAGGTTATTATAAAAATTGCGGACGAACTGGACGATATAGGATTTGCGCTCGTTGCCGGAAATACCCCTCACCTGCCCTCAGATCTTGATAAGGACGTCGAAATGCTAAAAGCTGAAATTGTAAAGCTTGAGACCGACAAGTCGGGTGCTAACTATACCACGCTCGGCATCATTGCCCTTAAAAATATTGAGGTCAATATTGAGAACATCCTGTCAAGGCTGAAAACCATAAATGGATATTTCAATAAAGCCAAAAAGAAGAGCCTAACAACACGCAATATAAATGTCGACAAGTTCGTTACCCGGCAAAGCTTCGATACGGATCTGCTCTGGGAAAACCTTACGTTCAGATCATCAACCTTCCGGCACTCCTTACGTGTTGCTATCGTTATGCTGATCGGCTTTGTCGTGGCCAAATCATTAAACTTTTCTCATAGCTATTGGATACTCCTCACCATACTTGTGATCTCAAAACCTGGATTCAGTCTTACAAAGCAACGCAATTATGAAAGACTGGTCGGCACAATCGCCGGATCATTTGCCGGCATGGGCATCCTTATATACATCCAGGATAAAAACGCCCTCTTTGCCATTCTGCTGATATGTATGATCGGATCTTATAGTTTTCAGCGCAAAAATTATGTGGTCAGCGTATTGTTTATGACGCCATATATCCTGGTACTCTTTGATTTCCTCGGTATCGGAGGCTTGTCTGCCGCGCGCGAACGTATCTACGACACCTTGATTGGCTCTGGTATTGCACTAATCGCCAGTTACTCCCTGTTTCCAAACTGGGAACACGAAAAACTAAAAGAAGCACTCCAGGAAACCCTGCAGGCCAATATGAAATATTTCGAAGAGGTTGTTTTATTGTATTCAGGTCCGCTGGGCGACCCCACCAATTATAAAGTGGCGCGCAAACAGGTTTACGTAACTACGGCCAACCTGGCCTCACTTTTTCAGCGGATGTTCTCAGAGCCAAAAAGTAAGCAGGTAATTATGAAAGAACTGCATCAATTTACCGCACTAAACCATCAGCTGTCGTCCTATATCGCTACCTTGTCCCTGTATGTTAAAGAACACAACTTTACAGGGATTGATCTTGAAGAACTTAAGCCTGTCATCCAAAACACCCAATACCTCTTTAAACAGACTATCGAAATCCTGCAGCACAATACCGGGCAAGTAAACAATGTACCCTTAATCAGACGCTCAAGTAAAGATGGCGAAATTCAAACCGCTCAGATGGTCATATCTGAGCAGTTCGACCTGACGCAAAAAGTAGCTTACGATATTTATAAGCTATGCGAGCGCATCAAGTTGTAGTTTTTCTGTATTTGCAGGCCTGCCCTTTTTAAAGGCATCTCTTGTTTTTAGGCCAAGTAACTCGAACATAGCCATATCATCAATAAAAGCAGGGTTTGGAGTAGTCAGCAATTTATCGCCCGCAAAAATCGAATTGGCACCAGCCATAAAACAAAACGCCTGTTCCAGCGTGCTCATCTCATTTCTGCCAGCCGATAGGCGAACAACAGAATTTGGCATTACGATACGCGCAGTCGCTATCATCCTCACCATATCCCATATCGGCACACGCGGCTGATCCTCGAGTGGCGTACCCTTTACAGGTACCAATGCGTTAACCGGAACAGATTCCGGATGAACATCCATGTTTGCCAGGGTATGCAACATTGACACCCTATCCTCCACAGTTTCACCCAATCCAATGATACCTCCGCTGCACACAGTCAGTTTCGCCTTACGCACATTTTTAATAGTGTTCAGACGATCATCATAAGTACGCGTAGAAATGATCCGCTTATAATCATCCTCAGACGTATCCAAATTATGGTTATACGCATACAACCCTGCATCGGCCAATCGCTGTGCCTGGCTTTCAGAAAGCATACCTAAGGTACAGCACACCTCCATGTCCATGTCATTAACCGCTTTTACCATCTCAATTACGCGGTCAAAATCCCGGTTATCACGAACCTCGCGCCATGCCGCACCCATGCACAACCTTGACGCACCACCCTCCTTAGCTTTAACAGCAGCACTCACAACCTGGCTCACCTGCATTAAAGGCTGAACCTGCAGATCAGTATGATAACGTGCCGCTTGCGGACAATAAGCACAGTCCTCCGCACATCCGCCAGTCTTAATGGATATCAACGAACTGATCTGTACTTCGTTATAATCCTGATTTTCGCGATGAATGGTAGCTGCTTCATAAATCAAATCCAGCAGAGGCTTATGATATATAGACGATATCTCATCTTTCGTCCAGTCGTGTTTTGTGGGTTGCATATAAATAATTAGTTAAAGTAAAAGTTTGCTCGCCAAACCAAGCAGCAGCAAAAATCCGAAAACATCTGTAAAAGTTGTAATAATAATTGAAGAAGCAATGGCCGGATCGATTCCAATTCGCTTTAAAAACAAAGGAATGCCCGTACCCGTCACAGCCGCTATCATCAGATTGCCGATCATCGCAAAAAAGATCACCAGGCCGAGCATCGGATTTGCATCGAAATACAATGCGAAAATAAATACGATCAAGCCAGTTACCGCCCCGTTTATTAAACCTACGGTAAACTCCTTCAATACCGCCCGGTAAGCCTGATTGTCCGTTAAATCGTAAAGGGAAATCCGCCGCACCGTAACAGCAAGCGCCTGGGTGGCCGCATTCCCACCCATACCGGCAATAATGGTCATATAGGCAGAGAGCACCGGTATGCGGTTTAGCGTTGGTTCATAATGCCTGATCACGCCAGATGCAAGAAATGCAGTACCAAGGTTCACAATTAACCAAGGCAGGCGCGACTTCACAGCCTCCACCCAGTTACCCGACAGCTCCTCATCCTCAGAAACCCCGGATATCTTAAGGATATCCTCCGTGTTTTCTTCCTCCAGTACGTCAATCACATCATCAAAAGTTACCCTGCCCAGCAGCTTCATGTCACTGTCAAGCACCGGTATACTCGTGATGTTATATTGCGAAATCAGTCTCGCTACCTCCTCCTGGTCCGTATCAGGGTGCACCCAGGCCACCTCTGCCCTTACAAGTTCCGTGATCTTTACGTTGCCCTTTGATCTGATGATATCCTCCAGCGACACAACCCCTTGGAAAACATTGGCATCATCTATTACGTACACAGTATAAAACTCCTCAATTTCTTCACTTTGCCGGATGATCTCGTCGATAGCATCCTTCTTCATCATGTTCACATTAATACGGATAAACTCCGTATTCATCAAACCACCGGCCGTCTCATCGTCGTAGCTCAGCAGGTTCCGGATATGAGAAGCATCATCTTCGTCCAGTTCTTCCAGTATCTCCAGTTGTTCGTGCGCTTCCAGTTGAGAGAGAATATCCGTCGCATCATCGTAATCGAGCTCTTCAACCACCTCGGCACGCTTTTCCGGATCCATCTGCAACAATAGTTCCTCCGGATGCGCCTCTTCAGTCATTTCCGAAAGCACCTCAGAAGCCGTTTCTACAGGAAGTAAATTGATAATACGCTGCCTGTCATGGGGCTGCAGACTAGCGAAAAGAATGGCAATCTCCGAGGCATGATATTCAGCCAGAACAGCCGAAAGCTGCTCATCGCTGCCGCTTAAGGCAGCCTTTATCTTGGAGATATCACGCTTATCCAGTTCAAATGATTGCACGGCACTAAGGTAATAATAATAGCCCCTATTTAAACCATCCCTTTTTCCAGAAATATATAACCTGAACTACCGCAATAAACGCCATTACTGCAATCGTATACACGTAACCGTGGGCCTCATATAATTCCGGCATATTACCCGGAAGCTCCTTGCCGGTCGCCGGATCTACCCGGGCAAAATTCATCCCGTAAATGCCCGCTATAAAAGTCAGCGGAATAAAGATAGACGAAATAATCGTTAGCACCTTCATAATCTCGTTCATCCGGTTGCTAATGATCGATAGATACATATCAATATTACTCACCGAGATCTCCTTCAGCGAATCAACAATATCAATAAGCTGAATACAGTGATCGTAAGCATCCTTCACATAGGTCTTTGTCTGATTCGGGATCCTCGGACTGTCACTGCGTAGAATATCGTTCAATTTGTCGCGCTCCGGCCAAACCACCCGCCTTATCGAGATAAGGTTGCGCTTAATAGACTGCGTGTCGTACATCACCGAGCGATCCGGATTGGCAAACAAGCGGTCCTCGATAGCATCCAGATCATCGCCCCACTTATTCAGAATCTGAAAATAATGGTCAATAATATTATCCATCAGCGCATACATCAGATAGCTGCTTCCTCCCGTACGTATATTTCCTTTGCCAGCCTTCAACCTGGATCTTATAGGATCGAGACAATCCTCATAACTTTCCTGAAAGGTGAATAAAATATGATCGAACAAAATGAACGACACCTGAACATTATCTACATCTTCATTTTCGTCGATATACAGCATCCGGCTAATCGCAAAATCATAGCCCTCATACTCTTCAAGCTTCGGACGCTGATAAGTGCGCGTAATATCCTCAAGAATGAGCTTATTAATATTGAAATTCAGGTTCAGTTCCTCAAACACCGCCTCAGAATCCAGACCCTTCACTTCTACCCAGAAATTATAGTTCCGGTCGGTCACACACTCATGCAAGCCCTCAAATCCTGCCAGTTCCGAAATCTCATAATGGTCGGCGTTATACTTATACAGCCTTACAACCGTCTTTAAAGCATTCGGATCAATATAAACCAGACCCGGACTGGAACCGGCCTCCGGCAGCGAATATCGCTTACGCTTGTGGTGTTTGCGTCTTGGTTCCTTTGGCATAGATTACAGATAAGATTTAGACTGCGGCCCCTGGTTAAACAACAAGTCAACCACACTTAAGTTTGGCAGGAAGCCCTGACGGTCGTCAAACACCTGGAAATAAGGCTTGGCAGTAAACCCTAGGCAATCCCTTTTCGGATGAATACGCTCCCTGAAATCGAGTTCGACAGGCAAATCATCTTTGTAGTCGTCCGTAAAACCGATCTGCATATCCTTCTTCAACTGTTTAAAAACCCATGTCAGTAATTCCAGGTTATAGTCAAAAAGAAAAGAATATTCCCGCTCATAAAACTGTACAAACTCATCCTCATAAAACTCAAAATAGGCCGAGTTCCGGTAGCAACTCGTCAAGCTCTTCCAGTGCAGGCGCTGCCATCTGAAATCATTGCTGATCCGCACATCCTTTACCTTAGTATGAACCTTGGCACCCTTTATTACCGGAACAATCAAATCAAGCGCCCCATTTGGCGAATAAATCTGCGCCCTGTTCCGGTAAGTTTGCTTTACAAAATGCTCCTCCCGCTCCAGCAGCAGCTCTGGTTCAAAGGCTTTTAAAGCAGAAAAATAAGCAACCGGCGGAAGATAAAAAAGCGGGAATATAGCTGAACTTTGCATCTGATAAATTATGTTTGCATTCTCAATTCGCCAAAATAATGATAAAAAAAGGCTTTTCTTATACAGGCATATTTTTTTTGAAGCTTTTATCATTACTACCTTTCAGCATACTGTACATCATCTCCGATCTGCTCTTTGCCATACTATACTACATCTTTCGCTATCGCCGTAAGGTTGTACAAGAAAATCTTCGTAACTCCTTCCCCGACAAAACTGAGGCTCAATTGGCTGTAATCGAGAAAGCCTACTACCGGCACCTCGCCGATCTCATCATAGAGATTGTGAAACTCGACAGCATTACCGAAAAACAAATCCTGGAAAGAGTAAAATTTAAGAACCTCGAAGTCATAACCAACCTGCTTAACGATGGTAAAAGCGTGCTCGCCTGCACTGCTCATTATAGCAACTGGGAACTGGGTATGATGGCCTTCGGCATTTGCATACCTGCAAAGTCATACGTGATCTATAAGCCGCTTAACAACACAGCCTTCGATAAGTGGTTTTATAAGGTCAGAACGCGAACGGGCAACATATTTATCACCATGAGGCAAACCCTTCGGGCGGTAGCTGCCACCAAAAATGAAGTAACCGCATTCTGTTTTGCAGGCGATCAAACCCCTATTCGGGAAGAAGCCCGGCATTGGATCAATTTTCTTAATCAGCCTACCGCCGTCATCACCGGTATCGAAAAGATCGCATTGCAAACCGGCCGCATACCCATCTATCTCGATATGCAGCGCGTGCGCCGGGGATATTACGAAGTAGAATGTACGCTGATCAACACGGAACTTGCCCCTGCCGGGACCACCGAATTTCCAATTACAGCAGCTACCTTTGCGCTGTTAGAAAACATTATACGTAAAAACCCGCCCTTCTGGCTTTGGAGCCACAGGCGATGGAAGCACAAACCAATAGCCGAATGATGACAACCCCGAGTGTAGCCGTAGTGATCCTGAACTGGAACGGTCAGAAATTATTGCAGCAATTTCTGCCAGGCGTCGTCATGTCGCAGTACCCAGATCTGCAGCTTATTGTGGGCGACAATGCCTCTTCCGACGAGTCCGTCGCTTTCATTAAGGCCAACTATCCTCAAATCCGGATCATTGAAAACGACAGGAACTATGGATTTGCAGAGGGTTATAAAAGAGTGCTCAGTCAGGTAGAGGCCGATTATTATGTGCTGCTCAATTCTGATGTCGAGGTGCCGCCCGACTGGATTCATCCGGTAATCAAATATATGGAACAGGACCCGCTTATGGCGGTCGCTCAGCCTAAAATCAAATGGCAGGTCAACAAAACCAAGTTCGAATACGCCGGTGCCGCCGGAGGTTATCTCGATCTGCACGGCTTCCCTTTCTGTCGCGGTCGGTTGTTCGACACGGTAGAAGCAGATTACGGGCAATACGACCAGGCATCCGAAATCTTCTGGGCAAGTGGTGCCGCTCTTTTCATCAAGAGTCGCTGCTGGAAGGAAGTTGGCGGTCTCGATCCCGATTTCTTTGCGCATATGGAGGAGATCGACCTGTGCTGGCGACTCAAAAACCTGGGTTATAAGATCGGGTACTGTCCCCATGCAGAAGTCTATCATGTTGGCGGCGGTACGCTCGACAGCAACAACCCCTATAAAACCTATTTGAACTTCCGGAACAACCTGGTCATCATGCAAAAAAATCTCCCGCTAAACGATGCCTGGTCCAGGATATTCATTCGTATGTCGCTCGATTTCGTAGCATGGATACATTTCATGATTCAGGGTAAACCCGATTTCGCCTTCGCCATCAATAAAGCGCACTGGCATTTTTTAACGAGCCTGAATCATAACGCCCGAAAAAGATCAGGCAAACAGATTCCTTTCCAGCAACATGGCGGACAATACCCGCACAGCATAGTTTATGCGTATTTTATCGAAAAGATCAGGTTTTTTAGCCAGTTAAAGTGGTTTTAACAGACTTTCAATAGCAAGCCGGTAACCATCCAGACCAAAGCCTGTCAGCACTCCTTTACAATTCTTTCCCGTCAGCGACACATGCCGGTATTCCTCCCGCGCATAAATATTAGATACATGCACCTCAATCACAGGTGTATTTATTGCCGCAATCGCATCTGCCAAAGCCACCGAAGTGTGGGTATACCCTCCCGCGTTAATCACGATGCCGTCATAGGTAAAGCCCACTTCGTGCAACTTATTGATCAATTCACCTTCCACGTTGCTCTGAAAATAGTCAATTTGCATCACCGCGTACATGGCCCGCAACTGCTCCATATACGTTTCGAAACCAACGTCGCCATATATCCCCGGTTCACGGACGCCGAGCAGGTTAAGATTGGGACCGTTTATTATTTGTATCTTCATTGCCTCAAACATAAACTATAAAACTTACAGAATAAAATCTTTTTTGACGTGCAGATCGAAGCCTGTTTGCGACCTTATAAAAATTACCTGCGACTGGAACGCGGCTTGTCGGCCAACTCCATCGAGGCCTATCTGAGTGATGTACGTAAACTGGATCAGTACCTTCAGTCTGTTTCTAAAACTACTGATATAAGGTTAATTGATATCTACCATCTAAAGGAATTTATTACATGGATATCAGAACTCGGGATGCTTGCAAGCAGCCAGGCCAGGGTCATCTCCAGTATCAAATCCTTCTTTTCTTTCCTTGTGCTTGAGCAATTGATCATAGAAGATCCAAGTGAAGTCCTCGACGCACCGCGGATACCCCGCAAACTGCCTGACGTCCTCAACGTAGAAGAAATCAATGCACTCATAGGCGCGGTAGATGCATCTAAACCAGACGGTATGCGCAATAAAGCAATGCTTGAAATACTTTACGGATGTGGGCTGCGAGTATCAGAGCTCGTCAATTTGAAGCTGTCGCAGATATTTATCGAAGAGGGATTTATCAAGGTACTGGGAAAAGGCAACAAAGAACGTCTCGTACCCATAGGTAGTACAGCCCTTAAAATGCTGATGATATATCTTGAGGAAGTGCGTGTTCACGTTAAAATTATCCCTGGGTATGCCGATTACGCCTTCCTTAGCCGTCGGGGTTCCGGACTCACCCGGGTATTCGTGTTTAAAGTCATCAAATCCCTGGCTGAAAAAATCGGGCTCAACAAGGCAATCAGTCCGCACACTTTCCGGCATTCCTTTGCTACACATCTTATAGAAGGCGGGGCCGATCTGCGGGCCATTCAGGAAATGCTCGGACATTCAAGCATCACTACAACGGAAATTTATATGCATCTCGACCGCGATTACCTTCGCTCGGTTGTTATGCAGTACCATCCAAGAAGTTAGCTCTTATCATTCTGTCGTTTCCCTGCATGTCTTGTTTTAGCTCAATGTTTGTAAAGCCTTTGGAAGAAAGCATTTTAACAGTTTCGACGCCATACCTGGCGTTAATCTCAAAAAACAGCAAACCACCTTTCCTAAGACTAACTTTCGCAAAATCTGCGATCGCCTCATAAAACAACAATGGTCGTTCATCCGCAACAAACAAGGCCAGATGCGGCTCAAAGTCCAGTACATTCGCATGCATTTCAGCCTTTTCCGACCCACCAATATACGGGGGATTGCTTACAATAATGTCGTATTTATCCGCTGTGGAAAACGTTAATATGTCAGCTTGAACAAAATGCACATCCACATCATTCAAAAGCGCATTATTGCCAGCCACCTCAAGTGCCTCTTCAGATATATCGAGTGCAGTTACAACCGCCTCAGGGATAAACTTCTTAAGTGAAACCGCAATGCAACCACTACCCGTGCCTATATCCAAAATCTGCAATCCTTTACGTGTATTGCACGACCGTATCACCCAGTCGACCAATTCTTCCGTCTCTGGCCGTGGTATAAGCACATTTTTATTCACCCTAAAAGTAAGTCCGAAAAAGCTTGCCTCGCCCAACACATATTGCAAGGGTTCCCCCGCTTTCAAGCGCTCAAGAATTTTAATATAAACCTCATGTGCATCAGCGCTCAACGGATCATCGTGTGCCATTGTAGCCTGCGACCGGCGCATGCCGGTAAGATGTTCAGTCACCAGATAAAACACCGAGCTAATTTCATCCCGATCATAGATGTTACTTAACTCATTAGTGAAAAATTGCAATAATTGCTTTAAATTCATGCGTTGCAAAAATAGTAAATCCAACATTAAACTTACTTTTGCTGAGATGACAAAAGAGCTATACATGCGTCGCTGCCTCGAGCTGGCAGAAATGGGCATCGGAAACGTAAGCCCAAATCCAATGGTAGGCTGTGTTATTGTGCATAACGATACCATTATCGGCGAAGGGTATCACGCCAGGTTTGGTGAAGCGCACGCGGAAGTCAACGCCATTAACGATGTCTTCAGGCTGCATGGCGAGCACGCGCCGCAACTGCTCCGCGAAGCTACGCTGTATGTCAACCTAGAACCCTGCGCGCATCACGGCAAAACACCACCCTGTGCAGACCTGCTCGTAAAGCACCAGATCAAAGAAGTCATCATAGGCAATAAAGATCCCTTCGCCGATGTCAACGGCAAAGGCATAGCACGCTTGCGCGATGCAGGTATTGCTGTAGAAACCGGCTTGCTCGAGCAGGAATGCAGTCAGCTCAACAGGCGCTTCTTCACCAGGATTACGCAGCACCGGCCTTATATTATTTTGAAATGGGCTACAACGGCCAACGGCTACTTTGCACCAAAAAACACCCTTCAGGAATGGATCAGCGGACCGCTTGCAAAAAAGCTGGTGCATAAATGGCGTACAGAAGAAGACGCCATACTCATAGGCAAGCGTACTGCCATGGCCGATAATCCCCTGCTTACCACAAGGGAGTGGACAGGTAAAAATCCTGTGCGGATATTAATTGACCGCCAACTGCAGGTTTCAACCTCAAGCCATTTATTCAATGACCAGTCTAAAACGCTCATATTAAATGAGGTAAAGACAAAAACTGAGAATAACATATGTTATATCCAGATGGAAGACATGCAGAACTACCTGCCTCAGAAGATAGCCTTCCAGCTTTACCTGATGGATATACAGTCTGTTATCATAGAAGGCGGGGCAAACACCCTATGTCAGTTCATAAAAGCCGGACTATGGGATGAAGCGCGCGTGTTCACTTCAGCCACATCCTGGCAGGAAGGTGTGCGCTCACCGCAAGTAAATGGATTCATTGCCGAACAGCTGGATATCCATAACGACCGGCTTACCATCTATCAAAACCAACTGAATGCTGTACCTTTTCATTAGCGTCTGCTGCAGCGTAACCGTAGCGGTTATGTTGAAGCTTGCACGTCGATACAAAATCAATATCCACCAAGCCGTTACGTGGAACTATTTCTTCGCTATCATCCTGGCCATTTTCTTTTTCCGACCAGAAGTACGGACCTTAAGTCCGTCTAACTTTTCGCTGGTCTACCTGGCTTTAGGAATCCTGCTCCCATCTATATTCTGGTTTTTGGCCGCGTCCGTCCGAAATATAGGCATCGTCAAAACCGACATCGCGCAGCGATTATCCCTGTTCATTCCTATCATAGCGGCCTATGTCGTCTTTCAGGAGCGTTTCAGTACGCTTAAGATTGTCGGGCTCTGCGTTGGCTTCCTTGCTATATTTTTTACACTCTACAAAAAATCGTCCGAACACAAAAGCGGACAAAGGTGGATATATCCGCTCATGGTTTTTATCGGGTTTGGAGTTATAGATACTCTCTTTAAGCGCGTTGCCCAGGTTCAAACCATACCCTACACCAGTTCACTCATCCTCATTTTTGGCCTGGCTTTCATCCTTTCCCTTTGCGCAATTATGTACCTGAGGCTGGTCAGAAAGCAGCGTTTGCAAATGGTCAATTTCGCCTGCGGATGCATCCTTGGCTTCTTCAATTTCTTCAACATCCTGTTTTACCTCAAGGCACATCAGGCCATGGCCGATAATCCCTCCACCGTATTTGCTGCCATGAACATGGGCGTTATCATTGCCGGAACCCTCGTCGGGATCTTCCTCTTCAAAGAGAAACTAAACCGGCTGAATTATCTGGGACTTACCTTCGCGCTCTGCGCCATCATCCTGATCGCCATAGCCCAGAAATACCAGATCTGACATGTTATTCGACGATACCTACAAAACCATAGCTCAGTCGGCCGAAGGGCTCTTTAAGGACAAAGGCAGTAAATTTATCGCCTATGCCTATCCCGTTTCGTCCGACGAGCAGGTGAAGACTATCCTGCAGCAACTTCGTGCTGAACACCCTAAAGCGCGACATCACTGCTGGGCCCTGCGGCTCACGCCGGATAAAAGTGTGTTCCGGTTGCAGGACGACGGAGAACCTTCGGGAACAGGCGGTCGTCCCATCCTGAACGCTATCCTCAGTGCAGATCTCACCAATATACTTATTGTCGTGGTACGCTATTTTGGCGGCACGCTGCTTGGCGTACCCGGACTCATCAACGCCTATCGCACCGCTGCTGCCGATGCTATTTCCGTCGCGCAGGTCATCGAAAAGACGGTCAACGACATCTACGAAATCACCTTCGATTACCTGGTCATGAACGACGTTATGAAGCTCATCAAGGACCAGCAGCTTAACGTCATTTTCCAAAGCTTCGACAGCACCAGCACCATGCGGTTTGAAGTGCGGAAGAGTCAGGTAAACGTTGTGGCCGACCGGCTGAGCAACATACAAGGTCTTGAGGCCAAATACCTGTATACCGGCTAAAGCAACGGCATCATCCACTGTCAGTTTCCTTGTCAAAAACCACAATTCCCAAACAAAAACCGGGCATTGATGTTGAATATTCAGCGAGAAGAGCAAAGTTATTCAACATAAAATGAGCACATCTATGTTTACCAAACTGAAAGACAAAGCAACCTTAGCCCTTGGAGGCTCTATATTAAGAAGATACGAAGCAGAAGAGCTCAATGCCGGAAAACGCTTGATCTCCGTCATCGCTGGCGCATACATATTGCAGCGCGGAATCAAAGCACTCAAGACCCGTCCTGTTATCGCTGCCGAAGAAATTATCCTTGGCGGCATGCTGCTGTTCAGCGCAGCAAGCGGACTAAACAAAAAGATAACGAGGCGACCAGTCGAACCCTCCGATTTTCGTCGCAATCAGATACAGGGCAACGACCCTGCATCTGGCGTTCCTGCATTTGTCTAGCGGCGCTGCATTAATCGCATCACCTATGAAAAACAAGACACGCCTGTCCGCATTGCTGACAGGCGTTGTCAATTAAAAAGCCCTCATCTTCGCATTTTAAATACCCGATTACTACCTTTGCGCAAAATTTCCTAACGCTCTGGGTCTCAAAATCAATCAACTATGCGAGAAACAGTCATACGTTACAATTATTTCAAATTAGCATTAGCATCCATCATTGTAGGTCTTTTTGCCTGCCTGCTTGCCGATTCGCTAAAATATATCACCGAATACTATCAGCATCTTATCTTCAACCGGGCCAAAAGCATCCCTTATCTGTTCGTTCTGCTGCCCTCCGTCGGCATCACCCTCATATACTTCCTTCGCAAGTATCTTTTCAAGGGCAAGCAAAACAAAGGAATAAAAGAAATATACCAGACCATATCCAATCGTAAAAACCAGTTGCCCGCCTTCAAAATACCGTCCCATTATTTCAATGGATTTTTAACGGTCATCTTCGGAGGATCTACCGGCATAGAAGTTTCCACCGTAGTATCCACAGCTACCATTGGTGCTATGGCACACAAGCGTGAAGACATCGCCAACCTCTACAAAACCGAACTGGTATGCGCTGGCGTAGCCGCAGGAGTAGCTACCTTGTTTGGAAGTCCGCTGGCCGGAATGCTCTTCGCGGTCGAAGTCATCTCCAGGAAAGTCACTAAAACCGTATTATTAAGCACCGCGTGCGCTTCGCTCATTGCCTGGCTGTTCATGATCCTGCTCCGTGGTGAAGCCATGTTTCATTTCAGCGTATCCGAATGGAAGCCTGCTGCCATGCCTTTTTTCATCCTGCTTAGTTTGCTGGCCGCCTGCCTGGCCGTGTATTTCACGCGGACCGTCATCTTTATCAAAGCCCGTTTTTCCAAAATATCGAGCAACTTTATCCGGGTAAATGCAGGCGCGGTACTCGTCGGACTCGCGATCTTTCACTTTCCGCAGTTGTATGGCGATAGTTACCATGCCATCCCAGGATTAATGAAGCAGCTTCAAAGCAATAACTATACCTCGATGCTTCCGCTATTGCTGGCTGCCGTTGTATTGCTTAAACCGCTGGTCGCATCGCTCACCCTTGGTGCTGGGGGCGACGGCGGAGTGTTTGCGCCAAGCATAGTAGCCGGCGCCTTTCTGGGTATGCTCACGGCCACAGTGTGCAACCACTTTTTCGGCACCGAGCTGGTGGTAGTCAACTTCGCCCTTGTAGGTGCCGCTGCTGTACTTAGTGCCGCAATCCATGCACCCTTCACCGCCATAGCTTTGGCCTGCAGTATGGTCCTTGGCGGCTACATGCTGATTATCCCCGTCCTGTTAGCCTGCTTCCTATCCAGCTATCTCGCTAAATACCTCTGTAGCTACAACGTCTACACCTATAAAGAACAAAAAGCCGTATAAACACAAAGCGAGGGTAAACCCTCGCCCTGTTTTTTTTATATCTGAATTAAATGTCTTTGAGGGAGCCTCAGCGCTTTTGTTGCGCAGCATCAAAAGATGCAGCTCCCGAAAAGAGATTTAATTAGTACAACATGCTTACTTTTTGACTTTCCCCGTCATAAAAAACTTCAACTTGCCCCCATTCATAATGTCAGCATGCTTAAGCTTCCAGTCCGTAACAGGCTTATCATTCAGCAGTACCTTAGAAACATAAACATTCTTGTTGCTCTGGCCAACAGCCTCAATCTCAAGCGTCTTACCGTTCTCTAAAGTCAGCACCGCGTTTTTCACGGCCGGACTGCCAATCGCATATTCATCAGAACCTGGCGCTACAGGATAAAAACCCAGAGAAGAAAACATATACCAGGCACTCATCTGACCGCAGTCATCATTACCACCTAAGCCATCAGGCGTCGGCTTGTACTGCATCTTCAGGATCATACGTACCCGTTCCTGAGTCTTCCATGGCTGTCCCACCCAGTTATACAAGTATGCCACATGGTGTGCCGGTTCATTGCCATGCACATAGCCCCCAATAATCCCCTCACGTGTAATATCCTCCGTGTCCGCAAAAAACTCATCAGGAAGATGCATGGTAAACAACGAATCCAGCCGGGAAGCCACGCGTTTAGCCCCACCCATCTTCGCAATTAGTCCAGCCGGATCATGAGGTACAAAGAAGCTGTAATTCCAGGTATTGCCCTCAATAAAACCCTGACCGTGCGTGCTCAGTGCATCAAAATCCTTTTTAAAACTACCATCGGCAAGTTTAGGCCGCATAAAACCTATCGACGGATCAAAATTATTCACCCAGTTGCCAGAGCGCTTCATAAATTCATTGTAAACCGACTGCTTACCGAGTTTCTTTGCAATCTGCGCAATGCACCAGTCATCATAAGCATACTCCAGCGTATTCGAAACAGAAGTACCATTACGCTCTGCAGGGATATAGCCAAGATCAATATAGTCACCTATGCCCTCATAATTCCTGTGATTAGCCGTTACAATACAAGCCTCAAGCGCTTTTTCCGCATCACCATCGTACACGCCTTTAATAATTGCATCCGCCAAAACCGACACACTATGATAACCGCTCATACACCAGTTGTCATTCGCGTAGTGCGACCAGATCGGGAGCATCTTCAGAGAATTTTGCTCATAATGTGCCATCATCGACTTCACAATGTCATTATTACGAGAAGGCTGCATGATATTGAAAAAGGGATGCAAAGCCCGGTAGGTATCCCAAAGCGAAAACGTCGTGTAGTTCACAAATCCGTTTGCCTTATGGACGTTCTGATCCAAACCCTTATACTCGCCGTTCACATCGCTATAATTTGTCGGGTTCACAAAAGCGTGGTACATCGCTGTGTAAAAGTTGATCTTGTCATTCTCAGACGCACCGATTTTTATCTTGTTCAGCTCCTTATTCCAATCCTGTTGCGCCTGAGCCTTTACCTGCTCAAAATCCCAGCCCGGAATCTCAGCACGCATGTTTTCCAGTGCATTGGCCTGGCTCACGGGCGATAGCGCGAACTTGATTTTCACCTTCTCCCCCTCATCCGTTGCAAAGTCAAAGTACATCCTGATTCGCTTTCCGGCGATCTCAGGGTGGTTCTTTGTCTGATCAAACTTGCGCCAGAAGCCACGGTAAACCGGTGCCGGCTCAAAATTCTTTTGTCCGTATTCTCTAAAAGGCTTCGAGAACGACATCGCAAAGTAAACCGTCCGCGTCCGCGCCCAACCGTTCGTTTGCCGGTAACCTGTAATCAGCGTATCATTCACCACCCGCACATACGTCCAAACCGTCTTGTCCTCATAATTATAAATACCCGACATCAGGTCGAGGATAATATGCGAGTCATCCGATTTAGGGAAAGTATACTGATGCATACCCACGCGATTAGTCGCCGTCAGCTCCGCCAGGATATTATGATCGTCAAGCTTAACCTTATAATAGCCCGCTTCTGCCACCTCATTGGCATGAGAAAAAGCCGAACGGAAGCCCGATCTAGGATCAGACGCCACACCCGGATTCATTTGCAGCTTACCCTGCGTCGGCATAATCAGGAAATCACCAAGATCAGAGTGTCCCGTTCCGCTAAAATGCGTGTGACTAAAACCTACAATCGTCTTATCTTCATATTTATAGCCTGCACAATACTTATACACCTCACCGTTATACTTACCGTTTACCGCATACGGAATAGTGTCCGTATCCGGACTCAGTTGTACCGCGCCGAACGGGACCGTAGCGCCCGGGTATGTATGCCCCATCTTTTCCGTTCCAATAATAGGTTTAACGTATTTAACCAGAGCCTGTTGGGCGTCAGCCAGACCAGGAACCAGCAGCAAACCAAAAAATAGAATTTTCTTCATAAAAGATACCGTGTTTTATGCTGTCTAATATAGAAAAATAATTCCACACGCCCGCTTCGTTGCCGCTTCCCGTGGGTACTATTTGCCTTGATAAAAACATTACACAAGACGACGGTATCAAGCTTATCAGCGACTTTTTCGTTAAAATAAAGTAAAATTAATAGTCTTATTCTTACATTTGTGTAGAAAATAATCAAATAATGAAAGTATCATCTGTTATTCCGACACCTAAGATTATAGAAAGGCTCCAATATGAAAATCCCTGGTGGATATCCAAGGTGATCCATCCCGCTTACAGTTCGATGTCAAGGCGACTGTACTTCGAGCTTTTTTACCCTTACGTAAAAGAAACGGATGTAAGGCGTGCCGTTGTTCTGATGGGACCTCGTAGGGTCGGAAAAACCGTGATGATGTTTCACGCCATATCACAGCTTATCGATGACGGGATCAATCCCCAGCGAATATTTTTTATAGGAATTGACAACCCGATATACATGAACCTGGGGCTTGAAGATATTCTTTTACTGTGCCGCGACGCGTTGCAATTGGCGGACTTGCACGGATGCTATGTTTTTTTCGATGAGATTCAGTACTTAAAAGACTGGGAACGTCATTTAAAAGTATTGGTCGATACTTACCGGGATTGTAAATTTATTGTATCGGGCTCGGCCGCCGCTGCCTTGAAATGGCACAGTTCAGAAAGCGGAGCTGGCAGGTTTACCGACTTCATGTTGCCACCGCTCACATTTCAGGAATACATCCACCTGAAAGGCATGGCGCACCTGTTAAACAAAGGAACCCTTACATACTCCGGGAAAACCGCTCCTTTCACAGTAACGCACGATATCAAAGTATTGAATAAGGAATTTGTCAACTATCTTAATTTTGGCGGGTACCCGGAAGTTGTCTTGTCCGAAAAGATACAAGACGATATGGGCCGCTATGTTAAGAATGACATTGTAGATAAAGTACTGTTACGCGACTTGCCTAGTCTATACGGAATCAAGGACGTTCAGGAACTGAACAGGTTTTTCAGTTACATTGCTTACAATACCGGAAACGAGTTCTCCTTCGAAAAGCTGTCAAAAGAAAGCGGTATTGTGAAAGAAACGATCAAGCGATACTTAGAATATCTTGAAGCAGCATTTTTGATTAAAGTCCTGAATAAGGTCGACATAAACGCCAAGCGATTAAAGCGGATAACAAGTTTTAAGGTCTACCTCACAAATCCCTCCCTTCGCACTGCGCTGTTCTCTCCAATATCCGACAGTGACCCCGAAATGGGGAACCTTGTCGAGACCGCGCTGCTATCACAATGGATGCACCGGGAGAAACTGGATTTAGCCTACGGGCGTTGGAAGGCAGGAAGATCCGAAGGAGAGGTTGACCTCGTGTTATTGGACGACAAAAGATTTAAGCCACTATGGGGCGTAGAAATTAAATGGAGCAATCGTTATTTCGATAAACCACAAGAGTTGAGTAGTTTGGTTCAATTTTGCGAAACCAATCAGTTCAATGCAGCATTGGTCACCACAATCGATAAAGAAGGCGTCCGGGAAATCGGAAATATTGCCCTTACTTTCATACCCGCGGCATTGTACGCATATCATATCGGAGTAGTTACCCTACAGAAGAAAGCTCAGCAAAGCTCAATCTGATATTTACGCTAGCCTGACCCCAATATTTAAATAAGCCCCAAATAAACACTATTTTTGCCGCTGAAATTGGAGCTGTTTTCAATTTAATCACCGGACCTTGAACCCGGGTAGATCGCAACATGAGTAAAAGAGGAAGAATATTGGTCGCCATGAGTGGCGGCGTCGACAGTTCAGTAGCATCTGTAATGCTGCACGAACAAGGATACGAGGTTATAGGCCTTACCATGAAAACATGGGATTACGCCACCTCAGGCAGCAACAGCAAAGAAACCGGCTGCTGCAGTCTCGATAGCATCAATGATGCCCGCGCACTGGCGGTCAACTACGGCTTCCCTCATTATATATTGGATATACGCGATGAATTCGGCGACTTCGTGATCGACAACTTCGTGGACGAATACCTCGCCGGACGCACACCTAACCCCTGTGTACTTTGCAACACCCACATCAAATGGGAAGCATTGCTTAAAAGAGCGAATAAACTAGATTGTGAGTTTATTGCCACGGGCCACTATGCCAATATCCGCCTGCAAGACAACGGTCGCTACGTCATTTCCAAAGGAAAAGACGAAAACAAAGACCAGTCATACGTACTCTGGGGTGTTTCCCAGGAAAACCTAGCCCGTACCCAATTCCCTTTAGGATCCTTTACCAAAGCCGAAATCAGGCAAATGGCGCTGGATATGGGACAAGAGGAACTTGCCAAAAAAAGCGAAAGCTACGAAATATGTTTTGTTCCGGATAACGACTACCGGGCCTTCCTTCGTCATAAAGTGGAGGACCTCGACGAGCGCGTTGGCCCGGGCAACTTTGTCCTGAGCAACGGCAAAGTGGTAGGTCAGCATAAAGGCTACCCATTCTATACCATTGGTCAGCGAAAAGGCCTGGGAATAGCCCTTGGCGAACCGATGTTCGTTACCCGAATCCTCCCCGAAAGCAATACCGTTATGCTGGGCCGGGCGGATGAGCTTGAGCGTGGAGAAGCCTTGGTGCGCAACCTGAACCTGGTAAAATACGAAAGCATTGAGGAACCTATGGATAACGTGGTTACCAAGATCCGCTATAAAGATGCCGGTACACTAAGCACCATCGTACAGGAAAAAGATAAGATGCGCGTGTTCTTCGATCACAACGTTTCTGCCATCGCACCCGGACAATCGGCCGTATTCTACGAAGGTAACGATCTGCTCGGCGGCGGCTTCTTGTGTTAATCTTTCACGTGCTGGGCGACCTTTTTAGCCAGCAAGCCATCGGCGTGGCCAACCCATGAATCGAGAAGCACACCCTCCGGGGAGATGATCACATAGTGCGGAATGCCGCTTACGCCGAATTTTGCTGCAAGACCGCTATTACCCAGGCCGTCACTAAGATTGATCCAGTTCATTTTATAGGAAGCACAGGCCTTTTTCCACGTTTCCCTGTTGCGGTCGGTACTAAAACTGATCACGGCAACCTTATCCTGCATGCGTTCATGAAGCGCCTTCAAATCCGGCATAGCCATGATGCAGGGACCACAGCCCACGCTCCAGAAATCAATCAGCAAATACTTGCCACGATAGTCGGCGAGCCTGCGGCTGTTACCCTCCAAATCCCTCAACATCGTATCGGCAATCTGCTCTCCCACCTTCACCACCACTGGCGGAAAAAGATTTACGCGAATCTCCGATCCCTGATCATTATTCTTTTCCTGATTGCTCAGACCACGATAGACATCAGTTACCCGCCTCCTCAAGACTGTGTCAGAACCGTATCTTACTGTTCGCGACAAGTCATTTAACACACCCATCCATACCCTGTCATGTTTCTTTATGGTCGTCAGAAGCGCCAGCTCGTTGTACGACACCTTGCTATGGAGCCCGTCCTGTATCCGGCGGAGCGAATCTACACTAGCCCAGATGCGTTTGGTTTTTGCTTCATCTGCCCCCTCCCTCTGCTCCAGCAAGGCGCTTTCCTGGGCCGATAAGCCTTGCAGTTCGTCGAGTACAAGCTTGCTCGCCCGCATAAACCGCTGTTGCACTTGTTGTTCAGGAACCTTGCTCGATACCTTCCATGTTTTCAGCAGCTTATTTTCACCCGCAATTGCTACACTACTGCCGGGCGTAACCCATATATCCAGCCATTTCGAAGGAAAGCCAGGGCCATCGCCGATCAGTGCCATCGCCGTGAGCTCTGTAGCCTCCCCTGAGAAATAAAAACCGCCATTCTTCACCGTATCCGTACCAAGGGTCGTCAATAAGTTACCCTCGTCTCGCATCAGGCGAATCACCGCACCATCTCCCACACCCTTTAACTTTCCATGAATAGTATACTTTTTTTGGCCAAAAGCCAAGGCAACCGGAGCCAGCAGCAGCAGGATTGCGAGATTGCGTTTAATCATTTTGCGTTTGATTTGATAACTCTAATATACGACAATCTTTTGTAAGCCACATAGCCAGCTACCGCAACTAATATGAACATCCATAAATTGGTCAGGAACAGAAGAAACTCCACAAACATGATCCATCCTGATTGGATATTCAGCATGAGCCGGTTCACAAAAGGCGGCCTGTAATCAGCTGCTTCGTACCTTGCACATCCTTCACCCGAATCTCATATCAGCCGTCTTGATCACCTTATCCGACAACAGCGTATCCGCGTTTTCTTCAAGGGGCGCAGTCGCATCCGCATGTTCGCCATGTCTATTTTTGTCGCAGCCCAAAGCCACCATTGCGAATACACAATAGATTAAACACCTTTTCATAAAATTAAATAATTTGGATTTAGTATTAATACAGGAAAAGGCAAAAAGGTAACCCTATCCTCTCGGCTCCCACTCTACAACAATGTGTCTTTGCAGATAGCCAAAATCGATCAGGTCAGTAGCCCGGTTAACCTTTTTGGTATTTCCTTCCTGCATCAGGATCACCCTAGATGATATTTCGAGTACGTTGCGGTAATCATGGTCGGTAACCACAATCCCCTTACCACTTGCACTCCGGATAATATCTTTCACAATTTCCACATGCAGGGGCGCCAGACCATTAAAAGGTTCATCTAAAAGCACGTACTTCGCATCTGAGTTCAGAAGCAGCAAGATTTCTATAATACGCTTCTCGCCGCCCGACAAATCTCCAGGCAAACGTTTCAGAAAAGGTTGAACATGAATACTTCGTCGAAGTACATCGGCGTTCGGGCTGCTGCAAAAGCAACATAATATACTTTCGATACTTATGTGGCTGGGTAGAAAGTTATCTTGTGGCAGGTAACGCATTAGTCGGCGCGACCGGAACGAATCAGCAAGCCGGAGGTTGTCTATAGAAATGTATTTATAATCCGCCGATAGCGTCCCAGATATAATCTTAAGTAAAGTCGACTTTCCCGAACCGTTTCGCCCCAGAAGTCCAACAGTCTCACCAATCTGGCAAGACAGGAACACATCATTCAGCACAAAGCGCCCGCGGAATTGTTTCCTCACACTGTCAACATGCAAACCAGAACTCATAAAGCGAAAAATATTGCCGCCATCACCATGCCTACCAAAAGCGTGCTTAACCATAACAACCGCCTCGAGAGGCCCATGTTATGGTAAAACAAATACTCATTTTTGTAGGTCCAGTCGTACACCAGAAGATGCGCAGTAGGCATCAGCAACAACATTCCCAGTCCTGTACCGGCCATCACGCGCGACCAGCCCATCATAAAAAACGAAAGCAGGAAAGATAAAAGAAATGCCGGCAACACCAGCCGACGTTGAAAATACCAAAGGGCGCTAATTATTTGCATCTTGCTGAGCTCTAGTTAATGTCCCTCAAAATAAATATATTTGATCAATCAACCTAACGCAATCAACAAACGCTAACCGAAAAATCATATGTTCAGCTTCTTTAGTATCTTCCCCTACCTGTATTTCGCTGCCATGATCGGCGCCGCCATTTATTTCTTCTGGATTATAAACGATATCCGTAAATCCAGCAGGAAGCGCAACGCCATCCTGAAAGATATCCATGAAGAAATGAAAAGGGACAAAGGTTCCGGCGTTTAAACCAAAATCTCCGGCTCATGGCGCACCGGGAAGTTCAGCGAGCGTGCAATAAAACAAAACTCATTTGCTTTCTTGTGAAGTTCCTCGGCTTTCCCAAGCATATCTGCGTTCGCCACCTTAACTTTTGGTTTCAAAACGATCTCTTTGAAAGCGCCTGAACCATCAGAATTTTCGAGCATTAAGCCACTGGCTTCGTCACGGTATTCCAGCACAATAATACCTGCTTCAGCACAGAGATGTAAATACCAGAGCATGTGACATGACGAAACCGACGAAAGCAACAGCTCCTCCGGATTGTACCTTTTTGCATCACCCCTGAAAGCCGAGTCAGAAGAACATTCAATAGCCGGACGGCCCGGTGCCTGAATCAGGTGATCGCGCTTATATGAGGTATAATTGAAGGTTCCGCTGCCTAGATTGCCCGTCCATTCCACTGTCGCCTGGTACTGATGTTTCTTCTCCATGATTTCAAGATTTGGTTACCTAAAATAACATTCTACGGCCAAAAAAGCAAAAAGGGAATGTTAAAGCATTCCCTTTTTATTTACGGTGCACCAAAAATTCAGTGCATCACTTGTGTTAAATATTTTTCACAACACTCTCGTCGAGCGGCTTTACTTTGGAGCGGTAGCGGTGTATAAGTTTTCCGTTCTCGTCGATGAGGAATTTCTCGAAATTCCAGTTGATATCGCCTTTGAAATCAGGGTTTTCAGCTGTGGTAAGATACTTGAACAGCGGCGTGATGTCATCGCCTTTTACACTGCTCTTTTCAGCCATCAGAAATGACACATCAAACTTGCTCGAGCAAAACTCCTTGATCTCGCTGTTGGTAGCCAGTTCCTGTCCCCCAAAATTTCCCGCAGGAAAACCAATAACAACCAGCTTTTTACCATACTGCTTATGTAGTTTCTCAAGCTCTTCATACTGCGGCGTAAAACCGCATTTCGAGGCAGTGTTCACGATCATGATTTTCTTGCCTTTAAATTTAGACAGGCTGATCTTTTTACCATCGATACTGGTAAACGAAAAATCGTGTACGCTTTTTGCCGGCGGCGTAAAAAGCAGGCTCAGCATAATCAATAATGTAGTCATAAATATGGTTTTTTTATTAGACGAATATACACACAAAAATATTGCCTGAATAATTGAAAAGCTTGGCATTTCAACGGCCATTGCGTGTGTCAATTAGACTGCTTTTAGACTGGTATTACACTGCTATTAGACTGGTATTAGTCTGCTTAAACCAGTGTAAAAGCCGTTTTATAGCAGTATAATATCAGCGGAGAACCAGCGTAAAATATTTACCCAATGGCTTGGCAGTTTCGGTTATTTTTCTTTATTATTGTTTAAACGTTTATTAAATATTAAAAAATAAAATTATGGCTAGACTAAAAAATGGTCCTTACGGGTTCCTGATCGGGTTACTTGGGAACATCGTAAATTACGTAAGACGCGGGGAAAACGTGACGAGGATGCGTCCGCGAAAAACGGCAAAGCGCAGGAAAAAAGCTACGGGCAAACTGGCCGATTCTCAGGCAAGGTTTCGCATGGCGCAGAAGTATGTGAGTCCGCTGAAGGATTTTGTGTGCTACAGCTTCCACCCGGCTACAAAGGGTACTACGAAGATTCCGCAAAATGCGGCGACGAGCCTCTTCAGGGAGCACGCCATTATGGGTGAGCATCCTAACCTGTGGGTCGACTACAGTAGGGTGATTGTGAGTGAGGGAAATCTTCCTGAACCGCAAAATGCTGCGGTTTCGTTTGAAGACAATGTCCTTACCTTCACCTGGGATGTGGATGCCAATTGGGGTTATGCCCGCAGGAGCGATCAGGTCATGGTGCTCGCTTATTTGCCGGATACCATGAGGGCTTTTTTCATTGTGGGTGGTGCGCGGCGCACGGCTGGTGTGGAAACACTGGAGATTAATCCGGAAAAATCCAAGTCATGGTTAGGTGAGTCAGATACGGTAGTGGAGACTTATGTAGCCTTTATATCGAACGACAGGCAGCGGGTGTCTGACAGTGTGTATTGCGGACAAATCTCCCTTTAATTAATTGAGCATGAAAAACGATAGCGGCCGACTGGTACAAGTGTTTTCTGGCGATGTTTGGAAAGCGAAGATGATAGAAAGCATGTTTCTGGAACATGATTTACCGTGTATGGTCAAGAATGAACATATGAGTTCCATTGAATCACCGGCCGTTAGCGCCGGTGGTTTCAATGCTGCCGAAGTGTGGGTGGCTGCTGAAAATGCGGAGCTAGCAGGGCAACTTGTCCAGGAGTTCTTTAGTTAAGCGTTCAGTCTCAGGCTTGTTATAACATAAGCTGGTAAAACCTAGCGATTTACTGGATGGGTGACAATGTAGTTGCGCTTATTTTATTATAAAATTCCGATCTGATTTTGATATTCGGCTTAATTATAGCTTTATTTGCAGAAAATCGGTCTGAATGGTCAAAAATCTGTTAATCGTCGAGTCTCCTGCAAAAGCCAAAACCATCGAAGGATATCTGGGTAAGGATTTCCTTGTTAAGTCTAGTTACGGACATATCCGGGATCTGGTTAAGGGCGATATGGCTATCGACATTGACAATAATTTTGCGCAGACTTACGAGGTGCCTGCAGACAAGAAGCAGGTGGTGGCTGAGCTGAAAAAGCTGGCTAAGCAAGCAGAGATGGTCTGGCTCGCATCCGATGAGGACCGCGAGGGAGAAGCGATTTCATGGCACCTGTTCGAGACGCTTGGCCTGAAAGAAGATAAGACAAAACGGATCGTTTTTCATGAGATCACTAAACCGGCTATACTTAAAGCTATTGAAGCGCCGAGACGCATCGATTATAACCTGGTGCATGCGCAGCAGGCCCGGAGGGTGCTCGACAGGCTGGTGGGTTTTGAGCTTTCGCCGGTGTTGTGGAAGAAGGTGAAGCCTTCTTTGTCGGCCGGAAGGGTACAATCGGTAGCCGTAAGGCTTATTGTAGACCGCGAACGCGAGATTAATAAGTTTAACGCTGTGGCGGCTTTCAAGATCACGGCAGAGTTCTCTACCGGCAATGGCCGCGAGCTGGTTAAGGCTGAACTTCCGCACCGCTTTGGTACCGAGGCAGAGGCAGAAAGTTTTCTGAAGGATTGCATGAACGCTTCGTTTTCGGTGTCGTCATTGGAGACTAAGCCTGCCAAACGCAATCCGGCAGCGCCGTTTACAACCTCTACCCTGCAGCAGGAAGCTGCCCGGAAGTTGGGTTATTCGGTTTCCCGAACCATGCAGATCGCGCAGCGCTTGTACGAAAGCGGGCGTATTACTTATATGAGGACAGACTCTGTGAATTTATCGGAGACTGCGCTTCAGGCTGCAGCGGCAGAAATTAATTCGGCCTGGGGAGAAAAATATCATCAGAGAAGGGTATATAAGACCAAATCGGCCGGTGCACAGGAAGCGCATGAGGCTATTCGTCCTACCTACTTTAATCAGCATACGGTGCCGGGCGACAGCTCTGAGCAGCGTTTATATGAATTGATCTGGAAGCGTTCTATCGCCTCGCAGATGAGTGAAGCGCTTTTTGAGAAAACCACAGCGCAGATTGGAATCAGCACCCGCGGTGAACATCTGGTTGCCGAGGGCGAAGTGCTTAGGTTTGACGGATTCCTAAAAGTGTACCTGGAATCGTCGGACGACGATGATGCAGACGACAGCGAAAAAGCTGGTTTGCTGCCGCCGCTCACACGCGGACAGGCGCTTACGCTGAATGAAATGCTGGCTACGGAACGTTTTTCGCGTCCGCCTGCTCGATATACGGAAGCTAGTCTGGTAAAGAAACTTGAAGAGCTGGGTATAGGCCGGCCTTCCACCTATGCGCCTACCATATCTACTATTCAGAACCGCGGTTATGTGGTTAAGGAAGACCGGGATGGAAAGCAGCGTAGTTTTACTTGCATCAGGTTGCATAAAGGTGCTGTAAATAAGCAAACTAAGACAGAAATAACCGGAGCCGAAAAGGCTAAATTATTCCCTACCGACATTGGTGAGGTGGTGAACGATTTCCTGGTGGAGCATTTTAAGGGTATTGTGGATTTCAACTTTACGGCAAGCGTAGAGAAGGAGTTTGACGAGATCGCTCAGGGGCTTCAGGAATGGACTAAGATGCTCCACTCTTTTTATAAGCCTTTCCATAACGAGGTGGAGGTGACATTGGAGACTGCCGACCGCGCCAATGGGGAGCGTTTGCTTGGAACAGACCCTGCCACGGGCAAGAATGTGTATGCTAAGGTAGGCCGTTTTGGTCCCCTGGTGCAGATTGGCGAGAACGACGACGAAGAGAAGCCGCAGTACGCTAGTCTGACGAAATCGCAATCTGTGGCTACGATAGGCCTGGAAGATGCACTGGAACTTTTTAAACTCCCGTTTGCACTCGAAGACTATCAGGGTAAGGAAGTGATGGTGGGCATAGGTCGCTTTGGTCCCTATGTAAAATGGGGCGATGCTTTCATCTCTGTGCCGAAGAACGAGGATCCGCTGACGATAGATCAGGCGCGTGCGCAGGAGATTATCGATGAAAAGATTACTGCTGATGCGCCGGTAGCGCATTTTGAGGGCTTGCCGGTAACCAAGGGTACTGGTCGCTTCGGTCCTTTCATTAAATGGAACGATTTGTTTATCAATGTGCCGAAGGCCTATAATTTCAATCACTTAAAGCAGCAAGACATTGAGGAACTGATCCGTAAAAAACTGGATAAAGAAGCCAACAGGTTCATTCAGCAGTGGCCGGAAGAAAAGATTGCTATTGAAAATGGTCGCTGGGGACCTTTCATTCGCTTTGGTAAAGACATGCTGAAGCTGAAAAAGAATCCGGCTACCAACGATAAATATACTGCTGAAGCGCTTGCGGAGATTTCGCTGGATGAGGTAAAGAAACTGATCGTGGAGCAGGTTCCGGACGCCTTTACGCCTAAGGTGAAGAAAACAGCCGCAAAGAAAACGACCGCTAAGGCTGGTGCACGGAAAACCACGGCGAAAGCAAAGAAGTAATGAAAAAGGATCTGCCTGAAAATATTGTAGAAGATGTGGCCATGGCCGTTGTGCTGATGGGCGACAGGCCTGAGTCGGGCGACTGGACGGTATACGTGGTTAATCTGAAGGAGAGTCCGATCAACAATGTGCTGATCAGTTCTAAGGGTTATGGCGAGAAGGACGGTCGGCAGGTTAAAACCTCTGTACTGCGGCATTTTCTGGGCGACATTGATGCCCAGGCTTTTGCTGGTGTGGAAGCTATTGACCCGCAGGTTTTCGGTCTCACCAACGAGTACTGGCTCAGCTATTATATAGACGGGGTCATCTACGATAAGAAGTTTATTTTCCTTCCGGAGAGCATTGTCGATGATAACCTTATTCATATCCCGCTGGTAGACAAGCCGGGTGTGATGATCAGGTAAGCTGCGGTATTATTTTTGCTCTGCACTTGGTTATGAAACCAAGACAAACCGCCGTTGTGGCTATTGTAGCTGCAATACTCATCGCCGCAGGCGCCTATTTCTTTTTCAAAAAAGACAAACCAAAAGATTACGACCAGCGTTTCGCACGCTATATTGAGGCTTATACCTCGGGTACGGTGTCTAAAAAAAGCTATATCCGGCTGCGTTTGGCCAATCAGGTTAAGACCATGGCAAGCGTTGGTGTGGCAGATGAACGCGATTTGTTCAGCTTCTCTCCTTCTTTATCTGGAAAGACGTATTGGATTGACGCCCAGACCATAGAGTTTAGGCCGGACGAGGCTTTGGAGCCGGGAGAGACTTACGAAGCCAGCTTTGATCTGGATAAGGTGACCGACACGGAAGAGGGGCTCGAGGAGTTTGAATTCGACTTCCGCGTGATCCGTCCGGGTTTAAGTTTTCGGCATAATGGCCTGGTTTCGCAAAGCAATACTTCTATGGACCTGATGAAGCTCTCTGGCGAGATCAATACTTCCGATGAGGAAGATGCTAAGGCCGTCGAGAAGACTTTATCGGCCGAGTTCCCTCAGCCCCTGCGCGTCAAATGGCAGCACTACCCGCAGGAACGGCGTTCGGTGTTCACGATTGACAGCATTAAGAAGGCCTGGTCGGCACAGCAACTGGTCCTGAACTGGTCGGCCAACCCCATAAATGCCGACATGAAAGGCGGAACAACGCTTCGTTTGCCCGCCAAAGGAGCGTTTGAGGTTCTGGATATCAGGGCGGTGCAGGATCGTGAAGACTATATCCTGGTGCAGTTTTCAGAGCCGGTTGGTGCGATGCAGGATTTGTCGGGATTGATTTCCCTGGTGAATATGAACGACCTGAGGTATACCGTTGCCGGAAGCGAGGTAAAGGTGTATGCGCCGGTAAAGCTGGAAGGTACTTATGCGGTGAACGTAGGCACCGGTATCGAGAATATCCAGAACCGCAAGCTCAGCGTTGCAAAGACAGCCAACATTACTTTCGAGAACAAAAATCCTTCGATAACCATAAGCGGCAGCGGTTCTATCCTGCCTAATTCGGGTAAACTGCTCCTGCCCTTTGATGCGATAAACCTGAGGGCGGTAGATGTTACGGTGATAAAGGTTTACGAAAACAACGTACCCCAGTTTTTCCAGTCGAACAACTACAAAGGCGACTATGGTTATGCCTCGGAACTGCGCCGCGTAGCCAAGCCTGTGGTACAGAAAACTATTCGGCTGGACGAAGACCGGGCGCTTGACTTGCATAAGAAGAACCGCTTTACGCTGGATTTAGATAAAATTATGAAGGCGGAGCCCGGTGCCATTTACCGGGTGGTGATTGGATTTAAGCAGGCTTATAATGTGTATAACTGCGGTACGGATGCTGTATCAGAAGAGGAAGAGGATAGCTCGCGCGGCGGATGGTCGGAAAAAATAGATGAAGACGATGATTTCTGGTCGCGCTACGGCAATTACTATCCGGCTAACTACCGCTGGGAGGACCGTGATAATCCGTGTACCCCATCCTTTTACACCAGCGAGCGCTGGGCAAACCGTAACCTGATTGCCTCCAACATCGGGTTGATTGTGAAGCGGGGTAACGACAACAGCATGTTTGCCATGGCTACCGACTTACGCACCGCCGAACCTATGGGTGGCGTAACGCTGGAGTTTCTGGACTATCAGCAGCAACTGATGCATACGGTGAAAACGGATGCAGAGGGTATGGCTAAGTTTGACCTGAAACGCAAGCCTTATTTGCTGGTTGCAAAGAACGGCGATGAACGTGGCTACCTCAGGATAGACGACGGTACTTCCCTCCCATTGAGCCGGTTTGACGTTGGTGGCGATGTGGTGCAACAGGGTTTGAAGGGCTTTATCTATGGCGAGCGCGGGGTGTGGAGGCCGGGAGATTCGTTGTTCGTGACCTTCGTGCTGGAAGATAAACTAAAAAAACTGCCTGGCGGTTACCCGGTAACTTTCGAACTCTACAATCCTAAGGGTCAGCTCATGAAGCGGCTGGTAAACGGTAAACCGCTGAATGGCTTTTATACCTTTAAAACGCTTACCGACCGAAGTGCACCTACGGGCAACTGGCTGGCGAAGATCAGGGCTGGCGGCGCTACATTTTCTAAGACCATCAAGATTGAAACGGTGATGCCCAACCGCCTGAAGATTTCTTTTGATAACGCTGTGCTTACGGCCAGGTGGCTGTTCGGCTCGCCAGCCAGTCATCTCAAAGCTAAGGTGGACGTGAACCTGAACGCGATGGAAACGAAGTTCAAGGGCTTTGAGCAGTATTCTTTTGATAATCCGGCTGTGAAGTTTGAATCGCAGTTGAAGACTATTTTTGAAGGCACGCTTGATGAAAGCGGTTCGGCCCGGGTAAACACCTCGCTGATTGGCAACCACGCGGCGCCGGGCATGTTGCGGGCCAACTATACGACGAAGGTATTTGAGGCGGGCGGCAACTTCAGCATTGATAATTTCAATGTGCCGTATCACGTGTACCAGAACTATTATGGTATCCGGACTCCGGAAGGCGATAGATTAAGCGGCATGTTGTTTACGGGTAAGGACCATCCGGTAGATATTGTGAACGTGGATCGCAATGGTCGTTTACTGGCTGGCAGTAAGTCGGTAACCGTAGAACTTTACAAGCTGGAATGGCGCTGGTGGTGGGAACAGGACGATGAATATGCCTTCGCCAACTTTACCCAGAATTCTTTTAATAAGCTGATTAAAAAAGAGAATATTACCCTGCAGAACGGAAAAGGCAGATGGACGCTCCGCATCGATGAACCAGAATGGGGCCGGTACCTGATCCTCGTGCGCGATGCGCTGGGCGGTCACGTATCTGGCAAGACGGTGTACGTGGACTGGCCAGGCTGGGCGCAGCGCGAGCAGGCGAATAATCCGACGGAAGCATCGATGCTCTCCTTTACGGCCAATAAGCAGAAATTCCACGTAGGCGAAGAAGTGGTGCTTACCATACCTTCGGGTAAAGGTGGCCGGGCGCTGATCTCCATTGAGAATGGCAGCAGGGTGCTGCGTACGTTCTGGACTAAGACGGCGCCCGGACAAACGCAGTTCCGGTTTAAGGCCGAGAAGGATATGGCGCCAAACGTTTTTGCGAACGTAACCTTGCTTCAACCGCATGCGCAAACGGTCAACGATCTGCCTATCCGCATGTACGGTGCTATTCCCCTGCTGGTTGAGGATCCTCAAACGATACTGAAACCCCTGTTGAATATACCCGCGAGCATCCGGCCGGAAACGGTCACGGAACTTACGGTGGCTGAACAGCAGGGTAAGGCGATGACGTATACCATTGCGCTTGTCGACGAAGGGCTGCTAGACCTGACGCGCTTTAAAACCCCCGATCCGCACGGCGCTTTTTATGCCCGTGAGGGACTTGGGGTGAAGAGCTGGGATTTATTTGACCATGTGCTCGGCGCCTGGGGCGGCAACCTGGAACGGATACTGAGCATCGGCGGCGACGGCACCATAAACCGCAACCTTAACCCGGCAAAAGCCAACCGCTTTGTGCCCGTGGTGAAATACATGGGGCCGTTTGCGCTAGGCAAGGGTGAACGTAAAACGCACCGCTTCCGCCTGCCGCAGTACATTGGCTCAGTGCGCGCAATGGTAGTTGCCGGACAGGACGGTGCCTATGGTTTCACCGAAAAGACAGTGCAGGTTAAGAAACCGCTGATGCTGCTGGCTACATTGCCCCGGGTGATCGGCCCGGGTGAGACCTTTACCCTTCCGGTAACGGTGTTTGCTACAGAATCGCGCCTGAAGAAGGTATCTGTACAGGTACAAGCGAGCAGTCTGCGCCTGACCACCGCATTCAGTCAATCGCTAAATTTTGCAAAGCCCGGAGAGCAGATGGCTTATTTTGAGTTGAAAGCTCCGGAAAGTACCGGCATAGCAAAAGTGCGTGTTACCGCACAGAGCGGAGCAGAAAAGGCGGTCTACGACGTCGAACTGGATGTTCGGAACCCCAACCCTTATATCACCAATGTGATCTCTGCTGCCATAGAGCCCGGCAGTTCATGGTCGCATGCCTACCAACCAATTGGTATGGGGGGAAGCAACACCGGCGTGCTGGAAATTTCATCGCTGCCTCCTATTGATTTAAAAAAGCGACTTGGCTACCTGACGCAGTATCCGCACGGATGTGTAGAGCAGGTTACCTCATCGGTATTTCCGCAGTTGTATTTGTCGGCCCTGACCCGCATGACCGAGCAGCAAAAAGCCAATACCGAGCGAAATATTAAGGCAGGCATTGCGCGACTGCGCGGATTTCAGTCGCCCGACGGCGGCCTGGCTTACTGGCCTGGCGCTTCCTCATCCGACGAATGGGGCAGCGCTTACGCCGCACATTTCTTACTGGAAGCCCAGAAGGCGGGTTACAGCTTGCCGGTAGGCATGGCCGATGAGTTGTTCCGTTACTTAAGGAGCAAATCCTCGGCCTGGGTACCGGATAGCGAGAACTTTTATGGCGGCGACCTCTCGCAAGCCTACCGACTCTACGTACTGGCGCTCGGTCGGCGTGCCGATATAGGTGCCATGAACCGTTTGCGAGGCTTTGAGTATTTGTCGGCCCCAGCCAAATGGCGCCTTGCCGCTGCGTACCAGCTTGCCGGTCAGCAACAAGCCGCCGCTGCGCTGATCAAAGGCTTGCCACTTACGGCTGAACCCTATAAGCAACCCGGGGGTACGTATGGCTCTGAACTGCGCGATCAGGCGATGATCCTGGAAACGCTGACATTGCTCGGGCGCAAACAGGCCGCTGCCTCTGCCCTGCAGTCGGTAGCCGCCACACTTGGTCAGGAAACATGGTACAGCACGCAAACTACGGCATATAGCCTGCTTGCAATCGCTAAATTCTGCGGAGCAAACAGTGCCTCAGCCAGTCTCAATTATACTTACACGATTGATGGTAAAAAAGGCAAGACTAATCTCCCCGAGTATTTTTCGAGCACACCGCTGACGTTTAAAGGCGGCGTGTCGCTCGTGAATACGGGCAATCGCGTGTTGTTTGCGCGGCTGATTCTGAGCGGTCAGCTCGCACCCGGTCAGCATAACTTCGCCGCCCTGAACCCCGATGTACTCGATATGAAGGTGGCGTATAAACTGCTGAACGGGAAAACGCTAGATCCTTCTGTGTTGAAACAGGGCACCGATTTTTATGCGGAGGTGACCGTCAGAAATCCGGGTAAGCGGGGCGATTACGAGCAACTGGCTTTAACGCAGATATTCCCTTCGGGATGGGAAATCGTGAACACAAGAATAAATGATAACGAAAATATCCTCGCATCATCGCCATATGCGTACCGCGATATCCGGGACGACCGGGTGTTTACTTATTTCAATTTGCGTGAAAACCAGAGTGTGGTGTATAAAGTGCTGCTAAATGCCTCCTATCTGGGACGCTACTATTTGTCGGCCCAGCACTGCGAGGCGATGTACGATCAAACTATCAGTGCGACACATGCTGGAAAATGGGTTCAGGTAGTAAAATAGTCTACTGGACAAGCGAGGCCTTATGCGTGGTGCTGTTTCTTTGGTTTTGGTTCGCTTTACCCAAGCAGCTATTTACTTCGCCAACCTCCTACGTGGTAGAGGCCGGGCGCGGTGAATTGTTGAGTGCATCGATAGCGGGCGACGGGCAGTGGCGCTTTCCGGCGTCTGACCGGGAGGTGCCAGAGAAATATATGCGCTGTTTGCTTGCCTTTGAAGACAAAAGGTTTTTCAGTCACCCCGGTATAGACGTGCTGGCCATGGGCAGGGCCATACGTCAGAACATCAAGGCACGGACGGTAGTCAGCGGCGGCAGTACCATTACCATGCAAGTGATCCGTTTGTCGCGGCGACAAAGCAGAACAGTGCGACAGAAACTTACAGAGATGATTCTCGCGCTCCGGCTGGAGCTGCGGCATAGCAAAGCCGAAATTTTGAAGCTTTACGCGGCTAACGCTCCCTTTGGCAGCAATGTGGTGGGCTTAGATGCTGCGGCATGGCGCTATTACGGTCGCCCCGCAGAACGCCTGTCCTGGGGTGAAATGGCCACCCTGGCAGTGCTGCCGAACAGTCCATCGCTGGTCCGGCCGGGCCGCAATGCCGGCCTGCTGGTCAGAAAGCGAAACAGGCTGCTCGACAAACTTGTAGAGAGCGGGGTGGTCGACAAGGCTACAGCCGATCTTTCAAAGCTCGAACCTATTCCCGGCGCGCCTAAAGCTTTGCCCCAGCATGCTCCTCACCTCCTTAACCGCTTTAAGCGGGAGTATGCATCGCTGAGTAAGGAAGGCGTAGGTACAACGAGGATCACGACGACGGTCGACTACGATTTGCAGCTTAAGCTTAGCGACCTGCTGAAGCGCTATCAGAACAGGTACCGCTCGAACGGCATCAATAACATCGCAGCGCTTGTGCTTAATGTGAAACAAGGTTCTGTTGCCGCCTATGTGGGCAATATTTTTAAACCGGAGGACAAAGAGCTGGAAAGTCATGTCGATATGATCTCCGCGGCAAGAAGTCCCGGCAGCACCTTAAAGCCCCTGCTGTATGCCTGCATGCTGAGCGATGGTTTTATATTACCTAAGACGCTGATCCCGGATATTCCGACCCAGATCAGCGGCTATTCGCCCCAAAACTACGACCTGGGTTATGATGGTGCGATTCCTGCCGATCAGGCTTTGAGTCGCTCGCTTAACATACCGGCTGTAAAAATGCTGCAAACTTACCGGTACCAGCGGTTTTACGACAAGCTAAAACAGTTTGGGCTCTCGACACTTAACCGACCGCCCGATCATTATGGCTTGTCGCTCATACTTGGCGGCAGTGAGGTAACGCTATGGGATTTGTCGGCCGCCTACTTAGGCATGGCGCGGACTTTAAATCACTTCAACGACCATAAAGGCCGCTATAATCCGCATGACTACGACGCACCGGTGTACCTGAAGAAGGCAGGCGATAAAGTCTTTGCGCGCGATAAGCGCTTAAAAGATGAGGAAACTTCGCTAAGTTCGGTAACCGATTTTGGTTCGATCTGGAATACCTTTAACGCCATGGAGGAAGTAATGCGTCCTGGCGAGGAAGGACTTTGGGAACAGTTCTCTTCTTCACAGCGCCTGGCCTGGAAGACCGGTACGAGCTTCGGTTTTCGCGATGCCTGGGCTATAGGACTAACGCCAGATCACCTGGTTTGCATCTGGGTGGGCAATGCCGACGGTGAAGGTCGCCCCGGGCTAACGGGAATTGATGTGGCCGCCCCCGTCCTGTTTGATGTATTCAGGCAGTTGCCCGCAGGCCCCTGGTTTAAAATGCCTAAGCAGATGATGAAGACGTATACGGCATGTAAGCAAAGCGGCTACAAGGCAGGCGAATATTGTACCGACCGGATGCAGATGCATGGTTCACCTGCGGGTGAAAAGACAGGGCTTTGTCCGTACCATAAGCTGGTTTACCTCGACAGGACTGGTCGCCACCGCGTGACCGATGCCTGCGAGCAGCCGGGGATGATGCTGCGCCGCCCCTGGTTTATACTGCCCCCGGCTATGGCGTATTACTATAAGAGTAAACATAGCGAGTATACTGAGCCTCCTGCGCTGATGCCCGGCTGCGAAGAAGAGAGCAGCCAGCAAATGATGGAGATGATCTACCCTAAAAACAATGCTATGGTTTATATTCCTGTGGAGCTGGATGGCAGTCCGGGTAAACTGGTACTTGACGCCACCCACCGCTACACCAGTGCCGAGATTCATTGGCATATTGATGAGGAATACGTCGGGACGACACAACATCGTCACCAGCTTGCCCTGCAGCCAAAGCCCGGTAGGCATACGCTTACGTTGGTAGACAACAACGGTCTGCGCCTGGTTCAGGTTTTTACTGTACTGAACAAAGCATTATGAGTGTATTAAAAAGAGGTCTGACCCTCCTAGCTATGTGGCCTAACCTTGGATGCCCGGCATACAAATACGCTACGCTAGGCTTGTAATGCGCATTTTTAGCAGTAAAGCTCGCGAATTGTCATATTAATGTCTTTATTGATCTGGCCGAAAACTTTGGCATACCAGTTGCCGTTATGATGATAGTTTGTTTGGTTTAGGTTGATCTGTGGTGGGTCAACCATCTATTAAAACAGGGATGCATCGCCAGATGTTTCCCTGTTTCCTTTTTAGGGTCAGGTGATCTGCTAAACCGGCAACTATTTCCCGTTTCCTTCATCTGCAGCCGTAAATATAAGTAAATTGTAATTTTTGTTTTAAAAAACAATATATTGATAGTTGATAAACTTTTAGTTTTGTTTTGTCTGATTATGATCTTAGATTTGGGAAGTTTTTTTATTGGCATAAATGTTGACTTTTAACTTAATATTAAGCTAGCGTAATCAATGATGTCATATGAAAACTACTACCAAACATAACTCAGCTCTATTAAAAGATATAGAATAGCATGCGCAAAAAATTACAAGATAGGATAGCAGCATTTAAAGATGCCAATGCGATCAAGGAAAAGGGTTTATACCCATATTTCCGTGCAATTGAATCGGGACAGGACACAGAAGTGATGATCAATGGGAAGCGGGTACTGATGTTTGGTTCTAACTCCTACCTTGGCCTTACCAACCACCCTAAAATAAAGGAAGCCGCCAAACAGGCGGTCGATAAATACGGCACTGGTTGTGCTGGTTCCCGGTTTCTGAATGGTACGCTGGATATACATATTGAACTGGAACGCAGACTGGCAGCCTATGTAGGTAAAGAAGCTGCGGTACTTTTCAGTACCGGCTTTCAGGTTAACCTCGGGGTGATCTCCTGCCTGCTGGACCGTAATGACTATCTGATCCTTGATGAATACGACCATGCATCCATTATTGACGGAAGCAGGCTTTCTTTTTCGCGTTCCATCAAGTATGCGCATAATGACATGGACGATCTTCGCAAGAAGTTGAGCAGGCTTCCTGAAGACGCCGCAAAACTGATTGTTGCTGATGGTATTTTCAGTATGGAAGGTGACCTGGTCAATTTGCCTGAGATCGTAAAAATTGCCGATGAGTTTGGCGCAAATATTATGATGGATGATGCGCACAGTTTAGGCGTGATTGGCTTAAACGGTGCGGGAACGGCTTCGCATTTCGGGCTTACCGACAAGGTGGATCTGATCATGGGTACTTTCAGCAAATCGCTTGCTTCCCTCGGTGGGTTTATTGCCGGCAACGAGGAAACGATTGAGTTTGTGAAACACCGGGCAAGATCGCTGATGTTCAGCGCCAGCATGCCCCCTGCAGCAGTTGCGAGCGTTATAGCTGCATTGGATATCATAGAATCGGAACCGGAGCGCATCGACCAGCTTTGGGCAAACACGAACTACGCAAAAAAGCTTTTGCTCGATGCAGGGTTTGATATAGGCCATACAGACAGTCCGATAATTCCGGTATATATCCGCGATAACGATAAGACCTTCTTAATTACCAATATATTGAGCAATAATGGAATTTTTGTGAACCCGGTAGTATCTCCGGCAGTTCCTTCAGATTCGTCGCTGATCAGGTTCTCCCTGATGGCCACACATACCTTTGCTCAGATCGAGGAAGCGGTGGATAAAATATCAGCTGCCGCCAAGCAGGTTCAGGTTCAAAGATCGCAGGTAACTATATGAAGCAGATCGTTGCTGTAAGCAATAAAAAACAATTAGCTGCTTTTATTGACTTTCCTCACGAATTGTATAAGAACGACCCGAACTACGTTCCGGAATTATTTATTGCACAGAAAGACTTACTGACCACCCACCCTTTTCATAAACATTCTTCGCTACAGTGTTTCCTGTTGTACAACGGGGATCAGATCATTGGCAGGATTGCGGCAATACTGAACAACAGCCATAACCGGGTTAACCAGGTGAATGACGGCTTCTTTGGTTTTTTTGATTGTGTCAATGATCAGAGTGCCGCAGATTTGCTGCTGCAGACCGCTTCGGACTGGCTGAAAGAGAAAGGTGTGACCGGTTTACTTATGGGCCCTGTCAACTTCTCTACAAATGAGTCGTGCGGCTTATTGGTTAAGGGTTTTGACATGCCGCCTGTGGTTATGATGCCTTACAATGCTTCCTACTACCCCGCCCTTCTGGAAAACACTGGTCTGCTGAAAAAGGTTGATTTGCTGGCCTGGCGCTTTACTGGCGAAAACTATGATGATCGTTCTGTGAAGCTGGTAGACCGCCTTGAAGAGCGCTTAAAGCGCAATAATATCGTGATCAGGAAGATCAATATGAAAAACTTCAAAGCTGAAGCTGCGAAGTTGCGCGAGGTATATAACAAGGCTTGGGATAAGAATACAGGATTTGTACCGCTAAACGATGAGGAATTTGACTATCAGGCCAAAGACCTTAAGCTGGTGCTCGACCCGGATTTTTGTCTGGTTGCCGAGAAGGATGGTGAATTGGTTGGCTTTGGGGCCGCAATTCCAGATATGAACCAGATCCAGATCAACATTAAAAAGGGGCGCCTCCTTCCTACCGGCTTGTTTAAGCTGCTTTTCGGAAAGAAAAAGGTTAAGGGAATCAGGATCCTGCTGTTGGGTGTGGTCGACGGCTATCGGAAGATGGGTATTGAAGCCTGTATTTATGCGAAGATCATTCAGGCTTATCGCCGTAAGGGATTTGAATATGCCGAGGCCAGCTGGACGCTTGAGCACAACGACATGGTAAACAGTGCCATTGAAGCCATTAAAGGCGATCCTTACAAAACCTATCGCATCTACGAAAAACAGATATGAGCAAAAAGGTGCTGATCACCGGTGCCACGGGCTTTGTAGGCTATCATCTGATTGCCCAGGCGCTGCAAGCCGGACTTGAAGTGGTAGCGGCCGTGCGATCGGGCACTTCCAGAGCGCACCTGAAAGCATTCGATATCAGTTATGCCGAGCTCAACTATGCATCGGTAGCCGACCTGCGGGATACGCTTGAGAAGTATCAGTTCCATTATATTATTCATGCGGCAGGAATCACCAAGGCAAAAACGCGGGAGCAGTATGAACGGGTAAACGCGGAATTTACGAAAAACCTTGCCATGGCTGCCACTGAAGCTAAGATTCCTCTGGAAAAGTTCGTGTTTGTGAGCAGTTTAGCCGCACTGGGCCCGCTCGCCGACTTATCTGCCTGCATAAGCGACGAGATGACGGGAAAGCCGGTAACCCAGTATGGTGCGAGCAAGCTGAAAGCGGAGCGATACCTTTCCGAATTGCCGGAGCTTCCGCTTATTGTGATCAGGCCAACGGCAGTGTACGGGCCTCGTGAAAAAGATATTTTCATTCTGTTTAAAAGCATAAAACAGGGCATTGAACCTTATATAGGTTCCTTTCAGCAACAGCTTAGTTTTATTTACGTGACCGATCTGGCGGAGATTATTGTAAAATCGCTTTTCGCTGAAGTGCGCGGACGTACGTTTAATATTTCGGATGGTCAATTCTATGACCGCTATACGCTGGGCCGCTTTATCCGAAAATCACTTGGAAAGCGCACGCTCAGGTTTCATCTTCCGGTCTCGCTAGTGGGCGCACTGGCCCGAATCATGGATTTCCTTTACCGGAACCGCAAGGATACTCCTGCCCTGAACAAAGAAAAGATGGCAGAGCTAACGGCGGTAAACTGGTACTGCGATATCAGTCGCGCTAAAGCCGATCTTAACTTCCAACCCAGGTATAATCTGGAAAAAGGAATAGCCGAAACCGTAGCATGGTATCGGGAAAATCATTGGTTGTAAGCGCAATCGTTTTCGTATTTTTTCTGTAGTAAATATCGGTTTATGAGCATATTATGCGCTAAGACAACTATATTTAACTAAATGTTCGTCCCATGTTTCGGGGCCTAAGTAACCAAATACGATGAAAATAAACCTGCTTATTGTTTTATGCTGCTGTGCGGTTTCAGCAACTGCCCGGCAAGTCAAAGTGGAATTTGTTCCGGATACGGAGCAGAAATCGGTGAAGGTTTTGGTCGGCAATAAGCACTTTACGTCTTTCATCTATCCGGATAACCTGGAGAAGCCGGTATTGTATCCGATTTATACCGCTGGGGGACTGGTTGTTACCCGTGGTTTTCCGTTGAAGAGCCGCGATGGTGAACGGACCGACCATCCGCATCATGTTGGCCTGTGGCTTAACTATGAAAGTGTGAATGGTCTGGATTTCTGGAACAACTCTTATAACATTCCGGCGGCAAACAAAGTACGCTACGGCTGGGTAAGAAACACTAAAGTGGAAAAGCTTACCGGCGGTAAAAATGAAGGGCGATTAAGTTATACCTCAAATTGGGAGAATCAGGCAGGAAAGGTGTTGCTTAAAGAGCAGACGACCTTTGTGTTTTCGGGCCGGGGGCACAGCCGGAGTATAGACCGTATTACCACGCTTATCGCACAGCAGGATACCGTATTTTTTAAAGATGTTAAGGACGGTATGATTGGGCTAAGGGTAACTAAGGAGCTGGAAATGCCGTCGGACAAGGTTGAAGAGTTTACCGACAGTCAGGGTAACATTACCAGGGTGCCTGCCTCAAACAATGGTGCCAATGGGAATTATCTCAGCAGTGCAGGAAAACAGGGAAATGATGTATGGGGCAGCCGGGGCAACTGGTGTATGCTGTATGCGAAGAAAGAAGGTATGCCTGTTGCGGTTTCCATTATTGATCACCCGAAAAACCCGGGCTACCCAACCTACTGGCATGCCCGCGACTACGGCTTGTTTGCGGCAAACCCATTGGGACAAAATATTTTTTCGAACGGTAAGGAACGGCTTAACATGAAACTCGCGCCCGGCCAGTCGGTAACGTTCAGATATCGCGTGCAGATTGATGAAAAGATACATCCTGATGCAAAGGCATTGAATGCCGCGGCAGACGATTTTGCAAAAACCTATTAATTAATATATAACACGAATGAAAAAGAGACAGTTAGTAATGGTGGCTATGATGCTTGCAGGGAGTTTATCGGCCGTGCATGCGCAGGACGGGAAATGGCAGAAGCTTTTCAACGGGAAGGATTTAAATGGCTGGAAACAGCTGAACGGTAAGGCGAAGTACCAGGTCGTAAAGGGAGAGATTGTTGGCACCACTGTTTCCAACGAACCGAACTCCTTTCTGGCGACAGAGAAAGAATATGGTGATTTTATTCTGGAACTGGAACTGTTGGCCGACAACTCCATGAATTCCGGCATACAGGTGAGGAGCTTGAGCAAGGCTGATTATCAGAATGGCAGGGTACATGGTTATCAGGTGGAAATTGATCCCTCCGATAGAAAATGGAGTGGCGGTATCTATGATGAAGGCAGACGAGGCTGGTTGTATCCGATGGACATCAATCCGGCGGGGCAGGCTGCTTTTAAAAAGGGCCAGTGGAACAAGTATAGGATTGAATGTATAGGCTCATCGATCCGCACCTGGGTTAACGGCATACCGGCCGCGAGTTTGGTCGACAATGTGACCCTGTCTGGATTCATTGCCCTGCAGGTACACAGCATCGGTAAAAACGAGGTTCCCGGCAAGCAGATCAAGTGGAGGAACATCAGGATTCAGACGGGTAAGCTGACGCCTGCGAAAGCTGATGATACTTATGTTGTGAACATGATCCCGAACGATCTTTCTGCACTGGAACAGGCTCAAGGTTACAGCCTGCTGTGGGACGGTAAGACCAGCAAAGGATGGGTTGGCGCCTATAAAGGTACTTTTCCTGAAAAAGGCTGGCTCATACGCGATGGAGAACTTAGTGTGGAGAAATCTGATGGCGGCGAGTCGACCAACGGCGGAGATATTGTTACCGAGAAGCTGTATGGTGCATTTGAGCTGAAATTCGATTTCAGGCTTACTCAGGGCGCCAATAGCGGAGTGAAATATTTTGTGACGCTGTCTGAGGGCAACAAAGGCTCAGCAATAGGTATGGAGTACCAGATTCTGGATGATGAACGGCACCCGGACGCTAAGCTGGGTAAAAACGGCAATAGAACGCTTGGTTCTTTGTATGACCTTATAGCCAGTAAAAAGATACCGGCTTCTCAAAAGAAGATCGGCGAGTGGAATAAAGGCCTGATCAGGGTGTATCCTGACAACCGCATCGAGTATTGGTTGAACGGCTTCAAAATCACTGAATTTACGCGCGGAACGCCCGAGTTTCTCGAGCTTGTTGCCGGTAGTAAGTACAAAGGATGGAAAGATTTTGGAATGGCACCTAAAGGCCGTATCCTTTTACAGGATCATGGCGACAGGGTTTCGTTCAGAAGTATAAAAATTAAAGAATTGTAATCTTATCAGACCATGGAAGAATCCAGAAGAACATTTTTAAAGCAGGCCGCTATCGCCGGTGCAGGTACATACCTGGGCACTATGGGGTTTTCGGCCAAAAGTTATGGCCGTATTATCGGGGCTAACGACCGGGTGCGTGTCGGCGTAGTAGGGTTTTCAGACCGGTTTAAGGACTCCCTCCTGCCGAGTTTTTTAAACCATCATAAAGAACTGAATTTTGACATTGTTGCCGTATCAGATCTTTGGAACTATCGCCGCGGACTGGGCGTGGATCATCTTAAAAACAAGCTTGGTCACGACATCACGGCTTGCCGCAATAATGATGAGCTGTATGCGCTAAAAGATATCGATGCGGTAATTATCAGCACAGCCGACTTTCAGCATGCTCTTCACACCATTGAGGCAGTAACGGCTAAGTGCGATGTGTATTGCGAAAAGCCTTTTGCGGAAACGATGGCTGATGCGCGGGCTGCCTTAAAAGCGGTGAAAGCCTCTAAGCAGATCGTTCAGATCGGATCGCAGCGGAGAAGTGGCGGGAACTATGAAGCCGCTGCGCAGTTTGTAAAGGATGGCAAGTTTGGGGATATTACGATGGTTGAACTGAGCTGGAACGTGAACCAGCCTGGCCGCTGGCGCCGACCTGCCTTAGTGGCCAGACTCAAGCAGGAAGATACCGACTGGAAGCGTTTCCTGCTCAACAGACCGTTTGAAGCCTGGGATCCGAGGAAATACCTGGAGTACCGCTTATTCTGGCCGTATTCTTCAGGCATGCCTGGTCAGTGGATGTCGCACCAGATCGATACTGTACACTGGTTTACCGGACTGAAACACCCGAGAAGTGTGGTGGCCAACGGTGGTATCTATCAGTGGAAAGACGGACGCAGAAACTGGGATACGACCACAGCGGTGTTTGACTACGGCAAGCCAAACGACCCCAACAATGGTTTCCAGGTGGTGTTTACCTCGCGTATGCACAATGGCGACGAGAACCCGGCGGAGATTTACTACTCAAACGGCGGTGAGATGAACCTGATTACCAATATGGTATCGCCTAAGGGTGGTTTGAGAGAGAATGCGGCAAAGGCTATGGACATGAAAGCGAATCTGCTGCCGGAGTTTAAGCTTACCGAGAACGTAGAGAAGGTGGCTGCATCTGCAAATACGGGAGGCGACAAACTCACCTCAGCGCATATGCGCAACTGGATGGAGTGTATCAGAAGCCGTAAGGAAACCAATGCTCCGGTAGAGGCGGGTTATTACCACTCGATTGCGAATATCATGACCAACGCGGCTGCGCGGACCGGCCAGAAGGCAACCTTCGACGAGAAAACACAGGAAGTGATGGTTGGCGGCAAGGTGTTTAAATACTAAGCCCTCTTTACAATCCAATAAGAAAGCCCCGGCGAGATATCGCCGGGGCTTTTTGGTGTGTTATATTTTTCAATGAAAACTGGCCGACTTACCAGTATGCCGAGTACAAGGCAACGAGCATAGCGATAATGATCAGCGAGCCTACTGCGAACGAGGTAGAAACACGGAACATCTTGGTGTCCACTTCGAGTCCGTTTGGTACAATACCCTTCTTGTTTTCATAGATGCTGATGAAATACATACCGATGATACACACAGCAAACACGATAAGCATCCGGTCCATAAACGGTATTTCATAGATGCCGGCAGAATTTGCAACAGCCCATCCGTATTCGTAGAGCGGCGACAAGTCCACCCATCCCGGAAGGAACTTAAGTATAATGGATACGATAAAACCACCGATGGTAGCAAAAAGCGCTGCGTTTGATGTAGTCTTCTTCCAGAAGAATCCCAGTATGAACATGGCAAAAATACCTGGCGATACGAAACCGGTGTATTCCTGAATGTACTGGAACCCTTGTTTACCCTCTCCCATCAATGCATCACCAACGATGAGTGAGAGCAATACCGCCATCAGCATGGAAACAACAACACTGATCTTACCTACGTTAACCAGATTCTTCTCTGAAGCTTCCCTGTTGAACGCCTTCTGATAAATATCCAGTGTAAAGATGGTCGCGATACTGTTCGCTTTACCGGCAAGAGACGCCACAATAGCCGCTGTAAGCGCAGCAAATGACAAACCCTTTAATCCGGTTGGCAGCAAAGTAAGCAAGGCAGGATAAGCCTTGTTTGGATCCTGTACGCCGGAGCCTGTTAACAGGTTATCAGGGCTGATTGCCGGAATATCGTTTTTGATGATATAGTAAACGGCAATACCCGGAATAACAACAATTACAGGCATCAGCATTTTTAGAAACGCAGCAAACAGCAAACCTGCACGCGCTGTAGGTAAAGATGCACCTAAAGCCCGTTGCGTGATATACTGGTTACATCCCCAATAGCTCAGGTTGGCAATCCACATACCACCGATCAGTACGCTCAGTCCCGGAAGATCCATGTAATTCGGATTATCTTTCTCAAAGATCAGGTGGAAGTGCTCAGATGCCCCGTCGGTAAGGATATCAAAACCTTTAACGACGCCTTGCTGACCAGAAATGATGTTTAATGCAATATAAGTAGCTACCAAACCGCCCAGCACCAGGAAAAATACCTGGATAACGTCGGTATAACCGATTACCTTCATACCACCCAGCGTGATAAAAATAGCAAACAACGCCAGGCCCAGAATACAAAGCGTAATGTCGATACCCGAAATACCACTAATGGCAAGCGCGCCCAGGTAAAGGATCGACATCAGGTTAACCACGATATACAGCATCAGCCAGAACACAGCCATAATCATCGCAACGGTTGAGTTGTAGCGCTGATTGAGGAACTGGGGCATGGTAAATATCTTGTTCTTCAGATATACCGGCATGAAAAATACAGCTACGATAATAAGGGTAGCGGCAGCCATCCATTCGTATGCCGAAATGGCGAGTCCGAGCTTAAAGCCCGATCCGCTCATACCGATCATTTGCTCTGCAGAAATATTTGAGGCGATAAGTGAGGCACCAATAGCCCACCAGGTCAGTGACCCCTCAGCCAGGAAGTAATCTTTAGAGTCGCTGGTGGCCGACTTCTTTTTGTAATAAATCCACAAGCCGTAGGCGGAAACGATTATAAAGTAGATAAAAAATACAATGTAATCGCTAGTTTCGAGTCTATTCATTGTTTATGCTTGGTTAAAATGAAGCGCTAAAATAAAAAAATATTCGGCATATATAACTAAAAGTCACACGTGCCGAATATTTTTAATTCAAGAGAGCAAAAATGCTATTTATTAAGAGAGTTGATCCAGGCGGCAATTTTCAGACCGTCTGCCTTCTTAACCTGCGGCATTGGCGGCATTTCGGTTGAATAGCCTGGCCAGTTTTCAGGTTTCGGATTGTGGATCAGCTCCACGATTTTCTCCGGCGAATATTTGCGTTTAGCGATATCCACGAAGGCCGGCCCAATCTGACGTTTGGTTGGGTTGTGACAAGCTGTACAAGTATAGCTGGTCAGCAAACCTTTTACCTGGTTGTACGTAGGCGCTTCGGCTTTAGCGGTAGTAATCACTTTCTGTGCAGTCTTTTTAGCTTCAGGTGCATTTTTACCAGGAGCTTTGATCGGCGCTGGAGCCTTCGCAGGCGCAGCGGCTGAATTTCTGGTGCTTACTTCGCTCATAGATAGCTTAGCGTTGGTAGGGATGCTGTTCAGCGTATAGTATCCAATTGGATGCATCAACGCAGCTCCACCCTCCTGGGCACGTACGCCCTCAACCATAATGGTATGGATGTAATACTGACGCAGGTTATCTACAATAATTCTGGCACGAAGACCGTCGGCCGAAACTTTTACACCTCTAACTTTAAGTGTTTCTTTGTTTACCGGTGGCGAACCATAAACCGGCTGATATTTGTACAGGTAGCTTTCAACATCATAAGAAGCAAGATCCTCAGCTGTTTTTCTGTCAACCGGCTTGGTGAACTCAATTTCAAAACCGTCAGACATGGCGCGGATAGCACGCATCTCGAAAGGTGTTTTGCTATTGTCGTAAACCAAACGCTCAAGGCCTTCATTGGCATCACCTGCTGATCCCCATCCGCGGTTTGTTTCACCAACGAACAATGAACCATCCTGTGCCCAAGCCATTCTAAGTACACCCGAGCGGAAACCACTGCGGAACATGAAAGAAGCACCTTGCTCTACCCCGTTCACTGTTTCAAGGAAAACCCTTGAAATAATACTCATACCCTGATCACCGATCAAAAGCTGACCGGCAAAAGGTCCGAAAGTATTTGCAGGAATTTTAACCGGCTCAGAAGTTGAGATACCCAGGATACCATAAGGCAACCATACCGACGGAAGTCTTAACTCAGGGAAATCTTTCTTCATTTCGTAAAGCAGCTTATATTGCTCATCTACACGGTTTTCAGGCTTAACCATTCTGCCCTGATCATTTCTAACCCTTCTCTCATCAATTTTAGAACGGAAATATTCTTCAGTCATTTTGATTGGGGAATCAGATCTGCCAGTCCAGCGCAATCCTGCAGGGTGACCTAAGAAGTCGCCCTTGTTAACCTGCCAGATAGCACCAGAACCGAACCAGTCGCCCTGGTTGTCAGTATAATAAAGCTGACCATCGATAACGTTTGGTCCCGCAGGTGAACGCTGACCGGTAGCCCAAGGCTCCATTTTACCATCCTCAGTAATTTTCATGGTCCAGCCACGCATCGGCACACGGCTCTCGCCTCTCCACCATTCTTCGTCACCAAACGCAACGTTGCCAGTCACAAAGAAGGAACCATCAGGTGCGATCTTAGGACCAAAGCTATACTCATGGTAGTGTCCGCTTAGCGGCCAGGCGTAAACAGTTTCATAGACCTCAGCTTTACCGTCGCCATTTCTGTCGATCAGTTTAGTAAGCTCACCACGCTGTGCGCAATATAAAGCACCGTCTTTGTAAGCAAGACCAAGAATTTCGTGCAGACCAGAAGCAAACTTGCGGAAATATGGTCTGTTGCTGGTTGGGTTCTCTACGATATACACATCGCCACGTCTTGTAGAAATAGCGAGGTCGCCATTAGGCATAGTTACCAAACCACCCACTTCCAATATATTTCCTTCCGGAACCCTTACTTTTTGTATTTTGTAGTAATCTTCTTCTTTTTGCGTCTCCTGTGCATAACCCACGGAGAAGCTGAAACTTAATGCCAGCAGTGCCAGCGTCTTAAAAGTATATTTCATTATCTAACCCTTTTAAAATAAAATAGAATAGCTAAGCTTACCATTCACAGGAGCTATTAATTGCTTCGTACCGTTTGCATCTTTAACCATTGGCTTCATTTTGCTGTCGCTGAACTTGATGTAGTACGACTGACCATCGATCAGGTATAACCCTTTGCCCAGGTCTTCAATAGCAGAACCAGAAGCGATCATGTGATAGATGTTAGAAACCGGTTGCTCCAGGGTGATTTCTCTTGTTAAACCCTGACCATTCTCATTGGCGCGGATAGCATCTTTAACGCGGGTACCGTACATCTTGTAAACAAAAGTAGGACGATCGTTACCATCAAGCTCATAGCCTTTAGTCTGGAAGCCAGTGCCGGTAGTGTCGTTCAACCAGCTGTCTTGTGCGCTCAACAATTTTGCAAGCGCAGGAACAGGCTTCTTAGTGAAAGTAGTTACCGTACCGCGGGGGCGTGAAGTTCCATTACCTCTTTCGTGCCACATTGGGGTTGCATCTACGAATTCACCATGCCATGCGTGGAACAACACACCATTATCAAGGTCATATCCGTAATGTACTTCTTCCGGGCTCGAAACAGAAATCGCATGAACAACTTTAGTACCACCAGCGATGTCTACGAAACTGCGGATAAGCGGGTTATTAGCCGGATCTACATAGATCGGGTCAGCACTGTTTTCCCTTTGCCTGATGGCCGATTGCGCATCTGCAGGAAGTTTAGATATTTTAATGTTTCTGAAGGCCACAGCACCATGATCGCCCTGCAAGCGAAGCGGACCTACTGCACGCTCGCCGCCATTGGCACCACGGGTAACACCAAACAGTTCCACGTTATCGTGAATAAGCACGCCGTTTAGTTCTACAGCAACCATTCTTGCATTCTGAACTTTCTTGCCGGAGCCGTCAAATCTTGGTGCCCTGAATGCAATTCTCATTTTTTGCCACAATCCAGGTGCTTTAGACGCATTCTGACGTGGAGCATAACCGTCGTAGCCTTTCTGGCCTTCTGGTCTTGAATCATCCCAGCGCTGGTAGATACCACCGTTGTTAGATGCCTTAGGGTTTTTAAGTCCCCACGCGTCTTCCAACTGGATTTCATAAACACCTTGCAGGTAAATACCAGAGTTACCGCCTTTTGCAAGTAAGTACTCCAGTTCAAGTATCATATCACCATGTTCGGCAACGGTATACAGGTCCCTGCCTGCATTCTTTTTAGGGATGCTTACTAAAACGCCGCTACCCTTCGCGACCTTTAACACATCTTGTTGGTCAAGATTAGCCGTAACCCCTCCGGCAATTGACCAGGTTGGACCCGGATCTTTGAATGCCGAAAGATCGTTCAGGCTGATTTCCGACTGATCAGTTAGCTGCTGACCAGCCACAAGTGAAGTGCCCAACAGCCAGACAAGGGCCGTTGTTCCAAACCTTAAGTAATTAAGTTTCATGTTGTGGTTTTTGGTTAAAAAAAATTAAAAGTAACTATTTTCTCATGCGATTAAAAGATTCGCAAAATAATGATTTTGTTACAATAATCAATACCTGCTGATAATGAACAAATAAAGCTTAATAGTTAGCTAAAACTATTTAATACCTATTGTTAGGAAATGGCACTCAAAGCTGTATTTTTGGTTTTATACATACACTTGAATAATCAGGACAACCAATAAACCAAATGAAAACTTACTTCGCGTTATTACTTTCAGGAATCGCATTTGCCACTTTATTACCACTCGGAAAAGACACCGAAATAACAAAAGCCACACAAATTGACACGCCCGATCAAAACCGCTTTGTGAAAGTCACCCTCGTACAGGGACAGTTCACCGAACCTACCGAAATTGCCGTACTGCCAAACCTCGACGTGCTGGTATCTCAGCGACGCGGCGAACTTATGCTTTATAAAAATGCCACACGCACATTGATACAGGCTGGCAAACTGGATGTATATTTCAAAACCAGTGTGCCCGATGTAAACGCCGAGGAAGGTTTACTCGGCATCGCGGTAGATCCAAAGTTTGCCGCAAACCAGTATGTTTATGCGCTGTACAGTCCGGCCGGCAAATCGGTAAACCGCCTTTCGAGGTTTAAACTGGTGAACGACAGGATCACTACCGCCACAGAAAAGGTCATCCTTGAATTCTACTCACAAAGAGAGATCTGCTGCCATACCGGCGGTTCGCTCGCCTTTGGGCCCGACGGACTACTCTATATTTCTACAGGTGATAACTCTACCCCGTTTGATGTACCAAAGCAGCAATACGTAAACAAAGGCTATGCCCCGCTGGATAACCGGGAAGGCCTTCACCAATATGATGCCCGCCGCTCCGCGGGAAACACAAACGACCTCAGAGGCAAAATTTTACGGATAAGGGTCAACGACGATGGCAGCTATGGTATTCCAGACGGTAACCTGTTTGCGAAAAATGACCCTAAAGCCAAACCGGAGATCTATGTAATGGGCAACAGAAACCCCTACCGTATTTCGGTAGACCAAAAGACAGGTTTCCTGTACTGGGGCGAGGTTGGTCCGGATGCGGGCAACGACGATCCGGCCCGTGGTCCGAGAGGCTACGATGAAGTTAACCAGGCAAAGAAAGCCGGCAATTTCGGTTGGCCACTGTTTGTGGGCAACAACTATCCGTACCGGGCATATGATTACACCAATGGCACCAGCGGAGATCTTTTCGATCCCAACGCGCCTAAGAACGACTCGCCAAACAATACCGGCCTCAGTCAGTTGCCCCCGGCGCAACCTGCATTTATATGGTATCCTTACGGGGAATCGCCAGACTTCCCGCAGGTTGGCACCGGAGGACGCACCGCTATGGCCGGACCGGTATACTATACCAAGCCAGGCGCTTCGCCATACCCGGCCTACTATAACGGTAAGCTGCTCATCTACGAATGGGTTCGCGGCTGGGTTAAAGCCGTAACCATGTCGCCACAAGGCGATTATTTAAGCATGGAGCCCTTTATGGCAAACATCCCCCTTGCTGCGCCTATCGACATGGAGCAGGGTCGCGATGGCAAACTGTATATACTGGAATACGGTAAGGGCTGGTTTGCCAAAAACCCAGATGCGGCGCTGGTGCGCATCGACTATCTCGAAGGCAATCGTCCGCCCGTAGTAAGCAAACTGAACATTAAAAAAACAAGCGGACTCCTCCCCTATAGGCTTGAAGCCAGTGTTGAGGCAACAGACCCAGATGGTGATGCGCTCACTTATGTATGGTCGCTCGGCCATGGCATTAAGAAAACCACCACAGTACCAAACATCCAGCACACCTTCAGCAAAGCAGGCCAGTACAGCATCAGTGTTCAGGTGGTCGACAAAGACCGCGCTTCTGCGAAAGGTCCGTCAATACTCGTCTCCGCGGGTAACGCACAGCCTGTGGTAGACATCGCCACCAGCGATAACAAGAGCTTCTTTTTTCCAGGAGTACCGGTTAATTATAACGTTAAGGTGACTGATCCAGGGGCAACGGTCAACAGAACCCGCATCTTTGTCTCCAGCACTTACAACGAGGGTACCGACATGGCTGGCGCCAAATTAGGGCATCAGGAAGTGGCCCAAACGCTGGTCGGAAAGGCACTGATGCAAAAATCAGATTGCAGCACCTGTCACAAAGTGAGCGAAAAATCGATAGGTCCGGCTTTTACGCTGGTATCTGCAAAATACCAGGCAAAGCCTGATGCGGCAAAATATCTTGCAGGCAAAATCATCAAAGGAAGTACAGGCGTGTGGGGCGAAGTTCCAATGCCGGCACACTCCGCGATGAAAACTGATGAAGCCACCCAGATTGCCGAGTGGATCATGAGCCTGAAAGCGAAATCAACTGCAGCGCCTTCGCTGCCAGCTGCCGGAAAGATCACCCCGCCTGCATCTTTAAGTGGAAAACAAACAGTATTGAGCATAAAGGCAAGTTACTCAGACCTGGGCGGCACAAACCTGAAGCCGCTTACATCCACCGCGGTACTCAACCTTAGAAGCAATGTAATTGACGCCAAAGACCTGCGGGACCTTTCAGGCTTCGGCCGCAAAGATGCCAACGGCACCGAATCATTGATATTCCCCGAAAAGAGCGGATGGATAAGACTGAAACAGGTCGACCTCAGTCACGTAGCTGCTCTGGCCACCACGGTAGTTGCCCAGGGCGGTACACCCTACACTATCGAGATCAGACTGGATTCAGAAAATGGTACCCTAATAGGAAGCGGCAAACATAACGACGGCCAGATTTCACTGAATGAAGTGACCGATGGTAAGATGCACGATCTGTACATCGTCGTTAAGACGGATCAGTCGGCCGCCAAAGACAGGCATGCCATGAGAACGCTGACTATCGTCCCGAAGAAATAAACCCACGAAACAACTGTAAAAGGCCGGCTTTAGTCGGCCTTTTGTTTTTTTCCGCCAACATTAAACACAGCCCCTATCGTAAAGATAGAGTTGCCCGCGCTTACATACTTCCGGTTGTTCAGGCCGAAGTTTGCGCTTGTAGTATATTGCAGTTGAAACGCATCGCTTAGCCTCATACGGGTAAAAAATACTGGTTCAAGAAATACATTGCCCTCCCGCAGCTGTCCGATGCTGTTCCGCATAAAGGTCTTCATCTCTACATTACTTATGCGCAGCGCTGTACCATAATTGATTGGAAAAGCCTGGCCGAACAAATTCAGTGTATTGCTCTTCCTCGAGCTATAGTTCACCTGCAGGAAGGTTTTAGTGTAGGTAACCTCTTCCAGATCAGAGCCAGTCAGCACCTTATTTTCATCGTAATGCCTGAACACACGATCGGTGCTCCCGGTGCCGTAGCCTGCGTAAACTTCCAGGATACGGTTATCATCCGGACCAAACGTATTGAAATAACCAACGCCCGCCTCTCCAAGCTTGTGCTTAAAATCCTTCTTTTCCCAGTCGCGGTCCATATACGAGCCGCTGAAGATCACCCCAAAATGGTCCGACACCGCATAGGCGCCATTGACGCTGGCATTGCCACGCAATGAGATATGGCCACCACCGCTAAACTCGCCTTGCTGACTAAGCATGGGCGTGTTTGGTACGTTAGGCATATATATCGATGAACAGGAAGCCGTTAGCAACAGGGCGGCCGACAATAAAGGAAGTCTAAACTTTAGCATATCACAATAAGCGTAATCAACTTAACGAAGGCCGGCAAGTTACAAACAAACTGGCACTCAGGCTAATCTTAATAAGCAATAAATTTAATCTTTGGAAAAACAATTGCGCACTTGGAGATGTTGTAAAGTCAGATATGCCAACAAAAAACAAAACAATTATAATATCGAACCGGCTTCCCGTAAAAATCAGCGAACAAAATGGTGAATATATTCTGAGGCCGAGCGAAGGTGGTCTGGCCACCGGTCTTGGATCCGTATACAAAAATGGCGACAACATCTGGATCGGCTGGCCGGGAATAGAAGTTCCGGCAGACAGGCAGCGCGAGGTAACCAGAAAGCTGGCTGCGTTAAACTTAATACCTGTTTTTCTTACCAACGAAGAAATCAATTTCTATTATGAGGGCTTTTCTAATGAAATCCTTTGGCCGGTATTTCACTACCTGGTTACCTATGCCAATTTCGACCAGGCCTACTGGGATTATTATCAGGCGGTAAATGCCAAATTTAAAGACGTCGTTTTGCAGCATAGCAAAGACGGCGATACCATTTGGGTGCACGACTATCAGCTGCTCTTACTGCCCAACTTAATAAGACTGCAGCAGCCTGGCGTTACCATAGGTTTCTTCCAGCATATTCCGTTTCCGTCATATGAAATATTCCGGCTTATTCCCTGGCGTGAAGAGCTGATTGCGGGCATGCTTGGTGCAGATTTGCTCGGCTTCCATACCTTCGACGATGTAAGGCACTTCCTGAGTGCGGCATCGCGACTTTCCAGCGGCAAGCTTTCGGAAAATGTGATTGTCGATAAAAACCGGCATGTGGTGGTCGAGGCCTTCCCTATGGGCATCGACAGTGAGAAATTTGAAAACCTTACCAATCACCCCAAAGTAGCACGGCATTCCACTGCTTTCAAGGAAAGTCAGAAAGACCTTCGGATTATATTGACCATCGATCGGCTTGATTACAGCAAGGGGATCATACAGCGGCTTCAAGCCTTAGAGCTGTTGCTGCAGCTCCATCCCGAATACATTGAGAAAATTGTTCTTTATATGGTTGTTGTGCCTTCGAGAGATACCGTTCCCCAGTATAAGGACCTTCGGGATCGTATCGACCAACTGGTAGGCAATATCAACTCCAGGTTCAGAACAATGAACTGGTTGCCCATCCATTATTTTTATAAATCGTTCTCAGTAGAATTCCTCTCGGCATTGTACAGCACGGCCGACATCTGCCTGGTTACGCCCATGCGCGACGGTATGAACCTCGTAAGCAAAGAGTATGTTGCATCCCGTATCAACAACGACGGAGTGTTGATACTTAGCGAGATGGCAGGCGCATCTAAAGAACTCAATGAAGCATTGATCGTTAATCCGAACAACATTGGCGACATCATGCGGGCCATTGTACAGGCTATCAATATGCCGCGCGAAGAGCAGGAAGCACGTATGACCAATATGCGACATACCGTTAAAAAATTCAACATACACCTTTGGGTAAAAAACTTTATAGATAAACTACAGGAAGTAAAACAGATGCAGCAGTCGCTTTTAACCAGATACGCCTCCCAGCCGATCCGTGAAAAAATAGGTCATGATTATGCCAATGCGGCCGACCGTTATATTTTTCTCGACTACGATGGTACGCTGGTTGGTTTTCATGGCGATATCAACCTTGCGGCGCCCGACGAAGAGCTCTATGCGCTGATTGATAAACTGCTCAGCGACCCGGCTAATCATGTCATCATCATCAGCGGCCGAAACTACAAGAACCTCCAGAAATGGTTTGGTCACCTCAACATCGGCATGATTGCGGAACACGGCGCATGGCTTAAGCAGCAGGGCGAAGACTGGCAGAGTGTGCCTTTCCTGACCGACAAATGGAAGCACGAGGTTAAGGCTGTTCTCGATACGTATACCGACCGTACTCCGGGCTCCTTTGTAGAAGAAAAAGCTTTTTCGCTGGTGTGGCATTATCGTAAAGTAGAGAACGGGCTGGGCGAACTGCGCGCAGGTGAAATTGTGAATCACCTCAGGATGTTTATTGCCGACAAGGGCTTACAACTGATGGAAGGCAATAAAATCATAGAGTTTAAGAATATAGAGATCAACAAAGGCAAGGCTGCCCTGAACTGGCTGGCCAACCATAATCCCGACTTTATGATTGCCTTTGGCGACGACCATACCGATGAGGATATTTTCAAATCCCTGCCGGAATCGGCCTATACCATAAAAGTAGGCAACAATATATCGGCGGCGCGGTATTATCTGCGCGACCACAAAGAAGTAAGAGAATTGCTGAGTCAGCTTGCCTATAATAAATTTCCGGCAACAACGGCACAAACAGAAAAGTCAGCGACCGAGCAACCCTCATTTCTGAAGCGATTGCTTAAGTCGCTGACCAACTAAGCTTTCAATACGTATTAAAGAAACGCCGGCCTGTCGAGTTTAACACCAATCCGATGGGCCGCATTCATTAAGCCCACATGGCTGTAGGCCTGAGGGAAATTACCCCATTGGCTGCCGTCGCGCTCGTCCACATCCTCGCTGAACAAAAGCAGGTGGTTCGAATATTTTATGATGGATTCAAACTCGCGGATCGCATCCTCTACCCGGCCCACACATGCCAGTGCTTCCACGTACCAGAAGGCGCAGATCAGGAACGTCGTCTTCGGCCTGCCAAAGTCGTCGGTATGCAGATAACGGTAAAACAAACCATTTTCAGCCTTAAGTTCCTTCTCAAGCGCCAGCAGATGGTCCTTAGCACGGTCAGACGCCGGGTCCAGATAGTTCATCAGGATCAACTGTAAAGTACTTGCATCGAGGTGACTGCTGCCTACGGCGTGCGTGTACACCTTTCGCTCCGGATCATAGCAAGCCTCAATATGCTCAGCAGCCCTGTCGATCAATATCTGCGCACGTTCCTCATACTCCGCGTTGCCGATGGTTTTGGCCATTTTGAGCGCGGCATTGGCACCCGCCCATTGAAACAAGTTGGTATAGCAATGGATATGCGCAATATTTCTGAACTCCCACAAGCCGGCGTCGCGCTCGTCGATGGTACGCTCAATTTTACTCAGCAGATTGTCAAGCCACTGCGCCGAATCCTGACGCTCCCTGAATATAAACCTATGGTCGGAATACAATGGCAGCATAGAAATCAGCACCTGGCCATAAATATCGTTCTGAATATGCTCATAAGCCTGGTTACCAATACGTACAGGCTTATTGCCCTGGTACCCATGGATATGATCCAGCACGCTCTCTTTCAGCAGGCGCTCGCCGCTAATACCAAACAAAGGCTGATAACGCTTTTCATCCCGGAAGGAAATGTCGGTTACGTATCCAAAGTACTTTTCCATCTCCTCGAAATGTCCGATGTGGTTCAGCGCCGTAATAACATAATAGGTGTCGCGCATCCAGCAATAACGATAGTCCCAGTTGCGCCCGCTGCCCGGCGATTCAGGCAGACTGGTTGTGCTGGCTGCTATAATAGCACCGGTATCTTCATACTGGTGAATTTTAAGCACCAGCGCCGAGCGGATCACCAGATGCTGATAAAACCCGGCAATATTAGAATGCTTAATCCAGCGTCTCCAGTAGCGGATGGTTTCCGTCAGGAATCGGTCGGCCGTACTAATGATCGGTGCATTCAACTCATACCCGTAAGTCATAATCAGGTACTTAGGTTCATTGAGCGCAAAGTAATGCTCATCTTCAATATAGCTCAGCGAAATATTCGTGCTCAACTGCATCATTTCGGTGCAGCCGCTAAAGAGAATATGGTTGCTGCCACGGCTGCCCTTTTGCCGCGACTTGCCATAATTACATACCGGCTTACACCTCACCCGAACCCGCGGATTGCCCTCAATCGGCTCAATCTTGCGGATCATCATTAAAGGCTTAAAATAGCGTTCATGGTGATAAAATCTAGGTGCGAAATCCGTAACCCGGTATTTGCCCTCCGGGTTACTAATCTCCGTACATAAAACATTCGTGTTTTCCAGGTAAAACTGACGCGAAGTGAATTCGCCATGCGGCTTTATCGAAAATTCACCCCCGTTTTCTTCGTCGAGCAAGCCTCCGAAGACAAAACTGCTGTCAAACCTTGGCCAGCAAAGCCAATCAATATTCGTATTCTTATTAATATGTGCAAGATATGCACAGTTTCCAATGATACCTGTCTGGTAGGTATGCCTTTCTGCCATAAATAATTTAAAATTGTGTATAAATTAAACAGCACCATGCAGGTTTTGTTTACCTAAATAAACACTCTCTGTCGTATCACGTTTAGTCCGCGACGCGAAGCACATATATACCTCCATATACGCATTGCACAACTCAGGTGGCAAGTATAGCTGCTCGCTGCAGGCACAGCGATCAGCACCGTCCAGCACGTAAACAGCGCGGCTCAGCACAGGGAAGAAAGCCAACAGCATCACCCGCTCACTGGCCTGCTCAAAACAGGTATGCGGCTCAAAGTCCCAGGTAACCAAAATGCCATCATCATTGAGCACAGCGGAGGCAGTGGTACCTATATGCCGGCCACAAGCCAGCTTAACCTTCGCATAATCCAGATACAGATCAGGATACACACCATCAACCGCATTTTTTAAATGGTAAGACACAGCCGCATTAAATGCTGTCTGCCCTGCTTTCATCTTTCCGTCAAAACCGATATTCACAAACTCACGCACCACTTTCAGAAAAGCCATCACCACCGCAAGCGCATTTCTGTTGGCCGTTTGCTTTTCAGAAGCAGGCACCCTACACTCCCCCACAGTACGCACTACCTGCCTGCCATTCCTTATATAAAAAACCAGATTCCCTAAACGGCCGCTGTAGCCACCTAATAAACCCGAATTCAAAGTTGCCATAACATCATAACATAAATAAAACATAAGACTAAAAGTGCGGCGTGCACGGTCTGGCACGCCGCACAGACTACATCACAACCGCGCTTCCCACATAAAGCGTGTTGCTGGCCGTTTTGCCGTCAGCCGACACAAAGTTCATCCATACATGAACCGTATCTCCGCTAAAATTGACAGGTACGGCAAGGTCGTAGGCAAGGGCCGAACGTAAAGCTGCATCAGCCCTTACCACAAACTTGTCCTGCGCCGGGTTGTACACCACAAACGAAGCCTTGTCCGATGCCGCGCCCACGCCAGTGTCCGGAACCGCCGTCCAGCTAAAATCAAGCTGAGCGTCCGTGTTCACCTGCATCTCCAGGCCAGCGGCATTGCCAAGCATCCCTGAGCTGTACATAAACTTCGGATAGTCGATCGTCCAGTTCAAACCAGAGCCAGTCACCGCATTGCGATAATTGTACACAAAGGCAGCGTTAAAAGCATTCTGCTTTTCCTTGTGCGCATTTCTGAAACCGGTGCGGATCAGTGGCGTGATCCACTTCTGGAAGCTAACCACCAGTTTAAACCTGGCACGAAAACTAAGCTGCCCCTCACTGGGTGGCAACTCACTAGGGTGAGGAATTGCTGTGATCACATTCTGTCCGTTAACTCGCCGACCGACCAGGGCACCCGTCTTCTTCTGGAAGCCACCAAAGGCTCCCCAAATCTGAATTCCCATGATAAAATCATTAGAGGTAAAACATTTGGTTAATTATACCACCTGCCCACCGCTTTCGCTACGGCCACCTCCTGGAGGCACACCCAAGCTACTCAGGCACCAAATGGTAACACCAAAGCTACCGCTGCCAATGTTTTGAAAAAGAATGATTTAGAGCAATAAATTATGGTAAAAACACCACAATTCTTGCAATGTAGATCTTTATGCCTACAAGTTTGTTCCCGTTAGGATTTTTGCATAAATTTGATTGGTTTCTAAGAGAACTATAATGAAAAAAAGTAAGCAATCATTCGAGCAAGCCGAATTAGAGCTTCTTAAGGAAGGTTTGAAGCGCAGCTACAAAGAACGTTTCGAAATGGCTACCCGTCTTTACAAGATTCATCAGACGTTGAGTAAAGCGACTATTTCTCACAAACCTTTTGTTAGCAAATAGTCCGTGGATATTTTTGATGAAGAGATTTTAAAGTTCTGGAGAGCTCTACAAGAATGTGGGGTTGCGTATATTATGGTCGGTGGATATGCCACCAACTTGCACGGATACCAAAGGTTCACAGGAGATTTGGATCTTTGGCTGCAGGATAGCGTAGACAACAGAAGAGCGCTGCGTCAGGCTTTTGTTAAATGTGGCATGGGGGACTATCCTATGATTGATAATATGCAATTTGTACCCGGATGGACCGACTTTCGTCTAAACAATGGCCTTAGACTTGATATTCTGATTGAAATGAAAGGTTTAGAAGGATATACTTTTCAAGAATGTTTAGACATGGCGTCGATCGCCGACATTGAAGATGTAACTGTGCCTTTTCTTCACATCAATCAGCTCATAGAAAACAAAAAGACCGTAAATCGTCCTAAGGATCAGTTAGATGTATTGGCTCTAGAACAAATACGCAAAATTAGAGGCGAACTTTAAATGATGCCATCTGGCCAGCAGTCTGCAATCTCCAGTTAGTCGCTGAGCACTATTTTCTCAGGGCCGCTGATCTTCTCGACATGGCAATTGCACTTGCCTCCTTTTATTTTGAAAATTGCCGTCTTCGTGTCGCCATTAGCCACGTTGGTGCCACTAACCTCAACCTCGTCGCCACTTTCAGAAAATAACTTTAACTGATTGTCGGCAGTGACTACATAAGTGCCGGTAACATCCGTACGTGCATCTTCACCTTCCATCAGCACTTTGCCCGTTCTTAAGTTTTTAGCGGTATAATTCGCAACATTCACCGCCGCGCCCGTTTCGCTTTCAAACCGCACCACGATGCTCACATATTGTTCGGTGCAAATCTTATTCGCTTCACAATCTGCAGCAAGATCTTCCTTACAGGCAACAAAAGCAGTCGCCAAACATAAAACTAAAAACAGGTTTCTGATCTGAAAGGCCATAGGTTGTTATTTTATTAGAAAAACGAGCCCAACACAAAAAACGCTACAACCACTATTGCCGAAAAATCAATATAAAAACCCAAACAGCCATAGCGGTATTTTGTTGCCGAAACCATATTCCAGATCGTCTGCCACTATATAAGCCTTTTCATGCCCCCTTATCTGCTTGCCTTTTTTGTTTATGCCTCCTATTTCCATCAGATACTTCCCGTTTACCATAAAATCCCCGGCTTTAGGATATGTTACCACTGCACCCGAATTCTGCACCTGCGAAAGAAAAAAAGTCTCCCTCATATTACCAATATCTGGCTTCCCTTCAGCAAGGGCAGCAATGAGGCTTGTATTATGCAAATAAATCTTTTCAGGTTTATTCATCAGGCTCGTTCCATAAGAGGCCGAGCGTAAATTATGAATCAACTGAGCCTGTTCCAAAATATGAAGCATCTCTAAAAGTCGGACTCTCGAAGTATCTACCTGCTCCGCCAGCTTTGAAATATTTGGAGTAAACGGCACAGCGGTCGAGAGGACGTACATCAATTTCTTGAGTTTCGCCAGCGTAGCAACCTCTAGCGCCTTTGCCTCCGGCAAATCATAATCTATAATAACGTTTATCAACTGATTGATACGCATAAAATAGTCCGACTCTCCCTCTAAAAAAAACGGATATGCTCCATAAGTGAAATAATCATTAAGCGATTTTAATGGGGAAGCGATAATCTTAAGAAGTTCCTCCGCAATATCCGCATGGTTATTCAATATCTCCTCAAAACCATAAATCGGCATCTCCGTCAAGTGCTTCAACGAAAGATACTCCCTAAGCGACAACTCCGGTAAATGATAGTTAAGCATCCTCCTGCTTAAGTCTGCTCTTGACTGCTGTAAAGCCAAAATAGAAGAGCCCGAGATTACCAGTTTCATCTCCGGCAAAAAATCATAAATGTTCTTCACAGCCGTCTGCCAGTCAGCATACTTGTGCACTTCATCCAGAAAGAGATGCCTGCCCCCTAATCCGTAAAAACGCTCGGCCACTTCAACCAAGTTATTTTGCCGAAAATACAAGTCATCCAGCGAAACATATAACGTCTGGTCTAATGGCAAGTTCTGTTTAATGTATTGCAACATCATCGTCGACTTACCAGTGCCACGCGCACCTTCGATGCATACGCCTCTAGCGTTCCAGTTAATCTTATAACTTAACCCCCTTTTAAACTTAATGTCAGATGAGCCCAATAGCAGGCGAAACCTTTGTGTCAGTATATCCATTGCATGATCAATACATCAAAAATACAAAAACGTTTCGCAAAAGAAACGTTTTAAGCTCAAAATCGTTTCACAGAAAGAACAATAGCGTTGTCGATTTATGGTGAAAATACGATCTCCTTGGGGCCAATCACCTTCTCTACATGGCAATTACACCTCCCACCTTTGATCTTAAAAGTTGCTGTCGCAGTTTCCTCAGCAGCTACGCTAGTCGCCCGGACTTCTACCATGTCACCGTTTTCAGAAAGTAAGTCCAACTGACTGTCGCCGGCAACGATATAGGCACCCCAAATATCCATACGCGCTTCATCACCTTCCATCAAGACCTTGCCCGTTCTCAGATTTATAGCCTGATAATTCTTAATCTCTGCTGTTGCACCCGCCGCCGTTTTAAAGCTTACCAAAATATACACATATTGTTTCGTGCAGGTTTTATTACAATCTCCGGTAAAATCTTCCTTACAGGCAACAAAAGCAGTCGCCAGACATAAAACTAAAAACAGGTTTCTGATCTGAAAGGCCATAGGTTGTTAATTTATTAGAAAAACGAGCCCAACACAAAAAACGCTACAAACTGTTTGCGGCGAAATATGCTCCGTTCAACAGATTTCTTTACTCAGAACAAGCAAGGTCATTTATTCGGGAGCGTATAAAAGTAGACTTTCCGGCCGCATTACAGCCTACGACGAAAATTAACTTTCTGGAATCCACTATTCAGTAAGTTTCTTTATCACGGTATCTTTTATTTGAACCGGCATTTCATTCTCGTCATAGACGATCTCCACATTCACCAAATACTTTTCGCCGGTAGGAAGTTCCTTTCTGTAATAGCCACCATCTTCTCTATAAAGCCCATAAAAAGGTTTACCCAACTCAAACGCACGTTGCCTACCCATTTCATGCATATTATCCATGTTCTCCAGTAGCCTATCTATTATTGCTGGTCTCATTTTTGAAAAGTATTTGTACTCAAAAATAGTAAAATCTTTCACATCAACCATCACCTCCTCCCCCTATCCCTCAGCACCAACTCCCTCTTACCCGTCGTAAGCGTCTTCTGGCAGATCCCCAAGAACCACCTGATCTCCCTGTCGGGCAAGTTCAGCAGCCATAAACGATGAAACCACGAGTAAAACAAATCATAACGTAAATTAGGCCTCTTCATCAGGATCGCCGTATGCAGCATCCGCCAGCGGTGCATCTCGTTCCGGATCATATTCGTATAAACCATAGCCTCCGGATACTTACTGTAAATCACATCCATCTGCGCCTTGGTAATCGTATAAATCTCCGAATCATCCAAAGCAACAATGTGCACCGTCTGGTTCTGGAGCCCCGCAAAAAACTCCTCCGGCAAAAGCATAATATCATTTAGCGTCCATATATAGAAAGTCTCCGGCTCATTCTCCTCATTCATATAATACCCCTTAAAAGCACCCGAAGCAATATAATGCGCCTCATCAGCCATCATCTTAGGCATCAAAATCTTGTCGCCCTTCTTAATTACCTGCTTTCGAAGCGTATTGTCATCTTCCAGAAGAGAGCGTAATTGTTTACTCATTGGATGCATAGCACCCAACATGTTGGTGAGTTTGCGTTTAGGCATGATCAGTTAGCGTTTATTTAATATTTGGTTAGTTCATTAAAAAAACGTGCGCAGCCCTTAGACCACGCACGTAGGCAATCAGTCTTCCTTAAACAGCAGGAACTTTTCACCCTTATAAGTCACGCGGTAGAAGTTCTTCCCCTCTACTAATAGGGCTTCGGAATAATCTTTAGCATGCGGCACATCCGTATTGATCACCTTGTTATCATACAACACGCTTATTGTATCAGCTACAATAGTATGACCCGTTACAATATGCTTTGCCTTGTATTTGGCAAGAATACTATCCACTGCAGCCCCGGTATTTACCTTTGGACCGTAGTAACCACGATACCAGAACGGCCCATAAGTCTGGCTCATCACCAGATTAGTATTTGCATCACCGTAGTCAGGTCGCTCATCTGCATAGTAGGGCCTGGCCAATTGGTTCATATCCGAAACCGTCATAGACGATGCGCTGATCTGCGGCGACAATCCACCATGCACGAACAGCAGGTCGCCAATCTTTTCAACGATGTTTTTCGATCTTAACCACCTTCCAAGTTCGGTGTTCTCACCGTAAAGTTCCGTGAGCGTTTTGCCCAATTTTTCTGCACTCCTTTGGTACTTCTCATCAGCATAGCGATGGTCGCCCTGCAGGTTCATGATCTCATGGTTCCCCAATATAAAATGCACTTGACCACCGGAAGCCTTCGCTTTTTCTTCTAAAGAGTAAATCAGCCATAAACACTCAGTCACCTGCTTTCCGCGGTCAAACATATCGCCCGAAAACACCAGGTGCCCATTGCCAAATGTCCAGTTATAACCCGTATCAATGATTTTATTGTTTTGCAACAGCATGCGGAATTTCTCAAAATTGCCTTCGATATCGGAAAGTGCGAATATTTTTGAACCAGGCGCCGTCTCGGAAGTGGGAATATTAATTGAACGCTGTAATGCCACAGTAAATTTTTTGCCAGGTCTATCGGTGCCAACAGCGAAGTCGTCTGCCACGCTGTCTCTAACCGCGTCAGGAGCTACCCAGAAAGCAGTTTTTTTGTTACCAACGGCGAAAACATATGGTCCGTCCGTAAGCCGTGCAAGTTGCAACCTGATCGCAGCAACTAACTTTTCACCATTATCTTTAAGGGGGTCAGGAAACAATGGTCCCGAATGCATATCAAGGGCGTAGGCGTTGTTAGCGTTGAACACAGACTTTCCGGATTCATCCAGCAATATGGTTCTCGGGTACCCCAACACCCCGTAGCCTTTAAATGCAGGATCATTTTCTCCTTTTCCATCGGTGTACAGGTTGGTTAGGTCGTTCAAACCGTTCTGTCTAATTAACGCCCGCCATTTGTTTTTGTCCTTCTCGGAAGAAATGTTCGCAACTACGAGTCTGCAGGAATCCCTAACCTGCCGGGCAACATGCACAAGCATTTTAGCGGTCTGCGTACTCTTCGGATTGTCCGGATTCCAAAAATTAAGAAGAAGCAAACGCCCTGCATAGCCCTCTTTAGATTGTCTATCACCGTTAAGGTCTGTCAGACTGAAATTGAACCCTTTCTGCCCGATGCCCGATAAAAACCGGTGATATTTCAGGTCATATTCCTTCACATGCCGAACGTGGTCCAGGAAATCTGAGATATCGCTATAATATCTCGCAAGTAAATGCTCGAACTCCTCTACATAGCCTTTTTTGAAGGTCAGTTCCTTGATACCTCTCGAAGTAATCAAAAATGTGAGGCAGTTCGCGAGCGCGTTTCCTTTAAATAAATGTTTCGATCTATTGTAGTAGGAAATCAACTCATTGGTTCCGGTCAGACTATCATGTTTCAGGTCAAAGTGATACTTTCTAAGTGTCGATTGCCTTGCATACTCAAAGTAAACATAATTCGCCTGCGTTGCACCAGAATAATTGATAAGCCACCTACTGTGCAGTCCTGACGTTGTCTGGTCAAAGATCCGCACGAGTTCGTCGCTGCTCAGGTTGTACGTTTCTCTCTTTGCGCGAACAATTCCAAACCTCAAAATGCGCTCATACTCGAATCTAGAGATAAGTTGCGCTTTTATATATGCTAAAGCGAACGGACTTATCTTTCCACGCCACTTGTTTATAACAGTCTCAACAAGTTGCTCCTGACGATCCAAATGCGTATTCCACTCCTTAAAATCTCGCATGTCAACAACTACACTTGATCGCTTGTTCAGGGGCATCGCCAATGTGCTTAGCCGCGAAACATAATCTTCCAGAAGGAGTAGTTTCTCAGCCCCCTTGCCATAGAAGCGAACCGAATCACGATCAATTTCGGCTGTAATGTCATCATTAAGTTCCAGCAATACCCATCCAAAAAGCGGCCGTACCTGGAGTTTTGGTATAATTCTTCCCAGATTGATCAGCACGGCCTTCTGCTGCTTAAATCTAAACTCCTTTCCGCCCGGCACCACAATTCCAGTGAGCCTCAGATCTTCGGGATAAAAGTATGAAGCACTTTGATAGCTTAACGAGTCTGGACTACGCAGGCCCTCTCTAACTTTAATGGTAAAACGCGGCGGCAATTTTCGCCCAGCAGCCAATACAACGGAGTTACAAGCGAAAGCGAACAAAAGAACAAAGATGATCTTGTTCATACTAATATCCGTCGTTTTGGTCCAACCCTGATGATTTAACGTCCAACAATGGAATGGGCGCTATCGCCTTATCATTAGGATAAGACAATTCCTTTGGGGAACCGGCCACAGCATCCTCCCTTTTTACCGGCAATTTCCACCTCATCAAGTCAAACATTCTGAACCCTTCAAAGGCCAGCTCTTTCCGTCTTTCCTTGTACACCGCGTTCAACAGCTCAGCGCCCATTACCGTAGTTGCACCTGCATTTACATCTGCCCGCTGCCTTACCTGATCCAGGAAAAACACGGCGCTGTCAGGCCGGTTCAACTTTGCATACGATTCAGCGGCAATGAGATACATTTCAGAACTGCGTATTAAAGGAACGTAATATAAATTGGAGGGAAAATCATCAGAAGTAAACGCATTTTGAGGAAACTTTACGACATTCCATCCGCCGACGGCGGTTTTATTTACCCAGACACTACGCTTATCCGTAGCGCTTTCAGTTAGCAAGTCCGCGATATCTGCAGTAGCTTCGAAAGATATAAACTCCCTGAAATAGAAGGACGGGAAAAGCACCGAGTAATTTGCACCGGCAGCGGCTGGCGGCGATGAAAATATAGCCTCTGTATCATTTGAGGTGAACAGATTATTCGGATACCCTGCTAGCATCAGGGGTTTAACCGCGATTACTTCCCTGCTTCTCGAAATAGCATTCTGCAACTGCCCTGTATTCAAATAAGCCCGCGCAAGCAGTGCCAGAGCGGCAGTTTTGGTAAAATAGATCGGCTTCGTTGGCGAAATCGGCAATGCCAAGGCCCGGTCCAGATCCTGTATTGCCAGCCGGTACACCTCTTTTACCGGTAATCTCGTGCCTTGGTCAGTCCACTTGGAAGATGTAATATATGCAATGCCCCTATGCGAGCCGTCGGAGGTGAAGTTAACTTGCTGAGCGAAGTAGTTCACTAAAAAAAGATGCAGGAAAGCCCGCAATCCATAGGCCTGTCCCAACAAAGAGGCAGCCAACGCGGGGTTTTCTTTCTCAAACTCATTGGCCTTCTCAATAACAAAATTGCAGCTTCTTATCGCCCCGTAAGCATTGTAGGACACCCCGTTAAGGTTACCTGTTTCAGGCCTCACGCCAGAACTTGAGCTTTCGTCTGGCTGCTGCTGCCATTTGTACAGCGCAGAAAGCGGACTGTTCCCAATTGGCTTAAGGTTATCTGCAGCAAGATCCGGGTAGATCAGGCTGGCATCAAGGTTCAGACTCAATTTTATATATATGCCCAGAGCAAATTCACTCGTTGTCTTCAGGTCAACCACGTAGTCCTGCCTAATTAGCGTGCTGTTGTCGTTTACCTCATTTAAATAATCCTTTTTGCAGGAAAGCAGACAAGATGCCATCGTAGTCAGAAGGAAAATCTGTATCATTAATTTTGTTCTCATATGATTCGTTTGTATTAAAACCTTGCGTTTAAGCCGATGGAAAATACCCTTGCATTTGGATAGGCAAAACCATTATTACCCAGAATATCGGTATTGTCGGGATCGGCCCCTTTGTATTTCGTAAAAACAGCCAGGTTATTCCCCTGCAAATAGACCCTGGCAGATTGAAGTCTCGCACGGGAAATCAGCTTGTCCGGCAGGCCATAATCCAATACGACATTCTGAATTCTCAGGTAATCGCCGCTAAACAAATACCGCGTAGAAGGTTCATTACCCCTGTCCGTATTGTTCAGTAGTCGTCTCGGATTCGGCGAGGTATCCCCTGATTTTTGCCAGTAATTCATTGCCTGAACAGATTGGTTAACATAGGGCGACCGTCCGTCATTCAGATAAATAGTCCTCGAAGCGTTGTCAAAGATCTTAGAACCGTACTGATAATATAGCGACACCGAGAGTTGCAAATCGCGATACCGTAACGTATTGATAATGCTGCCAAAACCGTCAGGTTGTGGCTTGCCAACAAACTGTCTCGCTCCCTGAGCGTAAGTATTGGTAATCGTACCATCTGCTTTCAGCCATTGAGGACGTCCGGTCTGCTGATCAACCCCCGCCCAAACCGGTATATAGAAAGCGTTGAAGTTCCGCCCCTCCTCGCGGCCAATATTCCCTGTCAAAATCTGTGCTATCGGCACGTTCGCCTTAATCAGGATATTTTCATTCCTACTCCAGTTGCCTCCCAGATCCCAGCTCAGAGATTTACCCTTCAGGATACTTGTGTTCATTTGGATCTCCAACCCCTCGTTTCTGATATTCCCGATATTTCCCGGCACAGAAGGATAACCAGCGAACGATGAAAGGTTCATCGGAAAAATCAGATCCCTGGTATTTCTCTGATAGTAATCCATGGTAAGCGAAATCCTGTTATGGAGAAATCTTGACTCGAGACCGATATCCCAGGTCGTAGTCGCCTCCCACTGAATGTCTGGGTTTCCGGGGGTAGATGATGGAAGCAACGCCTGGCTGCCATCGAAATAGGCAATTCCAATTCGATCAAACCTTGTGTAAGCATCGATGGCCGAGGCGTTACCAGCAGCGCCTATGCTACCCCTGATTTTGAGATAGCTCAACCAGCGATCCCTGTCTTTTAGGAAAGTTTCGTTAGACAGTATCCAGCCAAGGCCGGCCGACCAGAAGGTGCCCCAGCGCTGGTCATCTCCAAACCGGGAAGATCCATCGCCTCTGATACTTCCGGTAAAATAATATTTACTGTCAAAACCATAATTCGCCTGTGCGAACCAAGAAAGTTGCGTTTGCCGCGTTGCATAACCTGCATATGCATTTTGGGTATATCCGGGACTACTCAATTGATCATAGAAATCGAGCGTTCCCTTCGTGCCTATGACCTCCGCGCCCAAGTCTTTCTGGTTAGTCATTTGAGACTCTCCCCCAACTAGCAAAGTAACGGCGTGAATGTCTGAAAGTACCTTGTTATATGTTAACGTATTTGAGTTAATAATGCTGCTTCGCTTTACATCCCGTTCACGAATACTAGGTGGTAAGGTCGAAGGGGAAGCTGCTAAGAACACCGGACTATTTTTAAATTTTGATTCGGCCAGCATAAAATCAACGCCCAGGAGGCTTTTCAGCGTAAGCGATTTGAACAACGTCAGTTCACCGTTAATGCTGGCCAAGCCCCTGTACGCTGTGTTGTTGTTGATATTATATTCGCTTTGCGCCGCCGGGTTAACTGCCTGGCTTGTCAAGCCAAACGGATAAACCAGAATATACTGGCCATTCTCCGATCGTACAGGATTAAGCGGCGATATGATTTTTGACAAGGCAAACCCGTCCGTACCCGAAAAAGCGTTTGAAAAGTCTTGTGAATTATACGAGAAAGTAGAATTAAGCCCCAGTTTAAAGAAGTCAGCCGGCCTATTTTCCAGATTTATCCGGAGTGACTGTCGGTCATAACCTGTATTTTTTACCGCTCCATTCTGACTTGAATACTCCAGGTTTACGTAGTAAGTATTCCTGTGGCTCCCGCCCGACATAGATATCTCATTGCTCGTCGTATACGCGGCCCGCTCGTATACTGCATCATCCCAGTCAGGCGCCGGATAAAAAGTACCATCGGAACGCACCGGGAATTTGGCCTTCAAGTCGGCAAGGATTTTCTCGTCCGTCCAGTTGGCAGCGTTTGTATTCTTATATGTTTGATAAAGGAGACTAAGATAATCCTGTTGGTTGAGCACTTCCGTTTTGCCATCCATTCGGCTGGCAAAATCCAGTTGCGACCGGAAGTTAAAAATAGTCTTACCAGCCTTCCCCTTTTTGGTTGTTACCAAAATCACCCCGTTACCTGCTCTGGCACCATATAGCGCAATGGCAGAAGCATCTTTCAGTACAGAAATTGACTCGATATCGGATGGGTTTATCTGTGCAAGCGGATTCGTAATTTGCGTGACCCTCGCGGGGTTAGCCTGAAAGGTTTGATTCGTAACCGGTGTGCCATCTATCACAAAAAGTGGACTTCCGGCAATCGATCCCTGGCTCAGGTCTGCTCCGGTAGCAATACCTCTTAAAACGAGGTTTGCCGTGTTTCCCCCCGGCTGTCCGGTGCCGTTGGTAATTTGCAGTCCCGGTACCAGTCCTTGCAAACTCTTGTCAAAGCTTCTGTTTGGCAAGTTCTGTATTTGTTCCCCTCTTACTACGGTCACCGACCCGGTCAAAGCCTGTTGAGTCGTTCTGCCGTACGCTACCACCACCTCATCAAGCTCGCTGGTACCCATTTCCAGCCTAATGTTACTAAAATTAGCCGAAGCAGGCAGTTCCTGTGTTTTATAACCTACATAACTAATTTGAATACTGGCCCGGTCGTCCGTTCCCGGCAAATAAAAGACACCGCTGTCATCGGTTGTCGTATATTTGTTTGTTCCCTTCACCTTAATCGTAACACCTGGGATAGGTACGCCCTTTTCATCATAAACGGTACCCTTTACGTCAATAGGCGGCTTTAACGCCTCTACCAGCCTGTCAAGAAAATTCTCCTCCCTCCTTTTTACCACGATGGTATTCTTCACCAGTTCAAACGTCAGGTTTTGTTGTCTGAAAACCTCGTTCAATGCCTGTTCAAGGCTAACATTATTCAGTTTAATGTTCAGTTTGTTGTCGTTAATCAGCTTGTCTTTATAAAAGAGATTATAGCCGCTTTGTTCCTGTATTTTCTCCAGGATTTGTGTAAGCGGGGCATCCTTTTCAGATAGGGTTATTTGCGATCGTACGGTCGCGCTAAGCTGCATACAAAAGGCAAATAACAGTATGGCCGTTATTTTCATTCTGAGAATGTTTTTGGGCGAGAAAAATGCCTTATATACAGGCAATTTCCTGCATAAATTAATTTGCATAAATTTGTTACTGTTTGGGTTTAAATAGTCTTGTTGTTTAATCGCGACGGGATTTAAGCTCAGACTTTTTTCCGCTCCGGAATGCGACTCCGGGGCGGTTCTTTTTCCAGAACTTCCCTTTCTGTGGTGGTAGCTATTGCTTCATTCTTTTCATGTTTTTAAGTTTTGTGGTTCAACCATGCTGGTTAGGTATGTTGGTTTTTGTTTAGTCTGTTACAATGAGGCGTTTCTTTCCCTGACTGCTTTCTACCTTGAACTGCACATCGCCGGTCTTCAATATGGCAAGCATATCGGCCAGGGTCGATTGCCGGCTTATCACCCCGCTAAAACGGTCGTTGGCCACCGTTCCTTCATATACCACTTCAATGTCGTACCACCTGGATATCTGGCGCATCAGTGTACGCAGATCGGTTTTAGCAAAGCGGAAGTAGCCATCTTTCCATGCAGTCGCAGTTCTTAAATCAGCTGTCGTCACGCTTAGCCTTCCATCATTGGTTATGGCCTGCTCGCCAGGTTTTAATATAGCGTTTGTCCTTCCCGTAATGCTCACCATTACGCTGCCTTCAATCAGCGTAGTTCTTATATCCGCTTCGTCCTCATAGCTGTTAATATTGAAATGTGTGCCGAGCACTTCAACCTCCTGGTTCCGGCTATTATCCAAATTTATGGAAACTACTACAAAAGGTTGATTCTTGTTCTTAAAAACTTCAAAGTATGCCTCACCTTTGAGTATAATTTCTCGTCGTTTTTTGTCTTTAAAATCGTCTGGAAAGGTTATTTGCGATGCTGCATTCAACCACACTTTTGTTCCATCCGCTAAGGTAAAGGCATAGGTCTGACCATTGCCGGTTGCGGCAGTCAGCAGCTCTGCCTTTTGTCCGGGAGTCTTCGCTACTTTGTCTAGAGGCAAAACGGAAGTTCCGTCATCGTACGTCAGGTCCGCACCTACAATCACACCTTCCTTATCTCCATCCAATTTTATTACCTGGCCGTTGGCCATCGTAATCGTGGCGCCATTTCTGCCAGGTGAAATATTTTCGGCTGCATTAGAACTTGGTTTGTAATTAAAGAACCAAATGCCAAACACAATGGCAGTAAGCGCCGCTGCGATACCGGCAGCCTGCCATATTCTGCTAAATGGTCGTTGCTTCAAACCGGCTTCAACCAGCTTCCAGGTCTTACCGGTCTCAATATCCCTAAACTTTTTAAATTCTGCTTTGAAGTAATCCTCGTCCGTTAAGTGCTCATAAAAATCCCTGTTTGCCGCCGATGCATTAATCCAGGCATCCAGCTCCTGCTGCTGGCTTTCTGTAATCGTCCCATCCAGCCGTGCCGTAACTAGTTCAGAGATATAAAATTCCTTTTCGAGCATACCACTAATGTTTCTATCAATTTAATTACATTTTCCCGAATGTTGTTAACGGAAATTCCGCAATTTGGTATAGAAACGGTAAGTGGTATTAAAACAACCATGTGTCTGAAAAATATTCTTGCGCAGCTATCTGTAAGATTTAAAATAAATTGGCGGCATTCTAACTAAGAAGACTGGAAACAGAGAAAGTTAAAGCACCTCCTACAAACTTGATTCTTTTAACTGCGATTTCTTGCGGTATAAATAGCGACAAACACAATAACATAATAATACAGGATTTAAATCCTATATTAGCATAATATTAAAGCATTCAATGCCAAGATGATTACTAGAAGCTTAAAAGGAACCATAGAGAATAGGTTATTCAGAGGAAAGGCAATATTGATATTTGGGCCAAGGCAGTCAGGTAAATCCACGTTGGTGGAATCCATCCTGCAAGACAAGACACACCTTTATTTAAATGGTGATGACTCGGACGTAAGGGATATTTTAACCAATACAACAGCTACAAAGTTAAAAGCAGTCATTGGGAACCAAAAGATGCTGTTCATAGATGAAGCACAGCGAATTCCTAATATAGGCTTAACGCTTAAACTTTTTACCGACCAGATTAAAGATGTGCAGGTGATTGCAACAGGATCGTCAGCATTTGAACTTTCTAGTCAGGTTAACGAACCGCTAACCGGAAGAAAGTATGAGTATATGCTTTATCCGTTGAGTTTTGAAGAGCTCGTTCGGCAAAATGGATTAATCAATGAAAAGCGATTGTTAGAGCACAGGATGATTTACGGATGTTACCCCGAGATTGTTACTAAAGCGGGTGAAGAAGTGGAGCTTTTAAAGCTACTAGCCAGTAGCTACCTGTATAAAGATTTGCTGATGCTCGAACAGGTGAAAAGACCCTTAATTTTGGAGAAGCTGTTAAAAGCACTGGCGCTTCAGGTTGGTAGTGAGATCAATTATCAGGAATTGTCGCAAACTGTAGGTACTGACGCAAAAACGGTTAACAAATACATCGACTTGCTGGAAAAGACTTATGTTGTATTCCGTTTACCCGCTTTCAGTCGCAACGTCCGAAATGAAATAAAAAAGGGCAAGAAGGTCTATTTCTATGACTGCGGTATCCGCAATGCAATCATAAACAACTTTAAACCCCTGGGATCAAGAACTGACGTAGGTGCCCTTTGGGAAAATTATCTGATGGCAGAAAGGATCAAATCCCTTCGCTATCATAGCATAGATGTCGATCAATACTTTTGGCGGACGACTCAGCAACAGGAAATTGATTTAATAGAAGAGGACAGCGAAGGCTTGTACGCTTATGAATTCAAATGGAACAAGAAAGTTAAAGCTAAATTTCCGCAGACCTTTACAGAAAATTACAAAGTTTTAAAAACGTTGGTAATCACACCGGAGAATTTAGAGGAGTTTTTATTGATCGAATAAACCTACCATCAAATGAGACCGTGAGGTTTATAGCAGCCCAATTTTATGAATCCGGAAAGCTTTCTCTCGGTCAAGCTGCTGATATGGCTCGATTGAGTAAACGTACCTTTGCCGAGCTACTTAGTGATTATGGTGTTTCTTTAATAAAACTACTCTGCCAGCGATTTATCTGATGAGCTTGACCGGATCACGGGTATATATAGTATAATCATTACCGATACTACCTGTTTTATAAATAGAATTCGCGATCTCAAAAATTAATATTATACGTATTCTTATTCTCGCACATCACAAAGGTGCTGTGCGTACTTCCGATGCTCTTAACCGAACCGAGTTTGTTGAACACAAAATCCTGATAGTGCTTCATATCCTTTGCCAGTACTTTTAAAAGAAAATCAAAATCACCAGATATATTATAGCACTCAACCACCTCATTAAGTTTCATAATCTCCGAAACAAAATCGTGGCCAATGCTCTTGTCATGCTGCTTTAGCCTGATGTTGCAGAAAACGATCAGGCCATAATCCAGCTTTTCCGCATCAATTAAGGCGATATACTTTTTAATGAAGCCCTTAGTCTCAAGTCGCTTCACCCTTTCAAAAACCGGCGATGGCGAGAGATTTACCTTTGTGGCCAGGTCCTTTGTGGTAATCTTGGAATCTTCGCCCAGGAGCCTTAAAAGCTTTAGATCTGTTTCGTCTAACAATTCGTCCATAGAATATTTTTCTGTTTACACGGCTTCAAAGACTATTAGATAGATTATTATCCTATAACAGCCTTATAATGTCTTCTTTTTAACTGAATATTTTTAAAATTTCAGTGCAATATACTGACAATATAGCTTTGTGTCGAACAATAATCTACAAAATATGCTAACGCAAAATCTCGGCTACCCGCGTATAGGGGGCCAGCGACAATTAAAAAAGGCCTGTGAGCAATACTGGTCGGGAAAGATCGACCAGAAAGAATTAAACACAGTCGCACGCCACATCCGTGAAGAAAACTGGCAGGTACAGCTCGATGCAAACATTGACCTTATCCCCTGCAATGATTTCAGTTTTTATGATCAGATGCTCGATATGAGCCTGCTCTTGGGGTCTATTCCTGAGCGCTACTCCCCCGTTCTGTCGCAGGTAAAAACGAATACCGAACTCGATCTGTACTTTGCCATGGCCCGCGGCTATCAAAAGGACGGACTAGACATCACAGCCATGGAAATGACCAAGTGGCTGGATACCAATTATCATTACCTGGTGCCCGAATTTACCGCCCGACAGCAGTTCCGGATCTTTTCTGAAAAGGTATTCGGTGAACTAAACGCCGCAAAGAAGTTGCTGGGCGACAAAGCCAAACCTGTGCTTGTCGGACCGGTTAGCTATCTCTTGCTGGGAAAAGAGAAAACGCATGAAGCATCAGGGGCAGGCACATTCGAGCGTATCGATCTCATCAAGTCGCTGGTACCCGTATATATTGAGATCATCAACCGACTCAAACAGCAGGGCGCCAAATGGATACAACTGGATGAGCCTTGCCTGGTGCTCGACCTGTCCGATAAGGAAAAACAGGCATTCGAGTTTGCTTACCGTACTATCGCTAAGCAGACGGGCGGTGTTAAACTGCTGGTGGCGACTTACTTCGAGGCTTTGCTCGATAACACGACACTGGCAGTCAACCTGCCGGTGGCTGCGTTGCATGTCGACCTGGTACGTGCGCCCGAACAGCTCGATGAAATTCTCGAATTGATCCCGGCGCGCATGCAGCTGTCTATCGGTATAGTAGACGGCCGCAACGTCTGGAAAAACGATTACGCCAGATCCCTGGAGCTTATTAATAGGGCAGCCGGTAAGCTCGGCAGCAAGCGCATCATCATTGCGCCGTCCTGCTCGCTGCTGCATTGTCCCATCGATCTGGAACTGGAGACCACCATAGACCCGGAGATCAAAAACTGGATGGCCTTCGCCAAACAGAAGCTGAATGAGATCGCTGAACTCAGAAAGATCATCGAGGGAAACATCACATTGCTGGAAGAGAACAAGCAAGCGCTCGACAGCAGAAGAATTTCCGAAAAGGTTCACAAACAAGCTGTAAAAAACCGCGTCCTCGCCATAACGGATGCCGATTCTAATCGTCAAAGTGCCTTTGCGGTGCGACAGCAATTGCACCGAGAGCGTTTCAGGCTCCCGCTTTTTCCTACCACTACCATCGGCTCTTTTCCGCAAACAGACGATATCCGTCAGTTGCGTGCCCGATTCAAAAAAGGCGAACTTACATCCCGGCAATACGAAGAGCAGATCGAACAGGCCACAATCCAGGCCATCCGCTGGCAGGAGGAAATCGGCTTTGATGTGTTGGTGCACGGCGAATTTGAGCGCAACGACATGGTCGAGTACTTCGGTGAGCAGCTCGACGGATTCTTACTTACGAAAAATGGCTGGGTGCAGAGTTACGGCAGCCGCTGTGTAAAGCCGCCGGTCATTTATGGCGACGTAAGCAGACCGCGGGATATGACGGTTCGGTGGACCAAGTTCGCCGCCCAACAAACCAAACAGCTGATGAAAGGCATGCTCACCGGGCCGGTCACCATCCTGCAATGGTCCTTCGTGCGCAACGATCAGCCGCGTAACACCACCACCAATCAGATCGCCCTCGCGATCCGCGATGAGGTGCTCGCACTCGAACAAGCAGGCATCAGCATCATCCAGATCGATGAGGCCGCAATCCGCGAAGGACTACCGCTTCGTAAAGCCAGGCGCCACGATTACCTGCAATGGGCAGTCAACGCCTTCCGGCTCACCGCAAGCGGGGTTGCCGACCAAACACAAATCCATACGCACATGTGTTACAGCGAGTTCAACGACATCATCGAACATATTGCGGCCATGGATGCAGACGTCATCACCATCGAAACTTCACGCTCGCAAATGGAACTTCTGCAGGCCTTTAGCCATTTTAAATACCCCAATGAGATTGGTCCCGGCGTGTACGATATCCACTCACCGAGGGTTCCTGCTAAGGATGAAATGCTTTCGCTGCTCAGAAAAGCAGCAGAGTTACTGCCCGCAGAAAACCTATGGGTAAATCCAGATTGCGGCCTGAAAACCCGCAAATGGCCGGAGACAAAAGCTGCGCTCGAAAACATGGTCGCTGCTGCGAAAGCAGCACGTGAAACCGCTTAATCACTCGGCTACAGGAAGCAGGAAACAAAACCTGCTTCCTCAAATAAATTGAGTCAAATCGCAGAAAGCTAAAGTTGCTGAACTTTAAAATCCTGCACAGCCCTTCTCTCCGATGAGAAGTTGATGCCTATTGCGGTTTTCTTCCTGGGATCGGCTTTGTAGGCATCCAAATAGCCCTTATGGATGATTTGCTCTAACGCAGCCTCTGCACTGCCTTCCAGTTTCAATTCCAGCACGTAAATAAAATCGTTGGTAAGAATTAATATGTCACAACGGCCTTTAGCGCTATGTACTTCACTGTGCACATTCATCCCGATCCTTTTGAAAGCCAGGTGTAAGATAATATGAAATATAGATTCACTCTCCGCCCGCCAATGGTCGTATGGAATTGTAGAGATCAGCACGTTTAACTGCTCAATCATTCCATTGATATTATTTGTACGGAGAGCAGTCACCAGGTCGTAGGTAAATTCCTGGGAATCTGCCGGGTAGACTTCCCGATAAGCACTGAGTAGATTATCAAGCAGACTGGCCTCGACCTCTTTGTTCGGATAACCCAGTTCGTAGGCATCAAATTCGCTGTCGTATGACTTCACTGTCAAATACCCGGTTTGAAATAACAAGGGGATTGATAGCAAATTCTTTATATCGAACTTACCCAATGTACTTTTGCCAACGCGTATTTTATCAAAGTTATAATCCTGTTGTTCCCTGATCTGCTTTATCAGAAATGTCGGCGTCCCGGTTTCAAACCAGTAATTGCTGAATGTCCGGTCCGCCATAAAATTGAGCAAGGAAAAGGGATTATAAACCCTGTCCACTCCATTCCACGAATATCCGTTATACCACTCCCTGATCTTTTCAACAATATTTGGCTCTGTTTCCTTCATCTCCGCTATTTCAGCACTAAAGTTCTCTTCCACCTGCGCCTGGGTAATTCCTACCAAAGTGCTAAATTCAGGCGCCAGAGAGATATCACGAAGATTGTTCAAATCAGAAAAAATACTGATTTTAGTAAAACGGCTAACCCCGGTAATGAGCAATAACCTGATATATTCATCTGCATCTTTTAATACCGAATAAAACGCCTTAAATACAGAACGGTTCTCTTCAGCGGTGTCAAGGTCTTCGAGGTAGTCAATAACGGGTTTGTCGTATTCGTCGATAAGGATCACAACATTTCCGTTAACTGAGGATTTTTCAATAAGCTCTTTAAATTTGTCTTTTAGATCTTGTTCTTCAAGTACAACGCCTTGTGCTTTTGCCTGTGCATCCATTTCTTTACTAAGCGCCGCATATAATCCCAGTTTTTGGTAGTTGATACTGCTTAGTTTCAGATGGATTACCGGATGCTTCTGCCTCCAATCCCATTGGTCATGTATCCAAAGCCCATCAAACAAAGATGTATTCCCTTTAAAGATCTGCTTAATGGTCGACAAAAGAAGAGATTTACCAAAACGCCTTGGACGGCTCAGGAAATAGTACTTCCCTGAACTAATCAGATTAAAGATCGGTTCAGTTTTGTCAATGTAAAGATAATCGCCTGATATTACTTCTCCGAAATCCTGTAAGCCAATTGGATACTTCCTCATGCGGTAAATATAAACAAAAAACGGGCAGCAAGTAATCTCCAGGATGCTAATCACTCAGCTACAGGAAGCAGGAAACAAAACCTGCTTCCTTCACCAATGGCGCTTTCCACCCATATCTTTCCCCCTTCAGCCTCTATGAAATCTTTTGAAATCGCCAGGCCCAGGCCCGAACCAGATTTGTTGCTGCCATCAGTGGGCACCTGAAAATACCGGTCAAACAAGCGTTTCTGATACTGCTCGTCAATCCCCTTACCAAAATCACGTACAGAAAACTCGATATCTGTACCATGCTGAATCACCTGCACCACAACCCTCGATTTCGGTACACTGTAACGGAGCGCATTAGAGAGAAAGTTAACTAGCACCCAAGCCGTTTTCTCTGTATCCATATTAACTTTCGGCAGATCGTTCCGGCCAATCAGCTCCAGCTCGATTTCCTTTTGCTCGGCTTGCAAGCGAACCGTATCCATCGCATAGATGGCCACCTTCCTGGGGTCCGACCTAACCAGATTAAGCTGCAGATTGCCTGTTTCAACCTGCGAGAGGTCAAGCAGTTCACTGGTAATCTTCAGCAGGCGACCACAATCTTCTTTGATATGTTGCACCAGCTGTCGCTGTTCGGGGTTCATCCCGCCAACGCGTTCGTCGTCGAGCAGTTTCACGCTCATCTTGATAGATGAAATCGGCGTTTTAAGCTCATGCGAAACCGTAGCGATAAAGTTCGTTTTCGCCTCGTCAAGTTCCTTATACTCCGTCACGTTTTTAAGCACATACACCTCCCCTGCTGTTTTAAGTGATGCGCTGATGGCATTTTCCGATGGTTCGCCGGTCATGGGTACCAGAATCTCACGTCGCTCCAGCTTAAAATATGATTCCTTGCCGTCAGCATAGATCTTCATCGGCTTCGTATCATCAGCAGCCTGTATCACGCTGCTCAACAGGTCATTCTTTTTCATCAGCTCAAGGGCATCTGCACCAGTAAGGTCCCGCCCGTCCAAATTCAGTAGCTGTCCGGCTACCTTGTTCAGGAACAGGATCTCTTTTTTCTCATTCAAACCGATAATAGCGTCCCGCATCTGACCAATAATTGCTTCGATCCTCAGCTTCTCCGATTGCAGCTTGGCAAGATTGCTGTTTTCCCACCTGTTCAACTGTGCCGTCATAGCATTAAACTCCTCGGCCAGCTCCGCAAACTCATCGTTTCCCTTAAACTCTAAACGCTGTTTGTAATTCTTGCGGCCTATGGCCTTAATCGCCTCCGAAAACTCGCGGAGCGGATTAGCCACAAAGCCCGGAAAGTTGACACTGAAGGAAAACAATACGATAAAGCAAATAGATGCCGCAAAGATCAAATAAGTAGCGGCCTTTTCCACGCTCTGCCGGGCGGCCTCGTTTTTCCGCACAATGGCCTGCATATTCAACTCCTCAATTGTCCTCAATTGCAGGTGCATCTGGCGAAGTGCTGATCTTTGGGCCGACTGCACAGCCCCGGGGCGGGTAAGCGCCGTGAAGGCGCCAGAAAGGTCTGCTACGGCTTTAGCTTCACCCGGCTCTGTGATGTTTTGCTGCTCCAGTTCAAGCTGCATCTTAAGCTTCTCAACCGCTGCGGCGGAAAGCGGCAGGTCATTGTCATCCAGTATACTTCTGATCTCCCGGGCATACCGTAAGCTCTCGTAATTGTCTTTCAGGATCACCCTTGCGCTTACTGAAATCTTATTCATATAGTGCAGCGACACCGCACCAAAGAAGATCACCACGAGGAACAGGAATCCGAATCCCAGGCGAAGTTTAGTTTTTATTTTCATTGTCTGTCCATATTAAGAAAGGATAACCAGATCAGTTTCCGTTTCCGAAATATTTTTTAAAAGTCGGTTGAATATTGCAGTCCTCAAAATCACCTGAAACAAATTAAGGTGCGGCTTCCCGATACAGATCGTTGTCACCTCCTTTTCAGCCGCTATTCTGGTGATGGTCTCCGTTACATCCTCACTTTTTATCTTCAGCACCTCCGCGCCCAGCTCAATTGCCAGTTTAAAATTGTTGATCAGATGCCGCTGCAGGTCCAGTTTTATCCGGTCGCCCTGCTCATTACTTCGCTGCACATACAGCACAATCCAGGGCGAGCGATAGTAAGAGGCCAGCCGTGCAGTCTTGCGGATAACAACTTTGGCCGTTTCATGGTTGGTCGAAATACAGGCCAAAAACTTTTCCGGGCGCAGCTTAAGCTGCTTTGGCACTTCAAGGTCAATCTTGCGCATCAGGTGGTGCGCCACCTCTTTCAGGGCAAGCTCCCGCAACTGCAGGATGCGCTCAGGCTGAAAGAAGTTTTCGAGTGCACGCTTTATCTTGCTTTCCTCATAGATCTTTCCGGTTTTCAGGCGCTCTATCAGTTCCTCGGCCGTAAGGTCAATATTCACAATTTCGTCTGCACGCTCCAGGATTTTATCGGGAATCCGCTCCGTCACCGGAATTCCGGTGATGGTCTCCACTTCCTCGTTCATGCTCTCCAGATGCTGAATATTGACCGCCGATATGACATTGATCCCAGCGTCCAGAAGATCGGCTACGTCCTGCCACCTTTTGCTGTTTTTACTACCATCTATATTGGTATGGGCCAATTCGTCTACAATGACCACCTCCGGGTGCAGGTTGAGTATCGCCTGCACATCCATTTCTTCCAGCGACTTGCCCTTATAAAAGATCTTCCGTCTGGGTACTACCGGGATGCCGTCCAGAAGCGCATGTGTTTCCGGTCGCCCATGCGTTTCGATATAGCCGATCTGAATGTCGATGCCTCGCTTCAGCAACGCGTGCGCTTCCTGGAGCATACGATACGTTTTTCCCACGCCGGCACTCATGCCAATATATACCTTAAACTTTCCGCGCCGCGATCCTGTCGTCATGTCTATCATCCCTTCACCATATCAAAAGGCTACAGCGAGGCTTGCCGTAAGTACCCCATCGTTCTTGTACATCTTCCCTTCCAGCCGCACAACAGCATTACTTACGGGTGAATAATCTACATTCAACGAATATCCTGTGGTCTTGAAACCCTCAGGGGTATTTGCGACTATCAACATTCCATTCCTGTCTTCATAATACTCCAACCTTCCGGCCATAGCCCATTTGGGTGCGAGCGCGTATCTGGCAATAATTACTGGCGACAATACCTCATGTTTGTCATCGCTTCCCTTTACCCGCTGCTGGGTTCCGTAGTCAAAGCCCAGCGTCAGGCCAAGCTTTTCCGTCACAGAAAATATACCATACACATTGTGATAGAAACGGGTTACACGAACTGAATCAGCCCCTTCCGTACCCAGGTAGTTGCTATAGTTGACCGTGATCGCGGGTGCCGGCTTCCAGGTCAGTTGCAGTCCGCCTGCTGGCCTGCTGTTCCCGTTCTGCCTCGTTATTCTTTGCCATCCGTTCAGGTACAGTACTGCGGCGGTAAATCTTCCGTCGTCGCTGCCGTAAGTCAGTTTTGCGCCCGACTCATAATAAGGCGTGTTCTCCGAAGAAATATTCCTGGTCAGCACCCAGCAGTCTTTTGAAACCGCACTCTCAAACCCGATATGCGACGAAAATATCCCGGCATCAAGCCAGAGATTACTCTTGGTAGACAGCCTAACCCCAACATTTGCCTCAAACAAATTTTTCAGCACATCAGGTTCAGCCGCAAGATTAGCATTGGTATAGGTACCCGCCATTAAAGCGAGATTTGCGCGGATCGGGCCATCTTCATAGCTGGCTTTGATAAAGCCGAGGTTCAGGTTAACCTCGTTATGCCTGTTGTGCGAATAGACAAAGCCGGGCCGGTTATTGTCAGCCGGTTTATCGAAATCGTATCCGAAATAAGTTTCCAGGTAAGCACTCAGCTTAACTTTCTGTGGCTCCTGACCCGATACAGTCGATCCCATTGTGAGCAGTACAGCTAATATTAAAAAGTTTTTCATGTGTTCCGAATAGCAGATCAGTTTGTTTTATCACTCAGATCGTCCAAAGCAAGGTTAAGCTTCAGCACGTTGACAGAGGTGGGGCCAAATAAACCCAACACCGGTTTTTCTGTATGGGCCACCACCAATTGCGCGATCACCCGCTCATCCACATTCCTTGCTGCTGCGATCCTTTTGATCTGAATATTAGCCCCCTGCAGGGATATATCCGGATCCAGGCCACTGCCCGAGGCGGTGACCATCTCTGCCGGTATATCGGCCTTTTGGATGCCGGGATGGTATTTCAGCAGCGTATCCACGCGGTCCGACACCTGTTTCAGATAGTCCGCATTAGAGGGTCCCTTGTTCGATCCTCCAGATCCAGCAGCATTATAATCCACTGCCGAGGGTCTGCCCCAGAAGTATTCGGGGCGACTAAAAGATTGGCCCAGCAAGGCATAACCGACAACCTTTCCATTTCTGCTGATTTTCTCCCCACCACCATTTCCGGCTGAAAAACTTCCGGCAAATGCAACGATCAAAGGATAGATAACGCACAGCAGCACCATCAGGACTGCCGTTAAGCGCAACGAAGGCAAAATATATTTTCTCATGATTTTAATTATTAATGTTTATACGAAGAGGGCGACCAGCAAGTCGATGAGCTTAATTCCAATGAACGGCACGATTACCCCGCCAAGGCCATAAATCAGCAGGTTTCTGCGCAGCAGCGCGCTCGCCCCGATCGGTTTGTAGGCCACGCCCTTCAGGGCCAGCGGGATCAGCACAGGGATGATGATGGCATTAAAGATCACGGCCGACAGGATGGCACTTTCGGGGCTATGTAAGTCCATAATATTCAGATGCTGCAGCGCAGGGATGGAGGCAATAAACAAGGCAGGCACAATGGCAAAGTACTTGGCCACGTCGTTCGCAATAGAAAAGGTCGTCAGTGTCCCCCGGGTTATCAGCAACTGCTTGCCGATCTCCACAATCTCGATCAGCTTCGTCGGGTCATTGTCCAGGTCCACCATATTACCAGCCTCTTTTGCGGCCTGAGTGCCGCTGTTCATTGCCACGCCAACATCCGCCTGGGCCAGGGCGGGCGCATCATTCGTGCCGTCGCCCATCATGGCAACCAGCTTACCCTGTGCCTGCTCCTCCTTAATATAGTTCATCTTATCCTCAGGCTTCGCCTCGGCAATGAAATCGTCTACCCCAGCTTTTTGGGCAATAAACTTAGCGGTCAAGGGATTATCTCCCGTTACCATCACCGTCTTCACGCCCATTTTCCGCAAGCGCTCAAAGCGCTCGCTGATACCGGGCTTGATAATATCCTGAAGCTCGACCACACCCATCGCTTGCTCGTCGACCGCAACAACAAGCGGCGTTCCACCATTGCCGGAAATAACTTTAACCCGGTCTTCTATCTCCCAGGGAAAGGGATGGCCGGCCATAAGCACCATATTGCGGATCGAGTCAAACGCACCCTTACGCGTACGCCTGCCATCGGCCGTATCCAGTCCGCTAGAACGTGTTTCGGCGGTAAACTTAATAAATCTGGATCCTTCAGGAGCGGCTTGTATGCGATGCCCCTGTCCGGCAGCGAGTTCAAGGATCGATTTACCCTCTGGCGTTTCATCGGCAAGGGAACTCATCAAACACGCTTCCATAAACGCATTCATCTCCACGCCCGGCGCTGGATAAAACGCAGTTGCTTTTCGGTTACCGATGGTGATCGTACCGGTCTTATCCAGCAGCAGTACATCTATATCCCCGGCGTTCTCCACGGCCTTGCCCGACTTGGTGATCACATTGGCCCGCAAAGCCCTGTCCATACCCGCAATACCGATGGCCGACAGCAGGCCCCCGATCGTTGTAGGGATCAGGCACACAAACAAGGAGATCAGTGCAGCGATGGTAATTGGTGTATTCGCATAATCAGCAAAGGGCTTCAGCGTTACGCATACGATAATAAAAACCAGGGTAAAACTGGCCAGCAAAATCGTCAGCGCAATCTCATTGGGTGTTTTCTGGCGCGAAGCACCTTCAACCAAGGCAATCATTTTGTCCAGAAAGCTCTCGCCCGGCTGGGTGTTTACCCGCACCTTAATCTCGTCCGACAGCACCTTAGTACCGCCCGTCACAGAAGATCTGTCGCCGCCCGACTCCCGGATCACAGGTGCAGATTCCCCGGTAATGGCCGACTCGTCTATGGTAGCGATCCCTTCAATGATCTCCCCATCGGTGGGAATCACATCACCGGCCTCGCATATAAATACATCACCTTTCTGCAACAAAGACGATGAGCGGACCTCCGTTTTTCCATCAGCCAGCACCACCCTGGCCGGCGTCTCCTCGCGTGTTTTCCGCAAAGAATCTGCCTGCGCTTTGCCCCTCGCTTCTGCAATGGCTTCCGCGAAATTGGCAAATAGCACCGTCAGCAGAAGGATAAGAAAGATCAAAAAGTTATACGCAGCTGGGCCCTGCCCGCTGTGGCCGATAGAGTAAATCGTAACATAAGCCATAACGAGCGTTCCGATCTCCACCGTAAACATCACCGGGTTTTTGATCATCAGCCTGGGGTCAAGTTTAATGAAGGATTGTTTCAGCGCTGTTTGTACCAGCGCCGGTTCAAATAATGTATTGGATGAAGTTTTCATAGTCTATTTAAGCATGGTAAAGTGTTCTGCCAGCGGACCAAGGGCCAGTGCCGGGAAGTATGAGAGCGCGTTCAGCACAATGATCACCGCAAAGGTCATCAGGCCGAAGGTCAGCGTATCGGTTTTCAGCGTGCCGGCCGACTCAGGCACATATTTTTTAGATGCAAGCATGCCGGCAATGGCAACCGGACCGATGATGGGCAGAAAGCGTCCCAGCAAAATCACCAGACCCGTCAGCACATTCCACAGCACATTATTGTCGCCCAAACCTTCAAAGCCGGAACCGTTATTGGCATTGGCCGATGTTACCTCATACAGCATCTCGGAAAATCCATGAAAGCCAGGGTTGTTTAACCAATTTTTCGGCTGGACTGCCCAGTCGGCACCACCGTGATTGGTAAATACATAGCTTGCCACAGCTGTTCCCGCGAGGATAAGAAAGGGACTTAACAAGGTCACCATCGCGGCAATCTTAACCTCCCTGGCCTCCACCTTATGTCCCATAAACTCCGGTGTTCTGCCCACCATCAGTCCTGAAATAAATACGGCGATGATCAGGTAAACAAAGTAGTTCAGCAAGCCCACGCCGCAACCCCCGTAAAACGCATTGATCATCATACCCAGCATCTGCCAGGCACCAGTAAGCGGCATGGTCGAGTCGTGCATACTGTTTACCGACCCTGTGGAAATAATCGTTGTCACCGTACTCCAGTACGCAGATATAGCCGGACCAAAGCGCATCTCCTTGCCTTCCATCGCACCGGTTGGCTGACTAATGCCAAGTTTTGCCAGGGCCGGATTGCCGCCCAGTTCCGAGCTGATGGTCGGAATGAGCAGCAGCAGCATACCGATCGTCATTACACCAAAAATAACCCAGCTCAACTTCCTCTTTCTGATAAAGATGCCAAAGGCGATCACCATAGCGATCGGAATGATCACCTGGGCAATCAGCTCGACCGAATTGGTGATATAGTTCGGGTTTTCCAGCGGATGGGCCGAATTGACACCAAACCAGCCTCCCCCATTGGTACCCAGATGCTTAATAGCGATCATGCCTGCAGCAGGGCCTCTCGACACATTCACTGTATCGCCCTCAAGGGAAATGAACTGATCCTTCGCCGCATAACTGGTCGGCGTTCCATTGAAGGCCAGCACCAGGGCTATAAGTAGCGACAAAGGCAGCAGCAGCCGTGTGATCGACTTGACAAAGAATTCCCAGAAATTTCCCAGCTGCTCGGTGGTCTTATCGCGGAATGCTTTAAAGAACGCAACCGCGGCAGCCAGTCCGGTGGCGCAACTCACAAACATCAGAAACATCATTACAAAGTGCTGCGTCAGGTAAGTTGCGCCGCTTTCGCCCGAATAATGCTGCAGGTCGCAGTTCGACACAAAACTGATGACGGTGTTAAATGATAAATCGGCCGACATGCCTGGATTTCCGTCTGGGTTCAGCGGAAGTTTATCCTGGTACATCAATAAGAAAAATCCGTAGAGCAACCAGATCAGGTTGATCGTTAGCAGCGCTTTCATGTGCTGCTTCCAGTTCATCTCTTCTTTCGGGTTAATTCCTGAGAGCTTATAAATGCCGGCTTCCAGTGGTTTTAAAAAGTCGGTCCAGACCTTCTCTCCCGCAAATACTTTGGCGAGGTACCCGCCCAGCGGAATAGCGATCAGCAAACTGAGTGCATAGGTGGCTATGACTCCAATTAATTCAGTGTTCATGATGTTCAGTTAAAATTTTTCGGGTTTAATCAGCACGTAGATCATGTAAATGAAGACGGCGATGGCAATAATGAATAGTGCAGTCATAATATGTTGTTTTGATCTGCCCATGCCAATCCGGGTGCCATTAAACTGGCAACTTTTATAATAGGCTCATCATAAACTGGTTATGAACGAAAGCATAAATCCTGAAGCTTGTTTGAAACATAAACACCCCTCCATTTTGGAAGGGTGTTTATCATACTGGTATGGCTGGTATCAAGAGTCTGTTGCTTTTAAATATCAATATGATACTCTTCAATTTTGCGGTACAAGGTCGTTAGGCCTATGCCTAGCAGCCTCGATGACTCCGTTTTATTTCCACGGGTATATTTCAGCACCTTGATGATGTGTTGTTTTTCTACCTCCTGCATATTCATCGAGTCTACGGCCCCTCTTGGGCTATGGAACTCAGCAGGCAGCAGATCAGGGCCAAGCGTATCCCCGTCGGCCAGTATCACCACCCGTTCCATCACATTCTTCAGCTCCCTGACGTTGCCTTTCCAGGTGTGGGCGGTCAGAAGCCTTTCAAATTCCCTTTCTACCGTAAATTTGGGCTTATTGGCTTTCGCGGTAAATACGGAAAGATAATGCATTGCCAGCGCTGGAATGTCTTCCCGGCGTTGCGACAGCGGCGGCAGTTCAATCGTAAATACAGAAAGGCGATAATAGAGGTCCAGCCGGAAACTTCCTGCCTCTGCCTCTGTCTTAAGGTCGCGGTTGGTGGCGGCAATGATCCTGATATTCAACTGACTAGTCCGGGTATCTCCTACTTTAATATAGCTGCGGCTTTCCAGTACGCGAAGCAGTTTGGCTTGCAAGTCCAGGTTCATTTCCCCAATTTCATCCAGAAAGACCGTTCCTTCATTCGCCTCCTCCAATAAACCGCGTTTATCTTTCAAGGCACCTGTAAATGCGCCAGCCTTGTAGCCAAACAGTTCTGTTTCAAGAAGCTCTGGCGTAAAGCCGCTGCAGTTGACGGCCAAAAAGGGTTTTGCTTTTCGCGGGCTTTCATTATGGATAGCCTGCGCAAAAACCTCCTTGCCGGTACCGGTTTGCCCCAGAAGCAACACGGTGGTGTCGGTGCCAGCTACCTTTTGGGCAAGCTTTACCGCCTCTTTGATGGCTTCCGACTTTCCTAAAATAGCATCGAAGCCATATTTATGATCTGCAAGCTCTTTTGGCGCTTCAGGTTTTGCGTTGAGTTTTGCTTTCTCTGCAGCCTTATAAACGAGCGGAATAATTTTATCGTTATCGTCGCCTTTCGTAATATAATCGAAAGCCCCGTTGCGCATCGCCATCACCCCATCCGGGATCGTTCCAAATGCTGTCAGACTGATTACCTCGGCGTTAGGTCTTACGTTTTTAATCTCCTTCACGAGTTCCACGCCGTTGTAGTCGGGCAGCTTCACATCACTAACCACCACCCGGATATCCTCCGACTTCAGGATTTTTAATCCATCCTTAGCGGTATAGGCCTGGAAAACTTTAAAACCCTCAAGTTCGATGATCCGCGCCAGCAAGCCGCACAATTTTTTTTCATCATCAATGATCAATACGTTGTCTTGCATGACCCTCTCTTATTCTGATTTAAATTCTTTTCTGATATCACTTCCCATCTACAAAAAGTAAAAACGCAAGCTGCAGCGCACTGGAAACGCCCTTCCTGACTAAGGCATTTCTGATCAGTTCGATTGCTTTGGTTTTCTGATTGCGTACCGTCTGCACCGATAAGCCGAGTTCTTCTGCAATTTCGGCGGTAGACTTGTCGTCAACATACAGCATTTTAAAAATGATCCGCATTTTTTCGGGCAGCTCTTCAATTTCCTGGTTTACCAGGTCGAGTACCTCCGACTGGATAACATCGTACAATGCGGTATCGCCGGCCGACTCCAGGTGCGTACGGTATCTTTCCTGGGCTTGGGTTCTCACTTTCAGACTGTCCAGGTAGTCCAGGCAGGCGTTCCGGCAGCTGATGTACAAGAACGCTTTGATGTTTTGTGGCGTTTTAAAAGACCCTCTTTTTTCCCATACTTTAAGGAAACACTTTGATACCACATCTTCCGCCTCTGCACCATCGCCCAGCAAGCGGCCGGCAAAATAGGTCAGCGGCCGACTATGCAGTTCAAAAAAGTGCGCAAGTGCGGCATTGTCGCCATCCTTCAGGCGCTCAATCCAATAGTCCCCCGGGCCGGTTTTTGTCGTTATCATCCTGTGCAGATTCTGCTGGCAATATCATCATTTTTTAAACACTGTAGTAAGATTAGTACCTGAAACGTATGGAATTCATGCTAAATTAACATCCATAATTCAATCATGAGAAAGACTTATATCGTATTAACTATTATTTTCTTAACCTTTAATGGTATTGCTAATGGTCAGCTGAATAAACGCCAGAAAGCATTTATTACGTCATTTTTGAACGAAAGGGAGCCTAAAAAGCCTGTATTTTACTTATCAAATCATAACGATCGTGCATTACTTGAGGCGCTTAAACCTGATACATTGGTTGATATGTGGGCGTTGGCTGGCAGAAATAAGCCACAAAACAAACTCATTCTTACCCAGAAAGAAAGAAAACATATTAGCACTAAACTCCGTCAACTTAGGGAACTAAAGTGGAAAGATCGTTTACTGCCGGGTGCCAGGTTGCTACATACAGATACAGTCCAATATTACCTAAAAGATAGAGCTCTTGGATGGCAAAGGATGTATGATCGAGGAATTTCTGGTTTCTATACCTTTAGCAATCCAATATTCTTACGTAATGAAACACTTTGCATTTTTCAGTATGATTTCAGTTGTGGCAGTCTTTGTGGAGATGGCACCATAATGATATACAGGAAAGAAAATGGCCTATGGAAGCCCTACATAAACTTAGCCAATTGGGTGAGCTAACCTGATACTTCGGCAAAACTGGTAAGGGATTCCAGCAATTCCGACTGAAAGGTCTGCCCTTTGTCTTCATTGTACCACTTCTGCAGTTCAATCTTCATCGTGTTAAAATCCACGTTTTCTTCCTTAAGCCGCAGGTACAGTTGCTGACATGGCGCGGGCCTTGGTCCCCAGTTCATCAAATCCGTACCGTTTTCGTCGCGAATGATAAACTTCGGGATCGCCTTGCCTCCGTTTGTCAGATACTGCTCTATCAGAAAGGGCTCCGAATCCCTCAGCTGATAATCGATGCTGATCAAGGGATTCAATTCACTGAGTTTATGAATAAAAGGAACGAGGTGCGAGGCATCACCACACCAGGGTTCTGTGATGACGATCCAGTTTTGAGGTTTGTCAATAGCCGCAACTTTATCGGCCAAAGGTAAACTCAGTACCCCGGTTTTAAGCCATCGGTTTTGCCGTGCCCAGTTCATTTTGGTATAGTCCAGATAGTCAATATTGTTGTATGGTGCAGGTGCGTTCGGATCATTCAGGATACCCTGAAAATATTCCAGGTACTGTTGGAAAGTCATAGATTGTCTCTAAATTTTTATGTCGGATAAGCGCGGCTAATCTAATGGAATTTTCAGACATTTTCAGTGATGCTGCCAACATAAAAGCTGGTACCGGTAATGTTGTTAAACAGGTCGTTAAAATTCATATAGCAATGCAGGTCCTCTCCGCTAAAGCTGGCAGGTATTTCAAAAAGATAACTCAGGTCGCCCCTCCTCGCTGCCGAAACACGGGTTTCGAAAACGTTCCTCTTTGCATTATAAACGACAAAAGTGCCGCTGTCCTCCCGGTAACAGTAAGGGTTCGAGGGCTCATCTTTCCAACTGAACAGCAATCCTCCCGACGCCGGTTCAACGCTGGGCAGCAGCGGACCATAGATGTTACCGCGGCTGTATACCAATGCTTCGTATTTCAGATGCGGCTGGCTGCCCTGGTCGGAAAAGACCCTGTCGAAGTTAAAACGGAAAGCCGCGTTAATGGCAGTGTTTCCTTTCCTGAACCCACGAAATCCTATATTGATTAGCGGAGTGATCGGCGTCAGGAAAGACATCAGCAGCCGGAGTTTTGCCTGATAAACCATTTGTTCGGCCGTAGCGTTGCGGTTGACCCAATGATGCAGCCCTGTAATAACGTTTTTGTGCTTTTGCCTGCGTCCAACAAGCGGACCGGTTTTTCCCGATATACCGCCAAACGGCCCTGAATGTAAAATGCCCATATTGTTTTGGTTAGACAGGCAAATCTAAGAGGCAAAGGCCGGCTTACCATTGGATAAACGCCTCAAAATAATGGCATTTTTACCAGAATCAGCTTTCAAAGCGGCTGTACAAGCGTAGAATTTATATTATCCCTTCGCCTTTCCTTCGTCTTTTCAACGCATTCTCGCCGGCATCTGCTTGTCGAAAGACGGAGGGAAGCCGGCATGGATGGGGCTATGATCCGGAATGCGGAGGCAATTTTTGTGAATCTTTCAGGGTAATTATGGGCGACTTTTAATTCATGAGCTGAATGGCCATGAGAATGAGGAGCGCAATTACGCATACGATGAGCTGGTTTATCGATAGTCTGTTGGTCATGATCGTTTGTATTTCCTGCTTAGACGATAGGAAACCGCATTTCGCTACAGGCGTAGGCCTTACCAGAGTAAAATTGTTTATAAAAGTGTTAACAACCTGTTAATAAGATGTTTGTAACTAATCGAAATATTACTTGACAACCCGGATATTATATCCGTAAATTAGATCTATCAATTAGCACGTACTTTGACAGCCCTCGGAAATGCCAAAAAGAATACTTGGTCTACGGACAGAAAGTTTCTGGTCATTTCAAATAGAAACTACAGATTCCGAATTATTGGAAACATGAACCGGGAGGATTAAATGAAGTTGAAAAAACGTAATATTAATCGTAGATGTTCAACGAAGGGCGTTATACCTGGTGAGGAATTTTAAGGAATGAATCACGATAAGGATAATTTGATCGGAAGGTGAAGTTCTCAGGAACTAAGCTGTGACGAGATAGGTTAAAGGAAAAATAGGCAATTGATATTTTATGTCTCGCTACGGTGAGGATAAAATGAAAACGGAGTACTCTGATCGAAAGAAAATGAGACTCCGTTTTTTTTTCAGGAATTGTGTTGTGTTTGCAAAATATTTGCATATTTAGCCAACGCTTTTAACGCACACACAAATATAAATTTCATGAAAAAACAATTATTGACTGCTGCGGCAGTAATGCTCTCCCTGGCGGGGATTGCTCAAACCAAAGGGACCAGTGCGCTTGGCTTCAGCGTATCGTCCCAGAAAATCAAGAACGATCTCGGCACGTATAGTTCGGAGCAAACATCCAGGGACTTTGGTTTAAGTTATGGTATGTTCGTAAAAGATAATGCCAAGCTAGGTGTCCATCTTTCTTACGGCACCGCTGAGGCTTCGACCAATACGTCGACCATCAGTTCAGAAACAAGAAGATACGGCATAGGTCTGGACTATCAGCACTATTTTCCTGTTTTTAAATCCCTGTACCTTTATGCCGGCGGACTGGGTGGTTATAGCCGTACCAAGGAGACATTAAGCGAAAATACGGCGGATAACAATGAGGCAAACATAGCTAATATGTACAGCTTAAGGGCAAACGGCGGACTTACTTGGTTCATATCGAAACGTTTTGCGCTGGAAACAGAATTGCTTTCTGCAGGTGGTAATTACTATAAAGCCAATAATCGGCTAGGCAGTAATGACTCGGAGTCCGATTATTTTTCGTTTGATTTATCTACCAGCGGACTGATCAACGACATGTCGTTCAAAATTTACTTCCTTTTTTAACCTTTTCAATATTAAGATTATGATCAAATATATATTAGCCGCGGGTTTATTAATGACATCGCTGGCTGGGATGGCACAGACAAAAGGCACAACGACATTAGGTTTGGGCATAGTATCAAGCAGGTCGACGATTAAGGCTGAGGGTTACGGGGATTTAAAAACCACAAACAATGCTTTTTCTTTAGGGTTTGGAGGCTTTGTTGCAGACAACGTAAAGATCGGCATCGAGGGACTGTATGGCAAAACCAAAGGGGACGAATCCGAGATGAAAGTGTATGGTGGTAAATTGGATTATCAAAGATATTATCCTATTGTAAGGTCGCTTTACGCTTATGCCGGCGGCGAGGCGGCTTATTTGAAAAATGAGGACAGCCAGGTTCAGGGAACTAATAGATATGAGCGTAGCATAGATAACTACGGTTTAAATGCTTATGGTGGGATAACCTGGTTTATGAGCGAAAATCTGGCTTTGGAGACACGCTTGTTGTCTGCCGGCGCAAATTATTCTGTGAATAAGGAAACCAATTTCGGACAGCCGATTTCACGTACAAAGCGCCAGAATTTTGACTTATCGACCGGCGGGATCATTAACAACTTTGCTTTCAAAGTGTACTTTCTGTTTTAGTTAAAATAGTTTTTAGCAGAGGGGCGCCTGGAGCGCCCTTTTTTTATTTTCACTGTTTTGTTTAACGGGTTATTCCTTACTTTAGCTGTATGTCCAAAGCCAGTAAATTACACAAAAAAGGCCAACCGGATAAGCAGCAAAAGATTTTTGTGCTGGATACTTCGGTGCTTCTATACGATCATAACGCCTTTACGCATTTCCAGGAGCATGACGTGGCTATTCCAATTCAGGTTCTGGAGGAACTGGACAATATGAAAAGCGGTAATGAAACGCGTAACGCGGAAGCCAGGGGATTTATCAGGTTGATGGACCGGTTGTCGGCCAGCAGGCTGATGAACGAATGGGTGCCGCTGAACGGGAGCAGCAAAACCGGACGGTTTAAGGTGGTGATGGACAGGGCTTCCGTTTCGGGTAACCGAAGTTTGGAGCAGGATGCGGAGGCGGTTTTTGGCTCGGGTAAGATCGATCACAAAATTTTGAATGCAGCGCTTTCGCTGAAGCGGGAGTTTCCGAAGCGCCGGATTGTGCTGGTATCTAAAGACATTTGTTTGCGCCTGAAAGCTAAAGCGCTGGATATTTTCGCCGAGGACTATGAAACTGGGAAGGTTAAGAACCTCGATGAACTTTATACCGGTAAGGAACTGTTGACACGGGTGCCTGAGGAGGTTATGATAACGCTTAAGGAAAAGGGCGAAGCGGAGGCCGGCGATTTGAATCTTGCAAATGCGGATGCCAATCATTTTTGTGTGCTTAAGAGCGGAAGGAAATCGGCGATGGCCTGGTATGGACTGCAAACGGGACTGTTACAGAGGGTCAAACCAAGGCCGGTTTTCGGTATCGCGCCGCGGAATGATGAGCAGAGCTTTGCTGTGCATGCTTTGCTGAATCCGGACATAAAGCTGGTGACGATTCAGGGTAAGGCCGGCACGGGAAAAACGCTTATTGCGTTGGCCAGTGCGCTGGAGCAGCGCAAAGATTTTCGGCAGATCTACGTAACCCGGCCTATTATTGCGATGGGGAATAAAGATATTGGTTTCTTGCCGGGAGATATTAAGTCGAAGATTGACCCGTACATGGCGCCGATATGGGATAACCTGAAGTTTATTAAAGACCAGTATGCGGACGACTCGAAGATGCAGGCGCGGATTGACGAGTTTGTGAGTTCGGAAAAGATCGTGATTACGCCGCTGGCGTATATCCGCGGGCGCACGTTGACGAAAATATTTTTTATTGTCGACGAGGCGCAGAACCTGACCCCGCATGAGGTGAAAACGATCATCTCCCGTGCTGGAGAGGATACGAAGATCATCTTTACAGGAGATATCTACCAGATAGATACCCCCTATCTTGATGCTGAGAGTAATGGTTTATCTTACTTGATTCAAAATGCTAAGCACCACCCTCTTTATGCACATATTACACTGGATAAAGGCGAACGAAGTGCATTGGCCAATCTGGCGAATGACTTGTTGTGATCTTTACCTGGCTAATGAGCGCTAATTAATCGTTTCGAGTTCTTCCTGTGTAAATGTCTTCTGACGTCCTTTTAGTTTTTCGCGCTGTGTGGTGACTTCTTTAGCGGTTATTTTGCCTGAGTTGTTTTGCCACGACTGCCTGATATAGCTTAGCAACTGGGCAATGTCTTCGTCGGAAATTTCATCGCTGTTGGCGATGCCCGGCATATCTCCTGCAATTTCCGGTGCCTCGTAAAGGTGTCCGTTAACGTTGATGGGGCCGGTAAGCCCGTGCAGTACGATGGAGATCAGCCGGTTCTTGTTGCCGGTAACCCACTGCGATTTATTAAGCGGCGGGGCGAGGGATTTAATGCCGTTTCCATCTGCACCGTGACAGGTTTGGCAGCTTGAGGCAAATAAGGCTGCACCTTTGGGAAACTGCCGGGCAAGTACCTCCGGATTGCGGTTTTTTTGCTTGTTCCAATAATTATCGGCCGCTTTGCGGACCTGTCTGGCTACCAGTACAGATGTATCCGGCAACGCTTGCGAAAGCGTTGCAGCAAAGGCTTCTTCCCGGTATTCCAGGTTGCTCACTATAGCATCGGCCAGATATTTATTCTCCGGCTGCCGCTTGGCAAGCGCCAAGAGTAACTCATCGGCGGCGCGCTGGTTGTAGGCTTTTAAATAGCTGGCCAGGTAGGCTATATATGGCAGCGCTGGTTCATCGTTGCTTTCGAGCATGTGCTGCAGCGCGGCAATATATACCGGCGCCGATTGCATATGGAGTACGGAAGGGATAACGGTAAGTGCCTGAAGGCGAATGTGTGTATCTGCGTTCTTGAGGAGATTGACGACTTCGTTAGTTTCGAGCGCATGTAATCCCTCTAAAGTCCACAACGCGTGAATGGTAAGCAACGGGTTGGCCGTTTGTCGGACTGCCTGTTTTAATGCAGGGATCGCCTGCTTATATTTCCTGTCGATCAGCGTTTGCTGCGCAAGGTCACGAATGTGCCCATTGGCATGCCCGAGGAGGCCGACCAGTTGGGCGGGATTGTCGGGCACGATGGTGTGTTTTGCTTTGCTGCCGCTTGGTGTAATCCGGTAAATGCGGCCGCAATTGAGGGGAAGCGTCAGATTCCGCGCTTTGATCTGTGCCGAGAGATACGGGGTAACATAGGTTTTATGCTGGATAATGCCGCGATACATATCAAGCAGGTACAACGCGCCATCTGGACCGTTATACAGGGCTACCGGGCGGAATCTCTCATCGGTACTGGCCAGAAATTCTTTGCCTTTATAGGCTTGCTGCCCTTTGACGATATAGCCGGTCTCGGTTAATATATTGCGCTTGACAAGGTTGGCCGAAGGCTCGGCAACGAAGGCATTGAAATTATAGCTGTCGCCAAATAGGTCGCCCCGATAAATAAGCGGTGAACAGGCTGCCGTGAAGTTGTTGAGACGCAGGCTATCATCCAGCATCCCGTCCATATACCCCCGGTTGATGCCCGGTGTCGGGCGTATCGGATATACCTTGTTGTTGGGCACCACGCGCTGGTTGTAACCGGCAACTTCACGCTGGTTGCTGTTCTTTGCGCCGAAACCTGGACTGAAATAATCGCCCCAAACGTTAGACGAGTTGTCGTTATAATACAGCCGGCCGTAGTTATCCTGACTGATCCCGAACTGACCGCGGAAGTGCGTGTGTTCTTTGAGCCATTTATCGCCCTGCTTCCGGTAGCGCGTGTCTGATTTGGCATTGTAAATCCAGTTGTCGAGGCCCCGAAGTAATCCGTTTGGCTGATGCTCGACATTTCCGCCCACTGCGTATTTATTATCGACCAGGGTTTTGCTGATGGGTTTGTCGTCTTTGATTTTATAATACCAGAGGTTAGGCGGCTCTGCCACAAGCAGTCCGTCTTCTATAAGGCAAAGCGACCGGGGAAGTATCAAAGAATCGAGAAAAACGGTACGCTTATCGGCCCGACCATCGTTGTCTGTGTCTTCCAGTATCACGATGTTTCCGTTGGGCAGGTCTTCTCCTGTTCCGAGCGTATCGGGCATATAGCCGTTCATTTCGGCCACCCACATGCGTCCGCGATTGTCGAACACCATCGCTACCGGCGTTGTTACGAGCGGCTCAGCAGCAATCAGTTCGATATCGAAACCTGCTTCAAGCTGCATTTTACCGATGCTTTGATCGGCGGGAATGACCGGCGATGTGCTTAGGTCGACCGGTCCGACTTCTTTGTTCGGGCTAGCGGCCTTTCGGTAACTCTGACATTGATACAACGTTAAGATGATGAGGAGCAGAAGCCCTGAAGTATATATTTTGTTCATTGTTCTTTTGTCTGTTTCAAAGCTATTTCAATAAAGCAAAGGCGCACCACAGTACCGGGGCCTGACCGTGCATATCGCCTGTAATACGCTTTCTGTCCAGATAATATTGTCTGCTGTTCTCTTTGTTTGTACCCTGACAAACCTCGCGGACGTCGCCATTGGGCTCGATGTATTTGGTTAGCGCGATCCAGCCTTTGCGGGCTACAAGCGCATATTCATCAGCGTTAAGCCAACCGTTTTTTACCCCGGAGATCATGGCGAAGGTAAACATTCCGGTTCCGGAGGTTTCGGGCCAGGATTCTTTATCGTCGACCAATTGAAGCCACATGCCATCGGCAGTCTGGTATTGTTTAAGACTGGCCATCATGGTTTGAAATGCCTTCAGGATTCTTGGACGATCCTTGTTGTCCGCCGGCAGCGAAGTAAGCAGTTCGGTCATGCCGGCAGCCATCCAGCCGTTGCCCCTTCCCCAAAAGAATGGTACATCGGGGGCATGATAAAACAGGCCGTTCGGTCGCTGTATAGCGTCGAGGTAAACCACCATTTCTGCCGCTGCGCGATCGATGTATTTACGGTCGCCCGTAGCCCGGTATGCCTGGCACTGCATGTTATTGATCATGTACATATCGTCGATCCACATCCGCGTTTGCCAGGTTAGCCCCTTATCCATCAGCGCTTTGTGCTCTGGTTTGGCATTCTTCGGCAAAGTCCATTGCTGGTCGGCAAACCATTTTCCCATGTCGAGGTAAATGTCGTTTTTCTTCTGCATGTAAAGCTCGAGCGGTATGGAACCGAAAACGTTCGGGTCGACATGATCCGGACGCGGCTGCAGGCCCTTCTTTTCGTACAATAGCGGACGGAAACGATCATCGAGCTTGTCGGTCAGCCCCCGGTTGTTAGTAACAGCGCTGTATTTAAGCGCTCCGTACCAAGTACATACCTCTGAATAAGTAATAGAGCCCGGAGGTGTTGGAAAGCCGAAATTGGTATGCGGTGTTTCCAGGTAGTGGGTGGTAAGCAGGTATCCCACTTCTTTCGGGTCTGAACCTTTCGGCCAGTTTTTGAACGCCTTGTTCTGAGCTATAGCTTGTCCATGTACGATTGAAGATATAACAATGGCAGAAATGAGGATGATCAGTTTGTCGGTTTTCATGTTCGTATAGCGGTTCATTTGGTTGCAGATGCGCCTGCAATTTAATAATCTAAATCTTTTTTGGGATTATGTATATCGATTTTTTGGCGTAACATATCTGCAACTTGTGTTACTTTAGTGCTATGAAAAGATCGTGCGTTTTATCTTTATTTCTTTTGTTTGCATTGCCGGGTTTCGCCCAGCAGTTGCAGCCCGGTTCGGCTATGCCCAGAGGTGTGTTTTATACGCTGGATGACAAGGCATTTTCGACGGATCAAATTCCAAAAACCAAGAAATCGCTTATTATGCTGTTTGATGCCACATGCGAGCATTGTCAGAAAATCGGTGCTGCGCTTTCCAAACGTAATACTGAGCTGGCCGACATTAACATCTATATGGTTACGCTGGATGAGCCAAGATCGATCGACTATTATTTCGGTAAGTTTGCCAAGCCGCTCCGCGCGATGAAGAATGTGACGATTTTGAGGGATAAGGATATGGTTTTTATTCCCTTGTTTCGTCCGAAACAATATCCTGCGCTGTATTTGTACGGCAGGGACAAGACTTTAACTTTCTATTCGACCAACGAAAAGGACGTACCTAAGTTTTTTACGCTGATAAAGCAGCCTTAGCTTTTGGCTGACGGAATGGACGTTCTATCGCTTTCTAGTTTCTTCCAGTTTTTGGCGATAGGCCTTGATCCGTTGATCGAAATCCTGTCTTGGCGTGCCCGATGCAGTTAAAATCCGCTGAGCGGACTCTAGTGTGGCGATTGCTGTCTCATACTGGCCGTTTGCCGCGAGGGCGTCTGCATACTGGTTGCGGTATTCGAAATGCTGGGGCTTTTGCGCAACAATCTTGCTAAGTACGCTCAATTGGGTGGCATCGCCGTTTTGGGCCCGCTGGGACGCTGCAAAAGCTAATGCATCGTCCCTCCTGTCGCGGAGGTATGTGGAGATTGTCGCCGCCTTGCTGACATAGGCTTCGGCTGCCTTGATGGCCTCTTCGGTCTGACCATTTCGGAAATACAGCTCCCGGAGTTGCCTGTGAACGGAGGCGAGTTCCTGATAGTCGGTTTCCAAGGATATGGCTTTATGTAACCGTTCGGCCCGCTGCGCAACGGTAAGCGGCAACAGATTGGCCATTGCGGTGTAAACAGGCGCATAGTTTGGGTCAATTTTACGCGCACGATCCAGCCAGGACGCCGCTTCTTTGATGTTGTTCTCTTGCTTTTTGAGCGCGGCCATCCGGATATACGCAGGAAGATAGTTGCGATCATATTGCAAAGCGGTATCCACATATCGAATTGCGGCTGTTGTCGACGGCGCTTTCTGACTGAGGTTGAGATATACCTGCGCCCAGTTGGAGGCCATAGCTTTATGATCGCCAGCCTGGTATGCCCTTTCTTTGCTGACAAGTTTATGTATAAAACTGAACATTTCCGGGTCTTTACGCTGGAGGTCGGAACGTGTGTTCATCGATTTAAAATCGAGGGGATGGACTTTAACGGCTTCAAAATATGCAGGGTATGTTTGCGCGAAGTATTCGCTTTCATTATTCTGGGAATAGTAATCGAGCGTACGCCCCTCCTCCATGGCTTTATAATAAAGTGCGCGTATTTTCCGGTTCTCCTCGTCGGTAAGCACGGTACCATGAAACAGATGAACATACTCATGGAGCAGGACGTTCCGTTCGCCGAAGGCGCCCTTTTCGACATATTCTATCCCGGCGGCGCCGCTGCCCACGCCGCGGATGTCCATCCACTGCCGGTTATCGAATGTTGTCATATACCGGAACGAGGGTGATTTCATGGCGATAGCCAGGTCGTGATGCAAGGGCGGGATGCGGAAAGACTCGCCTTGTTTGGCTAGAAAGGGAAAATAGACGGTCGCTGTGTACAATTGGTTCCAGACCATTGCCTGTACGGTGCGGCCTGGATAGTCAGATATGTTGGGAAAGACCTGATGAAATGTTTCCGGATTAATGAGCAGAAAGTTTTTTAGCCGGCTTTGAATGGCATCGTAATTTTCCTGGAAGGGTATCCGACGTGACCTGATGACGCTGGCAAGGCCATTGTGAGCGGGGCCATAGTGCGGTTTATTCAGCAGTATGCGAGTAAAAATAGCCTGTGCGGAGTCTAACGCAAGCCTGCGGCTGTCTGCAAAGTTGAGGTAATATATCGAGCCGAGGTACATATCTGGGAGCTGTGAGGCAGGGTATTTCTCCTTTACTTTGCGGGCGACGTGAAGGGCTGAGTCGATCAAATTGCGTCGCAAGTATTCGTCAGCAGCATAAAGTTGTCCGCGAACAGCTGAATCATCCGGCCGCGCATAATCTGCATAAGTCAGGTTGGTATGTCCGTTTCCGAAATGCCAGTGCGTTTGGTAATGCAGGGAATCTATTGCGAGTGCCAGATCCCACTGGGCAGCCATTGCGTTGAGCTGCATGGCGTCTCCCCTTCGCCAAATGGCATAACCATAGCTAAAGCGTGCATCGGCGTTTAATGGATCCAGTTGCAACGAACGCTTAAGCGGGCCCTCAGCTTTGTCTGGCTGTTGGTTCCAGAAACAGGCATCGGCCTCTAAAAGATAGGCAGCTGCATTTTCAGGGAATTTCTGCTGGAGATCTTTTGCTATTGTTAAGGCTGAGGTATAGTTTTTTTGTAAGATAAGCACCTTGCCCTTCAGCAGGAGCGCGGCCGGGTGTGCAGGATGCCTGTCCATGATCTTTTTTGCGCAACCCAGTGCATTCTCAAGTCGCCAGCCTGCTATTTCTAATTTTCCTTTCAGCAATAGTGCCTGATCGTTTGCCGGGTTTTGCTCTAGCAGCCTGTTGACAATAAGCGCTGCGTTGTGGTAAGCATTGTTGTCAATTTCTTGTTCCGCGAGAATAAGAAGGCGCTTCTCGGAGTTCTGCGGTAGCTCCTTGAGCATGCTTCGAACGGAATCGGCTTTTATTTTGAGTTTTAGCCTGATCATCCGGAACTGCTCTTTGCTGGTATTGTCGGGATCGTTGTACTGCCCGCTGGTGCTGGTTGCGAACATGAACGGGATCAGCAGTATCGTCAAATGTAGTCTCATAGTCCAGATTATCCACCAATATAAAAAAAATGGTGTAGAACAGACACTATGGTACGTTTTATGTTAGGTCTAATTACGAACAAAAACCTCTATTATGAATTACAAGAAATTAATTAACAGCCATTTATCAAAAAGTACCTGCAGCACGTCGACTGCCGTAGTGGGATTGGTAGCAGGATTGGCCGTAGGCGCTGCGCTTGGAATATTGTTTGCACCTGATAAGGGAAGTGCGACACGGGAAAGACTGACCGACAGGGCGCTGGGCCTGGCCGATGATGTGAAGGACGGACTGCATTCGCTTAAAGATACAATCAGCACCGGAAAAGACAGTCTGGTTGGTCTGAAAGATGATGTGATCGAAAAGGTGAAGACCAGGGCGAGCAATATCTCCCAGGAGTATAAGGATTTCAGGGAATCGGAACTGAATAAGTCGGCCGCAACCGACGCTGATACCGGGCAGGCTTAACTGCTGATCTTTGCCTGGTGGTTGAAGAAGGCCCTGGTTATGGGTATAAGCAGCAATCCGCACAGTGCGAAGATGACAAATGATATACGCAGGTTGAATGCATGGGCCAGGTAGCCGATAAGCGGCGGGCCCAGCAGCATACCTGTAATCGAATACGTGGCGATCACCGATATCGCCATTCCTGGTGAATACTTTTTAGAAGCGCCTGCCAGTGCATAAGACATGGGTATAACGGCTGCTGTTCCAAAACCGACCAGAGAAAAGCCGATCATGGCTGTCCAGAATGCGGGAAAGATGACAGCCATACTGATGCCGAGAACGATGCAAACTGCACTCATGATATATGTTTTTGGCATCCCGAAACGCGCAATGATGATGTCGGACAAAAACCGCGAGGCGGCCATAAAGGTCATGAAAATCAGGTATCCGTAGGTGAAGATGTCGACCTTTACAACCTGCTGGAAATAGATGCCGCTCCAATCGAACATCCCTCCTTCGCAGATGGCGCACAGAAACACAACCATGCCAAGATAAAATATATAGGGATCCGGCTTCTTGAGATTTAGCTTGTTTCCCGACTGCGCGCGATCGCCTGCCAGTAAGAACTGGTAAGCGTAGATGGTGAATAGTACCATCACGCCCCCTACTACAGCGAAATGTAAGGTCAGCGATGTGCCCAGCGATAGCAATAAGGTGGATATGACAATGCCGGCGATCCCGCCGATGCTCCAAAAGCCATGAAATGAACCGATGATCTTATTCTCAAATCTCTTCTGGAGGGTAAGCGCCTGGGTGTTGACCGATATATTGAATACCCTTGTTGTGAATGCAAACAGGGTGATTGCAACCACCAGCGTAAAGACATTATGAGCCGTGCCGATCAGCAGCAGGCACAAACCGTTTAACGCAAAACCTACGGCGAGCGGTACGCGGCTGTTGTATTTTGAGACCAGCCATCCGGATATGGGAAGGCCAAGCAGTGACCCTACGGGCATGGCGAGTAAAATTGTGCCAAGTGCCGCCTCATTCAGATCAAAAGCCGACTTTATCGTTGGAATTCTGGACGCCCAGGTGGAAAAACTTAAACCGGACGCAAAGAAAAAAAGGCTTAGAAACAGGCGATGTGTGCTATTGGAAATCATAGGGGAAATGCTGCCGCAAATGTACGATATTTGGTATTTAAAAATTATATACTAGCTTTACAAAAAACTTTAGGGGTGCCTTGTGCTGAGATATACCCTTTGAACCTGATGCAGTTAGTACTGCCGAAGGGAAAAGTAGAAGCAAATCTGTTGCTTTCTTTTTGTCCTGTTTAAGGATTCTCCCCTACAGTTTTCATGATTTAACCTGTTTAACATGGAAATTACTGTAAACCAAAAATCTTATCAGCTTGATGCGACTTGTTCGGTAAGCCAAATGCTGGAGCAAGTGTTTGATGCTGGCCCGCGGAATATTGCCGTGGCCGTAAACCAAGCTGTTGTACCGAAGCATGAATGGCCGGATCGCCTGTTGAACCAGGGCGACCAGGTGATGATCATTAAAGCCACCCAAGGCGGATAACCCCTAATCTTTTAGACTATGAGACAAGAAAAAATTCCAAATGAAGGACTGATCAGCCGGACGCCTTTTCCGGCATCGCGCAAAATTTATGTGAAGGGTGAAATGTATGACATCGACGTGGCCATGCGTGAGATCACGCTGACGGAGACAAAGATCCATAATGGTTTTGGCCTGACTGAGCCGAATGAGCCTGTAACTGTTTATGATACAAGCGGTCCCTATACAGATCCTGAAGTAGAAATTGATGTTCGAAGCGGTCTGCCGCGACTCCGCGAACAGTGGATACTTGGCAGGCAGGACGTGGAGCAACTGGATGAGATTTCGTCTGATTACGGACAGATGCGGCTGGCTGATGAGAAGCTTGATCAGTTCCGGTTTAAGCATCTGGCGAAGCCTTTGAAAGCTAAAGAAGGTCGCAATGTGTCACAAATGCACTATGCCCGTCAGGGTATTATTACCCCGGAAATGGAGTACATCGCCATACGCGAAAATCAACGGACCGGCGGACATATTACGCCGGAGTTTGTGCGTGATGAGGTAGCCCGCGGTCGCGCCGTGATTCCCTGCAACATCAATCACCCCGAACTGGAGCCTATGATCATCGGCAGGAACTTCCTGGTGAAGATTAATGCCAATATTGGAAACTCTGCGGTTACCTCGTCCATTGAAGAAGAGGTCGAGAAAGCCGTATGGGCTTGTCGCTGGGGCGCAGATACGATCATGGATTTGTCGACCGGCAAAAACATCCACGAAACGCGTGAATGGATTATCCGGAACTCTCCTGTACCGATCGGTACGGTGCCGATCTATCAGGCATTGGAAAAGGTAAATGGTAAGGCGGAAGACCTGACCTGGGAACTTTTCAGGGATACGCTGATTGAACAAGCCGAGCAGGGTGTAGATTATTTTACGATTCATGCTGGTGTGCTGCTGAGATATATTCCGCTGACAGCCAAGCGTGTGACGGGTATTGTTTCTCGTGGTGGTTCAATTATGGCGAAGTGGTGCCTGGCGCATCATAAGGAGAATTTCCTCTACACGCATTTTGAGGAGATCTGTGAGATCATGAAGGCCTACGATGTGGCTTTCTCATTGGGCGATGGCTTAAGGCCGGGCTCGATTGCGGATGCAAATGATGCGGCCCAGTTTGCCGAGCTGGAAACGCTTGGGGAGCTGACGAAAATCGCCTGGAAGCATGACGTGCAGACGATTATTGAGGGGCCGGGACATGTGCCGATGCATCTGATCAAGGAAAATATGGATAAGCAGTTGAAGTATTGTGATGAGGCGCCATTTTATACGCTCGGGCCGCTTACGACCGACATTGCTCCGGGGTATGACCACATTACTTCGGCTATTGGTGCGGCGATGATCGGATGGTATGGCACGGCGATGTTGTGTTATGTGACGCCGAAAGAGCATCTGGGCTTGCCGAATAAGAAGGATGTGAAAGATGGTGTTATTACGTATAAGATCGCGGCGCATGCTGCTGATCTGGCTAAAGGTCACCCCAGCGCCCAGCATCGGGATAATGCGCTGAGCAAAGCGAGGTTCGAATTTAGATGGGAGGACCAGTTTAATCTGGCCCTGGATCCGGATACTGCGATGGAGTTTCATGATGAGACTTTGCCTGCGGAAGGTGCGAAGGTTGCGCACTTCTGCTCTATGTGCGGTCCGAATTTCTGCTCGATGAAGATTACGCAGGATGTGCGCGAATATGCCGCTAAGCAGGGCGTTGAAGCGGAAGAGGCGCTGGCTAAGGGTATGGAGGAGAAATCGAAGGAGTTTAGTGAAAAGGGCAGCGAAATTTATTTGTAGGTTGATTGCCAAGGATAAAGCATGGAACTGATCGTGATTTCCAGTCCCGCTGAACTTGAAGCTGAAGCGCCGCTGATTAACCGGCTGTTTGAGGCCGGTATGCAGTTGTTTCACCTCAGAAAGCCGGGTCTGCCGCTGGCGAGATACCGGGATATGCTCGCTGGAATAGACGCCGCGTTCCATGATCGGGTGGCACTGCATCAGCATCATGAACTGGGCGATGCGTTTGGCATCCGGCGATTGCATTTGCCGGAGCTGCGGCGAAGGGAATTTGATGCGAACGGCTACCCTTCACTTTACGGGGATAAGTATTTGAGTACTTCGGTTCACTGCAGAAAGGATCTTGGTGCGATGAGTCGTTTTGAGTATGTCTTTTACGGGCCGCTGTTCGACAGCTTATCCAAACCTGGTTATCGGGGAATCGGTTCAAGTAACATAGTGATTCAGACCGCTGAAGCGCCCGGCGTTGAAGCTGTGCAGCCTCGCCTGATCGCTTTGGGGGGAATTTCGGCGGATAAACTGGGTGATGTGCAGATGATGGGTTTTGATGGAATTGCTGTACTGGGTGCTGTTTGGAACGAGCCGGCCAGAAGTCTGGATAATTTTAATCAATTGAAATGGGAAACAGACCTTATACACTGACGGTAGCCGGACTGGATCCGAGTGCGGGAGCAGGACTTCTGGCCGATGTGAAGTGTTTTGAGCAGCATGAGGTTTATGCTTTCGGCGCCTGTTCAGCGCTGACGGTGCAAACGGATGATTGCTTTACCCGAAATCAATGGCTGGAAGCTTCGGAGATCATTGCCCAGGTGGAACCGCTTGCCAGGAAATTTAAAATTGTTGCCTGTAAGATCGGGATCATCAAAGATTTGCATGTTTTGCTGGAGGTAACGGCATTTCTGAGACATGTGAATCCGTCGATCTATATGGTATGGGACCCGGTGATATCGGCAAGTACAGGTTACCAGTTTCATCCAGACCAGCTTGATGCCGGGTTGCTTACTGATGCTCTTCATTCTATTGATGTAATAACACCTAATTATGATGAAATACAGCTGATTAAACCTTTGGTGAGTCCGAAAGAAACCGCCTCCGAATGGTCAGAATACTGTGCCGTACTGTTAAAAGGCGGGCACAATCCGGAACAGCCGGGTACCGACTACCTGTATATAGAAAATGAGGTCGTACCGATTGAGCCGGTTCTTGCAGAGTTGCCGGCCAAACATGGATCGGGTTGCGTATTGTCGGCCGCCATCACCGCAAACATGGCTTTGGGTAATTCGATTGAACGTTCGTGCAGGCTCGCAAAGCATTATACAGAGAAATTTCTTGCCAGCAACCAGACGCTGCTGGGATACCATACGAACTAAATATTATGATTGATCAGTTACATTATATATCGAACGCTATCGATTCATTGTCAACCCTTAATGCAATTTCGGATGTCCTGAACGCAGGCGGAAAGTGGATACAGCTTCGCATGAAGCATGCGGCTGTAGAAGAGATACTGGAAACGGGTGTGAAGGCGCTGCAACTGTGCAATGAATACGGTGCAAGGCTGATTGTAAATGACCATCCCGAAGTTGCGCGTCAGATTGCCGCTCATGGTGTGCATTTGGGCCTGGCCGACATGCCGGTTCCTGAAGCCAGAGCGCTACTCGGTCCTGATATGATTATTGGCGGCACGGCCAATACGATCGAAGATATTGGTCGCCGCGCCGCTGAGAAGGTCGACTATATCGGCCTTGGGCCCTACCGGTTTACCGATACAAAACAGAACCTTAGTCCCATACTGGGTTTGGGAGGCTACGAAAATGTAATGCAGCAAATGCGGGATGAGGGGATCACAATTCCGGTTATTGCTATCGGCGGTATTATGCCAGCCGACATCCCTCAGTTAATGTCGGCTGGCGTTCATGGAATAGCTGTGTCATCTGCGTTGACAGGTGCCGGTGATCTTCGTAGCCGTCTGGCAGAAATGAATGAACTAATAAAATCTTTCAAACCTGTTTTACAATAAGATATGCTTAAGGTAGGAAACAAAATATTTAAATCCAGGTTGTTTACCGGAACAGGCAAATTCAGCTCGACCAGCGAAATGGCGGAGGCAATTCTTGCTTCCGGATCGGAACTTGTAACGGTGGCCTTGAAGCGGGTTGATCTGCAGAATAGCGAGGATGATATCATCGGACATTTGAGACATCCACATCTTAATTTGCTGCCGAATACCTCGGGTGTCCGCAATGCAAGAGAGGCCGTTTTTGCCGCCCAAATGGCACGTGAGGCTCTGGAAACCAACTGGATCAAACTGGAGATTCATCCGGATCCGAAATACCTGATGCCAGACCCGGTTGAGACACTGCTGGCAACGGAAGAACTTGCGAAGCTGGGCTTCGTTGTGTTGCCCTATATTCACGCCGATCCGGTACTATGCAAGCGGCTCGAAGATGCAGGAACGGCCGCAGTAATGCCTTTGGGATCGCCGATTGGCAGTAACAAGGGCTTAAAGACGATCGACTTTCTGGAAATCATCATCAGTCAGAGTCAGGTACCTGTGATCGTTGACGCTGGTATCGGCGCGCCTTCCGACGCTGCGAAGGCTATGGAGATCGGCGCAGATGCTGTCCTGGTGAACACCGCTATTGCTGTCTCCGCCAATCCGGTCGGCATGGCGGAGGCCTTTAAACTCGCTGTAGAGGCAGGCAGAATGGCTTTTGAGGCAAAGCTGGCCCGTACGAGCGTACAGGCGGTGGCAAGTAGTCCGCTTACCTCCTTTCTTGATTAATTTATCGCATGGATAACACGTTTAAAGATGTATTTGGCCGGTATGACTGGGATGTTGAGAAGGCAAGTATTTACAGCAAGACTTCGGTCGACGTTTCAAACGCCCTGCATGCGGTAAACCCCGGGCTGGAAGATTTTAAGGCCCTGATCTCCCCTGCCGCCGCACCCTATCTGGAGCAGATGGCAGCGTTGAGTCAGCAGCTGACACAAAAGCGGTTTGGCAAGGTCATTCAGCTCTACGTACCTCTTTATCTTTCTAATGAGTGCAACAATATATGCACCTATTGCGGCTTTAGCCTGGATAATAAGGTGCGACGCAAAACGTTGACACCCATCGAGATTATGCAGGAGGTTGCGGCCATCAAGGAAATGGGCTATGAACACGTGCTGCTGGTCACAGGCGAGGCTAATCAGTCGGTACACACGGAATATTTCAAACAGGTTCTGAAACTGATCAAACCCCACTTCTCCCAGATATCGATGGAAGTACAACCCCTTGATCAGGCGGACTACGAGGAGCTGATCCCCTACGGACTGAACTCGGTGCTGGTTTACCAGGAGACTTATCATCGTGATGATTATAGGAAGCACCACCCAAAAGGTAAAAAGTCCAATTTTACATACCGGCTGGAAACTCCTGACCGACTTGGATCGGCGGGCATTCACAAGATGGGTTTGGGGGTGCTGATTGGTTTGGAGGACTGGCGCACAGATTCTTACTTTACGGCAATGCACCTGTCTTATCTAGAGAGAAAGTACTGGATGAGCAAATACAGCTTGTCTTTTCCACGATTAAGACCCTTTAGCGGCGGCCTTGAACCGAAGGTGGTGATGAGCGACCGGGAGTTGCTGCAGCTGATCTGTGCTTACCGGATCTTCAACGGCGAGGTAGAATTGTCGCTGTCGACCCGCGAATCTGAGCTGTTCAGGAACAATGTGATTAAGCTGGGAATTACTTCTATGAGCGCGGGCTCCAGGACCAATCCGGGAGGATACGCAGTTGAGCCGCAGTCGCTGGAGCAATTCGAGATCAGTGATGAACGTCCTCCGGATGAGATTGCACGAATGATTATAGATAAGGGTTATGAGCCGGTTTGGAAGGATTGGGACAGAAATCTGGTCGTTTAGCTAAGCAATAATGTTACCTTTGCAAAATGGCAGCAATAGGACAATACAATGATCTCCGGGTGGTCGAGAAATCGGATTCAGGCTTTATTTTGACGGATGGTGAGGATAAAGTGCTGTTATCCTATCATGAGGCGCCAAAGCATATTACTGTCGGCGATAATCTGAACACCTTCGTTTATCTGAATAAAGAGGGCCAAATGGTAGCCACAACGAGGCGACCGAAAGCCTGTGTGGGCGATTTTGCTTTTTTGACCGTTGTGGATGATTCTGAGGACGGTGCCTTTATGGATATCGGTATTGGCAAGGACATTTTTGTGCCGCGCCGTGAGCAGAAACGCCCAATGTTTAAGGGCGACAGGCATGTGGTGTATGTGTTTCTTGATGAGCGGAACGGCCGGATGACGGCTTCGTCTAAGCTGCTCGACTTTGTGGAAGAGGATGATATTGATCTGGAAGAGGGCGACGAGGTAAGTTTGCTGATTGCGGACCAGTCTGACCTGGGCTATAATGCGATCATCGACAATAAATATATCGGATTATTATATAACAACGAGTTGTTCGAAAATATCGCTCCAGGTGAAACCAGAAAAGGCTGGATCAAAAAGATCCGTGTGGAGGGCAAGATTGACCTGAGTCTGCGCCCAATGGGTTATGGACATATTCTTGATACGAAAGATACCGTTCTGGCCGAACTTAAAGCAAGCGGCGGTGTGATTTCCCTGGGTGACAAAAGTGACCCGGATAAGATCTATGAACGTTTTGCAATCAGCAAGAATGCGTTCAAAAAGGTGATCGGCGGCTTGTATAAGGACAGATTGATCACTGTATCTGATCATGAGATCAGGCTGGTTAACCAGGAAGGGGACTAAAAGTTAAACCCGACTGATATGTATGGTAATGTGGCTTCTCGCGAGAACCCGACGGTCGCCTGTAGCAACAAGACCTCCCCTGGCATCAGGTAAAGGCCGCCGCCATAACCATGGTGCCATCTGTCTGACTGCTCACCTTTTTCCCAGACCCGGCCTACATCATTGAATCCGATCAGTCCGACTGTACCTGGAACCAGATAGGAAGTAAAATTGAACAATTTTAGCCGCATATCCAGGTTGTGGTAGGCCATCGACGTTCCGGTGAATCGCCTGCTGTTGAACCCGCGCAGACTTGCTGTCCCGCCGAGATGCATGCGCTGGAAGAAGGTAGGATCACCGATTACCGTTCCGCCGCCGATCCTGTTGGCCAGGACAAGCCCGGAATTATTTGGATTGATGTAGAATCTAAACTCTGAATGCACAGATGCATAACGGTCGCTCCCCTTATCTAACTGTTGCTGGCCGACGATGGAAGTCTTCCAGTAGAGCCCGCTTTTTGGAATGGCAGGATTGTTTCTGGAATCGTAGGTAAAGCCTCCCACAAAACCACCATAGTACTTATCAGCGAATATTTCTTCCTCCGGGTTTGCCGCATCGTAATCGGCGAAGAAACGCTCATCATTGCCCGATCGGCTGCTGGTGTAGCGGGATCCGAGAATGCCGGCCTCGATTCTAAAGTGTTTGCCGAGGGGGCGACTTAATCTGAAATCTATATTCAGGTAATCATACCTGTTTCTGTAATATGAGATGCCGTCCTCCCGGTCATACAGTTCTTCGTCCTCGTCATCCAAATCCAGAAAAGCTGTGTTATTGCCGATGCCGAAGAAATTGTTCAGGCTGTTTGGCCCGAGCAGGTTTGCATGTATAATCAGATCATTTTTACCGACCGCCTGTTTAAAGGTGCCTTCATAGTCGAAAATAAACGATTGGCGTCCGGTGGAGTAGTTTGCCCAGAACTGGTGTTTAACGGCAAAAGGTTCGAGTCTGAAGCCCTGCTTTTCTATGATGTAACCCAGACCGAGCTCAAAGCCACGGTCGATGTTATAATTTAAGCTGAATAAAGGGCCACTACGGTCGTACAAGAAGCTGTTGCGGTCAAATTTGTTGACCAGCGTATCATTCGATAACCGGAATTTGGCATACCTGCGCTCGGGCAGTTCGTTGGCTTCATCGGAGCGGTCGTAGATAAAAGCCTTGTTTGCAGGCTGACCCGCTACTTCAAAACGGTCTTTTCCGTCGCCGCCGATCAGCCTGACTTTTATTGGGGACTGATCTGCACCGCTGATATTGAATACATCATCACCAGCTAAACCGAACAACCTGATTTCTTTCGTTATTGCAGGATCAAAGGTACGCTGATAGACGAGCCTGCCCTTCTTTCCTTCTTTGTTGATGTTATTGACGACAACTTCAATATATCCGCCAGCGGTATGCCGGATCCCGAAAATTTCCTTTTTATCAGATGCGGGGACATCTACGTATATCGATAAAAACCGGTAATATTTTTCTGCCAGGGAGTCGAGTTTGTTTCTTCTCGACTTGAAATTGTGCACAAGCTCTTGTCCCCCAAGCCTGAAAATGGTATCCGGCATTTTGCGAAAGGCCTGGTCGACAACCGCGTCTGTAAGATGATTCTGTACATATTGTACCTCTACTTTCCAGGTTTTTAGATCGAGTTCATTTAAAAAATAACGGTCAAAATAGCGTTCGTTGAAATTCCAGTGCTGCACATCACGTATATTCGGACTATATGGCTGAAGATGCGATTTGAGCCATTGGTGGTTTAAGATCCAGGGAAACACGCCGGATGTCTTATAAAAGACCTTGTCGCGGTCGCGGGGAACCGGAACATACGTAGTTTCACCCTTCTTTTTATCAGCGAACCAGCGCCAGTTATCCTCGTGCCTGTCCCAGTCGCCCAACAGAAAATCGAGCAAGCGTGCCCGTAGTGTAAGCCGCTGATCGGCGCGGGTATCGTTGTCTTCTTCTATTTTACGTTGCGCCTTCGGCGTGTTATCGGTTTCATCCTCGTAAGGTGATCGGGGTTCAAGCAAATAAACGGCGTTGGCAAACTTTTCCCGGTATTCTCCAAATACGGGGTCATCGCCCACATAAACAAGTTCGGGTACTACATGGGGAATACCTAATGCCGATGCCAGCGTAGGAACGACCAGTGCTCCAAACGGATGGTTGGTAGACACCTGGTCTTGCGCGATTGCCTTGGCTATGGTTGGCCGCAAACTTTCCGGCAGGCCCTGCTCGGGGTATTTCTGCACCGTACGCAAGGCCCACTCCTGTCCGGCTGTATCAACCAATCGAAGTGAACGCGTTTGCATGCCGCCGCCGAGCTTGACGATTTTGAAACCGCCCCGCTCCTTTCCCAGTTCGATGATGCGGATCTTTACTGGTGTGGCCCATACCTTGCGGTAACTCTCCCCAAGCCAGAACCGGTGAAATCCGCTCACCCGATCGTATTCGGGACCTACGGCTACCTCAATGGAATCGTTTGCCCGGCGATTTTGAGCAGATGCACTGCTGAGGGCAAGGGATAGTACACTGAAGGCAAATAACGCGGGGAAGATTCTGCGAGGCATATTTACTTCATTGAGTTGTTCAAATTTACGCTGACCCTGAGTGCTTTAAGTCCCTCAACGCCTTGCAGCTCTTCAATCTCCAGGCGTTCAACCTCTTCGCCCAGCAAGTTTTGCTTTTGAAGTTTTTTGATATAACGCATATATTCCTGGGCCTCAGAATGGTTGAAGTATACGATCGCGATTTTGCCCGGCTGGGTTAAGCGTTCTGTTGTATTCTTTATGTGTGCTTTATCTATTCGCTTCTTAACCATCTGGTAGCGGATATTGTAACTGCCCTCTACATCGAAGCGTTGCTCGTCGATCCGGAAACTCACGTCAATTGGCTTGTCGTAAACAAATATGAGTTGTGTGGTTTCCAGCGGAAGCGAAAAATATGGCCCAAGATTGTTCGTCGTTTGCGCTATTTCAGCCAGCACACGGAGCTGTCTTAGCCTGAAGGCACCCAGAAGTTCGTCCCTGAAAGGCACGTCGGGGGCGATAGACTGACCCAGGTATATGTCGAATTCTACACCATCGGTCCTGAATTTTTCAAAATAATTCGGATAAATGGCCTGGAGTTCAGCATTGAATTCGTCAAGGTGACGGGTAACGGCAAGGTTGATCATCTGCATGCTCTTTTCGTACCGCTCCCTGTTGTCAAATATTTTGCTTTCGGGGCCGGATTGCAGAAAATACTCCGAAACCACCCCCTTAAGCTGCGGATGCTCAGCACTTAGCTGCCGGAGGGCTGCAGGTATTTGTCGCTGCAGGTAGTCTTCGGTTTTCAGGATCTCCCTATCGGATAGCTCGTCGACTTGCCTGTAGTCCCATATACAGTCGGATTGCGGCAGATCGTGATCGCAAAGCGCAACTGTTTTCCCAATCTTTCGGAGCGTTTTGTCGAGCAGTTCGAACTGCAGGGTAAGATCTTTTCGGATGGCCGCATTACGCTGAATGCTGGAATTACGAATATCTATAGCACCGTAGAAGGGATACACATCACGGAAAAATATGGACTCAACCGGCAAATTACGCTCGCGGGCTCCGGACTGCATGTAGTGATAGGCAGCTTCATTGAACCGCCATTGTATCGCCGGCTGGAGTGCCGTAAACTTGTCGGTAATAATATCCTGGATCTCGTTATTGAAATCGGTTATGATGTTGTGAAACAGCTGAGCAAGCAACGGAAAGGCCCGCTCGATCTTAGTCAGCGTGTGACCGTTAAATACTTTTCGTTCGCGCGTATAGAACTCAAGACAGCCTACCAGTTTGGCATTGTAATATAAGGGGAACAGTGCATAGGATTTGATGCCCTCTTCGCCCAGGAGCTGCAGCAAGGGATAGTTTTCCTGTTCTTCCTTTGTAATTTCAGGAAATATGAGCGTGCGCGGTTGCTTCAGGTAATCTTCAATAAGGCGGTGGACCTCTTTTTCATCCAGTTCGCGCTCGCGCGCCAGCTGTACAACGATGCTCTTGAAACCAGAATGCTCGTTGATCATGAGTTTTTTGTTCAGCTGCAGATAGGGCAGCATACCAAAATCGGCCTGATCTGTACCCACCAGCGCCTTGAGCGCAACGTTAATGGCTTCGCTATGCTCCGCTTTGCGCGACTCGTTGTGCGCAATAATCAGGTTTTTAACTGATTCAAGAATGTACTCTGCGGTGACGTCCGTTAAGCTTACGATAGATATGCCCTCAATCTTAAACAACTGAGGCGGAATGAGCTTTGTAAGAATTTTAAGGATATTTCGCTCGTCCTTAATATCGTCTTTAACATCCTTCAGATTATACTCCGGAAGTTTTGCCTCGGTGCTTATATCTAAAAACCGGGTGTCTACGTCCAAACGGTAGTACTTGAGTAAGTGTGTTTCCGGATCAATAATAGAATGAATAGAGGATTGTGTATTCGTTAAAGAGAAATTATAGTATTTCTCCATGACGAGGTTGTAAAATGATGACAGCAGTTCCGCTTCCATTTCCTTTTTTGGTGGCAGCGTAAGGTCGTGTTTCAGGTTACAGCGGTTTGGCTCCATAAACACGCTGTAAAAGGCATCCGTTCCGTAATGGAACAGCCCAGTCAGCGGGGTACCGATAGCCCAGCACTGATTCTGTTCATCATTTAGGATAGGCGATAAAGAAGTGTGGATCAGTTCAAAAAGCGGCGCATACTTTGCAGCCTGGTCGGCAGCAATTGGCCGCCGCAGTTCGGGGAATTTCTCGAACTGTTCTAAGATGTACTTGTAAAAGTTGACTTTTGCCGTTTTTTCAACCTCAACCCTCGCCTCTACATATCGGATAAAGGGATATAAGGACAGGTGTATTTCTGCACCCAGCAGATTGTTTCCGCTGGTCGGTTCAGTATGTGTGTTGAGGTTTAACGTGATAGCTTGCATGGCGTTCTTTACCTGGCAAAGTTAGTAAATTTTAAAATGTTGCCGTCTGTGATCTCATCGCCCTCATTCGAGATGTATAAGTTCATATCCTTGTCGAACGCAATGCCTTCGGGCTGATTGAAAACCGATGAATTTAGTCGGTGGGCCTCTTTGACCGACCAGTCCTGTCCGGTTACAATCAGCAGCTTGTTGGCCGACAGCAAAATATACCATTCCCCGGTGTCAGGTTTTTTCGCCATTGCCGAGGGCGACGGACGACCACGTAATTTCACATTTATCTTTTTGAGTTGCTCCAGATCAATACTGAACTCATCATCGAGATAAAGGGAGTCGGCCTGCTCCAGATAATTGAAGATGTAGCCGCTCACGCGCTTCGTCTTTTTGTCTTTAGTACAACTTTTACATAGAACGTATAACTTATTTGTTGCCGAATCGGCAAACAGGCTCTCGTACTCACCTTTCGGAAGTAGTGTGCGGTATTCTTTGACGTTTTCTGCAACTTTCTTCTGCGCTTCTGAACGCAGGAAGGAGTAAAACCTTCCATTGCTTTTAAGCACAAATATCCGCTCACCTAGCATGCCTATATCCTCAAAATCGCCGTTCTTGGCAAACTTGGTGTTTTGCTGCTTTTTGATTCCCCAGGCCTGTCTGAAGAGTTTCCCTTCTTCGTCTTGTATACTGTAGATGGTGTCTGCCCTGCCATTATAGAGTGCAATGCCGGATATTTCAAGCAGACTTGATGGCATCTTGAACTTTTCCGGCTTGGTGAGATCATAGCTGCCAGGCGATGTAGTCTTAGGGCGGGCGCATGCTGCAACGAAAACCAGCGGCGCTATGACTGAGAATAGGATCAGCGTTTCGATTCTTCTCATGCTAAATTGCGACTAAATAGGCCGCTGTAATGAATGCGAGCACGGCAGCCACTATGCCAAACATAAACACGTTATATGCGACGCGTAGTAAACGGTATTTGCGCCCCAGGACGACACCTTGAGCATAGACGTCACGAATCAGGCTACCATAAAGAAAGTCCCTGTCGCCCATCATTTTAATCATTCCTTCTTCATAATCCGGCAGACTCATCCGGTAGAAGTTCCCGAAAAAAAGCAGGTTTACGCGTTTCGCCCTGATGTCCTCATTTGTAAATACACCCTCCGGAATAGACGGACGTGTAGCAAGTATGGAGAATACCATGGTAACCACGCATATAATGAGCAAGAGCAATGTAGGGATGATCAGGTGTGGATTGTCCTCCAACTTCCGAAGTAGCAAACTAAGTATAACGGATAAAATGATCGAGTTTGTCGAAATCATGATATGGGCTTTGTTATCGGCCATATCACTTAATCGCTGATGGTTTGCCGAAGTGATCCTGAACATGGTTTCTATGCCACGCTCTGGTTTATCGCTTTTATTTTTTTTGTCACCTTTAGACGAATTATCCTCTGCATTCCATGGCAGCAATTGCGACAAATCCCCCCCTGCTTTGACTGCGCCGTTTTCCAGTTCAGCAAGGTTGGCTCTTTTGCCCTCGTTCAACAGTTTACGGCAAAATTCTGTATGGTAGGTGTGCGCCTTAAACAATGAAATGGTTTTATTTTTCCATTCGGCCCGATCTATACGGCTTCCCGAGCATGCCTCAGCTTCTTTCCGCATGAGCTTGTTCCTTACCTTGAAGTCAGGACCTCCTAGATGGAACAGGTCGGCATCGCACACGATTTCCTGCAGGAGGTTTTGCGGCTCCTGAGGCATTTTTGTCGCCATAATACAGCCCTGCACTTGTGCAACGGTATCGGTATCGACCTGATTCGCAGTCAGGAAGTCTCTAGCCATTTCGGCCCCACTGGCTTCGTGGTCCTTCCTATTAAACAGATACCCGAGATCGTGGAACCAGCAGGCCGACAATACAATAAACCTGTCCTTGTCGTCGAGGTTATAGTGCGCTACAATGCGCTGAGCGTTTTCTACAACCTGTTCGGTGTGACTAAGATTGTGGTATACAAGACGAAGATCGTTATGCGACTGAAAGAGTCTGATGACGTGCAGGCGGAGCAGGTCTAATACTTGACTATATTGAGTGTTTACCATATTAAAATACGCCGGCTTTTGCGACGTTTACGTTATAAAGATGCCTGTTTTTAGTTGAAGATACTGCACAAAAATGTAAAACTGTTAATTTGTTATTCGCCGGCGGACTACCGAATATGTTACTTTTGCAATGATGAGAAAATATTTTTGTGCGCTGGCACTTCTTTCACTGGTGTTAAACGTTGCGTTTGCCCAGTCGGCAGACCTGAAAAAGCTTGAAGACATAACAACAACCGCGATAAAAAAAGCATATGCAGCGAGCGTGCGCTGCTATGGTTTCGATACCGTTAAAAAGCAGCAGAACAGCTCGCAGTTCAGTGCTGTATCGGTGAAAGATGGTTATATCCTGACGGTGGCACATGCAATAGTTCCCGGCAACACCTATAAGGTCCGTTTTACTGACGGCAGGGAAACAATAGCTGCAGCCCTTGGTGAGATTACAGATCAGGAACGTCAGGGACTTCCAGATATGGGTTTAATGAAATTGCTGCAGCCGGGAGACTGGCCGTATGCCGAGATGGGCTGGTCGTACAGTCTGAAGCGCAACGAACCCTGCATCAGCATATCCTATCCGGAAACCCTAAACTTGTTAGCGCCTACAGTCAGGTTTGGCCGCATTACCAATCCGGCAGACGAATGGGGTTTCGTGGTATCTACATGCAAGATGGAACCGGGTGATTCGGGCGGGGGTCTGTTTGACTACATGGGGCGGGTAATTGCGCTCCACAGCAGGATAGCCATGCCTGAAGATGTGAACTTTGAGGTGCCGGTAGACAAATACAGGCAGTATTGGTCGGCCCTGCTGAAGCGCGAAAGCTACAAGCAGTTTCCGGCTCAGCAGGATGAAGTGGGCAAAGACCCGGAACAGGGAAACATTCTGACATTGCCATATCTTGAAACGCTTCCAACTGAATTACAACATGTTGACAGGCGTGCCGGCGAGCGTGTGATACGTATTAGAAGTGCTGTTAATGGTTCCGAAAGATACGTTTTGGGCACGGTCTTCAATTATAAAGGGAAGACTGTTATCGTGAGCAAAAGTTCCGAAGTGGGTGATGCGCCCGAGTTGATGGGGAATGGTAAGGGCGACAAAGGATTGAGGGTTTTGAAGAGAGATCCGGATAATGATCTGGTTTTGTTGCAGGCGAAGTCTAAGATGAAAGCAGCTTTTAAGCTGGATAGCCGGAAAGAAACGGACTCCTTAAGTACGAAAGATACAGGTCGTTTTCTCCTCAGTCCGATTCCTTCGGCACCTGCCAAAATGAGTGTAATAAGCGCTTCCGGTATCCATTTACCCCGAAAGTACAGCGTTGGCTATTTCGGCGCAGGCGCAACTTTCATAGAAGAGAAAATCACCATTACCCGTTTCGGGCCGTCCAGTCCGGCAGCTAAAGTGCTGAAGCTGAAAGACCATATCACGCAAATAAACGGCGTTACAGTGAGCTTGCCTCCGCATTACGGGGCTGAACTTATGAAATACAATGCTGGTGATACCATCAGCATAGATGGGATGCGCGAAGGTGTACCTTTTCATGTAAAGGTAGGTCTCACCTCAACGCCGGCTATGAGCGATCATCCGGCCGAGCACTTTGCTGGTGGAAAAAGTCGCAGGCCCGACGGGTTCAAAGGGGTTTTTATACATGATGCTGCGCTAAGACCTGAGGAATGCGGAGGTCCGGTCCTGGATCGCGAAGGTAACTTGCAGGGCATCAATATCGCGCGGTTCAGCAGGACTGCTTCGCTTGCGGTACCCCTGGCAATAGTTAAATCATTCATCGGGATATAATGATCCTTTTTTTAATTTTGAAGCATGAACGCAGATGAATATGAGGCGGCTTTCCACGGAATAGATTTGCCAAAGGAAGTAGAGTTGTTTCCCGGAAGCTATGTGCCTGATGTACGTTTCTTCCTCGATGCACAACTTAATTTGTTGAGACATTTGGGGACCGAGCGTCAGCGAGACGCAGTCAGACACCGCTTAAACCGCCTGCTGGAAATTATTAATGAAAATAATGAGAATTCCTGAATCCTGCTGACAAACTGTTGTCACCCGCCCTTTTTTTCTTTGCTGTGTAGAACTTAAAAACATAACATTATGAACAACACAGTAGAAGCAAACAGCACACAGGCACAGATTATCAGTTCATCAGATCTGTTGAGACATTGGCAAGGACACAGAGGCCTTACCCGCCGGGTGATTGAAGCATTTCCAGAAAAGGATTTTTTTACATTTTCCGTTGGAGGGATGAGAACCTTCTCTCAGCTTGCTTCTGAGTTATTGGCTATCGGCGCCCCGGCGATGAAAGGGATTGTAAACCGTCAGGTTGAGCCATATCAGGAACATACGGAAGAACTGACCACAAAAGCCCAGTTCCTCGACAAATGGGATGAGGCAACTGAAGAAATCAATAAATACTGGGCGCAATTAAAGCCTGAAGACTTTAACGAAACCTTCAATCTGTTCGGTCAGTATGAATTTCCGATTATTCAGAACATCTTGTATTTCATCGATAACGAGATTCATCACCGCGGTCAGGGCTATGTTTATTTGCGGGCACTGGGCATAGAGCCCCCCTACTTTTGGGAAAGATAGTTATTTATGGAGGCCAGCGGATTTATTTTGGCATATATTTTTTCCATCAGTTCCAAAACGCTGTCCTTTAAACTTTCCGGTTCCAGTATTTTAGCACAATCGCCGAACATCATAAACCAGCGTGAAAATCCATTTTCTATGTGATGTGTCAAAAAGGTCATTTCAATCTGATCGCCTGTCAACTTTTCCGACACAAAACCATGGTATTTTTTCTCGTGTTCCAGATGTTTGGCGATCTTTTTATCTACCAGGATCCTGACACGGGTTGTCGGGATCTTTTCTTTATCGTTTTGCAGGTAAACCTCTAAGGGTTGATGCTGCAAGGTAAACGGCCTATCGGTAACGCGAATGGAATGTATGCGGTCGGCCCTGAACTGCCGGTAATCATTCCGGAGATGACAATACGCGAAAGTGTACCAATTGTTATTTTCATGAAAAATGCCGACCGGTTCAACAACTCTTTCCATGGGCTCCGCTGCTTCAGCCGGCATATAAAGAAGGTATACCTGTGTTTTTTCGGCGATGGCTTTAAACAATATTGAGAGCGAGTTTGGCGCCTGCTCATGGAAAAGCCTTTCGGCGGGCTGCATCAGCACGTTGGATTCAATATTGGAGATCCACTCTTTATCTGTGCTTCTTAATACAGCCTTCAATTTAAACGCAGCAGAAGCATAGTGCTTTCCAAGTTCTTTATCCGTAAATTTTTGCATGAGTTTTTCGGCTGCAATAAAGCTGCCGGCCTCCTCACGGGTAAACATCACGGGCGGCAGGCGATAGCCTTCAAGCAAAGAATAGCCAATTCCTGCCTCGCTGTATATGGGCACACCCGAAGCCTCCAATGTCCTGATATCCCGGTAAATGGTTCTGAGGCTTACTTCGAAGCGATCGGCCAGGTCCTGGGCCCGCACAATCTTTTTCGACTGTAACTGGATCAGAATGGCCACTATTCTGTCGAAACGTTTGGGGCTGTCGTCCATGATGATGTTCTTTTAGTCAAATATAATGGCTTCGGGCAGATATGTGATAAATTACTTCTTATCTTTGCCGCGATGCAAGCCGTTCTGTCGCTGTTCCGGTAACGGAAAAGAGGAAAGTCCGGGCAACAAAGGGCATCCCGCTTCCTAACGGGAAGAGGTTTGGGAATGAAGACCTGAATTATGGAAAGTGCCGCAGAAAATACACCGCCGATGGCCGTAAGGCACAGGTAAGGTTGAAAACGTGAGGTAAGGGCTCACGGTGCTTTTGGGCGACCAGAGGTTACGGTAAACCCCGGGAGTTGAAAGACCAAATAGGCTAACGCAGTAGGGCTGCCCGTCCGATGTTAGTGGGTAGGTCGTTTGAGGTAAATGGCAACATTTATCCTGGATAAATGGCAGAAAGTTTATCTCTGAAAAGGATGAACTACAGAACCCGGCTTACAGGCTTGCATTTTTTAAAAAAAACAAAAATTCCGATGAAAATAATATATTAGCACCGGTAAAAAGCATTAGCACACATATATGGCGAGATTGTTAATTATTGATGACGAGCGGGCGATTAGAAGTACGCTGAGGGAGATTCTGGAATACGAAAACTATGAGGTTGAGGACATTGATAACGGAATTGAAGGTCTGGAACTCATCAAAAAGAAGAAGTTTGACCTTGTGCTTTGCGACATCAAAATGAATAAAATGGATGGTATGGAGGTGCTGGAACAGGCACTTGCATATAGCCCTGACCTTCCATTCATCATGATCTCCGGTCACGGTACGGTGGAAACCGCTATTGAGGCGAGCAAGAAAGGGGCGTTTGATTTTATTTCTAAACCACCTGATCTTAACAGGTTACTGATTACGGTAAGGAATGCGCTGGACAGAGGTACTTTGGTATCGGAAACGAAGGTCCTGAAGCGTAAAGTAAGTAAGACCCGGGACATACTCGGAAACTCCGAAAACATAGCGCGGATCAAAGATACCATAGATCGCGTAGCCCCTACCGATGCGCGGGTACTGATTACCGGGGCAAACGGAAGCGGTAAAGAACTTGTTGCCCGCTGGCTGCATGAGAAATCCAACCGTGCTGATTATCCGCTTATAGAGGTTAACTGTGCTGCTATTCCTTCCGAACTTATCGAAAGTGAGTTGTTTGGCCATGAGAAAGGATCTTTTACCTCTGCAGTAAAACAGCGCATTGGGAAGTTCGAACTGGCGAATGGTGGTACGCTTTTTCTGGATGAAATCGGCGATATGAGTTTATCCGCCCAGGCGAAGGTTTTGCGTGCCCTTCAGGAGCATAAAATTACCCGTGTTGGTGGCGAAAAAGAGCTGGATGTAAATGTAAGGGTGCTGGCTGCGACAAATAAGGATCTGTTAAAAGAGATTGAAGACGGCAATTTCCGGATGGACTTATATCATCGTTTAAACGTTATTAACATACATGTGCCACCGCTGAATGAGCGTGTGGAAGATATTCCTGAAATTGCCCAGAGTTTCCTTGAAGATATCTGCAGGGATTATGGTATGCCTGTTAAGAAGATCAACGAGAGTGCTATGGCGGCGCTACAGCGTCTTCCCTGGACAGGAAACGTGCGCGAGTTGCATAACATGATAGAGCGTTTGATTATCCTTAGTGATAAAACGATCACCGAGCATGATGTTATAGCCTTTGCCAATCCCGGCGGGGGAACGAATATTGGCGCTGTCCATAATGGTCACGTTCATGCTGGCGCAAACGGCAGCAGCAACGGACACGCTGTTGATTATGACAAGTTTAGCAATTTCCAGGATTATAAAGACCACGCGGAAAGGGAGTTTATCAAATTCAAGCTGGAAAAAAACAACTGGAATGTATCTAAAACCGCTGACGATATTGACATTCAGCGCAGTCACCTGTACAGCAAGATTGAGAAATTTGGTTTAAAGCGAACCGCAGAATAAATTAACCACGCTGGTTAAATATCGAACTTATCGAGCAGTTTAACCAGCGTTGCAAAATCTTTAGGATATGGCGCATCTATAGCGATATCCTTTTCATCTAAACCTTTGAATGTTAAATACCTTGCATGTAGTGCGAAGCGCTTCATAATGGGCTGCTCCTCTTCCTCCTTAGATAGGCGGTATCCTTTTTTGATAGAAGACAGAAACACGGGCGTTCCCTTATACATGTGATCGCCCACAATCGCCGCCCGCTGTGTTGCCAGGTGAATACGAATCTGGTGCATACGGCCGGTAACCGGTTTGCATTCTACCAGTGTGTAGTGCCGGTAGTTTTTAATGGTGTTAAACCAGGTTTCTGCACGCTTCCCTTCTTTTCTGTCGATGGTCACGTTTTTATTGCCGTCGTTAAGAATAGGCAAGTCCACCAGCAGATCCTTAAAACTATATTGTCCGCCAACAACAGCGTGATATACTTTATTGACCTTCCGCTTTTCGAATTGGATGGATACATGACGATAAGCTTCCGGGGTTTTAGCGATCACTAATGCGCCAGAGGTCTCTTTATCTAAACGATGCGCTACTTGTGCATCAGGCACATATTGCTTTGCTAGCCGAAGTATGTTAACATCGCCTGAGCCGCCTCGCTCGTCGAGCGATGCTACAAAGGGGGGTTTATTGACAACAATGTAATCATCGTTCTCAAACAGGATCAAATCTTTAAAAGAAGGGTATTTCAATGGCTTTTCGTTTGCCGCAAAATTAGCTAAAATAGCGGGAAACCGAAACTTAAGCCAACTCGAATTTGTAGCCTACGCCTTTTACGGTAGAAACGTACGATTCGCCGAGCTTTTCCCTGAGTTTACGAATATGAACGTCGATGGTACGATTAGTTACCACTACGGAATCTTCCCAGATATTCTTCAATATCGATTCCCTGGTATAAACTTTTCCGGGTTTTGAAGCCAGCAGGTAAAGAAGTTCGAATTCTTTTTTTGCCAGCACCACCTTCTGCCCGTTCTGGTACACCAGATATGCCTCCCGGTCTATAACAAGATCGCCTATCTCCACTTTGTTTTCAGAAAGTTCCTCTGTGCCGGCATTTCTCCGCAAAATTGCATTGATCCGGCTTACCAGCGCCCGTGGTTTGATGGGTTTGGCGATGTAGTCGTCTGCCCCCACATTAAAGCCCGCAATTTCAGAATACTCTTCGCTCCTTGCGGTAAGAAACACCATAAAAGTGTTTTTGAACTCCGGTATAGCGCGCATAAGTCTGCAGGCCTCAATGCCATCCATCTTAGGCATCATGATATCTAGGATGATCAGGTCCGGGTTAACCTTCTTGGCTACGGTAATCCCTTCCTGCCCGTTACCGGCCGTGAACACCTGATAACCTTCCTTTTTCAGGTTGTACTCTATCAGCTCCAGAATATCCGGTTCATCATCAACGATCAATATCTTTTGCTTCACAACACTCATAACTTTAAATATTTGTTACGAAAATAGGTATTCGGTTATAATATTAGGTTAAGTGTGTGTTAACAAATTGTTAAAGCATAAACTACCGTTAACAAGCTTTTTATAATGTCTTGCTTAAAAAGGCTTCCAATTCAGCACCTCTCAGATTCTTGGCAATGATCTTCCCATTTGGATCCAACAGGAAAGAGCTTGGGATGGAGTTGATCTGATACATGCGCACTACAGGACCTTCGAAATCTTTCAATTCCCCTCCATGAGTCCAGGTAAGGCCATCATCTTCAATAGCTTTTTTCCATGCGATCGCGTCTTTGTCGAGCGAAATGCCCAGAATCGTAAAATTCTTGTCTTTATACTTGTTATAGGCCTTGACCACGTTAGGGTTTTCCTCGCGGCAAGGCATACACCAGGAAGCCCAAAAATCTATAAGCAAGTATTTACCCTTGAAATCGGAAAGTTTAATTTGTTCGCCGCCGTTGAGCGCGGGAAGCGTGAAGTCTGGCGCCTGTTGCCCCACCTGCACCTTTTTCAAGCCTGCCATCTTCGATACAAAGTCGCTCACCACCTGGTTCCCCTTAAAACGATCCTTGATGTCATCGGCATAGGCAACCATTTCGCGCTCATACTCGGCCGGATTTAACATATTAATAGCAAAGAAGCCGGCGAGTGACTCCGAATTCTCCTGAGCAAATTTTAAAACGGCCTTATTCATTGCCTCAACTTCCGCCATATAAGCAGGGCGCATTTGCTCCATGATCATGTCGCGCTTATCGGGCTGGGCCTCTACGTTCTTGTCAAACTGCTGCTGTATGCGGTTGATTTTAATGACGTACTCATTCTTCGTTTTATTCAGCTCATGAAGTTTCTCGGCTTCGCGTGCGCCCGAAACATTATAAGTTAGTGAGGGATCCGCGAGGTCGGCTTCTATTTCAATATCATCGCCATTTTTTGCGATCAGCAGATATTCATTATCTCCGGCAGCCACTCTAAAAAAATCAGCCTCCGGCGATTCATGTTCAAATTTAAATTCACCTTTCTCGGAAAGTACCGTAGAGTCGACCGGGGTGTTGCTATTTTGCTGAACGCCGTATAAATAAACTTTTCCTTTAAGGTCTACATTCTTAAAAGTGCCGCTGATCGTAAAGCTGTCTTTGTTTTTGCAGGCCATAAAAGCCGAGCAAAGCATAATGATATATGATAATCTTTTCATTGGATGAAGATATTAGTGGGATTAGTTTAATTTTTCCTGTAGCAATTGATTTACTTTTTGGGGGTCGGCCTTACCCTTTGCGAGTTTCATGACCTCGCCCACAAACAGTCCGAGCACACCCTTCTTACCCTTTTTGTAAGCCTGGACCTGCGCCTCATATTTCTCAAGTACCAGATTTACATGAGCGGCCAGTTCGTCCACATCGTTCGAAATCAGCAGATTTAACTGCGCTGCAAATTGCTCCGCATCGGCTTCGGGTTTTCCATAAAGAGCGGGCAACAATTGCTGTAAGGCAATCTGCTGGGTGATCTGTTTCTCGTCTACCATATTCACAAGATCTGCCAGTTGCTCCGGAGTGATTTTGAACGCAGTGATGTCGATCTGCCGCTCGTTCAATAGAGCTCTTACTGCACCTACAAGCCAATTTGCTAAACTCTTAACGTTATTTACATGCGTTATTGCATCGTTAAAATACTTGAGCAGATAAATGTCTTCCGCAATCAGCAACGCATCTGCCGCCGCAACACCATGTTCCTGTACCAACTGCTTGCTTACTGAAGCAGGAAGGGCGGGCATGTCAAACATTATCTGCGCCAGCCACTCTTCTGATATATGTATCGGGGCCAGGTCAGGATCAGGGAAATAGCGATAATCATTGGCTTCCTCCTTGCTCCTCATTGGAGCAGTTGTGCCCTTATCAGCATCAAAATTTAACGTACTCTGGACGATCTTTCCCCCTGCGCTGACAACGGCCGTCTGGCGTCCATACTCAAAGTCTATCGCTCTTCGCAGGTTTCTTATGGAGTTCAGGTTTTTCACCTCACAGCGGGTACCGTATTCCAGGGTACCAACAGGCCGTATAGAAATGTTTGCGTCGCAGCGCAGACTTCCCTCCTCCATATTGCCATCGCTGACATCAAGGAAGCGCACCAGTTTCCGCAGTTCGGTCAGCAAAGCCGAGGCCTCTTCAGATGAACGGATATCGGGCTCGGTAACGATTTCAATGAGCGGCACGCCGGCGCGGTTCAGATCTACAAATGAATAAGCATCATGCTGGTCATGCATACTTTTACCAGCATCCTCTTCCAGGTGTATCCGGTTAATACCGATCCGTTTCTCCGTACCGTCACCCAAGGTTATGTTTAGAAACCCGTTCTGGCAGATAGGTTGGTTATCCTGTGTAATCTGGTAGCCTTTAGGTAAATCTGCATAAAAATAGTTTTTCCGGTCGAAGTAATTAACCGCATTGATGCTGCAGTTCAGTGCAAGGCCCATTCTTACGGCTTTAGCCACAACCTCCTTATTCAGTTTTGGCAGCGCACCAGGCAAAGCAAGTGATACAGGCGAAATGTTGGCGTTTGGTTCAGCTCCGAAAGCAGCACTGTCTGACGAAAATATCTTTGACTTTGTATTGAGCTGTACGTGTATTTCCAGGCCTGAAACCAATTCGTATTCAGATATAGAAACTTCGGGTGGTTGACTCATTTATGGCTAGCAGTTACTTATCAATTGAAATTTAAATATACAAACATAACCATTTGAAGCGTTATAAGGATACACAAATACTAAAACCATGAATCTATGAAACGATTAATTTTACTGGTGGCTCTCGGATTTGCATCCGTCGCCGCAACAACAACCGCCAGCGCGCAGGTCAGTGTCAACATCAACATTGGTGCGCAGCCAAGATGGAGTCCCGTTTATTATGAAACCGTGGCCTACCGACCAGTTTATACACGGCCAGTGGTATATACCCGACCTGTCGTTTACACGCGTCCGGTAGCTACGCATTACGTCCGGACGGTTAAATACAAATCACAGCCAAGCTGGAAAAGCTACAAGAAGTATACAAAGAAACATCATAAACATCATGGCAAGCGTCACCCACATCATGGCAGGCATCGCCGTTAATGAAAAAGGGGCGGTCATTTGACCGCCCCTTTTTTTGATATCGCACCATCGACTATTTCATTAACTCCCTTACTTGTGCAATCGTTACATTTTCCGCTACAACGGTACCTTTTTCATCCAGAAGGAACATTGCCGGAATCGTTCTGATCTTCCAGGCTGCTGAGGTTGCGCCCTTGTCCAGAAAACTTGGCCAGGCCAGCTGTTCTTCTTTTTCTGCTTTCAGCCAGTCGGCCTCCTTCTTGTCAATAGACAGACTTACAATTTGCAGTCCCTTCGCGTTCATATCGGCATACAGAGACTTCAATGCCGGGATTGACTTGCGGCAGGGCTGGCACCATGACGCCCAGAAATCAACCAGGGTATATTTATTACCTTTCAGCAACTGACTCAGATCAGCGTCTTTCTTGTCATTGGTCATCGCTTCAAACAGCGGAGCCTTCTCACCTAAAAATCCTTTAGGAAACAATTCATCTTTTATCTTCTGCCCATAGTAGCTTTCCTGCGCTGTCTGCGACAATTTATTGAAAACAGGTTTCTGCTCGGGCGTGAAATACGAGTAAGCGTTTAACATCAGAAACGCACCCCACCAGCTGTCTTTGTTGGCCGTAATCAGAGAATCAAAAGTCACCTCAACCTTATCAAAAAAAACCTTCTCATCAGCTTCAAACTTTTTATAAGCTGCAGTCTTATACAAAGAATCAAGCTTTACCGAATCTTTGGCCTGTCTGGCCGCACTAACCTGCTTCATGATAGCCTCACCGCGACGGTTATAATCCATATGATCCTGATTGAGCTTTTCCCGGTAGGAAGTCTTTTTCAGGTATTCCTCATGGAGCTTGCTCCCGGAAACCTTAAGATCCTGCAGATCAAGAAACTTGTTCTTATAACGTTCGGCGGTACTCCCAGTAGCCGTAACAGTGATGTTGCTGCTGTTGTCAACCATCACCTGGCATCCCCCGTAATGGCCTTTAACCGAAATTCTAAACAGCCTCGGCCCCGGTATGGTGCCGCTGAAGCTGAACTGCCCGCCCTTCAAAACGGCCGTAGCCACAGGCTTCTCGTCGTCATGCGTTCCGGAAGGAATAAGTTCCAGCACAGTGCCATCCGCCAAACCTGTAAACTTTCCTTTAATGGTATATCCTGGCGCTGCAGATGACGCGATCAGATTGCATAAAAGCAACGCGAAAATGCCCAATAATCTATATAATCTCATAGCTGAACTAATTAAAAAGTGTAGCAAGTTTTTTCTCCAATGCGTCTCCCCTAAGGTCCTTGGCGATAATCTTCCCGCTGGCATCTACCAGGAAACTCATCGGGATGGATTTTATTCCATATTCTAAGGCCAGGTCGCTCTTCCATCCTTTTAGATCTGAGGCATGAACCCAATTCAACTTGTCCGCTTCAATCGCGGCCAGCCACCTGTCTTTCTTGTCATCCAGTGAAATACCGATGATCTCAAAGCCTTTATCATGATATTTCTCATATGCCTTGACCAGATTCGGGTTCTCTTTGCGACACGGACCACACCAGCTTGCCCAGAAGTCAACGAGCACAACTTTCCCTTTAAAATCGGCCAAAGACACAGCTTTGCCGTTTTTGTCGGGCACGGAGAATTGAGGGGTAACTCCTATACCGGTTTTAGCATTGATCTTGATTGATTCACCCAACTGAAGTCCGTAATAAGAGTTCTTAGCCTGCGGCGCCAACGCTGCATAAGTGCTTGCCGCTTTTTCAGGGTTTGGGTAGTTTACGAACCGGTCGATGATAATATAGGGAGTAACCATCGATGAAGGATATCGCTTTACCAACGACTCAACAGAATCAACCAGACGCTGATTGAGAGCGTCAAATCCGGCATCCACCTCCGAGCGATCGACCTGCTTGCCTGTAGCCTTAGCAAGTTTATCCAGGCTGTCGGCCATTTTATATAAGCCGCCAGCAGTCGCTGTAATGGTATTCCATCCCTTAAACCATTCTTTCCATACCGGATAGTGCTTTGCACCATCAACCCTTACATCGGTAAGTTTTTTTACGTCCCCGTTAATGGCCACCTTCTCATTAGCGTCCACAGGCAGACTCAAAAATCCCGACTTGCCAAACCTTAAGTAATACACCAGTCCAGTGGGAGCTTCGCCTTTCAACATAAATGCCCCGTTCTTTGCCCGTACCGAATCTTTGATTTCCCTTCCCTGGTAGTTTGAACTGAGTCGTACCATTTCGTTCCCCAATCCTTCCAGTTTTCCAGAAATTCGGTAGGATATCTGAGCGCCAGCACTTGAAAAAAGAAACATTAATGGCAGCGCCGTACCGAGTACCTTTTTAGTTAATTTCATTTGTATTCGTTTAATTAGTATTTATAAGCCAGGTCAACAATTTTAGCGAAGCCACCTACAACGTTTGTATAAGAGCCCATTGCGCCGGTCGGTCCTGTGGTAAAAAAGTAAACCTTTCCGACTGTACCATTCCAGGTTGCCACAACCAATTTAGACCCTTGGCCACCCTGTGAATATCGTGCGTACTTCATCGCTGTGACCGTTTCGTTTGCAGGAAAGCTATATGTTTCTAAAACTGTGTTTGAACTGGTTTCATAACGCCTTATGATGTTTCCCTTCGCATAATACAAGCTAGGGGATGTGGTAGAGGCAGCCGCCGCGCTGTAAGAAAGAATGTCCGGGGCATTCATTAACAACTTTTGGATCGTAATAATCGGCGCCGTAGTTGTGTTTACCGTTTTATACCTCAACATATACGGCAGGTTATCCTCGCTCTTCATAATAGCGTTATACTCATGAAGAACTTCGGTCGAATCCTGAAAGATCATGGTCATCCCTACGTTGTTCATATCAAATATGGCCGGATTGCTGACGTTAGAAGTTGTACCAGTCGGAAACGGTTCGAGTGTTCCGGCGACGGGACTTGGATTGTACGCCTGAACATGATAGAATCGCTTGTCAAGGTTATCATAAACAACGGCGGGAAAAGTCGTGCCTCCAACGACGAAGGGAGCCAGGTCGTAGTTTTGGTTTTTTTGCGGGTTTTGTGCAACGTCTCCCCACTTCTTAATTCCGGGAAATCCGCCGACCAGGTTGGAATGCAACTTGCCTCCATTGATTGCAATACCCAATGACGGAGAACGGACCCCGCTATATGTATATTGACTTGTCCAGGTCATAACCGTTGGGTTTATGGAAGCCGGAGCTTTGAAAAACAAAAAGCTATAGTCAAATTTCTTAACCATCGTCAGATAATTGTACTCCTGACTTCCTTGGTCGGCCAGAATATATAGCCTTTTTCCCGTCGCAGAGATCTCATCGCCGACAGGGAACGGTGTAATCTCCAACTTCCGCGGACCTCTAAGTACCGCGGTGTTCCTCGACGTGTATACCTGATGCTCTGCTGTATAATCGTTAAAAATGAACGACAAATCACCTGCACCTGCTTTATCTTCGAGAATAAGCCAGCCCACACCATATTTGTTTCCGATGAGGACATTATAATTAATGTATGAGGCAACACCAGCCTTCTTATCTTTTACCTCAAGTCTGAATACGTATGGTTCGCCAAGAACATATTCATTTGAAATGGCTATTTTGAGTTCATACTCGTTAGACACCTCAAACCGCGGTGACGCTAAACTTATAGAACCATTGTTTTGATAATATATCCACTTAAACTCGAGCTCATCTATCCTGCTGCCTAGTGATTGAGACAAAGTGGGCTTTAGTTTTAAGCTGTCGCCCTGAAACTTTACTATCTGCGTTAGATTCGCGGGATCGCTAATCTCAACCGTATTTACTGGTATTGTGTCAAGCGTGCTGTCGTCTTTATAACACCCCGTAATTGCTGAACCAACAACCAATAATATGACATGGAGTATCTTATATTTTATTTTCATTTTCTGTAGTTATTAAGGGTAAGCGGCAAGGTTTATGGAAAAGATACTTCCTGCCCAAATTCATCAATTAACGCGCCGTTTTGCTGGTTGTATTCAAGTAATGCATTTCGGGCAATTTGAGACAAGACTCGAGAGTCCTGAGGAAGGGGCGAAGAATTCCAGTTTGTTTTTCCGGTTGCCGTTAGCAAAAACCTGAATTTTACTTCAGAGTAACTTCCGAAGTAAGATGCCCAGGTTGTCTCCCAGTTGGTTGGTTTACTGAAGATATCTGACAGTCTGAACTTGAAGCGTTGACGCTGGGCGATACCCTGTTTAAAGTTTTCATTTTCCTGAATTTCTAAGGTTGCCTGAACCAAGCTGTCTTTTAAGCCTGGTTTGCGGTAAAAATATATCGGAACAATGGCTTGAAAAGTGTTGGCCTTAATTACAAGCGGCCCTAGGCTATAGTGATAACCTAGCTTGGCGGTCGCCCCGCTTACGGGGACAAGATTAAATGTCCTATCTGACGACGATGCCGTGCCACTGATCCTAAAAGAAACCATAAAAGAATCTTTAACAACCGAACCCGGGCTCGTTGCGAAGGTATATTCCGTACTATCCTGATAATCGACGTATATTGAATTCTTATCATCGAATAGCAGCTCTTCATCTTTAGCGCAGGCAGCCAACACCATCGTTGCAAACGCAGCTAAAAGTATTTTTTTAAATGTCTTCATGTTATAATTGAATTAGTTAGCACCTGAGGTTCCGAATTCGACCTCTGCATCAGGAATGGGAAAAGTATATTTCGATGCAGTCATAGGGTTCGCCACGCCATCCGGAATGGATAATACATTTTTACGTTTATAATAAAACCAGAGCTGCCCCTCAGCATAAAATTCCTTCCGGTATTCCAATTGAATCTCTGCGTCGAAAGCTGCCTGAGATGCAGGAAGCGGCAAAGCAGGAATCAGACGATTCTCCCTTACATTATTCAGATACGTGACGCCTTCAGCCATCGTCGGTGCGGCTTCTGCGGCTATGTAGTACATTTCTGAAAGACGTATCAATGGAATTACACGTTGCTTAACGTTTTCAGGCTTGTCACTCCAGTACTTCTTTGTGTAAATGATTGTTGCCGAAACGACATTCCATAAGTCCCTGGTCGCCGCAGGCCTCCTGATTTCAGAGCCATAACCAGGTACAGAAGACTGGTACATCGCATCCAGTTTAACGCGGGTAGACCATAAGTCCGAAGTCTCGCCAGTTGGACCAGTATTTTTGAAAAACACATCTGCCTCGCGCTTTAAACCGGATACATAAATTGAAAAAACGTGTTCATTGGTGAATGTCAGGTCCGAATCATTTGATGCAACATCAGTATTGATAGACGAAGGGTTAATGAAGCCGAACTTGGTACTGTTTATTACTTCCAGCGCATATTTAAGAGCGTTCGGCTTGTCCCCTTTAAACATATAAAGTCTTGCCAGCGTAGCTTTCACTGCCCAATAATTTAAATGATTTTGCCGGAATTGGAGAAATAGATCTGGATTAGTACTACCCTGATTTGCAGCAATACGATCTATGTTCTTATCTCCGGAAAGCAAGATCTCGGCAGCCTTCAGGTCTGCTTCGCAACTGTCTAACACAGCTCCAAGCGTCAGTCTTGTCTGCGGAAAAATCGTGAAAGATTTCAAGTAAGCAATGGACGGGGAGTTTGCGTTTGCACCGTCAGCATAGCGATCCGAGAACAGCCGGGCAAGATCAAAATGGAGGTATGCACGCATACCAAGGGCCTCACCTTTTATGATACTGTGTGTGGCCGCATCCAACACACCATTGGCGTTATCCAAATTTTTCAAAAGATAATTGGCCTGTGCTATCGATTGATAGGAATTATTAAATACGCTGTCTACTACTTTTCTTACCTCTGTATCGGTATAGTTATATCGTGCAATATTGTAATAGACGGTATTACCTGTCGACTTGTTCTCATATCGCTGGGCAAGCATATCAACGAAGCCAAAAGTTAGATGCTTACCATATCCGGCAGCATCCGCTGATTTCTGATAAATTCCGAAAAGCGCATCAATATAGCCTTGGCGAGTGCTGAACTGCTCACCTTCCGTCATCTGCGTTTTCGGTTTAACATCGAGCCATTTTTTACAAGAACTAAACAATAGGACCGTACCCATCAACAGGACGGCTGTAATATGCTTTATATTTTTCGTTTCCATTATAGTCTTAAGTTTCGATTAAAAGGTCGTTTGTAACTGGAGAGTGAAATTGTGTGCGAAAGGATAATCCAAGCCTCTCTCCTGCTTTATCGAACCCGTCCTAAATAGTTGTCCGGTAAACAGCGTAACCCGCGTGTTTTGTACACCAAGTCTTTTATTTAGCCGGTCAGAAAAGCGATAGTAAAAGGATGCGTTCTCGGCGAGCAGAAAGTTATTGCGCTGAACAAATCTGGATGTAGCATAGGCAATATTCGGATTTTGCTGTCCAGCATAATTTACGATCGCCCGGTAAAATGCCACATCACCCGGCTTGGACCAGCGCTCCTCGTATACCCGCCTGTCGACATTATACATGGAAACGAGCGCATTTTCAACCCTGTCAATTAATGTTTGATTATACGCATCGCCACCGAAATTAAAACGCATATACAGGTTAACTCCGATACCGTTTATCTCCATGTTTGTTCCAAATGTGCCCTGGAGCGTCGGCGTCTTATCGCCCACGATAACCTGGTCCAGCGGATTGTAAACATTCGTAATCTTTCCATCCCTTGTCAGGAACAGCTCGTTGCCTGATGCGGGATCGATTCCAATTGATCTGACCGCCCAGATTGCGTTAACCGATTGCCCTTCTGCATACCTGGGAAGCGGGGTAGTCGAACGCTCTGAGTTTGCACGTTCATTTAAGGCGCGTATAGTCGTCGAAATCTTCTCTATTTTGTTGCTTACGTGAAAAGCATTTACGAAAACAGACCAGTTGTTGCGCTGCGCAGGATTTGCAATAAGATTAAACCTTCCATACAGCTCGTACCCCTTGTTCAGTACATCACCCATATTATCAAAGTACCCGCCAAATCCAGATGAAGGTGCAGTAGAGATGAAAGCTATACTTCCTTTTGTGCGTTCAACAAAATAGTTTGCGTTTAAACTCAGCCGGCTGTCGAAGAGCGTTACGTCAGCGCCGATATTCTGCTTAAGTGTTTTCTGCCATGCCAGCGCCGAGTTGCCATAGCCCATCAGGTAAGACGCCAGTACGCCGCGATACTCACGATCGGTAAAATACCTGCTGGTCGTAACACCTTTATAACTTTCAAAACTTTGCGACCCTGTTGTCCCTACGGTATAACGCAATCTAAACTCGCTAATCGCTTCGTTGTTGCGGAAAAAAGACTCATTATGCAAATTCCATCCTGCACCGAGCGACCAGAACGGAGCGAAACGCTTTTGGGAACCAAATAGTGAGGAGCCATCCAGACGGTAAGTAGCGTCAAAGAGATAACGATTGTCGTAGCTATATGCAGCTCTGGCCAATGTTCCAATCGTCCTGGTGGTCCCTTCCGTGCCAGCCGGTTTGCCGGCTGCGGGATACTGATTTCCAAGGATCAGCTGATCAAGGCTCGGGTTAGGAAAGCCCTCAACCCGGATCGACTGCGTATTAAAATTGTTCTCCTGCACGTTCAATGTAGCGGAACCCGATACAAAGTGCTTACCGAAAGACTTGTTTGCTTCTGTTGTCAAGAATCCTTCAACTGATGTGAGGTCTCCCGTCCCTTTTGTGTAACTGCCTTTTTCGAAAGTTTTCACATCAGCAAAGGAACTGTGTTGTGCAGGCAAAAATATGTCAGACTGATCGTCTTGTCGCATGTAAGATAAACGTGCAGTTACACGCAGCCAATCAATTGCCTGCCAGCGTGTTTCAAAATTGTTCCTAACGCTTCTATAAGCCGTTTTGTCTGTTATATTCAGCGAGGCGTTATAAAGTGGATTTAACGGTCTCCCTTTATAGCCATTAAGGTTGTCATAATGATCTGTTAGCTGTTTATCGATACGAACGCCAGTCAACGGGTTAATTACATCGTCCAAAAAGATCTTATAATTTCCATTTTCATCATAAGGAGTCCAGTAAGGATTTAACTGTGCATATTGTCTGAAAGAACCATACGGTGAATTATTTGCATTATTATAGGTCAGCGTCAGGTCATTACGGAACTGAAAGTTTTTCAACCGATAGGATAGGAACGAATTTGCTGTGGTCGTTTTTCTGTCCGATTCCTTCATTACTCCAGTTTTTTGGTCATAGGTCAGGTTTAACCCGTATGTTACGGCTTCAGCTCCTCCTTCAACATAAATGTTGTGCTTTTGTCCAATTCCCGTTCGCAAAGGCTTGGCCAACCAATTGGTATTTATTCCACTTTGAATAGCCTTAAGGCGATCCGAGCGCAAATAATCCAGCTGATTTTGCCGATCATTGAAATTATCCACGTATCGCAAGGTCCGTTCCTCCAGATCAAATTTCTCCTGCGCGTTTAGAAGATCATAGCCAGTTAGATCCGGTGCCTCAACAGACGTACTACCATTGTATGTAAAACGCAGTTTTCCTTCAACCGGCCGGGTTAATTCGATCACTATTACTCCATTTGCCCCTCTCGATCCGTAAATCGCCGTTGCACCAGCATCCTTCAAAATGGTTACACTCGCAATCCTGTTCATATCAAGGTCGTTGATCCGCTGTAACGTTGTCTCAAAGCCATCTAAGATGAACAGGGGTGCATTTGGCCGGTTACTGTAGTTAAAGGGATCGGTATTGCCATCCTGCCTGATATCTACCAAGGTGTTTCCACCCCTCAAAACTACATCGGGCAGAACGTTAGGGTTCGAACCAACCAGAAGATTTTCAGGAATCTGGAAAGCCGGGTCAAGAGAAGTTAGTGCGCTCAACACATTGTTATTAGAAACCTTTGCAAGCTCCTGTGCATTAAATGTGCGCGCTGCACCTGTAAAAGTCGACTTCGACTGGTTTACGATACCCGTTACCACCACACCTTTAAGCGACTGCGCCGATTCCTCGAGCCTTACCTCCAGCACAGGTTTAGTGATTGTAATCTCCTGCGTTTCGTAGCCAATATAACTAATCAGCAACACAGCATTTCTGGAAGCCGATAGCCGGAAATTACCCCTGGAATCTGTCTGCACACGCGTACTCGTATTTTTCACAGCCACCGTGGCGCCGGCTATCCGGTCCTTGTTCCGGGCATCATAAACTGTACCCGTTATAACGGTATCCTGCATTACCATGCCACGAAGCGATCTTGTCAAAGTCCGGGTCGCAGCCATGCTCTTTGTAATTAAAATCCGGTCATCTACCTGCCGGGCAGTCAGGTTAGAGCCCTGCAGCAACTGCTTCATCAGGTCCTCAACATTAATAGAAGCTGAATTAAACGTCAGGCCGTCCACACCTTTTACATCTGAGCTCCTGTACAGAAATCTGAAGGGTGTTGTTTTTTCGATCTTCTTGATCGCATCTATAAGGCTTTCATCCTCAAATTTAATACTTAAGCTAACTGCATTCATAGCCTGGCCCTTTGCGCCTGAGGCGGTGGCAAATTGTAATGAAAGCGAGAGGATAATGCCGATGAGTAAGGTTATACGCATACAGTGAATTAAGAAATGGTGGTTTGTCAGGAACAAAGAATTCCTGATTCTTGCTGCATCTGCAGAAAAATTCATATTTTCGAATTTATGTGATTACTAAACGTTTGCTTGGAATTACATCAGGGGCCGCTATCCTTGATAGCAACTGCCCGGAGGGTAAGGCTCATCTTTTGATACTCGCAATATCAGCAGATTACCTTACCCTTCTTTATGTCGAATTTTTTGAGACTGAGTAGAATTTCTTCATGTACTTGTTGGTTTTAAAGGTTGAATTGATATGGTTTTAAGCTCTTTATTGATGCTGTAAGTTGCCATTAGAAACTCACAAAAACTCTTCATAAAAGAGTCTGGAGACTCATTGCTACGCATTGAATAGGTAAATTTTTGCTTCCTTAAATCCGGATCATTTACCACAATCTTATATCCGAATTGCTCCTCCAGGCGCTGAACGGCATCTTCCAGTGAAATATCATTGAATTCCAGATCCTGCTGTCTCCAGGCCAGTTCCTGCTCCGCGTTTACCTCCTGTCTCAGGGTTACCCGGTTATCTTCTCCAAATACAAGCTGCATATCTTTATGCAAATAAGTAACCTGGCGGGATACGGTATTTTTCACCTCCACCTTGCCCCGTATCACATTAACCTTGACCGTCTTACTGCCGGCGGAGGTCGTAATATCAAAAGCAGTACCCAGCACTCTAGTGAGAACGTTGCCTGTGTGAATTATAAATGGCCTGGACGGATCATGGGCAATATCAAAGTACGCCTTGCCTTCTAACCTAACTTTCCGGCCGGATGCGCCGTTAAAATCAGAAAACAACGTAAGACTACTCCCCTTGGCCAGTATCACCATACTGCCATCAGGCAATTTCATCATGGTATTCTCTACGTCAGAGGCTTTAAGCAATTTAACTTCAGCTTTTCCGGGAGCGGCAAGTGCCGATTGTTCTCTAACAGAACTGTGTGCACCCTTCTTCCAATCCAGTTTGTATGTAAATAATACGGCAGCCGCAAGTGCTGCTGCAACGGCCGACCACTTGAGGATCCGCATTACGCTATACCTCTCAACAACAGACTTCTCAGACAGCTCGTTCCACATTTCTTCCTTGACTTTTGCAAGCTGTTCCGCTGAAGGGCGCTGACCATTTTTTAGCTGCGACAAGTACCAGCCTTCCAAAAGTGCACGCTCTTCATCCGTGCATTTGCCTGCCGCATACTTCTCTAAAATATCTTTAAAATCGGGTTTCTTCATTTAGGTTACACATAAAAAGCTATTCGCCTTTCCTATATGTCGGTTGTGCGCCGCTTCGGTAGTAGATAAAGTTTGAAAAAAAATCAATTTTTTAATGCTCACCTGAAATATGCCGTAAAAAAGGCCAAAACGAGCATATAATAGTTCTGAAACTTGGGTCTTAGCAACTTTACCGCATTGCTGATTTGCTTTTTAACTGTCTTATCTGAAATATTTAAGGTTTCGGCAATCTCCTTGTGAGACATTTCACCCTTCCGGCTCAGCAAAAACACTTCTCTCATCTTTTCAGGCAAATTATCAATTTCCCGATCCATCTCTGCCCTGATCTCCTTTTCTATTAAAGCATTGTCAGTACTGATATTACCCGCCTCTACATAATTATTAAATGAGTCAGCATAGTTGTCGCGCACCTTTTGTCTACTCATAGCGTCAAATACCTTATACCTTACGGCAGTGTACAAATAATTCGATAAGGAACCAGTGATCTCTATAGACGGGCCTTTGGCTAAAAAAGACATGAAAATTTCCTGCACCACGTCCTTAGCGTCATCCCCGGACCTAAGCACCTTACTTGCCGCCACATATAGCAATTGCCAGTAGCGTTCATAGATTACATTGAAAGCAAGCTCATCCCCGGCCTTCAACCGGGATAGAAGTTCAAAATCACTAATGTTAGCTTTATCTTTCATTTTCCAAAGGGAACCCTCACTCCCGTTGTTATCAGGTAAAACATTATACGTTGCGGTGCGACCGATATCCTAAAGTACGACTTTTTCAGATAATTAATACACAACCGAACAATCTGGGGCAAAGATATAAAAATCTACAGTATTAGTAGACTTTATTTTACTATTCAGCCTGATCCTTAAACCTCACCCTGATGAACCTCGGCCTGTACAACTGCGGATCATCAGCGAGGTCTTTTAAAAAATCAAAAGAATTCACATTATAACTAATCAAAAGCTCTCCCGGAGCAGACAAATGCGGATACGCTTTAGCATTATACACAAAATAAGACTTTTTGGTTAGTGCCGGGCTACAGTCATACAACCTTATTATAGGTCCAAAGGGCCCTACTGGTGTGTCTCCTATGCGCATGGCAACATGACGGCCCATGCCTCCCTCCTGAAAAACCAATGCGTATCTTCCATCCGGTAGCGCTGATACGCTTAGTTCGTTAGAAACCTTGTCGGTAACCGGGGCCGACTTCATCATATCGGTCTGCCAGGTATTGCCGTCCCAAAACCGCCAGCGGTCATAACGTTCAAAATCTTCCGGTTTCACGCGCGCCACGAGCATTTTCTTAGCCTGACCCCTCACACCGTATACATAAACATAGCCATCCGGGGCCGGAGCGCCAGCCACTTTGGTGTTCACGTAAATTCCGGCGCCAAAGGAACCCATGTCACCTGTCTCCTTCGAAATAAAAAAGGGCGTGTCTTTCTGATCGTACCAAGAAGACTTAAAACTGCCTTCCTGCTTTTCCACTGCACCAATTGCTGAAGGATCTATCTTCAACAAGGTGTTTCCGACTTCTTCAAAGCCGAATGTACCGTCAGATACCTGTTTCACCCGATAGCCAAAAATAAACATGCGGTTCAGCGCCGTATTAAAAAAACCATCGCCCAGCCAGTAATAGTCGGTCGGACCAGTCTTCGGCGTTTTAGGAATAAAGACTGTCTCTGCTTTTCCGTTTGGATGCTTGTCCCAATAGAATTGCAGACTATCGCCGACTGGCTTCTGGCCTCTCATGATTGCAAAAGAGTTATGGACCATTACCGCACCGGGAGCCATTTTACCCGCTGTAATTTCACCCACCATGCTGTCGCTGAAGATGAACATGGTTTTGGCAGAAGCGCTTAGGCCGGATTCCGAGCCGTTGAAGGGTATCGCGTAAATACCGTCGCCGCCAAACCAACCCTTGGTGCGGGTAAACAAGGCCGACCATTCGGGAGCTTCTTCAACCGTAAATTTCAGATCAGATTGTGCACCTGCCTCAGAAAACACCAGGAAGCATCCACAAAAAAGAGACAAAATTCTTTTCATTTATTCCATTTGCTTGCTAAAATGCCAAACTAGGAATAAAATCCCTTACACGGGGAACGAATCAGTGTCTAATTTTAAATCTTTTACGCAGCATGATAGGATCTTTAAGAAAATCTACAGCCTTAAGATGACTTGCTCCTACCGTGCGTGTCATCCTTATCCTGCCTTCCGGTCCATCGCCGGTTAGGGCGCCAACTTTATCCAGCACATCCGCTGCATTACTGCCCAACTGCTCGTCGCTAGGCTCAATATCTGGTGTAAAACCTGAAAAATACCCTCCCGCTCCAGCAGCGTTATAAATTAAGAAGCTCGGCACATGCAGCGTATAGCGATCTACAACTATACCGAAAGAGCCCACCGGTTTCCCGTAAGTCTTTGTCCCTATCAGGGTGACCGGAACATAGGGCTTCATCACATTAATCAACAATTCACTGGCCGATGCGGTGTTTTTATTCACAATAAAGCACAGCTTTTTTAAGGATGTCAGCGCGCCTTTCTTTTGGAAACGGATCGTATTGGCAGCAATGGAGAAGTCGATGTCCGCATACGTTGCAGGCCGGCCGCCAACATAAACAACCCTGCCGTTTTCATCCTTGTATACCTGATGCTTTAAGATCTTTGCCCTACCTGCCTGCATTTCAGTGTTAAATTGTTGTGTATACATCGTCTTTTCATTCATCGATGGCAGTGCAAGCAAATCTGCAATATACTCTGCCGTCTCCGTATATCCGCCCATGTTCCCCCGCAAATCAATGATCAGGGAGGTGATGCCCTGCGGCTGCGCAAAGAGCTCAAAGGCTTCATCCAGCAAACCGGTCATTGACGATAACGCATAGAATTGGGTAAACCTGAGGTAACCAATATCGCCCTGTCTGACTGCTTCCAACTGGCCTGTGGCCGATAATTCGTCAGACTGCCCATTGGCGGCCGCCACCCGGCCATAACCATCGCTTTCCTCGATGAAACTGTATTTAGAAAAACCCGGCAGTGCGGTATACTCGTATGGTTTTGAAGTAAGCGGATTCACAGCATAAGTCGTCAGGTCAAACACCGCCTTTTTCAGATTGAGAAGCTCCGATGCGGCAGCCGAATGATATTTCCTGGGATTGAATACGCGATAGTCCGGCAACGCTTCATGCCAGACATACACATGCCGGGCATAAAGAAAAACAGAGTCCAGCGTTAGTTCAGCGCGAGTTCCCGAGGCGGGCGATTCCAGCTCCGGCTCAACAACGTCTGGCTTTCTGCAAGCCGCAATGCTGCTGACCGTCACCGTCAGCAGCGCAAACTTTAGCCAGGCGCAAAATTTCATGCTATTTCGTAGTCAGATCCTTACTGCCTGCCTTACTGATGAAGTACCTGAACGAACAATACCCCAGCTTGTCGGCAATATGATCAGCAGCAGTCGGATTGGTCAGTCCCCCTTTATAATTGCTCTGATACTGAAGTTTAGCATAGCGCCCATCGGTCAGTTTAATGATCAGGGTTTTGTTCGGATAAGGCACACTATGCGTAGCAAACCCTTTTTCATCGTACATATAATTGGCCCAAAAGAAAGGCTCTTCCGGCGCTCCCGAACTTCGTATACCAAAAGCAAGCTTGCCGGTCTGGTCAAACTGATCGTCGGCCGGAGGTGCCGTAACATCATCGAAATTTTGCGTTACAAAAGCAATAACTGCCCGGCCAGCACCCTGATAATACGGTGCATCCGTGTTGGTTGTCTGTCCTGTGTTCGCATAAATATTCGCTGCGTTTGCAAGCGTAAATGCGATGTCCCATTCATTGGTCTTCACCTTTTCCGCATCAACAATCTTCATCCCCTCCAGCGAGAAATACACAAAAGTCCTTCTGCTGCTTTCTATCTTAAGATCCTTTACGTTAACGATCTTCTTTTTGTCAATCGTTACCCATTCGTTCACAATAACCTCTTTAGGCTCAGGTTCGGGGGCAGGCTTTTCAGGCGTCACGTCGTCGTCTTTACACGCGTTCAGGCAAAATAACAATAGTACAGATGATAGCAGGGTGTAGTGGTTAAATTTCATGTTTAAAGAATATTTATATGGAAAACTTTATTCAGCAAGCGCTTCGTTAGCCGCTGTTAATTAAGGTTTAAGTTAAATTGGTGTATACCTAAACTTATAGTAAGGGAAATCCGTAGCCATGATCGGCGAATCAGGCGTTCCATCCTGATAGATGCTCTGAATTTCGATTTTGAAATAGTCGCTGCCGCTCTTATAAATCAGCGTACGGCCGCTCAATGGAGACACAATGTGAACGGCAAAGTTGTAATTATACCAACCCGGACCAGTGTACCGCGTGGTTGGAGGTACCGGGTAATTGATCGTGTTTTCCTTGCCTATTACAGATTGTACACTGTCGGCATGAAAATCAGAGCGCGTTACGCTGCAATAGGCCTTATTGATATAAGCCAGCTCACCATCAGGTCCGGCCGAAATGTCTCCATTAGCCGTACCGGTAAAGCGCAGATCGTAGAGGGATGACGTACCCCCTTTGTTATCAAACAGGTTAAAGTAGTAGGTTGTTGCCCGGTCGTGCGGATCGGAAGGTGTAGGGTTCACCGTTCCCTGGAAAAAATTAAGAACGTGGTACGACTGGCATTCCACATTATTCGCATCACGGGAAATGGTGCCCCCACCATCGGTAATGCTAACCGGGCTGGCGCCTGGCGTTATGGTTACCGCCTGCGCACCTCTGAGTTTCAGTTTAGCGCTTTCGGGAGCATCCGCAGATTCCTTTTTGCAGGATGACAAGATAAGAAGGCCAGCCACAACAAGCATGCTGCCTTTAAAATAGTTTTTTTTCATAATTTTGTGTTTTTACTGGTCCTGGCAGCGTGTAGACCTGAGAAATTTAGACGCTGCCATACCAAATCATTAATAAGGGATTAATTGGTGGATATATTCCGGCTGCCCGGCGTTTGCTGAATAAAGTATCTGAAATTGAGGAAGGGCGCCAGCGTCTTCGCATTAGGGTCTTCCCACCAGGGAGGTGTTCCCGGATTATCTTTGTACAGGTTCACCAATTGCATTTTCACATACCGGTTATCCCTGAGTTTAAATACCAGCGTATTGTCCTTATGCGGATATAAGGCGTGCGTACCCAGCCTGTAGAAGCCCCAGCTCAGAATTGGCGAGAACTCGTCCAGTGAAACCGGTATCAAACTTCTGATGAAAGCTTCGGCAGGTGCTTCTTTAAGCGCATCAAAAGCAGTAGCCACTACCTTGATCTTGCCCTCGCCCTCCTGCCAGTCAACCGTCGTAGCGTTCGAGTGTACAGACGAATTATACATGTCATCAAAATACACATGCCAGTTTTGGGTCGACGACCAGGTATAGCGTACATCCACAGCGCCGTTATGGTTGTCGCCTAAAATGGCCGAGCGTGTGTCAAAGTTAAAACCTATAGGCCGGTGCCCCTCTGAGGCACCCTTGCCAACATCCGGGGCCGGAAGGTTTACTACATACACCACCTGGTATTTTTCGTCCAGGTATACATAGTCAGATATCTTCTTAACCCTTGCAGGCACCCAGTTCGTGCCCGACAGCTTGGCCGTATCGGGAATCTGCGGACCGTCCGGACCATCATTATTCTTTGCGCAGGATACCATAAGCGTCACTGCCAATATCGCCACCAGGGCAACCCTAATCTTGTTCATGGTTTATTTAATTTTTGTGAAGTCTTTCAACCCGTCTTTCAGGATCGTGTATTTAAATGTGATGTACGGCGCTTCAGACTGCAGTGTCGGACTCGTCGGACTGCCTTTATAAAAACTGTAAATAATCAGTTTGGCATAGTTGCCCTTGGCCGTTTTCACGATAATGGGCCGCGGCAAATTGTATACAATATGCGCCCGCTCCTTATCGCCCGGAAACATTGCGCCGTAAAAGTCGTAAAAAGCATAACCATTGCCGCTGCCAAGGAAGTGATCCAGGCTCAGGTAGCCTGCGCTGAGCAACTGATTGTCGGCCACCGGTACTGTCTTCACGTTATCGTAAGCCTCATCAAGCAGCGACTTGTCGATCGGCACCTGCTTAGGCTGATGCTTTTCCTGGTCGTAATATCGGGCCTCAACGGAGGGGTCAATGATCAGGTACAAGCCTCCCCGTGCAGGACTGCCAAAGCCAGGACCCTTAGTCCCGTTCTCGAATGCAGCTTCGCCATGGTTGGCCCACATGCTGCTATTATATATACTGGTGAAAGCAATATCCCACTTGTCGGTAGCCGCATAAGCCTCCGGCACCGGCCTGCCATCCTCCAGACTGTAGTACACCGGCTTAAAAACACCATCGCCTGTGCTCATGCTGGCTTCCGTGTCTCCAATCAGTGTAGCCGTATACTCGCCGCTGGCGGTCACGGTAGCTGCTGGCAGCGGAGGCAATTCTTTTTCCGGCGCGGGGTCGTCCCCTTTGCTGCATGACAGCAAACCCATCATTAGCCAGCAATAAAAAGCGTAAGTTATTCTCATGTTTTATTTAGAATGATTTTAAATAATAGCAAATATGACAACTATCTTCCACATAAGCCTTGATAAAGGCTTACCATTTCGGGATTATAAATGGCGATTATGGGATTCTATTTGGTACTCAGATCGCGGCTTCCATCTGCCTGCACATAATATCTGAAAGTAAAGTAAGGCGCAGGCCAGTTCAGGTCGCTCACCGTCGCAGGCGCGCCTTTATACATACTTACCATTTCAAGCTTTGCAAACTTACCTGACGCGGTTCGCAGCACAAACGTTCGGTTTTTCACAGGTACCGCTATGTGGGTCTTCAGGTCATAAAAAAACCAGCCTATCCCATTTCCAGAATCCCAGCCAAAGCTGGGAATCCCTTTTGTCTCAAAATCAGCATCGGCCGGAGCCTGCGATACTTCTGCATAAGGCTGGTCAACAATCAATATTTTGCCCCTGGCCACGCTACCAAAACCAGGCGTTCCCTCGTGCAGACCGTTATTGATCACGATAAGCGAGTTATACTGCTCCGTAAAAGCAATATCCCAGTCGGCCGTTTTAACTTTAGACCCGTCCACCTTCATGCCTTGCTCCAGCGAGAAGTAAAATGGCTCAAAAGGCTTGCCGCTGCTCACGGTGTTGCCCACATCGCCGGGAAGATCTTTAATCAACGTACTCTTTGTATCTGCCAGTTCCGGTTTTTCCTCCTTCTTCGTGCAGGCGGCCATCAGCCCGGCCAGGGCCAACGCGCAAGCCGTCAAAGCCATATATCTTTTCATCATCATTGTAAATTATTGTTGCAGCATCATCTGCTGATCTTCATCAGCCTTCATTTCGCTGGGCAGCAAACCAAAATACCGCTTAAACGCATCTGTAAAATGGCTCGGATGGTTAAAGCCCACTGCGGCCGACACCTGCCCAACGTTCTTCTTTTCCGAAACCATCAGTCTGCGCGCCTCCTCCATCCTAAGCCTGGTCACGTACCCATAAATCGTTGTGCCATAATACTCTTTAAAGCCCCGCTTCAACTTAAATTCGTTCAAAGAGATCTGTTTAGACAGCTCAATGATCGTTGGTGGGTAACTATAAGTGGCGTCCAGAATCTCTCGGGCATGCTCTATCTTCTTCAAATCATCCGGCTTCACCATATACTTGTCTACCTCGGCTATACCCGACTGCATTTGCTCCAGCTGAAGCATAAGTAGCTCCAGGATGCGCGATTCGGTATGAAGCCGCTTCAATTCGCCCGTCCGCCTGCAGTCGCGGATATCCTTAATCACCCGCTTCATCTCGGTGGTCACCGAAAAATCCTTCGCCGCATAAGAAGTATACCGGCCCTTTAGAATCTCCTTTACAAAATCGCTGTGCAAAAGCGAGTGCTGATCAATCAGGTGAAAATAATAGGGTTTAGACAGCACGAGTAGAAAGTATTCGTATTCCACGCCGGCAGTCATCGGATACTTCCCCTTTATAGAAGGTATATACCTGATGTTGTGCCTGCTTCCCGTCCGCCTGGTCGCTTTGTCTGACTTTTCCGCCTTACCAGTCTCCGGCCTGGTGCCATAGAAAATGAACTGCGAAGTGATCACCTCGCCCTCGATCTCCGAGAGCACCTTTACATTTTCCGAGAACTGCATGGTGGAGTGCACCAGGAATAAACCACCCGTACTCAACTGATAGTTCACCAGCTTTTGCGCAGAGAGGCTCTTAATGTTTACCTGCTTCTCGCAAAGCTGTGTACTTGGTGCGTATAGCTCCGGAATCTCTTCCATGAACAGCCAGTCGTCGGCCCCCTCTATCTTCGATTTAATCTTCATTTGTCAACAATTATGGGACAACTCCGCTGCCTTAGGCCACGGTAACGGCATCAAACACATCACCAAAGCGCTCAAAAGTTTCATTGGCCTTGCGCACAGCCAGTTCCTCATGCTCCGCAGTCTGCGCATGCGCGTTCAACACGGCCACAAAACGGCCCCACATCTCACCTGTTGCCTCCCCATATCCCGAAAAGAAGGAAAAACCTCTGCTCAAACCATGTTTGGTAAGCATCTGCACAATGATTGGTCCGCCCATAATGGAGCCCTCCATCACATAGAGGGCACCCAGGGCCCCCTGAACATTAGTAATCGAGGGAGCAGTTGCTGGCGGAAGCTGCTCCAGCGAGCCACCCAGTTCCTCAATGTCCGCTTTCAGGTAAGCCGAATTCCGTCGCTCCGCGTAATCGGGCAGAACCTCAGCGGTAATATAGGGCGCTATAGCCCGTTCAACTTCGCTAAAATAGGCGTAGAAGTTTTTGAGCATTTCCGCATAATCCGCCTCGCTGCGAATGGCCTTCATTTTCAAAACCACTTTTTTTTCCAGTTCCTGATGTGCTACACGTGTAGCCTCTTTAATTTTAGTGCTTAACATAGTGTTTCCTTTTATTCGTCTTTAAAAAATCTCCAGCTCAGGCCGGCCAATACCGCCCTGCCCTGCTGTGCCGGCATCAACTGATCCCGGTAGTCCATAATATTATCCGCAGTCAGCTGCAACTGCAGATGCTTACCATAAAATGTCTTCTGCACAGATACATTGAACAGAAAATAACCAGCCACAAACCGGTCCCAGCGGTCCAGGAAGTTATTTGCCCGGTTGTCCTCCATAAAACCATATCTGCTCCGATAGCTCAAACGGACAGCGCCTGTAAGCCCCAGTCGGTCATAAATGTAAGTCGCCTTCAGGTTGGCCATGTGCCGACTGCGATTGTTCATACCCACGTAATCACTTCTGCGCGAAGCACGCATACGGTTGCTCGATACATCGTATGTCTGCCCGTACAGTCCCGTACCGTTTCTTATGGAGTCTACCACTCCGCGGTCGACCGCGTACAGCAGCTGATAACCCGCCGAAAGGCTCAGCGAGCGCGAAGCTCTCCAGTTCCCACCCAGTTCCGCCCCTGCCGTATATGCTTTAGCAATGTTCATGTACGAATAGATCTGCTGACCGCTCGTCTTCAAGCCCACCTGTTCATAGTTAATGAAGTTCCGCATATCATTGTAAAACAGATTAATGTCTAGCCCTACCGAAGCTAAAGGTTTATATTCCAATCCTGTGCTATACGACACCGACCGCTCGGGCTTGAGCTTACCCACACGCTGAGCCATAGGAAACACGCTCATAATCTGTCCCGCATCCTGCAGCCTTCCCATCTCGCGCCAAAACTCCTCAGCACCAAACACCGAATAGCCCGTCTGGATGTTTGTGAACACCATATACAACTGCTGGAAATTGGGCGTTTTAAACCCCGTGCCAATCGCCGCTTTTAAGTTCAAATTATGGGTGATCAAATAACGCAAACCGAGACTAGGATTCAGTTTGCTTCCATATTTGTCATGGTAGTCATACCTCGCCCCGGCGGTTACCGACAAGCGTTCGGCGGCCTGCCATTGCGCCTGTCCGTACACAAAATAATTTGACATACTTTTATTTCCCTGATAGAAATCATTATCCAGCAACTCATAGGCCGCACCGGCACCGCCTGTCAGGCCCAGTACGGCGGTCAACTGCCGGTCCGCCTGCAACTCTGCGCGATGCAAGTACTGTCTGAAATCACTGCCCGGTATCACCAAGCCGCTTTCCAGGTCGGTTATGCCCTGTTTATTCTCGTACCGGGTTAGATAATACTGCGATCTTAAGCGCAAACCGTTGCTGAAATTGTTGTTCAGCGCTATCGAACCATTCAAATCGAACTCATCAAGCACATCCACACTCGGTTTCACACCTTGGTAAGCCAAACGGTTCTCCGAATGCCTGGTCACCAGTCGCCCGTTCAGGTTAACGGAACTCACATCACTCAGCACATACCTCATCCTTCCCTGTGCCGAATAACTGTTAAAAGGTGGTGCCGTCTTGCCCTCAGATAAATAAGGGTTCGAGTTAAAACCATCCGTCCGGTAATAGTTGGCCGACAAATACGCCGATCCTTTTTTGTCCGCAAAGGGACTTTGCCCTTCCAGCGTCAGGTCGGTCATGCTAAAACTGCCATACTTCAGTGCGGCCAGTCCTTGCGGCTGGCTTATCTGCTTGCGTGTAACGATGTTTACTACCCCCGCAAGCGCCTCACTGCCAAACAAGCAGGAAGATGCTCCTTTAATGATCTCAATCCGTTCAATATTAGATACCGTGACCCTTGAGAGGTCGAAGTTGCCGTTATTCCGGCCAACCATAGGCTGCCCGTCAATCATCACCATGGTATAGCCGCTGTCAAAACCCTGCATTTGCAGGCCTACAGCGCGACTGCCCGAACCGATGTCGTTAACGATCGCCAACCCGGTCTGCTCTTTCAATACCTCATCCAAGCGCCTGCTGCCCATCATTTCGATCTCTTCTCTACTAATCACCTTGGAAGGCATAGCCGTTTTGGTCATATCGATGAAATTATCCGGATTGCCATGCACACCCGCAACCTTCACTTCGCTAAGCTGCCGGCTGCTTGTCCGCAAACTCATTTTAACCTCGTTAGGCCGTTCCGCCCCAATACTTATCGTAATCTGTTCAGGCTCAAACCCCAACGCCGAAGCCGTCAAGGTGTAATCGCCCTCATACAAAGCCTTTATCACAAACCTGCCTTGCGCATCAGTAATTGCCCGCCTGTTGTCCGGTTGTAACGTCACGCCCGCTTTCTCAATTGCCTTGCCTCGTTCATCGCAAATCATCCCCCGAAGCTGCTGTTTGTCCTGCGCCTTCAGTGAGGGTACTGAAGGTTGGGCAAGGGCAAACAAGCAGCATAAGAGGAATTTATTGGGGATTCGGACAGACATTGCAATAGGCGTATTATTTTTAATTAATCTAAATAACACCGCAAATATGTACACTATTGCGCTAAAGAAAGCAACGGCAAAAGGATTATTTTTAGCGATTTCGGGATAGAATTTACCTAATACGGAGCGGTGGGCTCAGGATCCAAACACACAAACCGAGCTCAAATAGCATTTCAGTGGGTATTTTTGACGTCATCAACGGTCCTCGTCCTCAAAATACCGATACCGCTATATCCCTTCCTGCTATTTGGAATCATTTTAATTAACTCGTCCTTTGCAGTCACAATGAACAAATTATATACTGCCCTATTGCTTGCTTTGCTGATAATCCAATCGGCATTTGCAGCACCTAAAAGGATCATCAGCTTAAGTGGTCCGATTACCGAGACCGTAGATGCACTGGGATGCGGCGCACAAATCGTTGCTGTCGACGTCACCAGCACCTACCCCGCGTACATCAACAAAGTACCGAAAGTAAGTAAAGACAGGGCAGTCTCTGCAGAAGGTATTATTTCGTTCTCGCCCGATCTGGTGCTTGCACCAGTCGGGCTTATTTCCAAACAAACAGAAGCCCAGCTTAAGTCGGCCGGCGTAAAACTCATCGTCATCAATGAGGAGTACAGCCCCAAAGGCGCCGTGAACTTCATCAGCCAGGTAGCACATGCGCTGGGCAACCCTGCAAAAGGCGAAGAACTCATCAAAAGAACTACAATGGAGGTCAACAAGGCCCTCGAAACAGTAAAGCGCAATCCCAAATCACCGAAAGTCCTGTTCCTCTACGCCAGGGGCACCGGCGTTATGATGGTCGCCGGCAAAGAAACCAGCATAGATGCCATTATCAAACTGGCCGGAGCGAAAAACGCAGCAAGCAATTTCAGCAAATACAAACCCTATACTACAGAAGCCCTGGTAGCCGCCAATCCCGATATCATCCTGATGTTCGATTTCGGCTATAAAAGTCTGGGCGGCGCGGCCGGAATCCTTAAAATGCCCGGCGTAAACCTCACCAATGCTGGCAAGAACAAACGTATTATAGAAATGGACAGCGAGTTGCTGACAAATTTCTCCGTAAGGCTCGGACAAGCCATCACCGCTTTGAACGCCAAATGGTAAAAAAACTTAGCCTTTATACCTTCCTGATCGTTACCCTGGTCCTCTCAGCGCTGCTCTCTATGAGCCTCGGCGCGGTAAAAATAGGGTTGTCCGACATACTGCTCATCCTGGCACAAAAAACCGGTATCTCCGCAAGCCAAGATATCCCCGAGCAGTACACGGGCGTTATCAGCATGATCCGTTTGCCGCGTGTTATTCTCGGCATCCTCGTCGGCGCCGCGCTGGGCATCTCCGGCACGGCTGTACAAGGCATTTTCCGCAACCCCCTTGCCGAACCCGGACTCATCGGCATCTCTGCAGGCGCGTCCCTCTTCGCCGTCATTATTATCGTGCTCGAAGCCACACTCCTGGCAAGTCTGAGCAGCCTCTTCGGCTATTATTTGCTTGCCTTTGGCGCCTTTGCAGGAGCCGGGCTCGCTGCTATGGCCGTTTACCAGATCTCGCGAAACGATGGAAAATCCAACATCGCCACCATGCTGCTGGCCGGCATTGCCATCAATGCCCTGGCAGGTGCACTCACGGGGCTAATCACCTTTGCGGCCGATGATCAGCAATTGCGCAACATCACCTTCTGGATGCTCGGCAGCTTAGGCGGCGCCACTTGGGAGACCGTTGCCGCCCTCTTTCCCTTTGTCCTCATTCCGCTGTTGCTTTTACCAGGCATGAGCAAAGCCCTCAACGCCTTTGCCCTTGGCGAAACCCAGGCCGCGCAACTTGGCCTCAAAACCCATGTCATCAAAAGAAACGTAGTTATTCTGGCCACCATGGCCGTAGGCGCTGCCGTGGCCGTATCAGGCATCATCAGTTTCGTCGGACTGCTCGTTCCCCATACCATCCGGCTGGCCATTGGTGTCGACCATAAACATGTCCTGCCCGCCTCAGCAATACTCGGTGCACTCATGCTTACACTGGCCGATATGATCAGTCGCACCATTATAGCACCCATAGAGCTACCCATTGGCGTGGTTACCGCATTGCTGGGCACCCCGCTCTTTCTGCATATACTTATTAAGGACAAGAAAAAACTCGTTCTATAATGCTTATTGCCCAGGCCCTTAGTTATCACATCGGTAAACGACCACTCCTCAGGAACGTTTCCTTCAGCCTGCGCAGCGGCGAAATGCTTGCCATCCTTGGCGCAAACGGTGCAGGCAAATCAACCCTGCTCAAAATGCTCAGCGGAGAAAAGACACCCAGCGAAGGTCAGATCACACTACATGAAAAAAACCTTGCCGAATACAAGTCCGTCGAACTGGCCCGCAACAGGGCTGTGCTCAACCAGCAAAATTTCGTGAGCATGGCCTTTACGGCCGAAGAGATCGTGAGCATGGGCCGCTATCCGCACCGTGGACAAACGACCGCGGCGCAGGACCGAAACATTTGCAGCCAGGTCATGGAACTCACCGGTACTACAGTGCTGGCAGAGCGATCTTATCTCACACTATCCGGCGGAGAGCAGCAGCGCGTGCAACTGGCCAGGGTGCTGGCGCAGATCTGGGATGTACCCGGCGCACTGCTTATCATGGACGAACCCGTGGCCAGTCTCGACCTCCAGTACCAGCAGCAAACCCTCGCCATCGCCAAAATGCTCAGCAGAAAAGGATATATGGTGATCACTGTGCTCCACGATATTAACCTGGCCGCACAATATGCCGACCGGATCCTGATGCTAAAAAACGGAAGAAAATGGTATGACGGTTCGGCGGCTGAAATACTCTCCAGTAAGAACATTTATGAAGTATTCGAAATCAGTGCAGACATTATCACGCAGCCAAGTACACTGCGGCCGGTGTTTTTGCCTCACGAAGTCCTTATAGAACTAGGGCAATAACATCAAACCCAAAAATTACTTACTTTTGTAAACAGCAGACCAATAATAAGATGAATACGCAACCAAGTACCGATAGAAAGGCAGCCATCATGAAGTGGCTGAAAAAAGTGGGCTTCTGGGGCTTCATGTTTTTCCTGATCAAAGGACTCGTTTGGCTGGCCCTGGGCTACTGGGTATTTAAATAAAAAAAAAATGCGGCCAGGCCCACGCCCAGCCGCATTCCATTACGCAACAATCTCAATCTCCCCAAGATACACCGTGTTGCTGGCCATTTTACGATCAGCCGAAACAAAGCTCATCCATACATGAACCAAATCCCCGCCAAAATTAGCGGGCATAGCCATCGTGTACTGCAAAGCAGAGCGCAGCGCAGCATCCGCCTGCATCACAAACCTGTCCTTTACAGGATTGTAAACCAGCAGCGTGGCCTTGTCGGTACCCGAGCCAATAGACGTGTTAGGAACCGCGTCCCAGGAAAAATCCAGCTGCTCCGCAGTATCCGCAACCACCGAAGCACTGTCGGAATTGCCGAGCATACCAACACTGTACATGAACTTAGGATAATCAACTTCCCAGTTCGGATACATGCCAGTTACCGCATTCTCGAAATTGTACCTGAAGGCAGCGTTAAACGGCGTTTGCTTTGGCTTGCCAGCATGCTGAAAGCCAACTTTGATCAACGGGCTGATCCACTTCATAAAAGTGACCACCAGTTTAAACATCGCCCTAACGCTCAGCTGCGCCTCGGTAGGCGGTCGCTCACTCTCGTGAGGAAGCTGACTGATCACGTTCTGGCCATTCACCCGGCGGCCAACCAGGTTGCCCGCCTTCTTTCGGAAGCCACCAAAGGCTCCCCATTTTTGAATTCCCATGATTTCATCATTTAGGAGTTAAACATTTAATTAATTAATCAAACTTAACTCGCTGAAAAACAAACCACAAGAAAGCGGCAACATGTGATATCAACTGACAAAAAACAGCAACAATCGCCTGCTTAGTTAAAACATCCCATACTCATATACATACTTAGTCACCGTCGCGGTATTGTTTACCGAGTTCACAGACGAACTCGATAAAGTCGTCGGAAACCCGTTCGCATCGTAAGTGTACGTATTGGTTGTCGTCGTAGTGATCGGACTTAACGTGTTACTAACTTTTACCGTCAGCTCGTTATGTTTACTGTAAGGCCCGCCAGGCAATCCCATAATCATCGGGTACGCCAGCAACGTATGATAATGAATCGTCTTTTTATCATCGTAAGTGTATTCCGTTCTATATTCGGGTTTATCACCTTTAGTGTTATCGATACTCGTCTTTTTACTTACATTATCCCCGTTATATTCAAAAAGAATGTCTTCCCAGGCCAGCGGACCCCCATCGCGCCGGGCAACAGCCGTTAGCTTGCCGTCAGTATAGAAATGATAATACCTGAACTCAGAGCCCTGAGCCTGCGTATAGTCGATACGGCCGTTTTTGTAGGTAATATCCGTAACTGTACGCCTTGAGCCATCAACTACCTCCGTCCAGGTCAGCAAATCACCCCCATAAAAATAAGACGTTTTAGCATTACCCGAAGTAGAAGAAATCAGCCGGTTGTTATCATCATAAGCATAGGTGGTAACAGTTACCGATCCATTAGAAGACGTGCGCGTCATCTTAGTCAGCAACTGGATCTTTTCACGATTCTCCGGTTCTCCGGGATTAGAATTATCTTTACACGAGAGTGCCAGCAGAGAGAGCCCCCAAAGCAGCGCAGCGTACTTAATTTTCATGGGTTTACAAATTGGTTAAATAAAATTACCCAATTAAAGTACAAATCCAAATAAATTTTCGTTACCCCTTCTCCAAACGCTTCATCACATACTCGATATCCAACCGGTTATACATACAGTAATCCATAACAGACACAGGTTGATACTTGCTCAGGCCAAAGTGAGCCCTCACCCTGGCAAGCCTGCGCTGCGCAGCACTTGCAGAAAGTTCAGTAAGAACCTGAACATTTTTGATAGACATAAAAAGAGACGCCATGACAAGATAGTTTAATCATACAAAAAGGTTTGTATCCTGAATTTAACCATCCCGCCAAGCGAAGCCAATTAAAAAAATTTAATACCATATCTTTACAACTATGCACCGCCGCCACTTCATCAAACTCTCAGCCATCGGGGTACTCACGCTCAGTACTAAAGAACTGCAAGTCATGACCGTCTGGGGACCCGTAAGTCCGTTCCGCCTGGGGAAAGTGCTGGCACACGAACACATCTTTACCGACTTCAGCGGGGCCGGACAAAAAACACCACAGTATAACCGCGAAGAAGCCTTTCAGTTCGCCCTGCCCTATCTCAAAAAAATCAAAGCCAGCGGAATAGGCACCATTATAGAATGCACACCCGCATACATTGGTCGCGATGTAATCCTGCTCAAACAACTTTCAGAAGCAAGCCGCCTGCACATCATCACCAACACCGGTTACTATGCCGCCGTTAACCAAAAGTACCTGCCTCCCCACGCCCACACCGAAACAGCGCAGCAATTGGCCCAGCGCTGGATCAACGAATACAAAAACGGTATAGAGGGAACAGGAATAAAGCCCGGCTTCATCAAGCTCGGCGTAGGCAACGCACCCCTAACACCCGTAGAGCGCAAACTTATCCAGGCCGCAGCCATCACACACAAACACACCGGACTTAAAATATTTATACACACCGGCAATGGAGAAGCCGCAGTAGAAGAAGCAGACCTGCTCCAAAAAGAAGGCATAGGCCTAGAAGCCATGATCTGGGTGCATGCACAAAACGACCAAAGCGGCAATTACCATATACAACTAGCCAAACGCGGCTGCTGGATCAGTCTAGACGGCTACAGTCCGGCCGAAACCGGAAAGTACATTACCTTCCTGCAAAACCTAAAGCAACAAGATCTGCTCAATAAAGTCATCCTCTCGCACGACGATGGATTTGCCGTAACAAACAAGCAAGGGAAAATAAGTTTCGAAGCCTACCGTAAAAACAACGATACCATATACACCAGCATACAAACCATACTCCTACCAGCATTGATAAAGGCCGGGTTCAGTGAAAAGGATCTCACCACCCTTATGCAAAACAACCCGCCCGGTGTACTTAATATAACTTAATTTTATTTACCTTTGATAGTATCATATGATACTATCACATGTCATACAACAAGCCTCCATATCAGATCACAACAGAAATATTATCCTTATTAACAAGGGTATCTGAGCAAATCGGTGCGGTGAACGCACTCCATCTGAACCGCCCTCAAACCGAATTGCGAAAAGCGAACAGGATAAAAACAATTCAATCCACACTGGCAATAGAAGGCAATACCATGTCCGAAGAGCAGATTACTGCATTTCTCAATAACAAAAGGATCCTAGCCCCTCAGAAAGATATTTTAGAGGTACAAAATGCCATTGCTACCTACGACAAACTCCACACATTTAAACCTTTTCAGTTAAAATCAATCCTTAAAGCCCACAAAACCCTAATGGAAGGCCTCATCAAAGAGGCCGGTTCATTAAGAAAGGGAAACGTTGGCATTGTTAAGGGCTCGCAGGTTACGCATGTAGCACCCCCCGGCAACATGGTTGCGCACCTGTTGCAGGAGCTGCTGGATTATGTAAAATCAGACAAAGATCCAATACTGATAAAGACTTGTGTATTTCATTATGAGTTTGAATTCATACATCCTTTTGCAGACGGAAATGGAAGAATGGGGCGGCTTTGGCAAACCATTTTACTAATGAAAACTTATCCGGTGTTCAAATATTTGCCAATCGAAAGTCTGATTAAAACTGAGCAGTCCAAATATTATGAGGCGTTGAACAAATCAGATAACCTGGGACAAAGTACGCCATTTATCATTTTTATGCTCGGGCAGATTTCAAAAGCACTCGATGAATTGTTAGAAAGCCCGCTAAGCGTCCCCAATGCCTCAAGCCGAATCCTGATTTTTAAAGAAATAGCCGGTAACGCAGTCTTCACCAGGAAAGACTATCTTCAGCACTTTAAAGGGCTGTCAACTGCAACGGCCAGCAGAGATTTGAGAATAGCAACAGAAATGGGCGTTGTTCAAAAATCCGGAGATAAAAACTCCAGTACATACCGTTACAACGTCAGATAATAGGCGAAAACAACTATACCAATTTACTAAAACAACTTAAGCACATTACTAAAATGCACCTCCGTCATCCCAAAGAAATCCGCTAGCTGCTTCTGAGAAAAATACTGCATCACACCTATCCCATATAACTCCACCAGAGCTCGCAGCTTCGCATCCCCCTTAAGCTTCATCATATTCAGCTTAGCCATCATAAAGTCCGAATTCTCCGCCAGGATGCAGGTCGCCAGTTTATCCACCCCAGCCTCCGTTAAGCCAAGCACATCAAAAGCCTCCCGTGTAAACGGAATCGAAACAGCACCCTTCGCCACAAACATCTCCGCCTTTGTAGCCTTGCCATTAAAGAAACCATCACTGTGAAGCATGATCATCTTAGGCGGAAAAATATCCGTTACATGCGTCACCGGCAAACCCTCCCGATCAAGCCCAGCTTCAGTCATATATCCATAACCCTCATCAATCCAGTAAGCAGTAAGCAAAACGCCCTCAGTCTTAGCGCTGCGGTATAATTTATCATGTTTAGTAGATTCCAGCATCGGTATGATGCTGGAATCGAAGGTGTCACTTAATTCGCACTTTGAGTGGAGGTAATTAAGGAGATTTTCTACCGGCGTGCCGGTATAGAGAGGTGATTTAGAGTTGCTCATAGAAAAAATCAGAACTTTGATAGACAACGCGTTACTTGAGGGTTAATGCTTCTTTCGCTGCCTTTATCATGCCGCTGGCGTCAACCCCGCCAACCACCCTTTTTACAAGTTTACCTTCCGGCGAAAGGAATATAAGTGTTGGCAAAGCGTTAACTCCGTATTTTTTCATCAAAGAAGGGACTTCTTTATACCACTGCTTAACATAAGCATTATCTTTGTCCGTCTGGTCCGTCTGAATTTTCACTGCGATAAAATTTTCATTTAACAATTTTCCGACTTCGTTATCCGTGTAGACATATTTGTCCATTTCCTTGCATGGGCCACACCAAGTCGCTACAAACGCTAGCATTAAATACTTATTTTCTAATTTAACCTTCTGCAAAAGGGCCCCTTTATCTTTTACTTCAGTGAAAATAGTCTCTGTCCGTTTGCTTGGCCAAGTAGGCAAATCGTCTTGAATCTTTCGTATCGCTCCTCTGATTGAGGCGCGCGAATAGTCATCTCTCGCCAGTGATAAAACTTTTTCAAGTTCAATTAACGCCTCCTTCTTAAACCCCAGTTTGTAGAGCAGTTGAGCATAGGTATCTAATGCATGATGCGACAATTTTTCCATCCCCACAGCACGAAGTGCCATTTGCCTGGCGACTTCGAGAGCACTTCTGTCTTCGATGTGTTGAAAGACGCGCCAAGCCACGTTATTTAATAACATGAAAGACAACCATTGCCGTTCCCTTCCGAACCTCGTGTACCACGGGGTAATAGACTTCGCCAACAGATCCCAGTCTTCATTGTTCACCCCAAATAGCATTTGGTTTTGGAGAAACGCTTCTTCTCCAATCGCTCCAAACGGGGTCACTTTGTTCCGCAGAAAGTCCCAATCTGGTGTATTTGACATAAACGGCTTAATAAATTCGCTTTCGACTATTACTTTCAGAAATGTCTCCGCCTCACCCTCTCCCAATTTCTCATTAATTTGTTCTTTGTTTGTTAAAATAAAGCTGTATCCTGGATCTCTCGTACTAGTAGTGTTTTTACGAATAAAATCTAGGTTTACCGCCAATAATGGGCACTTTAGCACTTTTAGTAAACCTCTTACGGCATCTCTATTCGTCTGTATATCACCTCGTAACTTCGCAAGAGACGTTAACTGCTTCAGGAAATTTGAATCCCGCTTTCCTTTAACATATTTCTGCAGTAAGCGCAGATACACTTCGTTTGAATCTTGTACATGAAGTTTGGTTAAGGTATGTAAGGATGGTTTGCGAAAATCTACCGTAATCGATAAATCGTTTATTTTGTTATCAGCACATACCGGTACATATTCGCTCCTGTTGACGTTTAAAGCAGGACTCGTGTTATTTTCGATTCTTGCGCCTTTTGCAACTGGAATTCCACACATTGATCCTGCAATATAACAGGAGACTAAAATATTTTTCATTCCGATTTTTTAGTTAAATTGGTTCTTTTGTTAACAAGAAACTTATGAGCTACAACTGCTCTAGAGTGTTACCATTATAGATCACACCGCCCTTCACCACATATCCAATATCGCTGGTTAACATTATATTCAACAATGGATTGTTGTTCAATATTACAAGGTCGCATATCTTGCCCGACTCGACAGAACCAAGATCATCATCAAGACCTAAACTTATGGCGCCATTTATAGTTGCCATTTTTAAAATCTCAAAATTAGAGAAGCCTCCGTATAAGGCCTTACTCCACAACTCATAGTGATACCTTATTCCTGCTTCAGGCTCGTCCCCGTGACTTCCTATTGAAAAAATAGTCGTTTTTCCGCTAACGTCTTTTATGTCAACTTCCGACCTCCTTAAATCACTAGTAGATAAATTGCTTTTTGGAAGGAAACTTGAAATTACTTTTTTATAGGCTGCGGGATTAATATATTTTAACTTAGAATGATCCGGGTAAAGATTTCGAAAATCTGAGTGATATTGCACCATATTCGTCAAGGTATAGATGGTTAGGGAATTCCTTAACAAGAGCTTAATATCTTTGTACTGCTTGCCCCATCCCGCCCATCCGAAGTGTTCAACTTTCGGAGATCCATTTTTAATCATAGCAACGCTTTCTAACATGCTATTTCCGCCCTCGTTTGTCATATTTAGACCAAGTTCATTACATGCAATCTGGAGCCATTGTTGTTGCATCCGAGTTTTCTGCTGATATTGTTTAATGGCGACGCAGCCTAGCCGCTTTCGCTCTTCCACTTCTTTCCTGGCCTCTTGCGGATTAGAAATTGCTTCGTTATAACCCGGGCCAATGGCGCGACAGACATTATATAATCGAGGTCCTGTGGCGAGTCCAGCGTCTAGCATTTCTCGAAAAGTCGCCATTTGATTGGAACTTGATGGATCGAATGACGTCGTTATACCATAAGCTAGGTATGTCTTCAGTTCTAAATTTTCGTTGTAATCGATGTCACGGTATGCTGTCGCATGACAATGAAGATCAAACATTCCAGGTATAACGGTTTTTCCCCTTAAATCTACAATTCTAGCTTCTCTGGGAATTGAAAAGTCGGCAGGGGAACCAACCTTGATAATCCTTCCGTCATGGACTAAAATCGTTCCATTTAGGATCTGTTCGTCGCCCTTCATTGTGATTATGTGTGCGTTGACAAATGCTAGGTAACCAGGTCTATAGTTTGGCTTATAACTTAACCTTATTTGAACAACGGTATCCGGGGTTAGATCCAAATGCCTGGCTACGAACGGTAAAGCACAATATTTGTCCTCGGCGATCACCGAGTTTTTAGTGGCACTCAATATCCTTTCAAGTCGTATCGAACGAAATTCGTTCGCAATTGTCCAACTAAGAGTTTTACCATCTGGACTCCAGATCGGATTTACACAGCCAGTTGCAACACGTGCGAACTGCAGTTCACTATTACCACTTTTACAAAGTGATGTTAAGAAGAGATCATCCCCATAATTAAATGCCAAATAATTCAAATCTGGGGACGGATACATATTAACTTTCGGTCCAAAGCCAATCATCCCCAAATTGTCAGTTTCAAAAATTGTTGAGACATCTTTGTTTATAATATCCAGTAGCTCAATTCTTTTAGAATTCTCGTACGACCTTATGCATATCAAATAGCCTTCCTTAGTAAATTGTAAGTGTTCAACATCCAGATTAGTAGCTAACGTCGTAACACCCCTGTCCTGCAAATCGTATAAAACCAGTTCGGTGTCATAAGGATTAACCTCTGCTTCAATAAGCATAACGATGGAACGCCCATCCGGTGTCCAGGACAGTTCGCGGATCACCCTATTAAATGTATAGAGAAGTTTGTAACTATTTCTGCGTCCGTTGATGTCTTGTATGTAAAGATTACCTAAAGTTGTATCGTTACCTGCAAAAACTATTTGTCTCCCATCTAAAGAGAATTTCGGCCGATAAAAAATTCCTGGGCCTTCAGCAATTAGAGTAGGCTCGCTATCATCCAAGTTTTGGATATAAATTTTCTTTAAAGCACTAAAAGTTAATAAGCGTTTGTGCTCGTTGATATTTGCTCCGCTGATTCCGATAACTTCCTTCTCATGAAAGTCAACAGAGAATTTGTTGAATTTTACGGATCCAATATCAAGGCGTACATCAGCTTTAAAAGACACAATTTTGTCAGATCCGCCTCGAACAGACAGTTTATGAATCTTTCCGTCGTAGGATAAATAAACAAAGTGATTGTCAGGTGAGAATGAATACTGCATATAATACATTTTTTCACCTAATGGGTTATAGTGAAACGTGTCTAATTTTGCTACATCCTTTACTTGACAGGAACGTAGATTTACCACACTCAGAGTCGGAATACCCTGAGAATCTGTTCTTATGAAACCTAAGGTGCTGGCATCTTTTGAGAGTCTAAAATTAGCTAGACGTTCGTTAGGGTAAAAAGCAGAAACGTTTTTATTAGTTATCTTCCTAGATTTTAAGTCAATCTCGACCAATTGGAAACCCGATTCTTTGGAATCTACTCTTACCACATAAATTGCACGACCGTCTACACTGTAGCCAACAACTTGATCTCGTTCATTTATGTCTCGCAAGGCCAAGGACATGTCGATTTTTCCGCCACCAAAGGTATACTCTTGAGTATTTGAGAATATTCCTTTGCTATTTGGCTTCCAAATAATTTGCCAATTCTCCGGCCAGTTATATGACCGATTTTTTATTTGCGAACGAGTATTATTCGCTAACGTTGATTTGATAGGCGGTGAGTCAGGAATAACTATATGAAAACTCCCTGTGACATCTCGGATATGTGTTTGCGGCTGGCCAGTTGCATCACTAGTATAAGCAAAGTATTTTCCATCTGGTGACCAATTTGGCCGGTTATTTAATGAGATACCTCGGGTTAGTTGCATAGCAGTTCCCCCATCTTCTGGTACCAAAAAAATCTCGCCTAAAATTGTTAACAGAATCTGTTTTCCATCGGGCGAAACATCCACATGCATTCTAGATCCTTCCTCTGTTTCAAACTGTATGGTTCTATCTGGCGTAATAGGTAGCTGAGAAAAATCTTTTACCCAATGATTTCCAACGCCAGTAACCTCATGTCTAGGAGATTTCCCAGTAGTTGAAGGTCTCTTCACTAATATACAACTTTGAAAAACACATGTCCAAATAAGCATGAGAAATCCCATAGCTATTCGAAGTGTTGGATACTTGGTACTTCCTAATTTAACTTTTGCCATGACGTTTGAAAAATTTATATTATGTTGGTAAAACGGAATCCGTGTACTATGATGAAGGGGAAGCTGGGGTTACATCAATTATGATGGGGTTTAATAACCTGGATTTTGCTGCCCTTTCAAATTTGGATTGTTTAAAATTGACTTAGCGGGAATTGGAAGTAACGATTTGTAATTGTTCCAAACACCTCCCTTCTTCGGAGTAATTGCTGACATGGTCTCATCAAGTAGTTGCGTACGTTTTAGGTCAAACCAGCGATGACCAAATTCTGTAAACAACTCAACTCTCCTTTCGTGAGCAATTGCATCCAATAAAGCATCTCGGTCATTTGGGCTTAGAGCGTCGAGGTCGGCCCTGGCTCTTACATCATTCAAATCAGCCCTAGACCCGTTGAGCTTATCCAATTTCGCACGAGCTTCCGCTCGAATAAGAAATTGTTCAGATAACCGGAATATTGTAGAATAATATCTAGTCGGAACGTCATCAATCTCAATTGGATACTTATTGGAATAATAATAAGTTTGACCAGCTGTCACTATTTTTCCAACCCATTTGTCCTTACGCTGATCTTCTGTCTCAAAACTTCCGATAAGCTCTTCATTTAGATACACGTCCTTTTCGCTGTCCGGCCCGTTTCGAGAAAGAATATATATCCAACCTTCTTGCGGATTTGACCAATATCCGTTAGAAACTACCTGCAACTGCCATATCGCAGCCTGCTATTCATTAAAAACTCTTCATCTAGTGGAACAAGTGAAAATAGATTTGATTCGATAACTTTTGTGGATTCTAATTCTGCATTTGCATAATCTTCCATAAATAGATAGACTCTCGATAATAACGCCGTTGCTGCCCATTTGGTTGGTCTAACTCTTGATGTTGTACTTTTCAACAATGTGCCGTCTAAAAACTCAGAGGAAAGTTGTTGTTGAGCTAAATTCAAATCTGAAATAATCTGCTCATAAACTTCGCGAACTGGTCGGCGACCTAACTTATTTATTTCAGTATAGTCAGTTGTCAATGGCACCGGAATTGCCCCGTACAGATTTGTCAAATAGAATAGGTGTAAAGCCCGCAAAAATAAAGCTTCACCAATTAACTGCGATTTTACAATTGGTGTCACTGAGTTAGATTTCTCGAGTCCATTTATCACAGAATTAGCCATAAAAATTTCTTTGTAAAAGTATGTCCAGTATCCGGGAGGTTCGTTCTGGGAGCTTAAAGCATTCAGATAGTAAGGACTTTTGGAATTGTCTGACATCTCCCATAAAGTAAGTTCGTCAGACAGGAGGCCAAGACGAAAACCTAAAGATCTAATTGAACTAGTTCCTTCCACTACTTCGCCGCCAGGTCCACCTGACATAGCTGCATATGTCCCGTTAAGTACGGCAATCGAGGTTTTGTCTGACGAGAAGACTGCTTCAGAAGTAACTGCTGTTGACGGAGGATCTATATCAACGAAGCTCTTGCATGAAACAAGAATTATCGTGGAAAAGACCACGATCTTCAATACTCTCTTATTGTAATAAATAAAAGCTGCAGTTGGTGTGTTGCAAAAAAGTGCCATGTTCGTAGTTTTAAAATGTAATTTTGGAACCAAACGTTAGAAGTCGTAATTGGGGCAGCCCAGCTACGCCACCCGACGCGCCAGTTTCAGGGTCGCCAGCAGGAAAATTTGTGACGGTAAGGAGATTCTGTCCTTGGAAGAAAACTGATAGAGCTTCAATATTCACTTTAGACAAAAATTTTGTTGGAAGTTGGTAAGAGAGTGCTACATTTCTTAATTTTAAAAATGTAGCGTCAACTACAACTCCATCGCTTGATGACCTAGCATCGAAGTGAGTGTCACTTATTTGATTAGTGAATCGTTCAATCTTTGCGTAATCTCCAGCGTTTTGCCATCTGTTTAGCACTTCTCTTCCCTGATTTCCCGTACCAAAAGACACAAACGTTCCTGGTCTTCTACCGAACCGGTTATAGTCAATATTTCGTCGGCTGGCTTGAAATATGAAAGACAGATCAAAACCCTTGTAGTTGATAGAATTAGTAATCCCAGCGAAGAACTTAGGGTTCCTATCCACAATTACAAAGTCATCTACTCCAAATTGCGGATCGTTAGTTATAGCTCCCTGACTGTCCAAAAATTGATAAAAACCGGTTTGCGAACTTACGCCCGCGAAGCTAAACAGTCTGCTAATGTTAACCGACTCGCCAATTCTGTATTTCGCATAATAGCTGGTCTGTTCCAAGTTGGGAAATGAGACGAGTTTGTTTCTGGGTAAAGTTAAATTGATACCCGACGTCCATTTAAAGCCGTTGAACTGCAGCAGTCGAGAGTTCAACACTATTTCCCACCCGAAGTTCTTAACAGAAGCATTAAGGTTACCCGTGACGTTTTCAAATCCTGAGACGTCTGATATCGGTATATCCAAAAGCTGATTTGACGACCTATTTATATAGTAGTTCGTTTCCAACATCAACCTATTAGAAAGGATTCCTACTTCTAAACCAAAATTCAACTTGGTGGTTGCCACCCACTCTAAAGAAGCATTAGGAGGTCCGTATGTATATAGGCCTTGAGTACCTTGGTAAGGCACGCTGTCGAATCCTACAACGTATAAATTTTCGTACCGGTAATCGCCAATCTGATCATTCCCAATTGTACCATAGCTCATCCTCAATTTTCCAAAGCTAAAAAAGCCCTGTGTATTGAAATCAGGCTCATTGGAGAATAGCCAAGCTACACCAACAGACCCGAAATTATTAAACTGGTTCTTTGATCCAAATCTTGAGGAACCGTCTCGACGCGCTGTCAAATTAACTAGATATGTATCTTTTAAGTTGTAGTTTAATCTTCCATATAACGCGGTGTATCTATATTGGGACATCATTGACTGACCAACTGATATTGTTGAGGCAGCACTAATATTGCGCATTAAGCTCTCAGTACTATATCCCGATCCTGATATAGCAGTTCGGCTGCTGTTTGTTACAGAGAATGTAACTCCTATCAGGGCACTAATATTTGAAGACCCAAATCGCCTGTCAAAATTAAATTGCGGTTCCGCTATCCAAGTTTTGATTTCAGAATCCGAAAAACTGGAACTATTTAACTCATTACGCTCGGGGCGGAAGGATGAGCTAGGGGATCCTACAAACTCGTCTATCCTGAAAGAGTTGTAGCCAAATGTTGAGGAAAGAGCTAAAGTCGGCGAAATCTTATAATTAAGTGCAGCGTTGCCAAGCAAGTTAACAGTCTTAGTCTCATATATTCTTTTAAGAATTGCGAGCGGGTTCTCCCATGTAGAGGTCCCGTTAGGGAGCTTTTGCCAATTTAGAGAACCGTCTTCCTGATATAAAGCAGGTGCATTCGGCGCCAGCGTCAAGGCCCTTTCCACAAGGCTTAAATTTGGAATGCCATTTTTATCACCCAAATAGGACATAGAGAAATTATAATTAAATTTATTATTTGATGTTTTTCCGCCTAAATTGATCCTTCCTGATCCTTTCTGATTGGAAAAATCGCCCGGAAATACAGTCGTTTCTCTATGATAGCCCAAATTGACTAAATAATTAAATAGTTCGGTACCAGCAGTTAACGAGGTATTGAGATCTGTAAAGGAACTATTTTTCCCTAATAGAACTTCCTGCCAATCTGTATATCTATTTTTGTCCCACGCTCCATTCAGATCATAATCAGTTGGTCTGATAGATAGGTTGTCGTTTTTCATAGCTTCTTCCCTCATTTCTAAGTATTCTTCAGTATTTAGTAAAGTTGGCTTAACACTGTTTGGTAGAACACCGACTCCGCGCTTCACCTCTGTAATAAAGCTAAGTTTACCAGCCCTACCCTTTTTTGTTGTAATTAAAATTGCTCCATTCGCAGCTCGAGATCCATAAATTGAAGTTGCATCTGCATCTTTTAAAATGTCTATCTGAGCGATGTTAGCCGGATTTATAAAAGCCATGGGGCTATTACCGATTCCGCCCAGTCCGTCAAACGCACCAACAGCATAAATTTTACCTAAAGTTTGGCTGGGATATGGAATTCCGTCGACTACAATCAAAGGGTCACTTCCATTTGCAATACTTGTTTGGCCTTGTATTCTAAGTTGTACACCGCTATTAGCCAAGCCATTACTTTGAATGATATCCAAACCGGGAACTCTACCCTGCAATGCCAAGATGGGATTATTGCTTGGTTGGTTCTCTATATCTTTTGAAGAAATCGTTATAACATTTCCCGTCTTCAGTTTTTCATTGATTTTATAGTATCCTGCGTTCACCACCACCTCATCCAACTTACTCGCACTCTGCTGCAGCTGAACATAGTTAAATTCCTTGCTTACAGCGACCTCCTTCGTCATATACCCCAAATAACTCACTACCAGTACAGCTCCCTCATCCACATTCCTCAACTGAAAGTTTCCTCCGGCATCTGTAGATGTAGAGCCTTTGCCGTTCTTCACGCTTACTGTGGCGCCCGGCAGGCCGTTGCCTAGAGTGTCCACCACTTTACCTCGTACATCAATCGCCTGAAATCGGGCGATTACTCTGTCGAGTATGGAAGGGGTTTTTTCTTTGATGACGATGACCTTGTCTTCAATGGTGTAGGCTAGGTCGCTGCCTTTGGTCAGTTGGTCCATTACGTCTGTTAAGGCGGTGTTTCTGAAGTTTACCTTTACGCCTTTCTCGGTGTCTACCTTACTTGTTGATACGAGTACGCCATAGCCGGTTTGCTTCTGGATCTCGTTAAATATACGTTCCAGTTTCACGTTGTTGCCAATCAGGGTAAGGCGCTGCCCAAAGCTGGCGGCGCTCACCTGCATAAGCGATATGATTAATATGAGTGTGGTTAACTTCATAATTAATATCCATTTATGTATGTAGCCTGGCGGCATACATAAGTTTCTAGTATAATTTTTATACATTTACTTTGTCTGTTATGGGTGTTGCTTGTTTTCAAGAATGCGGCAACCACCCGGTTCACGAAATAATTGTTTAATTGTTTCTGAAGCAGCATTACACGGACTCCGACGGCCATCGGTGTCCGTTTTTTATTTTGCATGCTTTCTGCAAATTATACTAGGGAATGTGCTCTTGATCTCTCATGACTTGGTTGGTTTAGGTTTACAGATTGGTTGATTCAGGAGATGATTTATCTTATTTGGTTATATAATATGATCTTTTTTGTCGGTCATTTCTTATCGATTATAACCTTATTTCCGGTAATCTCAAACTTCACTACACCCGTTCGTTCCAGGGTTTTCAGGGTGGTCGATAGCTTGTCGAACCTACTAAACTTGCCGTAGAAGGTTTCCTGCTTCACGCTGCTGTCTTTATACGCCAACTGAACATTGTACCACCGGGCTATTTTATTCATGGCGCTTTCCAGGCTTTCATGATCGAACATAAAGTTTCCTTCTTTCCAGGCCACGGCATTTTCAGCATCTACGTTCTGTATGTTGATCTGATTGGTAAATACCGATTGCTGGTTGGGTTTCAGAAGTTGAGGTTGCCGCGTCGTTCCTCCTCGCAATGACGAAACGGAAACACTTCCTTCAAGCAGGGTCGTTTTGATTGCGCCGTCCTCACCATAGGCATTAATGTTAAAGTGCGTACCCAAAACCTCCACCTGCTGGTCTAGCCCGTTGCTCAAATTTTTGGTGTTCACCACAAAGGGTTGAGATTTATCGCTAAATACTTCAAAGTAGGCTTCGCCACTCACTATTACTTCCCGTCTGACTAACCCTTTGAATGATATCGGAAATTCTATTTTAGAAGCAGCGTTAAGCCATACTTTTGTTCCATCTGGTAATGTAAAGGCGTAGGTTTGTCCATTGGCGGTCGCAGCCGTCATCCCGAGCGCAGCGTGGGACCCCTTGTCATTCAAGAGATCTCTCCCTTCGGTTCGAGATGACGTGACCTCACTCCCATCTTCGTACCTCAACTCCGCTCCAACTACCACACCTTTCTTTTCACTATCCAATACGATCGTTTTCCCATCGGCCAGGGTAATTGTTGCACCATAATTACCCGGTGCAACGTCATTGGCATAGTCCATGAGATTCGTCCTGTCGTCGGAATGACGGCCCCATTGGTCATTAAAGAACCATAACCCGAATACGATAGTCGCCACAGCGGCAGCCACGGCTACAATGCGCGGCCATAGTTTATACGGCTGTTTATCCTTGAGTCCATTGCCGTTCCCGTCAATTTCTTTGCTCTCCCCTCGAGCCTCTGCACGCATCCCCGCAAGCACCTTATTCAACATCCGGCTTTTTACCGCATCCGGTCCGCCGGAGCTGTCGGGCAATAACAGCAAATCATCCAGCATACTTTCATCCCAGTCGCGCAAATACCTCCGTTCCTGATCCGTCAACTGCCCCTTTTTCCACTTGTAAGCCAGTTCCTGTACATATGCCCTATTAAAATTGCCGTTCATTTAAATTGCCTTTCCTATATAGACGGCAAAAAATAACGTAACCCTAGGTCGGGTTGGAAAATTTTTTAGAAAAATTCATTCTGTGAGACCCGGCAACAATGTTGACTTTCACTTCGATATTGTGTATTTTTGGTTATTAATTTAGCAGTATGGCATCTACAGCAATTCGAGACCGATTATACGATTATATTCGCTACGCAGATGATAAGAAGGTGAGGGCGATATATACGATGGTAGAAGACGAAATTAAAGAACAGATTAACCTTTGGAACGATGAGAATGTCCTCAGGGAAATTGATATGCGTCTTGATGGTTATGAGTCAGGTGAAATCCAAACATCTAGCTGGGAAGAAGTGAAGCAGAAAGCAAAATTATTTAAGAAAAGCCGATGAGCTTTAATATTCGCTTTCATCTCAGGTTAAAAAGCGAAACTGTAGAGAAAGTAAAGTTGATGTTTTTCCATATCTTATAGTGTACAAAGTATACAAGAAAACCAATGATATCTTGATCGTCGCGGTATTTCATACAAGTAGAAAGCCCGGCGGAAAATACCGCAAATAACTTGGCTCATTCGAAGAGCTCATGTTCCCAATAACAACACAGCAATCGGCACCGCCACCGCTAAATTGTTCCTGATTCCCTTAAAGGCCCTCGACATATGTGCTTCGACCGCCTTCTCCGAAATATTTAATTCCTCGGCGATCTGCTTGTTCGTCAGGCCCTGTTCCCGGCTCATACGATATACGATGCGGCATTTCTCGGGCAACTGCCGCACAGATGCTTCGATCTGTTCCAGAAGTTCCTTCTCCAGCAATTGCGCATCGGCCGATAACTCATCGCTCAACCCGCTTTCTGCCTCCGTAAGCTCCCCGGTAGCATGCTTTTGTTTATAGTATTGCCCCGCAAGTAAGTCATACACCCGGTACCGCACCGCTGCCGCCAGATAGGTAGCGAGTGTATATTTCAGTTCGAGTTTATCCCTCAGCTTCCACAATTTCAGAAACACATCCTGCACACACTCTTCAGCCTCCTCCAGATGCTCCAGACGATTCAGCGCCACCGCCAGCAGCTTATCCCAATACCGTTCATAAAGTTCGGTCATAGCACTAGCATCGCCCTGCTTCAGCAAAGCCACCAGTTCCAGATCAGTATAAGCACGTCGAGCAGACATTTAATTAGCGTTTTCCCTTAAGGGTTGTCCCTTTATAAATTTAACTAAAGTTTCGCAATAGTAAACTTTTTTCAGGACATAATGTTAAGAGGGGCCATGGTTCTAAAGACGGTGCTAAGATGTTATTCTTCAAAATACCTCAATAGAATTCATTTTATTTAGCTGTAAATCAATATTTTAATATAACACATTTCCTTGGAAATGTTGGGTTGAATTACATGTTATACTTAACTTTGCTTATGGGACCTACGTACAGTAAAATCGCGTATATTTGTTATATGCAAAAACTTATTGTTCAGCCAAGAGATAAAAGGCAACTTTCACAAGTTAAAAGCGCACTAAAGGCCTTAGGCGTTCCTTTTACCCAAGAAGAGGTTGAACCTTATGATCGGGACTTTGTTAAAAAGGTCCAATCTAGTTTGGCAGAATTCGAGGCCGGAAAAACCACAAAAGTAAAATCTGAAGATCTTAAAAAATTTCTTGGCCTTTAATGGAATATAACTTAGTATTTTCGGATCAGGCCAAACTTGAGATCGAATATTTTAAGCAAACCGGCAATAAAACTATCTTAAAAAAGCTATTAAAGTTATTCCAGGAATTACAAAGTCATCCCTTTTATGGAACGGGCCGTCCAGAAGCATTAAAACATAGTCTTTCAGGTCTCTGGTCAAGCCCCATCAATCTTGAACACCGATTAGTTTACCAGGTCTTAGATTCGAATATCAATGTGATTTCTGTGAAAGGACATTACTAGGAAGGTAATAGGTCCAACGAGTATGGGACGCTCAGTTAATGTTGAGCGATTATTTCAGTCTTCAGTAGAGCCCTTCGGATTTAGAACCTCATCAGTAAAGTGCCCGCGATGCCTTTCCTGCGCAAATTTGCCGGCATTAAATGCAGCTGAATTTCCCTTTGGAATAGATAAAGACTGCCAGTTAGAAGCCAGCATTTTGCCGATGAAAACGATCTGCCCCACATGATAAGGATAATGCGCCAATTGCCGGTTAATCGCTTCCATCACGGTGTGCCTCTCGTTACGGATATAGACGATCTTGCTAAGGTCCTCATCAGACAGCGATTCAAGACTATCCAGTAAAACGATCCAGCCCTGTTCCCATAATTTCAGCATCTCTTGCTTTGAACCCAGATCATTCTCAAACTCGGCATCACGGTGGCGCCAGGGCTTTTCTCCGTCGGTCGTTAAAAAATCTGTCCAGCGACTAAGCATATTACCCGCCATATGCTTAACGATCGTCGCGATGCTGTTGCTATCCGGATTATGCTGCATAAACAACTGTTCTTCTGTAAGCTGATCAAAGGTTCTATCGCCCAGCATTTTGTAGTACAAAAACTGCTTTAATACGCTTTCCAGATACTCATTTTTCATAACAACGATTTGTTGGTTAACAAATATACTCAAACGTGAATTCAATTGTGCGTGAGTTATTGGGTCAATCGCGATGGCGATAAATTTAAACATTCTCATAGCGGTATCTCACCTCCTCGCTATACGTCAATATAATAAGCTGACCATCAATATTTTGAACAAATAATTATTATTTTGAAACTTGGCTTTTCTGCGAAGATCTGCATAGGTTTGCTGAAATAATTCTTATGCCAATTACATCCAGATTCCTCGACCCGCTTACCGACTTTGGTTTCAAACGCCTTTTCGGGAGCGAACCCGACAAAGACATTATGATCGACTTTCTAAACGTTCTCTTTGAGGGCGAGAAAGTCATTGCCGACATTAGCTACAGTCCGACCGAAATGAACGGAGCTAGTTCAAAAGAGAAAAAAGTGCTTTTCGACCTCACCTGCACTGGTGCCGATGGAGAAAAGTTCATTATTGAAATGCAGCGCACCGATCAGGAGTTCTTCAGCGACCGCTGCGTGTTTTACATGTCCAGATTGATAAGCTCTCAACTGGCCAAAGACAGCTCCAATTGGTCCTCAGCCCTAAGCGAAGTGTATTTAATCGGAATTATGGAGTTTTCTTTCAAGGAATCCGACTGCGACTATCTGCATAATATCAAACTGGCAAATCTTAAGACCGGCAAGGTTTTTCACAATGGCATGGGTTATAAATTCCTGGAATTGCCTAACTTTGATAAGAGCGAAGCGGAATTGCAGACTGATCTGGACAAATGGTTTTACGTATTGAAGAACCTGAGCAGTCTGGACAAAATCCCTGCAATCCTCGACAAAAGAGTCTTCCAAAAGATCTTTAAAATTGCGGAGGTAAGCAAAATGACTAAAGAAGAACAAGAACTTTACGATTCAGATCTCAAAGCCAAATCTGACTGGAACGCAGGGATTGAGTGGGCTAAGAAGCAGGCCGATCACGAAGCAACATTGAGGATAGCTCTTAACTTCCTCAAACGTGGCTTTACCGCGGAGCAAGTTTCTGCAGGAACTGGCTTGTCATTGGAAGAAGTGCACAAACTTCAGAGTTAGGCAGACAACAAAAATGACTAAAGAAGAACAGGAACTTTACGATTCAGATCTCAGAGCCAAATCTGACTGGAACGCAGGGATTGAATGGGCTAAGAAGCAAGCTGCGCAAGAAGCATTTGACGAAGCGTCTAAAGAAGCGGAACAACGCATATTACAGATCGCCCGAAACCTTAAGGAGCAAGGCATCGATGAAGCCCACATCTCCAAGGCTACCGGGCTGTCCATCAAGGAAATCAAAGCCCTATAAGCCAAGCCCTACCTTAAGATATCATAACGCAGCGATACCAAACCCGTTTCATAAGTCTTACTTTCCAGCAAAGTAAGCTGCGAACGATGATCCTGTCCGGTAAACAAAGGCCTTCCGCTGCCAAGCAATATCGGGTGTACCGACAACCACAACTCATCCACTAGCCCAGCCTTCATCATGACCTCATTCAGAGAGGCACCACCGAACAACCAAATGTCTTTGCCCGGCATTTCCTTCAGGCGCTGTGCTTCGAGCATGCTATCGCCCGAAACTAGTACTGCTCCATCTTTCACCTGTTGTAGCGTATTCGAAAACACATATTCTTGAAGCGGAGGCATGCCGGGAACAGCTTCACCCCCATGCTCAGCCACATGCTTTTGCAAAGTTTCGTAGCTTTTACGCCCGATAAACATCGCATCGATCCGCTCATAAAATTCATTCAGACCATAATCCTGATCCGTGAAGCACCAATCATATTCACCGTTTGGCCCTTCAATATAACCGTCAAGCGTAACGGCCAATCCTAAAATTAGTTTCCTCATCTCTTTTTTATATATAGCTCAAAGGTAGGGCAACGAAAGCATGGCAAATTGTACAAAACGGACATCAATACAAAATATGATCCGAGCGAACCAATACACCCGGCGTACACCCTGTAAATTCCTTATAATCCCTTATAAAATGTGCCTGATCATAATACCCAGATCTATGAGCGAGCTCAGTAAGCGAATGATTCGGATAGTATTTTAATTGCCGTAGAGAGTAAATGAACCGGGTGACCCGCAGGTACTCCTTCGGCGGTAAACCCAGGTTATGACCAAATTTTCTGGAAAGCTGGCGCTGACTCAATCCGGAGAGACCACTGATGTCACCCGCGGAAAGATTACCCTTTGCATGTTCAATATGCTTCATACAATATACAAAGACAGCGTCCGTTTTGCTGCCCGTAAGCTGTGTAATGAGATAGTTCTGCAAGATATTAACTTTCTCCAGCGCTGAACTGCAGAGCGCCAGTTGTTCTTCCAGCATATCGGAGTTCAACTTCCAAAGATCAGAAAGCGGCGTAGTGGTATTGGCTAGTTCACTCATCGGGACCTTGAAAAAGTGCTGTGCCATTCCGGGATAAAAGCACAGGGCGACACAGCCCGACCCTTTTCGCATTCGAACATCCGCATACCGGTTCATCCTAAAAGTAACGATGCTTCGCGTGTACAATTGCCCATCAATCACTGCCACAGGCGGATTTGTATAGTTAAGAAAAATTTCCACACAAGCGTCTGGCAAAACACGGACATGGCTCGTATCCGCATCCTCATCGCATTCCATGGTACAAATCGACTTTACGTAAGGCGCAAGCTTTGGCTTGATATCATATAACTGCAGTTGCATAATTTCGAACTGGGTTTACAGTTTAAGGCGTTTGCTGCGGCATAAAGTTAGTGATATTCCGACAGTAGCGGTACATAAAGACTTACCAGAATAGTCAGGTCATGCATTATTATTCCTTTAGATTTCTTAAAAAATGTTAAAATGTTCTGAGGTCACCTTTATTCACATAATTTAGATAAAAAATTGCTTATCCAAATAGATATGAGACCGTATACGCTTTCAGACATTACTTCCTTATTACGAATAACTGCGCTATTTAGTTACTTTATCTTTTGCCATACATCTGTGAGCCTGGCTCAAGATCCGTTTGTAGTGAAAGGTAAAATCAAGAATCTGCCCGACGGAACGGTAATTAACCTCATGCGTAACGAAGGCAACCTGCTCAGTTCCGTTGACAAAGACACCCTTCATCAAGGTGTCTTTCATTTGTCAGACTCGGTAGCGGAGTTAAGCCAATACGGACTGATGATATTTGACCCTGGGTTCCCCTCGGGTTACCTTGAACTTTGGGCTCGCCCGGGGAGCAGCATAAAAGTGCAAGGCACAGGCAAATACTTAAAAACATGGAAGGTAGTTTCAAATATACCCGAACAGAAAGATCTATCTCGCTATATATCCGCCAGTGAACCACAGCTTTATGAACTGCAGGCCTTATCCGCACAAGAAAGCACGCTACGTAGCCAGCGCGATTCTGCCACCCAGCAGTATCGCGAGGTACTCAAACGCCAGATCGATTCCCTCCGCGCGGTTCAGGATTCGATAACCAGGATAATGGATAACATAGACATTAAATTGCTGAGCAATACAAGTAAACATGGCCGGGTATGGCTCAACAGATTTAAAACGCACGCAAGATTTGCGAAATACAGCCCCGACACGCTATATCAGCAAGCCGTGTCAAACCTATACAAGTCTTTGCCGGCGACAGAACGGGAAAGTCATTCGGGACAGGAAATCCGTACGCTCCTGTATCCGCCAGTCGTCGTGAAACTGGGAGAAAAGATGGCTGACACGGCATTGAAGAGTCTGGACGGTACAGTTCATACCTTGTCAGACTTTAAAGGTAAATATTTACTTATCGATTTCTGGAGCATTGGATGCGGCCCATGCATCGCCGCTATGCCCGAACTTAAAGCACTCCACGAACGCTTCTCCGATCAGGTGACCATAGTAAGTTTCAGCCTCGACGAAAAACTGGAGACCTGGAAAAAAGCCTCGGAACACGTGAAAGTGAGCTGGACCAATCTGACCGATGGCAAAGGAATGTCCGGGCTGGCCGCCAGGTATGGAGTAAGTGGAATACCACATTATATTATCATAAGTCCGGACGGTGTACTGATAGATTCATGGGTGGGTTACTCCCAGGGCCTTCTCACTAAAAAACTGGAAAAGCTACTCAAAATTTAAGGCTTTACTTCGATACATTATTATTATCTTTTTCCTGAAAAATTGATTAGCAGGGAAAGGTCTGAAATAGAAGTTACCGGCGTTGGTAAGTCGTCAGAAAGACCAATTCAAATTACACAAACACGCTATATAGAGCAGTATATAACATTGTTTATCAATATTTTGTGTAAATAATTATTATTTTGAAACTTGGCTTTTCTGCGAAGATCTGCATAGGTTTGCTGAAATAATTCTTATGCCAATTACATCCAGATTCCTCGACCCGCTTACCGACTTTGGTTTCAAACGCCTTTTCGGGAGCGAACCCGACAAAGACATTATGATCGACTTTCTAAACGTTCTCTTTGAGGGCGAGAAAGTCATTGCCGACATCAGTTACAGTCCGACCGAAATAAACGGAGCTAGTTCAAAAGAGAAAAAAGTGCTTTTCGACCTCACCTGCACCGGCGCCGACGGTGAAAAGTTTATCATTGAAATGCAACGTACCGATCAGGAGTTCTTCAGCGACCGCTGCGTGTTCTATATGTCAAGATTGATCAGCTCCCAACTGGCCAAAGACAGTTCCAACTGGTCTTCAGCTCTCAGTGAGGTATATCTGATCGGCATTATGGAGTTTTCTTTCAAGGAATCCGACGGCGACTATCTGCATAATATCAAGTTGGCAAATCTTAAGACCGGCAAGGTTTTTCACAATGGCATGGGTTATAAATTCCTGGAATTGCCTAACTTTGATAAGAGCGAAGCGGAATTGCAGACCGACCTAGACAAATGGTTTTATGTTTTAAAAAACCTGAGCAGTCTGGACAAGATACCTGCAATCCTCGACAAAAGAGTTTTTCAAAAGATCTTTAAAATTGCGGAGGTAAGCAAAATGACTAAAGAAGAACAAGAACTTTACGATTCAGATCTCAAAGCCAAATCTGACTGGAACGCAGGGATTGAGTGGGCTAAGAAGCAGGCTGCTCAAGAAGCATTTGACGAAGCGTCTAAAGAAGCGGAACAACGCATATTACAGATCGCCCATGACCTTAAAATGCAAATCGCACGAAAACTCAAACAGAAAGGAGCCAGTGACGCTGAAATCTCGGAACTCACTGAGCTTTCCCTTGAGGAAATCAAAGCGCTGTAGGTAAAGCGCATTAATTTTTCGTTCAAAGTTCATGCAAGTCCTTTGTCTTAACAGCCTACTTTGCAGAAACTACTATCAAGCGAATAAGAGATGAGCTCGATCAGAAAATCAATTTTAAGGCTAAAACCTTATATTTGCTTCATAACCATTTGTTTTGAAACGCTCTCCTGCTCTTCGGTTCATCGTCACGCTTCTTATTTTTTTCGGAAGTCTGAGTCTCCACGCCCAACAAAGCCGAAAGGTCTCCGGCAGCATAACCGATACCGCTAAAACGGCCATATCTGGCGCCACAGTGCTGCTGATCTCCGAAAAAGATACGCTTAAAAGCATAACCGATTCCGAAGGCTATTTCAGCTTTTCAAAAATAACCGTCAATAAGTTTTCGCTGGAGATCAGCAGTGTTGCCTATCAAAAAGTCAGCTTTGAGCATAGCTTTACAGAAAAAGAACGACATAAGCGGCTCGAGCCTATCGAACTGAAGCCGTCCAACCAAATGCTTAAAGAAGTGGTCATCAAAGGCAAACCCAACCCGGTCAGGTTCATGCAAGACACAGTGGAGTTCAATGCAGAGGCCTTTCAGGTGCTTGAGGGCGATAACGTAGCGGATCTGATCAAGCAGTTTCCAGGCATGGAGGTCGACGACCAGTACAACGTCAAGTCCATGGGCAAGCAGATGGTTAAGTTGAGGGTAAACGGTGAAGATTTCTTTACTGGCGACGTCAATGAGTTCATCCGGCGCCTGCCTGCCGGTATCGTATCTAAAATTCAGGTCATCGACGATTTTGGGGATGAGGCTAACTTTACGGGTATTAAGGTGGGCGAACCCAGAAAGTTGCTGAACATTGTCACCAAACCGGGTATGGACAACGGCACCTTCGGCAACGCATCGGCAAATGCGGGATCCAACGACATGATCGGAAGCGGCCTCAGCGGCAATCTCTGGAAGGGCGGAAAGCAGACCTCCGCTCAGGGCAATATCGGAACCCAAAACAACGGAGCCGGAACAAGCAGAAACATTACCGGAGGCTTCAGTCATAACGACAAGTTCGGTAAACATACCCGCGGCGGTTTTGGATACAATTTCAGAAATAACAGCAACGCCTTCTCTCAGGAGCAGGTTATGGAATCTGTATATCCAGAGGGAACTTTCGTAAACAATTCCAGAAGTGCTGGCGACAATGGCGGAAGCCGTCACCACTTGAACGGTAACCTGCATTTTAATAACAAGAAGCTCTTCCTGACCACAAACTTCAACGGTGCGTTAAACCGCTCCAATGCGGCAAACAGCTCGGCGACCAATCAATTCGGCCTCGTCCGGCAAGATTTGCGCAACAGCACGCAGTCGAAGAACTCGACCCCCAACCTGAACGCTTCTTTCTCAGCTGCCCGCAAGCCTTCAAAATCACCCCACCGCATCACGTTCAGCGGTGGCGTTTCCACATCAGGAAATAACGGCACACAGCAGATCAATACGAATACATTGTACTACAACAAAGCCACAGGCGCGCTCGAAAAAGATTCGGTGCTTAACCGCGACCTCCTTAACCGGTCGGACAGCCGCGGTTTTAATGCGGGGTTTAACTATAGCTTTGGGTTTAAAAAACCTAAAGACAGTCTGGTAAACCGTCACCTTACCCTGGGTTACAGCGGCAATATCAACCTGTCATCCAGCGAGGTATCAACTTTTGTGAACGACAATATCACAGGCCGCGTCGCGCTGGTCGACTCGCTCAGCCAGTCGTTCCGGTCAACCAGCCTCAGCCAATCAATCAACCTCGACTATAATTATAGCCGCAAAAATTTCCGGTACAACTTCGGAATCAATGCGCGGCCCAACATGCTCAGCAACGAGGACCTGAAACTGAAGCAAAAATTTGTAAACAACACTTTCAATTATGCTCCAAGCGTCAGTCTCGGCAAAACCCTTGCGAAAAACAAGACCATTTCCGCCAGTTATAACGGCTCCAACAACAATCCCTCCATCCATCAACTTCAGCCGATTCGCAATACCCAAAACCTGCAAAATATCGTTGTTGGCAACCCCGACCTGAAAGCGTCCTTCAATCATAGTATGAGGCTGAGCTTTAACTACAATCATGCAAAGACTGGCTTTTCCGTGCAAACAGGCCTGAATGCCAACGTTACGCAGCGCGAAATTGTGGACCATGTAATCCTCATACCCGACACGCTCGACAGCTACCGGCAGATCACCCGCTATGAGAACGTAAACGGCAATTACGGCGTCAACGCGAATTATTACGCCAATTTCCCGTTCCTGAAAAACAAGCTTTTTTTCGGTCTCTCCGGCAATATTGGTCGCTCTAACCGGGCAATCCTGTTCAACAATCAGCGGGCCTTCGGTTCGGGGCTCAACTTTGCGCAGAGGCTCAACGGGCGCTACAACTTCAAGAAGTTCAATGTAAGCATGAACCTGAATTATTCGGTTACAAACAACAATGACGCAGGTTCGCTCCTACGCACAGCCTATATGCAGCAGCCTATGGGTTTGGGCATGATCAGCGCACCTGCCTTCTTCCGAAGCAATGCGCTCCAGATGAACATAAACGGCAGCATGCGACTAAAAACGCTCTCGCTCTCGGCGGGCGGAAACTATGCAAATACCAGGAGTGGCACCGGGGTCGATTCTACCTTGCGAGATGTGTCGAACATCAACTTAAACATGCAGGCGGAACTTACGGTTAAGAAATCTTACCACATCAGATTTGACGCATATAAGCGCATCAACTATGGTTATGCCCTTCAGGAGGCTAACCCGCTGGTCATCAATATGGCCTTAAGCAAAGGCTTTTTAAAAAATACACTTAGGTTTAACCTGAGCGGGAACGATCTGCTTGCCCAGGGCAATAACATTTCACGTGTGCTGTCGGGCAACACGATCATCGACAGCCGGACTAAACAACAAACCCGGGTGTTTACCCTCGGCCTCAGCTACGATTTATCTAAGTTTGGTGGCAGGGTGTTCCGTGTTGATGCCGACTAGCCCACAAGCTAGTGATAAGCCTGATTCTCCAGTTGTTATCCACCTGTTATCCACTTGTCGTCCACTTGTCATCCACACAACTTTGGCCGACCTGGCGATCGATATTGTAGTCAAAACATATCATTTCATAGCGCATGTGCTTCGCAAATAGTGTGGTATGTTAACTTTAAGCTGTCGGGCAATGTAGCCTGATCAATAAAATCTATCGTATTATGGGTGTGGCCAGGTACGGACCATTGGGTCCTTTTAAAGGCAAAATCGGGCCGATCTTCGGTTATGTTAAACAAGGCAAACTCATTTTAAGGGCTGCGCCTCAGGTAGTACCGCCCCGTTCGGAAAAGCAAAAAGCGGTACTGCAGCGGATGCCGGTGCTGGGTACCTTCTTTCAATTCATCAAGCCTTATCTCGCCATCGGGTTTGAGCTTTCCGCACTGCGCAATGGCAACAGCGCGAATAATTCGGCGAAATCGTACAACCTAAAGCATGCCATTGGTGGGGTGTACCCACATCAGTTTCTCGAGTATGATAAGGTGCGCCTTACCGAAGGTGGGCTGGCTGTTGCCGAAAACGCCGTCGTAGTGGCAGTAGCTGATGGTTTCCGGTTTTACTGGGACTATGATGAGCACGATCCGCATGCCGGAGCGCAAGATAAGACCATGCTGATGGCATTTTTTCCCGATCAATCTAATCCGGTGTACCTGATAAGTGGTGTAGAGCGTAAAGCGCAGACACAATTGCTGGAAGTTCCAGCCCCTTTGAAGGGGCTGTCGGCGCATACCTATATCTCGTTTGTAAGAGACGACCGCCGGGCGATTTCCAACAGCGTGTATACCGGGGCTATTGTGTTTAGTTGATGCGGATCTCGAAACTGTCTTCCGGCTCTTTCGGTGCTTCCGTACCGTTCTTGGCACGCACGGCAAAATAGCCTCCGCTGAGCAATAAGCCGCTTTCTGTCCGCTCCAGGTGTACCTTTAAAAAGCCATGCCGGTCGTCGCAGTAGTTGACGAGCCGCACACCCTCAAACTCCGGCAGCGCGGCAGTGAAGTACGGATCGTCTTTACGGGCAATGGGGTGCAGTTCATCGTAACCCCCGCCCCCGGCTACAATATAATTTACTACGTCACCGTCGGGATAGTGTTTTTCAAAATGCTGGTAGTTGTGCACGTGTCCGCTGAAAACAGCATGCGGCCTCACGCCTGCCTCTACGTAGGCGCTCTCCAGCATTTCGATCATGGGCATGCTAGAACCATGGTTGATGTCGCCCGAATACGGTGAATGGTGAATGCAGACAAACAAGGCCTTGTCAGGATGTTCGCTTTTGGCCCATTCAAGTTCTTTGATGAACCAACTGCGCTGTTCGGGTGTCACTACCCCAAATTTTGGGACGTTGGAGGCTAGTCCGATGAAATTCGCCAGCGGTGTTTCCATAGTCCAGTATACATTTGGCTGCACCATACTTTTCCGGGAATTGCCGCCACTAAACTCCACTTCGCTGGGTGTTTCCGAACAGAAGACCCTTACAAAGGTATCCAGACTGTTGTAAGGAACCTTACTAAGCGGATTGACATCGCTGTCGTGATTGCCGGGTATGGCAAATACAGGTGCCGGATAACCATTAAACGGGTCGAAAAACTGACGCTGGTATTCGTGGGCTTCGCCATGGTTGTACACAATATCACCCAGGTGATACAGAAATTCCGGTTTGTCGCCGTATTCGTCCACATCGTCAAACTGGCTTAGCATCTGCCTGGAAACCAGCTTCAGGAAGTCCGGGTTGCGCATACTGCCTGTATCGCCTACCATCTGGAAGGTCATTTTGTCGCGGCGAATGCCGGGAATAACTTTGGAAATCTCTAAGTGATAAGGATAAGCGCCCGTAGGCCGGGGCAACGGCAGGTATTTGTAGGTGTCGTCGGGTTGTCCTTTTTTAAAAACTGGTGTTGTGTGTATGGGGTCGTCTTCAGAAATTGTCATGTGTTACAAAAATACCCTTTCTCATATTAAGGGATTGTCAAATTCGGTGATAAAATGCGGTAATAAAAAAAGGATGCCTGTTGCCAGACATCCTTCCAAACCAATTTATCCCTATAATAATCAGCTTGTTGTCGTTTGGTTAAGCGCCTCTCTTCTTTTTCACCCTATCCTTCATCGCTTCCATCCGTTTTGCTTTTAATTCTTTGTAGGTTGCCTTTTGCTGATCGGTCAGTATACTGTTGATCTGGTTTTCGTGCGCCTCCCTGGCTGCTTTGAACGCCGCTCTGTCGGCCTTAACTTTCTTTTCACCTTTTACATGGGCCTCTTTGGCTTTTTTAGCTGCCTCAAGGTTCAGCGCGTAAATCTTCGACTGCTGGTCGGCCGTAAGTGAAAGGTCTTTGTTTAAACGTTCGGTCATTTTCTTTGCCCGCTCTTCAGGTGTTCTTACCTGTCCCTTATCTCTTCCATCCTGTGCAAATGCCATTGTGCTTAGTCCGACAAGTACAGCGGCGGTAAAAATTAACTTTCTCATCTTCAGTTCCTCGTGCTTTATGGATATAGAGGGCTAAAGGGGCAAATAGTTTAAATGCCGAAATGTTAAGAAATGTTAAAATCAGGGCAGGTTGTTTTCAAGCAGCAGAATGTTGGCGCCGATCTCGTCGACCAGGCGCTGACTGATCTCGTCGTCGGTACGCCACTCAAGTTTGGTGTCGCCCTGCACAGTATATAAATGTCCGCTGCGTTCTCCGTTGATATATACAATATAATCGCCTTCCTGTGGTACCTCCACGCGTATGGCATGTGGTTCTCCATCTATGTCGATGGTGAATTCGTATGGGTTCAGATCTTTTTCCATGGCCTTGTATGATTTGTTTCAGGAAAAACAGTGAACAAAGGAGATTGTTTTTTGTTACCCTTTAAAACCAGTAATCACCCTAAAAACGGAGGCATTATGGAAAATGAACATGAAAAGCCGCTGGGTTCAAACCTGACGGGCACCGCTGTTCCGGCCAAGCCGGGACACGATCGCGATATTAAACCTGAAGCTTACGTACCGGAAACTGATCCGGAAGAGAGCAACCCGGACAAAGCGCAAAATACAGACGCCCTGCTGGGCGACGTATCCCACGATGATACGGAAGAGCTGACGGATTGATGTGGTTTAATTACGGTTTAGTTAAGGAGGCGCTAAGCAATTAGCGCCTCTGCTTTTGTAAGTACATTGGCTAGTCCCTCTTTGTTTTTACCGCCTGCAGTGGCGTAAAAAGGCTGACCACCGCCTCCGCCCTGAATCTCTTTAGCCAGTTCGCGCACAATGTTGGAGGCGTTCAGGCCTTTATCTTTCACGAGGTTTTCCGAAAGCATTACGGTGATACCCGGCTTATCGTCGATCAGCGTGGTAAGCACCAGGAACAGGTCGTCTACCAGGTCCTTCACGGCAAATGCCAGGTTTTTGACGGCATCGGCCGAGGGCAGGTCGACATGCGTTGCGATCATATTGATGCCGTTATGGGTCTTCACATGATGAACGATCTCATGCTTCAGGTTGGCCGATTGCTCTATCAGCGCTTTCTCTGCCTCTTTCTTCAGTTTGTTGTTTTCTTCAATCAGGGCCAGCACACTTCCTTTCAGGTCTTTACTGTTTTTAAGCAGTGCCCTAAGCTCGTTAAGTTCACGGTTCTGATCGAGGATAAACGCCTCAGCTTTGTCGGCCGTAATCGCCTCGATACGTCTTACGCCTGCGGCAACGGCACTCTCGGCGGTTATCTTGAAGTATCCGATATCGCCTGTAGCCTTGGCATGCGTACCGCCGCAGAGTTCTTTTGAGTAATGATCGTCGAAAGTGATGATACGTACCAGGTCGCCATACTTCTCGCCAAACAAAGCCGTAACTCCACTTGAAATAGCCTGATCGTAAGGCACATAACGCTGCTCTTTTAAAGGAATGTTTTCCCTGACTTTCTGGTTTACCAGGTGCTCGATCTCGGCCAGCTGCTCGTCGGTAACCTTAGCAAAATGCGAGAAGTCGAACCGCAGGTAGTCTGCATTAACGAGTGAACCTTTCTGGTTGACGTGGCTGCCCAGCACGCGCTTTAATGCAGCGTGGAGCAAGTGTGTAGCGGTGTGGTTAGCTTGAGTAAGCAGACGTTTGTCCTCATCTATCACCGCATAGAACTTACCTTCCGGATCTTCCGGCAACGCATCGCTGTAATGTACCGTGATGCCGTTTTCCTTGCGTGTATCGGTAATCTCTACAGAGAACATTCGACTGTGATCCTCCAGTCGACCAGTATCGCCTACCTGTCCGCCACCTTCTGCATAAAAAGGCGTTTTGCTCAGCACGATCTGATATTGCTCTTTACCTTTAGAAAGAACCTTGCGGTATTTGATGATCTGGGTTTCGGCCTCAACTTCGTCGTAACCTGTAAACTCCGTCTCCAGATCTTCATTAATATTCACCCAATCGCCCGTATCTATCGACGTAGCGGCGCGTGAACGCTCTTTTTGTCGCAGTAGAGCGGCGTTGTATTCCTCCATGTCTACCTGCCAGTTTTTCTCCCTGGCCATCAGTTCGGTGAGGTCGATCGGAAACCCATAGGTATCGTTCAGTTCGAAAGCGAATTCGCCCGAAATCACCATCTGATCTTTCAGTATGCTGTACACCCATGGGTCCTCAAAGGCCTTTTCAGGCTCTATGGCGTTTTCAGACATCAGGTGATCTGCCTGCTTTTTGATATAGCTTTCAAAGCGCTGTATCCCGGTAGCCAGTGTACGCAGGAAGGAAAGTTCTTCTTCCAGGATCACCTTCTGTACGAAATCCTGCTGCAGGGCAAGCTCCTCAAAGACACCCTCAAACTGTTGCGCCAATACCGGCACCAGCTGGTTCAGGAAAGGCTCTTTAAGGTTAAGGAAGGTATATGCATAGCGTACTGCGCGACGCAGAATGCGTCGGATCACATAACCTGCTTTATTGTTGGACGGCAATTGTCCGTCGGCAATCACAAAAGATATCGCCCGGATATGATCGGCCATCACACGCATCGCAATATCCGTTTTCTCATCAGCACCGTAAACCACCCCTGCGTGCGCAGCAATATGCTGAATAAGCGGCTGGAATACATCCGTATCGTAATTCGACTGCTTCTGCTGCAGGACGCGAACTAAGCGTTCAAAACCCATACCTGTATCTACGTGTTGTGCAGGTAATGGGTGTAATGAGCCGTCTTTCAACCGGTTGAACTGCATGAATACATTATTCCAGATCTCTATGACCTGAGGATGGTCGGCGTTGACCAAAGACTTACCCTCTACCTGCGCACGTTCTTCGGCAGAGCGGCAGTCGACATGAATTTCGGAGCATGGTCCGCATGGTCCGGTATCGCCCATTTCCCAGAAATTGTCTTTTTTATTTCCCAGGATGATGCGGTCTTCCGGCACAAACTGTTTCCATAATTCGTAGGCTTCCGTATCCCGTGGCAAACCCTCCTTTTCATCGCCCTCGAAAATAGAGACGTACAGTTGGTCTTTAGGAATCTTATACACCTCGGTCAGCAATTCCCAGCTCCAGGCAATGGCTTCTTTCTTGAAATAATCGCCAAAGCTCCAATTGCCCAGCATTTCAAACATGGTATGGTGATAGGTATCGATACCAACCTCTTCGAGGTCGTTATGCTTTCCTGAAACACGAAGACAACGCTGCGTATCGGCCACACGCGGGTATTTGATTGCGGCTTCGCCAAGGAACAGGTCTTTAAACTGGTTCATCCCCGCGTTGGTGAACATTAACGTGGGATCGTTTTTTATAACAATTGGCGCCGAAGGCACGATATTGTGCTGCTTTGATTTAAAAAACTCCAAAAATGCCTGTCTGATTTCCTTAGCTGTCATGTAATAAGATTTGAATAGGGCAAAATTAGCATAATTCCGCTAAGGTGAATGGCGAAAAAAATTTCCGGTGGTTCTATGGTTTGTTGCTAAACTTTATCTAAGTTTGACAACTTCAAATAAAAGCTGTAAATCGTTAATAATCAATATCAAGATGCCTTACAAAGAACGGGAAATCAATAAAATGTACTACACCATGGGTGAAGTGACCGAGATGTTTGGTGTAAACGCTTCGCAGATCAGATTTTATGAAAAGGAGTTTGACGTACTGCAGCCTAAGAAGAATAAAAAAGGCAACAGGCTCTTCACGCCAGAGGATATCGAGAATTTGAAAATCATCTTTCACTTGGTAGACGACAAGGGTTTTACGCTTAAAGGTGCTAAGGAGCATATGAAAAACAATAGCGGTGAGGTGAAGGAAAATCAGAAGATCATCGCTTCGCTGGAACGCCTTAAAGATTTCCTGCTAAAACTGAACGAGGAGATTTAAATCCGCTTCAAAATATCTGGCTGATATTCAGTTGTGTTTTAACTTAACCGGTTATCCATTTTGCTTTAAGGAAAAATAATGGCTGATTTGACGGCGTATGTCTACCGTCAGATTATTTCTATGCGTGTTTTTGTTGCCCGGAGCTTTGGGGTTAACGGCTTTGCGTGCCGGCGCGCAGGAGACGGATGTTATTAAAGATATCATTGAACAGCTTTCGGAGACCTTGCCCGAGGATACGGATTGGTCGGAGTTGACGGAACGGCTTATTTATCTGCGTAAACACCCTCTGGACCTGAACCGGGCCGACGCCGGGCAACTGAAAGAGTTGTTGTTTCTTTCCCCCCTGCAAATTGCAAACCTGCTGAACCATATTAAGGCCAATGGCGAACTGCAGGATTTTGTGGAAATGCAGGTGGTTGAGGGCTTCGACGAGCTGACGCTCTCGAGACTGAGTCCTTTCGTGTATGTGGGCAGCGCGGGTAGTGGGTTTTCGGGGACTGGGGTGGCCATCGAAGGCAAACATGACCTGATGCTGAGGTATGGCCGGCTGCTGGAACAACAGAAGGGTTTCAAGGATTTGTCTGGCAGCAGATATCTGGGCGGCCCCGACAAGGTGCTGATGCGGTATAAGTATACGGTCGACAAGCGCTTCTCGGTTGCCTTAATAGCTGAAAAAGACGCTGGAGAATCCTGGCTTAACAAGTATAGTCCCGATCACCTCTCCTTTCACGTAGCACTGTATAATCGCGGCCGGCTGAAACGCATGGTGCTGGGCGACTACAGTCTGCAGTTCGGCCAGGGCCTCACCTTATGGTCGGGGTTCGCTTATGGCAAGGGACCGGATGTAACCAGTGTGGCTGCCAATGAGACCGGACTTAAACCTTATTACTCGGCCAACGAGCTCTCCTTTTTCAGGGGCTCTGCAGCAAGTATTCGTCTGACGCAGCACCTTGACCTGACAGCTTTTGTTTCAAGGCGCCGCCTGGATGCAAGTTTGAAACAAGCGGAGGACGGATTTACCCTACAGAATATCGGGTCGACCGGCCTGCACCGCACAACTACCGAGCGAAAGAACCAGCACAGTCTGTCCCACACCCTGTACGGTACAGCCCTGCAATATCACCGTTCAGATCTGAGTGTGGGGCTGGTCGCCCATCATTCCGGCTTCGGACATCGCTTCGTAACTGGCAATCAGTTGTACAACAAGTACAGCTTTGAGGGCAGAGAACTCAGCAATGCGGGTTTTCATTACAGCTATACCTGGAAGAATACCTATATATACGGTGAGGCGGCCAATAGTATCGGCTCCGGCTGGGCTTTTGTAAATGGTATGCTAAGCAGCTTATCGCCGCGACTCTCATGGGTAATCTTGTACCGGCGCTATGACCGCGACTATCATAACTTCTTTAGTCGCGCCCCCGGCGAAGGCACTGAGACCAGCAATGAACGAGGCTTTTACACTGGGTTCAATTACAGCATCAGAAAAAAGTGGCTGTTTTCTGTGTATGGCGACTATTTTCGCTTTCCATGGCTCAAATACCGCGTTGATGCGCCTTCGTCGGGTTATGAGACACTCGGACAGGCGACCTACACGCCTAATAAGCAGAGCAGATTTTTACTGAGGTATAAGGTAGAACGTAAGCAGCAAAATGCCGATGGCGGAGGCGAAGGTGTGGTTCCCGTCGTGAAGCAAACGCTCCGGTTAGACGGGAGCTGGAAGTGGGGACCGCGCATTGCGCTTCATCACCGTACGGAGCTTAGCGGGTATGAGAAGGCTGCGATTAAAGAAACCGGCTGGGCCGTGATGCAGGATGCAGACTATAAGCCGCTTCGTGGTTGGATGTCGTTTAATGTCCGCCTGGCTTTTTTCTGCACACCTTCCTACAACAGCCGGATTTATGCCTACGAGGATGATGTGCTCTATGGTGCGGGGTCGGCGGCATACAGCGGTAAGGGCCTACGGTTTTATCAGAATGTTCGCCTGCGTTTGTGGGGGTCGGGCGACCTCTGGCTAAGGTATGCCATATACCGGTATTCGGACCGGGAGACTGTGGGGACCGGCCTCGACGAGATACAGGGCAGACAGAAATCAGACTTCAAACTACAGTTAAGGTATCAGTTTTGAAACATTTGAAAAACAATGGTTTGTCTGACATTACACTGGCGCGAATTACCTTGCCTTTTGTGCTTGGTTTATGTGTATTTTATGCCTTGCGGCAGAGTAGCCTGCTTGGCTTGTTGGTCGCCCTAAGCAGTATACTATTTATCTGCTTATGTGTGGTAAACCTGCTGTATGCCCGGCTGAGGATGTACCGCTACAAGCTTATTATCGGTTTACTACTTTATCTGCTGCTTTTCTTGCTGGGTGGTATATGCTGCCTGCTTCACCAGCAATCTGACCGGCAACAACACTTTTCGCACCTGCCCCGGAGCGGCTACCTGCGCATCAGGGTAGATACGGAACCACATGATAAGCCAGGTTCGGTCGCCTTTACGGCTGCTGTGACCGCCTGCGGGCTGGATACCGTGCGGAGTACCCTAGGCAGGTTGCAGGTATACCTGAGGCGCGATAGTCCGGCCGCCTTGCCTAAGTTGCGTTACGGTGATGAATTGTTGATCCCGGCAAAATATCGCAAGCCGAAAGCACCGCAACATGAGGGGCAGTTTGATTATCGGGCATGGCTGGCTGCGAAGAATGTGTATCACCAAGCTTTCCTGGAAGAAAGTAAGGTTAGGCTGCTTGCGAGGGATAAGGGAAACCCGGTTCAGGCTTTTGCTTTTAAATTGCGGGCGCAGCAGGTATCGTATTACCGGAAGGTGATTTCAAAAGCGGATCATCAGGCGCTGCTCTCGGCGCTGATATTAGGTTATAAAGCTGAATTGGATCAGCGTACGCTGACGATGTATGCGGGCACGGGAATCATTCATGCCCTTTCGGTATCCGGCATGCATGTGGGAATGATCTACATGGTGCTTACCTGGCTGCTCAGGTTCATGGATGGCGGGCGTTTGCTCAGGACCATCCGGACGATGCTGATGTTGCTTTTGATCTGGGGGTATACGGTGCTAACCGGCCTCTCGCCTTCTGCCCTGCGGGCAGCCGTGATGATCAGTGTTTTAATATTATCGCGAGCCGCTTCAAGGCCGGCCAATAACTACAACGTACTTGCATTTACAGCGCTCGTGATGCTGGTAGCTGATCCGTTTCTGGTATGGGATGTAGGCTTTCAGCTGTCTTTCCTGGCGGTGTTTGGTTTGATGTGGCTGCAGCCAAAGTTTGAGGGATTATACCGTCCGCCTAACCGCGTCGTTGCTTTTTTCTGGAGCTCGGTATGCATGTCGATTGCCGCGCAACTGGCTACTTTCCCGCTAAGCATCTACTATTTTCATCAGTTTCCGGTCTGCTTTCTGGTCAGCAACCTGTTTGTGCTGCTGCCGCTTACGATGATCATGTACCTGGGTATTGCGCTGCTTTTGTTGCGGGCCGGTTTTCTGGCTGGCGTACTGGGATATTTGATAGACCTGATGCACCGGGGATTGAATGCGATTGCAGGTATGCCGGGTTCGACCATTTCGGGTATTTGGGTTGACCGGACGGAACTTGTGCTGATTACACTTAGTGGTGTATTATTGGTGTTTGCCTTTTCGCACGGCAAAAAGCAACTGTTGATCGCTGCCCTGTGCTGTGGCTTGTGCACGCAGCTTTACCATACAATGGGGCTGTTTAGTTCACTGTCCCAACGCAGGTCGATCCGCTTTGATCTTCCACAGGGTAAAGTAATGGCTTTTCTATGCGGCAGGCATGCTGTGCTGGTAGCAGTAAGGCAGCCCGACGAGGAAAAATTTCGTTACTTGATTAAGCCGGTGCTCGACAAAAATCGGGTTACAAAAGAACAATGGCTTATTATTTCCGAGTAAATACAAACAAATACTCCTGCTGGTTGTTAGTACTCCTTTACATTTTAAGGGCCGCTATTTTAATTGTTCAAATTTCTGATATTTTTGTGCGGTATCCTTATCATACACGACTAACATTACATGAATAACATTACCGTTGACCTGACGAATTGTGACAGAGAGCCAATACATATTCCAGGGAAAGTCCAATCGCACGGGTGCCTGATTGCGGTAGATGGCGAAAGCCATTTGATTACCTATGCAAGCGAAAATGTGCAAACCTATCTGAACGTGAGCGCAAAGGATTTGCTGGGCAAGCATATCGGCGAGCTGTCGGGGAGCTTTAGCCAGGGATCACAGGAAGTCGATTTCCCTGCCCTTATTAAAATTGGCAGGACCCAGCAGAGTTTTGATGCGGTAAACCCGTACCGACTGCTTGTTAACGGAGAGCCTGCTTACCTCGTGATGCATCAGTCGGCCACCGACTTTGTGCTGGAGTTTGAGCCGGCCACATTGGAATATGATATTCAGAACGTGATCGGCAGGTCGGTTTCGGAAATTCTGGCGAACAAATCGCTGGCAGGTTTGCTTCATAATGCGGCCAGGGAGGTTAAGAACGTTATTGAGTACGATCGTGTAATGATCTATAAGTTCCAGGAAGATGGTCACGGTGAAGTGGTAGCAGAAGTAAAGAATGACGACCTGGAACCGTTTTTCGGTCTCCACTACCCTGCTTCGGATATTCCTAAACAGGCCCGGGAGCTTTACAAACTGAATTACACCCGGATCATCGCTGATGTTAACGCGGAGGCTTCGCCTATCCTGACTTTCGAGCCGAACAAGCCGCTTGACCTGACGCATTCTTGTTTGCGTGCGGTTTCGCCTGTACATATTCAGTATCTCAAGAATATGGGCGTGGCCTCGAGTTTCAGTATTTCGCTGATCAGCAATGGGGAGTTATGGGGACTGATCGCCTGCCATAGCTACAGTCCGAAATTTATTGACTACAAGGCCAGAGAGGGTGCTAAACTGATTGGTCAGATCTTGTCCTCGGCCTTAGAATACCGCGAAATGGAGGAAGAAACAGAGCGCGATAATGTGCTTAAGGAGGCCGTTCAGGAAATCGGCAGCTACCTGGAAAAGGATGCCGATCTGATTGCTGCGCTGACTAAGTATAAGTATAACCTTCAGCAGGTTACTCATGCGTCTGGCGTGGCCATCTTGTTTGAGGATGAAATGCACACCCTGGGTGAGACGCCCTCGGAAGAAGATTTAAAGGACATCTTCAAATGGCTGAAAAGGAATATGTCGGAGTCCATTTACCATACCAGCCAGTTTCCGGAGGTATACACTCCTGCGAAGAAGTATGCAGACACAGCAAGCGGTATTTTTGCATGCATGCTTTCGCGTGAACTGGGTGAACTGATTGTTTGGTTTAAACCGGAACAGATCAGAACGATAAACTGGGCCGGAAATCCGGAGAAGCCTATGGAGCCCGCGCAGGATACGGATCCGAACGCACCTGCAGGACTTATGATGCTTTCTCCGAGAAATTCGTTTGAGAGCTGGGCGCAGATCGTGAAGAACACTTCGGCTCGGTGGTCGCAAATTGAAATATCTACGGTGCTTAAACTACGTGAAAGGATCATTACGACCATCAACCAGCGGGCCAACGAGATCAGGCAGCTCAATGAACGACTTAAACTGGCGTACGATGAACTGGACACCTTCAGTTACACGATTTCGCATGATCTGCGTACGCCGCTGACCTCGATAAAAAGTTATACGGAATTATTTCTGGCTCAGCATAAGGACCTCGACGAACGGGGGAAAAGTTTACTCAATCGTGTGGTTGCAGGGGCAGATAAGATGGGATTTCTGATCAACGAGATTTTAAAGCTGGCCAGAGTGGGCCGTTCGGAAATTGATTTTGTGCAGATCGATATGCCTAAACTGCTTTCAGAAATCAGTACAGAGGTGATTTCGGCACTGAAAGCGGAGCATGTTAAGATTGAGTTTGGCGACTGTCCGGACCTGGAGGGCGACCATACGCTGATCTCTCAGGTGTTTTCCAACCTGATCGGAAATGCGGTAAAATACAGTCAGCGTTCTGAAGCTCCGGTGGTACGCGTTGAGGCGCAAACGGATAAGGATCAAATTGTTTACAACATTAAGGATAATGGCATCGGTATTGATGTGAACTATCATGATAAAGTATTTGAGCTCTTTAAAAGAATGGAAAATGTAAGAGATTATGAGGGTACCGGGGTTGGCCTGGCCATCGTAAAAAGAATTATCGAAAAGCACAACGGACGTATTTGGTTCGAGAGTGAATTGGGTGTTGGGACAACTTTTTATGTAGCATTTAAGAAATAGGGATATGGCTTCGCCGGATATATTTTATGTAGAGGACGACCAGGATTTTGCTTTTATCCTGGAGCACGCGGTTAAGGAAGTTCGGGACGACCTGACTGTAAGTGTTGTGGAAGACGGAAGGGACGCTATTGCGCAACTGGAGCAGTTTGTACTGCACAGGAAGCGACCGAAGCTGATCTTGCTGGATCTGAACCTCCCGGGTTTATCGGGCCTGGACTTGCTTAAAAGGATCAAAGAGATCCCTTTTCTAAGGTACACGCCGGTTATCCTGTTTTCCACTTCAGACGACCCGCTCGATGTGAGGGCTTCGTACGAATTCGGGGCAAACGCTTATATTACCAAACCTTCGGGATATAACAACCTGATCTCCTGTGTGAAGTCTATGCATGAGTTTTGGTTTAAGCAAAACCGCTCGATCAACTAAACCTTTTAGATGCTTCAGGAGAGATTAAAGAACGACACGCTGCTGCAGCATGAGCGACTGGAATCGCTGATGTTTGTAGACAACATCATGGGCAAAACGCTGAGCCCTGAACAATACAAGAAAATATTACTTACAAATTACATAGCACATAAAGCTTACGAAGCGGCTATTTTCAGTGCTATTGGCCCGGACTTGGCCGAGCGCCTGGACCTGAACGAAAGGCGCAAACTTGCTGCGCTGGAGAGGGATGTGGAAGAGGCTGGTCTGGACGAGCAGCTGTTTAAGGCTGAACTGATTGTAAAAGGCCTGATGCCGCTTCATTTTAACGAGGCGGCCGCACTAGGTGCCTTATATGTGATGGAAGGTGCTACGCTGGGCGGAAGTGTTATATTAAAACAGCTGAAGCTTAATCCTTCATTTGCCGGCAAGGGTCTGCATTTTTATTATTACGGGGTGTATGGCGGGGCGCTGATGGCGAACTGGAAATCGTTCGTGGATGTGCTTAACGCATTCCCGGAAGGCAATGAGGACGAGGTGGTTGAAGGAGCCAAACAAATGTTTGACGCGATTTCCGCCATAGCCGAAATTGCCTATATTTGAGGAATGAATGAACCACTGGTTTTATACAGCGTTACGGACCGGATCGCTAGTATTACCATCAACAGGGTTGAAAAGCGAAACGCGCTGAACCCGGAACTTGTGGCTTTGCTTACGGAATCGCTTTTAAGGGCATCGGAAGATGATGAGGTGAAAGTGATCGTGCTGAAGGCCAACGGAAAAGTATTCAGCGCAGGGGCCGATCTGGCTTACCTGCAGCAACTGCAGCAAAATAGTTACGAGGAAAATCTGGCCGATTCTGAAAATCTGAAGCGTTTATTTACGACCATATATTATCTCCCTAAAATTGTGATCGCACAGGTGGAAGGCCATGCTATTGCGGGAGGATGTGGCCTGGCTACGGTATGCGATTTTGTGTTTGCGGTGCCGGAAGCAAATTTTGGATACACGGAGGTAAAGCTTGGCTTTGTGCCGGCCATTGTGTCCTGCTTCCTGGTAAACAAGACTTCTGAAACGATCGCCAAGCGGATTTTGCTTACAGGCGAGCTGTTTTCTGCCAGGCAGGCGCTTGAATTCGGCCTGATCACAGAGGTTGTTGAAGGCCATGAAATCGCCGGCCGTGTACTGGAACTTGCCCAAAAGCTTTGCACAGAGACATCCGCGAATTCGCTGATGGTGACCAAGCAACTGATCGGGCAGACCAACAATCCTTTGCTGGAAAAGAACCTGGCTTTTGCGGTGCAGATCAACGCACGTGTGCGTGACAGCGAAGATTTTAAGCGTGGCGTGGCTTCTTTTATTAATAAGGTGCAGATCAAATGGTAAACAGCCTGGCATTTTTTGCCAGATTCTTCCTGTTCTGGCTCTTGTTTTTTGTGGTGGACCGCCTCAGCTTTCTGTTGATCAATATGGCTGCTGTTAGTCAGTTTCCCCTTTCGGAGACCGCCTCGGTGTTTGTGCATGCGCTGGCGCTCGACTTATCGATGTGCGGTTATATCCTGGTCATACCCCTTCTTGTCTTTTCTTTTGCCCTGCTTAGCGGCAGAAAGGAATTGGGGCTGCGCTGGCTTTCGTTTTACGACGGCTTTCTGGTAGTTATCTTCAGCATTATTTCCGTTGCCAACTTTAATATTTACCGGGAATGGGGCACCAAGATGAATGCAAAGGCGATTGATTTCGCTTTCGGTTCCCCGGGCGAGGCGCTGGCCTCGAGTGCCTCCTCCCCTGTGTTTCTGACGCTGTTTACGCTTGCCGTGCTGATCGCTTTTGGATTGGTGCTGCACAGATTTGTGATGCCGTCAAAACTGAGGTTTGGCCGGATGGCGCTTGCACCTCGCATTCTGGTGGTGCTGCTCTTATTTTTTGGTACGTTCGTCATGATCAGAGGTGGACTTAAAGGTTCGCCTATGAAACAGAGTATGGCGTATTTCTCGAAAGAGCAGATCTTAAACCACGCTGCCGTGAATACGCCTTGGAATTTGCTTTCAAGCGTATTGTCGTCGGGCAAAATAACCAAAAATCCATATGTGTACCTGAAGCCTGAACAGGCCTCTGCCTATGTGGACAGCATATATCGGGTGAGTAAGGATACAACGGTGTCGATTTTGAAGAATAAGCGCCCGAATGTAGTTCTGATCATTATAGAAAGTTTTGGGGCCGACCTGACCATGACCCTGGGAAATGAACCGGGCATTACGCCGAACTTTGATGCAATGATCCGAGAGGGCGTGTTGTTTAGCCGCATCTATGCCTCGGGAAGTCGCACAGACAAAGGAATTATCGCTACGCTGGCGGGTTTCCCTACTCTGGCAGCCAGCAGTATGATGAAGTGGCCCGACAAGATGCAGAAGCTCCCGGCGATCTCTCAATCGCTTTTTAAGCAGGGTTATCAGACTTCTTTCTATTATGGTGGAGAGTCTGAATTTGATAACTATAAGGCCTTTATTTTAAGCCATCATTACAGCAGGCTTGTCGACCGCAACAACTTTGACACTCCAGGCAAATCAACCTGGGGACAGTTTGACGAGGCGGTTTTCAGCAAGCAGATTGCCGAACTACGATCGGAGAAACAGCCTTTCTTTTCTACCCTGCTTACGCTCACCAACCATGAACCTTATGTGGTTCCAGGCAAACCTAAATTTGGTTCGGCTGATAATAAAGCGAAGTTTAAAAGCACGGCTTTTTATACGGATTCCTGCATTCAGGCTTATATTGCAGAGGCCAAAAAACAGCCTTGGTATAGCAACACGCTGTTTGTATTTGTGGCCGACCATGCCCATGCCTATCCTAAGGACCGCTTTGATGTGGCTGTCCCGGAACGTTATCACATCCCGCTGCTTTTCTACGGGGAGGTGATTGATGAGGCCTATCGGGGAAAGCAATTTGACGTAACGGGAAGTCAGACAGACCTTGCTGCTACCCTGCTCGCCCAGCTTGCCTTGCCAGCTAAAGATTTCAGGTGGAGCAAGAACCTGTTGAACCCGAGTGTAAAACCTTCGGCATTTTTTAGCTGGGACAATGGTTCGGGCTTTATCTATAACAAACATTATGTTACTTTTGATCATGTAGGTCAGTCGGTTTTGCATAACAGCGATGAGGGTGACAAACCGGGCAGCGCTGAGGTGCTGAATATGAACAAGGCTTACCTGCAAATGGTATATCAGGAATTTACTGATCTTTAAAATATGAGATATAAACATTTTGTGTTTGCGTTAACCGCAGTCGTTTTTTCTTTCTTTAGCGCTGCTGCGCAGGACATCAAGTGGAAAGATGGCAGTTCGTATTATGAAATTTCTAACGGGGAGCTTGTTTCGATTACCCTGCCGGGGGGCGACCGCAAAGTGATCGTGGGGCGCAGCCTGTTGTATGGCAACCAGAACAGCGGTCTGACGAACTTCAAAGACTTCGCGTTTTCTGCGGATGGCTCAAAGGTGCTTTTGTATGCCAACGCGAAAAAGGTTTGGCGCTACGAGACCCGGGGCGACTATTTTGTGGCCGATCTGAAAAGCAACCGCATCACCAAACTGGGTAAGGATAAACCGGCTTCGTCGCTGATGTTTGCGAAGTTTTCGCCGGACGGCAATAAGGTGGCCTATGTAAGTAAGCATAACCTGTATGTGGAGGATCTGACGAGCGGAACGATAACGGCACTGACGAGCGACGGTACGGACCGACTGATTAACGGTACGTTTGACTGGGCGTATGAAGAGGAATTTGACTGCCGGGACGGTTTCCGCTGGAGCCCGGACGGCAAATCCATTGCTTACTGGCAGATCGATGCGACGCGGATCAAGAATTTCCTGATGATCAACAACACGGATTCGATCTATGCCTATACCATTCCGGTTGAATACCCGAAGGTGGGCGAAAACCCTTCCTCCTGCCGCATTGGCGTGGTTAGCGTAAACGGCGGTGCCACAAGCTGGCTGCAGGTGCCGGGCGACATGGTTCAGCATTATATTCCGCGTATGGACTGGATCCCGAACAGCAATGAGATCATCTTGCAGCAGTTGAACCGCGAACAGAATGTAAGCAAGCTGTTCGTGGCTAGCGGGTCGACCGGCAGCGTGAACAATATTTTTACAGAAACAGATAAGGCCTGGGTAGATGCCGGAAAACCATGGCACTGGCTGGATGAAGGTAAAAGCTTTATCTGGACCAGCGAAAAGGACGGATGGCGTCATTTGTACAGGATCAGTCGCGACGGCCGCAAGCAAACGCTGATCACCGTTGGGAATTACGATGTGATAGAGACTTCGCTGGTGGATGAAGAGAACGGTTTGGTCTACTTTATGGCATCGCCAACGAATGCCACGCAGCGGTATCTTTATAAAACGAAGTTGAACGGCTCGGGAAAGGCTGAAATGGTGACACCTTCTATCATGCCGGGAACACACAGCTACGACATCTCTCCGGGTGCCTTGTTTGCCCGACATAGCTATCAGAATGCCAGCGTCCCTCCACTCACGGAATGGATGCGCATGACGAGTTTAAATCCGCTTACCATGGAAGGCAGCATTACCAATCAGCTGGGCCGCATCAAGCCACCTAAAAATAAGGTGGAGTTTTTCAAGGTGACGACTGCCGACGGCGTGGAGATGGACGGCTGGATGAAAAAGCCGGATAATTTCGATCAGACAAAAAAATACCCTGTGGTGTTCTACGTGTATGGCGAGCCTGCAGGGCAGACGGTTACCGATACTTATGGTGCAGGAAGAAACTGGCTGTATGCCGGTGATATGGCGCAGGACGGATATATCTACATCTCGGTGGAGAACCGGGGTGCACCGGCACCTAAGGGCAGGGAATGGCGCAAAAGTATTTTCCAGAAGATCGGTACCCTTAACGTGCGCGACCAGGCGATGGCTGCCCAGGAGATTCTGAAATGGAATTTTGTGGATAAAGACCGGGTAGCGGTTTGGGGCTGGAGCGGAGGCGGTTCTTCTACCTTGAACCTCTTGTTTCAATATCCGGAAATATATAAGACCGGCATCGCGATAGCGGCTGTGGGCAATCAACTGACTTACGACAACATCTATCAGGAACGCTATATGGGGTCGCCGTTAAAGTCGACCGAGGCCTATGTGAAAGGATCACCTGTAACTCATGCCAAAAACCTGAAAGGGAATCTGCTTTATATACATGGTACGGGCGACGACAACGTGCACTATCAGAATGCGGAGATGCTGATCAATGAACTGGTAAGGCACAGGAAGGTTTTCCAGCTGATGGCCTACCCGAACCGCACACACAGCATTAACGAAGGTGATGGTACTTCGGAACATTTGGCGCTGACTTACACGAGGTTCCTTCAAACGTATTGTCCGCCCGGAGGTAAATAGCCAAAAGTGTTTACCTTTGCCATTTATGGCGCATAGTTTGATAGTGATGTGCATACCGTATTTTGAATGAATTTTAGAAATATATTTATCACCCTTTATGATGTATTTCAGTTTATAGGGCGTTTTTTTAAAGAGGCTTTTCTGCCGCCCTATGAGGGCAAGGAATTGCTGAAGCAGTGTTATGATATTGGTTATAAGTCGCTCGCCCTTATTTCGCTAACCGGGTTCATCACCGGAATCGTTTTTACCAAGCAGTCGAGGCCTTCCCTGGCTGAGTTTGGCGCGACATCCTGGCTCCCTTCGCTGGTGGGTATTGCGCTGTTGCGTACCCTCGCTCCGCTGCTGACCTCGCTGATTGCGGCTGGGAAGGTTGGTTCGAGCATTGGTGCCGAACTGGGGTCGATGCGGGTAACTGAACAAATTGATGCGATGGAAGTGTCGGCGACGAATCCTTTTAAATTCCTGGTGAGCACCCGAGTGCTTGCGGCGACGATAACTATCCCCATCCTGACCTTTTATACGGCTTTGGTAGGTATGCTGGGTGCATTGCTGAATGTGTCGCTCAGTGAAGGTACAAGCGCTAAACTGTTTTTTCAAGCTTCACTGGAGTCGATCAGCTTCCTGGACATAACCGCTTCTACGATTAAGGCAGTGATCTTTGGTTTCACGATAGGTATTGTAGGCTGCTATCAGGGTTATAATTCGGCAAAGGGAACCGAAGGTGTAGGTAGAGCGGCGAATGCCTCGGTGGTGATCGGAATGTTCCTGATCTTTATTGAGGAAGTCGTTTCCGTTCAGTTCTTTGGTTTATTCAGAAGTTGACCATGATGGAAAGACAAAGCGGGGAAAAACCGGTTAGCGTTATTGAAATACGGGATTTGTATAAGTCGTTTGGCGACTACCATGTTCTGAGGGGCGTCGACCTTGATCTGTATAAGGGCGAGAACCTAGTGGTGCTGGGTAAGTCGGGTACGGGTAAGTCGGTGCTGATCAAGATTGTGGTGGGTTTGCTTAAGCCCGATCGTGGGCGGGTAAGCGTATTGAACAGCCTCATAGATCAGATCACGTATAAAGAGTTGCTCGAACTGAGACTTAAGGTGGGGTTTTCATTCCAGAACAGTGCGCTGTACGACAGTATGACCGTGCGGGAGAACCTGGAATTTCCGTTGGTACGCAACCGTCGAAAGCTGACAAAACAAGAGGTGAGCCTGGCTGTGGAAGAGATGCTGGATGCGGTGGGTTTGCTGCAAACGATTAATCAGATGCCTTCGGAATTGTCGGGCGGTCAGCGTAAACGGATCGGTATTGCACGCACACTGATCCTTAAACCGGAGATTATGCTCTATGATGAGCCAACGGCGGGACTGGACCCAATTACCTGCCTGGAGATAAACAGTTTAATTAATGAGGTGCAGGAACGGTTTCACACCAGTTCTATCATTATTACGCACGACCTTACCTGTGCTAAGGCAGTGGGTGATCGCGTAGCCATGCTCCTGGACGGGAAATTTGAGCGCCAGGGTACCTTTGAGGAGGTATTTGATACTACGGATCCTCGTGTGAAACCATTTTACGATTATAATTTTATACAATAGAATATGCAGGCTACAGAGAATCGCAGGAAGATTACAGTGGGGATTTTTATTTTATTAGGACTGGTCATTTTTGTGGTGGGAATATTTACGCTCGGCTCGCAGAAAAAGGCTTTTGTGAAGAGCTTTACTGTGGACGTAGTTTTCGACGACATTCAGGGTTTGAAGGCCGGAAATAACGTTTGGTTCTCGGGCGTGAAGATCGGTACGATTAAGAAGATCCAGTTTTACGGAACATCGCAGGTGCAGGTTTTCCTGAATATTGAGGAGGAGGCCCATAAATACATCCACAAAGATGCTACGGCCAGCATCAGTTCAGATGGACTGATTGGCAACAAGATCATTGTGGTGACCGGGGGAAGTCCGAAGTTTCCTTTTGTGGAAGACGGCGACCGGTTGAGGGCAAGTACAACCTTGTCGACCGACGACATCATGCAGACTTTCCAGGTGAACAATAAGAACCTGGTGGATGTGACGGCTGACTTTAAGGTATTGGCACGGAGCCTTGTGGAAGGTAAGGGAACGGCGGGAACGCTTTTATCGGACGAGGAAGTGGCGTCGAATTTTAAACAGATTGTTGCGAACCTGAAAACGACAACGGCTTCGGCCGACAGGATGGCCCGTGAGCTCGATGCTTTTTCGAAAAGATTGAATACGAAGGGCGGGCTTGCCGATAAGCTGCTTACGGATACTGCGGTGTTTGCCCAGTTGGAATCGTCGGTCAACGAACTGCGCAAGACTGCCGCCTCGGCCGCTACCCTTACGGAAAATCTGAACACGGCATCTGGCAAACTGAACCAAACGGACAATGCGCTGGGTGTTTTACTGAACGACGAGGCGACTGCAGAACAGCTGAAGGGAATTGTGAGGAATATGGAGACCAGCAGCAAAAAGCTTGATGAGAATCTGGAGGCGCTGCAGCACAATTTCCTGTTGCGCGGCTTCTTTAAAAAGCGTGCGAGGGAACAGGCTGAAGCACAAAAACCATAACGGATGAATATGATTATTCTGGAAAACGATATTCTTAAGGTATGCATCGCAGAAAAGGGTGCCGAATTACAAAGCCTGGTGAACAAGCAAACCGGGAAGGAATATATGTGGAGCGGTAACCCCGACTTTTGGGGTAAGTTTAGTCCTGTTCTATTCCCTATTGTTGGCGGGTTGAAGGATAACCGTTATACCGTTGGCTGCAGTGAATATAGCTTGCCGCGACATGGCTTTGCGCGCGACCAGGTTTTTCAGTTAAGGGAGGAAGGAGATTTATATGCTACGCTTACGCTTGGCCACAGCGACGAAACGCTTAAGGTGTATCCCTTTGCGTTTAGGCTGAACATCAAATATACTTTAGACGGCGCTGCTGTGGTGTGCAGCTATGAGGTTGTTAATCCTGGTGATGAGCAGCTTTGGTTTTCTATCGGGGCACATCCTGCATTTGCGATAGACACCTCTGTGGCTGACTTTTCAAACTATTATCTGGAGTTTAACCGGGACAATGAACTTGTGAGGCATTTGCTTAGGAAGGATCTGATTTCTGAGGAGACGGAGATAATTCCGCTGGACAACAAGACTTTACAGCTTTCGCACGAATTATTTCAGGAAGATGCACTGGTCATGAAGTCGCTGAAGAGTGACAGGATCAGGCTGGGCAACGTTAAAAATGAAAACGGTATAGATTTCAGGTTTGAGGACTTCCCGTTCTTCGGTATCTGGTCGGCCCCCAACGCTGACTTTGTTTGCCTGGAACCCTGGTGTGGCATAGCCGATGAGGTGAGTCATAATCAGCGCCTGGAAGAAAAAACCGGTATTATGTCGCTCGCGGCCGGGACGACATGGCAAAGAAGCTGGTCGGTAACTACTTTTTAAGGTCTGCAGGCAGCGACATATTAAATATGGCGCCTTTACCTTTTCCTTCGCTTTCTGCCCAGATCCTGCCGCCGTGCGCCTCAACCATCGCTTTAACGATGGACAGGCCGAGACCGGTAGACCTTTCCCCTCCTGTGGGCTGGGCACTTAGACGGGTAAAACGCTGAAACAGGTTTGATTTATCTTCTTCGGTAAGTCCCTGTCCCTGATCGGCCACAGAAACGATGACCTGACCGTTGCTGCCGGTACGTATGGTTACGGTTATACGTGTGTGCTGCGGCGAATATTTGATGGCATTGTTGAGCAGATTGTCAATTACCTCGGAGAGCTTGCTCTCGTCGGCCCGTATATAGATGTCGTCCGGATTTATAAACTCTATAACCTGATTTTTGCGGTCGGCCAGCGGCTGGTTCATTGCAATAACGTTGGCGATGAGCGCTGATGCGTTAAGCTTGACGAGCAACAGTCTGGTTTTGCCCGCCTCGACGGCTCCGGAGTCCAGCAGCTCGTCGATGATATGCACGATATTTAACACCGAAGCTTTGATCTGGTCGCACATTTTGTCGACCATTTCCGGATCGCCTTTCTTGAGTTTGATCAGATCCGCGCGGACCGGAATGGTGGTCAGCGGATTCTTAAGATCGTGGGCAGTGGTATGCAAAAGCTGTCTGTTGCCCACCGAGGCTAGCTCTGATGTATATCTGAGCTCAATCTGCTCCATAACCAGGTCCCGGAAATCAATCAGTGTGTCAATATCTTCCTGCGAAAGTGAACGCGGCTGCACGTCCATGATGCAAAAGGTACCAAGATTAAACCCTTCTTTTGTTTTTAGGGGCGCAGCGGCATAGAACTGTAGTCCGTGCGCCTGAACGAGCGGACTGGAAACAGCCTCTGCATGAAGCAGCGCGTTTTCGATCACATATACATCGTCATACATAATCGCAGTTCCGCAGAGTCCATCGGCCCTGTTTATTTGTTCTGCCTGAAAGCCATATTTTGATTTGAACCAAATACGTCCTTCGTCTACGATACTGATAAATACCAAAGGGACGTTAAAATGTCTGGCGGCGAGTCGGGTTAGTTTGTCATAGCATGGCTCTGAAACCGTATCTAAAATCCGGTATTTATATAGAGCCTTAACCCTTAACGCTTCGTTTGAAGCTATATTTGAAACAGGTTGCATGCCCATCTAACTTTATTTATCTTGAAATAGGTAAGCTAATATAGTCTTCTCTTCCCTGAATTCAAAATTTAACTTTGACTTACAGTAGTTTAAGCACTGATGTACGATTTTTAGCGTATTCTAGCGGTATTTTTACTGGATTACCGCATTTCTCCTGCTTGAGGTATGCGCATTAAAAACACCTAATGCGCCGTTATTAAAGTTTGAGGGCGGATTTGCCGGCGAAACGGGAGGCCCGCCACCACCTGTGATCTGCTCCAGGCTGAAGAAGTATTTGTACACGTCGCGGTTGATGGACTGAAGTTCGACTTCCAGCGTGTCCCCTGTTTTTAGTTTGTCTAACTCATGATACAAGACATTAGAAATGACGTTGCCGTTGTTAAACCGGTCGTCACTAACATCGTCTTCTTCAACTTTATCTTTTACGGTTAAAAGATAGCGGTAATTGTTCTGCGCATTAGCCGGGTCGTTAAAGTTGGCCGCTACATAGGTATTTTCCTCGCCAAAGAAGCTCAGCCGTTTGAAGGAGAGTGAGTCGAGATAGACCTTTTCGGGCATGTAAGAGGTGGAGGTGTAGGTCACGCCCTCGACCGTAACATTCAAGGTGTAGCCTGTGCCGGGCATCCCCCGCATCCGCGGCGTACGGTAAACGCCTTTCTCTACTTCACGAAGGTTCACATCCAGCCCCGGGATAGACAGCACCACTTTAGCGCCTGCAACACCATTGAAGCTGTTGGGTTCGGTGAAGCTGTAGGTGCGTGATACACGAACGAAATGATACTGATAATTGTCATTCAGACTCGCATCGATCACAATTTTAGGTTCGGCGTTGTCCAGATCAAGATCGACGACCTTTTCGCAGGCTGCCGCCGCAACTGCCACTAAAATTAAACCAATAAAAATTCTTATCCTGCCCATCTGCTTAAAATTTAAAGTTCCACGTTACGGAAGGTATTATACCAAATAAGGTGGTTTGAACGGCCTGAGTCCTTTCAGGATCGTCGGGATTATCTTCGAAGTCGATTGAAAAAGCGTTATGGCGGTTGTAAAGGTTGTAGATTCCGAACGACCAGTTGGACTGTATTTTGCGTCCCGGCTTGCCTTCTAAAGTCGCGGATACATCCAGACGGTGGTAGTCGGGTGTCCGGTACCCGTTCTTTTCGGTGTAATAGAATACGGTGCGACCGTTGATCTGGTATTTACCGCTTGGAAAAGTAACCGCATTTCCGGTGTTATAAACGAACACGGACGAGAAGGTCCAGCGTTTGCCCGGCTTGTAAATCCCGACCAGCGAAAGATCGTGGGTCCTGTCCTGACGGGCGTAAAACCACCGGCCATTGTCGATGGCATCAAACTGCCGCTGGGTGCGCGACCAGGTATAGCCCAGCCATCCGTTAAGCTTTCCGAAACGTTTCTTAAAAAACAGCTCTATACCATAGGCCCGTCCATCGCCATACAGTAGATCGGCCTCTACGTTTGCATTGCCCCGAAGATCGGTACCGGTACGGTATTCGATCTGATTCTGCATCCATTTATAGTATACTTCGGCAGAAAATTCGTACTTGTTATCGCTGAAATTCCGGAAGTATCCTGAAGCGATCTGATCAGCGATCTCCGGCTTCACGTTGTTGCTGTTCATGATGTACAGGTCGGTAGGCGACGTTGAGGTAGAATTGGACATCAGGTGTATATGCTGGGTGTTCCTGGTGTACGCGGCTTTGATGGAGCTACTGGCATTGAGCTGATAGCTGGCTGAGACTCGTGGCTCCAGGTTGAAGTAGTTGCTGACTAGTTCGCCCCTACCGTAAGCGGTGGTCGTAAGTGTGTTGCCCTCTTCATCGTAGGTACGGAAATTTCCTGGGCCGAGCAGGGAGAAATTGCTTAGTCTGAGTCCGTATACCAGGTTAAACCGCTCTGCCGGACTCCATTCGTTGGATACATAGCCGGCCAGTTCCAAGCCTTTGCGATCTTCATAATTGGTGTTGTTTACACTGGATTGCGGACCGGACTCCAGGTTTCCGGGTGCTATGGTATGATGAATAGCGTTGACGCCAAATTTGAGCCGGTTATTATTACCAATACTGTATTCAAAATCCTGCTTAAGGTTAAAGTCTTTGATGGCGGACTTGATTTTGAAGCTGTTTTCTGCAATCTGGTTTTCGATAACGTAATTGTAATTGCTGTATATCAGTGAAGTATTGGAGAACAGGCGATTACTGAACAGGTGGTTCCAGCGCAGCGTAAGTGTCGAATTTCCCCAATCGAACCCAAAGGTTTCTGAAATCCCGAGATTGTCGCGGCCAAAATAACCCGACAGGAAGATGGTGTTCCGGTCGTTGATCTGATAGTTGGCTTTCGCATTCAAGTCGTAAAAATAGAGTGTGTTCCCTCTTACTGAGCTGTCGGGCGACAAAGCCAGGAAGGCGTCGAGATAGGTGCGCCTGCCGCTAATCATGAAAGAGCCTTTGTCTTTCGAGAGTGGCCCCTCCACTTTAAGCCGGGAGGAAATAAGGCCTATACCTCCTTCTGCGGCAAACTCCTTTTTGTTCCCGTCGTTCATCTTTATGTCGACAACCGATGAGAGCCGACCACCGTACTGAGCGGGCATACCTCCCTTATATACACTAACATCCTTTATGGCGTCTGAATTAAATGTAGAGAAGAAGCCGAGTAAATGGGAGGCGTTATATACCGGAGCTTCGTCGAGCAAGATGAGATTCTGATCGGTGGAGCCGCCCCGCACATAAAATCCGCTGTTGCCCTCCCCTGCTGATTTGATCCCGGGCAGCAGTTGAATGGTTTTGAGCACGTCGCGTTCGCCCAGTAGTACAGGTACGTCGTTGATTTCCCGAACGTTCATCTTCTGCAGGCCCATTTGCGGGTTGATCACATTTTCGTTTTGTCTGGTAGCAGATATGACCACTTCACTGAGCTGGTTGTCTTCCGTAAGTGCTACGTTTAAGCGCGTGTCTTTCCCGAGCGTTATGGTTTGGTTTTCGGTCTTGTAGCCCACAAAACTGATGGTAACGCTGTAGCTACCTGCCGGGGCGCTTAACGAAAAGAAGCCGTAGGCATTGGTAACGGCACCGCTGGTAACCGGGCCGCTTATTCTAACACTGGCACCTATTAACGTTTCACCTGTTGTGGCATCGGTTATGGTCCCGTTTATGGTATATTTATTCTGTGCCGCAGATAACTTACTTAACCCTACTATCAGCAAGATCAGCAACACGCATCGATGTAGCTTTTGCATACTTTTTCCTCGGCTGTAAAAGTAACAAACAAAAACCAATAGACGGTATAGAACAAACATTATCTTAGAACCTATGTTTCTCATTTAATGGCATTAATCAGTTTTACGAGCAAGGGTATTTATTGCCCGCAGGGCAAGTTCTACATAGATCCCTGGCAACCGGTGGATCTTGCGGTGACTACACACGGGCACGCCGATCACGTGCGTTGGGGCAACAGGGCTTATTTATGTCATAAATTGACGGAACCGATTTTGCGCCAAAGACTTGCTGAGGATTTAAGCATACAAACATTGGGATACAACGAGGAGATCAGCATCAATGGTGTAAAGCTGAGCATGTTCCCGGCCGGACATGTGATCGGTTCGGCGCAGATACGCCTGGAATATAGAGGTGAAGTTGCGGTGGTGTCGGGCGACTACAAGGTGGAGCACGACGGCGTGAGCACGGGCTTTGAACCGGTAAAGTGCCATACTTTTGTGTCGGAAAGTACTTTTGGCCTGCCTATTTACAAGTGGCAGCCTCAGCAGGTGATCTTTAACCAGATCAGGGATTGGGTGGGGGCCAACAAAGACAGAAATAAAACCAGTGTACTTATTGCCTACAGTCTCGGTAAGGCGCAACGGCTGATCAATGGCCTGACTGGTTTCAGCAACATCTATGTACATAGCAGCATTGCGAACCTGAATGACAGATTTATAGCGGCTGGTGTGGATTTGCCTGAAACCATCCGGATTACGCCGGAACTGCGAAAGGAGGAGCTGCAAAAGGGTCTGGTGATTGTGCCCCCGGCCATGGCCGACGGTCGCTGGGTCAAAAATCTGATCAGTCCGGCCGTAGGCGTTTGCTCCGGATGGATGCGGGTACGGGCTGGCCGACGATGGAGAAGTGCGGACGCAGGTTTTGCGCTGAGCGATCATGCTGACTGGCCGGGACTGCTGGATGCGATTAAAGCTACCGAAGCGGAAAAGGTGTTTGTGACGCATGGATTTACGGCTACGTTCTCGAAATACCTGAACGAGATTGGGATTGCGGCTGAAGAGGTGAAGACCCAATACGGGACAGAAGAGGAAGAAAGCGAGGTGGTGGAATGAGAAGATTTACTCAGCTGATCCAGGAGCTTGAAACAAGCAACAAAACGAATGATAAGATAGCCGCGCTGGTAAACTATTTTACGGAAGCGGATGATCGTGATAAACCATATGTGATTGCCATGTTTACCGGCAAGCGGCCTAAGCGACCGGTAAATACTTCCCTGATAAGACAATGGGCCGTAGAGCTGAGCGGTATACCGGAGTGGCTGTTTGCCGAAAGTTATCATAATGTGGGCGATTTAAGTGAAACGATTGCGCTGGTACTGCCCCCGCCCTCCCATAGGGCCGAGCGTAAGCTGCATGAATGGGTTGCTGACCTTAGCGCGCTGCGCACGAAGAGCGAGGAGGAGAAAAAGGCATTTATTGTGCAGGCATGGGATAGCCTGGAACCTCAGGAGCGCTTTGTATTTAACAAGCTGATCTCAGGGAATTTCAGAATCGGTGTATCTAATAAGATGCTGGTAAACGCGCTGGCGAAGATAAGTGACGTAGACCCCAGCAAGATTATGCACAGCATTATGGGACAATGGCAACCGGACGCGATCAGTTACGTGGATCTGCTTGCGGGTGTGCATGTAAATACGGACAATTCCTGGCCCTATCCTTTTTGCCTGGCTTATGCCCTTGAAGCTGAACCCGCCTCGCTCGGGGAGGTGAGCGAATGGCAGGCTGAATGGAAATGGGACGGCATAAGAGGTCAGATCGTAAAACGGAATGGCGAACTCTTTATCTGGTCGCGCGGCGAGGAACTGGTGACCGAACAATTTCCTGAACTCCACTTTTTGCGGGAAAAGCTGCAAGACGGGACGGTACTGGATGGTGAGATTCTTTCGGTACGCGATGGACAGGTGCAGGCTTTTAGTTTGCTGCAGCAGCGGCTAAACCGCAAAACAATCAGTAAATCGCAGTTGAACGACGCACCAATAGGCTTTTTTGTGTACGATCTGCTGGAACACAATACCCGGGATATGCGCGATGTCGCTTTGAGAGAAAGGCGGCGCTTGTTAGAACAGGTATTTGCCGAGATAGGTAACGCCACGATGGTGAGCCTCTCGCCTACCATCAGTTTCTCGACCTGGGAGGAGCTGGCAGAACTAAGGCAGGGTTCGCGCGATATGAACAGTGAGGGTATCATGCTCAAGAAACTGGACTCGCTCTACCATTCGGGAAGAAAACGGGGCGACTGGTGGAAATGGAAGATCAACCCCTACACCGTAGATACCGTGATGATCTACGCCCAGAAAGGAAGCGGCAGGCGCGCAAATTTTTATACAGATTACACTTTTGCGGTGCGGGATGGTGATAAGCTGGTTACCGTTGCGAAAGCCTATTCGGGCTTAACCGATAAAGAGATAAAAGAGGTAAATTCGTTTGTGCTAAAAAACGCGGTAGAAAAATTCGGCCCGGTAAGAACGGTGAAACCTGAGCTGGTCTTCGAAATTGCTTTTGAAGGTATTGCAGAAAGTAAACGTCATAAAGCGGGACTTGCTCTTCGCTTTCCCCGCATCGCGAGGTGGCGAAAAGACAAAAAGGCGGACGAGATCAATACGCTGGACGATTTGAGGCAGTTGCTGCAATCGACACTGTAATTTTTATGGGTATAGAGACAAGTAAGGGTTACAAACAGGTAATAAAATGGCTGAAAAGCGACCGCAGAAAGCCTTTTAAATTTCAGACGGATGCCTGGCAGTACTATGCGGAGGGCTACAGCGGGCTGGTGAACGCCCCAACCGGTTTCGGAAAAACATACTCGCTCTTTCTTGCGGTGGTGATTGATGAATTGAACAGGCGGGCTTCGGCCGGCACAAAAAAACATACGGGCGGCTTAAAACTGATCTGGATTACGCCTTTGCGCTCGCTGGCTAAAGACTTGGCACGGGCCATGACGGTGGTATGTAATGAGATGGAACTGGGCTGGTCGGTAGGCGTACGCAACGGCGACACGGCACAGAGTGAAAAACTGAAACAGAAGAAACAGATGCCGGATGTGTTGATCATCACGCCGGAAAGTATGCATTTGCTCCTTGCTCAAAAAAGTACCTTTAATTATTTCAGTGAGCTTCAATGTATTGTGGCCGATGAATGGCATGAACTGATTGGCAGCAAACGCGGCGTGATGGCTGAGCTGGCGATATCGAGGATCAAGGGACTTTTGTATGAGCAGCACCCGGAACGATTGCTTCGCATATGGGGTATATCGGCAACCATCGGGAATATGGAACAGGCCCTGGATGTGCTGGTTCCCTATGCGGATTTGCTGAAGGTAATTGTGACCGCCGATATCGAGAAGAAAATTACGATCAAATCCATCCTGCCCGATCATATTGACATGCTGCCCTGGGCTGGTCACCTGGGCCATAAACTGGCGCCTAAGCTGCTCCCTGTGATCTATGCAAGCAAGACGACGCTGATCTTTACCAACACGAGAGGTCAGGCAGAGCTGTGGTACCAGACCTTGCTTGCAACGGATGAGAACCTGGCGGGCCAGCTGGCCATCCACCATGGTTCGATAGATCATGAACTGCGCAACTGGATCGAGGATGCGCTGCATTCGGGTATATTGAAAGCGGTAGTGTGTACTTCTTCACTGGATCTGGGTGTGGACTTTAAACCGGTAGACACCGTGGTGCAGATCGGATCACCGAAGGGCGTTGCGCGCTTCCTGCAGCGAGCAGGGCGTAGCGGGCACTCCCCTTTTGAGACGTCCAAGATTTACTTCCTGCCCACGCATGCCCTTGAACTTGTGGAGGCGGCGGCGATTAAAGAAGCCGCCCGGACACAGAACATTGAGAGCCGGGAGCCCATGGTGATGGTGTTTGATACACTTGTACAGTACCTGGTTACGCTTGCGGTGGGCGACGGCTTTGACGACGAGGTAATTTTTAATGAGGTGCGGCAGACTTACGCTTTCAGGGAACTGCTGCCTGAGGAGTGGAACTGGATCATGCAGTTTATTACCACCGGCGGCGACAGTCTGACAGCCTACAATGAGTTCAGCAAAGTAGAGCGTGTAGAGGGCCGCTGGAAAGTTACCAGCCGGCAGATCGCCATGCGGCACCGGTTGAGCATTGGTACGATTGTGAGCGATCCGATGATGAAGGTTAAATTTCTGAGCGGCGGCTTTATTGGCATGATTGAGGAGTCTTTCATCTCAAAAATGAAACCGGGCAATAGTTTTACCCTGGCGGGGCGTGTACTGGAATTCATCATGATCAAAGACATGATGGTGATTGTGAAGAAGAGCAAGCAGAAACAGGCGGTAAACCCAAGCTGGATGGGCGGGCGGATTTCGCTTACGGCTAATCTGGGCAGCGTGCTGCGCAAGAAATACAATGAAACGCTGGATAAAAAGCATGGTGACGAGGAACTGGACTTTATTCTACCTCTGTTTGAGCGGCAGGCCAGGGTGTCGCACGTACCTAAGCACAATGAATTTTTGATTGAAATGATCGAAACACGCGACGGTTTCCACTTTTTTGGATATCCGTTTGAAGGGCGGCAGGTACATGAGATCATGGCTGCGCTGATTGCTTACCGGCTGGCCAAAATTAAACCGATCACCTTTTCTATTGCGATGAACGACTATGGTTTTGAGCTGTTGAGTGAACAACCCATTCCGCTAGATGAAGCCAATGTGAAAAGCATTTTTAGTCCGGTGAACCTTGCGGACGATATTGTTTCGAGCATTAACGCTACAGAAATGGCCCGGAGGAAGTTCCGGGACATTGCCTGCATATCGGGTCTGGTATTTCAGGGATATCCTGGGAAGTATGTGGCCAATAAGCACCTGCAGTCGTCTGCCGCACTATTTTTCAACGTGTTTAGCGATTATGATAAACATAACTTATTATTGCGCCAGGCTTATGATGAAGCCTTTTACCAGCAAATTGAAGAACCAAGGCTTGCTGCGGCTTTACACAGGATACAGGCCAGCGAGATTGTTATTGTACGGACCGACAGGTACACACCTTTGTGTTTCCCGATCAAGGTTGACAGTCTGCGCGACAATATGAGTTCGGAGGAGTTAAGTCAGCGCATCGTGCGGATGACTGCTGAGGCGGAGAAGAAGAATGCAAGAAGGAAAAATGACCATTGACTGCAATGGCGAACAACTGATATTAAGTAAAGAGCGGGCGATTTTCTGGCCTCGGGAGCGCATGCTGATCATCAGCGATCTTCATGTGGGCAAGTCGGCACATTTCCGCAAATCTGGCGTACCGGTGCCAGGCTCGGTGGGCACATCTGATCTGAAGCGCCTGGCATCCCTGATCAGGGAGTTTGAGCCTGCTACGCTTTTGGTGACAGGCGATATGTTTCACAATCATCTGAACAGCGACGTGGAGGTTTTTCGCGAATGGCGAAGCAAGTATCCCGAGTTGAAGGTTGTGCTGATAAAAGGCAATCATGACCGACTGAGCGACTCGGAATATGAGGGCCTTGATATTGAAATTCACCATAAAGAGCTATTGCTGGCCCCGTTTCGATTTATCCACGACAAGCCAACTGTGTCTGATGCGTATTTTAATATATCCGGGCACATCCATCCCGGGGTCGTGCTTCATGGCAGGGCAAGGCAGCGACTAAGGTTTCCTTGTTTTTATTTCAGCAGTCACTGCGCTGTTCTACCGGCATTTAGTGTGTTTACTGGGCTGTTCCTGATCAAACCTGAAGCGGGCGACCGGTTTTATGCCATTACCGCGAAAGATGTGGTGGCTGTCTAAGCGATCTGTCGGCCAAGGTTGCTCATCCAGCCTTCGAACATTTCCTGTTCTATGCGAATGATCTCTGCTGCATGCTTTTGCCATTCTGGTGAGAATTCTTCCAGTTGTTTGATCATTTCTTCCAGGTGACCTTCTTCTTCAAGGATAATCGACTTAACGTTTACCCTGCTTTTTGCGTTGCTGAGCACTTCCTGATAGATGGGATACAGTTCGTCTGCCCTTACTTCGATCACATAGGTTACAAAAAGATAGGCGGCAAACTTTAACTCGTAGCCGCTTAGGTTGAACTCCTTTTTCAGGTAACGACAAGCGGCAATATCAAGCGCGTTGAGATAGTATTTGGTATGATCTGGTGTGAGCAATTCTTCGTTGGTATAGGTCTGAAAGAGATTTGCACCCAGTTTGTCTATTTGTTTTTTAAGATAGTAAGCATGCCTGTGCTCCTCTGCGGCATGCTTGAGGATAATGAGATGCACGCTTTCCTTGTGCTCAGATGCGGAAATCTTTTTTGCACCTGCATTTTCCATGAATGAAAGGGTATTTAACCATTTGGCATGCAAAAGGTTATCGTTCACTATATGTTCCAGTATGGGTTTAATTTGCATAGTCAATTTCTGTTAATGCTGCTGATATTGCGCTGTAAATATAGTCCAGATCGTCGTTACTGATGACATAAGGCGGTAAAATATAAATGATATTTCCCAGGGGCCTCATGATAATTCCACGTTCGAGGAAGAAATTATAGAGCCGATTGCGTAGTCCGCTGAGGTAAGATGCATCTTCCCCTGCCTCCCATTCTATAGCCAGTATAGTTCCCGCCTGGCGTACGTCTTTCAATTTGGGATGACCCGCTATTTTGGCGGCAAACTGGCTATGCTGTTTCTCGATCCGTCTGATGTTGTCCATGGTTTCCTCCCGCTCGAGGATATCCAGGCTGGCCAGTGAAGCCGCGCAGGCGACCGGGTTGGCCGTAAAGGAATGGCCATGATACAGCGTTTTAAGCTTATCGGTGCTGTAAAAGGCCTGATATATCTTGTCGTTGCAGGTCGTAATACCCATCGGCATCGTACCTCCAGTAAGCCCTTTGGAAAGGCAATATATATCGGGCGCGGTTTTTAAGGCCTCGCAGGAGAAGTATTTGCCTGTGCGACCAAAACCAGTCATTACTTCATCGGCTATGGTTAAAATACCGTGCGACTGGCAGCTTTCGATCAGCGCATCAAGATAGGCCGCGTCGTACATACGCATGCCTGCCGTTCCCAATACCATGGGTTCAAAGATAAAACAGGCAACTTCGTTCGACAGGTAATTGATTCGAGATCTTAGCTGGCTGATATTTGCTGCGCTAGGCAAATCCAGGAACTCTACATCAAACAACAGGGAATTAAATGGCTCGGTAAACATACTGCGTCCGCTTACAGACATAGCACCGAAGGTGTCGCCATGATATGCTTCCCGAAATGCAAGTATTTTAGTGCGTGGCTTGCCCCCGTTCACCCAATACTGAAGGCACATTTTCAGGGCGACTTCCACAGCTGTAGAACCATTGTCGCTGTAAAATACCTTCTCCTGCCGGCCTGGCAGCAGCGGCAGGAGCCGTTCGGCTAACTGTACTGCCGACTCATGGGTGAATCCAGCGAAGATCACATGTTCGAGCGTTCTAAGCTGTTCGGCCACTTTAGCCGCGATGTGCGGGTGTGCGTGACCGTGAATATTCACCCACCAGCTGGAAACCGCGTCGATATAGCGTTGCCCCGCATCATCGTATAAATAGCATCCTTCGCCACGTACAATGCCGATATGCGGCAGTGCATCCTTCATTTGAGTGTAGGGATGCCAGATAACTTTACTATCCCTTTCGGTTAAATTCATGTAGGGTATTTTTTATTTGTTCGTTCTGCATTAGTATGACCTCGACAACGCGCTGATCGGTACGGAATGTTACATCGCTGGTGCTCAGCTTCTCCAGGGCAACCCATCTGAAGGATTGCAGCTTTCCTTCGTCGAAATCGTACACCTGGGTCTTAAAGGAAAGGTTGAGCGGTGTAACAGGTTTTACCAGGTAATAGATACTCAGGATCTGGCTGTCGTTGAATGACGACTTCTCGTAAAAATCGGTGGTATACAGGTGGCTAAGCACTTCTACCTCAACTTCGCATTCCTCTATAAATTCCCGCTTAAGCGCTTCCAGAAGACCTTCTCCAAGTTCTACGCCACCGCCGGGGAACTTACTGAAGGTCCGGTCGCCCGACTGCTCGTCGCTGATCAGAACCTGATTCTCCTCGTTGATCAGCACGCCATATACCCGTACGTTAAAGTAACTCATTGATCAAAATGTTTTTGGTTCTTGGTAGCATTCTCAATGGTCCATACAATCTCCTCGCGGAAGGGCTCGCGGCGTACCGGACATTCCTTCATATGGCAGTAATGGCAGCACTCAGGCAGACAAGGATCGGCGTGTATAAACAGCTCGGTCTTGTGCGGCGCGGTGCCGTTGATGGTCTGATCTATCTCGGATATCTCGCGGTGAACCTGTGTGAGCTCAAAATAATAAGGCAATGTAATATGGCAGTCGATATGCAGATCGGCGCCATACTGCTGCGCCCTCAGATTGTGTATATCGATCCAGGGATCGCGCCTGTTATGCTGCAGAATAGCGATAACATCTTTGACAACTTCCTGGTTACTCTCGTCCATAAGGCCGCCGACAGAACGGCGGATAAGTTTGTAACCGTTATGAATGATATAACCGGCAAGCAAAATAGATATCACGGAATCCAGCCATGTTAGTCCCGTAACCTTGATCAATATGATTCCGCCGACAAGTCCCGCGCTGGTTATGGCATCCGTAAAAAGGTGTTTGCCGTCTGCTTCGAGGGTAATGGACCTGTGTGTTTTTCCTGCTTTGATCAGATATAGGCCGGTAAACAGATTGATGATACCAGTAGCTCCGATAATGATCGCACCCTCCAGCAGGTTTTCCAGTGTTTTCGGATAGATCAGATCGGCCCCCGATTTAAGCAAAATAATGACACCGGCCGCGGTAATAAGCACGCCTTCCAGAAAGGCTGAGAAAAATTCAATTTTGCCGTGGCCATACGGGTGGTTGTTATCTTTTGGTCTGGTGGCGAGATAGATGCTGTAAAAAGCGAAGGCACTGGCGATGACATTGACGATGCTTTCGGCTGCATCTGTAAGAATGGCATTGGAATGCGTGATCAGATAGGCCCCAAACTTGGCCAGCATCAGTAAAACACTGATGGACAAGGCAATAAGAATGGCTGTCTTTCTAGGATGCAATGTTCTCGATTTGGTGTTCAAAAATACTGTTTAAGGCGCGCATTCCATTAAAAGTATTTTTTTTAGTTCATAATCCGGTGAGGTTCATATCTTTGTGTCCGCACAAATTTTATTGCTATTCACCACCAATTATGACATTTTTATCTAAAAGAATCAACAACCTGTCTGAGTCGCAAACCATTAAAATGGCTAAGCTGGGCAGAGAGCTATCCGCCAAAGGGATAGATGTTATTAACCTGAGTTTCGGGGAGCCTGATTTTTATACGCCTGACTTTGTAAAGGAGGCAGCCAAAAAAGCCATAGATGAAAACTACTCATATTATACTCCGGTATCGGGATACGCTGATTTGAGAAAAGCGGTTACTGAAAAACTATTAAACGAGAATAACCTTACCTATACTCCTGAGCAGATTGTTGTATCGACCGGTGCCAAGCAATCGCTTGCAAATGCGGTTCTGTGCCTGGTAGATCCGGGTGATGAAGTGATCGTTCCTACGCCTTACTGGGTATCGTATTCAGAAATGATCAAGCTGGCGGAGGGCGAGACGGTGTTTATCAACGCAACTGTGGAGAATGAGTTTAAAATCACTGCCGACCAACTTGAAGCTGCAATAACACCTAAAACCAAGCTGTTCATGTTTTCTTCGCCATGTAATCCGACCGGTTCGGTCTACAGCAAAGAAGAACTTGCTGCACTGGTAGAGGTTTTTGAGAAATATCCGAATATTTACATCATATCGGACGAGATTTATGAGCACATCAATTTTGTCGGCCAGCATGCTTCTATTGCTGAATTCGACAGTGTGAAAGACCGTGTGATACTGATCAACGGCTTCTCTAAGTCGTACGCCATGACCGGATGGCGTGTGGGCTATATGGCGGCCAACAAAGAGATCGCTTCTGCTTGTGATAAATTGCAGGGCCAGATCACTTCGGGCACCTCTTCAATCGCGCAGCGTGCTGCTTTGGCTGGTTACCAGGGTGGCTTAGATTCTGTAAAGGAGATGGTTGCAGAATTTAAAAAACGCAGAGACATTGTTTACGCCCTGCTTAAAGAGATTCCGGGCGTTAAGGTTAATCTTCCTGACGGTGCGTTTTACTTCTTCCCGGAGATTAAGTCTTATTTCGGGAGAAGGAATGGCGATACGGTAATCAACAATGCGGAAGACCTGTGTTTATACATCCTCAATGAGGCTCACGTTTCGACCGTAACCGGCGAAGCTTTCGGTAATGAAGACTGCATCAGGATTTCCTATGCAGCGTCTGAAGACCAGCTAAGAAAAGCGGTATCAAGAATTAAAGATGCTTTAGTGAAGTTGTCGTAAGACACTTATCAAATGATAACGAAAGCCGGATATTTTATCAATATCCGGCTTTTTATGTTTTGTCTCCTGATCTGGTTGCCGGTTATGATCTAATGGCTTCGACGGGGTCGAGACGGGAGGCTGAATATGCTGGCCAAAAACCGGAGATAACTCCAATGATCACTGATACACCTATTCCCAGAATAATGTTCGACATAAACAATACCATCTCAAATCCGAAGGAGCCCGCGATCAGCGTACCGATATATACGAGCAATAAGCCAAGTAGCCCACCTAAAAGACATAGTGCAATGGCTTCAAACAGAAACTGAAGCAGGATAAAGTAGTTTTTGGCACCCAGGGACTTTTGTATACCAATGATGTTGGTACGTTCCTTTACAGAAACAAACATGATGTTGGCGATGCCGAAGCCGCCCACGAGTATAGAAAAGCCCCCGATGAACCATCCGGCAAGGTCGACCACCCCAAACATCGTATCGAGCTGATCGGAGGCGATGGTACTTTTGTTGAGCGCAAAGTCGTCGTCCTGTCCGGGCCTGATCTTTCTGATGGAGCGCATAGCTCCTCTCAGCTCACTTTCGACTTCTTCGAGCGCGATGTGATCATAGCCTCTCACTGTAATGGTGGGGTCGTAACGGCCGCTTTCTACATCCATCATACCGCGCGCTAAATTAAGCGGCATAATGATATTCTTGTCCTGCGACATGCCCATCATGTCTTCCCCCTCCTTTTTAAATACGCCTACCACCGACATTTTTCTTCCCATGACCGAGACCTTTTTGCCTATGGCTGGCTGACCGTTGAACAAGCCTTCTGCAAGTGCAGCGCCAATGAGCACTACCGGCGAACCGGCCCTACCCTCGTTCTCGGTAAAATACCTGCCTTCCTGAAATTCCAGGTTCCAGGTTTTGTTAAAGTCCTGCGAAACCGCCCTCAGTCCGGCGCCCTCCACAGCATTTACGCGGTATTTGACGGTGCGCTCGTTTGCGTAGATTTCGTAGGAAACCCCCTGGGCATAGGTTAATCTTTCTTTTAGCAGATCATAATCCCGGAGAGAGGGTTCGGGACGGTTAACATACTTCCACCATGGATAGTCGCCAAATCCACCCCATGGCCACTTTTGGATAAAGATTGTTTTGGAACCTAACTTATCTATACTTTCCTGAAGCTTACTTCTGAACGTGTCGGCCGCTGAGAAAACGAAAATAATGGCAAAAATGCCTATGGTGATGCCTAAAAGCGATAGCATGGTGCGCAGCTTATTCTGGCGTAGGGCATCAGCTGCAAAACGGAAACTCTCGGCAATCAGTCTAAAAATTATCATCATCAGGATTTAGATCAAATGTACCCAAAAAGGTTACAGCTGGATCACTTTAACTTAAAAATTGCTCAACTAGGTTTATAAAAATTATATTAGTAAATTTGCGCCCTAAATTATTACATCAGAAAAATATGAAATTATCTCAATTTAAGTTTAATTTACCTGAGTCGTTAGTTGCAAACAATCCATCTGAACAGAGAGATGAAGCGCGATTAATGGTTCTGCATAAAGATAGTGGCAAAATTGAACACCGGATTTTCAAAGATGTTTTAGAATATTTCGATGATAAAGATGTAATGATCCTGAACAACACCAAGGTGTTTCCGGCCAGACTTTATGGCAACAAGGAAAAAACAGGTGCTACTATCGAGGTTTTCCTGTTACGCGAACTGAACCGCGAACTTCGCTTATGGGACGTTTTGGTTGATCCGGCCCGTAAAATACGTGTAGGTAACAAGCTTTACTTTGGCGATGATGACCTGCTTGTTGCTGAAGTGGTAGATAATACGACCTCGAGAGGGCGTACCATCCGTTTCCTTTTTGACGGTACTGATGAGGAATTCAGGAAGAACATTGAGATACTTGGAGAGACCCCGCTTCCAAAATATATTAAGCGTAAGGCAACCGCTCAGGATAAAGAGCGCTATCAGACGATCTTTGCGAAACATGAGGGTGCAGTTGCTGCTCCTACCGCCGGATTGCATTTCAGCAGGGAGCTTATGAAGAGACTTGAACTGAAAGGCGTTGACTTTGCAGAAGTAACTTTGCATGTGGGTCTGGGTACTTTCAGGTCTGTTGAAGTAGAAGATCTTACCAAACACAAGATGGACTCAGAGCAGTTCATCATTGAACAGCGCGATGCAGATATTGTTAATAAAGCTATTGAAGAAAAGAGAAAAGTTTGCGCAGTTGGTACAACCTCCATGCGTGCCATAGAATCTGCTGTTTCTTCTAACAGGACACTTAAAGCTGCAAATGACTGGACAAGTAAGTTCATATTCCCGCCTTACGATTTCAGTATTGCCAATTCCATGATCACCAATTTTCATACGCCTGAATCGACGCTGCTGATGATGGTAAGTGCCTTTGGTGGATATGAGCATGTAATGAACGCTTACGAAATTGCCGTTAAAGAAAAATATCGCTTTTATAGCTATGGCGATGCGATGCTGATTATATAGGTACTCGTTTGAAGCGAGATTACCGGTTTAAACAAGTCAATGAAATATTTCGCTATTATAGTTGCCGGTGGATCTGGAAGCCGTATGCAGAGCAAGGTTGCCAAACAGTTTTTGTTGCTGAGGGGCCGACCTGTGATGATGTATACGATTCAGGCCTTTTATAAGTGCACACTTAGTCCAGAGATAATAGTTGTACTAAATAGACATCAGCATCACTATTGGGCAGAGCTATGCCGTCTTCACCATTTCGACATTCCGCATAAGGTTGTGGAGGGTGGTGAAACGAGGTTCCACTCGGTTAGAAATGGCCTGTCTCATATCCTGGAACAGGGTGTGGTAGCTATTCACGATGCCGTAAGACCGCTTGTATCGCCGGAACTCATACTCAGGTCTTATAAACAGGCGGAGAAAAAAGGTAATTGTGTAGTTGCCGTCTCTCCTACAGACTCGCTCAGAAAACTGGATGAGGCTGAAGGAAGCCTTGCGGTGAACAGGAATGATTTCATTTTAGTACAGACCCCACAAACATTTATCGTGGAGACGCATAAAGACTGCTATGATATTCCGTACGAGGAGAAGTTTACGGATGATGCCACTGTAGCTGAACATTGTGGCCACGCTATCCATATCGCGGAAGGAGAGCGGGAAAATATCAAAATCACCTATCCAGAAGATTTGGAGATCGCTGATATTTATCTAAAAAAAAGGGGCTTTTAATATAAAAGCCCCTTTTTGTATCTGAAATACTGACTAAGCCGCACTTCTGATAATTCGTAATATTACGGCAATCACTGCAATAACTAAAAGAATGTGGATGATTCCTCCTGTATAGAAATTACCGAAAAAGCTAATCGCCCAAATGATTACCAAGATTACCGCAATTAAATAAAGTAGATTTCCCATAACGTTTAATTTTTAAGTTTATGTTTTTAGATAGATGTAAGAAGCTTATTACTTCATGACAATACATAAACAATCTTCGTTCCAAAATAAAAACCCCGCTGTTTGGCAGCGGGGTTTTTATTTGAGATTGGTACAATCTTAATATTCGTCTTCGTTGAAGAAGAAATCGTCTTTGGTTGGATAATCTGGCCAGATCTCTTCGATTGTTTCATATGGTTCACCATCATCTTCGAGTGCCTGAAGATTTTCGATTACTTCTACGGGTGCTCCCGATCTGATACCGTAATCGATTAATTCGTCTTTCGTTGCTGGCCATGGAGCGTCTTCCAAATGCGATGCGAGTTCTAGTGTCCAATACATATTCTTAATGTTATTTAAGTTGTTCTACAATAATTCGCAAAAGTATATTAAAAAACCTGACGAAAACAAACTTTTTTTTCCACTATTCACAATGGGTTTTGTATGATAACGCTCAGGAACGCGGAATCCAGATATCTTCCTTAAAATCCCCGTCAAAATTGATTTTCCGTGACAGAACAAAGAGGTAATCACTTAGCCTGTTTAGGTAGATCACAACCTTTTGATCTACGAAACTTTCCGAGGCGAGGTGGACAACAAGTCGCTCGGCCCTCCGGCAAACGCAGCGGGCTACATGGCATTGGGCGCCTGCCGTTGAGCCGCCGGGGAGAATAAAATGAGTCAGGTCGGGAAGTTCCAGATTCATCTCATCGATCTCCGTCTCGAGCAGTGTAATGTCAGCGGCGGTAAGGTCCGGAATCTTCATTTTGGATTTATCAGGATCGGCCGCCAGACAGGCACCTATGGTAAACAGTCTGTCCTGAATGTGCTTAAGCATTTCCTTGTAAGGATTGGCCGCGGCATGACTCATGATAAGGCCAAGATGTGAATTGAGCTCGTCGACCGTGCCGTAACTTTCGATACGCAGATCGTATTTTGGGACACGGGTACCGCCTATAAGGGAAGTAAGTCCCTTATCACCTGTTTTCGTGTAAATCTTCATTCGTAATGATTAAGACGGAAAATTAGACAATTTTCTCGAAATCGTTACCCTTGCTCTTGAGTTCAGCAAGCCTTGGAGATACCGCTTTTACATCGGTATTTAAATAGTCTTTCTCGATCAGACCATCCCTCATGCGAACAATGCGGTGAGCATGCTGTGCAATGTCTTCTTCGTGCGTAACGAGTATGATGGTATTGCCTTTGCTATGGATCTCTTCCAGAAGCCCCATGATCTCAATGGATGTCTTCGTGTCCAGGTTACCCGTCGGTTCATCGGCCAGAATGATGGAAGGATTATTGATCAAGGCCCTGGCTACGGCAACACGCTGGCGTTGTCCGCCAGAAAGCTCATTTGGCTTGTGCATTACGCGGTTTCCAAGCCCCACGTTTTCCAATGCCTGTCTGGCACGACGCTCGCGGTCGCTTTTACCAACGCCGGCATAGATGAGCGGAAGGGCAACATTATCCAGTGAACTGGATCTTGGCAAAAGGTTGAACGTTTGAAATACAAACCCAATTTCCTGGTTCCGCACTTCCGCAAGCTTATCGTCTGACATCTGGCTCACATTGATCCCGTTCAGTATATATTCACCTTTACTGGGTGTATCCAGACATCCGAGAATGTTCATAAGGGTAGATTTTCCTGAACCTGAAGGTCCCATAAGCGCAACAAACTCACCTTTAAAGATTTCAAGCGAAACGGACTTCAGTGCGTGGATAACCTCCGCCCCGATTACATATTTACGGCCAATGTCTTTAATGGTAATTAACGCTTCGCTCATGATTTTTCTTTTTAGACACCCTGCTGCAGGCCGTTGTTACATCTGTTCCTATTTTTCTATGATTTTGGGGACCATAAAAAAGCTTTCGTTATGCAAGGCAGCGTTCCTAAGCCCTTGCGAAGTGGTTACTTCCTGCTTCACGACGTCTTCCCGCCAGACATTCTCTTCATGATTCATATAAATCAGTGGTTCTACGCCAGTAGTATCCAATTCGTTAAGCTTTTCCATAAAGGTCAGAATCTTGTTCATTTCGCTGATCAGCGTATCGACCTGATGATCTTCTATCTCTATCCTGGCCAGATCGGCGACTTTGTGGATGGTTTGCTTGTCGATATTCATTATTGGAGAAGTTTACTGTTTATGGTTTCAAAAATACGGTCTTTTAGCGTATCTGAATCATCTATGTTCAAATCTTTAGTGGCAACAGGCTTGTGAACATAAATACGGCAAAGGCCAGGCTTGCTTCCAAACCTTGATCCATCGTCCCACATTTTCTGCCAGACGCCGATCAGCGAGACCGGTACAATGGCTACATTCTTCTCAATAGCGAGTCTGAACGGCCCGTTTTTGAAGGGAAGCAGAACGGGTGGATAATGGTCGTCGATCTTTCCCTCAGGAAAGATGATGAGGCTCATCCCTTTATCGAGGTTGTCGCCCACCCTTTTAAACGCCCGGAAAGATGACATTTTGCTGTCGCGGTCGACCGGCACATCGATCGTTTCAAAGAAAATGCGGAGCACTGGATTGTTTAGCAGCTCCTGCTTTCCCATAAAATGAAATCTGCCCCGGGCCAGGATGCACATGATCATAATATCCAGATTTGAGGTATGATTTGCGCAGTAGATATAGGTTTGCCGGTGATTGAGCGGCTCCTCGTATTCGAAGCTGAAAAAGATGCCGGTGAAGACACTGATCATCATGCTATTGATTTTTCGCAACCGGTTTAAGACACCGTAGCCGCGCTCATTTCTGGAAAAGGCATAGTAGAATGGGTAAAATAAGAGCGATAAGGCGACTATGACAAACAGGGTGTAATAGCGATGCGTGTGCCGGAGAATTTTATTCATTAAATCAAAAATATTAAATTCAGTTGCATCTGAATCACTTGCCGGCGTATTTATATTTTTATTATTTTCGGCCCATGAAAGAAACGGTAGTGAGCGGTATCCGGCCGACAGGACAATTACACCTTGGAAATTATTTTGGTGCTGTAACCAATTTTGTGAAGATGCAGTATGATTATAACTGCTACTTTTTCATAGCTGACCTGCATTCGCTCACCACACACCCCACGCCTCAGGACCTGAACGGTTATGTAAAACATGTTCTTGTAGAATATCTTGCTTGCGGTATAGATCCGGAGGAAACGACAATCTATATTCAGTCGGACGTACCAGAGGTGGCTGAACTGTATTTATACCTGAATATGAATGCCTACCTGGGCGAACTGGAAAGAAGTACTTCTTTTAAGGATAAAGTCCGCTCACATCCGGATAACGTTAATGCGGGTCTGCTCACCTATCCTACGTTAATGGCGGCCGACATCCTGATTCATAGGGCAGTGAAAGTTCCGGTGGGCAAGGACCAGGAACAACACCTGGAAATGACCCGGACTTTCGGCAACCGGTTTAACAGGTTATATAAAACGGAGTATTTCCCTGAGGCTTTTGCCTTCAACTATTCAGAGAATCTTGTTAAGGTGCCAGGATTAGATGGCAAGGGAAAGATGAGTAAATCAAGCGGCGATGGCAATTGCATTTATCTTGCCGATAGCCCGGAGGTGATCCGTAAAAAATTGTCGCGCGCAGTAACGGATGGCGGGCCTACCGAAGAAAATCAGGAAAAGCCTGAAGCGATACAGAATCTTTTTGATCTTATGAAGATCGTATCTACGCCAGATACGCTTGCGCATTTTGATGAACTGTATAATAGAATGGCGATTCGCTACGGTGATTTCAAGAAGCAGCTTGCCGAAGACATGATTGTTTTCAATACACCAATACGTGAACGTATCGAGGACCTTTCAAAGGATACCTCTTATTTAAGGCAGGTGGCTAAACACGGTGCTTTGAAAGCCAGGGAAAGTGCGCAGAAGACGATTAGGGATGTGAGAGAACTTATCGGTTTCAAAGCATTTTAACATTTAGCTTAATTTTATTACCTTACTCCTGTTGGCTCACTTCGGTGGTCCGGCGTTTACTAGATCATATATGCATATTGCAATAGTTGGAAATATCGGTGCCGGAAAAACTACGCTTACCGGGCTGCTCGCAAAGCACTATAACTGGGAAGCTTTGTATGAAGTGGTTGATAACAATCCTTATCTGGAAGATTTTTACAGCGATATGAAGCGCTGGAGCTTTAACCTGCAGATCTATTTTTTAAATACCCGGTTCCAGCAGGTTGTGGATATACAGAACTTGAACAGAAATGTTGTTCAGGACCGGACCATTTATGAGGATGCGCATATATTCGCAGACAATCTTCACGACATGGGCCTGATGACTACACGGGACCACCACAATTACAAAGCTATCTTCGAAAATATTACCTCTTTTATTAAGCCTCCTGACCTGCTGGTTTATCTTCGCGCCTCGGTACCAACACTGGTAAATAATATTCAACGCAGGGGCCGGGAGTATGAAACGAGTATACGGTTGGATTATTTATCCAAACTGAACGATAAGTATGAGGCCTGGATAAAGAACTATCAATTAGGTAAGGTGCTTATATTGGATAAAGACAAGCTGGATTTTACGGATAATCCGGAGGATCTGGGCACGATCATACAATCCATCGACGCGGAAATAAACGGAATTTTTAATTAGCTATGAAGATCCTGGGCGTTATACCAGCCAGATATGCATCGACGAGGTTTCCCGGGAAACCGCTGATAGATATTCTGGGTAAAAGTATGATAAGACGGGTATACGAGCAGGCTATCAAAGCCGGAAGTCTGGACGAGGTTGTGGTGGCTACGGACGATGATCGAATTGCTGAAGAGGTGCAGAATTTTGGCGGAAATTACATCATGACCTCTTCTGAGCACGCTACGGGTACAGATCGTTGTGCAGAGGTTGTCGCGGCCCTGCCTCTATACGATGTCGTCATTAATATCCAGGGAGATGAACCCTTTATAGACCCGGCACAGATTGATCTGCTTGCCTCCTGTTTCGACCAGGAACACACAGGTCTAGCCACACTCGTAAAAAAAATCACCTCGGTCGATGAGCTCTTGAACGTTTCTATACCAAAGGTGGTCCTCAATGAAACCGGCGAAGCGCTATATTTCAGCCGGCAAACCATACCCTATCTGAGAGGTGTGGCTCAGGAGAACTGGCTTGAGCATGGAACGTTTTACAAGCATATCGGGCTGTACGGATACAGGTCGGCCACTTTGCTGGAATTAACAAAATTGCCTCCCTCCGCTCTTGAAATTGCGGAGAGCCTGGAGCAGTTGCGGTGGATATCTGCTGGTTATAAGATACAGACCAAGACTACCACAATAGAGACATTGGCTATAGACACACCGGAAGATCTGGAAAAAGCTAAAGAACGACTATGAAATTCCCTGCTAAACCGGCCCTGGCAGTTTTAATCCTGTTTGCAGCATGCCTCTTTGCCTGTACACAGTCGGCCACCCCTGATGAGGCCGGATTCAAAAATGCCGTATTGAAGCCTTTTAGCGATACTTTGCATGCAGACACCTTTAAAGTGCGTATCGTTGGCGATTCGCCAAAGGACATGAAAATCGCTTTTCAGATCTCGGCGCATACCGGCAAGGTGATCTATGCTGTTGATATCAAGGCATCAGATCTCTTCAGCAACTACGACGCAACGATCAATCTGGATAAAAAGAAGAATCAACTTCGTTTTCTTCGAGAGGAAGCTAAGAATTTTCTGCATGATGAAAATTTCATGGAGCCTGCAGTAACCGGGGAAGAAGAGCCTGATGAACATGTGCCAGACAAAGCATTTTTTGAAGAGCTTAGAAAGACCGCATTTAACGGGTTCAGCTATCGCCTGGGCAAAGAGAAGAAAATATACATCGCGTGGTCGGCCAGGGAGCACAAAGTGAAGCCGTATTATGTGTGCTGCGAGTGATCAATATCGAGAAGCAACCAGAACAAAAAAGGATTTTTTTAGAAAAGATGAAAATAAAATTATGATAATAGAATATTTAGTTTTATGTTTATAAACCGAAACGATCTGACAAACAATACCATCCAGACAGATCGCAGGAATTCATAAAAAACTGACTATTCTAACCAAATATATTTTTCAGTGCCCGGAAGGATTTTCCGGGCCTTTTTTTTAAGAAGATTTTTGCCTTCCCGCCCTTCGAATATTAAAAAACATTACATTTAATACCGGAAAGCCGTAACGGGGTCTATGCGTAAAAAGTTAATAGTATTTTTCTTTCTTGCCTTTACAATATTATCCGTTTCGGCACAGCATGCAGATATTACTGGTTTGGTAAGGGATAGCCTAAACAGACGAAACCTGCAGAACTGCTCGGTGCTGCTTTTGAGACATGGAGATTCCGTGATCACGAAAAGTACCGCCACAGATATTAATGGCCGATTTGTTCTGAAGGGCATCAGCAAAGGAAACTATCAGCTCGCAATAACGCACATTTCGATGGGTAACTTTTCGTTGAACCTTGAACTGTCTGACACCAGCAGAATTAATCTGGGCCATATTTACCTCGATCCTAAAGCTAAAATACTAAATGAGGTCGTGATCCGGGCAACCAAAAGAGCGATCAGGCTGAAGGGCGACACGATTATATTTCAGGCCGACAGTTTTGCGGTACGCAGGAACTCCAATGTGCAGTTGCTTCTTCAGAAACTACCCGGCATGTCGGTAAACAAGAACGGAACAATTTCAGCTCAAGGAAAAACCGTCCGAAGTGTTCTCGTCGACGGTGAGGAGTTTTTTGGAGATGATCCGCAATTGGCCACGAAATATCTTAAGGCAGATGCTGTTGAGGAAATAGAGGTGTATGACCGGAAAAGCAAGCAGGCTGAGTTAACAGGAATTGACGATGGCATAAGAAACCGGACGGTGAACATCAAACTGAAGGAAAACTCAAAAAATGGATATCTAAGCTCGGTTGATCTTAACCATGGAACAAATGATTTTCAGGACTATGGCGGAATGGCGGGGGTATTTGGGGAACGCACAAAGGCTGCGGCCTTCGGCACGTATACCAATCTGATCAATGAATCGCGTATATATACCTCTATGCGTAAACTGAAAGGCGAAGATTATGATGTGATTGAGGTAGGCGACGATGGCAGTTCAGTGATGTATGCATACGGCATGGATGATGATGAGGATTATACTCAGCCATCCGGCGGTTTGCCAAACAACCTGAACGTAGGCGGCTATTTCTCCCAGCGCATTAAAGACCGAATGGGAATGAAAGTTAGTCTGAAAGCATTCGACTACGGGAATAAGGACCTGAGAACAACCCTGACCCAGGAGCTGTTGCCGGGCGGAGCGCAATTTACGTCCCTTTCCCGCGATGACGACAGGTCTAAAAGTGCCGGAAAGAGTGTAAGAGGCAATTATACCTATAAACTCGATGCGGGTTCGACATTGAAAGTTGCTTTTGGGGCGCAGCAATCCCGGAATTTTACGGAGGCTGACCGGCTGGATTACACAAAGAATGAAAAAAACGATGTATTCATCAGCCAGAACAATCAAAGCCGGGTCGAGAGCGGCGAAAATGCGACAACCAACGGGAACATCAACTGGTTTAAACGATTTCAGAAGAAAGGTCGCACGCTTTCTATCGATATTCAGCCTGAGCGTCAGGTAAGTAGTGCGGCCGGCACGAGCGTAAACCGCACCTACTATTTCGATGACCAGGGTGGAATGAACCGCTTTGAAGATGTTATCCTGAATAAAGACAATACCAACAAGCGCCTTTCGCTTGGAACGCGATTTAATTATACCGAGCCGCTTACGGAGCAATGGACACTGGAGGCGGGGTATAGTTTCAAGACCATATCCTCTACAAGTTACCGGCTCATCCGAAATAACAGGAACCTTAAGGTTGACTCGCTAAGTAACAATTTTAAGTTTGTCAATTTCTCGAACGTTGGAAAAATGACCATGCAGTACAAGTTCGAAAACTTCTCCATTTCCGGCGGATTGCAGGCTACACAAACCACTTTTGAACTGAAAGATCTGGATGTCCGTAATGAGTTTGACCGCGATTATCTGAACCTCGCGCCCAGTACGAACATCTTTTACAAACTGGACGACAACAGTACAGTTTCCGTAAATTATAACGGTTACATGCAGCAGCCAGGCATAGAGCAAATTCAGCCGGTGAAACAGTTGGACAACCCACTGTATCAGATTGTTGGAAATACTAATCTGAAGCCTTCCTTCACAAATACCTTTGGAGTTTCTTATAACACCTACAGCCCCAGATCAGACCTGTTTGTTTCGGCCTATCTGAATTATGGATTCACCAGAAATGCGATAACCGATACGGAGCTTGTCGACGACTTCAATAAAAGGATATTAAGTTTTACCAACCTTAATGGTATCAACTCGACCTCCGGAAATATCTATTTTTCCAGAAATTTCTCGAAGATTAACCTGCGCCTGGGACTGGATCTTGGTTTCAATACGGCCAACGCAATTACGGTAATAAACTTTACGACAAACAAGACAAGGAACAACCGTTACAATCTGCGTACGCATATCAATTATAATACACCCAGGCTGGACCTGAGTTATTCGCCCTCCGCAAACTTTATGTATGGGAAGTCGTCTATTGGCGGCTTGAACGACGGAAAGAGCCTGTCGCACGAGCATGAGTTTTCCGGAAGTGTTCAGCTGCCCTACCGCATGGAGTTTAACACGACGCTTTCTTTAAATTTCAGGCCGTCGAATGCTTCGTTCGACCGCGCCTTAAACGTGGCGATTTTAAACAGCTATCTGGCGGCAAAACTACTCAGAAATGAATCACTTGAAGTGAGAATTACAGCCACAGATCTGTTAAACCAAAAAATCGGGTACAGCCGCTACGTGGGTGGTAACGTTATAAGCGAGAATACCTTTAGCTATATTCCCCGTTATGCCTTGCTGGGTGTCAACTGGAATTTCAGCGGTAATTTTAGAAGAAGTGCGCCGGGCAGATAAGCAGATTTAAAAAAAATACCCCCCGACTTCGTTTTAATTGCTAACTTTGTATCCCGTACAAAAACAATTAAGGCAGCGTAAATACTGCCTATATCACATTCAAACATGACTAAGTATATTTTTGTTACGGGCGGTGTTACTTCCTCATTAGGTAAGGGCATCATCTCCGCTTCATTAGCTAAATTACTGCAAGCACGAGGCTACAGTGTTACCATTCAAAAGTTCGACCCGTACATTAATATTGATCCGGGAACCCTGAATCCGTATGAACACGGTGAATGCTACGTGACTGAAGACGGAGCGGAAACAGATCTTGACCTTGGTCATTATGAGCGCTTCCTGAATGTGCCTACTTCGCAGGCCAATAACATAACCACGGGTCGTATATACCAGAACGTGATCAGCAAAGAACGTCAGGGAGAGTATCTCGGGAAAACAGTTCAGGTAGTACCTCATATCACCGACGAAATTAAACGCAACATGCGGATACTCGGTGAAAGCGGACAGTACGATATCGTGATCACTGAACTTGGGGGTACGGTGGGCGATATCGAGTCGTTACCTTTTATTGAAGCGGTACGTCAGTTTAAATGGGAAGAAGGCGCCAATAACGCCATTGTGATTCACCTTACCCTTATCCCCTTCCTTGCTGCAGCCGGTGAACTGAAAACGAAACCTACGCAGCACTCTGTAAAAGCACTTCTTGAATATGGTATTCAGCCAGATATCCTGGTATGCCGTACGGAGCATCACATTACGCCAGACATCCGTAAAAAGATCGCCCTGTTCTGTAACGTAAACATCAATGCTGTTATCGAATCTATAGACGCTTCGACGATCTATGATGTGCCTTTGCTGATGATGAAGGAGCAACTGGACAAAACGGTACTGACAAAGCTGAAATTGCCTCAGAAAAATGAGCCGGACATGGAAAGCTGGAAAGATTACCTTGGCCGCTTAAAAAACCCAACTGCTGAGGTTACCATTGGTGTAGTGGGTAAATATGTAGAGTTGCCGGATGCTTATAAATCCATTACAGAATCATTTGTGCACGCCGGGGCAAAGAACGAGTGCAAGGTCCGCGTACAGTATATCCACTCGGAAGAGGTGTATGCCGACAACGCCAAAGAGAAATTAGGGCATTTGGACGGACTGCTTGTTGCACCCGGTTTCGGAAGCCGCGGTATTGAAGGTAAGATAGAAGCCATCCGTTATGTAAGGGAAAACAACGTTCCTTTCTTTGGGATTTGTCTGGGTATGCAATGTTCCGTTATTGAATTCGGCAGAAATGTATTAGGCCTGCAGAACGCAAATACCACCGAGATCGATGAGGAAACAAAATTTCCGGTGATCAATATGATGGAAGAACAGAAGAAAGTTACTTCCAAAGGTGGAACGATGCGACTTGGTTCTTATCCTTGCGACCTGAAAAAAGGCACCAAAGCGTACGCTGCTTATGGTAAGGCTCATATTACCGAACGCCACAGGCACCGCTACGAGTTCAACAATGCCTATCTGAAACAATATGAAGAGGCGGGTATGGTTGCCTCGGGTATAAACCCAGACAGCAAACTTGTGGAAATCGTAGAACTAAAAAACCATCCTTTCTTTGTAGGCGGACAGTTCCATCCCGAATTAAAATCAACTGTAGCGAATCCTCACCCGCTTTTTGTTAAATTTGTCGCCGCTGCGATGGATTTCTCCAAAAAGAGAACTAAATAGTCGCTTTAAATACTCATAATGGATAGAAATACTTTTACAGGATTGTTCCTGATTTTAATTATTCTGGCTGGCTCATTTTATTTTTTCAAGCCGTCGGAAGCAGAAATACAACAAGAGCAGGCGCGTATAGCGGCCGACTCGGCACGTAAAGCTTCGGCCGGGCAGCCTAAGGCGGTCGCCCAAGCCACTACAGCAACAAATACTATTGATTCCGCTGCGCTTGCCGGTCCTTTCGGAGGGAGCATTTCTGGCACCGAACAACAAACAGTTCTGGAAAACGAGAAATTGAAACTGACTTTTACCAACAAGGGCGGTAAAATCCGTTCGGTACAAGTAAAGGGTCAGAAAACTTATAGCGGAAAACCTGTAGTGCTGTTCGACGGGGATGATAACAAATTCGGATTTAAGCTTAACCTTGCAGGTAAAGTCTTTAACACGAATGATCTGTACTTCACCGCAAGTTCTACCAGCAACAGCGTTAGCATGCGCGCCAATTATTCGGGCAACCAGTACCTTGAGTACAATTATACTTTAAAGCCTAACAGCAACAATGTTGAGCTGAGCGTTAATCTTAACGGACTTAATCAGGTAGTCCAGGGTAATGCCCTGTTGCTCAACTGGGAAGCTACTTTGCTGGAGCAGGAAAAGTCAAGCAAGAAAGAGCAGGAACACTCGGCCCCTTACTTTAAATATGTGGAGGAAAACCCGGATCACCTGAGCGTGGCTAAAGACGATAAGCTGGAGTTGAACGAAGGCAAAATTGAGTGGGTTTCCTTCAAACAGCACTTCTTTTCTGCGGTTTTGTTACCCTCTGCACCTTTCGAGAAGGGTGATCTGGAGGTAAAGCTCAGCACAGATTCGGGTAAGGTTAAATGGTATGGTGCAAACCTGCAATTGCCTTTCAACCAACTGGCTTCACAAAGCTACGGCTTTACCTTTTATTTCGGAACCAATAAATTCTCTGTACTTAAGGAACAGGGACATGAAATTGAAAAGCAGGTAGATATGGGCTACTGGCCGTTGAAATACATCAACAGATTTGTGGTATTGCCTGTGTTCAACTTTTTGGAAGGATTCGGATGGAACTACGGATTGATTATCCTGGTACTTACGATCCTGCTTAAAGTGGCTATGTCGCCCCTTACTTATAAATCATACATCTCCATGGCGAAAATGCGTATTCTGAAGCCTGAAATGGATGTGATTAAAGCGAAAGTAGGCGAAGACAATCCGACACTCCTGCAGCAGGAGTATCTAAAGCTGTATAAGCAGGTCGGTGTTAACCCGCTGGGCGGCTGTTTGCCAATGCTCTTGCAGTTGCCTTTCGTTATGGCCTTCTTCTTCTTCTTCCCTAACCTTTTTGAATTAAGAGGCGAAAGCTTCTTATGGATGAAGGACTTGTCGACCTACGATGATTTCATCAAATTTGGCTTCAACATTCCGTTTATCGGCGATCACTTGAGTTTAATGTGTTTGCTGATGACGATCTCCACCCTGATCTATACGTACTTCAACAACCAGATCTCGGGAGCGACAGGTCAGATGAAATATATCGGCTACATCATGCCGCTGGTATTTCTTGGTGTACTGAACAGCTACCCTTCCGGACTGAACTACTACTATTTCCTGGCCAACATGCTCACTTTCCTTCAGCAGTTTATCATCAAGTCGATGGTAGATGACGAAAAGATTCATCGTACGCTTCAGGAGAATAAGGCAAAGCCTGCAGAAAAGAAGAAAAAGTCTAAATTCCAGGCGCGGTTAGACGAATACATGCGCCAACAGCAGCAAGCTCAAGCTCAAAAGAAAAAATAAGCAGCAGAAAATGTAATTTTTCTATGATAATATGCAAAAGGGCACCCGATGAGGTGCCCTTTTTTATTATTTTTAAGCCACCACACTGGGGTAACATAACCAAACACACTATGTACAAGTACCTGAGCCTAACACTTCTGCTGTGTGCAAGCGTATGCTTTGCACAGAAAAAACCACTCGACCATACCGTGTACGACAACTGGGAATCGGTCTCCACCAAAAAGCTGTCTAACGACGGCAATTGGGTTGCCTATGTGATTGCCAGGCAGCAAGGCGATGGCAACCTGTACTTCAAAGGATTGAAAAACAACGCTGACCTGAAAGTGCCGCGCGGTGAAAACGTAGCGTTCAGTGCCGACAACAAATTTGCAGTGTTCCTGATCAAACCTTTATACCAGGACGTCCGCACCGCAAAGATCAAAAAGAAAAAGCCAGAGGAAATGCCAAAGGACTCGCTGGGAATTGTTAACCTGAACAACTTGTCGCTCACCAAAACTGCGATGGTCAAATCGTATAAGCTCGCGGAAGAAGGGAACGCTTGTCTGGCATATCAACTGGAAAGGCAACCAGATACAGCAAAAACAAAACGGGATGACAAAGAAGGCACTGATATGATTTTTAAGAACCTGGGTACCGGAATTGAGCGAAGGTTTACTTATGTGTCCGACTACCGATTTGACAAAAAAGGCGAGCGACTGGTGTTCAGCACCACCGGATCGAAGACCGACAAGGCAGCACCGGCAGGAGTTTCCCTGCTAAACATCCAGAGAGGTACCATTAAGACACTCGTAGCCGTTAAAGGCAACTTTAAAAACTTTGTATTCGATGAAGAGGGCGAAGCCCTTGCTTTCCTGGGAGAGACTGATCCTGAAAAGAAAGAAATCAAAAACTATCGCATCTATTACAGCTCCCCGACTCTGGATACCGCGCAGATCCTGGTAGACCAGGACCTACCCGGTCTGCCCCAAAAATGGGCTGTGAGCGGAGAGGCAAACCTCAGGTTCAGCAAGAACGGAAGGAAACTGTTCTTCGGCATCGCGCCGGTCAGACAACCTAAAGATACGAGCCTGGTCGACTTTGAACACGCTAAGCTGGATATATGGGGTTACAAAGACGACTACCTGCAACCCATGCAACTGAAAAATGCCGATAAGGAGATCAAAAGAAGTTATCTGTCTGTAATGGACGTGTACAGCAGTGATGTGCGTATGATTCCGCTGACCGATCTTAAGCTCCCCGACGCAAGTCTGGTTGATGAAGGGAATGCCGACTATGTACTGGCTTCTACAGATTTCGGCAATCGTATTGCCGCACAGTGGACGGCGAGCAGTCTGCGCGACTACTACATGGTAAATACTAAAACCGGATCCCGGAAAAAGATCATTGAGAGTCTGCACGGCAGAGCGATGCCCTCTCCTTCGGGTAAGTTTGTACTTTATTTCGACAATAGAACCGGCGGCTGGTACACTTATGAAGTTGTCACCGGCAATACCGTCCATTTAAACCGGGATATCATCGTGAAACTGACCGATGAGCAAAATGACGTGCCGGACTTCCCTTCGGCGTACGGGGTAGCAGGCTGGACGGAAGATGACAAGTCTGTACTGGTATACGACAGGTATGATATCTGGGCATGCTCACCCGACGGCAAATCGACCCCAAAAAACCTTACCAATGGTTACGGACGCACTAACGAAATTACCTTCCGGATAGAACAAACCGATCCGGAGCAACGATTCCTGGAATCGCGGGAACGTGTGTTGCTCAAGGCCTTTAACAATCAAACCAAAGAAGCAGGTTTTTACCGGGCAACTCTAGGCACCACCAAGAACCAGGAGCTTATTGTCATGAATAAGGCCAGTTACTCCGGGGTGGAAAAGGCCAAAGAGGCCGAGCGTTATGTGTACGACAAGGCCAGTTACACCAGCTCACCGAACGTGTTTGTGTCGGCCGACCTGAAAACCGAAGAGCGCTTAAGCAATACCAACCCTCAGCAGCAGAATTACAACTGGGGTACTGCCGAACTCGTTAAGTGGAACACACCAAAAGGACTCACTTCTGAGGGTATTTTATATAAACCAGAACATTTCGACCCGGCTAAGAAATACCCGATGATTGTTTACTTCTATGAAAAATTGTCGGACGGCCTGTACAACTATATCGCTCCAGCTCCTACACCATCGCGTCTGAACATCTCGTATTTTGTAAGTAATGGGTATCTTGTTTTCGCACCCGACATCAGTTACGAGACTGGTTACCCGGGTCGCTCGGCCGAAGAGTTTATCAACTCGGGTGTGCGCTCGCTGACTAAAAACAGTTGGGTAGACAGTACGAAGATCGGTATCCAGGGACAGAGCTGGGGTGGTTACCAGGTGGCGCACCTCATTACGCGTACCAATATGTATGCAGCGGCATGGGCCGGTGCGCCGGTGGTTAACATGACCTCTGCTTACGGCGGAATGCGCTGGGAAAGCGGAATGAACCGACAGTTCCAGTATGAAAAAACACAGAGCCGCATTGGCGCCAGTTTGTGGGAAAAGCCCGATCTGTATATCGAGAACTCGCCCTTGTTCTTCCTGTCTAAAGTAAATACCCCTGTGGTGATTATGGCGAACGATGCCGATGGTGCAGTGCCATGGTACCAGGGCATTGAGATGTTTAATGGATTGAGACGTCTCGGAAAACCGGTATGGATGCTCAACTATAATAACGAAGCCCATAACCTGGTACAGCGCCAGAACCGTAAAGACATACAGATCAGGGAACAGCAGTTTTTCGACCACTACCTAAAAGGGGCAAAAGCGCCGGTATGGATGGTTAGCGGTATCCCGGCTACAGAAAAAGGCAGAAACTGGGGTTTCGATCTGACCGACGAAAAGCCCTGAGAATATTTCAGAAAAATGCTACATTGAGCAGCTCAAACTATAGCGAAAAATGGCATTAAGCAGAATATGGTCGGCATTCATCATTGTTGCGATCACTGTGGCAGCAATAAAGTGCTTCTTTCTGGGGCAGACAGAAATATTCAACTGGATGGTAATCGGAAAGGCTGACGACCCGGCCAATCCGCTGAAGCTGGACGGTATCATTGAAACATGCTGGACGGCGGTAAACATCTGCTTAAAGCTGATCGGTATCATGGCGCTGTTTATGGGCTTCATGACTATTGCAGAACGCGCAGGAGGCATCCGGCTGTTGTCACGACTCATCAGCCCCTTCTTTTCCAAACTTTTTCCGGAAGTACCAAAGGGACATCCGGCCACCGGGCACATGGTGATGAACTTTTCGGCGAACCTGCTGGGACTGGACAACGCCGCAACACCATTCGGACTTAAAGCCATGGAAAGTCTTCAGGAACTCAACCCCCGTAAAGACGTTGCTTCCAATGCTCAGATCATGTTTTTATGTCTGCATGCCTCCGGGCTTACCCTCATACCCGTAAGCATCATTGCCGTGAGGGCCTCGCTGAACGCAAGCAACCCAACGGAGATCTTTATCCCCTGCATGATCGCAACATTTGCGGCGACCATGGCAGCCATGCTGATTGTGTCTTTCAAGCAGAAAATAAACTTGCTGCAACCGGCCATACTTGCTTGGGTAGGAAGTATCTCGGCCATTATTGCCGCACTAGTATGGTACCTTGTTGGGCTGCAGACCTCAGAATTGCAGTCCTTTTCAGGGATTTTAAGTAACGGCTTGCTGCTGCTCATCTTCCTGCTCATTGTGCTTGGGGCGGTGTACAAAAAAACTGATGTGTTCAGCGACTTTGTAGACGGTGCAAAGGGCGGCTTCGAAACCGCTATACGCATTATACCTTATCTTGTCGGGATGCTCATTGCCATTAGTATGCTGCGTACCAGCGGCACCTTTGATATGATTATCGGTGGGATGAAACAGCTGTGCAGCATGCTCGGCGCTGACACCCGCTTTATCGATGGAATCCCCACCGCGCTGATCAAGCCCATGAGCGGCAGCGGCGCAAGGGGCATGATGGTAGATACGATGACCACCCATGGGGCAGATTCGTTTGCCGGTCGCCTGTCGAGCATCCTCCAGGGCTCGTCGGACACTACCTTTTACGTGGTAGCCGTTTATTTTGGCGCGGTTAGCATCAAAAATACCCGGTATACCATAGGCGCTATGCTGCTGGCCGACCTAGTGGGCATCTGCACAGCTATCGGCCTCTGCTACCTGTTTTTTGGATAGTCTGCCAGCGAATTAAAAAGTTTCACAATTTTTAATATTAATACTAATTTTATTAGCATCTTTACATCACCAAATGCTGTAGAAGATGTTATATGCTGTAGTAGATATTGAAACCACCGGAGGCTATGCATCTGCAAATGGAATTACCGAAATCTCCATCCAGGTGCACGATGGTACGGCGGTGGTCGACACCTTCGAAACGCTCATCAATCCTCTTCAGGATATTCCTCCTTATATTGAAGCATTAACAGGGATTAGTAATGAAATGGTGGCTACTGCGCCCACGTTTGAGATGGTCGCCGAACGCATTTACGGGATGCTGCATGATAAAGTATTCGTAGCCCATAATGTCAATTTCGATTATTCCTTTATCCGGCACCAGCTCAGCGGTTGCGGCTACGATCTGCAATGCAGAAAACTCTGCACGGTTAGACTAAGCCGAAAACTGCTGCCCGGGCATCGCTCCTACAGCCTCGGCAAACTCTGCAATGCACTGAATATAGAGATCAAACAACGCCACCGTGCCGGCGGCGATGCGGCTGCGACAGCTATCTTGCTGGGCATGCTTATAGCGGCCGACCAGGAAGGTTTCATACCACACACCTTAAAGAAAGCTTCGAAAGAACAGGTGCTTCCACCCAACCTGTCCAAAGCACAAATTGATCGGATACCGGCTGGTGCGGGAGTATATTATTTCAAAGACAGCAAGGGCAAGGTCATTTATGTGGGTAAGGCCAAAAACCTTCGCAAGCGTGTCTGCTCCCATTTTACTGGCAATAACACCGGCAGGCAGCGACAAAATTTTCTGAAAGACATCCACACCATCGATTTTGAACTATGCGGCACTGAGCTGATGGCATTTATCCTGGAAGCTGCAGAAATAAAACGGCTTTGGCCCGAGAATAATCGTGCCATGAAGCGGTATGAGCATAAGTATGCGCTGTACACCTTTGAGGATCAGAAAGGCTATATCCGTTTCGGCATCGATAAAGCCAAAAAAAATCTGACGGCGCTTTACAGCTTTAACACCTTGCTGGAAGGACATAATTTATTGCGACTACTCATCAAATCGCATTTATTGTGCGAAAAGCTCTGCTGTATACAGCGTGTGGCTGCAGCATGCACAGCACACGCACAAGGCAACTGCACCGGTGCTTGTATCGGTAAGGAATCTGCCGCAGCCTACAATGTGAGGGTAAAATATGCCATAGAAGAACTTAGGTCCATGCTGCCCTCTTTTGCACTGATCGATACCGGCAGGCATGACGACGAACAAAGCTGTCTGCTGGTAGAGCAGGGCCGGTTCTATGGCATGGGTTATATTTCCCACCATGCTGACATCGCCGAACCGGAAGCGCTGAAATCTGTCCTAAGCCCCTACCCATCAAACGATTATATTCTGAATCTGATCGTTTCTTACGCTGCCCAGCATCCTCACAAAAAGCTCGCCCTCAAAGGCAGCCATATTATCGCGGAGGCCGTCTGACTATCGGATCACCGGAAACTGGGAGATACGCAGTTCCGTGCAGCCGTAGGGAATTAATGTGATCTCTTCAGTCTGCTTATCCGTCTCAAGCTGGAAGATGGTACTGAAAGGCAGCGGTCCGGCCATTTCATTATACAACTGCCAGCTCGGAATGCGCTTGGCCTTGGTTTTGATCTTTAGCGGAGCCCCTTCCTGATTCCATGGATATGCCGGAAAAGGCTTGTCGGCTTTTTCAACGATATAATTCTCCGCGAGACGGTCGTTTTGAACATTGAGGAGACCGTAGTTCCAGGGCGTGGTCGGCTTAACTTCATAATAACCTTCACCATACTCCTGCGGGTCGAGGGTATTTTTCACATAGTGCTTATCCTCGCCTATCTTCAATCCGTACACCAGAGGGCCCCGTTCTATAGATACCGAACGCTCTAACCAGGTATTTTTATAAATATGCATAGGCAAGACGAGCTCAATCACATCGCCAGATTTCCATTCACGTACTATTTTCACAATCTGGTTGCCCTTCTCTTCTTTATATACCTCACCATTGATACGGATGGTCGCGTTTTTACACCACTCGGGAATTCTCAGGTGAAACGGAAAGGTGGCCGACTTCTTCTTCAGGAAATTGATCCGGAACTTAATATCCTCATTAAACGGATAATTGGTCTCCTCAACTATACGCACGGGTATATCATTCGCCACCTTCAGCGTCACCTCACTAGGCGAGTACACCAGTGCCGCAATTCCCTTATCGGCGGTAGCGTAAAACAAGTTCTGCGTAAACTTTGGCCACCCCTGATGCATATTGGAGGTACAGCAAGGATAACCTGTAAGCACCCCATAACAAACGTCAGTTCCGTGATGGTTCACCTCAAAATTCCTGGTCTGACGCGTAGCCATCACCTGATTGGCCTGCTGAAAATACTGGTGCGTGAGAAAATCATCTGAAGCCTGTGCCGGAAGCGCATTGAATGCAATCTTTTCCAGGTGATCAGCAAAGCCAATATTCCCGGTAATTTCCAGCATACTTTCCAGGGAGAACATCATTTCTACTGCCGAACATAGCTCAGAACCCTGCGTTGGGTTGTTACCATGCAAAGCTTCGTCGCCCCCATAAAGGCCATGGGCCATGCCATTGTAGTGCATCAGATCCTGAAATCCCTTTTTCGTCGCATCCAGATATTTTTGTTCGCGGTGATGCTGGTAATAAATGATGGGCGTTTTAATACCCTGGGCCAGATTGACGCAATGAATACTGGCCGGCGTGGCAAGCAACCTGCTATTTAAGAAGGCATTGGTATAGTCGAAGGTCTGCTTATAGATCAGGTCGCCGAGCTCAAGCAAAAAGTTCTCTTTGGTAATGCCGTGGAGCCAGTACACCATCATCAGGTTGTCGCCGCCACGGTACCTTGCCCAAAACGTCCAGTTATCCAATGGTTTAGCAGGCAGTTCCTTTAGCTGATACTTAAAGTAGTTCGTCATCAGCCGGATCACCCGCTGGTCGCCCGTAGCACTGTAATATTGTTTCAACACTTTCAACATAACCATTTTAGGCCACCAATCCTGGCTATTGTCGCGCTGCATGCCGTATTCATACGGATAGTCTTTGGCGGGGCCAAAGTATCCGTCGGCCCGCTGACTTTTAATTGCCCATTCTACCCAAGGTTTAGTCTTGGCAATGAGTTCCTTATCATCTAAAATATAGGCCAAAGGCAACAGTCCGTCGAGCCAGTACGGTCCTCGCTCCCACTGATCCCCATCGCCACCCAGCCAGCCGTTTCGCTCGCCCATCACGATCGGATAAAGCTGATCAAGTTTGCCGGTAGACCCGGTTTTCTGGCGGACAAGCATTTCGCGCAGCCAGCCCTGGGGCTTGATAGCGCCGAGCGGAAGTTCTTTATAAGGGTTTTCCGATAAGGCGGAAGATTGTGCCAAAACGTTGAAGGGCTGGGTGCAGACTGCCAGCAACAGTAAAAGGTATCGTTTCATGTGGTTTTTAAATGCGGTATGTATGAATACAAAATAACTGAGGTTGAATTTAATACAATTAACCCAGGGTCTCAAAAGCTATTCAATTTGTTTCAAAGCGTTGTGCCAGAGAAGTCGCACCTCAAATTGGTGGTGCCTTTTTGTACTTTTGAGTAAAGATCAGCATTGAAAAGGATACTCACCGCTACACTATTTGCTTTTATTGCCATCACCAGTAATGTGATTGCCCAGCCCTACTATTTTCGGAACTATCGCGTAGAAGACGGCTTGAGCAACAATACGATCTTTACGGTGACCCAAGACCAACGAGGTTTTATGTGGTTTGGCGGCAAGGAAGGGCTGATCAGATTTGACGGCAGCAACTTCAAAGCCTATAACGACGCAGGCTATCCGGAAAGCGTCCGCGGGTTTATCCTAAAAATTGTGGCTGCTGGAGATGGAGCTATATGGATGGCGACCAGGGCGGGTGTATATAAATTCAACGACCAGACAGAAAGATTCTCATTGTTGAAACAGATTCCCCAGATTGAAATAGAGAAGCTCGCTGTGGACAGCCGGGCTAATATATGGGCCATTGCAGGTCGTAAGCTGTATCGTTACAAAACCCTTCGTAAAGAAACGAAGAGATTTTCAGTCGGCCAGGACGCCGACATCGCAACTTTTAACACAAACGGAGAGGCGATGTGGCTCTGCACCACCTCGGGCTATATTTACGAGCATATAAATGATGGGGACCGCTTTGTCTGCGCGAACCCAGACGATCCCCTTGCCACGGGCCACGGACGGATCACAACAATATACAGCGCAGGCAGCACCGTGTTTTTGGGATCGACTACGGGGTTGATCGCTTTTGATCGTCAGTCGCGAAAACACCGGTATGTCATTAGCTCCAATACGTTTGGTCAGCCAGTATACGTCAGAAACATGCTGCAGAAAAGTGAAAATGAGTTTTGGATTGCTACAGAGGCTGGTATTGTCATTTATAACCGTAAAACTCAAAGCATTTCGCGACTGACGCGAAGCTATACAGACCCTTATGCCCTTAGCGACAATGCCGTTTATAGTTTATTTAAAGATGTGGAAGGCGGCATATGGGCAGCTACGTATTTTGGAGGTTTAAGCTATTATCATCCAAGATTATCGGTTTTTAAAAAGTATTTTCCCAACTCAGCCTCAGACGCAATAAGTGGAAATGCGGTCCGTGAGATATGTAAGGATGAGTACGGGAACCTCTGGGTTGGGACAGAAGATGCCGGACTGAACAAAATTGAAAAAACAACAGGTAAAATTATCAGCTTTAGAAGTGCTCCGAAGAAAGGCGCCTTGTCATCTGACAACGTACATGGGCTGCTGGCCCAGGGAAAAGAACTATGGGTAGGCACGTTTGAACGAGGTTTGGATATTCTCGATATCAAAACCGGTAAAGTCATCAGGCACTACGGGGCTGAAAGTTCTTCGAGCGGACTAAAAACGAACTTCATCAACGTTTTATATAAAACCAAAAGCAAGATCATATATGCAGGGACGGACCGGGGACTTTATGCCTACGACCCTGTCGCAGATCGCTTCAGGCTGACAGAAGGACTGCCTGGCGACTGTTATGTGACGACGCTGCTTGAAGACCATGAGGAAACGCTGTGGGTGGGCACCGTCCGAAACGGTGTGTTTTTTAAAGAGAGATCAGGTAAAAAGTGGCTAAGCTATAAACATAGTGATACTGAGGACAACAGCCTTAGCAATAACATGATATCGGATATCTTCCAGGATAGCGACCATCATTACTGGTTTGCCACGGAAAATGGCGGACTTAATTTCCTTGACAAAAACAAGAGAAGGTTCAAGAGGATTACCCTAGACGATGGATTGCCGAGCAATCTTGTTTTAAAAACACTTGAAGATGCAGAAAAAAACATTTGGGTAACCACCTCCAAAGGGTTAGCGCGATATAACCGCAAGGCCGGGAACTGGACTATTTTTGATCAGCCTCAGGGACTTCTGACTGATCAGTTTAACTACAACTCTGGGCTGAACGACAAAGGAACTTTTTGCATAGGTACAATACGCGGACTCATAAGTTTTCAGCCAGCCGAGTTGCAGTTGGCGGCCGTCCTGCCACGTGTCTACATTACAAGCTTTAAGGTATATAACACTGAACTTAAGATCGACAGCAGTATATTAAAGAGATCGATAAGCTATACGGATACCGTACAACTCAGACATGATCAGTCGTCCTTCAGCATCGGTTTTTCGGCATTGAGCTTTATCGCTCCGCGGGTTAGTCAATACCTCTACAAGATGGACGGACTCGACACAGCCTGGACCTTCCTGAACAACAATAATATAGCCCACTTCACCAAGCTGTCGCCCGGCACCTACCGTTTCCGCGTAAAGCCGGCAGCTACACCAGATACGCCCGGCGCGGAACAGCAACTCGTGATCGTTATAGACAGGCCCTTTTGGCTCAGTCATTACGCACTCGCTTTTTATGGTGTGTTAATCCTAGGAGTGTCGACCTGGCTCATTTCCAACTACCGCAGAAAAAGCAGGGAAAAGACCGAGCGACACTTAAAACAGCTTGCGCTCAATAGAGAAAAAGAGATGTACCAGTCTAAAATAGAATTTCTGACGAATGTAGCGCATGAAATCCGGACTCCCCTTACCTTGATTAAAGGCCCGTTGGAACAGGTCATGGATGAGGTCGGCCAAATGAAGTCAGTATCTAAAAGCTTAAACAACATCTCTCGCAATACGGAACGGCTAATAAAACTCAGTGATCAGTTGCTCGATTTCCGCAGAGCAGAATCTGAGCTGGCCGGCAAAACCAGTGCGCAGATTAATTTATCTGCCTGCCTTCAGGAAATCATTGATGCCTATTCCGATATGGTAGCTAAGAGCGAAATTCGGTTAAAAAGCCAACTGCAACCCGGTGTACTGGCCCGTATAGACGAAGAATCGTTCACCAAGATAGTTGACAACCTGATTGGAAATGCTGTTAAATACGCCAAGAGTGCGGTATATATTGAGTTCCAAACAGTTGAAAAGGACGCTGATTTGTGCATGAAGGTGGCTAACGACGGCTTCGTGATACCAGCACATTTAAAAGAAAAAATCTTTGAAAGTTTCTATCGCATCCCGGATACAGCACATATTTCCGGATCAGGAATAGGTCTCACTTTAGCGAGATCGCTAGCTGAATTGAACGGTGGTACACTTGTGCTGGAAACAAATGAAGCGATGAATATATTTGTCCTGAAGCTGCCGCTATGATGAATGCAACAATTCTTTTGATTGATGATAACCCGGAGATACTTGAGTTCATAGAAGATTCAATCGCTGCACATTATCAGGTTTTGAAGACTCAGCAACCCATGCTTGTTGAAGATATACTCAGAGGAAATCCAGTAGATCTGATCATCAGCGATGTTATGATGCCAGACCTCGATGGCTTTGAACTATGCCGGCAGCTCAAATCCAGCATGGCCTGGTGCCATATCCCACTCATACTGCTTACGGCAAAAAATACGCTTACATCAAGGATCGAAGGGCTCGAAACCGGGGCCGATGCATATATCGAGAAACCCTTTTCACCCCGGCACCTGCTGGCGCAGATCAAAAATCTGCTCGAAAACCGAGACACCATCCGAAATTACTTTGCATCATCGCCGCTAAGCCATTTAAAATCAACAGCGGGCAACAATGCAGATGAACAGTTTCTGGCAAGACTCAATGATGCAATCACCAGCAACCTGGACAATCCGGGCTTTGACATCCAGTCGCTCGCAGATCTATTGTGCATAAGTCGGCCCACACTCTATCGCAAGGTGCGTTCCGCCTCTAATCTTACCCTAACGGAGATTATCACTTTAGCCAGGTTAAAAAAAGCCGCAGCCTTGCTGTCGGAAGGCACTTACCGAATATCAGAAGTCGCAAACATTACCGGTTTCAGCTCGCCTAACCATTTCAGTCGCAGCTTCTTCAGGGCATTCAAAATGTCGCCAAGTACCTTCATCAAGAACCTGGAATGACCTCGCTGTATTAATGCGGCAGCCTGTCTCGTATAAGCCCATACACCCAGGTGCCGGCAATGGCACTTAACAAAGTCACCGCAACGACCGTCGTCCCAGTGCCGATCTGCGCGAAAAGCGGTCCTGGACAAGCACCGGTAAGCGCCCAACCGAAACCGAAAATCAAGCCGCCGTAAATCTGCCCCTTGTTAAACGTTTTCGGAGCAATCTTAATCAGTTCGCCGTAGATGGTTTTTATCTTGAACCGCTTTATTATAAAGATAGACACCATCGCCGTTATCACCGCGCTGCCAATAATCCCGTACATATGAAAGGACTGCAAACGGAACATTTCCTGGATGCGAAACCAACTTATCACTTCCGATTTTACGAAGACGATACCGAACAGCAGGCCAACGAACAGGTACTTAAGGTTTTTCATATGCCGTGGTTAAAGTGAAAGTATCAAAGGTAAAATCAAATTGGCCATGGCAAATCCGCCAATCATAAAACATATAGTAGCCACAAGCGATGGCCATTGCAAATTAGCAATGCCCATAATGGCGTGCCCGCTTGTACATCCCCCGGCATAGCGCGTACCGAATCCGACGAAAAAACCACCGACAATGATCAGTAAGAAGCCCTTCATGGTGAGCAGCGACTGCCAGTTAAATAATTCCTCGGGAACCAGATTATCGTAGTCGGTGATTCCATATCCAGCGAGTTCTCCTGCCAGGGCTTGGTTTATTTCTACCGGATCTGGATTCGACAAAAAGCTGGCAGCGATGATTCCGCCTAAAAATATTCCGAACACGAAAAGAAGGTTCCATACCTCATTTTTCCAATTGTATTTGAAAAACGGAATGTCCGCAGGGATACACATCGCACAGATATGTCGTAACGATGAGCTGATACCAAATGATTTGTTGCCGATAAGCAATAGTGTGGGTACGGTAAGCCCGATCAGCGGACCAGCAACGTACCAGGGCCAGGGCCCTTTCAATACTTCCAGCATATCTTTTTCCATTGAGCTAAATATCGGAAAAATCCACTTGCGGGACAAGGCGCGAGGGCTTACACAAAGTCGATCCCTACCCGGGCAATGTGTTCCAGTAATTCCCTATTGTCGATGTGGTGGTATAGCGCAATATCCAGCTGATAAGGAAGCAGCAGATCATCCAATTCCATTTCGATATGGTGTAATTGTCCTAAGCTAAGTTCCGGAGCCACCAAAACCAGATCAATATCAGAGCCAGGTCTGAAATTGCCCTTTGCGCGTGAACCATACAATAGCACCCGTTCAACCTTCGGAAACTTTCCAAAGACCTCCTGCATGGCACTAATGGTTGATTCCTTGAGCCCGTACCGCATGGCAGCTATGAAAAAATATCTGTTTGCTGCGCCGACAGGCTGAGCATTCTCGATTCAAACTCCCTGAACAAACGATAATAGAGCGCCTGGATGTCTTCGGCTATTTCTTCAGCAGTTTCTTCATTATAGGTATGCGAACTCTTGTTCCGGCTTTTAATCATCTCCATCCAGCCCTCGCCATCCACAATTAGACCTGTCTTGAATGCTTCTCTAGACGCATCTCTTGAACCAGTGATGGAACTATTTCCTTGATAGATAAAATAGTCCTTCATAACATTCCAGGCCAGTTCATGGGTAAACTCGAAAGCCTGAATCAGCCCTTGCTGTTCCAGGTCACTTAGCGTTCTGACCTTTCCCAGTTCAACAGCTTTTGATAAACGCTCCAACGCCTTTCGGTAATTGGAAAAGCGCTGCTTCCACCTGATGTCTTGCTCAGCCATAATTAATCAAATAGAGGCCGGCAAAGTACAAAAAATTCTCCGAGAACTTATGAAGCTGGCCTTTGAACTACCCTCTAACAATTTAAGATCCTAAAAATCCCTTCGTTCTCGACAATCCAAAGCCCCAGGCGCTCATCTGTAATCCCTTTCTGAAGGCGATAGGTAAATACAGGCTGCCCGGCAATCATTTTAGTCTCCAGAAATCTAAAATTAATATTTTCCCTCTTCTCAAGTTTCTTCGCTACCTCAGTTATATGGGTGGACACCATAAAAAAACTGCTTTTGATCTTAGCAAAGGAATCGATAATGGAAAGCGACGCGTCATAAGCATCCTTTACATTTGTACCTCTGAACAGTTCATCGAAAATCACAAGCATACTCTTTGCCTCACGAACCTTTTCGGCCACATGCTTTACCCGCTTCACCTCGGTATAAAAATGGCTATACCCTTCGTTGAGGCTGTCTGGCAGGTTTATCGTCGTAATTAATCCATCTAAGACACTAAACTCCATATGCTTCGCGGGAACGGGCAAACCAAGATGAGCGAGATAAACACATACGGCTACAGACTTGAGGAATGTCGATTTTCCTGCCATGTTCACCCCGGTAACGAAACATACATTTTGATCCTGTGAGAAATTAATATCGTTGGTTACAGGATCCTTCAAAAACAAATGAAACGCTCCTTGAATTGTTAGAACATGTGATGTGTCTGTCTTCAATATGGGATAGCTTAACCCATATATCTTGCCTGCTTTCACGACCGCGACCGACGCGTCCAACTGGTAAATGAGTTCGAGAAGAATTTTGACCTCTTTAAGCAAACTCTTTCTGATCGTAAAATTACATCTATTTAATTGGCTGATATTCAATATGCCAGGACGGGTGTCTATCCCTGAGCGAATATTTACATCCTTCAGTAACCCTAAAACAGCATCTTTAATAGCTAAAAGCAACTCGGGAATTTCGCCCTGAAGATCATCACAAAATGCTTTAATGACTTTGATAAGATCCAGGAGCTCATGAACACCGCGAAGCTTATTGTAGCTCTCCTGAGTAAGTCCTGTAAAGTTATTGATCGCCTCCCATACCACTCCAATCTTACTGAAAGGCTTGGGCGAGCTCCTTTGGTTAACAAAATATTCAATAAAGTCGACGGCCTCCTTGTCGAAATTCAGTTCTATTTCATGCTCAAGCAAATAGGAAAACAACGCATGCCTGCTCGCCAACAGCTCTGCGTCCACCAATGGGTTTTCAAAGATGAGCTTTAGCTTTTCACTTCCACCTAGTGTAGAGGTCTGGTTGAAAAGGGAAAATACACTTTTGTCGCGCTTTTCGACCCCAAATATCTGAAGATCCCTGAAGGTTTGAGCATCGACGTCGAATCTTTTCATTAAATTTATCTGGCCGCGAAAGGATTGCCTAATCGTAAATATAAAAAATAAGTTCAAGTCTTACGCCTATTGCAGCTGCAAAACGTTAGCCCCAAGTGGTTCTTCCATTTTCCGCTCCAGCTTTTTATCGTGAACAATAACCGTGATTTCCAAAGAGCCCGTACTCACCGTCGCCTCGAGCAAATGCCCGCCCCAGGCTTTGAAAGAAGCATCCGTGACTACCCCATGCACATGCAGGGAAGGCTTCTCCTTTTGCCAGGCGATCGACCCATTTCAATCCGCTTTAGTGCTCACCCAGGTGATCGCCTCATCCAGTTCAGACAGCGTAAAACCTTTGGCCTCACCCGGACTCACGTAACTGAATAAATCTGTAAACTTTTCTACGGCCTTCTGATCGGTCACAATCGACATTTTCTTCCAATGGGTGAAATGCTTAATACCCGCAACCAGATCACTCCACCAGGCTCCGGCCGTAAAATTCTCTACAGGCGTTTCCAGCACCAGCAAATAGTAGATCTCATTATACTCCTCCGCCAGCGCCTTCAACCCCGGCAGCAGCACATTGTCCAAGTCATTTTTATCCACTTCCCCGGCGGCGCGGACACCCAATACATAATCAGGCAGGTTTTCAATTTTAGTCAGCATAACAAGATTTAAAAGACAACAAATCCATACCGGGATGGTTTGTATGATCCACAAACGCGTCCACATGTTCACCACCCTGGAGGTAGCCATCGACAAACGCGGCAGCAAACTCTTCGTCGACAACATCCCCCAAAAGACTCCAAAACCTGGGCGACCTATGGAAAGACCTCAGCAGCCCGGAAATCAAAACTGCCAACACGAAAATCCTGAATACTTTGCTAAAAGATCAAGAAGATAAATTGATCTTCCGAAGCAATCTCCCGATGATCACCTGCCTGCTTCCACCTTCAAACTCGACCAGCATCGCCCCATTTCTGCCACGAACACACTTACTACCAATCCGAACAGCCCGGCAAAGCTGTCCCCTCCATACAGACGCCGTCTGCCTGTCCCCAAGATAGATGTATTCCATTGACCTTGGTTGATAGAAAAAGAAAAGCGGGAAAGCATCATTCCGACCCTTCCCCGCTATCTAAATTAACGCTCTGTTATAATAAACGCTGGATCTTCGATTTATTGTGTAAACCGCCTCTGAGCGTCTGATTAGTCAAACGCGCAGTTATTGCCCGGATTGGAACACTTTGTTCGAAAAGTATCGTCAGAGGCCGAAATCCGAACTGGCCGCGTTGGATCCAACCCATTTTCTACGATCAGCTTCAGGAAAGTATCGAAATTATTTTCGAAGAGCAGAACGGGCAAAAGCAAATGCGTGTTATCATTAACGGTAATGAAAGGATTGTCGAAAAAAGAAGATGGGATTCATTTAAAGTGAGGCAATCTATTTATGCTAAAGTGCTTTTATCCATCTTTTGAAGCAGCCTCCGATCGTGATATGCCTCTTGCCATTTCCAAACACCACAAGCATTGCCCCATTTTCCTGTACATTACAATGCTGATTCCATTATAGTGGAATTAGCAACGCTGGACTGGCCAACTAACGAGATCAAGGAACCCACTAAGGCTTCGGATGGAAAGCCTCAGCAGAAGTTTCACACGCTACTTTTCCAACTTGGCAGCTTGTACAGCTATAAACTTCGGTAAATAGCTTGGGGTACAATTTTTTGCGACCATCTCGTCTTTATACAAGCCGGTTCGCTCGCCTAGCGCAATGCAGCGGTCCCGGTACTCAGGCTGAAAGACACCGATCTGACCAGCTGTAAAGTTCATGGCCCATTGTACTTCCGGCGATTCTTCTTCTATGCGTTTCTCTATCACCTGCAACAGCTCTTCAGTATTCGGTGGAGGCGTTTGACCAACCCACCGCAGACGGGCCTGGTAATACCAGTATGCTCTTCTTTGTAAAGCGGAAGGGCTATCTGACCAAGCCTGCATCAGAGCTATGGTTTTCCTGTCTTTAGAAAGTTGGTTCGCCATCAGCCAGTCCAAAAGCTGGCTTTTTTCTTGCTGACTGTGACACTGCATGTCCTTGTCGAGTTGATTGATGGCCTGCTGCGATAAAAGTTTGGAATCCATAATCAGAATGGCAAGCTGTCGGGCTAGAAAACTGCCTGATCCCCACAACTCCATAGCTAAACCATGGTCTTTTTTAATTTCTTTGGCAATCTTCCTAAGCTCCCCAAGTTTAGTATCCTTCTTGCTGATTTGCGCGAGGATTTGCGCTGCTGTAGAACTACTCATAGGCCTCCGTTACCAGATTTACTAAAATGAGCGAGCCGATCTTTTGACTCTACTCACAATTGATCCTTTTTCCTCATCATACATTGCACGTCCCCGTCATTAAAATACCACTCCAGCCCATAGCCCTCAGGATCCACATCCGGCAAGCTGGTCAACTGCTCAAATGCACGGCCTATCGCACTAACGTCAGACATAAAGTCCTTGACAATAATCGAAAGGTAGTCTCCTTTTGGAAGCACGACCTTTTCCAGACCTAAAGCATCCAGTTCCCCTGGTGAAAGCGCTGTCGCCCCGGCTTTATATATCATGGTCCGATTCTCCCATCTGGAGATACCAAAATACTTGCGCTCATAAGACAAGGGCACTTTGGCATGCAATTGCTTGTGAGCCTTTAAGGCCCCCTCTGGAAACGTCTCTGCAGTCACGCAATAGACCGTCAAATTTTCCGGAATCATGTAGTTCTCTATCATAGCACTATGATAAATTTCTTAACAAAAAATCATTTGCTGCTTTCATCCTTTAAGCCCTTAAGCAGCGCGTAGATCGCCATAGCATGTCCATGCCCAAGATCAAATTCTTCCTTTAACCATTTGGTGATGTCACCCGCCTTTACGGCCAGTTGCCCGTTAACTGTAAAACCCCGCTCTCCAGCCAGTGCCCTGAAATCCGCTGCAGTCTTACCGGTCTTGTCCTGTATCGCCTTTAAATATCCTTGAAATGACATATCTCATTGTTTAAATTTTCATATTAAGCCACCTTTCACCGCTTGCTCCGGACAAAAGGAAAAAGATGTCTGAAGCCTTCATTGCGCAGCCAAACGCTGCCCCACATCAAAATACCAACATAGACCGGAAAGAAGGTATGAGAGAACAGCGGGCTGTCTATTCTTAAATGCGAGGCAACGGCCCCGCCAAGGTGAGCGGTAAGCAGAACAGCCCCTAAAATCCTGGTGCGGGGGATGACAAACAATATCAACGGCAAAAGCGCTGACAACCCATGTACAATGATATGGTGGTCCTTATAGCCTAGCTCACCAATAGTTGTCCGGATTACCGGCTCAGGCTTTATAAACTTGATGACCCCGTCAAATAGCATAAATAATACCACCATCCAATGCATAATAATCCCAGCCCATCTGCCGGCCTTTGAATTTTCAGTGCTTTCCATTTTACGATTGGGTTTGATTAAAATTGATCATCCAGCGAATACCGAACTGGTCCTCGAGCATACCAAAATAGGCGCCGCACTGTCCATTAAAGTAAAGATAGGTATCTGTACCGGTCATATTTTAAAAGTTTACAAGCAAAGTTAACAAGCATACGACGGAATTTAAAGGTGTAAATACGGCATTATAAGGTGCAAATACGACATTATTAGACGGGTGTTACAGGTGCGATTACCGTACAGCAAAATCGCAGAATAGATTTGTCACCAGTTGCAGAGCTGGATGAGCTGGACGAAAAATTGAAGTTAGACCGCAATATCTTCGATATATTGGACGAATCACTTGAAAGCCTCAAAAACCTGTCTAAACTAAACTCCGGGGCCGATATCGAAGGAAGGCATTATATCATTGGCTCGATCTTCCCCGAAAAATTCGATTTTGATGGAACCATAGATCGAACCAGCAAGATGAATCTGGCCTTCGAACTTATCTATCACATTAACAACAGGTTAGAAGGCAAAAAAAATAGAGTTGGCTCTAAAAAAAGAACCAACTCTAACCAAGTACCCCGGAAGAGGTTCGAACTCCTGACCCACGGTTTAGAAAACCGTTGCTCTATCCAGCTGAGCTACCGAGGCATTCCCTTTAGGAGCGCCAAAGATATAAAATCGGCTAATTAAGCGCAAATCTTATTGTAAATAAAAAAGGCTGGTTTTACAACCAGCCTCTTATATCTTGCAATGGATTACTTAGTGTTTTTCTTCTCAGTAATTTCTGTACGGATTTCCTGAGCAAGTCCCTTCAGTTCCTGCATTGCCTTACGTACTCTTGTACCAGCAGCGCCATTTCCTGAGTTGTAAAATTTGTCAGCATCAGCCTCTACGCTTGCAACCAATTCTTTCAGTTTTGAAAATTTGTCCATGTCTTTCTTCGTTTAAGATTTTAATATTTTTTTAATATATCGCTCTAAAGTAATTCTTTATTGAATATAGTCCAAAAGAATATTCAACAATCTTTTTTAATTTTTTTTAACTGTTCAACATCACAATATGGCCTGTGCGGACCGACTCGTCGCATGCCAGGGCAATCTTTAAGCTGTTCACTGCGTCGGCCGTAGCGTCCGAAAGATCAGCATCGCTGCGTATCGCCTCGAGAAAGAATCGCTGCTCCCTGTTGCAAAGCTCCTGATGATCAGGCTCATCGCTTAAATCGACCCATTCGTCTGAACGTGCAAACAGGCCATCCGCCCCTAGTTCGGCATGGTGAACCTTCAAAGATTCTGTCTTGGTATGCGCATCTATATTGTCTGAATTTCCGCTGGCTGAGGCATTTTTTGCGACAATGGAAACACTGCCCTTGGGGCCTATCACATCTTTAATAAAAAACGCTGTTTCACTCATCATCGGCCCCCAGCCTGCCTCGTACCAACCAATAGAACCGTCCTCAAAACGGATCTGCATCTGACCGTAATTATAGTTCCAGGCCGGAATATCGTCGGTAAGCCTAGCTCCGATCGCGCTCACCTGTACAGGCCGCGAGCGGGTCATCTGGCACATCACATCGATATAATGTACCGCGCAGTCTACAATCGGACTCAGACTGTTCATCAGATTGCGGTGCACCGTCCATTTGGCGCCGCTGCTCTGCTGGTTCAGGTTCATACGCATCACCAGTGGTTTACCGGCCGACGCCGATAGCTGAATGAACTTCTGCCAGGAAGGATGATACCTTAAAATGTAGCCCACTACCAGTTTCTTTCCATTCCTGCGTGCGGCCTCAGCTACGCGTTCGGCTCCTTCTACCGTATCTGCAATTGGCTTTTCAATAAACACATGGCAGCCGGCGTCGAGAGATTTCACTGCATAGGCTTGATGGGTATCCGGATATGTCGCGATACACACGGCATCGGGTCGTGTGGCTTCAAGCGCCTCGTAGAAATCACTGAACAAGGCATAGCCGCCGCCAAGCCGGTTGTTCAGTGTCTCTTTGCTTTGGCCGGTGGATACCAGTCCGCAAATCTCAAACCCGTCCATATGGTGATAGGCTATGGCATGGGAAGCGCCCATATTGCCGCAGCCTACCACAAGTACCCGAAGGGGCTTATCCGTATTCATCTCTAAGTCCATGCTTATATACCAAGCGTCCAGCCTGCCCGGTAATTTCTCTTTACAAACTGATTTACTTCATCAAAATTGGTGACTTTCAGGTTTTGCTTATCCCACAGCAGCTTGATGTCGCGACCTGGGTAACTGATCCTTCCGTTGGCATCTCTGCGCTGCACATCAATTCCTCGAATGGCCAGATTTGCGATCAGCAGTGTTTCGGTGAGGGGACCAGCAGTTTCAAAGGGCGAACTCAGTTCCATCTTGCCGTAGCCAGCAATGGAGGCCTCGGCAAATTGTGCATAATGGCCATCCTCCTGTCCGGGCACCCTGGTTATGCTCACTTTGGTTTTGTCGGATTCGTTTCTTGAAAGCGGAAGTAACTTTGGATTCATGCCATAGGTTTCGCAGATCATCTTGCCCTTTGTTCCTATAAACAACACGCCATTATCACCAAAGCTTTCATTCGGACCCAACTCCTCTGGTCGCTCCGGCTTTATACCACCGTCCATCCAGTGAAGCTGCACATCATCTTTAGCCTTTCCTGTTTTATTGAAGGTCATAATGACATGGCTGGAAGGGGGACAACTCTCAGGGAAATAGCCTCTTCTGAATTCATCTACATATACGCTGCCCACGCTGCATTCTACGCTTACCGGCGTCTCGAGCCCTAAGACCCTGAAGGGTGGCTCTACCAGGTGACAGCCCATATCGCCTAGTGCGCCTGTACCGTAATCCCACCAGCCGCGCCAGTTGAAGGGTACCATTTTATCTATATAAGGTTTGTACGGCGCACTGCCAAGCCATAAATCCCAGTCTAATTCTTTTGGAACCGGTGCTGTTGTGGTAGGCCAGGCTATCCCCTGCGGCCACACCGGCCGGTCGGTCCAGCAATACACGGTATGTACCTTCCCTATCTTACCCGCGTTATACCATTCCTGTAAACGCCTTACCCCGTCGCCGGAAGCGCCCTGATTTCCCATTTGGGTAACTACCTTATAACGTTTGGCTGCTTCGGTGAGCATCCTGGCTTCGTAGACATCATGCGCCAGGGGCTTCTGCACGTAGACGTGCTTGCCCAACTGCATGGCAGCCATCGCGATCTGAGCATGGGTATGGTCGGGCGTAGACACCGTGACCGCATCAAAATTGTTCGCTTCTTTGTCGAACAGCACCCGGTAGTCTTTATAGTATTTCGCTTTCGGGAAATTGCGTACAGAAGTAGCCGCGCGGCGATCATCTACATCACATAAAAAGGCTACATCCGTTTTGCCGCCTTTCACAATCAGGGAAATATCGCTCTCCCCTTTCCCCCCTGCGCCAATACCGGCAAGGAGCAGGCGGTCGCTCGGCGCCAGAAATCCTTTTCCTCCAAGAACATGTCTCGGCACGATCATAAATCCGGCTGCGGCTATGGCGGCAGTCTTAAGGAAGTCGCGGCGGTTCCTGGCCGCCTCAGGTTTGTTTGCTTCTACTTTCATCTAGGTTTTGGTTATGTGGTATAACCAAATCTATACAAAAAGACCTGTTAATCCAACAGTCCTTTAACCAAACCCTTCCATTGCGGATACGACAACCCGATCTTGGCACTCCAGCCTACTAGTGTATTTCTGATATTATCAAGTGTATGGGTCGTGCTGGTATTAGGCACCTCGTTCCGCGCATGCTCTTCTGCAAAAACTTCCTTGCCTATGCGCTTGACCTGGAAGGTAGACGTGGCACTGTCCTTCAGAAAATGCGCGATGTTCTGATCGTCGTTCATCGGGTTTACCGATGGCCTCACCGTCATGGTCAGCACATCAGCATCCGGATACTTCTGTGCACTGATACGCTCAATCCGTACCCAGTCGTAACCGCAACCCGCCAGCGTGCCCGGGCCCGGCACATCAATCCGGATATAGTCGCCGTCTACTGCCAGGCGTTCGGCGCGCACCCTGGAACTGCCGATAAGCTGAAAGGTCGACATAGGAAGTTTGGCCATATTGGCCCACTGGTTTACATCGAGCATCCTGTTTTTCACCTGCTCAAAAAAAGCCATTGCCTCCTGCTCAGAATCAAATGTCCGGCGTTCCACAGCATTCATCTCCGAGCCTACCTTTTGTTCGGGGACCTCTTCTATACCATAAACCTTATCCGCTTCCATAGGCGTAAAATTGTACAAATAAAACAGTTTCAAACCTTAAAGGTTTCGGAAACAGGGTTTTCAGCAACGATAACAGGTATAAAAAACAAGGCGTCCCACCTTATACGGAGGAGACGCCTTGATATACCTGTAAATATGGCTTACAAACTATTTAGCCACACTAAACTTGTAAACAGATGAGGTCTTATACTGCTCGCCAGGGTTTAATACCGTAGAAGGGAACGACGGCTGATTCGGGGAATCCGGGAAGTGCTGTGTTTCCAGCGCAAGTGCAGTCCGGAAATCATCTTTAGCCCCGCCTTTGAATACGTTCTTGCTTTGCATGAAGTTACCCGAGTAAAACTGCAGACCAGGCTCTTGGGTATAGATATCCATCACGATGCCGGTTTTGTCGCCTTTTACCGTAGCTGCATGAGTCATGCCCATCCCCTTGGTGCCGTTAAGCACGAAATTGTGATCGTACCCCGTACCTGCCTTCAACTGCTCGTTGTCCTGCTCAATGCGCTCCCCTATGGTTTTAGGCGAAGTGAAATCGAAAGGCGTACCTTTTACGTCGGCATGCTTTCCTAAAGGAATCAACGTGGTATCCACCGGTGTGTACTGATCAGCAAAGATCTGGAGGGTGTGGTTCAGGATTGTTCCGCTTCCCTCACCATTCAGGTTAAAAAACGCGTGATTGGTCAGGTTACACAAGGTCTTTTTATCGGTTGTAGCCTCGTAATCCATTTTCAATTCATTATTGTCAGTTAAGCTGTAGGTCACCTTAACGTTCAGGTTTCCCGGATAACCTTCTTCCATATCTTTCGATAAGTAGGTAAGCACCAAGGTACTGCTATCGGGCTGCTGCGCATCCCATACCACATATTGGAAGCCCTTTTTCCCGCCATGAAGTGTATTCTGACCATTGTTCACAAACAGCGTGTACTGCTTGCCGTCTAAACTGAACTTGCCTTTGGCAATACGGTTACCATAGCGGCCTATGGTAGCGCCGAAGTATGGCTCGGTAGATTTCTCGAAGCCTTCTACACTATCAAATCCAACCACCACATCAACCAGGTTACCGGCACTGTCGGGAACAAGCAAACTCACCAGGCGACCGCCATAGTTGGTAAAGTACGCCTGCATATTATTCTTGTTCTTCAGCACGTACAGGTTTGTCCGCTTGCCGTCTATCTCCTTCTGGAACTTACTGCTGTCGAGCTGCACGGTGGTCACAGTACTGTCGCCCTGCGCCGAAGCATCTGTTTTTGCCGGCTGATTACAGCCCGCTGCTGCAAGAACAAGCGCTGCTGCTAAAATGGTGTTTAGTGTTCTTTTCATTACAATGAGGTTTAAATATTTGGCACATCGATATGGCCGATGAAGGATGCTAAATTAAAACAATTCTACTAACGAGCAAAAATGCGGCGTATATTTACGTTTGTGTTGTACATGACTAAGAAATTATGAAGATAGCTACCTATAATGTAAATGGAGTAAATGGCAGACTGCCGGTGCTTTTGCGCTGGCTTAATGAAGCGCAGCCCGACGTGGTTTGCCTGCAGGAACTGAAAGCCCCGCAGGAAAAATTCCCCGAGCAGGCCATTAAAGATGCTGGCTATCACGCCATTTGGGCCGGACAAAAGAGCTGGAACGGTGTAGCTATCCTATCGCGCAGTGAAGATCTCCAGGAGATCAGGCGGGGACTGCCCGGCGACGATGAGGATCTTCAAAGCCGCTACCTGGAAGCTTCTATAGGGGGTATACTTGTCTGTTGCCTGTATTTGCCCAATGGCAATCCTGCGCCCGGACCTAAGTTCGACTATAAACTGGCCTGGTTTGAACGTTTCCGGCTTCATGCCGCGCGTTTGCTGGAAACGGGACTTCCGATCGTGATGGCGGGCGACTATAACGTCATGCCTACCGATCTGGATGTGTACAAACCAGAACGGTGGGTAGATGATGCGCTTTTCAGGCCGGAAACCCGTGCTGCGTTTAAGGCGGTTACCGATCAGGGCTGGACGGACGCTATACGTAAGCTTTATCCTGACGAGAAAATCTATACCTTCTGGGATTATTTCCGCAATGCCTATGGCAGGGATGCTGGTCTGCGTATCGACCATTTCCTGCTTAGTCCCCAATTGGCGCCGCGACTTACAGAGGCGGCGGTAGACCGCCATGTACGCGGCTGGGAAAAAACCAGCGACCATGCACCTGTATGGATCAAGATTACGTAGAAGTACGAAGGCTTTTGGGTATATCTGATAAAACTTAGGGGAATTTCCATTTGTTACTTGACTAAACATCAACGTAGTAACTATGGAAAATTTAAAAGATTATTTACCGGAAAACCTGAAAGGTAAACGAATACTGATCTCCGGTGGAACAACCGGCATCGGCCGCGCAACAGCTATACTGCTGGCATCAGTTGGCGCCAGGGTAATGATATTTGGTCGCAGCCCGGAACCCCTTGAGGAAACGCTTCAAGAGATCCGGTCACTGGAGGGTGCAGGCGAATGCTTCGGGATCACTGCGGATGTTGCACATTCCGACGAGATTGAACGTATCTTTTCGGAAGCCGACAGCCAGCTTGGGGGACTGGACATCATGATCAACAACGCGGCTCTTGCGTTTCAGGGTATAAGCGACGGGAATTATTCCGATTGGCAATATATCGTGCAAACGAACTTGCTGGGCTATATGGCCTGTGCACACGAAGCAATCAAGAGACTTGAAGCCAATGGTGGTGGCCATATTGTAAATATCGGATCAATGAGTGCCGATGTTCGTGAAGAAGGAAGCTCCGTGTATGTGGCCACCAAGTCGGCCATACAAGGCTTCTCGGAAGCACTGCGCAAAGAGGTCAACAAAAAAGGCATTAAGGTAACCCTCATCGAACCGGGTGCCGTGGGTACCGATATGCAGCCCAGCTCGGCCGAAGAACAACGGGAAAACATCGAGAAACTGGAAATGCTTAAGGCCGAAGACATCGCCATGAGCGTACTGTATTGCCTGGCACAACCTAAACGATGCGATGTGGTAGATCTGAAGATCAGACCGCACTTACAGATCATTTAACTTATAAATATCTTATGGACAAATTACCAGTTACAGCTTGGGCTGCCAACGCGCAAGAAGATCTGCGTAACTTGGCACCGATTGCGCAAATGGCGCAGGCTGGCATCAACTTCGAATGCTATCTTACCAACGATTCCCTTTGGCTCGTTGCCGAATGGGAAAACAAAGAAAAAGCTGCCTTCAGGATGGCCTTTGCACCTGCAGATCATCTGAGCCTGGGCGACATAAAGCATGAAGGAGATCTTTATACTTTCTATTTAGACTCCTCGTCGCTGGATTATACTGTGACCCTGGAGTTCCCCAACCCTTCACGGCCGCTGTTTCACTTCAGGGCAGAACTAACCCCTTCAACAAAGCTGCTTATTCCCTACTGGCCCAAAGACATCATTCCGCTTCAAAAGAACGGACAGATTAAACAGAAGGGCGGCAAGATCCATGCAGCACAGGTTGGAACCAGATCTGGTATTCTTTACTTCACGATGGAAAAACCGGCAACCGGATCAGTCTTCTACTTTCAGAACCTGACTGCGCTCAACGACTATTGCGAGCTTACGAAAACATCTGCCGGGGGACTGGTTGGCGGCGTATGGCCGGAACTTGGCTTTTCGCTCCCCGGCACTATGGAAGAAGCGCTTCCCGCCGGGCAAATGGTAACGGTGTCCGACGCCTATGTGCTGCTTACTGAGGAAGTTCCCGCTACCAATATCGAGATATGCAGGTCCTATCTGGACAATCTGGCGGCCATTTATACGCTTATTCCCAAGCCCGATACGGAGTATCACGACTGGCTCGACATTGGCGAGAAAGGATTGGCCGACCTGGTGTCGCACAAGGGCTGCTGGACCCATGCCGATGGCAACCAATACCTGAATGCTTATGTGAGCGATTACAAATCGCCGCCCGAGATCATGGTGCAACTGGCCGTGCTCTTGCCGATGATCGAGTATGGAGAATGGAAAGGAAAGCACATTGAAAGCATTGAACACATCAAACGTGGTCTGCCGGCCTTCTACGATGAAACCCTTAAAACCGTAGTGCGCTGGCTGCCTGCCAAAGTCGATAATCTGGATGGATCTGAAGAACAGAAACAGGATCGTGTAATGGACTCCTGGTATCTGCACCATCCGCTGATGAACCTGGCCAGACTGGCTGTTTATAAGGATAAGAAAGCGGAAGAGCTCCTACTTGGCTCCGTCGACTACGTTATTAAGGTTGCCAAGCATTTTAACTACCAGTGGCCTGTTTTTTACAAGATGGACACGCTTGAGGTAGTAAAGGCGGAAACACAACCAGGAGCAGGTGGTGAAATGGACGTCCCTGGTGCATATGCCAAACTGATGATTGAAACCTGGATGCTTACCAAAGACAAAAGGTATCTCAATGAAGCAAAGCGTGCAGTAAAAAAACTGGATAAGCTTAGTTTCGACCTCTTTTACCAGGGAAATAACACCGCCTTCGCTGCCGTTGCCCTGCTTCGGCTTTACAAGGAAACCGGCGACGAACATTATCTCGACTTAAGCTACGTATGTATTGCTGCAATAATTAATAACGTACAGCTTTGGGACTGCAACTATGGAAACGCGAAATACTACCCAACTTTCTTTGCCATTTTCCCCTTGCGAGATGCGCCGTATACGGCAGCTTATGAGGAGCAGGAAGTCTATTCAACCTTGCATGGCTACCTTGAAGAGGCTCGCGACATAGAACTGCCAGACTCGGTGAAGCTATTGTTATCAGAAATGATCAAGTATGTCATCGCACGCCTGCCTTACTACTATCCTCCAATGCTTCCGGAAGATTTGCTCAGCGAGGAAGTTAATACCGGGGAAATCGATCCTAACCTGTGGGTGGCGCTGGAAGACCTGCAGGACGGCTGGAACAAGTCCGGTACTGTGGGACAGGAGGTTTACGGTGCGGGTATCGCCTTTGGGGTACTGCCAAGGCAATATTTTAAGATCCCGGGAGAAGACTTTCTCCTGTTCACCGACTATCCCGTAAAAGATTTCCGCACCTCTAAAAAGCGTGTCACCTTGCACACCGATGGAAGCGAGATGCTGGGGTGCCGCTTACGAGTCATCTTGCCAGACAATGACAAGAAGAAATACAAGTTTACACTCAGCACTGGTAAAGGAAAACAGCTGCAAGAAATGGAGGCCATAGATCATGGCAATGCGATTGAGTACGCACTAACCGGAAATCAATTGGTTAAGTTAGAGTGGTAGCCTTAACAAAAAAGCACAAAGAAAAAGGGCATCAATATTTGATGCCCTTTCCATTAAATCGAAATTTTTAAATTATACTCGCCAGCTTACTGGCCTACTGCAGCTTGAAGCTGAGGCCCCTCAATCATTGCGCGAAGCTCAGTCGCATGCTGTAAGTGCATCTTCAGCGCAGGTAACTTAGCTCCAGCCCAGTTTCTCAAGTCGCCATCAGGAACGCCTCTTTCTGCACTTGCTGAGGTGAACAGATTTACTGCATCTGTATGCGACAATACCATGATGCGGGCAAACTCCCTGTCAAAAGCTGCGCCCGTTAAAGGTGTCAGCATATCCATTAAATCCTGTTCCTTGGTTAGAAGCTCTTCAGGAACACCCCACTCTTTTTGCGCTGCCAAACTGTGCATTTCATTTCCAACGACGGTATGATCTGTTACCATATGTTCACCGTAGGTACGCACAGCGGCGTTAGACCCACGCTCCATAGCCAGCGCTCCTGCCTGGATTTCAAACATATTGCTACTCGACGCTTTAGTAACAAAATCCTGATTGCTCATTGCAAAGTCGTTATCATCGTCATCTTTACACGACGAGAGTGAAAATACAGCCACTGCAGCTGCGAACAGCATAGTAAAACTACGCATTTTGAAATTTAAGCTTGTGATAAACATAATATTGAATTATTTTATAAGGTAAAAATACAATTTTCTCTAACAACCGATTAAAGCCCGAAAAGTTTCATCTCTTTTTAAAATTTCGAGCACTATATCCGGATTATTTGGCCAATCGGCTGTTTAATGAACGTCTAACGGTCAGGAGCCCGGACCCTATGGCCAGCAAGCCCATCACAACGTGCGGAAGGAAGACCTCGCTGGCATAACCCAGCAGCCAGGGCGAAGCAGCCAGCAACACCCCAAGCAACACATCCATATTCAGATGGCCAGACATCGGGATCACCCGCATTACACCGCCCTCATAGTCGGTCATGAGCGACATCACAAGGATCAATATCCCCGCAAACACTGCAACGCCTGCGCCGGTGTCCGAATGGTCAAAATTCAGGAGCCATGGAGCGGCGATCAAAACGGCTCCCGACATATAGTCGAGAACAGCATGAAATTTTCTACTAATAATATGCATAACTTTAGTTAATTGGTACACATCACTAACCTCTGGCAAAGCAAATGGTTTATCCGTCAACTACTTGATTCACAGTATTAATTACCTATTAACATTGCTATTTCCCGCTAAATAAAACGCAGTTGTGGCGGCACATCAAATAAAAAAGCCCTGCTGAAAATATATCAGCAGGGCCACAGAGATGATTTATGTATAAACAGGGATTTAGGCGGTTGCACCAACGTTGGCTTCCGACATTGCAATTTCGGTAAGCAGCACGTCTGTTTCCTTTTCCTCTGCCAGCGTAGCAGCCAGAAGTTCTTCAGCTTCCGTATGCTCCATCAACTTAGCGTAAGTTACCAGGCATCCGTAGCTGGCAATTTCATAGTGCTCTACTTTCTGTGCGGCCGAGATCAAGGCTGCGTCAAGTACTTCAGGTTGACCTTCGAAACTTTCAAGTATTTCGTCTGCTTCGCTCAGCAAGCCTTCCATTGCTTTACATTTTTTGCCCCTCGCGGTTAAGTCAACAGCCTGAAAAACTTGTTTTAAACGTTCAATTTGTCCTTCAGTTTGGGTATAGTGCGTTTCAAATGCAGTTCTCAGCTTCTCGCTGCCTGCAGCCGCAGATAATTTCTTAAGTCCTTTTAATAATTGCTTTTCTGCACCGAGCATATCTCTAAGCTCGTCAACGAATAATTCGTGAAGGTGTGCGTTCGGCATGTCTTGAGATTGTTTTGAAGTTGCCATAGTCTTGTGTTTATGTTCTTTATAAATAGATTTCTGGCTATACTACAAGCGCACGCAACAAATGTTTAGCGAAATATAAAAATACGTAAGAATACGTGTGGTCTATTTTTCCAGTTCCAGCTCGCCGGATGGGCGCTTCATCTCGCCTCTTCCCTTAGGCGTTCCAAACACCGGGTTGCCTTTGGCATCGAAAGAAAACTTTTGCAGGTGTACTTCCCTGTTGTCCCAGCCACCGCCAATAGCAGCCTTAGAATGGTAATAGATCCAGTATTCGCTGTCGTCTGGCGATGTGGTCATGCTGGCGTGCCCCAGTCCATGCACGGTAGATGTTCCCTGAAACACTGGCTGCCCGTGTTTTACCCATGCCTTAGGATCGAGCAGGTTTTTAGCGCCGGGACTAAGCCTCAGCTGACCCAGTTTGTAATGCTCCGTCCACGACCCCCGGGTAGAATAAATGATGAATACATCCTTGCCATGCTGTAAGATTTGCGGACCTTCCTGCAGGATGATGTGGTCTCCTTTTTCCCATGGCAGTTCCGGTTTAGAAAGCAATACGCGTTTTCCCGCAAGCGTCCATGGATTTTTCATTTCCGCGATGTACAAGTTTTGGTTCACATCGTGATGGTCGTGCAAGGCCTCCCAGCCCGACCATATGGCGTAAAGTTTTCCCTCGTGCTTTAAAACCGTCATGTCTATAGCCCAGCAATTGTCCTTCTTCATTCCAGGATCGTCGCCGGTATATAGCATCCCTTTATCCGTGTACGGACCAAAAGGGCTATCACTTTCGAGCACACCGGCACGCTGGGCATAATACGGCGCGCCCCTGTGCACAGATCCGGCATAATAGATATACCACTTACCGTCTATATGATGAATCTCGGGAGCCCAGAGATTATAGCTGTTCCAGGCATCCTTTGGCGGCGTCCAAACTACTTCAGTTTTCTCAAAGCGGGTAAGAAAACGCGATTCGGTAACCGCAAAACCGCCTCCCCTGTTAAAAATGGTATAATACTTACCGTTATGTTTTGTTACAAAAGGATCAGCACCCTTGCGCAAAGGGTTTACAAAGGTTTCCTTCCCAACGCCATTGGCCTCTGATGCGGTATTACCCGTAACCTGTGCGTAAGCGGACGAACAGCAGAGTGACGCCGTAAGCAGAAAAATAAATGTACTTTTCATTCGTGTGTATTTGTGTGTGTGTACGGGGTTAAATTTACAGGTCTTATTTAAAAAACCTTGTAATTTCTTTTGTACAAAAGAGGGTTCATGACGGCACCAAGTGTGCGTCTAATAGGGGATTACTGAGAGATTAATCCTAGACTTGTCCACAAAACCAGGTACCTTTTGCGAACCAGCCTGCAATTAGTCTGGGACTAGTCTGCCATCAGGCCCCTTTTTGGGGGCAGCGAGGGCACGGGAAAAGCCTATGGAAACAGAAAGACCAGTCAGTTATTCTGACTGGTCTGATAGTCGGGATGGCAGGATTTGAACCTACGACCTCCAGCACCCCATGCTGGCGCGATACCGGGCTACGCTACATCCCGAACATTGGCAAATAAAGCACTTATGCGGCGCAGCACAAATGTATAAATGTTGGCTAAAAAAACCAATTATTGATATTCATTGCTGTTAAATTTTGTATCGAGCCAGGCGATGTGGTTGGTTAAGAAATCTTTAAGATATTTGACATCTCCGGTGTACCAGCCGGAAACATACATTTCCAGGTACGATTGCTTCTTCAGAATATCCCATTTCGTGAAATTTCTCACCTGTGATACGGCAAGTCGCTTTTCGATTATGGGAACGAGATCGGGAACTGCCTGAATCTTGGGCTTGAGCTCATTCCACCTGCTCCTGATGCGCTGCCTGAAACTGCGGTCGGTCATCAGCTGCTTAAACCATATCTTAGGTTCAAATGCATGATCGGCCATTAAGCCGTTCACCTGATTGCCCAAACGGTTATCGTTGTTCGCTGCTTTATCAAAATCCCATATAGGGCCCACATAAATCTTATCGTTGTCTTTTTTCTTGTACATATACGTACTCCGGAAAGCATCGGGATTGCCTATGACCTCGTTTACGATATAAAAATCTACATAGCTATCCACATCGAAATACTTGCGGTAACCATTTTGCGGATCGGTATACTGATCTCCGTACATGGCATCTTCAAGCTTTTGGAAATGCGTCTTTATATATTCTTTTTGCTCGGTGGTAATTTCGTCTTCATCCGGGTACTTGATCACAAAAGGCATACGCTTGGCGGTATAAAAGTAGACCGGCTCGCCGGTAGCAAACAGGTCCTGCTCAATTAAGTAACCGCCATCCTCTACATCTACCCGGTACTTGTCTTCCTTGATCTGCTCCACCAACTGATACGTACCCCGGTAGTCGCCATTCAGATATACCTCAACCCAGCGGGAGTCAGGCGTAAATTCCCTGCCGATGTTCCGGCTTAGTGTAAAGGCCAGTTCGTTGCGCATCAGCGTTTTATCGGCATAATTGGCCAGCAAAACCCAGTGCCTGTTTTCGCCCATACCGAGCAACGATGCCTTCTTTTCCAGCTTAATGCGGTAAGGCTTCTTCGGCATGTCGTTCCAGGTAGAGTTGCCCCTCCCCTTAATTTCCGTTTTACCGTCAAATGCCACATCCTTGAAATTGCTTACAATTTTGATGGTACCGTTTACATATACATCTTTACTGTTTATAGGTGCACCGTTGGTATTGATATAAAGCGCTGAAATACCGTTGTCGGTAAACTTTACCGTGTACGTTTTTTTAGTGCCGTCTTCTGCCAGCACGGTGTAGTCGAGCTTGTTGCTGAAGTTATTGGCCGTTACGCCGCTCGACTGTTCGAGCGAACCGACTTTAATTCCGACGCCCTCATACTCAAATTCGGGTATAAGTGAAGTAATATTGGTTCCCGCAAAAGCTCTTGCGTAGACGGTGTCTCCGATTATTTCGCCCTGAACGTCGTGCACAAGCACGGGATTCTTGTCTGCCTTGAACACAAGCGACTTTAGTGTTTTGTCGCTCTTCAGCTCAACAACTGGCTCTTGAGGTGTCTCGTCTTTCTTACATGCCGAAAGAAAAACCAGAAAGAAAAACAGGTGTTTTATACAGGTTCTGTTCATGATTTTAAATCGTATATTTGGTTATAGTTCAGGGCGTTCTGGCCCGTTAAATATTCAATATACAAAATAAAGTTCGAACTGTCCTCATTCAGTCAGCCACTGATCGAGGATCCACCTCGGTTAAACCGCCTTAACATCAGCATCAGGTAAGCACCCGCTATTAGCCCGTTGATGATAAGCTCCCGATACTGTTACGACCCTATTATCACCCTATTATCACCCTATTACCACCCTATTACCACCCTATTCAGGTGAAACTCAGCAGGAAGCCTGATGCTTTCCTGCTGATACCGGTACCTAATTGTTCTTTAATCCGAAATGCCTGAAGATAGCATGCTCACCTGCACCTTTGGCCACAATGCCTGCGCGATAGCCCATGCCCCATGGCGCATACCTGGAAGCATTGAAATCAGTTGAATACAGTTTAACCCAGTCAGATTTATGCTTTTTATAAAAGAAATCGATGAACTTGCCGTTGTTGCTGATTTGCATTTTCAAATCAATGGTGCCCGACAATGACTCATTGCTTTGCTTCAGGACCTCATACTTTTTGTTCAGGTTATTGAACACAACAAACCCTTGCTTGGAGGCAGCGATGCCGATGCCGCCGAGTTCTCCGGGCCATTTGCTTTCAAAGATAGCACCGCCAAGGCACACACCGGCTGTAGCTCCGGTTACTTCCACCTCCGCCGTAATGTCGAAGTTAACGGTCTTGATGTACTGTCCAAGGAATGTGCCCAGCTCGTGATTGTCGTTGCCTGCAGTCAGGTGAAGCCCTTTATCGAAACTCATCTGCGGTTTCTGCAGTTTGGATGGCCATTGCCAAACCAGGTTTAACTGCTTGTCTTTACGGAAGTCGTTATAAAAATCGAGTTCTTGCTTAGGCCGGTTGGCCACAGTGGCATTGTGCAGCACCGGCCAGCCATCGGCACCCATTTTGAGTTCTTCAATGATACCTTCGCGACCAACAAACACATCGTATTCTTTGTTAAAGGCGTGGTAAAGCATAAACAAACGGTTGTCGGCCGATTGTACTACGGTACCATGACCAGGGCATCTCCAGCGGTCGTTGCTCACCATAACCGGGTTCTTTTCGTACTTCTCCCATTTACCTTCGGCCAGGTTGCGTGTGCGTGCAATACCCGTTTTGTAATTGCAATTGGCATCGCAACATCCGCCGACAGCGTACAAGCTGTACACGTATTCGCCTAACCTGAAAAAGCAGGCGCCTTCTACCAGGGCTGTTTCCCAGGGCTGGCTGTTGGTGTAAACTTTGCGTTTGGTACCCAGCAACTTTGTGCGGCTCTCGTTGATTTCCTGCACCCATATCCAGCTTTCCTTGCCGCATCCGTTACCGTCGTTCTTCCAGAACGCGTATATTTTACCGTTATCCTGAAACTCGAAGGCATCGATTGCTCCACAGTCGTCTTCAATGATCACCGGACCGTTGTCGGTAAACTTGCCAGTCTCGATCTCATCGGCATCTATCCAGGCAATACCGCATTGCAAACCCGGGTTGCCATTTACTTTCCTGTTGTGCGCGGTATAATAGGCATAAATCCGGTTTTGTTTGGCATCGTAGGCGAGCTCTGAAGCCCAGAAGTTATTCTCGCCCCATTGGTCTTTCATATCCTTGAAACCTCCCGGGAATACATGGTTTACCAGCTTCCAATCGCGCAAATTGGTGGATTTATATATGGTAAAATAGGGCGCCCACTCGTTGGTAGTAGAGGTAGCGTAGTATACCTTCCCTACACGTATGATGGAAGGGTCAGGGTTATCTCCAGGGAGCGCAGGATTTACCAGTGGTACAGGCGCAGTTGTAGCTGAATTGCCCGTATCCTGCTTTTTTAGTCCGCATGAAAATAACGCCAGGGCAATAAATGCCGATGCAGCGGATAATTTAATGTTTTTCAAAGTCATGTTTATGAGTAAGTTTCAAATCTAATGCTTTTTCTGAACTACCGGCCATCCGTCTTCCCAGGATAGCTTCTCCATGCCGAGACGCTCATAGCTGTCGGTATAGCTGTGGAATGCCATGTAATCGATCCCGTCAAAAGTGTAGGCAGAATTGTGTCCTCTTGCGTATACTTTGCGGTCGGGACCAGTATCGCCGCCCAGCACCAGCGTACCACCATTCTTGGCCATGCTCTTGCCTTCCCGGTCGAGATACGGGCCTGTGATCTTTTCGGAACGGCCGACCCGGATATTGTAAGTGCTGTTTGCACCTGCGCAACAGGCATCCCAGGACACGAACAGGTAATAGTATTTTCCTTTCTTAAAAATGAAAGGCGCCTCCACAGCCCCGTTGCCCACCTCCTCGTCAGTATATTTAAAGTCGCGCGGCCGCGCCGCAATGGTATGCCAGATCTGCGGCTCGGCAGGGGTCTTAAAATCATTGCCGAGTTTAACAAGCTTGAGGCCATTCCAGTGTGAGCCAAAGCTTAACCATGGCGTACCGTGCTCATCAACAGTAAGGTTTGGATCGATCGCGTTCCAGTCGTCGCGGCCCGTGACAGACTGAACAACCATGCCCTCATCTACCCATTTATAATCCTTCGAAGTCGGATCAAGCGTTTTATTGGTCGCCATCCCAATAACCGAGGTGTTTTTACCGAAAATAGACGTGGCATAATACAGGTACCATTTCCCGTTATGAAAGCTCAGATCGGGCGCCCAGAAACCAAGGCCTTTAAAACCGGGTAATCGCTGCGCCACCCATTGGGGTGCTTCGCTAAACACTGACGGACGTTTTTCCCAGGTCTTCATGTCTTTAGACGACCATACCTGTATGCCTCCCCCTGTGAAATACACGTAATAGGTATCGCCTTCTTTGGCCATACAGGGATCCCTTACACCCGGATCGGTAGTCACATCACCCAGCTTAAATCTACCCCTGCTTTGTGGGGTTCCGGTGGGTTGTTGCGCATAGAGCGACATGCTGAAGGACAGCAGCATGGTTAATAAAACAAGCTTCATTTGTGTTCTTATCTGGTTAAATAAGCTGGCAATATAAGCATAGCCTTCGTTAAGTTACAAAATTCTGACGCAAAAGCGGCGCTATAAAACATACCAAGTGGTATCTTTGGCTCATGACCATGTCGAAAGCTGCGGCCACAAAACAAGCGATCTTAGCGAAGTCCCTGGAACTCATTTACCGGAAGGGGTATCATGGCACCAGCATTGACGATATCATTAAGACGATCAATGTAACTAAGGGCGCCTTCTTTTATCATTTCAAATCGAAAGAAGAAATGGGCCTGGCCATCATCAACGAGATCTTCTACCCGCAGGTAATGGATGGACTCGGAAGGCCGCTGAGCCAGGGTGAAGATGTCACTGAGGGGATATATAAGATGCTGCATACATTGCTGTTCGACGATTCTGTTTTCAGGGTGGAATACGGTTGCCCTGTGGTAAATCTCGTTGAGGAAATGTCGCCAGTAAGCGAAGCATTCAGAAAGGCCTTAGGCCGACTGATGCAGCGGGTTGCGGAGGCTCTGGAATCTGCGCTCCTTGGGGCGCAGAAGAATGGTCAGATCAGGGCTGATGTGGATACCAAGGGGGTGGCGACTTTCATTCTAACCGGTTACAGTGGTGTCAGAAACCTGGGGAAGGTTTTGGGAAGAACTGCCTATACGGGTTTCTTGAAAGAAATGAAAACGTATTTATCTCGATTAAAATAAGCATTTTAAAAAATTTTAAACAAAAACATACCAATTAGTATCTTTCATGATGTACGAACTTTTACTCCCGCTCCATTCCTTGTTCAGATGGCTTGTTCTTTTCAGGCTCTTCTGTGCCGTTTTTACAGCGCTTTTCGCCTATGTAAAAGGCTCACCATTCAGCAAATGGCATAATAGCCTTCGCCATTGGACAGCGACAATTGCGCATATACAGCTAATGCTGGGTATTTTGATCTACACGAAAAGTCCCTTGGTTAAAGCCTTCTTCTCTGCGCCGGCCGACCATGGCGGTCGTGCAGGCTTCTCCTTTTTTGCGGTTGTACATTTGGGGCTTATGCTGTTAAGTATTGTCTTGATTACCATTGGCTCTGCAAAAGCGAAAAGGCAACAGGAAAGTGCTGAAAAATTCAAGACGATGCTGGTCTGGTTTTCCATTGCGCTGCTGATCATTCTGGCAGCCATTCCCTGGCCATTTTCACCATTGGCAAGTCGCCCCTATTTCCGAAACTTTTAAATGCAAAACGATATGATCAATTTTCTTAAAACCCCAATTGGCCGGCTTCGCCTGATCGGATACCTGGAAGGCATTTCACTCCTCGTCCTGGTGTTCGTTGCGGTTCCGCTGAAATATTTTTTCGACTACCCGGACCTGGTGAGGGCACTCGGTCCGATACACGGGGCGCTGTTTCTGCTTTTCCTGTATTCTGCCATTAGCGTGGGTATAGAAGAAAAATGGCGTTTTAGAGAAACGACCTGGAAGGTGCTGTTGGCATGCCTGATACCTTTTGGAACTTTTTATATCGATAGATTTATCCTCGGGAAGTACCGGTCTCTTAAAACCTGAACGTGGTGAAGCGGGTGGCCGGCGATAATGTAAGCCAGCGCAAGGGTCGAATTAATGATGTTGCTGCACAGGCCTGTACGACGCAACATGGGTTTGTCGAAGCTGCTGAAGAGGGCTATGGTAGTTTGTCTTACCAAGTCAAATTCATGCAGCAGATCCTCGATAGTACGCTGACTGGCATTGGTGTGTATGGCAAAGTGCTCTTCATCAAAGCCAGGCAAAGCCGTCTGATCGTTACGGGCAATGCGAAGCGCCCGGTAACTTAGTATGTGTTCAGTATCGATCAGGTGCTGAAGGATATCTTTTGCCGTCCACTTTCCAGGCGCATAGACCTGGTCGCCCAACTGTTTCAGCTTCACCAGGTCATCTGCGCGGAATATACTCCGGTGCCTCTGCAACACTTCCGATACCGGCACGTCGTCTGCGAACCGGATATATCCTTGCTGCCATTCATGTATCGGGTGAATTGCTGTGATGTCTGCTTTTGTCATACACAAAAATAAGCATACTATTTTGTTTTGGCCGAAGAAGGTTCACAGTTATGTTTAACTAAATTTATTAGTTATTAAAAATGATTTTATACTAACTATATTAGTTTAAATGATATATTTGGGTCCACTATTTAACAACACTTGTATGTACCGAAATATTCACGATTTTCTGGAGAACTGGAAATACGAAACTGAAAGCACGCTTAAATTACTTAACCACATTACTGAGGAAACCCGTGCAACACTAGTCCATGAACACGTTCGTTCATTAGAACGCCTTGCCTGGCACTTAACCCAAACGATTACCGAAATGGGGCATAAAGCGGGTTTATTTGCTGAAGATCCGTTGGAGCATTTGCCCGTGCCAGGGAGCTTTACCGACCTGATTTCGGTCTACGCAGACTACGCGGCTCAGATCGCCAAGGCCATACCGCTGAAGTGGACAGATTCTGTCCTTGCCGAGAAGGTAAATATGTATGGCGACGAATGGACTAAAGGTACCGTTCTGCATATTTTGATTACGCATCAGTCTCATCATCGCGGACAAATGACAGTTATTATGCGAATACTTGGTTTACCGGTTCCTGGTTTATACGGCCCGTCAAAAGAAGAATGGGCAGAGATTGGAATGACTGCTCCTGAGTAGTCGTCGCTAGCGTTGTGATCAAAAACTAAAAGGCCTTAAATCGTTGATTTAAGGCCTTTTAATAGAATTTGACTTCTATTTTGTCGGGGTGGCAGGATTCGAACCTACGACCTCCACATCCCAAATGTGGCGCGATACCGGGCTACGCTACACCCCGAACTGGTATCTTTTTTTTCCAAAGCTTGTCGCTGTGGAGCGCAAAGATATGAAAAAAAGATCTTCGTGCAAATATTTATGCAAAAGGCCGAAAATTGATTTTTTCGGCCTTTTTATACACCTTGATTACTAGCGTTTTGTAGTGCTTTCTGTCCCCGTCATTTTCTTGATGAAATCGACTTCCTCTTGTTTGTACGGCGTACCGTCTGTCTGGAAGATATCGTGAAACCAAAGCGGTGGCTCCGCGGAATAAGTTTTTGTCCAGCTATCCCATGGATAGATGGTTTGCGTTTTCCCGTTTACGAAACCCCAGTTATACATGGCCACATTATATTTTTTTGCAATGGGCAGGAAACCAGCAAAAGTACTTCCATTGGGACGAGCCATGTACTCAGTGCAGATTATTGGCCGTTCGTACCGCTGCAGCCACTTTATACACGTCTCAAATTCTTCAGGTGCTCCATAGTTATGAAAGGAGATAATGTCTGATTGCTCCAGCTGAAGGGCTTCAATCGGTTTAAGTTTAGAAGGCTCCGACCAATTGCCCGCCCAAACACCCGAGGTAAGTGGTTGCGATGGTGAAACCTCGCGAGCCCAACGGAAAGTTTCGGTAAGTAAAGGTATGATCAACGCTACCTTATTGGGAATTTCTACCGCTTCATAAGAAGGTCCTGTCATGTTATCAGGCTCGTTCCATAAGTCCCAGGCAAGAATGCGGTCGTCATTCTTAAAGTGACGTAGCAGGCTCTTCACATACCGTTCCAGTCGCGGATACTGCGTAGAGTCTTTTAAAGCAAGCTGACCCGGACTTTGCACCCATCCTGGGTTGTGCGTATGTGGCTTTGGCGTACGCTGCTTTCCTAGTTTCGGGAAGGGATCCCAGCAGGAGTCAAATATCACAAACAGTGGCTTTATGTTATGCTTTGCGGCTATGTCTAAGAAGATGTCCATTCTTTTAAAGAAGCCAACAGAATCCTGCTCGTATAACAGATCGTGCAGGTAAACGCGAGCGGTATTCATACCGATAGACCTGGCCCAGCCGAGTTCCCGGTTGATCGTCAGGGTATCAAATGAATCTGCCTGCCACATCTCCAACTGATTTATTGCTGTGCTGGGAATGAAATTAGCTCCTACAAGCCAGGGCTGTTTATTGTACCAGGCCGTAGCTTTCTCTTTGGTCCATTTAGTGCCTTTCGTCCCTTCGGAACTCTTCACTGTGGAGCAGCTTTGCAGGATAAGCAGCGTTCCGGCCACCAATGCTAATGTGATTGTCTTAAGTGTTTGATGCATAGAAATTGATTTGTGTTATAAATGACCTAAGCCTTTCTGCCGATGTTTGTACCTTGTACCGGGCCATTGATGTTTGCTGTATTAAGGACGGAAGTAACGCTTGAAATCACGCCGGCGATATTGGACAGATCGGCCGGAACGATCATACTGTTGTTTACTTTCGCCAGCTTACCAAACTCTGTAAGGTACTGCTCAGCAATTCGAAGGTTCACTGCGTTTACGCCACCTTCCTGATTGATGGACTTGGCGATCTCGACAATACCCTTGGCGGTTGCCACGGCTACCATCTCAATTTCAGCGGCGGTTCCGCTCGCTTCATTGATCTTCCGCATTTTTTCACCTTCCGAACGGGCAATCATTTCCTGCTTGTCTCCTTCTGCACGGTTTATTTTTGCCTGCTTATCTCCTTCTGATTCTGCAATAAGGGCGCGTTTTTCACGCTCGGCACGCATTTGCTTTTCCATGGCATCACGGATACTTTGAGGCGGAGCAATATTTTTCACTTCATAGCGGGATACCTTTATACCCCATGGATCGCTGGCCCTGTCAACCGCACTTACGATGGTTGCATTTACCGTTTCCCGCTCTTCAAAAGTTTTATCAAGTTCCATACGTCCAATGACACTTCTCATGGTTGTCTGAGATATCTGGATTACTGCAAAGCGATAATTATCAATGCCATACGAGGCTTTCTGAGGGTCAATAACCTGGAGGTAAAGAATTCCGTCGACCTCCACTGCGATATTGTCTTTCGTTATACATATCTGGGAAGCCACATCTATAGCCTGCTCCTTGAGATTCTGCTTGTAGGCAACTTTATCGATGAAAGGTATCAGAATATGGAATCCTGCATCCAAAGAACGGCTATACTTGCCCAGACGCTCAATGATAAAAACTGTTCGCTGCGGTACTACCTTGAACGTTGATGTAAAGGCGATCAATAGAAAGACCGCTAGGATAATAAGAATATAGGTTGCTGGACTCATAATATGGATTAGTTATTTGGTATTGGTTTTACGATTAATTTTATACTCTTTGTGCCAGTTATCAGCACATTTTCTCCGGCGAGAATGGGCTCGTCAGATATTGCATCCCACATCGTTCCCTTAAACTCAACTTTTCCCTGCTGATTGGGACCAATGTTTGTCTCTGCCTGCCCCACTTTACCCACAAACTCGTCTTCCAGCTCAGTGTCGTTTACCGTGGTACCGAACTTTGCTTTCAACCAATTCCTCAGCAGCAGTACGGTGATAACGGAACTGCCAATGAAAACCAAAATCTGTGTGTTCACAGACACATCGGCCATAAGTGTCATGATGGCAACGATCCAGGCCCCGACACCAAAGAAAAACAGGATAAAGCCCGGTAGTAAAAATTCAAGTAGAAAAAAGGCAAACCCGATACAAAACCAGATCAGCGTATCGTTAAAAAAATCGTTCATAGCGGAGCATAATTGAAAATATATTTGATTAAAGCGGTTTCGAGCTGTCAATATACAAAAAAAAATCAAAGATGCTAGACCTGTTTTCGGGCGAAGACGGGTAAATTCCATCGATAGCGCAGCGCGAGCAACCGGATGATGAAACATATTACCAGTGCCAGAAGAGAGGTCTGATCGCTGCTTAACCATTTAAAATGACGACCCAGCACAACAAGTCCGGCACCAATAAGAGCGGCAGAGGCGTACACCTCCCTTTGCAAAATGACAGGCACTCTGTTGAGCAGGATATCACGCAGGACACCTCCGCCTACGGCTGTGGTAATACCCAACAGGATAGCGACCTGATCATTATGTCCGTAGGCCAGACTTTTTTGTGCGCCGGTAACGGCAAAAAGCGCTAAGCCCAGGGCATCAAAGAACAATACCGGATGATTGAGCCGCTGTACCAATGGATATAAGCTTATCGTCATGCCGGCGGCAATTATAGCTGCGACAAGATAACGCCAGTTGGCCAGACCCGCAGGCGGTATAGCCCCAATACACAGATCTCTGATAATTCCGCCTCCACATGCTACCGTAAATGCTATAGCACAGATACCAAACAGGTCCATACCACGCTGCCTGGCGGCCGCTGCCCCGCTTATGGCAAAAACAAAAGCACCAGCAAGATCAAGAAAATAGTACAGCGTGTGAAGTTGCTCCATTGCTTTTTAAATATAAGCACAGATTCTGTATATTAACAAACGTCAAAAGATAAAACATGCAAACAGAACAGAACTATATTGTACCGGCAAATACCCGGATAGGACACGTGCATTTAAAGGTTGCTAATCTCGACCGGGCCCTAGCTTTTTACCAGGGTTTGCTGGGCTTTGAACTGATCACCATGTATGGCAGCCAGGCAGCATTTATCTCGGCCGGAGGTTACCATCATCATATTGGATTAAATACCTGGTATAGTGAAGATGCGCCGCCTGCGCGTGCCGAAGGCGTCGGCCTGTTTCACACCGCCATCGTTTACCCTAGCAGGCGTGACCTCGCAGTCATATTTGATCGCCTTCGCCGTGCCCCTTACCCGCTTACGGGGGCTTCTGACCACGGTGTATCGGAAGCGTTGTATCTTAACGATCCGGACGGTAATGGTGTTGAGCTTTATTGGGATCGCCCGAGGGAACAGTGGCCGCTCAAAGCTGATGGATCTATTGAGATGTATACCAGAATGCTTGATTTGAACAGCTTACTCGCCGAATTATGACGCTGGTAGTCATATGTGTCAAATAAAAAAGGGCTTCACTAATGAAACCCTTTTCGCGGAGAGGGCGGGATTCGAACCCGCGGTACCGTTACCAGTACGACAGTTTAGCAAACTGTTCCTTTCGGCCACTCAGGCACCTCTCCTTTTACCTAAAAACTTCGTTTTTGGGTTTGCAAATATAGTAATTCATTGAACTATGCAAAAAAAAATCGATGGCTTTGGGGATAAAATTTAGACGTTTTGCTGATAATCAATTCGGACGTGGTAAATACTCATAAGCATCGTCTTGAATATCAGCTTTATAGTTTCAATGTCCTTTAAAGTAAGATCGCAGTTGTCTAATTGATTTTGTTCGAGTTTATAATCAATTATGCGTTCTACAAGGTCGTTGATACGTTGAGCATCCGGATTCTTCAGACTTCTTGAAGCAGCTTCGACCGAGTCGGCCAACATTAATACGCCCGTTTCTTTTGAAAAAGGAATGGGGCCCGGGTAGCGGAAAATGTTTTCATCCACGAACTTCTCCGGCGAATTCTTAAGAAAGGATTGGTAAAAGAAGTCGACGCGTGTATTGCCGTGGTGCGTTCTTATGAAATCAATCACACTTTCCGGCAGTTGGTGCCGTCTGGTGATCTCTATTCCTTTATGAACGTGCTTTATGATTATCTGGGCACTTTGTTCATAAGGAAGCTTGTCGTGCGGACTGGCACCGGTATTCTGGTTCTCAATAAAATACTGAGGATTCTCCATTTTACCAATGTCATGATACAGCGCACCTGCCCGTACCAGCAATGAGTTTCCACCTATCTTAAAAATAGCTGCCTCAGCCAGATTGGCTACCTGCAGCGAGTGCTGAAATGTACCCGGCGCTTTAAAGGCAAGTTCTCGCAGCAGCTTATTGTTGGTATTGGTAAGCTCAATAAGTGCGACGTCGGAGGTTATACCGAATAATCTTTCAAACGCATAGATTAGCGGATAAGCAAGCAGTGATAACAGCACACTAATAAGGAAAGGCACAAAGTTGAGCCATTCGATTTGCCGCACCGACCCCTCCCTCAACAGGGCAATACCAATAAAGGAAATGAAATACGCGGATAATATATAAAGGGCCGATACGAGCAATTGCTCGCGTTTTACCAGATTTCGTATACTATAAATGGCCACCATACCGGCTGTGGTTTGGTAAAACACGAACTCAAAGCTGTTTGGCACAAAAAAGCCCGCGATAAGGATAACCAGAAGATGCAGATACAGGGCAAGCCGGGTATCAAACAAGATCCGGATAATGATCGGCACAATACAAAATGGTATATAATGCAAGCTGGGCAGGTTAAGTTTAATAGCCCAGGTGAGCGATAAAAGCATAATTACTGTTACCAGCAAGAGCAGGGAGAGCTGACGGTTATCTGCAAAGATGTCTTTCCTGAAAAGCTTAAGAAAAATCATGAGCAAGCTCACAATAAAACCAACAAGTACAACCTGGCCCAAATATACTTCACGGCTATCGCCCACGGTTTTCGTCTGGGCTTCATAGCTTTCTCGGAAGGAAAGCAGCTTCTGATAGGTGTCTTCGTCAATCACTGCATTTTTGGCAACAATGAGTTCACCCTTCTGAACCATCCCCCTGGTGGTCGACAAGCTGTTAACTGTATTTTCCTGAACAATCTGTGTAAGACGCTCATTAAATATGATATTGGGCCTTAAATGGTCTTCCGCCATGGTAAGAATCAGTTCCCGTGCGTTTGGGTTGACCGAGATATAGTTCTTTCCGAAATACGCGAGCGCTGTAGAAACAGTGAAAACGTCCTGGGTACTCATTGTGGTAGCAACATTGTCGTTCATCAGCGAGAAATCGTAATACGGCTCCTCTCCCTGATGCTTGTTGTTGATCGCAATAATACCCTTCTGATAAATTGCGCGCAGCAATTTCAGGCTTCGGTCCCGTTCAGGTATCCGGTCGTTCTCGGGTAGCGAATTGCTTTTCCACTTAACCTCAAATTCGCTGATGTAGGCTTCTTCTATCCCATTGAACATGTTTTTGTTCAGGGCATAAATGGGCAAAACGTTAGCCAGCGCTTCCTCCCTGTCTGTGTTTACCTGCGGACTTGTTTTAAGGATAGCAAAACTGAAAGGAGAAACAAGATCCTTATTCTTCCAAATCTCACCTTTTTCAAATTCGTACCTGAACCGGGGCTGTTTAGGCAAAAATGCTGTTATGATAAATACAGAAAGTATCATCATAATGTACTTGAAGTTTGATGAGTACTTGCGGTACAATACCTTATGTGAATTTTTCCTGATCTTAGCCAATCTAGTCTTCTGTTAATTCAAATCCAAACTTAGATAAAGTTAAGTAAAAATCAACCACCTATAGCGGCAATTTGCATAACTTTGCTTCCAACTAACTTAAATGCATATAAATGAGAGAAGTAGTGATTATTTCAGCAGTGAGAACGCCAATAGGAAGTTTTGGAGGTTCTTTGTCAAGTTTATCAGCAACACAGCTTGGGGGCTTTGCGATTAAAGCTGCAGTTGAGAAGGCAGGTCTTACTTCCTCTGATATTCAGGAGGTTTATATGGGAAACGTGCTGTCTGCGAACCTCGGTCAGGCTCCTGCCACACAGGCTGCTAAACTCGCCGGCCTGCCTGACGTCCCGGCTACCACCATTAACAAAGTCTGCGCTTCAGGCACAAAAGCCATCATGCTGGCTGCTCAAAGTATTGCTTTAGGAGAGCAGGATATTATTATAGCAGGTGGCATGGAAAGCATGAGCAATGTTCCTTTTTACCTTGATAAAGCCAGGACAGGATACAGATTAGGGCATGGACAGGTTACTGACGGTTTGGTGAAAGATGGACTTTGGGATGTTTACAATGACTATCACATGGGGTCAGCTGCTGAATTATGTGCCTCCACATGTAATATTAGTCGTGAGGATCAGGACGCTTACGCTATTTCCTCATACAAGAGAGCACAGGAAGCACAGTCGTCGGGCAGGTTTGATGCGGAAATAGCACCGGTAACGCTGGCCGACCGTAAGGGTGCGGAAACGACTATCGACAGAGACGAAGAGCCATTCTCTGTTAAGTTTGAGAAGATCTCGGCACTGAAGCCTGTTTTTAAAAAAGATGGTACAGTTACTGCGGCAAACGCTTCGACGCTAAATGACGGAGCTGCTGCCCTTGTGCTGATGAGCGCTGATAAAGCAAAAGAGATGGGTTTAAAGCCTCTGGCAAAAATTCTGTCTTATGCCGATGCGCAACAGCAGCCGGAATGGTTCACTACTGCACCATCTAAAGCTATCCCTCTGGCTATTCAGAAAGCGGGAATTCAGGCTTCGGACGTGGACTACTATGAAATTAACGAGGCTTTTTCCGTAGTTGCGCTGGCAAACAATCGCGAACTCAGTTTAAGTGAAGATAAGGTAAATGTAAATGGTGGCGCTGTAGCGATAGGTCACCCGCTCGGCGCATCCGGGGCCCGCATTGTTGTTACTTTGCTGTCAGTCCTGGCACAAAACAAGGCAAGAATTGGCGTAGCAGGAATATGTAACGGCGGAGGCGGCGCCAGTGCGATTGTTATTGAACGTTTGGACTAGTCAGATGATCAAGACCTTAAAGCATATACTTGGTTTCAGCATTTTACTTACGTCTATTACTGTAGGTCGGGCCCAGCACAGCTTTTCGTTTAATAATGAACCTGTATTAGCTAAATATCAGGACAGCTTGGTGGCTCTTAACAGCCTTATACTTGCATCTGAAAATAACGCCAGCCGGTTTGAGCATAATGCTGCATTCATTAAGACCTTGGTAAATGCTTTGAAAACACCTTTTTCGTTTGCCTTCCCCTTCGATTCGCTAAAGACCATATCAGTGGTTAAGTCGCCCGACAATGCGCTGCGGATTCTTTCCTGGTCGGTACCCGCTGATGACGGGTCGTATCGTTTTTTTGGGGCGATACAAATGGCAACCACCAATGGCCAATTAAAGTTATATCCGCTTATTGACCAAACTGATAATCTAAAAACTCCTTATGAAGTAACCGACCACCAACGCTGGTATGGGGCAAGGTATTACGAAATAGGTTTTGTGCCTGGAACTAAGCCATACTACGTACTCCTGGGCTGGAAGGGTAACAATCAGAAGACAACCAAAAAAGTAATAGAAGTTCTTTCTTTTGAAAAAGACCTTCCGGTATTTGGCAAACCTGTATTTGAAGGAAGTAAGTCTGTTGCCAGCAAAAACCGGATCATTTTTGAGTACAACAAAATGAATTCCATGACGCTCACTATAGATAAGAGCGTTAACCTCCTTGTTTTTGATCACCTTGCACCATTTACGCCGGATATGGAGGGTAATTTCGAGTATTACGCCTCTGATCTCAGCTTTGATGCTTTCAAATTTGTAAACAGTAAGCTTAGACTTGTTGAAAACGTCGAATTAAAGAACGAGCCCAACGAAATGGACGACTTTTATATAGACCCTGAAGACAAATCCACAACTCCTGTAAAGAAATTGTAGCAGCATTTGGGAGTTTGACTGCATGTACCTATCTTGCGCAATAAACTAACTAAACATTCTAAATATTTTTCACTGATTCAACATGACTACAAAAAATTTGGGGACGCCAAATGACTTTTTCGAGAATAAAGTACTTGGGCATCCCGCCGGTTTGTTTGTACTTTTCTTCACGGAAATGTGGGAACGTTTTTCATACTATGGAATGCGTGCCCTGCTGGTACTTTTTTTGACTTCAAGCATTGCAACCGGGGGTTGGGCATGGTCAAGCGCAGAAGCTATTTCGTTGTATGGAACGTACACCATGGGCGTATATCTCACACCGGTTCTGGGCGGTTTAATTGCTGACCGCTTGTTGGGATACCGTTGGGCTGTAATCGTGGGGGCGTTGATAATGACCCTCGGCCATGCTAGTATGGCTGTAGAAACTCCTTTTTTCCTTTATGTTGGTTTGGGATGTCTGATGATAGGCAATGGATTATTTAAGCCTAATATGACTTCGATAGTCTCCAATATGTATAAGGATTTTCCTGAGAAGAAGGACGGCGCATACTCGATATTCTACATGGGCGTAAACGCTGGTGCGTTTTTAGGAATCATGCTTTGTGGTTACATCGGCGAGAAAATATCCTGGAGCTGGGGTTTCGGTTTGGCCGGGATATTTATGTTCCTTGGAATGCTTCAGTTCTATTTTACCAAGGGTATTTTCGGAAATATCGGCCTGCTTCCCAGCGAAGAGAGAAAACTGAAGGCTGCCGAAAAAACTACAGACACTAAAGAGATCGTTGAGGAAGAAAAGGTTCCGGGCCATATCATCCGGGATCGTCTCATTGTCGTTTTTATTTTCTCCGTCTTTACAATCTTCTTCTGGGCGGCATTTGAACAGGCTGGTGGAAGTATGACCATTTTTGCGAAGGAGAACACTACCCGAATCTTAACTGGTACAGCTGGAACAACTTTCAAGGTGGTAGACGCAGTACTTACCATAGTACCGTTGATGATTATCACATATGTGCTTTCTAAACTCTTTTCAAATACATTCCGCAGATTTAAAACAGGAAACATAGTCCTGTCCGTTAGCTTTATTATCATTTGGTGTATTGTGTTATGGAAGGTTCAGCGTGAATTCTCGGCAGAAACAACGGAAATTGCAGCTTCCTGGTTCAATATCCTGAACTCACTTTTCATTATTTGCTTTGCGCCCGGGTTTTCGAAATGGTGGGAGAGTAAATACAATCTTCCAGCGTCCATGAAATTCGGTCTGGGATTAACTTTACTGGGTCTAGGGTTTGGCTTCCTCGCTTATGCTGCAATGTCCATCACGTCACCGGAGATTAAAGTCAGCATGATATGGTTGGTTTTTGCTTACTTATTCCACACGCTTGGCGAGCTTTGTATTTCACCTGTTGGACTCTCGTACGTAAGCAAACTGGTGCCTGCGAAATGGATTGGTTTCATGTTTGGTGTATACTACCTTTTCATTGCAATGGGTAACAAGCTCGCCGGTGCTTCGGGCAGTATGATTGAGGAAATTACAAGCAAATACAGCTTGTCTACTTTCTTTTTGATCTTCACCTTGATACCGATAGCAGCGGGAATTATCATTGCAGCGCTACATCCGCTTATCAAAAGATTAATGCATGGTGTAAAATAAAATAACTCAAGCCTCCTGTAACCAGGAGGCTTTTTTAATATACGGCAATATGCAGAATGAAATTACTTTAGATCAGATCCAGAACTTCAAGGGTAAATACCCTAAGCAGCTATGGTCGCTTTTTTTCTCAGAAATGTGGGAGCGCTTTTGCTTCTATGGAATGCGGGGCATGCTTACGTATTTCATGGTTACAGAACTCTTCATGAATGATGTAGAAGCTAACCTTCAGTATGGGGCCACTCAGGCTTTTGTTTATGCCTTTACCTTCATAGGCGGACTTTTTGCCGACAAAATACTTGGATTCAGGAAGTCCCTATTCTGGGGTGGTATGCTTATGATTATCGGGAGCGCGATATTGGCCTTTGATCCGCATGAATTTTTCTTTCTCGGCATCAGCTTCACCGTTGTGGGTACCGGATTTTTTAAACCAAATATATCTACGATGGTAGGAACCTTGTATAAAGGAAACGATGCAAGACGCGATGCTGGATTTTCCTTGTTTTATGCTGGGATTAATATAGGTGCCTTACTTGGCGGATACGCCTGCGTTGCTATAGGTAAGGCATATTCCTGGCATTTGGCTTTTGGCCTAGCAGGTATTGTCATGACCATCAGTCTGATCACCTTTCTCGTCACTCAGAGAAGTCTGGGTCCTATCGGTTTGTCGCCACTGAAGTCGTCCGATTCTTCTGCCGCAAAAGCAAACACGCGGTGGTACGATTACGCCGTATACGCAGGGTCACTTGCAGCCATTCCGGTGGTAATGACTATGGTAGCCAAAACCCAGTACACCGATTGGTTCATGTATGTAATAGGTCCCGCAACATTGCTTTATCTTGTTTATGAAATGACCAGATACGGATGGGCTGAACGCAAAAAGCTGTTGGCAGCGCTTGTATTTATTTTCTTTTCGATAATTTTCTGGGGAATATTTGAGCAAAGTGGAGGTTCGCTGTCATTATTTGCCGCACGGAACCTCGACAACAAGTTGCTCGGTGTCATCACACTGGATCCGAATGGTGTAAACAATTCTGCAAACTCACTCTTTGTAATCATATTCGCATTTATATTCGGATACATCTGGATAGGTCTTGCAAAGCGAAAGATTGAACCTAATACGGTTGTCAAATTCGGACTGGCTTTTATCTTTTTATCAGCCGGGTTCTTTGTGATGTATGCTACACGTTTCTTTGCAAACGCCCAGGGAATAACTTCTCTGGACGCGTTTACGCTGGCTTACTTATTTATAACGTTCGGAGAACTCTGCCTCTCTCCAATCGGACTTTCCATTATGACAAAATTATCTCCAGCCAGATTGCAGGGCGTAATGATGGGCATGTGGTTTCTGGCGAGCGCTTACGGTCAGTATGTAGCTGGTATATTGGGCGCGGGCATGTCTGAAGCTGGTGAGAATGATACGCTTACACAAAAGCTCCTCACTTTCACAGACGAATACCGGCAACTGGCAATTTACGCTTTAATATCCGGCGTGGTGTTGATCGTGATCGCACCTGTGGTCAGAAAACTGATGCAGGAGGTAAAATAGTCTGTTTATTCAATGAGAATAATTATTTTAGCTGATTAATTTATCATTCGTGTCAGACAGTTTAGTTATTATTCCCACCTACAACGAGCGGGAGAATATCGAAAAAATTATCAGGAAGATTTTTTCATTGAGCCATCCCTTTGAGCTGCTTATCATCGATGATGGTTCGCCTGATGGAACTGCTGATATTGTGAAGAAGCTGCAATTAGAATTTCCGCAATTACATCTTGAAGAAAGAACTGGCAAGCTGGGCTTGGGAACTGCTTATATACACGGTTTTAAATGGGCATTGGCGCGGCCTCAATATGAATATATATTTGAAATGGATGCCGATTTTTCTCATAATCCGGACGACTTAGTCAGACTCCACAACGCATGTGCGGAAGGATCGGATGTAGCTATAGGCTCGCGATATGTGCGTGGCGTTAATGTCGTCAACTGGCCTATGAGTCGTGTGCTGATGTCATATTTCGCTTCCATGTACGTCCGGTTAATAACTGGAATTAATATTCAGGACGCGACCGCGGGCTTTAAATGTTACAGACGTAAGGTACTCGAAAAGATTCCGTTGGACCAGATCAGATTTGTAGGCTATGCATTTCAGATTGAAATGAAGTTTACCGCCATCCAATATGGCTTTAAAGTGGTAGAAGTTCCGATCATTTTTACGGACCGCACTGAAGGAACTTCAAAAATGAGTACAAGAATCTTCAGAGAAGCTTTTTTCGGAGTCATACAAATGAAGGTGGAAAGCTGGTTCAGGAAGTATAAGTAGCAAAACAAAGTACAGGACTACAGCTTAGCCTGCTTGTCTTCCCGCATCATTTCACCGAAGCTGAGCTTTCTGTCCATCGCTGATACAATTTTGACCAATCGTTTTGTTCGTGTTGATTCTGTTTTGGCAGAGTTTAGCCAATTGATATACCAGTTTCGGTGTGATTTAGGAAGAGCCATAAATCGTTCCATTAATTCTGGTTCGTCTGACAAACATAGCTCCAGATCCTCGGGCACTTCGATTTTAAAATCTCTATCCTCTTCCATATTGAGGATTACAGAGGCACCTGCTTCTTTTTTCAATTGCTTACGCAGGCTTGATTTTAATGCCAGTATGAAGTTTCCATCCCCAACGGGAACAGTGGCCATGCCGGAAATGATTACCTGGTCTATACTTCCCTTAATACGAAAACTCTTTCGGCAACCTGGTTTAATTTGGTTGGCGACAGTCTCGGGTATAAAAACATAACTCCATCCGGTCTTCTCACCCATTTCACCATAACGTTCAATCTCTGCTTTCAATGTGATCATGATACACAAGATACGATTTAAAACTTTTCTTCAACGCCAAGGCCAAATAGAGCGAAGTCGTATTTTACCGGATCATCCGCATCAAATTTTCTCAGTTCGCGGGTAAGCTCAACTGCCGTGCGCCAATCAGTTTGCTTCCGCTTGATCAATCCCAGCCTCCGTGCCACACGGTCTACATGAACGTCGCAAGGGCAGATCAAATCAGAAGGCTTTATATTATTCCACAAGCCAAAGTCGACACCTTTACTATCCTTCCTGACCATCCATCTCAGAAACATATTAAGCCGCTTGCAGGTCGACTTCTGGAGCGGGGAAGATATGTGTTTTATGGTTCGCCTCGGAAAATCGGGCAAGGAAAAAAAGTAAGATCTAAAATAGTTCAGAGCGCCCTCAATGCGGACATCACTGGCCGGAATTTCAGAAAGCATACAGGCAGAAGACGCCGGGGGTTTGCTAGAACCGAGCTCAGGCATATCCGGAAGATAGTCTTCATTTAAAGCAGAAACTGTCGGTCGGAATGCAGTCTCAAGCGTATCCGATTGTTGATAATGCTCACGCAGGAACGCCACAAAATACAACAAGTCGGTATCATTAAACGTTCGGTGTTTAAAACCCAGAAGTCTTTTCAGATCCTCATCAGAATGATGTAACACGAATTGATGCGGGGCATTGTCCATGCGATGAAACAATTCCCGGCATTTATTAATGATTGTTTTGCGCTGTCCCCAGGCCAATACTGCTGCGAAAAACCCCGTGATTTCGATATCCTGCTTCAGACTGAACTGATGAGGAATGCAGATAGGATCATTTTCGATGAAGTCTGGCCTGTTGTACTGGGCTGCCTTCAAGTCCATAAAATCCTTTAACTGCTGATGATCCAAATCTTTCTATTTAAGCGCCTGTTCCAGGTCCGCGAGCAGATCGTCAATGTCTTCAACACCCACGCTAAGCCTTAAAAGATTATCAGTTACCCCCACTTTTTCACGCTCTGCTTTGGGAATTGAACCGTGTGTCATCGTGGTCGGATGGTTAATCAGGGATTCCACTCCTCCCAGCGATTCAGCCAGAGTAAATACTTTAAAAGATGATGCTACGCGAAAAGTTTCCTGCAGGTCGGCGTCCTTTAATGTAATGGACACCATACCCCCAAATCCGCGCATCTGCGCTTTAGCTATCTGATGATTAGGATGATCTTCGAAGCCCGGCCAGAAAATCTTGTCAATCTTCGGATGGTTTTTAAGATATCTTGCAACACGCTCGCCATTCTCGCAATGTGCTTTCATCCTTAAATGGAGTGTCTTAATTCCTCGGAGCACAAGAAAAGCATCCTGCGGACCAGGAGTTGCTCCACACGCATTGTAAACGAACCAAAGATCCTTGTAAAGCTGATCATCGTTTACAAGCAATGCGCCCATAACAACATCCGAATGCCCACCGATATACTTGGTTACAGAATGCATCACGATGTCAGCGCCCTGGTCTATCGGATTTTGTAAATAAGGTGACGCAAAAGTATTATCAACTGCCAGCAGGACATTGTGCGCTTTGGCAATCTTTGATACCCCTGCAATATCTATGATACGCATTGTCGGATTGGTGGGTGTCTCAATCCATATCAGCTTCGTATTGCCGTTGATGTAAGCTGAAATGTTTTCTGGATCGGACAGATCAATGAAGTTGAATTTGATACCGTATTTTTCGTAGACTTTGGTAAATATCCGGTAAGACCCCCCATATAGATCATCACCGGTTATTACCTCATCTCCCGGCTTCAACAATTTCAGCACCGCATCTGTTGCGCCCATTCCGCTCGAAAAAGCCAGACCATATTTTGCATTCTCTAAAGCAGCAAGGCAGTCCTCGAGTGCCTTCCTTGTCGGATTTGTGCCGCGGGAATATTCGAAGCCCTTATTATCGCCCGGCGACTTCTGCCAATACGTGGAAGTCTGGTATATTGGGGTCATTACCGCACCCGTGGTCGGATCAGGCTCCTGACCCGCGTGGATCGCTTTAGTTGCAAATTTCATAGCTCTTATGATTTGATTTAGTAAGCCCTTGCAAAAAGTACGCGTTGCTTAGACGGCTTACCCGAATAAATGCAAACTCCATCTTCAAGGGGGTTATCTAAAGGTATACATCTGATCGTTGCCTTTGTTTCCTCTTTTATTTTTTGTTCTGTTTCAGGTGTGCCGTCCCAATGTGCAGAAACAAAACCAGCTTTTCCGTCGAGCAACGACTTAAACTCCTCATAAGAATCAGCAGGTGTGATATGGTCGGCCCGGAAATCCAAAGCCTTTTTATAAATGTTCTGCTGAATCTCGTCTAAAAGCTGCGGGATGAAAACCTCCAGACCTTCCTGCTGTACGGTCTGTTTCTCACGGGTATCTCTTCTGGCAATTTCAACGGTCCCGTTTTCCATGTCCCGTGCGCCAATAGCAAGCCGTACCGGCACACCTTTCAACTCGTATTCAGCAAATTTGAAACCAGGACGCTGCGTATCGCGGTCGTCATATTTAACAGAAATTCCTTTTTGTTTAAGCTTGAGCGTTAGTTCATCCACAAAAGCAGATATATTTCTCAATTCCTCATCGTTCTTATGGATCGGAACAATGACAACCTGTATTGGCGCCAGTTTTGGAGGGAGAACCAAGCCTGCATCGTCACTATGGGCCATAATTAATGCACCCATTAGGCGGGTAGACACGCCCCAGGAAGTGGCCCACACATGATCCAGTTTACCTTCTTTGTTGGTAAACTTTACATCGAACGCTTTGGCGAAGTTTTGCCCGAGAAAGTGTGAGGTTCCTGCCTGTAACGCTTTGCCGTCCTGCATCAAGGCTTCTATGCAATACGTGTCCAGCGCTCCTGCAAAACGCTCGTTAGGCGTTTTTACGCCTTTTACCACCGGCACGCCCATCCAGTTTTCTGCAAAGTCGGCATATACATCGAGCATCCGACGAGTTTCTTCAACCGCTTCCTCGGCCGTCGCGTGAGCGGTATGTCCCTCCTGCCACAAAAACTCTGTAGTACGCAGAAATAACCTCGTCCGCATTTCCCAGCGTACCACGTTCGCCCATTGATTCACCAGAATTGGCAGGTCGCGGTATGATTGGATCCATCCCTTATAGGTATTCCAAATGATCGTTTCTGAAGTAGGCCGTACGATAAGTTCCTCTTCTAGTTTGGCAGTCTCATCCACAATGATATTGCCCGTGCCGTCGTTCTTTAACCGATAGTGGGTGACCACAGCGCATTCCGTAGCAAAGCCCTCAACGTGAGAGGCCTCCTTTGAAAAAAAAGACTTAGGAATGAACAGAGGAAAGTAGGCATTACTATGACCAGTATCCTTAAATTTCTGGTCCAATACAGACTGCATTTTCTCCCAGATTGAATAACCATAAGGCTTAATAACCATACATCCTTTTACGGATGAATGCTCAGCCAGGTCTGCTTTTATAACAATATCGTTATACCACTGGGAATAATCTTCGTTTTTACTTGTAATACCTTTACTCATATGTCATTGGAACGTTTTTTGTCGTTAAATACCTTGTGTAGTTGGCCACAAATTTATAAATTTATACCTACAAAAAAATCGCTTCACACAATCAATACATACAGTTATGAAACCGAACCATTTATACACAAGTGTGCTTGCACTGGCAACGATCGTTGTTACGTCCTGCTCCGCTCCGCGGCTGGCGCAAAACAGCTCGGATGATGATGTTTACAATAGCGAGGCTACAGCCCGGGTTTATACGCCCGCTCCGATCAGGCCTTCCGAAAGTACGCCCTCCGCTCAAAACACACAACAGAGCGAGGAAACTTATGAAGAAAGTGATTACTATGGAACAAGCGATCCGTACTATGACATGGATTATTCGTCAAGGATAAACAGGTTTTATTATGGAACTCCATGGAGAAGCTATTACGATCCATATTTCTACGGCGGGTTTTATCCGTATAGCGGATGGTCAGTAGGAATAGGATTCGGACCTTTCTATAACAATTTCTGGAATTCACCGTACGCCGGCTGGGGCCATTATTATTCACCATTCTGGAGCTATAGCCCTTGGGGTTGGAATAGCATGTATTATGGCGGGGGCTTCTATGGTGGAGGATTTCTTGGCGGCGGATATTATGGTGGCGGGTACTATACAGGCCGCACCACAATCGTTCCTGACTACCGGTCGAGACCATCAATCGGTCGCGAGAACGGTGTAGGCGGTACCTACCGCAACGCTTCATCAAACGTCAGACCTGGGGTAACCCGATCAGACGCTAACGGAAACGTGGTCTCCAGGACAAGCCGCGCCGAAAGATATCGCAACGGAGAAGAAAGCTCCAGCAGGACGCAACGCGGAAGGGAAGCGGCTCCTGGCCGCGTACAGCAGCCCGCTCCTACACGTAGTACAGCACCTTCAAGGGAGCGTGCAACCCCTGCGCCGCGCACAGACAGCAGACCTACCTACACTCCGCCACCTTCACGAAGCAGCCAGGGCTCTTCGGGAAGAAGCAGTAGTGGAAGCAGTAGCGGCTCTCGGTCATCAAGAGGTGGCAGAGGATAAGATGTAATGCCCTGCGTATGATGCGCAGGGTTTCTTTTAACCTTGTTTTTTATCTAATGAAAAAATTAATATTATCTGTTGCTGCCTTAGCAGCAGCAACAGGAACCTTATACGGTCAGAGTTATACCCCAGACGTTTTAAAATTTTCGCAAACCAATTATGGCAGCACAGCCAGATTTAAAGGTATGGCCGGTGCGCAAATTGGTGTGGGAGGCGACATGAGTTCACTGGGATCGAATCCGGCTGGCCTGGGACTGTTCACAAGATCGGAATTTACCTTTACCCCCGAATTTAACGGTATGACAGGAAAGGCAAACTTTCTGAACCAGAATACTGAGTCATCTAAGAGTGTTTTAAACTTGAACAATGCCGGCGTCGTATTCTATAGTCCCTCCTGGCGAGCTAAAGGTCAGGACACAAAAAAAGGCGTTATCAGCACGGTTTTCGGAATCGGATATAATCGTAATAACGACTTTGGTGCGGAGTTCTCCTATTTGGGTACAAACCCGAGCAATTCCATCGCAGACTATTTTAGGGATGACGCAAATTTCAATTTGCCTCAGCGCCCCGGTGCTGGACCTGACGATCTTCCGGTGAACAGTCTGGGCAGCCTGGGCTACGAGGGTTATCTAATTGATTTTGACGAGCCAAACGGACAATTCCTTTCTTCAACCCGAAACAATTCCAACGCGCAATCTGCCAGCAATAGCCAATATAAAAATGAGATAAGATCCGGTTCAACTTCTGAGCTGAATGTGGCCGGAGCGCTTAATATATCCAACCAGGTATATATTGGGGCAAGTGTAGGATTAGTTAATGTGCGGTATATCAGCGACGGTGAATTCCGGGAGTCGGGTTACAACTTTGCAGAGGATGCCAATTATAGTCTGGTTTTCCGCAGAAACCAGGAAACCACGGGAACAGGTATAAACGCACGCCTGGGTGTGATTTTCAGGCCGGCGGACAATTTCCGGATTGGTGGTACGCTGCAAACACCTTCATGGATGCTTATTGAGGACAATACTTCATTCAAATTAAACACGTCAATAGGAACGAACAGAAATTACGATATCGAACCGATAAACTCTTTGTTTACGTACAGGGTTAGAACTCCTTTGAAAGGCTCATTGGGTGCCAGTTATGTGATTGCTGGAAAAGCTCTGGTTTCGGCCGACGTCGACTATATTGACTATTCGTCTATCAGGTTTTCTACGGATCAAGGTGTGGAACCAGGAACTATTGCCGCAGAAAACAGGCTGGTCAAAGACTACTACAAGAGCACAGCCAACTACCGCGTTGGTGCTGAATACAAAATCGACAATGCGTTAAGTATCCGCGGTGGATACGGCTTGAACGGCAGTGCAATTAAAGGTGATAGTGATTACTTCGCCACGAAAATCTATACCGGCGGTCTTGGGTACAGGGTGAACAACTATTACTTCGATGTTGCTTATCAGCACCTGAACACCAACACGGAGCTTGCGCCATATGAAGTGGGTACAGCGGAAAATCCGGAAGAACCCGTAGCAGACATCAAGACGCAAAGAAACAATGTGTTCCTGACTTTTGGTGTCAGGTTTTAACCTTTCAAGAGAAATTCGATTCTGTAAAAGGGGGCGATCTGAAAAGATTGCTCCTTTTTCTTTACCACATCATTACCAGCGTAGTTCCATGGCATCTAGTCGTTCCTCAACCGAGGAATCTTTGATCAGCTCCGGGGCATGATGAGGCTTTTTGCGGGCATCAATGATAACGGGTCCTTCGCATCCCCAATGCTTATCTATAGAAAACGCTTTATGTCCATGAATATCGGAGGCCGGATTGCTTCTGGTAAACGTCACCCAGACAAAATTATTAATGGAGGCTGCAGCAAATTGTCCATCGTCGCATAAAACCACCATAGCGATTCCTTCGACAATTTCTGAAAGAAAAGTACCCAACAACAGGAGTTCCTTTTCGGTTTCGGTAGCACTAACATACGCTGGGGCAGATATTGTCAGCACACCTGGTAACGCCAAGGCAACAGGGCCAAAACCCGCAGGCAGTCTGGAATGATCCGGCAAGGAAGAAGAAAGATCACGGACTTTTTCCCCGGCTGCGGCAAAGACCACCTTCGAACCAGAATTTAGTCCGGCCCCCGTGTAATCCAGCGTATCTATGGTAGTCTGGGTATGAAAATGCAGGTCTCGTCCAAAATCCACACGACTCAGCATGTGCTGTAAAAATCCGGAAATGTCGTGCGTACTTAGACTTTTATCATCTTCATGTGCTGCAATGAACAGATATTTCGCCAGACTAAGTTGGTTCTTCCCCAAAATATGGTTCGCAATAGTGAGGATCTCCTGAGGGCGACGCTCCTTTAAAAAAGGCGTGTATCGCTCGCTTCCTATCGCAAACAGCAAAGGGTGAACGCCGGCAGCGTCCACGGCATTTACTTCTTTAAGACCATGGATTTCTTTCGGCAGTGCCGATCCCGAAATCTCGTGGATAAGCGCCCCGAAACTGGTATCTTCCTGAGGCGGGCGGCCAACTACGGTGAACGACCATATAGCATCCTTGCGATGATATACGTTATGAACCTTCATTAGAGGAAACGGATGGGTCAGACTATAGTAGCCAAGATGGTCGCCGAAAGGCCCCTCCGGCTTATTTTCGCCCGGCTCAACAGTTCCCGTGATAACAAAGTCGGCATCAGCTGAGATACAAAAGCCCTCGTCATCATAGTAATACCTGAACCGCCGGTTGCCCAGAGCGCCGGCAAAGGTCATCTCAGACAGTCCCTCAGGGAGAGGCATCACAGCCGCCAAAGGGTGTGACGGGGGTCCTCCCACAAAAATGCTGACCTTTAACGGCTGTCCCTTTGCGTTGGCTTTGGACTGGTGTACCCCTATCCCGCGGTGAATCTGGTAATGCAAACCGACTTCTTTATCCTGGATATAGTCATTTCCGCCTAGCTGAATTCTGTACATCCCCAAATTGGCATTCATAATTCCAGGCCTATCCGGATCTTCCGTGTACACCTGTGGCATGGTGATAAAAGGACCTCCATCAAGTGGCCAGTTTACAATCTGCGGCAGGGCACTGATGGTAGTTTTCTGAAACGTATTCTTAAATAAACGTTGCTGTAAGGGAATGGCCTTTAGAGCCGCCATAGCTGTAGAAGCCAGCTTTAGCGGCTGTTTAATTGCTTTCATCGGGTCTGAGCGCACCTGAACTAGCTTTTCAACATTCGCCAGGGTGTCCCGAAATATAAACCTCGACCGCTCCAGCGTACCAAAAAGGTTTGACACCGCTGGAAACTGACTGCCTTTTATCCTTTCGAATAAAATAGCCGGCCCTTGTTGTTCATATACACGAAGATGGATCGCCGCCATCTCCAGATAAGGATCTACCTCTTTCTTAATCCTGATCAAATGACCGTGCCGTTCCAAATCGGCCACACACGCTGATAAGCTGTTATATCCCATACCGTTCAAATATAACCAAAGTTATCAGCTTAGGGATTGCAAGCTACTTTTTACCCGCAAACGAACGCAGCATCCAGGTTGTTTTTTCTTTAAATTGCATAAACCGGTTCACCATATCGTTGGTACCATCGTCGCCCGCCTGTTCACTGGCTTCCATCAGTTCGCGTTCCAGTTGAATTAACTTCGACATGTCGTCGAGCACCGCCTCAACCATATCCATGTCTTTCATGCCGATGGTGTCGATTTCCTGTATAGTCGACTCCTGTATATAATCCGAGAAACGGCTGTGAGGCGGTTTGCCTAAAGTTAACACCCGCTCGGCGATTTCGTCGATGGTCAATTGGGCGTTAGTATAGAGTTCTTCAAACTTAAGGTGAAGGGTAAAGAAGTTCTGGCCTTTGATATTCCAGTGACAGCCTCTTAATTTCTGATAATGAATATGATAGTTAGCAAGATATTCATTCAGCATGTCAACGACAGGCTTTACCTCTTTTTCATTTAAACTGATTTCTTTTGGGTCCATGGTTTAATATTCATTATTTTGGCAAAATACCATATTGCATGTCACAACAACTATTGTGCCGATCAGAGGCGTTGGGCTGGCATACAATAGTGTTTGACAAACAACGTTAATATATACGATTTCGAAGGCTTGCTTTTAAATCGTATTTTTACGACACATCATTACAGGGAAGATTGAATGTATAGATATTATATAATTGCTGCTATAGCGGTATCGCTTAACATAGCCGATGCCTCAGCAGCCGGTAAACGCGATTCCATAGGAGTAGAAAATTATAACGGTAAAAAACTTATTGTGCACCAGGTGGTGTCAAAAGACACTTATTATTCCATAGCGCGAAGGTATAAGGTTAACCCAAAAGACGTTTTAAATTTCAACGACAGCAAATTTTTGCAGGTTGGTGTGCTCATTAAGGTACCTACAGACCTGCCATTTGAAAGTACTGCGCCAACGGCGACAGGAGCGCCTGGCTCCGAGGTAGCTGGCAACCAAACATCTGGAACCATTGAACATGTTGTTCAGCGGAAGGAGAATCTCAATATGCTTGCCGAGCGTTATGGCACCACGGTCAACGAAATTAAGCGTATTAATAATCTAAGGTCCATTAACCTTCAGATCGGCCAGATTCTAAAAATGCCGGCCGGTTCTACAGCGCCCGAACCTCCTGTAAGTTCCCCAGCTTCTTTGCCATCGGTTACGCCTTCCAATCCTTCAGAAGAACTTATCGTACATACGGTTGCCTCCAATGAAACGATATATTCCATAGCTACGCGATATAAGCTGAGTATCGACCAGTTGAAGGCTAAAAACAATTTAACAAGCAGTTCATTGCGTGTTGGACAAAGACTCTTAATTAAGGGAGAATATCCTGCTGTGCCAGTTCCGGAACCTGCAACTGCGTCAGACACGCTTAATTCTATAACCGATCCCAAGCTGCGCTATCCGGCAAGCCGTTATGGATTAAATCAAATTGATGAAAAAGGTACTGGAGTGTGGATAGCAGACGCTGATCTCGACCCGACTAAAATGCTGGTGCTGCATCGGAACGCACCCATAGGGGGAATTATCAAAATAACAAACCCCATGACCAACAGGTCCACTTTTGCCAAAGTGGTAGGTAAATTCACTGAAAATGAGTCGACGAAAGACGTGATTATCGTGATGACCAAAGCTGTGGCCGATGCGCTTGGAGCATTGGATAAAAGATTTTATTGTAACCTGACTTACGGAGCTTCGGAAGTTACTCATGAGGAAGAGCAATAAACCTTTTATCATCGGAATAGCAGGGGGAAGCGGCTCGGGCAAGACCTTCTTTCTAAAATCCTTTCTTAATCATTTCAAACCAGGTGAAGTAACGCTGGTGTCTCAGGACGACTACTACATTGACGCGGGGGTGATGTCTATGGAAGAGAACAAGCTTTTTAATTTTGATCTTCCTTCAGCTATAGACCATAAGCAATTTGTCCATGACATCAGCAAGCTGGTTCACGGTGAGATCGTTTATAAAAAGGAATACAACTTTAACAATCCCCTTGCGGTTGTGAAGACCCTCGAAATCAAACCTGCACCGGTACTCATCATTGAAGGCTTGTTCATACTCCATTTTCAGGATATCGCCGCCTTGCTAGATCACTCTATCTTTATCGAAGCCAAAGGGTCCGTAGCACTGCAACGCAGGATCAGTCGCGATGATATTGAACGAGGTTACCCGAAAGAGGATGTGCTTTATAAATGGCACAATCACGTAGTTCCGGCCTACAAGGAATATCTTCTTCCGTACAAGTCGTCCTGCCATAGAATTGTCGTAAACAATGATAATACGCCGGAAAAAATCATTGAGCTAACAGACGCGATCTGCAGGGAGCTCAAGCTGCAACAGCTAAATAACTGTTAATCATTCAGCTGCATTTCCGGCACGTCAGCATCCGCGAATAGTTTGCCTGCTGTCGCATCACGGATATAATCCAGGCCAACACCTGGCGCCCGCTCAAGCAGTTTAAATCCGCCCGAGGGCAAAATATCCAATACGGCCAGTTCGGTAACCACCTTTTTAATGCAACGCACGCCAGTAAGCGGCAAGGTGCACTCCTTTAATAATTTGCTCTCTCCGGCTTTGTTAACATGCTGCATAGCCACAATGATATTCTTTGCAGACGCTACCAAATCCATGGCGCCACCCATTCCTTTCACCATCTTTCCGGGAATCTTCCAATTGGCAATATCACCATTTTCTGAAACCTCCATTGCGCCAAGAATCGTCAGGTCTATTTTCTGACTTCTGATCATCCCAAAACTCAATGCAGAATCGAATACAGCCGAACCAGGCAGCGTCGTTATCGTCTGCTTGCCGGCATTGATCAGATCGGCATCCTCCTCCCCTGCGAATGGGAAAGGGCCCATGCCCAACAGACCATTTTCCGACTGGAGCACAACATTTATTCCTTTAGGTATGTAATTCGCCACCAAAGTAGGAATACCTATACCGAGATTTACATAGTAGCCGTCCTGCAGCTCTTTGGCAATTCGCCTCGCGATACCGTTCTTATCCAGCATGTTATTTCTCTGATCTAACTGTTCTTTGCTCAATTCTCTTTTCGTACGCAGCACCTTGAAAAATGCGATGAACATACACACCGGGTGTATGGATCTGGTCCGGATCAAGCTCGCCAGTCTCTACCAGTTCTTCCACTTCCGCAATGGTAACCTTACCCGCCATGGCCATAACCGGATTGAAATTTCTGCTCGTATAACGGTAAATCAGATTCCCGGCCTTGTCACCCTTCCATGCTTTTACCAACGCGAAGTCTGCTTCAAATGCGTACTCCATAAGGTAGTCTTTGCCATTGAAGTTGCGAATCTCCTTCCCTTCCGCCACCTCGGTACCCACGCCCGCTGGGGTAAAAATAGCAGGCATACCATAACCAGCAGCCATACACCGGGTGGCAAGGGTTCCTTGAGGAATCAGTTCAACTTCAAGTTCTCCACTCAGTAATTGTCTTTCAAACTCCGCATTCTCGCCTACATAAGAAGCAATCATTTTTCTCACCTGGCGCTCTTTCAACATCAAACCAATACCAAAATCATCTACCCCAGCATTGTTGGATATGCAGATCAGATCTTTCACGCCCTTTCTCACCAGCGCAGCAATGCAATTCTCCGGGATACCACATAGACCGAAACCGCCAAGCATCAGCGTAGCGCCGTCCTCAATATCGCGGATGGCCTCATCTGCTCCTGAAACAACCTTATTAATCATGTTAAAATACTTTGACTGCTAAAGTATACGATATTCTGTATTCGAACCAAGTTATTTGCCCACTTCTATGATTTTGTCGGCATTTCCGTTGCTGCTCGCAAGGTAAATCTTCCCCTCCGGTGAACTGCAGATCGCCCGTAGCCGACCGTATGCATTCACGAAGTACTCCTCCGTATCTACTATTTTATCACCGGCCTCATTAAGTTTCAGTCGCAACATTTTAGATCCTTTAAGAGCGACGAGTAAAAGCGCATTTCGCCATTGCGGGATATAATCAGAATTATAGTACAATAGACCGCACACCGCAATGGTGGGCGTCCATGCCATGATCGGCTCAACTACGTTGTTGGCTGTGCAGAACGTGCCCTCGTTGCCTTTATCGCAATAACCTTCCACGCTTGGCCACCCGTAATTGGCACCCTTACTGATGATGTTAATTTCGTCATCATTGCTGGGGCCATGCTCAGAGGCATATATGCGGCCATTCCCTTCGGTTAGTCCCTGCGCATTACGATGCCCTACAGTCCATACAGGGCTTCCGGCAACAGGGTTGTCTGCAGGTATCGATCCATCCAGGTTAAATCTCAATATCTTTCCAGACAAGCTCTGAATGTTCTGCGCAGCCGAGCCATTACCTGCATCGCCGGTGGTCACGAGCAATTTTTGGTCTGACGTGATCAGAAGTCTGGAACCGTTGTGGATTGATCCGGCCGAAATACCGTCTACAATGACTGAAGGCGATGTGAGCGTACCGTTCTGGTATATAAAACGCACCACCTTTTCCCGGTACGGCGACCCATAGTTATACACAACATAAACCCACGGCCTTGTATTAAATTGCGGATGCAAAGCCATCCCAAGCAGGCCTCCCTCTCCTGTAGCAACAACATCAGGTAGCATGTAAACCGATAAAACTGCGCCCGACTGCACATTCACCCGGCTGATTTTACCCCCACGCTCCGTAATCCAGAGATGGCCATCGGGGCCATATATCATTTCCCATACGTGCGACAAGCCGCTGCTAACAACACGGGTTTTAATTTCTGCATCAGGCAATTCCTCGACAGGGCCTGGAGATTTGCTTTTCTTACATGCGAGGGCACAAAACGACACCAGAAGAAGTAAAATAACAAGCTGTTTCATAACACTTTATTTGCTATAAAAAACAACCTGAAATTGAATATGTTTTTAGTTGAAATACACGTAGGTAATTCCATCTCCGCCTCGGTCAGCATGTTCATCCTCCAGACGATCTACCTGACTGTATTTTTTAAGATATTCCCTGATCAGCTTCCTGAGGATCCCATCCCCTTTTCCATGAATGATCTTGATAAAAGGGAATCCCAGCATAAGTGCCTTGTCCAGATAACGTTCGAGCTCATACAACGCATCCTCGCCCCTCCTGCCGCGCAGATCAAGTTCTGCACTGAACCCGGAAATAGCCTCAGTCATACGGCCGCTATAAGAATTGCTTTGTACCACTTTTTTTGCCTGCTTGTTGCTGATCTTATGCACGCGGTTCTTCTTGATAACAGACCGCAGATCCCCGAGTGCAACAACCAGGTTATCCCGGTTGATCTCCAAGACCTGTCCCGCAGTCTCACTATTATTCAGTTGCACCCAGTCGCCCACCTCAATTGGCGTATTTACCAGCTGAGCCGGCGCCTTTGGTTCCTCTCTGACTTGATTTTGCAAAAGTTGTTTGTTCAAATCCTGGCGTAAATTACGGGTTACAGTCTTATCTGCCTTTGTGCCCTTAATCTCGGCTATCGTATGTTCCACCAGCTTGTTGGCATTCTTTATGATGCTCTGCGCTTCCAGTTTAGCTTCGCGGATCAGTGCTTTTCTGTTTTCTTCCAGATGCTGTTTTAACTTTTCGTTTTCGGCGACAAGGTTTTTAGCTTTGTTCTGCTGGTTGGCCAACTGCACCCTGGCGTCATAAATCTGCTTCTTTTCGCGTTCAAGATCTACAAGCAAACTATCAATACGATTCTGATCTGCACCCGTCTTGGTCCTAGCCAAATCAAGTACCTCCCTTTGCAGCCCAATGTTCTGGGCGATTTCGAAAGCGTAGGAACTTCCCGGTTTGCCGATTTCCAAAACGTACATCGGCTTCATCCGGTCATTATCAAACAACATCGAGGCATTTTCTAAACCCTCGGTATTCCCGGCAAACAGCTTCAGGTTAGAATAGTGCGTTGTGATCACACCGCGAGTCTTTTTGTTATTCAGCACTTCCAGTACAGCCTCTGCCATCGGACCCCCGAACTGAGGATCTGTTCCTGTACCGAACTCATCGATGAGCACGAGCGATCTAGGCGTAGCATGCGCTACGAAATACTTCATTTTTGTAAGGTGAGCACTATACGTGCTTAAATCACTTTCTATCGACTGATCGTCGCCTATATCAGCGAATATCTGGTCAAAAACACCCACCTCGCTGGCTTCATCTACCGGTATAAGCAATCCGGCCTGAGTCATTAACTGCAGTAAACCCACGGTTTTCATGCAGACAGATTTACCGCCCGCGTTTGGTCCTGAAACCAAAAGAATACGTAGTTCATTGTGTATGTGAATGTTCAGCGGTACCACTGTTTTCCCTTCTTCTTTGAAAGATAAGTACAACAAAGGATGACGGGCATTTACCAGTTTTGTTTTTGGTTCCTTGGTCAGGATCGGCATTTCACCCTGAATCTCAAGTGCGAAAAGCGCTTTTGCCCGCACAAAATCCAGCTTGGTCAGAAATCCGTGGTAAGACAAGAGCAAAGGTGTGTAAGGCCGAAGATCGTTGGTAAGCCCAATTAATATTTTAATAATCTCCCGCCGTTTATCAAATTCCAGATCCCGGATTTGGTTGTTCAATGTAAAAACTTCCTCGGGTTCAATATATACCGTCTGTCCGCTTGCCGATTCGTCGTGCACAAAACCCCGCAGTTTTCGCTTATTCTCCGCCAGTATAGGTATACACATTCTGCCGTCCCTGATGGTCAGGCTACCATCAGCAACCCAATTGTTGGCTACAGCTTGCTTATACACCGAGTCCATACGCTTTCTAACATCCTGCTCGGTTTTAGCGATATCTCCCAAAATCTGTTGAAGTGCCGGGGAAGCATTGGGTTTAATTTTGCCTTTTGCATCCAGCACAGCTTCTATGCGCCTGAGTATATTTTTCTCCACAGGTAAGTGCTCCAGCAAAGCTTCCAATGCAGGATACACATCCTTTCGTTCGTCGAAGAAGCGCAGTACAGAAAAAACAGTCTGCAGCGAAACATACATTTGGTAAAGTTCCTCCTCAACCAAATAGGTACCTTCAACCTTTATCTTATCGGCAAGAACCTTCACATCGAAAAATGTGCTGATCTGCAGAGGTTCCTGGTTCTGCAGAATGTTCTTGAACTCATAAGTCTGCCTCAAGAACTTATCGATCTGATCAAACTTATTCATTACCTGCATCTTACTTACCATAAGTTGCCCCATGGTGCTCAGGCAATGACGGTGAATAAGTTGTTTTATCTCATTAAAACCCAACCGCTCTGTACAATTCTCCGGATATAACATCTTTAACTCTTTTCTGCTTTTTTGAAAGACAATTTCTTCTTCAATATGCTGCGTGATTTTACCTTCTCCAGAGAGTCTGCCCGCTTTATCGAGTCTGTGCGCCTCTTCTGCCTGGCGACCGGCAAATTCTTGAGCGAATCTGCGACCTTAGCGCTGTCGGCCTTTGCTTTTTTTCTGGCTGCCTGCTCTATTTTAACATTCTTTAGCGAGTCTGCCCGAACGATCTGCCTTTTCTCTTTCTCGAATTGCGTCCCGACTTTTTTGTATATCTCATCAAGCGTCTTTGGATCCGAATAATAATACTCCATACTCCTGGCATACAAGGCCGAGTCTATCCCGTATTTCTTGTAAATCCCCTTATAATAAGCCGCGGCAAGCACTTTGGCCGTATCTATATTCGCAATCGTATTGATATATCCGTCGGTCAGGTGAATATCGTGCAAAACGCTAGCCATCTGATCGGGCTGTACAATATCTTTAGGGATTCCAGGCTTGCAACCAGCCATCAGGATGATTAGCGTACCAAGAACTATAAAATTTCTCATTCAGTTAAATCGTCTTCTTTTTCTTAGCCAAAGTTCACTAAGGTTGTTAATTTTACCCAAAAATACTGATAAATGAGTATAGCAGATAACTTATTAAAATATAAAAAGGAACTGGAGGGAACAGGTACGCAACTTGTTGCTGTGTCAAAATACCAGCAGGTCGAGGCAATCCAGGAGGCCTATGATGCAGGACAGCGCGCTTTCGGAGAAAATATCGTACAGGAACTGGTGGAAAAACAACCACAGCTTCCAGACGATATCGAATGGCATCTCATTGGTCACCTGCAAACCAACAAGGTAAAGTACATCGCTGCTTTTGTAAAACTTATCCATTCGGTCGACAGCCTTAAACTTCTGATCGAAATAAACAAACAGGCTGTCAAGCACGACAGGGTGATCGACTGCTTGCTGCAAATCTATATCGCCGACGAGGAAACAAAATTCGGACTTGGTTTTGATGAGGCTGTTGATCTTCTTCGATCAGAGGAGTATGCAAATCTCAAAAACATAAGAATCGTTGGTTTGATGGGCATTGCAAGCAACAACGCCTCAGAGCGGCAAACCCGCGATGAATTCCAGGAGCTGAAAGTCCTCTTTGATGGCATCAAAGTAAGCTTCTTCAGAAAGGAAGACAGCTTCAGGGAACTGTCCTTTGGCATGTCGGGCGACTATAAACTGGCTGTTGAAGCAGGGAGCACCATGGTTAGGATTGGAAGTAGTATATTCGGAAAACGCATTATCAAGCATTTCAAAGCCAAGTAAAGTAAAGAGCAGGATGAAAATATATAAGTTCGGAGGTGCCTCCGTAAAAGATGCTGATGGTGTACGCAACCTGGCAAATATCATGGTCAATTGCGAGCAGAGCCAATTGCTCGTTGTTATTTCAGCAATGGGAAAGATGACCAATAAACTCGAAGAGCTAACCCAGGCGTACCTCTACAGTGCATCAAATACCCTGGAAGTGCTTAACGACATCAAGCAGTTCCACTTTAATATACTCAATGAACTCTTTCATGATTCGCAGCATCCGGTTTATAACGATATATCCAACACCTTTGTCGAGATCGAGTGGTTGCTCGAGGAAGAACCTGCGGATGCGGCAGACTATATCTATGATCAGATCGTTTCCATTGGTGAAATCGTGTCTACCAAAATAATAGCGGCCTACCTCAATGAAGTGGGCTGCAGCGTCAAGTGGGTCGACGCGCGAAACTACATTCATACCGACAATACCTATCGTGAGGCGGCTGTCGACTGGGACAAGACTGAAAAGGAAATTAATCTGCATCTTGCACCCATCCTGGAGAAAGGTATCGCGGTAACACAAGGATTTATCGGCAGCACGAGCGAAAACTTTACGACTACACTGGGCAGGGACGGTTCCGACTATTCTGCGGCGATATTTGCTTCCTGCCTCAATGCCTCCTCTTTAACCATATGGAAGGATGTCCCCGGCGTATTGAACGCCGACCCCAAATGGTTCGATGAGACAGAAAGAATTCCTCAGCTTTCCTATCATGACGCCATAGAACTGGCCTATTATGGCGCCACCATCATCCATCCCAAAACCATCAAACCAATTCAAAACAAAAACATTCCCTTATTCGTAAGATCTTTTCTAAACCCAGAGGCTCCCGGAACGGACATCACCGGAATGAATAACCATTTGCCGGTACCTTCATTTATTTTCAAGGTTAACCAGGCCCTCATATCCATTTTTCCTAAGGACTTTTCCTTCATCATAGAAGAGAACCTGAGCCATATATTCAGCGTTTTTCACAAGCATAAGATTAAGATTAACACGATGCTGAACTCTGCGATCAGCTTTTCGGTGAGTTTCGACTTCGACGCACAAAAAATGGACAGCCTGATTACAGAGCTGTCTGCCTCTTACAAGGTTAAGTACAACACGGGACTGGAACTGGTAACCATCAGGTACTATAATCAGCAAACCATCGACAGGGTGACCGTCAATAAGGCTATATTGCTCGAAGTTAAGAGTCGTCATACCTGCCAGATCGTGATGAGAGATAAGGCACCTGTAAATAACGTTGCGGTTTGAACATCCATTTACTGACATCGGAAGTACAGGATTACATCAATGCACATTTACATGACGATGCTGGCAAGATCGCGCTTTCAAAAAGTCCATTCGCCAATGTGAGCAGTGCCGAATTAGCCAACCAGATCGCTGCCAAACGAAAGTCAAGGAAGAAGCTTCCTACCTGGTTTAACACGACTGGCATCTGTTACCCCCCTCTTCTATCTATTGAACAGTGCTCGTCGGAAACTACTGCAACATTTAAGGCGCAGCTGGCTATAGGCGAAAGCCTGCTCGATCTTACGGGAGGGTTTGGAGTCGACAGCTATTATTTTTCCAAAAATGTCGGCAGGGTTTTGCATTGCGAGATCAATCCGGAATTATCTGCTATCGCATCGCATAATTCCGGTGTACTTCAAAGATCCAATGTCGATTTTATGGCTGCCGACGGAATGCGTTACCTTCAGGAGAGTTCCAGCAGTTTCGACACGATATATCTGGACCCGGCAAGACGGAGCAGCAGCGGTAAGGTATTTATGCTGAAAGATTGCGTTCCTGACGTAACTACTCATCTCGACCTGCTTTTGGCCCGCTCATCCCGTCTGATCATAAAAACAGCACCTCTTCTTGATCTTTCTGCCGGACTTGCTGAACTCAAAAAGGTGTCTTCTATTTACATTGTCAGTGTAAAAAATGAATGCAAAGAATTGCTTTGGGTTATGGACAAGCAGCGCACAGAAGGCCTCCAGATCCATAGTATCATGCTCAACAACCCTCATAAGCACTTTAGCTTTGCATGGGGCGAGGAGCGCATAGAGGCTGCTCTCCTGGAAGCGGAGATTGCCACAGGGGAATATCTCTACGAACCGGATGCCGCAGTACTGAAAAGCGGCGCCTTTAATCTGATTGGCGACCGTTATGGTATTGTTAAGCTTCACCAGCAGTCTCAGTTATTTTGGAGCCGCACAGCAAATACAGATTTCCCCGGAAGAATCTTTAAAGTCGAGCGTGTACTGAAGGCGACTGAGTTAAAAAAAGAAAAAGATTTATCAGGAAATGTTATTACGAGAAATTACCCGGAACGGGCAGATAATCTTTTAAAGAAGCATAGGATCAAGCCTGATGATAAACGCTTTCTGATCTTCACAAAGACCACTACCACAGGATACACTGTGTTCGACACCACCATCCTGCAGCACTATTAATAAACCAGGTCGGCATCCACCGACCTGAGTTTATCTATTAACTACCTAAATTGTTTTCTTACTTTTTTGCTTCGAAAGCGTCAACTCCGCTTTTTAAATAAGCAGCATATTCAGCAACGTCAAATATTGCGCCCTGAGGCTTAACAAGCGTGTTAAGGTCATGGTCTACCAGCACGTAATAAGGCTGGGCATTAGATCCGTACTTCGTTGCTTGAAAATCCAGGTTCCAATAACCTAAATCGTCTGTTTTACGTTTAAGGATATCTGAAAAATGAACCTTTTCCGCAGGCATCTTAACCGTGCGCTCATCTACATAAAGCTGGATTAATACGTACTTGTCGTTGATCAAATTCTTCACTTCAGGTTTAATCCAGACATTGTCTTCCATTTTACGGCAGTTTACGCAAGCATGCCCCGTAAAATCCAGGAGTATTGGTTTGTTCACCTTCTTTGCATATTCCAGTCCCTCTTCCAGCTCAAAGAAAGGATGGAATCCAACCGGAGCATGTAATACATCACTATATTTCACTGAAGCTGGAAAGCCCTCTGCCGAACGACTGCCGGCAGTACCGCCGCCATTACTCAAAATGAAATCCTGCGTATTCATCGGAGGTGCGAGGCCGCTTAGTACACTTACGGGTGCACCCCACAATCCAGGAACCATATACATCGCAAAAGAGAACGATAGAATGGCAAGGAACAAACGCGGTACCGAAACATAGGGCAGATCGCTGTCGTGTGCGAATTTGAGCTTACCTAACAGATAAATGCCCATCAACACGAAGATAACAATCCATAAAACGAGGAATACTTCACGATCAAACCATTCCCAATGCCAAACGAGGTCTGCCGCCGATAAAAATTTCAGGGCCAGCGCCAGTTCAAGGAAGCCTAAACAAACTTTTACACTGTTAAGCCAGCCACCTGATTTCGGCATGCTGCTCAAGAAGCCCGGGAAAATGGCCGATAATGTAAACGGAAGCGATAATGCCAGCGCAAAGCCGAACATACCAATAGCCGGGGCCAGCAGCTCTCCTTTAGAACTTGCGTCTACCAGTAAAGTACCGATAATTGGTCCAGTACATGAGAACGAAACTAAGGCAAGCGAAGCGGCCATAAAGAAAATACCGCCTAAGCCTTTGCTGTTGTCCGCCTTCTGGTCTATTTTATTTACAAACGAGCTTGGAAGTGTGATCTCAAACGCCCCGAAGAACGAGATTGCGAATACCACCAGCAGAATAAAGAAGAAGAAATTGAACAACCCGCTGCTGCTCAACGCATTCAATCCTGCCGAGCCGAACAGCACAGTGATCAGCAACCCGAAAGCTACATAAATTACAATGATCGAAAGTCCATATATCAAAGCCAGGCCGGTTCCTTTCCCTTTACTGCCCGCTTTTTTTGTAAAGTAACTGATGGTCAATGGTACCATCGGGAAAATGCATGGCATTAAAAATGCTAAGAACCCGCCCACAAGGCCGGCTATAAATGTTTCCCAAAGATTTTTCTTTTGTTCAGCCTTTTCAACTGTAGCACCAGCCTTCGCGGCTTCTGCTTTAACCACAGACGAATCGGCACTTGTACTGTCAGATGCAACCACGGCAGCAGAATCGCTAGCAAAGGTCGTGTCTGCCACCATCTCCGTAAACTCAATATCATCAAACGTGGTATCCTGATCCTGCGCAAATACAACAGTTGTACCTGCGAAAAAAATACCTATAGTTAGCACAAGCACCATGATGCCTGTGCTAAAATTCTTAAGAAACATTATCGATTACTTTACAGGAATTGAAAACTCTACAGTTTCTGGCGGAAGGCAGCTCTGGTCGTCACATACCATGTATTCCAAAGATCCTTTCACAACAGGGTTAGCACCTGTAAGCTTAACTTTCTGCTGAAACACAACCGACTTCTCGAAATAGCTCACATTCATATCAAAGGTCTTCTCGAACTTTGTGATCGGTTTTGGTTCAGTCACCGGACCTACTGGCTTGAAAGATTTCGAAGGGGCTAAGGTGAAACTGGTCTTCACAGGACCACCATCAGCCATATTTTGTGAATAAATATGCCAGCCATCCTCAATAGTAGCTTTAATTAAAACTACCGCATCAGTTTTAGAAGTTTTCTTTGCAGCATAACTCCACTTTACAGGTTTTTGGATCTGACTACTCGCTGAAATGCTGAAAAGTAATCCAACGGCTAACAAAAATAGATTTTTCATGTTTTTATGTGTTAGTTGATTTGTTTAAGTTTATTCTCTCTATAATCTACAAATGGTACTATACCCGGTGAAAACAGTATCCGTCGAGATGTAATTGTCTTTCACTGGTTCCTCTTTCACTAAATCGGTGCTAAGATACTTTTTATTACTATCACTCAATAACGTTACTATAACAGATTCGACTCCCATTTCCTCTTTTAGTTTAATTGCACCGATCACATTTGCGCCCGACGAGATACCTACAGCCAGCCCAAGCTCTTTCGCCAGCTTCTGCGCCATGATAATAGCATCTCCGTCGTTAGCCTGGATAACCTCATCCAGGTCGTCCAATTTAACGATAGCGGGAATAAACTCATCAGATATCCCCTGTATCCTGTGACTGCCTACCTTATAACCGGTAGTAAGCGTCGGACTTTCAGCCGGTTCAAGAGGATGTATCTTAATATTCGGATTGCGTGCCTTCAATCCCTTGCCCACGCCCATTACTGTTCCTCCCGTTCCTACTCCGGCCACGAACGCATCAGGTGTCATCCCATTCATTTTAAGCTGCTCCCAGATCTCCCTTCCTGTCGTTTTCTCATGAGCCTCTTCGTTGTAGCGATTTTCAAACTGTCTGGGCAAAAACACACCACCCTTAGCAGCCATTTCCTCACACATCCGTATGCTGCCCAGAAATCCACCTTCTTCCTTGCTTACAAGAATAACTTCGGCACCCATACTTTTTATAATATCGATACGCTCTTTGCTCAACCAGTTGGGCATAATGATTTTAACAGAATGGCCTAAGGCCTTTCCTATAGCGGCAAACGCAATACCTGTATTTCCACTGGTAGCCTCTATAATAGTATCACCTGGATTAATTACTCCGCTTTTATAAGCTTCAGACATAATATTGAGCGCCATTCTATCTTTAACGCTTCCGGTGAGATTATAGTGTTCACACTTGACATATATTTTTCCGGGATTTCCCTTGTAGGTATACTGCAATTCGAGCATCGGCGTATTTCCCACCAGGTGCCACAAGTGCGCAAATTTATTCTCCAGATCTGTGCTGAAAGCTTCAGCAACTTTGGTTTCCACTAACATAGTCTGCCTTTAAATATCAATAACAAAATTCAGCACAGTTAGACGTATTATCAATACATAGCGGTAAAAACAAGAAATTATTCGGAAAACGTAAATATTATTGTGCGTTTTTCTATTTTAGCATGCTGATAGAACCAAATGATGACTTTTTTCCATTAAGCAGATGAGCACGCAAACAGATTTAGATCATACAGACCTTCAAATTCTCAAGTTCCTGCAGAGGGACGCTACCTTAACAAACAAGGAACTTGCTTTCAAACTGAACAAGTCCATTGCTACCATCCATGAACGGGTGCGCAGGCTTAAGGAACAGGGATATATCAAGCGGATTGTCGCGATTCTCGACAGGAAGAAGGTCAACCGGAGCCTGATCGCGTTCTCTCACGTATTTTTGAAAGAACACACGGCAGAAACGCTGGGCGAATTCGAAACTGAAGTCGCGAAGTTCAGCGAAGTCATGGAATGCTTTCAGATGACTGGTGCATACGACTTTATCCTGCGCATTGCAACAAGCGATATGGATGCTTATCACCTGTTTCTGCGCAATAAACTTGCTACGCTCCCAAACGTAAGCACAGTACAAAGCTTTTTCGTCTTATCAGAAACCAAAAGTGATACTGCCTATCCACTTTAGACAGAATCCTAAAATACTAAGGCTGGCCCTTATCGGCCAGCCTTCTACAACAGGTAAGCATCAAGCTTAAATACCTCCGCCCAAAGCGCGATATAATTCCACCGAAGCATTCAATCTGGCGGTTTTAAGCGCGGTTAATTCCAGCTGACTTTGAAGGGCATTGCTTTGCGCCGTGATCACCTCAAGATATGTAGCCATGCCGTTCTGGAACAGCAGGCCAGCATTTTTAACAGCATGCGATAAAGTTTCCGCTCGCTGTGCCGAGATATCATACTGGTCCTTCAGCTTTTCCAGTTTCACCAACTCGTCCGACACTTCGCCTACGGCGCTCAAAACCGACTGCCGGAACTGTATGACCACCTTCTCACGATCAATTTTGGCAAGCTCATATTGCGTTTTCAATTCCTTCCGCTGAAAAATGGGTTGGGTAATACTGCCACCCACAATACCGAACACCGAGGCCGGAACGTTAAACCAGTTGCTCGCCTTTAGAGAGTTAAGTCCGCCGCTGGCCGAAATACTCAGGGTAGGATACATATTTGCCTTACTGATGCCTACGCGTGCATTGGCGATGGTCAGCGAAAGTTCAGCAGTTTTGACGTCAGGCCTCCTGCTTACCATACTGGAGGGCAAACCAGCACTAAAGGCTGACGGGATGCTGATCTGATCAAGATCAGACAGCCGTTCTACGGGCCCAGGCAAGCTACCGGTGAGCAACTTGATCGCGTTCTCCTGGATCACAATCTGTTGCTCCAGTTGAGGTACAAGTTGGGCGGCCACCAGGCGTTGGGCCTCTGCCTGCTGCACGGCCAATGAAGAAACCTGACCGGCCTCAAATTGCAGTTTGATGATCGTAAGCGTGCTGTCATTCAGCGACAGATTTTTACGGGCGATCTCAAGTTGGGCGTCCATCATAAGCAATTGATAATAGCCTTTCGCTATGTTGGCTACAAGTCGGGTCTGAACTGCCTTTCTTGCTTCGGCACTTTGAAGATATCCCGCCAGTGCAGCCTGCTTCTGGTTTTTAATCTTCGCCCAGATATCCGCCTCCCAAACAAGGTTCAGGCTTGCATTGAAATCTTCAATGTGCCGGGTACCTAAAAACTGACCGGTACTCAGCCCACTCAGACTATTGTCTGACGGCCGGGTAGAATTGGCCGACACCTGCATGCCGAGGCTGGGAAGATTACCCAACCGGGCCTGCCTGAAAAGCAGATCGGCAGCTTCGATATTTTTCAGCGCAAGTTGCATATCGTAATTTCTGACCAGGGCTGTGTCTATCAGTCGACGGATTTCCGCCGAGGTGATAAAGTCTGTCACAGACAATGATCCAACACCAGCTGTATCGCTAAGCGGTGCTGCACCACGATAAGTGCTAGGCACAGCGTCTGTCGGAAGCGCTACGTCTTTGGAAACGCTGCAACCTGCAGATAAGGCAAGCAGCAGCAAAAATACATATGAATAATCAGGCAATTTCATGAATAAGTTCTTTAACATGGTTTTCTCTTGGAATTTTAGGTGCCGGGTTTCTCCTTACCCGCTCCTGCAGGTATTGGAAAACAACAAACAAGACAGGGATAATGAACAGGCCGAGTACTACGCCCGACAGCATACCACCGGCCGCACCGATACTGATGGAATGGTTGCCCTGTGCAGATGGCCCGGTGGCGATACTCATCGGAAACAATCCCACGACAAAAGCCAGTGAGGTCATGATGATCGGACGCAGTCTGAGCTTGGCCGCTTCGAGAGCCGCGGCTACAAGTGGCTGACCGGCACGGCGGCGCTGCGCAGCAAACTCAACGATCAGGATCGCGTTTTTAGCGAGCAAACCAATAAGCATGATCAGCGCTACCTGCACATAAATATTGTTCTCTATACCAGTCAGCCCGATGGCTACAAACACGCCAAAAATACCGGTAGGAATAGAAAGGATAACCGCCAGAGGCAGAATATAACTCTCGTATTGGGCAGCGAGCAAAAAGTAGATGAACACCAGGCACAGGAGAAAAATGATGGTCGACTGGCCACCGGAAGATATTTCCTCCCGGGTTTGGCCGGAGAATTCATATGCATATCCCTGCGGAAGCTGTTCTGCCGCCACCTCCTGTATAGCTTTAATGGCATCACCTGAACTGAAGCCCGGCTTTGGTATTGCGTTGACCTGGATGGAGTTGAACAGGTTGTAACGCGATGCGGTCTCTGAACCATAGATGCGGGTTAGTTTTACCAGCGTATTGATCGGCACCATTTCACCATTCTTGTTTTTCACAAAAACACGGTCAATCGTCGACGGATCTGCACGGTCTGCCACATCAGCCTGGACAATAACCCGATAGTATTTTCCGAAACGGTTAAAGTCTGAAGCCTGTGCACTTCCAAAATAAGTCTGCATCGTTTGCAGGATATCCCTAACAGAGACACCAAGCTGATCGGCTTTCTGTTCATTAACGTCCAGTTGCAGTTGAGGATAGTCCGCTTTAAATGTGGTGAAAGCCACGGCGATCTCAGGCCGCTTCATCAGCTCGCCTAAAAATCCGTTTGCAACACCGCTGAACTTATCCAGTTTACCGCCTGTTTTGTCCTGCAGCACAAGGTCGAGCGCCTCCACATTGCTGAACCCTGGTACAGTTGGGAAACTGAATGCGAAAAACGTGCCGCCGCTTATTGTGCTCAGGGTTGCGTTCACCTGCCCCATAATGGCATTGATATCTTTCACATCGCCCCTTTCTTCCACCGGTTTCAGCAACACAAAGCATATGGCAGCCGAGGGACTGGTCGAGTTGGTCAATAGGTTAAATCCAGGTATTGAAGTCACAAACTTAAAGGCCCCCATCTTTTGGAGCGCATTTTCCGCCTCCTGCATTACTTTAGAGGTGCCTTCGAGCGAAGTACCTGAAGGGGTGTTTACCGCAATAGCAATAAAACCCTGGTCCTCAGTCGGGATAAAACCGGTGGGTGTCGACCGCACCATCCAAATGGTACCCAGGGTGATCACTACAAGTCCACCCAGACTCGCCCATTTATTGCGGATAAGGAATTTCAAGCTCCCCACATATCGTTTGGTCATCGCATCGAAACTCCGGTTAAATCCGGTAAAGAATTTCTGGCTGAAGGTTCTTTTACCTTGTGGCTGCGAACCCTCATCGCCATGCCCCGCGTGCCCGTCCTTTAAAAATAAGGCAGCGAGTGCCGGACTCAAGGTGAGGGCGTTGACTGCTGAGATCACGATGGCGATTGCCATCGTAAAGGCAAACTGACGGTAAAATACGCCGGTAGAGCCTTCCATAAATCCCACGGGGAGAAAAACAGCTGCCATCACCAAGGTAATCGAAATGATTGCACCGGTAATCTCATGCATGGCTTCCGTGGTGGCCGATTTTGCAGAAAGCCCCTTCCGTTCAATTTTCGCATGCACGGCCTCTACAACCACAATAGCGTCATCCACCACGATACCGATGGCCAGAACCAAGGCAAATAATGTCAGCAGGTTAATGGAGAAGCCGAACAATTGCATGAAGAAAAACGTGCCCAATATGGCCACCGGAACGGCGATCGCGGGTATGAGTGTCGACCGGAAATCCTGAAGGAAAAGAAACACCACAATAAATACCAACACGAAGGCTTCAATGAGGGTATGCTTCACCTGGTCAATCGACTGGTCCAGCGCAACTTTCGTACTGTAGAAAACGTTATGTTCAATGCCCGACGGATAATCTTTGGCCGACTTTTCCAGCAGTTTATTGATCGCGATCTGGATATTGTTTGAATTTGATCCTGCGAGCTGAACCACACCGATAACCACGCCTTTTTTTCCGTTCAAACTCGTCAGACTTGAGTATGAATATGCACCAAACTCAACCCTGGCTACATCTTTCAAACGCAGAATTGTACCATCATCATTGGCCCTTATGGCAATATTCTCGTACTCCTCCGGCTTGTTCAGCTTGCCTTTGTACTTAATCACATATTCAAACACCTCCTTACTTTTCTCGCCGAACCTGCCCGGCGCTGCCTCCAGACTTTTATCCTGAATCGCCATCATGATCTCATTAGGCGTCACTTTATAAGCAGCCATCTGCGCAGGGTTTAGCCACACCCGCATCGAATAGTCCTTAACACCACCAAAAATGCTGGCTGCGCCTACACCAGGAATACGTTTTATTTCAGGAATAATATTGATCTGCGCATAGTTAGCTACAAACGTCTGGTCATACTTATTTTCATCGTTCGTATACAGCCCAATCGCCATAATAAAGTTGTTCTGCTGCTTTGCCGTAGTGATTCCCTGCTGTACCACCTCAACGGGCAATTGCGAAGTAGCCTGGGCAACACGGTTCTGCACATTTACAGCCGCCTGGTCCGGGTCGGTGCCCAGCTTAAAGTACACCGTTATAGCCAGCGAGCCGTCGTTACTGGCTGTAGAACTCATATAGCTCATATTCTCTACCCCGTTTATGGATTCTTCTATGGAGGGGGCAACTGACCGCAACACGGTCTCAGCGCTTGCGCCTGGATACATCGCGGTAACCAACACGGAGGGCGGCGCGATATCGGGAAATTGCTGAAGCGGCAATCGTGTTAAACCCAATACGCCCAGAATCACCAGTAGGATGGAGATCACCGTAGCAAGTACAGGTCTTTGTATAAATATTTTAAACATCTTACTTCTATTTTATATATGCATTATTAGAGTTTCGCAACCTTCTGGGCAGCCTTTTCTGGCTTAATCGCCTGCCCTTCCTGCAAGCGGTCAATGCCGCTCAGCACGATCTGGTCGCCGGTCTTGATCCCCTCCTTTACCAAATAATTTGTACCGCTCTTCGCAGCAACAGTGATCGGCACTTTTTTCACTTTGTTGCTGTCGGCTACAGCAAAAACAAATATTTTGTCCTGCATCTCTATGGTGGCCGATTGCGGAACCAGGATGGCATCGCGGTGTGAAACGCCCAGACGGATTTTCCCGGTATTGCCCGATCTCAGCAGCCCCTCCGCATTCGGAAAAGTTGCCCGCATCGATATTGAACCGGTTTGTTTGTCAAACTGTCCGTCTACCATATCCACCCTCCCCTTATAAGGATATACGGTTTGATCGGCCAGCAAAAGTGAAACCTCCGGAATCTGCCGCGCCCGTTCAGCCAGGGTTTTGCCTTGATAGCGGTTGTTAAAGTCTATGAAGTCATCTTCCCCAAGTGAAAAATAGACGTGCACGTCGTGAGCATCCGACAATAAAGTCAGCGGTTGCGGGTCGGCGGGGTTAACCAGACTTCCCGGCTTTTTAGGGAGGCGACCTACATAACCGCCCACAGGCGCCTTTATAAGCGTATAGCCCAGATTGATACTGGCTGCACCCACACCCGCCTTCGCTTGCTCAACATTTGCCAATGCCACTGCATATGCCGCTTTGGCACTTTTCAACTGGAAATCTGAAACCACCTTATTTGCAACGAGCGGGGTAAGCTTGTCTACCTCGAGCGAAGCGTTCAGAAGGGCTGCTTTGGCCGACTGTAACGATGCTTTCGCATTGTTTAGTGCCTGGATAAAAGGTTGCTCATTGATTTTAAATAATGGCTGACCTTTTTTAACCAGTGCGCCTTCGCTCACATAGATTTTCTCCAGTGCGCCAGATATTTGCGGACGTATTTCTAAATCCACAGCACCTTCTATAGCTGCAGGATATTCCACGTAGGTGGTTTCATTAGTTTTCTGCACTTCTGCCACCGGAAGTGCTACCGGGGGTGGCGCCGTGGACGCCGCATCGCCGCTGGCGCAGCCATATAATACAACCGATAACAGACTAAGCATAACGTAATTAACGACATTATACCGTTTAACAGCGTTAAGTAACTGAGTGTAATTGACTTGATTTTTCATATATAATTATTAATAATGGGCAAAAAATAACGGCTTTAATCCGTTTAACATTGTTAAGTGACAGCTTTAAAAAAAAGGGAACGTATCCCTTTGTTAGTCGTTTATATATCGAATGATACCTTTAATAGCATCTCTTAATATCTTCTGATTCATTTCTTCATTCCGTCCCTTGTTCACCAGGTTGATCGAGATCAAACCATGAATAATCGACCAGAACGTATAGAACTTTGTACAAATAAAATCTTCCGAAGGGTTTTCGCGTGTCACCAGCTGTTCAATTACCTCGTATATAGGATCGTCGGCAAGCTCTGCTTCAGGCATGGTTTTTTTCATCTCGCAACAGTTCATATCTACGCCATACATGAGCTGATAAAGCTCTTTATATTTGAAAGCGAAGTCCCAATATGCAATCCACATAGCCTCCAGCTGCTCCTCGGGTGTGCTAAATCTGGCCCGGGCATCCTTAATCTCACCAGCCAGTATCAAATAGCCTCTGCGTGTAAGCTCTAGAAGAATCCCCTCTTTGTTGGGAAAATATTCATAGATGATCGGCGCGGTATACTCAATCTTATCAGCTATCTTCCGCATACTAAGTGCCTGCCAACCCTCCTCCTTCACTATATCAAGTGAAGCATCAAGTATATTCAACCTCGTTTCTTCCTTAAGTCTTGCAATTCGCTCTTTACTTCCCATGACTGTTTCGGTAAACCTGTAAATAATTTAACACTGTTAAGCAAATGTAAATACGTTTTTTAAAATCCTTATCATCTATTTGTCATTTCAAAAAGTGCTGAAAAAATATCGTATTCAGGTTTAATAATTGCAACTTCGCCAGGTAGCACCAAACAAGAGTCGGAATGAAAAGCAGCGTTACCCTTAAAGATATTGCCAAGGCGCTTAATTTATCTATCTCTACCATATCAAAGTCTCTTAACGACAGTTATGAGATCAGCACAGATACCAAGGCCAGGGTACTGGAATACGCTCGCGAACATCATTATTCCCCAAACCGGCTGGCTAAAGGTTTAAAGGAAGGAAAGAGCAGATCCATCGGCGTGGTTGTTTGTTCGCTGAACAACAATTTTGTTGCACAGATGCTCGATGGAATCGATCAGGTGAGCACTGCCCGCGCCTATCAGACCATCATTATGCAGAGCAAGGAATCGTACCTACAGGAGAGGGCTTGTCTCGAACTGCTTCATGCCGGCGGGGTCGACGGCATATTGATTTCACCAGCCTGCGAAACGAGCGACTTCAGTTTCCTGAAATCCCTGCAGGAGGGCGGATTGCCTATCGTGCTTTTCGACAGGCTCAGTGAGCAGATGCATACCGACAAAGTTGGGGCAGACAACTTTAAGGGAGCCTACGAAGCGACAGCTCACCTGTTAGACCAGGGCTACCGTAATATTGCGCACATTACTACAAACACCACCTTAAGCATTTCCACCGATCGCCTGAACGGCTATAAGCAAGCCTTACAGGATCAAGGAATCACCTACCGCCCCGAGCTTGTCAAATACTGCAGCTATTCAGATTCCTCCAGTATAAGGACAGATCTGGAGCACGCGATAGACGAGCTGCTGAAACTTGATACCGCGCCCGATGCCATTTTTACTGCGGGTGATCAGATCAGCACACAGTGCCTGGCTATCCTCAATAAGAGAGGTATAAAAATTCCCGCTGATCTTGGCCTGGTGGGCTTCACCAACACAGATCTGGCCGATGCATTAAACCCGGCGCTAACCACTGTTCACCAACCTGCGTTCGAAATTGGACAACTTGCCGCCGAAAAACTTATCGCACTGATTGAACATAAATCAGGTGAGATATCCCACGAAACTAAGGTTTTAGATACCGTTCTTATGGTTCGGAATTCAAGCTGAAAGGAACCCTCCACCCGAAAACGATTTCGTGAATCGCTGCAGGCAGATGCAGAAAGCTACGCATAATCTTGTATAATTGTATCGGGAGACACCAATAGATGCAAACGAAAGATAACGTACTTATTTTTGGCGAATTACTGCTTCGTCTTAGCTCTGCCGCAGAACACTTCATTGCGTCCGACCAGGCGGTTTCGATTTATCCCGGCGGATCGGAAGCAAACGTCGCGGCATCACTCGGACAGTGGGGTATTCCCGTCTCCTACCTGAGTTGTGTTCCGGATAATCCACTGACCTCCAATGTACTCAGCTATCTGGAAGAACTGAATGTCGACATCTCCAAAACCATTAAAGCTGAAGGAAGGCTGGGCTTGTATTTTCTGCTGTCGGCCAACGGGCTCAGCAGCGGTGAGGTGGTGTACGACAGAAAGCACTCCTCATTCAGTAACCTTAAACCTGGAACGATCGACTGGAACGAGGTGATGAAGGGGCATACATGGTTTCACTGGACCGCCATTACCCCGGCGCTAAGCGAACATGCTGCCTTGCTTTGTCAGGAGGCGCTTCAGGCTGCCCGGGCCAATAATCTTACCATATCGGTCGATCTTAACTACCGGAGCAGGCTTTGGGATTACGGAAAAGAACCCATAGCGGTCATGCCCGGCCTTGTGGACCATTGCGATGTGATCATGGGCAATATCTGGGCGGCTAACAAAATGCTTGGCACAAGCATCAACAGTTCTGTGGGTCGACATACCAGCGTAGATGATCTGCGTATGGAAGCCGCTAAATGCGCCACCGAGATCTTTGACCTTTTCCCGCGCTGCAAACATATCGCGCAAACATTCCGGTTTATGGACCAGCCCACACACAACCTTTTCCACGGCACCTACCATAATCGTGAAGGACACTATCACTCCCCTGTTCATGAAACACAGCGGGTGGTAGACCGGATCGGAAGCGGCGACGCTTTTATGGCCGGGTTCATTGCAGCCTTATTAAGTAATGCCGGTGGACAAAAAATAGCGGAATACGCAACAAATGCCGGGTACCGGAAGTTATTCGTAAAAGGCGATTTCGGCAACGGCACAATCTAATGTATATGAAAGCACATTTAAGCACCATATCCAGTATAGAACAGTATCCGGTCATCCCCGTATATTATCACGATGACCCGGAAGTATGTAGTTCAGTACTCAAAGCCTGCTATGAAGGCGGTATAAGGATCTTTGAATTCACCAATCGAGGCGCCAATGCAGCTGAAAATTTCAGCATATTGATGAAGCTCCGCGACGAGCAGTATCCCGACCTCCAATTAGGTATCGGAACCATCAAAACAGCAGATCAGGCCGGGACGTTTTTAGAAAAAGGGGCCGACTTCGTGGTAAGCCCTATAGTAAAAGCCGAAATAGCGGAGGCTGTACAAAAAGAAAATAAGCTTTGGATTCCCGGCTGCATGACACCCACCGAAATATCCCTGGCAGAAGAGCTCGGCGCCACACTCATCAAATTATTCCCGGGAGACATTCTTGGTCCCGCATACCTGAAATCGATAAAACCTCTGTTCCCCGATTTGAAGTTCATGCCTACCGGCGGGGTAGAGCTGACTCATGAAAGCATCAGCAGTTGGCTGAATGCAGGTGTTTCGGCTATAGGATTTGGTTCAAAGCTGTTTGCCCGACCAGACAGCGAAACACCAGGTTTTGCCTGGCTTAGCAGCAGATGTCAGGAACTGTTAAAGATGGTAAACAGGAAATAGACCTGTTTACCTTAATGCTTTTAGCAACTATGCGTTTTTTCTCCGGTTATCTTCCTGATCATACAGTTCAATAAGTTTTCCCTGTAAACGGATCACCGTACTTTCGAGTTCGGCGATACGGCTTTTCAACTGGTCAACAAGAACAGTTTGCTCATTAGCGTCCTCTTCTCCCACATCCAGCAGCTGCCTTAACGTAATGTTATGCACCTCGGCGATCTGATTAATCCTGCTAAAGTTCGGGTCAGTAATACTTGTTTCCAGTTTAGAATATGCGGGTATCGAAATATCCAACAGGTCGGCCATAGCCTTTTGATTAACGCCTTTACGCTGTCGTAAGATTTTAAACTTCTCACCTAATGTCTTCATAATTTTGCTTTTTATAATCCCTCAATTATATTGGAAATAAATTTAAGGTAAATCGTATTAAAAAAGCTAATGGAATTGACTTTTTTTTACGCGATTTAAATAATAAGATAATTTTCAGCAATTATTTTGCATTATTATGACATACCGCTAAACTAATACTTCCCGATCAAAGCTCCAACCGCTTCATGGCCGACACGGCGTAGTCAACCGCCCTTGCCGTAAAAGCCATATAAGTCAGCGACGGATTCTGTGTCGAGGTACTTGTCATGCAGGCGCCGTCAGTTACAAAAACATTCTTGCACTGATGAAGCTGGTGCCACTTGTTCAGGAGCGATGTGCCTGGTTCGTGTCCCATCCTTACGCCACCCATTTCATGAATGTCCAGCCCAGGGGCCTGGCTTGCAGCGTTTACCCGAATGTCAGTAAACCCTGCAGCGGTAAACATCTCCGATAGCTGCTCAATGTAATCTTTCTTCATTTTTACATCGTTGTCGTCGTAGTCAACCGAAATCTTCAGCTGAGGAATACCCCATTTATCTTTTTGCTCACTATCCAGCTGCACATAGTTACTTTCCTTCGGAATCGTTTCCCCCATCATGTGAGAACCCACCCGCCACGGACCAAGCTTTTTATGCTGCAGCTGCATTTTCAATTCTGCTCCTATCCCTGAAGTATCCGAATCAGAACCCCTGGATGCACTGAACCCGGCCGCATAACCTCGCATAAAATTCGTTTCCTGCTTATGCAGATTCCGGAACCGCGGAATATACCCTCCGCCTACCGGATTGCGTCCGTCGGTAGTAAACTGCTTCAAACCAGGATATTGTGCACTTATACGTGCACTGTAATTATGGAAAGCGACATATTTCCCAAGCAAGCCATTGTCGTTGCCCAAACCGTTGGGGAAGCGGTCCGACTTAGAATTCAGCAATATAAGGTTGGTATTGATCGCCCCTGCGTTCACAAAGATCACCTTGGCATAAAACTCCATCACCTCATTCGTGTTGGCATCAATAACCCTAACCCCGGTAGCTTTACCTGCTTTATCATCGTAAAGGATCGATTCTACCACAGAATTCGGTCTTAGCGTCATCTTGCCGGTCTTCTGCGCCCAGGGCAAGGTAGAAGCATTACTGCTGAAATAACCTCCAAACGGGCACCCACGCTGGCAAAGCCTGCGGTTCTGGCACTGCGCCCTTCCCTGCTCATAAAACACATCGCTGCCCTTGGAGATATGTGCACCGCGGGCGCTGATCACGTGCCGGTTCCCGTATTTGCTGATAAGCGATTTCTTAAAATGATCCTCCACAGCATTCAGCGGATAAGCAGGCAGGAATTCCCCATCCGGCAGTTCGGCCAAACCGTCACGGTTTCCCGATATCCCCGCAAAGCGTTCCACATAGCTGTACCACGGAGCAATGTCCTTATACCGGATGGGCCAGTCCACAGCAAAACCATCACGCATAGGCCCCTCAAAATCAAGGTCGCTCCAGCGCTGGGTCTGACGCGCCCACAACAACGACTTACCCCCTACCTGATAACCCCTTATCCAGTCAAACGGCTTTTCCTGAACATAAGGGTGCTCATTGTCCTTCACAAAGAAGTGCATGGCATCCTCCCTGAAGGCATAGCATCTGCTTACAATCGGACTCTCCGTTCTTATTTTCAAAGAAGGCTCCCCACGATGTTCGAAATCGTATGGATATTTATTTGTGGTAGGATAGTCGACAATATGCTTTACGTCCCTTCCCCGCTCAAGCACAAGCGTTTTCAGGCCCTTGCCGGTGAACTCCTTGGCAGCCCAGCCGCCGCTTATACCCGAACCGATAACGATCGCATCGTAAGTATTGTTCTTTACGCTATTTATATTAAGGTTTGACATATTCGTTAAGATTTTACTGGAAAGTATCCATTATACCTGGCCGGTACAAGCTCCCATTTCACCAGGTTGGTCATCACATACTTGGAATTCAAATAACCATTGATCGTCTGTTGTTTCATGATGCGGAAAAATGCCTTAATATCATCAGACTCCGCTTTGCCAGCATTCACCTGAACCACCATTTCCTTCAGCGCCGTGGGGTCCAGACCTTTAAAAGCGGCCAAACCCGACATAAAACGCTTCTGATCCTGCGGTTTGTAGCAGTCATCCACCATCTTCATGACAAACAGATGCAGCCCCAGATCTTTCGCCCCCGGGGTCGTCGTCTTCGGAATAATGATCTCCGCAATCTCTCCGAGCAACTTCTCTTCAGCCGCATCCATACGCACATGATTAAGCCACACAGAAGCCTTTCCTGCAGCCCTCAACCCTGAAGGCAACAGGGCCAGTCCCCCGCCAAAGATCATGATCTGCTTTATCGCTAACCGTCTATTCATTTGTACAATCCTTTATAAATCATCCTGTTTATAACTTTATCTTAAATATTTCCGCATCTGAAGCGGCCAGCGCAAACTCCAGTCTGCCAGATGCCTTCAGCGGCGAAGCCACAACACCAAAAAGAGGTTCGGCCTCATACCTGTCGCGTTTTAAACCTATATCCCCAAGCGGAATCACAACACGTTTTACCTTGCCCGTATAGTTAAACACGGCCACATACATATATCCGTTTCGCTTCGACGTAAACACCTCAGCAGCGCCATCTGCACTCCCCGCAGGTTCCGGCCTGAAAGCTACCCCATGACGTGCGATGTCCAGAAGTTCACTATTTTGCAGCAACTTTTTCGCCGTCAAATCCCATTTGCCTGGCGAGGCAAAATCATCTCCCGTAATCAAAGTACCGGTAACAAGCGCCGAAGCAAGCCTTGCCCGGTTAACCCCCTCAGCTTCATCTCCAAATACAACGTGATCAGCATCGATAAAATTGTATACATACGTCTGCCACCAGCCATACGTCACGCTGTTCAACGTGTACTCCGTATCTTTCATGCTCTTCCAGGCATCACAGGCAATCCGCCGGATGTGCGCATAGCGGCCCGTAGCCATACTGGGCGATATGGCCGCGTAGATCAGCATTTGTCCATCCAGCCGCTTCACCAGGTATTCCATACCTATACGATAAGCCTGCATTCCAGTGGTTACAGATTTATCATGGAAGGCGTCCGACTCAGCCGCGGCATGCCCCAGAAAATCGATCTTGATCATGGTAAATCCGCAGCCTTTAAGTTTGTCGACAATAAAGTCAATCCGCCTCTGCGTCCCGGGATGCGTGGGGTCCAGTGCCCTGGCACCGTCAAAATCATGATAGCCTTGCTTCACCTTGGTCCACATATCGGCAAACCTATACTTACTGCCCTCGGCTGTCCTGTTACCTCCCGAGGCAAAACCCCAGTCGGTAAACGGCGCCCAGTACACGCCAGGCTGCAAGCCTTTCCGCTTGCAGTGATCCGCAAACGCTTTAAGTTTGGTATAGTCGCCGCGCATCCCGCCAGTCATATTGTCCCAGAAAGAATCCAGGTCGATGTAAGCCGTATGGTCATTTCTGAAACCAGGAAGCTCCTCCGCAAAATAGTCCGCCACACCGGTCGCATTTTCATAGCTCAGTTTAGTTTGTATCACCCCCCAGCTGTTCCAGCCAAAGGGCACTGGTTTGTCCCAGTTGAACACAAAGGGCTTTTCGTGAATCCTGTTGGCCTTACCGTAAGCCTCCATACCCACCCGCCAGTCGTCAAAATAGCCCACAAAAATTCTTGGTGAACGGATCACACTGCCGGTCAGACTACCATGCTCCAACTGATCGCGGGTCACCTGCGGATTGGTGTACCCGGCGGTGACTTCAAACTGCGCCTGTTTATCATTCAAGCCCGCCGTTTTAACTCCCGTTTTCCATTCCGTGTGCGCCACAGAACCAGCCACCAGGCCTGCCCTGCTTCGATCGTCAAATATTACGCCGACCTCCGAACTCATCTTTGTCAGGCCCCGACGCAAAGCCTCCGTGTGGTATCTTACAAAAGCGTCATTATCAAAAGGCACAAACAGTACTTTATTCCCGGCGCTGGCGGAAACCTGAACTGTCCCGGCCTGTATGGGCGACAAATAATTGCTCACCAGGCGCTTGCCTCTTATCGCCAGTTCCGTAAAAAAATAATCATGTCCGGGGTACACATAGAACACCTGCTCCATGTCAGGCTGGCCGTCACGCCTCAGATTAAACACGTATTTAAGTCCACGTCCAAACCCGTCAGTAATGTTTGTCAGACGGTGACCAGCATACATATAGTCTGTACTGTTCAGCAGCAACCCGCCATTCTTAGCTGCGCCTCGTGCCGAAGAGATTACTTTATTGTCGCCGGCCATTACATCATACAGGCCAGATTCCGAGTGGTAAACAATTTTGCCTTCGCTGCCAAAAGGAATAATGATCTGCTTCCCGGAACAGACAGCGACCTGCAGAAGCGCAAACAAAAAGCAAATCAATCGGCTAAACCCATTCATAACCAACCCTTCAGATCAACTTACAAATCAGTAATCGGCTTGTACTTCGGAACCAGTGCCTTCATGATGACCCAGGCCACCAGATAGGCCAGCGCACAAATCGTAAACATGATGGTATAACCCGTCTCAATATGCCCAAGGGCCTTGTACTTGTCAAATAGCGCTCCCCCAAGCTTGGTAATAAGCACGCCACCCAGTCCGCCTGCCATACCGCCAATACCTACCACAGAGGCGACTGCTTTTTTCGGAAACATGTCAGACACCGTGGTAAAGAGGTTGGCCGACCACGCCTGATGCGCTGAAGCACCAATACCGATCAGAATCACCGGAACCCAGAACGTAAGATGTCCGAGCGGTTGCGCAGCCAATACCACCAGCGGGAACACTGCAATGACCAGCATTGCCTTCATCCTGCCATCATAAGGCTCAAGTCCTTTTTTAATGAAATACATCGGAAACCATCCCCCGCCTATACTTCCAAACATCGTCATACTATACAATACCGCCAGGGGCAGCATAATCTGTGTATCCACCATGCCATACTGATCTTTCAGATAGGCTGGAAGCCAGAAAAGGAAAAACCACCACACGCCATCGGTCATAAATTTGCCCACCGTAAACTCCCAGGTCTGCCGGTACGTTAATAATTTAATCCAGGATATCTTCGCCTCCGGAACCACAGATTCCTTTTGCGGCAGTTCATATTCTGCCTCACCGTCACGGATAAACGCCAGCTCTTCTTGCGATAGGCGCTTCTGATGCTCCGGACGATCATACAAGCGGAACCAGAAGAAAAGCCATAAGAAGCCTACCCCTCCAATGATGATAAACGCCGCTTCCCAGCCCAATTCCGTCGCAATAAAAGGCACGGTCAGCGGTGCCAGAATGGCGCCCACATTAGTCCCTGAATTGAAAATGCCCGTGGCAAACGAACGTTCCCGCTTGGGGAAATACTCCGCCGTAGCCTTGATAGCCGCAGGAAAGTTGCCCGCCTCGCCAAAACCTAGCACCGCTCTGGACAACATAAATCCGGCTACCGATACAGAAACCGAGGCGATACCTACAAAGCCCAGTACTGTGGCGATACTCTGACCGATAGGAACAGAGAAAGCATGAATTATAGCACCGATGGACCAGATCACGATGGCCCAGGCAAAACCGCTCTTGGTGCCCAGCCGGTCAATAATGCGTCCGGCAAACAGCATAGAGATGGCATAAGTAAACTGAAATACAGAAGCAATATTGGCGTAGTCGCTGTTCGACCAACCGAAAATCTCTTCCAGCCGGGGTTTCAGCAAACTCAATACCTGTCTGTCCAGATAATTAACGGTCGTCGCAAAAAATAATAAAGCACAGATGGTCCACCTGTAGCCAGATGCCTTTTTTCCTTTCATTGGGTATTATTTGGTTGTTTGGTTTAAACGCTGTTCGCACCGGCGAGCGCAGCTTTCACGCCCTTTTCCGAAATATAAGAAAATTTTGCCTCAACTGCCCCGGCAAAGCCATTTAATTTGGTCAGGTCTGTGCCCCACAAGACCTCATCAGCCATCACCGTATGCACATATTCCTGGTCTGCAAGCTCCCTCTTATCAAAAAAGTAGGCAGCTGCATCATCTGTAATCACATAAGCATGCCCACTGGCAGCACCGTAATACTTGCCATCGCGGAACTCCCGCGGGCGCACAAAATGCAAATAAGCCGCAAAGCCTAACGCAATATTTTCAGGCACCCGGTTATACACGCGATAATATTCCAGGATGATGGGAACCACCCGGATCTTCATCTTCATGGTATACTGAAAAGTAATATTGATCCAGAGGTGCTCAATATACGGATTAGCAAAGCGGTCAATGACCGATGCCGAAAAGGCCATAGCCACTTCCGGCTCTACGGCATACGGGATTGCAGGAACGATCTCCGATTGCATCACAACAGAAATGAAGTTGCGGAGCGACTGGTCCGTCATGCCCGAACTCACCGTTGGGATGCCAGAGAGTACCGCCAGCCCGCAGGATAGCGTATGCGTCCCGTTGAGCAATCTCACCTTAAGCTCCCGGAAAATCTCGATATCTGAAGTCACAATAAAACCATCATCTACACCTGTAAGCCCAATCAGGTCGGCCACCTGCGCATCGCCTTCTATGGCCCACAGGCGATAAGGTTCGCAAATAATGAGGAGATCATCGCTATAGCCCAGTTGCCCTTCCAGCCGGGCCAGCGTAGCCGCGTCTGGTTTACCAGGCACAATGCGATCTACCAGCGAACTGCAAAAATAAACGCGACGGTCGAGCCACAATTTAAAAGCCCTGTCCAGACCGTTAAACACGATCAGTTCATCAACAATAGCTTTCAGTTTAGCCCCGGCATCCGGAATGAGTTCCGTGGGCACCACAACCAGGTTTGCCGCCACACAATCACCCAACGCTTTATATCGTTCCACAAGCACAGCCAGCAGCTTTGCCGGAAATGACACTGGCGGATGTTGGTCAATACTTTCTTTAACCAGTTGAATGCCCACCTCCGTCGTGTTCGACACGATCAGTTTTATTTCCTGCCTGCTTCCTGCCTCAAGTACCGAAGCCCAGTCCTGATCTGCCGAGATCACCCGGCTTATCGCCGAGGAGATAAGGTTCTCTTCCACCGGCTCCCCACGCTCCAATCCGCGAACACACACCGTATACAAACCATCCTGGTTGGCAAAATCCTGGGCGTCGCCTTTGGGGGTCGACTTAACCACCACTACGCGACCATTAAAAAAGCCCTTTCTGTTGGCTCTGTCAATGAAATAGTCGGGCAGCCCGCGCAGCAAAACGCCGGTACCAAACTGCAGTACTTTTTCCGGAAGTTCGAGAAGTTCAGAAGACGGAACGGCTACAAAATCAGTGTTGGCAACTGCCAACGTATTCTTGGACAGATTCATATTTGGTTGGATACGATATAAACAATTGTACAGAATTATTCATAAAGTATGAACCCTTGAACCAGAAATATTTACGCAATCGTTATCGCTGCGGCGTCGAAACAGAAGAAGCGATAACTAGCCAAACAGGTCACTGCTCAGGTAGCGATCGCCACGGTCGCAGGCAATAAATATGATCAAACCTGAATCAAGTTTTTCAGCTAAGCGAAGTGCAGCGGCAGCCGCACCACCGGTACTCATCCCGGCAAAGATGCCTTCTTCCCTGGCCAGGCGCCGCGACATATCTACAGCGTCTTGTTGCGACACATCCATCACCTGGTCGACCCTCGAAGCATCAAATATTTTTGGAAGATAAGCAGGCGCCCAGCGTCTGATGCCTGGAATGGAGGACTCCTCGGTAGGCTGGCAGCCCACGATCTGAATATCCGGATTCTGTTCCTTCAGGAACATGGAATTGCCCATAATACTCCCCGTAGTACCCATCGCACTCACAAAATGGGTAATCTGCCCTTCCGTATCGCGCCATATCTCCGGCCCGGTCGTCTTATAATGTGCCAGGTAATTATCCGGATTCGAGAACTGGTTAAGCAGGAAATAATCCGGTCGCTCGCCGCGCTCCTCTGCATAATCGCGGCAAGCCTCGATAGACTCGAGCAGCGTCACCCTGGCACCGAAAGCTTCCATAGTCAGCGTACGTTCCCGTGTCGAGTTGGCCGGCATCACCAGCTCAATCTCCAGACCGTAAATGGCGGCGATCATCGCCAGCGCGATACCCGTATTCCCGCTCGTCGCCTCAATCAGCCGCACGTCTTTGCCAACCTCCCCACGCTCTATCGCGCTTCTGATCATATTCAGTGCCGCCCGGTCTTTAACGCTGCCACCCGGGTTATTGCCTTCCAGCTTGGCAAACACCCGTACGTCCGGGTTCGTATTCAGCTTCTTCAGCTCCGCCAGCGGCGTATTTCCAACACATTCAATAATACTGCCCATCATGAGTTCACAGGTTTAGTTTCTACTTTAATGGTCGACTGGTGATATACCGTTGATCCTGGCGCTACACTTCTGGTAAGCCATACATTACCCCCTATCACGCAATGGTCGCCAATCACCGTCTCCCCGCCCAAAATCGTTGCCCCGCTATAAATGATCACATGATCACCTATCGTTGGATGCCGCTTGGTATTTTCCATATATTTCTCCACGCTTAGCGCCCCGAGGGTCACCCCCTGGTACAGCTTTACATGATTGCCAATAATCGTCGTTTCGCCAATCACCAGGCCAGTACCGTGATCTATATATAAAAATTCGCCTATATCAGCAGCCGGGTGAATATCGATCCCCGTCACAGAATGCGCAAACTCCGTTAAAATCCTTGGTATAATCGGCACGTCGGCCTGTAATATCGCATGCGCGATCCTATAAATCGCAATGGCGAAAAAACCCGGGTAACTCCTGATGATCTCGAACCTGCTTTTCGCGGCAGGGTCACCATTCAGGATCGCAGTAATATCATTATTCATCTTCCGGTACAGCTCCGGAACCTCCTCGAAGAATGCCCGAACGATTTTTTCATTATCACATTCATCGCAGGCCTTGGTAGCGTTCAGCATAGCCAGCAAGGCGGTTTCCTGCCGGGCAAAAGCACGCCTGATCTCGTTGACCGAATAGTCGGGCGATGTAACCCGCTCAGGATACAACAGGTTTAGCAAAGTCGTCGCCCACTCCGCAACTTCCTCATTAGAAGGAACAGGCTCAATCTCGCGCTGCTTGTTATATATATGAAGATAAAACTCCTCGTTCATTTCCGTATGAAATTAGAAGATCAAAGGAACAAAATTATCTACAAACCCGGTAGATTTTTATCGTAAAACTACCAGATCACTGTAAAGCTGGTGTAATTTCTCACCTGCGTCGGCGCAAAGTCCCGGATGCACCTTAGAGGCCTGCAAAATCGTACTTCGCGTAGCGGTAAGCCACCTGAATCTCGACGCCATATCCAGTTCTGCAATCGGGCCACTGTGCTTATCTCCCACACAAATCCGGCCAAAGGCCTCCAGGTTCTGGCGCACTACCTCCAGATCCAGATCCGGGCACAGCGCCAGGGCCCGCTGCTGGTCAAGAAATACCTCCGCACGCAAAAACTGTTGTTTACGGCAATACAATACCACCCCTATATTGATAAACTCCTCGCGTTCCACCCGGGGTACCAGGCGCAGCACCGCATACTCAAATAAATCTCTCTCTTGCATGCTGAGCCTCATTAACAAATACATCAGAATTAGCTACCCTGAGCTTCAGGAAATTCGCATACACAGCTCGGCGCTCTTCCACATGCTCCGGTCCCACATCCTCCGAGAGCCAGTCGACCGGAATCAAGGCCACAACATCGTCGATCACCTGATCGCTCAGCAGCGCCTTAAAACGTACATCTACCTCCTTCAATTCCGCCGCCTGGGGCAGCAGCACATGATCTTTCACCAGGGCGAAAGGCTTTTTAGCCTGCTCCTCCCAGTTCTGCATCGCATGATGAAAGTACAGCGAAGCACCATGATCTATCAGCCAGAGCTCCCGATGCCAGAACAACATATTCGTATTCCGCGCCGTCCGGTCCATATTGGTCAGCAGACAATCCAGCCACACAATTTCCGAGGCAAGTTTGGTATCTATCGTCGTCACGGCCGGGTCGTAGGTAATGGCGCCCGATAAATAATGCAGCGCCAGGTTAAGCCCCACGCTGGCTTTCAGCAGATCCTGTATTTCCTCATCCGGTTCCGTCCTGCCAAAGGCCTCGTCGACATGGGCAAACACCAACTCAGGCACCTTAAAACCCAGCACACGGGCAATCTCGCCGCCAATCAGCTCGGCAATGAGCGCCTTCAGGCCCTGACCGGCTCCCCTGAATTTCAGCACATATAAAAAGTCATCGTCGGCCTCCGCAATCGCCGGCATCGATCCGCCCTCCCGAAGGGGCGTCACATACCGGGTCACGTTAACCGTCCGCAACTGTCTAACCATAGTATCCATGCCTTAAAGTTCCGTTATTTTCTCAAGAGATTCTTATAAATGAGCAAATTCATCAGAATCAGCGCCATCCCGTAAAACACATCCTCGACCGGTATGGTCAGCAGCCGCAGGCCAAAAATCTCCGCCGTATTGTACCACACCACATGCTCATCCATGCCCGTTCCCGTCAGCAAGCCGTTCACAATCGTAAACGGGATCAGCAGTACCGCATAGATCAGGTAAAATTTGCCCAGCCATTCCACCTTAAGCACATACCGGGCTATAATAAGCAGGAAGGCAAGCAGAAACGCAGTAACTGTGGTGTAGATCTGGTCAAACGCCACCACCCCAATAATCATCATCAGCGCAATCAGCAAGGGCGTAAAAATAGCCTCTGCCCGGGCAGGCATGCCTTTCTTGATGAAGAGATTCAGACAATGGAAAGTAAATACACAGGAATACGGGATACAAAGGAAAAACAACATCTCCTCCACAGGCAGGTTCCCTACCTGCCATCCAATCAGATACCTCGGGTTGAAGCCCCATACCCCGATCGAGGTAAAATAAATATCCCAGCATATGAACACCAGTCCCGTAGCCGCCACAGCCGGAAAAAAAGCGCGCCAGGTCTTATAGAAATTCAGCTTAGGATGAAACGAATAGATAAAAGGAACAATGATCGTAAAAAAATCGATCAGCAGATAAGCATAGTTCATACTTCAAGGCCCTTCCCGGGATCTGCCTTACGGTTCCGCTGCTCAAAGAAATACTTCATCGGCACCCAGAGCATTCCGAAACACTCCCCGTCTTCCTTGCCCAAATGCTTGTGATGCATCTTATGCGCACGTCGTATCGCTTTAAAATACCAGTGGTCGCTGTTCCTGAAAAACTTAAACCGCTGATGTATAAATATGTCGTGTACAAGGAAATAAGCCAATCCATATAAAGTAATACCTATACCAATCCATAGCGGTATGCGGTAACCATACATCGTGCCTAAAGCCAGACAAACAATGCCGGGGATCGCAAAAACCAGGAAAAAGAAATCGTTATGCTCCAGGAAACCCTCCGTCTCCTTTTTATGATGATCCTTGTGCCAGCGCCATAGCCATCCATGCATCACATACTTATGTGCAAGCCAGGCCACACCCTCCATCACAATAAACGTAGCCAATACAATCAACACATTCCAGATCCAGTGTTCCATGTCAAAAATATTTACGATAATGGTCCGTCACCCTGTTAAAGCAAATTTTCAGCCACTCCGTATATCTATCCGGATGATCCGTAAGGTCGGCCGCCAGCTCATCCATCATCACGTAGCGATAATCCGCCACCTCATCAGCGTCCGGCTCTGGCAGGGCATCACTCACACCGAAAAACACATGATCAAATTCATTTTCAGAAAGCCTTTCGTTTACCGGCGCATGGTACATAAAGCTAAACACATGCTCCAGCGAGGCACTGAGCCCCATCTCTTCCATCAAACGCCGGTTGGCCGCATCAATCGTATCCTCACCGCTTCGGGGGTGACTGCAGCAGGTGTTTGTCCACTTGCCCCCCGAATGATATTTGTCGAGCGCCCTTTGCTGAAGCAGCAGCTCACCCCTGCTATTGAACACAAATACCGAAAACGCCCGGTGCAGTTTGCCCAGCTCATGCGCCTCCATCTTTTGCATGGTGCCAATCGCATTATCCTGTTCGTCAACCAATATTACTTCTTCCGTCATTTCCTCAATTTCTTTAAATCCTCCGGCGTACAATGCTTGGAGGCAGACAGATATCTCTGAACTTCCGTCCTCAACGCCTCATCTTTAATCATCTGCACCCGGTTTACTAGCAGTTGCTTATCTTCTCGTATATCATCCGAATAGCCAAGCACAGCAGGCAGGTTCGTCTGAATGGTAAACCGCAGATACCGCATCTCCAGATCTTCCGGACTCCGGGCAATTGCTTTTTCAATCAAGTTTCTGCCCTTCTTAAACCAGGAAAGCTTACTTATCGGACTAAAAGCGTACTTCGCCTGAAGCATCTGTGCTGCACCCTTATAACACAACAAAACTGGTGTCCGATCCACATCAGCATCGGTAAGCAGCTTAAGCAGCTTGTCGGCCGACTTCCGGTTTACCGCCGCCTGGTTATATAAAGAACGAATTTCGGCCGGTTTAGGTACGCCGGTCAGCGTAAAACCGGAACACATAAACAGCAGGCCCAGCAACAGTACCCTCATATCGCATTCATCTTATATCGGATCATCGAATCGCACATCAGGCCAAACTTCTGACGGTTTGATATCCTGATCCGCTCCGACATCACCTTCTCCGCCGTGCAGCGTTTTATCTTGTTAAACAGTTCCTTATAATAAATATAGGCCAGGTAAACGCCCCGCCTAGCGCCCGCAGGCAATTTCTTGATCCCTGCCAGCGCTTCCTTAAACTCCCCCTCTATGTCGGCCTCAATCAATTTCTTTTCATCGTTAGAGAAGCGCGACAGGTTCACCTCCGGAAAATAATTCCGGCTCAGCGTATAGTAATCTGCCTGCACATCCCGCAAAAAATTGACCTTCTGGAATGCAGAGCCCAGCTTCATGGCCGGTTCCTTAAGCGCCTGATATTGCGCATCATTACCCTCCGTAAACACCCGCAGGCACATCAAACCCACCACCTGGGCAGAACCCAGAATATACTGATCATATTTCTCAGAATTATAATCCTGCTTGCTCAGATCCATCTCCATACTCCGCAAAAATAAGTCAATCAGTTCTCTTTCTATGCCATAATTGTTCACCACCTCCTGAAAAGCATGCAGTACAGGGTTCAGACTGATCCCCATATCAATCGCCTCATAGCAATCCTGCCTAAACTTGTTCAGCAGGTAAGCCTTATCGTAGTCGTGGAAACTGTCAACAATCTCATCCGCTAGCCTCACAAAACCATAAATACCATATATCGGCGCGCGCAGATGGCGATTAAGAAAATAAATCCCGAGCGAAAAACTCGTGCTATAACGCCTGGTTGTCAGTTTACTGCATTCGGCAGATAATTTATCGTACAGTGCTTTCATAGGTGTGCTTAATATATTTGATCAGTTGATGAGCTGCAACATTTCCGGATATAATGGAAGGAGGCACGCCCGGTCCCGGTACCGTAAGCTGCCCTGCGTAAAAAAGATTGTCAATATGCCTGTTTTTTAAGGAAGGCTTCAAATTAGCCGTCTGCATTAACGTATTCGCAAGCCCGTAAGCATTGCCCTTGTACGAATTATAATCGGCTATAAAATCGTTCACACAATAACTTTGCCTAAAGTCAATAAAGTCCCTGATTTTTAAACATGTATACCTCTCCAGGCGTTCCATGATCACCTCAAAATAGCGCTCCCGGTTCGCCTCGCTGTCATCCGCGCCTGTGGCAAGCGGCATCAGCACAAAGAGGTTTTCACAGCCTTGTGGGGCGACAGTGTCATCAGTTCTGGACGGGCAGCATACGTAAAACAAAGGCTTGCTGGGCCATTGCGGCTCCTTATAAATTTCATAGGCATGCTGTTTCAGATCCTCATCAAAAAACAGCGTGTGGTGATTCAATTCATCTATACGCGTTTTTACGCCGATATAAAAGATCAGGCAGGATGGAGCCAGCACACGCTTGTCCCAGTATTTCTCCGAATAATTACGATGCCCGGAACCAAGAAGTTTATCCTCCACATGGTGATAATCTGCCGCCGCTACAATAGCCTCATAACTCTTACGGCCGCTGGCAGTTATCACACCGCTTGCCCTTCTGCCGTTTACCTCGATCCGTTCAACCGGCGCTCCGGTATAGAACCTGGCGCCCGAACGTTCAGCCACTGTTTTCATCGCCTCTATCACAGAAGCAAAGCCCCCTTTCGGATACCAGGTTCCCAGTTTAAGTCCGGCAAAATTCATCAGGCTGTACAGCGCGGGCGTATCCTCAGGCATGGCGCCCAGGAAAAGTACCGGGAACTCCATCAGCGCCACCAGCTTGGGGTTTTTAAAAAACTTACGCACATGTTTACTGAAAGAATTGAACACCTGAAGCTTAAACATACCCTTAATCAGGTCCATATCTACAAACTCACTGAGCGACAATCCCGGCTTGTACACCAGCTTGTCCATGCCCACATGATACTTGTAGGCAGCTTCCTTCATAAACACATCCAGGCGGGTGCCGCTGCCCCGTTCAAGCGATTCAAACAAAGCCTTCAAAGCCTCATAATCCGCCGGGATATCCATCGCATCGTCCATGCCAAACACCACAGTGAATCCCGGATCCAGCAGTTCCAGTTCGTAAAAATCACTGGCCTTGTAGCCAAAATCATTAAAGAAGCGCTCAAAGACATCCGGCATCCAGTACCAGCTTGGCCCCATGTCGAACGTATAGCCATTATCCGTGACCAGTTGCCTCGCCCTGCCACCTACCTCGCGGTTCTTCTCATAAACGTCTACACCGTGACCCGCCCTGGCCAGGTAAGCCGCTGCGCTCAGGCCCGAAAAACCGGCCCCTATTACCGCTATATTAGGATTATTCAGATTCTCTTGATAAGACATGCAGTTATTTGGTGTTCTTTCAATTCGTATAATATTCCTAAAGCTAGACAAAAAATGGTACAATTTTGTTTTTTGTTGACTAAAAATCAGTGTTTTTTTACACAATTACACATCCAGCAAAACTACTGTCCGAGGTATCGTCAGTTTCCAGGTCAATAAAAGACAGATAACAATACGCCTCTTCCCCAGGCAAGTCGGCCGGGAGAGGCAAAACATCTGTTCCCGCCCCCCTGTGCGCACCGGCAAGCTGATATACCACCTTACCCACAGCCGGAAAAAAAGCCAGCATCATAGCGCGGTGACCCTTTTCCCTCAACGTCAACCCGGCAGGCACAGCCCAACTAAACTCAAAAACAGCACCAGCTACCTTTACCTTCACATCCTTCGCCACCGGCAGGCTGCCCGACGAAACCAATACCTTACTATAATCAATCCGGGTATGCGGATATGCACCCGTCAGTGCATGCTCCATCAAACTCGCCACCGCCAGATTGTGCGGATACAGCCCCGCCTGTCTCGCCTTAAGCATATAACCCCGTTTAATGAAAGCCTTGGCCGGCCTCAGCATATCCATAATTACCCGCATCCTTTGCCGGCAAGCCAATTGCTTGCGGCTTGGCGGCGCGTTGTTTTCACCAATCATACGCACCACGTTCATCCCCATCAATTCATAATACACCAGGTTGCCCACTTTGCCCGAAAGCACCCCATGTATATTCTTTTTAATAACCCCCATATCATAAAATTTAAAATGAAACAATACTTAAAAAAGGAAAGGTGCAGCAACGCACCTTCCCATGGCAGTAGAACCCAAGAATTACATCACCTCGACCGACCCGAGGTACACGCTCGTGCTCACCTCTTTCTCATCCGCACTCAGCACAGAAGTATACACCTCAACATTGTCGCCGCTGAAAGCAGGCGGCAGCGCCATGTCGTAACTAAGCGCCGAACGCAGGATGCCCGCTGGCGAAATCACAAACTTCTGTTTTAGTGGATTATAAATGATGATCACCACCTCATCATCGGGCGCACCCGGCTGCAGCACATCAATTGTCGCAGTCCAGCTAAAATCCAGTTGCGCCTCCTCGGTAGTCGCCACCGCCAGATCAGAAAGCGGCGCACGCTTGCCCTTGCTGAACAGCACCTTCGGATAATCAATGGTAAAATTCGGATAAACGCCCGTGATCGCATTATCCAGGTTAAACTTCACAGCCGCATTCCAGGCTGTCATTTTCTTGTCTTCACGCTCAAAGCCAAGTTTCAAAAACGAGCTCACATCGCTTAACCAGCCTGTCACCAGACCAAGTTTCATGTGAACACTCAATTCAGCCTCCGAGAAGGCCCTTTCTGCGCGGTGCGGACGCATAGAGAAAACATTCTTTCCCCTAACGATCCGGCCCACGTTGTTTCCGGTGCGGCCCTTCAAATGATAATAGGGTCCGCCAAGTAAAAATCCCATAATTGAAATTTTAAAAGTGAATAATTTGTTAATTCAGCAATCCGGCACCAGCTAACTGCCTGTAGCACCGCCTTCCTGCTGTCACAAAACAACACCATAAAAAATCCCAAAAAGGCGAAAAGGCGAGTTTCGCCCTCACTCGCCCCCTATGTATATATATGCATGTCAAAGAGGGTTTACCACCACCCCACCCCTCAACACCCTCAGCATCTCTTCCAAAATCCCCTCCACCGCATCAATCACCCTCGTCTCCGCATTCGTGCGAAGCTTATACAAATTATCCGCACTTAATTGCGCTGCCCCGCGCGTACTCACATGCTCCGCAAAAAACTTCATCACCTTCATCAGCTCACCCCGGGCCACCACAAACACTTTCACATCAATAAACAACTGCGCCATCAAAGCCAGCTCAGCGGCCGAGAGGCCCAGCTGAAGCTTAAAGCTAAAATGCTCCGCACGCTCCTTCAAATCCTTCACCGCCATACCCGGATTCTCCACATGCTGCTCCGCCAGGTACAGCAACTCCCCAGTCACATAACCGCACAGCAGCTCCTTCACTCCAGGCCGCTCCGATCTGTAAAACATATTCGGCTTCGTATCTAACACCTCGATCTCCTTCAAAAACCAGTTCAGCGAAGCCACCTGACCCGCATTGGTGTTATGATCATCCACCAGCGCAGCAATATACCTCCTGCTCCAGGTAAAGAAACTGCTCTTGTTAAAGTTCAGGTAAATCAGTTCCACCACCACCTTGCGGTTCCAGTCCTTCTCCCTATTGCTCTTCAGGATCCCCAGCAGGTTGCGCATCACCAACTTGGCGTAACGCTGTTCCGCATACGTGCACTCCGGTTTACTGCAATGCTCATCAAAATAAGCAAGCAGCAATTTCAGAAGCTTCTCGTCTACCGATTTTGACCTCAGCTTGGCATGCAACACGTCCTTGTCCTTTGCAAGCGTGCCCGCCGAAAAAACCCGGAAGCTTTCCGGCACAAACTGGTGCAGATCAAAATGCCCGTTCATGTCGCGTTCAATATAATTTAGGATCCGCTTTACCCCAGACTTAAAATGCGTGTACATCCAGATGCAGGCCTCCTTCAGTTGAAAATGGCGGTATTGCTCCTCGGCATCAGGCCTAATATAACTGTACACCAGGTCAAGCATCTTAGTGGCTTCACGCTGATGCATCTGCGTGATCCGTTCCAGCTGACGAGCTTTTATATCGCTGCAAGCATGCTCACGCAGAGCCGCGCATACCCTGCGCGACTCCTCAGCAATTTTCGATTCCAGCTCTGCAGTCAGACCTTGGCTGATCGTTTCTTCAATGTTTTCTGGTGAGAGTTCGTTAAACAACATATCCTCGAGCCGCGTAAGCTCGAACCATGTTTTTTGTGGCATAGGGATAATTTATAGATGTTAAAAAAAATTAAAGTTAAAGCATCACTCCTTAGGGAAGACGATTCTATTTTACCCGATCATAGTAGGCCTTCACAATCTCCTGCTTTCCATCAGCAAGTGTCGCGACCCCCAAAACCCGTCTTACCAGTATCAAGCTCCCGTTTACCAGTAAACCTTTTTCAATACGCTGGACCACTGCCTGGTCATCGATCTTTCTATCACCTGCCCGCCCCAAAGGTTCAACTTTGTAGCCTTGCCATCAAATTTTAAAGCTTTAAGAATAGGGACGTTTCCCTGTTCGCTTTTTTGAACGTCAAGCACCCATGTGCCTGAAATATTGACCGGCTCATCAAATCGCTTGAAGGCATTCAGCCTGTCACCAGTAAAATGGCGAGTACATATGGTAATTGTACTTTTATAAATCTCATTTTGTTCATCATTATATACTCTTATTATAAACCGCCTTGACCCTATCTATTTTATCCGACATAGTAGTTATCCGGTCTATCGTTAGTGTCTTGCCATCAGGAGACAAAGCCCAATTTTCGGTCCTCTCATACCGCCACTCGTTTCCGTTCATTTCATAGTGCCAGTTAAACACGATGGCTCTGCCATCTTTTTTTACTGATGCGACTTTCAAGGTATTACCATTAGGTATAGTTTCTACAGGGGATCCATCAATTTTCAGTGATTCACGAAATGGTTCCTTAGCGCCAAAAGTTCTGGTTACTACCAGCGAGTCTTTAACTGAGCTAACTACTATAATTTTTGGTGCAGCTATATCAGCGGCAAGCCCTCCAAAATCACTAGCGGTGCTATCAACTGACCATTTACCCGAGAAACTGTTGACCTGGGCCACTGAACCCAATGAACCAATCACAACCAGCATAGCAGCCACGATCAGCATCTTCATTTTATACATCCTCTTCATATTCTTAAATTTTATTTACCATTATCAGTTTTCCATGTCGGAAGACCAGCGCGCATGTCCGCCAACGTTTTTTGAACTGTTTTCAAAAGACCGTTAGAATCAGGTGCTATTTTAATAGCCTTTTCTTCCCATTCAATAGCCTCTTTTATCCTGCCTAACTTATACAATAGATTAGCGTAAGTGTCAATAATCCTGGTATTTTGATCAACATTTAAATCGATAGAGGGCGGCGAAATTTCAACTCCCTTTTTTGCCCATCTCATGGCGCTTTCTAAATGCTTTTTATCCATTGACCGCTCAAAGATGAACCATGCCTGTTGATTCATTATGTTCAGGGAAATTTTGTTGGGGAATCGTTCAACATACTTGTCCCAAAAATGGACTACGCGGTCACAGATCATATTCAAATCAGCTTTGGGCTCTGAAGAAGCGTTCAGATAGTAAAGTACAATGAACCCTAAAATTTTCTCTTCATCTACTTCTGATTTTCGTTTAGCACATTCAGCCTCTATTTGGTTAATTGAAGGATTACGGTCCAGAAATGGTCTGATGTCATACTTAAAAATCCATCCGCTCTTATCTGTCTCCCAGATTTCTTTACCGGTCTTACCGAACTTACTGACCAGTATATTTTTAACTACAGCCCAGTCAGGCTTACCATCACAATCCCGAAAATAAGGAGTGATGTTTTCTTCGATAATGATTTTTGCCGGCAAGCCTTTGATGAACATTGGTTTCCAGAAGGTATCAGCTTGGGCAATTTTGTCTCCATTCTTCAAGAAAAATTGAAAGCCTTTGTCCGCTGAAGTTTTCGTATTGGAATATATAAATCTGATGTTCTCAGGGTCATACATTTTATCTTCAGTCAATGAATTAATATAGCTAACTGCTATTTTCCTGGCTTCAGCCTTTTGACCTACTTCATTCGCCCTTTTTGCTAAGTACCGCACAAATCCGGGATCACGTTCTCCTTTAGTATATCTCTGCAATAATGTTCTGTATTGCGATTCAGGGTTCAGAGCCCGCTCAGACTCCGCAAGAAATACTTGTTCAGGCATAGCTCCTGTTACCATATGCGCTATTTGTCCATTGGGCATCAGGAAAACGTAAGTAGGGTAAGCCTTTACCTGATACTCTTTTTTGATCTTTGCCGCATCTGCTCTCCAGCTCATGATTTCTTTGGAGTCCAGCATAGTAGAGTCGGTTTGGACTTTCACAGCGATGAAATTACCGTTAATAAAATCTCCGACATTTTTCTCAGAGAAGACATTCCGGTCCATGACTTTACAAGGCCCGCACCATGTTGCATAGATGTCAAGGAAAATATACTTATTTTCTTTTTTTGCTTTGGCTTTCACTTGTTCCCAGCTCAATCCCTTTTCAAAATGGATACCCTGAGAGTTGGCTGTGTTAACCGATATAGCCAGCAGAGTAAAACAAATTACTGCTTTTAGTTTTTTCATGATTATGTGTTTTAGTTGATTGTTTACTTTACCTCCAATGAGAGTGATCCATCCACCATCCACTTAGGCTTTGGTTTTCCCTTTAGAAAATGGTCAAAAAATTGCTGCTGCCTGATCGTGAAATCAAGTTTATCCTCCTTGTCAACTAGCGTATGCATGCCGTTATTATATTGAATAATCCAAACTGGCTTTTTCAAACGTCTAAGCGCATAAAATAATCCCTCAGATTGCCCGAATGGAACAGAAGAATCTCTTCGGTTATGCATTAATAATAGTGGTGTCATAACCCTATTCGCCTTGAATATTGGAGAATTCTTCAAATAAACATCTGGATTTTCCCATAGATTATAATACAAGTTAAATTGTCCATATTCATAATGTGCAAACCCTGGAAGCTCATGCGATATATCAGTTGTTCCTCTTATTAGATCAGCGATTCCAGCTGAAGCCTGTGCAGCGGCAAATCTTTGAGAACCTGTAATTAATAAATTTGTCTCGTAGCCACCGAAGCTATGCCCTTGTAGTCCTATTTTTGTAGTATCGACCCACGAGTATCTTGAAAGATAATTTAGTGCTGCATTGACTGAATTCAATGTTGTTTCGGCTATGTTACCAGGCTTATCGTTAATAATATCAGGGCAAAAAACCAAGTATCCGTTACTCACATACCATGGAATACTGAGTCCGCCATTTGAAAGTTTCGGCCGACGAAACACATGTAGTTCATTGCTAATCTGCTGATAGTAATAGAATATTACTGGGTATTTTTTTTGCGCATTGAAGTTTTCCGGTTTATACAATATTCCCTTACCCTCAACATTACCCTGGATTGGATATCTGATTAGTTCAGATGTCAGCCAATTGTATTCACGCTCGGGGTGGACGTCAGAAATTTCCGTAAAACCTTTAAAATCACGTGTCACTACAAGATTTAAGGATTTATTAGCAGTCTGCGAGCACATTATCCAGACATTTTCATTCTTTGCTTTTATGACTACGGGAGTCAATGGATACGCGTAGCCCCACGAGTACAGACAAGAATCATGGTGCAGAGTTTTCAATGATTTGTCTTCACTCATTCTCACGGAAGCAAAACCATTCTCCATGTTCTGCTGATCCTGATATCTAAGCAGTACAATATTCTCTTTATTCAAATCTTTATCATTAGCAAAAGGCAAAATGTCGAATATAATCTGGTTGTTTCTACCGACACCCTGGGTCAGGTTAATTGGTGGGGTTCTAGAAGTTGGATCAACTTGCCAGAGGTCAAATTTGTCCCTAATTAAAAAAGCATCATCATCAACCAGCCATTGCTTTTTCATTATGCCGCTCGGATTTAATAGCTTACGCGACACAGAACCGTCGGACTGATATTTTAGATCTTTCGGAACAGCAATTTGAGCTGTAACATTCTTCAATACTTTCGTTTTGATCTCGTAAGTATATATTCCGTCATCAGCTGCATTATACCAGTAAAGGAATTTTTCATTCGGCGAGAGCATAACATTACCTAACAACCTATGATTATCTGGAATCATGTTAAGGGTGCTGCCACCTTTCAATAATATTACCCTGATTTTTTTCTCACTACCAATGTTCTGATATTGTTCTCGAGGCGAGACAAAATGTCTATTGATAATCATAAGATCTTTACCGGGAATACCTATCAATTCATCATGTCCCTCTTCAAGCCGAATAATCTGCGACCCCTTTTTCCCGATGTCTTTGATAGCATAAGATACCACTGGTAGATGATCAACATCACTTATGTATCGGTCTTGACTAGAAGTCCAAATATCCATCCGACTCCTCGCTTTCGCTGAATACGGATCTAAAGTGATGTTCTTTACCAGCGTAAAGACGATATAATTCCCATCCGAATTGAATTTAACCGAACCCTTTACGATATTAAACCCTGAGTCAATATCCTCAGCATGCTTATCTATGAGTGTGCTTGTGTTATTGGATGCATTATAGCATCCAATAACACAGTTATCCAATTCTTTTCCAGGCGCGGAACTGTAAAGGAATTTTGTTCCCGAAATATCAAAGCTTGCATCCTCGATTTCATTTGCGGATCCGATCTTTTTGCTTTCCTTACTGCCCACATTCCGCCAGAATAAGCCCTCGGAAGAAGTATAGACAATCGCGGACTTTGGCCCATTAATCCAATACCGGTCCGCAGATTCACTGATTATCTGTTTCTCTCCTGTACTTAAATTCCTGATTAGCAAAGCTCCTTTTGATCTGTATAAAAGCTGTTTTTCTCCATCTTTTAAAAAAAACTGATATGATTCAACATCAGCTGTGGTATCTGCCTTGCCTTTGGTAAAGGCAGTTAAAATGAAAAAGTTACCAATCGAACTCTTATACCCTAATTCCCCATCTGAAGTAGAGAAACAACTGGGCCCATAAACTTTGGAAAAAGTTTTAACTGAACTATCCCTAACGGATTTTACCTTTACCTCACCGCTATTCAGGCAATAAAAAACAAACTTACCATCATCACTGATCCCATAATTATTAATTTCCTGAGGATACCAGTCACGCTCAGTTTCGTTATCAACAAGCTTCTTTCCTAATTTATTTTGAGCATAAACACCCGCCCCGACCAGCATTAACGCTGTCAGCAAAATGATTTTCATATTTATTCTAATTATTTAATAATCCACCCTAACCACTCTAAACCCCCAATCCTTAAGGCCTTTGAAAATCAGGCTCAAGGTCTTAAAACGCGGGACACGATAATTAAAATTGTTTGGATCAAACTGATAAACTCCCAACAACTCTCCCGTTACACTGTCGTGAAATTCGAAGCTGTAGCGTGTATCTTTGATCTTTGCCGGATAGGTTTTAAATGTGGTGATGCCCTGGTATTTCAGATTTGTTACCTCTGAGCCTAAAGGCTTTCCTGCAAGGTTCACATTTATGCTTTCCAGTTCCGAAGCGATATTTACAAAACGTACAGACATCATACTATCTCTATAGCTGTGATAAGGTATATCACTTTCTTTTACCATCAGGGTATCAATTGCTAAACCTTGCCCAGAGAGGTATAAAGTATATAAATCACCCGATTTGAATTCTTTCTTTGCTTTGTAAACGATTTGCGTAGTATCATTATAGTCTGCGATGGTTATTGGGACCGTTTTATTTATAGGCACACCAACCGTTTGCTCAGAATCAAAATAGCCGTTATTGAAATAATATGATCTAAACTGATCAAGCGTAAATTCCTTTTCAGAAAACTTCCATACAAGCCCATCCTTGTCTGCAATTCCATTAACTATCGTTAAGTTAGCCTGGTAATCAGACAACTCCTGTTTATCCTTTTTACACGAAGCTAAAGCCAACATGCAAAACGATAGTGTTATAAATATAAATTTCTTCATGATTTTAGTTTTAAAAAGTAAGGACTTCAATATCCGGGGGTCTGTTTAAGAGAAGGGTTTCCCTGCATTTCAAAAAAAGCAATTGGCAACAGCGCTTTATAAGATTGCCAAACTCCGCCCTTTGATGACATTACTTGTTCCATCCGCTCATTAATTTTTCCAGTCCTTTTTAAGTCGAACCAGCGGTGCCCAAACTCAGTAAACAATTCTACATATCGCTCGTGGGCAATAGCCGAGAGAACCTGTTCATCACTGGAAGCAGTGGTACTAAGCAAGCCCGCCCTGGTACGAACAACGTTTATATCCGATTTAGCACCATCTAAGTTTCCTAATTTTGCACGTGCTTCTGCGCGTATTAAATATTGCTCCGACAACCTCAATACCACAGTATATTCCTTTAAGTCAGGGTCATCAACACCAGCCTTGTATTTGTAAGGAATAGCATAAATATTACCGGAAAAGTCTGTTACGGAAGAAATCCATTCCACCTTGCGCCGATCATTAGTTTCAAATTCCGATAAAAGGAATGGACTTAAGCTGGCTTTATCAAATGGAGGGTTATTGTAAGGATTTACATACATTCTTCCAAGCTGAGTATTCGCTCCAGTTGAATTGCTAACCGGTTGCAATGCCCAGATAGTCTCTTTACTATTCTTAAGAAACACTCCTAATAATGGGACAATATCATAATGTGCCTTCTGGTTGATCACTTTAGTCGCCTCAGCTTCGGCCTTTGCCCATTCTTCGTTATATAGATAAACTCTCGCCAAAAGTGCAGTTGCTGCTGCCTTGTTAGGTCTGACCCGTTCCATAGTAGTAGTGACCAGATCAACACCTAAAAAGTTATCTTTTAACCCGGTCTGTGCGCCAATCAGGTCTTGGATGATCTGATCATAAACAGCAGCCTGCGGTGAGCGCGGTGCAACAGAGTTCATTTTGAAGTCAGTCCCTGTAATCAATGGCACATCGCCCCATAAATTAACCAGATCAAAGTAACACAATGCCCTGATAAACTTTGCTTCACCCAATAATATCGCCTTATCTTCTTCTGGAATTCCAGACGATGGGGAAACACCATCGATGAAAGAATTCACACGATATATAATAAAACGGTAGTAGTTGTCCCAAGTACTATCAAACCCGGGAAGATCCAAACTGTTATAACTATTGGTATAAATACTTGATCTGTCAGGAAGCTCCAGTTCATCTGCCAGTCCTGAACCGAGATGAGACAGACTATTCCCTCCTGCGAAACTAGCAGACTTGCTCAATTCTGTATAGATACCATTCAACACCAAAACTGACGATCTTGTAGTTGAATAGACCTTTTCAGACGTAAACTTATCAATAGGAAGATCGATTTCGATCAGCTTTTTACATCCTGTAAATGTTAACAGCAACATACAGAAGCAGATATGACTAATTTGATTTAATTTCCTTTTCATGGTGTAAAATATTAAAGGTCTACATGTATGCCAGCTGTGATTGTTCTTAGCAGCGGCAGTGAAGTAACATTTTGAATTTGGGGGTCTAAACCTTTGTAGCCTGTAAACGTAAATAAATTCTGAGCCTGCAGGGAAAATCTCAAGGCCTTCAATTTTAAATGCCTTATTAAAGTATTGGAAATATTATAAGACACCTGTGCATTATTTACCCGTACAAAAGAGGCATCGACATATGCCTGATCAGTTTGCACGACGGCACTATTAATTGCTGCAACAATCTGGTCTTTAACCGTAAGTTTACTGATATTTAAAATATCTCCCGGCTTTTTCCAGGCTTCGATGTACTCTACAGGTAAATTACCATAAATTCCATCTTTAACAAAACGACCAGCGATATAATAGCTCGTATTAAAAAGATGACTTCTACCTTTTTGTTTAGTAAATTGGATAGAAATATCGAAGGTCAGCCGGCCAAACCGAAATGTATTGTTAACAAATCCCTGAAAATCCGGATTAAGATTAATCAATTTTGATAAGTGTGGTGTACCCGCGCTATTAGCAATTCCCGAAGTATTTCCATCTCGTGTCGCAAACTGATATAATCCCGTGATAGGATTTACACCACGGAACTCACCTATTGGAACAACACCCGAAAATGGCTGTCCAATCAACTCACCATCATACCCGGCAGTTTGCAATGCATTGTATCGGGTGAAACTCTCTATTGGCAATTTAAGCAGCTTATTCCGGGCCAATCCCAAATTCGCCCTTGTGCTCCAGGAAAATTTATCTCTGGTAATGTTTTGGGTCGTCAAAGAAAGTTCCAATCCTGAATTCTGGATTTTTGCATCTTGGTTTACGATAATAGTTTCAGCTCCACCAGTAGCGGGAAGTCTGAAAGAACCCAACTGATTCGCCGACCTATGTCTCCAATAAGCCGCATTAAAAAGTATCCTGTCTTGTAAAAAACCAGTTTCTATTGCCATTTCCATCTTTTTTACGCTTTCCCATCCATAATAAGGATTTGCCGCACCGCTACTTTCTAAAGCTCCTGCAAGTCCCTGATAAGGGACCTCGACACCACCAATAGGTTTATATAATTCCAAATAGGCATAATCAGTTATTCCATCTTGACCGCTTGTCCCATAGCTAAACCGCAGCTTACCAAAACTTAAAAAACTTAAATATTCTGTTATAAGCCTTTCCTTACCAAACTGCCAGGCTGCTCCCACTGCCCAGAAATTCCCAAATTTTTTGTCTGGACCGAAGCGGCTGCTCCCATCCCGTCTGCCGCTTAAATTTAGAATATACTTTTGCTCCGAGTCATAACTCAGCCTTCCAAAAACAGCATTGTAACGATATTGCAAAGTGCTATTACTAGAAGACACATTGCTTGCAGCAACCAGACTCATTATTAAAGCGTCATCGCGATAAGTTCCACTTGTCTGTTGATTAGTTAGTTCCTGATTTTGCAGCGACCAACCTGCTAAGAAGTCGAGCTTTGATTTGCCAAATAACTTTGAGTAGCTTACTTGGGGTTCAATAGACCACGAATTGGTGGCACTATTCGAGGAAATATTAGTTCCAAATGCATTGGCTCGCAATGCAGGATCTTGGGCACCGATGTATACTAGTTGAAGGCCCTTTAAATCGGTCCGTGTAAAGCCAGACTGAACTTTTAGATTTATGCCCGGCACGATTTCATAAGCAATTTCGGTCGAATTAGTAATTACGTTGGTATTGCTCTCCAATGTGTTCATTAAAGTGCCAAAAGGGTTCACCCACGATCCTATTTTATTCGAAGTACTTAAAACCGGCTCCCAATTCAGTTGACCATTAGTCTGGTAAATTGCCGGGGCATTTGGGGCGATGGAAACGGCACGTTGGGTAAAATCATTTTGAGGAGAAAAGCGATTATTCATAGTTAAATTACTACTAAGGAAAGCGCGAAATTTTCGATTAGGTGAGGCACCGGTAAGGCTAAAATGAGCCATTCCACTTTGGTCTTTACTATCCCCGGGAAAAACGTACCCCTGACTGTAATATGTGCCACTAATTTGATATTGAACAGTCGAACTACCTCCGGTTATAGATGCATTTGCACTATATCTCTTACCTGTGCCTCCTAAAAAGACTTCCTGCCAGTCCGTATACCTATTCTGGTCCCATAGCAAAAGATCTGGAGCATAAGCATATGCTTGCCTGTTTTCATTCGGGTTCGCAGAAGGAGTTAGATTATCATTTCTGAATGCTTCCCGCCGGGCAGCCAGATACTGTGCTGTATTCATGACATCCAGTTTTTTTGTCACCTCACTAAGGCCAACATCAAAGCGGGCACTAATCTTTGTTTCGCCACCTTGTCCTTTTTTTGTAGTGATAAGGATCACACCATTTCCCCCTCGTGATCCATAAATAGAGGTAGCGGAAGCATCGGATAATACGCTAATCTCCTGAATATCCGATGGATTTATAAAACTCAATGCACTCTGCTGTTGAAATCCGGCACCAACTATACTACTTGAATAGGGCACTCCGTCTATAATGAACAAGGGTTCATTTGGAATTAAACGGCCATTACCATCACGCTGGCTTACCAGAGTGTTTCTTCCTCTTAACTGAACGGTTATCGGTGCACCAGGCAAGCCGCTGCTTGGCGTGATCATTAAATTCGGTACCCGTCCCATCATGGCCAGTAATGGGTTATCCACTGGCTGTTTAGCTATTTCATCTGCAGTTATCGTAGTAATATTCCCAGTGCTTAACCTCCTTGAAGTCTTACCATAAGCCATTACCTGTACTTCATCAAGTTTACTTGTGCTTTGCCGCAGTCCAATACGATTAACGCCGTCTGTTATTTTATGCTCCATGCTCTCATATCCCATAAAAGAAACCACCAGCACAGCACCCTCTTCAACATTTTTCAAATAAAAATCTCCATTAGCAGCAGTTTGAGTGCTTTGCTTACCGTTCTTCACACTGACCGTCGCCCCCGCAATCCCTATCCCTAAGGAATCCACAACCTTACCCCTGACATCCACCGCCAGAAATCGCGCCACTAACCCCTCCAGGTAAGATTTCTCCATAGGTTTAAAACTGATATTCCGTTCATCAAGCGTATAGCTCAGGTCCTGGCTCTTGCTGATCACGTCGAGCACATCGTTGAGCGCGGTATTCCTGAAATTGACGTCCAGTTTGGTGCTCTTGTCAATCTTATCTTCCGAGTACATTACATAGTAGCCGGTCTGTTTTCTGATCTCTGTAAAGATCTGTTCAAGCGTTGCCCCTTTCTTACTGTAAGTAAGCTTCTGGGCAAAACCTGCTGCACTCACCTGCATCAGGAAAGTGGTCATTATGACTACGATCAGTTTCATAATCATCAATATTTTTGGCGGCAGCCATGGCAATGACAGCCGTAGGTTAAAAGCATATTTTTTCATACTTTTACTTGGGTTTGAGTTAATACATGAAATAGTTTGCACAAAATGTTTTCAAGGGTTTGACTCAGGCCTTCCGGCCGAATGGTGTTCCACCACTATTCGGCCTTCTTGTGCCTTTCCCTTATTCCTGTTTTAACTTCGCTGTCGTAGATCTTTGTTCATTTTCGTTAGTTTTTGGTTTATGGTTTAGTTGATTTCTCGCTATAGGGACGATCAGTATCCTATAGTGCAGGGCTGGTCAGGCCCCATCATTTCATAACGGTAATTCTTCTGCCCTCTATTTTAAAGTGTACTGCTCCTGTGTTTTCTATGGTCTGCAGTATCTTCGATACATGGTCGCTCCTCAACGCCGATCCTCCAAACAGTTTCTTCTTCAGCCCTGCATGTTCATATACAACTTCTACATTGTACCACCTGGCCACCTGCCGCATCACATCCTCCAGCGGTGTAGAGTTATAAATAAACACTCCTTCCTTCCAGGACACCGCCTGTTCAGGGTCTACCCGCCGCACCTGCATTCCGCCCCGGGCATTCTGTATTGCCTGCTGGTTAGGTTTCAGTACCGCACTCTGTATGCCTGATCTTGCATCAAATGCACTTACCCGGGCTTCGCCCTCCACCAGTGTGGTAGTAGTCACCTGGTCATTGCCATAAGCACTGATGTTAAATGCAGTACCAATATCTTCTACAACCTGTTTTTTACCATCACTGCTCGTACTCTCTACCCTGAACGGCTGCTTCGCATTATGCACTACTTCAAAATAACCTTCACCTTCTAGCAACACTTTGCGCTCTTTTCCATTAAATTGAGAAGGGAAACTTATTTTTGAATCCGCATTAAGCCATACCTTGGTTCCGTCAGGCAAGGTAAACTGGTAGGTCTGGCCTTTCTGTGTTACCGCTGTCATACCGGTTGAAGCGGAAGATCCCTTATATAATCCCTTTTTCAGGATCTCGCCATCTTCACCCGATATAACTGCAGTATTATCATTGTAAACCAATCCTTCCGCTCCGCCAATCACGACTCCGCTCTTCGCCTCGCTCAGTGTAATCACTTTGCCGTTAGCCAGGGTTATGGTTGCACCATGCTTACCGGGTGCTATATCATTTTTTGTAATGTTCGTGAGATCTTTCCTGTCGTCGAGATGATGGTAGTTAAAGAACCATACGCCAATAATAATGGCAGCAACAGCTGCGGCCGCTATTATTGCAAAACGCGGCCACAGTGTTAACTGCCTACTTATTCGAACTAACCTGATTTTCTCTATCCTGTCATACAACTCTTGCTTCACGTCATCCTCCGCACCCAGCTCGGTCGTATTCCATGCCGCCACGCCGAAAGCATTTGAACTACCCAGCGCAATACGGTTCATATAGTGGTTATACAGCCCCAACTCCTCATCGTTGGCTGTACCATTATGTACCTTATCAATCAAACTGTCTAGCTCCTGCTTTGTCATATGCTATCTCTTTCAAGAGGCTTTTATAACCCCCTACATTATACATAGCACATGAAAACGGGGGAACACCTACTCGATATGAAAAAAAATTAGAAGATAAAGTTTTCTGCTGTCAGTTTACATAGTTAATGTTTCTTCTTCATTTTAGCTGGTATACTTTAGTCCTTGACGGATTCGGAGATACATAGTGAACTAAATTTTAATTACCTTAGCTTATGAAATACGATTTGCCAGACGATCAGGGGGAAATCCTTCCGAATATTTTAAACCTGAAAACCTCGGACGAGATTTCCTTGGCAGAATTCGAAGGATTTTTGAAAGCAGAAATTATACTAACAGAGCAACTTACCCTTAAGACAAAGTTTAGCTTAAAATACATCCTGCAAATACACAAATTATCGTTAGAACATCTTTACAGTTTCGCCGGAAAGCTTCGTGAAGTAAATATTTCAAAAGGAGGATTTCCTTTTCCCGCGGCAAAATACCTTGCTCAATCGATGTTATCTTTTGAAAACGAGTTGCTATCTAAATTGCCAAGCAAGCACACTTCAAAAGAAGACCTTATAAAAAGCATAGCGGAAATTCATGGTGAACTATTGTTTATTCATCCATTTAGAGAGGGCAACGGACGTACCGCTAGGATATTGGCAAATTTGATGGCAAGAAAACAAGGATATGATTCCTTATTGTTTGAGAAAATAAACAAAACGAATTTCAGTATTTACGTTACCGCTATACAAAAGTCAGCAGAAAAAGACTATCAGCCTATGATTGACTTTATCACATCTATTTTTCCAGATTAAGGGAAATACGCTTTAATGCAGATGCAGCAGCCTCCTCAGAAATATTGATTCCCTCAATTTTAAAAGAGGCTATCATAGACTTGAGAATTTTTTTTCTTAATGAAGCCTTATCTTTCTCTGAATTTTGCGGTTTCTTATTCATACTACAAAAATATAGACATACTACAAAAATATAGAAATTTTCACACAAATACCAGACCTAAATTTCTAACAACTAAAACATCGCTTCCTGGTTTAAGAGGATTCTCAGATCGGAATTTGGATAGTATGAAGTTGTTTTATGAAACTTACCGACATTGAGTTTCCGCAGTTGTTAACTGCAGAAATTAATATAGAGAACCAAAATGAAATCTCGCAGTAGGTAACTGCGAGATTTCATTTGTTGAATATTCATTTAAATCGATAGATAAAGCAATGGGGGCCGCAACATTCAAAACCACCAGACAGGTTCCCAAAGAATTGAAAGGAATTTTGCCAGGAGCGAGTGACCTTGCTAAGTTGTTAAAAAACAATGAGTCCGAGTAAATTTAACATCAATTTCCTATACAGACCGTACCGCTAAACGCTATAAAAACAATCCCACCAAACCCTATAAATCACATCTGCCTCTTTACTTGAAAGTATCTCTGCAAGAGAAGTATGGTAAACGTGAAATAGAACGACAGATCAGCAGTAGTTTCTATGAAAGAGTAATGATTGACCAGGCAAATCTCTCACCGCTGGTGAGAGAAATCAATATTGATTTAACTAGCGGTTTTAAAGAAGAACACATCTCCTCCCTTTGTCAAGCGTCGGAAATTGCATGAGATTTACTACATTTCTTACATTTGTGTAGAAGCAGGTTAAACCAAATCAAAAATGAAAAAACCGCAATTAATGTCCCCAACTGATATCGCTCTAGCGTCGGAAAAGGCTGAAGGAGAAAGTAAAAGAAAGACAGAGAATGATAGTAATGACGACCGCCTATTCGATGTGATGAAACAGGCGACGATAGAAGCCGCGGCTAATGGCTTCGATGAGTCAGAATTGCAGGCTATGCTTAAGAATGCTTAATGGAATTCTTGTCTTTAACACCAATGTTCGGCGTAATAGCAGAAATGCTGAAGTAGTTCGCAATTACAAATTCCTGATCATGTAGGCCTCCGTGCAGGAAAACAACATGATCAGGTCTTTCTCATCCTATTCTTCTATCCTAAAACTGCTTTTCTCAATGAAGGTCCGTCCATAGTCGTCCTGGGCGCGCACTTCGATGGTATGGGAGCCTACAGGGCGGTCGTTCGACAAAGGCGCCCACCACAAATGTGTGCAGTCTGCAGGTTCGGTTGGTCTGCGGCCCGGCATCAGGGTATCGGCCGTGTCCCAGCGATACAGCTCGGCAACATAGGCTGGGTCGGGCTGCACAATATAGCGCATGGGTTTCCAGGCATCGTTGCCGATCCGGTATTCAACCTTACTGCCTTTATGTCCCATGAAAAAGTTGGCGTAAATGCGTCCGCGGCCTTCCCACCAGATGGTCGACATTACTTTTCTATGGAACAGCCCGATCTGATAATCGGCTGGCTTGCCCGACACCTTATAGTCGGCCTTGTAGGTATTTCCGGAAATGTTCAGGGTAACGAAGCCTGTTGGTGTTCCATCGCTCATGGTGGCTTCTGCAACGCCGCGGTCGTTGATCTTTCCGGAATACCAGTTGCCGCAGGTCGCGCCTACGTTGTATTCATGCAGGGGCGTTTCATTTGGCCAGCCATCCTTGCCACTATAAAAGAATTGCTGATTGTTGTGGGTGTGGGCCGACAAAACGAGGACATGAGGGTATCCTTTAAAAAGATTGAAAAGCTGCTGTCGGTCGGCTTTACGGAAAGAGTTTTCGTTCACGATGTTCATCTGAATATGGTTAACCAGCACGACGAGCTGGTCCTTACCCACATTTTTAAGGTCATTTTCTATAAACCTCAGCTGCTTTTTGCTATAGCCGGCCCACAAGCCCTTACCGCCTCTGGGGTCTGGATACAGGTTGTTGTCCAGGATAATAAAATGTGCCTTACCGTAATTAAACGCATAGCTCGCCGGTCCAAAATCGGCCTCAAAGGTCTCGTCATGGAGCGAATCTACCGGAGCGTCCATATTGAGGTCGTGGTTTCCAAGCACATTGTACCAGGGAAGCTTCAGTCCTGCAATCATTTGCTTGTATTCGTCGTTCAGGTCGAGGTCGCTCTGAACCATATCGCCCAGCGTAATCCCGAATGAGATGTCTTTCACCTGGGCAACTTCGTCCAGTATCGACTTTTGGAAAAATCCGAGTTCCCGGGTGTCCAATACCTGCGGGTCGCCAAGCACCAGGATCTTAAAATCATCCTTCTCCGTTTGTTTGTGTATCCCAAAATCTATGGAGCGGGGTAACTCGCCAGTGGGCGCAACGCCCTTATACTTGGTGGTCGTTGGAGAGCCCTTGGGTTTATGTATGTAGTACGACTTCGGCAGGTTGTCCTTGCTGAGCGCAAACTGGTACCCGGCGGGCTTAACGGCAAAAATGATGTCGTCATGGCCTATGGGCAGACTATAACGTCCCTGCTCATCCGTGAGCACCACATCTGAACCGTTACTTACGGGCACGCCTTGAATTCCGCGCTCTCCTTTATCTTTTTTATTGTTCCTGTTTTGGTCTTCATATACCATTCCCTTTGCTTTGTCCTGGGCGTAGGTCGCCAATTGCGTTGCTAAAAGCAACACACACCATAAAATCTTCTTGATCATCTTTATTAGTTTTTTAGTTTGCTTTCTTTTCTTTCTGGTTACCGAACAGCTTATTGATCAGCCATTCGTTGATTTCATTGATTTGTTCCGGGTATGTCCAATGGCCGGTTTCCTGTACAAGCCTCAGGTCTTTCGGGGCTTTAATGACATTGTAGGCCGAGTAATAAGACGTTGGGGGAACGGTTTCATCATTGTAGCCCCAGGCGTATAAGCCGGGAATCTCTATATCTCTGGCAAAATTGACGACATCATAATAGGCGGACGTTTTCACCTTGTCCTCCTTGTTTAAGAAGTTGAGGTTATTGCCCGTAAAAAGATGCGGCCAGCCTCCTGCGCGGCCATGCAGGTAGCCCGTGAGGTCGCAGAGTGCGGGATACTGCGAAGCGAGGAATTTAACCCGCTTGTCGAGCGCCGCTGTCACAATAGCAAGTGCTCCACCCTGGCTTCCGCCCCATACGCCGAGATTGCTTCCGTCAAATTCGGCCATGGAAGCGAGATAATCTACTGCCCGTACACAGCCCAGGTAAACACGCTTGTAATAGTACCTGTCCCGATCATCCAGGTTCACGTAAAAGTAGTCTCTCATTCCGCCCCTGCCCAGGTCTGCGTATAGCGCAGGTGGATGGGTAACGGATATGCCGTGAATCCCGATCTGAAGGGTAATCATGCCGCTGTCGGCCAGTGCTGTCAGACCTGGATATGGCCTGATGCCAGCGCCGGGAACCTGCAGCAAGGCTGGATATTTGCCTTTGGCCCTGGGCACACACAGGATGCCGTAGATCCTCGAACCGGCAATGTCATTCTGAAAGCTCAGTTCGTAAACATTGGTTTTGTCGGTGCAGCGGTCGGGCAACAGGGTCATCACAGGGTTTAAAGGGACCGTCCTTGCATCGGCCTTGGCTTTTTCCCAGAATTCCCGAAAATCGGCCGGCAGGGATTGTGTCGGCCTGATGTCTTCGGGCTGGTAAGCTGCCGTTGCGATGCCCCGGTATACTGCGCCGTCAACGCTCACACGGACGTCGCAGCGGAGGAAACCTGGGGTGGTCATTTTACCCTTTCCTATCACCGCGTTTCCGCCCTTCAATACAACTTCGCCTTTACGTGTGGGGACCATTTTCTCGGGACCAATAGCGTAGGTGACTTTAATATTTTCCATGGCCACCTGGTGCCGGAGTACGGTTACCCTGAAACTGGCCTCTTCGCCGATCTTGTAGCTCCAGTCGGCCTTATCGGGCGATACCAGGACCTGGATTGGCGCCGGAGGGCGCGATTGGCCCAGGGCTTCATGACAAAACTGGCATAGTAAAAGTATGCCAAGGGCAAATAATCTGGATATGCTCTTCATGAGGTCAGTTATAATGTTTCAGCTCCGTATAAAATGTGTCGATAGCCAGCGGATCAGGAACAAATGCTGTTTTGTAGCTTATCCTGGAGTTCGGCCTGGCATTCGGCAGTCGGGTCGTTTCCCTGAACAGTGGGGGCCGACCGCTCACACGGACCGGTTCCTCGCGGTGTGTGCCGGTCGTGCCGTCTTCCCGGGTATATGTAATGTCGATAAATATCGCCTGTGCATTCACACCATACCAGCTGATCTCGGCGCCTCTGAATGCCGGAACGCTGCCCTGCTGGGGTAAATTGAGCCATGACACACTCCGGATCAAGCGGTTGCTGATGGTTCTCTGGTACGACTCGCCGAACACCTCGCCTATCACCTGGCTTCCAACGGAGCGGTTTCCTGACTTGTCGTAGGTGTACACATCAAAGGTATATAAGCCCTCTTCCATGTCTGGCAGGGTTACTTTAATGACATCTACCTGGGAAGTTTTACGGATCGGCACAACCACGGAATCTGCGTGATTGTTCCAGTAAACGATAGCTTTCTCCACCTTCGGATCAGACACGATCAGCCATTGCAGCCCGATCCTTCCGTTGCCGGGAAATGCCATCAGGGAATCGGCTTTTCCGGGATAGATGATTTCGCCCTCCTTCAGGTATCCATTATAAGTCTCTTCCATTTTTTCGCAGGAGGCCGCGATGACGGTAACCAGCGCGAACAGGAAAAACATCGGGAATTTCAATGATTTTATTTTCATAAGATTATTTCATTTTTAGTTTCCGGGTTGCCCCCAAATGGTGAGTTCATTCATGTGCAGAAATCCAAATTCTCCCCGTATGGATGCCCAGTTATCGATATGTTTCCAGGCCAGGTAACGGACTGCCGGGGCGTCAATATTGAAATTATACTCTTGTCCGGCGGCGGCGATGCTGCGGTCGTCGGCAGAGTTCTGGCCCACCGGCAATCCGGAAGGCTTTACCATAATTTCATGAGCGATCTGCACCCAGCTGTTCGGGTCTTCCGGCGTGTTCGTACCCCATATCTCCCATTCGTGCGGATTGCCATGCGAGAAATATCCTCCGGCCACGGTGCGCTGCCAGATTTTGTAACGGCTTAGCTTAACGGAAACCCCCAGGTCAAATGGTATCCAGATAGGCAGTTCAAAACCCGATTTGGTGTGAAAGAAGTTTCCGACGTTGCCGTCCCACATATTGGTGATCGGGTAGGCACCGGAATAGTCGACGCCTTCCAGCATCCGGTTTCCCGATATTGGCAGCGCGCCCACTTGAGGTATGGCAAAACGGGTACGTATATCACGCCAGCGCTTCTTGTCGAGCTCCTCTTCGTAGATTGGAGTCAGTTCGGTTTCCAGGGTGTCTGAGTGATTGTCCCAGCGGTCTTTAATGAACACCCCAAATTTGTAGGGCTTAGATTCGAGTCCGCGCACGGCAAACTGATCTTTGGTAAGGCCGCTGTAATAGGTATCGATCTGAACCCACTCTTTCAGTTCCTCGTCCCAGCGCAGTGTTCCCACAACCATATTGCTGTTCACGCTTCCGCTCACTGCCGTGGGATTTTCAAAGTTCACCACAATACCACCGAAGGTCTCGCTTAATGCCAGGGAATTGAAAACGGTAAACACCGGTGCGCGCAGCGGCTTGATCTTAACCTTAACCGGTGCAGAAAGTTTCTCTGAGCGGCTCACGGCGTAGAGGATAACTTCCCGCTCGGCCTCGTCACCGAAACCCTCCAAAACGATCTGATTGGTCAGGTAGGAGGCTTTAGATTCGACCTCGCCCTGTTTCAGATGGTATACCGCTTTAATGTACAGCAGATTCTTATTGTCTGGCAAAGCATAGGTGATCTGTGCACCCCCGGCAATGTTCTTGACGCTGACGTCGTGTACCGGGCCGGGCACTGATCCGTCATCTTCTATCGGCTCAAACCGGTCTTCAGAGCAGGAAAAACTACCTGTAGCAAGCACGGACAATAAAATGAGCAGCTTAGCTAAATATTTTATTTTCATAATTTTATCGGATTAAATGCATGGATAACTACCATCCGGGATTCTGGACGAGGTTCGTATTGATCTGTAACTCGGAGAGCTGGATCGGCGAGAAATAATCGCGCATGGCAAAACGCTGGTTAAAGAGCAGCACCGGACGGTAAAAAGATTCCGGATCCTTTTGCTCTATATCCCATCCGTGAACCGGGCCGTTCAGGTTATCCCGCGTATGGGCGGTGAGCCATCGCTTCAGGTCCCAGTACCGGTGTCCCTCAAAAGCCAGCTCATTGGTTCGTTCCTCGTGGATAATCGTCCGCATATTTTCTTTGTTGTTATAAAATCCTGGCTGCGTTGAGTAATTGTCCCAGGAATCTTCAACCGAGGGGATACCGGCGCGGGTGCGGACCTTGTTTACCCATTTGGAGACCTCCGGACTATAACCTCCTGCTTCATTGAGCGCTTCTGCATAGAGCAGATAGAGATCTGCCATACGGAACTCCGGCCAGCTGTAAGCGTAAATATTTGCCGCTGGCACTTGCGGGTTCTGCACGGTGCGGATATCCACCAGCTTCTTAACCTGGTAACTGGTTACGGAGTATCCGGACACCCCAAATCTGGCCGAAAGTTCGCCTGAACGTCCCTGCACATACAGCATACCGCTGCTTGTCGCATTTTCCTGGGTCACATTGTAGTTGTTGGTCGCGTTCCCAAACCAGATGCCCCGGTCAAATCCTACAGCCGCATAAAAACGGGGTTCGCGGTTATAGTGCAGTTTTACGGTTACCTGGCCCTTTTTCACGTAATACCGGTCGGCTGCCGTTGCGGTAACCAATGCTTCGTCCGACTGTCCCACCCAGTTCTTGTCATAGCCGAGTGGCAGTCCCTTGTCGGTATAATAATGTCTTACGGCTTTTAGCGTGGGTGCAACCGTTCCTCTCGGCGTCACATTATCCACGCCCCGGTCGCCCGAAAGGATCTGCGGCATGAAATACCTCTGAATGTCCGAAAGCCGGCTGTTGGTAAATGCCCATAAGGTCTCCCTGTTGTTCTCCCGTTCGGTCACGGCCGTACGCAAATCCAGTTGCGTGCGGATGGTGTCGTTGATCACGTAAGAAAAACTGCCTCCAAATTCGTGCAGACCAAAGCCCTGAGCCTCGGCAAATTCAACGGCCGTTCTGCAGGCATCTGCAGCTTTAACCCACTTTTGCGGATCCGGACTCGTGTTGAACAATTCGCGACCGCGGTTATCCTTCAGGGTAAAGAACCCGGGGTTCCCGCCGTTAAAAAGCGGACTTGCTGCGGTAACCAAAACCTTCGCCTTGAGCGCCAAAGCGGTAGCCCGGGTGATGCGGCCCATTTCGGTATTTTCCACGCCGCTGATATTATCGGGCAGGTTCTCATTGGCAATAGCCTCGTCCAGTAAAGCCACAATATAATCGAAGCATTCATTCAGCGGTTGCCTGTAAAGCTTCACTTCTTCGGGACTGGATTCCAGCGGAAGGTTGGATTTGATCAGCGGGATCGGACCATACATCCGCACCAGGAAGAACTGATAGTAGGCTTTCAGAAATAGTACTTCTGCCTTCCAGCGTTCCCGCTCATATTCTTCCAGGTCTACTACGTTACCGACGTTCTCCAGAAAGGTGTTGCAATCGCGGATCGCCTGGAAATAAGGTTTTCCCTGGTTACCGCCCGACCAGTAATTCACCAGCGGACTCTGGACGTTCTGCATGCCCTTGGCTACGTTGGCTACCGACACGTTGATGCCTGTCGCATCCATCGGAAAGGAATACCACACTTCGTCTGCAGCATTAAAACCCGGGTTTAAGCCCGGATTACCGTTGTTCGGCAAATAGGAGTAGCATGTAAAGAGGTAGCGTTCCGCTGAAGATCTTAAGTGGAAAGCATAGTCTATCGTGGGAACGTTGTCAGGTATAATGTCAAGATATTTCTGACAAGCCTGAAGCATCATTGCTGCGATAACAACAATACTTAATTTAATCGCTTTCATATGATGTTTGATTAAAAGTCTAATTGTAAGCCAAGGTTAAATACGCGCTGCACCGGGTAGCCAAGCCCGTCGCCTGCCATTTCCACGTCCCAGTATTTAAAGCCGCTTAAGGTGAACAGGTTGGTTGCCGACCCGTACAAACGCAGGTTCTGCACCTGTATACGCTGGGTCATCCGTTTAGGAAAGGTATAGCCCAGCTCTACGCTTTTTAGCCGGAGAAACGCACCGTTGCGCATAAACCATGTGCTGGTTTGGTTGCTGTTGTTGTTATAGGTCGCGGAAAGCCTCGGCCAGATGGCGTACAGGTTTCTGTTTTCTTCCGACCAGTAGCTGTTGGCATACACATCGAGCAGCTGATTCTGTAATTGTTTGCCGGCAAGAAAACCATCGCTCACTTCCTGCGGCGAACGGTAATTTATAAAAGGTGAAGTTGCGTTTACGTCGATCCAGAACGATGACCGCGCAGATCCCTGGAAAAAGGCCGAGAAATCGACGGCCTTGTATCGGCTCGAAAAACCAAACCCGTAAACGATCTCAGGAACCGTTGGGAAGCCTATAGCCACCTGATCCAGGCTGTTGATCACACCGTCACGGTTGACGTCGCGGTATTTGATATCACCTCCCCTGGTCTCGAAATCACCAAAGTTCTGGATGGGTGAACTCTGCACTTCGTAGTCATCCACAAAGAGGCGTTCGGCAATATAGCCCCAGCGCTGTGAAGTGGAGTTGCCTTTGCGGTACAGCCATGGCTCCGGATAAGCCGGCTCTTCAAATGCTTCATAGCGATTTTGCGAGAAAGTAAAGTTTCCGCGAAGCGAAAGGTAGAAGTCCTTTCCGAAGGTATCTGAGTAGTCCAGCTGTATATCTGTCGAACGCGATCTGACCTCTCCTACGTTTGCCCTTTGGGTAGCCTGCAGTCCCATGGTTGCAGGAATAGAGGCCCGGTTCATTAAGATATTGTACCGGTGATCCATAAAGTATTCCGCGATGAGGTTAAACTTGTTCCAAAGGCCAAGTTCCATTCCAAAGGTCGTATTGCGGGAAGTCTCCCAGGTGATCGCAGGGTTTGCATAACGCCGTATACTGTAACCCGCACCACCGTAGCTTCCGGTGGTCCCGAACTGGTAGCCATAGCCCGCCTCGTTCATGTTCACTTCCGATAAGTAAAAAAAGCGGTCGCTCGGACTTCCTATCGCGTCGTTACCAACCAGTCCGAGGTTTGCGCGCAGACGCAGTTTGCTGATCGCTGAGCTCCAGCTTTTAAAGAACTTTTCGTTCGAAATGGCCCAGGCTAGGCCAGCAGAAGGGAAAAAGCCGTAACGGTTCTGGGCCGAGAAGCGCTCGGATCCGTTATAACCGAAGTTAAACTCAAAAAAGTAGCGGCTGTCGTAATTGTATGTTGCCCGTCCGGATATGCCCAGGTTCCTGATGGGAAGCGATTGCTGCAGGGTTGCCGCATTGCTCTGTGTTTCTGAGCGCATCACCAGGATACCCATACCCGACACGTTATGCTTGTCGGCAAATGAGCGGTTATAGTTGAGCGCGCTTTGCAGGTGAAATACCGCGTTTACGGTTTCCTCTCCCCTTACAAAGTCCAGCCAGTCTGTACCGCCCCCGGAAGAGGCCGGGCCGTCATTTAAAGCGAGCAACTGATAGGTGTCGGCCAACTTGTCATAATAATTGAGTCCGTACCAGAATGGGGTATACTGTCGGCCTACCGACGAGAAGGCGCGACGGTTCGTGTTCATCATCGCACTGAGCGACAGTCCTTCGGTCAGCAGGTTCAGGTCCTGGTTTAGTTCTACCTGGGCTACCATGAGCGACCTGTTGTACTGCCTGTAACCCTTTACCATCTCGGCGTAGGGGTTTACGGCATTACCTTCCAGCGTGTTGCCGAATTTGATATGGTTAAGCCGCTTGTCTTCCGGCAGATCGGGATAAAAGGGAAGAAAACGCGTTTGCGGTGCGCGCATCACCATTTTATAAACGTCTTGTCCGCTCGATAACGGACCGGTATAGTCGTCGAAGTTACCGTTCAGCCGGATGCCGACCTTCGTGGTCTTCGACACATTGATGTTGACGTTAGAACGCAGGTTGTACGAACCTAGGTTGACATTCGTATTAAAGTTATTCCGCTTGTCTACCTTCAGTACACCGTTGTCCCTGTTGTATGTTCCGGCAACATAGTAGGTCATTGCCTGACCGCCCCCGCTGAGGTTAAAGTTGTAGCGCTGGTTTAAAGTATAATCTTTAAACAGCGATTCCTGCCAGTCAACCGTCGGATAAGCAACCGGATTGGTCCCTGCCAGGGTGTTATCGATCTGGCTTTGCGAATAGATGGTTTCCCCGAGCGGATCCCTTGTGAGCACCGCCTCGTTACTTAAGCGCATATAGGTGATCGGGTCCGCAAGTTCAATTTGCCTGGTGGGCGCCGAAACTGAATTCTCCACGCGGAAATTGATCCTGGGTTTACCTTCAACACCGGATTTTGTGGTCACCAGGATAACGCCGTTCGCGCCTCTTGCACCGTAAACGGCACTCGCCGTGGCATCTTTTAAAATCGAAAATTCCTTAATGTCGTCGGGCTGCAAACGGGCAAGGTCGGTGGTCGTATACTCCATACCGTCGATGAGTATGAGTGGCGACTGCCTATAACCGAAGGTCGTTGCACCGCGGATAAAGAACTGGGCATTATCCGCCCCCGGCTCCCCGCTCCGCTGATACGCGATCACACCAGCGATCCGCCCCGCCAGGGCAGTGGTCAGGTTGCTCGAAGGCACTTTTAATTCCTTGGGGTTAATCGTGGTTATCGACCCGATAACCGATTCTTTTTTCTGCGTACCGTAACCCACAACCACCACTTCTTCCAGGCCGCTCTGGTCGGTTTTGAGGGTCACATCGATGACGGATTTCGTCGCTACCGGCACTTCCACCGTTTTGAAGCCAACCATGCTGAATTGCAAAACGGCCTCCCGACTGGGCACCTCCAGCACATACTTACCGTTCAGATCGGTGGTGGTACCTATCGATGTCCGGCCCTTAACCACCACGGAAACACCGGGAACCGGCCCTACAGAGTCGGTAACGGTACCAATAATGGTCAGGTCTTGTTTGGTATACCCGCTACGTTTGCCGAAGCTTTCGTCTGCACGCAGCGTAATCGTATCCATACGCCTGCGGAAGATGACACCACGGTTTTTGAAAAGATACGTGAGCACGGTCTCGATATCTTCATTCTGAACCTTCAGGGAAACCGGTGGCATCCCTTCAAACAGGCGTTCGTTATAAAGAAAGCGATACTCGGTCTGCCTCTCCAGTTCCCGGAAAACCTCCCTGATGTTGGCCTCCTTCACCGAAATCGTTACACGCTGGGCTCTTGTAGCAGCATTGGCGCCCATGACCAATACCATCGTAAAAAAAACAACCAATTTCATTATCCTTATTATTAAAGGCCATATTATTGTGTTGGTTGAGGCAAGTCCGCGAAAACCTGTATCCAGGTTTTGGACTTGTATCAAATATTTCATACTTTCGTAAAAAAGGGTTAAAAAATTAAACCATTATCCATTTGGTTCGATTAAAGTTATAGCCCGTTTGCCGGACCGAAGGTGTTGCCTCACTTTCGGTTTCTTTTTTATCAGGCTGGCAGTATAGTTTGTCTGGTCTGTCTTAATTCATATGCGCCTTCTTTTTAAATGTCATGTTCTATTGTTTAATTACGGTGACCTTCCGGCCCTCTATGGTAAAACGTAAGCCGCTTACGTCCGTTAGTGCTTGTAAAACACCCCCTAAAGTAGCTGCACGGGGAACACTTCCGGTATAAACATCATTTTTGAGCGTACCCTCATAGGCAACCGTCACATTATACCAGCGCGCGATCTCCTCCATAATGCTTTCCATCGGGTCGCGGTCAAAACTGAAATAACCTTTCTTCCATGCAATTTCCCTTTCAATATTGGCCGGTTGAATTAAGACGGCCCCTGCACGAAAAACTGCCTGCTGACCAGGCTTGAGCACGTTAATTTCAGCGCCGTCTTCGATCCTTACGGAACCTTCGATCAAGGTAGTCCGGACTTCCGGAGTATAGGCGGATACATTAAACTGCGTACCGAGAACACGTATTTCTTTTCCGCCGACTTCCACATAGAAGGGCTTCTGCGCATCTTTAGCGATATCGAAGTAGGCCTCGCCTTCTAACGATACTCTGCGTTCAGATCCATGGAAGGCGACAGGATACCGGAGTTTTGATGACGAACTCAGCCATACGGTGCTGCCGTCCGACAGGCGTATCTTAAATTTACCCGTATTAGCTACCCTCACCTCATTAAAACCTTCAGATGTTTCGCGGGCTGTACCGTCATACTTTACCTCAGTGTTTTTAGCGTCAAGCGCGACTTCATCACCGTTAGATAATACAAGCGTGGCACTGTTGGGAGCAGCAAGCACATCGTTTGCAAAGCCGTATTGCTTATCTTCCACCAGCAATTCATCGTGGGTATAAATAATGCGCCAAAAGCCTGCAGCGAGCAGGATCAGCAAAATGGCGGCATAGGGCAACCAGCGCTTTAAGGTCAGGTAGTTGAAACCCCCTTTTGTGTTAGGCTGCGTGTCGTGCATGCTTTTTTTCGACAGTACCCTTTGCCATGCCTGATCCATATCGATAGCTTCCTGATAACGAAGCGCGTCATCCAACTCTTCACGCCCCTTATAGCTTTCTAATACCTTTCTCATGACGGGGTTCTTTGAAACCGCATCCAAAAAAGCACGTTCCTCATCTTCGCTGAGTTCCCTTTTCAGATATCTGAGAATCAGTCCCGAAAAATCATATGCTTCGTTCTCTTTCATTGAATCAATGCTACATTCAATACTAAGACACGCAAGCCCTGAAAGTGGGTGGAAACAAAAATGATTTTTTTTAAATAGCCACTGCCTAAGCCCCCGGAACCAACTCTTTCCTGAGCAGGAACAACGCGCGCTGCTTCTGACTTTTTACGGTATTCACGCTGATACTCAGTTCCGTCGCTATTTGCGGATTATTTAATCCCTCAAAATACCCCAGGCGGATCACCAGCCTGCAGCCTTCTGGCAGATTTTTGAGGGCGCCATGAATCTCTCCGGTTACTTCCGCGTGTATCATGGAAGCAAGCGCATGTTCTTCGTCGACCAGCGGCATATCATTGTCCGACTCGAACCGCTCAACGACCTTGTCTTTCCGGAATTTATTTAAGCAGGCGTTTTTTACCGAGCGGTAAAGATAGCTGCGGATCACATCATGCTCAATCCCCAGCGCGCCACGCTTTTCGATGAAAGCAACAAAAACATCCTGAACAACATCCTGAGCCAAATCTTCGTCATCAAGCAGCCGTCTTGCAAAATCACACAAACGCCTGTAATATTTTTCGAATATTTGCTTATCAGAAATTGCTGTCATCGATGTCTGGTCTACGCTTCCCTTTCAGGTCGCTAATGTAGACCAGCAATATTAACATACTGTTAATGCAAAAAAATCTTACTTTTTCGCAACCGCGACTTTCCTTGCAGCTTTCGGAGCAGCTGCCGGAACGTCTTGCCCATCTAAGGCTAAGTTTTGTGGCTCGACCTCAATTGGTGCCGACGCTGATCTCTTCACGGAAGCATTTTTGGCGATCACTTTAGTAAGCTTCCTGACCTCTTTACGGATCGCTTTATCTACTTTCTTTGAAGCAGGCACAAACTTTTCGGCGCTCGCTTTCAGCGCAGAAAACAAGCTGGCCTCAATCTCAATTTTCAGAACTTTCTTGGCATCCTTCGCCAAATGTTTCGATTTTTCCTTACCCATGACGATTATTTAGAACATCCAAATGTAGGTTATCGGAAGATTACTGCAATATTATCATTATGTTAATTGACATCAGCTTCCTTAACATACGGCTGCTTTTCCAACTGCATGCTCAGGATAGGATAAGGTTTACCAGCTGCGTCATGATCTGCTCTCGCGACCTGACGAAAACCGAGATGTTCATAAAAGCCAACGGCCTGCTCATTCTGTTCGTTAACATCTACCTGTGTCGCGTTAAGCGCATCTATTGCATACGATACCAATGCGCGACCGATGCCTCTCTCACGCACGCCAGGATGTATAAAAAGCATTTGTATGTGGTTGCTCTCTACCCCTATGAAACCCGAAACACCCTCTTGATCCGAAACGCCGAACAGAGCCACCTGATCGAAATATTCGTTCAGTATCAATGGCCTATAAAACTGTATATCCGCCTCCGTCAAAAAGTGGTGTGTCGCCCGCACCGATGCTTCCCATAGCTCGATTAATTCTGTATAATCACTTCGGCTGAGTGACCGTATTTCAAACTCCTGCATCCTGCAAATTTAGATAAGCGTTTTAAAATTCGTAATTTGCATGATATCTGATGAAGAACCCTGATCCCATTACCGTCGTACCTTATAACCCGCATTGGCCGGAACAGTTTGTGGCATTAAGCAGTAAAATCCAAAAGTGTTTGTCTGGCATCATTAAAGATATTCATCATGTGGGAAGCACTGCGGTGCCAGGTCTCGAAGCCAAGCCGATCATTGATATAGATATCATCCTCTTCAATCTTGCAGACATCGAACTGGCCATTGCAGCACTGAACGAAAATGGGTACTACTATCTTGGAGAAATGGGGATCAGTGGGCGCCACGCATTTTCTGATACAAATGAGCGCAGCGTTGCACACAACCTCTATATCTGCGACCCACACAGCCCGGCGTTTCTAAACCACATAGCACTCAGAGACCATCTGCGTGGCAGTCAGGAAGCAAGAGAGGCCTACGGGAACCTCAAAAAACAACTAGCCAGCCTCCACCCTTTTGACATCGAACAGTACGTACACGGAAAAACCGCTTTCATCGCAGATGTTTTAATGTCCTCTGGTCTTTCAAGACCCTCAATTGAACAAATACGCAAAGAAAACTCTTGACAAACCCAGCGAATACCTAGAACCCTCGGCTAAACAAAATTCCAATAATCCTGTTATTGCAGTATGGCAACGTTCAAAGAAATCATCAGTTCAGATAAACCCGTATTGGTCGATTTTTCCGCTGAGTGGTGCGGCCCATGTAAAATGATGGCGCCAATCCTACAGCAGCTGAAAGGTATGGTTGGCGAACAAGTCACCATTCTCAAAGTCGATGTCGACAAGAACCCTGCTGTCTCCAGCCAGTACAACATCCAGGGCGTACCCACACTAATCCTCTTCAAAGGCGGCCAGATCAAATGGCGGCAAAGCGGCGTAATTCAAGCCAGCCAACTTAAAAGCGTCATCGACAACATTTAAATCAATCTTCATCACCGCCATGGCATTCCATACAGGAATTGCCATAGGCGTAATACTCGTCGTAGGCCGCGCCCGGTTTCCCAAACAGCGTGATAATCCGGTCAACCCGGATCGAATGCTCATTGTCAAGCGCTACAAACAGGCCCTTTCCCGCCACTTCTTCCAGGCGTAGCACCTTGCCACTGTCTTCACAAATGCCCTCCGACTTACAAAAAAAGAATATCTTCCCCGAAGTACCCTTCGCTATCTCAGCTTCTATAACCTCCCGGTATTCCCAGGCTACGGGCATATAACTCCCGTCTTCCCGACCTTTTAAATTCATATTACCGTTTTTAAACTTACCATAACTGACAACTTACATGCGCCAATTGCAGGGCATAAAACAAACACCCTGGTAGCTGTAAAATTAACATATTGAAACACACAAACAGTCATCCAGTTTAGCGCAAAAAATGAAAAAACTGGATCAGAGGGCAATCGGCGCCGCTCCCTAAGTTTGCAGTGACAATACAGTCAAACAAAAATTAACACCATGAGCAAATCAATCTTTTATCATGCAGGCTGCCCGGTATGTGTCAGCGCAGAGCAGGACATCGTAAACCTGATCGGTGAATCTAACGTCGAAGTGGTCAATATCGGTGAAGACAGAAACCGGATCAGCGAGGCAGAACAAGCCGGTATCCAGTCTGTTCCGGCACTGGTAACACCAAATGGCAACGTACTTCATATCAATTTCGGTGCTTCCCTGGCCGACGTAAAAGGATAATTTACCGCCCCGCCCTTGGCAGGCGGGGCTTCCTTTTTTAGGATAAGGCTTCTATGATAAGCCTTCTATGACGAGACCTTTATGATAACACGCTCGCAATCAACTTAATCCCCTCTTCCAGTTCCTTTTCACTCAACGAAGCATAACCCAAACGCATGCCATTCACAGGTTTGTCAAAGCTGAACCGGTCGGGCGACAAAATTTCCACACCCTTTTGCAGCAAAAGCCTTGAAATCGCGTCCAGGTCCAACTCCCCTTTCGGTACCACCCAGAAAGCAAGTCCCCCATCCGGCTTCCGGAACGTTACCTTATCGCCAAGATATTGTATAATCAGCCCTTCAAAATAATCCCTTTTCTCTTTATAAATCAGTGTTGCCCGGCGCAGATGCCGTTTTATGTGCCCGTCACCAATCAACTGTAAAATGGCCTGTTCCATCATATTATCACCCTGAGCATCGATAATTTTCCGCAGTTCGGCTACCTTTTCAATAAGGCTGGCCGACGAGGCCATGAAGCCGAGGCGCAAGGCAGGCGCCACAATCTTGCTCATCGTGCCGATATAAATGAAGTTTCTGGCATTTTCGAAACTACTCACCGGGTATACCGGGCGCTGACCAAAATGAAACTCATTGTCATAATCGTCCTCTATGATCGTAAAACCGTACTGGTTAGACAAGGCAATGAGCTCCAGTCGCCTCGATAAACTCAGGGTTACCGTAGTCGGAAACTGATGATGCGGCGTCACATAAACCGCCCTAACGCTAGTGTTTTGTTCCAGTATCCGCTTAAATGCCGCCACATCCAGGCCATCCTCATCAACCCCAACCGGAAGCAGTTCCGCCCCTGCACTTGCAAACGCTTTCCAGGCGGGCTTATAGCCGGGGTTCTCCACCACCACCTGGTCGCCGGGTTTCAGCAAACAATGCGCAGCCAGGTACATGGCCATCTGGCTGCCCCGGGTAATGTATACTTCACTGGACAACAGCCGCATACCTCTCTTGTAGTTCAGCATCTGTACAATCGCATCCCGAAAATCCGAATCCCCGGAACGCTCGGCATAGCCCATCATTTGCCACTTCCCTTTCCTGTTAAAGATCTGCCGGTACGCTCGCGCAAGCTCATTGATCGGTGCTATCCGCGTATCCGGCACACCGTCGTCAAACACGATCTCTGGTTTTATTCCCGGCTCCTTCACCGTCGCCACTGCCTGTGCGGGTTTGGCTATATAGACACCGGGCAGGTTGTCGGCAACAAACGTACCCCGCCGTTCTTTGGAAATGAGCCAGCCCTCGGCCAGCAATACATCCAGCGCGTCCACAATCGTATTTCGATTAAGTTTCAGTTGGGCCGCCAGCTGCCTGCTCCCCGGCAATGGCGCTCCAGCCTGCAATTTCCCGCTCTTAATCGCCTCGATAACCGCATCGGCAATCTGAATGTACACCGCACGTTCACAGTCCACATTAATTTTGATCTGAAGATCCCAGGGTCTGAGCATAAACTGGACTACTATACTTAAGGTAAAAAAATAAAAATTGGCCCACCAAATATATACATAAACCTCATTATATTGCGGCAGACACCATCGATATATCATGAATATCCATTACTTGCAGCATGTTCCGTTTGAAGGCCCCGGCCACATTATCGAGTGGGCTCAACATCAGGGCCACCAGGTCAGCTCAACGCTTTTTTACGAGCCCGAACCTAGACTTCCTCACATAGAAAACATCGATTTTCTGGTCGTTATGGGCGGCCCCATGAATGTCGACGACGAACACCTCTACCCCTGGCTTAGTGAGGAAAAGCAGTTCATTCTCCACTGCATCCGCGAAGGCAAAAAAGTACTTGGGATTTGTCTGGGCGCGCAACTGATCGCCGCTTGTCTCGGTGCAAAGGTCATTACCGCACCTCATAAAGAAATCGGCTGGTTCCCGGTCGCCCCAACAGTATCTGCAAAGGAAATCTCCGGGTTTTATGAGCTTTTTCAATCCCGTCCTGTGGTATTTCACTGGCATGGCGACCAGTTTGAAATTCCTGCGGGCTCCAGCAACCTGCTGAACACAGATGCAAACACCAACCAGGCTTTCCTTTTCAACCAAAATGTCCTCGGCCTGCAATTTCACCTCGAAGTAGCACATTCAGACGTCGAGCGCATGGTCCAGGAATGCAGTTCCGACATCGACGAATCCCGTTACGTGCAGCGCATCCCTGAACTTCTTGAGGGCGTTCATCACTGCTCCCACAACCATCAGCTGCTCTTTAGCCTGCTCGACTGGTTCACAGGCATCCGGGTTCAACAGCTAAGTTAAATCATCAAAAAGATGCTGGCCAGCCTGCCAAGTGGTTCGCGCAACTTTTGAAGCGCTTTACTGATGTGCGCGTCTACGGTCTTTTCCGCAATGCCCAGCCGCTCGGCAATTTCCTTGTGACTGAGGTGCTCTCTTCTGCTTAATAAAAACACCTCCCGGCACTTATCAGGCAACTCATCGATCAGTTGGGTAATAAAATTCTTCAGTTCCTTGATCTCCAGTTCGTTCACTTCATATCCCCGATGGTCTACCGAGGCTAAATCTTCAAACAAACTTTCCCGGTACTTACCGTTCCTGATCATGTTGGCGATCTTGTATTTAACTGCGGTGTACAGATATCCTTTCAGGTTTACGGCCGGTTTAATGTGTTCGCGGTTTTCCCAGATCCAGAGAAACACGGCCTGGCAAATGTCAAAGCTATCCTCCTTCCTGCCGCTGGCCCGGTAAGCAGCCTGAAACAGGAATTTCCAGTGACGGTTATAGATTTCCGTGTAAGCGGCCCTGTCGCCATCTTTCAGCAGAGCAACCAATTCCTGGTCTGTATAGGCGTTGCACACAGGCATATCAAATGAGTTTCGTTCCTAATAAAGTTAAGGATAATGAAACAAACTTAATTAATAATTTCCCCAACAACCAAACGATAGTTGAGACGTATCAGGGCTGGGTTCGCACGACGCAAGTACGGCGAGCGACCCTGCCACATTTAATAAAAGGATAGGTTCAGAGGCCTTTGACCTGAGCTTCAATAAGCTTGTCGTTCACTTTCAGCCTCACTTTAGACGTCTTTGGAGCTGTGACTTTATAATGCGTTACCACACCGTCCTTCCAGGTCAGGTCGACCGTAAAATTGCCTCTCGCCTTCAGTCCTTTTACCGAACCGTAGGCTTTCCAGGCATCGGGCAAAGCGGGAAGCAGTTCAATGAAGTCATCATGACTCTGAATAAGCATCTCCGCAATTCCGGCAGTGGCGCCAAAGTTGCCGTCGATTTGAAAAGGCGGCCCGGCCGAGAGCATATTGTTGTACACGCCTCCTCCTGCGCCATAGTTGATGTCCGTACGTGTGGTTGGCTTTAAAATTTCTTTAAGCAATTTAAATGCGCGGTTGCCGTTCCTCAGCCTTGCCCAAAACAGTTGTTTGTAGGCAATGGTCCAGCTCGGTCCGTCATCGCCCCTAACTTCTAATGTCTTTTTCGAAGCCTCCGCCAGTTCAGGCGTGCGCGAAGGGGTAATCAGGGAAGCGGGATACAAGCCCCAGAGGTGGGAAATATGACGATGCTGAGGATCCGTTTCCTTGTAATCTTCCAGCCATTCCTGGATGCGACCGCTCTTGCTGATCACACCCGGCGGCGGCACAGATTTTAGCTTCTCTTCAAGAACGCGACGAAAGTCGGCGTCCAGATTGAGCAGTTTGGATGCGGTAATGACATTGGTAAACAGATCGCGGACAATCTGGTTGTCTATCGTTGGTCCCATCGACACGTTGGCTGTTTTGCCATTGGGCAGATAGAAGGAGTTTTCCGGCGAAACCGAGGGGGAAGTCACCAGCCAGCCGGTTTTCGGGTCGCGCACCAACACACTGTTGTAATATTGCGCCGAGCCCTTAAGGATCGGGTAAATGTCTTTCAGGTAATCCTTATCGAGCGTAAATGCGTAGTGCTCCCACAGATTATTGCAGAGCCAGCCCGAGCCGGCGTTGGCTACGCCCCATGAAGCGCTCTCACCAGGCTCGGTAAAGCCCCATACGTTGGTGATCACATGCGCAATCCAGCCCTCAGCATTATAATAAGCTTTGGCGGTGCGTTCGCCTGGCTCAACCAATCCCTTTACCAGATCGGCAAGCGGCAGGTTAAGTTCTGAAAGGTTGGCGACCTCTACCGGCCAATGGTTCATTTGTACGTTTACATCAAGATGGTAGTCGCCATTCCAGGGCGTATTGATCTCATGCGCCCAAAGGCCTTGCAGGTTTGGGGGCAAAAGGCCTACGCGGGTACTGCTGATGCTGAGGTACCGGCCAAACTGGAAGAATAATGCGGCCAGCGCCGGATCGTCGCCAGTATTGTTATAAAAATGCTTCAGACGGTAGTCGGTGGGCATCCGCGAATTTTTACCTTCGCCCAAATCTATGCTAAGGCGGTTAAACAGGCGGGTATAGCGACTCACATGGTTGGCCGCCTGACGGGAATAAGGTTTCTTCATGGCTGCGGCAAGATCTGCGGCCGTCTGGCCCCGAAAATCCTTGCCGCGGAAGTCGGTACCCGCGGATACAAAGATGATGACCTCTGTAGCGCCCGATATCTCGAGTGCATCGCTGGTTACATGCAGTTTACCGCCCTTAAGCTGGGTTTGTACCCGCGTCAGGTACTGCATGCCTTTGCCATCGGTACCGTTGTCGAGCCGACCATACATCTGAAGTTCGTTTCCTTCTGTTTTTACGGCAAAGCGCTCTGGGCGACTCAAACTGATGCGGCAATTGATGGCTCCCGGTTTGGATGCCGTGAGCCTGATCACATTGACATCATCGTCGAAACTGCTGAAATAGCTGCGCTTAAAAGTTGAACCGCCAAGCTGGTATTGCGTAGTAGCAATGGCTTTGTCGAGCGATAACTCCCTGCGGTAATTAACCGCCCCTTCCGACAAACCGGGATAGGTATAGTCGATATGCAGCGCACCCAAGGTCTGGAACTTGCCCCACTGCGCACCTCCTGAGCCCGGGCCTTTGCAAACGAAATTTTTGTTGACCAGATCCTGGGCCTCATCGTTCCTTCCCTCCATGATCAGCTTTCGGATGGCGGGCAGACTTTTATGCGCATCGTAATTGTTAGCGTCTTGCGGACTGCCCGACCAAAGGGTGATATCGTTGAGCACGATCTTTTCTTTATATACATCGCCATCGGGCGTCATCCCCAGCCGGCCATTGCCCAGCGGCAGGCTCTCTTCCCACATCGCTGCGCTTTTGTCAAACCAAATGCTCAAGGGCTTCTTTTGAGCCTTCACGTTAGCGCATACCACGCCCAACGCAATGATATAAAGCAATTTTTTCATCGCTGCTTAAATTTTTACTTCGAGGCTGCTTACCTTGCCAGATCCCTCCGGAAATACAATGTAGACGTTGCTGCGCCCTTTTTGTGGCGACAACACCGCTCGTCGTTTTTTTCCATCGGCGGTCGCCGCGGTACTGATCACTGTGCCTTCCGGGCTACCCGTTCTCACTTCAAATACAGCCGGCGCTGCGTCGTCGGTGCCGGTCAACTCAATCGCATTGAGGTCTGTCAGGTCTATATTCTTCAAATGAATATAGGCGCCTTTCTCGCTTACCGTGGCTACAGATTTATCGTCGTTAAAGTTGATCCCGCGGAATCCATCGGCCTGCTGCACCTGCATCAGGGGGTGACGAAGCACCACAACATGCTCGCCCAACTGCGGCGCCGCCATGCTTGCGCCCTTGTCGCGATACGCCGCGCGGAAGATAAATGTACCTTTATTCGTCTGACCGGGCTGCAGATTGGTAGTATACGTGCCGGTAACCGGACGGTTCTTAGCCACCTGCTCTTTCTCGCTCAGGCTCATGATGTACTTAATAATGGTACTCACCTGCGCGGTGCTCATAGATGAATGCGCGGGCATCATCGCATCGCCCCATACCCCGGCACCGCCATTGATGACTTTCTTCACCAGCGCCGGTTCTGCAGTCTTGCTGCCCTTGTATTTCAGGGCAATCTGGCGGAAGGACGGGCCGAGCGATTTGGTGTCTATATTATGACAGGCCGCGCAATCGCTTTTAGCCATCAGCGCCTTAGCCGTGGCATGCTGTGCAGAGGCGTCGAAACGGCTTTGGTTCTGCGCAATCACGGTCATATCATATCCCTCGGTAAGGTAATTGATGGAAACAGACACCTGTGAGGGCAGAATGCGTTTATTGGCCAGACTGCCATCTTCCTTGTCAGACACGCTCACGGCGTAACTGATGGTATTGCCCGGGAAATAGAAGCTTGAGTTGCCCTTGGTAAAGTTAAACTTCACATCCGGTATGCTGTTGCCCGCCGCTATTTCCACCGACTTACTGTTTTTAGCACCCGATGGGTCTGTTACGGTCAACGTGGCTTTATACACCCCAGCGCTAAGCAGATTGATCTCCGGATTTTCTTCTTTCCGTGTCGAGATCAGTTTTCCGTTCCTGGTGATCTTCCATTCATAGCTCAGCGGGTCCTTATCAAAATCCTCTGTCCCGGCCGACGATAACTGTACCTTCAGCGGCAGGCCGCCTGCGGTTTTGTTGGCCGCCACCTGTACCACCGGCTTCCTGTTGCCCCCGTTATATTCAATCTTAATAAGCTGAGCTTCGGGATTGTCCTTGAAATAGCCGTTGCCGTATTCCAAAACGTAGAGACTGCCATCGGGACCAAACTTCATATCGATTGGTCCGCGTAAAGTAAGGTTAGGAAGGAAACGCTCCATGGATTTATACTGACCATTTTCGTCCAGCGTAATCGCCAAAATCCAGCCACGCACCCAGTCGGTCACCAGCCATTTGCCATCATAATAAGCCGGGAAGCCCCCCTTCACATTAGGGAAATCTGCCTTACGGAATATGGGTCCGCCAACCGCGCTCCGGCCTCCGCTCAATACCTCAGGGAATTCGGCACTGCCGACATACGGATACCATACCATGGCGCCTACCGCTGGCGGCAGCACTTTCAAGCCCGTATTGTTGGGCGAATTATTCACCGGACGCTTCGCATCGTACCAGTCGCCCGACTCCTTCGTAGCAAAATTATAATAACGGTAAGCCTGGTTGTTGCCGATAAAATACGGCCAGCCATAATTACCCGCCTTGGTCGCCATATTAAACTCGTCGTACGACATCGGGCCTCTCAATTCAGATGAGTTGGAGCCATCGGGCCCAACCTCACCCCAGTACAGATAACCCGTTTTGCTGTCTATCGACAACCGCCATGGGTTCCTGTTGCCCATCGTATAGATCTCGGGACGGGTTCCTTCCATGCCTTTAGGAAAGAGGTTACCCTCCGGAATGGTGTAACTGCCATCCGGTTCAGGATGGATCCGCAGAATCTTTCCGCGCAGGTCGTTGGTGTTGCCCGACGACTTCTGTGCGTCTCTCGGACTCTCACCCGGGCGTTCGTCTATAGGCGTAAAACCATCTGATGAACGCGAGAATGTATTGTCGCCCGTACTCAGATAAAGGTTACCATCCTTGTCGAACAGCATACCGCCACCTACGTGACAGCACTCCTCACGCTGTACCACTACATCGAGCATCTTTTTCTCGGTAGCCATATTCAGTTTACCCCCCGCCCAGGTAAAACGCGACAGGCGGTTTACCGACACATCTTTGGGTGAATAGAAAATATAGATCCAATGGTTTTTGCTGTAGTTAGGGTCCAGGATCACACCCTGAAGGCCATCTTCCCCTTCAGAGCGCTCGCCGGTCTTGCTCACGTACTCACGGCTCACCGCGAAATCTGCGATCACCTCCATTTTGCTGGTGCCCGGCGTATAGATTTTAAGTTTGCCTTTACGTTCCGCATAAAGCACCCGGCCGTCGGCCATCACCTGAAACTGCATGGGCTCCTCCAGCTTTTGCTGCAATACCACCCGGGTGAAACGATTATCTTCCGGTTTGGCCGGCAATTGTGCATAGGAAAGCGTTGAAGCGAACAGCATAAACGAGGCTGCTGCAAGCTTTCTGCATATAATATTGGTCATTGATATCAATTATTTTTGAGCTACAAGATTCCGGAAATTGATCACACTGGCGGCAACATCCGCACTGTTGCTGTCCCAGTTATATTCATATTCGGCAGAGATGGTGCCCTTAAAGTTTTGTCTTTTTAATTCCGCGATTACGCCAGGGATGTTAGATATCCCTTCTCCCCAGTGCACGTCATGCCCTTTTTTACTCTTCTCATGAAGATCTTTCATGTGCGAATGCAGTACATGTCCGTCCAGTTTCTTTAAACACTCCACCGGGTCGAGACCCGAACGTACCCAGTGACCGATGTCGGCACATGCCCCGATGCGCTTGCTTTGCCCTTTAATGGCATTGAGCACCACATCCGGATTCCAGTAGTGCGAGGGGTCAGGGTGGTTATGGATCGCCAGGTTGATCTGGTACTGATCGCATAGCTTAGACAGGAAGGGAATGAACTTTTCATCAGGCTCTGACGTGATGGTCTGCACCCCCATAGCCTTGCAAAAACGGAAGGCCTGCTCCCATTCTGCCTCACTACCAGCGCCGTATACGCCGAAAGCAACCAGCTTAACATTGGTTGTTTTCAACTTCTCCAGGATGGCTTTTCTGGTAGCCTCATCCATTTTAGGATCCATCTTTCCGGCAATGCCCCCGCCTATGGTCTGCCCCGGAAAGGCCTCAACATAACGAAGGTTGCAGCTGTCGATTTTCCTGACGGCTTCAAAAAAAGTAAAGTTCTTAAAAGTATAGGCTTGTGAGCCGAGTTGCCAGCCAAGTTTAGCTTCGGGGTGACTGGCCTTTTTCGGACTGTTGGTGACGCTCTTGCAGGACGTTAAGGATGCCGCCGCTAGCATGAGCAGGCATAGGTTTCTGGTCATTGACTTCATTGTGTGTGCAATTTGGTTATTACGAAGGTATTGGTTACAGGTTTCAGTTAAATGGACAATATCAGCCAAAAGAATGGACAATATTGCCGCCTCCTAATATACCATTTTTTTAATGACGAGCTTTACTTCCCTGGGTCCGCTTGCAAGGGTTTTAACTTTGCCATCGGCCTGCCTGGTATGCTTCACCTTAACCACACCATAAGGCGTAGGAAAACTACCTTCCGCATACTGCAGATCGCCCAGATGAGGCTCAATGCGGATGCTTTTACAACCCGGCTCAAGCACCTGTATACCAAGCACATGTTCCGTAAGCCACGAGGTAGGCCCCGAAGCCCAGCCGTGGGCCAGACTATGCCTGAAACCCACATAGCAGTAGGCACCGTAGTCGCCATGAATATCCTTTTTGCCGGCCGGCACCAGTTCATCGATGCGACCGGCGTTGGGCAGCCAGTCCATATTGAAATCTTCCCAGAATGTGGTGGCACCCAAATCGAGCATGGCGCCCCAGTAGGTTTTTATGATCTCCATCGCCTGCTGGTACTGCCCTGCTTTGGCGAGTGCCTGCAGCATGTAATAGCCGTAAAATGTCGAAAAGTTTTTAGCCCCGCCATCAGAAATCAAACCGGCAGCCTGTTCTTTCGGAATCATATCTGCCAGTGCCAGCAAAGCAGCCGCCTGTTTAGAGCCATTCATTTCAGGCACATAAGTTTTCATACGCCCGGCTACCGACCGGTACCTGGCGGCGGCGCTTTCATCCTTAAGGATAGTCAGCATTTCCGCGCCCGCCTGGAGTGTCATCACCATCAGGGCCTGTAAACCGGCATGAATGGCGGGCTGATTTTCACTTGAAGGCCAGTCCAGAAATCTGCCGTCGAGCGTTTCTTTGTTATTGGCATCAACTTTAGTGATCAGGTGGTCGAGCAGTTTCACCATATAATCCTTTTGCGCCTGCAGGTAAGCCAGATCACCGTTGTACCGGTACAGGTCGCGGTGAATGATCACCCACCACATGGAGTAAGCACTGATACCGTTCATCCATTGATTGGGCGGCGTAATGTCGCGAATCAGATCCAGACTCTTTGGGACCACTTCATTGTATCCAAACACGTTACTGATGGTGGTCACCTCCGGGTGCATGTCGCCTACCCACACCAGGCGGTCGCGCTTAATCCCGTCCCACAAATATTGCTGCATGTTAAGATGCACCGTGTAAGCGCCTGTTTCCCATATCTTGTTTAAGCGCTCGTCGCTGCTCTTAAACGTACCCAGGTAAGGAATGTCGCGGTACACAAAGATGGCCCGTACCTCTTTAAGAAGGAGTTCGGAGTTGGGGTCGACCAGATCTATGCGTACAAACCTGTAACCGGTATTGCCGATCTCCAGTGCCCCCAGCCAGGGCACATCTATCGTAAAATCACGTATGGCGTGATCGTTGGTGGCCGTAGCGGGACTACCCGTTTCAGACATGGCTTCAGCTGCAGATTCGCCGAAACGAACACGGATCTTTACAGGAGCATTCTTTTTCATCATGCCGGTAACGATCTGCAGGCCGCCCTGAAGCTCCTTACCGAAGTCGAGCAGCAGGCCGCCTTTATGCTGCGCATCGCTCAGCAGCGTGACCATGTTTTTGTTGACCAGCTCGCCCTGACCGTTGCCGGGCTTTAGGAGCTGACCGGCATCCTTTACGTACTTTCCCGTGGCGTCCGACTGCCACAGGATGCGTGTAGGGCTCAGGTAAACCCTGGCGCGCTTGTCGACCTCCATGCCTTTCGGGCTTTCTTTAAAAACAGGTGGCAGTTGGGCGGACAGGGTTTGTGCGACCATGAACAATATGGCCAGGAGGGAAAAATTCTTTCTATACATAGCGATACAATATAAGGTTTAAAAATCAGTATTCTATAAAGCCACATTATAGAACAAATACTCTATAATTTGCATTTATAAAACGAATGTTCTATATTCACGTAAAATAGAATGCTATGAAGAATCATGCAGTTGTAACGGGCGACATCATTGGGTTCACTAAATTATCGCCCCAAAAACGAAAAGCATTAATTACCCATACGGAAAACTTGCTCAAAAGCTGGATAGCCAATGCCGCTGATGCTGAAATATTCAGGGGTGACAGCTACCAGATGATATTTGCAGATCTGCGCTATGCCTTAACCCGCAGCATACAACTGGTTTGCTGGTTTAAAACCTATGTGGCAGACCAGGATAAAACCCGCATGGACACCCGCATCTCCATAGGCGTGGGCACCATATCGTACCAGGGAAAAAACGTGCTTAATTCAGATGGCGAGGCCTTTCATTTATCCGGGCGGCGGTTCGACAAGATGCAGGAGGGCGAGTACCTGGCCATTAGTACAGGGCATGAAGAAACAGATACAACGCTCGAAATAATGCTTAACTTTATCAATGCCTATATGGCGAGCTGGACGAAAGGTCAGGCCGAGGTGATCTACCTGATCCTGGAGGGTAAAACCCAACAGGAAATTTCCGCGGCGCTATCCTTATCGCAACCATCCGTGAACAGCAGGCTTAAACTGGCAGGCTGGAAAGAATTTGAACCTGCCATAAGATATATTGCATCCTTATTAGAAAAGAAAAATGGAAATTAACCTGTTGTTTAAGCTGATTGTAGCGCATTTGCTCACCGATTTCGTTTTCCAGCCCGATTCCTGGGTGGAAGATAAAAAGAAAAACAAGGCAAAATCGACAAAGCTGATGTGGCATGCGCTGCTGACCGCGGCAGTGGCCTACCTGATTTCCGGGCTGTACGGGAATATCGTGATCCCGCTGGTCATCTTTATCACCCACTACCTCATCGATCTTGCCAAACTATACCTAAACGATAGCTTTAGAAACTTTATGCTCGACCAGCTCGCGCATCTCCTCGTCATCATCCTGTTATGGCTGGGCGTTGAACAAAACCTTGGTAGCATAAGCCTTTGGTTTCAATCCCTTTCTGCACATCCGGCTTTTTGGCTGATCACGGCAGGATATATATTCGTAAGCTGGCCGCTCGGAATCATCATTGGAAAAGCCACTCATAAGTGGCGAAACCAGATCGCCCTTGAGCAGGCAAAGCGAAATGAGCTGGCCAACGAAACACTACTTACCAGAGAAGAATCCGGCACAAAAGAAGAAGAACCACTAGGCCTGGCAAGCGCAGGCAAATGGATCGGGATCTGCGAAAGGATATTGATCCTCACTTTCGTCCTCATGCAGCAATATACCGCTATCGGCTTTTTAATGACCGCCAAATCCATCCTGCGTTTTAGTGAAAAGGAAACCAACACCCAGCTTAAAACAGAATATATCCTCGTAGGGACGTTGGTCAGCTTTGCCTGTTCAGCGCTGGTAGGTGTGCTGATACAAGTGCTTATGGCACGCTGAGCTATTTACGAAAAGCTTCTCCAAAAGTCCTGAGGATTTTCAGCATGGACTGCCGCCCCTTCCTACCCGGACAAAGGTTTTCATATTCTTCAGGACTATCAAATGAACGTTTTTCTATCCCAGATTTAGAGATCAGAATAAGATCATAGGCAGACCCGTCGGAAATTCTCCTAATACGACGTTCTGCATCACGAGGACAACCGACACCGTCCATCGTATCATCCCGCACATCCCAGGGCTTTTCCGCGACAAGTGCTGTCCAGGCCCTTCTAAGTGCTTCGGTGGATACCTTTTTAACGTCAAGCATCCGGTTTACATCTCCCCACCTTTCAGACCTCAAATCATGCACCTCAATTAGTTTTTCACGAATTGCTGTCGGCATCAGAACTCCGTAAAGCGGCGAATTATACGTTTGGTAAGTATAGGCCGTGATGGTGTCCCCTTTTTTACTGATCATCTGGCAGTGCGGAGTCATCCAACCACCTCGGTATTCGATGATGATGGTTGTATCCGCATGCTTTTGCATAAAAAGATGTAAGTCGCTCGGCTTATCAGCCTGCGCATATCCTGAAAGAGAAACGGCAAATAACAAAAGAAGGCCGACGAATCCTGTTGTACTAGGCTTGAAGATCATATCAAATGAATATTAAAACTCAAAGTTGCAGACAATATTTTTTTTATCAAATCATTATCACACCGGCATTGATATTGGTTATATTTGTAACACTTACTTTAATAGACAGCCTATGGCAACCATTGTAGTACATCCTCAAAAAGATCAGCTCAAAGCTGTAAAGGCAATTTTAAAAGCGTTGAAAGTTCCTTTTGAAGAAACAAAGGAAGAAACTTTGCCGCAGCATGTTTTAGAAAGTATAAAACGAGGCCAAGAAGATGCCAAAGCTGGCCGTACAATCACACTTGATCAATTTGCTGAAAGAATGTCTTCTCGTCTGTGAGTTTATCTGTAGTTTCATAAACCCACCACCAGTATAACAACAAAAAGTAACTGCCAGCTTTACCAGCAGTTACTTTCCCTTTTAAGTTCTTCTATAAAAAAGTTACGGCATTAATACCTGATCGATGACGTGAATGACGCCATTGCTCGTAAGCATGTTGGCCGACGTAATGGCCGATGCGGTAGTATTAGAATTTCCTTTTACTTTGGCACCGCCAGATAGTGTTACGGTTAACGAAGCGCCATTTGCTGTAACCGGCTTAGCTCCTTCTGTCAGATCGCTCGACAAAACCCTTCCAGGTACTACGTGATAAGTCAGAATATTGGCAAGCACAGCTGGATCTGCGGCCTGAATGGCAGCTACACTGGCAAAACCTGCATTGATAAAGGCCTGATTGGTTGGCGCGAATACCGTAAGCGGTCCGGCACCCGAAAGCACCTGCGCTACGTTGGTGCTGCCCTGGCTAGCCCTTAACACGGCAGCTACCAGAAAGCTGAAGTTGGCATTGCCCTGCGCGGCCTCAACGATATTTCCGGAAGGCGGCATCAACACCATATTGATCACGTGTATCACACCATTGCTCGCGGCAACATCCGCTTGCGTTACCGCAGCGCCGTTCACAAATACACCTGAGGAATTCTTGGTAACATAAACAGTCAGGTCGTTATAGGTTTTAACCTGCGTGTTGCTGGCGGTGGCAATAGCCGAAGCCGGAACGCGCTGACCAAGAACATGGTACAATAAGATCTTTTTCAGGTTTTCTACAGGAACAGCTTTAATTTTCGCTTCTGTGTCGAGACCCGCGGCAGCAAATGCAGCATTGTTAGGTGCAAACACGGTAAAGTTTCCGGTGCCCGACAGCGCTTCAGTAAGGCCAGCCTGTACCAGCGCTGTTTTCAGCAAAGAGAAATTACTGTTGGCCGAAACAATGGCAGCGATGCTCGTATCAGGCACTACGACCCTATCGTCGTCTTTTTTGCATGAAACCAGCAGCACCGCAGCAGAAAACGCAGCGAACACAGCTGCGCTTTTCAATTTGGTAAATCTAAAGTTTTTCATAAATGATTAGTTTATATTTATACTAATCTGAAGACAAACAACCACCTATTTTGTTTGTTTTTGTACTAAAAAATACGTGAATTTAAAATTCCGATATTTATTAGGTACAATATTCTACTTTTTAGTATACTTTTGAATTAAGCTTTTTAGGTAATGTATTACGATCTCATATTAGAAATGGTTCGCCTTGTTCAGCTTTACGAGCAGGAATCTGAAACAGAAGCCCCCGATGTGCATTCCTTTGGGCAATGGCTGAATCAATACATGGTAAGGGAAGGGCATCAGGTATTGCAGGAGCCCGAGTGGGACGGCAAAGCGAACGGGCGCTCGGCCGACAGCGTGATCAACACAACGCTGGTGCACCTTTACCGCTACGCCAAACTACAGGCAAAGCATGCCATAGCCGATACCGCTTTCTCCACCCCCGATGATTTCATTTACCTGATCACGCTGGTCTCCTTTGGAAGCATGACCAAAACCGCCCTCATCAAACGAAACGTCCATGAAAAGTCGGCCGGCATGCAAATCATTAAACGACTGCTTGATGGCGGACTTGTAACGCAAACGCCCATCGACACCGATAAAAGAAACCGGATGATCCATATCACCGAGAAAGGCAAACAACATTTAGAAGAAAATATGTCGAGTATCCGTCAGGCCTCAAGAAATGTAACAGAACCTTTGTCGGACCAGGAGAAAATGGATTTGATCAGGCTGCTTACCAAACTTGAGACTTTTCATGAGGGCCGTTTGCGGGGGGAGTAAGGGCTCGGCGTGCTGATTCATGTGCTAGTATGTCATGAGCTATTTACGAAACACATGTCAGATGAAAGAATGACAACTTAACGCCTTTTGGCATCAAATCTTTCTTTTATCTCTTCCCAGGTCTTGCCCTTCACTTTGCCAGATTTAAGGTCAGCAGATTGACTACTTAACATTTCAAGATATTGAGGATCTCCCCAACGCTCATACTCCGTATTGATCTCAGCTTCCACCATCGTATAGATTGCCTTTACTTTTCGATCATCTGCGAAGTCAATACATATGCCAGAGACCAAATGAAAGGAGACTCTATATGATCTATAAATCAATCAACATAACAACACAAAAAACAACGTAGAAAGCCGCATCTTTAATCTATTCACGGTCTTATTAGGGCGATGAAGTAACGTTATATTTCAATTGTGCTAAATTATCGCTAGGTTAGTGTAGTCTATCACAAACGCTTCTATGGCAGAGACCTTAACTTATCATTATAATTATCCATCACTTCTCACAAAGAGCCAAAATGAAGCGGGTCTGCTCCTGTCGAATTACAATGAAATACAGAAGAAGGAAAGCTCCTGCTATTTTTGGGGGAAACTTAAAGATCCTTATCTGGTTGCACGCGCTTTAATAAACCTGTCAAACGTTGTTCAATCAAGCTTCAACCTATCCCCTTTCCAACTGGCTCTTCTGAAAGATCCGATTGTGACTGCCGGAAGTGAAAAAATAAGATTTGAAGGATTCTCTCATTGCGCAGGTGTGTATGCCCGCGTCGATATCCTGGAGGCGGGTCTTGACGGTGAGTTCCCGGAACCGGGAACAACCAATGTCGACTTCAATCAAGGAATGATCTCTTCCCTGAGCACAATTCAACGGAATGAAAATGTCATGCTATCCGTTGGCCCCAAAGAACTTAGTTTAATACAAGATGGACATGTGACCAAAGAACGCAAAGTGCCTTTGCCGGTAAAATGGATAAAGGCGCTCACATCGGTACAAATGTTTCTTTCCGATTCTGAACAGCAGCATTCCTTTAACAAAATCCAGGCGATTCAGCTTTTTAAAACCATACCGACAGGTAAGCCCAAGGCCGACTACTATCTTATTTCAAGAGCGGGGAAACCTGCGTTTTCACCTGTCAAATCAGCCAGCGGAATATACGTGGGCGGCATCCACCGGTTGCGCCTTCTGGAACCTCTGCTTCCGTTTATAGATCAGCTGAAGGTGTTTGCACATCCCGGGATGCAGTCGACCACCTGGCAATTGTACTTCGGTGGTTTGCGGTTCAGTATATCCCTATCGCGCGACACCTGGCGTGGTTTTTCCGGTGAAGGTGCCGCTCTTGATGCACTTCTTGAAGATATCCCAGAGTCCTGGCTGACATCGGCCGAGAAATATTGCCAGGCAAATCAGCAGTTTAACGCTACGTTATTCGCGATCAACGAAGGCCTGGACAGGACGCTGGTCGACCAGCTTACCGCCCGGCTTTCAGCAATTGGTTTACTGGGTTTTGATCTGGATGAGAACGCTTTTTTCTACCGGCGCCTGCCGTTTAAAACGGAACGAATATTAAGCTTGAATCCCCGGCTGAAAGATGCAGAAAAGCTCCTTGCTGAAGGAAAGGTTAATATATTGCAGAAAGCCAGCGACAAAATCGAGGCAAGCGTGAAAGGAACAGGCGTAGATCACGTGGTAGTAATAGAGGGCGGAAGAGAGCGGTGTACGTGCACCTGGTTTAGTAGGAACCAAGGGCAGCGCGGAAGTTGCAAGCATATTTTGGCGGTAAAAAAGAAAATCACAGAACTATAATATGCTTGCTAAACAATTGGCAGAGATCGTTCATAATGATCAGCTGGATAAGATCGTTCCTTTTCTTAAAAGCCTTGGCGACAGTAAAAAAGAAATCCTGCCCACGCTTAAAAAGCTTTTCAGAGAATATTCGCAATACGAGGAAGTAAAAAACGACGACGGCAGCATATCTTACCACTCAAAAGCAGTTGGAGACCGACTGCTGATCCTATCGATGACGGCTTTTGTTTGCTGCGATGAAAAAGGCTTCTCTTCCATGTATGGCGGACCTATTCTTAGCAGGCCGGTTATGGAAAAGCTATTGCCCTGGCATTGCCCCACATGGTTCAGCGCGCACATCAACAAATATGCAAGGGAGAACTTCTTTCTCTTTGACTACGAAAATTATCTCTATTGGGTAGACAACAAATACGTCCAGCCATCTACTGAACTGATCGCCAAACTTCTGCCATCTGTTATCTTTGACGTTGACGGCAAGTCATTTAGATATGTGTACGTCCCCGAAAACCTGCACAAACACCCAGTAACCCTTGCCGAGCATATCTGGCTGATTTTTCAGCACGAAACTTCGATCCATACAAGCGATCGTTACATGAGCTTTAGCGATGGCTCAAAGGAAGGTCGATGGATCAACACATTTATTGACCTGACAGAACGGGGGCTTCTTGACCGGAAACGCCTGCTACACGATACGCTGCTGGCCACCAACAGGAATTTCAATCAGGCGCTATCCGGATGGTTTTCCCAACTGTTTATGGAGCTCAAGCCTCAATACGAAGAGCTGGCCGAGCTCGTTGCAGAACTCCTCAACTCATTTAATTCCAATAGCACTAAGCAGGTAAACGCGGCCCTGAAATATGCTAAAGTCCTGATCGAAACAAACCATACACCCGATAACCTGTCGGATTACCTGAATATAACCATCACTTCCAACACTAAATCCATAGTACTTGCCACACTGGCCTGCATAGAGGAATTCGCCAAAAGAAAACTGGATGATGATAACGCCCTTTGCCATCTTGCCTGCTCAGCGCTTGTGCACTCAGATGCAGCAATACAAATCAGAACAGCAAAATTTCTGCGTAAATATGGGGCAGAATCAAATCAGAACTTGCGAGATGCGATAAGTGCTTTTTCAGATAATCTCCTGATAGAGAGTAGAAGTCTGCTCTCCGGTTTTGTTCGTGCGCCCGAACCCACATCGGCAGAAGAGCCTGATGCAGACTCCCATGTTAATCTGCCCAGGGAAATAACACCTGTAGATACCTTTGAAGATTTGTTGTTTCTGGCCAGTCAGGCCTTCGACAACAACGAAAGCTGGCATTTTGAACACTTGTGTAATTCGCTGTTATTAATGCAGGACAACATCCATGGCGAGCATATTAATAAGTTCTCCCCTGCCTTGCAGCGCGCGGTCCTCACACTAAAGAATGACCCCAGAACAGGCACTGGTTTTCTAGACAAGCTTCTTGCAACATTCTTTATTGAATACTCCGGGGAACTTATCAAAAGATATCCTGCTAACTCAGCGGATCTTCAGAAAGTTTTTCAAAACTATGCCGGAGGCAGAGCCTGGGAGCAAACCGCAGGAATTTTATCTCAATGGGATAGCAAATCGGCCATTTATCAGCCCTTTAAGAAATTGCTGGTCGATGTGTTGAACTTTTTAAAGCATGCCGTTAAAGTTCCGCTTCTGTGTTGCCCCGACTACTACCCTTGCAGGGTTTCAGCATCTAGTCTGGTGCACCGCCTAAAGATTTACCAATCGGCCAACGTCGACCCCTCCCTGATGGATTTTCAGATAGCCGTGTCCCGTTTGCAAATCGCGGATCCTGAAGAACTTAAGCGCTTAGCAGAAGCAGAACTAAAAGGAACGTATAAAGACATATTTATTTACCTGGTGGGCGAGGCCTCTGCCGTTCCGAAAATCGAGAAACTAAAATCTGTATGGCTCGTGGCATCCATTTGGAAGCACAGGAAGAAGAATGCAGATATACTTTCGGATCTGAGCGCTTTACGACCCGAATACCTTACCGGAAATTTTGAGTGGAAAGTGAGGGCAAAACAGCGCTATATTCCAGTATATAGCATGGAACAAAAAAAGTATGTCGACGGAGATACCATGACCACGGACAGGGAACTTCGAATCATTTTCCCTGAAAAACATAAAGCGGAAACCGCTGTCAAACGAATCTTCAGTGTAATGACGAATCGTACCACCGCCCCTTCAATATACGATGATTTGATATTAGTAGGTTGGATTTCGTCAGAGGCATTTGACATTAAACGCTCACTATATCTTGTGCCAGACAATCCTGACCCTGTGCTGGCGCAAGTCATATTTAAAGCCCTGGTATTTTCCAAGTTTTACGAAGAGCCGCAAAGACGCCTTATAAGCGAAACACTTGAAGCTCTGTTAACATTGGAACCGCAAAACACGGAGATGTCCAACCTTTTTGTTGCCGCATGCATGATGAATGGCGATAAAACAGTGGCAAGTTATGCTGCAGAGCTTTGGATCAGGAGAATAACGTCAGGCGATCTCGACAATAACAGGATTGGGGAAATGCTCGGCACACTGGAACAGGTCGAATACGCCCCTTTAAAGCGACTTACCGACCTCATGTTCAGTTGTATGTTTAAGGTCTCCGCAAAACATAATCAGGCTTTGGAAGCTTTGATTGTTTCATGCATTTCTCAAATGCCGGATGAACCGATAACCAATACAAAAAAGCTGTTGGATCTCTATAGTGAGCTTTTAGTCATAAATAACACGAAGCCTTCAAGTCCAACGCTCCTTAATAAGCTCAATCAATGGCAATCGAATACAGGGTTAAAGAAAACGATAGCACGGATCTTATCTCTTTAGTTTTTTACCGTTATCTTTGTGTATCTCTTAAAGAAAGGAACTCAAGTGCAAACTGTTAAACATACTTTAATTACAGAAAAGGTTTATCCTAAAGCTACTGTTGTGAGTAAAGGTAAAAGCTATGCTAATGATCCTTTTATCGTTAAAAAGGTAGAGCAAGCTAAAGAGGTTTTGAGTAAAGTCAAAATACCTCAGTCGCTTTTATCCAACGGCCAATAATTCCTCCAAGCTGCGCTTTACATTCATCAAAGCCCGCTGCGTTTTTAATCTGCAGAATTCCACGGTCGTTAGACTTCCAGGTGAACAGTCGCCCAGGGTCTACGGTTTGATGATCTATGGGTTCACTTCTTATCCTGGTGCCTGCGTGTAAGATGAGGTGAAAATCCTTTGCTGGTTGAACTTTAAGCGTAACTCTGTCCCTGTCGAGGTGCTGATAGTTAGGACCGTTCCATTTGATATTTTCCTCCATAGATGGAGCGGCGCTGAGTATGATAGCCCTTAACTCCTCTATTTGGGCGCGCAGCGGATGATTGATCTCGTCTAGTAAGACAGTTACTTCTTTGTTCATTTGGTTCATTAACAGCTTTTTAACAAGGAAACCACCATTGCAGCAAATAAAGCTTACCAAACTTAAGGAAAACATTGATGTGTCCGTCAGTAATATTGTCTTTATCCTCTCTCAATTTAATAACCTGCAGCGCACCTTCACCAGCCACATCCATCACGCCAACATGCTTGATCGCATTTGGAAACAGCTTTTTTAATGTGGCGAGGGTGGTGTGCCTGTTAAGCCTCTGCTTACGAAAGATGATGAAATCGCCATGACTGAAATTTACCTGGTCTATCGCCACTTTTTCCTGCGAACATTCAAAGCGCGATCCGTTTTTGTATACATACCTGGCTTCCGGATGAACCGAACCATCCGGTTCCTGGAAAATGCTGGTGCATGGCTCTATATCGCTTAACAGTTGCGTACTATCCGGCTTGCCAAGCACAGATTGGAATTCCTTCAACGAGAAATAACGTTTCAATTTTCCGTTAATGAGCATGTCTTTTTCGTCCATCACCTCAACGGCCGTATCATTTTGTAAATCTTCTGGTGCGGTATTTTGAATGCCTGAACCCGATTTAGAGAGAACATTCTTTGACTTGTTTTGCTTTTGCGTTGCCTTTTTTGAGGATTTTTCGCCTTCGCGGGCACAAGAGATAATCAGCAGGCTTATGACAACACCTATTAAAACCAGTAGAGGAACGTTAAGCTTCATGATACGACGATATTTTAACATAGTTTAAACGCTTCTTGCAACGAAATGTTTATTTGGTAAAGCAAGAGTATTCTGACATTAAAATATGAGGATGTTTTATTGGCTTTGTGGTGTTGTATCCATTGGCCTTTTCACATTTTTGGCCTTTAAAGTAGCCGGCGATATGCAAGTAAAAGTTGACGATCTACCGTCCGAATTTGAGCGTTATCAATCATTTGACAGCGCAAAAGTTGTCAGATCCCAAAATTTGTCGATGGCACTGTTTTTAGAAAGCGCGGAAGACATACAATATCACCTTACCCCGGAAAATCATTTGATCACATATTCCGTTCAAAACAAAACGGAAAACATATTTAAGAAGATCAACACGAACGGAGAAGTCATAGATTCGTTGACGATACACGACAAGCCTTTAAACATTGTTTTTGTGAACGGGTACATCATCCATAAAAAGGGTCAATATTACACATGGACTTTTGATGGCCGTAAGCAAGCGCTTCCAATCACCGGGCAAAATGACGACTTTAAGTGGGATCTTAAAAAGCAGCGGGAGCAGATTTCGGACATCGAGAATTCCTCTCCCTGGGTATTGGTCGACTTTGACTATGTAAATCCAGAGCCGGTAAAAACTGTTGGCGATGAGATACCGACCACACAGGCCATGACCACTTACAGCATGCTGACCTATTTCCAAAATGGTAAGTGTTTTCGGTTTTACACAACGCTGGATGTAACCGACAGGTTTCCCTATACCTACAGGGAGAAATTGCTGCTCAACAATCCTTTTAAGCGTTATAATCCAAAAATACAGGGCCGTAAAGAAATCATTTCACTTCCTCAGGTTCAATACCGTTATTATCAAAAGCTGAAACTGGAAAAAGTCCGCTTTTCGGGTGGCGGCGGTAATGCGGCGCCGTTTGATGTCATGCTCTACCATGGCAATCTGTTTACCGACGTGGTGTATAAAAATGACACATTAAAACTAAAGGAATTTATATATCAGTTTAACGACGGAAGCCGTTCCCCCATACAGATAGACGGTAAACGCATAGGCACCCTCACACAGAATAAAGCCCAGCCTCCCGCTATCATGGATGGCTACATGTATTACACGAACGAAAATCTTGCCTTTGCTTTGTTCACGAATGATGACAAAAAGCTTTATATGATCAGGTAGCCTGACGGCAAAAACCTAACTCCCCTCACCCCTCAACTTCTTCAGATTCCTGGAAAACGTATCCGGATCCATATTCAGAAGAATGCATGAATATTCATTCATTTAGTTAAAATAAGTTGAATTATGAATGAATTTTGATACATTACTGTGTTTCATCGGAGCAAGAGGTATGGGTGCCTTTGAATTCGAGCCATCAATTGCACCAACCACGAAAACGCATACGCTGGAAATCTCCAGTTTAATTAAAACTACCGAAAGATTGCTAAACAATAAGGAAGCGTTTCGAATACATACCCATGATGAAATGCGGGATGTATTGCTGGAAGTATTAAAAATGGGACCTTCGGCTGGCGGGGCTCGGCCAAAAGCGATAATTGCGTACAATGAAAAAACCGGAGACATAAGATCAGGCCAAATGCTTAGCAGACAAGGTTTTGAAGGCTGCCGAAGAGATAATTAATTACAATAAAAATTAATCTCCATAGTTATGGAAAATAGAATAAAAATAGCACTGGAGTTTTTGAAAGATGGTCAATCTTTTACTGTTGGAAATCTGCGTTTTAGTATAGACAATTCTAATTTGTTAACTATTACTGCTTGGTCTAAGTATTTGACTTTTTCAAACCTTACGAAAGCCAATTCATTAAGTGAATTAACAGAAATAAAGAGCATTTTCTCTAATATGATAGCTGCTTCTAATGATTTAAAAAGGTTTATTACAGATAAGTCTATAGAGTACGTTCTTTGTTATGACGATGGCGGAAAAGCATCTATTGATATCTGTTCTGAAGTTGATGGGGTCGTGAAATGGAAAGTGGAATTAAGATAGAATGAAACTATTTATAAAAGTATTGTTATTGTTTTAGTCAAAGGGGATTAAGTAGACGGGGTCCGTTCCTCCATGCGCTATGTTCCTGAGAAAGACAAGAAGGCCGTAATGGCCGATATGAAACCGATCTATCAGGCAAATAACGAACAGCATTAAAAACATCAGCAAGAAATGGACGATGCCAATCCATAACTGGGGACTGGCATTCTCCCAACTTTATATTAAATTTGGTGACAGAATTCTTCAGGAGAACAGAGGCTTCTGAGAGGCGTTAATTTAGAACTGACACAGTTCACGTTACACTCCCCAATACTTGTTTATATTAATTTTACTAAAAAATGAGCTTCACGATGAAATTTAAATTATTCATTAATTTGTACCTCACGCCACTGATTGTAACGCTCGGGAGCATACACTTTTTATCGGAATATAAAGGCTTGAAGTACAATATTAAAGCCTCGATTTTTGGATTTTCGTTCTACCCAACACTGTGGACGTTTCTTTTCACAATATTAGTTACAATTGTAGCTGTGTTTGTCACAGTCAGATTGTATACAATCCTGTACAAACGCAATCGTAAAGACAATTTGTGAATAAGAATGTAACCCTTCCAAAATCTCGGACTGTTTGAGTGGCGAAAAAACGTAACTTTAAACAGAAGATGAAAAAGTCAAAAATCAGCGAATCACAGATCGTTTCGGCGATCAAAGAACATGAAGCGGGCAAGTCAGCGGCGGATATCTGTCGCGCATTGGGAGTTCACCAGGCCACTTTCTACAATTGGAAGAAGAAGTATTCGGGAATGGATAGTCAGGAACTGCGTCGTTTGAAAGAACTTGAAGAGGAAAACCGTCGGTTAAAGCATATGTATGCGGAGCTAGCTCTTGACAACAAGATTCTTAAAGACGTATTGTCAAAAAAGTTCTAAAGCCCTGCCAGCGCAAAGACATGGCTGCTTATGTGATCACCCGGCATCATATCAGCATCAGCAGGGCTTGCAAGATTATATGCTTGCCAAAGTCCATGTATTATTATACCAGGATTAAAGACGATAGTGCGACCATTTTGAAGCTTCAGGAGCTGGCCGTCAAACACCCAACCGAAGGGCAAGATCTTTATTATAGCCGTATCCGCCGGGAAGGCCTGAAGTGGAACTATAAGCGGGTGCGCAGAGTTTACCTGATGCTGGGAATGAATAAGCGGAGGAAAGCAAAGAGGCGTGTTCCCCAGCGTGTTAAACAACCTCTGTGTCAACCTGAAAACTACACTGAGACCTGGTCTTTAGATTTTATGAGTGATGTGCTAGTGAACAAAAGAAAATTCCGGACGCTAAATGTGATCGATGATTTTAACAAGGAAGCCATTGCTATAGAAGCTGCTCATAGCATGCCTGCACAGTTGGTCACCCGATTACTAGAGCGGATCATGCGAGAAAAAGGCAAACCTAAGCGGATCAGGACTGATAACGGTCCAGAGTTTATCAGCAGGGAGTTCCGGGACTGGTGTAGCGCTAAAGGCATTGAGGTTCAGTACATCCAGCCAGGCAGACCTATGCAAAACGGTTATATCGAACGCTTTAACCGGACCTTCAGGGAAAACATCCTGGACGCTTACCTTTTTGAGGACATCACCCAGGTGCAGATCCTGGCCGAGGAATGGATGCAGGATTACAATTACAACAGACCACATGACGCCCTAAACGGCAAAACACCAGCGGAGTATAAGGCCCTGCCGGCGGCGTGTCGTCATTAAGCCAACTTGAAAAAAGTTGGCTTAACAACAACAGAGATATTATATTTGAAATCTCGTCATAAAACCGGTTCGAATTCCGGGAGGGTTACACACCCAATCACCATAAGTTTTCCTGAGTCCGTGGTTCGGATAGTCATATTATTTAACGTTAATGGTATACCGTCTGCAAGTAACCAAATTCGTTTTCTTATCTCACTTGTAGTCATTTCTAATCATTGATTCCAGAAATATGTTTCATCATCGCTTCCAGTAGACCATCGGTACAGGTCATCTTTTTGGCGCATATAAGCCTGCTATAGTTTCTTTCTTGAAGCTCTCTAAGTCAAAGTCTTCTTGTGTTGCCAGTTGATGTCCATAGTTTAAAATTACACTATTGACACAGTTTGAGAAACACCATCTTCGAACCGCAATATCCATGCGTTGCAGGGCTGTCGCGTTTTCTAAGGATACAGTGTCACAGGGGTTAATTTCTAGGGGTATGTATAGCCGCTCTAGAATCCTTTTGCAATGCAGAATCCTTTTTTATACTCATATAACCAGTGATTGAATCTTTTAATATTTTTATCTGATTTTGATGATCAAAAGGCTATCTCTCACATTTTTCAAATATCCATCCCTAAGCTTCAACTCTTTTTTCATTGACGAAACCTCTAAACTGTCTTGTTCATGCTTAGACATGTTGTAACTTTTTAGCCATAGCAGAAAGGAAACAATCATGATGAAATACTGAACAAAATGCTGGAAGCCAGAATTTGCAACTTGTAGTTCCTTAGTATAGTAAAAGCTTCTTAGTGACACTTTATCTTTGTTAATTGAGGTGTCCTTATCATAATCTTTTTCTAGGTGTTTAAATCTATTTGTGATTATTGCTGTAACCACTAGACCGAGGAATGCGCAGATCACACCAATCAAGGAAACTATAATGGCATCCCAAGCCATTCCAGAAGCTCTTGCAATTAGCGTGAGAATAGAACCAAAAGTTATACTAAAATGAATTGACCTTATCCAGTCAATGATATTGCTGCCAAGTCGTGCGGACCAGTGAATAAATAATTTCAATTTTTTTTTAATTTACTGATTAACAATTCAATGAGTGACACCCAGGAAGCTTCACCGAAACCAGCAACTTCAGTAGATTCAACAATAGCTTTATATGTCATTGTGATTTCGGATAAAACTGACTTGTCAATGTTTAAGGACAATTTCAAAGATTCAATTAGTTCAACCAGTAATTTCAGGCCTTTAGCTTTTTGCGGTAACTGGAAGCGAGAATTAGACTCTTTATGGATTTTGTGCAACTCTTCAAAGTACTTCAGCATGACATCAAGCTCTTCGCGGATTTTATCCTCTCTGGATTTATCTAAAAACAGCAAAATCTTCTTAAGCACCTGTTCTCTAAAAAAAATCTTTTGCAAAATCTCCTCCCCTGTGTAACCTTTCGAAATCCAATCTGTTGGTTGTTGAACCTCTGGCAGTTTTTTGCAAACATCGATCTGATTCCGATCTGTTCTGCTCAAAAAAAGAATTGGGATTGTTACATTTTCTTTACGGAGCTTTATAGCGAGATCCAAACCATTATCTGCATTGTGATTTCCCACAAGCATGTGGTCAATTAATAGGAGTTCGGGTTCAAACTCATTCAGCATTTTCAACAGGCCGTCAAAGGCATTTTTTTTTCGCACTTCCGAATACCTTTTATTCAGAAAAACTCTAACATGATCTAAAAAAGTAGTATACTCATTCTGGTTGGGGAATACCTCAAAGCTCGCACTTGTTAGGTAACCTCTAATGAGCGAAAATTGCATAGATTGATTTTCAATAATTGCTACTCGTCTATTTACCATCCTTCTTATTTTCTTTCAACGTTATTTCCACTATAAATTCTTTAAGTTCAGAGGTTATAGTTCTTTCATCAAATGTCATCTCCCCAAGTTTGAACTCTGTTAGAATAGTATTGATCAACTCTATACCAGATGAATAATCATAGCTTTTGATATTCTTTTTCTCCCTTATTTTGTCAAGTTCACCGTCCCTTAACGCTGGTCCTGTATTAGTTATTCGTAAAATAAGATTGGTTGACACTCTTCTTGCACCGACAGTTACGGTATTTGAGGTAACCAGTTGATTGTAATTATCCCGAAGTTCTTCTAAGAAAATCCATCTGTTTTTTTTTGCATTGACAAAAATTTCAAAGCAAAACATTTCCATCAAATCTGGATCAAAATTGAATTCAATATCATCTGGAATATCCAGATGGACAGATAGCTTCGATGCCTCTTCGCGGTTTTCTACTTCTGCGAATGAAAATATTTGGGTAACCATATCCCCCAACCCCTTAAAAAAATCTGCCTCCAGCGTTCTATTTCCTACCTGAAAAAAGCTTTTAAATATCCTGAGAATCCTTTCATCTGTAATCTGCATTCTTTGCGCTTGGGCAAACTCCTCTTTCTTCTCTATAAGTAAACGTTGAACCTTAAGCAGCGTATAAACGATTTGCTTGTATTTCTCGCCTTCTCGCTCCGCAATATTAATTAGCATTTCCTTTCCATGCCCGCTCAAAATTGACATTTTTCTTTTCATCTCGGTGAGCTGCCAATTTCTAAACTCATCATTTTCATGATGGTTCTTTATAAATATACTCAGTGAATCTCGGATCAATAGAAGATATCCAGGGATGTCAAGATCTGTCATTGTCATTAAACCAGTGATATGTTTATAATAAAAACCCATTATCCCCTGTGCTTTCTGATCTCTTACACCCGGACCACGCTTGTTTAACCTTATAAGCAGGAGGCGATTATATGCACCAGAGATAACGTCCTTACTCAATTCTGGCAGGTCCCTTTCTTCAGCTGTATCATACAAGTCTTCCCATTGTCCATGTTCATTTCTGGCAAGCTCAACTATCGTGCGGTAGTAATTTTTATTTCGTGAGGAACCTTTTCTTCTTCCGTTCAGAAAGTCGGCGAAATATCCCATCTCTCCTGTATTCCATTTCGAGGCATCTAGCTCGATAGTATCGTTTTCATTTTTATTATAAGCAAAAAATGCATTATCTGTGTTATCATTGACGATCAAAAAAGCGCCCGGAGTGGGTAGTCCATAATCCGGAAATAACTCGGTCAGCTTACTCATAATATAATCTGCCTTATCATCAAGATTGATAGCTCCTTTTTTGTGCAAATCATATTCTATGAAATATTTAAGCCATAGGTAATTCAAAAAGCTACTGTTATTTAAAGCATCTGGCCTAGCGACTTTCTCGAAGAATAGATTGATCGATCTAAAACGATGTTCATCAGCAATTGCAGGCTTCTTCAAAAATTCAACGATCTTATCGTTCACATATTCGATAGTATAACTCTTTTTTTTAGTTAAATAGAGCTCCTTCCATGCAGGGTCTTGGCTAATGTTCTCATAAAATCGCTGGACGATTACCCAACATTCCAATTTGATGATTCGATAGATTTGTTTCAGGCGTGGATGATTTTCCTTAGCTAAAACCTTAACATTATCAGCAATTTTAATCGCCCTTGCTTCGTTCCTCAGCAAAAGTTCTTTGATTTGGGCGGTGTAAAAAACTGGAAATTCCTTGATTTTGTTCAACGCATCTTCAATGTCCTTAGGCAAAACTTCGAGAACATCCATTTGTTCTCCTGTTCTTTCTCCACTGATTATGCCTTGTAGTTGCTTGATTAATTTTGGTATGCCATTTTTCCCATATATATCTATGATAAATAACAAAAATTCTTTTGACAACAAGTAATTTGAATTTAGCAATCCAGCCCTTCTGATTAAGAACTTCAAGTCCTGAAATTGCTTATATTTTAAAGTTTCTGATTTTAGACTGATTTTCAGTTCTTCAACAAAATTAATCAGCATATTTAACACCCATCCAAATACCTTAGTTCTCAATGGCTTGTATTGTACGAATGGCGATTGTGTCAAGACCTTAAGATATGCATAATCGATTTCTGATAATTCCGATCGGTAGATATACTTGGTGACACCGTCTATTGGTGAACGAGTCCTCTTGTTCAAATCCTGCATAAAAGCGGGAAAGTTGTTTAGTTTATAATCATCAGTTGCTTTAAAATATTGGTAAATCCGATGAGTGGCTACCAACATCATCAAATGTCTTTCAGCTTTGTCGCTGTGAACAACTTTAGGTTCAGGGGTTTCCTCTGTATTTAACTTTCTTGCTTGTTTATAAAAATGAACACGCAGACTGTCCAGCATGCAACTTTTGGCCAACTCCAGGTATCTTTGCTCCTCCACCTGCAGAGGAGAAACTTCATCGGGTCGCAATGAAGTATACAAATGGAGGTTCGCAAATGCGTAGAACTGTCGGCTATCATCAATTTTTTCGCTAACGCTTCTATAAATCAGTGGTTGAGATTTATTTAATAGGAAGAAACACCCTTTTATGCCATTTGGAGTATTGCGATTTCCCAAACTAGTGTTGTCGGCTAAGCTGAAATCTCCACTCAAACCTAATTTTGACTCTTCTACACTGTTTAAGTTTTGATCACTAACTAAGCTGGTCTGGACAAATTGATAAATATTTTCGAAAGCACTTCCGGATTTAAGTGAATCGTCGATAAAATAAATACGATCGGCTTCAATTATCTCTCTTCCATAAACAATTTTAAAATTTTGAATGTAGTCGTTGGATGCATCATAATGAATGATGTTAGCTGAGGCGGAAAACAGAGTTTCGTTAATAAGGTTAATGAAAGCAGAGTTTGAATAGTGGCATGCCGAAATTAGAATCACCCGGTGTGTCTCTTTATACTGGGATTTAAAAACTCTTGATTCTTTGATACCCCTCAGCCATAGTCCAACGGCAACGAGATTTTTATCTAGAAATTCCTCAGAATTAATTCCATACAGAAAATGCCGGTTATTCCTTGTATGATGACCGTATTTAACCGAGTTAGAATCAATTTGGTAAACACGATTGAGATCGGCACTTTCGATGTTACGACCTTTTGGGACATCAAATATAATTGAAGGTGTTACGGCTGTCCTGTCAGTTTCATATAATGGTAATTCCTTTCTGGGATCATTTTTTGCATTACTATCCAAAGGATGACAGCGCAAGCATTCTTCTACTTTATACCATTGTGTCGATACAGATAGGTAATACTTCTGTGGTCTTATCTGTTGAGCTCCGTCATTTACATAAAATGCCTTAACATCAATAATTTTCTCATTTGCTTTTTTACTTTCCCAACCAAACGAGCGTTCGATCTCTGAAATTTCATCATTAGGGTTTCCATCTGATACGTAAAGGACATTAAAATGTGGCTTTATGAAATATGGCAACTGCTTATTCTTTAGCCCAATGAAAAGCTTGATAAGCTGGTGCTCAATTTTTACGGCAGTACTAAAAGTACTGGCAATTGGCACAATAATAACCACGGTATTTAAAATATTGAAGGTCTTACAGAGTTTTAAACTCTGTGCATCTTCAAACAGATTGTGGTTTAATTTATCAGGCCTAAGGTTCCACTTAATCCTTAAGAATTTATCAACAAGACTCAATAATAGTGCGGAATACATTTCATACCCCACTAATGTTAGTCCATTTTTTTTTACATCCTCCAATTTCCCACAATTTTCAATTTGGTCTGCAATGTCTTTAGCTAGAATAAAGGCTACCCGACTTGCGAAAAAACCATTTTGAAAAAAACGTTTTGCATAATAAAAATCTGAGATGTGAATTTTAGATCCGATCCTGAAATGAGAATCAGCGATCTTAAAGCCAGGTAGTCCAGAGATGATACTTTCTAAATTACTCATTTGGCTAACTTTATTTCGTTTTGTAGTAGTACCCGGGCATTGTGTTCAAAAAGCGTAGTGGAACCGATTCCTTTAAAAATAAGGTCAAATGGTAACAAAGTACTATTGTTATAAAATGCAACTCCTGTATTCGTACGAACCAATTCCCCGTACCGATCTACCTCATGCTTTAGCCGTTTCCTGCTACTTAGGGTAGTAGAGTTGAAACTGGTTTGATTAACAATCCAGTTCATATTGATAAAATCTGCTCGTTGTTTCCCCCATAGGACATCCGCGAAATAAAAACGTCCCGTGCTGATCTCAATGTAACTGTAAATAATAGTCGCAATATTGGAATTCCAGTAGTCAAGGTTTCTTCCTTTACTAAAATCACCATTTAGGGCAATCAATTTTAGATATGTTTCATTTTTAATATTTGAGACTGCTAATTGCAGAGTTGGATGATGCAGTTCCCAATTACCTAGTAACCTAAACAGGCTACTTTCATCCAGGTCAGTTTCTTCTAAGTCCAGGCAAACCAGAAGACGTTGTGGGCTTAATGTACTTGGAATGGAATTCATCGTTTGATCGAGAGCTATCCATAACTTTTGCTCCTCAATACGAGAGCGTACCGCTCGTAGTTTAGGTTGGACTATTAGTATGTAGGTTTTATACAAATCTTTGCCAAGTGTCTCCAATAGCACTGGATCATCGGCATATACCACCTCATAAGTTAATAGCTCCTCTATGCCTTTGACATCTCTGGCTGTAGTTTCCAGCGGAATACTTGGTGCGTGAGGCAAAATCGTCCGGTATGCTTCAGAACGTCTAATAGGTAAGATAATGCGATAATTTGTACCTAATGTGATGGGATTTAGATTTGCCATATGTTTTTTTGGCACTACAGCAGCGGTACGCTTCGAAGAGTCTTGATCATAAGTGGAAGCTATGATTAATCCCTTATTCGTTTGAATTAGTTTTGAAAAACTCAAAAGCCCAAAATGAGCGATACTTCGTTTGGATTGTTGATTCAATTGTTGTTTTTCAGTATCCAGCAGGTTTTGAAAACCAACTGAACCGTCTTTTAGCATGCGAATGTCTTCTGTGATCAAATTACTGATACGGTCTCTACTGTCGGCATTTTGTATTAAACTTTCACTGTTGACAATCAATGTAGAAACTACTCCTTTAGTGCCAAGATCCACAACATTAATGTCTAAAAAAGTATAATGTCCAAACGCTCCCTGCTTAAGGAATTGATTATAGGAGCGATAGACGTCAAGGTTACCAATGTCCTGTTCTTGGAGTTCTGCAAACCTTGTTTCGCCAATTCTCCTAATTGTGATCGCTCCAGTTGGAGGGTCTGCATGATCTCTTATATTTTTAGCAAGTTCACGCAAGCCTGCAACTAAGTCTTTAGTAAAGTCCCAAAGTTCAAATATTTTTGTGGTAAACCGTTCTTTGGTATCTTCATTCAGAACATCCTTGTCGCTCTCTTTATCTACCAATGACTCAGATGATATAAGTGTGCTAAAAACAAAATGATAAATCAGCGAACGATTGCTTAAGTCATAAAAAACTGGCTTGATGGAACGGTAATAGTCGTAAGCAGTGGCATTGACTAGACTTCCCGCTTGTATTTTCTTTTTCCCATCAAAATTGGATAGCGTATACTCATCCTCGAAATAAAAATGCAAGGCTTTAGCCTCATCCAAAGATCTGTAAAAGGCACTTATAGCAAGGTTTACTAATGTTTGCTCGCGGTCTTTAGGAGGAGACCTCATCAGTATGAAATAACTGAGTGCTTTTCTTAAATCCTCACTAGAACTCTGCCAAATAACTTCTTTTGGCAGCCGGTCAAGCTGGGAGCCAATTTTCAACTGCAAGGGGCTGTCAAAGAGTGCATCGAAAGATTCTTGATCAGCTGTAATGTGTAAAAAAGGAAAAAAATCTTTTCTGTTTACAAGCCATCGTTCTGGATAAGCTCTAGCGCGTTTTAAGTCGAAATTAAAGGTACTAGTTCCGAGTAACAATAAAAATGGAGATACGCCAGACGACAAATAGGTATAAGTCCCGGCCTGCATCAGAAAATATTGGAATTTATCATCCGTAAGATTGACTGGATTAAAAGGCAGATCAACTGTTATTTTTAAATCTTTTATCTGAAGTTTAAATAGCGCAGCATAAGTCATCAATAGAAAATCTACTCCCAGAACTTTTTTTGATGCTTTTATATAAATTGTTTTGTCAGGTTCCCTACCAGATTGTATCTTCTGGAAAAGGGTTACACATTCCTGAATTTCTTTTCGAGCGATGTATTCTCCGACGTTAAGTATTGGCATAAAGCGTTAGTATTTGACATTTAGGTAATTAAACTTAATCATTATTTTACAAATGTCAAATCCAACGCATGTTGATTGACTAAACATACTAGAGTCGATACCAATGCATGTCACCCTACCGTGTTCGATTCTGCAAACATGGTATGCGAAATAAAGACATACGATAGTAAAAGATATGATCAGAATCTATCAAGGAGTTTCAGTCTAAACAAGCTTTTGTTATTGTAATGGAGTCTGCTGTATTGTGGATATGAACATCCAACCTGCGAGTATAGTGAAGAAATCTGATAGTAGCTCTTATGACAATTGTTCCAAACATCTTTTAAAGTTGACAAAACTCACGGCTCACTTAAAGCTCTGCCGGATACTCCAGCCATTATTTGCAGTGTTATACTCGGTTCCCCCAATAAAAGAATGCTTCCAGCTTAACGAAAGTATAGTGCTATACTTGTTAGTGTTCTTGCCCCACTACTTCCCGATACAAAACTTTCTAAAAATATTCTCTAGCAAATCATCAGTCGTCACCTGCCCCGTAATCTCTCCAAGATAATGCAAGGCCTGTTTAATATCCATCGCCAGGAAGTCTGAGGTAACGGGATTGACTAGTCCTTCCGATACGCTGTCTAGTGCTGCTTTGGTGCGTTGCAGGGCTTCTACGTGGCATATGTTGGTGACCATGGTTTGGTCGGTGGATAGTTTGTCGCCTATGGCGTTTTCGTACAGCAATTGCTTTAGTTCTTCGATGTGTATTTTCTCTTTGGCTGAAACGGATAGGAAGGCGATATCTGAGGGCAGGTCGAGGTCTACAGGCTTGAATTCTGATAGATCGGATTTGTTAGGGCCTTGTTGACCAAGTCAACATTAGCCTTTGCCACATGATGATTTTTAGCCAAGGTACTCCATCCATTTAAAGCATCTTTCGTTTGATCGATAGTCTCCTTTACAAAGCTTTTGGACAGTTTAGCATCCGAACCAAGCTTAATTAAATCCTTAATTTTTGGATTGCGACCTTCGCCCATTACCATGGTGCTCTGCTCGCCGTTGGGGCCGCTAGAAAAGGTAAGATCATAAGCCGGGGCAAGTTTCCAGGTCCCGTTTTCACTCATCAGGAAACTGAAGTTCTTGGCATGGTCGTCGCGGTTATGCGCGAGTACGTTGAATACGGCCAGGCGGTACATTTGCTCCACCTCCCTGATATCTTTAGTTAAGGCTCCGGTTAGGTTCAATAGGTCTTCATAGTCCAGAGATGGGGTTCTGAAATCACTATGCAGCAAACCGCTGGCGGTATGCATGTGCAGGCGTTTGTTTCCCTCCCTGTCAAAACGCTTAACGGCAAAATACCCAGCACCTTTTTGTGACGGAAACAAATGGACTTCCGGCAAAAGAACTCCGGCCTGCTTGGCCATCAAGGCATAGACGTATTCAATTGCCCCCGCATCCTGCCCATCTTGGGTATTGGCAAATTTGACGAGCCACGATTCAAAACCGTCAGCGAGCTTCCCTGTACCATGAGTGATCAGTTTGCGATCATCACTGATCGCAACGAGCGCTTTGGGACGGGCACCAGCGGATGATCCGTTTAATGCCAGCAACGCTTTGATAAAATCTTCAGAACTGCCTTGCAGTACTTCTTCTGTCTGTATGGCCAGATGGTCAAGATTTATATTTTCCTGGTCGTCTGCAGGACTCTTATCCGGTTCGTAAACTAATGCGCCCATTCCTGATGAGCCCACGTGCGCCAGACGGTCCAGCGGAGAAATATCGCCCGGTGATATGCCCTGTGATCTCATAAGACGGTCAAACAATAGTCGTCCCCATCCATCGGGTAAACTATCATTAAAGACTCCGGCCAGCCCTTCAAATGGCTGTTGAGGCAATTCTATGACCCTGCGTTGCAACTGCAAACGAAAAGGTGAGATTTCTAAGCCTTTCTGAATGAATGCATCGTTGTATTCAAAATAGATGACCCGGTTGCGGATAGCAAGACGCCCTACTGGTTGAACTTCTAACCCAAAGTCCAAACCCACCTTTACCTCTGTTACTGGGGCACTCATTTCTTACGCCCTCTTTTTCTGGTTATGGTATCCGTGTCATTCAGCACCTCATCTATTGATTTAAAAACCGGCTTCGGTGGTTTCAACAGATCGATGATCTCTTCCATTCCACCAACTACCATCAGGACTTTTAAAAAGGATTCCATAGATATTGAGCCCTTTTGTTCAAACTTTCTTAATGTGGCTAGCGGAACACCAGACCGTGCTGCTAATCCTTCCTGTGTTAGTTCCATTGACAAACGTCGGGCTCGAATGTGTTCTGCTATCTTCATTTGAGCTTTAGCTGGTGATATAAGTGGCATCATGGTAATAGTTATATTAAGTTTTTACCTATTACTAATACTATAGTATCACAAATATAACTAATTTCAGACAGAGTTAAACGATGAAGCTTGTCTGCTCATGTACCTACTTCCCTATACAAAACTTACTAAAAATATTTTCCAGCAAATCATCAGTCGTCACCTGCCCTGTAATCTCACCCAGATAGTGTAACGCCTGCTTAATGTCCATCGCCAGGAAGTCTGAAGTAACGGGGTTCACTAGTCCTTCTGATACGCTGTCTAACGCGGCTTTGGTGCGTTGCAGGGCTTCTACGTGGCGTATATTGGTGACCATGGTTTGGTCGGTGCTTAGTTTGTCGCCGATGGCGTTTTCGTACAGCAATTGCTTTAGTTCCTCAATATGTATTTTTTCTTTGGCGGAGACGGATAGGAATGCGATATCTGAGGGCAGGTCGAGGTTCATCGGCTTAAATGCTGACAGATCGGATTTGTTGGCGATGGCCAGGAAGGGTACGCCGGGTTTATACAGGCGCAGAATGTCTTCTCTGATCTCGGCCTGGCTAAGTTCGGCGGCGTCAAAGAGGTAGACGAGCAGGGCAGTCTGACTGATCTTCTGCATGGTTTTTTCTACGCCTATGGCTTCTATGGTGTCTGTGGCTTCGCGTATTCCGGCGGTATCGATAAGCCTGAAGTTGATGCCGTTGATGTTGAGCAGCTCTTCTATGGTGTCTCTGGTGGTACCGGCAATATCGCTCACGATGGCCCGCTCTTCGTTGAGCAGGGCGTTGAGCAGTGTCGATTTTCCCGCGTTTGGTCGGCCCGCAATTACGGTATTGATCCCTGTCTTGATCACATTCCCGAGTTCAAAGGAGCGGATGAGTTTGTTGAGCACAACGGTGATCTTGCTGATGAGTTCCTGCAGCTGGTCGCGATTGGCAAACTCCACGTCTTCTTCTGCAAAGTCGAGCTCCAGCTCTATCATGGAAGCGAAATGGATGAGTTGTTCACGCAGCTCGTTGAGTTCGTTACTGAACCCTCCCCTCAACTGGTTCATGGCTACCTGGTGGGCTGCTTCGGAATCTGAAGAGATCAGATCGGCAACGGCCTCAGCCTGAGAAAGATCTAGTCCCCCGTTTAAAAAGGCTCTTAAGGTAAATTCGCCGGGCTTTGCCGCAGCGGCGCCGTGGCGGATCAGGAGACCGATGATCTGTTGTATGATATAATTGGAACCGTGACAGGAGATTTCGACGACGTTTTCCTTGGTGTATGATTTCGGGGCGATGAACAGCCCGACCACCACTTCATCGATCACGGTATCGCCGTCTTTGATCAGTCCGAAATGCAGGGTATGCGAGGCCTGTTTGCTGAGGTCTTTCCCGGCAAATACGTTGTTGACGATTGAAACGGCTTCTTTTCCGGATAGTCGGATGACGCCTATGGCGCCTGCGCCGGGCGGGGTTGATAAAGCGACGATGGTTTCATTTGTGATCATTGTACAAAACTAGACAAACATTTTATACCTTGTAGTGTTAAGATTGCATCATGTCAAATTTACCGCTTACCGTTCGCCGCTCCATTGAGCTTTTAGGGATTGTGTTGTTGGGTTATATCCTGGTACTGGGAAATGACATCATCATGCCTATTATCATGGCATTTTTTATCAGCATTGTCTTATTGCCGGTGTACCGCTACCTGAGGAAGATCAGAATGCCGGAGGCGCTGGCGATCATCTTGCCGATACTGATGCTGGCGATATTTCTGGCGGGGATCATTTGGTTCTTCTCTGCGCAGGTGGGCATGCTCGTGAAGGATTTCCCGCAGATTAAGGAGAACGTGGCGATTCACCTGAATGCTTTAAGTGAATGGATCAGCAGGATAAGCGACTTTTCTACGAAGGAGCAGATCAAGTTTATTAATGATAAGAGCAATGATCTGCTGGGTATGGCCGGAAAGGCTGCGAGCAGTACGGCGGTGACTTTAAGCTCGATCTTTGTTTTTGTGGGTTTACTGCCCATATACATTTACCTGATGCTCTTCTATAAGGACTTGTTGCTGAGGTTTGTGTTCATGTGGTTTAGGGAGGGTGATCATCCTAAGGTTAAGGAAGCTGTATATGAAACGGAAGCGATCATTAAGAATTACCTGGTAGGTTTGCTGATCCAGGTGACGTATATGACGATTTTGCTGGGGGGTATTTTGATGCTGGTGGGGATTAAGCATGCGCTCCTGATCGGGGTGATTTTCGCGGTGCTGAACTTGATCCCTTATGTGGGTGCATTGATCGGCAACCTGATCGGGGTATTGCTTACGCTGACCTCTTCTACGGAGCTGTGGCCGGTGATTACGGTTTTGCTGGTGATTGCCGGGGTACAGTTTCTGGACAACAACATCTTAATGCCGAGAATAGTGGGCTCTAAGGTGAAGATCAATGCTTTGTTTGCCATTCTGGGGGTGATTGTGGGCGGCAGCATTGCCGGGGTTTCCGGAATGTTCCTGTCTATGCCTGTGATCGCTGTGCTCAAGGTGATCTTCGACCGTACGCAGATGTTTAAGCAATGGGGCGTATTGCTGGGCGATGAGCGCCCGGCCAAAAGTCCGATGCTTTCGAGACAGCAACGCCAGAAGGAGGATGTTTCAACCAAGCCGGGCGTGGAAAAGACGAAGGAGAAGGACTAAGCCTATCCCCTACATTCTTTCTGGTACTTCAATACCGAGCAGGCGCATACCTCTTTTGAGTACGCTGGCGGTAACTGCGCAGAGATTTAACCTGAATTGCTTTAGGTTGTTGTCTTCTTCTTTAATGATTGGCGGTACCTCGTGATAGAACTTGTTGAAGAGTTTGGCGACTTCGTATAGATAGTTGGCCAGTGTAGCCGGGCTGTGTGCCGCTGCTGCTTCCTGTAATTCGGACGGGTACTTTGCTAATAACATCACCATATCGCGCTCTGAGGCATTGATGGCTGCTTCCACAGGGCTGTCTTGTACATAGGCTGCCTTAGCCAGCAGGGAGCGGATCCTTGCGTGGGTGTATTGGATAAAGGGACCGGTGTTTCCCTGGAAGTCGATAGACTCCTTAGGATCAAACAGCAGGCGTTTTTTAGGTTCTACCTTCAGCAGGAAGTACTTTAAGGCGCCCATACCGATGTTGTAGTACAGGTTGGCTTTTTCTGCCTCGTCGAAATCGTTGGTTTTACCCAATACTTCTGTTTTGATTCTGGCGGTCTCGACCATCTCTTCGATCAGGTCGTCGGCGTCGACCACCGTTCCTTCCCGGGATTTCATTTTACCGCTGGGGAGGTCGACCATCCCATACGATAAGTGATACAGCCCTTTGGCCCAGCTTTTACCTAGTTTCTCAAGAATGAGGAACAAAACCTTGAAGTGGTAGTCCTGCTCATTGCCTACCACATAGATAGATTCCTCCGTACCGAAGTCGTCATATTTCATCTGCGCGGTTCCCAGATCCTGGGTGATGTACACAGAGGTGCCGTCTGCACGCAGCACCAGCTTCTCATCGAGTCCGTCGGCCGTCAGGTCGATCCACACGGAACCATCGGGCTTCTTGAAGAATACCCCTTTGGCAAGCCCCTCTTCTACCGTGTCTTTACCCAGCAGATAGGTATTGCTTTCATAATAGTATTTATCGAAATCGACCCCCAGTTTGTTATAGGTGATGCCAAAGCCTTGATACACCCAGCCGTTCATGGTCTCCCACAGACTGATCACCTCGGCATCGCCGGATTCCCAGAGCTGGAGCATCTTCTGCGCTTCTTTGATGAGCGGCGCATTCTTTTTGGCTTCCTCTTCTGTCTGCCCCGCAGCTTTCAGCTCGTCGATCTGCTTCTTATATTCTTTATCGAACACCACGTAGTACTTCCCTACCAAGTGGTCGCCCTTCATCCCGGTACTTTCGGGCGTTTCGCCGTTACCCCATTTTTGCCAGGCCAACATCGACTTGCAGATATGGATGCCGCGGTCGTTCACCAGGTTCACTTTAGTAACCTCGCATCCGACGGCTTTAAGGAGTTCTGCCACGGAATAACCAAGCAGGTTATTTCTAACGTGACCCAGGTGGAGTGGTTTATTGGTGTTGGGTGAGGAATATTCTACCATCACTTTACGGCCGTTGGAGGGGAAGGTACCGAAGTCGGGCTGTAAGAGTGCTGTATTGAACAGGTTAACCCAGAATGCATCGGAGATACTCAGGTTTAGAAAGCCTTTTACGACATTGAAGCCGGTGACTTCTTCCAGCTTTTCGACGAGGTAATTGCCCAGGTCTTGTGCGGTTTGCTCGGGCGATTTTTTGGAATGGCGGACGATTGGAAACACGACAATGGTGACCTGTCCTTCAAATTCTTTTCTTGTATCTTGTATATTGATGACACTACGGGGTACTTCTTCCTGGTATAGATGCTTGATTCCCTCTACTGCAGCGCTGATGATAAATTCCATGGTCAAAAGTACATAAATTGAGTAGATTTGCCATAACTAGAACTTATTATGATCGAGCAAAACCAAAATTTTCGTGTAAGCGTAAGCACCGAGATCGGCAGGCTGCGTAAGCTTCTGATCCATAGTCCGGACAGCGGTCTTGGAAAAGTTGTACCATCAAAGGCTCAGGACTGGCTTTTTGAGGATATTGTACATCTGGATACCATCCGGCGGCATGAATACGACTATTATGTTAAACTTTTGATGTATTTCCTCGATCCGGATAAGATTAAAGGGAAGTTGAAAAATATTGATTCTGAGGAAGCAAACCGTGGCTTTTACAAGCCTGACCACGCGGATTTCCATAATTCTTCTTCGGTGATCGAAATCCAGAATTTGCTGGCGGATATTTTGGCGGACGACTCGATCCGCAAGAAGCTGGTGGCTTCTGTATGTGCAATAGAGGGCTGCACCTATAGGCTTCAGCAGCAGATGATTGAGACAGATCCTAAGGAGCTTGCGAAGATCTTTATTTCGGGGAGCCTGGACGATGAGCATATGATCTTTGCGCCTATCCCTAACCTGATTTTTACGCGTGATGTGGGCATCACGATCAATAAGCATATCCTGCTCAACAAGCCGGCTAAGAAGGCGCGCAGCAGGGAGACTTTACTAATGCGATATGTGTTTTTTAATCACCCGGTTTTTGAGGCTTATCGCGACAATATCCTAGAGATACCTGATGCGGCGCAGCATTTTCTGCGTCCGGGTGAGGAAGAGGATCACCGCACCACACTTGAGGGTGGTGATGTGATGATGGTGAGCCCGAATCATGTGCTGATCGGTTGCAGCGAGCGTACCTCGGCTTATGGTGCCAATGAAGCGATTAAGCTGTTGTTTGATAACAACGTGGTGGAGAAGGTGACGGTGATCAAGATTCCGAACAAGCGGGATTTTATGCATATAGACACGGTATTTACGCAGGTGAAACGTAATGTGTGGACGCTGCTGAGTACGATATTCCGGAATCAGCAAAGCTCAGATGATGAACCGATCAGGCATCTGCTGGAGCCTGACAACCGGGATGCGACGGAGATTAAACAGTTTGTGAAGGGACAAAAGCTGCCGGTTAGTTTTGAGAATATTGAGGCGCTGCTGGATGATATCAGTCAGAATGATCTGAAAAGCGATGCGCCTACCAGGTTTATTTACAGCGGCAACGGTGCCTTTCCTTACGATGCGCGGGAGCAGTGGACGGACTCCTGTAATTTGCTTGCCATAAAAGAGGGTGTGGTTTTGGGGTACGACCGGAACGACAAAACCGTTGAGGCCTTTAAGAGCAATGGTTTTGCGGTGGTGAAAGTTCAGGATTTGCTGCAGGAGCTGGAAAACGGAACGAAAAATGTGGAAGAGATTACGGATACGTTGATCCTGATGCCTTCCGCCGAACTTTCGAGGGCGCGCGGCGGGTTTCATTGTATGAGTCTTCCTATTCTTAGAGATATGATATAGTTATGCAGACAACCCGTAATATTTTGATGATCCGTCCGGTAAACTTCAGGTTTAACGAACAGACTGCTGAAAACAACAAGTTTCAGAAAGCCTCTGATTTGCAGGATCAGGTACACGAGCAGGCGCTTAAGGAATTCGATCAGTTCGTTGAGGTGTTGAGAAGCAACGGTGTAAATGTCACGGTAATCGATGACACGCCGCAGCCGGAAACGCCCGACTCGATATTTCCAAACAATTGGGTCTCTTTCCATGATGATGGCACGGTATATCTATACCCGATGTTCTCGGTAAACCGCAGGCATGAGCGACGGGGCGACGTGATTTCGACTTTAAGTACCCGATTTCAGATCAAAGATGTGGGGGATCTTTCGAATTTCGAGGCGAAGCATATGTTTTTGGAAGGTACAGGCAGCATGGTGCTGGACCGCGATCATAAAATTGCATATGCCTGCCTGTCTTTACGTACCAACGAGGCTGTACTTCATGAATTTTGTGTGCAGTCGGGATACACTGCGGTTGTTTTCAGTGCTCTGGATGCCGGCGGATTCCCGATTTACCACACAAACGTGATGATGTGCGTTGGTGATACCTTCGCTGTGATATGTCTGGAGGCGATACCCGACCCGGCACAGCGGGCCTTGGTGGCTCAGCGGTTGCGGGATACAGGTAAAGCGCTGATCGAGATCGATTTCCAGCAAATGGGCAGCTTTGCGGGAAACATGCTGCAGGTAAGGAATGAAGCAGGTGAATCTTTACTGGTTATGTCTGAACAGGCTTTTAAATCGCTAAGCCAAGACCAGGTATCTGTGCTTGAACAGCATGCCAGGCTCGTTTATTCGCCTTTATATACCATTGAACAAAACGGCGGCGGAAGCGCGCGCTGCATGCTTGCGGAGATACATCTTCCCTTAGCTCAGCGCTAGCATTTTTGACATTAAAAATATTTAGCGTACAAAGTACATGTCAATTTAAAATTACATTTTTGCAAAAACTTTTAGATATAAATGCAGAGTTACTCCGAGTTTCTTGATTTAAGCGTTGGTTTTCCGCAGGAAGGTTTCAGCGTTATAGATGATGAGTTGTATTTTCAGGACCTGAACCTGATGGAGATGATTGAAACTTATGGTACGCCATTGCGTTTCACGTATTTGCCTATGGTAACGAAGAAGATTCAGCAGGCGAAGATTCTTTTCCAGACGGCCATATTGAAAAACAATTACCGGGGCGACTATAAATACTGCTATTGTACGAAGAGTTCGCACTTTAAGCATATCGTGGAAGAGGCGCTTAAAAACGGGATCCACCTGGAGACTTCCTCGGCTTTTGATATGCCTATGATTGAGGCGCTGGAGAAAAAGGGCGCTTTAACGAAGGACATCACCGTGATCTGTAACGGTTTTAAAACCTATCAGTATAAGCAGTATATCATCGATATGCTGCACGATGGCTACAAGAACATTATCCCGGTACTGGATAACAAGGAGGAATTTAATCTGTTCGACGATGAGATTGAGATGGACACGCCTTGTAACCTAGGGATCCGGATCGCCTCTGAGGAACAGCCGGATTCTCAGTTTTATACTTCCCGCCTGGGCATCAGGATGGAGGATGTGATCGACTTTTACAACAACAAGATCTCTGCAAATCCGAACTTCCGGGTAAAGCTGCTGCATTTCTTTATCAATTCGGGTATCTCTGATACGCCGTATTACTGGAACGAGCTTGAAAAATACGTAACGCTGTACTGCAAGTTTAAAAAGGTAAACCCTGAACTGGATACGCTGGATATAGGCGGTGGTATGCCGTTTAAGGATTCCCTGGTTTTCGATTTCGACTATGAATATATGGTGAATGAGATCGTGAAACGTATCAAGGAGATCTGTGCGGAGCACGATGTGATTGAACCGGACATCATTACCGAGTTTGGAAAGTATACCGTGGCCGAGGCTTCCGGAATTCTTTATAAAGTTCTGGGCCGTAAGCAGCAAAACGACCGTGAAAAATGGCTGATGCTGGATGGTTCTTTCATTACCAATTTGCCTGATGTTTGGGCGCTGAACCAGAAGTATATCCTGTTGCCGGTAAACAATTGGGACTCTGAATACGAGCGTGTTAACCTTGGAGGTATTACCTGCGACGGACAGGATTATTACAACCAGGAGGCGCATATGAACAGTGTATTTATGCCTAAGACGCGAAAAGTACAATACCTGGGCTTTTTTAATACGGGTGCCTACCAGGAAGTGCTTAGCGGTTATGGCGGAATACACCACTGTCTGCTCCCCAGCCCTAAACACGTGATCATTAGAAGGAACCGCGACGAGACCTTCAACTTTGAGGTGTTTGGTGAGGAGCAGAACAGCAAGCAGGTGTTGAAAATACTCGGCTATACCTAAAGCTTACTTGCGCTTTTTGCGCCGGCATCGCTGGCCTGACCAACCTTGATCTTCATTGTGGTGCTGCCGAAGTGGCCGTTCATATCGGTTCCCTGTATGTTGAGCGTATAGCTTCCTGTAACATCAGAAGTGTAAAAACTTATCCTCGACTTGCCTTCACTATCTGTAGTGATATCGGGCTTCCAATAGATTGTAGACTGGAAATCGTTGTCTGCCGCGCTGGTTTGGGTCACCGTATATTTCGGGCTGTAAAACGCTTGTGGACGGACCGTAGGCACCGGCCTGTAATGGGCAATATCCGGTTCACTCACCCTGTACCAGCCCCTGCCGCTTTTCGTTTGCAGGTACAATGTACCTACGCTTTCACGACGCTTTACAGCGTATCCGCGCGCCACTTCTACAGCCTTCAATGAAACAGCTTTTATACTTCTTAGTCCCTCAGTTACCTCCGAAATCGAAGTGACGTTACGGATTTGCATCACTTTTGCCAGGGATTCACCATCGATGTAAATGTCGGCAGTGGGTATGGTTGTGAACCCATTCCATTTGAAAGCCACAATGCCACCACGCCCTTTTTTAGAATAATCGTTGACCAATCGTGATCCGGGCAGCTTTTGCATAAGGAATTCATACAGATCGGTGGTCGTAGATTCCTTGATATCGCTGTCGGTGAACCAATAATCTGTGTCCTTCGGGAAAGCATTGAAGGAACCGGGTCGCCTTTTTACCTTTTTTACCGCAACCTCTCTCAGGGTAATACCACCCTGAAATTTAAATTCTGGTTCGTTGAGGGTGAGATACTTTACCTGGTTCAGTCGGGCAGCATCTGCGTTTACGTACCAGGGGGCGATCTGATTCTGGTAATTCAGTAAGGAAGGGGCTGGCTTAAACGACTGTTCAACAGATACCTCCCCGAAGTTCATGGAAGTTCCTTTTGGCGTGCGTGCCTGAATAAAGAAGGCTCCGGAATCGATGGGCGGCAGGTTTTCTATGACATACCTGCCGGCGGTGTCTGTGACTGTTTCGGCAATGAAGGCTGGATTTTGTGAAGAGACAAGCATGCGGGCGCCGACCACCGGCTTTTTAAAAAGGTTGGTGACCATACCGGCGACTTTCAACTCCTTTTCTGCAAGATACGCTGGTTGGGCCGGCGCTTGTTCTTCCGTTTCCCAGCGGTAACCCGTCCAGCCCTGTGTGAGCATAAGATTATCCAGTGCTTCCCAACGGTCCTTCCCTGCTCCATACATATAAAAACCAGGTGTTTCGATATGTCCCTTCAGATTGGCCTGGAGTAATAAACGGGTAGTGATTGCGTCATTGCCCATGGTGTCCCCGTGGATCTGGCTGTCGTCGGTCACAGAAACGGATAACTCACCCGATACAGGTTTTCCATAGCTGTCTTTAACTTCAATACCAATGCTAACGGAACCACGCTTGGCGTAGGACTGGCGATCTGTATTGAGGGCGATCTGCAGGGCGTCGCGATGATCTATGAATATCAGGCGCTCGTTGACCGGCTGTTCATTCCTGAGGAGTGCAATGCGGGTAATGCCGGTGGGAAACAGATCTTTATGGAGGTTCACACTTAAACTATCGGCTAAGAGAATATCCTGTACAAAGGTTACTGTTGCCCCCGAGGTGGCAATGAGCGTAAACTTGTCTGGAGACTGCCCCTGCGCCGGACTGATCCGTGCAAAGACCCTGATGGAGTCGCCCGCCAGGGGATTCCATACTTTCAGTATCGACCCGGAGGCTTTAACCTCCGGTAAAGGAAATGTTTTTATTATCCTGCCCGACTGCATAAGTCTCGCAGTATATTTATGACCCGGAGCCGGCGTAAAAGAAAACTTGCCCATGCCGTTGTAAAAGCTCTTGAACGTCGTTACTACACGCCCTAATGAATCACAAATTTCACCTTCTGCGTGGATGCCATATCCATCTTCGGCCAATGCCTTGAAAGCGACAGTGGAAGAATGCCCTGCTACCAGGTTCCCCCCTTCCGGCAGAAACTGCAGATCGATATATTTCTCCCTTTGCAGGCTTAACGGCACTTTAAGTACCTGGTTACCATCGTTTGGATGGACACTCTTAATCACGGCCCTTATGCTCCGTGCGTCGTACTTTTCTTTAAGGGGATAGGTAAATTGAAGCGACCCGTCGACAGCAGTCTGAAGTCGCTGCTTATTGATTTCCCGGTCGCCCTCCATAATCAGGACATCAACATCTCTTAGCCCTGCGGGCGACTGGTCGAAACGCTTCAGCAGCAGGTCGGCCTGGATACTATGCCCATCTCCCGTTGTTTTTGTGGCCACCGAGGAGTTGACGAGCCAGCTGTTCCGGGTTGGTTTTCCCAGGTAAAAGCGCTGCGTAAAGAAGGATTCTGGTCCAAAGTTCTGCATCCAGTTGGTATAGGCTTGTACGGTGTATCCACCCTCCCGGAAGATCTTGGGGTTTAAAGGAATCTGCGCGTATCCTATGCCCGACTGCAGTTTAACGCTTACCCGCCTTGCGGTAAAACCGGTATCGCTGTTGATGTCGACATACAAAATGCCGCTGTTTTTTGAGGGCATTAAATTGTTATCCATCAGGTAGGCCTTAAACCACATGGTATCGCCAATTTGGTAGGCGGACTTGTCGAGGTGTAGATAGAGCTTCTCACCAGGCATGCGCTTCTGGTTGCTGTTAAAAGCCGATATGATCTTTGAAGATTGTTCACTTGCTTTAGTCACCGGCCTACGCGATGCCGATGGACCCGGCCCGGAAACCTCATAACGGTAGACCTGGTGCACCAGATCGCCCGCGGCACTGATCCCCTCTACGGTGACCCGGTAGGTTCCTGGTCCGTCTCCATTGAAATAGCTGAGCGTAGCTGTTCCATTGCCGAAAGTACGGACGCCAGGATTCCAGTAGATGGTAGATCGATGGTCGGCCAGCTGATTCGTTATCCCGGGCTTATCATATTTAGGCGAATAGAAGAAGCGTGCCCGGTTAAAGCCTTTGGGTTTAATGTTGGCAACGTTTGGGATATATATCTTCTTTTTAAAGGGCCTGGTGTAAATGAGCAGTGCCGGTCCACTATTGAGAACCATCATTAAAGCCTGGTTTCTCTTTACCACATCCACCTTGATCACGTCCTCAGGAGCTACCATGTTATTATCAAGTACGTCCGAGATTTCGAAATCATTCCTTAGGCTCCTTCCATTAAGGAAAACAGCCATTGGCATTAACGCCCCACCTTCAAAATAGTGTGGATAATTAAATACTGTGCCATCTTTATTGGGCTGAAATACGACCCCTGCAACGATGCGCTTTAAACAATCGCCTAGTGTAGGACAGCCTTCCGTGTCTTTTAGCTTATACGTCTGATCTGCATGCCCATCCGGGATATGGAAGGGCCCTTGTGTAAATGCGGTTAACTCCTGCTGGCGTTTTTTTGCCTTGATCCGGACTTCCTTTAAGCGTGTTGCGCGACCGGAAAATCCGCGGTTAACCAATTGCTCGTCCTCCCTTCTGACATTTTGCAGGTAGGTTTCCATCGCAGAAGAATCCTGAACTAGGAAATCGGGCTTGATCTTGCCAGGCGTAATTTTTTGTCTGGCGACGGTGTCCAGTATGATCTCTACTTTCTTGGTGTTTTTCTTGCCTGTCGCCTGAACGGCAAAACTCAGACTATCGGTAATCATGATTGGATTGAACTGGAATTTTCCGGCTGCATCTGTTTTGATTACCTCTAAAAACCCGGGTCGTAACGACATCAGCGTTACCGTGCCATTGGGAACCGGTTGTCCCGTAAGTGTGAGTACTTTTCCGCTAACTTCTGTACCAAGGCCTTCTGCGGCGAATTTCGGCTGCGATGGATTGGGGCTCGCCGTATTGCCGATTGCCCGGATCAGCTCCTGCCAGTCGAACCGCCTATAGCCTTGCGTTAGCATCAGGTTGTCGAGTTTCTGAGGGGCTTCTGGCGATTTATCTATGAAGTAGTAGTTTGGTTGTTCTACGTATCCTTTGATGTCAGAAACTAACAGCAAGTCTGACAGGATAGTATGTCCGTTTTCCTCGTGGTGCGGCACCCTATGCTCGTCGACTACAGAAACAGAGAAATTGCCGGCCAGCGGCGATCCGGACTCGTCTGTGGAGCTTAATTTAAGCTGTACTTTCTCTCTGGGCTGATAGCTGCGTTTGTCGGACCGGATATCGACGTCCATTTTCCTGCTGTTTTTTATAAAAGCCAGTCGTTCATTGAGTGGTTCGTATTGGCCATTGAAGAGGCTGAACTGGGCGACTCCATTTGGGAAATCATCTTTTTTTAACCAGACGGAAGTCATAGCCCGGGTAAGTCCTACCTTAAGGGATGCCACGGGTTCGCCGCCCGACTGGGCGACGAGATACACGTTTCGAGGCGAGGCTTTGCTTCCATACGAGCCCGCAGATGCATAGATCCTGACAAGTAAACTATCGGGATTGGGTTGGTAAACGGAGAGTACGTAACCTTGTGGAAGTGCTTTCGGTAGCGTTACGATCTTCTCGGTGCTATCGGCAAAGCGGATTCTGGCCTGATAGTTTTTACCTACATCAGGGCTTAGCATGAAGTTGCCCATGCCTGCATGGAGACTTTTGAAACGCAGAATTTCTGTCTGACCGTCCAAAATGACTCCACTTACTGGTGTGCCGCGCCCATTTGGCGCTACTGCCTTAAACGCAATTTTTGAGCGAATCCCGTTCACCATATAGCCGCCTTCCGGGAAAAACTGCACATCGCTTTCGGACAGCGAAGTGGGCTTGGTCTTCTCCAGCGTTTCATTTCTCTTTTTCCTCTTGCCGGAAGCTTCAACCTCCCGCTGGTCTGTATCGCTGAACCCTGCAAATGAATCGCCTATCCAAACGGCTCTTTCAAAGAAGTATTCAGGTCCTGCATTGCGCATCCATTGGGTATAGGCACGTAGCCGGTAATTGCCGGCTGGATACTCATCGAGCAGGACAATATCGCCCATGGTTGTACCTGAGGTAACGGGAAACTTTAAAGACCTCATGATGGAGTCCTTGTTGTTAATGAGATCCACGTAGAGTGCTCCGCTTTTTTTTGAAGGCTCGTTTTTCGCTCCAAGCGTAACATAGCCTTTAAACCAAAGGGTATCGCCTACTGCGTAGTAGGGCTTGTCTGTATGAAGGTGGACCTTCTCCTGAGGATTGCTTGCAATCCATTTTTGAAGCATGCCTGCGATTCGTTCCGCAGGGTTGTCTTGCCTGGGCATAAAGGCCAAGAGTAAACCGACAACGGAAAAAAATGTGATGGTGAGATAGCGTTTCATATTTTTTCTGGTTAGTTATTTGAACTTTTAAGGTTCAGCCTGATAATCCAGCGGCAGCATATCAGCGACGCGTTCATATCCCCACATGCCCTCGTAAAGCAGCGAACCTGGGTCATAAATCGCCCCGTTTTCAAAGAAATCTACTTCCGGGGCGGTTCTGTACACCAGTGAAACCTGGTATGGAGCCAGATCATCCGGACGTTTGATCTTATAGCCGGAGTATTTGGCGTAACTTTTTGTTTCACGCTCGCCTTTATAGGTCACGTAAAGCGCGTCTTTGAAGTCAATTTCGCGAAGTACGGCCGACTTGCGTTTTACCAGTTCATGTGTGGGAATGTCTTCCCTGATCAGGATTTCCACGGTATCCGGCGCGCTTTTCATTTTAAGGTACAGCGCAAGGGAATCCATTCTGCGTCGCCGCTCCTTGCGACTCTTTACCTCTTTGGCGAACATTTCAATCTTCCGGTTAATCAGGCTGTCGGATAACTTTTCCGGGTTTTTCGACTTGATCATGCGGTTTACAACAAAACCATGATCTGCATAGGTATTGCTGAACAGCGCTGAAAAAAAGTGTTGCGGAGAGCCGTTGTAAGCGGTCTCCCGCTTTTTATGATACTTCTTCCTCTTAGCCCGCGATTCCTCCAGCTCCTCAAAAAATGGATATCCGAAAAAGCGGACGACCTGGGTTTCATCGTCCCGTTCAAAATACTTCAAAAAATAACGAATGCGATAACCAAGGGCTTTGTTTTCTACGACAATGAAGTCGTCGGCCCTGGCTTTCAAAATGCGTTGCTCGTCGTCATATTCAAAGGAGACAACCGACGGATTCAATATTTTGCACCCTGCAGCGTTGGGTGATGTACCGATGAAGTTTTCCTGGAAGACCCTCATACGTGCAAGCCAGTAGCGGTCGGGCTTTACCACTATTTCGCGCAAAACGTTGACATCCTCATCCAGAACGATCTCCAGTTTGATGTCGCGATTGCTGATGGTCACCGTCTGTTCGTTAGGCTGGTACCCTATCATCTTAATCACCAATGTATAATTTCCGGGCCTGACAAGTGGCAGTTTAAAGCAGCCTTCATTGTCTGCGACGGCACCTATCTGATAATTACTTACCAAAACTGCTGCGCCAGGAAGTGTCTCGCCCTGCTTGTTTCTGACCAGACCGGATATGGCAAAACCACTTTTTGCACCTGTGGTATTTTTCTCCGTGATCATCACAACCTTATCTTCAATAAGATACTGCAAAGGTTGGTTAAACAAAGCCGCGTCGAGCACTTCCTGTACCGTAGCATCTTTTTTTTGCAAGGCGATAGGTCCTACCTGGGCAATTGCAGATTGGTTGTATAAAAAATCATGGCCGCTCTGCTTTCTGATCTCTTTAAACAGGGCCGGCAGAGATATTGCTTTTTCGTTGATGGTGATCCTTTGTGCTACTGCGTTTAGCGTAACCACCAGGCAAAAGACGAAAACAATCGGATATCTCACAGCTTCTATTTTACAACATAAACCTTCTTCCCTTCTACCCTGAACGTGATGTTGCCGGTCATTTCCAATGCTCTGAGTACTGTAGAAAGGTTTTTAGTACGGGATATGGTTCCGCTAAGCCTCAGATCTTTATGGTCTGCAAGCTGAATCACTTCTATGCTGTACCAACGTGCGACTTCTTTTAGAATATCTGAAAGTGCTTCGTTATTGAAAATAAATTCCCCATTCTTCCAGGCTACACTTTCTTTCAGATCGGTACGGGACACGGCGATATCACCTTTTGTAGCCTGAGACTGTTGGCCGGGCAGCAATACTCTTGTTTCCCGCTCGTTCGACACCCGAACAGAACCTTCAAGCAAAGTGGTTTTCGCAGTGGCCTCATCAGCATATGCGCTGATGTTGAAATGCGTACCCAGTACTTCTACTTTCTGCTTTTGGGTATTCACAATAAATGGGTGTTCTTTATCTTTTGCCACCTCAAAGTAGGCTTCACCTGTGAGCCTAACTTCCCGGCGTTTCTGATGTGCAAAAGATGCAGGAAACGTAATAGACGAGGCGGCGTTAAGCCAAACCTTCGTCCCGTCTGGTAAACAGACCTGGTATTGCTGCCCTTTAACAGTTGACAGCGTATTGAATTCTATGGTATTTTCTTCAGCAGGCGTCGCTGCCTGTTTGGTATATAAAAGAATATCTCCCGACAGTTTGGATATACTGACACCGCGCTGACCGGCGATGTGCCCATCTTTAAGTCCCGAAAGCGACAGCCGTGTTCCATCGGCCAGTTCCAGTGTTGCAGCTCGTACAGCCGGACCTATCTCTGCACCCGGCGTTGCGGCCAGTGACGGGTTTGCAGCAATATCTCGCGTTGCAGATGAATGAACGACCAGGCCTATACCCAGTGTGGCAACAATAGCAGCGGCGGCATACCATAAGCGCCTTGGTCTGCCAACCTGAGCCGGGCGGATTCTGGCATAAATCTCAGCGCTTTCCTGCTCCAGCTCCTCTTCGGTTAGCGCAGGTATATCAGTCCTTCTGAAATAGTGAAGGTAATACTTTTCACGTTGTTCGTTATTGGTTTCTTTATTCATTTCATGCCGTCTTCTTAAATAAAGGCAATCCTAAAGAACCATATGGGTACACGTGCTTGAAAAAAAATTAAAAAAAACCAAAAAACGCCATTAGTCCGCCTATTCTAAGCCTCAGGTGTTTGAACGCGCGTTTCAACTGCGTGGTTACGGTACCTTCGGCAATTTGCAAATACTCAGAGATTTGCTTGGCGGTCATGTATTGATTGCTGCGCAACTCATAGATCTCACGCATCCTCGGGGGCATCGCTGCGATACTTTGTGCAATCATCACACGGATATCTTTTTCCCTGATCAGAAAATCTGTTCCGGTTGCTTCCTGATCATTAAAGGGATTGTCTTCTGAATATTTCAGTTTTACGCCCTTGTGCTTATATAAATTATAAATCTTGTTTAACACTGACTTATAAAGATAGCCCGAGAGCGTCGTATTGAGGTCTAAGCGCGTCCGGTTTGCGAGCATCCAGGCGAAAACGTCCTGAACTAAATCTCTCGACTCTTCCTTATTCCCTACTTTATGGTAGGCATACAAATACAGGGGTTTGTCGTAACGGATGTAAATTTCCCTGAAAGCACGATCGTCGCCAGACACGAACATTGAGCACAATTCGTAATCATTATATGATTTATAGTCGTTCATGGGAGCGCATATTCAGCTGTACAGGGATAATTGGTTATAAACGCAATATAACAAGGACTTATTAAAAATCAAACACTAAAGTTGTGGCCGGTTTGGACAATTAGCGAACGATGGTTAAGCTTCCGGTAGCAGGCGGACAGTTCCCGGCGATAACGATCCTGTAAAAATAAACGCCTACAGGTAAATCCTTGCCGTTTCGCCTGCCATCAAATGCTTTAAGGGGCTCACGGCTTTCGAAAACAATGCCGCCGTTACGGTTATATACCACCACCTGCGGGCGGTCGTATTGTTCAAGTCCTTTGATTTGCCAGACGTCATTAGTGCCATCGTTATTTGGACTGAAAGCGGTGGGAATGCCAAGGCCAAGCGCGCCAAAGCTAATGTTGAACAGTGTGCGCTGGCTCTCGCAACTGCCTGAGGCTACTGCCGCGTAGTAATCGCCGGCCCTATCGATATTGACTCGGAATGCTGGTTGCGCGCTCTCCCGAATTAATGTTCCCGCAGCGTTATAAAGACGGTAGACAGGGGGGGCGTCAACAAACTGGATCAAGGCAGTTATCCGAATCAAGACGTTGCCCGGAGCGCACATCAGTATATCGTCCACAGTTGGAGCGGCTATCGGACGCGACTGTGCGGGAATGCTGAACTGAAAATCCCTTGAACAATCTTCATTCTCCACCCTGAGTGAATATTGCCCGGCTGGCATGCCGTTAAGGTCGGCACTAGTGCCAAGCAGCTGGCCTGAACTGTTTCGCCAGGCGTAACTTTTGACCGGCGAACTGACTCTGAGACCCCGTATGCTACCGGTTTGCAGATTACAGAAATCTGCGCTGATCGCAGGCTGGGCAGATAGTTCGATCGCCGGACTTCCTTGGGTAACATGAAAAGGCCCTATGGTGGTATCACTGCCGCTCGTATTGCTCAACTCGAGCATGTAAAAATTAGGAGAGGCGTTGATCAGATTCAGATCAGTGGAGACGGTAACCTGGGGGTTTGCCTCTACAAACCAGCGAAAGTCGGTAGCATCAGTTACGATGCCTGTAACAGCTCCATTGTTCTGTCCGCATGATGTGGGTATTTGCTTTACGTTTGTAATGTCGACTGTAATTGGGTCGAACGTTATAGGGGAGACTTCGGCAGAACCAGTGAATAAAGGAAATGCAAAAAAAAGCAGCCGGTGATATTTCATGCCCTGTACATACGATCCACGCATGACAAGATAAGCAATATCACCGGCAAATGCTTAAAGTTTGAAGGATATACCTGCGTTTATGGAATAATCTGCAAATGCGGCGTCGCCATGCGCTCTCGCCGTAGGTGTAGATCGCTCTATGTCAGTCACACTACGCGTCCTGTTCCTGTACAGGGCGACCGGTACAGTAGCATAAATAGCAGCACGCTTGAATTGATAGGTAAGACCCGGCTCAACCGACCAGATATACCCTGGGCGGCGGAAGTCGCCACTTCCACCAATCAAATCCCTAACTGGAATGCCTTCTATTCTCGCTCCTGCGGTTGCAACCAAACTTCCAGCCGCATAGTTTACACCAGCACGTGCCATATATTGATCTGGAACACTCATAATCGTTTCGTTATATAGCGTTGAACTAACAAGTTCTCTGTAGGTTCTAACCCCGTTCTGACCTCTTGGGTTACTTAAGTAATACAGGTTTCCGTATAACCCAAAATGTGGAGCCAAATTATAATAGGTGTTTACCTCAGCAGTTATGCCTAGTCCACCATCTCCCAACTGGATAGACTGGTCAACTGTTCTCAACTCCTTAGTGTCTCCCGGCCCGACATTATGCCAATAGTCCTGGTACTTATAATCACCGGTAGGCAACTTGAGCCCAAGCCCTAACTGTATGTTTCCCTTTCTGTTTTTAGCGGGGTCTAGTAACCAGCGATACCCCGCTATACGTATGTCGCCGAGCCCGTAGGAATGCATCGCATGTCTGCTGACTCGGTTATGTTCATAAAGTGAGGTACGCTTATTTGCCAAAATTGGTACATCGATCATCATAGACCAGCGACTGTTGAATAATCTCGTCAGAGCTAAATCTAAGGCATACTGGTAATTGATAACTTCAGTACCAAGCTCAATACGCTCTTCCTGATAGTCGCTTCCCTTGTAATGCTTGTTTGATTTAAAGTAGCGGTTATTGGCGTTAAATACCCATCCACCACTGCTGCCAAGTTCTTCATCAGGATGCTCGGTCATGGCACAGATGCCACCTGTACTTCTGATGGCCACACAGCCTTGTGCGCGCACATCCGTACTCACCGCTGTTGTTGCAAGTACCAGCGAGAATACCGCAGAGAGTCTTGCGTAACGTTTAATAAAGATTTTTTTCATTTTTGGTTTGTATAGTTTGTTTTTATGATTGGTTCTTACGATTAGTTACCGCTTAGCCGGTATGCTTTCACCTTATCCTGGTTGACGCCTAAAAGAAGGGTGTTGTTAACCATCAAGGCACTGCGGACATCTCCCTTTATCTTAAAACCAGACTCTGCTTGGGGTATATACCTGAACTTTCCTCCACCAATCCCTTTAAGCAGGACACCATGGTTGGCGTCGTATTTACCGAAGCGGAGGCGCGATTGATTCAGGTTTCCGCAGAGAATCAGGTCTTTAACGCCATCCTTATCGTAGTCTGCCGGCGTTATGGTAAATACTGGTGAATACTGTGCTTCAACCGGCAATTCTCTTAGCGCAAATTTTCCATCTTTTGTCCGTTCAAAGAAGGCGGTTTTCAGATAATTGGAACTGAGCTTTTTTACGCCCTCCAACTCTTCCTCAGTGAAGATTTCCTTCAAACCGGCTTCCGAGTAACTCTTATAATCAGGAAACCTGGGCCTCATAACGCTCATCTGATCCAACATTTCATCGCGCGTTACATAAGGATAACTCTTGCCCATCAGGTAAAAGCACAAGATCGGGTCTACAGCCCCATTGTCGTCAAAGTCTTTATAAAGGAGCTCGGCGGGTTCTGAGTCGCTTACCTTGCACTGACTGTTTAAGCCAAGGTTGCCGATGACCAAGTCCTGCCTGCCATCGCCATTCAAATCTGCAAGCTGCAACGTATTCCAAAACCCACTATATTTCTTATCGAAGTACTGATCGGTCTTGTCCTTTAACCTTCCGCCCTCATTTATATAGGCAGTAACCGGCATCCAGTCGCCCACCACAATAAGATCCGCCTTCCTGTCGCCATTCAGGTCTGTAACAGCAGCATCGGTAACCATGCCCGCAAATTCAAGTTCTGGTGCAAGCTGCTTTATACGGTCACTGAATTTCCCACGGCCGTCATTAATAAGCAGGTAACTTTTAGGTGTTTCTGGAAATCTGCCCGGTATAACCCGTCCGCCAACAAAAAGGTCGGCCTTGCCGTCGCCATTGAAATCGCCTGCAACTACACAACTCTTGCTTGAAGCCATCGCCGGAAGCGTACCGGTCGACTTTTTAAATCCGCCTTTTCCATCGCCCAGATACAGACGATCCTGCAGCAGAGGATCATTTTCCTGAAAGTCATGATACCCACCGCTCACGATATACAAATCGAGTTTCCCATCGCCGTTTGCGTCAAAAAACAAGGCATCGGTATCCTCACTTCCCTTGTCGGCCCCAAAAGGGTTTGTTACGGAGAACTTGCCATTCTTTTGCTGGATAAACAAGGCGCCCTGCTGGTTCGCTTCGCCCCCTACAAATACATCTTCGAGGCCATCGCCATTCACGTCTGCCTTGGCCATGCAGGGACCTGAGAAAGAGATGGCGTTGACCAGTAAAGGCTGCCGTTTAAAGTCGTTACGCCTGTTTTTTTCCTGGGCATAACCCACAGGCGAAGTAATCTCTTCAAATACTGGCTTTGCAGGTTTAGGCGGAAAATATTTACCGGCGGCATCCTTTTCGTTCAGGATGAGCAAGCGGCTGGTAGCCACATTTGTGAGCACTTGCTGTTTGCCGCTGAGCCATACCACCCTCAGGGAGTCAATTTGCTGCGTTTTTCCGACGCCAAAGTGAAGCGTAGGCGTAACACTGGACAGGTAGCCGCGTGCCGGACTCTGTTCGAGCAGCTGCAATTTCCCTTTGTGGTATATGGTCACTTTTGCGCCCAGACCGTCCGTATTGCCCTTCAACCCTTCCAGCCTGACCTTCAGATAACTGTTTGCCGTATCGGTCTGATTCTGATAAATAAAGGCTGGCTTGTTGAGGTTGCTCACCACAAGATCAAGATCGCCGTCATTGTCCAGGTCGGAGTAAATGGCACCACTACTGTTGGAAGGCTCGTTCATCCCCCATTCTGCGATCTTGTTACTAAAGGTTAGATTGCCATTGTTTTTATAGATATAATTCTTAACGTCGGAAGATGGAAGTTTACTAAGCATATCCAGAATATGCTTTGGTTCGACCTGTCCGTTCAGGCTCCTGAAGTAATTTTCATTATACTTTACCACATCCATATTGGTAAAATCGTGCAGATATCCGTTCGTCACGAAAAGATCTTTGTGGCCGTCGTTGTCGAGGTCCGCAAATAAAGGCGCCCAGCTCCAGTCTGTATTAGACACACCTGCCAATTGCCCCACTTCACTAAAGCCACCGTTGCCATTGTTCACGTGCAGCATGTTGCGCATATACTGATAATAGAGACCGTTACGAAGGTTCATGTAAAAGTATTCGTAGTTGTCAAAGCCCTGCAAAAGCTTCTGCCGCTTGTTGTCTTCAGGGATCATGTCGAGCGTATAGATGTCCTGCAGCCCGTCATTATTAATATCAGAGATATTGCTTCCCATGGAATACATGGAGATGTGATCTAACGTAGAGGTTAGCTTATCTGTAAAGGTCCCATCACCATTATTGATATAAAGATGATCTGGAATCGAATAGTCGTTCGACAGATAAATATCCGGCCAGCCGTCATTGTTCACATCGGAGATTGCTCCGCTTAAGCCATATGAAAGGACGGAATTGGAAATTCCTGCAGATGCGGTAACATCTCTAAACCGGCCCTTTTCGTTGCGATAAAGCTTGCTTCCCGACATCGGATCTTTAGTTGCCCGGTACTCCTGAATGGTTGCATCGTCCAGTTCGGTTAATACTTTTATGTTTTCGTTGACCAGAAGAAGATCTAGATCGCCGTCCTTGTCGTAGTCAAAGAAAAAGGACTGGGTGGAGTAAGCAGAATCTGCCAAACCGTAGGCCTCGGCTTCGTCTTTAAACACCGGAATACCGCTCTCATTCAAACCCTGGTGAATAAAAAGCTGGTTTTTCCGCTCCTCGCCGTCGTGCAGACCGGAGTAGCATATATAAATATCCAGTTGGCCATCACCGTTCACATCAGCCATGTTTACACCGTTCTTCCAACCTTCGGCACCTCGGCCAGCAACACCGGCTACATCTGTGATGTCGGAAAACTGCATGTTGCCATGGTTCAGATATAGTTTATTACCCACCATATTCCCCGAGAAATAAAGTTCATCTAAACCATCTCCATTCAGATCGCCCGCGGCTACCCCGGCCCCATTATAATAGGCTGGATAGTTAAAGATGTTCTGATCAAAATTCTCAGCAATGGTGTTTGCAAAACTGATGTTGGTCTGACTGGCATCCAGCAGCTTGAACAGCGGATTTTCGACCACTTTTTCCGAGTCTGACTGTCCCGAAGGGGAGCACCCGGTGAAAAGCAAATATACTATAGATAGACCGTAACTAAGGCGTCGGCCGGCAGCCCGAACCAGGTTTACATTCGTCATGTTGGTTATGTTTGGTTAAACGAGTGAATAATAATACACAAGTTCCAATAAATAGACAACATGAACAAAAAAAAGTCCTATATAATCTGGAATCTTTCTGCCTTATTCAACACCCCTGACATTCATAGGAAGGGTATAAACAGATTTTGATGAAGTAATGAACAGGGTTTTCCTGTCTTTCCCCATAAAGCAGACGTTGCCCGTCCAGCCTTTGAGCGGAATATGGGCGATTTGCGTCCCGTTCGGATCAAACACTGTAACACCACCCCCGGTAATATATATATTGCCCTGCTCATCCAGCGTCATGCCGTCGGAACCCTTATTAAACATTAGCTTTTTTTCTTCCAGCTTACCCTTCCCGGAAATGGTATAGCGGTAGGTTTTCTGGGCACCCAGATCGGAGACATACAAGTATTTCCCATCAGGTGTTCCAACAATGCCGTTCGGTTGCTTCATGTCGGCAATTACGGTTATGATGCTGGCAGAGCGCTTCGCCCCTTTTGGAAGATAGTACACATTTTGGCCTTCGAGATCCGGCTTCTTCCTTGTCCAATAGTCGCGCTGGTAGTAAGGATCAGTGAAATAGATGCCCCCGCTTTTATCGACCCACATGTCATTAGGGCCATTTAGCTTGCGCCCGTTCAGATCGTCAATAAGCACGGTAACACGTTTATTTTTGTCGATAGACCATAGTTCGTTATTTTCATCGGCACAGGCGAGCAAATTGCCCTTACGATCAAAATGCAATCCGTTAGCGCGTCCTGTTTTATCCATGTAAACCGACAATGTCCCGTCCGTTCCATATTTCCATATCTTGTCGTTAGGCTGATCCGTAAAAAACACCTCACCTTTTTTATTGACTGCCGGACCCTCCGTAAAGGAAAACTGGCTGCTCACGAGCTTTAGATCGGAGGGATTAAAAAGTGTCTGACTAAAGGCAGAACCGGACAGGCCAACGAAGGCGCAAAACAAAAAACTTACTGATTTCATTTGGTTGTGTGTAAAGGTTGCTCTAAAATAGGAAAATAACCACACTAAACAATATAGCGGGTATGGCCGTTATGTATAAAACAATACTAACATGGAAAACAAAGAGAACAAAACGGGTCTTGACCAATGGAACGAGCGCCTGGATAATAACCTTGAACCAGAGCGTGCAGGCGATAAAGCAGCAGACATCAATGCGGCAGCTTACTCGCAACAGCAGGGAAGCGGCGACCAGTCGGACGACCCGGAACGCATGCCCAACCTGACCAGCGATGACGAGATGGAAGACAACATGGCCAGGGAGCAGCCGAAAAGCGCCACTCCGCAGGAAAAACTAAACCGGGAGGAATAGGCTAAAAGTCAAACTTGACCCGCGCCCTGATTCCCCATTCTGAGACGTTTGGATTGTCGAGGTAAGTAAACCGCCTCACGGCGTCGACCCTCAGTATCTTGAAAATATTGGCCACGCCAACGCTTCCTTCGATATAGGGCTCGCTGTTCAGGGAATTGGTGATCGGAACGCCTTCATCATTTCGTACAAACTGAAGTGTACCATTGTTGTAGGCTGGGTTATTCTCATCCCTCAAGCCCCCGTACAAAGCCTTAAAGGATACCACTTCCCTCAGCTTAAGGTGCTTAAGCAAAGGAAGTTTGTTGAAGAAGAAACCGTTAAAGCTGTGATCAATATTGATGCTGGCGTAGTGATCGCTCACAAATTCCATAAAGTTCATCAGGTTATAAGACTTGAGCTGATAGGCATAAGTCTGATTGGCCCGGTGGATGGAAAGCAGTGGAAATGGCACCTGACCGAAGATGTAACCTCCTTCGAGTGTCATATCGGTATAGCCCAGCTGACTCAGGTAAAAACGTTTGTCGATACTTGCCCGCAAGTTGTGATAGTTATATTCGCCCCCAAGCACACCTTTGATGCCGGCGGTATATCCTAAATTAAAAATTGGATACTTGCTTATTAACGGCGTACGGTACACTTTGCCCTGATAGAACTTTTCATTCGGCGCATATCTCAGCTCCAGGGATACTTCTGAGGTGCTGATCTGAGACAAACGACTGAACTGATTGGTGACTGAGTTATTGAAGTATAAGCCACCGGCAGGCGACTGCACCCATTTACGTAAACCGACACTGTATGAAAAGTGGTTTTCGAATTCTCTCAAATAATCTATCCGGTAAAAGTCATTGTACAACATCATATTGTTTTCACCGCGTTTAAACGATAAAAAGAAATTGTCTTCCTGCACAAACTGTAGTTCCTGACCCGGAATACGTGTGTCGCGCTGATAACTGGCCCGGATATAATTCTGCGGAAAAGCATAAATTGACTTGCTGTTCAGGGAATACGTACCGCTCAGGAAGTATTTTAATTTTTCGTCATTAAAGCCATAGGCACCGTAGGTTTCAAAATAAATGCGCTTACTAAAAGCAGGCGTCGTTCTTCCACCCAGTCGGAGACGAAAACCCTCCACTTCATTGAAACTATAAAAGGTATTTACCGGACCCACCTCAAACGGTCCGAAATCCTTATAACCCGCAAAAAGCAGCGTGACAATATCCATGGTACGTTTAAAGGAAGGCAGACTTTGCAGGGTGTCCAGGTTTTTATAAACCTGATCGGTGTAAGCTGCAGTGGCCTCAGGCCTTTTGGCCGACCAAAATTCGTCGCTCCGCCTATCTGCTTCCGCTGCAACTACTACGTTTTCATCTTTGAGCACTGGATCTGCAAATGGCTCGTTGATTTTATAATTGCTGTAAGTTACGGTGCGCTCTGCTGTAAAGCCTGTTCCGGAATTTTTTGTAATACCGAAATCGACCACAAGATTTGTTTTTTCCAGGCGGTAACGCTTATCCGGGTTCTGCTCGAAATCGAGCTTCGCCTCTAGTGCCCGGACAAAATTCAGGTTGATATTTTTATTTACAGAAAGAAAGGCGCCCTGAACAGCATAGTTGCCATCAAGCGTTACGTACAACTTTCCTTCAAACAACAGGTCCATCTTGTTTCTTGGTGTAAAAGAAAGTTCCACCAGGTACGGCTGCTGCGTTTTAATCGTGTCGGTTATAAAAAATTTATAAAAGGCCGGGGAGGAATCGGATATCGGGCTCAACAGCTGATTGCTTACAATCATAATGTTGTTGTCGTATATATCAATATCCTGATACATACGCTCGAAATATGAACTGATACCCTTATTATCAATAAAACGGTCGTCGAAATTTACTTGTTTATCGGCCTGGACTATCGTTTTGGTTTCCTCTGGATTCTTGCTGTAATAATTGTCGGAAACCTTTTCCTGCTGGAACAGAGGCAGCATGCGCTTGCCCCCTATTTTGTTAGAGTCCTGTTCCTTAAACATGAACTGCATGTGGCGGAAAATCCGCCTGCTTTTAAACTTATCAGACACATTGCTCATAGAGAAAAGCATCCGCTCATACTTCTGATAAGCCAGATGATCATAGTGTTGGACCCTGTTTTTTTCCTTGTTGGCAATTACGTTCCGGATCAGCTCAACCGCGGGATTATCTCTGTTACGATAGGGCTGCTTCTTAGCCCCCCGGATAACCACCTCATTCATTTGCATAGCTTCCGGCTGGAGCTGGATGTTTATCTGCTGCGAAACTCCTGGTTTTACTGCTCTTGTTTCTGATTTGTAACCGATATAGCTAAACCTGATCTGACTATCCCCACTGTTTAAGGTAATTTTGTACTTGCCGTCAACATCAGTCTTACCACCCTTGCCGCTTGGCATCAGAATAAAACTGGTATAAGGAATAGTTTCTCTGGTCGAGGCATCTGTGACGGTTCCACTTACCACAGTCTGCTGTGCCCACACCGGCATTACAGCACTGAATAGAAGCATCAGGAAAGACAATATATATGTATAATAAGAGTTTACGTTCATTTCGCTGTTTGGTAATTAGACCATGAAATTGACGCAAAGTTACTACTCAACTACTGAATATTGTAGTATAAAAGTCAGGATGAAGGTTGGAAAGGGATGTTATGACACGAATATGAATATAGGCTCAATTAAGGCTTTAATTTAATTACAAAGCTTGTTTGCAACTGCCTACGCTCATCGGAAAACTGTTGACTACCAAGGGAAAAATCAAAGCCATGACTTAACAGGATTTCGCGAACCAGCGTAAGGCCAACACCCTGACCGTCTTTCTTCGTGCTAAAGAACGGGTTAAATAGTTGATCCTGGACTCCTGCTGGAATACCCTGACCGCTGTCACTGATGCTTAGTATGTGGGCAGTCGCGTCTAATCTAAAATGTACGAGGCCCGACCCGTCAACAGCTTCGATTGCATTTTTTGTGATGTTAAGCAGTACCTGTTCGATTTGCTGCGCGTCGGCATGAATATAATAGGCGGATGAAGGCAAATCGGCCGTGAACCGCACCTGCGCTCTCTCTGCAAACACCTGCATCAGGCTAATCACATTTTCCATTAAACGGCAAAAATCCACCTGCTGCTTATTTGCCGGGCTAAGCTTAGCCAATTCGGCAAAGTTCCGCATAAAGATATTCAGGTTTTCGTTCCGCTCTGAGGCAATACGCAGGGCCTTTCTCAGGGCCGGACGCTGATCCTGCCAAAACCGCTCGTCAACCAATACCTGACCAATGATAGAATTTACAGCGCCCACCGTGTTATTGACTTCATGGGCCATCATCCTTATGACCTTGGTATAAGTACTTTTTTCGGCCTCGGCAATTTCGGCAGTTAGCTCTTCGATCATCAAAAAAAACCGCGAAAAACCACGATCAATAAAATTTGACTTTTGAATTTTATAGGTCTTTATGCTCCCCACCTTAAGCATCCGAGATTCGCCGACCTTCATGGTCATTATACAACGGATAAAGGCGTTCTGGTCCTCAGCTAAAATCAGTGCTGCCTTAGGATTGATCGTCTTAATTTGCTGATCAAAATCCAATATAATGATGCCCGTAGGAGAAGTATGAATCAACTTCTCCAAAAAAAAATGCTGCGCTTTTTGCTTCGTCCGCTCTTCCCTCAAAGCGTCCATCATCTGGTTATAAACTTCTATAAGCTCATCCACCTCGCGTTTGCCAGTGGGTACAAAACGCACATTGAAGTCCTGGTCACGAATGGCATTTATCCCTTCCTTGATTAATTGAAGGGGGCTAAGCAACTGTTGGTACAACCTTATTGCTACCACGGCAGCGCAAATAACAATAAACTCGATTACGAGAAACAATGCCATATCGTCCCTGAAAGCGAGGTAGCTCAACACCAGCAATAAGAGATGTAAAAAGCCGATAAAAGATATATACTTAGTCTTCAGTGTCATGAAAAGGTATCTGATACTTCTCCAGCCGCCTGTACAGCGCATTCCGCGTGATACCAAGAGAGGCCGCAGCTTTTGTTATCCGGTTGTTATGAAAACTCATTGCTTTTCTGACCATCTCGATCTCCATTTCTTCAAGAGTCATAGTTCCTACCACTGGCAATTGATGCGTTGTGCGTTTACCGGAGCCGGACATGTCAAGCTGCGCCTTAAAGTCGGCGATTTCCAGCTTAGTTGATCTGCTCACCAGCAAAGCTCTTTCAACGATATTCTTCAACTGCCTGATATTGCCTGGGAAATCCGACTGCTGAAGCCATTTTAGTGCCGCAGGGTCAACACTAAGCGTGGGACGGCCATAAATCTCGCGCAGATTTCTGACAAAATAGTCGACAAGCAAAGGGATATCACCTCTCCGCTCTCTTAAGGCCGGCAGCTTGATGGTAATCAGGTTGATGCGATACAACAAATCTTCGCGGAAAGTGCCCGCACCGACCATCTCCGGGAGATTTTTATTTGTTGCACACACCACCCTGACGTCTACCGATTTACTTTTACTGTTGCCCAGTACTTCATAGGTGCGGTCCTGAAGCACTCTCAGCAATTTAACCTGGCTTGCTGCTTCCAATTCACCGATTTCATCTAAAAATATCGTTCCTTTATGGGCTACTTCAAATCTTCCTGTACGGTCAAAACGCGCATCGGTAAAAGCTCCTTTTACATGGCCGAACATTTCACTCTCAAATAAGGTAGATGAGATACCACCCAGATTCACTTTTACAAAAGGCCGTTCGCGCCTGTTGCTGTTTTCATGCAGTGCTTCTGCTATGAGTTCCTTCCCAGTGCCACTTTCGCCAAGAATCAGGACAGAGGCATCGGTGGCGGCAACCCTGCCCACAGTTTCCAGAATATCGAGCATTGCAGGATCTTCCGTAACAATCTGCCGGAAGTAGAACTGCTCATCCAGCGCCTTTCTCCCCACATGCCTGGGCTTCGATGCGCCGAGTTCGAGTAAGGTGGCTACCGATTGTAATACAAGCTCGTTGCTCCAGGGCTTATGTATAAAGTCTGCAGCCCCAAGTTTCATACCTTGTACCGCCAGATCGATGCTGGCCCAGCCAGTGATGAGTATCACCGGAACATCAGCCGCTATTCCCTTGATGGCTTTTAATAATGAGATGCCCTCGTGGCCCGACGTGTCTATCGAAAAATTCATATCCAGGACGATAAGACGTGGCCGCACCTGCTCAACGATAGATAGCGCATCTGCAGGGTTGTCTGCTGTAAGCACCTGGTGACCACTGCGTTCAAGCAGGAGCTCAAGGGAAGTCCGCACAGCGATATCATCGTCGACAATCAGAATCATATCCAAATATAGCTGATTATTCCTCATGCAGTGCGACCGCAGGTTGTATCGCCGCAGCTTGTCTGCCCGGATAGAGCGCACATATAAAGACAAGGATGTACACGAATGCCATGGCAGTCAGTAACGCGATTATATATACCAGCGCAGGAACATTGAAAACGTGCAGAATAGGGAATTGAATAGCGAAGAACACCCCAAGCGCTAAGGAAAGGGTCGTTAATACCAGCGCCTCAGCAACAAGCTGTTTGGATACTGCAGAACGACTGGCACCGATGGCCATACGCAGACCTATCTCGGCACGTCGCTGATTGATACTGTACCATAGCACGCCGAAGAGGCCTAGTGCGACATTGATGATCAGAAAACCTGCGATCATTAAACATATAATCATCGGCATGACGGTATTCCCATTCTTAGCGTCGCGCATTTCCGTCAGGTGCTGTATTTCAAGATCAGAATTTTTCATGAGCTGCGAGAGCTTCTTACTTAAGCGGCTTTCGAAAGCCGCATCCGCATCTGCATTTACCTGTATGAGCATATGATCTATCCAGTTGAAGGCTGTTGTGTCCATACGGTTATAAAACCCGGGACCCGCAGGCTGAAAATCTCCGTCTGCTTTTACGTCTGCCACTACACCGATGATCCGCATCGGATTTTTATCGTCATAGTCGCCGATAACCTTGCCAACTGCGGCTTCTTCCCCAAACAGCTTCTTTCCCATCGAGGAATTAATTACGATGGCCTTTTTGCCAGAGGCGTCCGATTTGTTAAACCACCTCCCCTCCAGCACTTGCATATTGAGTACTTTTTGATAATCATCTTCAACCTGATAGAAGTTGAGCATACTTATTTGCTGACCTTTAAAGGTTATTCCGGTTGTTGAATGACTGGTAGAATAAGGAAAGTTGGCACTGGTAAATGTTACCTCCTTAACCTGCGGAAACGCCAGGATATTTCGTCTGATATTCTCATAAAATACTTGTAGCGAATCCTTGTTTTCTGATTTGAATGGATTTGAATACCGGACGCTCCATACGCGTTCATACTCAAAGCCAGGTGGTTTTGAATAGTTTATTAAATAGTAAACCAACATTGAACATAAGGCAAAGATCACCAGGAAGGAGACGAAGATCTCCGACAGGAAAAGAAAGTTTTGCCGGCGTTTATTCCAAATTAATTTAAACAAATGCTTAAACATATGTGTGCTTTTTAAGTGTAAATACCATTATTGTGACTTCAGTGCATGGACCACGTTGAATCTTGACATCCGCCAGGCGGGATAGACACCTGAAAGCAGCCCAAACAGCAGGCACAACAACAAACCGGCCCCCAGAACCGTCCAATTGAGCGCCAGGTCCAGATCGGGAAGTAAGCTCGACTGGTTAAAGAAGTATATCGAGATAGCCGATAGCACCAAGCCGATCAAGCCTCCTATCAAGGTTAGGATCACATTTTCCACGAGAAACTGATAAACGAGCGTTTTGGACGATGCCCCAAACGCCTTACGGACGCCGATCTCTGATGACCGCTCCATAATTCGCGTAATGTTGACATTGACGAGATTGATGGCGGGCAACAACAGAAACAGTAACACCACCAGGATCCCGGCACCTATGGTTGCTGCCAGGCCGGTGCTCTCGTCGTTGCCAAAAATGTTTCTCGAAAATTCCTCGAAAGGCGTATCCGCATGGATATAGAGCTTGTCATATTCTGTATCCGGCTTAAACGATCTGGCAAGCATCTGCTTAAATTCCTGACGCATCTTTGGCACCTCAGATTCTGAACGCGCCACCATTACAGCTCCGAATCCACCGAGGTAGCGGTCGACCAAAGATATCTTGTTTATGCCGGGCTGTCCCACACGCCGGTAATCGATCTTGGAAACCGTGTATGGCAGGTACACATCGCTGTAATAGTTGCGGTTGCTTCTGGGCAAGTCGGCCACCACTCCTATAACACGGTAATTCACATTATCCAGCTCAATGTATTTTCCTGCTACAGCTGCATCGTCGCCAAAATATCGCTTTCGCGTGCGTGCAGTGATTACAGCCACGCGGTCGGCGCGTTCCACTGCCGGTTCTGTATAGGGGCGCCCTTCCAGGAACTTAAATTCGGCTACTTCCCAGAAAGCGCCGTCAGTGAACTTATATTCTATGGAAAGCTTCCGGTTATTTACATAGGCATTGGTGGAACTGGAGAAGGTAAATATCGAAACCTTTTCCGGCGTCTTCAACTTGGTGACATAGTGATAAAGAAAATCAAAAGATACTGAACTACCATTATACCAGCCTTCTTTGGTATTCGTAAGCGACCCATTCGTTATAAATAAAGACCTGTCTCTTTTCACGTCGGGGTATGCAGGGCTGAACATCTTGTCCATGAATGCGGTCGTAACCATGAGCACGGTTAGTGTGAGACTGATGCCGAACAGGCTGATGAAAGTAAAAAACTTCCGCCGTTTCAGCACCGCAATCGCTATTTTGTAATAATTTCTAAGCATAGTTATAATACTTGAGATCCATCAAATAACCTAACCAAGCGGTGTGTTTTCAGCGCCATTTGTTCATCATGCGTAACCATCACAATGGTAGTGCCTTCCTTCTGATTTAACCCGATGAGTATATTCATGATTTCATTGCCCATGGCACTATCCAGGTTACCAGTGGGCTCATCTGCCAAAATGATCCGCGGGTTGCCCACGATGGCCCGCGCAATGGCAACCCGTTGCCGCTGACCGCCGCTTAACTGGGTAGGAAAATGCTTAAGCCGGTTGCTCAGCCCTACCTTTTCCAGGGCCTCAGCAGCCAGCCTGCGGCGCTCCGAGGCCGAAACGTTTCGGTAAAGCAGGGGCAACTCTACATTGTCTAACACTTGCAGATCATTGATCAGGTGATAGCTTTGAAATATGAATCCCAGCTTCTGATTCCTGAAACGTGCCAGCTGCCGGTCTCCATAGCTGGTAACCTCCTGCCCGTCTATCCGGACCGAGCCTTTCGATGGCTCGTCCAGCAGTCCGATTACATTCAGCAGTGTACTTTTGCCACAGCCGGAGGGTCCCATTATGGAAAGAAATTCACCCGGTGCTACATCCAAACTAATGTTATTAATGGCGAGTGTCTCAACCGTGTCGGTGCGGTACACCTTTTCAATGTTTTGTAGTTGTATCATAATAATAGTTCTTAATCATATCTTATCTTTTCATTTTTTTCAAAGTCGTAGAGCGACAGGTACCGCAACTGGTAATATGCGCCCCAAAAATTTCTAAGCGCCGCAATATAATCGCGTTTAGCGCGGTCATTCTCCTGAAAGGCAATACTGAGATCCGTGATGCTGAGATTCCCTAGCACATATCGCTCGCTGGCTATCTGGTATTTTTCCAGCGCAATTTCCGCAGCACGTGCGGTGAGCGTCATTTGCTCCTTCATCATATCAAAAAGCGTAACCTGTGTAATAATTTCCTGCTTAAAATTCAGCCGCGCCTGCTCAACCTCATAAACCACCAGTTGCTCATTTGCCTGGGCGGTTTTGGCTCTCGAACGGGACCGTCCCCAGTCGAGCATCGGTATAGAAAGCTGCAGTACCACCGATTGCTGACTTTTTGGTGAGCGGTATACATCGAACACGCGGTTGCCCGCATTGGAATATCCCAGGTTGGCGTTCAATGTAGCATTCAGACCATTCTCACCCTTCGCTTTTGCAACATCCCTTTTTGCCTCAGCCAAACGTCTGGCAAAGGCGATGGCATCCGAGCGGTTCTCATAGGCTTCGGCAAGTACCTTTTCTGTGGGAATGCTGATATCTCCTACCGGTCCGGGCATGATCGCCGATAGGCGGTCACCCTCTTCGATCCCTACATAGGTTCTCAGATTCAGCGTGGCAATCTCTACATCACGGTTGGCGGTGCCCACGGCCTTCTGAGCGTTCAGCCGCTCAAGCTGAAGCTGTAAAATCTCATTTCTTGCAATCTTTCCCAATTCGAACTTGGTATTGGCTATGCTCAGGATCTTTTCTGTATTGGCAAAATTGCTCTCAGCCAGGCGCAGGTTTTCCTGTGCAAGCAGCAAATCGAAAAAATACTCGGCTACCTGCATGGAAATCTCCTCCTGCGATTCAATATAAGCCTGCTGACTTTCACGATATTTGAGCGGTTCTATTTTCTTATCCCATTTGAGGCGGTTGAACTGCAGCAAAGGCTGGGTATACCCTATGCCATACGGCGTACCATTATACAATACGGTCTTCCGATCAAAATCACTGAACCGCTGCAACTCTGTCGTACCAAATATAGTCCCCCCTGTAGCCGCGATACTCTGCGTAAAATCAAGCGTAAGCGAAGAATTGTCGTTGCGGATCGGCTGGAAAAGGATTGTTCCATTCGGCTGAAGTACCTGTGCATAAGTTTTGTTATATCCAGGAAGAATGCCGCTCAGCGCCAGTTGCGGCTGATAGTTTGACCGAAAGGTCCGCCATTCCCAATATTTGGTTTCTTTTTGTGTAATTGCTTGTTTAGCAGCAATGGAATTGGCTTTTGCCCGGGCAACTGCCTCACTCAGGCTTAGCCGGAGCGTATCATCCTGCAGGTTGACCGTAGATGAGGCTGCCGCCACAAGAGGCAGGCCGGGCAATGAGAGAAATAAAATGATGAACAGGGCTCGCATATCTCTAGTCTTGTATAGTTATTTCCCCGGTATATTCAAACTTTTCCATATCGGAATTAATGACTTCTTCACCCGGATTGATACCGCTAACAATCTCAATAAAATCGAAATTGCTCATACCGGTCTTTATCTCGCGCCGTAATGCCCTTCCGTTTGACAGCACAAAGGCATACTGACTGTCGGCACCTTTAAATGCAGCGCCGTTTGCAACACGCACTACCCCGTTTCGCTTTTCGGTTACCAGAAACACATCCACCTTCATATTTGGCCTCAGCAGCTTGCTATTCTTTTCGTCCAGTTGTACGTCGAACGAAACTATAGCGTTCTTCACCGAGGGCGATATATTGCTCACAATTCCACGAAGCTGTTGCTGATTAATCCGGATAATGGCGGGCATATTCAATCTGATGGAACCGAGCTGTGCATCAGATATGCTACCGGCGACTTTATAGCTGCTCAGGTTGGCAATACGGGCAAGGGGGTCTCCCTCGCTTACGCTCGCTCCGATATTCTTATTTACCCAGGTAATTACGCCGTCCCGCGTGGCGGTCACATTAGCCAGATCGAGCTTTCTTTTCAAAGCCAATTGATCACTCCGGTGAATCGCCAGCGCAATCTCAGCCTCCCTGATCTCGATCTTCATCGTCTGCTGCTTGCTTTTAATTTCATTTTCAAGTTGCTGTTTTTCAAGTATGGCAACTTTTAGGTCCAGTTCTGCCGCTTCAATATCCTCTCTTGTTCCACCGCCGGCCTTATACAACCGCTGGGCACTCGATACTGCATCCTTAAAATTGCTGATTCGAAGTTCCTTGATCTTATTGTTCGAGTTAATATCATAAAAGCTCTTGTCCAGGTCCAGCTTTAGCTTGCGTATCTCATTTTCTTTTGACTCGATCTGGAAACTTAGCTTTTCATATTCAGTTTGAGCAGCGGATTTGTCAAGCGTGAGAATGGACTGTCCCGACCGTATCTTCATGCCTGCGTCCATCTGCACTTCGCGCACGGCAGCATTTATAGGGCTCACCAATACCTCTTCAAACTCGGGCAAGACCTCGCCCATGGCATCAAGCGTATTTTCTATGTCTCCGGTTTCTGCAATAGCCGTAGTGAAAGAGGAGCGCTTAATTGAAGGCTTGATATAGCCTCGCAACAGGACCAGGCTAGCTGTCAATGCCAGAACGATTGTTACGATCACAGCGATCTTTCTTCGCTTTTTCTTTAATAGAACTGATTGTTCGATTGGTTTATCCATTATTGTCTGGTTTCCCCATAAGGGGCAATCCAGATACCAATCATAACGACCTATTAAACAATGTCTTACATATAATTAATCAGATAAGAAGTGTTCGATATCGAACAAAATATACGATACCGGGCATTTACCAGCCCATCAAATTCATCACTGCCTTAAACTCTGATCGCAGCCCTGCCCGCAAGATGATCGGATGTTCCGTTACCGGGTGCGTAAATGAAAGCTCTGACGCGTGAAGGAGCATTGTGGTCATACCCCATTTTTCTTTGAAAAGCTTGTTTTGTTTGTTGCAGCCATGCGGCCGGTCCCCGATGATCGGATGAAAGATATGCGCAAAATGGCGCCGCAACTGATGCATACGGCCTGTTGTGGGTGTGGCCTCCACCAATGAATATCTTGAGGTTGAGTGTTTTCCAGAAGGCACCGGCAATTCCGCACGCTTCAATGTCGTAAAAACCGTTGTCGCATCCTGCAGCGTACCGTTTTCCTTTGCAAGCGGATAGTCTATAATTTGATGATCCGGCGCGTGTCCGCGCAGGACTGCCAGATATTTCTTTGTCACCAAGCCATTCATAAATTGTTGCTGCATAGCGATCTCAGTTTCTTTATCAAAAGCAAACAACAAAGCACCTCCAGTCTTCCGGTCAAGCCGATGGGCGGGGTAAACATGTCTCCCGACCTGGTCGCGCAACATTTGCAGTGCAAATTCTTTTGCATCGCTTGCAATCGGCGAGCGGTGAACCAACAAGCCGTGCGGCTTATTGATCGCGATCAGGTGATCATCCTGATAAATAATATCCAACATGTTTATCGCTCAGTCATCTTGCTAACGTCAATCAGTTGTGGACCTTTTTCAACCGGATAGCCATTAACCACTTTGCCTTCCAGCCTAACCGGCTTTCCAACATACTTGTTTATGTCGACCTTGTCACTTTTAAGCGCATAAGACTTGTCACCTGTTTTTAATAAATGGGTTCCATACTGAAAGGTCGTCATGCCCAGCTCTTCAATAGTTCCGGCCAATGAAACGTGAGCCGACTGACCCGCCCGCTTAACGCTACACCCGGATAGGGCTGCAACTACCGTAAGAACTACAAAAAAATATCTCATATATATCAACTGGCCATTTCTACAGGCGGCTTACAAACGACCATAATAATTAATGACCGTTGTTTTTCGTCCCTGAAGTTCAATACCAGATTTTTATTCCTATTGTTTTTAATCATCATTCCAAGTCGGGGAAACATGACCGATAGCGATTGAATACGTTGGGTATCGTCACTGTCGACAATTAGAAAAGGCGACGAAGCGTCTTGATTTGCAACTTGTTGCTGGTTTGTTAATGCCTGAAAACGTTCCATAGTGTGTATGCTTTGTTCGAGTAATCGTTTCTGATTAGACGTTCCTAATTCGCTTTTTGCTACACACGACGAAAAAAAATTTAAATGGCCTTACGCAGCCTGATTATACCAAGGTAATGCAAGCTTTTCATAACCGGGTACACCGGGTCTATTTCAAACCAGCGTTTACCAAAATTTGCACTATTTGGATATCTGTGATGGTTATTCTGAAAAAGCTCCCCCAACATTAAGAAATCAAACGGCGAGGTATTCTTAGACTTATCATTATTATCAAAGTTTGCGTAACCATATTTATGTCCGCACCAGTTTACTATAGCTCCATGAATAGGTCCCATTAGATAATGTACAGGAAGCAACAGGAACATCCACCATTCTGTAGCAAAAACGATATAAAATACTGTATAAAGCACACCAAAAAATAACCGTGAAGCAATGGAAGAGCCGATACGGTCGATAACCGGCCACTCGGGGTAATGTCCGCCAAACCGTGCTTCAGGCGCCTTTAAACGTTGCTCATGATCTTTAAAAGTACGCAGTGTCATCATCATTAACTGGAAAACGTCGCGTACAAAATGCGGCGAATGAGGATCCTGCTCAGTGTCGCTGTAGGCATGATGCTCCCTGTGCATCAATGCATAGGCGCGGGGGTTAAGAAATGACGATCCCTGAAAAACAAGAGTCATGATATAAAATACCCGTTCCCATGCCCTGCTGGTTGTAAACATGCGATGGGATGCATAACGGTGCAGAAAGAACGTTTGAAAAAACAAAGATGTGAACCAGTGGGCCACAAAGAAAAAAATAATGATCATACTATTTTAACGCTTTTCGGGGGGTGTTGATGATATTTCTCCATACTCGTTTACATAAGCCATCATATTTTCCAATCCGCCACCAGGAGAATTCTTCTTACGTTCCTCTTTCCGCTGCTTTTTGTCTTCCTGTTTTTTTCTCTTATTGGTCTCCAACTGCTTTTTCATAAAGCTCGCTTGCGATTTTGCCATAGGCTGAATATGATTTAAGCTCATCTATGATGAGTAATTACAAAATAAAAAAGCATTTCCCGTTTTGGGAAATGCTCACGATTAATTTATATAGTCTTCTTAAGCTACTCTTACATTTACCGCGTTTAAGCCTTTACGGCCTTCTTCTACATCGTAGTTAACAGTGTCATTATCGCGAATCTCGTCGATAAGACCTGTAACGTGTACAAAAATCTCCTGTCCGCCGTCAAGTGGAGCGATGAAACCGAAGCCTTTTGTCTGATTGAAGAATTTTACTGTTCCTTTTTGCATAATGATATTTTAAATTGTTTACAAAGGTAACTTAAATTATAATTAAATTGTTTGAAAAAAGGAAATAAAAATTGATAAAGGGATTAAAGGATTTTAAAATGACATAGCAAACTACACACGATTGTGGTCTGGAAGCCAAACTTTAATCCTCCTTTTAATGTCGTCAGGCCTCAAATTATCAGATAATGTGGCCTCGACTAAACCCGTTAATTCAGCATCGGAAGCAAAGCGTAAAGCCGCAATCTGCCCGAAACTCAGACGATCTTCAAGCTCTTCTAAACGCTGCTGTGTGAGAACATAATACCGGAAACGCATTTCCGTAACAACCAGCCGATTCTGAAGCGTCAGTGCGTAATGCTGTCTGAGCAGGAAAGAAAGCCAGCCGATTACAGCAAAGCAAATGGCTACAAGAACCCACAGCAAACGATTCCGTTCGTCAGAAGCCGCCTGAATGGCTGAAAAAATCACCGCTCCCAAAATCACCGGATAAAAAACAAAATGGTGGGGTGCGTAGAATCGAATGTGGTTCTTGTAGTCCTGCATAGTGCTTTAGATTATTTGTTTGGTTGAGGCGTTGTCCTTAGATATGGCTTGATGACTTTGTGCCCCTTAGGAAATCTGGAAGGGATATCTTCGGTTTTGATGCTGTTGGCTACAACCACATCCTGACCATCCTCCCAGTCGGCCGGCGTAGCCACACTATAGTTAGCTGTCAGTTGCAACGAATCGATCACACGCAGCACCTCGTTAAAATTTCTGCCCGTAGAAGCCGGATAAGTAAGCGTCAATTTAACCTTCTTATCAGGCGAAATCACAAACAATGAACGTACCGTCAGGGTGTCAGACGCATTCGGATGAATCATATCATACAAGTCTGCCACCTTGCGGTCCTCATCAGCGATAATAGGAAATTCAACATTGGTATTTTGCGTTTCATTGATGTCCTGTATCCAGCCCTTATGAGACTCCGCCGAATCTACGCTAAGCGCCAATACCTTTACATTACGCTTGTCGAACTCCCCTTTCAATGAAGCAGTACGTCCAAGTTCAGTAGTACATACCGGTGTATAATCTGCCGGATGCGAAAACAAAACACCCCAGCTATCGCCCAGGTATTCATAAAAGTCAATTTCGCCAATTGAAGTTTGTGCCTTAAAGTTGGGAGCAGTGTCCCCGATTCTTAAACTCATAATGGTATATTTAAGTGAAACATTGTCTATTGTGCAAAATAACTAAAAGTCTACAAATCCAGTATACTATGTAAATAAATTACTTTGCCCTGAATTATCAGAACCACCCAGGAAGCGGATCTCAGGGATTCTAGCATTCAGGTGGAGGTTAAACTGCTTTATCGTATAGTCGGCCAGGATAGGCGTATCCTTCTCATCATGCTGATGCAGAAAAAAGTAAACCTCGCTTAGTCCGCCCTCCATCCATATTTTTATTCGCTGCACCCAGTCGTCGATGCGCCGGAAGTCGGATTCCTGATGTTCGCTGCCGTTGCCCACAAACCTGACAAAGGTTTGGGGTATTGTCACTTCCATATGAAGACAATCGCGCCTGCCGCTGGCGTCGGTAATCGCAGCCCCCTTTTTTAAATCAGAAAGCATCGCAAACAACTGCCTGTTCGCATCCGCATCGGCAAACCACGCGGGATGCCTTACCTCTACAAATACCCTGAGGTCCAACGGTAAACTTTCTAAATAGGCCTGAAGCACATCCATATTGTTAGGACCGAAATTATCGCCCAGTTGCAAAAAGCAGGGACCAAGAAAAGGGCCAAACTCATAAATACTCTTCAAAAACTGGTCGGTCGCCTCCTCTGCGTTTTTTAACCGCTTGATATGACTGATCGTTCTTGAGAACTTTGGAAAAAAGAGGAAGTCTGTCTGACCACTTTGCTCAGTTTTTTCGCGCCATTTGCGGATAAGCTCCGGCTTCGGGATACTGTAGAAGACTGCATTTAACTCTATTGAGTTGAAATGCTTCACATATTCATCTAAAAAATTAGCTTCCTTGGTCTTTGGTGGATAAATCATGCCTACCCACTCCTTCCTGCCCCATTTGGCGCAGCCCACATAGAAAGCCGGATCTTTAGCAGGTGCAGACGAAAGTATGTTTGAGGTCTGCCTTCCATCGGCGGGTAATGTAAAATCAACGTCCTTGAGTTCAGCAGATGCAAGCTTTCCGAAATCCATATTAAAATGCGTATAAAATAAAACCCCAAAACTTACAAAAAAGTTTCGGGGTTTATAGAAGATTTGGGGTCTTATATCTTACTTATATACTTTGATCATAAATACATAGTTCTTCAGCTTCTCTACCTGTTTCACCTTAGTCAGGTGCTGCAGTGAGTTCTTTTTACTGAACGGCACGCTGTTACCTAAAGAATCGCTCGGAATGGAATTCAAAGCTTCCTGGATATACCTTGACTTCACCGCAAAGGTAGCGCCGTCAACCTGGCTCTGTTTTGCACTAATCACCCCGATAATATTGCCCTGCTGATCCAGCAACGGCCCACCGCTGTTTCCAGGATTCACGGGAATAGAAACCTGATACTGCGTTGTATCCCCGTTATATCCGGTTTTCGAACTTACATACCCTCTTCCATAAACCGAGTCATCCTTCGGAAAACCAAGCGTGTAAACCTCCTCACCCATACCTACAGTATTGCCTTTTAAACGGTAAGGAAGATTTGGCAATGCGCGAAATGCCGTATCGGTAATTTTCAGGATAGCCAGATCATACTGAGAATCTGTTCTTACCACACTCACCTTATACGACTTACCGAGGTTATCCTGAACTGATATGGCCTCTGCGCCTTCGATCACATGCAAATTAGTGAGGATAAAACCGGTTTCGGTAAGGGCAAAACCTGTACCGCCGTAATTAGCCGGACGTTCATTTGTCGTGTTTTGCGAACTTGAATTGATCTTCCTGATCAGGCTGCTTTGCGAGTTTTTAATCTTACCAAGCTCATTTCTCATCAGTTCAACTTTGCCGATTTGTTCCGTATTCTGGTTAATCGAATATAAAGTAACTATCGTTAACAAAACAAACGAAGCAGCCACCGCTATAGCAGCTTTGTTCTTCCGCCACAGGTTAACTATAAATGAAGGATGTGGGCCCAACGCCGCACTCAAGGCTGAAACATCAATCTGATCATGCGCTGAGTTCATCCGATGCTTCAATTCAGCGACCTCTCCAAACTCCTTCAATGCGTCCAGAAAGGCCTTATGGGTAACAACTTTATGATCTATAGCCGGATCGTTGCTGCGCAATTTCTCAAACGCAGCAGTCTCATCCGGTGTAAGCCTGTTGTTCAGATAATCTTCAATAATACTGTCTAACTCAATCTCGTTCTTCATTCCCGTTATAATTGAAAAAATAATTTCTTTAACCGTTGCAGACATTTATACTTCTGAGTCTTGGCATTATCTGTATTGGTATAACCGAATTTTTCACAGATATCCTGCATTGACAAATTATGTATATAAAAGTCCTGAATAATCGTTTTGCAGGGCTCGCCTAAATGAATCAGTGCCGATTGCATTTTCTCAAACTGCCTGTCCCTTTCCTCATGTACCTCCAGATCACTTTCTACCGAGATCACATCTTCGAAATCTGAAACATTGCTCGTCTTTCTGCTGTTCTGCGTCAGCTTCTTCAGCCAGATGCGCCGACACACAGAGTACAGGTAGGTCTTCAATTTGCTGCTCAACTCAAAATCCCCGCTCCTTATTTTATTGTATAAAACGATGATTCCTTCCTGATACACGTCTTTTGCATCATCTTCGTCACCGTTGTTATTCAATATAAACTGTAAAATCATCGGAAAATACCCGGTATACAATTTATTCAGTGCATCTTCTGAGTTATTCAGAATCCCTAAAACAACCTCTCTATCCGTTGGAACTGAACTGCTTAACTTATTACTCACCAATTAATACATTTTAACGTGAATGGTAACCCAATGATAGGAAAAAAAATGCTGAAATATTTTTATCACTTTTTTCGGGTTACCCGGGTTACCTTTTAGACTTTGTGGTATTAAGCTGTAAAATTAATTAATTATTTAAAACAGAATCGAAATGAAAAATGCATTTAAATTTGGCTTTTTAGCTTTAGCAATCTCTTTATCAGTAGCAGCTTGTAACTCAGAAAAATCAGGCGAGTCTTCAGACACTACAATGGTTGATTCTTCAGCAGTTATCACTGAAGTTGATACTACAGTAACTGATTCAACTGTACAAGATACTGCAGTAACTACTACTACAACTACTACTGACACTGCAGCTCACTAAGCTAAATTGACCGTATAGAAAAGGCTCCGGATAACCCGGGGCCTTTTTTATTACCCCCAGGAATGCTACATTTGCGCTCGTAAACGTATAAAACATAATGACCTTATCTCCCCTTCAGGCGATCTCCCCTATCGACGGGCGCTACAGAAACACCACACAGGATCTGGCACAGTACTTCTCAGAATCTGCACTTATCAGATACCGTATTTTTGTAGAGGTAGAATATTTCATTGCGTTATGTGAGGCCGGCTTGCCTGGACTGGCAGATTTCCCTAAAGACAACTATCCTCGACTTCGGGAAATTTACAAGTCATTCACCGATGGCGATGCACAGGAAGTTAAAGACACAGAGAAAATCACCAACCACGACGTTAAGGCCGTAGAATACTTTATCAAGAAGCAATTCGACCAGCTTGCTTTGGAACCATACAAAGAGTTTATCCATTTCGGACTAACGTCACAGGACATCAACAATACCGCTATTCCATATACGTTTAAGCTTGCGTTAAACGAGGTTTATTTCCCTCAGCTAGCCCAGCTCATAGAAAAGATTCAAGAACTGGCTACCGAATGGAAAGATGTGCCCCTGCTGGCGCATACCCATGGTCAGCCTGCCTCACCAACCAAATTAGGGAAAGAGTTCATCGTTTTTGCCGAGCGTTTACAAATTCAGCTCAACAACCTTAAGCAAATACCTAACAGCGCCAAATTCGGCGGCGCTACCGGAAATTTCAATGCGCATCATATTGCTTACCCGGCCACCGACTGGGTAGCGTTTTCGAATCATTTTGTCAATGAGATCCTCGGACTCAGCCGCGCACAACATACTACACAGATTGAACATTACGACCAGTTTGCCGCACAGTGCGATGCCTTAAAGCGCATCAACAATATCCTCATTGATATGGATCGCGACATCTGGACTTACATATCTAAAAACTACTTCAAACAGAAGATCAAAGCCGGCGAGGTAGGTTCATCCGCAATGCCGCACAAAGTGAACCCTATCGATTTTGAAAACGCAGAGGGCAATGCAGGTATCGCCAATGCGATGTTTGAATTCCTTGCGTCCAAACTACCCATTTCACGTTTGCAGCGCGACCTTACGGACTCTACCGTGCTCAGGAATGTAGGTGTGCCTATGGCTCATACCGCAATTGCCATCGCGTCGACAATGAAAGGCTTAAACAAACTGCTGCTTAATGAAGAGGCCATCCATGCCGACCTTGAAAACAACTGGGCAGTAGTTGCAGAAGCCATTCAAACTGTTTTAAGGAGAGAGGCTTATCCAAATCCGTACGAGGCACTTAAAGATCTGACCCGCACCAATCAAAAGATCACTGCGGAAACGATGGCAACGTTTATCGACGGACTGAACGTGAGTGACAGCGTAAAATCTGAACTTAAACAGATCACCCCGTTTAACTATACCGGCGTCTTTTAACATATGACCTAAAACAGACATCAGGTCTGGAATTGCATCGATCAATTCTCTATTTTTGTATAAAAAAATAAGACAATGACGATCAACGTATATACCGAGCAGACACCAAATCCTGCAACCATGAAATTCATGGTCAATAAGTTACTGATCAACGGTAGTGAAGACTTTCCTACAAGGGAAAGCGCAGAGCAATCACCCTTCGCCAGGGAGCTTTTCAAATTCAATTTCGTGAACGGTGTTTTCTTTGCCAGCAACTTCGTAACAATCACCAAAACAGACGACGCGGAATGGGCCGACGTAGAGCCGATCCTGAAAGAGTTTGTTAAAGGAGCTGTGGAATCGGAATACAAGATCAAAGACGTTTCATCTGAAGAAACACCTGCGTTTGAAGGCACCGACACCGAAATTAAGATTCAGCAGATCCTGCACGACTATGTGCGTCCGGCTGTAGAGCAGGATGGCGGTGCGATCAGCTACAAGTCGTTCGACGAAAACGAAGGCGTCGTTACTGTAGAGCTCAGAGGTTCATGCAGCGGATGCCCGTCCTCTACCCTTACGCTTAAATCAGGAATCCAAAACCTGTTACAGCGCATGGTTCCAGAAGTAAAAGAAGTTATCTCCGAGGCGTTATAAACGCCGATCGAATATTAATCCTTGAAATGGTTACGCATCATTTCAAGGATTTCCTGATCTGTCAGCCCGTTTGAGGCCAAAATCTCCCTGGCATCAACAAATTCATCTCCCCCGCTAAAATTAGAAACCTTTCCGCCGGCCTGTTGCACCAGATAAGCACCAGCAGCTACATCCCAGGCATTCAGATTATATTCAAAAAAGGCATCAAACCGACCGCAGGCCACGTACGCCAGGTCTACCGCCGCCGAACCAATACGCCTCAGCCCATGGCAGCTTTGCATCATTTGACCAAAGAGCTTCATATAAGCTTCCTGTTTGTCAAACTGATAGTAAGGAAATCCCGTTGCAAGTAAAGACTGCCCCAGCCGCTCTGTACCTGAAACGCGGATAGGCTTACCGTTGAGGAATGCCTCACCGCCCTTATGGGTGTAAAACATTTCTCCGCGATTGATCTCATACACCACGCCGATTACCGGCAGTCCGCGTTCGTAAAGCGCCACGCTAACCGCATAGGTAGGGATCCCGTGAATAAAGTTCGTGGTACCATCAAGCGGATCAATGATCCAGTTGTATATCTCACCCGTTTTATTTATCGTTTTCTCTTCCGTAACGAAGCCGGCATCAGGCAACAGCTTGCTCAGATTTCTCACCAGTTGCTTTTCAGCCTGCTTATCTACATAAGAAACCAGGTCGTTAAGCCCCTTAAACTCCACAGCACGCTGATCAAAGTTCATCGATTCCTTCCGGATAAAATTACCTGTGAGGCGGGTTACCGCCACAACTTTAGAGCATAGCAATTCGTAATTTACTTCCAACACTTTCTGAATTAAGGATGAAAACTACTGGCTTAATACGCAGCCAGCTTATCTCTGTTCTTCCAGGAATAAACCACAAGAAATACGCCAGACAGGAACAGGAGCAGCGAAATAAGCTCAGCCTGGGTAAACTGCAGTCCGCCAACATGATATTTAGTATTCACCCTGATCAGCTCAATAAAGAAGCGCTCCATACCATTCATCATCAGGTAAATACCAAACATCATACCCGGAACAGTAATCCGGTGCCTTAACTTCCATAAAACGAAGAACAGGATCAAACAAACAATCACCTCATAGAGCGGCGTTGGGTATACAGGCTCAGGCAATACGTTACAGAACCTTCCCACGCAGCCAGGTATAGGAACTCCCTCGTTCGCTACGTTATTCGGATAAGTATAAGCCCAGAGCCAGTCAGGCAGGAAACTGAAAGGTTTTGGATTATTGTTCACAATACCCCAATCACCATCTCCGCTCATATGGCAGCCAATACGGCCCACTGCATAAGCCAGCATCATACCCGGACCACCAATATCCAGCATATGCAAAACTTTTATTCCATTCTTGCGTGCAATATATAACACCGCGGCACCACCACAGATAAGCCCGCCATAAAAAGTAAGACCACTAAAAGAAAGCAAGCCCCCAATCGGATCCTGAACAAAAGTATCCCAGTGTTCCAGGTTATCAAAAATCTTGGCACCAAGGAAACCCCATATCGCCGCCCAAACAATCAAGGAACCCATCAACTCGTGCGGATGCTGAATCACCTCAACCGTCTTAGGCTTATCAAGCTTCTTCGCATTCTTCTCTTTGTAATCCCAGTAGGCAAACAGACCGGCAAAAAACAATCCACCGAGCAAACTGCCTTTGGCCGACAATAACACGGTCTGTGCATCGCTTACAAACAGCTGGTAGTTCATCAGGGCATACACCAGTTTGTAACCGATCAGGAAACCGAAGATTCCATTCAGAAACAATTCCGTATTGGTAGGCGGCAAACCAACCGTTGTACGTTTTTTTACAGGTTGCAGTTTACCTAAAGCCTCCTTACGTTTAAATTCCTCAGAAAAAGCCCAATAGCCCGCAATAAAAGCAAGCGCAACAAAAACACCGAAAGTATTAAAGGGAAGCGGGATGTTGACACCAAAAAGATATTCTAAGAAATGCGATACGGTCGGAAACATACTTAAGAAAAAGTTTTTTTGCGAATATAGGATTAATGCGCTAAAACTTGTTCCGATTCCTCAACTTCTACCTCGCCATCGGCCGACAAACCGACCAGTTTAACCGTCTTAACCTCGTTAACCATCACCGGATCGTATTTAGCCCTAACCTTTACATAGTTACGGGTAAACCCATGCATGAACCCGTTCTTTTGATCATCCTCGAAAAGTACCTCGCCTACTGCACCCAATTGCGACTGATAAAAGGCCCGCCTTTTCTTGTCAGACAAAATATGCAGCATTTTACTCCGGTCGGCCCTAACAGCCCCCGGCACCACCCCCGCCATCTCTGCAGCAGGCGTTTGGTCGCGCTCCGAATACGTAAATACATGCAGGTAGGAAACATCCAGTTCATTTAGAAACTGGTAGGTATCCAGAAAATCCTGCTGCGTCTCACCAGGGAAACCAACAATCACATCAACACCAATGCAGCAATCAGGCAGCACCGATTTGATCTTAGCCACACGCTCCGTATAGAGATCACGCTGATAACGCCTGCGCATCAGGCCTAGAATCTTATCTGAACCAGACTGCAGTGGAATATGAAAATGCGGCACAAAACGTTTAGACGAAGCCACAAACTCAATAATATCATTACTCAACAAATTAGGCTCTATAGAAGAAATCCTGATCCGCTCAATACCCTCAACCTCATCCAAAGCACGCACCAAATCAAAAAAACGATCCTCGCGCTTGCCATTCCGGATCCCAAAGTCGCCCAGGTTAACCCCGGTCAGCACAATCTCCTTAACCCCGCTCTCGGCAATCTGCCTCGCCCGGTTCAGCACATTTTCGATAGTATCGCTCCTGCTGCCACCCCGTGCGAGCGGAATAGTACAATATGTACACGGATAATCACAACCGTCCTGAACCTTCAGGAAAGTACGCGTGCGGTCGCCAATAGAATACGCAGCAATAAAATTATGATTAACCTTTTCAATATTCTGCTGATGTACAACCGCTTTCGGCTCTTTAGTTAGATCAGAAATGAACTCAACGATGCGAAACTTCTCGGCCGCACCAAGCACCATATCCACGCCCGGAATCTCCGCGATCTCCGTCGGTTTAAGCTGTGCATAGCAACCCACGATGGTCACATAAGCATTAGGTGAATATTTCAGCGCCTCTTTTACCACCTTACGGCATTTCTTGTCTGCATGATCCGTTACCGAGCAGGTATTGATCACGTACACATCAGCGCCCTGCGTAAACTCCACCACACCATAACCCGCGTCGGTAAACAAGCGGCCAATGGTAGACGTTTCCGAAAAATTAAGCTTACAGCCCAGAGTATAAAATGCGACGGTTTTCATATTGAAGCTCGCAAAGATACGATTTTCAGATACAAATTATGTCATATTTGATGTCTGCTGCTCATTCCAGCGGTAAGTATCCTGCTCAAGACCAATCAGATCGATCACACGTGTCACCACCGTTTGCGCAACATCCTCAATGCTCTTCGGTAACGAATAAAAGGAAGGATTAGCCGGACAAACAATACCGCCCGCTTCCGTAACCGCCTTCATATTATTAATATGGATCAGACTAAAGGGCGTATCCCGGACTACAGCAACCAGCCTGCGCCGCTCTTTCAACACCACATCTGCCGCCCTTGAAATCAAATCGTTAGAAATACCCTGCGCAATCCGGCCGAGTGTACCCATAGAACAAGGAATGATCACCATCGTATCGTATTTTGCAGAGCCCGAAGCAAAAGGTGCGTTAAAATCCATCTTATCGTAAAAGTCGAACGGATACGAGTCGTAAACACTGTTGCCCAGCTCAAACTGCCATACCTCGCGCGCATTGTCAGACATCACCACCCCCACCCTTTCAATCTGCGGCGCCAAGCGCTGCAAGCTGTCCAGCATCAGCTTAGCATATACCGCACCACTGGCTCCCGTAACAGCCACAATTATCTTTTTCCTGCTCATGAATACGGTAAAGTTAAGGAACAAAAACCCATAACAATAAAAAAGGGCCGAAAATTACTTTTCGACCCTACATCTACCTATGAAAAACATACCCCTTTAAAGGGTAAGCTCAAATGTAAAATATCTTTTTTAAAAATGAAAGTTTGAACACACTTTTTTAAAACCTTTACAGCATCACGTTGTTTCTACCGAGAGCAAGCCCTTTCACAAACATATTTTACCATGGAAAAAGCAGGAAGAAGAACCTTTACCATCGAGCCCGGAATCAGCGGAATACAAGACCCTATCACCGTTCAATATAAGGAAACCACCGACGGCCTGCCGTACTATGCGCTGGAAATAAACGGCAGTGAAGTCCAGCTGCGCAAAGACGAAGAAAAGTGGGAACAGATCTGGGGCGACCTAAACGAAGAGCACGTAGAAAAGCTTGGCCAGGCCCTCAACGAGCAGACAAGCAATCAGCCCTAAAAATAAAATTCCTATCTTTAAGCCAGACACCACACTGGCCAATGAAACCTCAGTTACTCAAAGTTTCAAACGATACGCTATACTCTTTCAGCGCACGGCGCGACAATGTGCCCTATATTAACAACCGCTGGCACTACCATGCCGAAGTAGAACTCATTTATGTCATAAAGGGTACCGGCACCCAGTTTATCGGCGACAGCATCAAACGCTTCCGTGCCGGAGATGTAGTTTTGGTCGGTTCCCACCTTCCGCACTACTGGAAATTCGACGAACAGCACTTCGAAGAAGAGCATCCAAATATAGACGTGGTGGTCGTGCATTTTACGGAGAACTTCTGGGGCAGCACATTTCTAACCCTTCCGGAAAACAAACCGCTTAAAGACGTCCTCGAAAAAGCCAAACGGGGACTAAAAGTGCAGGACAAAAGCAAACACCAGATAGGGATCATTATCGAATCTATCCTGTCGTCGACCGGCCCTGCAAGGATTACCCGGCTTATGGAGGCCCTGCTGGCGATCGAAAATTGTAAAAACAACGTGCTCCTTTCCTCCATCGGCTTCCGGCCCAACTTTCAGGACACAGAGAACGACCGCATCAACGCCATATACAACTTCTCCATGACCAACTTTAAACGAAAGATCCAAATGGAAGAAATGGCCGCGGTAGCCAACATAAGCCCCAATTCCTTCTGCCGGTATTTTAAGTCGCGGACAAGAAAAACCTACACCCAGTTCATCAGCGAAATACGCGTAGGCCACGCCTGCAAGCTACTTATTGAGAACAACATGAATGTAAAACAGATCTGTTACGAAAGCGGCTTTCATAACTTTGCCAGCTTTCACAAGCACTTCAAGCTCATTACCGGCAAAAGTCCGCTTGCCTACCAGAAAACCTATTTGCAAAAGTGATATAGAGGCCTTGTTTTCACCAATAAATACTATATTGGGTATAACAATTAACCTTTCAAATGAAGATCACAAGCTTTCAAACGCTCCTATGCCTGTTGCTTGCCTTTATCACTCAGGCAAGCCTCGCGCAAAACCAGTTCACCATCCGCGGCCGCGTAACAGACAGCCAGTCCAAACCTATCCCTTCAGCAACTGTATTTATCAATGCTACTACCCGTATTACCGCAACTGACGAACATGGGCGCTTCAGCATATCTTCGGTCGCCCCTGGAAACTACGAACTGTCCATTAGCATGCTGGGATATAACACACATCTGGAAACCATTCAAGTCCAGAGCGACAACACCGAAGCAACCATCACACTTACACAGAAAACCATTCAGTTAAACGAGGTAAGGATCGGTCCCGACCGCTTCAAAGAGAACTTTGAAAAATTTAAAAAGACTTTTCTTGGAACTTCCGCCGCAGCAAAAAAATGTGTTATTGTAAACCCGCAAGTCATCGAATTCTCCTCAAGGGGAAAGAAGCTACTGGCTTCAACCAATGAATTTATAATCATAGAAAACAGGCACCTTGGGTATAAGCTTCGCTATCTGCTCACATCCTTTGAACATGATGCTGGTATGGGCGTGGCACTTTACAACGGGCAGGTGGTGTTTGAAAAACTTCCGGGATCTGACCAGGAGGTTAAACAATGGGAAAAAAACCGATCCGTCTCCTATCAGGGCTCAATGATGCACTTTTTACGCTCGGTATTTTCGAACACGGTAGCGCAGGAAGGATTTACCGCACAACAGTTCCATAACAACGTGATTAAGCATTCCATGGATCTGGTGGCTATCGAACAAAGCCCGATGCTATTCGACACACTGGTGACTCCAGTGGACGCATCATTTAAATCATTCCGATTTCCGAATCTGTACCTCAAACACAGTGCGAAGAAAGCCAACAACACCAAACCGCTACATGGCCGGAAAGTCATACCCTTCGCGAAAAAGGCCTCCTTTATACGATTAGTTGCTGATGAAGCGCTGATAGACGGCCGGGGCAGTTACCCTAACCCGAAGACCTTCTATATCTACGGTTACCTGGCCCAAAAAAGAGTTGCCGAAATGTTGCCTTACGAATACCTACCCGGCAAATAAGATATTATCACCTCACCTTTACTCTTTGAACGTGACGGCCCAGGCGGCCTTCAGTATCAATTCCCTCAACAGTAACCCGGTAGTTTCCAGGTCTGGGTGCTACATAAAAACTGAACTGCCCATTTTTACCGGAGCCCACCGATAATGAAGGGTTCCAATAAACAGTGGCGACGTCCTTTCTAAAAGCGTCGCTATCGGTAACAGGGTTTTTCGGCACATAGAACAGCTTAGCATTATCAAACCCCTTCGGCGAATAATGCGCAATAGAGGGGTTATACTTCTTCCGGAAGCTTTTTTGCTTCGTCCATATCGCCATCACATATCTCTGGCTCAAAGCTCCTGCCATAGAGCCCAGCCTGCTACTAATCGTCGGGCTTTCGTGAGATAGATAAACACGATCAATGTCGTCCGGATGCTCACTCGTCAGAAAAGTCTGGTAGTCACAAGCCGATACGGCCATGTTATCAATCATAACAAAATAAGCATCGTTCTGATAAAAGGGTCTCCAGACCTTCCCGCAATTTTCTACCGAGTCCTCAACGAGACGGAATCTTACCCGGGAAGCATCCATTTCCTCTAAGCATTCCATTAAAGTTTTACAAGGCCTTCTCGGGTCTGGGCGGTAAACCTCATCTGCCTGACTTTCATTGATGCCGTACGCCTTGTTCCATCTGGTGGAAGCCCTGATCTGCACTTCCCTCAACTGCTGCGCGCGACTTAGCTGCCCCAAACGTTCCTGTTCCATATCCTGACGGAGACTAGCCTCCAGGGTAGTTTTCGTTAGCGGCCTGATATCATTATTTACATCCGCCGCATTTGGGTTACGCAACACCGGCTCAGGAAGAACTCTATCAATATGAATCATGACCCGGTCGCTATTGCCTGCAGCCCTGGCCTGAAAGCTGAACGAAACTCCGTGTAGCACAAGCAAATTACCGAACCTATACTGACCGTTGTTGTCGGCCACCGTATCTAAAACCAGCCCTGCCTTATTACTTAGCATGTGTATTTTAGCATTAGGAACAGGTTTATTTTTAAGGTCGGTTACCCGACCGGTAATATCAATAAGTAATTTCTCAGGCTGATACTTTGCGATAAAAGGTTCTCCGCCAAGTAAATCCTTCCAATCGAACCGGCGGTAACCCTGAGTCATCATTAACAAATCCAGATGCCTGGTCTTCTCAGCAGTCAGATCTGTAAAATAATAATTTGGCTGTTCAATATAACCCCGTATATCAGCACTCAATAACAACTGAGAAAAAATGGAGCGCTCCTTATTAGGGTCGAACGGCACGATATCGTCATTCACAACCGAAACTGAGAAGTTACCAGATACAGGACTTCCCAACTGGTCGGATGGCGAAAGCCCCAGATCTATACGTTCGCCTGGCATGAAAGTGTCTTTGCCAGACGTGATATCCAAAAGAAGCTGATCTTTAGCCCTCACGAAAACCACACGTTCATTAACCGGCAAACCTTGTTCTGAAAAAAGCGTTAACTGCAAAATTCCGGTTGGCACCCCTGTAAGGGGTATATTGACCTCAGTTATTGCCTTAGAAATCTGGAACTCTGACCTTGCTTGAACAGTTCCTCCAAATTGCGCCAGCAACCCAAGTCGTGCCGACCTCTTTACAGCCTCAGCATCAGAGTGGACGCGGACAAGCAATGACTCTGTGTTTTGCTCAGAAAGGCCGACCTCAAGGACATGCCCGCTTTTTTGAGCTTTTGGTAAATCTATGGTCTGAACAGATCCGTCCTTGTGGCCTATCTTTGCGGTATAAACATTTCCCGGCTCCGGCTGCAAGCTAAAATAGCCCATGCCCAGATGTTGAGTATCAAAAGAAGCAACCTCAACACCCTTACCGTCAAGAATCTTCCCGGCAACAGCCACACCAAGCCCATTTGCAGCTGTAGCCTTAAATGCTATTCGGCTTTTCAGCCCTTCTACCATATGCCCACCCTCTGGGAAGAATTGTATGTCAGTCGCAGCGGCCGACTGATTCACCGGAAAGGTCTTCCGCACCGCCAGATTTTTAGATACCTCCATACTGGCTACAAAATATCTGCTATGCATCTCGTCAGGTGCCTTTAACCGCGACAGGTTAACACTAACCTCCCCCGCCTCATTAGTCTTGGTGGACCCGCTAAAGATAGTCTTATAACTCTCTTTCAAATGATAATCCAGCTTTTTACCAGCAAACGGCTTACCGTCCTGGTATGTAAACCGAAGCACCGCATAGGTTTGCGTACCGCTACCGTCCTGCTGATACCGGTAACTTATCCCGGAAAATACCGTATTTGCTACCGAATTGCCTACACTAAACGTTTGGTCGTAAAAATAATCCGAACCAGCGTTCCGCATCCACTGCGTATACGCGCGAAGACGATAATTGCCCTCTCTCGCAGCACTATCATGCAAAACGAAATCACCGATGGCCATACCAGAAGTAACCGGTAATTTTAAACTTTGCGCCACCGAATCTGCCTCATCAATAAGATCTACGTAAACCGCCCCGCTTAAGTCCGACAAACGGTGTCTTGCACCAACCGTTACATAAGCCTTAAACCATATCGTATCACCAACCAGGTAGTAAGGTTTATCGGTATGCAAATACACCTTCTCCAGCGGATGAGAATCCGACCAACGTTGGAGCGCACTAACAGCTTTATCTAAAACAGAAGATTGTACTGCACTTAGTAAAAGTAAAGTGGACAGCGATAGACAAAGTATGAACCTGATTTGAGAGCGTTTCATAACTTATAAATTTCCTGAAGTTAACGATAATCAAATACTTTACAAAACCATACCGCTACTATTTGAAACACGGGCTTTCCTGTTTTATGGTTTTTGTTTTCCTATTATTGCTACAAGTTTGATGAAAATTAAACTCAACACCTATGAAAAAGCTACTCCTTACACTTCTTGGCTGCATTGTGCTCTTAACAATAGCACAGGCACAAAGAGGCATTGACTATAAACGAAATTATGCTGCCGGAGGCAAAATGCTCATGAGCGTGGACAGTGCTGCCAAAAACGTCTTTTATGCTAATGCGTTTCCCAACCAACCTCATATCTCCTTTAATTTCCTACCCGAAGTTCACAACGTAAGCATCCGGATCTTTTTCAGAAAGCATATCAAGGCAGAGAACTACAGATATACGATTCTGGCCGACGATCAACCCATTGTGCTGAACAAGCCGATCGAAACCTCTCAACTTAAGGATGCACATGCCGGAGACGAAGAAATATTTAACGCAGTGAGTTTCGGGATATTTCCCATAAAGAACAAGGTTCTTACCATCCTCACGTATGATATTGAAAAGCCTGCGGATGTCTACAAAACGATTTTCTACGGCAGGCCATTACCGAAGGCAAAAATCCAGTTCCTGTCAAAACGCTTCAAAACTGAGCAGGGTTTTGATTATGACAACATTCTCAATCTAAAAGATACAACGGAGATCACATTCCGAGAGCAAGACGACGAGTTAACCATTATAAAAGAAGCGTCCGACATTGACTACCTCTATTCCATTTCTATAAAAGATAAACAGCGCAACGAAATAGTATTCAAGTCAGATATCTGGAAATTTGGTGGCTACACAGATGAATTATATAGAGCCTCACCTTACGTTAATATAGACAAGAGCGTTTTTAAGAAATCGGGAGACTACGAAATCATCATCGAGCCCTCGCTTAAATGGGAAGGATGCCTCGACTGCGACTTGTCTGCAAAAGATGTAGAAAAATACATTACCAGGCACACGCTCAGTATCACGCTCGACGAGCAAAACTATACAAAAAAAGAACTTATCATATACACCCTGCTAGTCGCCCTTGGCCTCGGAACTATCTTCCTAATAATCTCGTTCATTACCAGAAAAAGAAACAAAAAAAAGCTGGCCGACGAGCAACGGCAGAAAGACATTGCAAAACTTCAGCTTAACTCCGTACGTTCCCAGCTAAATCCGCACTTCCTTTTTAACGCACTGTCGGGCATTCAAAACCTGATGAACAAGAACGAGACAGACAAAGCCAACAAATACCTGTCGAAATTTGCAAGGCTGACCCGCAACGTACTGGCCAACAACGACCTGATTAGTTTAAAGCAAGAAAAAACACTGCTCGACGACTATCTTCAAATGGAGCAACTACGTTTCGGTTTCGCCTACCAGATCGACCTTTCAGAAGAAATTGACGCCGATAACACCGAAATACCAAGCATGCTGCTTCAACCATTTGTAGAGAATGCCGTAAAGCACGGCATCTCACACAAAGTTGAAAACGGTACCATTCTCGTCGCATTCAACAAGCAAGCAAATGATCTTATTCTGTCGGTGGCCGACAACGGTAAAGGCTTCGATCCAATAAAAAAGAGCGACGGCCTCGGCTTGCAATTAAGCGAAAGCCGCATAGCTTTGCTCAATAGCATTTACAAAGAAAACAGGTTCACGCTGGAAATAGGGTCGACCACCACTGGCACCCGGGTAACTTTAACCATAACCGATTGGCTAATATGATGAGAGCGATTTTAATAGACGACGAAAAATCTAACCTGGAAAACCTGCGGACATTACTCGAAAAGCACTGTCCGCAGCTAACCATCACGGCAACCGCACAAAATGTAACCGACGCCGTGTCGGCAATTGAGCAAAGCAAGCCCGACCTGGTGTTTCTCGACATCCAGATGGGTGATCAGACCGGCTTCGACGTGCTGAAACTGCTTCCAGCACGTAACTTTGAAGTGATTTTTGTGACGGCGTACGACCAATACGGCATACAGGCCGTAAAGTTTGCCGCTCTGGATTACCTCCTGAAACCTGTGGACATCGATGAACTGCTCAACGCCGTAAATATGGCCGAGCGCAAACTCGCAGCCCACATTCAAACCTCCCAACTCGACTTCCTGCTCCAGCAACTCAAGAAACCAGAACCTACGGTAAGCAAAATCGCCCTGCCCATGCAAAACGAGATCCGGTATATAAACCTGTCTGAAATTATCCGCTGCGAAGCCGACAATACCTACACCCACTTCTTCCTTGCCGGAAATGAAAAAATACTCGTCTCAAAACCCCTCAAAGAATACGCGGACCTGCTGCGCCCCAACGGTTTCTTACGCACACACCAAAGCCATCTGGTGAACCCGAAATATGTTAAAAGCTGGCTAAAAGAAGACGGCGGTGTCCTGCTGCTCCTTTCAGGCGAAAAAATACCAGTGTCTAAACCAAATAAGGAGAGTGTGAGGAACGCTTTGCAGGGGTTGTGATACCATAGTACCCTGCCTGGGATCTAATGCGAGACCGTCCAGCAGGATTGAAAATTCTGTTCTCAGAGAAGCGTATTTTTTTGAAAGTTTCTTTATATCCTTTCTAAAACGAGGAGTGGCAATAATCTCAAAGCTCATTTAGCAGGTCTTTAGCTGCAATACCTTTCAATTTTCCCTGCTTAATTTGCTTAACTTCTTGAATTGCATCTTGCAAACCCTCTAGTATCTCTGCTTTATAGCTAGTTAATAGTTTAGCTTCTTTAATATCTTTAAAGTTTTTTAATACCTCCAAAATGAAAGATGCCTTCTCATCTCGAATGTCTATACTCTGATATTCCGCCAGGTCATCATCAACAGGTTTGATTGCAGCTTAAATATTTTATTTTTCTTACATTCGGGAACAACATTGCAGCCATCTACACTATTATGCGCCGAAGATTTCATTGGGTTTATCTCGCCTTCACCATCATTATAATAACTTCTTGCTCGAAAGAAAAAATCTCAAAATCTGTAGACCCGAATGATTATACCCTTGCTACGTACGATCTTAGGCAAAAGGGGAACACCTTAGTTTCGGGTCAAAATGCCAAAGTGCAGCTTTTGATCAGGCACTACAACATTGACCCTGGCAAAAAAGGGTCTGCGATTAATAAAATTGAAATCTTATCCGGAAACAGTACTATCTCCAGCACTTCTGATTTCCACATGAATGCACGTGAGCCTGATTTTAAATTGGTAGTACTAGAAACCGGCACTTTAAAAACCGGTAAAAATCAGCTTAGCGTCCGTATTCATTATGAAGCTGGCTTTTACGATACTGGAGATTTTGAGCTGCTTGCGCTAAAAGACAGGAAACTGAAGACTTGGTGGGCTGAAGTGAGTATAGAACACCTGAGAAATGTAAAGACCACAAAAACTACCGCTGCGCCATTGCTTGAGGGCAACCACAGTACGTTTGCTTCCGGTTTTCAATATGGCAACCGGAACGACGAATTTCTGAATATCGATGGATTATATGGTACGCTGTTTGCATTTTATGACCGGGCTTCCCTCCAACTAAAATATATAAATGTTGCTCATGGTAGTTTCCAGCACGATCCTACCTTAAAGTTGTCCGCAGTTCGCGAGGACATCCTAAAGGAATTCCCAGATTGTGTAGTGACAACAGATGGCGAAGGAGTAATCACAATGAAGAGCCTCGAATTTACGTTTGTAATTACTAACATAGGTAACATGGGTTTAATCACCCGGGTAACCAAGAATTGAGGTCCCTGTTCTTCTGGGCCATGGTTGTTATGGATATATCAACGTCAAGCTAAACCCAGCTCCAAAAGGCTCTCATGACTATCGGGGTGAGGGGTATCTAGCCGCGTTATAAAAATATTCATATCCACCTCTGTTTTTGTATTTTACAAACAATACCTTCGAGTCAATTCTGTCTCTACACAAGTAATAATCGTCCAATACATTCGAAACAAACAGGGAACCAAATATAACAATACATACACCTATTATTAGGAAATCCAAGTCCTTCACAGCGCTATTACGTCTCATGCTCGGTATTTGATCGGATTCAAAGTTTTAATTCTCTTTTTAGAAACGAGATTGGCAACTAACGTTAACACCTGCGATCACGTGCTATCTTTTTAAGTTCTAGCACTGTCTGCTCATTATCACATCCTTGTTCAACCCGGTAGGCAACCAAATCCCGATAGGCTTCCGAAACAAGCCCTTTTTCTGCAAGCACTAAATCCTGTATTAAGTTATCTATAAAAGACCACTCATTACCGTTGATAATAGATACCTCCTTCTTAGTCGCACAACGCGCAAAACTATCGACGTCCCCATCGTAAGATTTATATATTTTTAAATGCTTTAGTGTGATCATATCTTGTTATCAGCATTCTTTTCAGCTAACAGTATCCACTTACATGATTGCGAATGAAATCCTCAAACCAAAACAATAGCGAAATGCCAAATAAAGTAAATATCAAAACGACAATTATAGATATGTATCTGCTTCCAAATATCTTCCTTTCTTTCTTAACAATCTCCGGGCCTTGGTTCTTGCGAATAAAATAATACCAATTTAACAACAAGACAAGGAAAAAGATACTATAATGAAGATACTGGTTACCATTGCAGTATACATATGGTATTAAGTCCAGCCCTTTCATAATTATAATGAAGATGACGAAGCTTAGCGCAAAAGTCGCGCTGCCATGTGGCTGCGATTCTATCTTGCTTCTTTTATAAAAAACGTAGTAATAGTAGTATATGAGCTTCAATTCTTATTTATTATATGAGACGTTAGCTAAATTTAATTTGTACAGTAATCTAGAGATTAATTCGGGAATTACAAAGAAGATTACTTGCACTTCGTATTCCCTCAGTCTTAATGCACTACCAGAACTCATGGGGAATATTTGTCAGTTGATCATCTAAACTCCAATTAGAGGGTTTCCCTGGATAAAACCATTTTGAACCCTGTTCTTCAATCCATGATTTACGGTATCGCCTTATAGATTCAATTGTGTAATCTTCATTGCCAGATTCTACTCCACAACAAGGACAGATTTCGTAATTCGGTGACTTACCGTCTTCACCCCATTGAGGTTCCGAATGTCTATACCCGCAAACTCTACAGAAAATATTGGTCATCAATAGCGTGTTAAAAAGATTTGACTGGTTACCTTTCTCATATTCCTGTATTAAACGATATGAGAAAGTTAGTCAATAAAATTTTCTTCGCGTTCAAAATGTATCCATTTTCTACCGGTGCATTGTCTATTACCCTGTTCTTCTGGTCCATGGTTATTATTGGATTTATCAACATCCAGCTAAGCCCAGCTCCAAATGGCTATCATGACTATCGGGGTGAAGGGGTCATGCTGGGCGCGTTTCTCGCATTGTCACTTGCAGCAGTGCTAATGGCCGTAACTTTGCTGAACATCACCTTTCAGAAGAAGAAAGACTTCTATATCTGGCTTGTAGCAGCAAACGGAGCTGTAAGTTTAATATGCTGTTTGCTATTGATGTCTTAGCCGTGTCTGGATATCATTTATTCATGCAGTGACCATCAGCCAACCATTACTATTTTAATAACCCCTTGAGTTCGTCAAAAACTTTTTCTTTTTCCTCCTCGTTGTGCGGTTCCAAGAGGATATTAAGCATTTGTTCTTCCTTTTCATAGCTCCAAACGAAAACTCCCAACCAACCAAGCCCCCAAAAATCTATGTTACCCCCGATTTTCTCTGAATTAAATTCAACTTGATTTAAGGGGCCAAAATCACCTCTTTCAAAAAATCTAAATTCAAATTCATATCCGCTCAGTTCCGCGACCATTTGTTCTTTGAACCATTCTATATCTTTCTTATTATTCATAACTCCCATGTCCTTAAATAAAACATTCAACAACAGACCTATAGCTACTCGCACCTTCAACCTTTCTTATAAGCATAGGAATGTCTTTTTTCGAATCCCAGAACCCTTTACTCACGCCGCTTTTCAAGCGCTCAATCACAAATTCCTTGAACTTGGGTAGTGCCAACTGATTCACATCCTCGAATTCATATTCTACTCTTGCCGTTCTACCCTTCATAAGCGGATGGTACCCGAGCAAATACGCCCATCCAACTCTCCTTACACCTCGTACTTGAAAAAATTTACCCTGAGAATCTAAAATATACGAATCCTTAAAGGTACCACAAAGTGAAATGCTTGCCAATTCAGGACCCTTCGCTTTCGAATATATATTCTTATCGGTCTTAAAAAAGTGCAGTATAGGGTAGTTTATAGTTTGCAAAATGAAAGAATTAACTCGGATTACCATCTAAGATACAGGCTCCAATCTCTTAAATATCCTTGTTGATGTAAAATAACAAAGTCCCGGATACCGAGCATTGATTTAATACAGTTCCTTTAAAGGTGGCGGGCCTTCCTTTCTAACTTTATCAACTGCTTCTAACCAATATTCCCAAAATGCACTATCTGCGGGTTTATTGACTTCCAGCCAATATTCTCCACCACTTAAAATGTCTGTTAAGTGACGCCATTCTCGTCTATTTTACCGTCACTTATTAATTTTCATTGATGTTGTTTTGAACAATATTCAGCAATCAATCTCCCAGTTGACCGTCCGAACCCTCAAATTATCGATAGACGGGATAATGGATTCTATAGCGGCATCTATCATCCTATGGTCGCAGCAGCCGGTTTCGCATACCCTTATCCATCGTCGTCAATATTGGGTATTGTAAGCTTAGCCGAGAAAAGTAGAATGTAAAAAGTGCCGCCTGCTTTTTAATTTTTGCAGTATCGACCGTTTCACGGGTCTTACCTCTAAAAAATAAAGCCATAGAGTCCTGGTGACTAATCATTTTTTTATAGTCGTCATCACTTTTGATTTTAACTTTTAGATATTCCAATACCGATTTCCGCTCTACGGAATCTAAAGCATTGTAATCCGATTTAATGAGATTACCCGGCTGACGGCCAGGTTGCTGCGATTTCGCTTGATAAATAAAGCAAAAAAGACCGAGAAGAGTAAGCGTTAACCTATTCATAATTTTATTTTTTATTTAGGGTTAATATATAAACTATACTATTTTAATACAACATAAGTGCGGAATTACTGACCACTTACGTACTGGATAAGCATTATCTATTTACCCTGTCGAGCTTTTTATATTTATAGGCCAAAGTCCTTCCGCTCGCATTAAAGATACTGTCCTGCTGTCGGTCCTTTTTGTATTCAGTAAGAGTGATGATATCTTCACGCATAAATACGGCATCAGTATTTCTTACAACCTTGGGATCACTATTACTGAAGGTTGCCGGGCCATCTGGATGCACTCTCGCCCTGTACAACTCCCTGTTCCAGGTGTAGAGCGTCACATCATCATTACTGTACTCTTTTTTACAAGCAGATACTGCAAGTAACAGCGGGATCAAGAAAATAAACCTTACCATATTTATTGAGAACTAATTATATTTGATAAATTTCCTGAGCAAATTACGCACAATAAGCAGATATTTCTCCTTCTAATTCAATATTTAACACCTATTAACATTCTGGATTTTATTGGTCTGGCTTGCCCGGTTTTATTCAGAAGTTAACAAACTCTGAAGATTTCTCAATTCCTGTCGATTTCACGTCCAAATAGTTAAGACATGGTAGCCACTCCGAAGCATGTGAGTCCGCCATGAGTCCGCCATGAGTCCGGGGTGAGTCCGCCTTTTTCCTGAAAAAAGGCGGACTCACTGCGGTTGCATTATGGTAGCAACGCCCACTCATATACTACTAAGTAGTTACTTAGCCCAGCCGGTCTAAATACTTACCATAACTAGCGATGTAAAAAAATTTAAGATAAACGTAACAAAAGATTGAATTAATTGCCTATATTCAATTCATAAACTTAAAAATAAAAACAATCAATACTAAACATTATGGCACAATTTAAAGGAAAACACTTATCCGGGCTTATGGGAAACCTGGTTGCCCGACGGGGAAGGGACGGTTCAACGATCTTACAAATCAAGGCAAGCAGGGTTAAGCAAACTAAGGCAACCAAAGCGAGCGCCGGGGTATTTGGAAAAGCGAGCTCACTGGCTTGCGACATCAGGACACAGCTGGGTTACCTGTACGGGCTCGACAATGATTCGGGCATGGTAAACCGCTTCAACACGCCGGTTAGGGATGTGCTTATGCATTGTTTCGATAAGGAGACGCAGACCTATTCCTTTCAGGAGGATAGTTTCAGCAGATTGGCAGGTTTCAATTTCAACATCAAATCGCCGCTGGAAAATACGCTGTGGGTAATGCCGGAGGTGACATTAGAGGGTACAAGTCTGAAGGTTAGCATTCCTGAACTGGAGATTGGTTCGAATCTGCTGTTTCCAGACACAACCAAGCTTTGTGTGTTGAGGGTTGCGGTTTCGCGAATAGCCCTTTATGAGGGGCTGACTTCTGCTCTGCAAACACAAGAGCTGATCATTAACCGGGAACAGGGCATTGTACCGGCACAGGAGTTTACCTTTGAGGTTCCACAGGGATGTTTATGCACCGCAGCTATAGGCCTGCTATTTTATGAAGTATCTGCCGACAATGTAAGATACAGTTACAACTGCAAAGAATTTTCTCCGGCAGCTATATTGGGGGCCATTATTGTGCCTGGCGAATTCGTGCCTCCTCCAGTCATTAAGGAAAGCAATCGTTTGGTGTCAAACCCCTGGACAAGCAGCTCGGTAAAGTTTACTGCCCCATCCAGCCCCGATCAACCGTCATAACGGCACCTTGCATGTAATCTGATGTGGCTGATGCCAGGATCGCTCGGGAATACAAACGCCTGGCTCATTGAAGAACCAGGCGTTTGTATTTTCAGACTTTAGCGGCGGATTCTAAACCCGCACGGAAAAGATCGGCTAATCTCCCAGGACGTTTCCGTCTAATTTCCCCAAAGCGATAGCTTTTTCTAAGTGCCCTAATGTTATCACCTTCTTCTTAGTTTCCTTTCCAGTGAAAATTAATTTATACAAAGAAAAGCTTCCCTCTGGAGCAAAATACTCTGATAATTCTAGGTCTTCAGTATCTATATCAAACCTTTTTCCGAACTCTTCAAAAAATTCTAATGCATCATCACCAGTAATTTTTAAGTCTCTTTCCAATTGAGTATCTCTTGTAAGCTCTATTTTATACCTACCTCTCATTTCAATTATCAGGGATTTTAGCTGGTTAAATATCTCATTATCCATTTGATCTTATAAATTGTGAACCAATATTTCGGTTTCGCTAACAAAGCAATTGTGATTACCCTCTAATTCTATATTAAGTATCTTTTCTTGTTTAGACCTCAATGTTTAGCAATTCTGTTTTTGTACCTGCAATTTTTAACATACAGTTCTCCTGCAAGCTTTGCAGGGTTCTACTCCCGGGTACATCAACTATCTAAATAGCTGGTAAGAAGATTTTCTAAATCTTCATCTAATTCGTCGTACGCATCGTCTAATTTTTCTAATGCGTCGAACAAATCCTCATCAAAGTCAACTATTCCCGGGAGTGCTCTATTAAATACCTTTTCTCTAAATTCCTCTGTACTGAGCTGACCAGTATTTACTAATCCTAATGCGTCCTCTAAAATTTGCGCTGATTTAAAAGCTCCGATCAGTTTTAAGTGATTTACAGTTATGTAAGCAAACTGACCATAAGAGTTGAAGAAGAATTGATGAAGCCCCCCGTTAATTACCTGCTTGTGAAAAACAACAACGGTATATACAACCTGAAGATGGGTTGGCAAATTGGTTATGTGCCGGAACCATGCGTCTTTATCCCCAAGAATGGACTCGTTTAACCCTTGCACAGCCTCCGTGTAACAGCTGTTAATTGCATCTTTATATTTCATCCATCTAACTTCGAAAAATTTTTATCAAAATGTTCTATTCCGTCTTTCAAGGTCAAATTATTTCAACTTGACTTGATGGTTAAGCTATTTATCCTGCGGATAACATAAACAGCGACCCTAAACCGACAATCAGGTAAATCCAAAACAGGAAAAAATAGTCTTTGAAGCCACTCTCGTCAAAATGGTTTACACTCCAATTAATCTTTTTATTGAAGAGTATCTAGACCCCAATAAAATATATGGACATGAAGAATATCCAAGCCTTAGCTGCAGTAAAATTATCTGCAATCGATAACACGATTGAACAGTTACATATAAATATGTGATAAGACCTGTACCCTTTGTATAGTCCTCCGAAAAGTTTGTGTTGCTTGACCAGTACTTTTTTGCAAAATACCCGGCAAACACGTTTAAGGAAATCATAAAATTGATCAAGTTTCGTAAAATCATGATTTTATCACGCCCTCAGGCATTATGTTTTTATCGATCATTTTCAAAGCATATTTATATTTCGCTTCGATACTACCCTCCAAATGACCACCATATTCGCTCATATGTCTCTGCGTTCACATGCTAACTTTTTAAGTTCTAGTACGGTCTGCTCATTATCACATCCTTGTTCAACCCGGTAGGCAACTAAATCCCGATAGGCTTCCGAAACAAGGCCTTTTTCTGCAAGCACTAAGTCCTGTATTAAGTTATCTATAAAGAACCACTCAGAATCGTTAATAATAGATAACTCCTTCTTAGTCGCACAACGCGCAAAACTATCGACATCCCCATCGTAAGATTTATATATTTTTAGGTGCTTTAGTGTAATCATCTTGCAAGGCTTTTATCTCCTTCGATCAGCTAAACCCCAGCCTGTCTTAGTAGTTCAAGACATTCTGCCTCTAACATGTGAAATAAACAAATATAAGCATATCATTTACATAAATATTATCCTTGTCGGCTGGACAGGAAGGACTCACATAGCCCTTGAATATCAGTCTTACCCGACAGTAACGCTGATTTAAAGCTATCAACATCAGCAAAAACCAGTTCCACAGTATAAGGTGAATGTATAAGCAGGTAAACACCCCCATTCTCGTCAACGCCCAAATAGTTCCCATCTCCTAAATTCTTAAGAACGTAGAAGACACCCTCTGGAATCTCTATTTTAAATGTACTCTGTATATCTAAAATTTCTTCTAAACCTGGATCTACCATGCCAAGTATCTTCTGTAAATTCAGCTTGTCCTCATCACCGGATTTGTCTTCGCTAATTAAGTTTACGTCTATAATATGTGGATCCAAGTCTTCCATAGGCGCCATCATTTTATAGCCCGAAAACATTCCCTCCACTAGATATAACTCTACGAATTCGAAGGCTTTACTTCGTTGATTCCAAACGCCTAAATTTTTTATGATGAGTAGGGACGGCATTGATTTATCTCTGAAGTCTCGAGCAATATTTGCATTAAGCAAAAAAGTGTAACTTCCTTTATAACCGAGTATATTCTTTTTTACGCCAAGGATAAACTCCATATTAATCTGAGGCAGTAAAAACCTGTATCTTTCAGGCAATCTATAAACAAGCGCTACAAAAAAATCGACATGCTTAGTCGTAAAGGAAGGCTTCTTCTTAAATAATCCAAACATCTTACTTTATATACTTTTTGTATAAAACCACAAATCTTCAACAGAGAAATCAGTTAAATTCATCCCATTACCAAATAGAGCTCCAAGACCTTCACTCATGGCTTCAATTCTTTATTATTCTAAGACGTTAGCTAAATTTAATCTGTACAGCAAGCTAGAGATTAAATCGGATATCACAAAGAAGATTACTTGCATTTGCATTCCATCAGTCTTATCGCATGTCTATACCCGCAAATTCTACAGAAAATACTGGTCATCAATAGCGTGTTAAAAAGATTTGACTGGTTACCTTTCTCGTATTCCTGTATTAAACGATGTGAGAAAGGTAGTCAATAAAATTCTTTTCGCGTTCAAAAAGTACCGTTTTCTGCCAGTGCATTTTCCATTACCCTGTTCGTCTGGGCCGTGGTTATTATTGGATTTATCAACATCAAGCTAAACCCGGCTCCAAACGGCTACCCTGACTATCTGGGTGAGGGGGTTATGATGGGCGCGTTTCTCGCATTGTCATTCGCAGCGTTCATAATGGCCGTAACTTTGCTCAACATCACCTTTCAAAAAAAGAAAGATTTCTATATCTGACTTTTATAGCAGCAAACGGGACTGTAAGTTTAATATGCTGTTTGCTAATGATGTCTTAACCGAAATGAAGCTTCAAGTACCTCATCAGAATTCTTCAGGAGAATTTGCTCTCTATCTCTCTCTGCTTTCTAAAGTACTCATAGATATGTTCACAAGCATTGCTTTCAGAAAAAAACGTCTTCTCTTTGCCATTTTTTTCCATATCCTTTTTGATAGAGAAAAACTCATTTTGGGGACGCCGTGTACATAAAAAATTCTGAGCCCGCATAAGTAACACCCGTAACATGAACACCCTTCGAAGCTACCTGAGTAAATGCTGGCTCACACTTCGTTCACACCTTGTTCACAATTAAGCCACAATAGGGTACCTTTTTGTGAAGGAAATGTGTCTGATGTGTGTTTAATGTGAGCGAATGATCCCAGCAAGGCCACCACTTGATAAATACCAGTAAATTATATATTCTTTGAATCTTGTCTCGTCCTGCTATAGCTTGTCATTAATTCCTAACGATAATGAAAGCGAAATCAGTAAAGAAAGCAAAAGTCACCCTTTCAAACAGGAAGCCATGGGGCAGACTTGATGAGCGCGCCAAGGAGAAAATTCTCAGCGAGATAGACAGTGGGCTATTGAGCCGAAGAGTTGCTGCTCGAAAATATGGTTTGCCTAATAGCACAATAGGTAAGTGACAGGATAAACATAATTTGGCTATCCTGTTGCATCCACAAACTTTAATGAGCCTGTAGCTATTAGCGACTCTCAAGAGGCAATGATGTTCCAGCTCACCGGTCATCATCGATTCCAGAAAATGCTTCATCATGGGCGCCAGTACGCCGTCGGTGCCGGTCTCTTTTTGCCGGCATATAAGCCTGCTATAGCTTCTTTCTTGAAGCTCTCGAAGTTAAAGTCTTCTTGTGTTGCCATTATTTATGTCGAAAGTTTAAAGTTACACTATTGACACAGTTCAGGAAACACCCTCATAGAGGCGACAGTAATTAGTTCCTTAGGTTCCCTCTACAGTTTTATTTGAACTTTGACTAAGAAATCCATTAAATCCCGGATCATAACTTCCCTTTCATCATCCTTGTTACGATCTAAAAAAAAAGATAATTTATCAATCGCCTTTTTATAGTGGGCAGCCTTAAAAGGGCCCTTCATCTCTTTGATGACCAGCAAAGCGTTGGAAGCAGTATAGTAATTATCTGATATCGTTAAGTCTATAAAAAACAAAAGATGATTGGAACAATCAAACGCTTCACAGCATAGCACCAAGTACCCACGATGATTTTTAGAAAGCGGATTTTTTATTGCATTTATAAAAGCCCTAAGAGATGTTTTATGCTTAATACAATAAAGTATTTTAGCTACTGAATCTCGTACTTCATGGCTCTTCGTAGTTTGCAAAATCTGATTTAATTCCTTAACCAATGAAACTTGATTCTTATCAATTAACATCTTCAAATTGCGAAAAGCAACCTCCTCGATGCTCATCTTGAGTCTTTCTTCCTTACATAATTTCATAATAGTAACAGGTAATGCTGTTCAGAGGTGGCCCCCGCGGTAGTGTTGTGCAGTTTGGGTTTTACTATTTTAGTGATCTGAGAAATTCAAAAAATCGTCTTCGTTCTTTAACGCTTCCTGTAAAAATCTCTTTGCTTCAGAAAGTACATATTCCAATCTTCCAAGCCAATAACAATATCAGATTTCAACGTATAGAAAATGGAACTCTCTTTTAAGTTTCTGCTGAAATTCCTATCTCTAAAAGGGGTGCTTGTTTCTCCAATACTTTTCAAATTCGGCCATTTTTAATTCATAATCATTACCACAAAAAAAATCATCTATCAAATTGTAATTTTCGTAAAGCACCCCTGAGATATGATTCAATTGTTTTTTGTAACATTCTTCAATATCTATTTCGTCGCGGAAATATTCTGATTTTATATCTTGTGCATCACTTTGTCTCAAATACTCCAACAAATTGAAAAGATTTATTTCTTTATCAGGCTTGTTCAACTTATAAAGAGTTGCATAAAACTCACGAAAGTACTTTTCAATCTTAATCACATAATTACCTGAACTATATTCAATCATATATGATTCCCCTTCGTTGAGTTCTGTTTTTATCTGAAAACCGAATGCTTCAATAAGTCTTTTAGAAAGCTCATAGATGTATTGTATAAAATTCTGTTTCATGTAAATACTATTTTTACAGTGGAGTACTTCAGTTTTGCATTAAGTTTCTTTCTGCCCCTTAGAATAGTTTAGGAAACACCATTCGCTGCCGTCTTGGTAAATGTATAATCTGCTTGTGTTACCGTCTTAGCGGATTGCTTAACAACACATTACGTAAGTAAATCCCAATTCTTTAATATCAATCTTAGTTCCTTTGCTGACTTTAATAATTTTCTTCCTAAACTATCATTAGCTTCATACTTACTGAACAATATATTATTTTCTTCAACCTCTTTTTTATAAATTCTTGGAAGAATAATTTTGTTCAATTCACTTAGATGTAAAGTATGTGTCTTATCGTCATAATCCGAGAGATTCCCGTTTTTCAACATAAACACTATCACTTGTAAATAATCTTCAACATTTTCATAAGAGATGGAAATTGCTCTTTTACCATCTCTGTATTCCACATCATAAAAAGCATTTCCATTTTCTGTCTCTTTTATTTGATTAAAACCAAATTCATTAATAAGAAAGGAGAAAAACAATCTTACAATTTCAATATATATTTTTCCGTCTACCATGACTGATTACTTAATTATTTGAAATGCATTTGGATGAAGTGTAACCCTTCAAAATTTCGGACTGCTAAAGGAGTGGTCACCATGAAGGGCTCCGGCCTGCAAATCCAAATCGGAAAAAAGTATCAGGATCGCCTGGCTAATATTATTGATGAAAAACATCTCAAAACCAAGATTTTTACCGCCCCATCCAGCCCCCGTCAACTGTCATAACGGTGCCGTGCATGTAATCTGATGCGTCTGAGGCCAGGAATACGACCGGGCCTTTGAAATCGGCGGCTTCGCCCCAGCGACCGGCGGGTATGCGTTCCATAATGGAGCGGCTCCTGTTTTCGTCGGCACGAAGCGCAGTGGTATTGTCCGTTGAGATATATCCGGGTGCAATGGCGTTTACGTTCACGCCATGTGCTGCCCATTCGTTGGCAAAAGCCTTGGTTAGCTGACCGATAGCGCCTTTGCTGGCGGCGTAGCCGGGAACGGTGATGCCGCCCTGAAAGGTAAGCAATGAGGCGGTAAAGATGATCTTGCCGCTGTTGCGGGCAACCATATCGCGACCTATCTCGCGGCTGAGGATGAAAGGTGCGGTTTGGTTTACGGCCACCACCTCGTCCCAGTACTCATCAGGGTGATCGGCTATAGGCTTTCTGAGTATAGTTCCGGCGTTGTTCACGAGGATATCAATCACCGGGTGATCGGCGCGGAGCTTTTCAATGAAATTCTGCAAAGCCTGGCGGTCGCCCATATCGCATTGATAGGCGTAGAACCTGCGGCCAGCGGCTTCTACGGTTTTGGAGACTTCACTGCCCGACAGTTCAAGGTTTGCCGATACGCCAATGATGTCGGCCCCTGCCTCTGCTAACGCTTCTGCCATGGCTTTTCCTATTCCTCTTTTGCAACCGGTTACCAGTGCCGTCTTACCGCTCAGGTCGAATAAATTAAGTACGTTCATATGTTTATTTTATGCCGATCAAAACATCACTGCGCATAGCGTTTGCGAAATCCCGAAGGTAGTTGTTCCAGTTCGCCTCAGATTGAAAAGCTGAGATCTTTGGCGAGGACGCCTTATTCCACACAGCGCCACTGTAATAGATCACCGGTTTTCCAGATTCGACATAAGTTTCGGTAAGTAAATGCGTAGCCGATACCTTCATCAGTCCCGATTTATTGAAAAGCAGTGTGCCAAGGCCCAGTATACCGTCCTGACCATGCGCGGGTTCCCAATAGGACATTAATCCTGACCGCTCATCCAGAACAATGTGGCCGGGTTCTTTGCGCTTCACTATGCCGATGGCGACAGGAAGTGGTTCAGTACCGGCAAAAGTAAAGGTTGCCTCTATCCTGTTAAGCTGAGCTCCGGCATCGAGGGATATCAGTTTGCTAACCTTAACCTTCCGGCCTGCAACGTCCCATTCGTCATAGTCTAGCTGGAAGGTAAACCTGATAGGGCCCTTATCAAGTATTTTCCAGTTTCTGTAGTTCTTTGGAAAGTAAATCTTGTCGCCCACAACAGGCGCTATATCGCCCCCACCCAGGGTATAGCCCACGCTGTAATAATCGAGTCCCAGCCCGTGATCCTTATGGTAATCGCCTGTTTTATACCACTTATCGATAACCATACTGTCGTTACGCTTGGACCAGACATCTATACCATAGGCATTTTCGTTGGTAGACTCGAGCGCCTTGCCGTACATCCGGAAAGCTATGCGGTCATTCTCCCAGGCAAAATCGTCTTTGCGTTCGGGCACATATCTGCCGTATACTCTGGACGAAAATAATGCAGGTTTTCCGGGTACTAAACGGATGCCGTGAACCGTAATGTCCGTCTTGGGCGTTATCTGAACCAGCAGATTCTGAACAGCTTTTTGTCCCCTATATTCCAGTTGGTACGCGATCTCTTTACCCGTTTGCACGTCAATCACCTTAAAATTGCCCACCCTCAATTCCGGAAACTCTTGCATGATATAAGCCCAATCCACTGAGAATGTATAATTCTTCATATGGTTATAGGTCATGTTGTCATACCCGCCTAGGCTAATCTGAATTCCTTCGGTTTTTTTCTGCCCTAAAACACTGGACAATGAGCCTGCCAAAAGCAGGAATACTAGGATTGAGTTTCTCATTTCAAATCAGTTATTGCACAATGGTCCATATCGCCATAATCGAGGTTCTCACCTGCCATACCCCATATAAAAGTATAGTTGCTCGTTCCGGCACCGGAGTGTATCGACCAGTTGGGCGATATCACGGCCTGCTCGTTCTGCATCCAGGTATGGCGTGTTTCCTCAGGCTCACCCATAAAATGGCAAACGCTTTGTCCGGCCGGCACCTCAAAGTAGAAGTATACTTCCATACGGCGGTCGTGCGTATGCGCAGGCATGGTGTTCCACACGCTTCCGGTCTTAAGTTCGGTCATGCCCATTTGCAGCTGACAGGTCTGCACTACGCTGTTTACGATAAGTTTATTGATCACCCGGTGGTTAGCTGTTTCGGCCGAACCGAGTTCTACGATCTCTGCCTCTTGTTTGGTGACTTTCTTAGTGGGGTAAACATGATGCGCCGGTGCAGAATTGATGTAAAACTTGGCAGGATGCGCCTGATCTTTACTTGCAAAACTGACCTCGCGGTTGCCCCTGCCGATATACAATGCTTCTTTGTATTCAAGATCGTAAGTCTGGCCGTCGACTCTCACCGAACCTGCTCCGCCTACATTGATGATGCCCAGCTCGCGGCGCTCCAGGAAGTATTCCGCCTTGAGGTAATCCGGATTGCTCAGTGTAACTACCTCGTGTACAGGCATCACACCGCCGGTAATGTAACGGTCGTAATGCGACAGCACCAGGCGTATGGCATCAATCTCAAAAAGGTTGGGGATTAAAAAAGTGTCGCGTAAAGTACGTGTATCCATTTGCCGCGCCTCATTCGGACTAACGGCGTATCTTCCTTCAAAATAGGTCTGCATTTTCGGCTTCTTTAATTTTTGCGTGGTTATTCGGGTAAAAGGGTTAATCGAGCCCAAAATACTCTTTTGCATTGTAATAGCAAATATCAGAAACGATCTGACCTATCCATTTCTCATCGTCGGGCAGCAGACCAGCCTCCATTTCGGCACCGAAAAGGTTGCATAGGATGCGCCGGAAGTACTCGTGCCGCGAGTAAGAAAGAAAGCTGCGCGAGTCGGTAAGCATGCCTATGAAATTGCTCACGATACCCATGTTAGACAAGGCGTTTAGCTGCTTTTCTATGCCGTCTTTCTGGTCCAGGAACCACCATCCTGAACCAAACTGCATCTTGCCCTTCATGCTGCCATCGGCAAAGTTGCCGATCATCGCCGCGAAGGCCTCATTGTCGGCCGGATTAAGATTGTAAATGATCGTCTTGGTCAGCTGATCGCTGGCACTCAGGTTACCAAAGAACCCCGCCATACGCTCGATCTGGTTAAAATCACCGATGGAGTCATATCCAGAATCGGCGCCCAGCTTGTTGAACATACCGATGTTGTTGTTGCGGATAGCGCCAAGGTGAAACTGCTGCACCCAGCCCTTCTCGTGATACATTTTAGAGAGGGCAGTAAGCACATAACCCGCAAAAGCATCCGGATTCGAATAGTGGCGGTCGCCCGGCTTCAGAAAGGCCTCAAACTCCTGCTGCTCCGTTTCCGTGAGGCGGTAAACCGCAGGTAGGGCCGACAAACCATGATCGGCTATGCTGCAGCCATGCGCAGCGAAGTGGTCAACCCGGCTTTGCAGCGCGGCGATGAGTCCCGGTAAATCGCTTATGACCATGTTAGCTGCCTCGCCCAGCGACTTCATATAGGCGCGAAACTGGGCAGGTTTATCAATCTGCAAGGCTTTATCCGGACGGAAGGACGGCTTTACCTTCACTTCAAAGTTACTTTCGCGCAAAGCGCGGTGGTACTGCAGGTCGTCGCATGGATCATCGGTAGTGCCCACCATCTGCACCTTGAAATGCTTCAGCAAACCCTGGGTAGAAAAATCAGGCGTAGCAAGCAGCTCATTGCAGTGGCGGTAAATTTCGATAGCCGAGCCTTCGTTGAGGTACTGGTTTACCCCAAAAGGATCCTTAAGCTCCATATGCGTCCAGTGAAACAAGGGATTGCGCACGGTGGCTGGCACCACGCGGGCCCAGGCCGTAAACTTCTCCTCATCACTGGCATCGCCGGTAATCAGGCGCTCATCGACCCCAAGCGCACGCATGCCCCGCCATTTATAATGATCGCCTTTAAGCCAGATCTCTGTGAGGTTGGCAAACTGCTTGTTTTCGGCAATCTCCTGCGGCGGCAAGTGGTTGTGGTAATCGATCACCGGAAGGTCTTTTGCGTAGTTGTGATACAGCGCTCTAGCGGTGTCGTTCGACAAAAGAAAGTCTTCTGGTATAACTGCTCCTTGTTTCATCGTAAGGTGGTTTTTGAATGAATAATGCCATGCTCAAGGCCCCGCAACTCTGCCAGTCCCTTTAACCTGCCGATGGCAGAATAGCCCGGATTGGTTAGCTTGTGCAGGTCGTCGAGCATCTGGTGACCATGATCGGGGCGCATCGGGATACTGATTTGTCGCCGCTGCTGCACCTCATAAAGTGCGCTCACTACGCCGTACATGTCTACATCCCCTTCCAGGTGATTGTCCTCATAGAAATCGCCCGCCCCGTTGCGCCGTGTGCTTCTCAGGTGCACGAAATGAATGCGGCCGGAAAAGGCCTCAACCATGCCTACCAGGTCGTTATCTGCCCGAACGCCGAAAGAGCCGGTACAAAAACACAGGCCATTGTGTGTGGAAGGCACGGCAGCAAACAACTTCTCTACCATCTGGGCGGTGCTTACCACCCTGGGCAGACCAAATATCGGGTATGGCGGATCGTCGGGGTGTATGGCCAGTTGAATACCCACTTCTTCCGCTACGGGGGTGATGTGCGACAGGAAATAGATCAGGTTCTGAGCCAGTCGCTCTGCGTCTATACCTTGGTACTTATCCAGCGCCTGCTGAAACTGCTGCAGGGTAAAGCTTTCCTCGCTACCGGGCAAGCCGGCGATTATGGTACGCTGCAAGAGCAAACGCTCCGCCTCTGTCATGCCGCTATAGCGCAACCTGCCAGCTTCCAGTTCTTCAGCCGTGTAGTCGCCCTCCGCCCCGGGCCGCTGCAACATAAACACATCGAAGGCTACAAGTGCCGCCTTTTCGAATTTCAGTGCCCGGGCACCGTTTTCCAGCTCAAACATCAGGTTGGTCCGCGTCCAATCGAGCACCGGCATAAAATTATAAGTCACAACCCTTATACCGCACCTGGCTAGATTGCGCAGGGTGGTTTTATAGTGACTGATATAGGTTTCAAAACCGGTATCCTGTGTCTTAATAGCCTCATGCACGGGCACACTTTCTACCACCTCCCACTGCAGTCCGGCTCTCTCTATAATTGCTTTATGGTTCTCTATTTCAGCTACGCTCCATATTTCCCCGTTGGGGATGTGGTGCAGGGCGCTAACCACCCCTGTGCAGCCGGCCTGACGGATATCGGCCAGGCTAACCGGATCGGCAGCGCCAAACCAGCGCATGGTCTGCGTCATCCGGTAAATGCGGTTTTGTTCGTTCATATCGTATTTAGTACTGTTTTAAAGATACGGGCTTGGCAATAAAAAAGGGGCCTTTAAGCCCCTTTTATTATCGCAAACGTTTGCGCTTAAGCGTTTATAGCCTTGTTGGCCGACTGTTAGTTGACCGTGTAGCGGTAAACAGCCCGGCCTAGTTGTCCCTGTGCACTAATACCTTCTATCACCACCTTGTATTTCCCTTTACTGTCGGCATTAAAGAAGTCGAAACTTGCCGCACCGTTATTGGTGATCACCGAAGGGTTCCAGTAAATGGTGGTGCGGAGGTCGGCCACCTGCGGATCGGTCCCGTCGTGCTTATACTTAGGCGAATAAAACTCCTTGCTGTTGTTGTAACCCTGCGGCAGGTAATTGGTTACCGAAGGATCGTACCTGGTGCGGAAAGCTCCCGGCTTGGTTGAGATCACAATGCTTTGTCCGCCCAAGAGCGACATCAGCGCCATATTGGTCCGCACCACATCGATGCGTATGATATCTGTGGGATTGCCTTCATAAACAAACTGCGCTTCGCAATGATCGAGCTTCCTACCGTTCAGAACGATCGTCATCGGCTCGTTCCTGCTGAAAGGTACGTCGACCATACCGCACTGTCCCATGTCAACGTTCCGGAAGGCCACGTTCGTGAGTCGCATCATCAGGAATTCCTTAACGTCTTTGAACTGTGCAGGATCTTCTACGGTAAGGGTCTGATCGGCATGCCCTTCGGGTACCGACAACATATCGACCCTTGTGGCAAACCTGCGGCGTGCGCGGATCTCCACTTCGCGAAGCTGCTGCGTACGTCCCATCATACCGCGTTTCAGCAGGTCATCTTCCTGAGCGCGGCTGTTGGCCAGGATTGCAGCCATGAGGTTCCTCGGATCGCTGTCGAGATCGCCGATATTGAAGTTAGGTGTTTTAGCTTGTGTGCTCATGCGGTCGACCAGCACTTCTACATTTTTACCCCCTTTTTCGGTACGCCCCTGCACGGTAAAGTCTATACCCTCGCCGATAAGCAGGTTATCAAATTTAAACCTGCCCTGCGCGTCGGTAACGGTATCGATCACCAGCCCGATGCGGTTATTGATCAGCGTGATTTTACCGTTGGCAACCGGCCTGTTGCGCAGGTCGAGCAGTTTACCGCTCACCGCCGAAGTCAGCTTTTCTACCGGATATGGGAACTGGAGCGGCTTTACCGCCAGGTCGCGCCAAACAAAACGGCGGTACCCCTGGGTCATCATCAAAACATCCAGCTTGGCGGCCGTTTCCTCATTCGGTTCTACAAAATAGTAATTGGGCTGTTCTACATAACCTTTGATGTCTGAACTAAGCAGCAAATGCGAGAAAATGCTGTGCTCCGTGCGCTCACCGCTTGGCACCGTAGTTTCGTTGACCACCGCAACCGAGAAACTTCCGGTGGCAGGCTGACCTGCAGCATCTTTAGCGCTCACGGCGATATCCACTTTCTCTCTTGCCTTATACTCCGTCTTATTTGAGCTCAGGCTCAGATTTAACTTGTCGGTATTTTGAACAAAAATAATGCGTTCGTTGGTCGCGATGCCCGCTCCGGAAAAGAGCGTGAACTGCAGAATTCCGGATGGGATGTCTTTAAGCGGCACGGGGATCGAAACCATGGGCTTGTCGACCGCAATAGGGCTGCCGAAGTACACCACGCCCCCGCCCTGCACCACAAGGCCGAGTGAGCCTTTGCTTGCAGCCAGGGTCGCTTCGCTGGTCCTGATCCGCACGAGTGCTGTATCATTTCCAGTGTTATACACCGAAAGTACATGTCCCGCAGCCAGCGCTGCCGGAAGCTTTACAGCCGATTTGGATCCGTCGGCATATGTAACCTGTGCGGTATAGGTTTTTCCCGCCTCTGGCTGAAGCTGGAAATAGCCCATGCCCAGGTGCTGACTCTCAAACTGGGCGACTTCCTGGTTGGCCTGGTCGGTAATGACGCCTTTAACATCTACACCATTTCCCGAGGTACCGATGGCCTTGAATGCCACGCGTGAACGCACGCCGTTAACCAGTTGCCCCCCTTCCGGGAAGAATTGGATGTCTGCTTCGGTGGCGACCGACTTGATCATAAATTTCTTAACGATGATGGATTTCTCCTCCAGCTGTAATTTGGTAGCCAGGTGTGCGTTCTGAAAAGTCTTGGACTTGCCACCTTTGAGCTCTACCCTGATCTGGCCCTGGGCATCTGTCTCTTTTTTGCCGCTGCTGGCAATGGCAGAATTGTCTATAAAGTCGTAGCTAACCGCCTTGTTCGCATACGGCTCGCCCTTGTCATTTGTATACGTTACCACAGCGGTAACAGCCCCTTTCGCCGGGTATTCATAGGTAACTTTAGTGAATACCGGGTTGGCTACAGAGTTCCCTACCTTAAAAACCTTATTGTAATAATATTCCGGTCCGGCGTTGCGCATCCATTGGGTATAGGCCCGGATCCGGTAGTTGCCGTCTCGCATATTGCTGTCGGCCAGGATGAACTCGCCTTTGGCCATTCCGGATATGACCGGAAGTTTAAGCGCTTTGGCCAGGGAATCGGATTCGTTGAACAGATCGACGTATACAGCGCCACTATGACCGGAGAGTTGGTTTTTGGCACCTAAGGTGACATAGGCCTTAAACCAGATGGTATCACCCACAAGGTAATAAGGTCTGTCGGTATGCAGATACACCTTTTCCTGTGGGTTAGACTCTGCCCACTTTTCGAGCGCGGCAATCATTTTTTCTAAAGGGTCGGTTTGCATAGGGGTAAAGGCCAAAAAGCCCGCCATACTGAGCAAAAGGACGGCTACTAAGGAGCGTTTTAAATTCATAAGGGTATTTTTTGGTTATAATCAGGGTAAATATATAAATATTAAGGTATCTGGTATATTTTTTGTTCAAATTGGATGTTGCGCTTACCCATTTACCGAATATACCTATGAACATCCTTTCCAATCAATTATCTGCAGAAGAACAGCTGGTCCAAACCGACTGCTGCCCTATTTTTATCAAATATTTCGAGGGCTATAAATGCCGGGAAATAGCGGAATCCATGAATTTGCCGCTGCAGGTCGTAAAAGACCGGATAAAAACGAACCAGCGGAAACTCAGGGCCAATCTTAAGCAGTTCAGCAAGCGGTTTAAAGACGCCTGTACCGCCTGATCTAAAAATTTCAGCGGGCTTTATTTGGTAGTTTCAAAATAATAGTATCTATTTGTACGTAGCATACATCCCGTGCTGTGTTGACCTTAATCGTGTTTTTTTAATTATTTACAATAGCCACTGGTTATATGAATAGTTCCGCATTGGATCAGACAGACAGAGAGATTATCCGCCTTCTGCAGCAGGATGCCCGCCTTTCGAGTAAGGAGATTGCCGCACGTCTAAAAAGAAGGCCGTCGACGATCTTTGCCCGCTTTAACAGGCTAAAGGAACTGGGATACCTTACTGGCAGTACCGTGCTTATAGACCGCAATAAGTTTGCCGACCTGATGACGGTGTTTATCAATGTGCAGTTAAATGATCATTCCTGCGAGGCGCTGAGTGCATTTCAGGAAGATATGGCCCCCCACCCGGAGGTGATGGAATGCTATCATACCACCGGGCAGGTTGATTATGTATTGAAAGTTGTAGTGAATGATATGGCGGCGTACAAGGATTTTTTGGTGAAGAAGCTCACGAGCAACCTGAATGTTAAGGGCTATGCAAGTCATTTTGTAATCGCCGAAAACAAGCGCGAACTCGCTTACCCGATGCAGCATCTGCTTTAGTCGCCGTCGTTTACCTCGGTTATTGGCGGAATGCCCGCCTGGTCCTCATCCGATGTCCCATCGTTTTGGGCGTTCTCATTCATCTTCTCCAGCTGGTCTGTCTGCCTCGCTCCGGATCTGATCTCTTCATCTTCTTCGATATGCTTTATCTGAAGCTCCTCGTCTTTTCTATCGTTTTTCATGATGCTGTTTTGCCATAGAACATTGCCTCCGGCAAATAAGTTTTGAAATTATACCTAAACGGTGGAAACCCTGCGCCGTGTCGGTTGTTATACGATTATTAACCTGTTAATCCTTTTTATGAAAAAGATACTGATGGTGCTTACGTCGCACGAAGATATGATCAATACGGACAGCAAAACGGGTGTTTGGCTGGGTGAGTTCACTGATCCATACTATGAATTTATTGATGCGGGTTACCAGATCACACTGGCGAGTCCGCTTGGGGGCAAACCGCCGGTAGACCCGCTGAGTGAGCTCACGGAAAACATCACGGCGTCTAACAGGCGTTTTCAGGATGACGAGGCGGCGAAGAGTGCTTTTGAAAACACGCTGATGCTTGCAGAAGTGGACGCAAATAATTTTGACGCGGTGTTTTATCCGGGCGGACACGGACCGATATGGGACCTGGCATCCAGCGAAAAAAGCGGGCAGCTTATCCTCGACTTTTACAAGGCCGGAAAGCCGGTCGGCCTGGTATGCCACGGCCCTGCCGCGCTGATTAAGGTGGAAGAACTGGAACCGGGATTCCTGAACGGGAAACGCATCACGGCTTTTACAGATACGGAGGAAGTGATGACTGGTCGCTCAGGCAACGTGCCTTACCAGCTCGAGTCTAGATTAAAAGAGCTTGGGGCCGACCTGGATTCTGCGCTTATACCCTTTACGGCCCATGTGGAAACGGACGCTAACCTGGTCACCGGACAAAACCCGCTTTCTGCTGGCCCCGCCGCGCAGGCCCTCATCAGGCTGATTGAAGCGGAGTAAGCCGCTGGATTCGATGTGTTTTAATTGTATATTAGGCATCGAAACCAATTGTAAACATGAACAGAAGGGATTTTATTCATATGGGTGCTGCTGCAGGAATACTTGCCGCAGCGCCCTCAGCCGATGCTCTGGCGGGCGTTAAGCCTGTAGGTAACACGAAAGACAAACGTTATCAGAAAGGCGCCAGTCCCTGGCCTATTTGTCTGGATACCGCGACGATAAGACCTGCTTCACTTAAAGAAAAAGTGAGAATCGCCGCGGCAGCCGGCTATGATGCAATTGAACCCTGGGACGGCGAACTGCGCGAATATGAGGCACAGGGAGGCAACCTGAAAGATCTTGGTAAGGAAATCAAAGACCTGGGTCTTTTTGTACCCAGTGTTATTGGCTTGTGGAATGCCCTGCCGCCTACCCGCGAGCGTTTTGAAGAATCGCTTAAAGGGACGCGTGAACGCATGCGTATGGCCTCGGCAATTGGTTCGCAGCACATCCAGACGATACCGGACACTGCCGGTGAAGGGTACGACCAGAAATGGGTGGCTGCCCGTTATCGGGAAATCATTGAAATAGGCCTGAAAGAATACAACCTGGAGCCTGCCCTGGTCTTCGTGAAATACCAGCCGGTAAAGACGATGGGTCAGGCGCTCGGCATTGCTATGGATGCGAATCACCCTAAGGCAAAGATCATCCCCGACACCTATCATATGTATATTTCTGAAGGTGGCTTTGAGGGGCTTAAGATGCTCAATGGCAACGCGATAGCCATTTTCCAGTTTGGCGATGCACCGGCAAGTCCGGCCATCCCGCAGTTGGGCGACGAGCACCGGGTGTATCCGGGCGACGGCATATTGCCGCTGCCCCAGGTTCTGCGCGACCTGAAGGCTACCGGCTTTAAAGGTTGTGTGTCGCTCGAGCTATACAATCCCAATTATCACAAGCAGGACCTGCAGAAAGTTGCGGAAACGGGACTGCGCAAGACACTCGAGGTGATCAAAAAAGCAGGCGTATAAGCTGCGCATTGAACGCGTAGCGTTAATGGGCGCCTTAAAATTGCACGCCTACGGCCAGCGACAAGGTAAACATCCTGGTATCGAGGTTACCGCCGTTGGGGGCCGACTTTCTGTTGAACACCGGATTGATCATCTGGCTCGCCCTTATGTCAGCAAAGGGGTTGGTCTTGAGCGATTTTCCCGATACTTTCAAGCCTCCTATCACACTTGTGCTGAAGTTCCTTACGTACATCAGTTCGTTCTGCTCATTCTCAGGCTTATCGTATCCGTCGGCCTCCGGGAAGATCAGCTTGGTGCGCTTATGCAGGGCTACCCCCCTGGCAAAGCCACCGTATATCCCCAGACGTAAATTGGTGGCCGGAGAAAGGACGTTATAATGAACGGTTACAGGCAGTTCCATGTAATCGATCTTGTAGTTAAAGTAATTATAGGCCTGTTGTTCACCATCTTCTGTATAAATGATAGCCTCGTCGTTTTCCTCGCGGTAAGACATGCCCCTGCCCGAGTATAACAATTCTGCGCCTATAGAAAGTCTGTCGGTAACATGATAATCGAATGTTACACCCCCATGGCCTGAAAAGCGCGCCCAGTTCTGGAAGGTGTCATAATAGCCAGGTATATGCGGATCGAAGGGTTCGACATCCTTGCTGAAAACGGATGCATTTACACCTGCTTTAATACCGACGCGGATATGTTTCTGAAAGGTAATTTGTGCGTGCGCACACAGACCCAGGCTTAAGGCAAGCAGGGTGGAGAGAGTCTTTTTCATACGGGTTTCATTTGCTTACCGAATATATAAATTTTCCAGGTAATTCATGGCTAAGCTTCAACAATAAACAAATGCTGTGTTTCCTTGTTTAAGTATTGAACTTAACCAACAATGCTATGAATAGGACAATAGGGGTGATTTTGATTGTGATCGGGGCCATTATGCTGATATGGACCGGCTTTTCTTATACCAAGAAGGAGAAGGTTGTGGATGCGGGGCCTATACAGATCTCGGCCGACAAAAAAGAAAGTGTGAACTGGCCGCCTTACCTGGGCGGGATACTGCTTGTGGGTGGCATCGTGATTGTAGCCAGTGCGGGCAAAAAGTAAAACGGTCTTATAAAAAAGCACAGGCTGGACTGTAAAGACCATTGCCTGTGCTGGGAAAAGGTTGTGGCGTCCGACTATTTCGAGGGAAAGAGTTCGGCCAGCTTCTTTTCGAGGGTACTATTTCCGGAACTGTCGAACCCGATATCTTTCATCAGTATGCGACCATCCGGACCGATCAGAAAAGTGGTAGGCACTGCTGATACCGCGAAACTGGTCGACGCAATCTTATCATGGTCGAGCGCCTGTGTCCAGGGCAGTTCCAGTTCTTTCAATGCTTTGAGCCAGTCTGCTTTCGACTGATCTACCGATATGCTGTAGATCTCAAACTGATCTCCCTTGTATTTGCTGTAAACCTTTTTCATATGCGGAAAAGAAGCCTTACAAGGCCCGCACCAGCTTGCCCAGAAATCGAGCAGGACATACTTGCCCCTGAACTGGTTCAGGTTTATCGTTTGCCCATCAGGTCCGCTAAGGCTGAGGTCTTTGGCTACCATTCCTATAGCTGAGGATTTGGCACCCGCAATAAATTCCTTAACCTTAATTCCAAGTTCTGATTTCTGCGCATTCGGCTTCAGCTTAGCATACAGGCTTTCCAAAGTCCCCATATCCAGGTTGCCCTTGCTCCCATACAGTAAATAGGCCGCCAGATAGGTATCCGGGCGCTTCTCAATAAACTTCCGTAAGTTCTCCGCCTCTCCTGCCGCCTTATCATACCCTGCACGGTAGGCCTGGTAGTCGGACGCCGACTGCATGCCCGAAAGCTTACCTGTGTGGAAGCCCTTGCTGAGGTCGGCCCCCTCCAGGTGGACTATGCCGGGCTGGTCGATGATGATCGGAAAAGGTGCCACGGCCTTGTTAACCTCTGCCTCATATTGGCTGTACAACAAGGGGATAAAGGGTTTGGTAAATGGTAGGCTGATCTCAAATGATCCGCTGCGTACTTCAGCGGTGTCGGTTTCTATACCCTCACCATACACGTAAACCTTGTTATGGCCCTTCAGATCGTTTTTTACCGTGCCTTTGATGGTTACTGTTTGCTGACTGAAAGCCAGACTACTTCCGCAAAATAAGAGTACTGCGGTGATATATATTTTCATTATTAATCGTTTAGTTAGCGGTGTATCCTGGGTTCTGCAGACCGAATACAGGATTATAAAGAAACTCGGTGCGCGGCACAGGCAGGATGTACTGCGTTTGGTTGACTATCGTCGGCTTAAGTGTTTTTACTGTTTCAAATGGAAGCCTGAGCAACGCCATCCACTCCATACCGTCCTCTCCAACCAGGCTTTTTACGGTCTCCTTATAAACTTCCATTAGCATGGCCTGAGGCGTCTGCGCGTTCTCTACCGCCAGATAGGCTGCTGAATTGGCGCTGGCCGTTATACCTGCTCTGGCCTGTACTTCATGCAGGGCAGTGCGGGCCTCGGCCAGGTTGCCCCCCGAGCGTACGATAGCTTCCGCTTTGAGAAGGTAAGTCTCGGTGAGCCGCAGCGCATAATCGGTTTCAGATACTACCGAAGGCGCCATTCCGGCGGTGATGTACTTGGTAAAAAAGTAAGACTCCCTGTTGCTTCTGCTATTGAGCTCACCCACCACCCATGTCTGCCGCGGGTCGTTGGCAAGCAGGTTTCTAAGTGCCGGGGAGGCGGCAAATAAAAAGGATCCGCCCGGCAGGTAATCGCGGCTCTTGGAAATTCCCGCCATTTCCTGGGCTGCCTGAGGCTTCACACCCAGGATCACTTCCTTACTCGCCAGTCCGTTCTTCCTGAAAATATCCTGCGCATTGGGTTCAAGTTGATACGGCCCGTTCTGTATCAGGTTGTCGGCCAAGCTGATCACACTGGCATGGTCGGTGGACAGCCCTCTGTTGGTGAGCACCCTAAGTTTCAACGCCATACCGGCCCACTTGCTTACATAGTGGTTTGGATTGGCCGCAGGGCCATTGGCGATCACATCGTCGAGGTCCGACAGAATAAGATCATAACTCTCTTTTACCGTGCTCCTCGCCTTCTGGATATTGCCCAGCGCTGAAAGCTCAGTACGCAGCAGCACACCAAAAGGGCTTTCAGGCTTATACCATTCGCCATAAAAAGTAAGCAGCCGGAAATGTGCATAAGCACGCAGGAACCGCGCTTCAGCAATCATCTCCTTTTTCCGGTTGCCCGAAAATTTATTGTCGGCCAATCCGTTAATCCCCTTCAAAAAGCCATTTGCGGAGTTCAGTAAAATATAAGATTCGTCCCAAAACAGACTTGTCAGTGTGGCATTCTTATTTTCCTCTTCAGGGAAAACACTAAATCCATAGGCGAGGTATCCGGCAAGCATTCCCGGCTTTACCTGATGGTCCTGCCAGCCAGTGTTTGCCTGCGTAGCATTGGCAAAGGAATAATACACGCCATTTAGCGCGATCTGCGCTGTTGCCTGGTCGATGATCACGTTGGCATCCACCTTCTCATTGTCGGGCAATGCACTCAGTTCTTTATCACAGGAGGCCAGCGTGGAGGCCACCATCAGCAACACCAGGTATATCTTTAATTTATTCTTCATCATTTCCATATTTATCATTTCATATATATCATGCGCAGCTTAAAAACCGCAGCGCAGACCCAAACTAAATTGCCTAACGGTTGGATAGCCACCGGCGTCGCTGTAACCGCCTATCAGGCTGTACGGATCATTAGACACCTCCGGATCGGCGCCGGGGTAATTGGTGACCGTAAACAGGTTGGTGCCTGAAACATACACGGAAGCGTTATCGATTTTCAGGCGGTTGAGCCATTCCTTAGGCATCTGGTAGTTAAGGGTAACAGACTTCAGCTTGATGAAAGAGGCATCATAAACGTTGTTGCTCGAAGCACCTACCAGACCGGTTTTGCCCAGGACCAGCCGCGGCCGGCTTGAACCGGTATTTTCAGGCGTCCATCTGTCGAGGATGCGAATTCCCTTATTGGTCTTGGTACCCACATGCTGGTTTTGCGTATCAGCCAGATAAAAAATGTCGTTCCCGTATGAGAATGTCGCCAGCGTAATGAGGCTCAGATTTTTGTAGGTAATGCTGTTGGTGTACCCCCCATAAAATTTGGGCTCAGCATTTCCGATAATATCTTTTCTGAAATCGCTGTATTGAAGATATATCGGATTTCCAAGCGCGTATTTTGCGTCGCCCGGACCAACAAGGTCAAGATCGCCGTAGAGGGAATAAAAGTTCCGGTTTTTATAGTCGAGCGCCTCCTCAGGCGTCTGAATAATACCCTCGAAAACGTTTCCATAGATTAACCCAACGGGCTCGCCCACACGCAGCACGGTGTTGCCGTAGGTGTAGATCTTCGGGTTGTTCGGGTCAGCAAAGTCATTCGAAAGGGCCAGGACTTTAGAGCGGTTGCCGGAAATATTAAAGGTTCCCGACCATTGCAGATTAGCATTCCGGATGAAATCCCCGCGCATGCTTAGTTCCAGGCCCCGGTTGCGGATATTGGCAATATTGGCCGTTACGCCGGTAAAGCCCGAGCTGGAAGCAACTGTGGCAGGGAACAAAACGCCGGATGTCGACTTCTCGTAATAACTGAAGCCGCCCCCAAGACGTCCTTTGAAGAACGCGAAATCTATACCCGCGTCTTTCTGCAGACTCGACTCCCATTTGATTTCGTCGTTACCAAGCTGACTTGGCCGCATGCCGCTCAGGCCTGCGTAAGAAACGGGTCGGTACAAGGTATAAAACATATTATCGCCAATATTCTGCGTACCGGTATACCCCGCGCTTACCCTCAGCTTGATCTCGTCTATCCAGGTGGTACCCTTCAGGAAGTTTTCATCTGAGATACGCCAGGCTACACCGCCGGAGGGGAAGTAGCCGACCCGGTTGTTCTTCGGGAACTTAGACGATGCGTCTGAACGTCCGGTAAAAGTGAAGAGGTATCGTTCAAACAAAGCATAGTTTGCCCTTGCGTAAAAACTCAAGAGGGCGCTCTGACCAGATATGCCTTTTGCCGGAAGTGTAAGTGTGGCCGATGATAGATTGTTCAGGTAAACATCGTCCGGAAAGCCTTGTCCGCTGGCAGAAAAACTGCTCGTCTTGAGCCGCTGCCACGACGAACCAGCGAGTAAGGTAAGGCGATTGTTTTCGTTAAACTCCTTGTTCCAGGTCAGGGTATTTTCATAGAGGAGGTCTACCGACTGCGACTGGGATTGCGTGGCGATACCATTATTGGAGCTTGCAGGCCAGCTGTTCGGCGAAGTTACCACCAGCACCGTGCTCGGTATATAGTTCGTCTGCCGGTACGAATTGTGGTTAATGAGCACATTGCTTCTGAATTTTAGTCCGCCGACAATTTCGTACTCGCCGGCTATCGAGCCGATAAGCATGCTCATATTGCCTTTGTTGACACCCTTTGTAAGCAGAAGCGGGTTTTGGAAACCGCGGAAACTATCAGCGCCATTGTCGGCCACATCAAAAATCTTAACCGTTCCGTCGGCATTGTAGGGGTCGACCGTTGGAGGAGCAAAAAGCGCCTGCATGTACAGTCCGTTCGTGATGTTGTTGGTAGTAAACCCATAATCGAGATTGGTGGTAAACCGCAGCTTGCGGTTGATCTCGTTATCGAGATTGATCTTTCCGCCAATCCTTGTGAAATCGGTACCGATTACGGTTCCGTTATTCTTATTATAAGCAATTGAAGTATAGTAGCGGGAGCCGGTTCCTCCCCCTCGTACCGAGATATCAGCGTTCTGGGTAACGCCCGTGCGTGAAACAAGGTCGAGCCAATCCGTATTAGCGGTTCCGAAGTAATTCGGGTTGCTGAGGATATTCGTGGCGTCGGCATTTGGCGGTAAGGCTGGTGTACGGGCCGCGCGGAGATCGTTCAGGTTCTTAGCGGCTTCTTTAAGTACCATGATGTACTGATCGCGGTTTAACACTTTTTCGTTGACCGCCGTACTGAGCCCGGTATAGTAGTTTGCCTCAAAAACAGGCTTCTGGTTGAGTTTGCCGGTCTTGGTGGTAATGATAACCACACCATTCGCTGCCCGCGATCCATAAATGGCCGTCGCAGATGCGTCTTTGAGGATATCGATGGTTTCGATGTCGTTGATGTTCAAACCGCCCAGGCTGTTTAAACCCCGGGCAAAAGCGCCCGATACGGTATTGTTCCGGCTGTCGGCCCCAAAGCTTTCAATCGGACTTAATATGTCGGCCGCGCTCTGCAGGTAACGGTTCTGGATCTGGACCGGGATCCCGTCGATGATGTATAAAGGGTCGTTACCTCCTGAGAGCGAGGTTCCGCCCCGGATGCGGATTTTAGCTACACCGCCCGGCGAGCCGTCGGCCTGTACCACCTGTACACCCGGCGCTTTGCCCGCCAGGGCCTGGTCGACCGTTGCAAAGGGCACATTCCGGATTTCCCCGAGGTCTACAGACGCCACAGATCCGGTCAGGTCTTTGCGTCTTGCAGTACCATAGCCTACTACGACGGTTTCGTTGAGCTGACTCATCGCAGATTCCATGGCGACGGTCATGCCCTGTACAGCCTTTTGCTCTTTGGTAATATAGCCGATGGACGAGAAGATCAATGTGCCGCCCCCGTTCGGAACAACAATTTCAAAAGCACCACCCGAATCGGATACCGTAGCACGGTTGCTTGCTTTGAGCCGCACATTCACATTGGCAAGCGGCTTACCAAGCTCGTCGGTAACTTTTCCTTTAACGGTTTCCTGCTGTACACCAGGGTGGCTGCTCACAATGATATGCTTGCCTTCTATCTCGAAAGTATAGTTTGTTCCTTCAAAAACCTGACCGAGTACGGCCGATAAAGGTGTCTTATTAAAGTGCGCCTCTATGCTCCGGTTTTTATCGATCCGTGAATCGGGATAGAAGACACTGAAACCAGTTTGCCTGGTGATTTCGCGGAAAAGCTGCTCCAGTGTAGCTTTCCGTTTGATGTAGGTAACCTCCTGTGAGTACCCGCCTGCACTAACCTGCAGCAGGGTAACAAGAAGTAGTATTGCGGTAATGTTTATTCGCATTATCCATCGAGTATAAAATTTCATACTTTTACGTTGTTTAGGTTGAATTGTATTAGAATTGAAGATTGTATGCGAGGGTAACCTGAACATAAACCGGGGGTGTGACCAGCACTCCTGGTTCTTTTACCGGCAGCGCTTTGCTGCCGTCTTCAGGCTGGCCAAACTTAAGGGCCTGCTGATGGTAAGTTTCTTTTCATGTGGTTTGGTTTAGTTATCTGGCATATGCCGGTTAAATTATTTCAGAAGGACGGTGATGGTATTTTCACGGACCTGAAATTGCAGGTCTGCGTTTTGCTCAAGCAGTTTAAGTACGCCCGACAGGTTTTCGTATTGAGAGATGGTACCACTGTACGTTACCGGGGCGGTTTGCCGCCCTTTATAAATAACATTTACATTGTACCAGCGTCCTATCCGCTTCATTACGGATTCAATAGGTTCATTACTAAAGGTGAACAAGCCATCTTTCCAGTCGGTATAAATGGTGCCGTCGACCTCGCTAACCCTGATATTCTGGTTGTTGCTTGTGGCTTGCTGACCGGGCTTAAGGATAACTTGCCTGCCATTGGAATTGGCCACCTGCAGTGATCCCTCTAGAAGGGTGGTGATGATCGCCTCCCGGTAATCGTAGGCATTTACATTGAAATGGGTACCCAGGACGCTAAACCGCTGGCCTTCACTTTCCACAACAAATGGGTGTTGCGCATCTTTGGCGATTTCAAAGTATGCTTCACCGGTTAGTTTAACATGCCTGCTGCCGCCGCTTACCAAGGGAACAGTATAGGCAAGCGACGAACCTGCATTGAGTGCAACCAGGGAACCATCGGGCAGGCGTACCTGGTAAGTCTCCCCGTTGGAGGTCGACAAAACGTTACGCTGACCCGCTGCTCCTGAGCTTTCTGTAATTTCGTAAACCAGCTGGCCTCCGGATGTTTTAGTGATGGAGATGCCTGCCTGCTCAGCAAGGTGCCCGTCGGTTGCTTCACTCAACTGAATTTTCCTGCCGTCTGATAAGGTAAGCGTGGCCCCCTTTTTTCCGGGAGGTACGTCTTGCTGCGCAACCTGCAGGGCATGATCCGCCGATGGCTGTACCCTGAACCAGATGCCGGCCGAAATGATTATGGCCGCAACTGCCGCAGCTATGCCAAGGCGAAGCCACAAGCGTACCGTTTTAGTGCGCCCGGAAAGACGAACCAGATTGGCACGTACTTCGTCGAGGTCTTCCTGCCGCTCAGATTCCCCGAACAGTTCCCCGCCCTCGGGAGTACTGCTCAGTTGCCAGCTCTCCAAAAGCGCCACTTCTTCGGGCGTTGCGGTTCCCTGATTATACTTTTTCAATAAGTCGGACGCCTCGTGTTGTGTCTTCATCTTGGGTTGTTTAATGATATAGAGACACAAATAGGACCTTGAGGGTACAAGGCTGCAATATTTTTTTTAATAACCCGTGAGCAGGTAGATATAGACCAAAATGCCCAGTCGCCCCCGCAGCACACGTAAGGCTCTTTTTACCTGGGTACGTACGGTGTGTTCGGATATGCCGAGCTCACGGGCTATTTCATCGTGCGACATCTGTCGGGTACGGCTCATTTCGAATATCTGCCGCATTTTTTCCGGAAGCGCGCTTATTTCTTTTTCTATGATGGCCCTTAGCTGGGCTTCCCTTATTTTATGATCGGTGATGTTCTGGCCGGAGTCAATAAAGTGCTGTAAGGATGCGCTGTACTCGTCGGCCCGCTTCTCTTCACTGATCTTGCGAAGGATAGCATTCCGCACCGCAACGTAGAGGTATCCTGAAAGGTTCTGACTTACTGCCAGCGTTTCGCGCTTTGTCCACAACACGGTAAACAACTCCTGAATCACATCCTTGATCGTTTCCCTGTCTTTCAACCAGCGGTTGGCATACCTGTACAGGATACCGCTATACCGGTCGTATATCTCCGTAAAAGCCGCCTGATCTCCCGTCCTGATGAGATCCAGCAGTTGCTGATCGGTATATGTTGTGTATGCTGCCACCCGGCGATTGCTTGACTATGATTATCCCTCTGCAATGTAACAATATTCGGCTTCCGCTCAAACAAGTTTATATGCCGGCTGTTGTCAGTATTTGACCTATTCATTTTTCTATGCAGCCAATCAGCGTTATCATCACGGGAACCACAGGTATGGTTGGAGAAGGTGTACTGCTCGAATGCCTGGACAACCCAAAAGTTGACAGGGTTTTGGGCGTAAGCCGAAAGCCCTGTGGCGTGGCGCACCCTAAATTTACAGAGTACCTTGTGCCGGACTTCCTGGATTTGAAGGCGGGCGACCCGCAGCTAAAAGGCTATGATGCCTGCTTCTTTTGTGCGGGCATCAGCAGTCTGGGTATGAATGAGGCCGACTTTAAAAAAACAACGTATGATACGACCATGCATTTCGCTGAGGTCGTTTCTTCCGTAAATCCGGGCATGACCTTCACGTACGTAAGCGGGGCAGGCACAGACAGTACCGAAAAGGGCTTTTTGATGTGGGCAAGGGTAAAAGGCAAAACGGAAAACGACCTGCAAAAGCTTCCGTTTAAGAAAGTCCACAACTTCAGACCCATGTTTATGAAGGCGATGCCCGGTCAACGGCATACGCTTTCTTTATATAAGTATTTCGCCTGGCTGTACCCGGTTTTAAGAGAGCTTTCTCCGAATTCAGTAAGCACGCTTCAGCAGGTAGCCCGCTGTATGATTCTGTGTGCCACGACCGACATTCAGAAACCGGTGTTTGAGGTGAGCGATATTAACGCCTTGGTAAAAGCCTAATAACGCTTTCTAGGGAAAAATAGTCAGGAACAAATACACAAAGAAAAGTACCAGCAATACAACGCCCTGCATGATGGTCGTTTTGCCCGACTGAAAAGAAATCATCACGGTGATAAAAGACAGGGTGAGCAGAACGATCGACTTTGCATCTATACCCAGCGTTACGTTGATACCGGTAATGAGCGATGCAATGGCTACGGCAGGGATCGTGAGACCAATACTCGCCAGTGCCGAACCCAGCGCCAGATTAAGGCTGGTTTGCAGTCTGTTTTTTGCCGCTGCACGTACCGCTGCAATGCCTTCGGGCAACAGGATCACCAAGGCCACAATAATTCCGACAACCGCTTTAGGCGCACCCAGACTTACCACACCTGTTTCAATAACCGGCGCGAGTTTTTTGGCCAGCATCACTACGGCAACGAGGCAACCCAATAGCAGAACCAGACTGACGATAGCCGTTTTGGCTGTAGGCGGCGCTGCATGCTGCTCCTCATCATCGGCCCCGCTAGCCGGAAGGAAATAGTCGCGATGCCTTACCGTTTGCACGAGCACAAACGTACCGTACAGCACCAGTGAAATAACGGATACAAAGATCAGCTGACTTTTGCTGTAGGATGGTCCTAAAATGCTGGTGGTATAATTAGGCAGTATAAGGGTTAGTGTACAGATGGCTACCAGTCCGACAAGCGCTGCACTAACTGCATGCATGCCAAACTTTTGTTCCTTATGGTATAAACCGCCAAGAAGCAGACACATGCCAATAATGCCCGTGAGAATGATCATGACCGCCGCAAAAACCGTGTCCCTTGCGAGCGTAACTGCCTCTTCCCCACCGGCAAACATCAGGGAGACAATCAGCGAAACTTCAATGATGGTGATGGCCAGGGCAAGAATGAGTGTACCAAAAGGCTCCCCAACTTTATGCGCGATAATTTCGGCATGATGTACGGCAGACATCACAGCTATGATGAGGCCCGCGGCTGCCAAAGCAGCAAACAAAGGTTTTTGTACGTAAAGAAACAGGAAGACCAGGGCAAGTATCGGGGCGATGACCGTCCAGGCCGGTAGCGACAGGATTTTTCTCATTCTACCAAATATAAAAAAATCTGGCTAACCGGGCGAACATTCTTGCCCCTACCGACCTAAAAAGTCAACCGCTGTTTCTGATTTAACAACATTTGCTGCAGCTTACTATAATCGACATCCTGCACTGCGGTACCATGATCTATAGCCAGCGAAGCGGCAGTCGCGGCCGATTCTCCGAGAATCATAAACACTGGCTCCATACGTACCGAACCATAGGCTATATGGGAAATGGACAAACAAACTGGCACAAGCAGGTTGCTGCATTCTTTGCGCTTGGGTACCAGCGCATCGTAAGAAATGCTGTATGGTTTAGGTGCTTTTACGCCGATATCGCCCTCATTCTGCACATAGCCTTCCGGGGTAACATAACGCTGGGTATGATGGGAATCCAAAGCATAAGAACCCATGCCTACCGACTTCTGTACGGGCCGCTTACCCAAGACCTCGTGCTCGGTCATCACAAAATCGCTTACCATTCTTCTCGCTTCGCGGACATAAATCTGGTGCGGCCAGCCGCCGTTGTCTTTAAATTCATCCTTAGCCAGACCCCAGTTGCTCATCTTACTTCTCACATCGGCCGGAACCTTAGGATCGTTGGCCAGATAATACATCAGGCCTTTCTGATAATCCTCATGCTGCTTGATGATTTCCCTGCGCTGCTCATAAGATGCTTCAGGATAGGCGTAGTTCATCCCAATAAAATCTGTACTGAACGGGCCGTGGTTGTTCGTATCCGTTTTACGGTTGGGCACGGGATCAAACTTATCAAACACCTCGCGCCAGCCACTGGCAAACACCCGCGCCAGCAATTCGTAATTGGCTGGATTATAGTTGTCCGGCTTCGGAAAAGTAATGCGGTTGTCGGGATGATTGCTCAGGCACATCCGGAAGCAGTAAGCCTGAAGCTTCTTATCGCCCGCCCCCTTCTCACCGGGCTGCTCCGGCGAAATACCCGGCAGCAAACCACTACGTTTATCTCCGGACACCACATAAGGATCAATCTGACTGGTAAAATGATGTCTGTGCTGAAACACGCCCGTCTGCACCCCGTTCCATTGTTCCCCATAAGTCGCGTTCGATTCACGGCCCACATGGTAGCTAACCGCCGAGGCTGCCATCAGGTCGCCCTCATAGGTAGCATCAATAAATACCTTGCCGGTAAACACCTTTCCGCTTAGCGTAGTGATGCTAAGGATCTTCCCTGACTTCTTCTTTACCCCTTTCTCACGGTTGAGCCATTCATTGCGATATACCTGTATGCCGTGTTCCTTTACAAAATCTTCCATGATCTTCTCGGCCACATGCGGTTCAAAGATCCACATCGTACGCTCGTTCCCATCGATAGCCGGTGTGCCCTGTCCTTTATTGCCATACTCCTGACGCGTTTGCCACTTCCAGGCCGTATCTGTTTGATAATGCAGGTATACCCGGTGATAAAACTCGCGGGCAAGGCCGCCGATAACCTCCTTATTTCCCGTATCGGTAAAACCCAGCCCTCCGGCCGATAGCCCGCCCAAATGCTTGTCGGGCGACACCACCACTACTTTTTTACCCAGTTTGGCCGACTGCACCGCAGCGGTGATGGCTGCCGAAGTGCCGCCATAAATGACGATATCAGCGTTGTAAGTTTTCGGCTTGTCCTGAGCATGAAGGTTAACGGCGGAAAGGACAAAGGATAAGAGGATAAGGAATCGTTTCATAATAGTCTGTTTTACAATACTACAAAAACGAGCCAACTAAACAAGGCAAAAGCGGAAGTCAAGCGCTCACAAGAGATTCCTAAGCGTCTTCTCAAGACCTTCGTCCCCGGGCCTGGCTGCGTTCACGTGCATAATTTCGCCCTTTTTGTCAATAACCATGTACCGTGGGATACCTTTGATCTCAAACTTCCTGATCAAGGCGGCTGACTGCACATTGTCCAGAAAGTAGTTTTGCCCGTCCATCTCGTGCATAGCGATCTTCTCCTTGCAAAGATCTTCTCTTGGGGAGCTAATGCAGAGGTAGACAAACACAACACCTTCATTTTTAAATTTACTGCGAAGAAGTTTGGAATTGGGCATTTCTGCCAAACAGGGCTTGCACCAGGTTGCCCAGACGTCGACATAAATAACTTTGCCAGGGTTTCTTTTAATGATCTCAGACATCATGTCCGCTCCGGCAACATCTTTTACATCTTGCAGTCTGGCTGCTGGCGACTGCCTGGCGGCCGAGCGGTTAAGTGCATCGTACCGTGCAATAAGCTCTGCCTTTAAGGGGGCCGACTTGACCAGCGTTTTATAGTCGGCCATAAGAGGCCGGACTGCGCGCAGATCACCTGCTTCCAGTTTTTCTGTAAGGAAACGTGTAAGCAAAAGATCACGAAAAAAGGGATTCGGAATTTTTTTCAGATGGTCATAGACGGCTTTAGCATCCGAAATGCTGATGTATTCCTCGAAAAAAGGCTTCATGAGCTTTTCTGAAAAATAGCGGGCCTCTTCTGTAGTCGCCTTTATGCTGGTATCAGCCATTTTAGTCAGCAGCAACCTGTCTGCTTCGGGCAGCTCCGGTCGTTCACGTCTGAGGTATTGAGCCACCTCCGGAAAACTGACAAGCTTGTCACCCTTATCGATAAAAGGCTGTCGCTTTAAATACATATATGTATTGTTGACAAAGATCTTGTAAATGTCGTTCAATAGAGCATCGGGTTCATCCCATTTGATGCTGTTCGCTGCCATAAATGCCGGCAGCGTAGAATCGTAAAGATTTAACTTACTTAAAATCAACGCAAGTTGCGCTGCAACGCTGTAACTCATGTCGAACTCTGCCTGCTTTTTGACGAACGAGTCATTTGTACCCTTTTTGAAATACCCTTCGTTGAAGGCCCGTCCCGCTTTCAGCCGGTGCGCCAGATACCTTACAAATTCAGGCAGCGTTTCCTTTGTTACCGGATCGGATCTACGGTAGTCGATCAGGGAACTCAAATCGGTTCGACCAAGACTGTCCTGATATGCCGTATACTGATTGTTAATATCACCGAGTTGACCACCAAACTTAAGTATTCTTGTTTTAAAATCCTCCGACACATAATAATTAAGGTTCATTTCGTCGCCCGGTTTTGCATAGAAGAAAAACTCGATAAAGCCACCGTGACGGATCCGGCCGTCGCTTGTTTTACTTGAGTGATTTAGCTGAACCTTCTCCGCTCGTGTTAGTGGGACCTCGGTACTGAAATTGCCTGCGCTGTCCTTTTCGATAGGTATTATGACACTGCTGCCAGTTAGTGCATCATAATACTGAAAAGTAAAAGTATCGACTTGCAAGGGTCGGCGATAAATATGCTTGATATTACCCGTGATCCTGACAGATTTAGGTGCTTTCATCCCAGGCTTCACGATAGCCTTGGTGGCTACGTCCTTTTTTTGCGCGAATGCGCAGTTTCCGGCAACTGAGAAAAACACAGCCATGCCTAAGATCAATTGGGAAATTGGAGAAGTAGAGCGTTTCATATTTCAGGGATTTGGTTATATCCAAATATAAAAGATTGCAGCTAACAACGAACAAAAATGCACTGCAAATGTTTACAAATCAAAACGACAAATATGTCTGACCCTAACAACTTATCCCGATTTATCAGCGCACAGCAGGGCAGCTATGACACCGCACTGCGGGAAGTGCAGGATGGCCGTAAGCGAACGCACTGGATGTGGTATATCTTTCCGCAGGTACTCGGACTTGGCAAAACGGACACCTCCATCCATTATGCCATTCGTGATCTGGGAGAGGCTAAAGATTACCTTGAGCACCCTGTGCTTGGCATGCGCCTGCTTCAAATAAGCAGGGCATTGCTGGAACTTGATGCCAACAATGCCCATTCTGTATTCGGTTCGCCCGACGACCTGAAACTGCGCTCATCCATGACGCTTTTCTCGCTTGTAGAAGGCGCAGATCCTGTATTTCAACAGGTACTCGATAAGTTTTTTAACGGGCAGAAGGACGAAAAAACGATTGCACTTCTCACAAACTTTCAAGCCATTTTATCGCCTCCTCTGTAGAGGTAAAAAATTGTACCGTAGCAGCGCCTTCTTTTACGGCGACCGCCTTTTCTGCGGATAAGCGGCTAAATACACTGGGTGAGTATACCCAGGCAAAATAGCGCAACCCTGCCTCTGCCATCATCGGGAACCACTCCTCCCCGGCCCAGTCGGCCGCTTCCGACCAGGAACCCAGCACATGGGAATTATCGTTGACCACCTTTGCTACCCCATTCGCTTTCAGCATCTCCAGCATGCGCATGCCCCCTGCCTTCACGGTATCTACCGTTTGAAAGCCTGTCCAGTCGACCTCCAGATAATCTGAACCTTCTGTCCGCAAAATGGTGATATGCGGATCTTTATAATATTGATCGGTTTGTATCACCGGCTGATAATCAAGCTCAAGGCTTTCGAGCGGTAGTCTGAAATAAAATACCGAACCCTTCCCGGGCTCGCTTTCAATCCAGAAGGTACCCATATGTCGTTTCAGGATTTCCGAAGAGATAAACAAGCCAAGACCCAGTCCGTCAAAACGCATTCTGGTATTGTCGACCCGGTAATAACGGTCGAACAAGCGTTGTATATGCTGCGCTTCAATGCCGATACCAAAGTCCTGCACCGACACGATAAGACCCTGTCCTGAGATTTCGCTTTTCACGACCACCTTATCGGAATCCGGCGAGTACTTGGTAGCATTGCTCAGGAAGTTGTTGATGACCTGTTCCAGCCGCATGCGGTCGCCATTCACGATCACCTGAGCCGGCTGTGTTAGCACAATTTCGTGGCTGGACGTGGTAAGCTGGAAAGTTTCCACCGCCTCACGCAGCATCTCCGAGAAATTGAAGTTCTGCAGGTCGTAACTTAGTTTACCGGCATTAATCTTCGTAACGTCCAGCAGATCATTGATCAGCTTTTCAAGCCTTTGGATATTTTCTGCTGCCTTTTCGACATAGGAAGCGGCGCGTTCAGGGTTCGCCGCCTTGCGCAGCAACTGGTTGAAGGCCTTGATACCGGTAAGCGGCGTTTTTAACTCGTGACTGGCGATGGACAAAAATTCGTCCTTACGTTGCTCGTTCTGCTTCTGTATCTCTATATTGGTGTTGGTGCCCAGCCATAGCACAATCTCGTCCTTTTCCTTCAGGGGCACCGCTCTTGAAAGATGCCAGTAGTATTCCGCATCTGCAAAACGCAGGCGAAATTCTGCGGTGTACTCCTCGCCGGTAGTTAAGGCGCTTTGCCAGGCGAGCAGACACCCCGGCAGATCGTCGGGGTGAATAAAAGTTTGCCATCCGTTGCCTACAACCACATCTGCGGGGTAACCGAAATCCTCGGTGACCACCTGGTTTACGTAATTAAGCTGACCATCCGGAGTGGTTGTCCACACCTGCTGGGGTATGGCATTGAGCATAAACTGAAACTTCCGTTCGGTAGCTTCGGCACGATGACGTACCTGCACCTGCTCGGTTACGTCCTGGCAAAGCACAATGATGCCTGTAATACCCTCGCCCGCTTCTATGTATGGCTGGCAGATGATGTTCAAAAAACGCTCAACAGGCTTGTCATCCATCACTAAAGGATAGTACTGTTCGTAAAGATGTACCGGCTCATTGGTTTGTAACACCGACTCGACGATGGTGCGGAGACCGGCGCTATTTTCGGAGAGCACCTCGAACAGCGGCTTTTTCAGGAGCTCACCTTCCTCCTTCCCAATTAATCCGGCAAAAGCTTCATTCACCACGTCGACAAGCAGTTCTGGCCCGGTTAGCAACACAATGCCTGTAGAAGCCTCGCTGATCAGGTTGCTGAAACGATACTCGCTTTCGCTGAGCTTGTCGAGCGTTTGATGCAGTTCGGCTTGCGTTTCATTAAGCTCTTCGTTCGTGGCTGCCAGCTCTTCGTTCAGGGCAACAAGTTCCTCATTGGTGCTCGCGAGCTCTTCGTTGGAAGCGGTGATCTCTTCGTTTAAAGCCTGCTGCTCTTCGTAAAGCTCCGCGTTAAGCATCAGTTCTTTCTGATAAGCCACTGCAAGTTCGGCTGTATACGCATTGTTCAAAATACTGCCTGTATTGGCCGCCGTTGCTGCAAAGAACTGACGGTAATCCTCGTCGACCCGCTTACGTGCGGAAGCGCCAAGCACCATATATCCTTTTACAGAAGCTTCAGCAGTGTGTACCGGAAGCACCACCGCTTCGGCTACAGGTTCCGGCCAGTGAGAGATTACCGGTGTGGAGAGCGTGGTATCAAGATTTTCGAGATGGATTTCATTTGAACCATCGTAGCCAGACAACAGGCGACTAACTTGTGCCAGCTGAAGATCATTCAGGCGACTGCTTCCCGAGAGTTCATACGCTTCATTTACAGTGTCAAAGCTATAATATGCATAAAACGAGATGTCGAGCACAGCGCTTTCCAGAAGCTGAAAAATCGTTTGACGCGCCATTGCCAGAGACGTAGAACCGGTCAGCTGCGCTAAAAATGCGTTGCGGATGCCCGCCCTCCGCTCGTTGATCACCCGGTAGGATGTTTCAATAACCGCGTTGAAAACACCGCCGACAGTACCATCGGGCGCCATGATAGGCGAAAGCGAATAATCAAAATAACACTCCTCGGTGTAACCGTACCGATGCATATAAAGCGGGGCATCTGGTCGGCGGTAAGACTGACCCTGATGCAAAACGCTTTCAAACTCCTCTTTCAAACCTTCCCATATTTCTGGCCACACTTCTGCACCTGGCCTGCCTAGCGACCACGGATGCTTCTGCCCAGGTATACTGCTCCAGGCATCATTGTACAGCAAAGTAAACGCTGTGCCCCAATAAATGGCAATTGGAAATCCAGAATTTAAGGCAATGGCCACCGCCGAACGAAGGCTCTCGGGCCAGGTTTCGGGCGAGTTTAAGTTTGTGGCAGACCAGTCTTTGTTGCGGATTAATTCACCGAGCTGTCCGCCTCCCTGAAAAAATGGTAGGTGTTCGCGCATAATTATCCTCGGAACCATCAAATTTTATACCGTAAACGCGGAAAAGAAGTTTAATAAGGCTTAGCGGGCCAGTGTAAAACAAAACAGCTAGAGATGGGCTTATCTATTTGTGAATAAACCTAGGCGATTATAGCAATGAGTACAATTGCAGACATTCTAAGCACAACTTCCCACCGGCAGTACGACTTGCCTGAGGAGGCATGGAAGCATTACCAGGAATGGCACCAAAACCTCTTTCTGCACTGGAAGCTTCCCTTGCCCGCGCTTCGTCCGTTTGTGCCCGAAGGATTGACGATTGACACGATACATGGAGATGCCTGGATTTCCTTTGTGGCCTTCAGCGTAAAAAATCTGCGTCCGAGATTCCTGCCGCCTTTTCCGCTGATCTCTGATTTTCATGAGCTGAACCTGCGCACCTACGTGATTAAGGACGGCATTCCCGGCATCTATTTTTTATCTATCGAGGCTGAGAAACTGGTTCCCGCCCTAATGGCGCGGCTACTCCTTGGGCTTCCCTATTTCAAGTCGGCTATAAAAAGGGACCACGAAAAATATAGTTCCAGAAACTTAAAACGGAACCTGTCGTTTCTGTGTTCGTACAAAGTTGGCCCTCCGATTACCTCGAAAACTGCCCTCGACTACTGGCTTACGGAACGTCATGCGCTATTTGAGCAGCGGGCCGGCAGCCTTTACCGGCTCGACATACATCATAAACCCTGGCCAATTCGAAACGTTTCGCTCCATGCGCAGATCACCGGGTATCCACTGGTGGGCACCGACAAAACTGATGGCCCGCACTTGGTGCATTATGCAGATCGGGTAACGGTATTACTATGGGGTGTAAAACCATAACCCCATGTACTTGTTATTAGAAATAAAACGATGATACAGTCTCCTCATTTCAAATCCCTTACTGACGAATCGGGCATTGCTACTTTCATATTCGACATTGGGAACAAGGAAATCATTTATAAAAACCGCGCTTTCAGCATATTATTCCCAGGTTGTGAGGAGGCAGAAATACCGGGGAAGCTCTGGGACTTTGTGCATGCTGATGACCATGAATATGCTCGGAAGTGCTTTGACGACCTCCTGCAGGGCACGTTGAAAAAAGAGATACATCTTCGGATAGCTCACGAAAATGAAAGGCTGCAATGGGTGCGGGCTATGCCCTCCATGTATACGGACAGCGAGGGTCGAACTTTCATTCACTGCCATATCATAGACGTTACAGCCGAACTTATCAATGAGCATACCTTTGCCAAATACGCGAATAAAAAGAACTCCATTCTGAACATTCTTGCGCATGAACTTGCAGGTTCGTTGAGCATAGCCAGAACACTGAGCAGCAAACTGAAGTCGGACGTGCTGGGCGAAACCCACAACAAGCTGGTAGATCATGTGATGCAGATAAACCGGGAGGCCGTAGAACTGATCCGCGACTTAACCAGTCGCGAATTTCTGGAAACTGCCAATGTGGTACTTACTAAAAAACGGGTTGACGTAGCCCGTAAGGTTGCCGAGTATATTGAAGAAGCGAAGAACGCGGAGAGGAAGATCAAACGTACGATCACGTTCAATGCCTCGCCCAAAAGGGTACATCTCAGCATTGACGAATCCAAATTTATGCAGGTGATCAATAACCTGATGAGTAATGCCCTTAAGTTTACCACCGAAAACGGGATCATTGCCTTTAAGGTAGAAGACAAAGGGGATTCCGTGCTGTTTACGGTATCTGACAATGGCATAGGTATCCCTAAAAAACACCATGCGGTCTTATTCGATCAGTATACTTCGGCAGGACGGCCGGGACTTCAGGGAGAAGCTTCTACCGGACTGGGCATGAGCGTGGTTAAAAATATTGTGGAATGGCACAAGGGAACGATATGGTTTGAAAGTGAAGAAGGTAATGGCACCACTTTTTATATCGAAATTCCGCGGGAAGCCCCTTAACCTGAACAAAAACTAAACTTTCCTTTGTCGACCGATGTTGAGAGAGATACTTATGTAACATTGATCTTAACAGTGCGTTATGGAAAACACAGAGAACAAGATGAGCCGGCGCCAGGCTATCGGCGGTTTGGGATTGGGTATTGTTGCGGCCGCCTCGAGTCCCGTGCTGGGATCGGCTGCAAGTCTGGGTGCTTACTCGCTGGCACCGGCGATAGAAGACCCCTTATCGAAGTACCCGCGACCTCCATTTAAGGAACAGAAACAAGCATGGCCAGGATTAGCCTCTCAAATGGATCCCAGGCCTGATCATGGCGAAACGAGTTACAAAGGCTCGGGGCGACTTACTGGCAGAAAAGCATTGATTACGGGGGGCGACTCAGGGATGGGCCGCGCAGCCGCGATTGCCTATGCCAGGGAAGGTGCTGATGTAGCGATTAACTACCTGCCTGCGGAAGAACAGGATGCCCGCGAAGTAATCGCACTGATTAAGAAAGAAGGTCGCCGTGCGGTGGCCATTCCGGGCGACCTTAGAGATGAATCGTTTTGCAAACGGCTGGTAGATCAGGCGGTAAAGGAACTTGGGGGCTTGGATATTCTTGTGAATAATGCAGCCCGGCAACAAACGCGTGAATCGATCCTGGACATTTCTTCCGAAGATTTTGATGCAACAATGAAAACGAACGTTTATGCACCGTTTTGGGTCACTAAAGCTGCACTTCCACACCTAAAGCCGGGCTCGGTTATTATTGCCACGACCTCCGTGCAGGCTTCTGATCCCTCTGCAGAACTGTTCGACTATGCGCAAACCAAAGCAGCAAATACAGCCTATGTGCGGTCGCTCGCCAAACAATTAGGCCCCAAAGGGATACGTGTAAACGGCGTTGCGCCCGGCCCTATATGGACACCCTTGCAGGTAAGCGGCGGTGCTACGATGGAAAAGCTAAAGAATTTTGGAGGGGATACCCCGATGGGCAGACCGGGACAGCCGGCAGAGCTGGCTTCGATTTACGTGCAACTGGCGGCCACGGATGCAAGTTATGCTACCGGCCAGGTATACGGTGCCGCTGGCGGAGGTGGGCAACCTTAAAGTTATAGTCGTTTTGATCGGCCGCGGTTTTTAGCTTTTCGGATCGCGGCCGATAAACCTGCCTTTGCCGAGAAGAAAGTCGACAGCCTTCCGCGTATTTTCCTGGACCTTTTGCTCCGTTTTTAAGCCAGCGATGTACCTGATAATTTCCTTTTGTAATGAGGGGCTGAGCTGATTAAACGCGGCCGTTGCCGCGGCGTTCTCACTGAGCGCCCTGGCCAACTCCGGATGCATTGGCAGCGTCCGGTCGGCAGCATCATATGCAACACTTACCGCTATCCGCTCTCCTATCCTTTTAGGTGAATCAGGAAGCATGATGGTGTTAATGTACAGTCGCCATGCACCCTGGTACTTCATCAAAGTTTGGGTATATGGTTTGCCATTTACCGCCCCTCGTATCGGAATGGGACTTTTATCCCTGCCTGCATCGGCAAAAAGACTGGCTAAAATTTCTTCCGGTACGCTCACGTACGGATTGATGCCAATGATTTCGATAGAGGCTTTAAAAGAATATTCGTTTTGTCTGCCTGCCATCGCTTTTCGGATTATATTGCCATTGCCTCGAAAGCCGCGTCGACCCCCAGCGCGGCCTTGTTTTTTGACGCCGCAACGGCCAGCTGGTCGCAACGCTCGTTTTCCGGGTGATTGTTGTGTCCCTTAACCCACACGAACTTAACATCGTGCAGTTTATATACCGACAAAAACTTAAGCCAGAGGTCCCTGTTCTTTTTGCCTTTAAAATCTGTCTTGAGCCAGCCGAACACCCATTTCTTTTCGACAGAGTCGATCACATATTTGGAATCTGAATAGACGATAACCTGCTGACCCGGCTGTTTGAGTGCGCTGAGCCCAACAATAACCGCCAGAAGCTCCATCCTGTTGTTGGTTGTTAACCTGAAGCCGGCACTAAGTTCTTTGTAATGCTTGCCGGAACGCAGTATTACGCCATAACCTCCCGGACCCGGATTTCCGCTTGCCGCACCATCGGTATACAATTCAATCATATCCCAGCAAATCTAACATTTTAAAAAAATGGCCGCACACAAAAGTTTTGTATATTTGGATTAACCCGTAGTAACGCTATCAGCAAGGACTCTCTTAGGACTTACGTAGAGGCTTAGGCCCTAGTGAAATCCGACCGAAATCCTGAGTGGCTCCGAAAAATCGAAAGTAAATATGCTGCGATGGGAAATTAACGACATAACCAATCATTCTGAATATGAACCTGCATAAAATCTTTTTCTTTTTCGTGCCTTTAATACTCATTGTTACCTTAAGTGCCTGCGAAAAGGGCGTAATAGCGGTAAAATCTGACAAGATTTACCGCGAACGCCTTGAGCCACTGCCTGGGGGCTGGGGTAGTCTCGCGATGAGCATCGAGCTGAAGCCAAATGGCAAAGCAACACTCATTGAGGAAGGAGACATGGCCTCGGAAGGCACTTACAAGATCAAAGGCGATAAGCTGATCATGAAAAACTACAGCTACACCGAGCCCTTGACCTTCAAGATCATCTCTGAAGAAGAGATTCATTCGCCATCAGGCAAAAAGCTGTATTTGGCTGAAAGGTGACTCTATAGTTTAATGCGACTGTCAAACTTGAATCTGGATATGCCCCTTACTTTTACTCCATTGATCTTCTTGGACTCCGGATTGATCAGGTAATTGAATTCCTCAGGAACAACCACCGATGGTACACGCAGACATAGCACGCGCTGATCGCTAAAATATTTACTACCTAGATCTTTAGTTGACTGAGCAGTGGGAATAGCAGCCCAATCTTCAGGAAGTTGACTAGCCTTTAACACTTCCAAAAGATCATCGGGCACTTCGTAGGTTGTTATACTCAAATCTTCAGGTACATATTCAAGTTCCACATTAGACGCAAATTCCAAAACAGACAAAGCTCTGCTGGAAGAAGTATAGATGCAGGCTGTTCCTTTGTTATTCCAGCGCCCGCCGTACAGCTTGGCGCCAATGCCTTCGAGATCACCCGCAAATTCAGTCTTAGATAGACGATAAACCAGCATAATCAGGAATAAACGCCATGTTGGATTCTACCTATAATATTTTTTACTTCGTCGATCCCGAAAACGGTATCCATTACTTCAAGCGGAATCCGATTGTCGAGCGACCGGTTGGGCGCCGTCACCCATTTGTTGAACTTCTCGCGGTTGCTAAAAACCTGGTAACCGAAACGATAAACATCCATAAGAGCAATGACTTTCTCGCTTATCGACGCACTGAACGTTTCATTGCCCTGCTTTTTATGTAAGGTAGTTTTAGTTGTTCCTAACACCTGCGACAGGTGATCATAGTCCACATCGATAACCTGCTTAAACAACACCAAACTATCTTTGGTGATTCCCTTTTTGACGAAGTCCATCTTTTCAAAATTTGTAAACGAACCCTGAAGCCATTCTGGCGCCTCTGCATTAAATTTGCCTACCTTGTTGTGCTTACCTGTTGCTATTGCCGTCATAGTAATATTTTTTACTAAAATAAGTAAAATATCTTACTTTTTGTTTGAACGGATCACTGATCCTTAAAAACTAAATACTTAAAAGAAGCGAGGCTGCCAAAGCTATCTGTTCAGACACTACTCAGCTGCAGGAGAACCACTGAACAGCATCTAGATAGCGCGGACTGGTGAATAGCTTGTTGACACTAATGTAACAGCAGTGGTGTAGAGCCTACCTAATTCGAGGCATTGATTACGACAAATTAAATGCTAACAGCATTTCAACTTCGGCATCCACAGGCTTACCGTCGATGAATACAGGCAGCCAATCCTGGGGCATAAGACGAAACACGCGAAGAGCTTCGCCTTCCAGTCCGCTGCCTAAATTGGTCAAGGGAACTTCATCCCTCATTTTTCCGTCGGCACCCAAAACGAAGCGAATCCTGACCTTTCCTGTGATCCTCTTTTCCGCTGCCTCGGCCGGATACCGTACGCAGTTAACCACTACTTTCAGCATTTTGGTATCACCTCCCAAATAAATGTTTTGAACTGGCAGGTCTTTAGATTGGCCGGTGCCGGGATCCTTTATACTTATCCTGGTCACTAACTTTGAGGGCAAGCCTTGAATTTCCTTATGCTGATCAAAGTCGTATTTCTGCAAAACGATGCCCGTTGTTGAACAGGTCCACACGCCGGAGCGCTGACCTTGAGTATACTGTCCCTCTTCATCATAGCTCGAAATGCTCGCAAAATAGTAGCCATGCCTGATTTCCGGGTTCGATTGCAGTGCAGTATACTTTTCCTTCAAGACATAGCAATTTCTGTCAATTTTCTGGTTGACCTTATTCAGGTTTTGAGCTGTTGCAGCCATGCTTGTCAGGCCAAGCAATGCAGTTGGGAGACAGGCGTTAATGGTCCAATTCATTCCTTATCAATATTGCCTCTAAGCTAATAAAAAATTACTCAGGAATCTGTTCTACCAAAATTTCGTTTCCAGCCTTGTCGTAGTACGTACAAGTCATTTTATCCATACAAACCGACCATTTCTCAATACCGAAAGCTGCACACATATTTATGAAAGTGAGATAATCTGTTTTACCCTGCTGGTGCGCTTTCAGATCATTTTTGAACTGCGCGGCGCTGACTGTATCTGCGATAGCCAGTGGGGGATATTTGGCATTGCTGGTTGTTTTGTAACCGTCTGCCCCGTAATAATCGGTGTGCCCGTCGGTCACGAAGGTTTCGTAATAAGTTACTCCCAAAGCCTTTATTTCCTGGATGTAAGCCGGGAAGTCGGCGCCGGATTTTACTTTAGTGTGGGCGGCACTAATTTGTGCGGTGGTAAAAGTTGCTTGCTTCATTGTCTTATAATTTACAAGCCAAAGATGCGATGTCTGAAACCCGCCCTATTGTAAAAAATCGTTTTTTTAAAAGAAGTGCCTGAAGTTTTCAGGGGTAACGCCCGTAAAGCGTTTAAAATCCTTAATGAAATGAGCCTGGTCGAAGAAATTATTTTCATAGCAGAGCTCGGCCAGCGTTTTTGAGCCATTTAAATTGTTGAGCACTGTATTGAAACGGACAATAGAGGCAAATTTCTTGGGTGTGGTACCGACCACTTTCCTAAACCGCTTTTGGAAGGGGCTTTGGCTGATGAACAACTTTTCGTTCAGTTCTTTGATGCGCATTGTCCCGTTACTTTGATAAATGAGTTTAACGGCTTCAACGATCAGCTTATCGGCCTGCATGCCGTTGAGCTGAGATAACAGGAATCGCTCCATAATTTTTATCCGAAGCTGGTCTGTACCGGCAGCAGCCAACTTTTCTTCAACTTCCAAGATGAGGGTCTTGTCGAAAATATCCTGAAGTGACAGGCTTAATCCAAAAAGTTCATTAGCCGGATGTGAGGCAAAATGGGTAAAGCCAATTTCTGTAAAGTAAACCAGTATCGTTCCTATCCCGGCAGAATTCCTGAAGATGGTGTAACTGTCTGCAATCCCCGTGATCCCGGCCGAAGACAGCTTGGCTTCTGCGTCATTTTTGATGGTTGAAAGCTTTCCTTTGTATTGAAATCCGATAACTAGTCCGGGAGACGGGAAAACTTTGTATTCAGTTTCCAGTTCATTTTCCGACACTACGAAGTACTTGATGTAGGGCTTAAGCCGGTCGGTCGGAAAATGTTTGTCAAATCGCATAAAGAAAAGTGATACAAAGCTATACAAACTTTACATCCTTTCCCTTAGAAACTGCGCAATTCTGCTTTCGGGGGGCACGGCCAACATTGTGCGGCCTGCCTTATGGAAAAACAACCTTGTGCGTAGCTTGTTTTAAATGAAGCTGTGGAAGCTAAGAACCTGGTAATTGGATTTAAAATAAAAGATGATGAGTGTACTGAAAGAACCTCTGTTAAAAATTCTTGGAAAGACCTATGCGGCAAACGAGATGCTGGAATTGACGTTTGGGCGTTACGATCTGGCCATAAAGACCGATAACAAAGGTCGCGCAATTCTGCTCTTCCTCGGGCATAAAGATCCGCAGACTGGCAAGATCAAAGGCGAACGGTTTGCCCGACGGCTTGTTGAAGATGCGGAGGGAAATATATTAAAAGACCATTGGGACAATAAAGGAAAGGCAAGCGCGCAATTTTAATTTTGAAATACGTTTTTTATCACGTACTTGCAGGTATTATGATCATGGCTTAATGTGATCAAACTAACCTAAATATCCTGTGATGATGAAACGCTCCGTTAAACTATCTATTCTATTTGTTCTTTTATTTTGCGTTTATGCAAAGTCGGCCGACAAACTACCAGCAAAGCTTCGAGGACTTTGGCTCATCGAGTCGACCGCAAAGGGCAACTGGGATGCCTTTACCATTGTAGACAATCATGTAGAATATTTTTACGACTTGTACAGGGTTGACAGCGTCTCTGGTTCAGCTCCAAAATACCAGGTCTGGCTTTCAAGCAAAGCTAAAGGCAAAGTCTCGCTGCGTGTGGAACTGAGTTCTGATAGTACCGGGGCTTTCCAGTTTGGTGCATGGGATAAGCCGAGAACCTGCAAGCTTGTAGCAAAACATCCTGACATGACTTACTTTCCTGTAGAGCAGGCTCAGAAAAAGATTGCGGGCGAGTGGATATTTGCGGATAAACCTGCAAACGCTTTTTTCATAAAGGGCAAACAAGTTGTAATGGACGGGCAGAAATGGGATATCCAATGGTTTGGCGACTACCTAAACAGGGAGTATCGTGCGCTGTTAAAGAACAAGAATAGTTACAGGTTGGCCTATTTGACCCTTAAGGGGAAAAACCTCCGTGTTGCTGCGGAAGGGACATCGAGAAACTATAGCCCTAAAGCTAAAAATCCCGCTGTGTATGAACTGCTCGGAAATTGGTATGAGCCCAAAGCTAACACGTGGACGTTTGGCTTCTTCGAGGATTTTGCGATCTATAACAACGAATTCTGGGATTACCAAGGTCTTACCTTTTCACGAAATAAAGGCAAGGTAACATTAACGAAAGGCACAAAAATGATTAACCTTTCGATTGAAAAGAAAAGCGATAGTATAATGCTTTTACGCGCCGGCAACCATTTGGCACAGGAATACAAGCGGGTTGGTCGCACGCTGCCCGCTTATGCAAGTAATGACGACACGCCATTTAAAGACACGCATTTTCAGCAGATAGATACCGCTTACATTACCGGATACCTTCGCAACGCCCCGAACCTCGAGCCTTTCAGGATCTCCCGGATCAATGTGATCAAGGGCAATGAAGAAGACGTATACGCCGATGTTGACTCGCTGGGCCGTTTCCTGATCAAAGTACCGCTACTAAATTCCCAGCAGGTATTTTTAGACTGGGGAAGGACAGGAAAAATTGACGTACTTGAGCCGGGAGAGCATTATTTTCTGTACCACGATTTCGGGTCAGGACAATACCTTATGATGGGTGACAACGCGCGTTTGCATAATGAGCTGGCAAATTATCAGCCATATGATGCTTTTGCCCGTTCAAGAGAAGAGGACAAGCGAAGAGCGGAAGTGGACAAAATGCAGGGAATGGATTACCTGGAAGCTAAAACCGCAGAGCTGAAAAAAGCGAACGCCTTCTTTGCAGATCATCTGAAGCGCACTCCCCTGCTCTCCACCAAGACAAAGTATTTTGTCAGAAATTTTAACAGATACTATATCGCTTCTGATTTGATGCGACGTTTTGATCTCAATATGCAGCCAAGGGAACGTTTCCCAGCTAAGTACATGGCTTATGTAAAGGATTCATTATTTGCGAATCCGGTTAAACCTTACACTTTGGTACGGGACTTTACACTTTTTAGCAGAGCCTATGTGCAGTATCTTAAGGAGGACCTCAGCGTTTCCCATCTTGAAACCCTTCTGCGCCTGATCAACAACGGCAGCATACTGGCAAGTGAGGAGGAAAAAAAAGCAGTACAGCTTTCCTGGCAAATAGACAGCATCGGTGAAACCGACTCCGTAAGGGCAAAAAAGCTGGCAAAATCTTTAACCCCTGCGCAGTCAAAACTAGAGGGAAATCTTCGCACGAAATATCAACCCATGATCACAGATGCAGCAACAGAGATACTTTGGTCTAACATGTTAGAAGCTGATTTCACAATTCACCGGGAACTTATTCCGGACGAGGATATCAGAAACTCGTACAATGTACAGGCTATTATGAACTATTTAGAGAGCACAAGAAGGCCATTTGAAGGCGGGAAACTCGAAGCAGTATTAAGCGAAGTCAAATCTCCCGCGTTCCAAACAAGCATACGGGACTATCAAAGTTTTCTGCTCAAAAAGGCAAGCACGGATTTCGCCTATGCGGCGAGTTTGAAAAATACGGACCATTTGAAGTCTTCGAAAGATGCCGACTCGCTCTTTAAAGCGCTCCTGGCCCCTTACAAAGGAAAAGTAGTTTATGTTGATTTCTGGGGCACCTGGTGCGGCCCTTGCAGGGACGAAATGAAATATGTGGCTAAAGCTAAGGAAGTATTGAAGGGCAAAGACGTGATATTCATGTATTTTGCAAACTCGTCGCCCGAAATTACCTGGAAGAACATGATTAAAGAAATGGATTTGACTGGTGAAAATGTGGTCCACTACCGATTGCCTGAGGCTCAGCAATCTATGTTAGAGCGCCGTTTGTCGGTCCACTCTTTCCCAACGTATATGCTGGTTGATAAGGCTGGTAACATAAGTACCACCAAAGCACCGCGACCAAGTAATCCGGATGAGCTGGCAAACAAGGTAGATGACTTGTTGAAGGAATAGTTTACGGAATCCGCCTTGATCTTATTAAACGCAAACTTCTGAGATTGAAGCTTCTAAAAGATTTTTCTTCTCAAAAGCGAAATTTGTTTGTTAGAAATATTATAAATCGTACTTTTGTCACACTTAAAAACACGGTGGTTTTAGCTCAGTTGGTTAGAGCGCCTGATTGTGGTTCAGGAGGTCGTGGGTTCGAGCCCCATATTCCACCCCAGATAGTTTTAAGCCCCTTTAATTTAGTTTAGAGGGGCTTTTTTATGTTTAAAACTCTCACCATTCAGGGGTATTTGGCAGACATTTGGCAGACTTTTTTTGTTTAAAAATCGCCTTTTTTGTTGTTTTTAGCCTGTTTTTTAATTAAATCTAGATTATCCCTGTCAATCTTTGCTTGAATATCAAGGTTTCGTTGCTCTTTTTTAGATAGTTTTTTACCTGTATTAGATGGTGTAAGCACCTCTTTTAGTACTTTTTGGGATAATTGCTTCACACTGTCATTTAATGTCGGAACAAGACTAGATATAATATCACGAACTTTAACATAGCTTGGAATGTGATTAAGGTTGTTCACTAGTTTGTATTGCTCCAATATGCTTTGTAGGTCATCTATCCATTGTTTTACATCATTTGCATTGAAGTCAAAACCAACATGCATATCACTTGATGAATTTGTTACACTAATTAATAATTCATTAAGTTTTTCTTGATGATGACTAACGGTGTTACCTGCAAATCTTACATTATATTTTTCTTTAGCTGTATCCACAAAAGAGGTGGTATTAGTTTTGCTAATATTTTCTAGCTTTTGCCTTAAATTCATAAAACAATTTTAATTCTCAAGCTGGACAGCCAGTTCCGCGCCATCCCGGCCATCATTGACGGTGACCAGAAAGCGGTGCAGGGATCGGTCATTAAACTGAAGCTGCTGGATAGCATCATCGTCGCCGGACAGGTGATCCCTAAAGGACATAATATTTACGGGCTCGGCAGTTTCAGTAACCAGCGGCTCAACCTGGAGATCAAGAATATCCGCATGGGGAACCTGATTGTACCGGTGAACCTGACGGTGTTTGACCAGCAGGATGCCATGATCGGGATCAATGCGCCGGAGGCGGTATTGACCGATGCGGTGAATAACGGGGTGGTCAATGCGGCTGGCAGCGTGAGCCTGCCGGGCTTTGATTTGACCACGCAACTGGCCGGTGCCGGTATTGATGCGGCTAGGTCGCTGCTCAGTAAGAAGCTGAAGCGCATCAAGCAGCCGCTCAAATCGGGCTACCCGCTGCTCTTGCGGGACAACACGAGAAAACCTATAAAATGAACCTGCAGACCAAGCACGTCCCGCAGCTCATCAGGCCACTGGAGCAGGCGCAACAGCACGGTGAAGCGTATGTAGTTTTCGAAATGCGTCCGATGGATTTCGACTTGCAGCCCCATCAGCTTGATTTTTATGATAACCGGGACGATGCTTTAGATGCCTGGGAAGATAAAATGGGCTACGGTTACTTGCCGGGCGACAATCCCAACCCGGTATATTACATGCCTGTCGAACAAATGCTTTCGGAAGTCCGGCAGGCAGATAATCTATTAAACGACAATAGTATGAACAAAAATAATTTGGAAAACTTGCAGGGTGAAATGCGTGCCCTGAAGTTCGATGGCAAACTCATCGAACAAATGGAAAAGGAAATGGCCAAAGGCCAGCCCGGTTTCCAATTGAAAACGCAGGTGCCCGCCGATAACGGGCAGATGGACGTGACGCTGAACTTTAAGCGTTCCGGCTCCAGCGAGTATTATTTCCTGAACCGCTATGACCTGGCGCTATCCAAAGCCAAGCCATTGGAAGAAGGCAAACACTACCTGGTGATCAGTCCCAACCCGGATAAGCAGAAAGAAAACCTGGTCAAGAAGTTTGACAGTGCCATCCAGGCCATCGACTATTTCAAGTCGCAGAAGAACGTCAGCGAACTGGCTATGGGTAAAAACGCCGCCGATAAGATGACGCTGGCGACCATGGAAAAAGGCAAGGTCGACTATGTGAATAAGGAATTCCGCACGGCTTATTACAGCCCGGTCATTACCAATTCGCAGTATGTGGATCGTGGTCGTGGTTTCAATGTGATCCAGGCGGCCAATATGCTGCAAGGCCGGGCTGCTTACCGGGACGACCTGGTCAGCCGGGCGACGGGTGAAATGTACAAAGCCTGGAACGTCCACCAGTTTGACGAACCCAAAGACAAGTACGGCAACTATAAGGTGAAGCAATACAGCGAAGGATACGGCTTTGATGTACAGAAAGAGCTGGATAAATATACTATCAAGGAAATGTCAGACCCTAAAAAACGGGCGCAGCTCATTGAATCGCTGAAAGACGGCAACAAGCCGGTGGTCACCGTAGTCAGCCAGGACGGACAGGAACACAAGCTGCGTGGAAGCCATTCCCCGGTTCAGTAACCTGAACTTCTACCAACTGAACGGCCGGATCGAAAAACGGGAGCAGTTCCTCAAAGACCCGACACAGGATTTATCCAAAGGCCAGCAGAACATCTTTGATAAAAAGCTGGATAAAATGCAGCAGCAGGGACAAGGCCTCTCTGTCTGATTTGTACGCATGTGAATTAACCCATATATTCAAATCTTTAAAATTTAAAAACTATGAATTCATTTGAAAAATTAAAAGAACTGATCGCTGCCACTGAAGCAGACGCCACCGCTTTCTATGCTAAGGGCAACAAAGCTGCCGGGACCCGTTTACGCAAAGCCTATATGGAGATCAAAAACCTTGCATCTGCTGGGCGTAACGAAGTGACGGAGTTGAAAAACAAGGACAGCAAATAAACAATACTTATAACTGTTTTGGGAGAAGCCTGTCGGGAAACCGGCGGGCTTTTTCTTGCTATATTGGTGCTAAATTCTTGAAAACAGGGTGTTTGCATCAGTTAAATTAACACTGGCTTCCATTGCCGCAGAGGAAGCGTAGGTTTTTGTGACGTAATCAGATGTAAATCCTGAAAAAGAATTAATAGCAACATGGGTGCCGCCAAAAGTTCGGCAGGCACAAATAATATCGTCGCATTTTGCAGTTACCAAAGTGGTTATTCTCTGATGTACCAAATCGTAAGTGTCCCCAGCGCTTGTGATACCAAGTCTATATGTGCCTTTTGCATAGATTTCTAAAAAATCTTTTCCGTGACTTTCTCTACTGCCAGGGACGGCTGTATAACCGTTTGCGATCAAAATTTTTGGAAGCAGGCCTATTGTTGTCGATTTTCCGGATTCCGCTCTTCCTTTCAAAGCAATAATTTTGCCCATAGTGTTTAGGTTTAGTTAATGTGATTAAATGGCGGGATGGGAGAGGTTTCCCTCTCCACTACACAACCTTGAAATGTGCCATTGCACGTGCTGCGGACACTCCTGCTTACAATCAGCGTATTAGACACCCCGCGTGTAGCCCAATAGTGATTATACTTATTAAAAAATGCATACTCAGCCAGTGTTTCAATGTTTCGGTTCTTTTTTTCATGTCCTTAAAATTTGATATAAATAATATGGTTAATGCACACAATTCCGGAAAGCTCGGAATCAGGTGAAGGCCGCCCAATAAAGCGCTGATTGAAAGGACGAATCCAGGCAACAGAGGTACAAAGCAAGACAAGAAGTTAAAGAACTATATAAACCATGTCAAGCATGGGGATTATGATCAATACACAAAGATAAGGAATACTAATGGTTGCCACTTACCAGAATAACCATTTGCCACTTTTTTTTTCAGCCCAGTATTTTTCATTAGGGAAGCCAATGCCTTTCCGGTATTGTTGATCAAAAATATCACCAAGGTCAGGCGAAGTCAAGATCATTTCCCGCTTGTCGATCAGTTCTTGATTAATTGCACCGGTTAAGAATGCGCCGCAAAGCTGTAATTCATCATTACATATCAATTTCCCCTGAAGGGTTTCGCGCATTATTAAAAACTTCAGGAGCTGACTGATGCCTTTACCCTGAGCGAGCAGGGTTAGGACAAAAGTCTCAAGGTCATCTAGTTTTACGGCCCATGGGTATGAGCTATCATCTGGTACCTCTAACAGTGAAGAGAGATCAGTTTGTACCTGTCCGAATGTTTTCAGATTGACAACAATCGAAAATGCGTTATTTTCAAATGGGATAGTATCAACAACATCCAAAACATTTCCGTTTTTATCGCAAATCTCAAGAGGCTGCCCGCTGAGAAATTTACTTTCCACCCGGTAGCATTGATCATAACCATAGCCAATACAACCTTTAAAATCGTCTTTGATCCGAACAAAGGCTTTATCTGGGTCGCGCAGCGGTTCACGAAGATTATAACCCTTCGCTTCTATAATGAAAGCATAGTTCTTCCATAAGATCAGCAAATCCTGTTCGCAGCCATCTACATAATATCCCCGGTAGATTTTGAAATCTTTTTTTAATAATTGTTTAAACAATCCCTCAACCCGGTCTTCTAAAAGGTTTCCCTTCCTGGCAACTAGCACCGAAATGTTCGCTTTGTTGCCTGTACAAATTTTTTCCAACAGGCTTTCGATAGCGTGAATGACTTGTTTCACTTCAAAAATCTGATACATACCGTTTCCTAAGTAGGCAATCGGCTTTTCATATAAAGGATTTCCGGGTTTCATCGACGTATAATACAGAAAATCTGAAGCGGACCGTTCTTCAGAAAGCAACTGTAAAATGATTTCAACCTTCTCTTGAGCTAAATTGGCCGAAACAATTTCATGTGCATAAAAACGGTCGATTATGCCATGATCAGCCATGTAATACATGGAAGGCTCCATGTCCCCCATTTTTTTAGCCATTATGGCTTTAAGCGGCTCCGGTGCGGTATTGATCATTTGAACCTTGGCATATTCACGCCAGTTGGCACGGGGCGTGCCTTTTGGACTGACGCCCTGGAAGTTTCTTTGATGCAACACATCAACGTTTTCATAGAACTGTAAAAAATCACTTGTTTGAAGCCCTGTTTCCTTTGAAATGATGGCATTCAAGGGCGTATAAAGATCACTTACCCAATTAATAATCTGTTCCTCAAAATTTAGTGGTCCCTGGTTAAAATAATCGAGAAAAGATGGCATCGCGACCTGCCGTATTTTTTGCCAATGCTCATCTACTAGTTCTTCCTCCTTTGGGAAAAACATGAAAGTATATGCCTGCTCAATCTGATTCAGGAGATTAACGATTTTTTCCCATTTGTCAGGATCATACATGTTATCAATGCCGTTTGCCGGATCGGAGGTTATTAATAAACCGGCCAGGTAATACAACTGGCGTTGTGGTGAAGATAAGTCTCCAAGCTGATCGTGCCCCGTATTATTTCCTCCAGCATGCATCAATCCGGAAAGGTCACCTAATAGCCAACCGGTATCATAGGTCGCTATTACTTCTTTCAATTGTTTTGATAGATCTTCTAATGACATAGGTTAACTTTCTTCTCTGAATATAAAAGGGTAATCCACAAGAATATTTGCCAGTTTACGCAAATCGACGACCTTTTTTATAAGTAATATATTCGTAATTAAATGGTTAGCTAAATGCCGTAATATTTTTTTAAACACTCCGTTAATAGACCTCCCGCGGTTGCCAATCCAATTTCCCAGGTGCCTTCCATTGACAGGTCAAGCATTTTTCTAATCCAATTTTTAGAAATGGGTCCAAGTTCGTGATTAGCTGGTTCTTCTTGTTGTACAATTTCAACAATTTCAGCGATATCCGGCGCTGCAACTTTGTTGTCACTTAATGCCTGCTTAAGTGATTGTATGTCTCCTTCAGCGACAGCATGGTTAATATGAAAGATATTGTGATTTCCAGTGTTGATGATGTTGCGGTTACCAGATGATTTGATTGTGATACTAGAACCGGAAACATTTTTCAGGCGTTGTTGCTCCCGTTCATGTTCGGCCACGAAACCGCCGCCCTCTAAAAAAAGGGAACCAGAAGGATTAATAAATACTATGTAAGGAACGTCGCTTTCTTCAGTATTTATGGCTTTCACGAAACCTCTCGCCTCCAAAATCTTAACAAGGCCACTAATTCTCTTTTCATTTGAATCTATTTTTAAAAGATGCTCATTGCTTAAGGTGTCAGATGAGCCAAATGCGGCTAATATTTGATCTAATAGAATTGCCTGGCTTTTACTGTAGTAAGTCATGGTTAAATGTTATTGAATAGAAGTGGTCATTTGAATTGGGGGATAACCAAGAAACCGATAACAAAATGCTAACTTCAGGCATTGTGATGCTATTGATTGTTAATGCAGAAGGATAAATAGTCATTGAGATATCACTCTTTTATATCAAGTCCCAATTGTCACGAATTTCGCGGCTCGACTGGTCAATTGCTGTTTCAACATCCTGGACATCGCCCAGGCGATATACGCGCCAGGCAGCGACATCGATCAGTAAGCAGTTTTTGGATTCGAATTCCATTCCTTTTTCGGAATAGAAACGGTGCAATACCCACAGTTTGACTGCCGCTTCTTCTTTTTTTAGTTTTTCAGTAGAAAAGTTGAATTTTAAAAAGCCTACCTGATCACCTGCGATGTCTGATAAAAGCATATCTGCCATTGCGCCGATCCTTACGCCATTTTTTATAATTTTATTCCGTCTCCGGCTTAAATTATTGTCCAGCACATAGGTTTGCAAAATGGGTTTCAGCAATTGCTCCATAGCAATAATGCCATCCAATCCCTTTGCGGAATAAATCCGGTTTTTGTGATCGTCTTTATTTTCAGGGAAGCCCTTCGCTTCCTTCCGCAATCTTTCAGCATGACGCTTAAAATCGTCAAAATAAATCTCTTGCTGATCAATAAAATTGAGTGCAAAGGCTTCGCAGACCAGCTTTCGGGCTATTTCGTAAAAGCGGGGAATATACGTTGGTGGGTATTTACAACCCTTCAGTATGCTCTGTCTTCGCCTCTGGGAGGCCACGACATAACGGGAAATCATCGTAAGGGATATCTGTGGCTCCAGAACGATCTTCTGCTCTCTTATCTCAATTGTTTCTTCTGCCATTTTATTTAGTATTTTATTGGTCGACTGATTAGCGATGCAAACCGTTGACACTGAATTATTTTAACTATAAAATTACACAAAATACCGTTGATAATATTCTAGTGGGTTTATGTAATTACTAACATTTTTCGCATATTCCACATGCTTCTTTTTTAGTGACACTCAATCTGTCCGTTACTACTGGACAAACACATGGAAAGTGGAGGTGATCGTCGGACTATTCGGCCTAATGATCTTGCATTTTATATGATGGTGGCCAAGATATGCGGCGTTAAGTTCGCAGGTCGTATGGTTTTTAAACCCATTTCCGTAATCAGGTTCCAAATTGTTCGCTGTTTTCGCTTCAGCTCCCTGGTTAGTTACTTTCCACTCGATCGTTTCGTAATCTCGTTTATGGTAAAGGGAATTGCGGAACTTCAGGGTAAACCGGATTTGTTTCCCTTTGGCAATAGAACAGGAATTTTGGAAATAGGGCTCTGGCCCTTGTGTCGCGTCATAGACCTCACAGTACAAGCGATAGTCCGGCTCTGTGATTTCCAGGCTGCCATCTCCGGCGCGATTAACGAAATCATATGTTGGCAGATACTTCCGCCATAAGAACTCATATTGCTGGTAGGCAATGTCCCGGATAATGTAGCGGTCTATTTCTCGCTGCCCATTATTCATCTTGTAAACGTAGTCGTAATACAACTCAGGAACATCCAGTTCTTTAATTACATTGCCGCCTACAATAATGCTGTTGGATGATGCTTTTTGCTGAAGCTTTGCAGCCAGATCGGTATGCAGGCTGGTTGTGGTCAGTTCTGCACATCCAGGTACGCCATAGTGTGACCATAAGACTTCCTGGTCGGGGCCATAATCTATACCAATTCTGATCTTGATCGGTTCAAGTCCGTGTTTTCTAAAAATTGCACTCAGATTCTTTTCGACGAACTGGCACAGCACCGCAGCGGCATTAAGGGCATTGATTACTGAATCGTTCTTATACTGTCCCCGACGTGCGAACTGGACAAAGACGGCATCTCCCTGAAGCCGGTGAATATGTCCGCCAAAAAAATTGGCGACATGGATACATAGGGTTAGCAAGGAGTCTTTAATGAGCCGCACCCTTTCCAGAGGATACTTCAGCCGTAACCGGGATGATCCTTTGATATCCACGAACATGGAGGTACAATGGTGGTATTCCATTTCGTTATGGCCGATATGCTCAAAATCCGGATGGCTGCCGATAACAATATGTTCAAAAGAACTTTTATTGGGGCCGAATAATTTTTGTAATCCGTTGCGATCGAAACCCAGTAATGCCTTGTCGCCAGTCAGTTGCAGGCTTTCATTCTGGGCAGCAAAAAGCTTAACAGACGCATTGCCTTTCAATATATCATTGCGGACAGACCGTATACTTTCGATACCACCGTTAAAGCTGCTGTAGCTATCACTTGTCAGTAGTTTATCAATGTCTTGGGTATAATTTTCAAATAATCTCATTTGCTAAAAAGAATTAAGGAAAGAATTGCAAGCACCAAGGCCAGCTGAATAAATATCATCACCGTAGCCCAAGACAAATAATTGTACTTCTTACGCAGGCCGGTAGCGAGTTGAAATGCTTGTTTTGAAGCATCATCAATAAAGGATTGTTCATCGGCAGCCTGAAGGGCATCCTGGTATTTGCTGGCATTGTCAAACATGCTCACTGAACCAAAATAAATCAGGGAATGGTAGCGGTCCGGCGAGGAATTCCCGGATTTCAGGAAAGGAAAAATTGCCAATAATACGACTACCAAACTGCCGACGCCCAAGATAAATACACCTAAAACGGAAATTTTATAAGCCGTGAGCCAGTTTGCTTCGACAAAAGTGATCAGTGTTTTGTAGTTTGATAAAAGCCCACCGCAAAGAAAACTATTAAATGCCAGCAGGAATGCCCCCTTGGTGTTTGCACCTCCTATATAAGTATCATAGCGCTGTATGATAAACTTAATTTGATCTGTCGTTAATGCCATAGAGTCTATTTTTTACTCAAAATGATGTCTGAAATGATGTACCGCAGTTTATCCTTCAGGTCGTAGTCGATGTCCAGTTGTTCTGCTTTGTCACACATGTCGAGCAACTTAGCGAAGGCTTTAATTTCATTGTCGATCCTGGCTTTGAAAATGTCCCGCAGGGCTTTGATGTCTTTGAAAGCGCTCCGGGGATTGGTGAGTTTGTACTCAATACGCGCCCGGAGTTCGTCAGGGGTTTTGATGGTTTTGATGGCTAACAGGTCTTTGATAAAATCGTCGGTATCATTCAGGATGGTATCCAGTTCGACCAGACTTTCCAATGTTTTTTTCGGCCCGGTGCGGTGAGAAATGATCAGTTTACTGTTGTTGGCTTCCTCATTGCTGTTAAACAGGTAAACCCCGCCGTGCAGCCGTCCGCCAACCCGGATGATTTTATTGAAATTGAGCGAGCCCTGACCCAGGTCGTTGGTGGTGACGATGATTGCGGAAGATGCTTTGCCGAAGGGGCCTGCGTCTTTCAGGTGCTTGTCGGTAACGATGATTTCTACTTTGGATTCCGAAGCGGCGGCGCTGGTAATAGCGTATTGGTTGCCTTCGTTTCGCTGCATGTCCCGATGCAAAGAGAGCATGGTCACCACGAAGGTGAAATCTACGCCGTATTCGTAATAACGATCTACCGAGGTGATGCCGCGCAGGAAAAGCTGGTCATTATTAGCAACGAGGCGGTAGCTCCGATATCGGTTGTATTTGCGGTCATCTGAGGCAAGGTCTTTAAAATAGTCAAGGTTGTATTGCGCAAGTTTGCCCAATCCGCTTTTGTAAAGACGGTTAGCATACTTGGCCATGTCATAGGTATCAAAGTAGGTGTTCTTGGCATCGTAGATGGCATAACAGTCAAGGTTGTTTTTGACTTCATCAACCTCTGCGTATTCCTCAAAATTAAAGATCAGCGGATGGGGATTGTTCAAGTCTTCTACCGGGTCTTTGCTTTCTCGGATGGTGATGTGCTTGCTCTGGGCGTTGACGGAAAATCGCCGAAAGTGCTGGTTGATGTATTGGATACGCTTAAAAAGGGTATCGATGTGGTCCACCTGAATGTATTGTCCGGCAATTTCATCGGTGTTGAACGTGGCGGCTACTTCTTTCTGATAGGGGTGGTCATTCAATAAGGTCATCAACAGGCTTACTTTTAACCTGCCGGTACTATGGTCATCGTCGAGGATGACCGGTTTTTGTATAAAACGGTCTGTCATTTTTTTAATTCCTTAATTACGTTGGATATTCCTATTTGCCTGTAATGAGCCGTACAGGGCAGGCCGGATGGAGAATGACAGGTAACGCTGTTTTTACTTGCTTAAAAGGTAACATTTTCTACCTTTGTGCGTTTAAAACAAAGAGGGCGTGAAAAAACCTCGTTCGTTCGCTGCGATTCACTTCGGGCGTATGAACTACAACTTAAAAGCTCGGGAGGCTGCAATTTCCTGGGCTTTTTTCTTGACTGTACATACCTCAGCTTCTGGTGTTATCAGGTACTTATGTCATCTTTGTTCCTCCTTTAATTGTTCAAAAAAATCTACCAGGCGCTGTACCGTAAAATACGGGTTGCGCACATGCATGGGTGTGGCTTCATCGTGCTGGCGGTTTACTACTTCTGCGCGCTCCATAGCCAACGCCAGCCGCTCCTTCAGATGCTTATAGTGGTTAAGCTTGGTCTTGTGGTATTCCGGCCAAAGGCGTGTCAGGTGCTTTAATGCTTCCTGTCCGCTTTGGAACGCCCGCCCGCAATGCTCAAAATGTAAAATAAACCAGTGCTCGATTGCGATGGCAGAATAAGCCAGTGCAAAGCGGTCGCGTTCGATCTGGCGGAATGTTCCTTTCAGATCAGGCCACTGGTCTTTGTCAAAGAAAAGCCAGACGGTGTCATAGGGATTTCGTTCTTTGACGGCGGCTTTCAGCCGCCGGTGCGCTTCGGCTACCAGTTGTTTCGGATCATTTTTGGTTGAATAAAAGATTTCCACGGAGATGGCCTGCTGCAACGCACGCGGCAGCTCCCCCTGGAGGTTTTTAGCGTAGTAGTATTCGGTGACTCCTTCGCACAAAATCAGTATCCTTTTATTAACCTTCAACTTCATCCGACTGCATTTCAATTAAAAAATCCGTATCCTGAATGATAGGCGTGGCGCCAAATCTTCCTGACGCGTACCATTTATCCAGCGGGGTTCCCATGCGCACGCCGTCAATATCCGAGCAACGGTACAGGGAAGTGGCCCCGTACTCATTCTTCTGGGTGAACCAGACCTGGTCACGCCGGAAGCGGTCGTTGGACAACTGGGTGATATCGTGGGTGGCAAAGATCAGTTGCGCATTGTTCTTGTTGATGACCGGGTTGTGAAACAACTGGATCAAAAATCCGGTGATATTGGGATGCAGGTTTTTTTCAAACTCATCAATGATCAATACCCGCCCGTGGGTCAGCGCATCCAGTATGATTCCGCCAATGGCAAACAGGCTTTGGGTCCCGGCCGATTCCTGGCGGATATCGAAGGAGGCAAAGCCGATCTTTTCGGTTTTATCAAAAACGAAATGCTGGGTTTTGATATCGTATTTATAGTCTTCCTGAACCTGCTTTTTGATCTCGTCCGGCATATTTCCCGGAAACTTATAGTTGTTCCAGTCCACTTCCTCTACGGATACTGAACTGATACCGGTATCCAGTGCGCAGATCATGGCATTGAAGCGCTTGGTAAAAGTATCCTCTTTATCCTCTGCGATGCGCTTAGCATAAAACACGGTCAGGTTGTGCTCATGATAAGCTTCCATCAGCGGATACGCCCTAAGCTTGGAGGTAAAGAAGCGGAAAGCCATTAACAGAATGTCTTCGGCATTGTTCTCAGCAGCTTTGGATAACAGCAGCTGGTTCGGGGACAATAGTTTTTCCAGAGTTTTCTTAGGCCCTTTAAAATAATCACCAAACTTGATCTCTTTACCCAGGTGACGGGAATAGAGCAGGCTTTTGGTAGTGCCCGGGTAATAATACAACTCTTCCTGGACGATCTGATCCTCGTTGATCACCACGGTATAGTCATATTGCCACTTGTTGATGAAACTGATCTCGAAAGTAGTGGGCATTTCCGCGTAACTCTTTTCCAGCCGGTGCGGCTCGTAAGGGGCGATACCCTCATCAGCCTTGAAACTGGCCGATTCATGCACCAGATATTTTAAGGCGTTAAAGGCCATTAAAAAACCGGATTTACCCGATGCATTGGGCCCGTAAATCACTGCTGAGCGGAGCAATTGCTTTTTTCCAGGGCTTTTAAAGTAGTTGGAGACTAAGCCTTTTGCCCCTGTTTTAAACGTATTAATTTCCACCCGCTCACGAATAGATCTGAAATTGGTTACTGCGAATGATATTAACATGATGCAATTTTTCTAAAATGTAATGCAAATATAATTAATTGAATGATAAAAACACAAAAAATGTATGTTTTGTTCATTTTTTGTGTTTTTATCGTATATATGAATAAGGAACGGCAATCCGGATGACACCGGTTCAATGAAGGGTATCCATTAGTGATGCGACAAGGGCAGTCATTTCCTGATGCGTATGCGCTGTTCCATTCTTTTCTAATAAGTATTTCAATTTCGTTAACTGGCTGGATATGAACTGCTGCTGCCGGAAACGATCATGTTTTTCTTTGCGATGAATACTTAGTAATTCCTGGGTCAGGCGTGGAAGCGTTACTTTTCCGAGATATTTTCCACTTTCAAAGACGGGTAGCTCCAAGCAATCTTTTGCTTTGGAAAATAGGTTTATGGCCTGATAAACGGAATCTTCAGGATGCAGGCCCGGCCGGTGAGTTAGCGATGGCAGATAGCCGGGCTCGATGAATGGACGGATTTTCATAAACATACCAATGGCGCGGGCTAAACCTGTTTGTAGTGGAGGTACTGGTATACCCATGCACAGAACAAGCCAGCCACACGCCATTGGCATGGGCTACTCATTCCCCGTGCACTAAAAATTACCAGTTTTCCACTACGAGGATTGCGTAACGCAATATTTTTCAATAAATCTTTTTGCCGTTTGCCTAAAGCAATGGCACGGGTTAAAGTTAAGGTTTTTATAGGATAGTTGAAGACAGGCCGGACAGCCGCCTGGTCTGTTCGCTCCGCTGCACAGCCTGCGGCCGCTGTTTTCCGGCTGATGCAGCACTGTCTCCGGCAAAGCTGCTTTATTGACCTTTATCAGGTATTTCATTGAGATGTACAAGGCGGTTTTTCCAAGCTTTTTGAGCACAAATTTCTGATGGGCAGGTCTTCCTGGTCAAGACCATGCCCTTCGGGTTTGCTCGAAAAAAATCTCCACACCTGCGCTACGCTCCGGGTTGTATTTTTTTCGGCAAAGTCTTGCCCGTCGTCCCTGCCGATCAGGTGAGGGTGACTATCAAAAAGCCAGGAAGGCTTCCGTCGGAAAGGTAGTACGGCGGTTTAAACACTTAATTTTTTTCAATCATGGAAACAAAAGTTAAAGACAACGGGCAAGCAAAAACAAATGCGAACACCGAGAAGAATCACAAAACCCCGCAATTCGTAGCAGGCAACCCGGTAAATGCGGAATCTCAAAAAAAAGCGGAAGCGGTCAAGGCGCAGGAGCAACCTAAAACTGAAACGGAGAAAACGGAACCGCAACCGCAGGCGGAACCGAGCAAAAAGGAAATCAAAACCCAACTGGAGCAGGAAAAACCCGCTTTGAATTTGGAGCAGACGCTCAAAAAGATCAAGGATTTGAGCAGGCTGTCCAACCAAAGGGAAAAGCTGATCACCACCATTGATGAACTGGATGCCTTCGAGGTGAAGCAGTTGGATGATGCAGAGGAAACCAACCTGAACCATTTCCAGCGTTGTGAGCTGACCATTACCGATGATAACGGTAATACGTTCAGCACGAAAAATCCTTTTATCATTGACCGGGTAGCCAAAGACATTGCCGCCCTGTGTCAGGGTAAACTGGCCGAGGTGGAGGCGCAAATCTCCCTGACCCTGTAAGCTGTTCCGGCCTCCCGGTGCCTATCGGGAGGCTATTTATTCACTCAAAAATTTATGAATCATGGAACAGGTATTTATTGAACACCTTGATCAGTTGTACTGGCCGGGTTACGGGTTGCAGTTCCGGGACGATAACCCCGATGCTTTTTATCGCCAGTTGGCGGAGTTCCTCGAACTCTACAGCCTCAAAAGGAGGATAGCCGTATGAAATGGTTCTACGACTGTACCACGCTGGACGAGGTCAAAGCGAAGTACAAGAAACTGGCCAAGCAGTACCACCCGGATTTAGGGGGTGATACGGCGACCATGCAGGAAATCAACAAGGAATTTGCGTTTGCTTCGGCTAAAGCCATCAAAGGGGCGAACCTTTCTGAGGAAGAGACCGAGCATGAAATCTTATCCTCCGAAGCCTACCGCAAGGCGATTGAAGCGATTATCCATTTAGAAGGCATCACCATTGAACTGGTGGGCTGGTGGATTTGGTAACCGGTAGCACTCGCCCGGTGAAGGATACACTAAAACGAGCGGGCTTTTTTTTCGCCTCTAAAAAACAGGCGTGGTATTTCCGCACGGCGGAATACAAGGTCAGCAAAGGCGGTAAAAAATCACTGGACGAGATACGGGCGAAATATGGCAGCGAGGTACTGAACGAGGACAGGCCACGCCGTCCCTATCTCCATTATTAACCTAAGCGGAGGCGCAACCGCACAAAGGGCGCATTTTTTAACATGAAAACTTTAAATCAGCATAGCACATTAATTTTCTGCCAGTTGTTGGATAAACTCGGCGGCAGGCAGCACCTGAAAATTGAAAATGAACCTTTTATGCCGTTGACCATCGAGAAGACCGGCGAAGCCTATGGCGGAGAGGCGGATTTATACAGTCTTTGCCACTACTACGAGCAAAACGGCGACCTGATGCAGGACCCGGAAATGGGTTTTGTGGTGGTGGACGGGCGCACAGCGGAGAACCGAAGCCCGGAACAGGTGCAGGTAACGCCGTATTTTTTCCAGCAGGCGGATATGGGCATCTATCAGCAGAGCATCACCTTTCACAATGATATGCTGCAAAGTTGTGATGGTACCCTGCAGCACGAACACGCTGAATTTGCAGACCTGTGGTTAAGCAACATTGAGGCGCAGGGATTTTTAGGGCATGAAGTATGAATTATATCGTGATAGAAAAACATGGTGGCGCGGAATACGCCGCCATTGTTACCGATACCGATGGCAACAACAAAGTGTTTGACGTTTACGAAGAAGCGAAAGAAGAAGCCGCAGACTGCCAGGACGGTATCGTTATAGAACTTTAATCAGATAATAACAGTAAATGCCCTGCAAGGGGTCGCTTAAAAATCCGGGCGGCCCCTTGCGGGGCATAGGTGTTTTAAAGGTGATTTAAAATTTATTGTATTTGTGTTAACACATTGATGCAAAATCTCCAAATTAAAATTGTAAACGGACTGTCAAAATTTCCGATTTGTCCAAGCTTAGCGCAGTTGGCATAAGGTTGGACGTCTATCTGTCTGATATGCAATTATTTTTTAACCAATATAAACCGAACAACAATGAGATTAGCGAAAGCTCGAATTCAGAATTATAGGTCGATTAAAGATACAGGTGAATTTACGCTGGAAAACCTAAAAACAATATTAGTTGGCCCAAATGAAGCAGGAAAAACAGTTATTCTTAAAGCACTACAACAACTTCATAGACCAGATGGTGTTGATGGTTTCGACGAAATACGTGACTACCCCAGATCGCTTTATAATGACATAACGACAGGTAAAATTAAAGCTAGTGATGTAGAAATCGTTAGAGGATGGTTTTCGTTAGATGACGAGGATAAAAAGGCCATTCCAGAGGCTTTTCACAATAGCACCTATGTGAATTACAGAAACCTTAATAATTCAGGTTATCATTTGTTAGAGGGCGCACCTACCAGAAATTACTATAAAAACATTAAGGATGATTTAATCCGAATGGCAGCCCATTTGGATAAACAACTTGATCCTTCTGTTCCTTTAGCGGCTGGAGCAAAACCATCTGAAAAGCTCGCTAAATATTCAAGCTCTTTCAGTGACTGGTCTATAGTATCTAAGGCTAATTTTCCTGAGTTTGCAAAATGGTTTGAAAGTGTATTTGTTGAAGTTGATGAAGATAATCAGAAAGAAGTAGAACGCTACAAGAAACTTGAAGGACAGATTCTATTTAATGATCAATATAATCAGGTGCTTAAAACTTTAGAAAATAGAAAGCCGGTTTTTGTGCTTTTTAATAACTATTTTAAAGTAAAACCGTTAATTCATTTAGAGCACTTGGCAGATCGTGTTGAAGGTAATTTATTGGATGATGACAAATTTTACGATTACGGAAACATGTGCCTTTTAAAGCTACTTGGCTTTACACCTCGTGCATTATCTGACATAGGCAAAACATCCAGTCCATCTCAAAATGATCAAGAAGGATTGAAGAACTATAGGGATACTCTTGATAAACGTTCATATCAATTAGACGCTGCAAGTATTCGATTGACAACTGAAATAAAGAATATTTGGAACCCAAATCCAAACAGACCAGAAGCTGAAAAATTGACAATATCAGCAGATGGGCAATATTTAAAAGTATCTGTAGAAGATGAATTAGGTGTCAAAATTGAGCTTGACCAGCGATCAGAAGGCTTCCAATGGTTAGTATCATTTTACGTGGTGTTTTTTGCCGAAGCAATGGACAAACATAAAAACGCAATATTGTTGCTGGACGAGCCAGGTATGAGCTTACACGGGTTGAAACAAAGGGAGTTTAGAATGACCTTATCCCGATTAGCTGAACAAAATCAAACGATTTTTACTACGCATTCACCCTTTTTGGTTGGACCGGATGAACTTGATCTGGTACGTGTTGTTGAATTAAAAACAAGGGAGAATGGCACAAAAGTGCATTCAACCATATCTTCGAGTGATCCTGCAGGCTTACTTCCTTTACAAGAAGCGTTAGGTTATGATTTAGCGCAGAGTTTATTTTCTCAGCAGAAGAACCTAGTTTTAGAAGGGTTAACTGATTATTGGTATATAGATGCGACTGCAAACATGTTCCGTGATTCGGGTACAGAAAAACTTGATGATAAAATAGCGTTGGTGTTTGCAAATTCCGCTGGAAAAGTTGTTTATTATGCCACAATTTTACATGCACATAATCTAAAAATAGCCGCATTACTTGATTCGGATGCGGCAGGTGATCAGGCAGCTCAACAAGAGCATTTGGTACATGCCCTAGGCAACAAGAATATTTTGCGGACAAAAGATTATTGCAGTGGTGTTGCTAAAGCTGAAATTGAAGATTTACTAAGGGACACGTTAATTTCTATTGCAACTGCTGAGTTTAGCAAAGATGTAAGCGCTACTGCGTCAGCACAACCTAATCGCTCAATTGTCGATATTTTTACTTCTGAAATCCCTAGATTTTCAAAATATAAGTTAGCGAAAGCTTTTGTTAACTGGACGAGAAGTAACACCGTTGCCTCATTGACACAAGCCGAAAAACAACAATGGCAAAAGCTATTTCAATCTATTAACAAGGCACTGAAATGAATTTAAACACAATTCTGTCACCGGCTATTATCACTGCCAGTGCCTCCTTAATTGTTTCATTGATTACACTGTATCAATTCTATCGGAATAAAAGATTTCAAGAAAAACAATTTGACAGGAGTAATAACCGTGCGTTTACCACTAAACTTTATGATCTGCGGCTTGAGCATTACCCTAAGGCGTTTGAGATTCTTGATGGTGTTTATAAGGAAAAAGGTGGCACGGTTAGCATTGATGTAATAAAACATGCTCACGATGAATTGATTATGTGGAAGAAAGGTATTGTAAGTTTAATAATATCTAATGAGGCTCGTGATAGTTATGTAATGTTGAGAAATCTACTATTAAAGAAGCCTGCCAATAATAACCAATACACACCTGAACAAACAGATAAATTTTTTATAGCTATAAAAGAGTTCAGACGCCAAATGCGTAGGGATATTGGTTTTATGTTTAGGGAAGAAAAAGAGCGAAGAGGGCAAAATGACGTAGTTTATAATAAGGCATTATGATAACTAATGATATTCTTAGTCTGATAATACGCAACTTTTACTCCGGGCCAGACCATGAGTATCTAATAATAGAAGAAGCCCAGAAAGAGGCTTTTTGGCAGTGGTTTCAGTATAACGCTGATCATTACCTTGTGGTAATACAACCGGAAAAGGCCATGAACAGGAAGTTTCTGCCGTCGCGTTGCATCGGAAATTCTCAGATTGCGGCTGATGATTTAAAAATTAAATATTTAGAAGGCTTTGCAAGCCGGGGTGAAAGGTTTATTTTCCACGGTTTTAATGCTGAAGATAATGGAGTTGTTGATGTAACGACACTAAACCATCCTCAAAATTTCTTAGATCATTTCGGCGGACTTCCAAATTTGTACATAGGTGTATCAATACCAAACGATTATATGCTACATATGAACGGTTTGGCAATCGCTGAAGAGAATGAACATTCAACCGCTGTTGTATGGGTACTTCTTGCAACAAATAAACATGTGAAATAATGTCCGGTAAAAATGAACTCAATTGGCAAGTATATGAAGCCATCACTCAATATATCTATGGCGCACTTGGCGATCGGTGTGGGGTCAAAGTCAAAGGCTATGGGCGCAACTGTAAAGTCAAAGGAAAATCCACGGTAGAGCATCAGGTTGATGTATTGACAGAACAGTTGGATGGTGAAAGGCAATTACTTACAGCGATTGAATGCAAATACTGGAATAAAAAGGTAGACAAGGATGCCGTCATGAAGCTTGCCCAGATTATGGCCGATGCAGATATAACTAGCGGTATCATCGTCTGTAAAAGCGGATTCACGCCTGATACACTAACCTATGCAAAGCACTTAGGGATAAAGCTTGTCCAACTTTGGGAAGCCAGCGAAAATGATGGGGGCTTCAAAAAAAATATTGAGATCGGAACATTAAATATAAATGCCAAAGTGATGGTCTCGCGGGGAAAAATCACAAGCATTGATTTTGGTAGCTGTAGGATTACTGGTGAAGACGAAATAATGGCCGTGTACTATGTGAAATTGCATGATGCTATTGGCAGAACGATTTCGTTTGGTGAGTTCCTTAATGCATTTTCTGAAGAAATAAAAAGACGAGGCGAGCTATTGAAAACCACTACAATAGATTATCTACTCAACCGCGAATTGTTTTGGAGGCAATCGAATAGTGAATTTAGGGCAGAAAAAATTTCGATCACGGGATTTTTTACTAAGATTGATATGAGTACCGAAAGATCTTTCCTATTGACCGATGAGGTATGGATGATCATGAACGAGCTATTTGATAAAAGGAGACTTACCTTGTCAAAGAGTGGATTGATTTGGAACCTTTCAACGGATGCCTAAAGTGATGTTCTAGCATCTACTACGAGCTTCCATCACAGCAAATTCGTAAACAATAAGTTATTCTATAAATGTTGATTTATTTAAGATATAGTGCCAAACCCAACGGAACCGACCATGTTCAACTCTCCGTTAATTCTGATAAATCTGTTTCTTTCCAATTGGGAGGTGCAAGCATTACATTAAATAAAGACGAGTATGTTTTTCAATTACAACAAACTGTTGAGTTAGAAGAAAACGAAGTCAGTGAGTTAAAAGAGGGAGAAGCGTTTTACGAGAAAGGGACCGTCAGTTACAAAATTGCTGAACCACTGTTTGATAAAATGAAACAGACCGTGGAATACCTAAAGTTTTTCTATGGCATTCCCGAACTCGATGAGAACTTTACGTCTAAAGGCATACCTGAATGGTCCGAGGATAATATCACTTGGAACAAAATACCAATGAAACATCGGACCGCATGGCGTCCCAGTGGACCAATTTATTTTCTGCCCGAATCGCTTTTGCCCGGGAGTGTAACGTGAATTGTGTCATTCAAAATTAACGCCTCTCAGAAGCCTCTGTTCTCCTGAAGTATTCTGTCACCAAATTTAATATAAAGTTGCGAGAATGCCAGTCCCCAGTTATGGATTGGCATTGTCCATTTCTTACTGATGTTTTTAATAACCAGGTACATAAGTTTCATCAGTGCCTGTTCAGAAGAGAAAGCTCCTTTGGTCTTGGTAATTTTGCGGATCTGGCGGTGCACACCCTCGATCGGATTGGTGGTGTAAATAACCTTGCGGATTACCTGATCGTATTCAAAGAATGCCGAGAGGTTGACCCAGTTGTCCAGCCATGACTTGCAGCTCAGGGGATATTTCTTACCCCATTTCTCTTCAAACTCCAGCAATCTTTCATATCCCTGCTGTTCGTTATTTGCCTGATAGATCGGCTTCATATCAGCCATTACAGCCTTTTTGTCTTTCTCAGGAACATAGCGCATGGAGGAACGGATCTGGTGAACAATGCAAAGCTGCACCCTGGTCCGGGGAAAGATCGCCTCCACAGCTTCGGGGAAGCCCTTGAGTCCATCAATGCAGGCGATCAGGATATCTTCCACACCTCGTGTTTTCAGATCAGTAAGCACCGACAGCCAGAACTTGGCACCTTCGTTTTCAGAGGTATAAAGGCCTAAGACATCTTTCTTACCCTCAATATCCACACCCAGAATATTGTAGATGGCGCGGGTTTCCACCGCTCCGTTTACCCTGACCTTGAAGAACATGCAGTCCAGAAACACAAAGGGATATACGGCCTCCAATGGCCTGTTACGCCATTCCTGTACCGCGGGCAGCACACTGTCTGTAATCCTTGAAATCTCGGCAGCAGAGATATCCATGGCGTACATTTCCTGTACATAATCCCGCATCGCACGTGTACTCATGCCCATGGCATAAATCGACAGGATATTGCCTTCCAGTTCCTCGGTAATGATCAGCTGGCGCTTGGGAACCACTTTTGGCTCAAAGGTACCCAGACGGTCACGCCCGGTTTCAAGTTCAAATTCTCCTGAACTCAGGCTACGAACGGTCTTCTTACTTTTGCCGTTTTTACGATTAGCCTGCCCGGCAAGCTTACTCTCGGAAATGTGATGCTCCAGCTCTCCGGTCATCATCGATTCAAGAAAATGTTTCATCATCGGGGCCAGTACACCATCAGTGCCGGTCATCTTTTTGCCGGCATATAAGCCTGCTATAGCTTCTTTCTTGAAGCTCTCGAAATCAAAGTCTTCTTGTGTTGCCATTGTTTATGTCGATAGTTTAAAGTTACACTATTGACACAGTTCAGGAAACACCCTCCCCTCTAGTAGCTAAAATCAATTAAGAAAAATCCCCACTAGAGATTTGAAACTTCTCTACTGGGGATAAATTTGATTGAAATTATTGCATGCAGAAAAAAGATGCTATTTCCCGTATTTCGTCAATTTTCCCCAGCCGTCTTTCTCTTTCATTTTCTCAGGTAGAGTGGCCAGGATGCCCAAATCGCGCAAAAATTCTGAAGACATAAGGGTATCCTTCCACCCCAGACACTGTTACACCCCTTTAATTAACTTTAAAGGGGTTTTTTTATGCTTAAAAAACCCTTGGCGGGTCTGCCGTCCGAATGTTCTTCCATAGCGTTATCTTTTTGCTTCTAAGCAGTTGGACGGCTAAAATACGTTTCCATGTATCCGCGGATCCCACGAAATACGCGAAATAATCTATATGTTTGTCGCAGACGATAAATAGCACCGAAATTATTATCAAGGCTTCCTACAGCAACCAAACCGATCAGGAACTCGTTGACTTAGTAAAACAGGCGAGTCTGCCTGCCTTCAATGAAATTTACCACAGGTATTCTGGGGCTCTTTATTCTTTTGCGTTCAGTATTCTTCAGGACGAAGCAGAATGCGATGACGTGCTGCAAAATGTGTTCACCTGGTTGTGGGAACACCGCGAAAACTTGCAGATCAGCTCTTTAAAAGCATACCTCTTTGCTGCCGTAAAATTTAACCTTGCAAAGTACATCAGGCTAAGTAAGCGCCGCACAGAGATCCTGGCAACTAAACCGGCCTTCACTCAGGCTGTTGAAGCTGACAGTCTGGAACTCAAAGAACTGATTGGGATGGTGAGGCACTTCACAGACAGTCTGCCCGAGAGGGCCAGGGAAATTTTCGAATTGTCCCGCTACCATTACCTGACCAACAAAGAGATCGCATTGCGGCTGGGAATTTCGGAAAAGACGGTTGAGAACCAGATGAACATTACCTTAAAAAAGCTGAGGGCACATTTGGGGCGTATGTCTTTCTGGTCTGTGCTTTTTTAAAAATATTCTCATCTCGCTTGGGTGCTGGGTGTGGTTGAGGGCTCTTATCTATAAACAGGCATAAAAGCCGGCATCAACTAAACATGACAGTCAACGACGAATTGCTCCGGATTATGGAGCGGATAGCTGATTCTACTGCAACTGAAGCTGAGACTGCTAAGTTCAATGCATGGTGCGACACCTTCAAGCAAGCGCAGCCGGAAATTCAGAACCTGGAAGAAATCAAAGCCAGGGTGCTTGTCCGTATCCATAACAATATTGCAGCAAAGCGAAAAATTCTGCCTCTTTACCGCAAAACAATTGGGGTAGCCGCAGCGGTAGCCGTAATTGTTGGCGTCTGGCTGCTGGTGTTGACAGGGGTTCCGACCGTCGACCGTGATCCGCAGTATGCCAACGATGTATCGCCGGGCAAGAGGGGCGCTACATTAACCTTGGCCAACGGTAAGAAAATCGACCTCTCTGACGCGAAGACCGGAAATCTCGCTACCGAATCTGGTGTCCGGATAACGAGAGATGAAAAAGGGATGATCGTTTACACCATAACAGAGCCTTCCAGCGGTGCATCCAATGCCTTTAACACATTAGAAACTTCGCGGGGCGAGCAGACAAAGGTGCGACTGCCTGATGGAAGCATCGCCTACCTCAACGCGGCCTCCTCGTTAAGATACCCTGCTTTTTTTGCGAAAGGCAAGCAGCGGAAAGTATCGCTTGCAGGTGAAGGCTACTTTGAGATCGCCAAAGACGAAACACGTCCGTTTATCGTTGAAAGCCGCGGGCAGCAAGTGAAGGTACTTGGTACGCATTTCAATATCAATGCCTACAGCAATGAACCGGCTGTCAAAACGACACTGCTTGAAGGAAGTATCCTGATAAGCAGCGAAAAAATCACAAAACAGCTTGTACCCGGCGATCAGGCGACCATTACCAGCAACAGCATATCTGTGAAACAAATAGATCCCCAGCTTTCCGTCGCCTGGAAAAATGACCTGTTCCTTTTTGAGAACGAACAACTAGGAACGATCATGCGGCAGATTGAACGCTGGTACGATGTAGAGGTCGAGTACCGCGACCCCGTTGCGGGCGAATTGTTTGGTGGCGGCGTTTCCAGGTTCGATAATGTATCAAAATTATTAAAGTCGCTCGAGGCTACCGGAAAGGTGCATTTCGAAATTGAAGGAAGAAAAATCTATGTATCAAAATAATCAACCAGTAAACCAACCTTAATTATGATGAAATTCTACAAAAACGACCCTTAATTCAGCTTGCTTATAAACGAACCAGAAGTGCTGTTAACACTTCCGGTTGCCGTTTGGAAAAATCAATTAAATCAATTTTTAACCGCAGTGCGCCAAGGTTTTCGAGGCTCAGGGCACACTGCTAAACCAAACCGAACAAATGTATATAAATTATACCAGGAAACGCTGTGCACCTGCGCGGCTGTACCAAAAATTGTTGCTGGTCATGCGACTTACCACCGTAATACTAATCGTATCATTAATGCAGGTCAGTGCAGCTGGCCTCGCACAGAAAATCAGTCTGTCACGTTCAAACGCAGCCTTAAAAACTGTTCTGCGCGACATCAGGATCCAGAGCGGTTACGTTTTTTTATATAACGAAGCCCAGATCCGAAACGCAAAACCGGTAAGCATTAAAGTCGACAATGCAGATTTCAAAGATGTGCTTCGCCAGATCTTCAGCGAGCAGCCTTTAACGTACAGTATCAACGAGAAAACAATCACCGTTAAGGAGCGTCCATCGTCCCTGCTCGACCGGGTAATCAGCGCCTTCGCCCGGGTTGATGTTAGGGGCCGGATTGTCGACAAAGATGGAAACGGCATACCCGGAGTAACCATTCTCGTTAAAGGGACTAGCCGCTCCACCAATACCAGTAATACAGGAGGATTTAGCTTGAACGACCTTCCCGAGGGGTCCGTACTGATCATCAGGTCTGTAGGCTATAATACCAAAGAGGTAGAAGCCAGGCCAGAACTTGGTGAAATCGTGCTGGAGATGAGCGACTCTAAACTCGACGAGGTAATGGTGATCGGTTACGGTGCCACTACCCGCAGGCTCAGCACGGGCTCGACCGGACAGGTAACTGGCGAAGAGATTACCAGGCAACCGGTTTCCAACCCGATTTTGGCATTACAAGGCAGGGTACCTGGTTTGTTTATCACGCAGAATGCAGGTTTCTCCGGGGCAAACGTATCGGTCGTTATCCGTGGCCAGAATAGCCTGACCTTCAATTCAGCCGCGCCGCTGTACGTGATCGATGGGGTGCCGTTTACCAGTAGCCCTGTAGAAAGAAGCGCAGGCGGATTTTTCGGTGTGGGTGTTGGCTTCAGTCCGCTCAACACGATCAATCCATCCGAGATTGAAAGTATCGATGTGCTAAAAGACGCCGACGCCACGGCGATTTACGGATCCAGGGGGGCTAATGGCGTCATCCTGATCACTACAAAAAAAGGCAAAAAACAAGATACCAGATTTGATCTGGAATTGAGTAGTGGCTTCGGCTCCATTACCAATAGCATTCCTATGCTGAGCACCCAGCAGTATCTGGATATCCGGCGCCAGGCTTTCCTCAACGACGGCATCACACCTACGCCGGAAAACGCTCCCGATCTGACGCTTTGGGACCAGAATGGCTATACCGATTTCCCTGACTTGCTGATCGGGAAAACATCCCACCAGACTAATGCAGCGCTTTCAATATCCGGCGGCGATGACTACACCCAGTTCGTGCTCGGCGGAAACTACCGGAAAGAGTCCGTCGTTTTTTATTCTAAGTCGGCAGACAAGGCCGTACAGTCGCGGCTCAGCGTACAGCACAAAAGCCGCAACAATAAATTCAGCAGCACGGCATCTGTTAGTTACAATATAGACAACAATACCATTCCGAGCTTTAATATGACGCTGGCTAATTACGCGCTGCCGCCAAATTATCCGGTATATAATACGGATGGAACCTTGTACTTCGGTCCGGGCTATGACAGCCCGCTAGCACCGTTTAACGCAACAACCAACCTCAAAAGCGCAAACCTCAATGCCAGCGCGGGACTCTCCTACAAATTGCTGCCTGGCCTTGATCTAAAAGCAACCGGAGGTTACAACCTGATCGATGTAGAAGGCTCTAACATTACGCCTGCTTCGGCAAGTAATCCGGCAAATAACTTCTTCCAACTGGCAGTGCTGAACCACAACTACGTCAAGACCTATATTGTGGAGCCTCAGATCAACTATGAGCACAAGATCGGCAAGGGTACGCTCAATGCCTTATTGGGCGGAACCTGGCAGCAGACTCAGACAGTGCAGCCCTATTTCCTGCTGGCCACATTTACAAACCTGCAACTCGTCAACAGCCTCTCGGCGCTCAACATTCTGGCTAAGTCTTCCGGCTATAAAGACTACCGTTATGCCTCGGGCTTTGCGCGACTGGAATACAACTGGGACAATAAGTACCTGCTGAGTGCCAACATCCGCAGGGACGGTTCTTCAAGGTTCGGAGAAAGCAACCGCTATGGAAACTTTGGAAGTGCTGCAGCCGCCTGGATTTTCAGCAAAGAATCGTTCATCGCAGACAATCTGCCCTGGTTAAGTTTCGGAAAGCTGAGGGCCAGCTATGGCACAATCGGTAATGACAAAATTCCCGACTACGAATACCAGTCGGGATATGACACGGGAACAGAATACGGAATCGAAACCACATTGATACCGGGACGTATCGCCAACCCCTACCTGAAGTGGGAGCAGACAAAAAAGCTTGACCTGGCGCTTGAGACCGGGTTTCTGAAAGACCGCATCTTATTTTCTGCAAACTTTTACCGCAACCGTTCCAGCAACTTGCTGGGCACTACACCGCTTCCGGTCCAGACGGGATTTGAAGCTTATACAACTAATTTACCCGCAACAGTTCAAAACCACGGATTGGAACTAGAGTTGAGTACCGTCAACTACAGAAACAGTAACTTCAGTTGGAACACTTCGTTCAACTTTACCGCACCGCGAAACAAGCTGCTGGCCTTCGACGATTTGCAGAACTCCTCGTATGCAAACATGTATGTCGTAGGCGAATCGCTTAACCTGCGTACCATTTTCCGCTCTGGAGGCATCATAGATGGAATTGCCACAGCTGTAGATGTAAATGGTGACGGCGTCATTTCGGAGGGCATCAACGCCAATGGAAACGGCGATTATATTGTTTTCGGCAGTGCCGACCCCGATTTTTATGGTGGAATCAACAATACCCTTACATACAAAGGGTTACAGCTCGACTTTCTGTTCCAGCTTATAAAAAGGGACGACACCCGGGGCGATCTTAACTTTGCCACAGCCCCCGGACAAGGCTTCAATATACCTGAATCGCTGCTGGATGTCGGCCTTAAGTACACCTCGACCTACGGTACACCGGCAGCCGACTCGTTCTATTACTTTACCAATTCAGATGCGGCGGTCGAAGATGCCTCGTTTGTCAGGCTCAAAAATATCTCCCTTGCTTACAGCGTGCCCCAAAGCTGGACAAAACGTGTACGGATATCTGGTCTGCAGCTTTTTGCGCGGGGACAAAATTTGCTGACGTTTACAAAGTATAAAGGACTCGACCCTGAGACGCTCACCACGCAGGTGCCGCCGTTAAAAATGTTCATTGCAGGTTTTAAAGCCACATTTTAATTCGAATTTTATGAAGACCCATATCAATCAACATACTAATTTATCCGTACTCGCCCTGGCGGTGTTTATCGGATTGCTTGCGCTAAGCAGCTGCAAGAAACTGGTCGACAATGATCCGTCCAGGACACAACTGCTCGACGAGGAAGTGTATAAAGACTCTGCTACCGTGAAATCGGCAGTTGCCGGACTGTACAGCACGCTTTCCTACACCAGCCCCTATAAGTACAGTTTGTCTACGCTACCCGGGTTCAGTGCAGACGAACTGAGGTTCATCGGCAGTTCGCAGGACGCCTTTATTAACAATGCGCTGAGGTCAGACAACGCCGACGTAGCCCGGTTGTGGTCGGCCCCCTATCAAACAATATACGGCTGTAACAGTATTATCGAAGGCCTTCAGTCGGGCACGAACATGACCGACCAGTTTAAAAACCAGGCCATGGGCGAAGCGCGCTTTATCAGAGCACTGGGATACTTTTACCTGGTCAACCTTTTTGGCGATGTCCCGCTCGTGATCACGACAGACGTTATGGTAAACACCTCCAAAGGGAGAGATCCGGTGGCGACCATCTACAACCAGATCCTGAACGATCTTAAGTTTGCCCAGGCGAACCTGAGGGAAGATTATTCTGTCTCGGGCGGCGAGCGCACCCGGGCAAATAAATGGGCCGCAACGGCCTTGCTTGCAAGAACTCAGCTTTATCTGGGCAACTGGACCGAAGCAGAATCTGAAGCAACAAGCCTGATCGAAAATACGGCGCTGTTTGGTTTGCCGGGCGACCTGTCGGACGTTTTTGAAGCAAATAGCCGGGAGGCAATCCTGCAGTTCCATAACGACTTGAACGGAATTACCGGCTACGCCACCGAGGTGCTGCCAAACCCGGTGGAAGGAACCGCAAGATACATCTACTCGCCGCAGCTGGAAACCGCCTTTGAAAGCGGCGACTTAAGGAAAGCTACCTGGTCGGCCCCGATCGATTACAACGGGACATCGTACCGGTATCCGGCCAAATACAAAGATCTGGAGTCGGGATCCAATTCCGAGTACTATACCATCTTCAGACTGGCTGAGCAATACCTCATCAGAGCGGAAGCCCGCGTCAGGCGAGACAACATTTCTGGTGCACAGGCCGACCTCCTTGCCATCCGCGAGCGTGCAGATCTTGGTCCCACACCTGCAAACGACCAGCCCTCCCTCCTGCTGGCCGTCGAACAGGAACGGCGGATCGAGCTGAATGCAGAGTGGGGGCACCGCTGGTTTGATCTGAAGCGCACCAACCGGGCAACTGCCGTGTTAGGCCCAATCAAAACGACCTGGAATTCGAATGCCTTACTTTATCCAATTCCTTCAGGACAGCGCCTACTAAACAGAAGCTTAACACAAAATCAGGGCTATAACTAAAAACAAGCATAATGAAAATTACCACCTATATATTCACTTTTTTAATCGGTGCGGCCAGTCTGGCAAACGCACAGGAAGCATTCAAGATCCAGGGTAAACTTACAGGCTTAACAAGCCCCATGAAGGTTATGCTCCGGTACAACATTGGAGACAACCACCACGTCGATTCCAGCATCACGAAGGATGGGAAGTTCAACTTTAAGGGGAAGATCAGTGGTCCGGCAAGGGCAGAACTGCAGCTAAACCCTGTACAGAACGTTCCGGCCAAAAAATTGGAGATTGGGGATGTTCTACCAATGAACGATGCAGTTTCTTTAATGCTCCAGCCGGGCACAACGGAAATCAATGGCGCCAGCCTGAGCACAGCAACTATAAAGGGCGGACAAGCGCAGGCTGACTATGCGCAGTTTGAGCACATGATCGATTCTATAGGCGAATTTGTTTATCAGACCTGGAAGGCACAGACAGCAGTTTTGCCAGAAGATTCCGCAGCCTCGTTTAGAAGACTAATCTATGCACGCAGTGAACTTTTATGGCTCGCTACGAAAGACTTTGTTATGAGCCATCCCAATTCGGCTGTCTCCTATGATATTTTGACCCGATACTCAATTATCATTGAAAAGCCGGAAGATTTTGCAGCCATGTATAACAGCGTGAGCCAGCAATACAAAAATTCAGCTGATGGAAAAGTTGTTGGCGAAAGGGTTGAAATGGCCACGAAGTTCGCTGTCGGTCAAAAGGCAATTGATTTCAGTCAGACCAGCGACAAAGGACAGACCGTATCACTTTCGAGCGTAAACAAAGGGAAGTATGTCCTGATCGACTTTTGGGCAAGCTGGTGCGGCCCTTGCCGCATGGAGTATCCATTCTTGAAAAAAGCCTACGCACGGTTCAAGGACAAAAACTTTGAAATTATCGGCATCTCGCTCGACGATGACAAATCACTTTGGCTAAATGCGATCAAATCCAACGGTTTTGAGTGGATACAGCTCTGCGACCTGAAAGGACGTCAGAATGAAATTGCCAAAAAATATGGCGTAGCTGCTATTCCCCAAAGCTTCCTATTGGATCCTGAGGGCAAGATCGTCGCCAAGAACCTGCGCGGAGATGATCTCCTTGAGAAACTGGGCGAAATTATAAAGTAATCAAGTTAAAAAAGTAACCCCCTGCCGGCGTAACGCGGGCAGGGGTTTATTCACAACAAGTTACAAGGGCTGGTCCTCATCTGGTATAAGTACATAATTTTTACATATTAACTTGATAATAAGTCGATAATTAAAAGAACTTTAAAATATCCTTGACATATCGTTGGCATATTTAATAGATATATCAACGATACACCAAGGATATATCAACGATATATCAAGGATATACCAAGCCTCCATTTATTATGTAATTATTACCTATAAATTATCTATTTAATAGCATCTTGGTGTACACCGTTTAAGATGAATTTATCTCTTAAATCATAATTGCTGTTGCAGCGGGTACAGCTTGGTTGACTAAGGAATAAACTTAGTGATCGAAATGATGTTAATTCCTCTGAAACAATCATCCTGACAGCCTTCTTCTACATAACCTGCAGCAGAGATCAGTCCGGAATTTTTGGCTTCAAATGTGGTGTTTACGTTGGCTCTTTTGATCAGCAGATCGGTTTTTGCCATATGGTAGACTTCATCTAATGTCAATAACTGTCCGGCGTTTGTGTGTGCCGAGCAACGTGGGACCTGCCTACTTGATCGCCGACTCCCTCATCAACTCCTCTGCATCTCTCACCATTTGCGCTGAACCTATAAAAATGGCCGACCGCTGGTGCAATTCTGTAGGTTCAATTTCCAAAATCCGGTTGAAACCATCACTAGCCACTCCTCCTGCCTGTTCTACAATGAAAGCCATGGGGTTACATTCATAAAGCAACCTGAGTTTACCTTTTGGTGAGGCTGCTGTGGTCGGATATATGTAGATTCCGCCTTTGATGAGGTTTCGGTGGATGTCGGCCACCATGGAGCCTATATAGCGTGATGTGTATGGCCTGTTGGTTTGTTTATCTTCCGTTTGGGCATACTTAAGATATTTCTTTACGCCCTCCGGAAAGTGAACATAGTTACCTTCGTTTAAGGAATAGATATTTCCGGACTCCGGGGTTTTCATGTTGGGGTGCGACAGGCAGAATTCACCGATGGAGGGATCCAGGGTGAAGCCATTGACGCCTTTGCCCGTGGTGTATACCAGCATGGTTGATGAGCCATAAATCACATATCCGGCAGCTACCTGCTCGGTTCCTTTTTGCAGCACGTCTTCTATGGTTGCGGCACCTCCAAATGATTTCCTGCGGTAAATGGAAAATATGGTGCCCACAGCCACGTTACAGTCGATATTTGAGGAGCCGTCGAGCGGATCAATACAGACGATATACTTCGCGTTCTTGGACACGGGCGAGTCGATAGGAACAAGATCATCCTCTTCTTCGGTGGCTACCACACAGCATTCGCCACCGCTGGTTAGTGCGCTGATAAACTGAGTGTTGGCAAAGACGTCGAGTTTTTGCTGCCCCTCCCCTTGTATATTCATGGTGCCAGCGGAGCCCAGAATATCTGCCAGGCCAGCTTTATTGACCTCCCGGTTTACGATTTTTGCGGCAATGCCAATATCCCTGAGTAGTCTTGATAACTCGCCTTTTGCGTATGGAAAATCTGCCTGTTTTTCGATGATAAACTGACCCAGTGTTTTGATGCCCGACATATACTTAGTGTACTTAATACGTTATCTTTTGCCTATTTCTATGGCGGCTAAGTTATGTATTTTTCCATCTGTGATACAGAATTTGATCAGTGTTTTTACTTTATGCCACCCTGAATTCCCAGCAGCACCGGGGTTTATATGCAAGCAATCTATTTTTTTGTCGTAGATAACCTTTAAGATGTGTGAGTGACCGGATATGAACAATCTCGGAGGCTTAGTGTATATTATACGCTTTACATCAGGTGCATATTTATCGGGATACCCACCGATATGTGTCATCCATACATCGAGCCCCTCTATTTGAAAACGCAGGTGTTCGGGGTACACAGCCCTGATGTCTTTGCCATCTATATTTCCATATACTCCGCGCAGTGGTTTGAAGTTGGCAAGTGGCCCGGCTACCTCTGCCCCGAAATCTCCGGCGTGCCATATTTCATCGCAGTCGGCAAAGTGTTTATAAACGGCATCATCTAGATGACCGTGTGTATCGGAAAGCAGACCTATGGTTACCATATTGCAAATCTATGGTTTTGGCTGGCATACGCTTAACTTAAAATGCCAGGAAGAAATCTTTGAGCAGGCGGCGATACGCTTCGGTGTGAAAACCTTCCCTTTCATAGATATAGAAATGTTCGGTCTTTACTTCTTCCTGCCTATGTCCTAAAACAATAATTTGTCGGATAACGGGCTTGTTCTCATCAGAACTGATGTCGATACGCCTTTGAAGATGCAAGCCGTAAACTGGTGCCTGGTCTTTAATAAAACCAGCCTGCTTTAACGGCAAAATGAGCCACATGCTGCCGCCTGGGGCAAGTAACGCAGAGGCTTTCTGAAGGAGTGCAATGAAAAAACTATGATCCGTATGCCGGGCCACGCGTTTACGCGCTTCGGGGTTCTTAAGATCATCCACGAAATAAGGCGGGTTAGACACGATCAGATCGTAACGTGTCTGGGTTTCATAGCTGGCTATGTCGTTGTGGTATGCTTCTAGGCGGGTGGAAAACGGAGATGAGGCAAAATTTAAGCCGGCTGTCTGCGTAGCTTGCGCGTCTATTTCTACAGCGTCTACGCTGGCGTCGGGAAAGCGCTGGGCAAGCATCATGGCGATTACGCCGGTTCCGGTGCCGATATCGAGAATCGCACCTGCATTTTCCTGCATGGCAGTGGCGCCGAGCAATACACCATCGGTGTTGATCTTCATGGCGCAGCCGTATTGGTCGACCGCAAATTGTTTGAACCTGAATACCCCCTTCATTTCAAGTGTGGTCAGGATTCGTAAAGTTCGAGCGGAAGGCCGTCGGGATCACTAAAAAAGGTGAAGCGCTTGCCTGTAAATTCATCGATACGCACCGGTTCGGTCTCGATACCCAGGGCATTCAGCCTTGCTGCTTCGGCCTGTAAATCATCTACTTTGAACGCGAGATGCCTTAAACCAGCAGCTTTGGGCCGGGAAGGTCTGTGGGGCGGATTTTCGAAGGAAAAAAGCTCTATAACGTATTCGCCGTTCAGCGAAAGATCAAGTTTGTAAGACTTCCGTTCCACCCGGTATGCTTCTGCCTGTATGTCGAAGCCGAGCTTATTTACATAGAAGTCTTTAGACCGTTCGTAATTTGAACAAATAATGGCAATATGATGGATACCTTTGAGCATATCGGGTTTTTTGTTTGGCAAATTTAACCGTAGATTTGCACTTTCATAAATAGAGCATGATTTATTTCTTTCTGAGTCAGTCCGACACCGTTTACGCTTTACAAACAGAACGGGAACTTACCTCCATTGATATCAACAAACTTGAATGGCTTTTTGGCGGAGCCAGTGTACAAAAGGAAAGCCAACTGGAGGGCTATTTTGTTGGCCCGAGAGCAGCAATGATCACCCCATGGAGCACGAATGCTGTGGAGATCACTCAGAACATGGATATCAGCGGAATTATCCGGATTGAGGAATTTAAGAAGGTAGGCCAGGGCTTTGCGGATTTCGACCCTATGCTTTCACAGAAATATGAGGGACTGGATCAGGAGATCTATACCATTAATATACAACCCGAGCCCGTGATTGACATCACCGATATCGCGGCTTACAACAAGCAGGAAGGCCTCTCGCTGAGCGATGAGGAAGTGGAATACCTGAATGACCTCTCTGCACGTCTTGGCCGACCGCTGACTGACTCTGAGGTGTTCGGATTTTCTCAGGTGAACTCTGAACACTGCCGCCATAAGATATTCAACGGCAGGTTTATCATCGACGGTGAAGAGAAGCCTGTTTCACTTTTCAAGCTCATCCGTAAAACTTCAGAGGAGAACCCGAACGATATCGTATCGGCTTATAAAGACAATGTGGCTTTTATTAAAGGTCCGGTAGTGCAGCAGTTTGCACCCAAAAGGGCTGATATGCCCGATTATTACGCGACAAGCGAATTTGAGTCGGTTATATCCATAAAGGCGGAAACGCACAACTTCCCAACTACGGTTGAGCCTTTTAACGGCGCGGCTACCGGATCGGGTGGTGAGATACGGGACAGGCTGGCCGGCGGGCAGGGTGCTTTACCTTTGGCCGGTACTGCGGTGTATATGACGGCGCTATCGAGGCTTAGCAACGATCGCCCTTGGGAGCGTGGCGTTGAAGAAAGACAGTGGCTGTATCAAACGCCAATGGATATTCTGATCAAGGCTTCAAATGGTGCTACCGACTTTGGAAATAAGTTTGGTCAGCCCCTGATTACGGGCTCGGTGCTGACTTTCGAACATGAGGAAGCTGGCCGTAAACTTGGCTATGATAAAGTAATTATGCTGGCTGGCGGCGTTGGATACGGCAAAGCAAGTCAGGCTAAAAAACATACGCCGGCACCGGGCGACAAGATTGTTGTGCTGGGTGGCGAAAACTACCGTATTGGTATGGGCGGCGCGGCGGTATCCTCTGCAGATACTGGCGAGCATGGAACCGGCATTGAGCTGAACGCTATACAGCGTTCGAACCCGGAAATGCAGAAACGTGCGGCAAATGCAGTTAGGGGCATGGTAGAAAGTAACAACAACACGATCGTTTCTATTCATGACCATGGTGCGGGGGGACACTTAAACTGTCTTTCTGAACTAGTGGAAGAGACTGGTGGAAAGATTGATCTGGACAAGCTGCCGGTGGGCGACCCTACCCTTTCGGCTAAAGAGATCATCGGCAACGAATCTCAGGAGCGTATGGGACTGGTGATCAGCCAGGAGCATATAGACACGCTGCAAAAAATCGCCGACCGTGAGCGTGCCCCGATGTATACTGTGGGAACGGTTACGGGAGATCATCGTTTCACGTTTGAATCGGAAACCACTGGCGCGAAGCCAATGGATCTCGAATTAAAAGATATGTTTGGCAGCTCGCCTAAGTTTATCATGGACGACCGGAGAGTGGCTAGAACTTACGAGGGCCTGTCGTACGACGCAGAAAGATTCAACGAATACCTGGAGCAGGTGCTGCAACTTGAAGCTGTGGCATGTAAGGATTGGCTGACCAACAAGGTTGACCGTTGTGTGGGCGGCCGGGTAGCAAAACAGCAGTGCGCTGGTCCGTTGCAACTGCCGTTAAACAACTGCGGTGTAATGGCCCTGGATTTTAAAGGTAAAGAGGGTATTGCGACTTCAGTTGGCCATGCGCCTCTTTCAGCGCTGATCGATGCCGCGGCGGGAAGCCGCAATGCGGTGGCTGAGTCTTTGTCTAACATTGTTTGGGCACCATTAAAAGATGGCCTGAAAAGCGTATCGCTTTCGGCAAACTGGATGTGGGCTTGTAAAAACGAGGGCGAGGACGCCCGTTTATATGATGCGGTGCAGGCTTGCTCTGACTTTGCGATTAGCCTGGGAATCAACATCCCTACCGGGAAGGATTCACTCTCAATGAAGCAGAAATACAAGAATGACGAGGTTATTGCACCAGGAACCGTAATCATTTCTGCCGGGGGAAATTGTAATGACATCACCAAGGTAGTGGAGCCGGTGTTCCAGAAAGAGGAAGGGTCGGTTTATTATATCAACCTTTCATCTGACGATTACAAACTAGGCGGTTCTTCTTTTGCTCAGATTTTGAACAGGATTGGCAATGAAACGCCTGACGTGAAGGACGCGGCACAATTTAAACTGGCCTTCAATGCGGTACAACAACTTATTAAAGGCGACTTCATACAGGCTGGTCACGATGTAGGCAGTGGTGGTCTGATCACTACCCTGTTGGAACTTTGTTTTGCCGACCGCGACCTGGGTGCTGAACTGGACCTTTCTGCTATTGGTGAGAAAGACCTTATCAAATTGTTGTTTGCTGAGAACATCGGTATTGTTTTCCAGGCTGCATCGGGCAGGGAGACAGAAATTGAAAACACGTTAAATAATGAAGGGGTAAGCTTTTATAAAATAGGCAGGGTAAGCGGCGAGCCGGTACTGAAGATCACTGCAGGTGCACATACGCTGAATTTGGATGTGGATCATCTGCGGGATGTCTGGTTTAAAACTTCATACCTGCTTGATCAAAAACAGAGCGGCCCAGTAAAAGCGAAAGAGCGTTTCGACAATTATAAACATCAGCCGCTTAAATATAGCTTCCCGGCACAGTTTGACGGTAAAAAACCAGTTATTGCTCAGGATGCTGTGCGACCTAAGGCGGCAATCATCCGCGAGAAAGGCAGCAACTCTGAGAGGGAGCTTGCTAACGCGATGTACCTGGCTGGCTTTGATGTAAAAGATGTGCATATGACCGACCTGATTTCAGGCAGGGAAACACTTGAAGATATTCAGTTTATTGGTGCTGTTGGAGGTTTCTCCAACTCTGATGTACTTGGATCTGCGAAGGGCTGGGCTGGTGCGTTCCTGTATAATGAGAAGGCACGGATTGCACTGGAAAACTTCTTCAATCGCCCGGATACACTATCGGTTGGTATTTGTAATGGCTGTCAGTTGTTCATAGAACTTGGGCTGATCAACAAAAACCACTCGGAAAAACCAAAGATGCTGCACAATAAGAGTGGCAAACACGAAAGTATCTTTACTTCGCTTACAATTCAGGAAAACAGCTCTGTGATGCTGTCGACACTCGCCGGCAGTACATTAGGTGTTTGGGTGTCGCACGGAGAGGGAAGATTTGAGATGCCTTACCAGGAAGATCAGTATTCCATTGTGGCCAAGTACGCTTACCAGAACTATCCGGCAAGTCCGAACGACTCTGACTTCAATACAGCGATGCTGTGTGATGAGACTGGCCGCCATCTGGTGATGATGCCGCATATTGAGCGTTCTATATTCCAGTGGCACTGGGCCAACTACCCTAAAGGCCGTAAAGATGAGGTATCGCCGTGGATGGAAGCTTTTGTTAATGCACGCAAATGGATTGAAGCCCGGCAGAAATAGCCGGCGCTTATCTGTCGTTCTGAGCTATTCCGCTTAAGCGGATCTCCTCTTCGTCTATGGGAAAGACATACCGCTTATCGTTTGGTAATAAACGATAAGTGGTGTTATTCATGGTCCTGACCAGGGTTGTGGCAAAGCGCTCGTCGCGGTTCAGTCTTCTTAGATCGCTCCAGCGCAGGCATCTGAAAACCAGCTCCTTTCTTCTCTCCTTAAGAATCAATGGCAAAACCGCATCATCATCTACCCGTATCTCCCTATGGGCACTGCGCCAGCGTGACTTTAACAGAAGGTTCAGGTCGGCAATGGCGTCTTTATATCTGCCTGCCCGAGCGTAACACTCGGAACGTATGAGATACATTTCGTCCGTAGCCAGGCCGCAGAACAGATTTTTATCTCCTGAGTAACTTCCCCTGAAGGTGAAGCCGTTTCTGGCCGACACAAAGAAGAGTGTACGTCGCAGGTCAGCCTCATCATATTGGCCAAGTAGGTCAGGGTCTACCAACAGCCTCGAGGCATTGAACGCTCCGTAAGTGGTGCTTGCGTGAAAGATCACTTCCTCGTTGAAGCGCGGCAAGGGATATGAACCGGCTTTTAAGGTAGCATAGTTAAGTAGGCCGTGCTGTATTTGCAAGGCAGAATCTGCATATGCGCCAGCCTGCTCGTAGTCTTCCAAGCTCAGATACACCCTGGCCAGCAAGGCGTAAGCCGCCTGCTTTGATGGCCTGGTTTTAACCTTTTGGCTTGTGCCAAGATACGGAATGGCTTGTTTAAGATCACCGGTGATTTGATGGTAGGTTTGGCGGAGTGTCGACCGCCCGATATGTGCATCAACATCAGCGCTGAGCCGCAAGGGCAGCCCCGGCTCGCGATCCGCTGTTTCATCGTTGTATCCCTTACAAAAAAGCTGTGAAAGGTTATACAGACTGAACGAGCGAAAGAACAAGGCGCTCCCGAATACATTCTTCCATTCCGGATCCGCAGCATGTCTGGCTTTTAGCTTCTGCAGTCCGTCGAGCACAATGTTGTGCGTGAGGATCTGCTTGTACGACGCAGCCCAGTCGGTATTTTGCTCACCGCCGTAGAACCGATCGGTGGACTCCCAGATATAGGCCGACCGCTCCTGGCGTGAAAACAAAGATTGCCAGGAATCGTATGACATGTGGAAATCGCCCGAAGCCACTTCCCCTAAACCCGGCTGCGCGTTGTTCAGCAGCGTCACGTTGTCAAGCAAAGCCTGATAATCGGCCACGGTACCAGGGACGGTAAGGAATTCATCTGGCTTCTCATTGAGCCAGTTGTTGCTGCACGACAGCAAGTAGGGAATAACCAGAATAAAAAACCATAACTGTGTGCTGCGTGTAAACATATTATTTGATATTGGCCTTCAAACCGATTGCAAAGGTTCGGGGTATACGAAAAGTCCATTGATCACCTCTGGACGGGACCACATCCGGATCAAGGCCAAAGTTGTTCGCTTTCCATAGCAAGCCCAGATTATTTGCATGGACATATACGTGAAACCTGGAAAAATAACTGGAAAAGAAAGCATTTTTGATATCTACCCCTGCGATGATATCTTGCAGCCGAAGGTGGTCGGCCCGCGCAACAGTAGCCGAAGAGCCGTTATAAAAGACGTCCCTGTACGCATCCCCATTGTACGTCCCCATAGACGGAACGTTTGTTATGCTTTCATCACCCGGCTCTTGCCAGCGTCTTACAAAATCCTTAGTCATGTTATAATTCATATCAAAATTATAGATATCAGAATAATGCACAGATGGCTTCCTGAAAAAATACCCTAGCTTATAGGTTAAATTTACGCTTAAGCTGAAGTTCCGATATGCAAAGCTATTGGTAAGGCCACCGTACATAGCTGGCCTCGATGGTCCGTTGTATTCCAGGTCTTTCATCTCCGCATCGCTTACGATGCTGGCATAATCTTTACTCATAACACCGTTCAGGAAACCTTGCGGATCGCCGTTGACCGGGTCTAAACCTGCCCATTTATAACTGAAAAGAGAGAACACAGGCCGGCCTGGTATGGGACTTGGATCGGGGCTGGACCCCGACGTACCGGCATAGTACCGCCCTCTGGGATCGGCAACATAATTTCTAACCACCCTATCTTTCACCACAGAGAGGAGCATATTGGTGTTCCATTTCACCGCTCCGTTGGTGTTCTTGGTATACAATGTCAGGTCAACACCCCTCGACTTTATATCTGCATAGTTCCCGCGGAAAGCAGCTACACCTGCACTTGCTGGAAAAGCCTTATCACCAAGGATATCGGAGCCGTTTTTCAGATACATTTCTAATGAACCAGTCAGGCGCTGATTTCTTAGACTGAAATCAATCCCAAGGTTGGTAATCGCGATCTTTTCCCAACCCAGTGATGGGTTTCCGATGTTTAAGATCGTTGCATAATCCAGATTGGTAAGTGCCGCCCGGATCGGAGAATATCTTATGGTGGTGACGCCAGTAAAATCATTGTCGTAATTGCCATTCACTCCATGCGAGAGCCTGAGTTTCAAAGTTCCCAGCCATTTCAAAGCTGCAAACGCTTCCCGGTCTACATGCCACAATAGTCCGGCCGACCACAAGGGCACATTCTTTCGGTTAAACCGGACGCCAAAATAATTTGAGCCGTCTACCCTTGCACTGGCAGATGCCGTATATTTAGCATTGTAGGTGTAAGACCCATTTATATACACAGAACGGATACGGTCGAGGATTGAAAAAAGCCGACCTCCGGTGGATAACCTGCCCCCGCCCGAAGGATAGAGCGGAAAGATCGTAGTCGTATCTACATCTGCAGATGTTCTGCGTTGCGGGTCGTAACCGTACCTTGTAGCGTTTGTGCCCTCGGATTTAAATTCTGAAAACTCATATCCTGCGAGCGCTGTTAGTTCCCCCCGTCCTATCTTCCTGTTCAAATCAATTTGAAACCTTGCATTATTCCCCGAGGCTTCTACGTCCTTTTGATACAAGATTCCGCCCAAAGGGACGTTATAGCCGGTTGGTACGCCATCAGCATCCACCACGGTGTAGGTGTTAATCAAATCACGCGTTGCGATCGAGTTCAGACCCCTGTAGAGCCTGGAGTCCCTGTGGATGCGCTGATGCCTGTATCTGACGCTCAAGCTGAGACCGGTAAGAATTTGGTAACTAGCTGCCCCATCGAGCCTGAGGTCGTGCTGTCTGGTTCGGTCAACATCCGAACCCAGCTCACGGAGTGGTGTGTACGACCAATCCAGCATTCCTCTGGAAACTGCATCCCTCGCGAAAGTATTGTTATACCGGTAATCAAATTCCGCCGGGCTCCCGTCTGGTCTTTTGAGTGACATATATGGCTGTACTATACGGTTCAGCATGGATAAGGTCGTGCTGTCGGCCTCGTAACTGTTATTAACGTAATTCAATCCTGCTTCTATCGCTAATCCTTTAAGGGGTTGAAAGCTGTTTTGGAAATTGATGGTTGCGCGATCACTGCTATGGTATTTCAGTGCGGCCTGTTCGCGATCCAAACCGGCAGAGAGGTAATGCGATCGCCATGACGCCCCGCCGCTAACCGACAAATGATACTGTTGCTGCACAGGACTGCGATAAATATTTTTCTGATATTCGCGCCGAATGTCCTGCTGCCGAAAATTATCGAGTTGCTGTTTTAGGTATTCATCAGAAAGCGCTCCTGATTTATTTTGCTGCAGCAACTGAACTACGGGCGACAGCACCGGATGATTTATGTTATCATTGATCAGGTTATTATATCCGCCGTTTTGAAACTTAAACACCTCCAGATCGACATAGTCGGAACCGGTAAAATAGTTAGGATTATAAGATAGATCCGGCGAATTTCCTACGCTGACGGAAGATGTGAATGAAATTTGCGGAGATTGCCCAAAAGCTCCATTCCGGGTATTCAGTACAATAACGCCGTTTCCGGAACGGACGCCCCAAATTGATGCCGCAGCAGCATCCTTTAGCAGAGTAATGCTTTCGATATCATTAGGATTTATCGATCTCAGATCGCCATTGAAGGGAAAATTATTCAGGATGATCAGCGGCTGATCATTCGCGAAAATGGTGCTTCGGGACCGGATAGACATATCAGACATGTGCATATTGTCCCTCAACGTATTCTTGTTGAAAAGCAATCCACCTGTAATTCCTTCCAAACGCAGAAACATGTCTGATGATGTTCTACTGCTGAATTGGGTCATGTCAGTCTTTATAAAGCTACCTGTGGCACGTTCGCGCGGGACGTGCTGATAACCGGTACTAACAATTTCGACCTCGCGCAACGTATCACTTCGTACCGAAATTACCTCCGGTTCCTCGATGACATCCCTTTTTGCCGGCGCCGCAACCCTGCGTTCCTTCTCTTGAATGACCACCATTTTACCGGATATGACGTAAGTGACCGGGAACTGCTTCAGAACAGCCTTAAACACCTGATCCAGAGAAGCCTCGTGGAAATCCGCCCGAACTGAAGCGTTCGCGTCCAGACGCTTTTCATTCCAGATTACCCGGTAACCGGTCTGTCGCTTGATTTCATTGAAAAGTTGATGCAGTTTGACCTGATCTTTGGAATAGCTAAACTTCTGTGCAACTGCCGGAGCAGTTGACATCAGAATGAACAGTAATCCAAAAAATATAAGGCGCATTTATATGCAAAAATATGCATACAGAAGCTTATTTAGAGATTTTTATTTTTTTTCCTTCTACAGAAAAATGCACATCTCCAGTCATTTCCAGCAATTCCAGCACCTCCGCAAGACTGGCCGACCGAGATATTGATCCGCCGAACCTTTCCTTGCCCACGGCTTTATCCTGATAAACAACCTCCATGTCATACCATCGCGCCACTTTTAGCATAATATTCTGCAAAGGTTCATTTCTGAACATAAACTCACCGTTTTTCCAGGAAATGGCTATCTCCGGATCGGCAGACTGTACGCTGAAACCTGTTCCGTCGTTTATTGCTTCCTGATTAGGCTTCAACCTAACCTTGGGCGCATTGCCTGAACCACGGGAGCTTAACTCCACGGCGCCCTCAAGCAAGGAGGTTTTCGTAAAGGCATCAGCGTTGTAAGCCGAAACATTAAATCGCGTTCCTAATACCTTGATATCCTCAAAAGCCGTCTGAACGATAAAAGGACGGGCTTCATCCTTAAAAACTTCAAAGTAGGCTTCGCCGCTGAGGGTTACTCTACGCGCCTTTGATTTTGCAAATGCGATAGGGACTTTAAGGGAAGTCGCGGCATTTAGCCATACTTTGCTGTCGTCCGACAGTGAGATTTCGTACTGCCCCCCATTAGGGACAGAGATCGTGCTGTATCCTACAGCGGTTACGTTAATTTGAGGGTCAGTTATTTTGTAGGCTAGCCGTCCGTCACTCACTTTTATGATCTCCAATCCATCCTGGCTCGCCAGTACACCAGTTTCCGAACTGTCTAACATAATTTCTTTACCATCAGCGAGGGTCAACACTGCTTGATTGGCAACCGGAGTTGTGCTGGTGGTGTGATTAACTTTCGGGGCTTCGCCCGGACTAAAATACAGTAACGTCCCGCCCACAATAGCAATTATTGCAGCTGCCGCGGCCATCTTCCCTACCCATAGTTTAACTGATGATCGTCCCTTGCTTCCTGGCAGCTGTGTGTAGATCTCTTTGCCAAGTTCCCGCAGGTGCTTGTCGGACAATCCCATTCCATCTTCATTAAAGCGCAGGTACCAACCTTCAACTAAGGCTTTTTCAGCCTCGCTGCATGCTCCTTCACGGTATTTCCGGAGTAGATCTCTCTCTTCTGCTTGCATTTGCGATTGTTGGTTACTGATTTATAACAACTAAACGGTTTAGCGACCCGAAACAGGAAGATTTATTTACCATATTTTATAAAAAGCTTTTAAAACACTGATTGCTAGCAGGATAAAAATCCATAAGTTCAGTTTTGACTTAAGAATGCGCCGCGCATTACCCAATTGTTTAGACACGTTGTGTTCCGAGGTGTCCAGTTTTTGCGCAATTTCCTTCGTGGTATATCGATCTTTAATACTCAGTTCAAATATCGCCCGCATTTTCCTTGGCAGCGCCTGTATCTCCTTTTCAATATAATCCCGAAACTGCCGCTCCCGGATACGGTGGTCGGTGTCATCCGGCCCCATAACATCGGCTGCCTCAGTCAATGAAATGGAAACGCTTTTGCCAGTGGAATGAATAAAGATATCTATGATCCTATTTCTGAGCGAGGTGTACAGATACCCCCCCAAATTTATCGCTTTGATATCTTTGTCCCGGCGTTGCCATACCATCGTGAACAATTCCTGCACTACATCTTTTGCCTGCTCTTCATCTCTCAATTTCTTATAAGCGTGAGAGATCATCAGGTAATAATACCGGTTGTAAATCTCAGTATAAGCGGTGTAATCTGATTTCTTCAGCAGATCTAATAAAGCGGCATCTGTGAGTTTCTTATACATACCTTCGGGATGCTCAATATTACAACTTTAGCGGAAAAAAATAAAGTGCAAACCGCTATTCATGTTAATTCAAGGAGCCATTCAGTCTTGTAAACCTAACCTGAATTCCATAAGCCCTTGGTGAACTAAAAAGAGCTTGGATCTACATCTAGTGCCGATGGAGGCGCACTAAGGGCCTGAGCACCCCAGGTTTTATTCGGTTTATCGCCCATAGTTAAGACAAGCGTACCACCATTAATAAGATCAGAATGGGTAAACCATGGACGGTCCAGCACCTTGCCGTTCAGCTTTGCCGTTTGGATGTAGACGTTTGTGGTTGAATTGTTAACAGCCTTTACTGTAAACTTCTTTCCTGAGGGTAACCGGATGCTGGCTTCCGGAAACACCGGACTACCAATAGTATAAACCGGGATTCCGGGCGTGACAGGAAAAAACCCAAGCATAGAAAAAACAACGAATGAGGTCATTCCGCCCCCGTCTTCGTCGCCGGGTATACCAAAATAATTGTCGGTAAACCAGGTATCGATCAACATTCTGATCCGCTTTTGGGTTTTCCAGGGAGAGCCGGTGTAATTATATAAGTAAGGTATATGAAAACTCGGTTCATTTCCCATAACGAACTGGCCTACCAATCCGGAGGCATCTGGCTGTGTTCTCCAGAAAACGAATTTAGAAGCGCCCAGATCTTCACGGAACAACTGATCGAGCTTAGCTTCAGCCTGTTGCCTTCCGCCCATCAGGGCAAACAGACCTTCGAAGTCGTGCTTTACCGACCAGTTGTAGGTATACGCGTTGTTTTCGGTAAAGAACTCCCGACCGGCAGATTTAGGGTTCATGTCTTCTATCCACTTCCCGTTTTTGTCTTTGGCCCACATAAAACCCTTTTCTGGACGAAACACGTTGCGATAAAATGTAGCTCTGCGAAGAAATAGTTCACCGTCGCCATCCTTTCCCAACACCTTAGCAAGATTTGCGATGTTCCAATCGCTGAAACTATTCTCGAGGGTCACCGACACCGCCTGCCGCTTTTCCCAAACATCCTCTACCTGCGGGACCGTTTCTTTCTCGCCGTAAGGCAAACCGGGCATGTAACCGTTTTTGTTGTAAAACGAATCAAGCACTGTAGCAGGCCCGTTATTCCAGGGAAGCAGTGTACCCTCCAGGGAATTCTTCCTGAGCCCCTCATAAGCGGCTTTCAGATCAAATCCTCTCAATCCTTTATAATAGGCATCAGCGAACCAGGTCGCCGCATGATTGCCCGTCATGGCAGGCCAGTCGCCAAATACTACTGCAAATGACGGCATCCATCCGCCCTGCCGGTACATATCGATATAAGAGTTGATCTTTTGAACTTCCTTTTCTGGATTGAGAATGGTATGCAGGGGCTCCAGTGCGATATAATTATCCCATATCCAATTGTCCACGAAAAACGGTTCGTCGCTGTTGTGGACCTTATGATCGAAACCGCTATAATATCGCCCGTATTCGTTAATATCAACCATGCGCTCGTAGCATCGGTACAGGGACGTGTAGAAGACGCGCTTTTGAGCGTTAGTGCCACCTTTAATATTTATTTGAGACAATACTTCGTTCCATTTATCTGAAGCACTTCTCTTTACCTCCTCAAAACTGTTGGCGATATTGTCTTTCTGAAAATTAAGTTCAGCTTGTTCGGCAGAAATATAGGAGATTGAATATCGGAAAGTCACTTCATCTGGCACCTGGATCAAAAGATCACGTTTACTCGCGGAGTCCCTATAATTTTCGCTGATGATATCGGCGTCTACCTCTGCATACAGATAAGCTTTCATACCCTGAAAGCTTTCTAAACCAATTATTTTGCGTTTACCTGCTATCGTATACTGTCCAGCACCATTTATCAGGCCAAGCCGGATAAAATGCTTGTCCCTACCTTTAAAGCCTATCCGGAAAATGCCGCTTTTCTTGGAGGGTGAAAACTCTGTTACCGTCCCTTCATCGCCTAGCTCTGACCGGTAGTAGTACGGACTGAGGACCTCTTTATGGTAGACCTCTTTTCTGTCCCATAGTGACGATGGATTGCCGCTGAGGGGCATGAAACTGAAAACAAAAGCGACGCGGTGCGACGCTACTGTTAAAGGAAAATAGGCTATCTGGTCGTCAAGTGCATCTTTCCGCATGGGGAAAACGCGTATCATTTCGTTTGGCAACTGGACCGTTGGACGGGTTGGCTCAAGGATGTGGCCCACCCCGCCTATAGAAGGATCAACGTACGATAAATTGGACTTTTGGGCTAAAACAGGAGATAGACAAGTTGCGGCAGTAGCAAACAAAAGCCCGGCAAGCGATACTCTTAAATTCATACGGTTATAAATGGTCTGATTCGCGCGAAACGATCTTATCAAAGATAACACATTCAACTTGTATATACAAGATGCATGAGCCGGCATTTATAAGCGGCTCGTAGCGGAAGCAGGCCGCTATCAGATCAGCGAACGTTGACCTCCCGATCGACGTTTTTATATAAAAATCAAAAAACACGCTAGAAATTCTCAAAAATTCTTTGATTATCTATCAACATTTGTATTTTTACAAACGATTTACACAAAATAACCAAACAAATATTCTATTTTTGATGAAATTTTAAACAAATAAATGAAAAGCTTAAGAACAATCGCATTAAAAGAAGCTCAAACCAGAGTTTCACCAGAGGTAAAGTCTCCGTCGACCAGGATTTCTGAGTTTTTTGGGGTGAACGTTTTTGATAAGAAAAAAATGAAAGATTTCTTATCAAAGGATGTTTATGAAAAACTTGTTTCTGCTATCGATCAGGGAGAGTTGATCAACTTCGATGATGCCAATCAGATTGCCGCCGCAATGAAGAGCTGGGCAATGAGCAAAGGTGCTACCCATTACACGCACTGGTTTCAGCCGCTAACTGGCACTACCGCGGAAAAGCATGATTCGTTCTTTGAGCCAAGCAGCGAAGGTGCCATCGAGAAATTTGCAGGAAGCGCACTTGTACAGCAGGAGCCAGATGCCTCAAGTTTCCCTAACGGAGGTATCCGTAACACATTTGAGGCCCGTGGTTATACCGCATGGGATCCTTCTTCGCCTGCGTTCATTATGGAAAGCAAAGCAGGTAAAACGCTTTGCATCCCTACCGTATTTGTTTCTTATACAGGCGAGGCACTGGATTACAAAGCGCCGTTGCTTAAAGCGTTAGCGGCTATGGATAAGGCGGCGGTTGATGTTTGCCAGTATTTCGATAAGAGCATCGCTAAAGTAAATGCTTCACTAGGTATCGAGCAGGAATATTTCCTTGTCGACCTTGCCTTATATAATGCTCGTCCGGATCTTGCTTTAACCGGCCGTACTTTGTTCGGACACATGTCTGCCAAAGGTCAGCAGCTTGAAGATCATTACTTCGGATCTATTCCTGAGCGTGTATTTACATTTATGGTCGACTTCGAGAATGAAGCGCTGAAACTGGGAATTCCTTTGAAGACCCGCCACAACGAGGTGGCTCCTTCCCAATTCGAGTGTGCACCTATTTATGAGGAAATCAACCTGGCCATCGACCACAACCAGTTGTTAATGGACCTGATGGAGAAGGTTGCTTTGAGACACAAGTTTAAAGTATTGCTTCACGAGAAGCCTTATGCAGGAATAAATGGTTCCGGTAAGCACAACAACTGGTCGCTGATCACAGATACAGGTAAAAACCTGCTTGCTCCAGGTAAAACACCTAAGAATAACCTGATGTTCCTGACCTTCTTTGTGAACACCATCAAGGCGGTTCACGAGCATGCTGATCTGTTGAGAGCATCTATCGCTTCAGTTAGCAACGATCACCGTCTGGGCGCAAACGAGGCTCCTCCTGCGATTATTTCCATTTTCCTTGGTCAGCAGTTGAACGAAGTGTTAGACGAGATTGAACATTCACGTATCAGCAAAAAGATCAAAGAAGATAACGCATTATGGTTAGGTATTCCTAAAATCCCTCAGATCCTATTGGACAATACTGACCGTAACCGTACCTCTCCTTTTGCTTTCACTGGTAACAAGTTCGAACTTAGAGCAGTAGGTTCGTCTGCTAACTCAGCAGCACCTATGACTGTTTTAAATGCTATCGTTGCAGATCAGCTGACTAAATTCAAAGTTGAAGTTGACAAACTGATCAAAAAAGGCGAGAAAAAAGATATTGCGCTGTTAACTGTAATCAAAAAATACATCAAAGAGTCGAAAGACATCCGCTTTGAAGGAAACGGGTATAGCGATGAGTGGGCTGCAGAAGCTGAAAAACGTGGTCTTTCAAACATCAAAACCACTCCACGTGCGCTGGATGCTTATGTAAGTGAGAAATCTACTGAGCTGTTTACCAAACTAAACATTTACGGTAAGCGTGAACTTCATGCCCGCCATGAGATCCTTCTTGAGAACTATTACAAGAAACTTCAGATTGAAGCAAGAGTGATGGGTGAAGTTGCGAACAGCATGATCATTCCTGCTACCATAGCTTATCAGAATTCACTGATCGAAAACGCTAAAGGACTGAAAGATCTTGGTCTAGGAGAGGCTGCTTTAGCTACTCCTGTGGCGATCATCAATAAATTGTCTGACCATCTCAATGTCGTTAAAACCAGCATCGACAACATGCTTGAGCAACGCAAACAAGTAAATACCATCGAGGATAGCCGCGACAAAGCCATTGCTTACGACGAGAAGGTTAAATCTTACTTCGATGAAATCCGTTATCATACGGACAAACTTGAGCAAATTGTGGACGACAGCGTATGGCCTTTGCCTAAATTCAGAGAGCTGTTGTTCCTGAAATAACTTAGACCTTAATTTTTAGTTTTATAACCTCTGCTTTAATTAGCAGGGGTTATTTTTTATTATCTTTGCCCCAACATGAGCGATAACAGGTACAACCAGCGCGGCGTTTCTGCCTCAAAAGAAGATGTGCACCAGGCCATCAAGAACATCGACAAAGGCATTTTCCCTCAGGCATTCTGCAAGATCATTCCGGATATCCTTGGAAACGACGAGGCTTTCTGCAACATTATGCATGCAGACGGTGCGGGTACGAAATCTTCCCTGGCCTATGCATACTGGAAGGAAACAGGCGACATGTCTGTCTGGAGAGGAATCGCACAGGACGCTATCATCATGAACATCGACGATCTGATCTGTGTTGGTGCCACCGAAAATATCTTATTGTCATCTACAATAGGACGTAATAAAAATCTCATTCCTGGTGAGGTGATTGCGGCCATCATTAACGGCACAGAAGAAATTCTAGCCGAACTACGGGAGCAGGGCATTTCGATCTACTCTACCGGTGGCGAAACTGCCGATGTGGGTGACCTGGTACGCACCATTATCGTTGACTCTACCGTGACCTGCAGAATGGAACGCAGTAAAGTGATCAGCAACGATAAAATTGCCGCAGGAAATGTCATTGTGGGATTGGCGTCTTATGGTCAGGCTTCCTATGAAAGCACCTATAACGGCGGAATGGGCTCGAACGGCTTGACTTCAGCACGGCACGACGTTTTTGATAAATCTGTTGCAAACGCATTTCCTGAAACCTATGACCCTGCTGTACCTTACGATCTGGTATTTTCCGGAGGAAAGAAACTGACGGATCAGGTTGAGATCTCTGAGGGACTGAGTGTTACAGCTGGTAAGCTAGTGCTGTCGCCAACAAGAACTTATGCACCGGTGATCCAAAAGGTACTGGAGCGCTTCAGGTCACAGATCAACGGAATTGTACACTGCAGCGGAGGAGCGCAGACCAAAGTACTTCATTTCATTAACAACAATATTCATGTCATAAAAGACAACCTTTTCCCGGTTCCACCACTGTTTAAACTGATCCATGAGCAGTCGGGCACCGACTGGAAAGAAATGTACAAGGTTTTCAACATGGGTCACCGCATGGAGCTTTACGTACCCGAAGCCATTGCTGCCGAGATCATTGATATTGCCAAGTCTTTCCAGATTGATGCGCAGATCATCGGCCGTGTGGAGCGCTCAGAACAGAAACAGGTTACCATCCGTTCAGCATACGGCGAGTTTGTCTACAACTAACTTTTTCTAAGCACTAAGGTATACACCTTTCCAGGCTTTGTAGGTAAGTCGTACAGCCAGGTCTTCTTTAACGCTAAGGATTTAAGCTTCGCTTTGTCTGAGATTCGTGGATTTGGCACTTCATCCACCCGGAAAAACGGATTATGATTCTGCCCCTTCGCGGCTTCCAGTACGCCGGAAGTTATTTGCATTTCATTTGGAATCCGAATCCGGCAGTTGCCCCCATTTAGAGACCTGATAACAACCTTTTCAACTTCACCACGTTTCCATTCCAAACGGACGATTTCAAATCCGCCCCTTGCGCGCAAGCCGCTCACTTCGCCTTCCTGCCATACGTCGGGCAGTGCCGGAAGCAGATGAATATATCCATCATAGCTTTGCATGAGCATCTCGGCAATACCAGCGGTACATCCAAAATTCCCATCAATCTGGAATGGCGGATGAGCATCAAACAGATTCGGATAGGTACCACCCGATTCGGACCGGTTGGTCGCCGGGCTAAGTTGATCAGTCAGCAGTTTATAAGCATGGTTGCCGTCCAGGAAACGCGTCCAAAGGTTAACCTTCCAGCCCATCGACCATCCGGTTGATACATCACCTCTGAAGATCAGTGAGGTCCGTGCCGCATCGAACAGCTCAGGGGTTCGATATGGCGATATCAATCCGGCCGGGTAAACACCAAACAAATGCGACACATGCCTGTGCTTATCGCGCGGGTCGTCCCAATCCTGAAGCCACTCCTGCAACTGGCCATGCCTGCCAATTTGCATCGGTGGCAGGCGATCTCTCAGCTTTTTCAACTGCGCGGTAAATGCTTTGTCTTTTCCCAGTACTTCAGCTGCTCTTATCATATTGGAAAAAAGCTCGAAGACGATCTGGTTGTCCATGGTTGTCCCCGCAGCAATAGATTTCCCCTGGGCTGATCCAGACGCGTTTTCAGGTGAAATGGATGGAGAAACAACCAACCACTTGTTTACGGGCTCTTCTATCAGAACATCTGCAAAAAACGCTGCCGAGCCCCGCATCGTCTCGTAAACAGAGGCCAGATACCGTTTGTCTCCGCTATAAAGATATTTATCCCAAAGATGCCGGCTTAGCCAGGCACCACCCATGGGCCAGAGCCCCCAGAATGTGCCGTCGACCATGCCCGTAATGCGCCAAAGATCTGTGTTATGATGGGTAACCCAGCCGCCTGCGCCGTACATTTCCCTGGCGGTTTGCCGGCCGGTGACAGCGAGTTCCTTGACCATCTCTATCAGTGGCTCGTGCATCTCCGTAAGATTGGTCGGCTCAGCAGGCCAGTAATTCATTTCCGTGTTAATATTTATCGTATACTTGCTGCCCCATGGCGGGTTCACCTTGTCGTTCCATATGCCTTGCAGATTAGCGGGCTGACCGCCCGGGCGGGAACAGGAAATCAGCAGGTACCTCCCAAACTGGAAATAGAGCGCCGCCAGATCAGGATCATTTCCATTGGCAAAATGCTTTATGCGCAGGTCGGTAGGCATCTTTGCCGCATCGGTTACCCCCAGATGGAGCGATACCCGGTCGAAATATTTTTGGTAAGCTTGCAGATGCGCGCTCAACAGGGCGTTATAACTTTTTCCTGAGGAGAGCCCCAGATAATCTGCCGCTCTTTTGTCCTGATCGCCACTCAGGTCTTTATAACTGTTAAAGTTGGTACCGATGGAGATGAAGAGCAAAACGCTGTTGGCATTATCAACGCGTACAGCGCCGTCCGACACCGACACCCTACCCCCCTCGGCTTTCACCTGGGTTATCGCCGAAAACTTAACCGATCCCTTGACACCGTCCTTATCGCGGGAAATGCCCGACAGCACCAGTTCATTTGAACCGCGAACGGCAACAGAAGATTTATGGGGACTTCTCATGGAGGCCGTAAAAGTGAGTTTACCTACTTGGCTCGCTGTGAGTCGTACAACGATCAGTTCACCCGGTATTGAAGCAAAAAACGTTCTGGTATAAGTCACCCCACCCACGGTGTACCTAACGGTGCTGACTGCCTGCTTCAAATCCAATTCACGGTAATAATCGGTAAAGACATCATGCCCCGGAAAACGAAGCAGAAGATCACCTACAGGCTGGTAATTCATACCGTTTACCGGCGAGGAAAAGTTGGCCGAAGCAAGCTTATCGGCCTCCGCATATTTACCCTCAAAAATCAACCGCCTCACATCAGGCAGCACAGACAGGGCATTCGCGTTGTCGTTGCGGTTAGGGCCGCCCGACCATACCGTCGCTTCGTTTAGCTTGATGATTTCCATTTCAGGATTACCATAAACCATCCCTGCAATACGCCCGTTTCCTATGGGCAAGGCAGCTTCCCACACATTCCCTGACGGTTTATCATACCAAAGCTTCATTTCTGCGGTCTGACCAAAGGCCGGGACGGACAAGACCCACATAAAGAATAAAACCAGGCGTTGCATGGCAGCTAGATATACCTGTTGATTAAATTTTCCAGATATTCCTGTCTGCCGCTTATCACGGCTGGCTCACCATGCTCAATGGCGTAATCGCGTAACTGTTCTAAGGTTAACGACCCCTCCTCGAAAGCCTTACCTGCTCCTGTGTCGAATGATGCATACCGATCCGCCCTTATCTTCCTGTATTCGGAGGTTTCAAGGATATTATCCGCAATCAGCAGCGCCCTTGCGAAAATATCCATGCCGCCAATATGCGCATAGAAAAGGTCAGCAGGATCCGTCGAATTCCTCCTGATCTTCGCATCGAAGTTTATGCCCCCTCCTTTTAACCCCCCATTATCCAGAATGATCAGCATCGCCTCCACCAGCTCATTAATATTGTTCGGAAACTGATCCGTATCCCATCCGTTCTGGTAGTCGCCACGATTGGCATCGATAGAGCCCAGCAATCCCGCATCGGCAGCTGCCTGAAGCTCATGCTGAAAGGTATGCCCGGCTAAGGTGGCGTGGTTAACCTCAATATTAAGCTTGAAGTCGTCCAAAAGGTCGAACTTCTGCAGAAAACCCAACACAGTAGCTACATCGTAATCATATTGGTGCTTGGTCGGCTCGCAAGGCTTAGGTTCAATAAAAAAATTGCCTTTGAAACCATTTTTGCGTGCGTAGTCTTTGGCTGCATGCAGGAACCTGGCCAAATGCTCCTGCTCACGTTTCATATCCGTATTCAGCAAGGTCATATAACCCTCGCGGCCACCCCAAAACACATAATTCTCGCCGCCAAGCGCGATGGTTGCATCCAGCGCTGCCTTCACCTGTGCGGCAGCATGTGTAAGTACATGAAAATCGGGATTCGTCGACGCCCCGTTCATATACCTGATGTGTGAGAAAAGATTGGCCGTTCCCCAAAGCAGCTTAACGCCCGTCTCCTTTTGTTTCTCCTTAGCGTGGTCTACCAGGATTTGCAGTCTCCTGTCGTTTTCCCTGATATCGTTTCCGTAATCTACCAGGTCAACATCGTGAAAACAGTAATACGGCAGGTTCATCTTGCTTAAAAACTCGAAAGCCGCATCCATTTTTTCGCGGGCCCGGTCCACAGGGTCCGATTTCTTGTCCCATGCATGTAAATGTGTAGGCGCACCAAAAGGATCTGCCCCATTGCCGCAGAACGAATGCCAGTACGCCCCGGCAAAACGCAAATGCTCTTTTAACGTTTTGCCGGCCACCAACTGATCTGGATTATAGTATCTGAAAGCAAGCGGATTTTTGCTGTCGGGTCCTTCGTATTTAATCTGGCCGATGCCCTGGAAATATTCGTTTGAATGGGTTGCTGACATATTTTGCGATTTAATAGGTTGAATAAATTCAGGATGTTATACAACTGGTAAGTAATTCCTTCCAGTCCTGGTAGTGGTCTTCTAAGTTTTCTGTAGGTGCTATGGTGGCAATCTTTGCTCTTCGAGTGAACAGATCGTTTGCAGAGCTGTAGGTTCCGATGCCAATCCCAGCACCTACTGCTGCTCCGTAGCTGCCATCGCCGCTGTGAAGTTCTACCGGTACGCCCGTCGCGTTCACAAACGATTGTGCGAAAACCCTGCTTAAAAACAGGTTGCTGTATCCTGCGCGTATCACCACAGGCTGCACACCGTTTTCTTTCAAAATATCTAAACCATAACGGAATGAAAAAGCTATGCCTTCCTGTACCGCGCGGAAAATATGCGCCCGGGAGTGAATATTTAAGTCAATATTCCTGAGCTGCGCACCAGGAAGCCGGTTGTTCAGCATGCGTTCCGCGCCATTTCCAAAGGGCAGCACCCGAACGCCATCGCTGCCCGCGCATACTGCCGATGCCGCTTCATTTATCGCTTCATAACTTAAGGCATGCCCCGTAAGGTCCCTAACCCACCTGTTCATACTGCCGGCACCGTTTATGCAAAGCAGCACGCCCAGCCTGGGCTTGTCGGAGTTATGATTCACGTGCGCGAAGGTGTTTACGCGCGACTGCTGATCGGCCATCATACGATCGGTAACGCCGTAGATAACTCCAGACGTACCGGCCGTTGCGGCCACGTCGCCAGGTTCGGTTACATTGAGCGACAATGCATTATTAAGCTGATCTCCGGCTTTATAAGCTACAGGAATCCCTGCCTTCAAACCAAGCTTTTCAGCGATGGACTTGCTTAGTCCGCCATGCGGCCCGAACAGCGGTCGTATTTCCGGAATGAGCTCCTCCTCAAAACCAAAATACTTAAATACGTCGGCCGACAACCGGTGCTCTTTAAAATCCCAGAATACGCCCTCCGACAGTGCCGACACGGTAGTGGTCGCCTCTCCGGTAAACTTGTAGGCGATATAATCGCCCGGCAGCATGATCTTCCACACCTGCCTGTAAATATCTGGCTCCTTGTCCCGAACCCAGGCAAGCTTGGAAGCCGTAAAGTTTCCCGGCGAATTAAGCAGGCTTGACAGCACATTTTCCTTACCTATGGCCTGCATAGCCTTCTCCCCAATCTCCACGGCACGACTATCGCACCATATAATGCTGTTCCGCAAACTCCTGCCTTGCTTGTCTACCGCCACCAAACCATGCATCTGGTAGGCAATCCCGATCGCAGAAATATCCTGCGGATCATATTTTCCTTCCTGGTTACAACGTAAAATGGCATGCTGTAGGTGCGACCACCACATATCCGGATCCTGCTCAGCCCAGCCTTTCTGCGGTGTAAGAATGGGCGATTCGCTTTCCGGATACTGTGTCGACGCCAAAACATCCCCCGTTCCGGAGTCGACCACCGAAACTTTTATAGATGACGTACCTACATCAACACCGAGTAGCAGCATGTGTTCAGTATTTATTTAACGCCCCATTTTTTATTCGGCAGCGGACCCATTTCGAGTTCAATTGTGCCACCGTTAACCAGTTGCTCATGTGTAAACCATGGTGTATCCAAGGTCTTTCCGTTCAGCTTTGCACTTTGAATGTATTTGTTACGATCTGAAGATTTATTGGCGATCAGCTGAAACTTCTTACCGTTCGGCAAATTAATCGCAACCTTTTCAAATATGGGGCTTCCAATGGTGTAAACCGGTGTTCCCGGGGTAACCGGATAGAACCCCATGGCAGAGAACACTACGAATGCCGACATCCCTCCGCCATCTTCATCGCCCGGAATCCCGAAAACATTGTCTTTAAACCAGGTATCCAGCAGGAACCTGATACGCTTCTGCGTTTTCCAGGGTGATGAAGTATAATTGTACAAGTACGGGATATGGAAACTTGGCTCGTTACCCATTGAAAATTGACCTACGATACCCGTAAAATCCGGAAATTTAGCCCACAGCTCGTACTTACTTCTTCCGAGCGATTCGCGGAACAACTGATCAAGTTTATTCTCGAAACTGTTCACACTGCCAAAGAGATCGACTAAACCCTTCACATCGTGCTGCACCTGCCACAAGTAAGTCCAGCCGTTATTTTCATCATAGTATTCTCGACCACCCATGCCGCCATCAAACTTCGGATCGATGGGAATCCAGTTTCCGTTTTTATCCTTCGGCAAAAACATCTGTGTTTTGCTGTCCCACAGGTTCTTATAAAAGTTAGACCTGGCGGTAAACTTCGCGTAGTCAGACGTTTTACCCAGCTCCTGCGCCATTTGCGCCAGGGCCCAGTCGTCATAACTATGACCCAGCGTTATCGCCACAGCCTGACGTTTCTCAAATCCATGAACACGTGGATTGGTTTCCTTTTCGCCTTCCTTTAGCGCAGGGAAGAAACCATTGTCATAATAGAAATCCTCAAGCTCCGTTTTCGGTCCGTTTTTCCAGGGAAGCATGGTGGCTTGTGTGGCATTCTTATGCATGCCTTCATAGGCAGTCTGTACATCATAATTCCGAATACCTTTTCTGTAGCCATCTAAAAACGATATGGTGGAGTGGAAACCATTCATACAAGGGTTGTCGCCCCAAAGCAAAGGAAATGTGGGTACCCATCCGCTCTGCTGATACATCAGGACGTAAGAGTTTAACATATCGCCCTCCTGCTCCGGATCAAGGATCGTGCGTAAGGGGTGATGCGCCAGGTAACTGTCCCACACCCAGTCATCCACAAAAAACGGACGATTGGTTTGATGTACCTGCTTATCATAACCGCTGTAATACTGGCCATCCTCGGTAATGTCTACCATGCGCTCATAGCAACGGTAAAGAGCTGTATAAAAAGAACGCTTCTGCGCGTCGGTACCGCCGGTTACGGGAATCTGGTTGATCACCTTTGCCCAGGCAGCTTCGGCTTTTTTGGCCTGCTGGTCGAAGCTGACCGAACTAAGCTCATTCGCATAATTCTTTTTAGCCTGCTCCGGACTTATAAAAGAAAGGGCATACCTGAATTCAATGGCTTTTGGTGCAGAACCATTAAAGCTGAGCAACATCTTGTTGCCCTCCTTCTTACCATCCGCGGCGGCGTTAAATACACCGTACATATATACTTTAACGCCCGACCAGGTTTCCATCCCGGTAAGTTCCTTATCGGAAACAAGTGTGTAGCTGCTTTCGCCGCTATTATACCGGTCAAAAATTACCGCTTTTGTAGCTGTCGACGGAAACTCAAACTTAAATATCCCTGCCTTCTTGCCCGGTGCAAACTCAACTTTAATATCGTCTTCAACGAGGTAGGCGGCATAATACCACGGCCGGTTCACCTCCAGGTCGTGATCGTAAGTCATACGCTTCAATCCTGTAGCTCCCAGCGCTGGTCTGATCGCGAAAACCTGACCGTTTCGGTGCGACACCGCCGTAAGCGGAAAGCTGCTGATCTGATCGTCCATATAATCCGCCCGCTGAGGTGTCATACGTATCACCTGGTTGGGCAACTGGACCGTAGGCCGTGTGGGTTCCAGTATTGCACCAACATTCCCGATTCTCGGGTCTACATATTTAAGATTACCTTCGCCCGGGTAAGGATTGGTTTGTGCAGAAGCGGTGATGGCAACCGAACTGATCTGCGCAATAAACAACGCTGAACAAGCCAGCCTTGCCCATTTTGAGGCTTTAGCATTAAAAGAATTAATCATAAAAAATATCTGTCAATTTTGGTTTCCTAGCTAAGATATGAAACTTCGGCTACAAAACCCTATAAAATCAGATCAGCAGTATTTGTTGGCCCGAAACCAGTCGAGCGCCCGCTTAACTGCATCCTCCACAGGCGTATAGCTAAGATTAAGCACACGTTCCGACTTCTTACCAGAATAGTAATTGTATAAACACAACATATAAGCTGCCGAATAATCCAGCTTCAGTCGCCTGCCCGTGAGTTTACCGATCAATGAACCTGCAACACCTAAAGACATCAGTATAAATTTTGGAATCGCTATCAAAACCGGACGCTGACCAGACGTGGCATTAAGCAGCCTGAAGAATTCGCGGTATGTTAAATTGTGACCAGCCATAAGATAGCACTCACCAACCTTGCCGGTTTCAATGGCATTCGCTATGCCTCTGGCTACATCCTGAATATAGACGAAGTTCTTCCCCCCCGGCGGATGCATCACGATGCGCTTGTTGATACCGTGCAACAGTAACTGACCAGAGCTGGGTTTAGTATCATATTCACCTATCATGAAAGTTGGATTGATCACTACCGCCGGCAATTGCCTGCGTTCCACCTGTTCCAGCACGTACTGCTGCGATATGTATTTGGTGCTGACGTAGCCCGACCGGATATGGGTCAATCTGAATGAATACAGTTCGTTGGCTGGCTTATTGCGTGTGCCGGGGCCGATGGTATTGGCTGTACTGATATGGATAAGTTTTTGAACCCGATGCCTAAGGCATGCCTCTACCACGTTCACCGTGCCTTGGATATTCGCCTGCTCATACACGGCATAACTCACCCCCCATTGCTGGGTCACCGAAGCGGTATGGACGACAAAGTCGCAACCTTCCACGGCAGCGATCACCTCTTCCTCATTCGCGATATCACCGTAAAAGATCTCTGCAGAGAGGTCAGATAAAGCACGCATGTCGGCCGAGCGGCGAACCATAAGCCTTACGGTGTAACCGCGACCCTGCAGTTCCCGGGCAGCATTTGCCCCTAAAAAACCGTTAGCCCCAGTAACCAGAACCCGTCCCCTGTCAGCCGTCATTTATTAACCACCATTTCTTTTTTGACCGCTTTCGAGACAATTTTCAGCTTGGTACCGGTTGGCAATACGCGCATCAACCCGTAATTAAACCTGTTCCATACTCCAGGAATAATCACGGCACGGCCTGCGAGCGTCTTTTTGAGTGCGATCTGAACAATCCGGGCCGTGGGCATCAAACCAAGCCTGCCTTGCGTACTCTGACTCACGATCCGCGCAGATACAGACGAGTTGGTCATGATAGGCCCCGGGTATACCACACTTACCGAAACGCCGGTGCCTGCGAGTTCTTCCCTCAACCCCAGCGAAAAGGAAGAAATAAAGGCCTTGCTGGCCGGGTAAACCGTCTTATAAGCGATTGGCGTAAAAGCCGCCATGCTCGAAATATTTAACACATAGCTCCTTTCCTGCTTTAACAGTACCGGAAGCAGGCCTTGGGTAATTAACACCATGCTCCGGATATTCACCTGCATAATGCGGTCAATCGTTTCGCTGGAGCTCTGCGTAATTGCCGCAGTACCGCCAATACCCGCGTTATTAATAATGAAATTAACCTCATAAAGATCCCGGATCAGGTTAATGTGTTCCTGCAGCAGGATGCTGTCTGTGAGATCAAACTCATAAACCTGGATGTCGACACCATACTCAAGCCTAAGTTCGTGCGCAAGGGAATCGGTATTACTGTTGGGCAGCGCAATCATGATCAGGTTCATTTTCCGCTCAGCACACTGCATACAAAATTCCCGACCGAGTCCGGAACTGGCGCCTGTGATCAGGGTGTATTTAACGGCCTTCATCGTTTGTCTGGTTTTGGTTCACCGCTAATATAAATATTTATCAGTTGCGAAGCACAGTTCTTTTTCAGCTTGTGGCCTACTATTGTAAAAGAAAAGGCTAACCTGGGTTAAATCAACATTTTTATTAATTTTGAACCGTATTAAACTTGAAATTCCATTATTTAAAGATATGAACTACGATGTAATTGTAATAGGTAGCGGTCCCGGCGGATATGTGGCTGCCATAAGAGCCTCCCAGCTTGGTTTAAAAACAGCCATAATAGAGCGCGAGTCGCTGGGCGGAATATGTCTTAACTGGGGATGTATACCAACCAAGGCGCTCCTTAAGAGTGCACAGGTTTTTGAATATATCAATCATGCTTCTGAATATGGGATCAAAACTGCCGGGGCGGAAGCAGATTTCGCTGCAGTAGTTAAGCGCAGCCGCGGCGTCGCCGAAGGCATGAGCAAAGGTGTTCAGTTTCTGATGAAAAAGAACAAGATCGAAGTGATCATGGGCAGCGCTAAGGTAAAGCCGGGCAACAAGGTGGATGTGAAAGCAGCCGATGGAAGCCAAAAGGAATACAGCGCAAGCCATATCATACTTGCCACAGGTGGCAGATCCAGAGAATTGCCTAACCTTAAGCAGGATGGTAAAAAAGTAATTGGATACCGCCAGGCTATGGTGCTTCCGGAGCAACCGAAATCTATGGTTGTGGTAGGATCTGGGGCTATCGGTGTTGAGTTTGCGTATTTCTATGCCACCATGGGCACCAAGGTTACCATCGTAGAATTTATGGACAATGTTGTTCCTGTTGAAGATGAAGATGTATCAAAGCAATTGCTCCGCAGCTTCAAGAAAGCAGGCATCGAGATCATGACTTCGTCAAGCGTTGAGTCTGTTGACACGAGCGGACAAGGATGTAAGGTTCAGGTCAAAACCGCTTCTGGAATGCAGACCATCGAGTGCGACATCGTGCTTTCGGCAGCTGGCGTAGTCGCCAACATTGAAAACATCGGCCTGGAAGAGACGGGTATCAAAACCGAGAAAGGCAAAGTGGTGGTAGACGAGTACTACAATACTTCGGTAAAAGGTTATTACGCCATTGGCGATATTGTAGGCGGACAGGCACTTGCCCACGTTGCATCAGCAGAAGGCATTATCTGTGTGGAGAAGATTGCAGGCCACAAACCGGAACCGCTGGATTACAACAATATACCCGGATGTACTTACTGCAGCCCGGAAATAGCTTCTGTAGGTTATACAGAAAAAGCAGCTAAAGCGGCAGGATATGAGCTTAAGATCGGTAAGTTTCCTTTCTCTGCATCCGGAAAAGCAAGCGCAGCTGGCGCCAAAGATGGCTTTGTGAAGCTTATTTTCGACGCTAAATACGGCGAATTGCTTGGCGCGCACATGATCGGTGCTAACGTTACCGAGATGATCGCTGAAATCGTTGTTGCCCGCAAGCTGGAAACAACCGGCCATGAAATGATCAAAGCAGTGCATCCGCATCCAACCATGAGCGAAGCGATTATGGAGGCCGCGGCCGATGCATATGGTGAGGTGATCCATTTGTAGGATGAACCTGCATACGATAGAGACAGGATTTTTTAAATTGGATGGCGGTGCAATGTTTGGCGTTGTACCGAAATCCATCTGGCAGCGCACTAACCCGGCAGATGATAACAACATGTGCACCTGGGCAATGCGCTGCCTGCTTATTGAAGATGGCGAGAGACTGATCCTGATCGACACCGGCATTGGCAACAAGCAAGACAGCAAATTTCTGGGGCATTACTATCTGCATGGAAACGACACGTTAGACAAATCACTTGCTGCAAAAGGCTTTCATAGAGACGATATCACAGATGTGTTCCTCACGCATCTCCATTTTGATCACTGCGGCGGCGCTATAGTCCGCAATGGCGACCAACTCCTCCCCGCTTTCAAAAACGCCACATACTGGAGTAACGGAAAACACTGGAACTGGGCAGTTCATCCAAATGCCAGAGAAAAAGCCTCATTCCTCACAGAGAACATCCTTCCAATACAGGAGAGCGGACAACTGCAGTTTGTTGACGAGCGTGATGGGCTTGCCTTCCATGAAGGTATAAGCCTGCGGTTCGCCTACGGCCACACAGAAGCTATGATGCTGCCCCAAATACAATACAAGAACAAAACAATTGTATACATGGCAGATCTTTTGCCATCTGTAGGACATATTCCCCTTCCCTATGTCATGTCTTATGATATGTTCCCTCTTCGAACGCTTACAGAAAAAAAATCATTTTTGGAAGAAGCCGCGAGCCAGGAATATATCCTGTATCTTGAACATGACCCTGTGAATGAATGCTGTACGGTGATGCAGACAGAAAAAGGCATCAGACTACAGCATGCATTTCCGCTCAGTAGTCTTTAAACAACTTTTCAGAGACATGTCATAACTGCCTCAAAGCGCTTTCTTGGAATAATTTTTGCTGTCTAAAGATAGTATAAATAACAGACGTAAAGTGTAACGTTTTCAGTAATTTATGTATTAGTGACATAAATTCCTTACTTTTGCACGTTTCCGACAATATAACGAGTACCAAAACATAAATGAGACAACTCAAGATCACGCAATCGATTACCAATCGCGAAAGTCAGTCGCTCGACAAATACCTTCATGAGATTGGTAAGGTAGATTTAATTACAGCAGAAGAAGAAGTCATACTAGCAAGAAAGATACGGGAGGGCGACCAGGCCGCTTTAGAACGCTTAACAAAAACAAACTTACGCTTCGTAGTTTCGGTAGCGAAACAATATCAGAACCAGGGACTTACCCTTGGCGACTTAATAAATGAAGGAAACCTGGGATTAATTAAAGCAGCAAAGCGCTTCGATGAGACAAAGGGTTTTAAGTTCATTTCTTACGCCGTATGGTGGATACGTCAATCCATCCTTCAGGCCATCGCAGAACAAAGCCGTATCGTTCGTTTACCGCTAAACCAGGTGGGTTCGTTAAGCAAGATCAGCAAAGCCTTTTCAAAGCTGGAGCAGGAGTATGAGCGCGAGCCATCCCCGGAAGAATTGGCAGACATTCTTGAGACAACGGTAGACAAGATATCTGACACCCTAAGTAACTCAGGCCGGCACGTATCCATGGATGCGCCTTTTGTGCAGGGTGAAGAGAATACCCTACTCGACGTGTTGGAAAACCACGAACCAAACACAGACAGCAGCCTGATCAATGAATCGCTTTCGGAAGAAATAAAGCGTTCATTGTCTACACTTACAGAGCGCGAAAGAGAGATCATTGTGTTGTTCTTTGGTTTAAGCACCAACCATCCGCTTTCCCTTGAAGAGATTGGTGAGAAGTTTAACCTGACCAGGGAACGCGTTCGTCAAATTAAAGACAAAGCATTACAGCGTCTGCGTCACACTTCACGCAGTAAAATATTGAAATCTTACTTAGGTTAAGTATTTATCATACCTTTTTAGATAGAAAAAGATTGAGGGAAGCTCAATCTTTTTCTATTTTGTACTAAATTCTAAAAATATGAAGTCCTTTTTGCTCCTTCCCCTTTCCGTAATCCTAAGCTGCAGCACGGTAAAAAAGCCCGATACCCAATCGACCAGCCAGTTGTTAAAAGACGTAGAAGTACTTTCATCAGATCGTTATGAAGGGCGAAAGACAGGAACAAAGGGAGCCGAAATGGCGAGGACATACATTACCGACCGCTTTAAGGAGCTCGGCGTTAAATCCTACGCGCAAAATTATGCACATCCATTTACCTTCCAGAACCAGGGTCAGGCAACGCAGAACGGCATTAACGTCCTTGGCTACATTCCTGGAAAAACCGACAATGCCATCGTGATATCTGCACATTACGACCATATAGGCGTTATCAATGGTGAGATATATAATGGTGCCGACGACAATGCTTCAGGGGTTGCTGCGCTACTGGAATTCGCAGCATATTACACAAAAAATCAGCCTATTCACACGCTCATTTTCGCAGCCTTTGATGCGGAAGAGGTCGGCCTGCAAGGCGCAAAGGCCTTCGTAGCCAAACCGCCGGTAAGTCTTGATAAAATTGTATTGAACGTCAACATGGATATGATCAGTCACAATGACAAGGCTGAACTCTATGTATGCGGCACCTTCAAGTATCCTGAGCTAAAGAAGTATATTATAACCAGCAGCCCTGACATTAAAGTCATCCCGGGCCATGACGATCCTAAACTTGGACATGACGACTGGACCAATCAGAGCGACCATGGTGCTTTCAACGCTAAAAACATCCCTTTCCTTTATTTCGGTGTAGAAGATCATAAGGACTACCATAAAGAAAGTGATGAATTCAGAAACATCAACCAGAGTTTCTTTACAAACGCAGTCAATGCCATCCGTGAGATAATCAGCAATATCGAGCAGGACCGTGATGCCCAGAAGCGATTTAAAGAAAAGCTAAAGATGAAATGATAGCGTCAAACTATTTTTTTCTCCTCACGCGGTCCTCAATCATACCTACAAATTCGCTGTGACCTTTTACAGGTTTAATCTCATTATCACTGTTAAACGACACGCGCTTTCCGTTTACCGACATCACAGAAGCAGATGATCTCGAACTGCTGGCAGCGGATGACCCAAACACGCTTAAGGCAGTAGCCAGATAAGGTTCGTTTTTGTCGCCAAAGTCGTACCGCGGATCATCAAAAAGCGCAGAGGTCGCCGTTTCTTCAAAGTCCGGAACCATCCCCTCAAAATAACCGCCCTGATCAAGTGCATTTTTAGTTTCAAACAGGGAATAATAAACGTCATACTTGTTCTCCAGTCGGATCGGGAAGAAACCTATTGGTTTGCCATAGGTGCGTTCGCCAACCAGCTTAACGTTCATCTTCGGCTTCAGACTGTTAATCACCAGTTCACTCGCTGAGGCCGTATTACCAGTCACTAGAAACACAACATTGGTAACGTTCTTGACCTCTCCGGCCTTCCTGAAGTAGTTCGTATTTTCTGCTACAGAATAGTCTACATCATCGAAATAGTTAATGATCCGTCCGTTGCTGCTGTACTGCACCTTCTCATTATCATCCAGGATAGGCTGATTTTTCATGATGGTTGCCTTACCGTTACGAAGCGTCTCGTTAAAATACTCCTTATACATCACACCCGAGGCTGTCGATGGCGCAATCAGGTTGACCAAATGCTCGGCTGTGCTTACATATCCGCCACCATTATAACGCAAGTCGATCACCAGTCCCGATATCCCTGCAGAAGCGAACTCACTAAAAGCCTCATTGAGGGCGGCTACAGAGTTTGCGGTATTAGAAAAACGCGCGTAGGCCAGATAGCCGATTTTTTTACCGCCAAAGTCGATCACGCTGCTCGTCAGAACCGGGCTGCTTTTATATACTGTCTTACTGATGGTCACGTCAAAAGTACCCACCTGCGCGCTACCCAAATACTTTATGCCTTCCAGTCGCACGGTACTGGCATTCATACCGTTTTCAACAATGGATGCCTCAGTCTGGTAATTTGCACCGATCGCTTGTCCGTTGATCTTTTTTATAGCCCAGCCCCGTTCCATGCCTTTTTTATCGGCGTCCGAGCCCGGGTAAACCGCGGTGATGAAAAGCAGGTACTCATTATTTGTATTACTGGTGGTATAAATGATTGGTCTGATGCCCAGATCATTACCATTTCCTTCCAGGTCTACCGACGCACTGCTGTTTGGCTTGGCTACCAAAGCGTTAGGGTTCCTGGTGGCGATATCTTCTATATAGGAATATTTAAGATACGGGCCGGCGGCCACATATTCAGGTGCCTCGGCAGCTCTGGCTATATTGAGCAGATTGTCATCATAATTTGCCAGATCATTGCCCTTCGAGGTATACTTTCTGGGCTCATACGCATCATAACCTGGCAAAGTCGTGTTCCAGTAATAGATCTGTTTGGCATACAGGAACAGCGAGTCGTTGGTCAACGCCCTTCGGTCGGTAGTAGGCGTTTGCTTTACATTCGTTTCATCGTCGACTGGATCTTCCGGACGGTTTTTGTCCTTCTTACAGGCAGTAAAAATGGTTGTCAGCACAAAGCCAAGTAACATGACATGGCGCAGGGTATATTTTCTCATGTAATTGTTGGGTTATATAGTGGCCCGGGAGCACAGTTAAGCTGTTGGTATTAACGTTATTAAGTTAACAATAGTTTCTCAACATTCAAAAAATCAACACCAGCTTGTTCCGCACAGATCCGGTCTGCCTCATTACGGCCTACCAGCAATACATCCGCACGATCGAGCTGATGCTCGTCCAGGATCTGAAGAAGTCCGGCGGGCGACGGCTTTAGCTCCGACTCCGCAGCAAAATACACTTTAAGATATTGCTCAAGGCCATGCCATTCCACTTGCCTGATCTTATTGAGCTGCGTAGAAGCATCGCCATTGGTAAACAGAAAAATGTGTTTCCGCTCCACCACAACGGTCTGCAGGAATTGCAATATTTCCTGAAAAAGAAGAAGCTTGAGCGGTAGCTTGGCACTATGCATCAGTAGCTCGAAATTTAACCGGTATTTTTCCGGGAGACCAAACCGTGCAGCAGTCTTACCGAAAACCTCATCCGCGCCCTCCGTCTGATAAACCTGCTGCATGAACGGGACCATTTCCGAGGCGCTGACCTGCTCGCCGTATTCCATAAACTGCGCAAAGAGATAGTATACCTGCAACAAATAGTCCTTTTCAGGATACAGCACATCGTCGAGTTCAAATACGAAAGCAGATTTGCTATTCAGGTAGTCGCTCCAGGTACTCATCTATCGATATTAATCTTCGGCCTCAAGTATCACTACGCCAAACTCTTCAAAAAGAACCGTCGATTTTGAAAGCGCAGAGCGTTCAAAATCATTCATCGGCAAAATGGCGTTCACCTGGTGATCCAGGCAACAGGTGAGCAAAACATGCGCCGTGATCTCCTTATTCAGTTCCCCAAGGGATACAAAACTATACGCTTTTGAGGGGAATGCAGGAACCTCACCATAGTCGGCCAGCACAATTTCAGCCACATCGAACCGCTTCAACATCTTAAGCGCAGCTGACGTTTTGCCGCCGGTAATCATCACTTTCATATAATCAGACCATCTTTCATTGTCACCACCCTATCGCTGATCTTGGCCAAATCCTCATTATGCGTCACAATCACAAACGTCTGCCGGAAACTATCGCGTAGCGTCACAAAAAAGCGATGTAAAGACGCAGCATTTTCCGAATCGAGGTTACCCGAAGGCTCATCCGCCATGACGATAGCCGGGTTGTTGATCAGTGCACGCGCTACCGCTACCCGCTGCTGCTCCCCGCCAGAGAGCTGATTGGGTTTATGATGTGCACGGTCAGTTAAACCGAGCAACTCCAGCAATTCAAAAGCCCGTGCTTCGGCCTGTTTGCGAGGCGTTTTAGCAATAAAGGCCGGTATGCAGATATTTTCAAGTGCGGTAAACTCCGGAAGCAAATGATGGAACTGAAATATAAAACCGATATTCCGGTTGCGGAAAACACTGAGCAGCTCACCCGAAAGCTTGTTCACCTCCGTGCCATTCAGCAATACCGTACCCTCATCAGGCTTATCGAGCGTTCCAAGTATATGCAGCAAAGTACTTTTTCCGGCGCCGGAAGCACCGATGATGCTCACGATTTCTCCCCGGCCTACCTCCAGGTCTACCCCCTTGAGTATATTAAGATTCCCGTACGCTTTTCTGATCCCTGTAGCCTTTAGCATAAGTGCAAACTTACTATAACGGCGGCATAAAAAATAATCTTAAAATTATTTGGTATAAACATGCAATTGACTAACTTTGAAACACAAAGTACTTTAACCATGAACAAGCAGGAAGAGCAACTTAATGCGCTAAACGACATCCGGAAGATAATGGATCGTTCATCCCGTTTCATTTCCTTAAGCGGCTTATCGGGTGTTTTTGCCGGCGTCACTGCCCTGGCAGGTGCCTATATGGCTTACCGGGAACTTCAGCACTATGCCGCGGGCAATTATGGATACGGTACGGATTCCGACATCGACATTGAATATAATCTTCTTAGAATAGCGGTTCTTGTTTTATTTACCGCTATTGTTGGCGGATTGATGCTTTCCTTCCGTCAAAGCAGGAAGAAAGGCCTCCCCTTTTGGGACAAAACAGCGAAGAATCTGCTGCTCAATCTGGCCATTCCGCTTGCCGCCGGAGGCATCTTCATTCTGGCGATGCTTATTGCGCATCCCAACACATTCGGACTTGTAGCGCCCTCCTGCCTCATTTTCTACGGACTCGCCCTCATCAACGCAAGCAAGTATACCTACTCAGACATTCGTTTTCTCGGCTTCTGTGAAATCATGCTGGGCCTTATCTCTATGTTTTATATCGGTTATGGTCTTTATTTCTGGGCAGTGGGTTTTGGCGTGCTTCATATCCTCTACGGCGGAATCATGTACTTTAAGTACGACCGGAGCAACGCATAACATTAATCTTATGAAAAACCCGATAGTAGACTTAAACAAAGTATTCGACAGCCGGATCCGACTCGGCGTGATGTCTGTCCTGATGGTCAACGACAGGGTGAGTTTTAATGATTTGAAACAGCTGCTGGAGCTTACCGATGGAAACCTGGCCTCCCATCTCAATACGCTTGAACAGGCTGAATACATCAAAATATATAAAACCTTTGTAGGCAAGAAAACAAATACCACATACGAGGTGAGCGATTTGGGGCGACAGGCGTTCAAGGCGCATCTGGATGCGCTCGAGAAAATGATTAAAGGCGTTTAATTTTTTTTAACTATATACTTTGAAATACAAAGCACTTTATGAATAAAGAAGACAGAACTATTAAACAGCTAACCCGGCTTTCGGCTATACTGGCTGCCTTTTCCTTTATCGTTGGAACGGCCATCTTCCTAAGCCTTGTCCTTACCAGACACGCTCTCCTCATGGTGGCCGGAGGCATCTTTACCCTGATCGCAGTCGCCGCCAACGGCATTTTACTGCTCACCCTATTGATCGCGATGATCACCTACCCGCATCGGTACTGGCAGATTCTCCAGCTTGCCGGCGTACTACTCTGCAACATCCCGGTCGCCATCGCATACCTGTTATTCGTCGTTCACATCATCAAAATCTAATTAAACTATATGGAAAAGAAAATCGATACCCGGCTCTTAGCCACGCTTGGCGGCGGCATCCTGTTCAGTTACCTGTTTTGGATGGAATATCAGGCGTTAAACCTGTTGGTCTACAGTGTGTTCCTGTTAACCTTCATAGCTTTAGACCGCAGCATGGAGAAAACCAAAAAAATGCTGCTAGCCGGTGCTGCGCACCTTATATCGGCCATCCTGGCCGTCACGCTGCATACCGATCTTACCATCGTTACGTGGTATATCAGTCTGGCGGTATTTACCGGATACACACATTTCCAGGCGATCAGAAGTATATTCACTGCCGTAGGCGGCGCCTTACTCCAGTTTTTCAGCACACCGGTCAATATCATCCGCGGGCTGATCAGCGCGCATTTCGGTTCAGTATCCTTTCAGCCCGTCTTACGCCCCTTAGCCATTGTCACCATACCGCTTTTCCTGCTCCTGCTATTCACCCTGCTGTATGGCAATGCCAGCGCGACTTTCGCGCGGTACCTCGACCAGATTGGCAACGCATTCAGCATCGTTTTCGCTGGTGTATTCGACTTCCTGTTTGCCGATTTAAGCTTCCTGAGGTTCCTGCATCTGATGCTGGGCATCATGTTTACCGGCGCCGTTTTCATCGGCTTTCGCGACAAGGCGCTCGAACGGGCAGAGCTGGCCTGCACAGACCAACTGCAACGCAAAAAGCGTAACCGGGAATCGACCAATATAGGTCAGGAAATGCTTGAGATCCTCGCCGGAACTTTCATCAACAAAAAGATGGCGCTCAAGACGGAAAGCACGATCGCCATCGCATGCTTTATTATGCTCAACCTCCTGTTGCTGAGCTTTAATGTGGTCGACCTCAACACTGTATGGCGCAACGCCTTTGCAAACCCGGCCGGGGCCAACCTCTCGGCTGAATTGCACGATGGTACCAACGCCCTCATCGCAAGCATTATCCTGGCCATGCTGGTCATCATCTACTTCTTCAATGGCAACCTGAACTTCTACAGCCGCAACCGGACCATCCGTATTTTAGCCTATATATGGATGGCACAAAACGCCTTTCTCGTGCTTTCCGTGCTCGTCAGGGATCTCAACTACATTGCCGCAATGGGCCTCACCTATAAGAGGATCGGCGTCATCGTATTCCTGCTCTTATGCAGCGCCGGACTAGTCACGGTCTACATCAAGGTCGCGGCCAGGAAAACCATCTTTTACCTGCTCAGGGTCAACACGCTGATCTGGTATTGCCTGTTACTCACCTTCAGCTTTGTAAACTGGGATGTGCTCATTGTGCAATACAACATTGCCAACAGAAACAGCATCCAACTAGACCTCGATCACCTGCAGTCTATGTCCGACAAAACCCTGCCCCTGCTTTGGGCGCACAAAGAAATACTCAGGAAATACGAACCCGTGTATGACGAGATAGTTATTGAACCTCCATACGGCGGCGGTCACAGCCGGGCGATTACAAAAAGGGTACCCCGGTTAAAGTCTGCATTAGAGGAAAACCTTCGCAACAGAATAACAGCGTTTCAGAAACGCTATGCCAAACAAAGCTGGCAATCCTACAATTATGCAGATCAAAAAACCTGGGAATATTTCAAAACAGCCAAAAAATAGTCGTAACAATACAATGCGGTTTCTTGGTATAAAGACTGGGAAATTGTAGATTTGGACAAATTTTTTCAGAATGAATATTCACGAATATCAAGGTAAAGAAATACTTAAGAGTTTTGGAGTAGCCGTGCAGGAAGGCATCGTTGCCGACACGGTAGAACAAGCTGTAGAAGCTGCTAAAAAAATGAAAACCGACTTTAATTCCGACTGGGTTGTGGTAAAAGCACAGATCCATGCAGGCGGACGTGGTAAAGGCGGTGGCGTTAAATTAGCCAAAAACCTTGACGAGGTGAAGGAGAGAGCAGGTGCTATTATCGGCATGCAGCTCGTAACCCCGCAAACTGGTCCGGAAGGCAAGAAAGTTAATAAAGTACTTATTGCGCAGGATGTTTATTACCCAGGTCCTTCAGAAACAAAGGAGTTTTACATGAGCGTACTGCTAGACCGTGCAAACGGGCACAACATCATCATGTACTCTACCGAAGGTGGTATGGACATTGAAGAGGTTGCTGAAAAAACCCCTCACCTGATATTTAAAGAAGCGGTTGACCCGAAAGTGGGCCTGCAAGGTTTCCAGGCACGTAAAATTGCCTTCAACCTTGGGCTAAGCGGTGCAGCCTTCAAAGAAATGGTAAAGTTTGTAAGTGCTTTGTATAAGGCGTACGACAATACCGATTCGGCGATGTTCGAGATCAACCCTGTATTGAAAACATCCGATGACAAGATCATCGCCGTAGATGCTAAGGTAAATCTTGACGAAAACGCCCTGTTCCGCCATGCTGATTATGCAGCAATGCGCGACAAAACGGAAGAAGATCCTACCGAAGTTGAAGCAAGCGAGTCTAACCTGAACTATGTGAAACTTGACGGAAACGTAGGTTGTATGGTAAACGGTGCTGGTTTGGCTATGGCGACGATGGATATCATCAAGATCGCTGGTGGTGAGCCTGCAAACTTCCTTGACGTGGGCGGTACCGCAAATGCACAAACGGTAAAAGCAGCTTTCAACATCATTTTGAAAGACCCTAACGTAAAAGCTATCCTGATCAACATCTTCGGTGGTATTGTTCGTTGCGACCGTGTAGCACAAGGTGTTATTGATGCCTATAAAGAGATCGGTAACGTTCCTGTTCCAATCATCTGCCGCCTGCAAGGTACAAACGCAGAAGAGGCTAAAAAACTGATCGACGAGTCAGGATTAAAGGTTTACTCAGCTATCGCACTGAAAGATGCGGCAGACCTGGTAACTAAAGTGCTGGCTTAGTAAGAAAAACGGACTGATCGAGCATCAGATTCAATAAAAAAAGGGATATCCAGAACGGTATCCCTTTTTTTGTCTGCTAACATATGCGTTTTATTTGAACTTATGGCTACTTGATTATGGTGCAACTGCAGCCATAATTATTGCTGGAGCTGCAGCCAGAATTATCGCTGAACCTGCAACCATTTAAAGGTTGCCGGATCCGCTTCGAGTACATCTACCCCACCTTGTCCGGGCTTAAAGGCAATATCGATAACCGCCGTTGCCCGTGGCGAAACCCGGGTGTCCGACCGGTGGGTATGCAACACATATCGCAGTTTACCTTCTTTGTCCGCAAATACATCACCGTGCCCTGAGCCATTATATCCGACAGTCTTCCTGCTGATAATCGGATTGCCCTCATACTTCTTCCATGGTCCGGTTGGAGAAGTTGCCGTAGCATAGCCTACCGCATAATCCTTGTTACGGAAATCATTCGAAGAATAGATCAGATAGTACAGTCCCTTATGCTTGAACACAGTCGGCCCCTCCGCCACAGGCCAGTCAGAACCCGCAGTATTCTCCCACTCAGCAGTGCTGGCTATACATTCTTTTTCCGTGCCGGGAATAATGTCCGATAAATCCTTCTTCATTTCCACCACAAAAATCCGGTTGCCCTCTTGTAATTTAACATGATACAAGTACACCTTACCGCCGTCGAAGAACACGAACGGATCAATTTGCTTGCCCGATCCGCTCAGGGCGACCGGGTGGGTCTGCTTAAACGGTCCGGCGGGACTAGCAGCTTTGGCGATGGCAATTTGCTCATCGGCCGTGTAGGCCATATAATAATTACCTTTATGCTTAAATATCTGCGGCGCCCAGAAACCGCCATCGCCGAAGGCATCGCCTTTTTTAAGCGCCAGGCCGTCAGGCCGCTCAATGGCTTTCCATGAAATCAAATCGGCCGACTCATAAGCGCGAAAGCCCATGGGGCTGCTTGTTCCATACAAAAAATACTTGCCTTTATCGGCAAAAACTGTAGGATCGGCCAGGAATACAGAAGGTTGCTGGGCAACACTCTCCAGCGATGTAAAACTGAGCGCGCCGACTAAAAAGCCAGCCAGAACTTTAGAACATTTCATATCAGCTAAAGCTAAGAAAATTTGCGCTCAACGAGCCCTAAAATCAATGCTAAGGGCAAAGGTTTATGGTGTGGAAAGTGCAATGCATCCTTGGTATTCTTTCCACGGTATGCCATAGCTTCAGCATCCAGCTCCTTATCATAGAAAGGATACATACCGATATGCTTTTTGTAACCAGCAACATATACATGCGCTCCCTGAAGCCCGAACGCAGGCATATTGTACCGGATACTTTCTTCAACCTCAGGAAAGGCATCTAAAATAGCCTCCCGAAGCTCACGGAGCCTCAACTGCACCGGTTCGTCCAGACCAATCAGATACGTCTCAAAATCTTTTGGTTTCATATACTTACTTCTACTCTTTAGCCCAAACGGTCGCCCCGATAATGACGAGCCCCGCAAGCCCACTGGTTACCGCCGCGAAAGGGAAAAAGTAAATATACTCCATTACGCCAAAATACAAATAAGCCAGGCCAAGCGGAAACATCAGTTTAGTCACTGCTGGCCTGTAGGCCGCGACTAGTCCTTTGTATTTAACACAATATAATTTTCGTTTGAACTATAGTATAAACATTTGTTTATATTTGTCGTTAAATGTACTACAAAAACATTGGTTAATAAATCTATGGCAGATGTTGCTGATATTGTAAAGGTTTCTGAGGATTGGAACATTGATAAGAGTTCTCATAACGTTTTCTCAAGCGACGAAGTTATCACAGCTTATTTTAAAGGAAAAAAAGAGGGTTTGAAAGCCTATCAACAGTCGTTATTGGACTCATTGAATAAAAATGTCGATGAGTGCGCAAAACAAACATACCAAATTTTAGATTACCTGAATGCAAAGAAGTTCTCCAGGTCATCCGCCTACCTTAAAATCCTGCAATGGAACGTCTTGAAAGTGCTTATTCCTGTCAAAGAAGAGGATTTTCTAAGCAGTGATTTCCTTAGTACTTACGATTTCGTAAGCGACATAGAAGAAAAATCTTGCAGTAGCACCTATGCCGTAACATTTTCCTTCCTGGACTATTCAGAAAATGTAAACGAGAAGAATCTTCACTCGGACGGTTTTATTTTAAAGCTGAAAACCAGATGAGGCTGGAACATGGCGAACACAACGAATCTTTAAGTGACTTTTTGCTTTCCCATGAAAACGGAAGGTACAATGATTGGGTAGTGACCACAGCGTTTTATGCCTGCATACATTTTGTTGAGCATAAGATATTTCCTTGTAAAGTTGATGGAATTGATCACGGGACCTTTGAGGAATATTGTGATTATGAACACAATGAACAGAACAACCATAACAGCAAACATGGCTTAAAAGCTAACTTGGTGAAATCAAGAATACCGGGAATAAACAGGCAGTATAGATTCCTTATGGATGCCTGCATGAATTCAAGATACAATGACTATCATGTTTCGAACGCTAAAGCCAAGACATGTAATGACACAATGAAAGTCATTAAAAAATCTTGCATCTAGAATTATATGTTAATCCCATAAAAACTCGGTCGAAATCTGTATTCTGACTTAGAAAGAGGCTCTATTTATACGCAATCTTGTACATCGTTCCGTTCATTTCAAGCAACTCCGGCCGCTGCTTCTTGGGATAACTGAACATCAGCACCCTTTTTGTCTGCTCACCTGGACTTAGCTTTAAGTTAGCCCCCGCGCCAATAACCACCAATGTAGCCTGATAAATCTTTGCAACAGGGTACTTCATTTTCGTATCGGCGTTCAGCAAGTAAATTTTGGTTAGATCTACTACCTCTTCGGAATTCGTATTATTGGTAAGCAGTAACCACATGTTCACAAAAGTATGCCCCTTTGGCGGAACCAGCATACGGTTTCCCCAGGCAGACTGGCCGTCGCTCGATTGGACTTTCAAGATGTCGACCTGGATATCCTTCTGGTAAGTGAGTTTGTTTTCCGCGACTTCATAATGGACTGAGCATGCAGTGAGCATGCAGATTAGGCAGAGTAGACCTGTGTGGCTAATAAATCTAGAGCTGAGCATGTTTGATATTTAGATACACGAATATAGAAAATTTTCCGGCAGCTGAAACAAATCGTTAAATTATCGGTCTCATAGCTAACCACTTACAAACCATAAAAATGATCCTAAAACGCTACATTTTTTTATCAATCCTTTTCGTGCCTCAGCTCTTGCTGGCACAAAACACCAACACGCTTTCTGGCGAACTAAGCACGAAAATAGACGGCATCTTTTCCAGATGGGACAAGCCCAACAGCCCGGGCTGCGTAGTTGGCATTGTCAGGAACGATTCGCTCATCTTTGCGAAGGGCTACGGCATGGCAAATCTGGAATATAACATCCCCAACTCACCGGAAACCATCTACCACATGGCCTCGGTATCTAAACAGTTTACAGCTTACGCTATGATTCTGCTCGCGAGGCAGGGCAAGCTGCAACTGGATGATGATATCCGCAAATACCTCCCCTGGTTTCCAGATCTGGGGCACAAGATCAGCATCCGCCACCTGCTGCACCATACCAGTGGCATCCGCGATCAGTGGCAGCTCCTGGCCATCTCCGGCACCAGGATAGACGATGTGATCACTCAAGAGCACATTGTGAAAATATTGAGCAAGCAACAAGCACTCAACTTTAAGCCAGGCGAACGCTTTAGCTACTCCAACAGCGGATACACCATGATGGCTGAAATCGTAAAGGCAGTCACCGGACAGACGTTGCGGCAATTCACCGACTCAGCCATCTTTAAGCCGCTAGGCATGCGGCAGACACACTTTCACGACGACTATACCGAAATCGTAAAGAACCGGTCTTATTCCTATTACCCAAAAGACCAGCATGGCTATGGGAATAGCATCCTGTCTTATTCCAACGCCGGTGCCACCAGCCTTTTCACCAATGTAAATGACATGGCCAAATGGGTGAGCAACTTCTACCAACCCAAGTCGGGAACATTGCAAGACATTGAAACTATGGTTACAAAAGGCAAATTAAACGACGGCAGGGAAGACCACTACGCGCTAGGCATTGTAAATACTTTATACAGAGGGCAAAAGCTTTATAACCACAACGGCGGAGACGCAGGTTACCGGACTGTAGTCAATGTATTTCCCGACAAGAAAATGGGTTTTATTGTATTCAGTAACTTGGGCAACTTTGACATGAGCACAGTCAACCAAATGGCCGATCTCTTTATTAAAGAGCCGCCCGCTGCAGCCAACGCGGTTTCCAAGACTATAGACTCCAGCAAAGCTGTGTTGCAAAACCTAAGCAGCCTTAAGCCGTTTCTGGGCGATTACCTGTCGGACGACGGCGCCCAGTATAAATTCAACATCAGTAACCAAAAACTTTTCGGCCAGCGGCAAAATAGAAAAGAGTTGCTGATCCAAACCAGCCAAGACACATTCATTGTAGCCTCAAATCCTCAATTGAAATTTGTTTTCAGCACGACCAAAACAGGCGACACGCTGCTTCGGGAAATATGGCCAGGCGGTATGGTATTCAAAAAATATACCTTGAAAGCCCCGGATGCTAAGCAACTAAAAACCTACACCGGCACCTATCATTGCCCGGAACTTGATTGTAAATACAATATCGTACAAAAAGGAGATGGATTAGTGCTCAGCCACAGCAAATATGACGACATCCCTCTTAATTTTACCGGACGCGATCACCTTCGCAGCAGTGCGTGGTGGTTTGGTCACATAAAAATCCTGCGCAATGCAAAAGATCAGGTTATAGGGTTTGAAGTCAATGATGGCCGCATTATGCATCTCAGGTTCAACAAAGTTTTGCAGTAACTATCAGGCCAACTGCACAGCTTTATCAGAACACTAAATCGACTATTTGCAGATCACTCATGGCTGGAACATGTATACTACCAAGTAGCATATAACTTGATAATACTTAGATAATAATTGGATAATAAATAGGGGGTTGGTATATCGTTGGTATATCCTTGACATATCCTTGATATATCGTTGGTATATCCAATAGATATGGTAACGATATGTCAAGGATATCGAAACATATTCTTAATTATCCACTTATTATCTGCTTATATTGTAAAAATTATGTAATTATACACTTCTATAACCAGACGATTCTAAATGTTATAGTAAATTAGAATCAAACTACGTCACCATCAATCAAAATGTAAACTATGGCTACAGCACCAAACGGCCCACTCGGCCATCATCAGGGTAAGGTCGGCAACATCGTATACTATATGTTAAACGGCCAGCCTGTCGCGCGCAACATTGGACGGAGTACCAAGCCTCCTACCGAAGATCAGAAACAGCATAGGCGTAAATTAAAGGTAGTCAATACTTTTTTAAAGACCTTCAAAGATTTTATCAATATTGGCTTTCAGGGATTGACCCGCGGAACAAAGCAAAACGCTTTTAATCTTGCCAGTAAAGCAAATTTTCACCATATCCTGAAAGGCGAGTATCCCGACTATCAGATCGATTACTCCAGGTTGATGCTCAGCCAGGGACCGTTGAAGCCTGCGGCGAATGCCTCTGTGAAGGTTGAGGGGGATGGACTGCTGTTCAACTGGGAAACCGACCCGATGATGCCTTATTCGGAGGCTACGGAACAAGCCATGTTGCTGGCTTATTTCCCGGAAGAAGAACAGCAGATCAATATGCCTTTTGGTGCACTACGCCAGTCTGGAACCGCTGTGCTTCCCTTACCGGAGAACCTTAGGGAGGCTTATATGGAGGTTTATATCTCATTTATCTCGGCCGACCGGTCGCAGGTAGCAGACAGCGCATACCTGGGCAGTTTGAATGGGCATGAACAGGAAGGCTGATAATGCAACAATAAGATTATTAATATGTTAAGCATATCGTTATGGGTATTATAGATTCAGGGATCCTCGGCGGCTTCCGAAACAAAACAGGCCCGGTGAGCGGCCGCAAGCATATGGGGCAGGATGTAATCACTTCTGCATATCGAAAGAGTAAAAAACCCTTGACACCGGCACAGCTTTACGAGCAGGAAAAGCTTGGTATGCTGAGCAGCTTTTTGAACAGTATTAGCATGCTTACTGATCCTGGCTTTAAAAAGTTTGCAAAAAAAATGAGCGCCGTTAATGCTGCTGTATCTTACAATTATCCTAAGGCTTTTCTTTATTCGGAAGATTATCAGCCTGATATGAAGGAGCACCTGCCTGGACTGATCGAGCTGAATTACCCGGCATTGGTGTACAGCCGTGGCGACATTGCAAGTCCGGATGGCCTGCGCATCAGGCGCGATGGCGATATAGTAACCTTTAGCTGGGCCGCAAGACAGCAATCGCAGTACTGTCAGCATACCGATCTGGCTTCTGTATTGGTGTACTTTCCGCAGGCAAAGCGCGTACTTATAAAGCACAATGCCGCTCAAAGGCACCAGCTGGGACTAGAGGTTAAGGTACCGCATTCGTTTAACGGATTGCTTCACTGCTATATTAGTTTTACTTCGGCTGATGAAAAAATTACCGGCAACAGCAAGTATGCGGGTTGGCTGGAGCCTGTAGCTGAAGGTAATCAGGAATAATTTCTTAAATTGCGTAAAACTAAAGTGTTATGAAAAGAAACCTTCTGCTCCTGCTTGCCTTTATCACGCTAACGGGGATAGTCCGCGCGCAGGAAACCAAAGATGCTAAAGCAAGTGCGGTAAACTTATATAATCCGAAGGCAAACGCACGGGCAGATATAGATGCGGCAGTGGCCCGGGCGAACAAGGGCGACAAGCATGTTTTTATACAGGTAGGCGGCAACTGGTGTGTGTGGTGCATCGCTTTTCATAACATGGTGGAGCAAACGCCGGAGGTCAAAAACTACCTGACCGCCAACTATGAAACGGTTCTGGTCAACTATAGCCAGGAAAATAAAAATGCTGAAGTGCTTAAAAGTCTGGGTTATCCCGGCAGGTTTGGATTTCCTGTATTTGTGATACTTGATGGCGAAGGCAAATTGCTTCACATACAAAACTCTGCTTACCTGGAAGAAGGCAAGGGCCACAGTGTGAAAAAGGTAATGGATTTTCTGAAGGGATGGACCTCTGCGGCGATTAAGCCTGAAAATAATAGTTACTAAGAAATTTCAAAGCGACCGCCCCTAAGTCCTACAGCGTAAAAGCTACGCAACAGCTGGTTAAGTTCAACGCGTTTTTTCTTGCTCATGGCTGGGTACGCGGGAAGATATACAAGGTTTTCGAGAATAAGCGACTTATCCCCTTCGGTGATATCCTGCTGTGAAGCTATCCGTATATCCGGCGATAAAGTCATGCGTATTTCCGGCTGCCAAGTAATCAGACTTGAAGCCTTTTGCGTTGCGTCGAAACCGTGTTGTCGCAAAAGTTTTATTAATGTGACTGGTTTATCGGTTGCTACGGGCATCACCCAGTGGGTGTGCCGCCCGTTCATCCCCCCTACTTTGTACCTTTCCGGCAGGTCGGCTAATAGATCTTTGGCCAAATCTACGCGAAGAGTAATCTCACGGTCGTTAAACCGGTTCATCCTATACCACAGCAACTTCAAATTTGGCAAGCAAGGCTGATAGCGGATCTGGCTAAGGAAGTTTTTTCCCGGAAACCCTCTGGTAAGGCCACCTAATACCTGATCGATATCGCGCCCGGTGGCCGTGACTAGCTTGTACAGGATGGTAAACAAAAATCTGCTGACTAGTATCTTCATAAAGAAAGCCTTAATAAGCCTCACTGCATATTCCCGTTGACTTGCTACGGGATATTGTGCATGCAGGCGGACCAATTGTTGTAATAAAGCAGGTCGCCTGACTTTTATAACAGCTCCTTTTACTGCGGTGTGGGTTTTGATCAGTCCGAAACTGAACATGACAACGTCTGAATAATCATGACCGGCGTAAAAGTTGCCAGCGTAAGCCTGGGCGCAGTCTTCTATAACGAGTAGCTCCTTTGCCCGGGCCACTGAAACGATCTCGTCTATATCCATAATAGCGCCAAACAGATGGGTAATCAGTATTGCTCTGGTTTCGGTGGTGATGGCCTCCCGGATCTGAGCTGCTGACAGACCTAATGTTGCACGGTCGACAGCCAAACCCACCGGCTTCAGCTTGTGCGCAGAAATGATATCGAACATTCCGGGTATATTGACATTTGTGACCAGGATTTCGGCGCCAGCGGGAAGGTTAAGTGCAGAAAGGACCAAGTCGAAGCCAGTGCGGACAGAGAGGCATAGAAAGTCAGACCCCTCAGTTAAGGGCGCATTGACCCTCGCAGGCTGGCTGCTCCAGTAATACCAAAGGCCTCTGATTAAATCTTTGTAACCGATATCTAACTTACCTCTTGGGATCATGATTGGCTAAAATACTCATTGCTATCACATTAAATTGGTATATTGGATATAATTTCCGAGCGCTAAAACCAAAGTAATGGCAAAGACAAACTATAAAACCATCGACGAGTACCAGATTACCTTTCCTGCAGAGATCCAGGACAGAATGCAGCAGATCCGGGAAATCATACATGAGGTATGTCCGGAAGCGGAGGAAGTCATCAGCTATCAGATTCCCTGTTTTAAGTATAAAGGTTACCTGATTTACTATTCTGCGTATGCGAAGCACATCTCTTTGTCCTACCCTTTCAGTGCTGAATTGCTAAGTCATTTTAAAGCGGATTTACGGCCCTACAAAGTGAGTAAATCCGCTATACAATTGCCGAATACGGAACCGCTGCCTTTAGATTTTATCGAGAGGCTCGTCGCGTTTAGAAAGATGGAGAATGAAGGAATTGTATTGCGGGATAAATAACTAATCCGAGTTTTAGCAGTCATTAAATATGTATTTATGAGCACTTTATCAGTAATACCGCGCAAACCGCTGGAAAAATTATCATTGATATGGCTTCAAACATTCTGCATCTTTTCCTTATTACTATTTTTCTCCTTAACGGCTAACGGACAGTCTTACTTCAAGGACTTCCTAAGAGAAGAGGGGCTTATTTTCACCAAACCCAAGGACTTCAAGCTTGTCATTATTGATGATGACAAAGAAGATATTGAGTTAAAATGCTTAAATGCGGCGGGTAAAAAAATTACAGAGTCTGGTGACTACTACCTTATCAATCAAGACAAATCCGTCATTATTCTGATACAGGAAATGGGCTATAAGGAAATGAAGGGAATCTTACACCCCTACTGGTTGGATGATAACCGTAGCTTCCAACTGGACGCGCAGAAATATGCAAATGAGAAAGATAACCGGATAAAATATTATAGTTCCAACAAGCTCCGAGAGATCAATGCGGATGGCGCAGCTGAATTTGAGTGCGCCTGCGAAGGCGTATCAGACGCATCCAAATACAAAGATTTCAAAAGAATCAATATTTCAAAAGCGTTCCGAAGTAATTATAATTTCATATATATGTTTACAGACACCAGTAGCAAACATCAAAAGGATGTGATGGAAAAGACCTGGACAATGCTGAAGTTTTCCCCGGATCGTCAAATGAAACTAAATAGAAACAGGCTTGCTGCTGATCATTATGGAAACATAGAATTATCACAAAACATGGATTCGCTGACAAATATTTGGAATAGAGGGTCTGTGTATGGCAATCTATTTTATTTTAACAGGGAAGCCTATGCTGTGAGACAAGGGGATTTGATTATAAGCATCCAATATCCGACAAACGACAAATGGCCTTACTTTAACAAGAAGAGCAAGCAACGTAATCCCGTACAAGGGGACGGGAAAGCTGAGTACAGTGAACTTGCCAATGATGCAGATAGCCGAAAAAAATGGGCCTTGGCTAATGAAGACTTCAAGAAATATCTCGCGCTTTCGGCAGGTACGCCTAGAAAACTGTCTAAGGCTTTGTTGCAAGAAGTCTCCGCAGACGATGGCTATATATTCAACTTCAAGCATGCCGAAGATGACTTATATAGAACTGAGTACCAAGACTGTATCGCCGTGCTGCTGCATAAATTAGATGTAGGTTCTATAATAATTAAGTATTATTTCAAAGGTAATGAAGAATCTGCGCGTGCAGCAGTCGAGACACAATGGGGCTTTGTTCGCTTTCAGGACAACGACTATTTCGAGTCACACAAAGCAAACATTTTCGCTTTCTAGTACTCCTCGTGGATTTATGATAAAACGTCATCACTTTTTCCAATGTGTCAAAAGAGGAAATAGAAATGCGCTCTGCTGCCTGGAAGAAATTCGTGAAATCGGATTGCTTGTCCAAGAAATATGGATAATTCCTTGAAGGCGGATTTACAGTCTTACAAAGTGAGTAAATCCGCTAGACAATTCAGGTTCAAACGGTTAAGCCTTAGCTCAAGTCACCGATGCTCTTTTTAACAGAGCTGATCTGCTTCGACCAGGTCCGTATATGAAAGAGAAGCTGTACGGCGATCAGAAGGATTAAAATCCCAAGCAGGTAATATTTTGTTGTGTCGAACTCGATGTTGTATGAAAAGAACAGCAGTAACCCTGAAGTGAAAATAACCCGCAGTACTACGGAATTGATGGCGTATCTCTGAAGTTTGCGCAGATAGTTTTGCAGGGATTCAGAGATGGTTGTTCCCTTCATGAGATTTTTCGACAGATCATAGCCAACGATATTATGCATCAGTGAGGCCAAAACCGCTATGATCAGAGTGATATTGACGCCGATGGGCTTCTGTTCACCGTCGAACATGGTGTAGTAACAGCTCACGAAGGCTGTCCAGCCCACAACTTCGATGGTAAGTTGCTTGCGTATTTGTTTCAATACCGGATGTTTGTTTTCTAAAAGCATGCCCTGCAGATCGGCGAGGCCTTTTTCAACATTATTGGTGGCTTTCCATTCAGATTTTAGTTGTTCCAGTTCCATGTTGCTGTAGTTTTTGAAGTTTATTTTTGATTCTGTTTAATTTTACTGCGATGTTATTTTCTGTAGTACCGATGACTTCAGCGATTTCCTTGTGACTCATCTCGTCCAGATACAGGGCCACGATAGCGCGCTCGCCTTCGCTGAGTTGTTTAAGAAGTATGAACAGCCGCTCTTGCCGGTAAAGTTGTTCCTCGCTGCGTTCAGCAGCAGGTAAGTCGGGAAGATCTGTTTCGTATCGAATGTCCGGGCGCCTTTTCCTAAAAGAGGCTAGCGCTGTATTGAGTGCCACCCGGTACATCCATGTGCTTACTTTTGATTCAGACCTATAGCCAGGACAGGCCTTCCATAGTTGATACGTGATCTCCTGAAACAGATCTTCCCGATCTTCCGCGCTTTCTTTGTACAAACGGCAGACCTTGTGTATAATGCCTTGATGCTCGTGCAGCATCTTTAGAAATGATTGTTCATCCATTACCGTTATTGAATATATACCATTTTATTAGTTTATTCAATAAGTTGCAATGCTTGTGCATTTCTTACATTGGTCGACCGGTTTTTATGGCTATACGCTAATGCCCGGGCTCGTAAATGATCCTCAGAAATGAGCTAAACCGTTCATTTTCGCGGTTTACGGGTATCCCGGTCACGATTCCGATCATGAGATTTTCAGCTATGGCAACCCTGAGCTGTGGTCTGATCGTCATGTCAAAATCGGAGTCACGGAATTCCTTATTCATTTCCAGGCCAATGAAATTTCTGCTGCCGCGGATCATGTAATGGACGCTGGTATTGTGCTGCCAGCTCATCTCCCGACGGTGTCCGCGGTGATGCGAAATGTTCGGGCCCGTGTATATGAGCGAATGGAAGCTGCTCCCCCATCGCTTTGCAACAATGAAGAACGGACTGTATAGATGGCCTAGAAATGCACCGTGCCGGTAGTCACGAAAGGGCGACAATTCGAATTCATGCATATAGCCCACAGCCATCGAGGTTTGCCATGCAGGCGATACAAAGAAGGAATACTGGGTAGCGAGTTTGAGGCTGTTTAAACGGTTTCCGGGGATTGAATCAGGGTTTGTATTCCGCTGGTTCCTGTAATAAAAGGTAAAGGGCAATTCTACCTCGAAGCCCAGGCGGTTGACGGGCGCAAACTCATATTCTACAAGCGCAGTGTAGGCGTCAAACTTGTTGTTGTCGGTTAGCCCCATGCCTATGTTCCATTCCCGTTCTCCCTTGCGGGCGCCCAGATCGCGGATCAGGTCGACATACAAAGGCTCGGCGTGCTCTACTTTGGCGGGCAGACTGTCGGTGGTTTTACCTGGGGCATTTGAGTTTTGAGCGTGTATATAAAAAGAATTCGCTGTCACCATGGCAACAGCCATGAGAAAGCCAGATATAATTTTCATTAATCAGGTTTTAAAGTGTTAAAATACGTTTGTTGAAAAGCAGTAGCAGCTATGGAGTGCTACAGCTGTTGATTGTGAGATCGTATTAACACTCTGGCGGAGGAGAGATTTCGCCCGGCAGGCAATCAGTCATCACCTCCAGATAATGAAAGTCGGGATCTGCGATTTCCTGCCAGGCTATTTTTTGAGCCGTTTGCAGTTCCAGGCTCGGTGCTATCCACATGAATTTCAGGATACCATCATCGCCCTGGTCCTGGGTTTCCGGAACTGATTTTTGGAATAAGAACTCGGAAACCAATTCATAGATACTCTCAATCCGGTTTACGCTAAGATCTTCCATGTAGGTGGGCTGACCATTAACAACGGCCAGATGGCGGGCCGGGCTAATGGACAAATTGATCATTTGCAGCAGCAACATATAGCTGATGAAACGAACGAAATGGAAGCTTGCCAGATACCTAAACATTGGCAGCAAAGATAGTAAATCTATATGCTGTCTTGCGAATTCCTATATGCCCGCCTTACGAATCGGGAGCACGAAGGTCGTCGCTAGCCAGTGAATTTTTCCAGGGGTCGTCGGGAGCTGTGAGCGGGGCGTTTCCGGTTAAAGAAACGTTCGGATCGGCGGCTACCCCTAAGTCGTCAAACGAGGTTCCGCTACGGAACATATGTTCATTCCTTATACAGTATTTTACGGCTTCGTAAATGGCTATGCCGATAAGCGCATGTTTGATGAATCCCATAACTTTCAGGTTTGCTTTTACAACAAGTACGTCCTTAAAAAGGTTTGCCGGGACTAGTCCCGGCCATATAGCCCATTAGGCTTAAATGGAATATTTGTTTATATTGTAACGGAAACATGGATTAACTCTAATGGTATGCCTCATGAAAAGTCCCGTCGTACGCGTACGCTTACTTTATGTTACTTTTTAGTAAGCCTGGGGCTGATGTGCCTGGCTTCTTGCCAGAGTAACAGCGAGAACCAGCGTATAAATGACCCTAAGCGGGCAGACAGCCTTATACAGCGGGCCGATGACCTGATAAATGCAGGAGAAATAGATCGTTCCCTCAGGTATTTAGATTCAAGTTATGCCAAATTTAACAATGCCGGGCGTATCGACAACTGGAAACGTTATCGACATCTTTGCTATTTTTACATAAACTATAAGTTCAGTGCCCAGAAAGCCAATTTATACGTCGACAGTATGTTTCGGGTCCTGAAAGGACTGGAAGATGACCACAAAAATGAGTATGCCCACAGCATGTTTAGCAGAGGCGATGTTTTGCGTGCGCAAAATCACTATAATGAAGCTTTTTATAAGTACTATGAGGGCAGGCAATACGCCCTTCAGAACCTGGATACTTGTGACCTTGGCAGTTTCACAAACAGACTGGGTTTAATCAGATACGCCCAGCAGGATTTCCTTAAGGCGGTGAGCTATTTTAAACAGGCGCAGGCAGAACTGAGCCACTGCCAGGATTCCTCATCTACTTTCGAAACCTCTTTCATGCTTCCACAGTCGATATATAATAATATCGCTTTTAGCTACGAACAGGCCGGAAAGGCAGATAGCGCCCTCATATATTACCGTATCGGTCTTGAGTACATAGAGCGTGAGCAGCCTAAATATCCCGACAGAAAGGCCTATATCGAATCGGCAGTTGGGGTGTTTTGCGGAAATCTTGGCGGTCAGTATGCCCTGATAGGAAAAACAGCAGAAGCCGAAAAATATCTGAAAAGAAGCATAGCATTGAACGATCGCGAGGGCTATGCAAGAGAGGATGCGACCACGGCCAAGACCAAACTCGCTGTTTTATACATCAAACAATCGAAACTCGACGCTGCACGACAATGGATTGAGAGTATCGAAGGCGACCTGGCCAGAGAGCAAGGCAGCAATCATCAACAGCAGGTGAGGTACCGAAATGTGGTGAAGCTCAAAGCGGAATATTACCAAAAAGCGGGTAATCTGCAGAAGGCACTAGCTTACATGACTGAGTCGGCCGCCCTGAGGGATTCGGCTTGGAACGCCGAGAAAAAAATGCGTAGCATAGATATGGATGCGACTTTCAGGGAGGCTGAACAGGCTCATCAGCTTGAACTGGCGGAAAAGAACAGTCAGATCAAAACCTCTTATCTGGCGGCCGCTATAGTCTTTTCTATCATAACTATCGCCTTCCTGCTTGTAATGTGGTTTAACCTAAGGCGTACCCGCAATCACTTGAAAGAACTAAGAATACTAAATAAAAAGGTCACCCAGCAAAACGGTCAGCTCAGCAATACTTTGAGACTCTTAAGACAGAGTCAGGAGGAAAACACACGGCTGACCCGCGTCGTTGCGCACGATTTACGAAGTCCGATCGGAGCTATATTTATGGGCTGCTCATTGATCATGCACAAAGATTGTCCAAATGCGGAAGACATCGAGCTTATCGAAATGATGAAAAAGTCGGCCTCCGATTGTCTCGCGCTTGTTGACGACATACTGCAGCCTAAAAACGAGAATGGCAAGCTGCAAAAGCAAGCTGAAAATCTGCACGAGATATTACGTTTCTGTACAGATCAGCTCAGAAGCAAAGCAGCTCAGAAACAGCAAACCTTAACTTTTGAGGGGATAGATATTCGGGCACAGGTGAATGCGGAGAAGCTATGGAGGGTAATGACAAACCTGATTGGCAATGCCATCAAATTTAGTCCGGAGAACTCTGAAATTAGGGTAAATCTAACGAAGTCAGGGGAACAAGCGCTTATTACGGTTGCTGACAACGGCATCGGTATCCCGGAAGAACTGAGGGATAAAATATTCAGCGCTCCAGCCGAGGCCAGCCGAAGAGGCACCGCTGGAGAAGAAACATTCGGACTGGGCTTGGCTATATCGAGACAAATTGTACTTGCTCACAACGGTAAGATATGGTTCGACACAATTCCTGGAAAAGGCACTACCTTTTATATAGAGCTACCCACAGGCATCGACGACTTTACGGCTGATTCTATTTAATGATCGTTTAAAAAAAAGAAGAGGCCTACAACTATCCAATTGTAGGCCTCTCTAACCAAATATAAATTAAACGAGCATTACAAATATAGGGACTTTTCGACATTAACAAACAAATTGCACTAAATTTTTTAAAAAAATAAGTGATTTAGCGAAAAACATCAAAAATAAGATCACTATGCATGTAAAAAACCAGCAAAAACAACATAAACAGATTAAAATTTTAGATTTACGTTACATAAAATCACAATTATTGGCATATTTTTCGGATTATAACCAACATAATGAGTAGCATATGCTGGAATTGCTACTTAAACAGTAACGTTATACGATATTTATTACCAACAATCTCTAAAAATTTGGGTAAATCCGGAATATTACTCCAAAATAACCTGCAATCGCCACAGTCAAATTTCCTCTGTTATTTAACAAGTAATTCATTAATTTTGACGCTCTCCAAAATAAAATCATGATCAAAAGAGAAAAGATTAAGGTTCTGCTTGAAACAAGCGAGTTTAACCGCGATGTAACAGTTATGGGTTGGGTGCGTACTTTTCGCAACAATCAGTTTATTGCTTTAAATGATGGCTCCTGCATGGGAAACATCCAGATCGTTGTTGATTTTAATAATACACCAGAAAATATATTGAAGCGCATAACGACCGGTGCGGCCATTGCAGTAACCGGAACATTGGTTGAGTCGCTCGGCAAGGGTCAAAAAGTGGAGATCAAGGCAAAGACGCTGGAAATTTTGGGTGATAGTGACCCGGAAAAGTTTCCACTCCAGCCGAAAAAACACAGCCTGGAGTTTTTACGTGAGATTGCGCACCTCCGCTTCCGCACCAATACGTTCAATGCGGTTTTTAAAGTAAGGCACGCGCTGGCTTTTGCCATTCATCAGTTTTATCATGAGCGTGGCTTTGTTTACATGCATACACCGATCATCACTGCTTCAGATGCGGAGGGTGCGGGTGAAATGTTTAGGGTAACTACGCTTGATCTGGACAATTTACCTAAGACCGCCGAAGGGAAAATCGATTATTCGGAAGATTTCTTCGCCAGATCGGCCAACCTGACCGTATCAGGACAGCTGGAAGGTGAACTTGCGGCCATGGCATTTGGCCAGATATATACGTTTGGTCCTACCTTCAGGGCGGAGAATTCCAATACTACCCGACACCTTGCTGAATTCTGGATGGTAGAGCCTGAAGTGGCTTTTGCTGATCTGGAAGACAATATGCAGTTGGCCGAGGACATGCTTAAGTATGTGATCGACTATGCGGTTAAAAACTGCAAGGAAGAACTGGAGTTTTTGAACAACCGTTTGCTTGAAGAGGAAAAATCGAAACCTCAAAATGAACGGAACGAACTGTCTTTACTCGAAAAGCTGAATTTCTGTTTGAGCAATGATTTCGAGCGTCTGACTTACACGGAAGCTATCCGTATCCTTAAAGCGTCAAAACCGAATCAAAAGAAGCAGTTTAAATATCTTATTGATGAATGGGGAGCCGACCTGCAGTCGGAGCACGAGCGTTACCTGGTTGAAAAGCATTTTAAAAAACCCGTTATTCTTACAGACTACCCGGCCGACATCAAATCGTTCTACATGCGCCAGAATGAACCGGATGAGCAGGGCAGACAAACGGTAGCGGCTATGGATATCCTTTTCCCGGGTATCGGCGAAATAGTAGGTGGTTCGCAGCGTGAGGAACGTCTCGATAAGCTTACAAAACGTATGGAAGACATGAACATCCCTCAGGAAGAAATGTGGTGGTTCCTGGATACACGCCGGTTTGGCAGCGCACCGCACTCGGGCTTCGGATTAGGCTTTGAGCGTTTGGTGCTGTTTGTGACTGGTATGACAAACATCCGTGATGTAATCGCCTTCCCAAGGTTCCCGAAGAATGCGGAGTTTTAAACGCGGTGTAGAAAGCGGGTTTTGGGAACGGGATTTGCACTGAACTTACTATGCTGATTAAGATATATCCCGAAAATCCGAATCCTAAGGCTATAGCACAGGTGGTGGAGGTACTCCGCAAGGGCGGTATCATTATCTATCCTACCGACACAGTGTACGGACTGGGCTGCGACATTACGAATCAAAGGGCTATAGAAAAGATTTGCCGGATCAGGGGAATCAAACCTGAGAAGGCAAACTTCTCGTTTATCTGCTCCGACCTGAGCCATATCTCTGATTATATCAAACCGATCGATACGACGGTATTCCGGCTGCTGAAGAAAGCGCTTCCGGGGCCTTTTACGTTCATTTTGAACGCCAACAACAACGTTCCTAAACTACTGAGTTCTAACAAAAAAACAGTTGGTATCCGTGTGCCCGACAATGAGATCGCCCGGGAAATCGTGCGTCAGCTGGGAAACCCGATCCTCTCCACCTCCATTCACGATGAAGACGAGGTGATCGAGTATTCGACCGACCCCGAACTGATTCATGAAAAATATGAAGAGCGCGTTGATATGGTCATAGACGGCGGCTATGGCGGCAATCAGGCTTCTACGGTGGTTGATTGCACAGAGGGCGACTTCGAGATCATCCGTGAAGGTAAAGGGGATCTAGAAGCCTTTATTTGAACGCTTTCATAAATTCCCTTACGCTTCCTCGTACATTGTTGTGATCAAGCGCCTTTACAAATGCACTGCCAATGATTGCGCCGCTGGCATAACTACAGGCCTTTGCGAAAGTATGTTTATTGCTGATCCCGAAACCGATCATGAGCGGATTTTGCAGGTTCATGGCCTTTATTCTGGAAAAATAAGCTTCCGTTGCCTCTGAAACTTCCAGGTTTTGTCCGGTAGTGGCAGACGACGACAGCAGGTAAATAAATCCTTTACTCAATCCGTCAATTTTACGAATCCGCTCTTCAGAAGTCTGCGGCGTAATCAGGAAGATATTACATAGGTCGTTCTTCTCAAACACCGGCGCATATAGTTCTTCATACTCGGCCATAGGCAGATCGGGCACGATACAGCCATCTACACCGACTTCTTTACATGAGGCACAAAAGTTTTCGACGCCATACTGCAGCATCGGGTTTACGTAGCCCATGAGTAGCACGGGAATGGATACACGCTGACGCAGATCTTTCAGCTGTTCGAACAGTCTGCGTAAGTCCATACCATTATCAAGCGCCACCTTGCTGCTTGCCTGTATGGTAGGACCATCGGCTACAGGATCTGAATAAGGAAAACCTATTTCAAGCAGATCTGCGCCCGATTTTTCGAGTTCTTCGGCAATGGTAAGCGTATCGCCTAGACCGGGGTAACCAGCTGTATAATATATAGAAAGGATGTCTTTTTTGGTTTCAAAAAGCGCTTTTATTCTGTTCATATCAAGTTAAAATATTTCATATAAGTGTCCATGTCTTTATCGCCGCGGCCCGACAGACATATCACAACATTCTCTTTTCCTGTAAATTCCATCTTTTCGAGGTATGCCAAAGCGTGTGAGCTCTCGATTGCTGGAATGATGCCTTCCATCTTGGTAAGCAGCAGGCCTGCCTGAAGCGCCTCATCGTCGGTAATAGACACATACTTGCCCCGGCCTGTCTTGAATAGATGCGCGTGCTGTGGACCAATTCCCGGATAGTCAAGCCCCGCAGAAACGGAATGCGGCTCTACCACCTGTCCGTCGTGCGTCTGCATCAAAATACTGCGGCTTCCATGCAGTACCCCTTCTTTACCCAACGTAGTGGTAGCTGCAGAAAAGCCGCTGTCGACCCCCTTGCCTGCTGCCTCTACCGCGATGAGCTTTACATTTTCGTCGTTTATAAAGTGGTAGAACATACCCAGCGCATTGCTGCCGCCGCCAACGCAAGCCAATACATAATCAGGCTGATCGCTGCCTGTGTGCTCCAGAAGCTGTTTTTTTGTCTCTTCAGATATAATAGATTGAAACAAGGCTACCATATCCGGATAAGGGTGCGGTCCGACTACGGATCCGATAATATAATGCGTATCTACCGGATTATTGATCCAGTCGCGCATGGCCTCGTTTGTCGCATCTTTTAGCGTTTTGCTACCCGATGTTGCGGGAACAACCTTCGCTCCCAGCATTTTCATGCGCGCAACATTGGGCGCCTGGCGCTTAATGTCGACTTCGCCCATATACACCACACATTCCAGGCCCCGCAGCGCACAGACCGTAGCGGTTGCCACTCCGTGCTGACCAGCGCCTGTCTCTGCAATGATGCGTTTCTTGCCCAGTCGCTCAGCCAACAGGATCTGCCCTATGGTGTTGTTGATTTTATGCGCACCCGTGTGGTTTAAGTCCTCCCGTTTAAGAAAGATATTCGCATTGTACTTCTCCGACAAGCGTTTGGCCAGGTACAGCGGCGAAGGCCTGCCTACATAGTCTCTCAGCAGTTGCTGAAACTCCCGCTGGAAATCTGCATCATTGATGATATTCAGATAATTCTGGCGAAGCTCCTCCACATTCGGATAAAGCATTTCAGGGATGTAGGCACCACCAAAATCTCCGTAATACCCTTTTTCGTTCACAAAATAGCTCATAATCGTATTTTAAATGCTTTAAGTTGTTCTATATCTTTTAACCCGGGACTAAGCTCAAAGCGGCTGTTTACATCGATGGCATAACAGCGCGGATCGCTTACCTGTTGGAGCTCCTCCAGACTCTCGGGGCCGATACCCCCGCTCAGGAAAAAAGGTTTATCAAGTTTATAACCCTCAAGCAGCTTCCAGTCAAAACGTTTGCCAGATCCGCCGTGACCGGCCGTCTGCGTGTCAAACAGGAAATAATCGACCGCATCTGCATAATCATCCAGCACACTGAAATCAAAATGCTCGTCTATTCCGAAAGCCTTGATGAGTTCGGTGCGGGCCGGGATGATTGTCCTGAGCGCCTTGCAGTACTCCGGTGTTTCAGACCCATGTAACTGGATGGCGTCGAGTTCATATTCATCTTCAATTTCCGACACACGGATACCTTTTTCGTCGACAAACACGCCCGTCTTTTTTATAGCTGGAGGTAGCGACCTGACAATCTCAGCAGAGATTTCTCCGGCATAGCGCTTCGAACCGGTATAAAATATGAAACCCATATACTCGGGCTGAAGTTCTGCCAGCTTGCCGATATTTTCCGGCTCGCGCATGCCGCATACTTTTAGTTTCATTTTGCTCAATTTGCAATAAGTGCTTTAAAACTGTTCAACGCGCGTTTACTTAAAAGGGACTCTTCGGCCTCGTAAAAGCAGTCGGCAAATGACTTATTACCGTGGATCGTTTGCAAGGCCAGCGCGGCATTACATAAAACGACATTTTGCTGTGCATCGGTACCTTCACCGTTTAAGACATCCATGAATATCCTGGCTGAAGATTCTACCGTATCCCCGCCTTTGATCTGCCCTTCGCTGATTTCCTCAAAACCCAGGTCAGCGATCCGCACCAGGGCCTCGCCTGCTTTGCTGAAAACCTTCACATCGCAGGTCATAGACACCTCGTCAAAACCATCAACCGCATGCAGGATGGTATAATTCTTATCTGTTTCCTGATACAGGTAGGCGTACAGTCGTGCCAGCTCCAGGCTGAATACACCCACGATCTGGTTTTTTGGCTGGGCGGGGTTGACCATTGGTCCCAGCATATTAAAGAAGGTCTTTACCCCCAATTCGCGTCTGATCGGCGCAACGATCTTCATGGCCGGATTAAAAAGCGGTGCATGCAGAAAACAAATACCTGCTTTGTCCAGACTCCTCCTAAGGCTATCCTGATCTTCGGTAAAGGTATAGCCCAGGTATTCCATAACGTTAGAGGAGCCACATCCGGATGATACGCCATAGTTACCATGCTTGGCCACTTTATTTCCTGTGCCGGCAACCACAAAAGATGCGAGGGTAGAAATATTAAAAGTATCTTTTCCATCGCCTCCGGTACCGCAGAGGTCGACCAGCTCAAAATCAGATAAATCTACTTTAACGCACAGATCGAGCATCGCATCGCGGAAACCCTGAAGTTCGGCCACCGTGATATTTCGCATACCGTAGGCTGTGATGAAGGCCGCGATCTGCGAGTTGTTAAACTCCCCTAAGGCTATCGAAGTCAGTATTTTCTGGGCTTCCGGGCGACTGAAAGTCTTGTTCTCGAATAAGTGATTTAGAATTTTCTTCATAACAAAAAAGGTTGCCTTATAGCAACCCTCCAATTTTTTTATATAAAATAAAACGAACAATATCGGGTCACACTACGCTTTTGCGTTGTGCCACCACCAAATGTTATGTCCGTTTGTTGTAATCATCTATCGCAAAGATGGGTTTGTTTTGTTAAAAGCCAAAATTTTTTACAAACTATTATTTGATCAGTGCATTCTTCTCTTTTGTGAAATGCTTAAATACCAATCCATCGGCCACACCGGGCAACAGTTTATTAAGCCATACCGTTAATTTGCCCTGACGGGTCATGACCAGGGTGCGTTTCCGCGCAGCTATCCCCTCGGCAATCCGGTGGGCGACTTCTTCGGCACTCATCATTTTTTCTTCTTCCATACTGGTTTCCCCGTGTGCCGCACCATCTTTAGCAAGTGCTGCTACACGAATGTTAGAAGCCGTAAACCCCGGGCAAGCCACCATGACATGTACTCCGCTGTGCAGTAATTCCGTCCGCAGCGATTCCATAAATCCATTCATGGCAAACTTAGAAGCAGAATATCCCGTCCGCCCGGGCAAGCCCCTATAGCCCGCTATGGAAGAAACCCCCACTACGGTCCCCTTGCTCTTCAGCAATTCTGGCAGGGCATATTTTGTGCAGTATACCGTTCCCCAGAAGTTCACATCCATCAGGTTTTTGAGCACGGAGAGGTCGGTCTCGTTAAACAAGGCCCGCATGGATAAGCCCGCATTATTCAGCAGAATATCGACGCCCCCAAAGGTATCTATAGCCTGCGCGATAACCGCACGGCAGTCTTCCTCGCGACTCACATCGGCCTGTACTGCCAGCGCCTTGATGTCGTATGCCTTTTGCAGTTGAGCAGTAATTTCACATAAGGTGACATATTGCCGTGCAGCAAGCACGAGGTTGGCTCCCCGCCTGGCAAACTCCTCGGCACAAGCTTTCCCGATGCCCGAGGAAGCGCCGGTAATGACAACGACTTTATCTCTGAAATTCATGTGCTATTTTATGATTGAGTTTTCGTAAGGAACTCTGGTTATAATGGACCTTCCAAGGGTGATTTCATCGGCATACTCCAGTTCACCCCCAAAGGCAATGCCGCGTGCAATGGTCGTGATCGGTATCTGAAAATCTTTGAGACGTTTATAGAGGTAAAATAATGTCGTATCACCCTCCATGGTGGCGCTCAGTGCCAGAATGACCTCCTTTACCTGCGTGGTGGCAACCCGCTGCACCAGACTGTCGATATACAGATCTGAGGGACCGATCCCGTCCATCGGCGATATTAACCCACCAAGCACGTGGTAAACACCAAAGTACTGAGCGGTATTTTCAATAGCCATCACATCACGCGTATCTTCCACCACGCAAATGATCTCCTTATCGCGCTTTGCTGAGGCACAGATCTCACAAACCTGCTGATCAGCTATGTTATGACAGACACTGCAGTTCTTAATTTCGTTCTTCAGCTTAATGATCGAGTTGCCAAACCGCATCACTTCTTCCTGTTCGCGGCCCAGCAAATGCAGCACCAGCCGCAATGCAGTTTTTTGTCCGACCCCAGGAAGTTTGGCAAATTCAGCTACGGTGTCTTCGAGCAGCTTTGAAGAAAAGTTCATACCACAAACTTAGGGAAAAACTACTCAAGTAAAACAGCTTTTTATTACATTTAGCGCTCAACCAGAGGTATTATGAGTCCAGCTATTCTCCTTTCTTTCTTAATCGGCTATTTCCTGCTGCTCATTGTGGTCGCGTTTGTGACATCAAAAAAGTCGTCGGACAATGCGGCTTTTTTTATTGCCAACAGGAACTCTAAATGGTACCTGGTAGCCTTTGGTATGATTGGTACAGCGCTCTCTGGCGTAACCTTTATTTCCGTTCCCGGCGAAGTGGGTGCACCGGCGGGGAATCAGTTCCAGTATTTCCAGTTTATACTGGGCAATGCTGTCGGTTTCATCATCATCGCGACCGTACTACTACCGCTCTATTACCGGATGCGGCTCACGTCGATTTACGGCTACATTGAGCAGCGCCTTGGCTTTTACAGTTATAAATCTGCCGCATTTATTTTCCTGGTGAGCCGTACCATCGGATCGGCTTTTCGCCTGTACCTGGTGGTTATTGTGCTTCAGCGATTTATATTTGACAGCTATGGTATACCTTTTTGGGTGACTGTGCTGATCTCCCTGCTCCTGATCTGGTCGTACACCTTTAAAGGCGGCCTTAAAACCATAATTGTCACGGATACGCTGCAGACCTTCTTTCTGGTCACCTCGGTATTCCTGACCATCTATTTCATTTGCAGCAGTCTGGGGCTCAGCGTACCTGAAGCGTTCGAGACGATAAAAAACAGCGGTTATTCGAAGATTTTCTTTTTTGAGGACTTCAGCACCAGCGGCTTCCACTTCAGCAAAGCCTTTATCGGCGGGGTATTTGTTACCATCGCTATGACCGGGCTCGATCAGGATCTGATGCAGAAAAACCTGAGTATGGCTACCATCAAGGAAGCGCAGAAGAATATGTTCACTTTCACAGGGATATTTGTGGTCCTCAACATTTTTTTCCTGAGCGTAGGGGCATTGCTTTATGTATATGCGGCTAAAAACGGCATTGAGATCCCGCTTGACCATGTAACCGGCAAGCCGCGCACAGACTTCCTGTTCCCGGAGATTGCCCTGAATCATCTGACCATGGTGCCCGCTATTATCTTTATGCTTGGTTTGACGGCGGCGACTTTTGCGACGACTGATTCGGCACTAACGGCACTGACTACCTCGTTTTGTGTAGACTTCCTGAATATGGATAAGGCTAAAGATGTAAACTCAAAATCGGCCGTAAACAAAAGACACGTGGTGCATGTTGTATTTTCGCTGCTGATGTTCCTGGTGATTATTGTGTTCAACTCGATTAACGATCAGTCGGTAGTAGCCGGAATTTTCCGTGTGGCATCGTATACTTACGGACCACTTCTGGGGCTTTACAGTTTTGGCTTGTTTGTGAGAAACCGAGGGGTGAATGACAAACTTGTGCCGCTGATCTGCCTGTTGTCGCCCGCCCTGTGCTATGTGCTGAACGATCATTCGGCCAGCCTGCTGGGCGGGTATAAATTTAGTGTTGAACTGATCCTGGTAAACGGGCTGATCACCTTCGCGGGACTATTGCTGATCAGCCATAAAACGACGCAGCAAACTAAATTTTAGATAGGATGAGCTTTTAAAACAATCAAAGATACAGATGACGAGTGAAGAGAAAATAAGAAGTGCTTTCGAAAATAAGGACTGGCAGGAAATTAAAGTAACCGATTCCTGGCAGATCTTTAAAGTTATGGCCGAGTTCGTGGATGGCTTCGAGAAGCTGGCAAAGATTGGTCCGTGTGTCTCGATTTTTGGATCTGCGCGAACAGCGGAAACCAATCCGTATTACGAAATTGCCGTGGAATGCGGACGGCTGCTTACTGAGCGGGGCTACGGGGTGATTACGGGGGGCGGACCAGGTATTATGGAAGCCGGAAATAAGGGTGCTCACATGAACGGGGGCAAATCGGTAGGCCTGAACATCGAACTGCCTTTTGAGCAGTTTCACAACAAATACATCGACCATAACAAGCTTCTGGAGTTTGACTACTTTTTTGTCAGGAAGGTCATGTTCATGAAATATTCGCAGGGCTTTATTGTACTGCCGGGCGGTATGGGCACGATGGACGAACTTTTTGAGGCGATCACTTTGATACAAACCGAAAAGATTGCCCGTTTTCCGATTGTGCTGATAGGCAAAGACTACTGGGGCGGGCTCATCGACTGGATTAAAAACACCATGCTCAAAAAGGAACATAATATCCACGAGGAAGATTTAAACCTGTTTAGACTGGTAGATACGGCCGAAGAAGCCACGGAACATATTTTCCGCTTCTACGACAAGTATGTACTTAAACCGAACTTCTAGGAGGATCTAAAGCTGCGTAACGCCGCCCGAGACAACGAGTTTCATGGCATCTGCCGCGCTCATGTTGAGTGGCTTAATGCGCTCGTGCTTTACCACGTACACCTGGCCCGCAAAAGAATAGGAGAACGGAAAATAGACCACAGATTCGCCAGGCAAGCCTATCCGGCTAAGGTCTGACTGTGTAAGAAAGCCAATGCGCTTCATATCGCCTTCTACCTCAACCAGTACTGGGTTGTTAAACTTCTTTTCATCACCAACGAAAGCCTCGGTAAGGTCTTTTATGGAAGAATAGATGAATTTAAGAACCGGAAGCCGGTCGAGCGCCTTCTGGAACCAGTTGTACATGGGTTCGGTAACAAAATAAGTTACGAATATACCGGCAAGAACGATGAGTGAGATCACTAGCGCCAAACCCAGACCAGGGATGTTCCTGCTCTCCCCGGTTTGCGGATCTACACCTAGAATATTATTGATGTTCAACCAGCTGTCTACTGTTGTAACTGCGCCTACAACGATAAAAATACTGATGGCTATCGGTAATACAATCAGGAGGCCTTTGATAAAGTAGTTAAGCAACGCCCTGCCAATTCTGTTCATACTGCAAACTTAGACAAAATTTACTCGTAAAAATACACCCGTTTAACCCTTTGGGAGATATTGGTGAGTATTTCGTAGGGGATGGTATCAATTTGTCTGGCAAGTTCGGCAATGGTTAGCGTACCATTGAAGACAATGACTTCATCGCCGGTTTTTACATCCAAACCGGTGACGTCGAGCATACACATATCCATACAGATAACCCCTACCGTTGGTACAAGCTTATTGTTGACCAGCATACGCCCCACCCCGTTGCCAAACCTGCGGCTGTAGCCATCGGCATAACCAATCTTCACCGTGGCGATTGTACCGCCATCTTTGAGCACGCCCTTTCTGCTATAACCTACCGTCTCGTTGGGCTTGATGTGTTTCAATTGCGTAATGGTGGTTTTTAATACCGCCACGGTTTGCAGTCCGCGATTATGCGGAACGCCGGCGTCAAATCCGTACAAACCGATGCCCAGCCTCACCATGTCCAGTTGCGCATCGGGATGCCGCGACACACCAGAGGTATTGGCGATATGCCGGATAAAACCATAGCCTAATTCATTGCTGATCTGATCGGCCATTGCCGTAAATCTCGCCAGCTGATGTGCGGTAAATTCGTCATGTTGAGCGTCATCGCTCGCCACCAGGTGGGAAAACACGGAGACAACTTTGACTTTGGGTATTTCTTTAAGTATGGCGAAGAGCTCCGGCAGATCGGGCTCCTCGAAACCAAGCCGGTGCATTCCCGTATCCATCTTCAGGTGGATCGGATAATCGCGTATGTGATCTTCCAGCGCACCGGCGAACTGCCTGAGAACATCGGCATTGTATATTTCCGGCTCAAGCTTGTTTTTCACAATCGCCTCAAAACCTGAAGGCTCAGGACTCATCACCATAATGGGCATGGTTATGCCTGCCTTTCGCAACGAAACGCCTTCATCGGTATAAGCCACAGCTAAATAATTGACCTTATGGTACTGCAAGAGGTTGGCAATTTCAAAACTGCCGCTGCCATAAGAGAAAGCCTTAACCATAGCCATTACCTTAACCCCGGGTTTAAGTTTGTTGCGGTAAAACTGCAGGTTGCTGGCCAGGGCGCTCAGGTCGATCTCTAAAACGGTGTCGTGTATCTTTTGAGTCAGGAGTTTACTGATCCGTTCAAATTCAAACTTACGTGCGCCTTTTACAAGTATGGTTTCATTGTTGAAGTGCAATGCAGGCAGGTTATCGATCAAGTCCTGCGTACTGTCAAAGAAGACAGCTTCCATGTCAAAGAATTCTTTGGCCGCGCTGATATGTGGCCCTACGCCGATAAGCCGGTTAAGTTCCTTTTGCTTCACCAACGCGGCAATTTCGCGGTACAGCACTTCGTCAGTCTTGCCCGTCTCAACGAGATCTGACAGGATCAGCGTACGCACGGAATGCTGGTTCTGAAGATTCAGAAAATCGAGCGCGATGGCCAGAGAAGACACATCGGCACTGTAAGAGTCGTCGATAATAGAGCAATGGTTGATACCCGTTTTCAGCTCAAGTCGCATGCCCACCAGCGCAAGTTTCTCGAGGCGAAGGTCGGCCTCTTTAGGATCGTACCCCAGCGCCAGCAAGGTTGCCCAGCAGATGATCCCGTTTTCCAGCGATGCTTTGTCGCGAAAAGGGATCAGGCATTCAATCTCCACGCCTTTGTAGCGGCCACGTACGTAAGTCCTCCCCTCAATAGGTTCTACAAAAAGAATTTCCAGGTCCGCTTTCTGGCGATAGCTCCAGGAGAATTTCTTTTCGCCCGGCAGCTCGGCCTCGCTTACGTCTTCGATATGTTCAGGGCAGTAGATAAAAACCTTAGATTTGCTAAAGAGCTTGAGCTTCTCGAGCAGTTTTTCCCTTTTGGAGGAAAAGCCTTCGGCATGTGCCTCACCTATATTGGTGAGTACGCCGATGGTGGGCGCAATGATGTCGGCAAGGCTGTCCATTTCGCCCGCTTTTGAAATGCCTGCTTCAAATATGCCCAGGTTATGCTCCGTCCCTATTTGCCATACCGAAAGCGGCACACCGATCTGAGAATTAAAACTCTTGGGACTGCGTACTATGGTATAATCGGCCGCGAGTAACTGATACAGCCATTCTTTTACGATGGTTTTGCCGTTGCTGCCGGTAATGGCCAGCACCTCCAAGTCATATTGTGCCCTGTTATATTTACCCAGAGCCTGCAAGGCCTCCAGCGTATCGGCTACCAGCAATACGTTTGCGTCGGCAAAGGCCGACAAATATTGTTCATCACTTATTACAAAATTCCGGATACCCTCATTGTAAGCATCCTGCATGAATTCATGACCGTCGCGTTTACCTTTGATAGCGAAAAAGAGTGATTCTTCCGGATCGATGATACTCCGGCTATCGATGACAAGTCTGCTTATTCCAGCATCAAAACGTTCATTAAATGACCTTGGGGATAAAATGCGGGCAATCTGTTTTATACGATAAAGGGCATGGCTCATGAAGCCAAAACTAGCAATTTAAAACTGTATATCCGTAAACCACTTCTTGTAGATGGCCTGGTAAGTCCCGTTCTGCCGAAGCAGGTTGAGCGCGTCGTTAAACTCATCTTTCAGTTGCACGTCACCCTTGCGCATGGCGATGGCGTAGTGTGAATCTGTTTCGGGCAGATACATACCCACCTTCAAACGTTTGTTCTTCTGGAGAAAGCCACCGGCTATAGGCGAATCGTCGATAAGTAAGTCTATTTTACCAGCCTGGAGCTTGCGGTAAAGCTCTTTGTTGGTTTCCGCATGCACCATATTGTTGGAAGGAAAATTGGTGTGTACGTATTTTTCCGCTTCAGTGGCCTCCCGGATACCGATGGTTTTATTGCGCAGGTCGTTTACACTCCTTATTTCGTCTTCCTGGTTCACCACCGCACAAAGACGGAAGTGCAGGTATGGATTGGTAAATTCAAGGATATGCAGTCGCGACTCAGTAACGGTTACCGCAGAACAAATAAGGTCAAGTTCCCCCTTAAACAGCTTTTCGAGTATGGTTTGCCAGAGCGAAACTTCATAAACTACCTCAATGTTGAGCTGTTCTGTTATGGCTTTCATCAAATCCACCTCAAAACCTTCAAATTTTTCTGAATTATAGTCAGAATGCATCGGAAAAGGAGCTGCAGAATCTAATCCGACCTTGAGTATTTTTTTTTGCGCCATGATAATACGAGACTTTTAAGGCCTTGATGCAACAAAAGTATATATTTTAGGCATTTTTTACAGCATTTGAGCATCAAATGAAGCAAAAACACCCAATTCAAGGTTTTTTGACATGCATTTACCGACCGATTGGTTTAATGAATACTTTTGCTTAAGATGGAAGAAGAAAACAAGAAACCTAAGCTAAGTAAGACGGCGGCCCTGGCGAAAGCGGAATATTATTGTGCCTACCAGGAACGCTCTCAGCAGGAAGTGCGCGACAAATTATACGAATGGGGTCTGTATCCGACGGAAGTGGAAGAACTTATTTCTGAACTGATTCAAACCAACTTCCTGAGTGAGGAGCGTTTTACCCAAGCTTATGTATCGGGCAAGCTCAGGATAAAGAAATGGGGGAAGATTAAAATTAAGCAAGGCCTGAAAATTAAGCGGGTTCCGGATAAGATGATTCAAAATGCACTGAAAGCAATTGATATGGACGAATATCTGGCCATCATATTGGAAGCAGCCAACAAAAAAAACGCACAAATAAGCGAAAAGGATCCCTTTAAACGCAGATTTAGACTGGTAAACTACCTTGCCGGCCGGGGCTTTGAAAATGATTTAATTTTAGATGTACTGAAAAACAATAACTTACCATAAACGCATATATTTTTTCTAAAAAATAACTTGACAGCAATATAAAACTGTTTATATTTGCATTCCCAAACGGGACGAACGGTAATAACCAGGAACGTTTGAAGCATCGGAGGATGCAAAAATAACATAATGCGAAAGTAGCTCAGTTGGTAGAGCACGACCTTGCCAAGGTCGGGGTCGCGAGTTCGAATCTCGTCTTTCGCTCTAAATGCCTTCACACTCTGAAGGCATTTAATTTTAAAAGGTATTTCACCTGCTCGGATGGTGGAACTGGTAGACACGCAGGACTTAAAATCCTGTGCCCTCAACAGGCGTGCGGGTTCGATTCCCGCTCCGAGTACAATCGAGGATTTTTATCTAAAAGTCCTTTTTCTTGTCGAAAAAGGACTTTTGTATTTTATTCCCGCTATGTTATCTCTATGAACATGGCAAATTAAGAAATTTCAAAGCTCATACGTATATGTAGAATTAAGCGTTCAGGTTATCCAGATCATAGTACATAATCCTGGTCTTGGCAGATTCATCTGATTTCAGAAGAAACCTGAACCCGTTGCGGTCATAATATTTCAGTTGCTTTGGCTGGTTGATCGCATCTAGGATTAGCAGTCGGCATGCAGGCTTATGGTCCAGTATCAGCCAACCCTTAATGAAATCCATTAATTGGTAGGCTATCCCAGAACCCTGCAGATCTTTATGAACACCCAACCGGCCAATCTTGATCGCTGGGTACTGCCGGATCCTTTTTGGATTGGAAAGCCTAAGTGCGCGATGCAATCTGTTCCAAATGTTGTTGTTAAAGCCCTTTTCCTCGCCCAAATCGTTCAGGCAGTCATTTGAAATACTGAAGAAAGCCAATACGTTTTTATTTCCGTCTTCGAAAAGATAGGTATTTGCCATTTTCTCAGACTGGTAGGCTAGCGCATCATCGTGAAGGAAAGCAGTAATATCTGCAAGGCCGCAATCGAATGTAGCGATAAGGGATTTTTCGTCCAAAGGAGAAAAAAACAGGTCAGAAAGTTCCAAGATTATTTTGCTGCCTTGGTCAATACTTTGTTAACAAGGTTATTGATGCGCTCGCGCTCTGCAGCCGAAGCTTTTTGGCCCCGACCAGACGCAAGCTCCTCATTGAACCTCTTTGAAGAAGTACCATAAAGAATTGGTGTTGGTTTAATTGGAGTTGCCATTATTAGTACTGTTAATCTTGCTATTGTAATTGAACAATACAAATATAATGCTAAAGCTTATAAATCTCATAAAGATTTTAGAGATAGTATCCTTTAGGATCTTATGCGCCCTGAAGGAATGGTTGTAGTACTAGTTGTTCCTGGTATTTATTTTCGTTGAGAAAGGCCACACTTCGAAATTTCCAAGTTTTTTAAATTCAGCAAACGCTATTTCTTGTTCTTTTCTTTTATCCCTATAATATTGTCCTATCGATAATATCGTGATGATTATTTCTCCTAGAGAAAATTTAAGTAGTGGATTGTTAGCATTGAAATATGGCCATTCATATTCTTGTTCGCTTTGTAAGAACAATATGCATCGTGCAATTATTTTTAAACTCTCGTTAGAAAGTTTATCGGTCCCTTTCAGCTTATGGTTCCTCGTGTCATCATAAAGCCCCCAACAAAGTTCTAGCATTGGTTGAATAATCTCATCATCAGATTTCGCCTGTTTAGATCTATAATATTGCTCTGGTAGCCAGCCATGAGTTACATCATCCATTAGATTCTCTTCAAAATCATCGTTGGAAATCAGTCCAACGGAAAGATGTCTCAAGTGCAGAGCAAGTTTTTTTCGTCTTTCTAGGTCTATCATGCCATGAAGTAACTATTATCGATATTTAAATGCTTTTTATGCATATCTGCTAAAAAGCTTTTCCGATCAAATGAGTTAGCAAATCCCGATTTTTCGCCTTTTTTTAATTCCGTTATGAGTTCAGCTTTTTTTGTTTCTGAATACTCAAGCATTCTCAACGGGGCTCTAATCACTTCACTCGCTGAAGAATATTTGCCTGTTTGAATCTGCTTGTTAATTAAGCTATCAAAATAATCACTCAACAATATTGACGTGTTCTTTGCCATAATTTTTCGTTTTTAAATATACAAACAATTGGTATAAAAAATATTGAATTAGCTTACCCTATGGAAGCGGCCCGGGGGTATAAAGTGGATGTTCAAAATCTCTGGAAGTAAGTAAATAAGAGCGTTAATTCAATCTCAGCATCTGTTAGCTGCCCGGGTATAATATATCACCCTTAGAGTTTGCCCTGCGGAAGCCTCCCCAGGGATCAGGCATTAATCCGCTACGACTAACTATCCGTTCAACCTCGTCCGCATCATCGAGCAGGAGTGCGCCCTGCATGCTATTGACAGTGCGAAACATACGGACTATGCGGCTCTGATCATCCGGACTATCTTCTATAAGCTTATAGAGACCCTTGGTAATGGCTTTCAATGCACTAAAGTTTTCTGCATACGCTTCAGCGCTGTCGAACATCTTTATCAGCCGCCTAACTTGATCGGCATTCAGATACCGCAGCTTAAGATTAACATGCTGGCCGGTTTCCGTCTTAACGAATACGTCATCGATTGAGTTCTCTACAGCTACGACCTGATCAGGGAGCTGGTTGTTTTGATTTTTAAAATTGGTACTTCGCATGACCATTGTAAATAAGTATCCTGAGTGCTGCGAAGTACCAATTAACTCTTTACAGAGAAAAATGAAATACGGCTCCAAACCGCTCACTCAGGAATATTGTAAATAATGATTTACTATTAACTCTCTCTGTTTAAGTTAATGAATTTGTTAATTAATACTTCGCACAACGAAGGTGCGAACGATTTTTCAGAATTGCAAAAACCAAACAGTCTTATCTCAAATAATAGCGTGCGATATACACAGACGCGTACACCCGGGAATAATTATCCCCTATACCGCCTGCCATCTGGCAAGCTTTATACGTCTGTTATTACACAGAGGTTGACAAGGGATTAAACAGCGTGTAGTATCTATAGACTGGTTAATAGCTGTCTGGTGGCTGAATAGTATCCGAACAGGTAAGAGTGTCGGACCAAGGGCAAAAGTTTCCCTTTCTTACTTTCCCATATGTTTATGAATGCCATCCGCAGGCTTGTCGCTGAATATTAAGCAGTCCCAGAGCCTGATATGATAGTCGCCATGATGCTTAACCAGTTCAATTTTTACGTGGTGTTTACCCTTCGGAAGTTGGTAACGCCAGGTAATATCGTGTCTGCGCAAACGGAATGCGGTAGATAAATGCGCAGTTTCCATCAGTTGCCCGTCTATATATACATTGGCTTCATAAGTGAAGTCAGGTAGGTCATTGCGGTTTTTATTTGCAGCGCCGCGTAAAACGAATCCGGTACCTTCAAAGTCGAATGCGTAAGTTACCCCCATTGTGGTATGCAAGGTCCGCTTCTCAACCGGATACACTCCTGCAAAACCTTGCTCCAACTGCACAACCATCGGCTTTTGAACAGCAATGCTGATGTTCTGACCGGCTTCTGTTCCGCCGTTGAGCAGAATGGATTTTACGGCATGCTGGTAACTCGTTTCATAAACTTTGTTGAGCGACATGCTGGTGTATTTGAAATTCATATCCTCAGCGCCCTCCAATCCCTTTTTCCAATACTGCGGTATGTTGTTATATCCTATCATGGTGCCCAGGATACCCGCCGCTGATGAGGGGTTACAATCTGAATCCTGCCCGGTACGCGTGGCTATCTCCATGGTTTTGGTAAAGTCTCCTTCGCCGTACAACAGGCCCATGACCACATAAGCGGCGTTAACTTTCGCATCGATGTTTAGTGGCGCGAAGATTCCTTCGGGGCAACCGTTCTCAGACGACCATTTTTTTTGCACTTCAAACCAGGTCTGCTTCCAGTCTGACGGATATTTTTTATGCCATCTAATCACATCTGCGATGCACTGATAGAATGTGCTCTCCCTGGGGATTGTCTTCAAACCTTCGCTAACCACATAGTCCACATCGCTTGAGATAAACGCCAGACTGTACATGGCGCCCATATAAACGCCGCCGTACCAGCCATCACCATAGTTCATGATGTGGCCTACGCGGTCGCTGATCTTACTTGCCGCGTTGGGCATGCCCGGATGCATGAGCCCCGCAAAGTCGGCCTCGATCTGGTAATCTATGTCGTCGGAATGCGGATTATTAAGCCAGTGCCCGCTCTGCGGGGCCTTTATACCATTTAATATGTTGTAACGGGCGGCCTGATTGGCGTGCCACAGGTTATATGGTGCTGTGGCAAAAGCATGCGCAAAGGAATCCACAGGCGCATCAAAGCCCAGTCTTTCCAATACATCCACAAAGGTGAGGTCCATATAGATGTCGTCAAAAAGATCCGGCCATTCGATCATTAGTTTCTTTACGTATCCGGCCGACCAGGGTATGGTTTGCTCATCCTGGATAAAAGTCCCGTTGTACTGAAACTCGGTATAACTTCCAAAGCTTACTCCAATGGTTTGTCCGGCCCAACCGCCTTTAATCTTGTCTTTAAGCTTATCCTTACTTAATGTAAATGTTGGTTTCTGGGCCAATGCTGAGGCACAGCAGGTAAAAAGGACGCTGAACGTCCATAGTAATACTTTTTTCATTTGTGTGTGCTATTTGGTTTCAAGTAGTCGCCCGCAGGCGCTACCTAAAGCTAAATGTAATAAAATCCTTTTCTTTTATGTACATTCGGATCTTAAACCATTACCATTTATATACCTTAAGAATGAAAAAACAATTATTAGCGCTCGTTACGCTCTCGATCCTGTTTGTAGCTTGTAGTAAAAAAAAAGAAAGTACTCCAAAACTAATGCTCGACCTCAACGAACTTTCACTGAAATTCGATAAGGAGCACCAGTTTAAAGTTACCCTGGATGGCCAAGCTGTTGATGGCGCTACGGTCAACTGGACTTCGTCTGACGAGCGTACCGGAACAATTGGCGGCACAGGCCTCTTCAAAGCAAAGAGAATCGGCACCACCACCATCACTGCTAAACGTGGGGAAGAGGTACTTACTGCAACTGTGGACGTAACCCCCTACTCTACTTTTTTTGTGGAGCCTTACATAGATTTTACCGCCAGCAAAGCGGTAATCAAGACCAAGGAAAAAAGACTTTTAGCCCCGAATGGAGAAGACGCAGACGAGTTATTATTTATAGGCGAAAACAACAAAATACAGAACGTATTTTATGCCTTTGAGAACGGAACCCTGCTTGGCGCAATGGCTGTCTTTAACACTTCCACGCTGACGTCTGACGAACTTGCTAAATTCTATCTGGAACGCTATGCGTACATAGGAGAAACTGACGACCTGGCCTACCTGGCGTTCGGACAAACCATTGTTGCCATCGGAGAACACCCGAATGTTGGCTTTGCCGCAGTGTATATCCAGGATCCTGAAAGAAAAACAGCAAGTACAAGATCTTTAGGAGAAGCCAGGGCTTTGGTTGAGGCGTATTCAGGAAAACTTGTTAAAAGACTAAGATAAGTCGGACCGCTGTATACGTACGGCGTTCAGTATGGCGAGCAGGGCCACGCCTACATCGGCAATAACAGCCTCCCATAAGCTTGCCACACCGCCTGCACCGAGGGCGAGCACAGCCACTTTTACAACGAGCGCCATGGTTATGTTTTGCCAGACTACCTGCCGGGTAAGTTTGCCAATTCTGATGGCCATGGCGATCTTTGACGGCTGATCGTTTTGAATCACAATATCGGCGGTCTCCACAGTAGCATCACTTCCCAAACCGCCCATGGCGATACCTGCATCGGCGAGTGCTACCACCGGTGCGTCGTTAACCCCATCACCGGCAAAAGCCAGGCGTCTGCCCTCAGCCTTAAGCTCCGTTACGTGCCGCACCTTGTCTTCGGGCAACAGGTTCCCGTAGGCATGGTCTATACCCAGCGCAAGTGCTACCTGATCTACCACCGATTGTCTATCGCCCGACAGCATAATGGTCTCAATGCCCATGTTACGCAGCTCTTTAACCGCAAGTCCGGCATCGGGTTTAGCCTCGTCTGCTACGGTTATGTATCCTGCATAAGATCCCTCTATCGCCACAACCACGGTCGTATTGCTTAAAGCCTCAATTTCTCGCGGATAGGACACTTCAAAGCTGGAGAGCAATTTGGTATTGCCTACCAGAACCTGCTTTCCGCCCGCCCTGCCAGCCAGTCCGTGGCCCGGTATTTCGCGAACCTCTTCCGCAGGATTCCAGATACCCTTTTCTGAGGCATATGTTACTATGGCCCGCGCGACAGGGTGAGTGGAATTCGCTTCTACCGAAGCAGTTAAGGAAACAAGTTCATCTGCAGGGGGATCTACCGATACTACCTCCTGGACTTTGAATACGCCTTTAGTCAACGTGCCGGTTTTATCCATCACTACAGTGTCCACCTTAGTCATCACATCCAGAAAGTTCGATCCCTTAAAAAGGATGCCGTTCCTGGATGCCAATCCGATACCTCCGAAATAACCAAGCGGGATAGATACGACAAGTGCACATGGGCAACTGATCACCAGAAACACAAGGGCACGGTAGAACCACTCGCGGAAGCTGTAGTCGCCGACCACCAAATAAGGCACAAAGCAAACCAGCACTGCCAAAGCAAATACAACAGGCGTATACACTTTTGCAAAACGGCTGATGAAAAGTTGGGTCTGGGATTTACGCGCCGTCGCATCCTGCACCATTTCCAGTATACGGCTCAGCTTACTGTCGCGAAACAAGGCGCTTACTTCTACCTCTACCACATTCTCCCGGTTAATCATGCCGGCAAGTACCTGTCCCCCTCTTCCGATCATCTGCGGTACGCTCTCACCGGTTAGCGCGGCAGTATCGAAAGATGCATACTCCGATTTCAGTCGGCCGTCCAGGGCCAGCTTCTCTCCCGCTTTGAGCTGCACTACTTCCCCGATCTGCACATTGGCAGGCGGCACGTGGACCAACCTGCCCTCCCGCCATACCGTAGCCTGATCGGGCCGTACATCGAGCAGAGCTTTAATGCTGCGTTTGGCCCTGTCTACCGCAGCATCCTGAAACCATTCGCCTATGGAATAGAATACCATTACCGCCACCCCTTCGCTGTAAGAACCAATGCTGAAGGCACCTATAGTTGCCACGCTCATCAAAAAGAACTCGTTAAAAATATCCAGTCGCCGGGCCTTTCTGAAAGCCAGGTCGAGCACGTTATACCCTGCCAGCAGATAGGCGGCAAGATAAATGATCAGGTTGACCGGAAACGCAGGAATAATCCCGAAACCATATTCCAGGACGAGCATAACCACAAGAATGGCGAAAGCGGTCAGCAACGGGATCTTACCTTTAATCATGCCTCATGTTTTTCAAAAACCATTCCATGAATCGGTGAACTGGCGCCGGTGGTGGCAAAGTGTCTGCGCCTTACATTTTGCCAAATAGGCTTAGCGTTTATAAAAAATAAAATCGGTAAGCAGCGGACACACCCCATGTACCTTTACATCCGTAGCGATCTGTGCGCGATGGTAGGTACCGTGGTTTATTGCATGAAAAAGGATGTCGCGCACGGAATTCACAAAAGGAACACCCGTGCTCATTTTATAGCTTACCATTCTCTCTAAGTCTTCAGTCGAAAGAACTTCAAGGCTCCGCTCATAGTTTTCCTGGTCGAGCGCCTGGAGATTGTCGATGGGGTGCTCCTGCCAAACGCCAAAGGGTTCGCCTTCAAGACTGATCCTGAAGTTCCAGATGCGCTGTGCGTTGATGATGTGCGACATAAGCAGGACCGACTTTGAGCCAATTTGCTCACGATTGTCAGAAAGCAGGGCTATAACCCTCTGATTCATATCGCGGTTATAAGTAAAAAGCTCAGCGAAGAATGTTTTCATGCGGCTAATCTAGAAAATAAAAAAACGGGAATGCAACATTCCGTCGCATCCCCGCTATCTAAATTAACGCTCTCAGTAATATAAACGACAAATACAGGGAATATTGTGCTGACTTAAAAAAAATCTAACTTTTTTTGCGACGCAACTGGTACACCTGTCCCTTGCCGTTCGCAAGCAAGATCAACCGGCTATTTTTGCTTTTGCCAAGTACATTGAAACCAAGCGGTGAAAGGCTGCTCCAATGAAGTCCGCCATCTTCAGAGATGTCGGTACCCGAGGTACCTGTAGCCAGGACCAGTTTTGGATTTATATACAGAACACTTGAACGATATCCTTTCACCGGATTAACCGGCTTCTTCCATGTTTTGCCCCCATCGTAAGTAAGCAGTATGTTGTTCGTATTCTCCTTGTCTTTCACATAGTTGCCGCCTACTACGATACCTCTTTTCGTATCGAGGAAATCCATAGAGAACACTCCTGTACTGCTTTCGCCTTGCCAGATAGGACATGGATAGACCGACCACGACGAACCGAAATTATTGCTTACATAGATATTGGATACCTTGCCGCCTGTGGCTATCCAGACTTTCCCGCCTTTCATGGCGCGTATGGTGCTGCCACTGGCTGCAAAGCCCGCCTCACCTTCGGCAAGCGGAAGGTGCAAACTACCGGACACATCGCTCCAGGAACCTCCCCCATCCTTCGTTTTTAGCAATTGCATCTTATGATTAATCGGATCGCCGAAAATTAATCCCTCACGCTGGTTCCAGAAAGCCATGCCGTCCAGAAAAATGGCAGAGTCACGGTTTTGGTAGACTTCCTTCCAGGTCTTGCCGCCGTCGCGGGTGGTAAGTATAAAGGCAGGTGATCCGGCATTTACGATCACGGCCCTTTTACCATCGAAAGCTTCAATATCCCTGAAATCCAGTTGCTCGTAACCAGCAGGTTTAACCCAGGACCAGGTTTTTCCACCGTCGAGTGTCTTACCAACGCTACCAGCACTTCCGCTCACCCAGGCAATTTGATCACTCACTACCGACATACCTCTGATGCTTGAAGCCGCTCCGGCGGTTAATTCGACGAGCTCAAACTTCTGGCCCACGGCTATGAAAGGAAACAGGATAAATAACAGGAGGTATCGCATCATTACAATATTTATCTGCCCCAATTTCTGCAATTAAACGCATAAATCCATAAGCTGTTTATGTAATTTATCGAAACCTGTACCTGCTGTTTGTTGTTAACCTCACAAGTTAACCCTATTATTCATTATACCTATGACTATGCAACAAGACCCAACAGAAAAATTCCCGCAGCCGCCTTTTCCCGAGCAGGAACAGGAAACGCCGGGTAGAGAACGCGACATGAAGCCCCATGCCGATCATGGGGAAGAAACTTACAAAGGATGCGGTAAACTCGCCGGAAAAAAAGCCGTCATTACCGGCGGCGACTCTGGCATAGGACGCGCCGTGGCGATTGCGTATGCCCGTGAAGGCGCAGACGTCCTGATCGCCTATTTGGACGATGTGGAGGATGAAGACGCACAATCGACGGCCAAACTAGTGGAAGAAGCAGGGCGGAAGGCTATACTGGTGAAGGGCGATATCCAGGACGAGACGCACTGCCAGTATATTATAGACACGGCCGTTAAGGAATTTGGCCAGATAGACATTCTGGTGAACAATGCGGCCTACCAGATGGCCAGGGAGTCGATGGAGGAAATATCGGCTGAAGAATGGCACAGGGTATTTCAGACCAACATCACTGCAATGTTTTACTTGTGCAAAGCGGCCGAACCGCATATGAAACCGGGCAGCAGCATTATCAACACTACCTCCGTCAACGCCTATTCACCTAGCCCTCAATTGCTGCACTATGCCGCTACAAAAGGCGCGATACAAAACTTTACCTCCAACCTTGCGCAGATTCTGCTGCAAAACGGTAAAGGCATACGGGTAAATGCGGTAGCTCCGGGACCGATCTGGACCCCGCTTATTCCTTCAACTATGCCGGAGCCAGAAACGTTCGGCCAGGACACACCGATGGGCCGCCCCGGACAGCCTGCTGAAGTAGCTCCAGCCTTTGTGTTTCTAGCCTCGGAAGACGCCAGCTACATTGCAGGAGCTACCATTCCGGTAACAGGTGGCCGTGTAACGATCTAATATATCACGATTTTTAAAGCTAACGCAACCGGGCCTGGAAGAAAGCAGAAGTTTCGCTGATCACCAGGTCCCAGTTGCCCGCTTTTGAAAAGCCATGATTCGCACCCGCCACTTCTACCCATTTATTGTCGACCCCCTTGCTGTTTAAGATATTGGTAAACTGCTGGTATTCATTCTTACTGCCATCAGGCAAATCTGCCACCACATTAGATTCGGGCCGTATGTTGATGGTTGCTCTGGCCTTACCCTGGTTGGCCAGCCAAAGCGGACTTACCGCCATGTAAGCCAGAATATTTGCCTGCACAGGCTCGGCACCTACGGCACGGTAGATTACTTCAACAATCCTTGGGTCAAGCGCCCTCACCTCAGATTCGTCCTGAAATGCAAAATTGGTAGCACCAGCCCAGTTGGCCGCTGCTTTAACACGATTGTCTGAATTCCTGTCGCCATACGCGTACAACAATGCCAGGGTACCTCCCGCACTATGTCCGGCAATACCCCATTTATCTGAGCTGATCTTCCAGTCAGCACGCTTTGAGACGGCCATATTAACCGCTGCCTGAATGTCCAGAAGCTGATCGGAAATCTTTACTGCACTCGGCTTGTGTACTATCGGCGTGCTTAAAACACCGTCTATGTCTACCAACCTGTAATTTACATTGAGCACCGCAAATCCTCTGGCTGAGAGCTGACTGCTTTGTCCGGAAAACTCTGACTTATCGCCAGCAACAAAGCCACCACCATGCAGAAAAACAATGACCGGTGTATTCTCATTTCGCCCTTCGGGCAGATATACGTCCATCTTTTGCCTGCTGTCCGTACCATAACTTACATCTGTGATTACCTGGGCTTCCAGATCTGCTTTTTTATCTTTCTTACAAGATGAGAGGATAAACAGGGAGAGGACGGTTAGTATACCAATTGTGTTTTTCATAACATGATGTTTCTGAAAACCGATCAAATATTGTTCCTGAAATGATCAGCGAAGCAGAGGCTTAAGGACCGGCCACACCTTCTGCGCAATGATTACATACCCTTCGGCAAGGGGGTGTATGCCGTCGTGCATATTCAGGTGACGGATCCCAGCAACACCCTCAAGCAGGAAGGGAACAAAAGTCATTTGATTCTTAATGGCCATATTACTGTAAAGCATGCGAAACTCTGCAGCACGCTCGCCCGGCACCCACAAGGGCAACTGCATCCCCAGCAGCATCAACTGAGCTTCAGGATGGGCAGCCTTAACGCGATCGACAATGCGCTGCAGGTTATCCTCTGTTGTTTTGGGATTGATACCGCGTATCATATCATTGGCGCCAAGCTCAAGCACAAAGATATCCATCGGATTCGGCAAATAAAGCCCGAGCCGCGCCAGGCCCGAAGCGGAGGTATCTCCGCTCACGCCGGCATTGATGCATTCATATTGCAAGCCCGACTCGTTAATCTTTTGCTGAGTTAAGGAAGGGAATGATTGTTCGTGGGCGTTTGAAAGCCCGTAACCCGCTGTCAGGCTATTTCCGAAAAAAAGTATGCGCTTCATTAGACGATAACCATCATTTTTCGTTGTCCTGAACGGAGTTATTTCCAGTCTCAATCTCCACTTCCTTTGTAGTCACGGCATAATGTGAAGGACGGATCTCTGAACCATAGGCCACCGCATAAGCCTTGGTAAATTCGGCCCCAAAATAGAGAATGATCGATGAATAGTAGGTCCACAACAACAAAATGACCAAGGAACCCGCAGCGCCGTAAGTACTGCCGACGTCACTTTGTCCGATATAGATGGAGATACCAAATTTGCCCAGCATAAACAGCAGCGCAGTTACTACTGCACCCAAGATCACATCACGCCATTTGATGATCGCATCGGGAAGCACTTTAAAGATGACCCCAAAAATGAGCGAAACTACAGCAAGCGTAACCAACTGGTTGATGATGTAAAACAAGACGACCGACACATCCGAGAAGCGGGCTTGAAGCCTTGAGCTGAACCCGTCGAGAAGCGAAGTAATACCTAGCGATACCAGTAGCAGGAAAGCCAGGCTAATGATTACTGAAAATGACAGGAAGCGGTTTTGCAGCATTTTAAGCCATCCGCGTTTTGGTTTAGGTTTTAAGCCCCATATGGTATTTATAGAATCTTGAATATCGGCAAAGACTGTGGTAGCACCAACCAGCAAGGTAACAATACCAATAATGAAGGCAATCGTACCTTTATTGCCAATGGCGGCCTTCTGAACGATCTCTTGCAACTGTAAGGCCGTTTCCTTTCCCATAAATCCGGCTAGCTGTCCGTATATCTGGTTATTGGCCGCTTCCTCGCCCAAAAAGATTCCGCAAAGTGAGATGATAACCACGAGCAGCGGAGCCATTGAAAATACCGTGTAGTAAGCCAGGGAACCGCTCAGCTTGGTGACTTTGTGATCGCCAAAGCCGGTAAAAGCATTCTTGAGTAGCTCCCAGATTCCCTTAAAGGTGATTTTTTTTCTATCCATATGTTTTTATTGATCTTCAGGACCTACTTCGTTACCCTCTTCATCAATTTGCATATGCTCGTCCCACTCCTTATTGGACTGTTCGCTTTGCTGGTTACTGCCGGCTTGTTCCTCAGTTTTTTGTGGAGCGTTTTCCTGGTCTTTTTCTTCGTAATTTTCCATAGCTGTAGTGTTTTTTCAGAAAAACAACAATCAAAAGCCCATAAAAGTTTAGGAATGGCTTGCCTTCGGGTAAACCATTCGGGCGCAGCAGATGTTAATGAAAAAACTAAATTTTAGAAATTATGATCATTCCACTGCTTACCGGACTCTTTATCGTGATACTCACCATCATACTGTTCATCAGGTTTAATAAACGCAAGCACTAGGGCTAAACTGTGGAAAAAACCGTAACGGCCATTGTTGAAACGCCACGCGGATCGGCACATAAATATGACTTTGATCCGGGATCGGGCAGCATTAAGCTTAAAAAGGTAATGCCTGCAGGCCTTGTATTTCCCTTCGATTTCGGATTTCTGCCGGGCACTGTTGGCGGCGATGGCGATCCGATCGATGTTTTGCTTATTTCCGAACTGGCCTGCTTTCCGGGCTGCGCGGTCGACTGCCGGATCATTGGGGGTTTGCTCGGCGAGCAAACGGAGCGCGACGGTACAATGACGACCAACGACCGGGTTATTGCCGTACCCGCCGTCTCAGCCACGTACAGTTCGGTGAGAAAGCTGAGCGATCTCCCAAAAGGCATGCTCAACGAGATCGAGGAGTTTTTTATCAACTACAATGCCCAGGCAGGTAAAATCTTTAAAGTCAAACGGAGAATATCCGCTGCGCAGGCCCTGGCTTTGGTCGACAAGTCGCGCGACCAGCTTGAGCTTACGCTGCTGTTTGAGATCTTTCTGCCCTTAAAAGACAATGCCGGAAGAGCCTTTCCCGAACGCGTTTACAGCAATCTGCAAAAGCAACTGGTCAAAAAGTTCGGCGGGGTTACCATGTACACGCGAAGCCCCGCCCAGGGCTTATGGGACACGGGACGAAGCCGGGAGCAGAAAGATGACCTGGTCATTTTTGAGGTCATGGCTGCTACGTACGACGAAGCTTTCTGGAAAATGCTCAAAAAGGAGCTGGAGCAACAGTTCCAACAAGAAGAAATCCTGATCAGAAGTTCAAGAGCGCAAACCATCAGGTAACAATTCCTTCCACTATAGCCCTCTGTTGTTAATCAGGTATTCCCTGATCTTTTCATCATCATTGCCTACAGCGGCGCGGGCCTCGTCGATAGCCGCCTGGTCTACATTAACCTTTCCTTTAAGGTCGGAAATTACTTCGCTTTCATTATCCCTGCCTTCTTCTCCGGCAGGTGTAGTATTTTTTATATCTCCGTTCATAATGTCATTTTTCGACATTAACATTCGGCCACAAAAAAGGTTTCAACTGCACATGTTTCGCGTATATTGAGCGTGGGATTTTACTATATTGCGGCATAGCCTTATGTATGAAAAACCTTCTTATTCTCTTTTTTGCGCTCTTGATGCAAAACGCTGTATGGGCACAGGGCACTAACTGTAATTGCAGGGAGAACCTTGATAAAATCATTTCCAAGACTGAAAGCAATTATGCTGGTTTTCCGGATAAGGTTAACGGTAGCGCCGAAAAAAAATACGCGCAGTTGGTTGTTGGTTTACGTAGCGAAGCAACTGGAATAAGCAGTGCTAAAACTTGCTATGAATTGCTTCGCAGGTATATTAGGTTCTTTGAAGACAAGCACTTTTCGCTGACCTATCAGCCCAATGGAGATGATCAGCCCGAAATGCTGTCTGCGGACGCAGCGTATTTTAACTATACAAAACAAGATACAGGTCCTGAAGGAATATGGATAAATCCTGACAGTTCGTTAACCCTGGGGGTTAAAAGATTTCCCGGACAGTTGTATAAGGCTGTTGTTTTAAGAGCTTCCGACAAGAATCTGAAGCCAGGCCTGGTTTATTTCACATTAAAGCCACATGCCAAAGGCTATCTCCTTCAGCAGTACAATGTTTTTACGACGACCGATATGTATGCTCAGCAGCGGGGAGATCTGCTACAATTGTGGAATTTCGCCATGTATAAGCGCATTTCCGGGCGCGGACTTAGTCGGCAGCAAACAGAAGAGTTTGAGTCGTGGCGTAATAACAATAACGGATTGCAATTTAAGGTCCTCGACGAGGAAACCAGTTATATCAAAATCCCGACATTCTTTAACAACGACAGCAAAATCCAGCGACTGGTTGCGGCAAACGATGCGAAGATCAGAGGAAGTAAATATTTGATTATCGACCTAAGGGGCAATGGCGGCGGCAATTCCGGATGGAGTAATTTATTACCGTACGTAATGACCAACCCCATCCAACAGGATAGCCCCTTGCTCCGGGTATCGCCAGATAACACAGCCATTAAACGCGCCGAACTTGAGCCGATAGTTACCAACCCCGTTAGCGAAGAAATGAAAAAATATTTCCCGGATGATTATGTGGCGGCGCTCAGGAGAGTCTATGAAGAGCTGCCTCAAACGAAGCAAACATTCTATGCCGTTCCTGGACTAACCATTCCGGTCGACAGCCTCCTTAAACTTCCTTCAAAGGTAGCTCTGGTTACCGACGAACTTTGCGGTAGTTCCGCAGAGTACTTTTTTCATCTGATGGCTCAAAGCAAAAAGACCCTGAGGTATGGTAGCAATACGGTGGGCATGATGGATTACGAAGGTCCTTCCCAAGTGACTCCGCTTCCTTATGCGGGTTTTGTATTGATGATCCCTGTGTCTAAATCGGGCTGGACCGACACCCAGCCTATTGACAAGGTGGGTTTCAAGCCCGATATACCATTACATATCCCTAAGTCGCAATGGATTGACTATATTTCAAAGGATCTGAAAAAAAGGAAATAGCCCTCCTACCCGATCACATCTGCTCTGGTGATGCTTCCGGATTCATCCAGACAAACTCCCAGTGATGTCCGTCAAGGTCCTCATAACTATGCTGGTACATAAAACCATGGTCGCTAGCCGGGTTGGGAACTGTGGCCCCGGCGGAAACCGCCTTCTCAACGATCTGGTCGACCTCCTCCTTGCTTTCGCAAGACAGGCATATGGTGCACTCCACGGCCTTATGCGCGTCTACAATCTCTTTCTTGGTGAAGGTTTGAAAGAATGGCCTGGTAAGCAGCATGACATATATGGTGTCGCTGATGATCATACAGGTTGCCTTCTCGTCGGTAAACTGTGGGTTAAAGGTGTAACCAAGTCTGGTGAAAAATTCAATCGAGCGGTTGAGCTCCTGAACAGGTAAATTCACAAAAATCTGAGTTGCCATAAGTGTTATCATTTTGATTAATCCAAAGATAGCAGGACAAGCTCCATTTTGGGCTGTCTGATTATGACAATTAAAGGGGGCGATTCCGTAACACATCTCTCCTATTCCAAACTCAGGTTTTGTATATTGTACCCCGTATTGCAGAATACACCAACTTAAACACACTGTATGAGAACCTATTTTTTTTGTCTGATGTCCGTTTTGTTGACGGTCGGGACCGCATTTGCAAAGCCCTCGCCGGTAAAAATTGGCAGACTGGAATGCGAGCAGCTTTCTAATCCCCTTGCCATCGATCGTTTACAACCGGTATTGAGCTGGCAACTAACTTCTGACGAGAAAGGTAAGCGTCAAAGCGCCTATCGTGTGCTGGTAGCCAGCAGCCTGGCATTGCTGCAGCAGGAAAAAGGTGACTATTGGGACACTGGCATGCTTAAGTCGGCCAACTCCACGCAAATTCAATATAAGGGTAAGCCTCTTACTTCAGGGACGACATTATTTTGGAAGGTGATGGTATGGGATGAAAACAATGAGCCATCAGAATGGAGCGCACCGGCATCCTGGACCATGGGCTTGCTAGCTGCGGGCGACTGGAAGGCGAAATGGATTGGCACGGCGCCAACGCCCTTTCCGGATTCGGCGATAACTTATCCCTCACCGTATTTTCGCAAAGAGTTCGTGGCAGGAAAAAAAATCCAAAAAGCAACGGTTTATGTGAGTGGTCTGGGGTTTTATGAACTGTATCTGAACGGGAAAAGGATTGGCGATCAGGTATTAGCGCCTGCGGTGACCAACTACGATAGAAGACCCCTAAAGAAGTTGCTTTACCCCTACGATGACCAGTCGACCCAACGCGTATTGTACAATACCTTCGACGTTACAACCGCACTGAACTTAAAAAAGAACGCGATAGGCATGCAACTTGGCAATGGCTGGTACAACCAGCGCGACCGCACGGTGGAGGGCCATATGTGGTACGACACGCCACGATTGATCTTCCAACTGGAAATTCTGTATACCGACGGCAGCAAAGCGACGATAGTTTCCGACGAAACCTGGAAAACGCGTACAGGACCACTGCTGAAGGATGGAATATTTACGGGAGAGATTTATGATGCGCGACTGGAACTGGGCGACTGGGCCAGCGCAGGTTACCAGGATCCAAAATGGAAGCCGGCGACGCTTGTTCGGGCACCTACGGGCAGTCTGCATCCACAAACAGCGCCTTTCGATAAAGTGATGCGCACGCTTGTTCCGACATTTGACGGGCGAGTGAACGACTCGGTATACCGGTACAGCTTGCCCGAAACAGTAGCTGGCTGGGCGTCCATCGAGGTAAAAGGAAAAGCGGGAAGCACGCTGAAAATAAGATATGTAAGTGAAGAAGCCGAAGATTACGGACAGTTTGACACCTATATTCTGAAAGGTGAGGGTACAGAAACCTGGGAACCGAAATTTACCTGGCATGCATTCAGGTACATTGAAGTGACTTCGAAAGATGTGGCCCTGAATAAGGAAAGCCTCAAGGTAAAAGACGTGTACACAGCGGTAGTCCCGGACGGTGAGTTTGAGTGCTCAAATCCGTTTTTTAATAAAATCAATTCGGCTTACCTGAAAACCCAGCAGGCCAACTTTCATGGAAGCGTGAGCAGCGATTGCCCGCACCGCGAAAGGCTGGGATACACGGGCGACGGGCAGGTGATTGTGGGAAACTCCATTTTTAGTTATGACATGCGGCAGTTTTACCGCAAGTGGCTGGACGACATGGACGATGCGCGTAATAAGAAAACGGGTTTTGTGACGCACACGGCCCCTTTTGGTGGTGGTGGCGGCGGACCGGCTTGGGGGTCGGCATACGTGATTATGCCTTGGGCATATTTCAATTATTATGGGGATATGACGATCCTGACCCGTCACTATACCGGCATGAAACAATGGGTAGAGTATTTGCAAACCCGGACAAACGAGAAGGGCTTGATATCGAGAGAAGAACCTGGCGGGTGGTGTTTGGGCGACTGGTGCACTCCGGGCAATGTTGAAGTACCGTCGGAACTGGTCAACACCGCTTATTTCTACCATGTCACCAACCTGATGACCGGCATTGCAAACGTGCTTGGCAAAGGCGACGATCAACTTAAGTTTTCGGAACTGGCTAAGGATATTAAGAAGAACTTTAACGCCGCATACTATAATGCTTCGGGACAGACCTACTGGGAAGGCCGGCAGGGCGCAGATGTTTTTGCCCTGGCTTTCGGACTGGTACCAGCAGAACGCTATGATACTGTCTTTGCAAGCCTGCTGGCGCATTTGAAAAAAATAAACCATCACTTTGACACAGGCATATTGGGTACCCCCCTGCTGTTGAATGTGCTAAGTGCAAACGATCGGGACGATATTGCATACAAGTTGATGAATCAGAAGGATTTCCCAAGCTTTGGTTACCTGCTTGACGAGAAAAACAGCACACTATGGGAATCCTGGAAAGGAGATGGCTCGAGATGTCACCCCATGTTCGGAAGCGTAGTAGAATGGTTTTATACCGGTTTGGCTGGAATAAAAGTAGATCAGGCTGCGCCCGGCATGAACCACTTCGTGATAGCGCCTAAGACCGTCACTGAGCTGGACCATTGTAAGGCGTCGTACAGAAGTCCCTTTGGCCGAATACGCTCAGAATGGAAGCGCTCGGGCAATGGAACTATGAAAGTGCTTATCGAAGTACCAGTAAATGCTTCGGCGACTTTTGTACTACCCGGCGGGGCGCAACGGGCAAAGGATACATCGGGCGCTGAACTGCAGGCAAGAAAAGTAGACAACAAGTATGTCATGGAATTTCAATCGGGCATCCATGAGTTCGAAGTGCTGTAACCACTGCAGAATCGTGTGCCGGCAACGATTGCGTAGATTTCCCTGCCGGAAGACGATAACTTGGTGCTTAATTGTGTAATATTGTTTATGATCAAGAGGTTATATACGCTGTCCATCGCCATACTGCTTGCTTTGAGTACCCCTGCTTTAAGCCAGATTAAACCGGCATTGGGGATTGTGTCTTCGCTCGAAAACGATGCTCTCCTCCACGAGTCGGGTTTCCATCTGATCGGTGAATCCGTTGGGAATCTACTCTCGCCGAACATTTCGCGGGCTGACTTTCTCATTAAACTTCAAGCTTTGAAGAAAGCTCGATGCCAGGTGTATATGTGTAACACTTTTTTTCCCGGGCAACTGAAAATCGCGGGTGATAAAGTAAATGAGCAAACGGTTCTGGCTTATGCCGACACTGTTTTCAGCAGGGCATCGCAGGCAGGGATTTATGCCATTGTACTTGGCAGCGGAGGTGCCAGAAGGTTGCCGGAGGGATACGACGCAAAAAAAGCGACCGCAGATTTCATCAAATTATCAGGCAAACTGGCAGTTCTGGCGAAGGTGCATGGCATTAAAATATTTCTGGAAGCTTTGAACAGTACTGAAACGAACTTCATCACCACCTTAAAAGACGCGGCCTACATCGTTAATTCGGTAAACCATAAGAACTTCAGGCTTAATGCCGATATCTATCATATGCTAAAAGAAAATGAACCCGCGCAGCATATTATCGATGCGGGTTCAATCATTGAGTATTGTGAGATCGCGGAGAAGGATGAACGGACCTACCCCGGCTTTAAAGGAGACGATTTTGTCCCCTATCTGAAAGCACTACAGAAGATAAAGTATCAGGGCCCCATATTTATTGAAGGGCGGTGGACTGATCTGAAAACGGAAGCTCCTTTGGCGAAAGCGTATATGACCAGTCAGCTTCAATTAGCGGCCACATCTCCCACCGCAGCAGCGGCACAGACAGCTCAGTTGAAGATAAAAGTTTCGAATTCGAAAGATGATACCGTGAAGATACAAACGCCTGTAGATGGCACCTGGTTTTTTCAGCAGGCCAAGGCGCATGTACTGGGTCTCGACAGTTCGGTGAGCGTTTCTGTTCCGCTAACACGCGCAACCTGGGTTCGTATCAACGGTTATTTCATTATTGTGGAGCCGGGCCTTACCAACATCTGGTTCGACGATAGCCTTGACAAGCCCTTGCGCAACGTTGATCGCAATATGGAGGGAATCAGGCTATTTGCTGAACGGAATACGGAATTTTATCAAACAGTTGCCAAAGCTTATTACAAGAAAGATAGCACAGCGGCAGGTCTGATCAAACTGATTGAGCTAAACAGGCTTGCACAGTTGGAGCCCTATCGCAAGCTGCTGAGTGCCAAAAAAATCTCGCCCGCTTTTCACAGTGAGATAGACCATTATCTGAAGGTACAGGCCAATATCCTGGAAGCTGCCATACCTATGATCGTTTTTTCAGAGACGAAAAAACTTAACGCTGACCTCGATCGCATGTGGGCGGCGGCATACACGAAGCTTCCGCTGGAAGATATACAAAACACCTTTAATCCGGACTTCTTTTACCATGCCGACTACTATGCTTTCACGTATCTGACCTACTATTTGCCGTTAAAACAAGGTAAAAAGCTGGATGTAAAAGACGAATCAGCTTATCTAAAATTGAAATATGAAGGCCTGTCCAAAACATTCAAAGGAAAAATGCGTGAGTTTATGCTGGCTAGCTTTGTGCGTAATGAAATGATGCAGAACAGATTTCAACCGGTGCTTTTAGAACTGTTTGCCGACTTTCAGCGTCAGTACCCGCACAGTGCTTACACGGCATACATGAAGTCTTATGCCAGGTCAATCGAGTCATTTCTGGCCAGCAAGCAAGCCCAACCCGGCACAAAGCAAAAGATCATTCCGGAGTATGGAAAAGTTGATTCCTTTGAGCAGCTATTAGGCAAATTTAAAGGGAAAGATGTCTTCATTGATGTGTGGGCCACCTGGTGCGGACCATGCAAAGAGGAGTTTAAATATGGTAAGGAATTGGCTCAATTTTTAGATAGTAATAATGTGGAAATGCTGTTTATCTCCACAGACAAAGATGAGGCAGACGAGCAGTGGAAAACCATGATCAAATATTACCATCTGGATGGATGGCATGTGAGAACAAACAAAAGTCTGCTGCAGGATATGTTGAACAAGTTTTGGGACGGTAAGGGTTACGCTATACCACGATATATCCTGGTGAGCGATGGTCAGGTTGTGAACCCGAATATGCTGAGACCGAGCGATAAAGAGAAACTTTACAACCAGGTAAAAAGTCTGCTGGGCAAGTAAGATATCGGACTTTTACCAGAATCTGTAAATAATTATTTATACTTGGACTGTCCGTTTTGCCTATAAGCATTCGAACAGAAAGATGGCCATAGAACCCCTTAAAAATGAGAAAGAACTCATAGCAGAAATTGCTTCGGGTAATCAACGTGCTTTCACTGAGCTGTTTGAAGCTTATTACGCGCCTATTGGGGAATATGTATTAAAACTGACCAAATCCATCGACATCACTGAGGAAATTGTTCAGGATACCTTTGTAAAGATCTGGCTGAAACGGGCTGACTTACCCGCGATCGGAAGCTTTACCAACTACCTGTTTATTTTGTGCCGCAACCGTACCATGGACCACTTAAGAAAGGAAGCAAAGGAACGCGCAGCAAAAGCTGAACTGGAAAACATGCTTCTGGAAGAATTTGCGGCCGACGGAGCCGAGCATGCGCTGGAACGATACCGCGAATTGATTGACAGGGCTGTAGATAAACTTCCTGCCCAGGCAAAGCGGGTGTATATTTTAAGCAGACGCGACCGATACAAACACGATGAGATTGCTTTGCAGCTCGGAATCTCTCCGGAGACGGTAAAAAAGCACATTCAGTATGCGGTAGCCTTTATAAAATCAGAACTTAAGTCGGGCACCGACCTGGTGATACTCAGTGTCGTTCTCAGTCCTTTAGTACTAAACTGATTTTTTTTATTTTTCTTTCTGCCAACTACCCCCTTTTGATGAGTTCTGCGTCTTTATCACAAATCGGCGCCAACTGGTACCGACAAAGACATGGAAGAAACAAGACTAAGCGTTTTATTTAACAAATATTTTGACGACCAGGCTACCGAGGCAGAGACCGGCGAATTATTATCTTTTGCCAGGTCGGGCGAGCATGACGAGGAGCTTCAGCAACTCATAACTTCACGGTGGGACACCTTTAAACCGAAAGATAATCCCTTTGATGAGGCAGCAAAAAGAAGAATGCTTTCTGCCATTTACCAGTCGGACAAGAACACCTTGAAGATAGTTAAGGGCGGCGCCAAATGGCCTCGGATTGCTATCGCAGCAGCGATCGCAACCATTATTGTTTCATTCGGTATTTGGCTCAGCAACAAGTCCGATCAAATCTCTTATGCAAATGATATCGCGCCAGGCAAACAGGGTGCAACGCTTACATTAGCCAATGGCAAGAAGATCAGCCTGAAAAATATGGGCAATGGAGAACTAGCCCGGGAAGCTGGCGTAATGATCAGCAAATCGGCAAACGGCCAGCTAGTGTACACCCTTACCGATGCCGATACCGAAACAAACCAGTTCAATACCTTATCTACTGCCCCGGGCGAGACTTACCAGGTGCGCCTACCTGATGGCTCGGTAGTTTGGTTGAACGCGGCTTCCAGTTTAACGTATGCAACGAAGCTTACAAAAGAAGGCAAACGCAAGGTTAAACTTGAGGGCGAAGGTTATTTCGAAGTCGCAAAAGATCAGGAAAATCCTTTCATCGTTGAGAGCGGCAGCCATCAGGTAGAGGTACTTGGTACGCATTTCAATATCAACAGTTACGCCGATGAGGGAAGCATTAAAACAACCCTGCTGGAAGGAAGTGTACGTGTGAACGGAAAAGTGATACTGAAGCCTAACCAGCAATCGGTTGCAACTTCCGGGAGCCCTATCCAGGTTAGCCCGGTCGACGTTAACGCGACTGTCGACTGGAAGAACGGGGATTTCATATTTAAGCGTGAAAGCTTAGCACATATCATGCGAGAGGTCGCCAGATGGTATAACGTAGAGGTTAGTTATGACCCGGATGTAGATGTGAACCAAACCTTCAGCGGGCTGGTTTCCAGGTCTAAGAATATTTCTGAGGTCTTAATCAGTATAGAATCAACAAAGAAATTAAAGTTCAGTGTTGAGGGAAGGCATGTATTCGTCTCAAAATAAAGCTTCAGGAACCAATAATTATTTAATATAAATCAACCAAACCAAACAAACATGAAAAAACTCTACAACAGCGACCCTTAACCCGCAGCCAGATTTATAACAATCCGGAATCCGGTGGCAACCGGAATCCGGATATGTTCAGATGCATTCATGCGCACCCGAGCGGGCTCGGGTATCGCAAAAACAACTATTAGTGAACAATTGTGTAGTGCTGCACACCTTGGACAGTATCAGGCGCTACACAGTAATAAGTAAAAATATGAAATTTTATATTAAAAGCCTATACCGGCCGAAAGCGGGTATGGCTAAAATATTGCTGGTAATGAAGCTAATAATAGTCTTACTAACGACCGCAATTTTACAAGTAAGTGCCAGCTCCTATGGTCAGAATGTGACCTTGAAAAGAGACAACACAGAACTTGTAAAAATATTCACCGAACTGAGGAAGCAAACCGGCTACGACTTTTTCTATAGCGATCAAATGATGGAAGATGCGATACCGGTAACGCTCCATCTTAAAAATGTGCCTATCGAAAAGGCCCTGGAGCTATGTTTTAAAGACCAGCCCCTCTCTTACACGATCAATAACAAAATCGTAACAATCAAAGCTAAAGAGAAGTCGCTTTTCGACCGCATTGCAGAGCGGTTAAGGGCGGTCGACATTTATGGGCGTGTGACCGATGAAACAGGCGCTCCGCTTGTTGGTGCTTCCGTAAAGGTAAAGAACAAAAACCAGGCGACAAAAACTGATGCCAGAGGGGAATTTACGCTGAAGAATGTAGACGAAAACGCCACTTTAGTGGTAAGTTACGTTGGTTATCAGGAACAGGAAGTAAGTTCTATTACAAAATCTAATGATTTGGTAATTCAGCTCCAGCCGTCCGTTGCCGGCCTGGAAGAAATACAGGTGACTTTCAATACCGGCTACCAGCAAATTAAGCCGGAGCAAAGCACAGGCAGTATATCAGTCATCAACAGAAAAGAATACGACAGCCGGATCAATACAACAGATTTCTTAACCGGTCTGCAGAACAAGATCCCCGGCCTGCTTATTAACAACGATGTAAAATTTGAGAACAACGGCCTTTTCCAGATACGCGGTATCTCAACCATTAAAGGTAACCGGAATCCGCTTATTGTGGTAGATGGCTACCCTACCGAAATGTCACTAGACATGATAGATCCGAATGAAATAGAGTCGGTAACCGTTCTTAGGGATGCTGCCGCTGCAACGATATATGGAGCCCGTTCATCTAACGGTGTCATCATCATTGAGCGTAAAAAAGCAAAGGCAGGTAAGGTTCAAGTCAACTTCCGCGCCACCTCAAGCTTAACGCCCAAGGAAAATTATGAACGATATCGTTGGGATGAAAATGCATCCGCTACGGTTATAGACTTTGAAAAGCTGAGAAATGCCTCAGCCGGACCTACGCTTTGGACCACGTTACAAGGCCCACAAGGAGGCTATTACAACTACAACCTGCCAACTTTGATCATGGCACAGTGGCGTTCGTCGACCAATTCGATCACGCTTGAAGAGCGCGACCGTCAGCTTGCCGAACTGGCTGCTTACAATAACTCAGGAGATTATGGTCGCCTATTCCTCAGGAACGCCACCACACAAACGTATAACATCGATTTGTCGGGAGGAAACAACAATGTACTATACTATCTGACGGCCAATTACTCCAAAAACAACTTGACGAAGCTAAACAACGACAATGGGATTTTCCGTCTTTCGGGAAGGAGCACCATAAAATTATCGGACCGTCTGCAACTGGAACTGAACATGGACTTGCAGGAGAATAAAATCCAGGCTGCGCCAATACCCGACATCAATAACATCTATCCTTACGAGCACTTTCAGGATGCACAAGGAAACCCGGCAGCAATGTACAACACCTCCATCCCACGGGCCAAGGGAAATAAGTACTACCATCAGTATATTCAAACCCTAGGACTCCTGGATAACGCTTACTATCCGCTGACGGAAATGAATGAGGTGGCCGACAGAACAAAGACGATCTCGGATCGGATCACTGCAAATCTTCGCTACAATATGGGTAATGGATTCAATCTTTCGGTTGGCGGTGTACATGAAAATGCTCAGGGAACCATCAGGCATCTGGCTAGTGAGAACTCTGCCGAGGTTCGTCAATACGTGAACTATTACACTAGGTCAGGACCAAACGGGCTGATCTACAATTTACCCAAGGGCGCATTCTTGAGACAAGGTACCACCGGCACGGAAAGTATCACAGCAAGAGCCCAGGCCAATTACGATAAGGAAATTAACGCAGATCACTCCGTAAACCTTATCCTCGGTGCAGAAGTCCGCAAAGTGATCAATCAGTCGAATACCGCGTCTTATTTCGGGTACAACGACCAGACCTTGAATAACCAGCAGGTAGATTTCAAGACGCTCATCAATTATTCAGCCTCTTTTGCTAACTCCAATACGCCGTTGTCTTACAGTACTTTATTTAACCATGGGTATGCCGACGACCGTTTTATTTCAGGTTACTCCAACCTCGTCTACGCGTACAAGAGCAAATATTCGGTGACGGGAAGTATCCGTGTTGACCAATCCAACCTCTTTGGTACCGACCCTAAATACAAGTACAAACCCCTGTGGTCGGTAGGTGCCGCATGGAATGTCCATAAGGAGAACTTTATGCAGAATCTGGAATGGATAAATTCCCTGAGACTTAGGGTAGCACATGGCTTTAATGGAAACGTAGCAAAAGATGCGTTACCCCAGGTTATCGCTAAAGACGACTTGAATACACTAAATCCGGGCGGGGCCGTCCCGATGCTAAACCTCCTTTCCCATGCAAACAGCGGCTTGCGCTGGGAACAAAGCCGAAACTTCAATCTCGGTCTGAACTATGGTCTGTTCAAAGGGATAAGCGGCAGCATAGATTATTATGTCAAGACAAGTACCGACATCCTGGCCAATAACCAGATCGACGCTTCCAAGGGTGGTGTATCGGCGCTGATCAACCAGGCCTCCATTCGCAACCACGGTCTGGAGTTTAGTTTACAGGCCGACTGGATTACGCGAAAACGCTTCAACTGGAACACGGGACTCGTTTTTGCCCGCAATACAAACAAAATCCTGCAGGTGTACAATCCTAACATCACACCAACCAGCGCTGCAGGATTTTATGTCAGCGGTAACTATGCCGATTATATAAAAGGCTATCCGGTGGGTGCTCTATTCAACTATCGCTATGCGGGCCTGAACAATACAGGATATGCCCAGATGTACAACAAATCGGGTGAGGTAATTAATTATAGCGACAATACCGCAATGATCGATGCCGCTGTTGATCTTGCCGGAAGTGCTATCCCTGTTTTTAACCTTGGTATGAGTAACCGGGTAGACGTGGGTAGCTTCTATGCGTATTGTATGATCAACTATTTCAGCGGCTTTTCTGTGAGAGTGCCCGTACCGGATGCCACAACCGTAAGGCCGCTCGAAGGAGCACAGAACTACTGGAAGCAACCGGGCGACGAAAATAATCCGGATGCGGTGCCAATCTTATCAAACACGATGGGCTACAGTCACTATTATGCTATAGCTACCAGCGACAAATACACAGTTAACGGAGCATATATTACCATTGGCGATATTACAGCGGCCTACAGTTTCAGACACAGTAAACTTGTACAGCGCGCAGGCCTGTCTAACGTAGAACTTAGATTGCAAGCCTCAAACGTATACACAAAGGCATTCAACAAGTACAACTATAGTCTGGCAACAGGCAGCTATGCGAAGTCATACCTCACACCGACTTATAGTGCGGCACTTTCTATCAACTTTTAATTGTTTATGATCATGAAAACATTGAACGTATTAAACGCAAATATCAGGAAGTGGCTGGTTTTAGCCGCGCTTCCGCTGTTGCTTCTGACTTCCTGTGATAAGTACCTGGATGTTCAGCCGAAAGGAAAACGACTGCTCAAAACAGTTGGGGATTATGACTTATGGCTAAATAATCTGTTTAGCCTTGAACAGGCCATTCCAAATGAACTAAACCTGTTGGATGATAACGTAGACGACGTTTACATCAAAAATCCGTTTACTTCCCAGAACAACTGGATCTATACCTGGCAGAAACAGTTCGCCCTTGATCTCGCCGCTGCCCCGGCAATCTGGAAAGATTTTTATGAGTCGATTTATTATTACAACACGGTTTTAAACGGAATAGATGAAGCTACTGGCGGTACGGAACAGCAAAAAAACAGTATACGGGCAGAAGCACAGCTCGGCAGGGCGTTCAGCTATCTGTACCTCGTAAATCTTTACGGAAACGTATATAAGGCTGAGACTGCCGACAAGGATCTGGCCGTACCCTTTGTGACTTCCAATGACCTGAATGATCCGACACCGCCCCGTAGTACGGTAAAGGAAATCTATGATCACATCATTGCAGACATAAACGCTGCAATAGCCGCATTGCCGAAAGATAATAACCAGAACCGTTTCCGCGGGTCGCTCCCAGCGGCCTACAGTGTGCTGGCCAGAACGTATCTATACATGGGTAATTTTGCCAAGGCTGCAGAAAGTGCGCAGCTTGCGCTGGATAACGGACAAAAGACTGTTTTAGATTTTGGCGCCCTCTCCGGCGTTAGTGCCATGCCACCGATCATTATACGTCCGGGTGCAATTTATGCCCGGGTGCACAAAACCACTTTCACGCAGTTCACGCCAACCTTGGCCCACTTAAAGCGTTTCGACAGAAAGGATCTTCGACTAGCGTTTTATTATACTAGTCTGGGCGACTACAGCTTTGAAAAACGAGGTACGGTGGTTCACCTGGGTTGGGGTGTCTCCTACTCCGGGGCATATCCGAACTGCGGAACCTCTGTAGAAGAAATGCGCCTGATCCTGGCGGAAGCCGCAGCACGTGCCAACGACCTGCCCAAAGCGATAAGCGAACTTGATCTGGTCCGCAAGGCACGTTTTAAACCGGCCGACTACCAAAAATATGAATCGTCAGTTCAGGAAGAAGTACTGCAAAAAGTGCTGACAGAAAGAAACCTGGAGTTTACGTTTAACAGTATGCGCTGGTTCGATATGCGCAGACTGGATACTGAAGGCCGTATGCCTGCAGTGAACCGCTACGATGGGCAGAACAATCTGCTGGCTACCCTGCCTCCGCATAGCAAGAAATATACTTTGCAAATCCCCATCCAGGTGATGTCTTTCAATCCCAACTGGCCGCAAAATCCATCGGATTAAGCAACGACTGCAAATTTTTTAAATAACTGATCATGCTGAGTTAGACGAATTGTCTAAGCAGCTTATGAACTGAGCAAGGCCTTTGTCGGCTCAGCATGATCTCCCATTGCCCGGCAAACGGTCAGGCGCAAACATAATATACAAATTGAAACCAAAAAATCAGACGTGAAAGAGCACATTATCAAACTAGAAAACCTGTCGCACAGGTACAGTAACGCCTGGGCGATCCGCGACATCAACATGGAAATTAACCACAGCGGCATTGTTGGCCTGCTGGGCTCCAATGGAGCGGGTAAATCGACCACCATGAATATCCTTTGCGGCGTTTTAAATCAAACCGAAGGAAACGTTTACATCAACGGCATTAATACCAGGGAGCAACCGGAGCTCGCCAAACGGTATATCGGCTTTTTACCGCAAACACCTCCACTGTATCTGGACCTGACTGTAGACGAGTATTTACAATACTGTGCAGAACTGCGCCTTATCCCTAAAGCGAAAATTAAGGAAGCCATGGCCGAAGCGAAAGAGCGCTGTGGAATAACACACTTCGGCAGCCGGCTGATAGGCAACCTGTCGGGCGGTTATCGTCAGCGTGTTGGCATTGCGCAAGCCATCATCCACCACCCGAAAGTTGTAGTGCTTGATGAGCCTACCAACGGGCTCGATCCCAACCAGATCACTGAGGTGAGATCGTTGATCAAGGAAATCGCGACCGACCGGGTGGTGATCTTTTCTTCGCATATCCTGGCCGAGGTACAAGTGCTTTGCAAGGAGATCATGATGATCGAAGGCGGCAGAATTGTATTTGCCGATACCATGGATGCTTTCAATAATTATGTGGAACCACATAGCCTGCTGGTAAGCATGGAAAACCCGCCGGTGCGGGAAGAATTGCTGCAAATTGAAGGGATAAACAATGTAGACTTCCTGACTGAGCGCCAGATACGACTGTATTTTAGCGGCGACCAGGACATCACCGAACGGGTAATCGCTGCCAGCATGGAAAAAGGCTGGAAACTAAGGGAAATTACGGTCGACAAGAGTGCGCTTGATGAGATCTTCAAGCATCTGTCTGGCAAATCCGCTCAATCCATCCATTCACCCAAATAATCTTACACCACATGAAGATGATATTTAAAGTTGCTAAAACGGAACTTAAGAATCTGTTCTACTCTCCCATTGCCTGGTTTTTAATGATCGTATTTTTCATCCAGTGCGCGCTGTCTTATTTGAAGTTGCTCGATTCCTATACAAGCATGCAGGAAGCAGGTGGTCGTAACCTCGACTATCTAGCACCACTGACTTTCAAGATCTTTACAGACCCGATGAGAGGAATGTTCAGCAGTGTGATGCAAAACCTGTACCTCTACATTCCCCTGCTCACCATGGGCCTTATAAGCCGGGAGATCAATGGAGGTACAATCAAGCTGCTCTACTCCTCGCCGATCAAAATTAGCGAGATTATTTTCGGGAAATACCTGGCCATGGTGGTCTACAGCTTGATCCTCGTTGCCATAGTTACGGTTTTTATGATTCTGGGTGCGTTCCATATTGTAAGTGTCGATTCAGGCACACTCCTCTCGGCAGTACTGGGCTTCTTCCTGTTGTTATGCGCCTACGCGGCGATAGGTCTGTTTATGTCGTGTTTAACGACTTATCAGGTAGTGGCAGCAGTAAGCACCTTTGTCATGATCGGGATTTTAACCTACATCGGTACGGTGTGGCAGCAGTATGATTTTGTGCGGGACATTACCTATTTTCTTTCCCTGTCCGGACGCACGAGCCACATGCTGGGCGGATTGATCACCAGCAAGGACCTGATCTATTTCCTCCTCATTATCTATATTTTCCTTGGTCTGAGTATTTCTAAACTCCTGGCCGGAAGGGAATCGAAGCCGGCATGGATAAAGCTAGGAAGGTATTTCGTCATCGTCGTTTCAGCAATCAGCGTTGGCTACATTTCCTCGCGTCCCGGAATGATCGGGTATCTGGACACCACGGCCAACAAAAACAACACGCTGACTCCCAAAGCCCAAAACATCATTCGTGAACTCGGAAAAGATAAACTCACAGTTACGGTGTACAACAACCTTCTGGATAACCGGAGTTATTTAGGCATGCCATCTGTGCGTAACAGATATCTGTCGGTCTGGGAGCCTTACACAAGATTCAAACCCGACATCGCTTTCGACTACGTCATGTATTACGATGAACCTCTCGAAAATAATTATCTGCTTAAAGCTTATCCGGGTAAAACCTTGAAGGACATTGCCGCGATGAACGCTAAAAGCTTTAAGATGAGCCTCGACAAGTTTAAAACTCCGGAAGAGATCCAGAAGACCATTGACCTTAAACCTGAGCTGAATCGCTTCGTCATGCAGTTAAAGTATAAAAACAGAACCACCTTTCTGCGGATATATAATGACATCATGACTTTTCCCAGCGAGACTGAAATCTCGGCGGCCCTCAAGCGTCTGCTTCAGGCTAAGATGCCGAGAATTGGCTTTCTTACCGGAAACCTGGAGCGTAACGTGAACAAGACCGGCGACAGGGAATATAAAATGCTGACCAATACCAAGACCTTCAGGCATGCGCTGATTAATCAAGGTTTCGACGTAGATACGGTTTCTACCGAATCCGGTGAAATCCCTGCCTGGATTTCAACCCTGGTGATCGCTGATCCAAAAGTTAATCTAAGTGAATCCACTTTATCAACAATACAGCGTTATATAGATAAGGGCGGCAATCTTTTAATAATGGGCGAGCCAGGCAAGCAGGATGTACTAAACCCCTTGCTCAAACAATTCGGCGTAACGCTGATGGACGGCATCGTTGCCCAACCGAGCGCTGACCTGGCGCCCGACCTGGTGCTGACTGAAATTACGGCTGCTTCTGCCCAATTCACAAAAGACGTCCAAAAGTCGTTAACCGACAGCCTGCCCGTTGCTATGCCGGGCGCAACAGGTCTTTCTTATAAAGACGGCGGTGCTTTCCGTATTACGCCCCTGCTGGTAACCAATAAGGATAAAACCTGGCTCAAAAAGCAAAAAATGGTATCAGATTCTGCTGAGGTAGTTTTCTCGGCGGCCGAGGGAGACCAAAGAATTTCCGTGCCGACCGCGGTTTCTCTTACCAGAAAAGTAGCCGGAAAAGAACAGCGTATCGTAATCATCGGCGACGCCGACTTGATGAGCAATGCAGAACTTGGCAGGTACAATGTAAAGACAGCGAATTTTGCCTTTAATACGGCCATATTCAGTTGGCTCAATTACGGGGAATTCCCGATCGATACCTCGCGTCCCGATGCGAAAGATAAGCGCTTAACGGTAACTTCAGAAGGAGTAAGCCGGTTAAATATTCTCTTTGTATGGGTTATACCGATCGTTTTACTGGCCTTTGGAAGCGTGTTGCTGATCAGGAGAAAGCGGAAATAACATGACGTTTTTTAAAACAGATAAGCAAACGCTGGACGACCTCAACATTTTTGGACGGCAGGGAAGCAATTCCATATATTCAATCTTTAACCGCTGCGCTACACGAGGTGGCGCAGCGGTTCTGGAAGAAATGTTTCGGTACCCCCTGGCAAATGAAACATCCATAAAGCGTCGCTGTGGCGTCATCCGATATTTTTCAAGCCTTGAAACACCGTTTCCTTTCCCACTTGCAAGTTTCGACGCAATCGAGCCATACCTGGCCAACACGGATGAGCGGACCAGGATTTCTGCCCAGAACCGTTCCATTGGAACTAAGCTCGGCAACTTCATTGCAGTGAATACGGAAACATCGATCATTTATCAGGGGATTACAGCTTTGGCTGAGCTGCTTAAAACGCTGTACAACTTTATTTCGTCCTTAAATCTGAGCGGGGACGACGGTTACTATACTGAGGCCAGGGAGATAGTCGCGCTCTTGAAAGACCAGGTGTTTCATCCGGTTCTAAACCAACCGGAGGGAAAGTTGGCCGAAGAAACTTTATCCAGTTATGACGGTGTTTTCCGTTTTAGCCACAAGGATACCGTGCAAAAATTACTCAGATACATTTACCATCTGGATGTATACCTCGCGGCAGGTAAAGTTGCCAGGGAGCGGAAACTCTGCTTTCCCTCCCTTGTAGCTTCAGTCGACTGTACGACAATCGAGGGCCTGTATCATCCCCTGGTCCAAAATGCAGTACCAAACTCCGTACAGATTGATGGAGAAAACAACGTGATCTTCCTAACCGGAGCCAATATGGCGGGGAAGTCTACTTTCATGAAGTCGCTGGGCATTGCCATGTTTCTTGCACATATGGGTTTCCCGGTAGCTGCTAAACGCATGGAATTCTCTGTAATGGACGGGATTTTCACCAACATTAACCTGCCCGACAACCTTAGTATGGGGGCCAGCCACTTTTATGCAGAGGTTTTAAGGTTAAAAAAAATAGCCAAAGAACTGGCCAGTGGCTCCAAGCTGTTCGTCGTGTTCGACGAGCTCTTCAGGGGTACGAACGTTAAAGATGCCTATGAAGCCACTTTGGCCATTACTAGCGCGTTTTCCCGTAAGCGAAATGGCATGTTCATCATATCCACGCACATCATCGAAGCAGGGCAGGTACTGCGAGAAAAGCACCAGAACATACGGTTCATCTATCTGCCCACCCTGATGCAAGGTTCTGAGCCTGTTTATACATACAGGCTGGAAGAGGGTATTACGGACGACCGGCATGGCATGCTGATCATTAACAACGAACGGATAATTGAGATACTTGAGGCGGGAATAAAGGTCCCTAACAACATATAAATGAGCTTTATAGCAGATAAACAAACACTTGACGACCTGAATCTGGCAGGAAGATTTAATCCTAACTCCATATTCAGCCTTTTTAATAAAACAAAAACCACCGGAGGCGAACGGCTGTTGCAGGAAATGTTCAAAACGCCGCTCACCAACCCCGAAGATATCAACCAGCGGAGCAGCGTCATTCAGTTTTTTCAGCAAGCGGGATTGACATTTCCGCTGGACGGGCCAATTTTTGATGCGGCAGGAAATCACATGGCCTTAGGGACCTCCAGGAACAGGATAAGTGGGCTGGTGAATCTGATGCTAAAAAAAGCATCTGCCACCGTACTGCGCGACGACAAGTTCCAGCGGATGGTCGACGGGCTTTCGGCCACTGTGGAAGTCCTGAACAAGCTCCGGGACTTCTGGGAAAAACTTGGACAGCAAATTGACAGCAGCCCCTATAACAACACCTGGAAGCTATTTGGACCTATATTTTCAGATGCCCGGCTGGCAAGCCTTATCAGGGGAAATGAGGTAGCAGGGTGGCCTTTAGTCAAGCTGGCCAGGTACGACCACCTGATGCGTCACGTGCTGCGTAAAGAGATCGAGCTTTTGTTCGACGAAGTTTGCCGTTTAGACGTTTACATTGCTGTTGCCCAGGTATCCCATGCGAAGGGTTTTTCCTATGCAGAAGCATTGCCCAAAGAAAAAAATGAATACCGCAGTTCTGCCCTGCGGCATCCCATGCTCGAGAAAGCCGTCGCGAATCCTTTGTCCTTTAAAGAATCTTCTAACCTACTGTTCCTTACTGGTGCAAATATGGCTGGTAAATCTACGCTCATGAAAGCCTTCGGAATCTCTGTATACCTTGCACACATGGGTTTCCCGGTCGCGGCCGAGGACATGGTGTTTTCCGTAAAAGACGGCATCTATTCCTCCGTAAACGTACCTGACAACATTGAACTCGGACTAAGCCATTTTTATGCGGAAGTGCTCCGTGTAAAGCATGTAGCCCAAGAAGTGGCATCGGGCAAAAATCTCGTGGTTATTTTCGACGAGCTCTTTAAAGGCACCAATGTGAAGGACGCTTATGATGGTACGCTTGCGGTTACACAGGCCTTCGCCCGCTATACTCGTTGCTGCTTTTTAGTATCTACACATATTGTGGAAGTAGGCGAAGCCTTATCGGCCCAAACAGCAGGCGTTCAGTTTGCTTACCTGCCGACCGTCATGGCCGGCAGCAAACCTACGTACACCTACAGGCTCGAACAAGGAATCAGTTCAGACCGACAAGGCATGTTAATTATTCAGAACGAAGGAATACTTGAGTTGCTTGAAGAAAAATGAATATACGACTATAACTTTTACGCAAACGCACCTAATCTCGATCGCGCAGAATTACAAGATTTCGTTGAGCTATACGCCTTCCATTAACCTTGATGTTTCCTTTGCAGATGGCTATCTTTTTTAAAGGGTAGTCGTTCATAATGGCTGCCAGAGCATTTCGGTCATCCGTAACAAGCCATATTGATTCAGCTTGATACACGATCAAACATGACTTGAAATTCTGCGCTTCTGATATTAAATCCTGCATGCAGGTAGATTGTGCGCATTCCCGTAACCGATTGGTGCTAAAACCAAATTGTGTTAATGTGTCAGCTTTTACTTTCCTTGCATCCTCGGCGACCTTAGCCTGCGCATGCCGTCCTTCTACTTCAGGCAGATATTGCACGATGTGATTTCGTGCAAACTTGTCGCCATCCACACTAAGATCGGCTAACTTGCCGTTTTCCCGAGCACTGATACGCCTTTCAGTGGAAAGAAGCGAATCAACGGGTTGTGAACTGTATAAACGATCCCCTTCGCCTTTCCGGATCGATTTTACAGGCTTGCTTTGAACGGGACTGCGCTCAAACTGTGCTGGGCTACCCCCTGTGAAGGTTTCGACAAGCACACTCTGCGTCGTCGTCACCGCCTTTTTCACCATACTGGCATCTGTCGACGATACCGTCAATGTGATCAGTACAGCCGTAACCATACTGAATGTTAGAACTCCTTTTTCCATAACATTTAAACTTTGATTATTATTAGATACTATACGTCTTACGCGTCCGACAATGCCCGATTTCCTTCCGGAAAGACCCATAGCCATGGCGTGCTTCGTATCACTATATTGCTGGCAACTCAGCAGCGCCTGTATATAAGTCCGCTTGTCGCCCGTTTTGCTGACAGCCATATCGTCACAGCAGTGCTCTCGTTCTGCTTTTATCAACGCAGAAAGCCAGAGCAGCGCAGGATTGAAAAAGAAGATAATTTCGACCACCTGCTGGAATATGTTAACCAGATAGTCTCTTCTACGGATGTGGCTAAGCTCATGAAGTAGGATAGCTTCCACCTCTGCGACAGAGAGCCTATTAAGCAGTCCGATAGGGATAAGGATCATTGGCTTTAAATAACCAATTGTCATAGGGCTTTTAGCTAGGCCAGACTGAAGGATGGCCACTTTTCTCTTGATGCCCAGAGCTACCGAAAGCTCCTCAAGTTTTGTTTCCCAAGCCCTGCCGGCAGCCTTCACCTGTGTGCGCCTTATCATGTAAACATGGTGGAGCCCAGCCACAAACCCCAGGTATTTGATGCAGATCACCAGGAACCAGATTAGTACCACAGTCGACGAGTGAGCGTTGAGGTAGTCGTAAACACTAAAAAATAAACTTTCAATGCTGGTGTCCGCGGATGTCTGGGCAGGTGATCCATCTTCGGCGGCAACGAAATTTATGGCTGACGGCGACTGCCCGACGCTCAGATCAGCTTTGCTAAGCTGGACGTTGAATGTCATGAGTACTGCGATACTAAACCCCAAAAAGCAAACAATAAGCAACTTATACCTGAGGGCCGCGCTTGCCTTTTTTGTGAAAACGACTGTAACCGCCGCGACCAGGGCGACAGCCAGACCTTGCCACAAAGAATGAATTAAGGTTGCGCAAATGGCTTTTGCGATCTGTGCAGTTAAGAAGTTCGGCAGCTCAAGTTCCATGTGATGGGCTATTTTTGCTGATCAAGCTTTTTCAGCAAGGCTTTAATTTCCTCGCGCTCCTTAACCGAGGTGCTGCTGTTGCCCAGCAACTGCAGCACCAGGTTGGTTGCTGAACCCTTATAAATGGAATCAACAAACCTTTGAAGCAAAAAACGCTTGGTCTTCTCTTCCGCTTCTGCTACATGGTACACATGAGTCATATGGCTCTGGTCTCGCTTCAGGATCGACTTATCGACCATGATCTGCATGAGCTTCAGCGTAGAGGTATACTTGATCTCCCGGTTTTCACTAAGTTTATCGTTAACAAACCTGACCGTGGAGGGACCGTACTCCCAAAGTACCTGAAGGATTTCCAGTTCGGATTTTGTGGGCTCAAATTTGCCAAAGCGATTTTCCTGATGTTCCATACCACCAAGATACGAATAATTTCGTACGAAACAAGAGGTAGCTCACTTTTTGTCTATAATATTTCCGAAAGCTTCTTTTCCAAATCTTCTCCGCGTAAATCCAAGGCAACGATCTTACCGGATGGGTCGATTAAGAAATTCTGAGGGATGCTTTTAATACCGTACAGTTGAGCAACCTCATTTCCCCAATATTTCAGATCAGATACCTGCGTCCATTCCAGACCATCAGCTTTGATGGCCTTGATCCAGTCGGCCGCCTTCCCCGGCCTGTCGAGCGACACGCCGATAACTGTAAAGTTCTTATCCTTAAACTTGTTATAAGCCTTCACAACATGCGGGTTTTCTGCCCGGCAAGGCACACACCAGGAGGCCCAGAAATCGATCAGCACATATTTTCCTCTGAAGTCGGCAAGTCGTACAGGATTTCCGTCAGGATCATTTTGAACGAAAAGCGGGGCCTGTTGCCCTACCCTAACCGCCTTTTGCTTCTCAAGCAGCGCTTTATATTCCCGGCCAACGATGCTTTGCTTTACTCGAGCCGACAGCCCATTGAAAATTGGTTCAGTTTCCTGCACATTGATCACGGAGCCACCTGCTTCCCGAAGCACAATGAGGCTTACAAAAGAGTCGGGATGAGCCTTCACGAATTTGTGCTGCAAAGATCTACGGAATGCACCTGCCTCGTTATAGGCTGCCTCAATTGCCTTTTGAAAGGCAGCATCCTTTTTCTGTTCGGCAGTGGCCAACCTGCTTTTTTCGCTCACCTTGTTGATCATCAGTTCAGCCGGGCGAATCATCTTTTTGTATGATGCATATTCCTGGTTGATCAGGGAACCGGGAATCCGGGCATTCTTCAAAGAGTCATTCGACAATATCCGGATTACACCAGGTTCAAGGTAAATCATCTCCATGTCGGATGCAGAGGTGGTTTTGGCAAAACCGGCGCCCGTGTGGTCAACGATTAACCTGGCCGGGACCGGCTCCTGGATTGTGCCTGTAAATTTAAAGCTGCCACCATTCAGCACAGCCGAATCAGTTACAATCTGTCCGCCGTTTTGATATAAGACATAGGCTTTTGCAGGCGCGCTTTCATTCCCCACTTTGCCGGTGAGGGTAAAATTGCGCTGGGCTTGTGCAACAATTGGCAGTAACGCCAACAGGCTTATAATGAGTTTTTTCATGTTAAGGATACAGATACTAATAGTTATGACTAAGGTTTGCATTGTAATTGGTGGCGCTTTGCGGAAATGGAAATATCCATAACGGCGATTCCGGGCTGAGCGAATAGGTGTTACCTTCAATTGTCCGCGTGATGGTAGGCTTATATTGCGGATCCGTTGTCAGACGCTTAAGATTGAAATAGTTACGCATGGTAAACAGCAGTTCGATGCGTCGGGTCCTTCCAAGCAAAGCCATTACCCCTGCTTCTGTGCTGGCCGATACCGGAGCGTACGTATTGGGATGTATGCGATTTTGCCTGATCAGATTGATAATCTCCAAAGCGCCATCCAGATCACCGGAGCGGAGTAAACATTCAGCTTTGATCAGATACGTATCGCTGGTGGTAAGGCCGGCGGTATTAATGGCATAAGGCGTTGCGGAATTGAGCCAAAGCTTGGAGGTCGGCAGACCGCTGAAAGGGTTGCCGCTGGGATAATAAGGCTTTACATAATGGTGGATGATGTTGCCAGGCTCATAGATTTGTTCCGTTATCTCCAGACTCGGTGTGCTAAGCAGCGGATTTCCGCCTTGTGCCATATAAAAGAGGTTTTCCTGTGCGGTTGCCTGAGGCTTGCCGAAAGCTGCCGTTCCAACCGGCGCAAACAGTCTGTCGTTACTGATGAAACTGTTGATCGCCAGGCTTTTGTTTGCCTCCGAAAGTGCTTCCGGATATCTGTGGAGCGACATCAGCACAGTCGCCTTCACCGCATGGGCAAAGCCAAGGCCTACACGCATGTTATTTTTTGGCGTAGCTGGAAGGCGGTTTAGCTGAAAGCCTGCATCAATATCCGCGAGGATGTTGGCGTAAACCTCTGCGATGGTACTTTTCCGGTTTGGCTCAATGGTAGAATTGTCTTCCTTAACATAAGGCACGCCCCCATCAGTTGAAGCAGTTGCCGGATCATAAGCCTTTGCGTACAGGTTAACCAACAAATAGTGCATATAGGCCCGCAAAATATACGATTCGGCTTTGTACTGTTCCGCCAGCGCACGATCGCCAGTCGCGGCGTCTGCATTTTTAAGCACTACGTTATAGACATTGTTGATCAGGAAATACATCTTCTCGTACTTTACATCGGTTACCGCCAGCAATTTGCGGTCTACACTTTCATCGTAAACCGTATAGGCATAATGGAGCGTTTGCGGTTTAGCGCTGAGGAGTGAAGGAATATTGGTAGAATATGCGTAGGTATCGTTGACCAGGTTACCCACATCGTAAGCTGAAAATGCTGCCTGAGCGGTTGTTTTGGCCGACAAGGTATCGCCGGTAGCAGAATTACTTGTATAATTGAAATTCAGGAGCAGGTCCAGATCCGACACCCGGTTAAGGATATTGCTGCCTTTAGGCGTTATTTCGGTGAATTTCTTGCAGGCGGGCAGACCAAAACTTAAACCCGCAATCGCAAATATGATGATGAATGTTTTTTTCATGTCCGATAGATTAAAGGTTGACATTTAAACCAAATACATAAGAAGTGGGGATAGCTGCACCGCCTGTTTCAGGATCGACGCCGACATCATTTCTTGTCCACAACGCTTTTGGATTATTGAGCTGGAACCTCAGTCCGGCTCCTTTTAAACGCAATGTTGATAGTACAGACAATGGCAGTTGGTAGCCAAATATTGCACTGCGTATCTTGATGAAATCTCCGTTGCGCACAAAGGCATCAGAATAGCTGAGCTGTCCGGCCGGCGGCCCCTGTGTGCCGGGATATACCCCTGGCGCGTATCTGCCTGTTCCCGGAATAATGGTATTGGTATTCTCAGGAGTCCAGGCATTGGCAATATAAGCTGGCATCGATCCGTACGGAACACCTGAAACCACCTCGGGCACCAGAGCACGAAGGGATTGCCCGCCGTAATACACCGCCAAAACGTAGAGACTGAATCCTTTGTAGCGAACTTCACTGGTCAGGTTAAGATTAACTTTCGGATCAGTGGTTCCTGAATACACCATGGCTGCCATGTCGTTACTCGTCAGCGCGATTGTACTCAAAGCGCCTCCGGCGGTAAGCCACTGCGGCTGACCGATACTGCTAAGTCCGCGGTACTGATAAGAGAACAGGGAATTGACCGGAAAGCCGGTTTTATATCCACCCTGTGCCAGGGCGATTGGCGTGGTGGCCACTTCATCAATATAGGTAATTCTGTTTTTGTTATGGCTGAGCACCAGGCCGGTATTCCAACCAAACGCCTGCCGGTCTGCCGCCCTGAACCAATCATACTGCAGGCTAAGCTCTATACCATTGTTGAGCAGTCCCCCATTGTTGATAATCTGGCTGGTGAAACCTTCAGAAGGATCGAGTCGTTGGGTAACCAGCACATCACTGCTTTTCTTCCGGTACCAGTCGGCCGCCCCATTGAGCCGTCCGCCGAACATAGCAAAGTCGGCCCCAACGTTGAAAGTTGCCGTTTTCTCCCAGCGCAATTCTGGATTGGCGGCATTGGTTACGACCGACATTGGCTGATTGGTGACGGGATTGAACAGTGTGGAGTTGGCCGTAAGAAAACTACTGACGCCCTGAACAATATTTCCGGTGACACCATAGGTTGTGCGCAATTTAAGTACATCGACCCAATCGTACTGCGCTAAAAAAGATTCCCGGTGCAGGTTCCAGCTCAAGCCGGCCGACCAAAGCGGCTTGCCTCTAAACTTCTCATCGAGCCCAAACACATCCGCGTAATCGACACGATATGAGGCGAAAGCATTGTAGCGCTGATTATAGGTATAGGTGATATTGGCATAGTTGGAATTGAACCGATGAACAGTTTCCGGAAATACGGCTATCGGACCCGCGATATAACGACTGTACAGGCTTGCTGTACTAAATCCTGGCTTAAACGCGGTTGTGTTGCGGAAATTGGCCAGCGCCGGAAAACTAACGGAAGTGGTAGAATGCGACTGAAGCTGATCATCATATCCAAGCAGAAGTCCGCCCGTACCCCTGGTACGCGTCTGTCTGAATTCTGTTCCCGCTATGGCGTCAATGGCATGATCGCCAAAAGTTCGCTGATATTCGGCTTGTCCTCTAGCTGTCCAGTAATCGCCCTTCGTATTTGAGGTAGCGAGATACCCGCCGTTGGCCGGCAACATGGTGGTATAAACACTCTTTAAAAAGCGCATGGTATAGCTTTCGGCCTCCGCATAGGTAGACGCCGCCAGGTTGTTGTTTTCATATTGGAACTGCGGACTCAGCGTTAGGCCTGGAATCACTTTTGCGTTCATGTTCAGGTAATAGCGCGTGTTTTGCTGCCGGGTATTCCTGAAGTCCCGGTCGAGCTCGTCGAGGTGGTTAAAAAGCAGGCTGCTTACCGGTTGCGTAGCGGTATTGGTATTGTACGCATTATAATCTGAGGTGGTGTAATACATCCGGTTGCCGGCTGCATCTGTCAGATTCTGGTAGGAAGGCACGTTGAGAGCGCTGCCGGCAAAGGCACTATTGGCCGAACGAACATATCCCAGTACCGAGTTTACGCCATAATTTACATCCAGCCACGGCGCTACCTCATAAGTTCCTTTGTAAAAGAGATTCAGCTGCCGGTTGTAGGCATTAATAATTCCGCCGTTGCTGTTTTTGTAATTGGCGACTAAGCTGGATTGAAAGCGTTCCCCACTGGTTCTTACCGCCAGGTCGTATTGCTGCAGCACATCGTTAAGCAAGGCCCGGTTTTTAAAATCCTGCCGAAAGTTATTTTGCCTGAAGCCTGCAAGCTGCTCATCAAATTGACCCTGGGAAATGTCGCCCTTGGCGAGCTGGTAGTATGCGTATTGTACCGGGGATATGGGCGTACCGTTACTTATGCTGTTGCCTACCGCAGTAACCGCAGCGGCCCGATTGGGATAGAGTCCGCCCGTATTGGCAAACAGATAGTCGTATACCTTAAGTTCTGCATCGACCTGTTGAGACGGGCTAAGCAAATTATAATCCAGATCTGGCTTCTGTGCCACGGTAACATCGCTGGAGAAGCTTACGCTTGTTCCGCGGCCCCTGGCGCGCTTGGTGGTAACAACGATGACGCCGTTGGCTGCCCTGGCGCCATAAATTGCCGCAGCAGCCGCGTCCTTTAAGACGGTGATATCCTGAACATCGTAGGGATTCACATCGGCCAGGGATCCTTCTATCGGCAAACCATCTAACACGACAAGCGGATTCTTGGTCGCGTTTATGGTGCTTACCCCACGGATGGACGTCATACCGCGATAGGTAACCAAGCCCGGAACCCTGCCTTCCAGATTGTTCAGGATGTTGGGCGTATACCGCGTTTCAAGTTCAGCGCTGCCTACGGTTACTGTTGCGCCCGTTATCTTTTCTTTGCCAATACGCTGGAAACCGGTGTTGACCGTAATCTCTTTTAAGGCATTGGTTTTCAGTTGTAGCGTGACGTTAATTTCTTTGCGCCCGTCCAGACGAATCTCCTGTGTTTCCATGGATACACTGGTAAAGACAAGCACATCGTCCGCAGCCTCGGCAGAAATCGAGAATTTCCCCTCTCCGTCTGTCATCGTTTGTTTGCCGGAACCTTTTAGGGTAACGGTAACACCTGGTACCGGGAAATGATCATTGTCGGTAACCCGGCCGGTAACGATAAAGCTCGCCTTTCTTGCTGAGAGCGGATTACGTTCGATAAGCACGGTTCGGTCGGTGATTCGGAAATGTAGGTTTAAGTCTTTCAGTGCAGCATTTAAGGCCTGCTGAAGACTGGCTTGCTTCACTGATAAGGTTGTAGTGAGCGACTTGGTAATCGTTTTTCCATCGTAATAGATGTCGAAACCACTCTGACGCCTGATTTCTTTTAGCACCGATTCCAAGGGCGCATTTTTCTGTGTTATGGTGATGAGCTGGCCAAATGACGAGGCACTAACCTGCATGAGTGTGGCTATTAAAATGACGGTGGTTAATCGCATAACTAGCAATACTTTCTGATATGGCGCTACAGCCACATCAAGTTTCCTGATATAATTTCTGTACATTCGTTTGGTTTGGTTGTGCAGATGCGCCAGCTGCTTTGCTAAGGGCTATGGCGGACTGCGTTAAAACTTGATTTTTTTCAATGAAGCGGCCAAACCTTGCCGGAGGTGCAGCGAACACCTCTGGCTTCTTTTCAGCCTCCTGGTTTGTGGTAGATCTACGTCATGTTTTTTCCTTTTTAGTTTGATAATCGGTTAGCTGTCAATGTGCTGGTCATCTGGAAACGTATATGGTCTTGTCCTTCACCTGGAAACGTACCTGGCCGGACGACGCAATAAGTTTCAATACGGCAGACAATTGATTGTTCCTTGAGATCCATCCCCCGGTTTCCAGATCGTCTGGCACGGATGAATCGTAGACGATGTCTACATCGTACCAACGGGCAATTTTGCGCATTGCGGTTTTAAATTCGACATGGTTCAGGTAAAAATCACCATCCTTCCAGTCTGTGACGCTTTCCAGGTCGACCGCAGAGACTGTGATCTGGCTGCCGCTGTTTACAGCCTGGCTGCCGGGCCGGAGTAAAACATCCCGAACGGGCCCTTTATTTTTAGGCATGGTGGCCAGCACGCGGACGCTTCCCTCGAGCAGGGTTGTGGTAACATGGGGCTCGTCTTCATAACTGTTGATGTTGAAATGCGTACCCAGTACCTCTACCTGCTGATTTTTTGAGGACACCAGGAAAGGTCGCGCCTTATCTTTGGCGACCTGAAAATAGGCTTCGCCGCTCAGGCTTACTTCGCGACTGCCATTCTTAGCGAAATTAACGGGATAGGTTAATCGGGAATCAGCATTGAGCCAGACTTGAGATCCATCAGGCAGCCTGACCTGGTAGGTCTGGCCCCTGGCTGTTGATAGCGTATTCTTTCCGCTTTGGCCGGAAGCCAAGTCGCCGGTCACGGTGTAAACCAGCTCGCCTTCTGCGGACTTACTAACAATTACTCCGCCCTGACTCGCTAGCTGTCCGCTGCCAGCTTCCGCCAGAACGACCTTAGTCCCATTAGACAAGGTCAAAGTTGCCCCTTGCCCGCCAGGCGCAATCTGACCTGATAAGCCGGGATTTTGCTGCTGCTTATCTGCTTGTGGCGTATTGAAAAACCACAGACCAGATATGATCAAGGCTATGGCGGCAGCGGCCGAGAGTATTGTTGGCCAGAGCCTGACGCGCCTGCTCTCATCAGGGTTTTTTGCACTCGGACTAGATATACTTGCGCTAATATGGTTATAGATCTCCTCAATGGCCGCGGAAGTCAATGCGCCTTGTTGATCGGTTCGTGCCAAAAACTCCGCGTCTTGACTAAGTGCTGCCTCCCACTCTCCCGAATGGCTGCCTGCGCTGAGCATCTGAAAAACATGATCGAGTTCCTCAGTGCTGCACTGTCCGTTGATGTATCTGGTAAATAGTTGTACTTTTTCTGCGTCCAAAATTCCCTTGTTTTATTGCTTATACAATTGGCGGCGCATTTACATATACCCGAAAGGCAAAAAAATAATAACAGGTTTTAATGATGGCCAGACAGGTAGGCAATGACCAGGAGAATCGCGTTTTTGAAAGAGATGTATTCCCGGATTATCCTCAGCGCTTTTACCATCTGGGCGTTTACGGTGCCTTCGGTGATGCCGAGTTCGGCTGCCGCTTCTCTGTAAGACAGTCCTTGTATCTTGCAGCGGATGAACACCTGGCGGCATTGCTCCGGAAGTTTTTCCATCGCTTCGTTTAACACCGCGTTGCCTTCCGTAAACTCAATCTGCCAATCGGTAGTATTTTCTATAGGTATGGCATATTTGCGTATCTCTTCCAGAATGGAATGTTCATGCCGCGCACGTTTAAGCAGGTTCAATAAATGGTTTTTAGCTATGCTGTAGAGATAGGTTTTGAAAGGCTGGGTGCTGTCAATCTGTGCCCTCTTTTCCCATATCTTAACGAAAACATCATGCACCACATCTTCAGCCAATTGCTTTGATTTTGCGGTTCTGATGATGAAATGGTGAAGTTGTACGACATGCATATCATACAATGGCCGCAAAGCGTTCTCGTCCCCCTTCTTAAGCAGAAGGACCAGTTCGGTTTCGTTAAGACCATGGTATCTTGACATTTGCCAATGATAGCGATATTTTAGCAATTACATTTCATTTAAGAAATTTACCTTATTATTTCCATTTCAACCTCAAGCTATTAGTTACCACACTTACACTGCTTAAAGCCATTGCTGCGCCAGCAATCATCGGATTAAGCAGAAATCCGTTGATTGGATAAAGAATACCTGCCGCTAGCGGAATACCGATCACATTGTAAATAAATGCCCAGAAGAGGTTTTGTTTTATGGTGGCTACGGTCCGTTTTGATAACTTTATAGCCTGTGCAATTTTAGTAAGGTCTGATGAAATTATTGTCATCTTGGCAACATCCATAGCAATATCGCTTCCTTTACCCATGGCTATGCTCACGTCCGCCGTTGCCAGGGCCGTACTGTCATTGATACCATCGCCCACCATTGCAACAGTTTTGCCCTGATTTTGTAATTCTCTTATAAAATCTGCTTTCTGCTGTGGCAATACCTCGGCAGTGTAATTCCTGATGCCCGTTTGCAGAGCGATAGCTTTGGCAGTGGCCTCATTATCACCTGTAAGCATATACAGATCAATGTCCATGTCATGCAATTGCCTGATTGCTTCTATTGAGGTTTCCTTTATCTGATCGGAAATAGCTATTGCAGAAAGTGCTTGCCTGCTATCTGCAAACCAAATCACGGTCTTAGACTGGCGGCTCCATTCGTCGGCCCAGGCTTGCAGCTGCTCGCCAATCTGAACCTGATTTTCTGTCAGCAGTTTTTGATTGCCTACATAGTAGTTTTCATTGTGGTGACTGGCTTTTATGCCTCTACCTGTAAGGCTCTCAAACATCGACAAAGAGATGGCTTGCACACCTTGCAAATGCTTAGTCACTGCCTCCGCCAGTGGGTGTTCTGATTGTTTTTCTATACTTAGTAAAATGTTTTTAGTGCTATCATCATTATTGAGCCATTGTATGTCTGTTACCCGTGGCAGGCCTTCGGTAATTGTTCCTGTTTTGTCCAGCACTATCGCATCAACTTTTTTAGCCAGCTCCAGGCTCTCAGCATCTTTAATTAAGATACCGCTTTCGGCACCTTTACCAACGCCCACCATAATTGCAGTAGGCGTTGCCAGCCCCAATGCACAAGGGCAAGCGATAACCAGTACGGTAACGGCCGCCAGAAGTCCATGAACAATGCCATTATCTCCGCCCAAAACGACCCACAATAGAAATGTAAGGATTGCAATACCCAATACGACCGGAACGAAAACACCGGCGATTTTGTCAACCAACTTTTGTACGGGAGCTTTACTTCCCTGTGCATCCTGCACCATGTTGATGATCTGGGCAAGCATCGTGTCTTTGCCTACTTTAACCGCTCTGAACTGAAAACTGCCTTTTTGGTTGATCGTTCCGGCAAATACTTTTTCGTTTTCCTTTTTAAGGACAGGGATCGGCTCACCGCTGAGCATGCTTTCATCTACATAAGAGCTCCCGTAAGTCACCAGACCATCTACCGCAATTTTTTCTCCGGGTTTAACCAGGATAACATCGCCGACTTTAACTTCATCTATCTTTATCTGTTTTTCTGTTCCGTCAGCCTGAATCAACATGACCGTTTTAGGCTGCAGGCCCATTAACCTTTTAATCGCCGTAGAGGTATTACCCTTCGCTTTTTCTTCAAGTAATTTACCCAAAAGAATGAATGCAATGACCACCGATGCTGCTTCAAAGTAGACATGTGCATGCAGGCCCCGCTGGTGCCAGAACTCGGGCACCCACATATTGAAAACGCTGAACACATATGCAATGCCTGTGCTCAGTGCTACGAGCGTGTCCATGTTTGCGGAACGATGCCGGGCCTGCTTCCAGGCATTGGCAAAAAAATCTTTACCCAACCACAAAACTACGGGTGTAGAAAAAAGCCACATGATTTCGTTGGCATAGGGCATATCCATAAAGAGCATACCGATTGTTACGACAGGAAGTGATAACAGCACCGCCCAGATGGTCTTATTTTTAAGCTTGTTAAACTTTTCGGCATGAAGGTTATCCAGCGTCTCGCGCTGTGTAGATTCATCTTCAATCAGCAGATCATACCCGGCTGACTGCATCGCCTTTTGCAGTTGTTCTACGCCAATACGTTTAGGCATATATTCTACCAACAGGTTACCCGTGGCAAAATTCACAGAGGCACTAACAACACCAGGCTGGTGACTGGTAATGCTTTCGGCACTGCTTGCACAGGAGGCACAGGTCATTCCGAGCACGGGAAAAGTCCTCTTGATCGTTTTTTCGTTGCTATTATCTGTTGCCATGAGTTGATTGTTTAAATTTGCAATACAAATCTCAGGACAAAAAGCTAAATAGCACTTACAGAATTTTGGGATTGATTTGCAGAATTTACAGCTTATCCAGAGATCTCTTCTCATTAGCCAGTGATCTGCTGACCCTTAAGTGTTTTTCTTCAAAGTGTCTATTCTGTACCTAGTGGCCAATAAGTACGTAATCAATAGAATCTAATTAGATAATAAGTAGATAAATAACATATCGTTAAGATATCATTGGCATATCGTTGGCATATCCTTTGGATACATCAAGGATATACCAACGATATAGAAAGGATATACCAAGGATATACCAAGCCTCTATTTATATTCTATTTAATATCTACTTATTTTCTAGTTAACGGCCACGAAGTAGCCAGGATGTTGGGAACACACTCCAGAAAATCTTGCCTGACTTTCCAGTTTCCAAAACAAACCGATAGCGATATACCGTATCCTGATGAAGTAAGTTTGGAAGAACTCAGGTACCCTCCTTCTTAGCCAGGTCTTTGATCCTGATGTTGCGGAACTCCAGCGGAGAACCATGACCAAGGAAGCCAATATGGCCACTATCCCTTGACAGTCCCGGATGGTCTTTATGGTCAGGTGCACCATTCTTCCTGAAAGGAGTCAGGTCGCCGTCGAGGATTACCGTGCCATTTAAGATCACTTTTATCTTAGGGCCGTTGGCAATTACCTCTTGATAGTTCCACTCACCTACCGGTTTCAGGAAACCTCGTTTCGCCGGAATTGTGCCATATACAGAACCGTGATACTGGTACACATGCAGGTCTTTATAAATCGGCGCCTCATTGTCCAGTATCTGGAGTTCCATACCTGTATAAGCCGCATCACCTTCCAGAGGTGCCCTGATACCCAAACCATTATTGGCGCCCGGAGTCAGCTTAAACTCAAAACGGAATACGAAATCACTGAACTCTTCTTTGGTAAATAAATTGCCGCCAGAGCCCTTACCCGGCTTTGGCCTGATCGCGATATTGCCGTCTTCGATCACGTAATCAGTCGTGTTACCGGTCCAGCTGTGCATGTTAGTACCATCAAACAGGACCTTATACCCTTCTTTCTTCTCCTGAGCGCTCAGTTCAAAAGGCTTAGGACGCGGGATCTCCCGGATAAAAATATCTCTGTATGCAACCGGTGAACCATGCGCCTGCAGTTCAATCTGTTCTTCAGCAAAGATAGGCAGGTTCCTGTCCCAGTAGTTTTCCAGGATCACATTATCCGTCACCAGTACCCCGTTCAACCACACCGTAACGCGGTCACCTTTCATCAGGATCCTAAAAGTATTCCATTCATCCAGTTTATTATCTGCAACAACCAAAGGCTTGCTTGGGTTGGACTGGTTATTGTACAAACCACCAGAGCCCACCTGTGCACCCACATTGGTACGGGCATTGTCCCAGATCTGAACCTGGGGAGTACCACGCAAATAAATACCGGCATCACCCTCGCCCTTCTTATCATCAATGATCTTCCAGTCAACCAGCATCTCAAAATCACCATATTTCTTTACGGTGGCCAGGTTATCACCATGGCTCTGGAACACCAGTTCTCCGTTAATCACCTTCCAGCTGTCCTTTGCGGCAGCATCAGCCTTAGCTTGTGCATCAGCCAGTGTTTTTGCATCCATTTTTGACCGTTTGATCGGATCAGCTACCAAACCTTTCCATCCTGTAAGGTCCTTTCCATTGAATACCTGAACAAAACCCTCACCCGGTTTCATAGAAGAAATATACTTACGCATTCCTTCCTTCTGATAACCTGCATCACCGCCAGTGATCACAGCGATGGTTTTGTTGAGCAGGTTCTTTACAATATCACCATTGTACTCACCAGCCATGGTAATATGCATAACTGCATTGGCTGCAGCCTGCTGTGTAGCAGGATTGTCGAGGTACTGACCGGCAAATACTATTGCATTAAAACACTTCGCTCCCTCGATATCCTTTAAAATCCTTTGCTGCTGAGCCGGAGTTTTAGCTACTGCCATCGCATTGCGCAGCAACAACAACCTTTGCTCGTCAGCGTAATCCGCGTTCCTTACCAGGCGCAGATAACCGTTAACAGCCTGGTTTAAAAAATCAGGGTTATTCGTTGTCCTGGCTATTTTGATCAGCTCATCAGCCGAACCCGCATCAGCCCAGGAAGACAATGCATCCAAAGCAGCCTTTTTGACCGCATCATTGCCAGTATTAAAAGCTGATGAAACAGCACTCAGTGACTTCTTGCCACCAATGTTTCCCAACACCTTATAATACAGCAACTTCTTGTCCTCAGCAGATTTATCCATCTGCGCCATGATTTCTGCAGTCTGTGCATCAGCGTTGCTACCCTGCTTGTTTACAGCAATAATTGCCGCCTGTATATCGTTCAGTTCAGCCGGGTCGGTAGTTTTATCCATTAAAGCAAACAATTCCGCTTTACTTTCCGGCGTATAAACACTCTTTAAAGCTGCAAAAGCTGCTCTCCTTACTTCAGGTTTGTTGCTGGTCAGTGCAGCAGATATAACATTACGCTGGCCACTTGCAGCACGTGCCGCCAGGACATTGATCAAAGCCACCTGTACTTCTGGTTTTGCACCTGCAATGCTACTACTGATTGACGCAGTGACATCATTGCCCCTGATCCGTCGCAGGACTTCAGATACGGCAACCAAATTTGCCGTATCCTTGCCCATTACCTTTGCCATTGGCTCAATTGCTTTTTCTTGCCCCGTCCATGCAGCCGCAGAAAATGCGGCACTACGCACCTCTGCATCCTTATCCTTAAATAACTTCAGAAAAACCGCGTACGCAGATTTTGCGTGAGCCCTGCCCAGCATATCAATAATCAAAACCTTTGTAGGCGCGTCCGCCTTCCCGAGTCTCTTCACCCATTCCGCACTATTTGCATCAGTCAAACCAGCAGCCGCCAGTCTTACCGCCGCTGCGCGGAATTCAAACTGCTTATCATTCATAGCATCCAGCAAAGCCTGCTGACCAGTCTGCGTTTCCGCGATCAGTTTGAGTGCAGCAATGCGCTGATCAACCTGATCATCTCCGGTTGCTTTTTCCAGAATAGCCTTTGCGATCTTTTCCACACCGGCCTTGTCGCTGGCAACCCTGTTTTCCGCGTAAACCAGTAAAGAAGCCACCGCATTGGTCTTGTCATATTTATAACCAGCATCTTCTGCAGCCCTAATCAATACATCAGCAGAAGAGGCATCTGCAATATGCGCCAGCGCATGTAAAGCAGTTTTTGCCAGATCCTTATCAGAACCCGCAGCAAGCGGCCCTATTGCGTCAGCAGCGGCCTTAGAAGTGGTATGCCCCAAAGCTTCAACGACAGCACCCTTAGCCTTGCCGTTTGCCTTGCCTAATCCGGTTACCAATGCAGAAACCGCAGCAGGAGATCCAATCTTTGCCAATGCCCTTGACGCCTCATCAGCAAGCTGCTCATCAGTTATATAAGCCTCCAGACAAGGCACAGCAGCATCATTGCCAACCAGGTCAAACTGACTGATGATAAAAGCCTTGTTCTGCTTATCAGAAAGTTTCGCTAAGGCCTTACAGTATGCGCTAACCGCCATAGACCGCCAGGCCTGCTGTCCGGATTTGGTAGATGCAGCGGTAAAACCACCCACCGCATATTCAATTAATGAATTATTGCCCTTGCCCGGCGCAGTCAGCCCGCTGATCAGCGTCACATAACCGTTCTCACCAAGATCAGCAATCTCCTTCATGTTTCGGGCCAGCTGGGCAGCATCCCTGGCAGGCAACTGGGCCAGCAGGTCGGCTATTTTGGTCGTAACAGTTCGTTCATCTTTTTTGTCCTGGGCAAAAACCATATTGCCGGTCATACTGGTCAGCATAGCAACCGACAGCAGGACAAATAATAATTTCTTTATCATGATTATTAATCAAATTTTTTGTTTGAAACAGTTCTCCTGATGGTTAAATAGAAAAAGGCGCGCGCATTACCGGGTTGATGAGCCTGTTGGCCGCCTCATCATCCACAAACTCCTGCTTTACCGGATCAAACTTCAGCGACCGTCCGAGTCTCAAAGCAGCCAGGCCAATATTTACAATATTACAGGAACGGTGTCCGTTCTCCTCGTTCAAAGCAAACTTCTTCCTCGTCCTCACCGACTCTGAAAATTCCACGATTTCCGGATCAGGATCAGGGAACTGGGCCAGTTTGCGTTCCAGATCAGGAATATCGGACTTAAACCCAGGGTAGAGTTTACCCTTAGGGCCTTCAATATAAGGAACATTCGTATCCTTGCCCTCTCCATCCAGGATGATCTGGCAGCCATCCGCATAAGTATAAGTGATCCTGCGCCAGATGCCCACAGCATCCGTATGCTGTTGCGGAGCATCCACCTCAACAGAAACCGGGTTGGTATCATCTTTACCCAGGAAATACTGGATCGGGTCAATATAATGCTGCCCCATATCGCTCAGGCCACCACCATCATAATCCCAGTAACCTCTGAAAGTCTGGTGTACGCGGTGCGGATGGTATGGCTTATAAGGAGCAGGCCCTAACCATGAATTGTAGTCCAGTTCCGGCGGTACAGGCTGGGGCTCCAGATTGTCTTTACCCACCCAGTAAAACTTCCAGTCATAACCTGTATGCTTGCCCACGGTCACTTTTAGCGGCCAGCCCAGCATACCACTGTCAACCAGTTTCTTAATGGGTTTCACAGTCGTGCCCATACCATAAAATGTATCTTTAAACCTGAACCAGGTATTCAACCTGAACATGCGGCCGTGCTGCTTTACAGCTTCCACAACCCTTTTTCCTTCGCCTATCGTATGGGTCATTGGCTTTTCACACCAGATATCCTTACCCGCGTTGGCCGCATCAACAGCCATAATCCCATGCCAGTGCGGCGGAGTAGCAATATGTACAATATCCACTTCGGGCAACTGGATCAGCTCACGGTAATCACTAAAAGTCTTTACACCCTTGTCCAGCATGGACGCAGCCTGCTGCAGGTGGTTTTTGTCAACATCACAAATGGCCACCACCTGGGTGCCCTCATATCCAAAGTGGCCGCGGCCCATACCGCCTACCCCAATTACCGCTTTTGTCAGCTTATCGCTGGGTGCAAGAAAACCCTGTCCGCCGAGCACATAACGGGGAACAATAGTAAAAGCGGCCACACCGACCGCAGACTTCTTAATAAAATCTCTCCTGGTGTTTTTTTGTTGTGGTTCTTCCGGTTTCATATAAGTGGTTAAGTTTGGATTCTCCTTATCGCGCTTACAGCACAAAAAATCGAATACTTGTATGGTTAATATTAACGAGAAATTGTCGAAAAGTCAAAACATCATGTATTTATTTACGGAATAAAAATACTTCTATAAAATTTTAATATAAGTTGTCTATATTTAGCAAAATTGAAAGATTAAATAAATGAATCTTCATCTATTAAATAACATAACCAAACCGGTACGCGATAAACAGTCGCTGTACAAATTCCAGCTTGTCAAACACCTTTTCAACCTCGGGCCGTGCTCAGTTTCCACCCTGTGCCATACCATGAACATGAGCACCCCAAGCATTTTGAAGCTCATCAGCAACCTGACCGACGAAGACTGGATAGAAAAGAAAGGCTATGGGGTTTCGATGGGCGGCAGAAAACCCGATCTATATGGGCTAAAGGACAAAAAGATACTTATTATATGTATAGATATAGAACTGTTCCGTACAAAAATAGCCGTTATGGACAACAACTATAACTATGTAGCCGAACCCAAATCCATTACCCTGCCCATATCAAAAAGCAGCAGATCGGACTTCTTTAGTATTTTAACCACAAATGTCGAGGAAATACTCAAAGAACACCACATCAGCAACGATCAACTGATCGGCTGCAGCGTAGGCATGCCCGGCCTGGTAGATTCCGAAAAAGGACAAAGCTACAGCTACTTTTTAAGTGATGCAGAAAATACATCCCTTACAGCCGCATTTGAAAAAATGCTGCAGCTGCCCGTGGTCATACAGAACGATGTAAATGGATCATCAATGGCAGAATTCACACACGGAATGGCAAAAGGCAAACAAAACGCACTTATATTATTAATGGACTGGGGCGTCGGCCTGGGTATCATTATGGACGGGCAGCTGAGAAAAGGGGCCTGCGGCTTTTCCGGAGAACTCGGACATATCCCATTCGTCGAAAACGGTGCCCTTTGTTATTGCGGAAAGCACGGCTGCCTGGAAACTATCGCCTCCGGCAATGCCCTGTCAGAAATGGCCAAGGAAGGCATTTTATCAGGCAAAAACTCCATGCTCAATAAACTCAGTAAAGAAGAACTGCAAAGAATTGAACCTGCCGTGATCATCGAAGCAGCAAACAAAGGAGATCAGTACGCCATACAGCTGCTTTCCAACATAGGCACCCATATGGGCAAAGGAATTGCCGTGTTGATACAGCTGTTCAATCCGGAACTGATCATCCTTAGCGGAAAGATAGCTGAAGCCAAACAGTACATTACCCTGCCCATGCAGCAGGCCATCAATACTTACTGTATGACCCAGATCAGGGAGCGCACAGCAATCCTGTCTTCAGAACTCGGTGAAAATTCCCGGCTTTTGGGTTATGCTACGACAGGCATTGACCATTTCCTGGGTGCCTGTATCCAAAAAGCAGGAAAGCACAAGATGCCGCTGCGCTGAGGAAGCGGCATCTTTAGTCTTTGGCTTTTCCATAGGAGCTGAAGTTACGGCTCCTTTCTCTAATTTTTTCTTGTACCCAATAATCCAGTTGGTCAGGATATAGGTATTTACCAGACCGTACTTTTTAGCTACTTCTTCTTTTGAATAGTTCTGGTAAACCACCAGCTCTATGAGCTTTTCCTTAAGTTCTTCAGCATAATCAAATATTGCAATTGCTTCTTCTTTCATTGACAGTGAATGGTTAATCCAAAAACTGTAAAGCTATAGGCGGATAAGACCTTTCTAAAAACGATCAATCTCCTTGCGTACCCGGAAGCAGGAGTACTTTGAACATTTAAAACGCTTCTGCATGATTCTAGATCCAATTATTCAAGACTTGAAAGGCAAAGGTTTTATATAAGTTGTGAGTATGGAATTTATAAATTAGTTTTTGCGCACCCGTATATCCCATAATATAGAACTAGAAAATTTGCGCATTGGTAAGCAAATACTTTTGAAAAACAATAATCGGCCTTTTGCTTTCAGCAATCAATGATTTCTAAACACGCGTGATCCAATATTGGATAAGATGATTACCTATTTTTCATAATTTATACATACGTTAGCACTAAATCTATTGGAGATGGCTAAGGATCAAATTATTATTTATCAGATAGAGAACGGCAAAACCGCTATTGATGTAAAGATTGAGAATGACACTGTATGGCTAACTTTAAATCAGATTTCAGATCTATTTTACAAAAACAAATCAACGATTTCCAGGCATCTAAATAACATATACAAGGAAGAAGAATTGAAGCAAGAAGCAACTGTTGCAAAAAAAGCAACAGTTCAAAAAGAGGGAAATAGAATAGTAGAAAGAACAATTGAATATTATAATCTCGATGTTATAATCTCGATAGGTTATAGGGTAAATTCAAAGCAAGGCACTCAATTTCGAATTTGGGCGAGTAACGTTTTGAAGGAGTATCTCTTAAAAGGTTATGCTATCGACCAGAAACGGCTCAAAGAACAGCAAAAACATCTGAACGAACTTAAAAGTACGGTCAACTTATTAAGCAGTGTTTTAGCAAATAAGGAGCTGAATTCTGATGAAGCGACAGGCTTGCTAAGAGTAGTGACTGATTACGCTTATGCATTGGATATCTTGGATAAGTATGATCATCAACAGTTGAAAATTGAGGGGACAACCGCAATTGACTTATTTATAATAGACTACATAGAAGCAAAGCAAGCTATAACAGACCTAAAAGAAAAATTCGGAGGAAGTTCTCTATTTGGAAATGAAAAAGATCAATCCTTCAAAGGTTCTATCGCTGCCATATATCAAACATTTGGCGGTATAGATTTATATCCAAGCGTAGAAGAAAAGGCTGCAAACTTGCTGTACTTTGTAGTTAAAAACCATTCTTTCTCGGATGGTAATAAACGGATTGCCGCTTACCTTTTTGTTTGGTTTCTTGATAAAAATGACATCCTATATAAATCGGATGGTTCTAAACGCATTGCAGATAATGCACTGGTTGCACTGACCCTAATGATTGCTGAAAGCAAATCTGAAGAAAAAGAAATGATGGTAAAGGTGATTGTCAACTTGATTAACGTTAACAATTAGCAAAAAAACCTAAATTGCAGCAACCAAATATGCTACTACCATTCATTAAACCAAATCTATGCTTTTGAAAAATCCTACTACCGCTACCTCAATAAGCGATTCTGAATTACCCTATTTTATTAAACTTAAACTAGACACATCTTTAATAACAGAGGATTGGATTGCAAATAATGTTCCCTTTGAAGGTTTAGAGCAAATAGTTATTTTACACCTCAATGAAAACGAAAAAAATCAAAGAATATTCAAAAATCCAAAACACAAAAAAAAAATTAACAAAATACTTAGTAAGGGAATGTTACATTATGGAATCTGACATAACAGAAACCTACAAAACAAACGATGGTAGCATAGTCCTGAAAATGTCTTGTAAAAACATAATTAGAGTTGTCCGAAAAACTAAAAATAAAAAAATAGGAATGAAGGACCTATATACAACATTAAACTTCCAATTAGTTATAGATCCTTGCAAAGTACTACGCTCATTGACAGAAATCTCCATAAGCTTTAATCCATGTTAGCCTAGAATAATATATTATATCATCGTAAGAAAATTGAGATGACAATATAAAAATGCCTTCAGATATATCTGAAGGCATTTTTATAATTCCGATACAACTATTTTCGGAGAACCTATCCAATATTGGATAAGTTGGATGTACCCGGAAGCAGATTCGAACTGCCACGCCCGTAAGGCGCCACCCCCTCAAGATGGTGCGTCTACCAATTTCGCCACCCGGGTATATTTCCTGCAAATATATACTTATTCACAAGATAATGTCAAGCCATCATAAGCTAATTTCATATTTTCTGGCAATTCCTGCTCTACCTGGGCATGAAGACCCATATTGTGGCTGATATGCGTAAAATAGGTGGTCTCGGCCCCTACTTTCTTAGCAAAAGCAATGGCTTCTTCTAAAGTAAAGTGTGAGATATGATCTTCCTTTTGCAAGGCATTCAAAACCAATACATTGCAGCCCCGGATCTTTTCCAGAGTTGCATCGGATATCGTCTTTGCATCGGTGATATAGACGAAGTCTTTGATCTTGAAGCCCAGAATGGGAAGCTTGTAATGCATAATTTCAAGCGGCGTGATTTCGGTTTGCCCGATATGGAACGGCGCTGCGTCTATGGTATGCAGGGTTAACTGAGGCAGTCCGGGATATCGTATTTCTGAGAATATGTAGGAGAACTCCCGTTTCAGATTGTCCTGAACCTGTGTTGTTGCATAGATATCAATATCCTTCTTCAACAGATAGTTGAACGGCCTGATATCGTCGAGTCCGGCTACATGGTCGCGATGCTCATGGGTGTAAATGATCGCGTCAAGATCTTTTACATTTGCCCGCAGCATCTGGTATCTGAAATCGGGGCCGCTATCTATCACTATGGTCTTATCGCCGGTTTCTATAAGCACCGAAACACGTAGGCGTTTATCCCGGGCGTCGTCCGACTGGCATACGGCGCAGTTGCAGGTGATAACGGGAATGCCTTGGGAAGTTCCGGATCCTAGAATAGTGATTTTCAAAACAAATGATCTGCTTAGCGCTCAAACATAGAAAAAATTGCCGAAATATATTTATCTCAGATCAACAACTTCCACGCCCGGATATTTCTTGGCGTCGAAAGTGAATGTACTTTCGGGCACTTTAACATTGGGGACAAATGTTTTGATGTTATAATTATACTTGTTGCCGTTCTTATCGAAGATCAGGACGTTAGCAATACGTTTTGCGACTTTATCTATACTGAGCCGGATCTTGAAGTAAGCTTTTTTTGTGTCTATTGGCGCCAGATCTATCGTTTGATATACTTTGCCGGCCGACTTGCTTTCGCCGGTGTAAGTGTATTTAAAACCGCGCTCATAAATGGTAAACATCTTTGCCGGGTTTAAGGCGTCTGCACTTTGGTCGGCCTCCACAATCTGTACCTCTTTATCATCCTTCAAATAGGTCCACTGACTTTTACCATCACTGATCAGGTGCTGACTGGTCATTTCGATGCGGTATTTATTGGTTTTGGCGCGCACATAGAGTGTGCCTTGCTGTGATTCCCTGGTTTTAGACTGGGGATTATCCATGGTGAATGTGAAATCACTTTTCACCACATCGTACGAGCGGTATTTTTTGCTTACCTGGTCTAGTATAGCCTTTGCTTTAGCATCATTTTGGCCGTAGACAGCCACGGAGGCCATCATCGCAACTGCGGTCGACATCAATAATAAGGTCCTTCTCATCTTTTCTCCTTTATTTATTATTATCCAGGTCATTCAAGAACTGTTCCAAAGCGTATTCGTCAGGAATCAGTACTTCGCGCGCCTTACTTCCCTCAAACGGGCCAACGATGCCTGCCGCTTCAAGCTGATCGATGATACGACCTGCCCGGTTATAGCCGAGTTTAAGCTTGCGCTGTATGAGGGAGGTAGAGCCCTGCTGATGCATCACGATCAGTCTTGCTGCATCTTCAAACATCCCATCCCGGTCATTGGGATCAAAATCGAGTTTGGCGGATTCTGCCGCTTCGTCTATGTACTCCGGCAATTGATATGCTTCAGGATAGCCACGCTGTACGCCGATAAAATCTGAAATACGATCTACCTCAGGGGTGTCCACGAACGCACACTGTAAGCGGATCAGATCGTTGCCCGTAGAAAGCAGCATATCTCCCCGTCCGATAAGCTGGTCGGCCCCCCCGCTATCTAATATCGTCCTGGAATCTATTTTTGACAACACCCTAAAGGCAAGCCTCGCCGGGAAATTGGCTTTAATCGTTCCTGTAATAATGTTTACCGAAGGTCTTTGCGTAGCCAGAACAAGGTGTATACCTACCGCCCTGGCAAGCTGCGCAAGCCTGGCGATCGGGGTCTCAACCTCTTTTCCTGCGGTCATCATCAGATCGGCAAATTCGTCGACGATAAGCACAATATATGGCAGGAAGCGGTGCGAATTGTTCGGGTTCAGCTTACGCTTGATAAATTTATCATTGTATTCTTTCAGGTTCCTTACCTGTGCATCTTTAAGAAGATCGTAACGCTGATCCATTTCAATGCATAGAGAGTTCAGCGTGTTGATCACCTTCTTGGTATCGGTAATAATGGCATCAGCTTCGCCCGGAAGTTTGGCCAGGAAGTGCCGCTCGATCTTGTTGAACAAGGTAAGTTCCACTTTTTTCGGGTCGACCAGCACCAGCTTAAGCTGCGATGGATGTTTTTTGTAAAGCAGGGATACCAAAATAGAGTTGATACCAACGGATTTACCCTGACCTGTGGCTCCGGCGACAAGCAGGTGAGGCATCTTAGACAGGTCGGCAATGTAGACCTCGTTTGATATCGTTTTACCCAAGGCAATAGGCAGGTCCATAGCGGTCTGCTGGAATTTCTCCGTGGCCAGTATGCTGCGCATCGAAACCATCTCCGGATGAAGGTTGGGCACTTCGATACCTATGGTGCCCTTTCCGGGCATTGGCGCAATGATACGGATACCAAGGGCGGCCAGACTTAGTGCAATATCGTCTTCCAGGTTCTTGATCTTTGAAATTCTGACACCTGGTGCAGGGATAATCTCATACAGCGTAACGGTAGGCCCTATCGTTGCCTTGATTTTATCGATCTCAATATTATAATGATTGAGTGTTTCTACGATCTTGTTTTTATTGGCTTCAAGCTCGTCTGCGTTTACAGAGATTTTGTTGGAGCCGTAGTTTTCCAGGAGATCCAGATGGGGATACCTGTAGCTGGCCAGGTCTAAGGTCGGATCGTAGTGTCCGAACTGTTCGATAAGTTCCTCAGATTTCTTCTCCTCCTCGGTTTTTTCTACCGTGAGTTCCGGCTCTGCTTTAACCAGGGTTTCGGCAACAGGCAGGTTAACTTCAACTGGTAAAGGCACTGCAGGCGCCACTGCTGCCGGTAGCACTGCATCAGGCTCAAGTTCCGGTTCCCGTTCCGGCTCAAACCTTGAGGGAGCGATCACGACGTTCTGTTCCTTTTTACGCTGACTGCCCAGGCGGTCGTTCAGTGTAAATTCTACAGGCTCCGATCTGATTTCGTTTTCCAACTCAACGTGTTCGGGAACGTCAGGGACCATCTCATCCGCTTTGGGCTCCAATTTCCGCTCCGGCAATTTAAAATCGATGTTATAAGCGATAATCAAAACTGTGAGTGCCAGAAAGATGATCAGTCCGCCCACGCCCGCTGTGCCAATCTGCGCAACAAGCAGCTTGTTGGCCCAGTAACCAAACTCCCCTTCCACAAAATGTGGCGTATTGCTCATGAAAGCGTGCAAAAAACCGAGGGTCAGTGAAATGAAAATCAAAAAGAAAAGGCTGTAGGCGAGCATCTTTTCGATGGCAAAGATCTTTACCTTAAACAAAAGGCGGTATCCGATCACAAAGAAAATCATGATGAACAGGAACGAAGCCAGGCCAAACCATTCATAAATGAACTGATGGGCCAGCAGGGCACCAAGTTTGCCCAGCCAGTTTTGCACATCCGGATTGATATTTACGTTCTGCAGTTCTTCATAGGTTTTGAAAAGGTTGCCCCAGCCGCCGTTTGCATCAATCACATAACTATGATCGTCTTGCCAGGTAAACAGGTAGGAAGTAAATGCGATGAGAAAGTAAAGGGAAAATATAATAAATACCAGCCCGATTATTTTTACCAGCCTTCCGTCCTGGAGGTCGAGCGTAGGCAAAATATCCCTTTTTTCCGTTGTCCTTCGGGTGCCGCCCGACCGCACGCTTTGCTTGTCAACAGCCTCATTTTTAAATGAATTAGACTTAAACTGGTTTCCTCTTACCGCCATTTTTGGACTGAAAATAAATAATCAACAAACTTAGATAAACTGTTCAAGCCAAGCAACTTTATAAAAATAAATTAAAAACCTGAATAAGTCCTTTAAACCTTAGCATACGATGCCAGTCATATAAACAAAACACACAAAGTTTTTGAATTTTAGATATAGTTTTGTTTTAGGTAAAAAGCCCGCTTAATGGATGTTAAGCGGGCTTTTATTTACAGGTGTTAAATATCCCATACCTTTAGCCTGATCCTTTTCACATATCTTCTAACATCAAGTACGATAGCGGCCATGATATAAAAAATAATGGGAAAGCCCACGGCAAGGAAAGAGGAGTAGATAAAAAACAGCCTGATCTTACTTATAGACATACCTAAATAACCGGCAAGCTTTGTGCAAACGCCGAAACTTTGCTTTTCGAAAAACGTAAGGATTCTCTGGAACATGCCTATTGCTTTAATATCTTTATTCCAATACCACAATTTAAACATTTCTTTTGTTTGCAGTAGTATTTATTTAATTGTAATAACGCCTGAGATTCAAATGCATTGTTTGGCGTCAGACCGGCATCGGCATATTTTTTCAGGATGGCATTGCTTTCGGGCTGAATAGCGTCGAGAAAGTGTAGTGCACGGTCTATGTATTTAGGCTGACCAGTATGTTTGCCAAAAGCAAACAGCACATAGCAGCAGGTGTTGATCGCAATGTTCTCAACAGAGCCTATGCCCGGCTGAAGGCTTCTCTCGGCCGCAGGTTTCCCGAAATGGCAGTGCGTACGCCAGTATGGGTAGACGGGCAGATCGCTGAACAACTTATATAAGGTCTTTAAGTCGCGGCAGGCAGTAACCTTTGAAAATATACCGGCTGATTTCCGGATGCAGGCTGAGAATTGTGCAAGACGTATGGTGGGAAAACTATGGGGACGCATCCTCAAAAATTTCCATAAGGACTTGTCGATACTGCAGAGCTGATACTTGGTCTTCAAGAAGCCATACATGCTCCTTAGCCGGGCCGGATAATCCTCGGAAAAGGATTGATCAAGAAAACCGGCCTGACCAAATATCAATGCTTCAATCTCGAGGGGCCGGTGGGCATGCCTGGCCAGAATGTGGCTGGGCAAACTGCAGGCCAATAGCTCAAATGGTGCCGCATTTACATTAAATCCGAAGTTTCTGGCAAGGGTAATATAAAAGGTCTCACTCCAATCACCCTTTGTACGCTTTAAGGTATTCAGAATTTCGGCCGACTTTTCCTGGAGGCGGGTGACCATCATTCTGGATAATGTACTTTCGATAGCGATCCGGGGAACCTGACCGATCAGCGCCTCGCATGGAAATTTACTTGCCGCACCGATCAGCTGTTTGTATTTATAGCCAAGAGCTTCGTCGAACAAACCCCTGAGGCATAAAACGGGAATCTCAGTTCCGTCCTGACGGGAGATATTCATATCGTGATCATAGACGACATGAAGGATGACCGGATCGTATGCTGCATTTAGATGGTGACGATGCAAAAGCCAGTCGGACGATCGGGTATGAACTTCTACGTCACCCACCCACAGTGTATTGGAAATAACGATGCGGGCATGGTTAAAGTCGGGCCCAGCGTGCTGGTTGAGCATGCCTGGCTTCTGGATCTCAATCTGCCGGCCGTCGACGCAGAAAAGTTGCCCGGGTCTGATCAATCTGTGCTGCCATATAAACTGCAGCAGCCCTTCCGAGATATACATGCAGCGAACTTAATCGAATTGCATGTTTCGGAACAACCCGCCTGCCTACTTTATTTGAGCGGCCTCCAGGATTTGCTGCATTTCCTGCTGAAGTTTTAACGCCTCTTCACGGGCTTTCTCAGCGAAATCTTCCCCTTTGCCGGCATAGATGATGGAACGGGCAGCGTTTACGAGCAAACCACAGTCGGGCGTAAGGCCATACTTGCACACCTCGCTGAGGCTTCCGCCTTGTGCACCCACGCCAGGTACGAGTAAAAAGTGATCGGGAGCCAGTTTACGAACCGCAGCAAATTCTGCTCCCCGGGTAGCTCCTACCACGTACATCATCTGCTCACTCCCGCCCCAACTGGCCGAAGTGCGGATCACTTCTTCATAAAATTTACCATTTTGCGATTCAAGCAACTGAAAATCGCTGTGCCCTGCATTGGAAGTTAGGGCCAGCAGGATGACCCATTTGTCTTTATAGTTGAGGAATGGCCCTACAGAATCATGTCCCATATATGGGGCTACCGTAACGGCATCAAAGCTCATTCCCGATTTATCCTGATTGAAAAATGCTTCGGCATACATCGAAGAGGTGTTCCCGATGTCGCCCCGCTTGGCGTCTGCAATGGTTAATACATCTTTTGGAATGTATTCCCAGGTCTGCATAAGCGTCTGCCAACCCACTAAGCCCATACATTCGTAAAAAGCTGTATTGGGCTTATAGGCAACGCAAAGGTCTTTCGTAGCGTCGATGATTTGCTTGTTAAACTCCAGAACAGGGTTGTCGTATTTCAGCAAATGCGGCGGCAGGTTTTCCTTAACCGGATCCAAACCTATGCATAAGAATGACTTTTTGATTTTAATTTGTTCAATGAGTTGCTGCTTGTTCATCACTTGCTTATTTTGCGCAAAGATGTCGATTTTAGAAATTATTTCGGGAGTTTACCGGAACTTTACACCGAATTTATTTTCAGTTTTTCTTGGAGTTTCGGCGACAAATACATACAATTGCACCATAATTCTCTAAAAGTTTATCTGGGCATTCAGAAAATCTCATTAAAATCTTGTTATCAAAAATTTTTAATAACTGCATTTTCTGCCTTGTTCGCTGGTAAACCCTGAAAAAAATTCTCGACAACTACATAATGTTTAACAAAACGGAATTAAACGAAAAACTCACGGCTGAATTGCGTGAGATTGCAAAATCAAAAGGTATTCTTAACGCTGAGGAGCTTCGAAAAGCGGAGCTGGTTGAAATCATTGCCCAGATATCTGAACAGGAATCTGGAAGCGACAAACAGGAAAGGGTTCCTGCAAGCAAACCTGTAAAAGCTGCGGCATCTGGCGAGGCTTTGGCGGAGAAGCCTGCCCGGAAGAGAATCCGCATAAACAAGGATGAGGACGGTCCGAAAACCAGGCCTTTCAACAACGCATCTTTATTTGAAGAACAGAAAGCACCTGTTGCGGCCGAACGTGTTGCAGAACCTGCTGCTGCAATGGATGGATCTGCAGCCGGTGACGCACTTGAAATGCCGAGAGCGGAAGTCGCAGTTGACAAGACTGCTGAACCTGCAACTGAAGTAAACCGCGCGGCAGCACCTGAAAAAAAGCCAAACCCGAATAAAGACGGCAACAAACCTAAAGGTCAGCCAGGAAACAATACCTCCAAACAGATCGAGAACAGCTACTCGAACCTGGATTTTGATAATACCATTACCAATGAGGGCGTATTGGAAATTATGCCTGATGGCTATGGCTTCCTGAGATCTGCCGATTATAACTATCTGTCGTCTCCTGATGATATATATGTATCTCAATCGCAGATAAAGCTATTCGGCTTAAAAACCGGTGATACTGTAAAAGGCAGCATCCGTCCGCCAAAAGAGGGTGAGAAGTATTTTCCTCTCGTCCGGGTTGAGACCATCAACGGACGCCTTCCTGCTGATGTGAGGGATCGTGTACCTTTTGACTATCTGACGCCTTTGTTCCCAACTGAGCGACTGAACCTGTTTACCGAGACCAACAACTATTCTACCCGGATTATAGACCTCTTTACACCAATAGGTAAAGGGCAGCGCGGACTTATCGTGGCGCAGCCAAAAACGGGTAAGACCAATTTGCTTAAAGAGGTTGCCAACGCCATTGCGAAGAACCACCCAGAGGTGTATCTTATCATCTTATTGATAGATGAGCGTCCGGAAGAGGTTACCGACATGGCGCGCAGTGTACGTGCGGAGGTGATTGCGTCAACTTTTGATGAACCGGCCGACAGGCACGTTAAGATTGCGAACATTGTTCTGGAGAAAGCTAAGCGTCTGGTTGAATGCGGTCATGATGTGGTCATTCTGCTCGACTCGATCACCAGGCTGGCGCGTGCTTACAATACCACCGCTCCTGCTTCGGGTAAGATTTTGTCTGGTGGTGTAGACGCGAACGCTTTGCATAAGCCTAAGCGCTTCTTTGGTGCAGCAAGAAATATCGAAAAAGGCGGATCGCTAACCATACTGGCTACTGCGCTTACCGATACCGGTTCCAAAATGGATGAGGTTATCTTTGAGGAATTCAAAGGTACCGGTAACATGGAACTTCAACTGGATCGTAAATTATCGAACAAGCGTATTTTCCCTGCTGTGGATATTACCGCATCGAGCACAAGACGCGACGACCTGCTGCATGACAGAGATACATTACAACGAGTTTGGATTTTGCGTAACCACCTGGCCGACATGAATTCACAGGAAGCTATGGAGTTTGTGCAGCAGCAGATTCGCGGTACAAAGAGCAACGAGGAGTTCCTTATTTCCATGAATAGCTAAGGCTGAATGATAAAAAAATACATCCCGAATGCAATTACCTGTGCAAATCTTTTCTCAGGCTGCATCGGGATTATTTATGCCTTTAACGGCGCGCTGGAAACAGCCGCATATTTCGTGCTGCTGTCAGGCCTGTTCGATTTCTTCGACGGGATGGCGGCACGATTGCTCCATGTGAAGTCGGCCATCGGGAAAGAACTGGATTCTCTGGCCGACATGGTAAGCTTCGGCTTTCTCCCCGGTGTTGTCATGTACATGTTGCTTAAGGAGAGTGACTTTACGAGTGCGTATGTGCCCTACCTGGGTTTTATGATCACGATATTTTCTGCCTTGAGGCTGGCTAAGTTCAATATAGATACCAGGCAGACGGAAGATTTTATAGGCCTGAATACGCCTATGAACACTTTATTTGTGGTCTCCCTGCCTTTTATCGGGCGGGACTACCCGGAGGTCACCGGCTCAACGCTACTGCTTCTGGGCCTTACTGCTGTGCTAAGCTGGCTGTTGGTTAGCGAAATCAGGATCTTTTCCCTGAAATTCAGTTCCACGCAATGGGAGGCAAATAAGATAAAGTATATATTCCTGCTGGTGTCTGCTATCCTGATTGTGGCTTTACAATTTGTGGCGGTTCCTTTTATACTGCTGCTCTACATTGCTTCGTCGATACTGCACTTCAGAAAGGCCTGATCCTACAACTGACGCTGCATCTCGCTTCTTGCCTGGTCAAGCTGCACGTATAAGATTTCTGTGAACGCGGAGATTTCCTGTATAGCGGCAGGAAGGCGGTCAAGATCTGAGCCTTCTTTTGCGCTGGTCTCAATCCACTGCATATATGTTTTGGCGTCGGCCCGTCCTACATAGGTAAAGGTAGGTTTAATTTTATGTGCACTAGCCGCTACCCTCGACCAGTCTTTAGCGGCCACAGCGCTCTGCAATTCTTCGATGTAAGCGGGCGTCTGCTGCTTAAAGAGATCGATCATTTCTATAATGAATTCAGGGCTGTCGCCCGCCATTTCCCGTAAATAGGAAAGATCAAGGGGTTCGTTATTCTTTTGCGCATCAATCATATACAAAACTATGAATTAATCCGGGACACAGACAAATTATCTCCCAGGCCCTGTAATAATTCTGCGACAGACTTATTCAGCACCGGGTGCATGCGTTGCGGGGCAATTTCAGACAAGGGCTCGAGTACAAATCTCCGCCTTTGCATTTCCGGATGCGGGATTTGCAAGCGACCGGGCAGATCAACAACCTCATTATCATACAAAATGATATCGATATCGATCAGCCTCGCTCCCCATTTCTCCTTCCTCACCCTTCCCAGCTCTTCTTCAATGAGAAGCGCAGCTTCTAATACAGCCAGCGGCGCAAGTGTGGTCTTCACCGCTACGGCTATATTCAGAAACGACTCCTGATCTTCCTTGCCCCAGGCGGCAGTATGATATACAGCAGAACGCGATACCACCCGACCGATAGTTTCTTCTACCTTTTTCAGCGCATTTTCGATTAGCTTTTCCCTATCTCCCATGTTACTGCCAAGTAACAAAAAGACATTTCCTGACTCCAATTTCATACAAGCCCTTGAGGGCGATTTTACTTATATTTACAAATTAAACATATAACCAGTAGATGAGAGAATTTTTTAAGTACGTTTTTGCAACCATCGTTGGCGTGGCCATTTCAGGCGCAATACTATTTGCCATTGCTTTGGGTCTTTTTATCGGTCTGGTATCTACGCTGGACGATGAGAGTGTATCGGTGGTCGACAACAATACAGTTTTGTATTTAAACCTCGATCAACAGATTCTGGAGCGTACGCCGAGTGATGCTTTTGCCAATCTCCCGATTATTGGTACCGACGGCGAAAAACGCATAGGTTTCTACGATATTATTAAGGCCTTAAAAAAGGCGAAGGATGATGACCGGATTGAATGTGTTTACGTTAGCGCAAGTATGCCCCAGGCGGGGTTTGCGACGCTTAAGGAGATTCGCGATGCGCTGGCTGACTTTAGGAAGAGCGGTAAAAAAGTAATTGCTTACAGCGAAGTTTACACCCAAAATGCCTTTTACGTAGCCTCGGTGGCCGATAAAGTATACCTTAATCCGCAAGGTGCACTGGAGCTGAAGGGGTTTAGCAGTAAGATCATGTTTTTTAAAGGTGCACTGGATAAGCTTGGTATCGAGGCGCAGATTGTTCGTGTGGGCAGCTATAAAAGCGCTGTAGAGCCCTTCATGGCCGAAGGCATGAGCGACAAAAACCGCGAACAGGTATCCGCTTATCTTAATGGCCTTTATAATACCTTCCTCCAGGGGATCGGGTCTGCAAGAAAAATAGCAGTAGCCGATCTGCATGATATGGCCGACAACTATAAGATTCAGCAGCCTTCCGATGCGCTGAGCGCTAAACTGGTAGACGGGCTGAAATATAAGGACGAAGTGCTTGATGAATTAAGAACGCTTAGCGGTAAAGAAAAAGACAAGGATTTAAACACCATTACCATAAATGAGTATGCCAAAAACGCGAAAGCGGAGACTGGGGCTGGTAAAAAACGGGTAGCAGTAATTTACGCAAACGGAGATATCATGGGCGGCGAGGGGTCTAATGAAGAGATCGGATCTGAGCGGCTTTCCAGGGCAATCAGAAAAGCACGAACGGATTCTATGGTTCATGCCATCGTTTTGAGGGTTAATTCCCCCGGTGGAAGTGCCCTGGCATCCGACGTGATCTGGCGCGAAGTCCTGCTTGCCAGGAAAGTGAAGCCTGTGATCGCTTCTTTTGGTGACGTTGCAGCTTCGGGCGGATACTATATTGCCTGTGCTGCAGATTCTATTTTTGTGCAGCCGAACACCATAACAGGTTCCATCGGCGTCTTCGGCGTTATCCCTAACCTTCAAAATCTGCTTAACAACAAGCTGGGCATTACTTTCGACGGGGTTAAAACCGGTAAATATGCAGATATTATGAGCATGGAAAGGCCGATGACATCGGGTGAGCGTCTTATTGTGCAAAACGACGTGAACCGGGTATACGACAGTTTCCTGAGCAGGGTTGCAGAGGGACGTAAAAAGAGCAAATCTTATGTAGACAGCATTGCCGGCGGACGCGTTTGGGTGGGTACCGACGCCGTAAAGATTGGTCTGGCCGACCGCACAGGAAGTTTTAACGAGGCCATTGCTGCAGCTGCTAAGAAGGCAAACCTCAAGGAATACCGGGTTGTGGAATATCCTGAAATGCTTAGTCCGATCAAATCATTGATGGATGGCGGCACAGATAAAGTTAAGGCCTATTTTGCGGAACGCGAACTGGGCGAGCACTACACTGTTTATCAAAAGCTTAAATCAGCATTATCAAAAACCGGCGTCCAAACGCGCTTACCATTCCATATATTTATTCAATAATTTTTTGTTTCCTATATGGAGAATAAGGCCATTTCGCGGACACTCAAATTGCTTGCACAGCTGATGGAGCTGCACGGCGAGAACTCTTTTAAGGTTAAGACTGTGGCAAATGCCGCGTTTAAGGTTGATAAGCTTCCTTATGTGCTTAAGGATAAAAGCCTGGATGAAATGGCCCGGATAGACGGACTCGGCAAAAGCACATCAGGTAAAATCTGGGAGCTTCTGCAAAGCGGAAAAATCAACGATCTGGAGCAACTGCTCAGGGATACACCGGAGGGTGTGGTGGAAATGCTGTCGGTAAAAGGGATCGGACCTAAAAAGGTTCTCATCATTTGGAAGACCCTGGGCATCGAAAATATCGGAGAACTGTACTATGCCTGCAACGAAAACCGGCTGATAGAAGCTAAAGGTTTCGGATTAAAGACGCAGGAAGAAATTAAAAAGGTTCTTGAGTTCCAAATGGCTTCGCATGGAAAGTTCCTTTATGCTCAGGCCGAGCCGCTTGCCGCCAAGCTTTATGAAGACCTCGCGGTATGGCTTAACGGCATCAGTGGCGAACCCCTGTTGGGTATAGCAAGTGCTTTCAGGCGCTGTGTGGAGGTTGTTGAGGAGCTCGAACTGGTTGTCGGTGTAAACCACCCGGCCGAACTGATAGCCAGGATAGCTGAATTCGAACCGCTGGTCTTGCAGGTTCAACCCGAGGGGACAATCAGTGGTACGAGCCCTTTCGGACTTAATATTATCCTTCATGTTGTTCCGCGCGACGAATTCTATCTGGAATGGTTCAGGCATACAGGAAGTACTGCACATACCGATGAGATTCTGGCCCTGGCCGGTTCCGGGCCCTTTGATAGTGAAGAAGCGATCTACCGGACTGCGGGGTTGGCTTTTATTGAACCGGAGCTCCGTGAGGGATTAGGCGAAACTGATCTGGCCAGATCGGGCAATATGCCGGAACTGATCATGCTGTCTGATCTAAAAGGATGCCTGCACAACCACTCTACCTGGAGCGACGGTGTAAATACGCTTGAGGAGATGGCGCTGTACTGCCGTGATCATTTGCAACTGGAATATTTCGGCATCTGCGATCATTCTAAGTCGGCCGTATACGCTAATGGACTTAATGAACTGCGTATTGAGGCGCAGCATAGGGAAATTGATTCCCTGAATGCACAGCTGGCGCCATTCCGGATATTTAAAGGCATCGAAAGTGACATTTTGTACGACGGTTCGCTCGACTATGCTGAAGAGATCCTTAAGCGGTTCGACTTCGTAGTGGCCTCTGTGCACAGTAACCTGCGCATGGATAGCGATAAAGCCACCGCGCGTTTGGTGAAAGCAGTTGAAAACCCGTACACGACGATACTGGGGCATCCTACGGGGCGACTGCTCCTTAGCCGGAAGGGTTATGATATTGACTATCGTAAGGTGATCGACGCCTGTGCGGCTAATGGCGTTGCCATAGAGGTTAATTCCAATCCGCTGCGCCTGGACCTGGACTGGAGGTGGCACCGCTATGCTCTGGAAAAAGGGGTCATGCTTTCCATTAATCCTGATGCCCACCGTGCCGAAAAGCTAAACGATATGCGCTATGGTGTACTTGTTGCCCGCAAAGGCGGTCTGCATGCCAGCGCTTGTCTCAACGCTTTATCGCGCGAGGAAATATCTCAATACTTCAGTAATAAAAATTCCTAATGCTTACCTTTACCGGATGATTAGTGAGCTTTGCAATAGAATCTTCCAGGAGGTGATCGATGAGTATCACGTGTACGACCATATCGATAAGCCGATTGAAAATCCTTATCGGGTGGGTACATTGGAGCACTTGTTGTATCTGAAGTGCTGGATAGACACCGCGCAGTGGCATATGGAAGATGTAGTGCGCAACCCGGAAATTGATCCTGTAGAGGGGCTGCAGTGGAAACGCCGGATCGATGCCTCTAATCAGCAGCGGACGGATGTGGTTGAGTATATCGACAGCTATTTTCTGGAGGAATATAAAACCGTGGTACCAAAGCCAGACGCGAAGATCAACTCTGAGAGCCCCGCCTGGGTGGTAGACCGCCTCTCTATTCTGGCGCTGAAAGTCTATCACATGGAGGAGGAAACTCTTCGGACTGGTGTATCTGATGAACATATCGCAAGTTGCAAAGAGAAACTTGACATATTGCTGCTGCAGCGTGCCGACTTGTCGCTTAGTCTGGATGAGCTTCTTAGCGACATCGCTAACGGTGATAAGTACATGAAGGTGTACCGGCAGATGAAAATGTATAACGACCCTAACTTAAATCCGGTGCTGTATAAAGCCAGGTAAGCATGGCCCGGAATCCAAAAATACTGGTTATCAGGCTATCTGCGATGGGTGATGCTGCGATGGTAGCACCGGTGCTCCAAGACTTTAAGGATAACTACCCTGGGGCTGAACTGGTCATGCTAAGCCGCTCTCTGCACAAGCCATTTTTCAGTTCAATTGAGGGGCTTACGTTTCACGACTTCCATGCCAAGGACCGGCACAAAGGGCTGTTGGGCATTTTCAGGCTATTTCTCGAATTAAGGATGTACCGGGTGACTGCTGTGGCCGACCTGCATCAGAACATTAGAAGTACCTTACTAAGGATTTTATTTGCGCTCACGGGTGTAAAAGTCGCCGTGGTCGACAAAGGAAGAGCGGAAAAGAAACGTCTGACCAGAAAACGTCATAAAATACTGCTACCCTTAAAACCTACCGTAAACAGATACGCTGAGGTATTTGCGAAGCTGGGCTTCGCCTTTCAATTAAAGAACATACCAGCGCCTCGCAAGCGGGCTGCAGCGGTAGCCAAACGCATCGGCATTAGCCCCTTTGCTCAGCATCTTCAGAAAATTTATCCCCTGGATAAAATGTATCATGTCGTTTGCGCGCTTGCAGACATGGGTCATGAAATCTTCGTTTTCGGGGGCACGCCGGAGGAAGCGGAAATCGCCGGCGACTGGTCAGGCCAGCACCCGAACATCTCTTCAATGGTGAGAAAGATAACGCTGGAAGAAGAATTGGAATTCATGAAGACCCTTGATCTTATGGTCAGCATGGACTCTTCCGGGATGCACCTGGCTTCGCTGGCGGGTGTTCCGGTGGTGTCTGTATGGGGCGCTACACATCCTTACGCGGGCTTTTTGGGCTACGGACAATCCATGGATGATGCCGTGCAGCTAGATCTGTACTGCCGCCCCTGCTCGGTCTATGGAAACAAGCCATGCTATCGCGGAGATTTGGCCTGCATGAACAATCTTCCTGAAAATGTTGTTATTGATAAAATTGTCAATAAATTGAAGCATGTCTAAAAACCTGTTATTAGTCAGGCACGGGAAGTCTGACTGGGGAAATGAATTTCTTTCGGACTTCGACCGGCCGTTAAACCCGCGTGGCCACGATAACGCGCCCATGATGGCAAGGCGTTTATTATCCAAGGGCTATATCCCGGACCTGATCGTAAGCAGTCCGGCGCTGAGAGCACTAAGTACAGCTAAGCATTTTGCACAGGTTTGGGAGATTCCATTCAGCAGCATTTTATTGAAGGAGGATATCTATGAAGCCAGCGTCCCGGCGCTCCTCAACGTCGTAAACGAGTTGGGAGAAGATTTCAGCAAGGTAGCGCTGTTCGGTCATAACCCCGGGCTCACCGATTTCGTGAACTACCTGACGGATGCAAACCTTTACAGCCTGCCTACCTGTGGCGTTGCGCAGATCAGCTTCCCGGCCGAGCAATGGGCGGAGATCAGCCGAAATAGCGGAAGCCTGGTGTTCGCAGATTATCCGAAGAATGAACTTGCCTAGCTAAAACTGTAAATGCTTAACGGTTAATCCGTTGTTAATTAGTTGCTTTATCGAATCTATCCCGATCTTCAAATGTGTCTCCACATACTTAGTCGTGATAGTGCTGTCGCTCTCAGTGGTTTTAACACCCTCCGGTATCATGGGCTGATCGGAAACCAGCAACAGCGCCCCGGTGGGTATCTTGTTGGCAAATCCAGCGGTGAAGATTGTGGCTGTTTCCATATCCACAGCCATGGCCCGAAGCGTTTTCAGATATTTTTTAAACGCTTTATCATGCTCCCATACACGTCGGTTGGTGGTATAACAGGTTCCGGTCCAGTAATCTCTTGAGTGTTCACGGATGGTCGTCGATATCGCTTTCTGCAAAGCAAACGCAGGCAGTGCCGGTACCTCGGCAGGCAAATAATCATTGGATGTTCCCTCACCCCTTATTGCCGCGATCGGCAAGATCAGGTCGCCAAGCTGATTCTTCTTCTTCAACCCACCGCACTTACCTAAAAATAATACCGCTTTCGGCGCTATTGCACTGAGCAAATCCATCATGGTAGCCGCAAGCGGGCTTCCCATCCCGAAGTTTATAATCGTAATACCGTTGGCGGTGACGCTTTGCATCGGTTTATCCAGTCCCATAATAGGAGCATTGTCGTGCCACTCGGAAAATAGCTGCACGTACCGACTGAAGTTTGTAAGCAATATATAATTGCCAAACTGATCCAGCGGTCTTCCGGTGTATCTCGGAAGCCAGTTCTTCACAATATCTTCCTTGGTCTTCAGTCCTTTCCTAACGGGAGATTCTACCTCGCGGACTTTCTTTACCTTCTTCTCTTTCTCGCCCTCACCCTCTTTCTTGATATCCAGTTCTTCATTCATAGCTGTTCAATTCATAGCGTAAAAAAAATCCCCGGTGTTTCCGGGGATTGTCATCAGGCAGCCTTCAATTTTTTGAAGTCAGCCTTCTCAAATTTTTCTACGGCGTAGTCCAGCGTAACAACCAGCTCGCTGACATGCTTTTCTGATGGAATTTCAAACATAGCGTCGAGCATGATGGCCTCGCATATCGACCTTAGCCCCCTGGCGCCGAGCTTATATTCCATCGCCTTATCCACAATGAAATCCAGAACCTCGTCCTCAAAAATCAGTTTCACGTTTTCAATGGCAAACAACTTTTCGTATTGCTTCACCAGTGAATTTTTAGGCTCTGTTAAGATGTTTCTCAGTGCCGCTTTATCCAAAGGATTCAAGTGAGTAAGCACAGGGATACGGCCAATAAGCTCCGGGATCAGTCCGAACGACTTCAGGTCTTGGGGCGTGATATACTTATACAAGTTCTTCAAATCCAGTTCCTCTTCATCGCGGCGTACCTTATACCCTACGGCCTGTGTACGCAAACGGTTAGCTATCTTACGCTCAATGCCGTCAAACGCCCCCCCACATATAAAAAGAATATTGTTGGTATTCACCGGGATCATCTTTTGGTCGGGATGCTTACGCCCGCCCTGCGGCGGCACATTAACAATTGTACCTTCAAGTATTTTAAGCAGGGCCTGCTGAACACCCTCACCAGATACATCCCTGGTAATTGAAGGATTATCGCTTTTACGGGCCACCTTATCTACCTCATCAATATACACAATACCGCGCTCCGCAGAAGTCACATCATAATCAGCCGCCTGCAACAGCCTCGTCAGAATGCTCTCAACATCCTCGCCAACATATCCGGCCTCGGTAAGTACCGTTGCATCACAGATACAGAACGGAACATGCAGTATTTTAGCAATCGTTTTGGCCAAAAGCGTCTTACCGGTACCTGTTTCGCCAACCAGCATGATGTTCGACTTCTCAATTTCTACTTCATCTCCCTCATCTTTCTGGCTCAGTCGTTTATAGTGATTATACACCGCGACAGCCAATACCTTCTTCGCGTCGCTCTGACCAATAACATACTGATCCATATGCTCCTTGATTTCCTGCGGTTTCAGCAGCGTAATCGAAGAATCAAGCGGTTTGTTCTTCTTGCTTCCCATCTCCTGAACCAGAAGTTGGTTTGCCTGGGTTACACACTTGTCGCATATAAACGCATCGAGGCCTTCAATAAGCATTAAAGTATCTTGCTTACCTGATCCGCAAAACGAGCAACGGGATTCTTTGTTTTGTCTAGCCATTCTAATTAATCTTTCTTCGTACCGCCAAGCACTTCATCAATCATTCCAAAATCTTTCGCCTCTTCTGCTTTCATCCAGTAGTCGCGGTCCGATGCTTTCTCCACCCATTCATAAGTCTGACCTGAGTGCTTTGATATAATATCATACAATTCCTTTTTCAGTTTCAGCATTTCTCTCAGGTTGATCTCCATATCTGAAGCAACACCCTGCGCGCCACCGGAAGGCTGGTGGATCATTACCCTGGAATGCTGGAGTGCTGCACGCTTGCCCGCTGCTCCGGCAACAAGCAGAACGGCGCCCATAGAGGCTGCCATACCGGTACAAATCGTAGCCACATCAGGTGTAATGTACTGCATGGTATCGTATATACCCAAACCTGCATAAACAGATCCACCTGGAGAATTGATGTAGATTTGAATATCGCGGTTGTTGTCTACCGACTGAAGAAATAGCAACTGCGCCTGGATAATATTAGCATTCTGATCGTAAATGGCATCTCCAAGGAATATAATGCGATCCATCATCAAACGTGAAAACACGTCCATCTGAGCCACATTAAGCTGACGCTCCTCAATAATATAAGGCGTCATACTCTTTGGGTTATTATTTGTAGCCCCGATAAAGCGGTCCACGTTCAACCCGTTTATGCGATGATGTTTAACTGCGTATTTTCTGAATTCGTCTTTATCAATTTTCATAATTAACTATTTTATCAATTTTTAACCCCTGTTACTATAAGATTGTTTGCCCTATGCACCACCAAAGTAATCAAAACTAAATTGGTAATTTATTGTGGTATTGTAAAATTTAACTGATCCAACACAAACAAAGGCGGCCTGTTAAGCCGCCTTCTCCTGTTATTATTTTATATCACCTGCTTGCACAGGGACAAATGCTACTTTAACTCGGTGAACTTATTGTAAGTGATTTCTTCCTCATTAAGGGTAGCTACCGATTTGATGTATTCAAACACCTTGAGTGCTTTCACTTCATCGAAAATACGGTTTGCATTGTCTTTTTCTTTCAGGAAGTTGGCGGTGTACTGAGCCAATTGGTCTTCCGGCAATGGTGAAGGACTGTACATTCTGAACTGTGCATCAAGACGCTGTTTTGCGAGTGCAAATACGTCTTCATATTTAATCTCGATTTCGTTGTCCTTAATGATCTTGTTCTCGATCAGCGTCCACTTCAGGTTTTTAGCAAAGTCGTTATAACCTTCTTCCAGCTCCTCGTCGGTCAGCTTCTCATTCGTTGCCTTAAGCCATTTCCTTAAAAATGCATCAGGAAGTTCGATATTCAGGCTCTCCATCAACTGGTTGTACATATCGTTCTGCAGCTTCCGGTCGGCATCCTGAGCAAACATGCTTTCAATCTCTTCAGTGATCTTAGCTGTAAATCCGGCCTCGTCGGTCACTGTACCTTCACCAAACAATTTATCAAAGAACTCCTGGTTCAGATCAGCTTCTTCAAGACGGTTCACATTTTTAACCGTCACGCGGAAATTAGACTTCACCTCTTTCGCATCTTCTTCCGAAATGTTCAGAAGCTTAGCAATGATAACCTCATCATTATTAAAAGCCTTTTGAACATCCAGCTCAACAACATCATCCTTTTTAAGACCTACAAGTGACTTCAGGATTTTCTTGTCAGTCACCTGGTCCAAACGGATAGAACCTGTATGGTTAATTCCACCTTCAAAAACTGAACCATCGGGAGAAAGCTGCGTTAGCTCCGAATAAAGCACGTCACCCTCTGCCGAAATTTCCGGATTTGTCATTTTGCCATAGCTTCTGCGGATATTCTTGATCCTGGCATCCAGCGTTTCCTGATCGGCCTTAACGTTATACTTTTTAAACTGATTTTTGGAACTAACAGAGATATCTATCGAGGGAGCAAGGCCAAGCTCGTAATCAAACTCAAATTCATCCGTATAATCCCACTTAAACTCGCGCTCGTCATCCATTTTAGGAAGCGGCTGGCCCAAAATCTCTACTTTATTATCTGTCAGGTGTTTATTGATGGTATCGCTTAACAGGGTATTGATCTCTTCTACAAGAATGCTCTTGCCGTACATCCTTTTAATATGCGAAGCAGGAACCATTCCCTTACGAAAACCTGGAAGGTTTGCCTTTTTAGCCTGCTCTTTGATCGCTTTGTCAACCTTCTCTGTGTAATCCTCAGGCGCAATCTTTATTTTAACAACTGCGTTCAGATCATCAATTTTTTCCTGTGTAATATTCATTTTGAATCAATATTTGTTTTGTCAAACTTAGCTCCGTACTCATCCTGCATCTAAACCAAAAGCAGCCCAAACGAGCTGCTTTTGATCAATGTGCGGAAGAAGGGACTCGAACCCCCACGCCGTGAAGCGCCAGATCCTAAGTCTGGTGCGGCTACCAATTACGCCACTTCCGCAGTTAGGATTATTTCGGACTGCAAAGATAGGTATTGGATTGAATTATCAAAACAGTTTTTCATTTATTTAGCGAATAAATTCACCCTTAAAAGAAGTCCCGGACCGTATATGCTACGAACCGGGACTTTAAATGCCTGAGTGGCAAAAAATTACCTCATCAACTTAGTTATGGGATATCTGTCTGACCGAAATGCTGCTTTCTGTAGACCCGGTCACATAAATTGTATAAATCCTGTTCTCTGCCAGGGCAGTGATGTCAAATGTGGTTCCAACACTCGCATCCTGGCCTGCTCCAAACACCTGCAACGACATCACGCCAGGGTTTACTTCAATGTAATTGCTTGCATTGTCGCGGTTAAGCCCGGCAATTAATGTAGTACCTGCACTTGTTCTGATGTCGATTGTGGAAGGCGCGGCGTCACTTAAATGCGCAAAGCGGACTTTCACTTTTCCGCTTGTTGGGGCCGACCTGTCGTCTTTGTACACTTTAACCCTTGCAGCCTGACCATCGCCTGCCAGGAATACGGTGTAGTAAGCACCATTATCAAGATCCATCTGTGCACTGGCGTAATTAGAAGAAGATCCTTCATTTCTGAACTGCAACTGCAGATTGTTGCCTGAGTTCACCGAAATATAATCAGAAGCATTTCCGAAGGTCAATCCGCCCTGCACTACTGTTCTGCCGGCCAGGTAAAAGCCCTGTGCTGTAGACGCCGTAGAGGCATTCACGACCTTCACATTCGCTGATCCGGATTCGTCTATGTCGTCTTTCTTACAAGATGACACCGTTGTTGCTAGCGCCAGTACTATGGCACCCATAAACATTCCTTTTGATAAAAATTTGTTTTTCATTGTCTTAAAGTTTATTGATCATTTAACCCTCAACCAGGTAGATGGTTGCACTCAAGAACTCACAAAAAACACACCTTTTTTAACAATTTCTTAAACTTCGCTTACAATTAACATCAAACAATTATTTGGTTTTCAGATATATACGAGATAATATCCGCCAACAAGCGTGAGGACGAAAAGAAAAGCAAAAATGTACTTAAAACTATACAGAAGCTAATTCCTGCTGTAAATGAAAAAGATATTCCACCGCCTTAACCAGCCGGCTACCATACCAGGAAAACATCTCTCCGTCCACAAGCATTACTTTGGCATCAGGCAATGCGCGGCCTATCTCAAGCACATGTTTCTCCTTAAAGGGATATGGCTCCGAAGATAAAAACACCAGATCAGGCTGCAAATCAGATAACTTTTCCAGCGTCACTTCCGGGTAACGCAGGTCCCTGAAGACGTTAGCGAAACCGTTCAATCCAAGCAAATGGTCGATAAACGTATCCCTGGCAGCGGCCATATATGGATCCTTCCAGATCAGATAGGCCACACGTTTAGTCGGTCCCCTCTGCTCCGCAAGTCTTTGCAGATCGTCAAATCCGGCACGTATAAGATGCGTCAGATAACTGGCTTCGGGACTGCGGTTTACCATCGCGCCAATATCACGGATCATAGAAATTGCATCGCCGAGGGTATAAATATCACTCATCCATACCGGAAACTCCCGCTCCAGGAGTTCAATCTGATCTTGCTGGTTCTCCTCCTTGTTTCCAATGATCAGGTCTGGCTTCAGATCCCTGATCCGGTCTATATGAAGTGTTTTGGTACCCCCCACCTTTGTACGTGCGGCAAACTTATCGATTGGGTGGATACAAAATTTAGTCAGCCCAACCACCTCCTCGTTCAAACCCAGATCGAACAGCAGTTCAGTCTGCGACGGTACAAGCGAAACAATACGACGGGGCGGGAAGTTAACAGAAACCTCCCGCCCCATCTGATCCGTAAATAGCTGATGCATTACGTATTCGCCTTACTCGATCGTTGTTCCGCTCGGAACAACAGCACCTTTTTTCACCACAACAATACCATCTTTAATGGTATAAAGTTCAAAGTCCCCATCCTTCAGATGATCACCACCAACAATCCTTACATCATCACCGATGCGGCTGTTTTTATCTATGATGGCATTCTTTATGAAACACCTGTCGCCAATACCGATCATCGGGATTCCGTTGGCCTTATCATCAGCAATCTCTTCCAGCGTCTGATATTTGTCGTTACCCATCACATAACAGCTTTCAATCTGCGTTTCCACCCCTATTCTCGCCCTGATGCCGATCACCGCATGCTTAATGCTCTCAGCCTGCAGAATACATCCTTCTGCAATGACCGTTTTATCGAGTGTTGTTCCCAGAAGTTTTGACGGTGGCAGCATACGCGCCCGCGTAAAGATGCTATGGTTATGATCGAACAGGTTAAACTTCGGGATATCGTCGGTCAGGCCCAGGTTAGCTTCAAAGAAAGAAGATATATTACCTATGTCGGTCCAGTACCCTTCATACTGGAAGCTGAGCACATCGTACTCGTTCAGCAGGCGCGGAATGATCTCCTTCCCAAAATCCTTTTCCTCTTCATTTTCAGAGAAGATCCTGATCAGCAAATCCCTGTTAAAGATGTAAATTCCCATCGAAGCCAGGTAGTCCCTGCCCTCCGCCTGCATTTCCGGACCAGTGTCGGAGGACCAGTCGACCAGCAGCTCGGTTTTAGGTTTCTCTATGAAAGATGTAATGATGTTTTGTTCGTTTGCCTTTAATATACCGAAACTCGGGGCATCCTTAGCGTTTACCGGTATGGTCGCCAGCGTCATCTCTACCCCGCTTTCAATGTGCGCGTCTACCATCTCATTGAAATCCATCTGGTAGAGCTGGTCGCCCGAAAGGATCAACACATATTCAAACTCGTGGTTCAGCAGGTGATGCATGGTTTGGCGCACGGCGTCCGCTGTTCCCTGAAACCAGGTGGGATTATCCGGCGTCTGCTCTGCCGCAAGTATGTCTACAAAGGCCGTACTGAAATGACTGAAATGATAGGTATTCTTGATATGCTTATTGAGCGACGCAGAGTTGAACTGCGTGAGTACAAACATACGGTGTATGCCCGAGTTTAAGCAATTAGAGATCGGAATATCAACCAATCTGTATTTGCCTGCAATCGGCACTGCAGGCTTAGAGCGAGTTTGTGTAAGAGGAGCTAACCTTGAGCCCTGGCCCCCGCCAAGAATTACACCTAGAACTTTTTCAGTCATTAAATTTCCTATTAAATATGGTACAGATTAATATATTCCTGCGCAGCCTTGTCCCACGAGTGGTCCAGCTGCATCATAAACTTACGAATTTCCTTCATCTTCTTTTTATCACGATACAGATCCATCGCCCTTCCCATCGCATGGTTCACGTCCCACACACTGGTCTGATCGTGGCATATGCCAAAACCTTCGTCGCCTATGTCTATAATCGTGTCTTGCAAACCGCCAATTCTTCTCACAATAGGCACAGTACCGTAACGGAGCGCATACATCTGGTTCAGCCCGCAAGGCTCAACCCTGCTCGGCATCAGCAGGAAATCTGCTCCTGCATACATCTGATGCGATAACTGCTCATTGTAACCTATAAAAACGTTATAATGTCCCGGAAACACGCCCTTGAGTTCATTGAGCCTTCCTTCCACAGCCGGCTCTCCCGAGCCCAGCACCAATATATTCATTTCCGCACCATGCTCACGCAGCGCGTTGTAGAAAATATCAGGTAAAAGATCAGCTCCTTTCTCACCCACCAGTCGACCAATAAAGGTAAACAGCGGCTTGTCCGGATCCAGGCTAAAAACATCGCATAAGGCCGCTTTGTTTGCTATTTTTCCACTTTCAATGGTGCGTAAATTATATTTTTTGGGGAGCATTGCATCCGTAGCAGGATTCCATACATCGGTATCAATTCCGTTGAGTATTCCGGCCGACTTCCCGCGTTCTCTGGCAAGTAGGCTGTCCAGTCCGTTGGCCTGGTAACTGATCTCGTCCAGGTAGCTCGGCGACACCGTAGTAACCTTCCAGGCGCACTTGATTGCCGCAGCAAGCGGATTAATCGCCCCGTTCCAGTCGAGCATGCCCGACTTCCATAAATCAAATGCAGGAATATAACCTAAACGGTCCCAGCCAAACTGCCCCTGATACTGCGCGTTATGTATGGTTAGAATAGTAGGAATATGACTCAGACTGGCAAACTGCCGGCAGTAAGCCGTCATGAAAGGAATAAGACCGGTATGGTGATCGTGACAATGGATCACATCAGGTCTGTGCTTCCACTGCGCAATCCAGTCGAGCGCCGCTATCTGAAAAGCCAGGAACCGCTCCGTATCGTCACCATACCCATAAACCCGGTCGCGGTTCATCAGTCCGTCTACCTGCACCAGGAACAGATCGAAGCCAAGCTTATTACTAACCTCCCGGAGTACCCTGGCCTGAAAATTACCAATGCCCACACGCACCCAGCCATTGTACACCACTTCAAATTCATTGTTGTGTAGAAAGCTGTTTTCATAGGCCGGCATCACCACCTTTGCGATATGCCCGAGTTTATTCTGGTATTTCGGCAGCGCCCCCACCACATCACCCAAACCACCAACTTTAGCTACCGGGTAGCACTCCGCACTGAAGTGTATTATCTCCATAATCTGAGGTTTTAAAAATCACCTCAAATTAGGGATAAGAATACACAAAGCAAATAAATAATGGATGAATAATCGCGCTTAGTCGGCCGCCCGCCTAAACATCAGAGCTGCAACGGTTAAGTTCGTCCTGCTGTCTATCAAAATGGCTGCTCCATTGGCCTTATTCTCATGATAAAGATCAAAAGGAAGGGCATCGGCCGTCTTAATAAGCACCCGACCGATGTCATTCAGCTTAAATTCGTAGGCCTGCTGCTTGTCGAGCGTATTAATATCCACCCGGTAAACGATCTCTTTGATCTTGCATTTGGTGATCTTGCTGTTGTGCTGAAGCAGGTAAGTGATGCTATCATCGAGCGGTCGCGTATCCATCCAGCAGATGTCGGCCTCAATCTCCTGCGTATGCTGAGGCAATTGTGCCGCGTTGACCAGTACATCGCCCCTGCTGATGTCGATATCGTCCTGAAGATGCAGCGTTACCGATTGCCCCGCATGTGCGGTTTCGGGCGCCTGATCAAAGATCTCGATACGCTCTATCACTGAACTGTAGCCTGAAGGAAGTACCGTCACCCGATCGTTCACATGAAAAGCCCCGCTCAGTATCCGGCCTGCATAGCCTCTGTAGTCGTGCAGTTCTTCTGTCTGCGGACGAACAACCCATTGCACGGGCATCCTCGCCAAATCATTGTCGTCGGCCGATACATCCACGCTTTCCAGGAAATGAAGCAGGCTTCGTCCGTCGTACCAGGGCATATTCTCCGACTCATGAACAATATTATCGCCCTTCAGTGCGCTCACCGGAATAAAGTTCACATCCTTTAGTTTCAGTTCAGCGGCTAGCGACTGGTACTTTTCCCGGATTGCATTAAACACCGTTTCGCTGTAGCCCACCATGTCCATCTTATTTAAACATACCACCACATGCTCAATGCCCAGCAGCGACACCAGATAAGAGTGCCTGATGGTTTGCTCAACCACCCCATTCCGCGCGTCTATTAATATAATAGCCAGTTTGGCCGTAGAAGCACCGGTAACCATATTGCGCGTATACTGAATATGTCCGGGTGTATCCGCTATAATAAACTTCCTTTTGTCTGTCTGAAAGTACTTATAGGCTACGTCAATGGTAATTCCCTGTTCACGCTCAGCGCGCAGGCCATCGGTCAGTATCGCCAGATCAATCGAGCCGTCATCATTCTTGCGGTTGCTCGCCTGCAGCGCCTCCAGCTGGTCGGCCAAAATAGAGCCAGTATCGTATAATAACCTGCCGATGAGCGTACTCTTTCCGTCGTCGACACTCCCTGCAGTAAAAAACTTCAATATATTCATTAGAAATACCCTCCTTTCTTACGGTCTTCCATGGCCGCCTCCGATACCTTATCGTCCATACGGGCGCCGCGTTCACTTATTTTAGATGCGCTGATCTCAGCAATAATATCGTCCAGCTGGTCGGCCTCCGACTCTACCGCAGCCGTGCAACTCATGTCGCCCACCGTTCTGAACCTGACTGTCTTACGCTCCACCACATCTTCATGGTCCATATTTAAAAAAGGTGATGCGGCCATCAGCTGACCATTGCGGGTAATCACCTCACGCTCATGCGCAAAATAGATCGAAGGCAGCTCAATGCCCTCGCGTTTTATGTAGTTCCAAACATCAAGTTCCGTCCAGTTGCTGATCGGGAATACGCGCACATTCTCGCCCTTGTGGATTTTTCCGTTATAGATGTTCCACAGCTCCGGGCGCTGGCGCTTAGGGTCCCACTGACCAAACTCGTCGCGCACCGAAAAAATGCGTTCTTTCGCCCTGGCCTTTTCCTCGTCGCGGCGTGCACCGCCAATACAGGCATCAAAACCATGCAGCGCAATCGTATCCAGCAAAGTAACCGTTTGCAGGGCATTGCGACTGGCATTCTTGCCGGTCTGCTCCACCACCTTACCCTGATCTATAGACTCCTGCACATAGCCCACAATCAGTCGCTCACCAATACGCTCAATCATCTTGTCGCGATAAGCAATCGTTTCCTCAAAATTATGCCCGGTATCTATATGCACCAGGGGAAATGGGAATCTTCCCGGCCTGAAAGCCTTCTCGGCCAGTCTCACCAGGGTGATAGAATCCTTACCGCCCGAAAAAAGCAGGGCAGGTTTCTCGAACTGGCCTGCCACCTCCCGGAGGATATGAATCGCCTCGGCCTCAAGCTCATCCAAATAATCTAAATTATATTTACTCATAAGTGTTCTGCAATTATGTTGTGGCATGTAAGCCGCATTCCTTTTTCGACTGATCTTCCCACCACCAGCGGCCCGCCCTGAAATCTTCACCCTCAAGCACCGCGCGTGTACACGGCGCACATCCTATACTCGGAAAGCCCCTGTCGTGAAGGGTATTATATACAATATTGTGCTTCTTTATAAAGTCTTTTACCTCGTCGAGCGACCACTCGAAAAGTGGGTGATACTTAATCATCTGATTGCCTTCATCCCATTCCAGGTTACGCATGTCGTGGCGGTTGGGCGATTGTTCCGCACGTATTCCTGTTACCCATATCTTATGACCGCTCAGCGCGCGTTTCAGAGGTTCTATTTTCCTGATGTAACAGCATTCCTTTCTGTTCTCCACCGAGGTGTAGAAACTGCTAGGCCCTTTGGCGTCTACCATACGCTGTAAAGCTTCGGCCTCCGGAAAATAGGCTTTGATAGGTTTGTTGTAGATTTCCAGTGTCCGGTTCCATACATAATAGGTCTCCGGAAACAGTCGACCTGTCTCGAGCGTGAATACCTCGATCGGCAGATCGTTTGAAAAAATAAGATGTGTAATCACCTGATCTTCCCAACCAAAGCTTGTCGAGAAAACAACACGGCCCGGATACTGCTCCGTTAGGCGCCTTAACGCCGCCACCGGATCCATACCTGCAATCTGCCCTGATATCAGTTCCAACTGTTCATTCATTTCCCTTCCCCCTTATTATGCGCCAAGACAGCAGTTATTTCGTTCAGCTGCCTAACCTTTTCATTAAAATCGCCTTTAAGCGTTTCTCTCAATGCACTCATTTGCTGAAGCGTGGTATCCAGTTCTGCCGGAATGCCTTCGTTCAGTACCTCTTTAAGTCTTTTTGCGATGGTGGGCGATTTCCCGTTGGTGGAAATGGCCACCTTAAGATCACCCTTGCGCACCACCGAACCCAGATAGAAATCGCACAGATCAGGCTTATCCGCTACATTGATCAGCAAACGCCGTGCTTTTGCAGAGGCTCTGATCAATACATTAAGCTCCGGATTGTTCGTTGCAGCCACTACCAGATCCGCCTCATCCAGGTCGGCCTGCTCAAAACTTTTACATACCAGCTTCACCTTCGGATATTGCTCCGCCAATTCATATACCGCGTCAATAATCTCACGTGCTACCACCGTAACCCTTGCTTCAGCGCTGTTTTGCAAAATTGCGTTCAGCTTTTCCAGACCTACCGGTCCGCCGCCGATCAGCACCGTATGAAGCTCATTTAACTTAAGAAATACCGGGAATAACTGATTACCTTCCATCTTCGTTCATTTACATGCAAAATATCGATATATTTTGTCTTGCGGCAGTTAAATCTCCTCTTTTAAAGCCTCAAAGAAATCCCGTATGGGCTGAAAGGAAGGATGCAATGATACCACCTCACCAAAAACCAGCAAGGCCGGGGCCTCGATCTGCTTCTCTTCTACCACCTCCACAATCGTATCTACGATGCCTACGGCAAGCTTTTCGTTTTCTGTGGAACCGCTTTGAATAGCCGCTACCGGAAGTTTGCCTTTGCCCTCATGCTGATATAGCTTTACGATTTCCTTCAGCTTACCCAAACCCATCAGCACCACTACCGTGGCCTTAGAGCGTGCCGCCTCGTACAGGTCGTTCGACAACTTGCCAGAGGCCGTAGTACCTGTAACCACCCAGAAACTCTCGGCTATACCGCGATGCGTTACCGGGATCTGCTGCAATCCCGGAACCGAGATAGAACTCGACAAACCAGGAATAACCGATGCCGGAATACTATAATCGGCCGCATAGTCCAGTTCTTCGTAGCCCCGGCCAAACACAAAAGGATCACCGCCTTTTAAGCGAACCACATGTCCGTAATTCAGTGCGTAGTCGACCATCAGTTTATTGATCGCCTCCTGCCCGAACGAATGCTCGCCCGATCTTTTACCTACATATACTTTAATAGCCCCAGGCTTTGCGTAATCGAGCAAAACCTCGTTTACCAAAGCATCGTACAGGATCACGTCGGCCGATTTCAATGCATTCACCGCTTTAAGCGTGATCAGTTCCGGATCGCCGGGACCGGCACCAACCAGCGTAATACGCGGCTCTTTTATATTTGTTTCTTTTACTACGCTCATACCAGTTGCCCTCCACGTTTTGCTTTAACTCCCTGCAGGAACTCTTCCACTGAAGCCAGATAGGCCGTGGCAAATTCCTGAGAAGGTTCGTTCTTATTGATTTGCAGCACCAAGTCGTTAAACGAACCCGCCAAAGGAATTTCTCCAGTCTGCACATAATGATTATCAAATTCCCTGATCACACCGATCTGGGTACTGCTGTTTACCCCCTTATCCAGAAGCAAGGCTTTCGCCGCACTTACATACACCGCATACGTATGGTATATTGCATCAGCCCATGCACCCGCATCATAAGACGCCCGTGCCCAGCCAAGCTTTTCTTCCGACTCAAGCAGCAGGGTAGCCACCAGGTCTATCACCACACCGGCACATTCGCCCACGCCTATAGCAGTCTCAAACGTTTCTTCATGGCCCCAGTCTACATACTCCTCATCCACCAGGTTGGTCAGATCAGCCAGCGGCTTCAGCAACTGGTAAAAGTGGTCCTTCGTTTTGCGGTCGTAATACTGATGGAAGCTTTCCCCCTCACCCGAGTTTGCCGCGAAGTCATTCAGGATCATCCGCAGCACACCGGTAGCACGCTTAGATGGCGCTTTAATTACCCGTTCCGCTACACGGCCTTCGCCATTGCCGATAGTTCCGCCGCCAAGCATCACCTGTACTGCAGGAACCACCTTGCCATTCGCCTTCAGAGAACTCCCGTGGAAGCCAATATGCGCCAGACCGTGTTGTCCGCAGGAATTCATACACCCGCTTATTTTAATTTTCAGATCCTTATCATACACCAGTTCCGGATACTCTTCATAGATCACCTCCTCGAGGGCTACCGACAAAGACATACTGTTGGATATCCCGAGGTTACAGGTGTCGGTGCCCGGACAGGTGGTTACATCGGCTACACTATCGAAGCCCGGCCGGGCCATACCCAAGGCAGACAATTCCTGATACAATGCAGGCAGCGCCCCTTCCGGCACAAACTTCAGCAGCAAGCCCTGGTTTTGCGTAATGCGCAGCTCGTCGGCCACAAATGACCTTACCGCCGATACAAACGCCCTGGCCAGATCTGTTTTAATATCGCCTTTAGCCACTTTGATGTAGACACCGAAGTACCCGTCCTGCTTTTGTGCAACAACGTTGGTTGCCCGCCAGTGCTTGTATTCAACCGTCTCAACCACCTCCAATTGCGGATAATCCTGCAATTGCGGCGGCTCTGGTTGCAACACCTTGTTGCGGTCGACCACAAACGACTTTACCTTGTTCGCGGTACGCTCTTCTTCAACCAGGCGAAGCACCTCTTCCAAACCCAGCTTCTGCACCAGGTATTTCAGTCGAGCCTTATTCCTGTTGTTGCGCTCACCGTAGCGGTCGAACACCCGCAGCAGCGCTTCCGCATAAGGAACGATCTGATCTTCGGGCAAAAAGTCGTGCACGATGCTCGCCAGGAAGGGCTGCGCACCCAAACCTCCGCCCAGCATGACCTTAAAGCCACGTTCGCCCTCCGCATTGATCTTAGGTATAAAGCCCAGATCGTGTATATAACTAAAAGCGGTATCGCGGTCATCAGACGAAAACGAAAACTTGATCTTCCGCCCCATCTCCTGACAAATCGGATTACGCAGGAAATAAGCAAAGAACGCATGTGCATAAGGCGATACATCGAAAGGCTCATTCGGGTTAATGCCCGCATCAGGCGACGAAGTCACGTTCCTGACCGTATTGCCGCAGGCCTCACGCAGGGTAATGTCATCTTTCTCCAGTTCCTGCCACAGTTGCGGCGTACGATCCAGGCTTACATAATGAATCTGAATATCCTGACGCGTGGTTAAATGCAGGTTGCCGCTTCCATATTCGTCGGCCACATCGGCTATACGCAAAAGCTGCTTAAAAGTAACCTTCCCGAAAGGAAGCTTAATCCGCACCATCTGCACACCCGGCTGACGCTGTCCGTACACGCCCCTGGCCAAACGCAGGCTTCTGAATTTTTCCTCATGGATGGTACCCTCCCGAAAAGCCCTGATCTTTTTTTCAAGATCAATAATATCTTTTTCGACGACCGGATTTTCCAGTTCTGTCCTAAAACTTTGCATTGCTAAACTCTTTTAATTTGGTGCCATTGCCGAAGCAACAACAGCAAATATATAAAGTATAGGGATTTAGTAGTATATTTAGTTTGTTATATATATGTAATATATTGTAAATTAGCATGTTAATTTCTTATCAAGAATTGATCTATCTCAAGGATCAGCACGAGGCCAAGTTGGGAATTTGCGGCCACCAAGAAGCTAGTGAGTCCGCCATGAGTCCGCCATGAGTCCGCGGTGAGTCCGCCTTTTCCCTGAAAAAAGGCGGACTCATGACGGTAGCACTGTGCATTCATGCCGAACCTGGTATATACGATGTGGCTACTTGCTTAGTTCAGCAAAGTACTTATGAAACAGCGGAAGGGTTTCAATCCCTTTGTAGTAATTATATACGTCGTATTTTTCGTTTGGCGAGTGAAGCGCGTCGCTGTCGAGACCAAAACCGAACAGCACAGACTTAATACCCAATGCGCTTTCAAACAAGGCCACGATGGGAATGCTCCCTCCACCCCTTGTTGGAATCGGCGCTTTACCAAATGAATCTACAATAGCCTTTTCAGCTGCGCGGTAGGCCACGCTGTCGGTCGGCGTAACCACCGGCTCACCTCCATGGTGCGCTGTGACCTTCACCTTTACATAATCAGGCGCGATGCTTTCGAAATGCTTCGCAAAGATCTCCGAGATTTCTTCGGAACTCTGGTTAGGTACCAGGCGCATGGAGATTTTAGCGTTTGCTTTAGAAGGAAGCACCGTTTTTGCGCCCTCGCCGATATATCCGCTCCAGATCCCGTTTACTTCCAGTGTAGGCCGGGTGCCGGTCCGCTCCAGGGTAGAATACCCTTTTTCGCCCCACTCAGCGTTGATATCAAGATCTTTTTTATACTCTTCCAGATCAAATGGCGCGGCATTTAAGGCCTTCTTTTCTTCTTCTGTCAGGTCGACCACCTTATCGTAGAACGCTGGTATAGTGATATGGTTGTTTTCGTCGTGCAGCGAAGAGATCATTTTGCAAAGGATGGTGGCTGGATTGGCTACAGCGCCACCGTAAACCCCCGAGTGCAGATCGCGGTTAGGCCCGGTTACCTCAACCTCCATATAGGCGAGTCCGCGCAGGCCCGTTTCAATGGATGGATTTTCCATACTGATCATGGAAGTATCTGAGATCAGCACTACATCAGCTTTAAGCCGTTCTTTATTGTCGTTAACAAAAATGCCAAGGTTGGCCGATCCAACTTCCTCTTCGCCTTCGATCATAAACTTCACGTTGCAGGCCAGGGTGTTGGTCTGCATCATCAGTTCAAACGCTTTTACGTGCATATAAAACTGTCCTTTATCATCACAGGCGCCGCGGGCGTAGATCTTGCCATCGCGCAGTGTAGGCTCAAAAGGAGGTGTCTTCCAAAGTTCCAGCGGATCTGGCGGCTGTACGTCGTAATGCCCGTAGACCAGCACCGTAGGCAGACTTGGGTCAATGATTTTCTCTCCGTAAACGATGGGATAACCGGCGGTGGGACAAACCTCTACCTGGTCGGCTCCGGCTTCACGAAGTTTGGCAGCCACGTATTCTGCCGTTTTCAGCACATCGTCTTTATACTTTGGGTCGGCACTTACCGATGGAAAACGAAGCAACTCAAACAATTCGTCGAGAAAGCGCTGTTTGTTTTCCGCTACATATTTTTTAATCTCTTGCATAATAATAAGTTATCTAGTTAGAAACAAGGATGTAATCCGCGGCTAAACTAGAAAAATTTCATTAGTTGCCGGTAGCGCGAACGTATATTTTTCAATTCCCAGACTTAAGCTCAAGCCTGTTCCTTATTGTTGCGGTACTTGAACTTGAGAATCAGCATAGCGATGTTTAGTGCGAGCGATAAAAAGTTGGTTGAGATGATGGGTATGTCGGACTTATCGAAACCGTAGTAGATCCAGAGGCTGTTTCCGGTCATCATGACAATAAACATAAACACGGCCACATCGTTAGCCTGCTTGGTTTTAAAGGTTTTGATAAGTTGAGGCAATATTGATGAAGAGGTACATATCCCCGCTACCAGCCCAAGTATCTGAATAAAATCCATATATCTTTTTCTCATACTACATACAAGGGGAAGAATAGTTTATCAAAAAAGACTTATTCCGGCAGGGGAAACTACCTGTTTAATTCTGCCTCCTCTCCTTTTGAAACAAGCCTTAAAACATGTAACTTTGCAAGCCCCCGTAGAAAATACCGGGCAAAATCGCATATTAAACAGCAGAACGTATTTTGGATTATTTAGCAGGCTTAAACCCCCAACAGCGCGCCGCAGTAGAGAATACCGAAGGGCCGTCGATGATCGTGGCTGGTGCCGGATCGGGTAAAACCCGGGTGATTACCTATCGGGTAGCTCACTTGATACAGAAGGGCGTCGATCCTTTCAATATTCTTGTGCTTACTTTTACGAATAAAGCGGCCAAGGAAATGCGCGAGCGTATCATGAAGGTGGTGGGCAATGAAGCTAAAAACATCTGGATGGGCACTTTCCACTCTGTATTCGCAAAGATTTTGCGGGTAGAGGCTGAGAAGATCGGCTATCCTTCCAATTTTACAATTTATGACACGGACGACAGCAAGAGCCTGATCCGTTCCATTTTGAGGGAGATGCAGCTTGACGATAAGCTGTACAATGCCAATTTTGTGTACAACAGGATTTCTTCTGCAAAGAACAATTTGATTTCGTATACAGAATACCTCGAAAACCCTGAAATACAGGCAGAGGACGTGAGCAATAAACGGCCGCTGCTGGGTGTGATTTACGAGACTTACACAAAGCGCTGCTTTAAAGCCGGGGCAATGGACTTTGACGATCTCTTGTTTAAAACCAATGTGCTGCTTAAAACGCATCCGGACGTATTAAATAAATACCAGCATAAATTCCGCTACCTGATGGTCGATGAGTATCAGGATACCAACTTTTCGCAGTACACGATTGTGAAAAAGCTGGCGGCGGTTTACCAGAACATCTGTGTGGTGGGCGATGATGCGCAAAGTATCTATGCCTTTCGGGGTGCCAACATCCAGAACATCCTCAATTTTGAGCGGGATTATCCTGAGCTTCAGGTGTACAAACTGGAACAGAATTACCGGTCGACACAGAACATCGTTGAAGTGGCAAATAGCATCATTGCCAACAACAAGAACCAACTGGAAAAGAACGTGTTTTCGGAGAATGAGGCGGGCGACCGGATTAAGGTGCAGCGTGCTTTTACCGATAACGAGGAAGGAAAGCTGGTGGCCGAAGCCATTGTACAGGAGCGTTCGTTGAAGGGTTACAACTACCAGGACTTTGCTATCCTGTACCGTACCAACGCACAATCGAGGGCGATGGAAGAAGCTTTGCGTAAGCTGAACGTGCCTTACAAGATCTATGGCGGCTTGTCGTTTTATCAGCGTAAGGAGATTAAGGACCTGATCGCTTATTTCAGGCTAACCTTTAATCCGGCCGATGAGGAGGCGATAAAGCGTGTGATCAATTATCCGAGGCGGGGTTTGGGTGATACCACGGTAGAGAAAATCATTGTTGCGGCAGACAAGTACAACATCACGATGTGGCAGGTCATCTGCAACCCGCAGGCTTATATAGAAGGACGTATTGCAAGTCAGCTGAATGATTTTGCGATGCTGATCCAGAGCTTTGCGGCCGAATCCAAGAAACTGGATGCTTATGAGACTGCACTTTATATTGCGCAGCATTCGGGTATGCTGAAAGAACTGCATACGGACGACAGCATTGAGGGCCGCGCACGTTATGAAAACATCCAGGAATTGCTGAATGGTGTGAAGGAATTTGCGGAGCGCGAAGACATTGAAGACCGCAGCCTGGCCGTGTTTATGCAGGATATCGCGCTGCTTACGAACGACGACCGTGAAAACGACAAGGAAAAGGATACAGTGTCGATGATGACGATACACTCAGCCAAAGGTCTGGAGTTTAAAAATGTATTCGTGGTTGGCCTCGAGGAGAATCTTTTCCCTTCGCAAATGAGTTTGAATTCGCGGAGCGATCTGGAAGAGGAGCGGCGACTGTTTTATGTGGCCATTACCCGTGCGGAGAAAAAACTTACGCTGACTTACGCTACATCGAGGTATCGTTGGGGCACGCTAACCAGTTGCGAACCAAGCCGGTTCATCAACGAGATTAGCCCGAGGTACCTCGAAATTGAGGTCGTCAAACCTTCGAAAAGTGTACTGGGTACCGATAGCTTTGACTCGGAGCGTAAGAGCTGGAGCCAGCAGCGGGATTCATTTTCGAAGCCTAAACCGGCAGCTTCGGCTGGGACGGCAGGCGCTGCACCGAGACCTAAGACAACGAGTTTGCTTCCTAAAGCGCATGTTCCCACGCCGGGCTTTGCACCGGATGCGGCGGGCGACTTCCAGAACGGCATGGATGTTGAACATGAGAAGTTTGGTTTTGGAAAAATTGTGAGTTTGGAGGGCAGTTTGCCCGATGTAAAGGCTACGGTATTTTTCCAGGGACTGGGCAACAAACAGCTATTGTTAAAATTTGCTAAATTGCGAATTGTTAAATAACATCTATCAGAGATAAAGACTACATGAATTTCGATTATAATACTACTAGAAACGAGCTCATTCTGGCCGAATACGGCCGGAACGTGCAAAATATGGTCAAGTACATCATTGAGCTTGAGGACCGTGAGGAGCGGAACAGATATGCTCAGGCGGTGATTGACCTGATGGGCTTCCTGAATCCGCATCTTCGTGATGTGGCCGACTTCAAGCATAAATTATGGGATCACCTGCACATTATATCAGGCTATAAAATTGATGTGGACAGTCCCTACCCAAAGCCTACGCCTGAAGCTGCGCTGGTTAAACCAAAACATATCGGCTATCCGCAAAAAAGGATCCGTTATAAGCACTACGGCAAAACCGTGGAAGTGCTGATCGAAAAAGCACAAGCAATTGAAGATGAAGAGGCTAAAGCAGCAATGGTGCATAATATTGCCAACTTCATGAAGATGTCGTACGTGACCTGGAACAAAGACACGGTGGCCGATGAAACGATCCTTAAGAACCTGAATGAATTGTCGGAAGGCCAGCTGAAGCTTGCCGACAACATTAACCTTGCCAAAGTGGAAGTTAAGCCGGTACAGGCACGTCCGCAAAACAACAGCAAGCAGGGCAAAAACAAGAACAAGCAGAACAACAACAATAACAAGAAGCACAATAACGGTAAGCAAAGACACTAATGAACGCATTTGAAATTATCGGCGGAAAGAAGCTGAAGGGCGAAATCCATCCTCAGGGTGCTAAAAACGAGGCGCTTCAGATCATTGCAGCCGTTTTGCTGACCGATCAGAAGGTTACCATAAGCAATATCCCCGACATTAAGGACGTAAACAAGCTGATTGAACTGCTTGGCGACCTGGGTGTACTGGTAGAACGCTTATCAAAAGATACTTACACGTTTGAAGCTAAAGACATCAATCTGGACTATTTCCTGTCTGACTCCTTCAAAGCGAAAGGCGGCGGCTTAAGAGGTTCAATCATGATTGTGGGCCCGCTTCTGGGGCGCTTTGGCAAGGCCGCCATTCCGAAGCCGGGGGGCGACAAGATCGGACGGCGAAGACTGGACACGCACTTCCTGGGCTTTGAAAAACTTGGGGCCAAGTTTGTGTACGATACCAAGAAAGAGTTCTTTAATGTGGATGCGACGAACCTGAAGGGGGCGTATATCCTTCTGGATGAGGCATCTGTGACTGGTACAGCCAACATTGTGATGGCCGCTGTACTGGCCAAGGGAACAACGACCATTTATAATGCGGCCTGCGAACCTTACCTGCAGCAGCTATGTAAGATGCTGAACCGTATGGGCGCTAAAATTAGTGGCGTGGGCTCTAACCTCCTCACCATTGAAGGCGTTGAGAAACTGGGCGGCACCGAGCATCGCATGCTTCCTGATATGATTGAGATAGGTTCATTCATTGGTCTGGCGGCTATGACAGAATCTGAGATCACGATCAAGAATGTCTGCTATCAGGAGCTTGGTGTTATACCGGATGTATTTAAAAAGCTGGGAATCAAGTTTGAACTGCGTGGCGACGACATCTATATCCCTTCTCAGAAAAACTACGTCATTGAGTCATTCATCGATGGTTCTATGCTGACCATTGCTGATGCGCCATGGCCGGGTTTTACACCAGACTTGCTAAGCATTGTATTGGTAGTGGCTACCCAGGCACGCGGAAACGTGCTGATCCACCAGAAAATGTTTGAGAGCCGTTTGTTCTTTGTGGATAAGCTGATAGATATGGGTGCACAGATCATTCTCTGCGACCCGCACCGCGCTACGGTAAATGGAATTGATAAGAAATACCAACTAAGGGGCATTAGCATGACCTCTCCCGACATTCGGGCGGGTGTTTCATTGCTCATCGCCGCATTATCGGCCGAAGGCAAATCGACCATCTTTAATATAGAACAGATTGAAAGGGGTTATCAGGATATTGACATCCGTTTGCGGGCACTCGGTGCGCAGATAAAACGGGTAGAAGCCAACGCACCCGGACACTAAACAAAAAGCCCCTTACGGGGCTTTTCTGGTTTTAGTTATTAGGTGTTTTTGTCTCGGTTCTAAGATTATCCCGATATCGCATTGATGATATCGTATTGTGTAATGATTTCGATCCTGCCCTGCTCATCTTCTACCAGCACAGCACTGTTGTCTTTATTGATAAGACCGGAAATACGATCTATTGAGGTATTGAGATCTACAAAGGGGAAACCAGCGGTCATGATTTCAGCTACTTTGGCCGATTTAAGCGAGGGGTTCTCCATGAGCACCCGCAATATATCACGCTCTTCTAGCTTACCTACCACCATGTCTTTTTGCGTGACCGGGATCTGCGAGATATTGAGCGTATGCATGGTATTGATTGCCTCCTGCACGGTCTGTTCACAGTCGACCATAACCAGCTCAGGGTTAGTCTTTTTATGGAGAATAGAACGGGCGGTAAGCTTCTCATCTTTTAGAAAGCCCCGCTCACGCAGCCAGTCCTCGTTATACATTTTACCCATATACCGGCTACCATGATCATGGAAGATAATGACGACCACATCTTCCGGCTTTAGCTTGTCTTTAAGCTGCAGCAAACCAGCCAGCGCGGCGCCTGCCGAGTTACCTACAAAAATGCCCTCCTTGCGTGCAATTTCACGGGTCATAAGCGCTGCGTCCTTATCCGTTACCTTCTCAAACAGATCTATAACATCAAAATCCACATTCTTAGGCAGGAAGTCCTCCCCTATACCTTCTGTGATATACGGATAGATCTCGTTTTTATCCATAATACCGGTCTCCTTGTATTTTTTGAATACGGAGCCGTAGGTATCGATACCCCAAACGCGAATGTTAGGATTTTGTTCCTTAAGGTATTTGCCTGCTCCAGATATGGTCCCTCCTGTACCCACGCCAACCACCAGATGAGTGATCTTACCTTCAGTCTGCGCCCATATTTCAGGACCAGTCTGCTCGTAGTGCGCCTGCGAATTCGCAAGATTGTCGTATTGGTTTGGCTTCCAGGAGTTCGGGACTTCACGCTCGAGCCGCGAGGATACAGAGTAATAGGACCGCGGATCTTCGGGTTCAACATTGGTGGGGCAAACAATAACCTCCGCACCAAAAGCCCGAAGTGCATCAACCTTTTCCTTCGATTGTTTATCTGTTGTGGTAAAAATACACTTATACCCTTTGATAATAGCAGCCATGGCCAGGCCCATACCGGTATTTCCCGATGTACCTTCAATGATGGTACCGCCGGGTTTAAGCTTGCCGCTCTTCTCGGCCTCCTCAATCATCTTGACCGCCATTCTGTCCTTGATTGAGTTACCGGGGTTGGTGGTCTCAATCTTAGCAAGGATGGTGCCTGGTACACCTTTAGTAATAGAATTGAGCTTCACAAGTGGCGTATTGCCGATCGTCTCCAATATATTATTGTACCACATGGCACAAAAGTACAAATATTATTTTATACTACTTATTCTCTAGATTTAAACAATCAATAATTTTATCCACATGCGGTCAACCCGCGAGTTGATACAAGCTGCCGGGCAAAGCGATTAGCACGCCCTGAATCTCGAGGTTGAGCAAATGCATAGCGAGCTGACTTTGCTGGATACCGGTACGTAAGGCAAGCTCATCGACCCGCGCCGGCCCGGCCCGAAGCACGTCTACCACCCGCTGCTCTTCATCAGAAAGTCCGACAGGCAACTGTATTTGTAGCGCAGCTGCGTGTACCTGCTCCTTCTCCCAGCCCATGTAATATGGAATGTCTTGCGCATGTGTGATCAGTCCCGCCCGGTTCGTTTTGATCAGGAAATTGCATCCCTCAGAACTTTTATCGCCCGTACGCCCTGGAAAAGCGAACACATCCCTGCTGTAAGAGCTTGCAATATCTGCGGTGATCAGCGCGCCGCCTTTCGCAATGGCTTCTACAACGATGGTAGCATCGGCAAGTCCGGCAATAATCCGGTTGCGTTTAGGGAAGTTCTCCTTGTCGGGCGCAGTATTTAACGGAAACTCTGTAAGCAGGCCACCTTCAGAAACCATTTGCCGAGCAACAGGAAGGTGCGCAGGCGGATAAATACGGTCGAGCCCATGCGCCAGCACCCCTACGGTGGGAATATTGAAGTTCAGACTCTCTTTATGTGCGGCGATATCGATGCCGTATGCCATCCCGCTAACAATAGTGACCCCATAAGGTTGAAGCGTTTCGGCAAGGTGTCGACAAAGCTGCCGGCCGTATTCAGTGGCACGGCGGGTACCGACCACACTGATGATCCGCTGGCGGTTCAGATCGGCACCGCCCTTATAATAGAGTACCATTGGTGCGTCGTAACAATGCCTTAGCCGATGAGGATAGTCGTCGTCGGTATAAAAAAGCACCTTCACCTGATGCTTTTCAATAAAATGTAATTGCTCCTCCGCACGCCTCAGTGCATCGGTTTTTATTATGTTACCCGCCGTTACCTTGCCTATCCCGGGGATTTCCATTAATGCACCGAAAGAGGCGCTAAATACGGCTTCCGCAGAGCCAAAATGTTCAACAAGCTGCTTTGCATGGACATGCCCTACCGAGTCGATCAAGGTAAGCGCAATTTTATGGATTAAACTCATAGGCTAAGTTATTCAAAACGTCAGGTTGCAAACAACTCCCCTGTTCTACATCATTAAAAACCAGCAAAATAAAATAAACTATAAAAATAGTTTGCAAACTATTTTTATAGTTGTAACTTAGGAAAACAAAAAGGATATTTAGATGCTAAGAGAATTAACAAAAGCAGAAGAACAGGTGATGCTTATCCTATGGGAGATCGGGGAAGGTCTAGTAAAAGACGTGATAGATCGTATGCCATCGCCCAAGCCTGCTTACAATACGGTGTCGACCGTAGTACGGGTGCTGGAAGGCAAGGGCTTCCTGGACCATAAGGCAGTTGGCAATACCCATATCTATTTCCCGGTGGTGTCTGAAGACCAGTACAAGCATTTCGCGTTGGACAAAGTAATGAACAATTACTTTGAGAACTCTTATCAGAGCCTGGTCTCCTTTCTAGTGAACGAGAAGAAAATGGACATTGATGAGCTTGACGAACTCATTAAGCTTGCAGATAAACTTAAAAACGAGAGGTCATGAACTGGATCTATTATTTATTGGAGGCGAACGTCTATCTGGCTATATTTTATGGGTTCTACAGGTTGATACTGGCTCGGGAGACTTTCTACACCTTAAGCCGCTTCTTTCTTCTCGCCAGTGTAGCAGCGGCTTTTATACTGCCTCTCTTGAAGGTCAGTTACCTGCGCACCCTGTGGGAGCCTGTGGAACAACAAGCATTTGTTCTGCAAACCCCGGAATTGGTAAATGTCGCGGTGCAAAACCAGGAGGGGTTTGACTGGAGCCTGGTGTTGCTTGTTGCTTATAGCCTGGTCAGCATATTCTTTCTGTCGCGACTGGCCCGTTCTGTTTTTCAAGTTATGAGTATATACAGACGCGCTCGCTGGCATGACCATAACGGTGTTCGTTACCTCGGCTCACCGCAATCCGGCCTGACCTTTTCCTTCTTCAGCCTGCTTTTCATGGATCCAAATACTGATCAGAAGGATGTGATCGTGGGTCATGAGCTCACTCATATTAAACACGGACACAGTGTGGATGTTATCCTGCTTGAGCTGGTTCATGCATTAAACTGGTTTAATCCGGTGACGTGGGCGATGAGGCGCGATATAAAACTCATCCACGAATACATAGCAGACGAAGCGACGATTGGTAAAAGCATAACCAAGCATGACTATGCAATGTTCTTAATCCATAATTCGATGCAATCGGGTGTCGGACAACTCGCCAACCAGGTATTCAATCAATCTATACTAAAACCAAGAATCATGATGTTAAACAAGAAAAAGTCGGCAGGACGGATCAGATTCCGCCTCCTGTTTCTTCTCCCGCTTACGGGAGGAATGGTCTGTGCCTCTACACTAATGGCTAACAAAACGTATGCGTTCATAGATCTGTATGAGCAAGCCCGGGAATCAGCAATAATGCCAGGCCCATCGGTCGTAGTGGAAAATCAGCAGCAAGAGCCTAAATATTTCGTTATAGAAAGCCGCCATGACCCTAGGACCGGCAAGACCGAGTCACTCGAAAAACGTTTGATCTTAATTAATGGTAAAAAGCTGAAACTCGGGAAAATTATCATTGTCAGGGGCTACACAAGCATGACTGAACTAACACCGCAGGCGGCAGTCCGCAAGTATGGCAAGGAAGCAATAAACGGCGCCCTTGAATTTACCGGGAACGATATCGAAACACTGGAAAAATTTCCACCGCCAATCGTGGTAAAAGATAAGCCTGAATCAGAATAACGTCCCGCTTAAACCTGGTTACTGCGGAACATAAACCACATACTTCGTTTCGAAAAATTCTTCTTCGAAATAGTCAGAAAGCGGATACAATTCCGCTTTCAGGCGTGATTCAGCAATCTCTTCCGTAAGATCACCCCCTTTAAGATACAGTATCCCGTTCGGGATAGCATGGGTTGATGCTTTCTTGAATTTTCCTTTCACCCATGGATAGAAATCGATAAGCCGGGTAACTGCACGGGACACAACAAAGTCGAACTGACCTTCTACCTGCTCGGCCCGCAGGTGACTGGCCTGAACGTTTTTAAGGCCTAGGGCCTCGGCGACTTCTTTAACGACCTTGATCTTCTTGCCTATGGAATCGACGAGATGAAACTGCGTTTCAGGAAATAATATGGCAAGGGGGATGCCAGGAAAACCGCCACCCGTGCCAACGTCGAGAACATTCGCCCCGGCATTAAAACTGCAAAATTTGGCGATACCCAATGAATGAAGCACATGCCGCGTGTATAACTCATCAATGTCCTTTCTGGAAATTACGTTGATCTGGGCATTCCAATGGTTGTACAGTTCAAATAACTGACCAAACTGATCAATCTGTACCGTACTGAGGTCTTTGAAATACTTTTGTATGATAGCTGCGCTTATTTCCACTGTACTTTTTTCACAAATATAGACACTATGGCATTAAAGACGAGAAAAATGAAGAGCAGGAGATCCAAGAGCGGAAACCACCAGCGCAGGCCGGCGTAATTCAGCTTACGAAGCAATCGCGGATACACCAGGCAGCGGATGATAATGCTCAGCGCCAATACGCCCAGAGCTATGTAGACTGCCAGGGGCTGAAAGAATAGTGCTGCGATAAGGGTTACGTAAAACATAAACTGGAAAAAGATCTGAGCAGAAAGGATAAACTTATGCTTGCCTTTGTAAAATTTACCGGCCCCCAGGTGCCGTTTCTTTTGCCGCAGATAGGCAATAAAGCCCGTCTTGGGCTCCGACCATACGTGTGCATCGGGCTGAATAGCTATCCGTGTGTTTCTCCGGTGCGCATTGGCGTTGACAAACAGATCATCATCCCCTGATGGGATGTGCATATGTGCCGCAAAGCCTTTGCTTTTGAAAAAGAGCGATTTTTTATAGGCCATGTTTCGGCCAACACCCATGTATGGCATGCCTTTCAGCGCAAAGGACAGGTAGTTGACGGCCGTAAAAAACGTCTCAAAACGAATCAGGGCATTAAGCAATCCTCTTTTACGGATATAAGGCGAATAGCCCAGCACAATCTCGGTAGCCTCATCTGCCGGCTGCTGCATACCCAGTAACCAGTTTTCCGTAGCAGGCATACAATCTGCGTCTGTAAATACCAGCCACTCGTGTTTAGCGGCCTTGATGCCCATGGTGACGGCAAACTTCTTTCCAGCAAGGAACTTCTGACCGTCGTTAACGTTGACGACCTTGAGATGGGGATAGCGTACAGAAAGATCTTTCAGAATGTCTTCTGTAGCGTCCCATGAACGGTCGTTTACTACGATCACCTCGTAATCGGGATATTTCTGCTCCAGCACAAGCGGAAGGTATTCCTGTAGATTGGCGGCCTCGTTCCTTGCACATATGATCACGCTGATCGGCCTAAGTCCTTCAGGAATAATAGGTTCTATTTTGTAAAGGGCAAGTTTTAGATGCACGCCGAGCGTGAACCAGAGCTGTATAATGAAGCAAAAGGCTAAACCGCCCAACAGGCAGCTTTCCACTAAGGTTAATTCCACGATGTATTGGTTGTAAGGCGGCAAATCTCTCAATTTTCTCCGGCTTTTTTGCTACTTTTGGGCAGATTTTTAGCGGGCACACATTAATACATGAAATTTAGTTTACAGGCAAAAGACCCTCTCTCCAAAGCGAGGGCAGGAACAGTAACAACCGCACACGGCGAGATACAGACACCTATTTTCATGCCCGTGGGGACAGCAGGTACGGTTAAGGCAGTGCATCAGCGTGAACTGAAAGACGATATAAAAGCCCAGATCATCCTGGGAAACACCTATCATTTGTATCTACGTCCGGGACTCGACGTGCTGGAGGGTGCTGGCGGCCTTCATAAATTTATTGGCTGGGACCGGCCGATTCTGACCGATAGTGGGGGCTACCAGGTTTACTCCCTGAGCAAGGTCCGAAAGATCAGGGAAGAAGGCGTTACGTTCAACTCACACATAGATGGCTCAAAACATTTGTTTACGCCCGAATATGCGATGGACATCCAGCGCAGCATCGGTGCCGATATCATCATGGCTTTTGATGAATGCACGCCTTACCCGTGCGACTATAAATATGCTGCTTCATCTATAGAAATGACGCATCGCTGGCTTAAACGCTGCTGCGAGCGGGTTGACACTACCGAACCTAAGTATGGTTTTGAGCAGACGCTGTTTCCGATTGTACAGGGATCCGTGTATAAAGACCTGAGGGTTAAATCGGCTGAGTTTATTGCCTCAATGAATCGTGAAGGCAATGCCATCGGCGGTCTTTCCGTTGGCGAGCCTGCGGAAGAGATGTATGGCATGACCGAAGTGGTTTGCGATATACTTCCGGCCGATAAACCGCGTTATCTGATGGGTGTAGGGACACCTGTCAATATTCTGGAGAACATTGCCCTCGGGGTAGACATGTTTGACTGTGTAATGCCGACCCGGAATGCCCGGAACGGGATGCTGTTTACGCGAAACGGGATCATCAACATCGGCAACAAAAAATGGGCGAACGATTATTCTCCTATCGATGCAGACAGTGATCTTGAAGCCGACAGGGTGTACTCCAAAGCTTATTTAAGACACCTGATGCACTCTAAAGAGATCCTTGGTGCACAGATTGCTACGCTGCATAACCTCCACTTTTACTTGTGGCTGGTTCAGGAGGCACGGGCGAAGATCATCAGCGGTGAATTTTATGACTGGAAGAACAAAATGGTGAGTATATTAGGCAACAAATTGTAGGACGATAACGGGTAATGAACTTTTTCAGGAGCAGAGTAAAAATCATCGACTGGTATATCATCAGTAAGTATCTGGGTACATTCCTGTATACGCTCACTTTGTTCGTGGTCATCATTATCATCTTCGACCTTTCCGAAAAACTGGACGACTTCCTAAGCGCCAAACTTACTTTCTGGCAGGTCATATCACTTTACTATGCGGGGTCTATCCCCTTTTATGTAAACATGTTATCCCCGCTGATCAACTTCATTGCCGTGATCTTTTTTACGGCAAAGATGGCCGACCAAACGGAGATCGTACCTATATTGAGCGGTGGGGTAAGTTTCAATCGCTTTCTGCGCCCATACTTTATTTCCGCCTTTGTGATTTTTGCGGCCAACCTGGCCTCCAACCTCTATATCCTGCCCTACACCAATCGCTTAAAAAATAGTTTTGAGAACACTTATGTGAAGAAAAACAGTCCCTCAAGCAAGATGAACATACACATGAAGCTCGACAAGAACAGCTACATCTTTATGGACAATTTTGACAACAGGACCAAGGTAGGCTACAAGTTCTCGCTGGATAACTTCAAGGGAGATGTGCTTACTAAAAAACTTGTGGCAGACGAGATTAAGTGGGATTCGGTAAAGCGTCACTGGAAGCTGACCAACTATTCCGTACGTTATATAGACAGCCTGAAAGAGACTTTTGTGGAAGGCAGAGGCTTAACTAAAGACACCGTACTGGATATGCGGCCCGACGACTTTTCGGCCTACGACAACATCTTTGAAAACCTGAGCAACAAGGAGCTTGCTGAGAAGATCCGTAAGGAAAAGATCAGGGGCACAGGTGTATGGAACGACCTGCTGTTTGAACAGTACAAACGATATCTGCACCCTTTGTCGGCTTTTGTGCTTACGCTGATCGGCGTGGCGCTTTCTTCAAGAAAGGTGCGTGGAGGTGTAGGTTTACCGCTTGGAATAGGAATCTTATTGAGCTTTGCCTATATCGTCTTCAATCAGTTCGCCAAAATGTTCTCCATAAAGGGAGGGATGCCGCCGTTGTTTGCTGTACTTGCACCCACATTGATATTCGGCGTCCTGGGCTATTACCTGCTCAGGAAAGCTCCTAAATAATGAAAAACAACCCGACCTCCGTTACCAGAAACCTGGTTATCCTCCACCTTACGGTATTTGTTTGGGGATTCACCGGTATCCTCGGCGCGTTGATTTCTGTAGACGCTATTCAGTTAGTTTGGTACCGGGTTCTGATTGCCAGCATTACTCTCCTTGGCTACTTCATATTATCGAAAACGAACCTCAAAGTTACTGGCAGCGAATTCATAAAATTCGTCGCCACGGGAGGGGTGGTTGCCATCCACTGGGTGCTTTTCTTCTACGCCATCAAGGCATCAACCGTCTCGGTAGCACTCGTTTGTTTGTCCTCATTTACCCTGTTCACAGCCCTACTCGAACCCCTCGTAAAACGTCAGCGCATACTGCTTCCTGACGTGATCGTCGGCCTCATTATTATTCTCGGAATTTACCTTATCTTTAAGTTTGAATCTCAGTATACGGAAGGCATCATATTCGGTCTTTTGTCGGCTTTTGGCTCCAGTCTTTTCGCTACGATCAACTCCACTTTGGTTCAAAAAAGCGACTACCGGATTATCGGATTTTACGAAATCGCCGGTGCGTTTTTTTGGATAACCTTATACCGAATGGCCGATCAAAGCTTGTGGTCAGAACACTTTGATCTTTCGGTTTCCGACTGGACGAACCTGCTGTTGCTGGGCACCATTTGTACCGCACTTGCCTATGTTGCCGGGGTGGCCGTGATGCGTAGTTTGTCGGCCTTTCGGGTGGCGCTGGTCACCAATCTCGAACCTGTTTATGGCATCCTGTTAGCCTTCATTTTCTTTGGTTCCAAAGAGGCTATGTCGACCGGTTTTTACGCTGGAAGCATCCTCATTTTAGGCGCAGTTTTCTTGTATCCGATCTACAAAAAGCGTAGGGGTCTACAGTAAAATCCTTCCTTTTTATTTGTTTATTTTCTGGCTAATTAGTGTATATTACAATCGCAATAAGGATATGGTTAGCGGATTATATAAAAGGCCGAAAAAGGTGCTTTTTAGGTTTCAAAAAGCAAAATAAACGACAATATTTACAGACATATATAAACGTATTACAACACTAGATATCAGCATATTAAATATAGGAACGTAAATTAATTAAGAACCTTAAAATTGAAAATGAAAGCTGTAAAAACTAATATTTTTAGCATTAATATTAAATGAACCAATATAAAGCACATATTATTCTAATTTTCAATGCCATATGCGTTATTATTTTAATAATCACATCACAATCGGCTTGCGGACAGATTTTTAGTGAAGAACAGAACCCCCTTAGTGTAAAATGGCGACAGATTCAGTCGCCCGGGTTCCGCATCATCTATCCCGACGAACTCGAACACGAGGCACAGCGAATGGCCAATACCATGTCGCATATTTACCCCTATGTAGGAAGCAGTCTGAGCCGGCATAAAACCAGCATTCCGGTGGTACTGCAAAACCGCGGGGTAACAGCAAATGGCTTCGTCCAGCTAGCTCCAAAAAAGTCAGAATTCTACACCACCCCACCCCAGCAATTCGACAGTCAGGACTGGCTTAACAACCTTGCGGTGCATGAGCTCCGGCACGTAGCGCAGTTCGACAAACTGACCGGCGGAAAGGCGTCGCCATTTCCGGAGGAAATTTACTTTGCCTGGTTTGGCGCAAGCATTCCGCTGTGGTTTTTTGAAGGCGATGCAGTGAGCATTGAAACGGCGCTTACCCGGGCTGGTCGCGGTAAAATTCCGTCTTGGATTATGCCTTACCGTGCGGCACTTCTGGAGGGAAAAAGACTGTCGTACAGCAAGGCTTATTTCGGGTCAGACAAAGACCTCACCCCGGGGTATTATCAGCTCGGTTATTTGTTGTCATCACACATCCGGTCGAAGCATGGCGGCGGGGTGTCCGACAGTATCCTGACCGACATTCGCAAACGGCCGCTTCGCCCCTACCCTTTTTCAGGAAGTCTTAAAAAATATACCGGCATGGGTACACGCCACTGGTACCTGCAAACGCAATCGGACTTGCAGGGTTCCTGGTCGGATCAGAACAACAGGACGGAATCAAAAAACTATGAAATATTGAACCAGCCTGCGAGTTTCGCGACCAACTACTTCATGCCTGTGAGGCTGGCAGACCAGCGTATTCTTGCTTTAAAGCAAAGTAAGGCTCAGGCCTCCCATTTCGTTGTGATTGATTCAGCCAGACGTGAAAACAAACTGCTGGGTATTGGTCCACAGGAACAGCCCTGGTTCAGTTACGCCAACGGACTGGTGGTGTGGGACGAAATCCGGGAGGATCCCAGATTTAAGCAGCGTAGCTACAGCGTCATCTGCAGCTATAACATGAATTCGGGCATACGGAGAACGCTGACCCGAAGAAGCAGATTATTCTCGCCCTCGCTCTCTGCAGATGCCAGCAGGATCGTAGCGGTGCAGATCGACTTGTCGAACAAATGCAATCTGGTAGAACTGGATGCCTCTACTGGAAAAATACTGAACACTATTTCTAATCCTGACAACCACATCCTGCAAACGCCTGCGTACGACCATGACGACAGCAGCATCGCGGTCGTACGGGTTAGTGAAGCCGGCAAGCAACTGGCCATTACGGATGGCGAGGGAAATATGCGTGTGTTGATCGACAGCAGTCGACAGCAGATCAATCGTCCGGTCTTTATAGGCAATGGAATCGCTTTTAACGCCCACTACAACGGAATCGACAACATTTACTATATCGACACCACCAGCAAAAAGATAAGCGCTCTGAGCGCCTCTAAATACGGCGCGTTCAACATCTCACTCCAGTATGAAAACTCCGATGCTCCAAAAATACTTTTCAATGATTTTGGAGCCACCGGTTATCACGTTGCGGAAACCAGGTTGACTCACCTGAACACAGGTAAGAATAACTTTGTCAGTTTTGGTGCAGCGGCGAAAGCGCAGGAAGGAAATGTCGACGTGTTTAGCAATATACCCGACAGCAGCTATCAATCGACACGCTATCACAGCCACAGTCTGCATAACCTCTTTAAATTCCACAGCCTGTCGCCGGTTATTGAAAATGAGTACCAGGGCGGATTACAGCTCAAGTCGAACAACCTGCTCAACACGCTGGATGTGTTTGCCGGAGCAGATTATCACCGCGACCTCAAGCGCTTTGCTTACTATACCGGTTTCAGTTTTAAAAGCCTCTACCCCATCCTGCGTGCAACTTACCGCAACCGGCCAAGGCGGACATTTTACAATACAAGAAACGGCATGCAACAGGGCGACTGGCGCGAGAACCACATGCAGTTACAGGCATCTGTTCCACTCAGCATTAATGCCATGAACCACAATTATAGTTTTTCTTTCAATACTTCCACAAGCTATACACAACGCTACATAGGAGAAAACATGCCTGCTAATTACATCCGGACATTGCGCTTTCCGTTGGAGTATAACCTGAGTTTTACGCACAGCACCAGGACAGCGCCGCGTGACATTGCACCGGCCTGGGCACAAATCTTGCGCGTCACATATGCACATCAGCCTTTAGACGATAATCTCGCGGGGCGCATCTTTGCCGCAGAGGGATTCCTGTACTTCCCGGGGATTGCGCGTAATCATTCTTTTCTGGCCAATTTTAATTACCAGACCGCCACCGGCATACGCAGGTACGAAACGCAGATCAACACGGTATTCGGATACAATAACATCAATGCAAGAAGTCCGCTCAACAACACTTTGCTATTCAACTACCGTTTCCCTTTTGCATTCCCCGATGCGGAGATTGGACCGCTGGCCTATGTGCGCAACCTGCGGGCGGGAATTTTCTGTCACTACGAAAACATTGGAACAGAAACCTCCCTTGCTGAACCTAAGACCTACGGCTTCGAGTTGCGCAGTCATATGCATCTGCTGCGCTACCAGCCTCTTGTCGATGTTGGCGCAAGATTTGTGTTTGTCAATAAACTTTACGATCAAAAGCCTATCTTAGAATTCACCTTATCCTACAGTCTATGAGCAGCAAAACGATTTTTATCATTGCCTTCACAGCCGTGATCACCGTATTCCTAACCATCAACACCGACGCCGTACGGTTCAATTTCATCTTTACAGAAGCAGATGTATCCAAACTGCTGGTTATAGGCGTATGTACCTTTGTCGGGTTTATTTTGGGATACTGGGCGGGCCGACCAAGAACTACGGTCAGTTCGTACGATGACCGCATTGATCCCGATCAGCCGGAAACTGATAAAAGGTTGTCCGACGAAGACCGGGATTATATCAACTAGCGCTTACTGACCTAAAGCCTGAGCGATATCTCTCAGGATATCGTCTATGTGTTCCAGTCCGATCGACAAGCGGATGGTGCCTTGCTCAATGCCCACCTGTAAGCGTTCCTCTTCGGTAAGTTTGGAATGCGTACTTGTTGCCGGATGGGTGGCAATAGAACGTGTGTCGCCCAGATTAGCAGAAATAGAAAACATCTTCAGTTTATCCATAAAAGCACTTGCCGCTGCGGCACCACCGCTCACCACAAGGGTTACAATGCCACCGCCGAGCTTCATTTGCTTTTTCGCGATCTCGTATTGCGGATGCGATTTAAGGAAAGGGTACATCACCCGGTCAATTTTCGGATGCTCCTCCAGGAACTCAGCCACTTTCAAGGCGTTTTCGCAATGCCTGTCCATACGTACAGCCAATGTCTCCAAACTTTTAGAGAGTACCCAGGCGTTAAAAGGCGACATCGACGGTCCGCTATGCCGTGCAAAACCTTCAATCTCCTTAATCAAAGCCTTAGAACCAAGGATAATACCTCCAAGTGTACGGCCTTGTCCGTCAATAAACTTTGTTGCAGAATGTATGGAAATATCTGCCCCAAGCCTGATAGGCTGCTGCAGATAAGGGGTAGCGAAACAGTTATCCACTACCAGTAAAGCATTGTGCTTTTTAGCAAAGCCAGCCAGCCATTCGAGGTCAATAATATCTATGCCCGGATTGGATGGAGTTTCCACGAAAATAATCCGCGTATTGGGCTTTATGCCGCTTTCCCATTGTTCAGGCTTATCAAGATCGGCATAGGTATAGGTAACACCCCATTTCGAAAACACATTATTCAGCAGTTGATGCGTAGAACCAAACACCGAGCGACTGGAAAGCACATGATCGCCCGATTTCAGGAAGGCCGCAAAGGTTGTAAAGATCGCCGCCATACCACTTGCAGTAGCCCAGCCGGTCTCCGACCCTTCCAACGCTGCCATTTTTCCGATCAGTTCGTCGGTATTTGGATTGGCATAACGACTGTATACATTGCCCTCCTTCTCGTTTGCAAACAAAGCCCGCATATCTTCAGCATCGTCAAACTTATAGCTTGAGGTAAGATAGAGCGGAACAGAATGTTCTTTATACTGGCTTCTTTCGGCCTGTAAACGAATGGCAAGGGTTTCAAAGTTTTCTTCCTGCATGGGTATTACTGATGTATAGTGTATGTATATTTTAATTGTGCCGAGCGTTCCAGTATGTTGGCCACCGAGCAATATTTCTCAAAAGTCATGCTTAAGGCCCGCTCTACTTTCTGTGTGCTGAGCGACCCGTATAAGTCGAAGTGTATGTTGATCGTTTCAAATATAGAAGGGATTTCCTCTCGGCGCTCTGCGCGGATCGCAATCTTGATATCGTTAAGTTCCTCTTTCTGTTTCGCAAGGATGTTGACCATATCTATGCCGCTGCAGCCGCCCAGACCGATCAGCAGCATCTCCATGGGCCTGAAACCCTTGCCTTCGCCACCTATCTCCGCCTTGGCATCCAGTTCTACCGAAAAGCCGCCCGAATTTTGTGCTTCGAAATTAAACTTACCGCTTTTTCTTATCAGATTGATCTCCATATATGTCTTTTTAAACGTCGTAAAATACTTTGTAGCGGCTTTCCAGTTCCGACAGGGTTACCCGCTCATTGAACACCCCGAATACAGAAGAACCGCTTCCGCTCATGGATGCAAATGTAGCGCCCGCAGCGTAAAGTTTTGTCTTAATTTGTTCAATTTCAGGGTATCGTTCAAAAACACTGGCCTCAAAATCATTTTTGATATGCCCAGCCCAACTGCTCAGCGGCAGCTCAATAAGTTCCCGCAGCGCATGTGCTGGTTCCTGAGGGCGAACACCTGCATATGCCGTTGCCGTAGAAACATGTATTTCAGGCTGGATCAAAACGAGGTAACCTCCGGAAAGATCCAGTTCAACAGCACTGAACTCATCGCCTTTGCCAGTAGCGTACACAGGCTTATTTTCAATAAAAAAAGCACAATCTGCACCTAGCGGACGAACATATTCTACCAATTGCGCTGTAGTTAGACCAAGCTTGAATTTATCATTGATGAGCTTCATTAAAAAGGCGGCATCGGAAGATCCCCCGCCCAGTCCGGCACCAACCGGAATGTTTTTTAGCAAGGTAATGCGTTGAGGCGGAATCTCGAAATCAGTCTTAAAGCGCTCATAGGCTTTCAGACAGATATTTTCGCTTTGGCTGCCTGGTATTGCGATGCCGTGCGATTCGAAAGTAGTCTCAGGAGCATCGGTTATTTCTACCACATCATAGATCTTCACCGGATAGAATACCGTCTGAAGCTCGTGATAACCATCCGGTCGTTTACCGGTGACATTGAGCCCCAGATTAATCTTAGCATTGGCAAAAGCGAGCATAGGGCAAACATACCAAAAATTAAAACTACGGTACAAATGCGCGGTCAAAATAACTGAAGACCCGGTCAAAATAACTGAATTATTGAGAAGCGCATAGGCTAACTTTGGATTTGAAAACAACCCACGATGAGATATATAAGTACCCTCGGCCTTTTATTTGCCCTTCTCGCCCTGCCCTTTGGTATGCGTGCTCAAGTTAAAAACAAACTCCTCAAAGGTTCAGACCTGAAGTTGTGGGACAGTAAGCCGGCGGGCGACTGGATGACGGAGGCCTACCCCATGGGCAACGGCCGCATCGGGGGAATGGTGTTCGGCGGTATAACATCCGACCGTATCCAGTTCAATGAGATCAGTCTTTGGACCGGCGATGAGCAGGAAACTGGTGCCTACCAAGCATTCGGGGATATCCTGATCAATCTGAACACACAGCGGCAGGGCGAAGCACAAGGCTACCGCAGGGAACTGGATATACGCAATGCTGTGCAAACGGTTTCTTATACGCTTGGCGATACACACTTTAAACGGGAATACTTTTGCAGCTTTCCGGACAGCGTAATGGCCATATCGTTTACGGCCAGCAAGAAGCAGGCGTATAGCGGCACTATCACCTTAAAAGATGCACATGAAGCAACCACAATTGTAAGCGGCGGGCAACTCATCATTAAGGGAAAGCTGGAAAATGGCATGGCATACAGCGCACGGCTCCTGCTGAAAGCCGAAGGCGGATCGGTATCTGCGGACAAGGGCGCCAAAGGCAACGCTGAATTGCGTTTCGACAAGGTAAATAGCTTTACCATCCTGATGTCGGCGGCTACCGACTACAGCAATAAGCGCAGCAAGAACTGGAAGGGCGAGTTGCCGGAGGTAAAGCTCGACCGGATCTTTCGGAAAATTTCAGGAAAATCCTTCAGGCAGATAAAAGATCGTCATATCCGCGACTACCAGTCTCTGTTCTGCCGTTTTCGCCTCGACCTGGGTTCGAGTTCAGCGGACATCGTTGCCAAGCCTACCGTGCAGCGACTCAGCGACTACAAGAACAACCCTGATCCGCAACTGGAAGCGCTTATTGCGCAGTACGGCCGTTACCTGCTCATCAGTTCGTCGAGAAAAGGCGGATTGCCTGCAAACTTGCAGGGACTATGGAACCACAGCAACAACCCGCCCTGGCGCTCCGACTACCACTCCAACATCAATATACAGATGAATTACTGGCCGGCAGAGCCGACTAACCTTTCGGAATGCCATGTCCCCTATCTCGATTACATCAACAGCATGCGTGAGGTAAAGAAAGCAAATACCCAGCGACAATATCCTGGCGTTAGGGGCTGGACGGTAAAAACAGAGAACAACATTTTTGGCGGAGAAAGCTTTTCGTGGAATACGCCTGGAAGCGCCTGGTATGCACAGGCGATATGGGAACACTATGCCTTTACACGAGATACCGGTTACCTGAAAAACTTTGCCTACCCGATCATTAAAGAGATTGTGGAATTCTGGGACGACCACCTTAAACGTCGCGACAACGGGACACTGGTTGCCCCCATGGGCTGGTCGCCCGAACACGGCCCAACAGAAGATGGGGTCTCGCACGACCAGCAGATTGTTTGGGATTTGTTTACCAATTACATCGAGGCAGCTGATGTGCTTAGAGCCGATAAGCCCTATCGCGATCGTATTGCCGATATGCGAGAGCGACTGCTTAAGCCCAAAATCGGCAAATGGGGCCAGCTGCAGGAATGGGAAACCGACCGCGACGACCCGAACGATAAGCACCGACATGTATCGCACCTGTTTGGTCTGCACCCGGGCCGCCAGTTCAGCATTGCTCAGACGCCGGACCTGGCGAAAGCCGCCAAGGTGAGCCTACTGGCCAGAGGCGATGCTTCTACGGGCTGGTCGATGGCCTGGAAAATGAACTTCTGGGCACGCCTGCAAGACGGTGAGCATGCGCACCTGATCCTGAAGAACTTTATTACGCCTGTGGGCGGCGGCGGGGTCGACTACAACGAAGGCGGCGGTATATACGCCAACCTCTTCTGCGCGCATCCACCCTTTCAGATTGATGGCAACTTTGGCTATACCGCAGGCGTAGCCGAAATGCTTGTACAAAGTCAGACGGGCAGCATCGAAATACTTCCTGCCCTGCCCTCAGCCTGGAAGAACGGGCGGGTACAGGGGCTTCGCACACGGGGAAACTTCGAGATTACAGATATGGCGTGGAGAGACGGGCAAATTACCAGCCTTAAGATTAAGGCCGGTTCCGCAGGAGAATGCAGAATATCGGGTGGTGGACTAAACCTCAGCTTCCAGGCAAAGGCTGGAAAAACCTATACTTTTCGTCCTGAAAACAATCGCTGATTTTCTTTGTTGCTTGTAAAAAACACAAACACATGGAGGAATTTAGCATTGAGGTTGCGGATGGCGACCGCGAATTATTTTACGATGTAGTGGCCTTAGGCAGCAGTATGTACGACGTTTATCTGAACGGCACCAAGGTTGGCACCGTTCAGTTAGACGATAAAAATCATGATCATTGCGAATCAGTGAATTGCCAGATCGACCTGCCGCTGCTCCACAAAATACGCAATGGCATACAGCTCTATGAAACAATCAACGATTAAGCTTTTCCGGTCTTATAAAACTTAAACCCGAAAAGGAAGATGATCAGATAGCATATGATCGGCGTATAGTAGGCGTTGGCCACACCATAATGATCGGCCACGAAGCCCATAAGTAAAGGATAAAATGCACCGCCGACAACGCCCATAGAGAGGAACGATGAAGCGCGTTGGGTGTGGTGGCCCAGGTTTTTAAGTCCCAGACTAAATATGGTAGGGAACATAATACTGAAGAAGAAGTTGATCAGGATCAGAGCAATAAATGACACCATACCAAGGCTCTGCGCTACGATAATACACATCAATATATTACCGAGGGCAAAAGTGGCAAGAAGCCTGTTTGGTGCAACAAATCGCATCAGTGTGGTACCCACCACCCGGCCTAACAGCATAGCCCCCATGAACAGTCCGCCCATGAGATAAGAGGACTTAGAATGACTAAAGCCTACAATCTCCTCAGCGTAATTGATAAAAAAGGCCCAGGTGGCTGCCTGTGCGGCCACATTAAAAAACTGCGCTATGGCGGCCCACACAAAATGCCTGTGCTGAAATAGCTTTTTACCAGGCGCTATATCAACGTTTACCGCCGCAGGATCTACAGCCTCGGCAGCATGCGGATCGGTAAGTGGCGGCACCTTCACAAACGAGAAAGCAATGGCTACAAGCAGAATCACCGTACCGATTACCGCATAAAGTGTTTTTACAGAGGTCAGGTCAGAACTACCCTCCACATGGCTGGCCAGCAAAAAGTAGCCACCTATGGTTGGTCCGAGCATCGTTCCCACCGCATTAAAGGTCTGCGCAAAGTTAATCCGCAGGTCGCTCGTACGCTGGTCGCCCAAGGCCGCTACAAAGGGGTGCGCCACGGTTTCCAGGGTCGACAACCCGCAGCCTACGATAAATAAAGCGATCCCGAAAAACGGGAAAGAAAACAAATTGGCCGCCGGAATAAAAAGCAAAGCGCCCGCTGCAAAAAGCGAGAGGCCGAGCAACACGCCCTTCTTATAGCCAAAACGCTTCATGAATAGTCCGGCCGGAATACCCATCACACCATAGGCGCCGAAAACGGCAAACTGCACAAAGCCCGACTGCATACGCGAGAGACTCATCGTATTCTGGAAGTGCTTATTCAATACATCTGCCATAGAGATGGCAATACCCCAAAACAAAAAGAGTGAGGTTACAAAAACAATAATTACAAGGAATCTCTTTTCCGTGAATAGTGGTTTGTCGGTCATATCTGGTTAAATTGTAGGCTGAATATACATAACTTCTCGCTGTATATCTGTAACAATTTAATTTGAAAAATTGTACCGGAGCCCAAAGGCCTGCTGGTTATCAACAACACCCTCCACGAAATGAAATGAAAGGGCGAACATGCCCTCTATACCTTTATAGATTTTTGGCCGCCAGATCAAATCAGTGCGGTTATACTGTTTAGCCGTATAAAACTGGTCGCCATACCTGATATTATGACCCTCCCCGGTGTAAAAAGAGTTGATGATGCCGAACGACTTATACTCGGCCTGTGCCTCGAGCAACAGCCCTTTGGGCGTTTGCCAGCCGCCTATAGTTCGCACGCGCTCAAACGACATCAGCCCCCCAACGTTAAGTACAAGCGAGTCCAGGAAAGTTTTGCGCGACAAATCCACCCCCGCCTTTACGAGCAATGCGCCATTGTCTTCAATATGATCGCCAGGAATTTCCACGGCGGGACCTGCATCATGCAGCATCATCGCATAATGCGATATAAAGAAGACCCCGGTTTTGTATTGGCCCGACAAGCCAAAGATGAAATTCTCCCGGTCGGTAGCCGTTTGCCTGCTTGTCCAGTCTATCCAAAGCACTTGCCGCCACTTGCTGTTCTCGTACTTCAGGAGCATACCCTCCACATTTGGCCGATAGTAATTAAAGGTGTCTTTAAGCACCGCTCTGGGATAGTCAGACACCAACCCATGCCGGGGAAACATTCCCATATAAAAATTCCAGTCGCTCTTTTTAAATTCATAATAGGCTACCGGGTCTATTTTATCGGTAAACCTGGAAGAACCGAATTCGTGCAGGGCATTGAATCCGGCACGCAGACGGTGTACGCTGTCCAGCAAAACCCCAATCTCCGGCGAGAAACGAAGACCGAATATAGTTTGTGGGTAACGGCCGGATTTAGCATATTCCCGGTTGTCTGCAAACGTGTGCAGGTTTAAATCATATTCCAGCTTCTGGGCACTGGCAGCGTGCACCATAACTGTAAAAAAGAAAGCCAAAAGGCATCGTAGGCGGATGTACATAAATGTATCGTCAATAAGGCCGTAAAAATAGAAATAAAATGAACTAATGAGGTCCTGCGCTGTTATTATACTACCAATGCAACCCCTAAATTGATCAGACATGAACACCCAGCAAAAAACAAAGAAGGCTGAACAGAAGGAACAGAAAAACCCTAAAGGCCCTGAACCGGAAAATAACACCTCAGCTAAAGACGCTAAAAAAGTAACAACAAAAAAGGAGTCCAAATGATCGGGCTCCTTTTTTCTGATAATTCATTCAAGATTTCTTCTTCGGCACTTTGGCACCCTCCTTGCGTGCTTCCGATAAGCCGATAGCTACTGCCTGTTTTTTGGACGTGACCTTCTTACCACTGCCCGATTTCAGTTTGCCTTCTTTCATTTCATGCATCGTTTCTTCTACTTTTTCTGATGCTTTTTTAGAATACTTTGCCATAACCTGGTGTTTTAATGGCTTAACACGCAGGCAGACAGCTTTGTTTGGGATTACTTGGTACCGAACACCTTATCCCACAAATTGGAGGTTACACCGTACTTGGTGTTTGGATCGCTATAGTGATGCAGCATATGCTGCTGCTTCAGCTTCTTCCAGGCTCCGCTTTTGAACTGGGCATGGTGCAGCATATAATGCGTCATATCGTAAAAAAGATAACCTACTATAAAACCTGCAAAAAAACCATCCAGCATATCGTCGGGCAGCATCCATTTAAAGAGAAAGTAAAACAGCGTGGCTAGCGGAATACTTGCCGAAGGCGGCATCACGAGGCGCTTAGCATCGTTAGGGTAATCATGATGAACCCCGTGAAAGATAAAATGAATGCGTTTGCCCCACTCCGAGGCCGGATAAAAATGAAAGACGAACCTGTGCATAACATATTCCGTCAGCGTCCATACCAAAAGCCCGAGAATCAGATGAAACGCAAAAGCAGCAAAACCGCTCTCCGCAACCGAAAGCCAGGAAAAATAGAGGATCACCGGCACAAAAACGATGAGCGGCACGTAGAAAGGAACCTTCGAAAGACCTTCTAAGAGCGGACTCTTGAACATCCTGATAGACTCCCTCGAGTTGGAAATAAAATTCTTCTTCATTACTTATAATTTAAGCACCTGAAACGGGGAACTAAAATACGTGTTTTCTCAAACCTTTACACCGCCTGTAAAGCATTTCTTATCTTACATCAAGATTTTTAACATTCGGCCGACTTAATTTTGTATTAACAGTTTAGAAAACAACTATTAATCACAATGGCCATGGCACAATCAATCTTACATCTGGCATCAACAAGGGACAAATCTGACTTCGGATGGCTTAAAAGCGCCCACACCTTTAGCTTTGGTAAGCACTACAATCCTGAACGTATTAACTTTGGCGCCTTGCGCGTTCTTAATGACGATACCGTTAGCGGTGGCATGGGCTTTGGCGAACACCCGCACGACAATATGGAAATCATTTCCATCCCGCTGAGCGGCGCTCTCAAGCATGAAGACAGCATGGGCAATATAGCCATTATAGAGGAAGGCGAGATCCAGGTCATGAGCGCCGGGACAGGGATTTATCACAAGGAGTTCAATAAAAACCACCAGGAGACGGTTCAATTTCTGCAGATATGGCTGTTTCCAAATCAGCGGAACGTAACGCCAAGATATCAGCAGCTAAAATATAGTGAGCGTTTAACACCTAATACATTTACCCAGGTATTATCACCCGATGCAAATGATGAGGGGGTCTGGATACATCAGAACGCCTGGTTTAACATCGGAAAGTTCGATGCTGAAACGACGGTTAGTTACCCGCTAAAAAACAAAGACAATGGCTTATATGTATTTGTCATCAACGGGTCGACTATAGTTGAGGGCCAGGAACTTCATGCCAGAGACGGCTACGGTGTTTGGGAAACGGAAAACATCTCGATCACCGCAAGCGCAGGAGCTGAAATTCTTTTGATGGAAGTACCTATGAACTTTTAATGCTATATTTATAATGACTTAATTGTTTTTATAAGGTTATGCAAAAACAAATCCTTGTAGTATCTACCGAGCATGAAATACTCGAAACCATTATCAGACTGATCAACAGCAATCCGAACATGCATGGTACGGGCATTAATACGGTCGACCAGGCCCTTACCATGTTCCGTTCGGCAGCGTACGACCTGGTGCTGATCGGTGCCGGGCTCAGCAAAGAAGAAGAGCAGGAACTGGTTACCACCATTGAGCGCTCGCGCAATCGCGTTCCGGTTGTGTTTCACTATGGCGGCGGCAGCGGGCTGTTGTTTACGGAGATTTACGGGGCTTTGGGAAAGGTTTAGTATATTAGCTAAACAATCAATTTTCGCAATCATGATCAGGTTTATATTAACGCTCCTCCTGCTATCGTCAGCCATTTTTACGGGTATGGCACAGCAAACCTTTACCATTTCCGGATTTGTAAAAAACAGCAAAGGCGAACCGATAGAAGCTGCCACGGTTTTTATCGATGGCTCGCAAAGCATCACACGGTCGACTAAAGACGGCGGCTTTGCATTCAAAAACCTGTTGCCCGGCACTTATCAGGTGGTGGTTAATATGATGGGTTACCAGCCTGTGAAGCAAAACACCAACATTCAGGCGATTTCGCCTGTACTGGACATACGCATGGCCGATAAGGCAATAATCCTTAAAGAGGTCGTCATCGGAAATAACGCTGCCCGGGAAAAGTTTATGAAGATATTCATCAAGAACTTCATCGGAGAGTCGGGCAATGCCAAACAGTGTAAACTGGTTAATCCGCAGATCATCGATTTCAGCACGAATAAAAAAATTATTGAGGGCGTAACGGATGACTTTCTGATTATCGACAACCAGAGCTTAGGCTATCGAATCAAATATCTGTTGCGGAACTTCCGTTTTAACCAGGCTACGGGTACTACAAGCTACGACGGTCAGTGTATTTTTGAAGAACTGGAGGGCAGCGAAGCACAAAAGGCAGTCTGGCAGGAAAACAGGAAGCTAGCTTACGAGGGTTCGCTCATGCACTATTTCCGGGCTTTTTATAATAATCAACTCCGAGAAGAGGGCTTTCTCACCTACTCTATTAAGAACGGGGTTAATCCGATGCAGATTGACCCACGACCGGTTTCGCTTGACCAAATTGCTTACCGGGCTGACAGCACTTTCGTAACCATTGAACTGCCGAGTAGGATGTATACTGTTTTCGACCGTAAAAAAGCCGCATCCGCAGATCGGAACATGGATAAGGAAAGCCTTGAGCAATACATGGAAAAGACCGGGTCGATTATGAAACCCTATTTAAAACAGGCGAAGATCGATGCAAAAGGCAGCTATGTAGATTATCGGAGTTTTTTGATCAGCGGTTTTTGGGGACGCAAGCGTATTGGCGATCAGTTACCGTATGAGTATCAACCGCGGTAAAAACAAAAAATCCTCAAAGTGGTTCTTACACACACCTTGAGGACTAAATTATAAAATATCGCTAAACCAATCTGAGGAGCTACTTGAATAGAATCACCTCGCCGAACTGGATCGCACCGCTACCGAAGTTCTCGTTGATGTTTAAGCGATAGTATTTGTAAGATCCAGGGTTGCTAACCGCAAAGTAGAACTTCTTCCAGTCCAGACCGGCGTCCGTATTTGGAAATCCTCTTTCGAGCAACTGGTCTGTCCAGTGTTTTTCCATGGAACGCGAATCAAGGATTGTCCAGTTCTCGCCGTCGTTAGATCCTTCCATAGTCCAGATTTTCGGATCCCTATCTGGCGAATCGTTTCCGTTACCGATGCTATAGAATTTCAAGGTCTGAGCGCTCGAGAACTCCATGGTTACGTTCCAGACTTTGTCCGCCGCCCAACCGATCAGAAATTTGTTGTCATCTTTTCTGTCGAACAACTTCGTTGCGTTCTCGTTGGCGTTACCGGTATTGTCTTCTGTAACGGTATACCCTACCATCGCATCCATAAAATTGGTCACGATACCTTCAGTACTGGCATCTTTGGTAATGATTGCAACAGAACCCTTTTTGGTGGTCAGCTGGATTCTAGCCGGAACAATTACCCCGGTAGGCACCTTATATAGTGGCTCCAAATCGTCAGAAATAAACGTTTTAGTTGCTGGCGTCGAATTATCTGTGAACCTCCACTCAATAGATTCAATATCTAAATCCGTTTGCGCCTTGAAAGCCAGCTCATTCGGTGTACCGGTTTTCGTAGCACTGATGCCTAAGATCTCATTCGGGTCAATGGTGATCTCTCTCAAATACTGCGAAGTTTTTCCAGATTCGGAAGTAGCTGTGAGCGTAACCTGAAATGTACCGGTTGTCATGTAAACGTGTTCGGGGTCGTTACTGTAGGCAACACTGTCATCTCCAAAACGCCAGGTCACTTCCTTAAAGTCTGACGAGTTGTTGGTAAACTTCCAGGTAAAGGGGTCATCTCCTGGTTCTACTGCGAAGTCAACGACGGGCCGGGTCCCTTCGTCTTCGACGACTTCGACTGGTGTCTCTTTCGAACAGGCAATAACTGCTGTTGCAAGAAAGATGAACATCAATGGTTTAATTAATTTTTTCATGCGTTGTTTTTTAATGTTATAGCAAAAATAGCGCTAAAAAACTACGGATGTGCCAGTGTAATCAAAATGTGATAGAACGAAAAAGGGCGCCATTTGGGCGCCCTTCTTTGAAGTCATCAAGTTTAAGACAATTCAGACATATTACTTGAAAAGGATAATATTCCCGAACTGCAATAATCCGTCGCCAAAGTTGGAGGTGATCGTGAACCGATAGTATTTATAAGAACCCGGGTTATCTACGCCAAAATACATTTTAATCCACCTTGTTCCAGCATTGGTGTTCGGGAAACCCCGATCTACCAGTTGCTGGTGAAAATGCTTATCCATAGTCTTGGAATCAACCAGAGTCCATGTGGCCTTATCGTTTGAACCTTCCATAGTCCAGCTCTTAGGAGACCTGCCTGGTGAGTCATTTCCGTTCGATAAACTATAGTAGATCATCTTTTCCGGACCTGCGAATTCCATGATCACATTCCAGGTCTTTCCTGAAGACCATCCGAGTACAAACTTATCGTCAGTCGTTTTGTCGAACAGGCGATCTGATTTTTCGTTGTTAAATCCACCTTCTTCAGATACATTGTAGGCAACCAGACTCGTCATAAAATTGGTAACAATACCTTCAGTACCTGCATCTTTGGTAACAACGGCTACTGAACCCTTGTTTGTTGTCAACCGTACTTCAACCGGTGATATCGCACCCGCTGGCAGATCGAATTGCGGCGTAAGGGATTCACTCGTGCTGACTCTCGGGCTTGGTCTCGATTTATCAGTAAGCGTCCACTTCAAAGCCTTAACCTGCACGCTAGGATCGGTTTCAGCAGCAAAGGCCAGTTTGTTTGGGGTGGCTGTCTTCTGTGCGGTAACTCCAACAATTTTATTCGGATCAATAGTAATTTCCTTTAATACCTGGGCTGTTTTGCCCGACTCAGATGTGGCGGTTAAGGTAACCTGAAACTTTCCGGTTGTCATGTACACGTGCTCCGGAGCATTATCGTAGGCAACGCTGTCGTCCCCAAATCGCCAGGTTACCTCTTTAAAGTTCGAGGTTTTGTTGGTAAACTTCCAGGTAAACGGATCATCACCTGCAGTGATATCAAAGTCTACAACAGGCATAGTGCCTTCCGGTTCGAAAGTTAAACCCGGGTCGTCAGTTTTTGAACATGATGCAATGGCAGCGGCAAAGAACAAAAACAAAAGGGGCTTCAATAACTTATTCATATCAAATATCATTAAAAGTTAATACCTAATTATCTGAGACGTTTGAAAACAATACCTCTCCAGTCATGGTTACCAGCAGTCCAGGTCACCTTCATAATGTGTCTGCCTGCAGGTAAAGTCACTTCTGAATAGTGCGGTTGCTGGTTGTTATGACCTCCTGTATTTGTAGCAGCCTTATTTTCAGCTACCACAGTGCTGCCAAATTCAACCTTATAACGACCATCGGCATTATTAGCACCAGCGATCATGTTCATCTCATAAACACCAGCTTCTTCGACAATCACCGAATAAGTTAGCCATTCGCCTGCATTTGTCCAGCCGATAACTGATCGAGGATTGTAGTCAGCCGATACATCTACTCCGTCAGGATAACGGAAATTCGCGTCTCCGTCTTTACTATTGTTATCGTTATAAGAGATTCCCTGACCACCATAATCGTACTCCGCAGCAACAATCATTGGCGAGGTAGCACCTATAGCACCTAACACACGGAACGGTCCCGAATCATTGTATGGACGGAAAGTGTCTGGGTTAAATACGACAACTAATGAACTCTTGTTCTCATTGAGCACGTAACGGCTAGGGTTAGTTAGCTTTAAACCAACAGCCCACATTTTGCCGCCCTGAGCTACAGACGTAAGTTTGTTTCTGCGCGCACTAATTTCTAGAGTAGCAACATTTGAATTGGTTACAAAACGGATGTTGGTAGCTACGATGCTCCATTCGGCATCCGGAATGAGTTCATGCTGAGGGGTTATTTGGGCAACCACCTCAGGAGCCTCAGCAACATCAACCGTAAACGGAGAGCCAGCTTCACCTGTTAATACCAACGGTATCGAAACAGTGATATCCTGAGAACCTCTTGAAAAGGTCGACACAGTTGTAACATTGCTCTGTGTATTAAAACCAACCAAATGGACATCATCTGCTGTAAGTACCTCTCCTGTCTTAATGGTAAGCACAGTAGAGTTTTGTCCTGCTTTAATCGCATTACCTTTTGCTGCGTCTGTAACCTTTACAGCCAATGCTACATTTTTTCCATGATTTCGCTCCAGGAAAGACCTACCGATAACCAGATCAAAAGATGCACTGGTTACCCCGATTGGTACATTTAACACCGGTGGCAAAGAAAAATCACCCTCCCCAAGTGCAATGGTACCTGCCGGAAGCGTATTGTTATCAATCAGCGTTTGAATAGTATCAACATTTGAACTCAGGTTTACGACAAATGCCCTCGAAGTTGGCGCGTCAAAATTAATGGTAACCGGTAAGGTTAATGCATCAGAAGAAAGTGTTGCGTTGCTTCCTGTACCAACAACTACCTCTTTTGGCATCGAAACGCTAACGGACTTGAACTGCCCCTCTGCAAACACATCGTCCAACTTTTCTCGCTCACAAGAAGATGCCAGGAACGCAGCGGCCAAAAGGCCGATCTGCGTATATGTTAAAATTCTTTTCATTACTTTTCTAAATTAAAATTAGTTAGAGATCCAAACCCTGCCATCGATACCCCACTCTTCCTGACGGGCAATATTGAACCAACTAAGAATTTGAGCTGGAATATCCGCGTTTTTAGGTACCAGAGTATTCAGCGTTGTGTTGTTTGGTGTACACAACAACTCCGAGAACGTACTCCACGAGTAAGTACCTTGGAGTGTAAAATTATTCCCAAATATTTGATCCTTTAACACATTACCAGATCCCTCATCAAGTCTCCAGTAGCCAACTAAATCGTCATAATTCGGTGCGTTCTCATCCATTTCAGGCTCACAAGCAAGCTGTTTAATCACGGTTTCCGACAGCGCCACGCCCCATATTTTGTATTCTGCCAATTCTACGTCAATAATTCCGTATTGTCCATCAGTCTCGCCACTGGTCCAGCCTAAACGGAGCGGCGCATTGTTATCAAAGTTAACTTTTGTATTAGCAGGAAGCTTGAACTCACCGGCAACAGGATTTGCAGTACTTGCACCGGTAAGCTTATTGGTCATCCCGTTGACACCGTCTGTATATAGGCGCACATATGTTGCTTTGTCAGCTTTCCTCTCTACAACAAAAGTGAGATCATGCCATGCATTTCCACTAAAGTCTGCCCCGGCAACCTCTACACCATTCAACATATCGCCATCACCACCTGCAGCATAGAAACGCCATCCATTATAGAATAAACAAATATCCCAACCTGGGCGGCCGGAGGCTCCTCCCCATCCGGTATTATCACGCTTACCTAAGATAGAAGGCCACGCATAATAGTAATCACCACGACCTGTGTTCTTGGTTTTGTGCTTTTTAATCTTTACAGATACCGTAAAACTTCCCTGTTCGCCGAAGTTAAAATACTGAGCAGATTTAACTGGATCTAAGAGGGCCTGAGTCTTGTCCGGCTCGCCTTTAAAACGAACAGATTTAGCGTCGAAGATGTTACCCAGGAACGGCTTAGCTACGATTGTTTGGTTATAGCTTGCACTATGGAAAATCGTGAACGTATTTGCATTGGTGTTACTGAACAAGGTTTTGTCGTCCTGCGCAGGGGGTAATGCATAAGTACCGCCACGACTTGAAGTAATAATAACCAGCCAATTTTCTTTCGGGTAATTAGCGCGGCTCTTCAAGGTATTCAGGATCTCGCCAACTTGTGCGTCGAACTGCTCAATAGCTGTCTTGTAAGTAGCGAACTCGTTATCGAAACCAGAGGCTAGCCCCGCTTTCTGAATGTTAGAAAACTGTCCTACTACAACAGAAGCCGCCTCGCCCTTAAGGTAATCGATGATACCGGCTTTAACCTGATCATCATTACTGTACAACTGAGACACATCTGCATCTGCCATCAGGTTGTTCTTGAAAGCCGCTGTTGAAGCAAACGAAGCGACTTTAATATTCGCGTCGACTTCCTTTAAACGCTTGAAGATTACCGGATAATCGCTCAGCTTATTGTTTGCGAAATCCTCTGTTGTAATGTTATGCTTTTCTTTCATTACACCAGTCATCATATCTGCCCAGTTTGTAGAGTTCAACGCATTAACGTCTGCCAGCGAGTTCCATGTATAAATGGAGGTAGGCAATAATGACTTAATGTTAGGAACATTAGCGTCCCGTACCGACAGACCCCTGGCGCCGTCGGCAATGATATAAAGCACTTTAGGTGTTTTATAGGTAATGTCGGTGTTGTTATCGGGCGAACCAGGAATTACCTTGTCAAAATCCTTGTTACAGGATGAGGTGATCACTGCCAGGAACATGGCGGCCGCACCTAAACAGGCTTTCATCTTCAATGTTTTCATAATCTTTAGTTTATTATTCATCAGGTTTTCTGTTATATCTCTCATCACTAATCCAAAGTTACCCTTACTATTCTATTCGTTGGCACATTATCGAATGTGAAGAAACCTCCAACAATAAGCAGTGCACGTTTGCCTTCAGCAGATGTTGTCTCTAATACATCAGATACTCCTCCAAGGACGTTTCCAATATTGTTATATCCAGCTGCAAGACTACCTGTCTGATCCAAAATCATGAACCCATTTCTTATGGTACCGCCGTAAGACTTGAAAGATCCGCCGATTACGATTAGTCCATCACTCAAAATCTTTGCATATTCTGGCAGACCTCCGGTTATATTTTTAACCTGGAAAGATTGATCTAATGTGCCGTTATAATTAAGCATCGCCATAAAAGGTGCAGCAGCGCCGTTATAGTTTCTAAATGCCCCAACAATTAAATATTTGTTTAGTGTGGCGTTGTAACTAACAGACAGGATATCCTGATCTGCACCTGCTCCGCCCGGATTAAATGTTTGATCGATTGAACCGTCTGCGTTCAGACGTACGATACTGCCCACATTTGTATTATCGAACGTAGTAAACCTGCCAAATACCAGAATCTTTCCATCGTCGTGCATAATAGTACGGATAGGACCGTTAGCGCCTGGCAAGCCTTTACCTAGCTCACCCTTGTAACCCACTGCATTCGGATCAAATCTCCAGGTTTTGTCAAGTGTACCGTCAGTTGGATTTAACCGTGCAAGCTGGCGCATTTCAATACTATCCAAAATGGTACTGTCTTTATAGTCCCGCGTAGGCTGATCGTATCGTCTGGATACATAGTAACGGAAATTACCGGATATGATAACTTTTCCGTCCCTGGCGTAAGCATTATCAATACCGCCGTCTGTTCCTCCATTGAATGTGGGGACAAAACGCTCACGCTTTTCGTAAGTAATTACCTTCATGGTGTCAATTACACCGTTGTTAGCAATACGGGTGATGTTGCTGATCCCGCCACGTTGAGCAAATCCGCCGAAACCTCCTACAGGGAAAAATTGACTGCCAATAATGGCCATGTCATTCAACTGCCCGGTTGCGCCATTTCCAATCTGGAAAGTACGATCAAAAACTCCGTCTTTGGTCGTTCGTGCAATCTTGTTGATGCGTCGAACGTTACCTTTGTTGTCGAAATTGTCGAAATTGCCAAGGAAGATGAGGTTACCGTTAGCTACTTCCTTAATCTTGGTCACATAACCATTGGCACCGTTGATCGCTCTAAATGTAGGATCCTTAGTCACTTTACCAAGCACGCTGAAATCGGGTCCGAACACCAATTGCCCATCGACTACAAAAGAGGTAACCCCGGTGCTAGCAGTTGCTGGCACTTCAACCTCAATTTTACTGTCGGTAACATTTTTTATAGTCGCTTCCTCACCGTTGAAAAGAAATTTAAGTCTCTTTTCATCCCAGTACTTGACCAGTCCTTTTGCATTAATGGTAACCACAGTCCCTGCATTACCAGATGCTGGCGACGCGACCGACTGTGGGTCGACTATGATACCCAATGCAGGAACACCGCCTGCGTATGGATCTTCGAAAATTTCCTGCGACTTCTTACAACCTGTGAGCACAGCACCCGCAAGAAGCAAAGTCAATAGTGGTGTATATGTATATTTCATGATTCTTAATTTATCCGTTACAAATTCCTATTAACGATTTAGCAAAACATCGGTATTAAACTCGTAATTGAATCCAAAATTGTCTGATCCCACTGGGTCAACAAACAACTCACCAATTTGAATTGCACCTGCGAAAACTGCCAGTACATGTACCACGCCATTAGTCGGCTGCACATCAGACGTGGCTACAGCTGCGCTGTAATAAAGCTCCGGATTCGAAGGGTCTGGTAAAAATGAAAAACTAATCTGTCTCGCTCCGGCATAAGCAATATTGTTAGCCGAATTGAATACTACACCTATATTAGCAAGATCGCGCTCATAGGTGTAAAAATAACCTCCCGGATATAACTGCCTTAAGTTCGGATCTAACTGAGGATAGTCTCTCAACCTCATCTTTCCTTTGAACACATAACGCATCAGATATCTACGCCATATTTCCGCAGGCACATCTTCGAAATTTGCAATGGTATCAGTACCAGCCCTGAATAACTCCTGGTTCAACTTATTTACATAAGGATCACCGTTAAATTGCGAGGTACGGTTCACCTGGCCAATGGTCCTGCGAAAAACTTCGTCTGTCGGAGCGAAAAATGTTATTTCCTCGTTCGCAAACATATCTTCAAGACCAGCTATACGGATCACACGAACCAATGTATCGAATTTAGCCGGATTCGACTCCAGATACTGCAGAATATTACCGTTGAACTTAGGATCTGCCTTACCCCCATCCAAATAATAATCGTCCTGTTTACACGCGCCGATTAGCAAGATCAGCAATGCTGAACAAAGCGCTAGGGTTTTAAAATATTTATTGGTCATAATGTTTGTGCTAATTGTATCAGTTATTTCTTAAGTTTTGCCAGTACTGATTCAGAGTCATATACGGGTTATTATTCCTTGCAGATTTCTCAATAGGCCATGTCCAGGCACCCCTGTTGAACTTATCCGTTGTCAAGATGTTATCCGCATATTCACGGTTCATAATCCGACGGGTACGAACGAGGTCAAAATAACGGTGACCCTCACCCATAAGTTCCTTAGCACGCTCCCAAAAAATAGCGTCTTTCAATCCACGAGTATCGCCGGGCGCACCTGGGAAAGCTGGAACAGACGCTCGCTTACGCACTATCTGCAATTGAGCTATAGCATCATTGTCGTTCCCAAGGTTTGCATTAGCCTCGGCTGCCAGAAGAACTGCATCTGCATAACGCATAATCAGATAGCTGTTATCGGCCGCAAGCGCATCATCAGGACCCTGTCCGGTGTTAAGCGTGTTTCCTGCAAATTTTAGCAACTGGAAGGTGGTATTGTTCTGATCAAATGGTGCGACAAACCAAGTGTTAAGACGCAGGTCTGGCGATGTCTGATCTGGATACAACTTACGCATATATTCCTCTGTGAAGATATTATAGTTGAAACGGCTCACATACTCTGGTCTTCTGTACGGGAAGTGGGTAAAGCTATAACCAAAATCACGCGGATTGGCAGCAAAACCACCCCCAATATTATAGTTAATCGTATTAAACAACTCGAAAAGACTCTCCTCAGACCTTCCCTTTGTTACTGTACTCCACTCAGAAATATCTAATAATCTGAAATCCCCGTTTGTGATCAATTCTTGACCTAAAGCAGCCGTCTCACTCCAGTACGCGGGCCGGTTATTCAGGTCGAATCCAGCATTCCACATGTTCAAATGCATCATCAAACCAATGGCAGCGCCTTGTGTTGCGCGCACACCTCTAAGCGAAGGATCTGTAAATTTGCGTGGAAGATCTTTGTAATTCGCCTTCATATCGGCGATACATTTGTTTACCACGCTAACCATATTCTCCCTTGGAAGTGGGTCTTTCTGGAACGGTTTTGTATAATAAACCACGTCACCGTACAAACGGACAAGGGTCAGGTAACAAAAATTCCGGATAAACTTGGCTTCAGCAATATAACGCCTTGTCTGAGCATCATTCAAGGCAGGAATTCCTTCTTCAAGTTTTCCAACAAGGATATTCGCCGACTGAATAACCTGATAGTAAGGATTCCAGTTCATGATGGAACGAAAATTATATCGCGCCCAGTCCAAGCTACCATTACGGTTGTATGAATAAGGCCGGTCTGGATCTAATAAATCCTCTATCCCGGTATAGTCATTATAACTGCTTCCGGGGATGGTTTGAGGGGTCGTGTTTCCACTAGGGTTTGGTGCAATTCGCGTATGACCGCCTACACGGCCGGCCCAGCGGTCTATCTCACTTGCCTGGTTGGCAGGAATTACCTCTCCCGAACGGGCCTCACCGGTAATTGCTGCAGTAGCGGTCTGTGAATATTTGCTGTACAGCGAACCGTACATCTGATTGATGTTTGCTTCGACATCATCTACCGTTTGATAGAAATTATTCCCGGTAAGCTTATCAATAGGTGTAATGTCAAGGAACTTCTTACATCCGTATTGGCTGGCAGCTACCAGCAGCGATAAATAAATAACTAATTTTTTCATATCCTTTTATTCCCCTCTGTTAAAATTCTGCTGTTACACCAAATGTATAGATACGCGGTACAGGATAACCATTGGAAGCATCCCGGCCAATCGCGGTTACGTTTTCTGCGTTAGGTCCAGAATAGCCTGAAAAGGTTACCAGGTTTTGTGCGTTTACGTAAGGTCTGAAACTGTTCAGTCCAAAACGCTTTGCAAGCTTCTTATCAAAAGAATAAGAAAGGGTAACCTCATTGATCTTGAAGTATGAACCCTCTTCTTCCCACAACGTCTGATCGAAACGGAATGGATTCGTGAACGAATTATGCGCATAATCGTAAGCGTTCGCATATTTTGCAACCTGACCTGGCGTAGTCCACACATTAAGCTTGTCTAGCGGAACTACCGCATCATCGCCGAAAGGATTATTCATTAATCTTAATCGACGCGCTAATGCATTGTTAAGGATTGAACGCTGCGCCGTGTAAGAGGCATATACGTTTAATGAGAAATTCTTATAACCAATGGTATTTGACAAACCACCTGTCAGCGTTGGTTGAGTACTTCCTGATACCTGGTAATCGCGCTCATCCAAGACATAGTCGCTGTTGGCGTCGAAAAATTTCGCATCACCAGCCTGGAATGATGCCCGATGGTTTAAGGGATTGTCGTTACGATACCTTACTCCTGTTACCGGATCAATTGGCACGTCTGACGTATTCGCGTACACACCCTGATTTATAATCAAGTAGTTAGCAAGCGCATTTCTACCAACGCGTTTTGCCAAATGCTGCTGATTCTCGCCAGTATCCCAGTCAATGAACTGGCCGCCGTACTGAGACGGAAGCTGTGTCAGAATATCTGTGTTCCACGCACCATTAACCATTACCGTCCAGTTAACCTTGCTGTCTTTAGAAAGCGGTCTGCTGGTTAAGGATATTTCATAACCATAGTTAGCCAAGGCTGCGTCGTTACTCACAAAGCGTTCGAAAGCCAGGGTATTTGGCAGTCTAACATCAAATTTCTCATTGTCTACCTGTTTGTAATAAGTGTCAAAAATCAAATCCAGCTTACCATTCCACAAACCAAGGTCTAAACCAGCATTATACTGTGTTACCACCTTTGGCTTTAACAATGGGTTCGGAACGTTTTCGAATACAATACCAATACTTGGGCTGTTATTGTACAATCCTCTTGGCTCATAACGTCCGTAAATCTCTTGCAGACTACCAATCGGGAAGATGTTACGCCCTGCTGTTAAGCGGATATCTCCAAAAGTAAGCCAGTCTTTAGCAAAACCAAAGAAGCTCTCCTTGTTGAAGTTCCATTTGAAACCAATGGATGGGTTAATCGTATATGGGTCTTCATTACCCGCATCAGACGAACCATCGACGCGGTATGTCAAATCGACAACGTATTTCTTTTTGAAGTCATAACCAATCGCTGCAGCGAGCGAAACAGTCTTTTGATCCAGGAAACTTCCTTTTAACACACCGCCACCTCTGGATTCGAAACCGTCATAACCAAGCGGACCTTCAAACTGGTCATTCGGTAATCTGTCAAGACGTGTTTGAGTTGACTGTCCGTTTCTTATGAACATCTCGGTGAAAAGGTTAACGCTGAAGCTATGGCTGTCGTTGATAGCTCTTTGATATACAGCACTGTTCCTGTTATACAATACCGAGGTATAAGCATTATATGCATTTAACCGCGCAAACTGCTGATTCGCAATTGCAGGAGTAAAACGATCATCGTGATCCTGATTGTAGTCGTAACTACCGAAGGTCGTCAAGGTTAAACCTTCGATCAACTGATATGTCGCTTCCATATTCGCTTTAACGTATTTCGGTCCTGCATCGTTACGTACTCGAAGCGATGCCAACTGCTGGCTGCTTGCGGTAAAGAATGACGGGCCCGGCAGCAATGAAGATGTTTGTCCGTTGTCGGCAACACCAGTTTGAAGCAGACCAACACCATCGGCCTTTTGAATGTTTGTTAAAGCCCCCATCAAGGCACCAAAGAACCTTAAGCGCGTAGAAGGCTTGTATTCCATGTTCAAGTTCATGCTGTAACGGTCAAAGCCAGTATTCTTAATAACACCTGACTGAGAAAAATAACCTACGTTGGTTTTGTAATTGAATTGCTCAGTACCACCGTCGATCGCGACGTTATGTGTCATATTATATGTATCCTGATAATAGATCCCCTGCCAGTTGGTTGAGTTGTTATAATAAGCATTCAAACTGTCAGACAAATAAGGCGTACGGTTTATTCTCCAATAATCTTCAATCAAGGCATAGTCAAGAATCTGTTGAGTCTTAATATTACGCTCGGCAATCCCACCGTAGGTTTCCCTTAATTTTGGAGTTTTACTTAAAAATGCCCTTCCTGTGTAACGGACACGCGGCGTCTCAGATTTCCCCCGAACAGTTTGAATAAGGATAACACCATACGCACCCCTTGATCCGTAAAGCGCAGTGGCTGTCGCATCTTTCAATACCTCGATACTGGCAATATCCTCCTGGGGAATCATTGACATCGGGCTTACTCCGGATCCTTGTTGCTGGAAACCAAACTCAGAAGCACGATCCGCATCCATAGGTACGCCGTCAATTACATATAGAGGCGAAGTTGGCTGAAGAAATTTCTCATCACCGGAACCTGTTGTTGCAATTGTGGAAAGTCCTCTGATGGATACCGACCCACGCAAACCAGGAGCTCCTGTGTTATTCTGGATGTTCAAACCTGCAACTTTGCCTTGAAGCAACTGCTCAATGTTGGCTACCGGAACATCCTGGATTTCCTTACCACTGATGTTATAAGAAGCCCCTGTTGTTGTTTCACGGGTACGCTTTTGATAACCGCGGATTACAACCTCGTCCATCTGGTTCTTGTTCTCGCTCAATAGGATGGTCAAACGTGCGTTAGCCGCTGTAACGGTGACGGTTTTGCTTTCGTATCCTGTATAACTGAACATCAGTTTTGAGCCCTCATCTACAACAAACGAGAAAGCTCCGTTGGCATTAGTTGCCCCAAGCCCCTTAGGTGGAGTACCAATGTAAATGTTTGCGCTCGGTAATGTTTCCCGGGTGGCTGCGTCATACACAGTACCGGTCACGGTCACCTTTCTGGTTTGCGCCATCAAATCTTTGCATACGAATATGCAGCTGAAAAAAATTGATAGCAAAATAATATGTCTTTTCATTGTATTAATTTTTATCATTAAGATTCTAGTCGTTTGTAAACTTAGGGTTCACGTTCTCAAACTCAAATGTGATCCGCCAGTCACCTTTTTCGTAGATGCTGAAGTTCTCGGCGATCGTTCCGATTACCACTACGTTGCCAAAACCTATTCTTGAGAAGCTAAATTCCACATGAGCCCGGTCGCCAGATCCGTTAACACCACCCTGGGTAAACCGGGTAGGAATTCTGGCCAAAGGAATAGGGTAGGCAACATCATACTTAACATATTCTGGTGTCATCTGCATGTTAAAGCCATGAACAACCTGATCCCACTTGGTCATATTAAATCTTGCCGGATTAATCGGGTTTCCGTCCTTATCCAGAAAACGGAACGTTAATGAACTGCCGTCGCCAATTTTCTCGATTCTTGTAGTAACCCGATCCCTTACAGTCTCCATGTTCGCACGGTCAGTCTCTCTAACGATTCCACTTAACGAAGGATACATCAACACATAAGTGCTTCCACCAGGCGTAGTGGTGTTACGTCCGCCGGTGTACGGATTGATGTCGCTCACATCATCAGTCTCATAAGGCCGTTCCCTCCAGGGCCAGAATTTCAGGTCACGAATAACCTTACTCCCCCCAGAATTACTCACACGCACGTCAAAAAAGCGCTGCTTCTGAATAAAATCATACTGTGCCGAATCACGTGGCGTAATGATATCCCTTGTAGCTGCATTCCATACGATCAAATCACCATTTGTCCTAAGCTCAACAACCGGGCGGTTTTCTATCTTCCGCTTCGCCTCAATTTCAGCAAGGCTCTTTTCCTGCCCTGTATATTCCTGAGTCCACACAAGAACATCGCGCTTGGTAAGCATGTCCTCTGCAGGACGACCATCGCCAAACCGTGGGTTCAACAGCTCAAACTTCATCGGGAAAGTTGAGTTATCCTCTTCAAAAGAGCGGTTAAAGACAGTCGTACGACCGAGAATCGGCTCGAAAGTCCTGGTCGTATAATCAGCATTCTGACTAAAGTAATCCTTCTCATCGGGTATATCGAAGATCTTGCGACAACCGCTGAAAGCAACTACCGATAACATCAGAACCGCAGCTTTATGTTTTAATTGCATTTGCATAGTTATGTTTAGTTTATTCAAAGCCATTTAATTATAATTTCTCTCTGTAGTTAAATGTCCATTCAGAAAGCTGAAGCATGCTGCCAGCTGAAAAAGTCTGCAGGAAAGTTATCCGGTAATGCTTATATGGCACTGTATTCTCAAAATCGTATATCTTGCGCTGATAGTTTGTGGTGAACTCCTGATCCTGACGCGTATCGAGAATAACCCAGTTAATGTTGGTGTTATCCTTCAGATCATTCAGATTCGGTTGGTCATTTGTTCCCTCCACAACCCAAGCTTTCGGATCGCGATCCTGGTAAGTCTTGGAGTCGTTTGCAGAGGTAATGGTATACGAGTTAGCTATCAACGGATTTCCATCAACTACTTTCAGCGGATCAACCGGACTCCAGAGGAAGTACACTTTATTGTTTGCCTGGCTGAAAGATGCAACCATTTTGGTCAAATAATTACCATCGTACGACCAGATGAACTTCTCCCCCGGGTTTACAGAACCGTCAAAGCTACCATTGTCCTGCCAATCGATGAAGAGATTTGTCTTGCCACCTCTTGGATCAAGGAACAGGTTCGTTGGTGGAGGTATCAGCGTCAATCTTGTCACGAATTCATCAAATCCAAAAACGTGGTCAGGTTCAAGCAAATGAACGATACCATTGGTTGTTTTGATGTTAACTGAGGTTGTAGTCGTTTTTGCCCAATGAGGAACAAAAACACTCCTTTTTGTATTCGAGAATTCTATAACTTCAGAACCACCACCTTGCCATCCTTGGGCATCTGCAAATACACGCTTCCCGTGCATTGGATAATCAACTTTATTTGAAGTCAATGGCAGACCATCCCCCAAAGAAAAATTTGCCGCCGTGAACAAGCCTGGTATAATATACATGTTGATCATGCTGTCCAAATGCTCTTTGTCAGATCTTGCCTTCGGCCTCTCTCTTGGCAACATATCGTCTGTTGCTCCCGCAGCTATTGTTCCCAGGAACATTGCGGGCTTACTTTGCGCTTTACGTACATCGTTAAGGTTGCGGATTGCGATACGAAAACTCTCGTTTGAAGGCGCAAAAAGCGTGACCTCACCACTTTTCAACGTTTCCGCTAAACCCATTCTATCTATTACATATAACAAGGAATCGTACACGCCTGGCTTGCTCTTCAGGTAATCGTAAGTATTCATGTTTACTTCCATGCTGATATCCACGGCCCTGCTATAGGTGTCTTCCTTTTTACACCCAAATTGGATCAATAGGGCACCAAACAATAATGCCACTACATACCTTGATTTAAAATTTGATCTCTTCATGCCTATTAATGTTTAGTTTATTTCCAATAAGAATTTTGGGTCAGCAATGGATTCTGGGCCAGAAGCTTTCTGGAAACTGGCCAGTAAATACCACCACGGTTAATAAGATCCAACCACATAGGGTCCTTCCGCTTGATCTTATGATATCTTACCAGGTCATAGAAATGGTGGCCCTCACCCATAAATTCCTTCTGACGCTCCTTGAAAATTGCTTCAAACACCGATCCATGCAGAGGCTCACTATAACGAATGAACTGGTCAGCGTTATTATTCACCAAACCCATCTGATCCACGTTGTACCTGCGCTGCCTAACCGCATTAAGATCTTCGATCGCTCTTGTAGTTTCGCCAAGTACTGCAAATGCTTCAGCCCGCAATAACGTAACTTCCTCCAAACGTGTTAAGAGAATAGCACTCGAGAAAAGTCTAAAGTTTGCGTCGTTCGGCGAGTTTGATCCGTTTTGTACCACTTTTATTTTGCTGAAAACGGGATATCTGCCCTGGAAATTAACGAAATATTTGTCTGAACGTGTAATACCTGTCGTATCTATATTGAACCGGGCGTCGTTTGTTTCCTTGAAGATCGAAAGAATTGAATCTTTTGGAACAAAGATGTCGGGGATACTTTTGTTAACTACCGGCTCTGCCAGGGTTAAAGACTCAATGTTCCCAGCAAAACTAGCGTCCTGATGACCCCAGATAAAACCAAAGGCTAAAAGCTGGTTGATCTTTTTATCATAAAATATACCTTGAGGTCTGGTTAACTCATCTGTGGTGATATAGCTCAAACTAGCTTTGTTCATGTCGTTAATGACAAGCGTAGCAAATGTTGAAACATCAGCGTACTTGCCCTGCCATGCAGCAACTTCCGCCAGTATAGCCCAGGCTGATGCCTTTCTCACCAATGCCCCATCCCACCTTCCGGCACCTACACCGTAGTAAAGCCCTGGCTGCTGAATATCTTCAGCACTGTAGCGATAAGGAAGTACGGCTGCTGCTGCAGTCATTTCGTCCTGTACGAAATCAAGAATGGCCTTTTGATCGGTACGTGGCTGATTCTCGAAAGTCCCCTCTCTTGAACTTACAATGAAAGGAACATCTCCCCAAATTCTTACCATGTAGAAATAAGCAAAAGCACGCAGAAAACGGACCTGTGCTACGTCCACATTCATGTTATTTTCAGTGTATCTCGGGTCTTGCGCCCTGACTTCTGGAATCCGCTCCAAAAAGATATTGGCAGCATTTACAATGGCGTAAAACCTTCTCCAATTCGAAAGCTCCTCAACCACAGGATATTGCGCATTCAGGTCGTTCCTGATTATCGCTTTTAAATCCTGACGGATAGGTGCATCGAAATTGCCCATACGGACATCGCCATAGATCCAATGACCGTTATTATCGGCCAATGCTGCCCTGGTCAATCCGTATACCCCCATAATTCCGGCCCTGGCGTCTTCGATAGACCTCCAATAGTTGGTTTCATTCACGACACGCGTTGAATCAACGTCGAGTGTCTTATTACAACCTCCAGCAAGAAGTCCGAAAGAAACTAAGCTCAGTAAAATTATTCTCTTCATTTTCTCAATTTTAATTGATCGTTATTATTATATAGCTCAGTCCGATTAGAAATCCAATTTAACTCCAAGTAAATAAGTTCTTGGAAGCTGAATTCCGTAACCTGAATCATATCCAGTATAGTTCACAAGTTCAGGGTCCTGACCAGTATATTTGGTTAGTGTAAATACGTTATTCACACTACCATAAACATAGAATCTTGCTACGTTTGCAGATTTTCTCTTCATCACTTCAGTTAGATCGTAACCGAGCGACAAAGTGCGCAACTTCACAAACGAACCATTTTCAAGGAACAGATCCTGGTTAGCCTGGAACGGTGCTACAGAACTCCAAGGGTTGTACAATGGATACTTCGAGTATTCTCCTCTCTTTTCCCAGAAAGTGACTTCGCGAACAGAATTAATATTGTTCTGACCCTCACGGTTTACGAAATCAAAGCGGTTTGCCATATCCTGATTGATCAGGTCACGACCGAAGTTGTAGTAGAAATTTAAATCGAGCGACCACTTCTTGTATCCAAAGGTGTTGTTAAAACCACCTGCAAACAACGGAAGCGCATTTCCCTGGATTGTACGATCCTGGTTATCGATCAGATTATCGCCATTAACATCTCTCCAGTTCGGATCGCCGGCCTTCATATCTATACCGTTATAACGTCTCCTTACCCCCCCCACAGAAGGAACCTCTGCGTCTGTATTATAGATACCATCATTAGTTAACAACCAGTAGCTGCCAACACTCTCGCCAACACGAAGCATACGATCACCAATAACGATCTCATCTAAGCCTCCAGGAAGAGCCGTTAATTCGTTTCTGTTATAATTAACGTTTAGTGAGGTAGACCATGAAACGGTTTTACTTGCAGGCAAAACGGTAGCGCCGACCGATACATCAACGCCGCTATTGCGAATGTTCATGCCATTTTTAATTAAGGAAGTGTATCCGTATTCAGCAGCCGTAGGCAAGCCGAGGAGCATATTTTTGTCTTCTTTAACATATACATCAACCGAAGCCCTTACGCGATCGTTAGCAAAACCAGCGTCCACGCCCAGGCTAAACTGATCCTGATAAGCCCAGTCAACATCATAACCTACGTTTCCAGTGCTATAAGGCCTGGTCAGCGTAGCGAAACCATTGTAACCTGGGGTAATAACGTTTCCAGTATAACCAATGTATGCAGTGTATTGCGGACCTTGAGCGTAATTATCGAAATGCTCATAACGTGCTAAGCGACCGGCACTTGCCCGCAGGTTTAGGCTAGAGACAGCACTCTCCTGCTCGAAAAATTCCTTCTTCATATCCCATCCGGCAGATACTACGGACGACAGGAACCACCTGCTGGTAGGCTGCTGATTCGAGCTCCCGTCATTTCTTAACATGGCTGAAAGGGTGTATTTTTCCTTAAATTCGTAAGTCGCACGTGCGTTGAAAGAAATCAAATTATTTTTCGTTCTATCCAAAAACTTGTAAGTCAACTCTTTAGGAAACACCGTAGGAAGCAAGAAGATCGCATCGTTGTCACGTCTGTCTGCTTCCAGCAAGTTAATTTTTATATAGTCGTTAGCACCTCTGTAGGCGTAAGCATACTGATATTTATACGAATCGAACTGGAACGAGGCTCCCAACTGGAAGTTAAACTTATTGTTCTCATCCAAATCCCAATCGTACGACGCAACATTGTCAATCATCGCACGCTGGCTATATCCATAATAGTTAGATGCATAGTTAGAGTTCTGTAACAAGGTTCTTGCAAAGAAAATATCGCGGTACCCCTCGTTATAGTCCGCACCTAAAGTGGTGGTGATCTTCAACTTATCGAAGTCGAAAGCAAACTGGAAGTAACCTTGAACAGAGTTTGTCTTATTGTTGTCAAACCCTTTTTCAAATTCAGCCAGATATGCATTATACCTGTCTTTATTTGGTGCAATTGGAGAGCTCAAATCTGGCAGATAGTTAACCTGCGCAAACCTGTCTCTTAAATTTCTGTTGCGGTCGCGGTTTAATACGGATGCGTTCACCATTGCAGACATGGTCAGCCATTCTATAGGCTGCATATTAACCAGAAACCTTGTGTTATAACGCTCAATCCCTGTATCATCTGCAACACCTTGATTCTGAAGAGCTCCAAACGAGAAACGGAAATTCGCACGATTCGTACCACCTGAAATCGCAGCGTTTGCTCCGTAAGCAAGACCGCTATTATAATATTGCTCGTCCCAGTTCGCCGGACCGTAATAAGCATTATTTAATGAATCACTCAAGTACAACGGATATACGTCATTATCCGAATAGCTTCCATTACCGGTATATCTGTCGTAAAACTGTCTCCTGAACTGATTTTCGAAATTACCGTTAACTGTAGTTACAGCATTCGGAGTAGCCATACCAACATAAGAATCAAAAGTGATCTTTCTTTTCGTTGTAGCTGGCTTAGAGGTTAACAAGATAACGCCGTTAACCGCCTTCGGACCATAGATTGCGGTTGCCGAGATGTCTTTCAACACCTGAACCGACTCAATATTGTCCATATTAATGATCGAAAGCGGGTCGGTGCCCGGACCAATCCGCTCAAATTTGTATTGCTGTATATCTAACGCATAGGGATGCTCGGCAGTAAGCGGAATTCCGTCCAGGATTACCAGGGGCTGCGACTGGAATACCTCACGCTGAGAAAGAAGTGGCTGAGAAGTTCCGCGGATGAACATGGTTTGTGGTGCACCAGGTTCGCCGGTAGATTCCTGAACATAAAGACCTGCAGCCTCTCCTTTTAAATACTGCTGCAAAGTAACAGCAGGAAAAATAGCGAGCTTCTTTGGATCAAGGTTACCACTCTTAGACTCCAGTCTCTTTAAAAGAGATTTCTTAATGGGCGTAACGCCTACGGTACCGGTGTCCGTGCCACTGGTATCTTTTCCAGAAGCATCTGTCTGTTCTTGAAAGCTCCCCCTGAAAGAGAAGTTATTCGAAACACAGGCAGACCTAGCCGTATTGCCGAATGAGCATGTCGTTGTACACAACACACCCAAAAAAGTCATAGTTGCAATAATGCGCATAACAGGTAATTAAGTATTAACTGATTGAAAACTGATATTTATTTGTTTGTATTAGATTCTATTTGAAATCACCAGATAACAGAAAAATCCGCACCGGAAGCAGCAGACCAACTTATATCGAATAATTTGAAATATTTTAAAACGTTTTAGCTACGGTACAACCAGACCGACAGCCAATACCTCTTCCCTATATCATAAGGCAACGTCCTAAAAAAAAGTGAGTAGGAGTTAAACATGCACTCCCAAGTTTTTGAGTAAAAGTTTGGTTCATAGTTTGGCTTTTTAATTAGGTAATCTATTTGGTTTCTCCCGATAATCCTTTATGGTGCTAAATCGATTATCAGTAACAATATTACGAAAGAAAAACCATAATCCAAATTTTTGCAAAAAAATTATAAAAAATAAATATTAACAAAATCCGTCCAGATCAATCGATAATTTTGCATTGTTGCCTACCCGTCAAATATACCTTATATATATGCACTAAATACGACAACGGCACTAGATTAATGAAAGGAAATTTGTTATTTTGAATCATGAAACGAAACAGTAATAATGTTTTATCCATAGACGTTGGCGGAACGAGCGTCAAAGCCGGGGTGTTGAGCTCAAACGGAGAGTTGCTGTCAGCGTTCAATAAATTGCCCACACCAAAGAAGTCCACGCCAGAGGCCGTACTAAAAACGATTGCAGAGCTCGTCTCCGGACTTGAGCATCCCTTCGAGAAAGTGTCAATCGGCTTTCCGGGCTACGTCAAATCGGGGATGGTCTTTACTGCACCCAACCTGGCTAAGAACAAGTGGCAGGAAATCGACCTTGCCCAACAGGTAAGTGATCTTCTGGACAAACCAGTGCGGTTGGTAAACGATGCCGACCAGGCGGCTCTGGGTATTGTATCCGGAAAGGGGTTTGAAATTGTCGTTACGCTGGGCACAGGCTTTGGAACAGCGCTGGTATATGACGGCGACCTGCTCCCCCATTTGGAGCTCGCACACTTTCCGGTATCTAAGACCAAAGACTATGACGACTATATCGGCACCAAAGCACTCGAGAAAATCGGCAAGAAAGACTGGAACGACCGGCTCGAATTGATCATCAAAACATACAAGACCGTGTTTAACTACGATACCTTATATATAGGCGGCGGAAACGCAAAACACATTACGCTAGATCTGGATGATAATATCCGGATTGTAAACAACAGGGACGGCATCAAAGGGGGTGCAAAACTCTGGCAGGCCGACGAACGATACCTTATATATACTACATACCCTAAGAAGAGCGAAAACTAATATCATCCGCTACATACTGAACATGAACAACAAATATACTTTAGGAATGATCGGCCTTGGAACCATGGGCCGAAACCTTCTGCTCAACATGGCCGACAATGGTTTTCAGGTAACCGGCTACGACAAAGACGCCAGAATGCTGGCAAAGCTTGAAGAAGACGGAAAAGCACATAACCTTAAAGCCTACAGCTCATTGGAAGATTTTGTACAAAGCCTCGAACTCCCACGCAGGATTATGCTGCTGGTACCTGCAGGTAAAATAGTCGACAGTGTAATCGAAGAGCTGACGCCTCTGCTCGAAAAAGGCGATATGATCATAGACAGTGGCAACTCGCATTTTACAGATACCAGCCGTCGCGATCAGCAGCTTGCTGCACAGGGCATCCACTTCTTTGGCATGGGTATTTCCGGCGGCGAAGAAGGTGCGCGTTTCGGACCCAGCATGATGCCGGGTGGCGACAAAGAAGCTTACAACGCCGTAAAGCCTATTCTTGAAGCAGTTTCCGCTAAAGTAAATGGCGATCCTTGCGTAACATATATCGGGCCTGGTGCTTCGGGGCATTTCGTGAAGATGGTGCACAACGGGATCGAGTATGCCATGATGCAGATTCTGGCAGAAACTTACGACCTGCTAAGAAAGACGCTGAAGTACGATAACGACCAGATCTATGCTGTTTTCAAAAAATGGAACGAAGGCAGACTGCAATCCTTCCTGCTGGAAGTAACGCGCGACATCTTCAAGTTTAAGGATAAAAAAACCGGTGCGTTCCTTGTCGACATGATTCGCGATGTGGCCAAATCAAAAGGCACAGGAAAATGGACCTCTCAGGTATCTATGGACCTTCAGTTGCCCATACCAACCATAAACGAGTCTGTGAGCGCGCGCGATCTTTCGAAATACAAGTCGCTCCGCTCCGCGCTGAACGAAGTATTTCCTGAAGAATACACAGCAGTTGCTGATCCGAAGGCTTTTGAAGACCAACTCGAGCACGCGCTGTACTTTGCAATGGTAACCTCGTATGCTCAGGGGCTTCACCTTTTGGAGGCGGCGTCTGACGAGTTTAAGTACGAACTCAACCTCAAAGAAATATCACAGATCTGGCGAGGGGGATGTATCATTCGCGCTGGTTTACTGGAAGACATCTACCAGGCTTATAAAAAACAGCCTGAACTAACCCATCTTTATACCGACAGCAGCGTACAGCAGCAGCTCAAAGACATCCTCCCGGCCACGCGCAATGTGGTGATCACCGCGATGTCTATGGGTATAGCAGTGCCATGCTTCGCTTCGGCGCTGACTTATTTCGATTCGATGCGGACGGATAAGTCGCCGCTCAACCTGACTCAGGCGCAGCGCGACTTCTTCGGTGCACATACCTTTGAGCGTATCGACGAAGAGGGTATTTTCCATGCCGACTGGAACGAAGAGAACCTTTAAAATTGCAACACCAATATATAATACACGAATGAAAACCAGCCTCAACGTTAATCCAACCATTGTAGTCATCTTTGGTGGTACTGGCGACTTGAATATGCGCAAACTTGCGCCTGCACTGTATAATTTGTATGCCGACGGCTACATGCCTCAAAAATTTGCGATTATCGGCACCGCACGTCGCCCGCTCAACGACGATAAATTCAGAGATACCTTGATGGAGGGTGTCAACAGCTTCTCCAGATCTGGCAAGGTTAAGGCAGCCAAATGGGAGAAATTTGCGGGCAATGTGTATTATACACCGGTCGACGTAGAAGCGCCGGATACATTTGGCGACCTGAAATCGAGGATCGAACAGTTGCGCGAAGATTTCGGTGCACAGACCAAAGTCATTTATTACCTTGCGGTAGCACCAAACCTGTTTCCGCTCATCGCCAAGTGTCTGGACAAATACAAACTGGTGGGCGACGAAGAAAACTGCCGCATCGTTATCGAAAAACCTTTCGGCCGTGATCTCGAAACAGCCAGGGAACTGAACAATATCCTTACCAGCATCTTCACCGAGAAGCAGATCTACCGTATCGATCACTACCTGGGTAAGGAGACCGTACAAAACATCATGGCTTTCCGTTTCGCCAACTCCTTCCTGGAGCCACTATGGAACCGCACCTATATTGACCATATACAAATATCAGTCACAGAGCAACTTGGCGTGGGCGACCGGGGCGGATACTACGAAAGTGCCGGTGCCCTGCGCGACATGATCCAGAATCACCTGCTTCAATTGCTTTGCCTTATAGGTATGGAAACACCGGTCAACTTTGACGCCGACGAGATAAGGAATAAGAAAGTAGACGTACTTAAAGCCATGCGGCCTTTCGGTCCGGACGACATCCGCTTCAGCACCGTACGCGGACAGTACACCAAAGGTTGGGTAGAAGGCAAGGAAGTACCTGGTTACCGCCACGAACATGGTGTAGACCCGGATTCCAACACAGAAACCTTTGCAGCCATCAAGTTCTTTGTGGACAACTGGCGCTGGCAGGGCATTCCATTCTATGTACGTACCGGTAAGCGTCTGTTCCAGACTTCCTCGCTGATCACCATTCAGTTTAAAGATGTTCCGCATCACATATTTCCGGCTGCAGTTACAGAACACTGGCAACAAAACCGATTGATTATCAGTATACAACCAGAAATGAGCATTCGTTTGCAGGTTCAGGCCAAACGTCCGGGACTCGACATGGTGCTGAACCCGGTGGATATGGTGTTCGACTATAAAGGCACCTACACTTCGGAAGCGCCTGAGGCATACGAGACGCTGTTGCTCGACGTGATGACGGGCGATCAGACCCAGTTTATGCGGGCAGATCAGGTAGAAGCCGCATGGGAACTCCTCATGCCGGTCATCAACGCCTGGGAAAACAAAAAATCACTCAGCTTCCCGAATTACACGGCCGACTCCTGGGGCCCGGAAGACGCCGAGGCGCTGATTGCCCGCGATGGTTTCCATTGGTTTACCCTGCCGCTCAACAAAGACTAACGCGTATACCAAACATGAAGACATGAACATCCTCATATACAACACACCCTCAGAACTCTTTGAAGATCTGATCGATTACATTGCAGAAATCGCCAGCGACGCCATTGCAGAAAACGGGCGGTTCAATTTTGTGCTTACGGGCGGAAACTCTCCGAAAGCACTTTACGAACTGCTGGCTACCGAACATAAAGACCGGATTGACTGGACAAAAGTGTATTTCTTTTTCGGCGACGAACGGAATGTGATGCCCGATCATGAAAGTTACAACGGCCTCATGGCCAAAAGGGCGCTACTCGATCCGCTGCAAATACCTGAAGACCACATCTTTTACGTAAATACAAAACTGGCGCCTGAAAAGGCCGCGATAGAATATACCAAAGCAATAACCAACCACTTCGCGGGCGAAGACTTGGCGTTCGACCTGGTCTTGCTTGGCATGGGCGATGATGCACATACAGCCTCTCTCTTTCCGGAGACAACGATCCTCAAAAACCGGCAGGCAGAAGTCGATTCAGTATTCGTCGACAAACTTTCCACCTACCGTATCAGTTTTACGGCACCGCTCATCAACAAAGCAAAAAACATTGCATTCTTGGTCTTCGGCGAAGGGAAAGCCGAAGCCGTGAAAAAGGTTATAGAAGGCAAAAAGAACACCGAGCACTGTCCTGCTCAGCTTATCGACCCCATAGACGGCAGCACGACCTGGTTTCTGGACAGCGCCGCAGCAGGTCTGCTGGAAAATTAAACGCCCGGCCAATAAAATAACATTCGTATAGCAGAGCTCAGGTTCTGCTATACTTTTATGCGCTCAATTACCGCTGCCTTTGTGTTTGCATCTACCCCTTTCAGTTCCACGTATTTAACATCCGGAAGCCAGAAAGATCCACCCTGTATTCTCAGGAAAATACGCTCCAGGATAATTTTCTTTTTATTGACATTGATGTATACATGAAACTTGTTGTCCTCCGCCGAACGCTGAAGATATAAGGGCTGCTCCTTCCGCGATACAAACTTCAGCTCGTAATAATCCTTACCCAGCTCCCTTGTCTGAACGCCGTAGGCAAACTTGCGCTGTATATAATTCAGCTCAGCCTTCTTGCCGTCCTCACTATACCGGAGCCAGTACACATGCACCGGTTCTTTCCGGTTTACATTACCCGCGGCATCCACATTAAGTTCGCAGATGATGGTATTAATATTCGGATCCCTTTGCAGATAAAAAAGCTGATTGCTGATTCCCTTTGGAACCGGAAATTTGAGCGGAGAAGGATTGCTGTTGTCGGCCGTTTGCGCCAGCGCAGTTCCAACCGTGACATGGATGGCCATCAAAATGAGCCATATAAATTTACTATTCATAAAGATTCTGAACCGCAAAGATACACAGGAAAAATTTAAGCACAATGCAGGGGTATACAACGGACAGCTCAGGGCATTTGCGTTTGCAAATTAGACTGCTTTTAGACTGGTGTCAGACTGCTATTAGACTGGTATTAGTCTGCTTAAACCAGTGTAAAAGCTGTTTTATAGCTGTTTGACATCAGACTTTGAACAGTGTTTGAACTTGTACCAGAACGTGTTCTGTAAACTGAATAAACCAGAACAACTGTTTAACAAACAATGAACAGAACTTGAACGCAATGAACAACTCATTGGAATAAGTACTTCATAATTTTGCGGAAACAAACAACCAATTTTTCCTCCATCACGACCATCTGATATGCGCTACACATACGCTCATAACCGACTGTGGATTTTGCTGTGCTGTAAGATCGCGATAATGTCCCTCGCAACATACAATGCACTGGGCCAAATTCGGTTCCAACGTGTGTATGCGAATATACAAACGCATGGTGGCGGCGAAGGGGTATTTGTGTCGGACGGCGAAATATCGGATGCTGGTATGGCGGCGGATGCAAACCTGCAAACTGCGTCAAAACTAACCTGTTCGGGGATACTTGGTGGTTCGCAAAGTAAATGGCAACAGTTGCAATTCAGCAGGGCAGTCTTACGGAGCACTCCCGTACATATAAAATTTGCCACAACGATACCCGTAGGGCTGCTAAGCAGCACAACCATAACGCTTAGAGCGTACCAAGGCGTCACACCTGTTGGTCCAGACATAGTTCTTCAGTCGGGGATTTTAGGTCTTGCCGCGGGGAGGAACATGGTAGACTACGTTATGCCTGCACCCAGCGGTGGCGGCACCTATAACTCCGTCAGATTAACATTGCAGGTGGGTGGACTCGTGGCAACCAGTACTGTCGAGATTTACGATGCGTATTTTATGGATTCTCCACCGGCGCTGATCCAATGCGATGAGGTGACCGACTACCTCTACGGCGTTGCGGGAGCTGCTCTGCTTAGTGGTATTAACGAGGTATCCTCGCCGGAAAGAGCTATTGATGGCGATTTATCTACTGCGGCAACTCTCCGGGCGAACGTTTCCGTCCTGTCTTCAGTATACCAAACCGCCTTGTTCAACTCTTCTTCCAGAGCGGGCGATTCGGTGAGGATAACTTTTCACAATGGCGCGGGTGGACTGCTGGATGCGACATTGATATCAAGCAATTTCAATGTAACGACCTATTTAGGCAACACCCCGGCAAGCACAATGGCAGATCAGTCGTCTTTCCTGAAGCTCAGCCTGCTGCCGGGGTCAAGTGCTATACAGCAACTCACGTTTCCTGTAAACAGCAGTTTTGATCGGATCAGGGTATCGCTGGGCGACGGACTTGCAAATGCGCTGAGCAGTTTAAGCCTTTATGAAATAGAGCGCATTGCACCTGTTCCTGTGGTTACGTCGGCTGGCATATCAGGGCAGCACATATATCGTTGTTCCGGAGAAGCCATTGTCTTAAACGTGGCGAATCCGGAGGCTGGGGCAAGTTACCAGTGGTACAATTCGGCCACAGGCGGCAGCCCGATTAGCGCAGGTATAACGGCTTCGGGGACCTCCTACTCTCCGGTAGGTCTGCCCCCCGGCAACCATACATTTTACGTGTCTTTGGTAAGGCCTGGTTGTACCGATGAGGCCTCCGACCGCGCCAAGGTGAGCGTAACGGTAAATCCTCTTCCAAAAGCGTCTATATCGGGCGATACCGCCATCTGCGAGTCGACACTAACACCACCGTCCGTAACTTTCACTGGCGCTGGAGGTACTGCACCTTACACCTTCTCCTACCGGATTAACGGAGGCGCACCTCAAAGCATCACGACCGTGCATGGGAACGCTGTTACGCTTCATCTAGGACATGTTGTTCCGGGAGTATTGCAGTATGAACTTCTTAGCGTAAAAGACAGCAGCAGCACGCAATGCGCACAAGCGCAAGCCGGAACGGCCACAATTGTGGTCACGCCAAAACCACTCATACCAAGCTTCTCCATACGGGCAAACAACTAGTTTTTAGTCATAATCCATTACAAACACAATTAATAACAAAACCAAGCAACATGAAACAAAAATTTACTTTCAAACACATCTCGTTCTTAGCAATGCTTTTCTTCTTTTACAGCCCAGTAATGTCGGCAACCTATTACACCTGTATTGGAACAGCACTCGCGCTTAATGCCACAAACAATGCACCAGGCACTTCATTGTTGTGGGATGTGCGACAAGGAGCTTCCTCGATATCCGGCTATCCAAGTGCGACGGCTCCGACCTCGTTTAGTGCGGCAGGCACATATGAAGTGGTGCTAAACTCCGTTACCGATGCAAATTCAGGTGCATGTGCGTCTGACCCGGTTACTAATACCATTATCGTGTTGCCCCCGCTGGGTATCACCTTAGATGCACCCAGTGTGGCGGCTTATTGCGAGGCGAACGGATCAGTTAACAGCAGTGATGTAGCATCTAACATAACCAACACCGAAACCGATGCATTGAACGACAATTATCTGGCGCTAAACTACACTTACACGGTGACCAGAAATGGTGCGGCAGTCGACGTAACAACTGTTGGAACAGTAGGTAGTAACGGCGCATTCACTTTGAATACGACGGTGCCCGGAACATACGTCATTACAGCATCAGTGAGATATGTACAGGGTTCAAACACTGCCAACAGTTTGCTGGGCGATGGCTGCCCGGTTACATCAACCAATACACAACAAGTTATCGTAACCCCTAAACCAGCCGCTCCAACAATCACTATTGCAGCAAACTGATCAAAAACGCCACGAAAGTTCATCCATCTGGCATGTTAACACAAAAAACAGGTTTCGTAACCAGCCTGCTGTTGCTAAGCGCAACGGCAGGCTTTACGCAATCTGAACTTCCTGGTCCCGTTAAAATTAAAGCCGGCTCTTCCATCAGGTTAAGAGCCTCATCGAATGAAGCCGTAACGTTTCAGTGGCTTAGAAATGATAGCTATATCCCACAGGCCAACCGGGCCGACCTGAAGGTTAAGGAACCCGGAAGCTATACCGTCATATCCTTCAATGCTCAAGGGTGTGCCTCAGATATCTCAGAGCCGGTTCTTGTCGTCACAGATAATGACATTGCCGTGTCGGCCGACGTGATGATAGAAAAAACTTCTGAGCGGCGCGCCATAAGCATTAACGAGCCCTTTGAGTACCTAATAAAAGTTGCGAACATGGGGATAGGTGACGCTTCGGAGATACGTGTACTGGATACACTACCCGAAGAGCTAACCTTTGATGAGCTCGTCACACCATTGATGGGTCGGGCCCATTATAATGCGGGCACACGAACAGTATTGTGGCAGATCGATCGGCTTAATAACAGTGCGCATGCCGAATTGCGCGTAAGGGTTAAAGCTTTGAGGCCAGGAATAATAAAAAACACAGCTTCAGTGTCAGCCGTGGAGCCGGATCCTGATTCAGCGAATAACAGCTCGTCCGATAGTAAACCAATCATCGGGATCATCATACCAAACGTCTTTACGCCAAATGGCGACGGTAAGAACGACAGGTTTGAAATCCCCGGGATAGAAAATTACGAAAACGAAGTAACGATCGTAAACCGCTGGGGTGGAACGGTATATCAGAGCAAGTCTTACCGCAACGAATGGCAGGGCGACGGACTCAATGAGGGTACATATTTCTACGTCATCAAAGTACGGTCGCAGGGAGCAGAATGGGAAGTTTTTAAGGGCTATGTCACGTTGTTAAGAGAAAAGAAATGAAAAAGTTTTTAACTGCCGCGCTCATGATGCTGACGATGAGTACCTGTGCTCAACAGGACAGTCAGTACACCCAATATATATTCAACGGAATCCACATAAACCCGGCATACTCGGGTTATAAAGAGGAACTGTATGTGCAATCATTTTACCGTGCACAATGGGCCGGTGTAAAAGGTGCCCCAAAGAGTTTATCTGTGGCCGGAGACATGCCCTTGAATGACAATAATGTCGGGCTGGGACTGATCATCTCGTCTGACCAGGTGGGCGCGCAGAGTAACCTTTCGGGCTATGCAAACTATGCCTACAAAATCAGACTGGGTTACGACGGAGAGCGTCATCTGAGCTTTGGCATTGCTGCAGGATTTATGCAGTTGGGACTTAACACCGGAAAGCTCAATGCTATTGACAACAGCGACGATGCGATTAGCACGACCACCGAGACAAGGATACTGCCGGACGCCAGGTTTGGTGTGTATTATACTGCTGAACGCTATTTTGCGGGCTTCTCAGTCGCAAACATGCTGGCGCGTTACGCTGCCAGGAACAACAGTAGCAATCTGCTGGTGCCGGTTCCGCAACCGCACCTGTACTTTACCACCGGCGCACTGTTTCCATTAAACAACGGCATGACCTTTAAGCCGACCCTTCTCCTCAAAGACGACCTGAAAGGGCCTGCATCGTTAGACATTAATAGCTTTTTGCTTCTGGGCGATAAGGTCTGGCTCGGCGCCTTCTACCGCACCGCTATTTCATATTCCAGAAAACATCTTCCGGATAACCTTACAAAACGGACCGCCCTGGGCGGGCTCTTCGAACTGTTTGTTTCTCCCGCTTTTAGGGTAGGCTACTCGTACGATTATGCACTAAATGCGCTTCAGAACAATAATTTTGGAAGCCATGAAATTTCAGTGGGTTTGTACTTAAATACTGGTCACGCCAAACGACCGGGAGCGCTTAGGTGCTACAAATTCTGATTCCTGTTTATAACGGTACGCCATTTGTTTGCTTTCTGCCGCAGCATGCAGACGAATAACGACGTTATTATTGTGGGCGGCGGACTTGCCGGACTTACCTGTGCTATTCATTTAAGCAACATGGGCTTTTCTGTATTGCTTGTTGAAAAGAACACTTATCCTCATCACAAGGTTTGCGGAGAGTACGTATCGAACGAAGTCCTGCCCTATTTGCAGAGCTTGGGGGCCGACCCGCTATCCCTTGGTCCACAACAGCTTTCAAAACTGATGGTGACCACCTTAAGCGGCCGCTCTGTGAGCTGCGATTTACCACTGGGTGGCTTTGGGATAAGCCGGTACAAGCTGGATGATTTTCTTTACCAAAAGGCCAAGTTGGCCGGCGCAAGCATACTGACCGACACTGTTAGCACAGTTAGGTTTGAGAATGATGGCTTTGTGGTGTCGACCAAAGAACACGGTGAATTCGGGGGTCGACTAGCCATTGGGGCTTACGGAAAACGGGCAGCGCTCGATCAGCAATTGTCGCGCCCCTTCATCCGGCGCCCTTCGCCCTGGTTGGCTGTTAAGGCGCACTATTCGGGCAAATGCGATTCGGAAACGGTAGCGCTGCATCATTTTAGGGGTGGCTATTGCGGGGTTTCCAAAGTGGAAGACGGGCGGTTGAATATCTGTTACCTGGCCGACTATAATTCTTTCAAAAAATTCAAAAATATAGCCGCCTTTAACAGTGGCGTGCTGCACCAGAACCGGCATCTGAAGGATATATTTCAGCACGCAGAGCCCTTATTTGATCAGCCGTTGAGCATAAGCCAGATCAGTTTTGATCGGAAGGAACCTGTTTGGCAGCATATGCTGATGGTGGGCGACACAGCCGGACTTATCCATCCGCTTTGCGGTAATGGCATGGCGATGGCCATACACGGCGCCAAGATCTGTTCGGAGTTATGCACCTCGTTTTTTCGTGGGGAGCTGAGCAGACAGGAACTGGAGACTGCCTATGATACCGGGTGGAAGAGGCAGTTTGGCCGCCGGCTGCGCAACGGACACTTGCTATCGCGGCTGGCGCGCAAGGAGAAACTTTTCGATATGGCGATGAGCGCAGCGGTTAGCTTCCCTCCGCTGCTTCCCTACATTGTTAAACAAACGCACGGAAAACCTTTTTAACCTATGCTGGTAAACACAAAACACCGCAGTGATGCTGCCGAGATAATGGATGATTTTGCCATGGAAGGCGAGATACTGCGCGACGCGCTCGACAAGCTGGCCAGCATTAACCGCCTGCTGGGCGGCAATGCGGTAACCATAAGCGGATTGCGCTGGCTGCTAGACCGGTCTAACGTAAAGCAAGGAAAAGCTATACGTATACTTGATGTGGGTTGCGGCAACGGGGATATGCTCAGGGTGCTGGCTGATTATGGGCTTAAAAAGGGTCTGAACATGCATCTAACCGGGGTAGATGCCAATGCTTTTACGGTCGCCCATGCCGAGGCGCTTTCTTTAGGGTATCCCAGCATCAAGTACCGCTGTGCAGATATTTTCGAAGAAATTAAACAACAGCGGGAGTACGATGTTATCTTGTGTACCCTTACCCTGCATCACTTTAAGGACCCGGAGCTGCTGGAACTAATGGGGGGATTGAAAAAACAGGCTACCATGGGCGTGGTGGTAAACGATCTGCACCGAAGTAAACTGGCCTACTATCTTTTTATGCTGGTCTGCATCGTGTTCGGGTTAAACGCCATGTCGCGCGACGATGGCCTGATTTCGATACTGAGAGGCTTTAAAAAGAAGGATTTGCTATACTATACCAACAAACTCAATGTCAGGAATTATCTGCTCCGCTGGAAATGGGCTTTCCGCTACCAATGGGTCATCTCAACCGATAAGGAATAACTATGCATGTAAAGATCAGAACCGTTGCTAAAGCGCTGCCCGCTTTTTCGCGAAACACCGCAGATATTCTGCCTTTGCTCGACGGCTGGCTAGATGGACAGGACGAGCGCTTTATCCGGAAAGTAAAGAAGATTTTTGAGAACGCCGGGGTCGATAAACGCTATTCCATCATGTCGCCCGAAGAAGTATTTACCCGCAGCTCATTTGAAGAACGCAACGATATCTACACCAGGGAAGGCATCAAGCTGGCATCTTCCTGCCTGGAAAAGGCTTTGTCGCAGGCCGGCTGGCAGGCCAAAGACCTCGACTATATCATTACCGTAAGCTGCACAGGGATCATGATTCCCTCGCTGGATGCTTACCTGATCAACAGATTGGGTTTGAAACAGGATGTGATGCGCTTGCCGGTGACCGAAATGGGTTGTGCAGCGGGGGTCTCGGGGATGATCTATGCCCACAATTTTCTAAAGGCAAACCCGGGTAAACGGGCCGCTGTGGTGGCCTACGAATCGCCCACGGCGACCTTCCAGTTGGACGACTATTCTATGGCCAACATTGTGAGTGCGGCCATTTTTGGCGACGGGGCGGCTTGTGTACTCTTGTCTTCGCACCCCGATGACGAGGGGCCGCAGATACTGGCCGATGAGATGTATCATTTTTATGATGCCGAACATATGATGGGCTTTAAACTCACCAACAGCGGTCTGCAGATGGTACTTGACGTGGCCGTACCAGATACCATAGCCGAGCATTTTGACAGAATCATCCATCCTTTCCTGGAAAAAAACGGTCTGGCCATAAAAGATGTGGACCAGCTCGTCTTCCATCCCGGCGGGAAGAAGATCGTTCAGCTCGTTGAGGGCTTGTTTGGCGGGCTGGGCAAGAACATAGACCATACCAAAGAAGTATTGCGGCAGTACGGAAATATGTCGAGCGCCACGGTATTTTATGTTTTAGAAAAGTTTATGCAGGAACAGGTGCAGGCGGGAAGCTACGGACTGATGCTGAGTTTTGGCCCTGGTTTTTCCGCGCAGCGGATTTTACTGAAGTGGTAATTTATTGTATTATTGAAGCATGAATAAAGACACTATTTTAGCGCAGCTACCCTACTCCAGGCCGTTTCTGTTTGTAGACGAGATTCTGGAGATTGATGAGAACAAGGTGAGCGGCACGTATACGTTCGACCCTTCGCTCGATTTCTATAAGGGGCATTTTAAAGATAATCCGGTTACCCCAGGCGTTATCCTTACCGAAACGATGGCGCAGATTGGTCTCGTTTGCCTCGGTATATATCTTTCGGCAGGCAGTGGCGCAACCGAAGATGAGGACGAGACTATGGCCGGACATGTGATGCTGACCAGCACAGCGATCGACTTCCTTAAGCCTGTTTTTCCGGGCGAGAAGGTGACGGTGCATGCGGAAAAGGTGTACTTCCGTTTTAAAAAGCTGAACTGCAGCGTACAAATGCTCAACGCCTCGGGCGAGGTGGTTTGCAAGGGTACGATAGCCGGAATGGTAACCAAACGCATGAATGGCTAAACGGGTAGTGATAACGGGAATGGGCGTGGTGGCGCCAAACGCTGTGGGCTTGCAGGCCTTCAGTACGGCGCTCATGCAGGGCATTTCCGGTATACATCATGATCCTGAACTGGAGCGACTGGGCTTTTCCTGCCAGATTGCCGGCAAGCCGGAGGTTCCGGACCAAATGAAAGCAAAGTACTTCACGGAGCTGGAACTGAAGCAATTGAACAGCACAGGAATCTTATATGGCACCATCGCCGGAATGGATGCCTGGCAGGATGCTGGGCTTAAAATACTTGGCGCGGAGGAGCCGGACTGGGACAGCGGCGTAATCTTTGGCGCCGGAAACTCCGGGGTGGAGAAGTTCCGCGAGGCGATCTATAAGATTGATGAGGGGCAGTTACGTCGACTCGGCAGCACGGTGGTGTCGCAGACCATGGCTAGCGGCGTGAGCGCCACCCTCGGTGGCAAACTCGGACTTGGTAACCAGGTGAGCAGCAACTCTGCTGCATGCACCACAGGAAGCGAAAGCATTTTAAGCGCTTATGAGCGCATTAAATCTGGCGGGGCGATAAGAATGCTGTGCGGAAGCACAAGTGATGGGGGACCGTATATATGGGCCGGATTTGACGCAATGAAAGTCTGCACCTATAAGCACAACGACGAACCGCGGCGTGGGTCCCGGCCTATGAGCGCAACGGCAAGCGGCTTTGTACCCGCCTGCGGCGCGGGCGCTTTGGTGCTCGAATCGCTAGACGCGGCCCTTGAAAGAGGCGCAAGGATATACGCAGAGGTGCTGGGTGGACATATCAATTCTGGCGGACAACGCGGTGGCGGAAGCATGACGGCGCCTAATTCTGCAGCCGTGCAGCGATGCATCCGCATGGCGCTGGAACAGTCGGGTGTTGAAGCTGAAGAGATAGACCTCATCAACGGGCACCTCACAGCCACCACTAAAGACCCGGTAGAGCTCGCGAACTGGTCGGCCGCCCTGAACCTGAAAGCCGCCGATTTCCCTTTCATAAATTCCCTGAAATCGCACACCGGGCATTGCTTAAGTGCCGCAGGAAGTATTGAAAGCATCGCTACGGTTTTGCAGCTCAATCAAGACTTTGTATTTGCCAACCTGAACTGCGAAGACCTGCACCCCGATATTGCGGCGTTGATAGCACCAGATCGTATTCCGCAGCGCATGCTCAAACGCGAGCTTCAGATAGCAGCTAAAGCCAGCTTCGGCTTTGGTGATGTAAATGCCTGTATCCTGTTTAAAAAGTATTGAAACCTAACCGAATAAGATGGACAATCAAAGTATTATTTCTCGACTGAAACCGATTTTGGATACCTACGTGGAGGACAAGGCGCTGCTGCAGGACATCAACGAAGACACCGATTTCATCCGGGACCTGAAGATCAATTCGGCGAACCTGGTGGATATTGTTCTGGATGTGGAGGAAGCCTTTGGCATTGTGATCGACAATGCGGCAATGGAGCGGATGCTGACCATCGGCGCGGCAATTACGATCATCAAAGAACAGCTGAACCAATGATCGGAAACGATATTGTAGACCTCCGGAAGGCCGAAAAGGAAAGCAACTGGCGCAGACCAGGCTACCTGGAAAAGCTCTTCACGCCCGAAGAACAAGCTATGATCCAGTCGGCCGCCCTGCCCGACCAGATGGTATGGCTGCTCTGGAGCATGAAGGAATCGGCTTACAAGATCATGTCGAGACGCCGGAACCTGCGAAGTTTTGCTCCGCGGAAGTTGGTCTGCCGCCACCTGACCCTAACAGAGCAAAGCGCCGCGGGACAAGTCACATACGAGCAAAATCAATATTATACAAGCAGTATTGTCAATCCAGGCTACGTCTATACCATAGCCTGTGAACACAAAGATGATCTCGCAAAAGTCCACAGCATTATATCACCCCCGCACAGCAATTATGCTTACTCGCTGAGCGGATCGGTGAGCCACCATGGCAGATACCTGGCCCTGGCCGATCTAAGCCTGTAAGCGGCCCAGGTTTTCTTCAATCAGGAGATTGATCATACCATCGGCCAATCCCACACGGGGCACATAGATCTGTTTTACAGAAGTCCATTTCATCAGCGTCAGATAGATCTCCGCGGCGGGAATAATCACGTCTGCACGGTCGGGATTGAGCCCTAAAACGCCGATGCGTTCTTTCAGGGAATGACTGTTTAAAAAGTTATACACGCCGTTGAGTTTGATGAACGACAGTGGTGCGCCCTCTTTCTCGCCCGACATGCGGAAAAGCTTGTTGATATTGCCCCCGGTACCAATCCCCGCGAGGTTTTTAAGGTTGCGTGTATGCTCGCGCACCCAGTCTTTCATGACATCCCAGGTTTCACGCTTGTCCTGATTGTCCAGAATACGGATGGTACCGATATCAAACGAACGGGCTGCGACCAGTTCCTTGTTCACAAACACCGAAAGTTCTGTGCTTCCGCCGCCTACGTCGATGTACAGGTAGTTTTTGCTGGCATCGAGGTTTTCTTCGATGTGATTGGCATAAATGATATTCGCTTCACGCTGCCCGCCAATGATCTCCAGTTCCAGGCCTGCATGCTCCCGTACCCTCTTCACTACCTCCTCGCCGTTCAACGATTCGCGCATCGCTGAAGTGGCACAGGCCAGGTAGTGGCTCACCTGGTACACGTCCATCAGGTGCTTAAAAGCAGTCATGGTCTTCACCAGGTCTTCCGCTTTGCGGTCAGAGATCCGCTTGTCGAGAAAGGCATCATCGCCGAGTCTAAGCGGCACACGGATCAGGGTGTTTTTCTTGTAGCGGTAGCCTGTCTCCCCAGGCGTTATATCGGCAATCAGCAGGCGCACGGCATTAGAGCCGATGTCTACGGCAGCATATCTTAGCATCAGTGGTGTTTATTTTTCAGGTAATTATAGGTCTGAACCTGGGCTCTCACTTTACGATTGAGACGGTTCTTATGGTATTTATTATTGTTGAGACGGTTAATGTCGCGCGCCTTCACATTGTCCTGCAACTGGAACTCGATGATATCACGGATTTCCTGCTGCACCTCCTCATCGAGCACCGGGAAGCCCACTTCCACGCGGTGTTCAAAGTTCCTGCTCATCAGATCGGCTGAAGAAAGAAACATTTCTTCCTTCCCGTTATTCCCGAAAATGAATACCCGGGCATGCTCCAGGAACTTATCGATAATGCTGATGACGGTGATGTTTTCGCTGTAGCCCGCCACGCCCGGGACCAGCGTGCATATGCCCCGTACAATCAAGCGGATCTTAACGCCTGCATTGCTGGCGTCGTATAGTTTCTGGACAATACCTTCGTCGGCCAGACTGTTCACTTTCAGGATCATATAAGCCGGCTTGCCCAGCTTCGCCACCTTGATCTCCCGGTCTATAAGTCCATATATTTTGCTGCGCGACTCGAGCGGGGAAACGATAAGGTGCTTAAAACCCTTGGTTACCCTGCCCTCATTCAGGGCGGCAAAGAGCTTGATCAGATCGGCGGTAATTTCCCTTCGGCAGGTAAAGAGACTATGGTCGCAATACAGCTTCGCGGTCTTTTCGTTAAAGTTGCCCGTAGCGAGATTAGCGTAATAGACCGGCCTTCCTTTCTCCATGCGCTTAACCAGACAGATCTTGGAATGCACCTTATAGTCGGTAAGTCCGTAATGTACGTTAACACCCTCCTCTTGTAAGCGGCCGCTCCAGAAAATATTGGCCTGCTCGTCAAACCGTGCTTTCAGCTCTACAAGACAGTTCACTTTCTTCCCATTCTTAGCCGCGTTGATGAGCGCATTGATTACTTTCGAATTCTCGGCCAGGCGGTAAAGGGTAATGTTGATCTCCGTGACCTTAGGGTCAATGGCCGCCTCCCTCAGGAACAGGATGATATAGTCGTACGACTGATAAGGCAGGTGAATGACGTAGTCGCGCGCTTTCAGCTTATTGATGATACTTTCGGTACGCCGCAGCCCGCTCACTTTAAGCGCCGGCGTGGGTGGGTAATTCAGTTCTGCAGAGCCCACATTTGGAAAGGCGATAAAATCGCCAAAACGATGGTATCGGTTACCGGGGATCAAACTCTCGGCTTCTATTTTTAGTTTGGCTACCAATACATTTAGCATATCAAAAGGCATGTCGGTATCGTAGAGCAAACGCATGGGCTTGCCTTTCTTGCGTTTGTCGAGGCTCGACTTTAGTTCCTCAATGAATTTGTCGCTTATGCTTTTGTCGATATCAAGCTCCGCATCGCGGGTGAGTTGTATGGAATAGGCTTCGATAATGTCGTAATTGAAGACATAAAAGATGTCGTCCAGACAATACTTGATGATGTCTTCGACCAGGATAATAAACTTGAGTCCGTTTGTTTCGGGCAGCACGAGGAACCGGGGAAGATCGGGCGGAAATTCAATAAGTGCATAGCGAGGCGCCTTTTTGGATGACTGCCTGGACAGGCGCACAAAGAAATACAGAAACCTGTCTTTCAGCTCGGGAAAAGGTTTATCTTGATCGAGCATGATAGGCACCAAAGTAGACAGGATGCGGTCTCTGAAATGGTTGCGCACAAACTCCCCACGTGCCACGTTAAGCTGCGTTTCATTGACAATGAAGATCCTGTTCTGCGCCAGTTCGTTGATCAGCGTAGCTTGGAAAAGCTGCTCAAAATGCCGCTCCTGCTTTACCACAATGTTCTTGATCTCGTTGAGCACCTTTTTCGGATTGAATCCGAGCAAGGCTTTAGACTTATCGTTGAGATTGGCCAGGCGGCTCATGGTGGCTACGCGAACCCGGTAAAATTCTTCCAGGTTTGACGAGAAAATAGACAGGAACTTGATCCGCTCAATGAGCGGCACAGTCTCATCTGCGGCTTCCTGCAATACCCGCTCGTTGAAATACAGCCAACTGATTTCCCTGTTTAAAAACGGTGCCTTTTTTTTCGTCATAAATGCTTGCGGACAGCGCGCGCGGCGCTAAGGCCAAAGCTGCAAATTATTATGTTAATTAATTGTTAATTCTTAGGCAGGCGATAGAGCCTTACTTTTTTGTGCGGGGCGCGCGCGTTGCGGGCTTCCTGGCCGGCGCTTTAGGTTTAGGCTTAAGTGCTTCGGCGGCTTTTTCAGCTGTAGCTATAGGTTCAACCTTAACACTCTGTACCACGGGTTGGGGCGCCACCTTCGCTTCCTTATCCTGCTTGGCCTTTTTGGAAAGCTTTTTGGCGATAAACTTCCCTGCGATCTCTAATTCCTTCGTAAACTGCGCTGCGTCATGCCCCATACTTGTGACCACTTCGCTGAACCTGCCGATCACACTTTTCTCCAATTGCTTACGCTCCGCTTTTTTTGCATCTTTTTTTGCATCTTTTTTTTGCACCTTTGGCTTGCTTGTTTTCATACTCAAGAATATTATTGATTTTGATCTAAAATATAAATTTTTCACCAGTAAGCCAGAATTATGCCTAGTTTCGATATTGTCAGCAAAGTAGACGCACAAACTTTTGATAACGCCATAAACAATGCCAAAAAAGAGATCCTGAACCGTTATGACTTCAGCACGTCTAAAAGCACGATAGACCACGATAAAAAAACAAACGTGATTACGGTGGTGACCGAAGATGATATGCGCCTCAAAGCCATACAGGATGCTATTATTTCCAAAATGATTAAGCAGAACCTGGATTCCGCAAGCCTGGATTTCGGCAAGGAGCAGTATGCCTCCGGGAATATGATCCGCAAGGAGATCAAGGTGAAGGAAGGCATTGATAAGGAAACGGCCAAGAAGATCGTAGCGCGCATTAAGGACAGCAAACTGAAGGTACAGGCCTCCATTATGGAAGACCAGGTACGTGTGCAGGGAAAGAACATTGACGACCTGCAGGCCGTAATTGCGTTATGCAGAAAGGAAGATTTCGGTCAGCCGCTTCAGTACATCAATATGAGAAGCTAAGCTATACGGTTTTTACGTCACCCTCGCTGTAATCTTCAATATCGGTGATATAACCGTTGATGATCAGAAAGTCGAACAGCGGCCTGGCATCGGCGGTAACCGGCATATTGGCTGTGGTGATCACTTCTTTGGTCTTATTGTCGAGGAAAGGATATGCGAAAAGCTTTACATTTTTGTTGAACATATCGCTCACGTAGCTGAGCAGCTGACTGGTGTAATTCTCGCCAAAATTGGTAGAGTTGAATACAAACTTCAGGTTGTTGATGTTGGTGGAAATACCCACGCTTTTCGGGCGGCAGCGGTCGAGGTACTTCGCCAGCTTATTGTGACGCGTAAAGTTAGACACGATCACCTTATTGCCGGTACTGCACATCTCCTCCGCCCTTTGGGCCACTGCTTCAAGGTCCATTTCATCTGTTACAGCATCATTAGCTGAGAGTACGTTAGACATCAGTACTTCGATGAGCACGCTGAGGTTTTCCTCCTGCACGTTTTCGGTGCGTACAAACTGGTCGACCGCCTTATTAAGCATGCTGAAATTGGGCTTTGATTTCTGTGCATACTTCGTCCTCAAAATCATGATGTCTTTCTTGTAAAGGAGATCTTTCGGCAGGCGGGGGCGACCGGTAGCATCAAATATCGCCGCATCTGAAAAATCTTTAACGATCAGGTACAGGTTGAGCAGGATATTGTTGATGTTCCTGAACGAAGGACCACTTACGGAAATCAGGTCGATCTCAACAGAACCAACCGTGAGGTTGTCGGCCAGCGACTCGATCATGGTTTTGGGATCATGGTTGTACTTGAAAGCAGCATACACGAGATTAACACCAATGATACCCAGCACGTTTTGCTGAAGCGCAGCATCAGTATCCAGCAGTCTGACATGGAAAATGATCTCATTAGGATCGCCCTGCGGCTCAAGCTGAAACTTCAATCCTATCCACCCGTGGGGGTCGTTGGATTTATTGTAATTTAATGTGGTTACTGTATTGGCGAAGGCAAAGAAGGTGCGATCGTCGTACTTGGCTGTGTTCAGACGCTCGTTCAGCAGTCCATACTCATGATTAAGCATTTTCTGCAGGCGTGACTGGCTGACGTAGCGACCTGACTCTTCTACCCCGTAGATAGCGTCACTGAAGGTCATGTCGTAGGCCGACATGGTCTTAGCCACCGTGCCTGATGCAGCCCCGGCTGTAAAAAAATTACGGGCTACTTCCTGTCCGGCCCCTATCTCTGCAAAAGTTCCGTATATCTTCGGATTCAGGTTAATGTTCAGCGCCTTGCGTCTGGTGTCAAGAATTTCTCTTTCCATCCTGCAAAATTAAAGAAAGTAGCTGGTTTAGACGAGAAAATAACTACCTTGAGCATAGATTTGTCTTATCAAGATACGGTCTTAATAATGCTTATAGCCGACAACCTCAGCATCGTATTCCGCAATACCGAAGATGACACCCACCTCATCGCGGTAAACGGGATTGACTTTAAGGTCGGACGCGGCCAGACGCTAGGTATCGTTGGCGAGTCTGGCTCCGGGAAGTCGGTTACTGCTTTCTCTATCCTGCAACTGCTTGACCCTGGTAAAACGATCATAGGCGGCAGCCTGCAGTTCGATAACCAGTCGCTTCTGGATATGCCTGCGGATAGCATACGCAACATCAGGGGCAACAGGATCGCCATGATCTTCCAGGAGCCAATGACGGCGCTGAACCCGGTGTTTACCTGCGGACACCAGGTGCAGGAAGTCATAACCCTTCATCAGAAACTGGGCATACAGGCAGCGAAAGAGAAAACCCTGGCCTTGTTTGCCGAGGTACAACTCCCCCAGCCTGAGCGGATATTCAGCAGCTACCCGCACCAGTTGTCGGGCGGGCAAAAACAGCGGGTGATGATTGCCATGGCGCTGAGCTGCAACCCGGAACTTCTGATTGCCGATGAGCCGACCACAGCGCTCGACGTGACCGTGCAAAAGGCTATTCTGGAACTGCTTGCGCAACTGAAAAAGCAGCGAAATATGGCCATGATTTTCATCTCGCACGACCTGGCGGTGGTAAGTGAAGTGGCCGATGAAGTGGCGGTGATGTACCGGGGCAGCATCGTTGAGCAGCGGGCGGCGAGGGAATTGTTTGCCGATCCGCAGCATCCTTATACGAAACACCTTATTGCGAACCGGCCTTCCGCAAAGATCGACATAAAGGCAGAAACTGCCGCGAGGCGCCATGACTTATATCGGCAGACTCCTCTCCTCGAGATTAAAGCGCTGAATACCTGGCATGCCAGCGGACAGGGTTGGTCGGGCCCCGCAGCCTGCGTTAAGGCGGTAAATGACCTGAGCCTCGACATCTACCCGGGCGAAACGCTGGGGCTTGTGGGCGAGTCCGGATCGGGCAAGACCACACTGGGAAGAAGTATCCTCAGGCTGATAGAGCCTAAATCTGGCAGTATCCTGTTTGGGGGTGAAGACATCAGGCGGTTTCGCGGCAGGCAAATGCGGCAAATGCGCCGCGATATGCAGATCATCTTCCAGGATCCCTACTCCTCCCTCAACCCGAACCTAACCGTGGGCCGGGCACTCACCGAACCCCTTGAGGTTCACGGCCTGATAGGAAACCGCAAAGCGCGCAGAGCATATATCTTGTCCCTGCTGGAACGCGTAGGACTTCATGCCACACACTTCGACCGTTATCCGCACGAGTTCTCCGGCGGACAGCGCCAGCGTATCGTGATTGCCCGTGCGCTCGCCGTGCAGCCAAAGTTTATCATCTGCGATGAATCGGTTTCAGCCCTCGATGTATCGGTGCAGGCCCAGGTGTTAGACCTGCTGAAGGAGCTGCAGGCGGAAATGGGCCTGACCTATCTGTTCATCTCTCATGATCTTGCGGTAATAAGGCAGATCTCCGACCGCATTGTGGTGATGAAAGCTGGGAGAATTGAGGAGATCGGCTTTCCGGAGCAGATCTTCACAGACCCCAAGACCGAGTACACAAGAGGCCTTATTCAGGCTATTCCGGGCAAAGATGCGTTCTAAAAACCAACAAAGTATCGGTTGAAATTGTTACCTTCGAAAACATTCATTGTTTTTAAACTTTGAAAAATTCACATGTAAACTATGGCAAAGAGAAAATCGTCCCAGCTGGAACTGGTATTAACACAGTTAATCAGTGACGTGCTGGAGAAAAACAATAAGGAGCCACTTAATTATAAGCAAGTATCGGCCAAACTGAACATCACAGATCCGGCTGCAAGGGAAACCATACTTGAGGTACTTAGGGAACAGACCAAAAAGGGTGTATTTCTTGAACCTCAAAAGGGCAAATTCAAATTGAAAGACCTCAAAACCTTCGTGACCGGCACTATAGATATGACTACTGATGGCTCTGCTTTCGTGATTCCCGATGATGAGTTTGAAAAGGATATTTTTGTCTCAGCCCGTAAGCTTCATACGGCCTTGCATGGCGACAAGGTAAAGGTGTATATCTACGCCAAAAAGAGCGGGCGCAAGAATGAAGGGGAAGTTGTCGAGATTCTTGAGCGCTCACGACTCGACTTTATCGGCGTGATCCGGATATCGGAGCGGTTTGCTTTTGTAAACGCTGACGACAGGAAGATGCTCCACGATATTTTTGTGCCCCTGGCCGACCTGAACGGTGCCAGGAACGGGCAAAAAGTGCAAGTGACCATTACAGAGTGGCCTGAGAGCGCTAAAAACCCTATTGGGCGGGTAACTACCATTCTGGGTGACCAGGGTGAGAACAATACAGAAATGAACGCCATCCTCGCGCAGTATGGTTTTCCGCTGGAATTCCCACCAGAGGTGGAAAAGGAAGCCAACGCCATACCTGAAGAGGTGTCGCCTGCCGATCTGGAAGGCCGAAAGGACTTCCGGGATACGGTAACCTTCACGATCGACCCTGCCGATGCTAAGGATTTTGATGATGCTATTTCCTTTAAAAAACTGGACAATGGGCATTATGAGATTGGTGTACACATCGCTGACGTTTCGTACTACGTGAAGCCCAAGAGTGCGCTCGACAAAGAGGCGTATGCCCGGGCAACGTCGGTTTACCTGGTAGACCGAGTGATCCCGATGCTTCCTGAGCGGCTAAGTAACGGCGTTTGTTCGCTGCGCCCCAACGAGGATAAGCTATGCTTTGCAGCGGTATTCGAACTCGATGATCAGGCGAACATCATCAACGAATGGTTTGGTCGCACAGCCATCCACTCCAACCGGCGCTTTAGTTACGAAGAGGCACAGGAGATCATCGAAAATAAGTCGGGCGAGTTTTCTGAGGAGCTGCTTAAACTGAATGAGCTTGCCTATGTGCTGCGCGACCGCAAATTTAAGAACGGCGCAATCAGTTTTGAAAGTACAGAGGTAAAGTTTAAGCTCGACGACACGGGCAAGCCTATTGGCGTGTATGTAAAGGAACGTAAGGATGCGCATAAGCTGATCGAAGATTTTATGCTGCTGGCCAACAAACGTGTGGCCGAATTTATAGCTAAAAAGGGCAAGGGGAAAAAGAAATATACCTTCGTATACCGCTCGCACGATGCACCTAACCTTGAAAACCTGGGCAATTTTGCAGCCTTTGCATCCCGCTTCGGTTACAAGATCAATATGAAATCGGATAAGGAGATCGCCAAGTCGCTGAACTTCATGATGGAGGATGTGGAAGGCAAGAAGGAGCAGAATGTGCTGACCCATCTGGCTATACGTTCGATGGCCAAAGCGATCTACACCACCAAGAAGAGCAGTCATTACGGATTGGCCTTCGATTATTACACGCATTTTACATCCCCTATAAGGCGTTATCCGGACGTCATGGTACATCGACTACTGGCCGACTATTTAAACGACGGGAAATCGGCTAATATGGAAGAGTACGAAACTGCAGCTTCGCATTCCTCTGCTATGGAGAAAAGAGCAGCCGATGCTGAACGTGCGTCGATCAAATACAAGCAGGCGGAATATCTGGAGGAAAACATCGGGAATATCTACGCAGGCATTATTTCGGGCGTTACGGAATGGGGCATGTACGTGGAAATTGTGGAGAACAAGTGTGAAGGGATGGTGCGGCTGCGTGATATTGCAGACGACTTCTACGTACTGGATGAGAAGAATTATTGCATCGTTGGCCAGCGTAAAAAGAAAAAATATCAGCTGGGCGATGAGGTGAAAGTTAAAGTTAAAAAGGTAGATTTGGCGAAACGACAAATAGACTTTTCATTAATACAAGATTAGATCCTTGAGACAAGATAGTTTACACTCCCCTGCGGAGTTACTTATACACATTGAACAAGCAATAAAAGAAACAAAATATCCTTCACAGCCCGCCTCGCTGTACGAACCGATAAGCTATATCATGGAGCTTGGCGGCAAACGTTTGAGGCCCATTATGCTCCTCATGGCCTCAGAGTTGTTTAACGGAACGGTAAAGGCTGCCCTGCCAGCCGCGATGGCCATTGAGACATTCCATAATTTTACCCTGATCCACGACGACATCATGGACAATGCTCCGCTGAGAAGAGGCAAGCAAACTGTGCACAAAAAATGGGGCACCAATACAGCCATCCTGAGCGGCGACGTGATGATGGTAGAAGCAAATAAGCATATCACGGAGGTGCACGCAGACGTGCTTAAAGCCGCGCTGGACACCTTTAACGCAACCGCACAGGGTGTATGCGAAGGTCAGCAACTGGATATGGAATTTGAAAGCCGCGATGATGTGAGTATCGCCGAATACTTGAATATGATCAGACTTAAAACGGCTGTACTTGTTGGCGGAGCGATGAAATTAGGGGCCATCGTAGCGCATGCCTGTAAGGAGGAGGCCGATCTTATTTATCAGTTTGGCGAATCCCTGGGCATTGCTTTTCAGCTCCAGGACGATATCCTGGATGTGTACGGCGATCCCGAGAAATTCGGCAAGCAGGTTGGCGGGGATATTTTGTCGGACAAGAAGACGTATATGCGTTTAAAACTGCAGGAACTCGCCTCAGCAGACGACCTGAACCAACTAGACGGCTTAAAGCATGACGGTGATAAAGTAAACAAGGTTACCGCCTTGTATAACACCTACAACATCAGGGAAGAAGCTACGGCTATCATGAAAAAGTATCTGGATGATGCCTTTGCCGCGCTGGAAAAGATTAGTGTAGACAATTCCAATAAGGAACCGCTAACAATGCTGGCTAACCAGCTCATGTTCCGGGAAAGCTAAGATCGATATTTCGAAACGAAAAGCAGAGCGCAAAAAAAAGGGATCCGTTAAAACGAATCCCTCTTTCTTTGGATCTTTATACTTATTCTGCTGGTGCAGCTTCAGTTTCTGTAGACTCGGCAGCTGTTTCAGCTTTAGGAGCCTTTTTTGCAGGCGCTTTTTTCGCTGGTGCAGCTTCAGCAACCGGAGCGGCAGCCTTCGCTGATTGCTTAGCCGGAGCATTCTTTTCAACGACCTCTTTAACTACTGCAGTTGGCAATACAGAAACGTATGATTTGTTGTCTTTTTTCTTTTTGAAAACTACTGTTCCGTCAACCAGGGCAAACAAAGTATGGTCTTTACCAATACCTACGCCTTTATCTGGATGATGCTTTGTACCGCGCTGACGCACTAAGATGTTTCCAGCGATAGCTTCCTGACCACCAAAAACCTTGATACCTAAACGCTTGCTATGCGATTCACGTCCGTTCTTCGAACTACCGGCTCCTTTTTTATGTGCCATGTTGATTTATGTTTTATAATTACCTGCTAAAGCCGATAATCTTGTGTTAACAATTCTTATAAACTGATACCAGAGATCTGGATTTTGGTGAAATACTGACGGTGTCCGTTTTTCTTTTTGTAACCTTTTCTGCGTTTCTTTTTGAAAACGATTACTTTATCACCTTTTAAATGAGACACGATCTTAGCTGAAACAGTCGCACCTTTCAAAGCAGGAGCTCCTACAGAGATTTTACCACCATCTTCAACCAACAATACATTGTCAAATTCAATACTAGCGCCCTCATCTCCTTGTAAGCGGTGTACAAAAAGGTGCTGGTCTTTTGCAACTTTGAATTGCTGCCCTGCTATATTTACTATTGCGTACATTGTTAAATAATTTGTATTTTAAATTGTTTCTTTTTAACGAGGTGCAAATATAGATTTAATTTTCTAAAAGCACAACACGAACTTATTTATTATATCGTATCTCTGCATCGCTGATGCTTTGCCTAACCAACTTGATCATTTGTCCGGCCACATCACGCAGTTTAGGGATCTCGTTATAGTCGGCCATAAACGTCACCTGTTTGCTTTTTCTTTTGTAGTTAAACCTGATTTCGTGACGCAGTACACGCGGCGACTTCAGATCGGCACCGGTATTGGCGATCACCTCAGGAAAATTCCACAAACCCAGTTCATTTGCCTTATTGTGCAGATAGATAATATCATTCTGCCGCAACTTCACGTTGGTTCTAACCACAGAATCCCTTACGTTCACGTAGATATATTCCCCGGTAGCAGAATTATAGGAATTTTCCAGCTTATCCCCTACTCCCCATTTGTATTCGATTGATTCAAACTCGGCCGACTTGAATGGCGCGTTCCGCAGCATCGGCGTGTAATAGATCACACAATAGATCAGAAAAGGAACGACTATTGTGAACAGTATAAAAATCTTCTTTGCTCTTGAACTCATATGCTAAACCTCGTTATTCACCTCTGCATCCGGATTGTATTCCCCTTCCCACTTCGCGATGACCACCGTAGCCAGACAGTTGCCGATTACGTTTAAAGACGTACGCCCCATATCCATCAGTTCGTCGATTCCCAGAATTGCTGCAATAATGAAAGTAGGCAATCCGAACTGGTCGGCCGTAGCAATCAGGATAATCAGCGAAGCCCTTGGAATAGCGGCAACACCCTTGCTCGTAATCATCAGCGTAAATACAATCAGCAGTTGCTCGCCGAACGACAAATGCATTCCGGCAGCCTGGGCTACAAATATCGATGCCAGCGAGAGATACAGCGTGGTGCCATCGAGGTTGAAACTATATCCGGTGGGTATTACAAAAGAGACGATTTTACGCGGTACGCCAAACTTCTCCATAGCATTCATGGCCTTTGGCAATGCCGCATCAGAACTTGTGGTGGCAAAGGCTATGGAAACAGGTTCCTTTATAGCATTAATAAATTTGATCACGGGAATTCTGAGGTAAAGCGCGATTGGCAGAAGTACCAGCAGAAGGAAGGCCAGGAGTGCCACGTAGAGTGTAGCGACAAGCATGAACAGGTGCATCAGAATATCGACGCCCATATGCCCTACAGTATAGGCCATGGCCGCGCCCACGCCTATCGGCGCAAAGTACATGATTACATTGGTAAACTTGAACATGGTCTCCGAAAGGCTCTCACAGAAGTCCACCATCGGCTTGCGTTTTTTTTCATCCACCATGGCCAGTCCTATACCGAAGATGACCGAGAAGATCACGATCTGCAGGATCTGTGCATCATAGATGGACTTAGCGATATTCTCCGGAAATATATTCCGGAAAAATGCGAGCGTTTTATATAGCCAGTGCACATTCGACGGAAGGCTTTGAAGCATACTCTCATCGCCGGCATCTTTTACCGGTTTGGGCAGCTCATTGTGCGGCATGTTTTCGACTTGCACCCCTACCCCCGCCTGGGAGATGTTGATGGCCGCAAGTCCGATGAACAGCGCGATGGTCGTGGCGCAATAGAAATAAAGCATAGACTTCCAGGCCATGCGGCCAACCTGTTTAAGATCAGAATGCCCCGCTATGCCATATACCAGTGTCGCAAAAAGAATTGGGCCCACGATGGTCTTTACAAGCTTAATAAAGCCCTTGCTCAATGGCTGAAGCGCGATGGCTACACTGGGATAGTCTATGCCCACAAAAACGCCAAGCACCATACACACCAGGATCCAGGTGGTCAGGTTCTTCTTCAGAAAGGCAAAGAACAGCAGTTCCAGTCCGAGTATCCACCTGGTCGCCATCATCACATTTTCGGGCACGTACACGACATTAAATTCCTTAAGTACACCAAGGATAACTGCTATGGTAACAAAAAGGAAGGTAATTAGTCCGGCGCGACCTCGTTTCATAAATGAGCCATTTTTTAGCACGAACAAAAGTAATTAATTGCGGTAAGGGAACAAACATTTATTAATTTTGCTCACCAGCAGGTTTGTAACAATTAAAATATCCGCGCATCAAACAACTGCAGAGTAGCATTAATGGAGAGCAAAGACCACTTATTTAAACAGATTTTTGACACAAACTCAAAAAAGATCTTCCATTTGTGCTATGGCTACACGGGCGATAAAGATGCGGCCAATGATCTTCTACAGGAAACCTTCCTAAAAGTGTGGCAAAACCTCGAGAAGTTCAGAAACAAATCGCAGATCTCCACCTGGATATACCGGATAGCGGTTAACACCTGCCTAACCTACCTGAGGTCGGAGAAAAGGCAGGCGAAGGACGAACTGACAGATAACATCATAGAAACGCGCGCTGAGGAGCATTCAGAAAAAAACGAACAGATCGCCTTGCTGTATCAGTCGATAGCCAAACTGGAAGAGAACGACCGATTTATTATTACCATGGTGCTCGACGAGCTGCCATATGCCGAGATCGCTGAGATTTCCGGGATCAGTGAAGGCAACCTGCGTGTTAAGATTCACCGGATAAAACAAAAGCTAACAGAATTATACAATCAGCATGCAAGAATTTGATCACATACAGTCGCTTTGGCAATCACATTCTGTTGAAACAAACATTTCGTCTGATGAGATGCTTGCGCAGGCAAAAAAGGAAGTTTCGGCAATAAAGACCCGTTCGCTGCTTAATATAATCGGCATGCTTGTCTCCTTTGCTGCATTCCTGTCACTCTTCCTGTTTTTCAGCTTCGATTCCTGGACAACCCAGGCCGGACTGGCCATTATCGCCATGCTTACCGGTGTATACACCTTCATCTTGTATCTTGATTACCGCATCATATCCCGGACTGATTTTACGGCAGACCCGGCGAGCTTCCTGGCTTCCCTTAAAGCATACCAGCTCAACAAATTTACCCTGTACAATAAACTTTACTGGGTTTACCTGGTCGGACTCTGCCTCGGATTCGGACTGTACGCCTACGATATGCTAAACCACTTCAGCATCCTTTGGCAAGCCCTGATCATCGGCTTTATCGTACTCTGGGTTTCACTCAGCGCCACCATCCTGCGCAAGGCTTATCTTAACAGGGAGAAAGAACGACTGGATCAGCTTATGGACCTAATAAAAAAGTCACCCGGTGAAACCGAATGACTTTAATTATTAACTAACCCAAATCTAAATTTATCCAAACTTACTTTGAGTTTCCTGCTTCAAATATATATTAATTAAACGCAATTTACATAGGTGAAAATCACCATTAAAAGATCGCTATATGCGATTAATCTGAGTGACAGTCCATTTGCCACTCTTGGCTTTTTCGATGGTTAGATAGTTCTGCTGAACAAATTCAGGATATTTGAAATCGACCCGGACCATCATCATGCAGCCATTATCGGAGATCACCTCGTGTGAGGCTTCACAGTTGAGCTTCATACCCCCGGTTTTCTTATAAAAAGAAATCAGCGCATTTCTGGTGTGCTTGATGGTCTGGTCCTTTCTGTTCACGCTCATCACAGCATCATCGTGAAGGACACGTTTGAACAGATCGGCATCACCATTGGTATAGGCCGATACGAAGGCCTCTATTACGGTGCTGCAGCTTTCGTTTACGTTTTTTACAGGTTTTTCGGGGCCGGCAACCGCGGCAGTATACACGATGCCCAGCATCATAGTATACATCAAAATTCTTCTTTTCATATAGAGGGTTATTTAATTTGCACGATACTGTCCCGGTGTAATGTTGAAAGATGAACGGAACAGCCTGATAAATGAGCTGGGACATTCAAAGCCTACCACATCAACGATCTGCCCAACAGTGTAGTCGCTATGCTTCAAATAATACTTGGCATGCTGAAGCCGCAGGCTTCGCAGATACTGATAGGGCGAAGTATGGTATGCGCGTTTAAAGTTTCGGAGCAAATGGTTCACGGACAGGCAGGACGCTATGGCAATATCCTTCAGGCCGATGTTACGGTGGTAGTTCCTGGCCATGAAATCCCTTGCCAGATCCAGCCGCCGCTGAATCTCGGAGTCAAAATATGTCTTTTCCATACGCTTTCATTTTTGTACTATGCAAATTTACAGCGTGTTGAATATTTTATGCTCCCCCCTGAAGGGGTATATTTGCATCACCCTAAAGCGGTATATTTGCACAACGATGAAGAGAATACTGGTCCTTTTTACTGTGCTGCTGCTGTGCACCGAACTGTTTGCACAACGGTATAACTTCCAGCAATTCGATATCGAAGACGGACTTACGCAGTCGCAGATTACCTCAATCATTCAGGACAAGCAGCGCCGGCTCTGGGTTTCGACCTTCGGCGGCATCAGCTCTTTCGACGGCAGACACTTTGCAAACTACGGCCGGACCAATGGCCTGAACAGTAACTTTACCCTTTCGTTGACTGCCGGTGCGGACGGCAACATTTATATCGGAACTGCCCGTGGGATAAACCGCTTAAGCGGTAATCGCATTTACGACTTCAAAACGATCAGGGGCTGGACAAGCAGACTGGCGGCCGACCGCACAGGCAACGTTTACGCCATCAGGAACAAGCAGGTCTATGTGCTCAGGGGCGACAAAGACAGCCTGATCAATATTTCCGGATCGCCTTCGGAATCGGTCACAAGGATCCGCGCCGACCATAACGGCACGCTCTGGGCCAGCATATACCAGGAGGGCATTTTCAAGTTCGAGGCCGGAAAATGGCAATCTGTGCTGGGCAGGGAGCTGGTAAAGGACCTGATCGTGACCGATCTGCTGCCCGACCGCTTCGTGACCGGTAAGTTATGGATCCTGACGGGCGACAGGCTTTATATCTCCGAACCCCTGGTGCCACTGAAGGCACATCCGAATACCAGCATACGCGGCATGTCTATGGCTCAGGACGATAAGGGCGCCATCTGGATTGGTGCGCCGAACGGGGCATACTACATCTCCGGTGGGCGCAGCATACATTTCAACTCGTCGAACGGCTTCACCAGCAATATGGTGAACGACGTTTTTAAAGACGCTGAAAACAACATTTGGTTTGGCACCGATGGCTCAGGTCTGTTCAAGTATACCGACAATGGCTATGTGACTTTCGATGAAACCCAGGGCTTGAGCAACCGTATCATTATGTCGCTTTGCAACGGACCAGAAGCGGGTACGGTTTGGCTAGGCACGCCGACGGGCATCTTTGAATACAAAAGAGGGCGGCAGATTAAACCCATCCTGATGCCCGGTCCGGCCGAATCGCAGCGCATCAACTTCTTGTTTACCGACAGCAAGGGCAACATCTGGATAGGCACGCCGGGAGGAGGCCTGTGGGTTCGTAACAAATCTGGTCTGCGGCGGGTCGACAAACAAGGCCCGGGCCTTGCATATAATGCTATCATGGAAGATTCTTCCGGTACCATCTGGCTGTCTACCAACTACGGATGCCTTAAGCTTGACGCTAAAACAGGTAAAATCAAGCGCATTATTGAGCAGTTTGGCGGCAGCTTACTCGAACTGGGTAAGGACTCCGTTATCGCCGGAACACAGGACGGAGCATTTTTAGTAACGGACGGACAAAAAGTTAAGCCGCTAAAGTTGGGCCTGCTGCAAAGCGCCTCTGTGTTGTGCATGCTGCGCGACGGCGACCATGTGATCTTTGGAACGGCTGACTATGGACTCATCATCTGGAACACGAAAACAAATGCCTTGAAGATGATCAACACCAAGAGCGGCTTTCTTTCGGACCATATTTACAGCATCCTGAAAGACCGCAGAAACGTGATTTGGGTAGGTACAGGCAAGGGCATAGCGCGCTTGAACGGAGCTTTCGAAGTACTCAGAGACCATCCCGGTTCCGGGCCTATGGTAGAATGCAACCAGAATGCCATCCTGCAAACGGCTGATCACATCTGGATCGGGACGACAAAAGGCGCGGTGGTGTACCGCATTGATCCGGTAAGTACATCTCAGGTACCGCCCCATGTGTCGGTCGACTCCGTGGTGGTGATCCCGAATTACGAGCAGGGCGGCCCCGCTGGCGTCCAAAAGGCTGCCTACAAAGCCAATCATAGAAGAAGTGGCTTTCGTCTGCCCTTCAACCACAACCACATCAACATCAGCTATACGGGCATCTATCTTCGGAATCCGGACGCCCTGAGCTACCAGTATAGACTTGTCGGCTCAGACGCCAAATTCAGTCAGCCAACCAACAACAGCACCATTACCTTCAGCGCCCTGCCGCCCGGCGAATATACCTTTGAGGTAAAAGCCATCACGAAAGACGGGGAACTGGCGTCAAATACGGCAAGCTTCAGCTTTGTGATAGAAACACCCTATTACCAGACGGGCTCGTTTAAAGCACTGATCATACTGCTTATCCTGGGGCTGATCGTGGGGGCAGTTTATGTAATCATACAGTTGAACGAACGTCGTAGAAAATTGCGGCTTAAGATTAAACTGGAAGAGCAGTTTAAGGTGAGGAAACAGACCGCGGAAGACTTTCATGACGACCTTGGTAACAAACTGACGCGTATCAACGTCCTATCAGAAGTTTTATGCAGTATGATAGCGCCAGAAGACACCGAAAAAAGAACCGTAATTGCCAAAATCCGTAAAAATGTAGATGAATTGTACCTTGGTACACGGGATATATTATGGTCGCTCAACCCCAAAAACGACGACCTTAGTCAGCTCCTTAACCGTATCAGCGAATTTGGTCAGGAAATGTTCAACGATACACCGGTAAATTTCAGCTCAGCGATAAACCTTGATAAGCGCGATGAAAAGTTGTCGCTCCCTGTAAGCCGCAACCTGATGATGATCCTGAAAGAATCTATCAACAATATTCTTAAGCATGCTAAGGCCTCCGAAGTGGTCTTTACCGCGGTGGTAGAACAGGACACGCTGAAGATCATGCTGGAAAACGACGGACCAGGCTTTAATCTGGAACTCGCCAAAGAAGGTCACGGCATCAACAACATGTATGTACGCGCCAAACGTATCGAAGCCAGACTGCACATTAGCTCGGGTAGCGAAGGGACCAAAACCTGCCTCAGCATCCCTTTCACTAAGTTAAGCCGTTTGAAAAATGTATAAAGACAGCACAGCCAGGATTGTAATTATTGAAGATGATGAGACCATCCGCGAAGGATATACTTATCTCATCAATCACAATTCGCCCTACACGGTTGTCAACGCCTATCCCTCATTCGACAGCGCTAAGGCCAAGATCGTAAAAGATGCGCCCGATGTAATTATTCTCGACATACAATTGCCCGGGACCAGCGGGATAGAAGCCCTGCCTGCACTTAAGAAACTTCTGCCGCATACCTTCGTGATTATGCTGACGGTATACGATACAGAAAAAAGCATTTTGGATGCCCTGGCAAATGGCGCTTCAGGCTATTTCACGAAAAATACTCCGTCGGCCAAAATCATAGAGGCCATTAAAGATGTGCTTCAGGGCGGCGGTCCTATGAGTCCGGATGTATCAAAAACCGTGATCCTATCGCTGCAAAAGAACCAGAATTCACCACTTACCAAACGGGAAACCCAGATTATTGATCTGATAGCCCGGGGTAAAGACCGCTCGCAGATTTCTGCTGAGCTCTTTATTGATATAGAGACAGTGAAAACCCACATCAAAAACATTTACCTTAAGCTGGATGTCAATTCCAGAGCAGACGCCATCACCGTTGCCCGGAAAAACAAACTGATCTGAGCTGCGGCACTTACTGCTCTACCTCAGCGGTAGAAAAAGTGTTGCCCCGCAACCTGTACTGCATGGTTTTGGTACCGGCAGCTTTGCCCGTGGTATCGTCTGGATTTTTTACAGAGAATGTCCTGAACAAATCGCCAGCCTTTATCATAAAGCGATCATTTCCGGCATGCTGCTTTTTTAGACTGCTGCTTAAGCCCGGAAACCTGATCTTATTAAAACTTCCATTGCTGTATTCATAGACGTTGAGGTCGGCCACATTATGATCGCCGCGTACCTGAACGTAAATCTCCGGATCGCCGTCGGTATCCAGATCAAGGTTCCAGGCATCAGTGATTACTGTTTCGCGCTCATCAGAAAAAGAGCGGTAGCGGTTTTTGAGGGTGTCCGACATCAGTATGAGAAAACCACCCACACTGTCGGCCCCCTTACCCCAGCTCACCACCTCGAAATTTAATCCCGGTCTGATCTCGATGTCCTTATAAAAAGGAAATACCGACTTCGGTTCAGGTGCCTTTTCCTCGGCAACCTTGCTGTCCTGAACCTGTTCCGTATTGCTGTCGCCGCAAGATGCCAGCGTCAGTAAGCCGGCAAATAAGCATATATGTATAGTTAAAAACTTCATAAAGTGAACTATATAAGCACTTTCACTTCATCTTCTTTAGCCGCCAGATAACGCTCTGCATCAAGTGCAGCCATACAACCCGATCCGGCAGCAGTAACCGCCTGACGATAGTAGTGATCCTGAACATCACCACAGGCAAATACGCCTTCGACATTGGTTTTGGTAGTTCCCGGTACCGTTTTCAGATATCCGGTCTCATCCATATCCAGCCAGCCTTTAAAGATGTCTGTATTGGGTTGGTGACCAATCGCCACGAAGAATCCTTCTACAGGAATATCCGACTCAATACCGGTCTGATTGTTGTGTACACGGACAGCAGTTACATTTTTACCGTTACCCAAAATCTCTTTGGTTTCGGTATTGTACAGCACTTCAATATTAGGTGTGTTCATTACGCGGTGAATCATAGCCTTCGAAGCCCTGAATTCATCGCGACGCACCAGCATATACACCTTGCGGCAAAGCTTAGCCAGGTAAGTCGCCTCTTCAGCAGCCGTATCTCCGGCGCCTACTATCGCCACATCCTGCCCCTTAAAGAAAAATCCGTCGCACACCGCACAGGCCGAAACACCAAAGCCGTTGTACTGCTGCTCGCTTGGCAAACCAAGCCATTTAGCCGTAGCACCAGTCGAAATGATCACAGTGTCTGCGGTGATCGTTTTGATCTCATCGATGACCACTTTATGCGGCAGCGACGAGAAGTCGACCGAACTCACATAACCAAAGCGGATGTCTGTACCAAAACGCTCGGCCTGCTTGCGAAAATCGTCCATCATTTCCGGACCTGTAATGCCCTCGGGATACCCTGGAAAATTCTCTACTTCAGTGGTAGAAGTAAGCTGACCTCCAGGCTGCATACCTGTATACATAACCGGCTTTAGATCAGCGCGCGCAGCATAAATTGCTGCAGTATAACCTGCCGGACCTGAACCTATGATCAAACACTGAACGTGCTCTGTTTCTTGCTGTGACATCATTTTAGATTTCTATTATGATACAAAATTACACTTAATCCGCGTATCGAACAAACGCCACCCTGTAACAATTACGCAAAGGTGATAAATGTATATGGCGAGAAGTCAGGTCTGGATAACCCCTACGTTAAACGGCTTTTTTATGGGCGATTGATTTGCTGCCTCTATACCCATGGAAATGACCTTGCGGGTCTCCAGCGGATCAATAACGCCGTCGACCCACAACCTCGCCGCAGCATAGTATGGCGTGGTCTGCCCGTCGTACCGATCGGTGATTTCTTTAAGCAGTTCAGCCTCCTTTTCAGGCGTAATGGTCTCCCCCTTAGCCTTCAATGAAGCCTCCTGTATCTGTAGTAATACCTTTGCAGCCTGTGCTCCGCCCATTACCGCAATTTTCGCTGTAGGCCAGGCATAAATAAGTCGCGGATCGTAAGCCTTCCCGCACATCGCATAATTGCCCGCACCGTATGAGTTGCCTACCACTATGGTAAACTTAGGCACCACGGAGTTTGATACCGCGTTAACCATTTTAGCACCGTCTTTAATAATACCCCCATGCTCAGAGCGGCTACCCACCATAAAACCCGTCACATCCTGCAGAAACACCAGCGGAATCTTCTTTTGGTTGCAGTTCATAATAAAGCGCGTAGCCTTATCCGCACTGTCGGAATAGATCACCCCGCCAAACTGCATCTCACCCTTTTTTGACTTCACCACCTTACGCTGATTGGCCACAATACCCACTGCCCAACCGTCTATACGGCCTAGTCCGCATATAATGCTTTGTCCGTATAACTTCTTATACTCCTCAAAGTCAGAACCATCTACCAGACGATGTATAATATCGAGCATATCATAAGGCTTTTCCCGGTTTTCCGGAAGAACACCATAAATTTCCTCCTGCTCTAGCTTAGGTAAAGCCGGTTTGATACGGTCAAAACCCGCCGACTCCGGTGCGCCCATTTTACTGATGATATTCCGGATACTGTCCAGACAGGCTTGGTCATTAGGATGCTTATAATCGGTCACCCCCGAAATCTCGCAATGCGTGGTGGCGCCGCCGAGCGTCTCATTGTCGACCTCCTCGCCTATAGCCGATTTGACCAGATAAGAACCGGCTAAGAAGACGGAGCCAGTACCGTCAACGATCATCGCCTCATCGCTCATGATGGGCAGATAAGCGCCCCCGGCCACGCAGGAACCCATGATGGCCGCGATCTGCACGATACCCTCTGAAGACATGATCGCATTGTTCCTGAACATCCGGCCGAAATGCTCCTTATCCGGGAATATCTCGTCCTGCATAGGCAGGTACACGCCGGCACTGTCGACCAGATAAATGACCGGCAACCTGTTTTCCATAGCAATTTCCTGCGCACGCAGGTTCTTCTTGGCTGTCATAGGGAACCATGCGCCAGCCTTTACCGTGGCATCATTGGCCACGATCATGCATTGCCGACCGGCAACATAACCGATGCCGCAGATCACCCCCGCAGAAGCACAGCCGCCCTGCTCGGCATACATACCCTCGGCCGCAAATGCACCGACCTCCAGAAAGTTGCTGTCTTTATCGATCAGGTAGGCTATACGCTCCCGCGCCAGCAGCTTCCCCTTCTCCTTCTGCTTCGCCGCACTTTTTTCGCCGCCACCTTTATATATCTTCTTCAGGCGGGTCTTCATGTCGTAGACCAGCTGCTTGTTTACGTCCTCGTTTTTATTGAATGCTATATCCATGGGCGACCAAGTTAAACCTATTTTTCAGCATAACAAAAGTCCGAAACGGGCTTTGGTTCATCAAGATAATACCGACTTCTCTTCTATTTCGCCACCCTGACCCCGCTGCGTTTCGAAATAAAGAAATTTGGATGAAGTGATGAAAACATACTTTCTTTATAGTTGGCACCTATCTTTAAAAAGAATTTGTTTTCTAAGATTACATAATCGCCGTCCACAGCGTGGATTTTGGATTCGTTGACAAGATAGGATTTGTGAATGCGCAAAAAAGATGTGTTAGACAGCTTCTGCTCCAATTCCTTCATAGTTAAATAAGTAATATACTTACTTTTCTCTAAATGAATAGTCACATAGTTCTGGCAGGCCTCAACATAAAAAATATCATCATGACTTAGCCGAATCATTTTTCCTTTTGCTTCGCTTTGAATATAAAAGTGCTGGGATGCGCCATTCAATGAAAGCTGGGATTTACCTAATTTTACATTATTCAAAGCGCGTTCCAGCTGATTTAAATCCACTGGATTAATCAGAAAGCCGACTGCCTTATAGTGAAATGCCAACATTGCGTCTGCCGCGTTTCTTGATGTAATAATTAAGGACGTGTGATTGGTTATTAATTCTGGCAGATTGCTTTGATGGGCCGTGCACAGTTCGAGGTTTACGACCACCACATCAGGAAATCTTTCTTTTTTTAGTATTTCCTCAAGAGCAATATTCGGGTTTTCTTGATTGCCTAAAAGAATGAAATCGGTCTGATGAAGATGTAAGTAGTTGCATATGCTATTCACTGTAGCGCGCTCTTCAATAAGGTACAGTGAAAACGGTTCCGTTTTGCTCAAGGGATTGATCATGCTGGAATTTGGTTGAGACGTTCGTAATAGTTGTAAGTTAAGCTTTTATATGAACTATTCCAAAAAAAGGTAATTTGTTACAATATGTTGCCGACCTAGCCTTATCTACTTAAAAAGCTATTTCGTCATGACAATGCTGATGTTCGTGTAATAACAACAGCGAGCGTAAAAGCCGTTTCGTAAAATTGAGTAATCAATTATTTAAACCTAAAAAGTATGAAAAATTTAAACATCAACTCTGGTAATGTCAGGAAGCTAGGCTTTCACAGAATTGTTAACAAAAAATGGCTTTACAGCCTTTGCGCTGTAGCAGTACTGCTTACCTCTTCCCTAACTAGCATCGCTCAGACAGATGCATCTACTGCTGTCGATTTCGGAACGTTTTCGCTAAGTGGCAGAGACCGGGATGGTATGTCCGTGTACACGACTGACTATGCGTGTATTAACAATTATGGAATGGATGGGAATGACTATTGGATAAAGATCACTGTGACAGATCCATGTTACATTTTAGTACACCACGGCAGTACTTCTGGCTACGGAATATATGATTCTGTTATCCATCTACTAGATTCAAACGGGTACTTGATGACCTCGGGTGATGATGATAGGGTCCCACTGTCTGATTTTAGGGCCGTCATAATAAATTACTACGTGTACCCGGGCGATTATTACGTTGTAGTTGATGGAACTTCCAGCAAAGGCCATGACAAAGACGGCGGAATGGGTTTAGGAGTGCGTGTAAGTGCAGATCCAATTTAAAGTTTCAGAAGTGCCAGTCCCCATTTGCGGACTGGCATTGTTAATCTTTGTTGATTTAAAACCTCACCACTCCGGTCGCCGCCGCCCCTCTTTCTTTTGTGCCTGAATCTTTTTGTTTTCAAGCCTTTTCCTGATCACTGCCTTCGGCGTTTTCGTGGGTTTGCGAAGCTTGTCCACATGCAAACTCTTGCGCAGCAAGTCAATCAGTTTTAAGACCGTGCGCTCCTTATTCATCAGCTGACTGCGATCTTCCTGCGAGACGACATGTAAATAACCTTCGGCATCAATCCTGCCTGCCAGTCGCTCGCGCAACAACGATTTCTCTTCATCAGTTAGAAAAGGTGCGCTATCAGGATGAAACAGCAGCTCAACCTTACTCGAAACCTTGTTAACGTTTTGTCCACCTTTACCGCCACTGCGCGAAGTGCGGAAAACGGCCACTTTAAGAATATCTTCTTTTGCCGGTATCATGGTGCTAATGTACACTTATTCCCTGATCCAGCCAGTATCCTGCTCCTTGTCCCTAACCAGCAGATGCCCTTTGAACGTACCGATCACGCTGACTGCTTCACCTGCACTGGCCAAACGCTTTACTGCCGCAGCAGTATCCGGACGGTCGTATAAGGGCTGGGCCTCGCTGCGCAGGGTAAGGCGCCGGACAGGCGTTTCTACACTGCCGGTATGCCGGCTTTCTATATATCCAATGGTTTCATCGGGCAACTGCACCCTATACCAGCTACCGCTTGCACCGGTAATATGCAAAACGGTGTTTACCGGTAAAGCAGCTAGCTCCGTGGAGGCTCTGTCGGCCGCAATATACAAAGCTGCATTCCTCAGTGTCCGCCGAGTAGCGTTAAGGGGACTCAAAGATGCAGTAATCTCAGGCGGCGTTTTTACAACAGGATTAATGAAAGGGAAGGGGTCAACCGCCCCGTCGCCGGTATAAATTCCGAAATGCAAATGCGGTGCGGTGGTCCTGGCGTTGCCGGTATTGCCGATCAGTCCGAGGGTATCGCCGGTCTTTACCGATTGCCCTTCCCTCGCAATCTGCTCATCCAGATGGGCATAGTACACGCTGTAATCTTTACCTGCCGGACGCAGCCACACTACCCTGCCACCCAGATTATTTTCGTTAACACGTACCACCGTACCCTCTGCCACAGCCAGCGCAGGCGTACGCCGGGGCGCGAAAATATCCACCCCTTCATGCTTGCGGGTATTGGCATCCCTTCCATCGCCAAAAAAACTTTGTATACGGTGCGCCCGCGAAGAAGCGGTAGGGTAATCGAGCGAAGGACCGGCGGTGATCTGAAGCGTATACGAGCCACTGCGAAGCAGCTCAGGCTGAAGACGGAGCATATAGGTGGTGGCGCGACTGGCCTCCAGACTTATCGGGCTGCCCAGCGTATCGGCAGAGGCCACAAGCTTTGCCTCGCGGTCGTCGCGCAACTCCCATAGGTCCATATAGATCATAAAGCCCTCGGCGGGTGTTTTTGTGAGGCTCAACGTAAGTTTTTGCCCACGTGCCGCCTCAAAAGTGTAAGCAACAGCGGGCACCTTTTCTGCCGCAAAGTATCCGCTCTCCTTGTACGGAACACTGACGGGAAGCGCACGTGCACGACTCTGCTCTGCTGCCGAAATCCACTGCGCGCCCATGGCCGTGCCGTCGAGCCCCGAACTGACCAGCTTACGCTGATATGCCTCGTGCGGCGAAGCAGCTTTGAACAGATTGATCGGACCTGTTCGGCAGGCCTGTAAACCCAAGAGCAACACCGCTGCACACCAAAACGAGCGCACTTCACCTATACCGAAACCATTAACCTTATAAAACATAAATGCCAGGATTGTTCAAGAAAAACAATCCTGGCATGGTAGTGTTTGGTTTTTGTATCTTGAGCACCTTCAGGTGCAGCGATTTACAGTTCTCTGATCCAGATGTTGCGGAAGCTCAGCGGCTCACTCGGATCGCCGTGCGACTGCAGCTTGATGGGTGAAGCGCCGTGTGCACGTCTGTATGCAGCCTCACCAATGTATTGGGTCGGGCCTTTCAATGTGTAGTTATCCTGAACCAGTACCCCGTTAAAAAGCACAGTTACTCTTGCCGGCTCCTTCAAAGACTTGTCATCATTGAAAACAGGTGCATGCCAGATCACATCATATGAGTTCCACTCTCCCGGCTTAGCCGTAGGATTTGCCAATGGCACCGCCTGCTTGTAAACGCTGGCAGCTTGTCCGTTCGTATAAGTATCGTTCTGATAAGAATCAAGGATCTGCAATTCATAACCACCATCGCCTTTGCCAAGCGAAGCAAGGAAAAGTCCGCTGTTGCCCCTACCCTGACCTTTTCCGGTAATGTTGGCCGGAACCTGCCACTCCAGGTGAAGCTGGTAATTGGTAAAAGACTGCTTGGTTTCAATATTGCCACCAGCCTTCTTATCTACCGTAAACACGCCCTTTCCAAGCGTCCATTTGGCCGGCTGGTCGCGGTTTTCGGTCATTACCCATTTACTCAGGTCTTTTCCGTCAAAAAGCACAATCGCATCTGAAGGCGGCGGGGTAAACACGCCTTTTGCCTGCACCACTTTAGGTACCGGGGTATACACTTCTGTATCTTCAGGCTTAGCCTGGTTCTGTGCATTCGCCATCGTTATTCCTCCTATAACCAGGGAAACTGTGTAAAGTATTCTAGCTGATCTCATGCTATAATTGATTATATTTTTCATTTGTGGCTCTAATATAAAGGCTTTTATCTGGCATTCACATCGGTGACCCAAATATTTTTATTTTCCTGAGGCTCATCGGTAGCCACAATAACAAGCTTGCCGCCCGCTATGATCTCATCGTGACTGAGCCAGTTGCGCCCCAGCACCTTGCCGTTCAGCCGCACCTCGCGGATATACATATTGCGCTCCGAAAAGTTTTCTACCTCTATGTCGAGCGATTTGCCCTTAGGCCAGCTGAACTTCACCGAGCGGAACAAAGGCACATTGAGGTAGTAAACCGGATGCCCCACACAGGCAGGTGAAATACCCGTAGCGGTAAGCACAAACCAGGCCGACATAGCCCCAGCATCATCGTCCATCGTGCGCACATAAGCCTGCGGCTTGTTCTGATAAATACGGTCTACAAACGGATCTATGCCCCTGCTGTTGTCGTTAAAATAATACTGCACCACCGTGTCTACCGCATAATTGCGCATCAGTTTCTGCGATTTCCAGGCCTGCGGCGTAGCGTTGTACATCAGTGGCACCTGCAGGTCGGGTTCGTTGGCATGATTGTACAAATCGTTTTTAAAGAAGTAGTCCAACTGCTCGATATAGGTCTGTTCACCCCCAATCAGATCGATCAGTCCCTTTACATCAAAAGGCACAAACCAACGGTATTGCCAGATGGTGCCCTGGTACAGTTTGCGCGCCTGCATGCGGTCTACATCCGAACGTGTAATGTCTTTAAAGTCTTTATTCCAGTAATTTTTATACTCCATCGCTTTAGCGAGGTACTTGGCCGAAAGCTCTTTATTGCCTTGCAGTCTAAGGATTTCCGACAGCGCCCAGGCATCGTAAGAAGCCTCGAGTGCTTTGTCGGGCTGACCATAATCGAGTCCGTCAACTTCTTTAATTAGGGAATCGGTGATTTGTTTGGTGTTGATCTTATGTCCTTTACGCAACGCATCCAGGATCACAACCACCGCATGCTCTGTACGCACTGTAGGCGACGGTTCGTTCTTCGTGGCGTAGTCTTTTTTTCCGTATCTGTACAGGTTTGCGATAGACACTGCCACATCCTGAAACCTTTCGGGGTAAGCGAGCGACAGCAACGGCAGTTGTGTACGGTAGTTGTCCCATATGGCCCAGCCGTTGTACATCATGTTTGTCGCCTTTTGTGTCGACCCGTCTATAGCTTTATATGTACCATCGGCCTCCGAGATCTGGTAGGGCGACTGTATCGTACGGTACAGCAGCGAGTAGAACAATTTTTCCCTTTCGGCATCGCCCTTTACCTCGATCCGGCTCAGGTGTTTTTCCCAGCCCGCGTCACTCTGCTTTTTCAGCACATCAAAATCGACCGTACTCTGCGCGCGCTGTGCATAAGCCACACCAGTAGATGAGAAGCTGACCCTGATGCCAATCTCTTCATCCTCCGCACCAGCGAGAACCAGGAGTTTACGCTCACTCAGACTTTCAAATCTAACGGCTTTGGTAAATATCACTTCGTAGTAAACCCGGTACGCTCCAGCACCACAGGTAGTTTTGGAGTTGATAAATCCGGTGATTTTATTTCCCTCGATTTTGTGTTCCTCTGCCAGAAAGCCTCCGTTGAAGGCGTAACCAAGATCGATATAAAAACCTTTCTCGCCCTTTGGCATGGTATAGCGGTGCATGCCCTGATTGGCCAAGACAGTCATCTCTGCCTCGATGCCGTTGCTGAAACCCACACTGTAATAACCCGGGGAGCCACTTTCTTTCACTTTGATCAGTCGCTCGTCTTCCTGATATTTGCCCAGAAAAGGCTTAATAAACAGGTTGCCCCCGCTGCCCATACAGCCGACCCCCTCGAAGCGGTTGTGCGTAAAGCCCAAAAACTGTTTAGCATTGTGCTCATAGCCGGTGTGCGTATGCGGATAGGTTTGCGGACCGATGCTCAACATACTGAAAGGATAGCTTGCCGCAGGCGAAAGCTGTCCGTGGTCGCCCGAGCTGCCCAGGAATACATTGGCCGCCGAGGTGTATTTGCCGGTATGCTTCGCCGGCTCGGGCTGTTGCGAAAAAGCATTCAGCGTACAGATGCCCAGTATAAAAAGTAAAGAATATTTCATATGTTGTACGAAAAGGGCGCAATTTAGCAATTAATCGTTGATACCTCATTCCCTGTAACATTAAGGAATCTTAAATGAAAGAGCGTTGAAAAGCTCTGGCTCCATTACCCTTGGAATAGGTTTCGTAGAGGTTTGGAATAGGTTTGGTATACCCCAGGGGGTATATCAAACCCCTGTCAAACCTTTCGCAAGGGCTGGTCGACGAGCAACTTTGCCGCTTATTACAGCAGCCGATTGCCGTACTTATATGCTACATGAACCAAAGGAGGGTCATTCTGGCTAGCGGTAATAGACTAATTTTGTAGATTAATGTTCCTTAAGAGGATTTTTTCTGATATATTGGCATCTGGAAAAGCCAGTCCGGTTTTTTCAGCTTTGACACATCAAAAAACAACACATTAAATGAAAAAAATTGCACTTGCACTTTGTATGGCGGGTTTAAGTTTTTCACTTTCTGCCCAGCAGGCAGAGAAAAAAACTGCGGGAAACCCGGTATTTCCAGGATGGTATGCTGACCCTGAGGCGGCTATCTTTGGAAAACAATATTGGATCTACCCCACCTACTCGGCCCGCTACGAGGAACAGATCTTTATGGATGCTTACAGCTCTAAGGATCTGGTAAATTGGACTAAACACCCGAGAATTCTGGAAAAGGAAAACATAAAATGGGCCAACAAAGCCATGTGGGCGCCATCGATCACTAAAAAAGGCAGCAAATATTACCTCTTTTTTGGGGCAAACGACATTCAGAACAATAAGGAGCTGGGTGGTATCGGCGTAGCGGTGTCTAACAAACCAAATGGTCCGTTTAAGGACCATATCGGCAAACCGCTGATCGATGCTTTTCATAATGGCGCGCAGCCTATAGACCAGTATGTTTTTAAAGATAAGGATGGTCAGTATTACCTGTATTACGGCGGTTGGAGACACTGCAACGTAGTGAAGTTGAGCAAAGACTTTAAGAGCATTGTGCCGTTCCCTGACGGAACAATGTATAAAGAGATTACGCCAAAAGGCTATGTAGAAGGTCCGTTTATGTTTATCCGCGACGGAAAATACTACTTCATGTGGTCGGAAGGCGGCTGGACAGGACCTGATTATTCTGTGGCTTATGCGATTGCCGATTCGCCGTTCGGGCCTTTTAACCGCGTGGATAAAATCTTAAAGCAAGACCCTGCTATTGCCACAGGTGCTGGTCACCACTCGGTGATACAACATCCTAAGACTAAAGATTATTATATCGTTTATCACCGCAGACCGCTTGGCGAAACCAATGGTAATCATCGTGTTACTTGTATAGATAAAATGGAATTTGACGAAAACGGACTGATTAAACCGGTGAAGATCACCTTTGAGGGGGTTACGGCTAATCCGCTTTAACAATGCAACACGAAGGCGCCCATAACTTAGACGATGCGACACTTCTGCTTCAGCTAAGTGAGGGGGACAAGCATGCCTTCGACATATTGTACAACAGGTACTGGAAACAGGTTTTCAATGCGGCATACAAGCGCCTGAATGATATAGAGAAAGCGCAGGACATTGCTCAGGATGTATTTGTGCAGCTATGGATCAGAGCTTCGGCTTCGCCTATTGAAAACCTGTCTTCGTATCTGCATGTGGCTGCGCGAAACGGAGTGTTTAAACATTTCGAAAAGCAGTCGAGGTTGAAAATCGTGCCGGAAGAAGCAGGCGAAACGGCCGACCCGGTCTACAGCGACGGACTGATTATGCACAAGCAATTCCTTGAGGAGTTCCGTCTTTTGGTAGAGCGCCTGCCCGCACAGCAGCGCACCATTTTTAAAATGCGGTTCGAAGATGACCTTTCGAGCCTGCAAATCGCAGAACAATTACAGATATCTCCTAAAACAGTAAGAAACCAGCTAGGAAAAGCACTCGCAACGCTTCGTTCTTCTCTGTTTCTGGTCTTTTTCGTGCATTTTTTACGCTGATTTTTACTGGCAACCCAACAATTGAAAAAATATTTGCGATTGGCGTGGGCTATTCTCAAAAAAACGACTCTTTATAAGATATAGGGCATAATGAAAGATATTAACAAGCAGCATTTTCAGGACATGCTGGAAAGATACCGGCAAAACACCGCTAACAAAGCGGAAGTTGAGTTCCTCGAGCGCTATTATGAAGCGTTTGAGGAGGGGGCCGACCTGATTAACGACCACAACGAGTCGTCTTATGCCTTTGTACGCAACGAGATTAAGTCGACCGCCGACAAGCGCATCGCTGCCCTGCAATCTAAAGGACGTGTAAAACGTTTGTGGCTGGGCGGTGTTGCCGCAGCCGTTGCGGTGGCTATCGCGGTGTCTGTTTCCGCTTATTTTTTCGCGGATAAAAGCTCGGAAGATCTGATTGCGCAGGTGGACGAACTTGCCCTGCCTGGTGGCAATAAGGCTACTTTAACCTTGGCCAACGGCGCGCAGGTAGTGCTTACAGAGGCCGCCAATGGGGAGATTGCCCGGCAGGCTGGCATCAGCATTACGAAAACGGCCGACGGCAAGATCATTTATACCGTAGCGAAGGCTGGTGCGGATGCTGAAATGGATGAGGCAACTGCTCAACTTAAGAATACCATTACCACCCCCAACGGTGGTGAATATACGGTTGTGTTGCCCGACGGAACGATGGTGAAGCTCAACGCGGCAAGTTCCCTGGTCTTTCCGACGGCATTTCAGGGCGATGAAAGAATGGTTGAACTCAGTGGTGAAGCCTACTTTGAGGTTGCTAAAAACAGACAGATGCCTTTTCGTATCAAGTCGGGTATGCAGACGGTAGAGGTGCTGGGTACGCACTTCAACATCAGTGCGTACGATAACGAGGAAACTATGAAAACCACACTGGCTGAGGGTTCTGTAAAGGTTTCTTCAGGCAGTTATGAGAGCATCATTGTACCGGGACAGCAAACATTAGTGAACAGACAGGTAGCGGGACCGGTTAAGAAACAGGCTGTAAACCTGGATAAGGAACTGGCATGGACCAACAATCAGTTTGTTTTTGAAGATGATGATATCCGCTCGGTGATGCGTAAGATTTCGCGCTGGTACAATATTGATATACGCTATGAAGGCGATCTTTCTGACAACACATTTTCGGGCGGTATATTCCGCAGTATGAGGTTGTCGGAAGTACTCAAAATCCTTAAGCTTCAAGGCTTTGATTTTGATGTGCGCGGCCGGGAAATCACCATCCGGTATAAAGCAGAGGATAATAATGACAATAATTAATCATACCCACCTAAACCAACTAACGGATTATTTACCAACTAAACCAGGAGAATGAAAAGACAGCTACTAAACACCTAGAACCACAATTCAGACTAAAAAAGCCGAAGGTATCTCACCACCCTCGGCCCTAAAAGAGGTCGGCAGCCGGAAGTAGAAGGCCGGGCTGCTATTTATTAACCTAATTCTTATTCAAAAGTATGAAATTAACTTTTCTTTACAACCCTGTATCCCGGATACAGCGGGTAAAGTATAAAATCTTAATAGCGATGAAGTTAACTGCTATTTTGTTACTACTCGGCACCATGCACCTGTCGGCCGCCGTATACTCGCAGAACGTAACCCTTTCAAGGCGCAACGCCACGTTGGAGAGTTTGTTTAACGATGTAAAAAAGCAAACAGGTTATCTTTTCTTTTATAACGGTAAAATTAATACCAAGAACCGCCTGCTTAATGTGGAGCTAAAGAATGTTCCGCTTGAGGAGGCTTTACAGGCTTTCCTTGACAAACAGGACCTGACCTATAAGATCGTGGACCGCACCATCGTGATCATGAACGAGGCGCAGACAATGAACCAATCGCTCATGGACCAGATCAATGCCCGTAGACTGGAGATTACAGGTAAGGTACTTGATGGTGATACGCAAGAGGGTATGCCGGGGGTGAATATTAACCTGAAAGGATCAAAAACGGTGTTAGGCCAAACGAATGCTAAAGGCGAGTTTAAGATTAATGCACAACCTGGCGATATCATTGTTTTTACTTACGTAGGTTTTAAACCTTTTGAGGTAAAAATTGCGGACAACAAGCCGTTGACGATAACAATGGAGCCCCAGGTAAATACCATGCAAAATGTGGTGGTAACAGGCTATCAGACGATTAAAAAGGACAGCTATACCGGTAATGCCGTAGTAGTTTCGGGTACCGACCTGAAAAGAAGCAATCCGCAAAATGTATTGAAGGCTTTGCAGACTTTTGACCCCTCTTTCAGACTGCTCGACAATAACCTGGCGGGTTCTGACCCGAACGCTATGCCAAGGATCAATGTGCGTGGTGCTACTGCGCTTCCTGCAATTCCCGGCAACAAAGAAGACCTGGTAAATCGTGAGAACCTGGCTGCGCAGTTTAACCTGCCTGCTTTCATTTTAGATGGTTTTGAGGTGTCGCTTCAAAAGGTGGTCGACCTGGATATTAACCGCATTGAGTCGGTTACCCTCCTCAAAGACGCGGCTGCTACTGCGGTTTATGGTTCGCGTGCAGCGAACGGTGTTATGGTAATTACCACAAAAGCACCAGTGGCGGGAAAATTGCAGCTTGCGTATAACGCTGAACTACAATTTACAGCGCCTGACCTTACGGGATATGATATTCTCAATGCTCAAGAGAAAATCGCTTACGAGCAAATGGCTGGCTTATATGGCGGTCGCGGCGATTTAGGGGACGAATCAAGTGAGGAGCGTGATGCACAGCTATTTACTCGGTTAAGAAACGTAGCCAGCGGAGTTAATACCTATTGGCTATCGCAACCATTGCGCAACGCTTACGGACAGAAACATACGCTTAACGCCCAAGGTGGCGATCAGAGTTTCCGCTACGGGATTGACCTGAGGTATCAAACCATGCCTGGTGTTATGAAAGGTGCTACGAGGGACCGTTATAGCGGGGGTATGAACTTTACATATAACCCTTCCTCCAGGCTCGTTTTTCGCAATGACCTTTCCGTAAACCAGACAAAAGGTGTTAATTCAAATTATGGTGACTTCGCGACCTATGCGCTGATGAATCCCTACTTTCCGAAAACGGACGAGCTGGGCCGGACTATACAGGAACTTGCGAACTGGAGAATTAATACCTTCCGGAACCAAGATAATCAGTATGTTAACCGTTATGTATTTAACCCATTGCATGAAGCAAGTTTGAGCAATTTCAGCAAGGACAATTACTTTGAACTGATCGATGCTTTCTCTGCTGATTATCGTTTGTCTGAAAGCTTCCGCATTAAGGCGCTAATCAGTTTAAACAACACGATTTCCAAATTCGATCAATTCATCTCGCCAAACAGCCGTGAGTTTTATGATTATACAACCGACAGGTTAAACAGCCGCGGTACTTATGATTACCAGAATACGAATTACCTAGGCTTGGATGGTAACATGACCATCAGTTACAACAAACAGGTGAAAGACCATTTCTTTAACCTGGTACTTGGGGCAAACGTACTATCATCAAGGTCTGACTTTAAAGGCTTCTCCGCTCAGGGATTTTCTAACGACCGCTTTACGAACGTCGGTTTTGCCCGTATTTACCGAGAAAATCAAAACCCTGATGGAAACGTGATCATTAGCAGAACGGCCGGTGCCTTCTTTTCAGGAAACTATTCGTTTAAAAACAAATATCTGATGGATGCCTCGTTCAGGATGGACGGATCATCTGCGTTTGGGGCCGACAAGCGTTTTGCGCCTTTCTATGCGATCGGTTTAGGCTGGAACATCCACAATGAAGACTTCCTTAAAGGTTCATCTATCATCAGCCAGATGCGTCTAAAAACCAGCACCGGGGTGATCGGATCTATTGGCTTCCCGGCTTATCAATCACGCTCTATTTACACTTACTACAGCAACAACTGGTATTCCACCGGTATTGGCGCTTCTATGCTGGGTTATGGAAACAGCAACCTGGCCTGGCAAAAGACCAAAACATACGATGTGGGTATGGACATCGGACTGTTGAGCGATCGCTTTGTAGTGTCGCCAAGATACTATTACAAGCTTACTGAAGGCCTGATCACAGACATCAACCTGGCGCCATCGACTGGCTTCACCACTTACAAGGAAAACCTTGGTGATATGAACAACAAGGGCTATGAGGTTTACCTGAAAGCGAATGTATATACTGGTCCGAGTTTCAACGTTAACGTAACCGGTAACATTGCGCACAACACCAATACGCTTGTTAAACTATCGAACTCACTGAAGGCTTTTAACAGTCAGATTGATGATATACAGAATGATCCGGACAACCAGTTATATGCTATGCCTCTTCTTCGCTATGCAGAGGGACAGTCGCTAAATACGATATACGCTGTTAAGTCGATGGGCATAGATCCGGAAAATGGCAGGGAGATTTATGTGAAGCGTGACGGTTCGCTAACTTACGACTATGATATTCGTGATATGCAGCCTTCGGGCGACAGTACGCCGGATGCAGAAGGTAACCTTAGCGGTATGTTTGGTTACAAAGGTTTCTTGCTGAGCCTGAACTTCTGGTACCGTTTTGGCGGACAAATGTACAACCAGACTTTGGTTGACCGCATTGAAAATGCAGACCCTCGTTTTAACGTAGACCGCAGGGCTATGGAGCTGAGGTGGACTAAACCTGGCGACCAGGCATTGTATAAAAATATCCAGGACCTGTCGCTTACACGCACAAGTTCGCGGTTTATTCAGAAAGAGAACCTGATCGACCTTCAGTCCGTTTATATGTCTTACGACTTTAAACGTGACTTTATTCGCAAAGCCGGCTTCCAGTCGCTGCGTACGGCCATTACCATGAATGATATCTTCCGGGCTTCATCTATTCAGATTGAGCGCGGTATTAATTCGCCATTTGCGAGAAGTGTCACCTTTTCTATGCAGGCAACATTTTAATTTAAGAAAGACATGAAAAACCTATTATACTCAATAATCGTCCTGCTTGCATTTTCATCCTGCAAGAAGTTTCTTGATGTACAGCCTGAATCGGATGTATCTAAGGAGGACTTGTTTACTACAGAAGATGGCTTTAAAGAAGCACTGAATGGGGTATATAATCTTGCCTCAGAGATGTCATTATATGGAGGAAACCTTACGTTCAGTAACCACGACATCATGGCACAGAACTATGATTTTACTGATATTAATTATCGTAAGGTAGCTTCCTTCCAGTTTAACGACCCTTTTTTGATCGGTAAGAACGATCAGATCTGGGCTTCCATGTATAAGGCTATTGGTAACTGCAATGCTATTCTGGAAGTGGTGGACAGCAAAAGAGATATTCTGTTTAACGGCAACTATGAGATCGTTAAAGGAGAAGCATTGACGTTGCGTGCATATCTGCATTTCGACCTCCTGCGTATGTTTGCCCCCTCTTACGCCAGTCAGCCCAACGCACAGGCGATTCCTTATGTAACCGTCGTTTCTATTAAAAGCACGCCTTTTTCTACAGTAACTCAGGTGCTCGACAAGATTATTGCAGACCTTACAGAAGCGAAGGAATTGCTAAGAACTGCTGATCCTATCCGTTCGGCGGCTTATGTCGTAGGCTATCCGAATAAGACCTATCCTCAAACTTTCCCGGAAGCCAAAAAGTCGACCGAGCAGCAGAGCGGTTCACTGTTTTTACAGAACAGAAGACACCGAATGAATTATTTTACCGTTTGCGGTGAGCTGGCGCGGGTGCATCTTTATAAAGGAAACCACGCAGAAGCTTTAAGCAATGCACAGGAGGTGATCGATTCGAAAAAATTCCCCTGGACGCTGCAGTCGGACTTTTTTAGCGCAGACGTAGAGCAGAGAGACAGGATTTTTTATCCTGAGCTGATCTCGGCCTGGTATATCAATTACAACGACCAGATGGATCATGTAAACGACCTTTTCTCGAATAACGACGCTTTATATACGCCTAGCATTACACAAAAGAACATCATCTTTGAAGAAGGTGGTTCTGGTACTGTAGGTGCCTATGACTGGCGCTTGAGGCAGTGGTTTGTGGATGTGTCAGATAACAACTCTGCCGACAAAGCATTCCTTCAAAAATATCGCTGGAATGGCTTCCCTCAAAACAATATGCATCCGTTGGTGGCCCCTGCAATGCGTCTGTCAGAGATGTATTACATCGCTGCCGAAGCGAGCTTCGACGCCGATCCTGTTAAAGCAACGGCTTATATTGATACCGTTCGTGCCCACAGGGGTATTGGTAGCTTCCTTCCAAAAACGATTGCCAAGTCGGATTTTATAAGCGAAATCGTGAAAGACGCCAGAAAGGAATTTTACGGGGAGAGTCAGATTTTTTATATGCACAAACGTCTTAAAAGAGATATCATTAACCCGAACGGGATGATCTACCCGGCTACCGATAGAATATTTGTATTTCCTATACCGGTTGACGAGCTGGCTTACCGAAACTAAACTGAAACCAACATGAAAAAATATATCCATCTTATTCTTTTGCTGAGCACTGTGCTGTTTGCCTGCAAAAAAAACGATATCTATGACTATCAAAGTGAAACAGACAATATCTACCTGAACTTTCTTGATGGCGATAACAACCTGGATACCAGCTCCATCACCTATTCTTTCGCTGAAAGCTCGGGCCTGGCAAGTGATACCATTTGGGTACCTGTAGCCGTCTCCGGTAAACGTGTATCCAGGGAAAGAAAGTTTACGCTGGTCGTCGTAGATACCATGACTACAGCTCAGGCTACCTTGCATTACGAACCGCTAAAACCCTTCTATACAATACCGGCGGATTCAGGTAAAGTTTTGGTTCCTGTAATCATAAAAAATATCGATCCGGAACTTGCGAATAAGTCGGTAACCCTGGGAATACGCGTGGTTGGGAGCAGTGACTTTAACGAGTCTTTGCCCGCTCCTATCCGTTCCAAAAAAATCCTCTACTCCAATCGCCTTGAGCAACCGTCGTGGTGGGTATTATGGCAAGGTAATCTAGGGCCATACAGCCGTACCTCGCACAGGCTGTTCCTGATATCGGGCGGACAGGATTTGGTAGATACAAGGGAACCTGAAGCCTATATGGAAATTCCGAGGACGCTTTATTACCTGGATAACGTACGCAACTTTACCCGCGATCCATTTGCATGGGTAGGCCGTTTCCCAGAGAAGGGATATGTGCTGACGAAAAGAACAGATGGCACGGAAGATTATGATTTTTACAATGTAGATGCGCCATTGATCAAGCTTCATCTGAAGTTCTTCCCGCAGGTAAATGGCTACTTCTTCATCAATGAGAACGGGAATCAAATCATATTCAATTAATGAGAACGATCATGAAAATAAAATTCACATATATACTGGCTTGCCTCGCCATTCTTTATACATCCTGTAAAAAGGATTTGGGCAACTACACCTACAACCCACCTTCATCCCCGGTCGTAGAAAACATTGAGGGCGAAAATATCTCTGCCCTGATTGGTGATTCATTGATCATTAAGCCCGAGGTAAGTCTTGACGGGGCGGACCCTATGAAAGACCTCAATTTTGAATGGCGGATTATGCTTTTGGAAGAACTTCGGGAGCTTAGCTACACCGGATATCCGTTCAAAATGCTGTTCAACCTCGGAACGGGTCCCCGCGCGGCTACACTAGTCGTTACAGATAAAAGAAACGGGTTGATTTACAAATACAAGTTCACGATCACTGGCATCACACAATTCTCTGCCGGTACCATTGTTTTGAGCAGCGAGGGTGGTACGGCTAAACTATCGTTTGTAAAGCCTGACAACACCGTACTGGCTAATATTTATGAGAATCTGCAGGAGCGGTCACTTCCGAAAAACCCAGTTCAGTTGTATTATTCGAAGCCTCTTCCATACCAGTTATTGAGCAAAGAAGAGTATTGGGTTTTATGTAATGATCCGGCAAACGGCAGTGTTATTGTAAACCCTAGTACCTTTCTTTGGAAAGATAACTTTAAGTCGCAGTTCTTCCTCCCGCCGTCTACCATAGTGCCCGGGCGACTGGAAACGTTTCAGGGAACGATTTCCCAGGGCGTTCTGAACGGCAAGTTATATATAGGCGTACAGTCGACCGCCCCTTTTGCTCCAGACTACGGTAAGTTCTCCAACGAGCAGAAAGGCGACTACAATCTGTCTCCATTTTTTACCCATACGGGGGCGTTCTACTTCGGATATGATACGCAAGCAAAAGCTTTCGTGTATTTCGACGGGGGTGGTAACTATAATGGGACCAACTACGAGCCTGGGACCGCTGCTACACCTCCCTTCAACCCGAAAAACACGGGTCTATCGAACCTGGTTTACTTAAAAGCAAGCATATCCGGCACGACCTACGCCTTCTTCAGGGAAGCCGATGGCAATACCTACGAGCTGACGTTTGATAATCAACTGACGGCTGGTACCAAACGTATTATCGCCCAGCAAAAGCGCGTCTTTAAAGGCTCGGCGCAGGTACAGGCAGATTCTAAGTGGATACGGAGCAGCATCAATATCTTTTATTTCTCATCTAACGATAAGATCTACCGCTACAATCCGATCAACGAAGACCTGAGGGTACTGGAGGCAGATTTTGGCGGCAAAAAAGTTTCGATGCTTAAGATAAGTGGCGACGATAATACGCTGACTGTTGGTGTGGAAGGCGCTATGCATACGCTCGACGTGTCTGTAGGTAAGAACGGCAACATTACCAAATCGATCAACGGAATTCCCGGCGCACCGGTTGACTTCTTAACCAGAACTAATTAAAATCAATGAAACTGAAAGTTTTAATACTTGCAGCCCTGGCCCCTGTTGCGGCGGCTGCACAAGCGCCCAATTTTACCATCACCGGTAAAATTGGGAACTTAAACAAACCGGCTAAGATCTATCTGGACTATGGTTCGGACGGGGAAGGTAAGCAGGATTCCTGCGAGCTGGTGAACGGTACGTTTAAGTTTACCGGTTATATTGCAAACATCGCCTCCGGGCGTATGACCCTTTCGCGCGAGGGTATCCGCGATAAGGAGGTTTATGGCAGTGGTGGCTTGGGTGATGTGATCTATCCAAGCTTTGGGAAAGAAAAGATTCATATCACTTCGGCTGATTCACTGTACAATGCCAAATGGACTGGCTCGAAAGTGTACGAGGAGTCGCTGGCTTTTATCAAAGCTGTTGGCCCGCCGGTGATGACCATCCACCACAATGCTAACGTGGCACTGAGCCGCGCTACGCCTGAGCAGAAAAAGGATACTTTGTTTTTTAAGGCGCTGGATAAGAAGGTGAATGAAATGCAGGCTTCAAGGCGGACAAAGATCGTCGAGTTTGCACGTAAGAACCCGAACTCTTATTTCGCTATGCACAGTCTCTCGGAAGCCAGTTATAGCACCAAACCTGAGGTGATCCTTGAGGTTTTTAATAAGATGAGCGAGAAGCTCAGGCTGTCGTACGATGGTCAGACCCTCTACAAATTAATGACTGCCGATAAGGTGACTGCTTTGGGTGCTACCGCACCTAACTTTACCCAGAAGGACGTAGATGGCAAGCCGGTGTCTTTGTCGGACTACAGGGGTAAATACGTGCTTGTGGAATTCTGGGCAAGCTGGTGTTCTCCATGTCGCGCAGAAAGCCCTAACCTGATTAAGCAGTACGCCGCCTACAAGGACAAGGGGTTTGAGATACTGGGTGTTTCGGTAGACAGCGACAAAGCAAAGTGGGTAGAAGCGATCAAAAAGGATGGGCTGACCTGGACTCAGGTGTCTGACCTGAAAGGTTGGGAAAGTGAAGCGAGAAAAGTTTACGGTATTTCTGGTGTACCGGCCAACTTTCTGGTAGATCCTCAGGGCAAGATTGTTGGTGCTCACCTGGTAGGCGAAAAACTGAACAAGAAACTGGAAGAGTTGTTTACCAATTAATTTAAGTATTACGGTAACGTTTCTCAATAAAACAAAACCTCCGGCTATCTACCGGAGGTTTTTTTATGCTTTGAATTTAGAAAGCTAATTCCAGATGCCGTTGGCCGCAGTAAGGATGGTAGGCATACCGTCGGTTACGATAATGGTATGCTCGTGCTGGGCTACAAAGCCGCCCTTATTGCCCAGAAGGGTCCAGCCGTCCGACTGCTGCTCGGCAATAGTAGATGCGGTAGAGATGAAGGTTTCTACGGCTACGACGCTGTTCTTTCTGAAACGTCCGGTAACGTAGCGGTCATAATAATTGAGGATATCGTGCGGCTCTTCATGCAGACTACGGCCCACCCCATGTCCGGCCAGATTCTTAATAACCGTATAACCCCGCTTGCGGGCCTCGGTTTCAATCAGCTTGCCTATATCAGCAATTTTAACACCACCCTTGATCTGGGAGATGGCTTTCTGAAGTATTGTTTTAGAGGCATCCACCAGGGGCAAGTAATTGTTGATGTCCTCGCCCAATACGAATGATCCGCCATTGTCCGACCAGAATCCGTTGAGTTCGGCGGAGACATCTATGTTGATGAGATCGCCCTCCCGGAGTATTTTATCGGCTACGGGAATGCCATGAGCTACCACGTTATTTACACTGATGCAGGTCCAGCCCGGGAAATCGTAGGTTAGTCGCGGTGCCGACTTAGCGCCAAGCTTGTTGAGTATTTCGCCGCCAAAGTCGTCCAATTCCTTAGTACTCATGCCGGGCGCTGCGTGTTCACGCATCAGTTTCAGCGTATGCGCAACGGCTTCGCTGATCTCCTGCATACCCTTCAGTTCCTCTTCTGTTGATATAGACATATGATATTTTTTGCAAAGATACGATTTGCGTATTGAAGCAAATTTGTGATTCCCGTCACATTTTTATGGAATGCATGTCATTTAGCCCCTTAGGCTTTCTCCGCATTTTTGATGCAGATATTACCAGGGCATGGACAACAGTATACCGACCTCTGTTGAGGCAACAAAAACGGCAGCACAATGTTTTCATTGCGGCGAAACGCTGAGCGCAAAAACTTACCGGCTGGCCGACAAAACCTTTTGCTGTGAAGGATGCAGGATGGTGTACGAAATATTATCAGCCAACAACCTGGGCAACTATTATGCATATAACGACCGGCCCGGCTCAACGCGGATTAAACCCGTGGCGAACTTTGACTATCTGGACGTAGAGCAGGTGATTTCGGAACTGGTCGACTACCGCGATGAGCGGATCAGCATTATTACGCTTTACATTCCGGCTATACACTGCAGTTCCTGCATCTGGTTGCTCGAACACCTGTACCAGCTTGACGGAGGCATTGTAAAGTCGAGAATAGATTTCCTCAAGAAGACGGTCAGTATCACCTTCCGGAACGAAAACACTTCCTTGAAAAAGGTGGTAGAAATGCTGGCGACTATTGGCTATGAACCGCTGATCAGTCTGCAGGACATGGTAAAGGAAAAGCAGGCCGACCGCTCTGAACGGCGGTTGGTGACTAAAATAGCTGTGGCCGGGTTTTGCTTTGGTAACGTGATGCTGCTGAGTTTCCCGGATTACTTTGGGATGGCTGCGTTTGAGCGGGAGTATGCGAACTTCTTTGGCTGGCTTAACCTGGGCTTTTCATTGCCCGTGGTGCTTTTCAGCGGGCGCGACTACTTCAGTTCGGCATGGACCAACCTCAGGGCCAAACGGCTTAACCTTGATTTCCCGCTTGCGCTGGGCATCGCGGTAATGTTTATCCGTTCCATCTATGAGATTGTACTGCAAACCGGGGCCGGCTTTGTGGATACGCTATGTGGACTGGTCTTCTTCCTCCTGGTAGGAAGATGGATGCAGCAACGGACTTTTCATCATATCTCCTTTGAAAGGGACTACCGCTCCTATTTTCCGGTTGCCGTTACGACCTTAAACGAAGGTGTAGAATTATCGAAACCTTTGGCAGCGTTAAAGACAGGCGACCGCATTATGGTGCGAAGCATGGAGATCATTCCTGCTGATGCGATGCTGCTGAAAGGCGACGCGCAGGTGGATTTCAGTTTTGTAACAGGTGAATCAGAACCGGTAAGTAAAGTGCTCGGTGAAGTGATTTACGCAGGCGGAAGGCAGTTATCGGGCTCAATCGAACTGGAGGTGATCAAGCCGGTATCTCAAAGCTACCTAACCCAGCTCTGGAATAACGATGCTTTTGTGAAGACACGTGAGGGCATCCGGACATTCAGCGATACGGCAAGCAAATATTTTAGTGTGGTACTGCTCCTTGTTGCCTTTGGCTCTGCAGGCTTCTGGATATATTTTGGGGAGCCGGACAAGGCGCTTGCTGCATTTACGGCAGTGCTTATTATTGCCTGCCCTTGTGCGCTAGCGCTGAGTTCGCCTTTCACACTGGCAGCAGCGATCAGCATATTCGACAAGAACGGATTCTACCTCAAAAACACGGCTGTGGTAGAGGAACTGGCACGGATAGACACATTTGTATTCGACAAGACCGGTACAATTACCAGTCCCGATGCGGCTTCGCTGTCGTTCAGCGGACAGCTAAGCCCCTTGCAGCAGCAGATGGTGTGCGACCTGGCCCGTAACTCCGGCCACCCCCTAAGCAGGGAACTTACACGCCATTTAAATAAAGAAGCATTATATAATGCGGATCATTATACGGAAAAAATCGGCAGAGGTATCAGTGGAACGATCAATGGAAATCATGTAAAATTGGGAAGTTCTGCATTCCTTGGTCTTCCACTGAAAAACTCTCCGGCCGGCAGCAGCATCCATGTGATGATTAATGATGAATATCTGGGCCAGTTTACCATCAGACAGCAGTGGCGCCCTGGATTCAAAAGTCTGGTGCAGAACCTGGGCCGCTGGGCAGATCTACATTTGTTGTCGGGCGACAAAAGCCATGAAAAGAGCAGTCTGGTACCTTTTTTTGAAAGTGCGTCTAAACTACACTTCGATCAGAGTCCGCAAGACAAACTGGATTACATCGCTGCCTTGCAGGACAAAGGAAAAAAGGTGCTGATGTTTGGCGATGGACTAAACGATTCGGGTGCGCTGAAACAGAGTGATCTGGGCATAGCGGTAACCGACAACATCAACAACTTTAGTCCGGGTTGCGACGCAGTGCTCGACGGGGCTTCTTTTGAAAAAATACCTGCCTTTGTACAGCAGGCGAAAGACGCGGTCAAGGTGATCCATATGTCCTTCGCCATTTCGTTGGCCTATAATGTCGCAGGACTTTCGTTCGCAGTGCAAGGTACGCTCTCTCCGCTGATTGCGGCTATCCTGATGCCTGTGAGCACGGTAACGATTATCATATTTACTACGCTGTCTGTAAGAGCCTTTGCACGCAAAAACGCTTTGTTATGAGTATTCTCTACTTCCTTATCGGCTGCAGCATACTGCTGGCGCTGATTTTTCTGATCGCTTTTTTCTGGGCCAGCAAAACTGGTCAGCACGACGATACGTACACCCCTGCCCTGCGCATGCTGTTTGACGACGAACCGGCCGATAAGCCGGCTCCGGAAAAAGGTGATGAAGATCACGTTTAACACAAATAAGAGTCACGCAGCAGGCACACCAGCCATCCTAATTTTACCATCACAAACCATTCAGAATTTTAACATGACTGAAAAATTTTACTACGACAACAAGATCGTGAGAGACTTTGCCATCGCCACCATAGTGTGGGGAATTATCGGCATGACTGTGGGGTTGCTTATAGCATTGCAGCTCGTTAAGCCCGAACTCAATATGGGATCGCAGTACACTACCTTCGGACGGATAAGGCCGCTGCATACAAACGCGGTGATCTTCGCCTTTGTGGGGAACGCCATTTTTATGGGGGTATATTATTCGCTTCAGCGCTTGCTTAAAGCGCGGATGTTTAGTGATGTGCTCAGCAAGATTCACTTTTGGGGATGGCAGCTTATTATTGTATCTGCTGTAATTACCCTTCCGCTCGGTCTGAGTTCTTCGCACGAATATGCGGAACTGGAATGGCCTATAGATATCGCCATTACGCTGATCTGGGTGGCTTTTGGTATAAACATGTTCGGGACGATCATCAAACGCCGGGAGCAGCATATGTATGTGGCCATATGGTTTTACATCGCTACCTTCGTTACGGTTGCTGTTCTTCATATTGTCAATTCGTTCCAGTTGCCCATCTCAGCGTTCAAAAGCTATTACCTTTTTTCAGGGGTACAGGATGCGCTGGTGCAATGGTGGTACGGGCACAACGCAGTAGCTTTTTTCCTGACTACACCATACCTGGGTATGATGTATTATTTCTTGCCTAAAATGGCCAACAGGCCTGTGTACTCCTACAAACTGAGTATCCTGCACTTCTGGTCGCTCATTTTCATTTACATCTGGGCTGGTCCGCACCACCTGCTGTATACTTCGCTCCCATCCTGGGCGCAATCGCTCGGCGTGGCCTTTTCTATCATGCTTATTGCACCAAGCTGGGGTGGTATGATCAATGGTTTGCTTACGCTTCGCGGCGCATGGGATAAGGTAAGGGAAGATGCCACGCTGAAGTTTATGGTGGTGGGATTAACAGCATACGGCATGGCTACGTTTGAAGGCCCTATGCTTTCGTTGAAGCAGATCAACGCCATTGCCCACTTTACCGACTGGATTGTGGCCCACGTACACGTAGGCGCACTTGGATGGAACGGTTTCCTGACCTTCGGTATCCTGTACTGGCTGATACCAAGAATTTACAGAACGCAGCTGTACTCTAAGAAGCTGGCTTCTTTCCACTTCTGGATAGGTACGCTGGGAATTATATTTTACGCAGTGCCGCTGTACTTTGCGGGCTTTACCCAAGGCCTGATGTGGAAAGAATTTACCGAGGAAGGTATGCTGAGATATCCGAACTTCCTGGAGACTGTACTGCAGATCATCCCAATGTATATCCTCAGGGCTGTGGGCGGTGTCCTTTACCTGACCGGTGTTATTGTGATGACCTACAACCTGATCAAAACGGTGAAGGCTGGTAAACTGGTGGAAAATGAAGCTGCTGAAGCGCTTCCGCTTCCGGAGAAATACGAGCCGGTGGGCAGCGACCGCAAACCACATCGCTTGTTGGAACGTAAGCCTATGGTATTCCTGGTGCTGTCGCTGGTCGTGATCCTGATTGGCGGTATGATAGAGATGGTTCCGACGTTTACGATCAATTCCAATGTGGCCACCATCAGCAGTGTAAAACCATATTCACCGCTGGAACTCCAGGGTCGCGACCTGTATATCAAAGAAGGTTGTGTGAACTGCCATACGCAAATGATCCGCCCGTTCCGCTCGGAGACGGAACGTTACGGAGAATACAGCAAGGCCGGGGAGTTTGTCTATGATCACCCTTTCCTTTGGGGATCTAAACGCACAGGGCCCGATCTGGCCAGGGAAGGCGGCAAGTATTCGAATGCTTGGCACTATAATCACCTTGTAGACCCTCAAACCATGTCGCCAGGCAGCATTATGCCGCCATACGAATGGCTGGCAGAACAGCAACTGGACACCACGAACACCAGGTCCAAGATCAGTGCAATGAGAACCTTAGGCGTGCCGTACGAGGGGGGATACGAATCGAAGGCGAATGCTGAACTGGACAAGCAGGCGCAGAATATTGCGGCGGATCTGAAAGCGAATAAGATCGATGTAAAAAGCGACCGTGAGATCATTGCGATCATGGCATACCTGCAGCGGTTGGGAACTGATATTAAAGCCAAATAACTCAAATACAAGCACATGTTTAAGCAGTTTTTATCACAGGCAGACGGTCACCAGGCATACCTGATCACCTCATTGGCCATATTCTTTGTCTTCTTTGTCCTGGTAGCTATCCTGCTGCTGGTGATGAAGAAAGACACGATCAAATACATGAGTGAATTACCTATTAATGAAGGAGAAGAGTTATGATGACAGATATTTTTATCAGCATACTGCTGGTTACAGCGCTGATTCTGCTTATCGTGGCCATACTCCTGCTGAAGGTGGTCCGCGTGTATGTACAGGAGTCGCTTAACCCCTCGCCTTATATTTCTGCGGAAGAGCGGGAAAAACTTGACCTGCAAACCGCAGCGGAGCCCAAGCCTGAGGCTATTAAAGAGAAGCTGTCGATATGGTCAAAGATCATGGGCTTAAAGCCTTTGTCTGCCGAGAAAGACCTGGTGATGGAGCATAAGTTTGACGGCATTGAGGAATTGGACAACCCAACACCTGCATGGTTTATGGTGTTGTTTTACGGAACAATCTGCTTCGCAATTGTGTACATGCTCAGCTATCATGTATTTGAGTGGGGACCCTTGCAGGAGGAGGAGTATGTGATCGAGCTTAAGAAAGCCGAAGAGGAAAAGGCGGCATTGCTGCTGAAACCCGGCAATGCTGCGAATAAAATTAATGAAAATAATGTAGAGCAGTTGACAGACCCTGCGGCAATCCAAGCTGGTGCAGCAATATTTAAAACCGCTTGTGCCTCCTGCCATGGCGAGCATGCAGAAGGCCTGGTGGGGCCTAACCTGACCGACGAATACTGGCTGCACGGCGGAAGCATAAAGGACATCTTCAAGACCATTAAGTATGGCGTGCCCGACAAGGGGATGATTGCCTGGGAGAAGACCATGCGGCCAAAGCAGATCGCCGAAATAGCCAGCTATATTCTGTCCCTGCAGGGAACTAATCCGGCTGGTGCCAAAGCGCCGCAAGGCGAAAAGATGTAATGATGCAGCAAAAACGGATATATCCGAAGATCATAAAAGGGGCACTCTACAGATACCGCTCTGCACTGAGCTATCTGTTCCTGCTCCTTTTATTTGCCGCGCCTTTTATTACGCTGAACGGCGAACAGCTGGTCCTGCTCAATGTACTGGAGCGCAAGTTTGTCTTCTTCGGCATTATCTTCTGGCCGCAGGACTTCTATCTGTTTGTATTGGCCCTGCTCAGTTTTATTGTATTTATCGTCCTCTTTACCACTGTGTTTGGCCGCGTATTCTGCGGCTGGATTTGTCCGCAGACCATCTTCCTGGAAATGGTATACCGCAAGATCGAAAACTGGATAGGGGGCGACCATATAAAGCAACAGAAGCTGGACAATGCGCCCATGAGCACGAAGAAGTTCCTGAAGAAGGCCGCCAAGCATGGGATCTTCTTTGGGATCGCTTTTCTGATCTCAAACATCTTCCTCGCGTACATTATCGGCTCCGCACAGTTGCTGCGCATTATCACAGAGCCTGTGCACATGCATATCAGCGGTTTTATTGCCATATGGATCTTTGCCTTCGTCTTTTACCTGGTCTTTTCGAGAGTAAGGGAACTGGTATGCACGGTGGTGTGCCCGTATGGGCGACTTCAAAGTGTGCTGCTCGACGATCAGAGTATTGTAGTAGCCTATGACTACCAGCGCGGTGAGCCGCGCGGAAAATTGCGCCGGCATGAGGAAAAACCTTTGGGCGACTGCATTGACTGTAAACTTTGTGTGCAGGTTTGTCCGACGGGGATTGATATCCGCAATGGTACTCAACTGGAGTGTGTAAACTGTACGGCCTGTATAGATGCCTGCAATATGGTGATGGACAAGATAGATCGTCCGCGCCAGCTCATAGGCTTCAAATCGGAGGCTCAGATAAGGGACCGGACGGGATTCAGGCTGAGCAGGAAAATCTATGTATACGGCGTGCTTCTGGTTGGGCTTATTGGCTTGCTTACCACCCTGCTCGTTGGTCGGTCTGACGTGGAAACGACGATACTCCGCGCCAGTGGCACCTTGTATCAGCTAAGGGAACCGGATTCGGTAAGTAACCTCTACACGGCAGAGATGGTTAATAAGACGAGTCGCCCTGTTGGTTTTAGTATTGTGGCTCTGAAGCCATATATGCGTATACAGTATGTGCAGAAGCCTGATACCATAGGCTATGGCGGCAGTACTAAAGCGACCTTTTTTGTGGTGATGCCGACGAGCGAAGTAAAAAAATACAAAACGCAGATTGGATTTGAACTGAGGAGCGATACAACGGTGCTGGATCGCTTTAAGACAACGTTTATTGCACCGGTTAACGATTAATGCCTATGAACTGGGGAAGTAAAATAATCATCGGGATGGCACTCTTTATGTCTTTCATTATCCTGCTTGGAATAATGATGGTGAGAAGCACACCAGATCCGCTGGTAGACGAGGACTACTACGAAAAGGGCCTGAATTACGATCAGGAACTAAGGGTAAAACAGCATCGTCTGGACAGTATTCGCGCGCAGGGAGGAACCGCTAATGAGCAGTGACAGGCTTGCTTTTTTCATTGGCCTTCTCGGCTCGCTGCACTGCATATGTATGTGCGGCCCGCTGGCCTTTGCAGTACCGGTTGGCCGTCCTGGCTGGATCTACCTGGTTCTGAATAAGCTCATCTACCAGTTTGGACGAATCATCTCCTATTGCGTGCTCGGTGTACTGGCTGGCTTGCTTGGACAACAGCTATGGGCATCCGGCCTTCAACAGGGACTGAGTATTTTGACCGGTCTGCTGATTATTCTCGCTGCTTTATCACGCTTGTGGAAGCGCCGTGTATCGGCTGGCCCGGCGGGGAGGCTGACCAGGTCTTTTCAAAAAGCATTTAACTATGCATTCAGGCATAAAGCAAACCACTTGATCATCGGTATCATCAATGGTTTTTTGCCCTGTGGCTTTGTTTACCTCGCCCTGGCCGGGGCGATTAATACTCCGGACGTTAAGACGGCAGTATTGTATATGTTCTGGTTCGGGGTGGGTACTGTACCGCTCATGCTGGGGGCGACTGTCGCTGCTGGCTTTACAGGTCAAGCCCTACGCCATAAAATAACAAAAACCATCCCCTATATGATGCTGGTGCTCGGGGTATGGTTTGTGTTGAGGGGATTGGAGCTTAATATTCCTTATGTAAGTCCGCCCCCCGCCGCAGAAACTGCGGTTTGTAAATAATCCTTAATCGGCCATGCTAAACAACTGCGTTTGCGGCTGCTTTTCCCAGAGGCGGGCATCGAAAGCCATACAGATATTTCTCAGGAAACGCTTTCCGATCGGGGTAACACCGAGATGATTGGGCCGAAGATGTACCAGTCCGTCTGCCGCCAACTCATGCATTCGGAGTATTCCAGCCTCAAAGTCAGCATTCATGAGCTCTGCCAGGCTCCAACTGGTTTGTCCCTGACACATGATATTTAAGATGTGCCGGCGAATGAGCAGATCGGAGGCCGAAAGCAGGTGACCCTTGCTGAGCGGAAGTTTGTCCGCTGTGATCAGGGCCAGATATTCTTCTACGCTTTTTACGTTCTGCGCAAATGCAGACCAGCAATCGCTGATGGAAGAAACGCCAAGTCCGATCATCACCTTCCCATTTAATTCGGTATATCCCATAAAGTTGCGGTGCAGCTTACCGGTAAGACCTGCCTGATAAAGTGTGTCTGACTCGAGTGTAAAATGATCCATGCCGATCTCAACGTAACCTGCATGGCTTAGCTGAAGCCGACCGCTTTCATAAAGGGCTTTTTTTAGTTCGGCCGATGGCAGGTGCGCTTCTGTGTAGCGGCGTTGACCGGGCTTAACCCAGGGCACGTGGGCGTAACTGTAAAACGCGATACGGTCGGGCCTAAGCCTGATCACCTGATCAATGGTAGACTGAAGCCCGTCGAGGGTCTGAAGCGGCAAGCCGTAGATCAGATCGTAATTGACCGAATCAAAGCCGATCTCCCGGGCCAGGCGGGTGACTTTTTCTACATCTTCGTACGACTGTATGCGATTGATAATAAGCTGTACTTTAGGATCGAAATCCTGTATACCTAGGCTTAAGCGCCGGAAACCTAATGCATATAAGGTTCGCAGATGTTCCTCGGTAGTATTGTTTGGATGCCCTTCAATGCTGAATGCTGCATCACCAGACGTTTCCGCATCTTTAAGGATGCCCTCGATCAGCAGGCGAAGATTCTCGGCGCTAAAGAAAGTAGGCGTGCCACCGCCCAGGTGGATATCTTTGATCACCGGCTTTACATCGAGCTGAGCGAGGTAGAGTTGCCACTCCTTCAATACCGCAGCAATATAAGGTAACTCTACACCATGGTTCTTTGTAATGCGTGTATTGCAGCCGCAATAGGTGCAAAGGCTCTCACAGAACGGTAGATGGAGATAGAGGCTTATTTCGCCATCGGCATCACTTACGGCCTCACTAAGCCGGCCAATCCAGGCAGAATCACTGAACTCGGTTTCATCCCAGTAAGGTACAGTTGGGTAACTTGTGTACCTTGGCGCTGCAACACGGTATTTTTCCGTAAGTGTATCAATGTTCATGGCTGCTGTGTTTTGTGGCCACGGCGTTGTGCATCTGGTCGCAGGAGCGGGAGCAAATACAGGCATCGCCTAAGCATCTTTTCCCCTGCCACTTGTCGAGGTTATTGATCGTCTCCGTTGCCAGGGCCATAGACAGCTCGCTTTCGGCCAGACCGCTGATAGCCATCAGCGGTACGCTGGCGATCTTAATATTCCGAAGGGCTGCTGCAGCCTGATCGATATGATGGCTGTTGGCCGACCGCGTAGCGATATATTTAACACCCAGATCGGCAAGCTGGTTGATAACCCCCGCCGAGACATCATCGTCGGTGTATACCACAACAGCGTCCTTGCCCTCTGCGTAAAAAACCGTGTCTGCAGACAGGGAATTGGATATCAGGGTGATTTCATGTTTTTTTCGGTTGGCGATCGCAAGGGGTTCCTTTTCCGCCGATTTTATGCTGTAAGCTACAACTCTCATGCCTTCTAAGTTTTAAACTCAAAAGTAGGCGTGGAGGTGTGCCTAAATAATGAGGGCGGTCATTAGCAGAAAGTGATCTTGATCAGTTTTTCATCCCAGCCAGTTTCTGGCGGTTCAGGATAACAATTGATCCGGCTTTGCGCTCTATAAGTCCCTCCTCCTTGAAATCACTAAGTATACGACTTACTGTTTCGGTAGCCATACCTGCCATTGCAGCGAGGTTATCTCGTGAGATACTTATTGCAGGCGGCTCCTGCGCACCGGGTTTAACGAGACGAAGAAGGGCTTCCGACATCCTTTTACGGACGGAATGGTAGGCCAGCTGCAAAAGCTGCTCTTCCTTATTGAGCACATTGCTAGCCAGCAACCTGATAAACTGGCTGGCAACATCAGGGAATTTTACAAACAATTCTTCGAGATGCGCCCTTGGCAGCAGGCAGATGGAGGTATCTTCGGTTGCCTCCGCGGTATCCCGGTAGGTGTCGCTGGCCAGCAAGGCCGCTACGCCGAAGTATTCGTCGGGCCCATACATGCCTGTAAGCAGTTCACGGCCATCTTCGGCAATCTTGACCGTCTTTACGTTCCCGGAAACAACAAGGTAAATGCCGTTTGCCGTATCGTCTTCATAGTAGATGACCTGCTTCTTCTTAATATGCCTTATTTTGCGTCCTGAAATCAGTTTGTTCAGTTCTTCGTTGCCTTTATTGCTGTTGAGCAGGGCATTGAGCTTGTCGAGCGACTGGCTGTACATCTTCTTCTGATTGTCTGACTTGTTGAGCCTTGCTTCTATGGCGTTGAAAAGCTCCACTTCATCGAATGGCTTGGTCAGATAGTCGTCGGCCCCCATCTCCATGCCCTTACGCATATCGATGCGCTCGGTTTTTGCGGTAAGGAAGATAAAAGGGATTACGGAGGTTGCCGGGTTTTTGCCGAGCAGGTGCAGTACGCCGTAACCGTCGAGTTCCGGCATCATAATATCGCATAAGATCAGGTCGGGCAAGTGCTTTATAGCCATATCTACGCCAATGCGACCGTTTTCTGCGGTAATCGTTTCGTAATTGGCTAGTCCGAGAATTTCTGCGGTTCCCTCGCGGATATCCTCATTGTCTTCTATGATTAAAATGACTTTTTGTTTCATCCTGTTACCTGTTAAATAAAAGCATAAATTTAGCGCCTTTGTTTAGCTCGCTTTCAAATTGCAGCTCCCCGTTCATCAGGTGAGCGTAGCGGCGCACGATGTTCAACCCGAGCCCGGTACCGGGAATATTACCGGTGTTGTTTGCCCGGAAAAAGGGCTGAAACAGATTTTTTTGGTCGGCCTCGGGGATGCCAATGCCGTTATCGCGTATCATGACCATGCATTGCGTTGGTGTGATCTCGGTATTAAATTCGATGAAGGTGTGCTCTCCCGAATACTTTATAGCGTTAGAAATCAGGTTGATCATACAGTTCCTGAGCAGGTTCTGATCCAGGTTTACCATACTCTCGAGCCCTGTATGCTGATAAATAATATTCTGGTTTGCCTTGGCGATCATTTGCATTTCCTCGGTTACTTCCTCAGAGAGCTTCACGATGTCGAAAGGTGTAAACGCCGGCTCTACCTTTCCGGCTTCAAGCCGCTCAAGCGAAAGGAAGTCGTTCAGGATGGTGGTAAGATTGCCCACCGCATTTTTTATTTTGTTTACGTGCTTGGTAATATGTTCGTTCTGAAAGGGCTGTGCGTATTTCTCTATAAGTACAGAAGAAAGCTGTACGGAGCTTAATGGTGTGCGGAACTCGTGCGAAGCCATAGACACAAACCGGCTCTTCATTTGGTTGAGTTCCTTCTCCTTTTCGAGCGAGAGACTCACTTCTTCCTTGGCCTCGCTTAGTGCGTGTACCATTTTTTTGAGTGATTTGGTGCGCTCGTCGACAAGCTGCTCAAGTTCGGCAGCGTATTCCTTAAGTTTCAGCTCAGCCTCTTTTTCTTTAGAGAGATCATGTATAAAACCAGTATAAATGACCCGGTCGTCATACTGGACTTCGCTGACCGCCAACCTGAAAGGAAATGTACTTCCGTCTTTTCTAAGCCCCAGGACTTCCCTTCCCTTTCCTATAATGCGCTTTTCGCCTGTGCGCTGATAACGATCAATGTAGCCATCGTGGCTGCTCTTATCCGGCTCAGGCATTAAAATAGAAATATTTCTGCCCTGTACTTCTTCCAGGCTATAACCAAAAAGCCTTTGGGCAGCGGGGTTCAAACTCTCTATCATTCCACGGTTGTCGATTGTAATAATGCCATCGATAGCCGTTTCTATTATCGCTTTTAAAAGTTTAGCACTTTCCATAGTCTCAGTAGCCATATTACAAAAATATGCGGAGTCTATCCGCTCCGGATGATTGCTGTCACGCCCAAAGGTGACGACCGTCATGTTTCAGGTGAGCTAATATAGGCTACTTTGCCGAAAAAAACGTTATGCAGCATACTTTCCATATACCTGTGCTTGGTTTAGGTTATTCGATCGACACCCCCTTAAAGGTGGCGCGATTCGGCATTTCATCGGTCGTTTCTATAGTGGATGACGAACTGACGGAACGTATGCGAAAGCACTACTGCGGCCTGCACGGCCTGGAATACAAAGCCATAGGAAAAAAGGAGCATGACAGCAGAGCGAGGCGCATCACTGCCTACCTGAATTTGCTCAACAAACTGGTGGACGACCAGGTGCAGGCCATGCGGGAGGAGGACTTTCAGGACGGAACTGATCTGGGGCGATATTTTGAAATGCTTCCTGAAGGGTCGGAGCTTAAGAAGATGTTTAGTTCCATGCTTGAGATGGAAGCGTCGGATGAAAAACGCTTTATACAGAACGAACTAAAAGCCGCTGTTGCGGCCGGCCGGATTGATGTCAATATTATGTCGAAAGTGGATAAGGCCAATTATCTCGACGGGGTTTACCTTGGCGATGATCAGACGGACGCTCTTGCCGCCATTAGAGGCTTTGCGGAAAGTGACCTGCGCAGTTCGGTGGTGATTTCTGCTGGATTGAATCCGAGGCTATTCAGTTATATGGAGCAGTTGGAGGCCTTTTACCCTGCCGGCAACGAGGCTCCGCGAAAAGAGATTATATTGAAAGTGAGCGATTACCGTTCTGCCCTGATACAGGCTAAGATACTTGCCAAAAAAGGACTTTGGGTGTCAGAATTTCGGATTGAATCGGGCTTGAACTGTGGCGGTCATGCCTTCGCGACGGATGGACTATTGCTCGGACCGATCCTTCAGGAGTTTAAAGATAACCGTGCTGCACTTTACGCTGAGCTGTTTGATTTATATGCTTCGTGTCTGAGGGTGAAAGGTATTGAGGTGTCTCGCAATCCTGCCCAACGTGTATGTGTTCAGGGCGGCATAGGCACTGCGGAAGAACACACCTTTCTTCTGAAAGAATATGGGCTGGACGCAACGGGCTGGGGTAGTCCCTTCTTGCTGGTGCCGGAAGCCACAAGTGTAGATATGCAGACGCTGGCCGACCTTGGAGAGGCTACGGATGCTGATTTTTACCTGAGCAATTCCTCTCCGCTGGGCGTACTCTTCAACAATTTTAAGAAGAGCAGTGCGGAGGCTCAGCGGCAGCAGCGAATAGACAAGGGAAGACCGGGAAGCCCGTGCACGAAGAAATATCTTTGTACGAATACAGAATTTACGGAGGAGCCGATCTGTACGGCCTCCAGGGAATACCAGCACCTGAAGATTAAGCAACTGAACGGGCTGGGGCTGGCAAAAGAAGAACTTCAAAGAAAAATAGACCAGGTTACGGAAAAAGTGTGCCTCTGCGTGGGCTTATGTACATCCGCCTATCAGAAACACGAAATCCTAAAAGCCAGAGAGGATAAAGCTGTGAGCATCTGCCCTGGGCCCAATCTCGCCTACTTTTCAGGCACGTACAGTTTGAGAGAAATGGTAGGGCACATATATGGCCGCTGTAACCTGCTGGTTGGCGTGTTCAGGCCAAACCTTTTTATCAAGGAACTCAACCTGTATATCGATTATCTGAAAAAAGAGTTTGAACTGCTCGCTCAGGAAAGCCTTGGGCAGCCCGCCTTCGCTAAAAGAAGCAAACAGCTTGATAAGTTTTACGCTCAGCTTAATGAAGGTGCAGCTTACTACCGGTCGCTGCTGAGCAGGTCGGAAGCCACATTACAAATGTGGAATGCTGATCAGGTCCGAAGACTTGATCAGGCCATTTCACATTTGCGTAGTATGGTTACTTTTGAGGCGCTTCCAGCAGTTTAAAGAACTGGTCGAGCTGAGGCAGAATGACGATACGGGTTCTGCGGTTGGCCGCACGGCCCGAATCAGTTTCATTGCCTGATACGGGAACATACTCGCCCCTACCAGCAGCAGTCATCTTAACCGGTGGTATACCGTATTCGTTTTGCAGTATCCTGACTACGGACGTAGCGCGTTTAACGCTCAGGTCCCAGTTATCAAGTAGCACACCCTGGCGGTAAGGTACGTTGTCGGTATGTCCTTCTACCATAAATTCAATATCAGGCTGGTTCATCAGCACCTTGGCAACTTTACCCAGCACGGCTTTAGCCTGCTGGTTTACCTCGTACTTTCCGGTTACGAATAGCAGCTTATCTGAGATGTCGATGTACACAACGCCCTTATCGACTTTAATATTGATATCCTGGTCGTTCAGATTACCAATAGCCCCTTTCAGGTTCATCACCAGGTTCATGGTAAGGGAGTCCTTTCGGGCTATGGCCGACTGAAGGTTCTGAATGTAGGCGTCTTTAGAACTGAGACTTTCCAGTGATTTCTTAATACTCTCTGCCTGAGATCCTGAGATCACGGAAAGGTCTTTCAACTGATTCACCATCTGGTCGTTAGAACTCTTTTGCTGTGCGAGCTGGGACTGCAGGTTACGGCTGATGCCCTTGTATTTTGCTGTGGAATCTCTGCTGCTGGCCAGTTCTGCCTGGGCCTGGCGGTATGTACTGTCGAGACGTGAATACCGGGTGTTGGCTTCCTGAAGCTTCTTAGACGTTCCGCACGAAGCTAATACTGTTCCCAATGCTGCGCATGATATGATCATTATACGTTTCATCTTCATCTTTTTTTAAGTGAACAATCATTTGTCTGTGTCTTATAACACATACGGTATTAATCAATAGACATGCCAAATATCGCTGAGTTTAATTCTGTTACCCTTCGCTACATATTGTAGAGAAATTCCACAGCAATTATATGCGCACAAATAACTAACACACTGATTTTCAAGGCCGTGCCAAAAACCAGCATTTACGGCATCATTATGTATCCTATGCTATCCAGAAAACGATACGAGTACTTTAAACTTAAAAACAACTATTATGAAAAAGATCATTTTATCAGCAGCATTTTTAGCAGTAGCAGGATTAGCATCAGTAAAAGCGAACGACATCAAGAACCCCGTAATCGTTGCTGTACAAGATAGCACAACAAAAACTCCGGTTGAATTGAAAGACCTTCCGGAAGCGGTGCAGAAAACACTTCAATCGGATCCGGTTAAAGAATGGACACCAACTGAAGCGTTTCTGATTACCAACGCAGATAAGACCACTTACTATCTGATCAATGTTAAGAAAGAGGAAGAAACCGGATCTCTTAAGATTGACAAAGACGGAAAAGTGATCCAGTAAGCACAATTTGCTTAGTATCCCTATCATATAGCTAATACCCACAAAGGCCGGAGGATTCCGGTCTTTGTACTTTTTTGGGTATATATGCGTTATGATAAAGCGCTATGAAAATTTTTAACCTGATTTTGCTGGGCCTTATGTCGCTGGTGGTTAAGCCGGCAGCCGCTCAATCTTTCGTATATCCGACGTTACCGGTAAAAGGAAAAACAATCACCAACTTGATCCCGGCTCAATGGAAGGTGGTGGACTCGGTGCGGGGCGATCTGAATGCCGACGGTGCCGACGATCTTGCCCTGGTGTTGGAGTTTTATGCCGCCGTGAAGGAAAACAGAGCGTATGGCGACAGCAATATGGAACTGATTACCGAGCTACAGCGCCCCCGGATTTTGGCTATATATTTTCAAAAAGGCAGGAACTTCCTGCTCGCCGGACAGAACAATGATTTCCTGTTGCGTGCTCAGGAGGGCGGCAGCCTGGGCGACCCGCTTAGGAAGCTATATATCGCAAATAATACGCTGGCTCTTAATTTTGAGGGCGGCGGCAATTGGCGATGGACACTTCAATATGTTTTTGGGTACCGCGACAAGGATTGGGCTTTGGTAAGCGCCCGAAATTATGCGTATCATAGTTCGTCGGGCGAAATGCAGGACAAGCACTATGATTTCTTAACGGGTACAAAAACGTTGAGCACGGGTAATGTAGACAGCAGCGTTACTCCTACCCTTAAAAAAGAAATTCCGCTTCAGCCGATGGCTTTGCGGAATCTCCAAAGTTTTAAAAAGCCCTGGACCTGGCAAATCGGTCCGGATGAATTTCTATAACCTGCTTGAATAGTTTGGTGCTTCTTTAGTAATAGAGATATCGTGCGGATGACTCTCGCGCATACCGGCAGCGGTAATACGAACAAACTTCGCTTTTTGAAGATCGGCCACAGTAGCGGCGCCGCAATAGTGCATACCTGCACGCAGGCCACCTACATATTGATAAATAACTTCAGCAAGCGTTCCTTTATAAGGCACCCGTCCTACTATACCTTCAGGAACCAATTTTGTTACGACATCTGTCTCGTCCTGAAAATACCTATCCTTTGATCCCTGTTGCATAGCTTCCACAGAACCCATGCCCCGGTAAGATTTAAACTTACGCCCTTCATATATAATGGTCTCGCCTGGTGATTCCTCTACTCCCGCAAAAAGCGAACCCGCCATAATGGAGCTGGCTCCGGCTGCTATAGCTTTTACGATATCGCCGGTTTGTTTGATACCACCGTCGGCTATAACCGGAATACCTGTTCCTTCAAGTGCTTTCGCGCATTCGAAAACCGCATAAAGCTGTGGTACACCAACACCGGCGATGATACGGGTAGTACAAATAGAACCTGGTCCGATTCCCACTTTTACGGCGTCTGCTCCTGCATAAGCCAGTTCCCGGGCAGCGTCGGCCGTAGCAATGTTACCTGCGATCACCTGCAAATCAGGCCATCTCTCTTTAATTGCTTTAACCATATCGATCACCCCTTTGGAGTGTCCGTGTGCGGTGTCGACCGTCACGACGTCTACACCCGCCTTTACAAGGGCAGCAACGCGTTCAATGTTATCACCAGCAACACCAACAGCCGCACCAACCCGTAAGCGTCCGTGATCGTCTTTACAGGCCTTAGGAAAATTCTTATATTTTTGAATGTCTTTAAAGGTGATCAATCCGGCAAGTCTTCCTTCGGCATCCACTACCGGAAGTTTCTCGATCTTGTAGTCCTGCAGAATTTCCTCGGCCTGCAGCAAGGTTGTTCCTTCAGAAGCAGTGATCAGGTTTTCGCTGGTCATTACTTCTGAAATTTTACGCTGCATGTCTTTCTGGAAACGGAGATCCCTGTTGGTAATGATACCCACGAGCTTACGATCTGAATCGATTACAGGGATACCACCTATTTTAAACTCTTTCATGATCTGGAAGGCGTCGGCAACAAGCGCATTTGCATTCAGCGTTACCGGATCCTGGATCATGCCGCTTTCTGAGCGCTTCACTTTACGCACTTCTTCGGCCTGGCGCTCAATGCTCATGTTTTTATGAAGCATCCCTATACCTCCCGCCTGAGCGATCGCGATCGCCAATCCGGCCTCGGTAACCGTGTCCATCGCTGCAGAAACGATCGGTACATTTAACCGTATCTTTTTGGTAAGAAAAGTCCCGGTGTCTACATCTCTGGGTAACACTTCGGAATAGGCAGGAACTAACAATACGTCATCGTATGTTAAACCTTCGGCGATAAATTTATTGGGATCGAGTTGCATAGCAAATAATTTAAGAGTTACTATTTGCCGGGCAAAGATACTGTTTTTTTCAGCACTGCACAATAATTGCGAGGATATAGAACGGTGTTAGCGAAAGTTTACATTTTACAGATTAAATACCCGCTTTCGGTTGCCCGCACACTGGCAAAAACTAATTACGGCTTGCACTGTTAATACGGTATGCCTTTATCATTTAAACCACTATTTATCGTATTGACTTGCCTGATTGCGACCCTGTCGACACCCGCAGCCGCACAACTTTTACCGGAAACACCAGTTGAAAATAACGAAGCCGCCGCTCCCGAAATCCCTGAAGACTCTTTGGGTCGCGGAACACCCCGCGGCATGGTTTCAGGCTTTCTTAAAGCCATGTCTGACCAAAATTACATGCGGGCAAGTCAGTACCTGCAGTTGACCCGCCGACAGCAACGCGAGGCAGAACGGGAACGCATTGTACTGGCCTTCCAGCGCTTGCTGGATCAGGGTGGTAATATCATGCCCTCGTCCTGGATCAGCAATAAAGTTTCCGGTCGGCTAGATGATGACCTCGCGGCGGGCACTGATCTGGTAGGTACCATCACCGTAGAAGGTGAAGTGATTAACCTCATTGCGGCAAGCACGGAAAAAGCCGGGCAGCCAACGTTATGGCAATTTTCTTCGGAGACAGTAAATGAGATTGCGGCGATCAAGACAAATGAGGCGCTGCTCGTGAACAAAGCTCTTCCCGCCCCACTTAAAGAGCGGTTACTGGCGGGTGTTCCTATAGGACACTGGCTGGCCATGCTGCTGCTGGCCCTGTTATCGTATGGTATTGCATGGTGCATCACTTTTATTTTAAGATTCCTCATTTTGAAGATCTGGAACCGGAAACGTTACGAGCATATCTGCGATATCATTAGCGTGGTTGATGTTCCGTTCCGCTTGTACCTTGCGGTAGCGTTTTTTGTGGCCATTTCTCAGCAGGTCGGCATCTCTATCATTGTGCGCCAGAAATTTAGCGGCGTTACGCTGATCGTGGGGATCATAGCTATAATGATCTTCCTCTCCCGGCTGACAGACTTTATCGGCGAGTTCAGCAAGAATCGAATGAGCAAACGTGGCCGGGTGTCCGCTTTGTCGGTCATCCTTTTTCTTCGCAGGACTATTAAGGTAGCAATCATCATTATTGGAATCATCGCTGTACTGAGCGCCCTTGGCGTGGACGTTACGACCGGACTTGCGGCTTTGGGTATTGGTGGTATTGCGTTGGCCCTGGGTGCTCAAAAGACCGTCGAAAACTTTGTTGGAAGTGTAACGCTTATAGCCGATCAACCTATTCGGGTGGGCGATTTTGTGACCGTGGGCGCCACTTCTGGTACGGTTGAATCGATTGGTATGCGCTCTACCAAACTCCGCACAGGTGAACGCAGCGTGGTGACCATTCCAAACGGAGAATTTTCTTCAACCCGAATTGATAATTTTGCGCATCGGGACCGCTTCCTGTTTAATCCGGTACTTCGGTTAAGATATGAAACGACACCTGACCAGATACGTTACCTGCTGGTAGAGTTACGTGCGATTCTGTACAGCCATCCAATGGTCAACCCCGACCCGGCGCGCATTCGTTTCGCCGGATTTGGGGAAAGTTCATTGAACCTGGAGGTGTGGTCGTACATTGATGCGCCTGACTTTGATATTTTCCTTGAGGTAAAGGAAGATCTGCTTTTGCGCTTTATGGACAAAATCAAAGAAAGTGGCACAGGCCTGGCTTTCCCGTCGCAAACCGTTTATGTGGCTCAGGACGCAGGTATTTCTGAGGAACAGACAAAACTCGCCGCAGAAAAGGTTGGCGACTGGATAACTCGTAATGAAATGCAGCTGCCAAAGTTTGATCAGCAAAAAATAGATTCACTCAAAAACACTATTCCATACCCTCCTGAAGGTTCTGTGCTAAGCCAAAAGAAGCCTTAGCCTCTGTTTGCTATTCGGACATTGCTCAGACGTTGTTCAGACATTGCTCAGCTGTCGTCCACAAAAAGCTGGACAATGCGTGATGGAAGTCTGGGGACGACTTTGTTCGCATTTGCCGGGTATAGCCAGCCAAACCAGCGACTGTATATGGGTTTAAAGGTATTTTAGATCGAACTGACTGAATACGGCTTCATCAGACGCTGCGCCATTGAAATGCAAACCTGCGCGTGGACTTCTGTCCCATGGCGGAAGGAAGCTGACTGATACGGCATTGCTTGTTGGAAGCGCCTGCCACTCACCCGAGCCCTGTTTCCAATAAGCTTTGCAATCAAGCTGATCGCTAACCGTCAGTTTCAAACTAACAGGCACAGCTGCATTCTGCCTGATGTGCGCTGAAGGCTGACCAGCCATGGCTTTGCTTATGACCTTACGCTTGTTGTCTTTTACCATCCAGAACTGGATTTCGGTTCCGGCAATACTCACACCTATTGATGCGTTGGCATCGCCGTAAACGGCCAGACCTTTCTGCGAAGCATTTTGATTTGTAACGGTAGTACTGATCTCATATCCGAGTTGTGCCGGACGTACGGTGTAAACGATGCCGCTTGGGTTATCTGACTTTATTATACCGGATAAATGAAGCTGCTTTTTGTGCTGTTTAACCACAGGTGTGGAATTGCGGAAGTCCCACTGCCAATGCTTTGCCGGGCTGCTGCCAGCAAAACGATCAGAAATATGGAGTTCAGCATTTGGACGATCGGCTGACAACGTCTTGAACACTGGCCATTGGTTTTGTCCTTGCCACTGGAGTTCGGCCAGCATGCCCTGGCGACCCGTGTATACGTTGGTATGTTTATTATATGCATGATAAAGATAATAGTACTTACCATCCGTCGAATTCACGAACGTACCGTGACCAGAACATTTCCAGTCCGCATTTTCCTGCAAAGCAGGGTTTGCAGGATCATTCTCATAAGGCCCCATGAACGATTTTGAGCGCGCAATCCTAACATTGTAATCGCACTTTGCCCCGCAGCAGTTTCCTACTGAATAAAAGAGATAGTAATAATCGTCCTTTTTAAGGATACTCTGTCCCTCCAGGCCGATACCATTGTTGTCTTTCATCATCGTGAAGGTTTCGCCTTCAAGTTTCAGGCCGTCGTCCGATAACTTGCTGCCCAGGATCTCAATCGGCCGGCCGTCTAGACCGTAAGCCTTATATGTCATATATAACTGACCGTTATCATTGAAGATAAAGGCATCAATGGCTTCTTTTCCATGCGCCACGATGATTCCATGATCTTTAAATCCCCTGTCAGGGAATTTGGAAGTTGCCACACCTATACAGGAGACGTTGTCTGACTTTCGGCGGGCTGTATAGTAAACGTAATAGGTGCCCTTGTGGTAGTAGTACTCGGGCGCCCAAAATGATGAGGAAGTCCACTCGGGCTTTACATCAAATACAAAGCCCGTTTGCTTCCAGTCCTTCAGGTTTTTTGAAGTGTATATTGGAAAATGCGGTGCCCATTCGGACGAGGTGCCTATGGCATAGTATTGACTGCCTTTACGGATCACCGAGGGGTCGGCGAAATCGCCCGGTATTACGGCCTGTATACTATTTTGTGCGCCGGCATGCAAAACAGAAACGGCGAAAAGAACGATCAGAAAAATATGTTTTGTAATGGTTTTCATCGGAGTACTTGGCAGCAGGTGTTGTTAAGTTGTTAATAATTTGGTTTTAGGTTTGCAATATATAAAAATAAATTCGCTGGCTGATGCAACTTTTCGCGTCTGCAGTCGTCTAATGCATATGATTAAAAGATTATTTTTCTTCGCGGTGATTGTGTCTGCCCTGAATCAGGGTGTGCGTGCTTCTGAAAAAGACCAGCCTGTTCTCGTATCGCCTGCTTCTGGCGTTCAGACCAACCTTAAAAGCTTTAAAGGGATTGTCGCAACCGGGCCGATAACGGTGATTGTCACGATGGGTGACACGGAAAGCATCCGCTTTGAAGGCGATGCGGATGCGATTTCTTCGCTAAGCGGAGAAGTTCAGGGAAGTTTGCTTGTGGTAAGGCCAGACATCAGCATAAAAAGCTGGGCAAAAAAATACGAGGGCAAAAAGATCATTGCTCATGTGACGGCAAAAACCCTAACCAGCCTAACAGTGAGCGGAAATGGGAGTCTGACTGTGAAGGGCGCTGTGCACGCTGCTGAACTCGCGACTTCGTTAAGCGGGTCGGGCACCATAGAAGCCGAAGTTGATGCAGATAAGGTTACAGCTACGCTGAGCGGGTCAGGAACTATACGTCTGACTGGAAATGCATCAGATTTAAACGCACGCATTAGCGGATCTGGCTCGGTGTATGCGCATGTGAGCGACACGATCAAGGCGCTGATCAGTGGCTCGGGCATGGTTTATTATGCAGGAAACCCCAACATCGAGCAAAAAGTGTTTGGCAAAGGCAGCGTAGAAAAGATGTAATCAGTCGCGCAGACCATATTTGGCCGGCAGCTTCAGGCATTCTTCCTTGGAGATGATACCATCTGACGAAGTTGCGTGAAAAAGACTTGAAGCGGCTGCGCATACCCCTAATTTAAGGCAGTGCTCCATAGGCGAGCCTTCATGCACACCCATCAGTACACCCGCTGCAAAAGCGTCGCCCGCCCCTACTGCCCCAGCGATTTGTGAGGCGGGCAGGTTAACGGATGGCTGGAAAAGCTTTTCTCCCGAAGCGCTTACCGCAGTTACACCCTCTGGGAAATGAAGCAATACCCACTGCTTTACGCCCATGCCGATGATCTTTTCGGCAGCCTGAAAACATTGTGCTTTTATGGCCTGACCAGATTCATCAGTGGTTTGTATCCCCGTGATCTTACATGCTTCAAACTCATTGACGAAGAGATAATCGATATGTGGTAGTGCGGATGGCACCACACTTCTAAACCTGTCCGACCGCTCGCTCACGATATCGGCTGAGGTGACGAATCCTTTGCTGCGCGCCGCTTCGAAAACCTTTGAAGCACGGGTGACGCCGTTTTCCTCAATTTTATCGAGCTGATCGAGCAGAAGAAGGTATCCAAGATGGAAGATACGCGCGTTTGAAACTTCAAAGTTAAAGTGCTCAATATCAAGCTGTGCGTTGGCCCCGCGCTGATGGAAAAACGTTCTTTTTCCAGTACCGGCGACCGTCATTACGTCTGTGTAGGAGGTATGAGCCCCGGGCATTGTCCGGAGCTGGCGCGTATCGATCTGCAATCGCCGGCAATGCTCGACGATCTGTTCACCACGCGGGTCGGCGCCCACGAGTCCGAGCGCCGAAAGGGGAAAACTTGAACCTAGTTTAACAAGCGCCATTAAAACGTTGTACGCCGAACCGCCGTTGCTGTTATGTTCGGAAGATATATTGACCAGCTTTTCCTCTTCCGGATAGACATCGATAAGCTTAACCTTATCAATGATCCAGTTGCCGGCTACGAGAATGCCTTGCCTGATCATTTGTCGCTAAGTAATTTTAAGATCGCAGGTTCGTCTTCATCGATCTCCGAAAAACGCCCGATCCTGCTATCGGTGAAAAAATTGTCGTTAATATCATCATTTGCCGTAGAAACTTCCCCGATGATGCATTCATCTGATTCAGGGTAGAACTCATGCCATATGCCAGGCAAAATAGTGACCCGTTCGCCTGATCTCAGTGACAGCTTATCACCCGACTGAAGATCTCGCATTTGGCCGTTCACCTTAACCTGCATTACACCGGACCCACTGTCTTGTCGCGGATCATTACGCCAGAGCTGTACGATAAGAACTCCCGTGCGGCAGATAATGTCTTCCTTCTTCTTTAGGTGCGTATGGGCCGGGGTTACCTGATTCTTCTGTGCATACATCAACTTTTCACAGTATTCCTCCTCTTCGGCCAGGTTTACCAAAGCCAGTCCGCATTTCAGAAAATCGGCTAAACCAAAGTCGGTTACGTCCCATCTCGGTTGCGGCGGCAGCGCCCATCCGTGATGCTTAAAAAAAGCGGTAGCGTGCTTTATGGTGTTATTAATTTCTGATCTTTTCATACTTGTTGCATTTGCTGGTCATATGTCACGTGTTCTACCGTATTCTTCTTATGCGAACGAAGAGCGGCGAGAAACACCTGGTGACTGGCCACCGCCTCATCGGGCGTCACACATCCGAACCTGCCTTCCAGACGTCCCTCTCTTTCGGCTACATAGGCAGCGAGCATCTGCATAAAGCAATCCGAAAAACCCGGCTCGAATATCGCGCCGGTTACTGTTGGAAAGGGAATTCCCTTAAATCCAAGATCGGTTTGCTGCCATTGCTGGCCGCTTTTGTCGGCCCTAAAGGTCCATAAAGTCTTGGTATTTTTGGTGCTATACTTTACACCGCCTGCCGTACCAAGCACTTCGATATACCAGGTATTGGTCTCGCCAGGAGCAATACGTTTGGTTTCGAGGCTCATTGGCACCAGATTCCCGTCTATTTCTACGCTGGCAGAGAGTGTGGCATTGTTCCAGGTATCGCACGCTGCAACACCCCCCGCCCCATCAGGTCGCTCTGTAATGATACCCTGCAACTGCGCGTAGATGGTGACTGGTTTCCAGCCCAGACGCAAAGGCACATGTAAGACATGCATACCAAGATCGCCCATCACACCTATCTCGCCGCAATATTGCACCTGGCGTTTCCAGTTGATCGGTTTCGTTGGATCCAGATCACTGGAATGCAGAAAGCCAGCTTTGATTTCAATGATCTTTCCGAGGCGACCGGAGGTCACTTCTTCTATGACACGCTGTGGACCGGGCAAAAAGGGCATTTCAGAAGAGCAGCGCACAAACCGTCCGTATGATTCTGCTGCTTTCCTTATCTCGACTGCAGCTTCAAGATCTATTCCGAACGGTTTCTCGGCAAGAAGATCTTTGCCCGCCGCCAGCACATCGATGTATACCTGCCTGTGAAGGTGATGCGGAAGCGCCACATATACAACGTCGACACCTGGATGTTCGAGCAATTCCCGATAGTCTGTAGTAAGAAGTTCGACACCCGGAACAGCCTTATACCAGGCAAGCACCTGCTCATTCAAATCGCAGACGGCGGTAAGCGCAACCCGAACAGGAAAGTTATTGAGTGTGAACCAGCGTCCGAAAGCACCGGCGGCTTCTTTCCCCATAAGTCCGCCGCCAATAATAGCTATGTTAACTTGCTTCATGAAGGAACGATCAATTTTGAATTGTAATCAGACTGTATGCATCCTGTGGAAGTGCGCCATCATGTACGATGGCCATTAGCGCCTGGGTCATGCCCGCAGGGTTTGCATGCTGGATCACATTTCTTCCGTAAACAATACCCCTGACGCCCTGCTGCATAAGCTGGTAAGTTCGCTCCAGGATGTCCCGGTCGGCCGCCTTGCCGCCACCCCTCACGAGCACAGGAATTCTTCCGGCGGTCTCGACAACCCTAAAATACTCGTTTACGTCGTCGGTCGGATCGGCCTTAATGATATCGGCACCAAGTTCGACCCCTTGCCGCACCAGCGGCACGATTTTATTTGGGTCACCGTCGACCATATACCCGCCTGCTTCGCTGTTGGGCCGGAAAACAAGGGGCTCGATCATCAGGGGCATACCGTATTGTTCACAAAGAGGTTTAATCCTCAAAATGTTTGTAACGCACTGATCGGTAACCTCGGGCTGACCGGGTATTGCGAAAAGATTGACTACCACACAGGCTGCATCGAGCCGGAGAGCTTGCTCCACAGGCTGGTCGATCATGCGACTGAACAAGGCTCGTGGCAATTCCCTGCCATATACATTGGCCACGTCGGTACGCAATACCAAGGACGGCTTTTGCCTGCCTGCGATAGACTGAAGGTAGTGTGCCTGTCCGACAGTTAACTGGATGGCGTCGGGCCCTGCATCGACCAGGGTATTCACGGCTGAACTGATGTTTTCAATGCCCTGTAAAAATGCTGCCTCATTGAAAAATCCATGGTCGATGGCAACATCGAAGCAGTTGCCTGACTTACTATTGAATAATCTGTTTAATCGGTATTGTATCATTTTAATTTTAGATGATCGGAGACCTGAACTTGCAGCCATAAAGACCCCAATGCCCCGAAACGTTCATACGGTTAAAGCATAAGCAATATACAAAAAGAAAACAACTTGTATATACAAGATTCCATTTTTTAGAGAGATCCGTATTATTAAAGGATAATTGTAACTTTATGGGCAACCAGTATATCCCGTTTCATGGACAGAAAAGATTTAACGCCTTTATACCAAAAGATAATAGAAGAACTCAAGCAAGCTATAGAAAAAGGTGACTATAAAAAGGGTGACCTGATACCCTCAGAAAATGATCTCAGCAAGCACTATTCGACGACACGCCCCACCATCCGCCAAGCCTTAGCGGCGCTCACGGCGTCCGGTCACATTACGCGCAGGCACGGAAAAGGCAGTATTGTGTCTGAACCCAAAAACGGGCTCGGTATTTTATCGCTCCGGGGTGTAACAGCTAGTGTGGGCAACCGCTCACTTACTACGAATATTCTTCAGAAGCCTGTAAAACTCCCATGGCCTGCCGACTTCTTTTATGAACTGGATATTCAGGAAATCTCAACGGGCTGTATTTACTTTACACGGTTGCGTTTCCTTGATCAGAAACCGGTTCTTTACGAGGAGACTTACATCACAGATCATCATTTACCGAGGTTTACAAGCCGCAACCTGGAGAATCAATCATTATTTAAAACGCTGGAAGAATTCTATTTTATTAAGGTAAAGGAAGGTGATCAGAAAATATGGGCCATAAACGGCGATAAGCAAATCAGTCAGCTGCTACAGGTTAAAACCAGTCACCCTCTGGTACATATGAAAAGACGGCTGCAGACAAACGTGAACAGCTTAAATATATATTCTTCGCTATACTGCAATACGGAAACGTATTTTTTGCAGGATTACTTTTAACCTGTTCGCGATTGCACCCCTTATTTGTCGCCCCTCACCATTGGGCTGCAAAGTAGCGGCGTGTATATTTGCTGAATATAACAATTATTGTAGGATGGAATCTAAAGACAAAATTCAGGTTACTGTGCAAGCCACGGTGGCCGCGGCACTTGGTAGGGTATGGGATATGTGGACCAGTCCGACCCATATTATGCAATGGAATAACGCATCGGACGATTGGCATACGCCTTTCGCGGAAGCCGACTTACGTAAGGGCGGCAAATTCCGGTCGACCATGGCTGCAAAAGACGGCAGTATGAGTTTCGATTTTGAAGGCACTTATACAGATCTGGAAGAACACCGCCTCATAGGATATGAAATGCCTGATGGAAGAAAAGTTAGTGTAAGTTTTACTGAAAGCCCGGCCGGCGTCCAAATTGTGGAAACTTTTGACGCTGAAAACGAGCATCCGGTTGATATGCAACGCGCTGGATGGCAGGCGATTTTAGACAATTTCAAAAAGTACGCGGAAAATCATTAGGTGTAATGTAGTGTCTTGTCCCGAACTTTTTGGCCGGTAAAATAGTTTATAAGCTGTAAACTAGATTTAACGACGATGGAGAATGCAATTGTTACGGCCTGTACGGAACTACTAATTGACAAGGGACTTACCATTGCATTTGCGGAAAGTGCCACGGCTGGCAGGCTTACATCGGAATTCGCGCTTGCGGGAAATGCCGGCAAATTTTTAAAAGGCGGGCTTGCGTGTTACGACGCCTGCATCAAAGAAGAATTACTGAAGGTTCCGGATGAACTGGTACAGAAATTTACACCGGAGTCTGCCGAGGTAACGGAAGCCATAGCAAAAGGACTTGCTTCGCTAATTGAAGCCGACATTCATGTAGGCATCACCGGGTTAACGACATCGGGCGGCAGCGAAACCCTGGAAAAGCCGGTGGGCACGATGTTCATCCATGCGATGTTGAGATCGGAACATTTATTTCAGGAGCGCATTGTATTTACCGGCGATCCGGAGCAAATCGTCGTTTCTACGGTGATACGCACGGCAGAACTGCTGTATCAACATCTCAGTTCACGTTTTGCCTGATCTGTTGGCCAATCTCCTGTACAATATTACCTTCCAAAAGTATATTGGCATGCCCTGAGGTTTCGTCGAACTCATATATCGGGTATCCGGCTGCGTCTATATCATCGGCGGAGTAAGCCTTCCAGCTTTCTCCGTCGCTGCTCATATAAACCTCGCCAACAAGTGCACCATGATAGACAATTTTATAACTCCCCTCTTCCTGCGGATGGATGTTGAGGTCGATTTTCTTCCCGTCCAGTTCGACGATGATGTTAAATGGATCCATTATTTCTTTGCTTTTTTTTGTGTCAACTCGGTTTCATTAGTAAGATCGAGCCTCAGGGGGGTTATGGACACGAAACTATTTTCAACCGCCCAGCGGTCTGTTCCCTCTTCGGCAGCTTCGAGCGGTGTAACGGTAATCCAATAGTGTTTCCTGCCCATTGGATCCTGGCCAGGTTCAACGCGGCCGTCATATAACCTTACCGACTGCCTGGTCCATTTTAAGCCCTGCGGCTTTGGCGGATAATTGACGTTGTACAGCCCTAAAGCAGTATCTTTCAACAACAGGTCGAGCGACTGTTCGACGAAAGGCGCCAAAAGTTCAAAGTCAGGCTCTGTATTTTCTACAGGCGTACTTAGTGCAATAGCTTTGACACCTAAAAGTACCGCCTGCTTAGCCGCGGCGAGTGTACCTGAATGCCACATGGAATTTCCAAGATTTGGCCCCATATTGATTCCGGAGAGCACGACATCGGTGTCCGGAAATATGTGCAGGCCAAGGGCAGCACAATCTGCCGGAGTACCGTTGACCCGATACGCCTGGATTCCAGGAAAATTAACAGGCGATTTTTTGATTGTAAGTGGCCTGGAATGGGTTATAGCATGTCCCATGGATGACTGTTCTACATCGGGCGCTACAACGCGCACTTCTCCAAAGCCGAGCGCCACTTTTGCGAGCGCAGAAATACCCGGACTATATATACCGTCGTCGTTGGTGATAAGGATCTTCATAAGCTGTTTGTATACTTCAGTGCTATTTTAAATAACTTGTTTATGTTTAAAACCTTGATGACCTGATATTGTTCAGTGAATATGAAAAAAACAGCCAGGCTCGTCCATCTTATCCATAACCCTAATGCAGGAGAGGGTGAATATTCAAAAGATCACATTATATCGCTCATTGAGGAACATGGCTATAAGTGCGCCTACTCCACGTCAAAAGAACTAATGCTTGAGCGTATCGATCCGGCTACAGATTTCATTGCCATAGCCGGCGGTGATGGAACAATCAGGAGAACAATCATGAATCTGCTCGACCAAAAACTGAAATATAAACGCCCAATAGCCCTACTGCCTTTTGGGACGGCAAATAATATCGCAACCTCGCTCGGCATACCTCAGAACAATGTGAGCAATATATCTTCGTGGACGAATGGACATTTGAAGAAGTACGATGTGGGCCAGATTACGGGCAACGCAAAAACGGCCTATTTTATTGAAGCCTTTGGTTTCGGGATTTTTACCAGGTTGATGAACGATCTAAAGGAAACAGATACCAGCGGGATCAAAACTCCCGAGCAGGAATTTGCCTTCGCGCTCAAAGAGGCTTTAAGGATCGCTCAAACATATGAACCTGTCTCGTACAATTTGAATATGGACGGGCAGCAACTTACAGGAAGGGCACTGTGGATCGAGGTTATGAATATCTCCAGTTTGGGGCCACGGCTAACGCTGAGCCTAGATGCCGATCCTGGTGACGGATACTTTGACGTTGTTGTTGTCAATGAGGAGGAACGCCCTCAGCTTGAGAAATATATATCAGACAAATGCGCATCGAAAAACCCCGTTTTTCCTTTCAAATCTATACGGGCTAAGAAACTACAGGTAGAATGGGCAGGCAAAGATGTGCATATCGACGACGAGATATTTGAAGCTTCAGGTCCTGCAAAGTTTGATGTCTTTCTTCTTGACAGTCTGATAGAGATCGTAACTGCGCACTGACGAGTCGGCGAAATATCGGATTCTTGTGTGAGAATTAGCGCTTAATTCCTATTTTAGAGTTCTAACCACGCACAAATGATGAGAAAATTTTACTTTTTTATTTTTATTTTATTTAGTGGCGTTCTGACTAAAGCTCAGAAAACACGAGTATCCCTGGAGACGGAACTGGGCAAACTAGCCGCTATCGCCGACCTGCCTAAGTATGTGAGCAACACAACTGTTCATCAGTTCTCGTCGTACGACCGGACCGGCAACAATGATGACGGCTTTAGCGGAAAGTATTCATTCATCCGAAAAGAGAAAGACAGTTCGCTGGTCATTTTTGAGGCTAAGGGAAAAGGGGTAATTAATCGCATCTGGACTCCAACCCCAACAGATGATATCCTTGATTTTTATTTCGATGGGTCGACTAAGCCCTCTTATTCCATTAAGTTCTCTGATCTTTTTTCCGGAAAGGTTTTTCCCTTTGTAGCGCCGCTTACCGGAAATGAACTCGGGGGATTCTTTTGTTATCTGCCTATATCCTACAGAAATGGTTGTAAGATTGTCTTCCGTGGCAAGCAGCTTCAGTTCTATCAGATTCAATACAGGATTTATCCAAACAATGCCAACGTAGAAACCTTCAGTGCTCAGGCGGCCTTAAACGCCAAACCTGCTTTGGAGGCTTTGAAAAAATCGTGGGAAAATCCGAGGCCGATCGGAACAACACCCATACATGTTTCTACAGTCTTAATGCCAGGAAAATCGGTTACGCTGGCGGATCTGAATCATTCAGGTCGCATCACTGGTATGCGTATCGGCAACGCTGAAGCGTTCAGAGGTTTGAATAAGCTGGTCTCAATAAAAATGACCTGGGATGATGAGGCCCCGGCGGTGTATATGCCTCTTGCAGACTTCTTCGGCTACGCCTATGGCCGTGAGTCAATGCAAAGCCTCTTGCTCGGAACAGCCGCAAACGTCAATTATTGCTATTTCCCTATGCCGTTTGAAAATAAGGCAAAAATAGAGTTGATTTATCATGAGGACGGTGAGGCCAAACCAATACAGGTTGAAGCAGATATCTTCCTGAACAATGAGAAATACGACCCCAAGACCGAAGGTAAATTTTACAGTTTTTGGCATGCGGATAAGGTTACTGAACCTGGAAAACCTCACCTGTTTCTTGAAGGAAAAGGTAGAGGGCATTATGTTGGAACGCTACTGCAGGCGCAAGGTCTGGAGCCTGGTATGACCTTATTTTTTGAGGGCGATGACGTGATGACGGTTGATGGTGAACTCAGGATGCATGGTACCGGATCTGAGGACTATTTTAATGGTGGCTGGTATGCATTGCTCGACAGATGGGACACTAAGATGAGCCTTCCGCTACACGGTGCTCTCGATTATTCGCTGACGTTTGCAAGAACCGGCGGCTACAGACTGTTTATTGGTGATAAGGTTCCGTTCAATAAGCAAATACTGCATACAATAGAGCATGGCCCTGAAAACAACAATAAGCGGGGTGATTACACTTCTGTTGCTTTGTACTATGCCGACAAGATGATTACACAAAAGCAGGGGGAACCTGTTGGGGACCTTGTTAAGGTCTACATTCCTGATACGATGACGGTGTATCCTCAACTTACGAAATACAGTGTGTTAGGCGCTGTAAAGATAGATGGGGATGTATTGCACTCGACAACTGGCGGACAGGTAAAATTGGATTTGAGTGAGTTGCCAAAAGGGCATTACAAGTTGTACATGGATATAGTTAAATCGCCCGATGGCGCAACTGTTTCTGTTTGGCAAAGACAGAAACTGGCTGCTGAGGCTTTCTCGTTCTACTCAGATAAAAGAGAAGATCTGAAAAATGTCTACGTGTGTGACATTGATTTGGATGACTTTAAAAATGCGATCACACTGCACTTTAAACGTGATGATCGAAGATCAATAGTGAATTTAAACAGGCTGATATTGGTAAAAGAAAAGAAGTAGTCGGCGACTACTTCTTTCCCGCAATTACCTTCGTAAATTGTTGTGTATCAAGATATGTGTTCGCAAGCTGCCGAAGTTCGGCAGCTTCTATTGTTTTTATAGTGTTGATATAACGTTCGTAATAGTCGTAACCCAAGCCGGCGAAATAGATGTTTTTAAATTTATCTGCATGAGAAAAGGCATTTTCGAGGCTTCCTAACATTGATCCAAGCATGTAGTTACGCACAAGGTCGAGCTCTTGTACGGGTATAACGTCCTGCTGCAAAATCAATATCTCTTTCTCAATTTCATCCATGGCCGATGTGCATACCTCTGTACCTACCTCTGTAGCCAGAAAAAAGTATCCAGCATCTTTCATTGAGGCTACAGCAGACCCTATTCCGTAGGTGTAGCCTTTATCTTCGCGGATATTGGCCATGAGCCGCGACCCAAAATACCCACCCAGTACGCAATTGAGCACTTGCAGTCCCGGAAAATCCGGATGTTGACGGTTGATGGCTATCGTACCCATCCGGATGGCCGATTGCAAGGCATCGGGCCGATCGATAAGGACTTCTCGGCCTTGAGGCATATCAAAAGTGAACTTGTTAACAGTTGCCGGACCTTGATTAACCCAGGGCTTTCCAAAGATATTGTTCAACACGGCCAGTTCGCTGCCGGTAAACCTGCCCGCCGCTATCACAGTACAATTCCAGGGAGTATATGCGGCATGGAAATACTCAAGCAGTTGCGATCTGGTTAGCCGGTCGTAATCCTCTGGTTCGATACCTGCACCATATGCAGTTTGGCCGAACAATTCATTTGCGAATGCCTTCCGGGCAAGAAAGTCGTTCTTCTGAAGATTGACCTGTAATGATTGTTTTTGGTTTTGTGTGTATATGCTGAGCTCATGGTCGGAGAAATCACTTTCGTTTAAGATGGAAAAGATCACAGGTAACACATTTTGCAGGTGTTTGTTGAGCGTATACAGTTTTACACTGGAATGATCAGCTCCATATTCAGTTTGAAGGAAAGCGCCATAGTAGTCTACATGATCAGCGATTTCTTTAGCGCTAAGCTCGCGGGTACCATTATTGATCAACTGGCTGACCGCGGCAGCCTGAAGTGGCCTTGATGGATTCCAGTTTACATTGTTAAAGATGAACTCAATTCGCACCAGTTCCTGCTGACCAGCATTGATTATGAATACAGGGATGCCATTGTCAAGCTCATGCCTTACAGGTTCAAAAAATGTAATGTCGTCGACCATTTTCGACTCGGGTGCCAGCGTCCTGTTAAGCATGATCAGTAGTTAAGTAATATAGAATAGAACATTTTTCCTCTGTGAAGGTCGCATTTGCAGCTTCCTGTATGCGCTTGGACGTAACACCGAGATATCTTTCAATCTCCGTATTGAGGAGATCCGCATCGCCGAGCAGTTCGTAGTAAGCCAAATTCATGGCCTTGTCGAGCAAACTCATTTCCGCAAACATCATTATAGATTCTGATTTATTTTTTACTTTGGTGAGCTCTTGTTCGGATACCTCATGATGCCGGAGTTTTTTAAGTTCTGTCCATATAGCTTGTTCTGCTGTCCGGATCGGAACTCCCTTAACCAACTTCCCTTCTACGATAAACAGTCCCTCATCTATACTGCTGGTAATATATGCGTGTATATCGCTAAACAACTGTTGATCTTTGAGCAAACTGTTATATAACCTGGACGACTGACCCTGCGAAAGGATGTCGGACATCAGATCATAGGTCTGATACTCGGGGTGGCTGCGCGGGGGCATCTTAAAGGCCATATAAATAGCGTCAAGAGGCACTTCTGCATACGTCGTTTCCCGTCGAACCTCGGTCTGCGGCGCTTCCGAAGGCAGATTTCGCTCATAGCGCGTACCTGAGGGAATTGGCGCAAACCATTTCTCGGCCAAAGCTAATACCTCGTTGGTATTGACATTGCCCCCAACAACCATGATGGCATTGGCTGGGCTGTAATGCTTATTGAAAAAGGCCTTTACATCTTCCATTTTGGCGGTCTCTATCTGTTCAAGATCCTGACCAATTGTTGCCCAGCGGTATGGATGTGTTTTGTATGCTAATGGCCGGAGTTTAAGCCATACATCGCCGTAGGGCTGATTCAGATAACGTTGCTTAAATTCTTCGCATACCACATTTCTTTGTGTTTCGAGACTTTTCTCCGAAAAGGCCAGGCTAAGCATGCGATCGCTTTCCAGCCAGAAGGCTGTTTCGAGATTCGCGGCAGGAAGGGTAATGTAATAGTTGGTAATGTCGTTGCTTGTAAATGCGTTATTTTCTCCCCCAACACGTTGCAAAGGCTCATCATAAACCGGGATATTGACGGAGCCGCCGAACATAAGGTGTTCGAACAGATGCGCGAAACCCGTTTTACCTTCCTCCTCATCCCTGGCGCCGACATCGTACAAAATATTTAAAACAGCCATTGGGGTTGTGTTATCTTCGTGTACAAGAACGCGAAGCCCATTGGATAAAGTGAACCGGTTAAAATCTACCATAGAATAAGTTAATAGGTCCAAACATAGATAAAATAGTTCTCTTATGGTATATTTGTAATATGGAAACTGCCAATTTGCTGCAAAGGGCTCTCGATTTTGACTTCCTGACGATAGAGGAAGGTATGTACCTTTATCATCATGCGGCGACCGCTGAGCTTGCTTTCGTGGCCAATGAGCTCAGAAAGAAACAGGTACCGGATGGCAAAGTGACCTGGCAAATTGACCGGAATGTGAATACGACCAATGTCTGTATCGCAAACTGTAAATTTTGCAACTTCTTCCGAAGGCCTGGCCACGAGGAGAGTTATATCACGGATATTGACACGTATAAGGTTAAAATTGAAGAGACGTTCAGACTAGGCGGTGATCAGTTGCTTTTGCAGGGCGGTCACCACCCGGATCTTGGCCTTGACTTTTACGCTAACCTGTTCAGACAACTTAAGGAGCTTTATCCGGACCTGAAACTTCATGCATTAGGCCCGCCAGAGATTGCACACGTTGCCAAACTGGAGGGGAAGTCGCATACCGAGGTACTTCGCACGTTAAAAGAGGCAGGCTTGGATTCTCTGCCTGGTGCCGGAGCGGAGATTCTGAACGACAGGGTAAGGCGACTTATCTCTAAAGGCAAATGCGGCGGACAGGAATGGCTGGATGTCATGCGTGCAGCCCATCAGCTTGACATTACCACCTCAGCCACGATGATGTTTGGTCATGTGGAAACGATTGAGGAACGTTTTGAGCATCTGGTATGGATCAGGCAGGTGCAGCATGAAAAGCCAGCGGATGCAAACGGGTTCCTTGCGTTTATACCATGGCCATTTCAGGATGACGGAACCTTGCTGAAAAGACTAAGAGGGATCAGCAACAATGTGTCGGGGGATGAATATATCAGGATGCTGGCTTTAAGCAGGATTATGCTGCCTAACATAAAAAATATACAGGCTTCCTGGCTCACCGTTGGAAAAACAGTTGCCCAACTTTGCCTGCATGCAGGGGCTAACGACTTTGGGTCTATCATGATTGAAGAGAATGTGGTATCGGCTGCCGGTGCGCCCCATCGCTTTACAGCAAGCGGTATACAGACTGCAATCCGGGAAGCAGGATTTGAGCCGCAGCTACGGGGACAAAAATACAACTACCGGGATTTGCCGGAGCATCTGGAGGAGCAGGTTATCACTTATTAACAAATATTGATTTGAATGCCATTATCGTAGATGACGAGGAATTTGCAAGATCATCACTGTTTTTTTTGCTACAAGACAATTGTCCGCAAATACACATTTCGGGTATTGCCAAATCGGTAGCAGAGGCACGGATTTTACTTGCGCAAAACCAGGTAGATTTGATTTTCCTGGACATTGCGATGCCCGGAGAGAATGGCTTTGAACTGATTTCCACTGCCAACGAGCACAATGCTCATGTAATTTTTACGACTGCATACGATCAGTATGCCCTCAAAGCGATTAAGGCCAATGCCCTGGAGTACTTACTTAAGCCAATCGATATTGATGAGCTGAAGGAGGCGGTTGAAAAAGCGATGAGATATATTCCCGCGAATAAAACAGATTCCGACCGGGGCAAGCGACTTGGAAACCTCGCTGAAAACCTTGCTGACAGGAGCGGGATCACAAAAATCACCTTGCCGAATGGCCAGGGCTACAGCCTAATTGACGTCGATGACATCGTTTATATCGAAGCCGACAGTAATTACTCTGTTTTTCATTTAAGGAACGGGGATCAGATTACGGTTTCCAAGGTACTGAAGGAATACGAGGAAATTTTGCCAGACGACAGATTTCTGCGGATACACAAATCCACCATTATTAACCTCAACGACTTGAAGGAATTTAACTTCAAGCATGGTTACCAGGCAATTATGAAGTCTGGGGAGAAAATCACCGTATCGAGGCGGCGGGCAGCGGAGCTATCAGAGCGTTTAAGATCATATACTGACCTTCATGGCGAAAAGTAGCCGGCATGCATTAAAGGTCATCCCATTGTTTTGGCTGCTCGCGTTTTTCGCGGTCCCTGAGGCGACACATGCACAGACCGCCTACCTGCAGCATTTCACTACGAAGGAAGGACTGCCTAGCAATAATTGCTTTTTTACCCTTCAAGACCGCAACGGATACATTTGGGTGGCATCAGATGCAGGAGTAAGCCGCTTTGACGGACAGGTATTCGAGAATTTCTCGGTAGATGATGGACTACCAGATAACCAGATCTTACAATTGAGCGAGGACAATAAGGGGCGAATATGGTTTCTTGCATTGAACGGCCAACTGAGCTATTTTTTTAACGGAAGAATATTCAATGAAACTAGTGATCCACAACTTAAACTACTGAGGCTAAATGCAGTTATTGTGTCTTTCTTTCAGGATTCGAGAGGCCGGATATGGCTTGGCACGAATAAAAACATGTTGGTGATGTGGGATGGAAAACTTATAAGGAAGTTTATCTCTGCTAATCCCAAACGCCAATTCATAAATACTTTTGTCCACGAGGACGACCAGAACAGAATCTGGGCCTACAGCAACAACTGTGCTAGGCTACTTACAAGAGAGGGTTTTAAGGTTATACCGGGAAAATCGCGCCCGGTTTCTTATAAAGCTGCATTAAACATGCGCGATAAGAGCCTGGCTTACATCAATGATGATAGGCTGATTGTTGAGGGATCTCAAAATAGCCGAATTGTTATGCACCTGCAGAAAAAGTGGAAGGAGGCAGATCCGGGATATTTTCATTTCGATGGCAGCAATGTGTGGTTCAGTACCAATTCCGGCATTTTCCACCTGGATGACAAAGGAAATACGGTAAAATACCTGGATAAGATCTCCGTAAGTCAGGTAATTGAAGATGCGAGGCAAAATATGTGGTTTACCACCAACAACGGTGTTTACATGCTACCCCGTGTAGATGAGCGCCTGTTCATATTTAACGAGTCACACGGACTAGCTGGGGACGTGGTAAAAAGCCTCGAAAAAGACGATCGCGGGAACCTGTGGCTAGGCTTTGACAAACCTGCTATTGATGTAGTTAACGTTAAAAATTTCAAAGTGCAGCATCTGCCTGTTACGAATCCTTCCCGGTTCAAGCAGATTAAACAAATTAGCGTGGATTCAGCCAATCGATCCGTTTACTTTGCATCCGAATACGGACTTGGCAGGGTAGCCGATATGCATGGCATGCGTAAAATATCGTTGCTTCGGGAGACCAACGACGCTCTGTTCGTGCTTAAAAGTTTTTCTCTTGGCAGCAACCGTGAGCTCGCCATGGCACTTTCCTCAGGAACGGTAGTATTGAATGACAGGATCAACCATTTCGAATTCGATACGGGTTCTTTCAGCGAAAGCAAGGGGTTTTATAAAAACAGGGCATATTGCGTTTTCTATGACGCCTCGGGAGATTTATGGTTATCAAACATCAATGGGCTGTCGCACTTCTCTGGGGGACGGCTGCATGAATATTTCGAAAAAAGTCCGCTGCTAACAAGAAGGATCAATGACATCAAGGAGTTGCCAGACAGCACTCTGGTCCTGGCAACCGACGGTTACGGAATAATCTATCTCAAGAATAAGAAGGTAATTAAGGTCGTTACTCAGCGTGACGGATTAATGAATAATATCTGTAAGAAGCTGTTTGTACACGATAGAAGTGTTTGGGTTGTCACGAATTCCGGTATTAATAAAATCAAGCTTGACGGGCAGCGAGCAAGCGTGGAGACATTTGAACATACAAGTTCCTTACTAACTGACGGTGTGAACGGAATGTATATTGATGACAAGTACGCTTATTTCGCAACGGTCTGGGGGCTGGTCTATTTTTCTGCAAACAAGAGTGTCCCGGTTAATGAAGCACCAAAGGTATTCATCACATCGATAGTAAACGGTAAAGTAAAGCTGCAACTGAATAAGGCCCGCCATACAATCAGGCCAGTAAATAACACACTTACTTTTAACTACAGCGCTGTTGATTTCCAAAACAAAAATGTCACATACAGATACCGTTTACGCTCTAATGCTAGCTGGACAGAAACAAAAAACAGACGTTTGGAATTTTCATCTCTGGAACCTGGAGAATACACTTTTGAGTTAAGCGCCCGCTCGAACAATAGCGGATGGAGCAGTCCGGCGAGGATCAACTTCGTAATGGAAAAGTACTTTTGGCAGACTTGGTGGTTTTTCATGTGTATTACAGGAATTGTAGCATTAGCATTTTATAAGATTGCTCAGGTGGTTACAAAACAGCAGAAAAACAAGGTTCAGGAGCAGCTGCTCTTGAAAAACAAGATTCTGATGTTAGAACAGCGTGCGTTGCAGGCTATGATGAATCCGCATTTCGTTTTCAATGTAATGAATTCAATTCAGCACTACATTAACACAAAGGATCCGGCTTCGGCTAATAAAATTTTGACCGGGTTTGCACGTCTTATACGCAAGAATCTTGAGATATGTACGAAAAGTTTTATAACGCTTGACGAAGAACTTGAATACCTGAACTTATATCTCAGCCTGGAGAAAAAGCGATTTGGTGATAAGCTAAACTATCACATACATGTAGATGAGCGTATTGATAAGGAAGAAACGACAATTCCTTCCATGATACTTCAACCTTACGTTGAGAATGCCATTTGGCATGGCATCATGCCAAAAGAAAGCGGTGGCAATATTGATATAGATATCGCCCCTGATAAAGGACGGCTGATGATCAAGATTATCGATGATGGCATAGGAATAGAAAACTCTATAAGGGATAAAAAGCATGCTCAACATCAGAGCAAAGGGATGGAGCTTACAAAGGAGCGTATCAATTTGCTGAATGAGGTTGAAGCAAATCCGATACAGATCGATATTAAACAAGCGGGAAGCACAGGCACTTTTGTGTCTATTTCAATCCCCTTATCTAGTTAATTACCGTTTACTCAATTTTAACTACCATTAACTAAGTCACTATTCACACTTGTTATTTTTTGCATTAACATTGTCATAGATATTATAACAAACAGAGTTTGTAAATGCGTTCTTATAGAATTGATCAAAGATATTTTACCTAACCTAAATATATCTCAATTCAGGTTTCATTTGTGTGTTAAAAATGGTAAAGTCTAAAGCTTTACCATTTTTTTTTGCATATTCCAACTTCGGCATCTACCGCTATTTTGCAATAAATGTTACAGCCCATGGATTTTTGTTTTATTTTTGAAGTATTAAAAGATCCGAAAAAGACCGTTCTTTATTAATCAGGATTTTTGTAATTTTAAAAGAATAAACACAGGGAATAGTATTTTGTAATGAAAACTCCGAAGAAACCAATCAAGAAAAATCCATCAACCGATTCAGATGCAGAGATGGAAAATTCACATGAAGAACTCAGTCTTGGCCGGGCCTACGATGATGATGATGACGAAGATTTCGATATGCCTTTAGATGACCTTGACAGCTACGACAGCTTTGGCTCGGATGATGATGATGATGACTATTAATATTTATATCTAGATACCTGTAAAGCATCCCTCAAGGGATGCTTTTTATTTTACACCAATTGATGATGGAGCTCATACAAGTTACAGACCGGCACACAAAACAACAATTCCTTGACGTAGCCAGATGGATATATAGAAACGACGAAAACTGGATATGTCCGCTAGACAGGGATATAGAAGCAGTCTTTGACGAACAAAAGAATCCTTTTTTCGGCCATGGCAAATGTGAACGCTGGATACTGGCTGATAGTTCGGGCAAAATAATCGGCAGGATAGCCGCATTTATAAATGAAAAGAAAGCCTACCAGTACGATGTGCCGACGGGCGGTATGGGCTTTTTTGAATGTGTTGACGACAGGAAAGCTGCTTTTAAGCTTTTCGATCAAGCCAGGGACTGGCTACATAACCATGGCATGCAGGCCATGATCGGCCCTATCAATTTTGGGGAAAATGATTCTTTTTGGGGACTCCTGGTAGAAGGATTTACTCCCCCATCCTACGGAATGAATTACCACCTTCCCTACTATCACCAGTTTTTTATTGACTACGGTTTTGAAACCGAATATGAACAGATTACAAATCATCTTGCTGTAAGAACACCTTTTCCTGAGCGCTTCACGAAAATTGCGAATTGGGTAGCTGCCAAACCAGGATACAGATTTGAACATTTCTCCAAAAAGAATCCCTTAAAATATGTAAACGACCTGATGGAGATTTACAATGATGCTTGGCGCGACTTTGAGAACTTCGTGCCTATTAAGCGGGAGACATTGGAGGAATCTTTCGAAAAGATGAAGCTGATTATGGATGAAAAGCTAATCTGGTTTGCTTATGTAAACAATGAGCCCGCTTCATTTATCGTCATCATCCCCGATGCCAACCAAATGATACGTGGATTAAATGGAAAAATGGGTCTTGGGGGAATGTTGAAATTTATATACCGAAAAATAAGAGGTGTGAAGAGAATGAGAGCTGTTGTGATGGGCACAAAGCAAGCTTTCCAAAAGCACGGGCTTGAATCTGCACTCTTTATCAAGCTGAAGGAATACGTACTGCCAAAAAACCAGTACGATGAACTGGAATTATCGTGGGTGGGAGACTTTAATGACAAGATGCTCGCGATACATGAAGCGACAGGTGCCGTACTGGGAAAACGACACCTTACGCTGCGTAAACGTTTTCGCTAAGGACTATTTTTCCCGAATCTCTTCGTAAAGGTCAATAATTTTCTTTTGTAGCCTTATAATCTCTTCTTCCCGTTGCGTTAGTTTTGCCTTGAGCGTACCGATCTCCGCGGCATGTTCCGCGTGCGGATTTTCGTCTTCCTTTGAGATAATTTCCACGGTCGAGACCTCAAATAATTCAGCAATCTGAGCCAGTCTGGAAACGTTGATGTCCGTTATTCCGGTTTCTATCTTAGAAAAGGCGGGAATTGATATTTTCAATTGCCGGGCTACATCTCCCTGACTCCAACCCTTTCTTTGACGCAAGCGCCTAATGTTCTTACCAATAAAATTCATTGCTGTTATGTTTGTCAGTGTACTGCGAGCTAGGGATTCACGGTCAAGTCACGTGCCAACTCTTCCAGATTTATGCCCGAAAAATTCCCCGAACTCATCAAAAGGAGATTCGCTTGATAAAAATTTATACCAAGTAGGTAACTCATAAGGGCCTCTGCACGATCAAAAAATATAATCCTGTCACTATTAAAAGCCGTTTGCACATCTGTCTCGGTAAATGGCTCCATGTTTTTGTGCTTAAAGATTTCTCTATCAATAAATACAACTTGAATGTCGGCGCCAATCATACTATCAGCATATTGCTTGAGGAATGCTTTATTCAAACTACTATAGGTATGCAGTTCGATACAGGCAACCAATCTCCTTTCAGTAAATTGTGCTTTTACAGCTTCAATTGTTGCTTTAAGTTTCGAAGGCGAATGGGCAAAATCTTTGAAGACGGCGGTTCCCTCCTCATTACGCAACGGCTCAAGCCTCTTGGCCGCGCCGGTGAATGACTGGATTGCCGAATTGAAATCAGCTGCGTCAATTCCGAGCTGCTCACACACAATTCTGGCTGCATTCAGGTTCATGAGATTGTGGTTGCCGAAAATCTTCAATGGCGTACGTCCGGGCATTAAGTAGGTGATACCCCCGGTGATCTTGTGAGGAGGAACCTCGTATGGGATCTTTTTTATATGATACTGTGAATTTTCAGCGATACGCTTCAAATCGGTATCCGACTCACAGTAAATCAGTGTACCATCCGGCTCTATGGTCTCTATAAATATTTCAAACTGGCGAACATAATCCGCATACGTAGGGAACACATTAATGTGGTCCCATGCTATACCGCTAATAACAGCTATATTAGCCTTGTAGAGATGGAACTTAGGGCGCCTGTCTATCGGCGATGCCAGATATTCATCTCCTTCTATAATGACTATCGGCGCTGACTCAGTGAGCCCAACCATAGTATCAAATCCGGTAAGTTGGGCACCAACGAGGTAGTCAAATTCTCGCTTATAATAGTTTAGCACATGTAATATCATGGAAGTAATCGTAGTTTTACCATGACTACCTCCTACGACTACCCGCAGCTTATCCTTTGTCTGCTCATAGATATACGCTGGATAGGAATAGATATTTAAACCAAGTTCGCGCGCACGGACCAGCTCGGGATTGTCTTCCAGAGCATGCATACCAAGAATTATCGCATCGATATCGTTCGTGATAAGCGTCGGATCCCAGCCCAGCCTGTCCGGAAAAATTCCATGCCTTTCAAGGCGACTTGCTGAAGGTTCAAATATCATGTCATCAGAGCCTGTGACCTGATATCCCTTTTTATGAAGTGCTATCGCAAGGTTGTGCATGGCACTACCACCTATTGCAATGAAGTGTATCCGCATATTCTAGAGTTTACTGATGCTAAATTACGCCTTTTTAAAATGAGCAGCCACCCATTCCCCGTTCTTTTTATGATCTACGTAGGCTATGCCGGAAGCAGTACAAGCTTCTCTGATCATCTGCAGGTCCGGCAATTCATAAAAGCCACTGAAGAATATACTGCCTCCTGGTTTAAGAGCCCTTTCATAAGATGATATCTGATCGAGGAGAATATTGCGATTAATATTTGCCAGAATCACATCAAAAAACCGGTCGGGAATCTGCTCCTTACTTCCGCAGATCGCCTCAACGCCTCCTATATTATTCAAACCCGCATTTTCTATAGTGCTCAAATAGCAAATCTCATCGTTGTCAATAGCAACAAGAGAGCCCGCCCCTAACTTGGCAGACAAAATCGCCAAGATCCCTGTGCCACACCCCATATCAAGCACCGACTTGTCGCGCAGGTCTTGTGTGAGCAGGTATTCCATCATCATGGTCGTGGTCTGGTGATGGCCGGTTCCAAAAGCCATCTTGGGATCGATGACTATTTCATATTGATACTCCGGATGAGGCTCATGAAAAGTTGCACGCACATAACACTGGCCGGCTATGGTCAATGGCTCAAAATTCTTCTCCCAGGTTTCGTTCCAGTTTTCAGCCTCTACCTCCTGGACGGAATATGCATACTCGATGCCTTCATCTAATGTTTCCAGCACCTCTCTGAGTTGATCTTCCCGAAAATCCGATTTATTAATAAATCCAGAGAACCCTTCAGGAGTATCTTCAAAAGTATTAAACCCGGTGTCGGCGAGTTCCGCTATTAACAAGTCCTTCTGGTACTCTTCAATCCCACGGAAAGTGAAGTCGACTTGTATATATTGCATCAGCTGTTGAATGTTTTAACGATATCCACGAAGTCTCTGGATTTTAGTGAAGCACCACCAATTAAACCACCATCAATGTCGGGCTGTGCAAAAAGATCTGCAGCATTTTTCGGATTGCAACTGCCACCGTAAAGAATGGTCGTATTTTCTGCCACTGCTGCATCGTATTTTGCCGCGATTTGTTGCCTGATGAAGGCGTGAACTTCCTGCGCCTGTTCAGATGTAGCGGTAAGCCCTGTGCCTATTGCCCAAACCGGCTCATAAGCAATAACGAGTTTGGAAAATTGCCCAGTTGAAACATTAAAAATTCCCTCTTCAAGCTGAGTTTTCAGGACGTCAAAATAACTGCCGTTATTTCTCTCATCAAGCGTTTCCCCGATGCAGAAAATAGGCGTGAGACCGTTCTCAAGTGCTACTACAGTTTTTGCAGCCAGAAGCTGATTATCTTCCGAGAAGTACTGACGTCTTTCTGAGTGACCGACAATAACATATTCGGCGCCCACCGAACTGATCATTTTGGCAGATATTTCACCGGTATAAGCGCCACTCTCATTCTGATGGCAATTTTGGGCACCTATAGCAACAATGGAATTTCCGAGCTGAACAAGACTGTTCAGATGAATAAATGGTGCACAAATTACGGCCTGCTGATCTCCCTTTTTTTCATCTCTGACCATATTGACAATTTCGGAAAATAAAGATACACCTTCTTCATACCCAAGGTTCATTTTCCAGTTTCCAGCTACAATTTTCTTTCTCATAATTGATTGATTATATATTTCCTACCCAGATATTAGAACCTGCGGTATACATTTGTGTTCTCAAAAATCTCAGACAGAATATCCTTATCCATCTGACCAAAATCCATATTCCTGCGTGCATAAACCTTTTCAGCGGTCTCAAACATCTTGTTTAATGCATATACTTCAAAGCCATGCGCTCCGCCCCAAGCAAAATCTGCTACAAAATTTCTGGGGAATCCTGCACCAAATACGTTAGCACCAACACCAACCACAGTTCCTGTGTTAAACATGGTATTGATACCACACTTAGCATGATCTGCCATAATCAGACCGCAGAACTGCAGCCCCGTCTTTCGGAAGGATTGGCGTTCGTAGTCCCATAATCTTACCTCTGCATAATTGTTTTTCAAGTTTGAGTTATTGGTATCGGCGCCAATATTACACCATTCACCCATCACCGCATTACCCAAATACCCATCGTGTCCTTTTGAAGAATGCCCCCAGATAACAGCGTTATTTATTTCCCCGCCTACACGGCTGCCCGGACCAATAGTAGTTTGGCCGTAAATTTTGGCGCCCATCTTCACCTGGGAATTATCACACAAGGCAAAGGAACCTTTGATATTACTCCCTTCCCACACCTGAGCATTGTACCCAAGATAAACCGGGCCGCTTCTCGTATTGAATGTCGCACATTCTGCTTCAGCTCCCTCTTCTGCAAAAAAATCTTCGCCAATAATGGTGTTAGTAGCGCTAAGAGCAAAAGAAGTGCGTCCTGCAGTTAAAAGCGAGAAATCTTTTCTTAATTCTGTATCGTTATACTTGAAAATGTCCTCAGGAAACACGATCCTGATAAAGTCGCCTGCATAACTAATCCTTTTAAATCTACTTTCAAGATCAGCAATAGTCAACTCCCCGTCTGAACAATAAGCAAGGATGATATCGCCTTTAACAAGCATTTCCCCCGCTTCGAGTGCATGCACCGAGTCGACCAGCCGCACATCCGGGCAAACGGATCCATTGATAAACAACTTACCCTGGATTTTCTTAGGAAACTTCACTGAGAGATAGTTTTGGGAGATAAAACCAAACTCACGTGCTTTCAGATGCTTTTGCCACTTTTCAGCGATAGTCAGAATTCCGACTCTTAGGTCTGCCACCGGTCTGGTGAAGGTTAGCGGACGCAGGGATTGCCATGCGTTATCATCAAAAAGATTGATCGTCATAAGACGCAAAAATAAAAAAAGTCCCGTAGCAACAGCCACGGGACTTCAAAAACTTTAATAGAAATGTATTATTTCTTAGCGTAACGGGTCTTGAATTTGTCGATACGACCAGCTGTATCAACAAGCTTCATTTTACCAGTATAAAATGGGTGTGAAGTGTGAGAAATCTCCAATTTGTAAAGTGGATATTCATTTCCGTCTTCCCATTGAATCGTTTCTTTAGTATCTACACAAGACTTAGTTAAAAAAGCATAGTCGTTAGACATATCTTTGAATACAACAAATCTATAGTTTGATGGATGCAGATCTTTTTTCATATTATTGTTATGTACTTGTTAGTCGCTTATTTTAAGGTTGCAAATATCCTTTTTTTATTTTGAATTTACAAATACAAATACAAATAAGGCGAAACGCTATATGTCTGCCCTGATGTCCTGACATAGCTCTATTAACACACCGTTTGTATCTTTAGGATGCACGAAGCAGATCAGTTTCCCGTCGGCTCCTTTTTTTGGCTTGTTGTTAAGCAACACAAATCCTTCCTTATTAAGACGTTCCATTTCCAGCATTATATCGTCTACATCGAAAGCTATATGATGAATACCTTCACCACGCTTATCTAAAAATTTCTTGATTGCGCTATCCGCACTCGTGGCAGATAACAATTCTATCTTGTTTGCACCGACTTTAAAAAATGCGGTGTTAACTCCTTCACTATCTACGGTTTCCCGTTTATAGCATGACACACCCAGCAGCTTTTCATATACCATGCACGACGCTTCCATATCTTTTACAGCAATCCCTATGTGTTCAATCCTTTTCATAGCATTAGGTACGTTATTTAAATGTAAAAATGCAGTTTTCAGTTATACTCTCATAGCTATTATTTATAATTATTGGCATTCTTTTTTCGTACATTTGTATATCATTAAGCATATATAACACATGGAACTTCCTATTTACCTGGATAATAATGCTACGACACCTCTCGATCCGAGAGTTTTAGAAGCAATGTTACCCTACTTCACAAATAAATTTGGCAATGCGGCAAGCCGCAATCACGCTTTCGGCTGGGTTGCAGAAGAGGCAGTAGACTATGCCCGTGAGCAGGTTGCTAAACTGATTGGCTGTACAGAGAAAGAAATCATATTTACATCCGGCGCTACCGAAGCAGACAACCTTGGCATAAAGGGAGTGTTTGAAATGTACCAGGATAAGGGTAACCATATTATTACGGCGACCACAGAACATAAAGCGGTTCTAGATACCTGTAAACACCTCGAAAAAGTAGGTGCGCGGGTCACTTATCTTAAAGTTAAGGAAGATGGCCTTATTGATCTTCAGGAACTTGAGGCTGCAATGACCGAACAAACCATCCTGGTTACGATTATGTATGGAAATAACGAGATTGGCGTTATTCAACCAATTAAGGAAATCGCAGCTATCGCACACAGCCATGGCGCCCTTTTCATGACCGACGCTACACAGGCTGTTGGTAAAATTCCTGTAAACGTAAATGAAGATGGCATTGACCTTATGGCATTTTCGGCCCATAAAATGTACGGACCTAAAGGTGTGGGCGCATTATATGTACGCCGCAAAAACCCGAGGGTTAAGGTAACAGCACAAATGGATGGCGGCGGCCATGAACGTGGAATGCGCTCAGGGACATTAAATGTACCCGGCATTGTGGGATTAGGCAAAGCTTGTGAGCTGTGCCGGCTGGAAATGGATCAGGAAGCACAGCGTCTGTCAGCATTGCGCGACAAACTTGAGCGTTCCCTTACGGAGCTTGAAGAAAGCTATGTAAACGGAAATGTGCAGCATCGTTTGCCACATGTGTCTAACATATCGTTTAAATATGTCGAAGGAGAAGGTTTAATGATGGCGATGAAAGATCTGGCTGTTTCTTCGGGCTCAGCATGTACTTCAGCTTCCTTAGAACCGTCTTATGTATTAAAAAGCCTGGGCCTTTCAGACGATCTGGCACATTCTTCGATAAGATTCGGACTGGGGCGGTTTACTACAGAGGAGGAAATTGATTACGCAATAGAAAACACCAAAAACGCCGTTAACCATCTGAGAAACCTTTCACCGCTATGGGAAATGTTTAAGGAAGGAATTGATTTAAGTAAAATCGAGTGGGCAGAACACTAAAAAACTAATATTATGGCATACTCAGAAAAAGTAATGGAACATTATACCAACCCAAGAAACGTTGGTACTTTAAATAAAGACAGTAAATCTGTAGGGACCGGCCTGGTTGGGGCTCCTGAGTGCGGAGACGTTATGCGTTTACAAATTGAAGTGAACGAGAACAACGTTATTACTGACGCGAAGTTCAAGACATTTGGTTGCGGATCAGCGATTGCTTCTTCCTCGCTAGCCACAGAGTGGTTAAAGGGGAAAACGGTAGACGAAGCATTGGCTATCGACAATATGGATATTGTGGAAGAACTGGCTTTACCTCCTGTGAAGATTCACTGTTCGGTACTGGCAGAAGATGCGATCAAATCCGCCATTAACGACTATCGTGTAAAAAATGGCTTGGAGCCAATCGAACTTGCTAAATCTCACCATTAATCAATAAGTGGTTAGTCCAGCAAGGGTATAATTTTTAGATTTATGATTACGATCACCGATAAAGCGAAAAGTAAGATTGACCATCTGATGCAAGATTCAGCGCTGGATAACAGCTACTTTTTACGGGTCTCTGTTAAAGGCGGAGGCTGCTCGGGTTTGTCTTATAACCTGGATTTTGACAACGAAGAAAAAACGGGTGACCAGTTTTTTGAAGACAAGGGTATCAAGATTGCTTTAGATATGAAATCCTTCCTATATCTGGCGGGTACGGAACTTGATTTTTCGGACGGGCTGAATGGCAAAGGGTTTAATTTTAACAATCCGAATGCCAGCCGTTCTTGTGGCTGCGGAGAGAGTTTCTCTGTATAGCTTGAAAAAATGCGAAAGAAAAGGGTGCTGGAAGGCACCCTTTTTTTATGGCAAACAAATTGACCCGAATTGCATTTATTATTGTAAACTTTTATCATTGTGCCTCGCTAACTAACCAAAAACACTATGCTATCGTTTGACGAGCTTTCCACTATACCTAGTCTGCTTCGTAATGTTGTAAAAAATATTCACAACCCTTCAGCCACTTTTCTCCTCGAAAAAGAGGATGGCAAGTGGAATGAGATTACCTATGAGCAGACGCTTTCCAGAGCCGACGCGATATCGGCATACTTCCTCGAAAGTGGGATAAAAAAGGGAGATCGAATGGGTCTTATGATTGAAAACTCGCCGGAATATGTTTATTACGATCAAGGTATTCAGCAAATTGGAGCTATCAATGTATCGATCTATCCTACACTAGCAGCACAGGAAGTAGAATATATCATAAACGATTCGGGCATCAGGGCGATACTGATTGGCAATGCCTTTCTGTTCCGAAAGATCCTAAAGATAGCAGGAGGATGTAAACGCCTTCAATATATCATACCGGCTTTTGATGAGTATGACAAAGTAGCGGTTCCGGACGACTTATCTGCGGAGGTCACTCCGCTTAAGCACATACTTCAAACGAAGGAAGCGTTGCTGCCTTCCGAGAAAGCTGCGATTGAAAAGCTTCGGGAGACTATTCAGCCCGCCGATATCTCATCACTTATCTATACCTCTGGCACTACGGGTACACCAAAAGGTGTAATGCTTTCCCACTATAACTTTGTGGAGAACGTAAAGGTATGTCTGGAGCAGATCCCTGTCATAGATGAAACCGAGACGTTCCTTTCTTTCCTCCCTCTGTCGCACGTGTTTGAACGGACAGCAACTTATCACGTCTGCTGTGCTCAGGGATGCAAGATCGCCTTTGCAGAAAGCCTTGAGCTGCTTGCCCGTAATATGGCGGAGGTGAAGCCTACAGTGATGAATTGCGTCCCAAGACTACTGGAAAAGATCCATGACAAGGCCATTAAGAGCGGAACTGCCGGGGGCGGGTTTAAGGCCAAAATCTTTACCTGGGCACTGGAAACAGGGCAACAATACCGACAGTCCAGAGCAAATGGCAAGAGCACCGGCCCTATCTTGTCAGCAAAGAAAGCCTTAGCCGAGCGGTTGGTTTTCAGTAAAATAAAGGAAAAAACAGGAGGAAGATTAAAATTTATGATCTCCGGAGGCGCTGCACTTCCAAGAAACGTTGGAGAATTTTTCGGAAATCTGGGCATCAAGATCCTTGAGGGCTTTGGACTTACGGAGACATCACCCGTGATGGCCGTTACGGAATATCACCGCCAAGTATATGGCACCGTAGGACGCGTCATACCAGGTATAGAGGTAGGCATACAGGACGTTGAGTCAAAAAAGATAGTCAGCATTCAAACACATCATAATTTCAACGAAGGTTACGAGTGCGCGGAAGGGGAAATTATTGTTCGTGGACATTGTGTAATGCAAGGTTATTTTAATAAGCCCGCAGAAACGGCGCAGGCTATCGATAAGGACAATTGGTTTCATACAGGAGACATAGGCCGCTTTTATAAAGGCAACTTGCAAATCACCGATCGTCTAAAAAATATGATCGTGAACGCTTACGGGAAAAACGTATACCCCACTCCAGTGGAAAACATCTATTTAAAGAGTCTGAAAATAGACCAGTTATTTCTTATTGGCGACAAACGTGAGTATCTCACTGCGATAATAATTCCAAACAAGGAAAATCTGCAAGAGCAGTTCGGGCTGAGTGAGTCATTCTTTCAGCAGCCCGAGCAGTTTATCGAAGACCAGGAAATCATCAGCTGGATTGCTAAAGATATCAAAGCACTTTCTGCCGAGCTTGCAAAATTTGAACAGATCAAACGCTTCAAAATTAAACGTACGCCGTTCAGTATAGACGAGGGCGAAATCACCCCTACTCTGAAAGCCAAACGAAAAGTAATTGAAACACGCTATTCGGCGGTCATCAACCAGATGTATGCGGAAACCAGCGATCTGACCTGATCTTTGTTATCATGCATCGAAAATTCTGGCAAATGCGTATTTTCGCATAATTTTTATTATATACAAGTAGCTATAAGGCCTCGCCTTATATAAAAAATATGAGTACAGGATTGTCAGAACTTGAGCTTCTACGCAGAAGTTCATTGAGCCAGCTCCGTGAGCTAGGCATTAACCCCTACCCCGCCGAAGCATTTGAGATAAATGCGAACGCCGCAGATATACTTGCCAATTACGAACGGGACAAAACGGCCTATAAGAACATTACACTTGCTGGCAGGATCATGTCGCGCCGGATCATGGGAAATGCATCGTTCGTAGAACTTCAGGACTCCACTGGCCGGGTGCAACTTTATTTGCGACGCGACGACCTGTGCCCCGAAGAGGATAAGACTTTATACAATACCGTCTTTAAGAAACTCATGGATATCGGGGATTTTATCGGTATACAGGGCTTTGTGTTCACTACCCAAACTGGTGAGATATCGGTACATGTAACTTCTATGAAACTGTTGTCAAAGTCTCTGAAACCTTTGCCTGTCGTGAAAAGGGATGAGGAAGGACATGTTTACGACGGCTTTACAGATCCTGAGCTGCGGTACAGACAGCGGTATGTTGACCTTACTGTTAACCCCCATTTTAAACAAATCTTCATTAATCGCTCCAAGGTGATTAATACTATGCGTAATTTCTTCGACAGCCAGGGCTGGATGGAGGTTGAGACGCCGATTTTACAGCCCATACACGGGGGTGCAGCAGCCCGGCCTTTTGCTACACACCATAATACGCTGGACATGCCTCTATATCTGCGTATCGCTAATGAGCTGTATCTGAAACGCCTGATTGTGGCCGGATTTGACGGTGTATACGAATTCGGCAAAATGTTCCGTAACGAGGGCATGGACCGTACCCATAACCCGGAATTCACGGCTATGGAGATATATGTAGCCTATAAGGACTATATATGGATGATGGATATGGTAGAGACCTGCCTTGAAAAGGTGGCACTTGCTATACATGGCACGCCGGTAGTAAAAGTTGGTCAGCACGAGATCAACTTTGAAGGCCCCTACGAGAAGCTTACCATGTACGAATCCATCGAGAAATACGCTGGAATTGACGTCTCCGAGATGACGGAAGACGAACTGAAGGCTGTGTGCGGGAAACTTGGTGTTGAGATTGATGCAACGATGGGACGAGGCAAACTGATTGATGAGCTGTTTAGTGAAAAAGTGGAAGCAAACCTTATTCAGCCTACTTATATCACCGACTATCCGATTGAGATGACCCCATTGGCAAAGAAGCACAGAAGCAAGGAAGGCTTGGTAGAACGATTTGAACTTTTCGTAAACGGTAAGGAAATCGCTAATGCCTATTCGGAACTTAATGACGCCATTGATCAAAAGGAGCGCCTGGTGGAACAACTGAAACTCGCAGAACGGGGCGACGACGAGGCCATGGCCATGGACGAAGATTTTGTTCGTGCGCTTGAATATGGCATGCCACCAACATCAGGTCTTGGTATCGGTATAGACAGGTTAGTGATGTTAATGACCAATCAGTCGACCATTCAGGAAGTCTTGTTCTTCCCGCAGATGAGGCCGGAAAAGAAAGCCAAAGTAACTTCCGACCAGGATTTTGTTGAGGCCGGGATTCCGGCAGAATGGGTTGAGGCTATCCGCAAGATGGGTTTCAATACTATCGAAGACCTCAGGTCCGCAAACCCCAACAAAGTGTTTAATGATCTTGGAGGAATGCGAAAAAAACTAAAACTTGACCTCGTCATGCCAACTAAGGACGAAGTAACAGCCTGGTTCAGTTAACAAAAGTTTAACAATTACATAAAAGCCTGCTAGCAAAATTGTTAGCAGGCTTTTTTAGTTTTACTGCGAATAAACTATAACGACTATGTCCACACTTGAAATCAACGAAAGCGAATACTGCATAAAACTTAGCAAAGAAGAGTTTGATCTTACGCTAATACGCCAGCTGATCAAAAGAATTCAATCCGAAAGACTATTTTTCCAGAAGAAACAGGAACTTTACGATGAAGACATCGTAAGCCGGGTATCCGATTTTGACGGACCAGAAAATTACGACAGACTAAGCGAGAAATAACTCCATCAGCTTATCTGTACCTGATCTGCTGCTGTCTGTCCAACATACCCAGCTGATCTTTCATCTGCTTGATCTGATCTGCCAGGAGTTTATTTTTATCAGCTTTCTTGGCTTCACTCAGATACATCTGCGCCTCACGTTTATTGCGCTTTGCCATGGCAATCCCAGCCAGACTCAGCTTTGCCAATGCCACATTATGATCCATATGCAGTCCGAGCGAGAGGGACTTCTTGAAATACTTTTCCGACTGCATAGGTGCCTTTCTGGATTCGATAAGCCCAATCAGGAGATTATAATAACCATGCTGCACCCGTATCAGTTCTTTCTCGTAATTTTTAATGCGGCGAAGAAAACCTTCGGCTTTATCCAGATTATCCTTTCTAAGGAACCATTGTGCCAAAAGCATCTTTTCATTGAAGAAATATGTCACAAAAATGAGAATACTCAATAATATTCCTAGTATACCCCAACCCCAGAAACTAAGAACCATTAACGTCACAGAAGTCCCTAAGACTACAAACCCTAAAATCAGTCGAACTATGTTTGGCATATACTTAGTATTTTTTTGCAAATATCGCGTTTATATTACTAAAAGCAGATTTAATTTGTAATTTAAACATGCCGGAAAAACGCCGTATCTGCAATGAAATATGTCTTTACTTTATGCCTATTATTTACCTTTATGAGCCTGGGAGCACAAACCATTAACAAAACAGCCTACAATGAACCGCTCGGCAGACATATCCTTATCGACTTATGCACCAGAGACAGCGTCGCCAATTTTCCGGACATGAGAGAGCGATATGACGCAGAATACTCCGCTTACCTACCAGACTCGCTAGTTCTATCTGGATTACAGTCGCGGTTAAATGATACACATATTACCCTTGTTATGGGTACGTGGTGTGGAGACAGCAAGTCGCAGGTTCCCCGTTTCTTTAAGATTTTGGATCTGCTGGGATTTGATGAAAAACGTCTCACGATTATATGTGTAGACGGGTCTAAAAAAGCCAGCTCAGGTCTGCTAAACAACCTCGATATCAAACGTGTCCCTACATTCATTATCTACGACGATACAAAAAAGGAGCTCGGCAGAATTGTAGAAACACCACATGTCACCCTGGAAAAAGACTTGCTAAATTTGGTCTTAGAGAAATAACATGGCAGTAAACCTAGAAAGCAGCTGGCTGAATGTCCTCGAAGAGGAGTTCAGCAAGCCATATATGGCTGATCTTAAAACCTTCCTTGCGGAGGAAAAAGCGAGCGGAAAAACCATATATCCCAAAGGGAAAGATATTTTTAATGCGCTTAACCACACCCCCTTCCATGCGGTAAAGGTGGTTTTAATCGGACAGGACCCTTATCACGGACCGGGACAGGCTCATGGACTTTCATTCTCGGTTCAGAAAGGAGTAGCAACACCGCCGTCATTACGAAATATCTATAAAGAACTAAGCGAGGATATAGAGGGCTTCCAAATCCCCGCCCATGGAGAACTTACGAAGTGGGCGGATGAAGGCGTTCTTCTGCTAAATGCTACGCTGACCGTTAGAGCCCATGAACCGGGATCGCATCAGGGTAAGGGCTGGGAAATATTTACAGACACCGTCATTTCAAAACTTTCTGCCGGGCGCGAAGGCATCGTGTTTATGCTATGGGGCCGCTTTGCACAAAACAAAGCCGCGCTCATAGACCCAAGCAGACACAGCATTCTTACCGCTGCGCATCCCTCACCATTCTCGGCCCACAGCGGCTTTCTAGGATGCAGGCACTTTTCAAAAGCAAACAGCATTTTATCCGACAATGGAAAATCCCCTGTCGACTGGCAAATCACCTGAGCTTAATACGCCAAAGGAACAATAGGTTCCTTTTTCGTGGTAGACATGATCATCATGGTCTGGAAAGTCTTAACAACGGATATCTTACTGATCTTATCCATAATCAGTCGCTCATACGCTTTGATATCGTTTACGTAAACCTTTAGCAGGAAGTCAGCCTGTCCGGTGACATGATGACATTCCGTAATTTCTTTGATCTGATTCACCTCATCAAGAAAAATCTGGATCGTGTTGTTCTTATGAAAATCCAGCTGAATCTGGATGAACGTTTTGATACCCAGACCCAGCTTTTCCTCGTCTACCAAAGCATGATAGCTTTTGATATAGCCGGACTGCTCTAGTTTACGGACACGTTCCAAAGTTGGTGCGGGAGATAAGCCAATTTCCTGGGACAACAGCAAATTGGTAATTCGCCCATTTTCCTGAAGTAACTTAAGAATCTTAAAATCAGTCTTATCAAGTTCCACTGCCATAATTTTATTGTGATAGCTCAAAGATAGAACAACGTGATATTGAGACCAAATTTAATTCTAAAATGATTGTCATAATTTCCATGATATTTCATAGGATAATTTTTAGATTTGTCTAACAAAATAAGATAGCAACGCCTAATTACAATTTACTTGTGTCAGCACAAAACAATGAATCATTAAGTGAGGTGCACCAGAGTGTGGAGACGGGAAGACGCACCGGCTGGCGGCGGATTTTATCCTTTCTTGGCCCCGCTTACCTCGTCAGCGTAGGGTATATGGATCCGGGCAACTGGGCTACCGACATCGCAGGCGGCAGCAAGTTCGGCTACAGCCTGATTTGGGTGCTTTTAATGTCGAACCTGATTGCGCTTCTATTACAGTCACTCAGCGCCCGCCTGGGTATTGTGCGTGGTCTGGACCTCGCACAGGCCTCGCGGAAAGGCTATCCCCGCTGGATCAATACACCTTTATTCATTTTAGCCCAAACAGCCATCATCGCCTGCGATCTCGCCGAAATCATTGGCATGGCCATCGGCTTGAACCTTTTATTTGGCCTGCCGCTTATCTGGGGGATATCGATTACGATATTTGACACTGTCCTCCTCCTTTTCCTGATGAATAAAGGCATGAGAAAAATGGAAGCCTTTATCGTTTCCATGGTATTCATTGTAGGCATCTCGTTCCTGGCTGAGATGTTCATTGTAAGACCCGCGCTGGGTGATATCGCTAGAGGCTTTGAGCCCTCTATGCTGTCGGGCGACGCGCTATATATCGCCATAGGTATTATCGGAGCTACCGTTATGCCCCATAATCTTTATCTCCACTCTTCGCTGGTGCAGACAAGGAAATTTGAACGGGATACGAAAGGTATCAAAGAAGCACTCAAATTCAATTTCATTGATACTGCCGTAGCGCTCAACCTCGCCTTCTTTGTGAACGCAGCAATACTTATCCTTGCCGCCACCGCCTTTTTCAAAAATGGCATGCACGAAGTTGCCGAGATCCAGGATGCTCATAAACTACTGCAGAATATATTTGGAGACACTGCCCCGGCGTTGTTTGCAATTGCACTGATTGCCGCCGGGCAAAGTTCTACGGTAACCGGTACCCTTGCCGGACAAATTGTTATGGAGGGCCACCTGAAACTTCGCATTCAGCCTTGGATGCGCAGGCTCATCACCAGAATACTTGCCATTGCACCTGCATTTTTTACGATCCTATATTTCGGGGAAGACGCACTTGGAGGCCTGCTTATCCTGAGCCAGGTAGTCCTCAGTTTACAGTTAGGCTTTGCCGTTATACCGCTCATTCACTTTACGTCTGATAAGACCGCGATGAAAGGTTTCGCCATTAAGCCATGGGTTAAGGCACTCGCATGGATCAGTTCGGCCGTCATCGTAGCGCTGAACGTTAAACTGGTTGCCGAAGAAATCATCTCCTGGGCGGGCGAAGGCGAATGGTATGTTTATTGGATCGTCTTACCGGTTACTATAGCCATCGGTTTGCTCTTGCTTTTTATTTTTATCTATCCGCTGATAAATAAACGCAGTGTACCGTCAGGAACTGCCCCGCATGGCGACGCCATTGCTATAAAAGAAATTGAAAAAATCAACTATAAGCGCATTGGCGTAACTGTCGACTTTTCAAAATACGACAGGAACACGATAAGACATGCTTTAATGCAAGGCGGAAAAGATGCTCATTACCACTTCATCCACGTAGTGGAAACCGCAGCGGCGCGTTATCACGGCGACTCGGCGCTCGACAATGAGACACAAAGTGATGCAGAGAATCTTGAGAAATACAGGCTTGACGTGATGAAGCTCGGTTACCAGGCTAGCATTCACATCGGTTACGGGGCCGCAGTAAAGGAGATTGTTGACATCAGTAAGGCCAATAAACTGGAACTGCTCGTCATGGGGGCCCACGGTCACCGGGGAATAAAAGACATTATCCTTGGAACCACGCTTAACGCCGTACGTCATAAAGTCACCATTCCTGTACTCATTGTAAGATAAAATCAGGATATTTGATTGATCTTATGAAAACGAACGACATTCAGATAAAGAACAAGCGAGCATATTTTGATTACCACATTGTAGAGAATTACCAGGCTGGTATTGCCCTATTAGGGACAGAGATAAAGGCGATCAGACAAGGCAAAGCGAATATGTCTGACGCATTTTGTATGTTCATCGGCAACACCCTTTATGTCCGTAACCTGCACATCTCTGAATATAGCCACAGCTCCTTTCATCATCACGATATCAAGCGCGACCGCGTATTATTGCTGCATAAAAAAGAACTCAAAAAGTTGAAGCAAAAAAGCGAGGAAAAAGGATATACCATTGTACCGCTGCGCATATACACCAACGACAGGGGTTTTGCGAAAATTGAAATAGCGCTGGCGCAGGGTAAAAAAGAATATGACAAGCGCGACACCATTAAAGAACGTGAATCTAAACGCGAACTTGACCGTGCAATGAAGTTCTGATTACCAGGCCTGATCGCCAACGAGAGGCACAAACCGGAAGGTATCCAGTTCAATCCGGTCATATTCCGTCTCGCTCACCCGTATTACGGTCACCATCTTCTGCGCATGTTCATCGCCTACCGGTATCACCAGGATACCGCCCACCTTAAGTTGCTTCAGCATGATTTCCGGAACAAAGGGAGCGCCTGCAGTTACAATGATCTTATTATACGGAGCGTGTTCAGGAATACCCTTAGAACCATCGCCAAAGAAAAAGTTCGCTTTATATCCCATACCAGGCAGCACGCGTATGGTATGCTTAAAAATGTTTTCCTGCCGCTCAATCGTATAAACCTCAGCACCAAGTTCCATCAAGATACAGGTCTGATACCCTGAACCGGTTCCGATCTCAAGTACCTTATCGCCTTTTTTTATATGAAGAAGTTCGCTCTGATAAGCCACCGTATACGGCTGCGAAATGGTTTGCCCGTCACCTATCGGAAACGCAATATCCTTGTAAGCCTGGTTCCAGAAAGTCTCGTCAAAAAAGAAATGCCTGGGCACTTTTCCTATCGCTGCGAGTACTTTCTTATCGGTAATTCCTCTTGCCTCAAGGTGCGACACCAACTTTTTCCGGGCACCTCTTTCTCTGTAATTATCGACAAATTTATAAGCCATTGCACTCCAAAAATACCGATTTTTATCGACACCCCGAGGCCAATCTACCCCATACCTTAATACGGATCTACATCTGTCTGGAAGAGAATACCTTTAAATTTGCCGTCGACCTGAAATTCTGTTAAAACCTCTGTAAGCAGTGTCTTGGTTCTCGAGATAGAGGTTTGCTTATCGATCTTGATGATGACCTGTTTGATATAATAGTTCCTGACACGAGCCACAAGTGGCTGTTCCGGACCAAGCACCATATTACCCAGGCGCGCCCGTAGCATCACGGCAAAATGCTGCGAGGCGGCATTGAGCACATCCGCGTCTTTATGTCTCATGGTCACGAAAATCAACCTGCAAAATGGCGGATAGTTAAACTGAAACCGCTCAGCCATCTCATCCTCGTACATCTCCTCGTAGCGGTTTTCTCTCACCTGGTTCAGCACGCGATGCTTATCGTTATACGCCTGAATGATCACCTTACCCTGCTTATCCCTGCGGCCCGCTCGTCCGGCAACCTGGGCAAGCAACTGGTAACTTCGCTCAAAAGCCCTGAAATCAGGATAGTTCAGCAAGGTGTCGGCGTTGATTACGCCAATCAGCGTTACGCCGTCAAAGTCGAGCCCCTTTGCCACCATTTGTGTCCCGATCAGGATATCCGTTTTCTTTTCCTGAAAAGAAGAGATGATCTTTTGTAAACCATTCTTGGTACGCGCGGCGTCCACATCAAGCCTTGCAATGCGAGCCTCAGGAAAGATCAGACTCAGCTCCTCCTCAATACGCTCCGTCCCAAAACCTTTTTGCTCAATATGCACAGAGCCGCAGGCGGGACAAATATTTACGCTGCTCTGGTAATAGCCGCAATAGTGACAGTGCAGTTTACCACTCGTTTTATGAAAGGTGAGGGAGACATCACAGTTTACACACTTAGGCGCATATCCGCAGGTCGCACAAATCAGGATGGTGGCATAACCGCGCCTGTTTTGAAACAGGATCACTTGCTCCTTGCGTTCCAGTGCTTCGGCCATCTCGTCTACCAGTTTACTGGTAAAATAGGACACCATCTTTTTGCGCTTGGTTTCTTCAGAGATACTGATCACCTCCTGCAACGGTAGCTGTACCCCGCCAAAACGGCTCTTCAGTTTTACCAGCCCATACTTGCCCTCCAAAGCGTTGTAATAGCTTTCGATGGATGGCGTAGCCGAACCCAAAAGCACTTTGGCCTGGTGCAGGTGACCGAGGTAAATGGCTACATCCCTGGCCTGGTACCGAGGCGAAGGATCATGTTGCTTATAAGACGACTCATGTTCCTCGTCCACAATAATCAACTTCAGGTCCGTAAATGGAAGAAATACCGCAGAGCGCGCTCCGAGCACCACACGATACTGGCCATTCAGCACCTTATTCCATATCTCTACACGCTCGTTATTATTAAATTTAGAGTGGTAAACCCCTATCGCGTCGCCAAAGTAACGCTGGATTCGCTCTACAATCTGTGTTGTCAGCGCTATCTCGGGTAACAGGATCAAGGCCTGACCACCGCGCTCGATAGCATTTTCGATCAGCTTGATGTACACCTGAGTTTTTCCCGACGAAGTGATCCCGTGAAGCAACACCACTTCCTTCGTCAACATGGAGACTTCGACCGCCTCCAGGGCCTGCTTTTGCGCTTCGCTCAGCTCGAAATTCAACACAAAGTCGTCGCCCCCCTCCCTTAGCCTGCTTACAGCCCGCTTTTCAACAACGAAAATCTCCTTTTGCACCATAGTTTTCAGTGCAGCCTCCCCGCAGCCACTCTCCTCCAGCAACTGGTGCTTAGGTATCCCATCCTGGCTTCTGCTAAGTTTGATATAGGCCAGCAATGCATTTAATTGTTTAGGTGCCCGCTCCAGAATGGTAAAGAGTTCTTTCAGATGCGCCTCGTCTTTATAAAAAGGATTCAAAGTAACGAACGATCTGTAAAGCGGCTTATATTTTTCTAAAACCTCCTCAGCAATGTAAATGAGGTCTTTAGACAGCAGCGAATTGATGATGGGATAAACTTTTCTCTGACCAAGCAATGCAGAGATATCGTCGACCGTAAGCCGCGTCCGCCCCCGCAGGGCCTGCAAAAGTACCTGCTCCTTCTCGTTAAGCAGTTCATTCCCCCATTCAGCATCCTCTTTCAGTACGATAACGGTCTCGCTGGCAAGCTTCAGGCCTGTCGGCAAAGCGGCCGCCATCACGTCTCCCTCATTGCAGAGGTAATAGCCGGCTATCCAGTCCCACAGACGTAATTGTTCGGGAGTAATGATTGGATGCTGATCTACCACATCAATAATATACTTCGCTTCGTATACGTCCGGCGCCCTATGCCCTATGCGCTTAACCAATGCAGTATATATCCGGTTTTTGCCAAACTGCACCACCACCCGCTTACCCACCGCCACTTGATCATTTAAATCAAAGGGCACACGGTAGGTATAATTAATAGACAGTGAAAGCGGCAGTATAACCTCTATGAAAAGTGTTTCTTGCTCTTCAAAATCACTGTTAATGAGATCAAGCATCGGCCGACGTTTTCAACGCAGATAGAAAAAGCATCAACCAGCCGGCAATCAGCAGTACACCCCCGATCGGTGTAACGGGACCCAAATATGATGCGAACGCGAACCCGGTAGCACTGCGTGTGGCAAGCAGGTACAGCGATCCTGAAAAAAGTACGATACCAGATACAAAGCAACGGTAAGACCACCTCACAAGGGTACTCCGGTTGCCAGATTTCGAAAGAAACAATAATACCAGTGTGTGATAAAACTGATACTCAACAGCCTTTGCCCAGGTAGCTAATTCCGCTTCGCTGATCAAGCTTTTGAGTCCGTGAGCCCCAAAAGCACCAAGAACTACGCTCAATGCGCCTAATAAGGATGCGGCAACCAGGATTTGCTTATTCATTATAAAAGCTTTTGTCGAACAAAATTACTCAGTTTTAGCTAAGTTTGCGTATACAGCAAATGAAAAAGATTCTAATCCTGATATTACTGTTACTAACGGCCATTGTCGCAATGGCTTACTTCTATTTTTCCGCGTTAAATGCCGACAAGAAGAATAGTGACGGCAGCCTTTACGCCATATCGCAGCATGCCGCCTTGGTGTTATGTTTCCAGAACGATAAAAGCATTACCGACATCCTGGGCGACCAGCCCATCCTGCAGCAAGTGCTGGGGTCAGACAAATACAACGAGCTCAAGTCGATCGGAAACATGCTCATACAGTCGCAGGCAGCAGTTCAGGCTGTCGACAAACAGAATATCTATATCGGTCTGATTCCTGAGAAAAAAAACCTGACCTTCCTATATGTTACGCAGATAAACAGCGAAAGCAACCTGACTCAGGTAATAAGCGAACTAGGTGGCAAAATCAACGTTACCCTGGAAAAAGATCGGTACAAACTAAATCTGTCGGACACACTCACCTGTTACCTAACCCTGCGCGAAAACCTTCTGTTCCTTTCTCCCTCTTCCGCAGTACTGAACCAGGCGCTGAGTAGAACTCTGGAAAAAGACAACCCATTTGGGGCTTATATCAGGTCGACAAGCCGGATCTCAAAAAACAGCCTAGCCGAAGTGCATATCAATTTTAACCAGTTACCCGCTGTGCTTAAGTCGACCATGCCTGGAAACCTAAGCGGAGAACTTGCCGTACTCAACCATATGGACGCCTACACCTCGCTTATTTATAACTATAGCGCAGAGAAATTGTTGTTGAATGGCAGTACTCAGGTTAACGGACGCGATAGCTACTATGCCTTATACCGGCATGTACCACAAAAGGTGACGATCACAAACATACTACCGGAAAATACGGCCAATTACATTGTGTACACCATACTGCAATATGGCAGGTGGCGAGAGGAGCTAAACAAGTGGCTAACTGGCACGAGCAAAGGAAAAACTGCGCTCGACCTCACTGCGCAAATCAGCGAGAAATACCATCTCGACCTGGAACAGACCTTTCCGAGATATTTCACCAACCAACTGATCACCTTCCAGCTAAGTACTTCAGAGAAACTTGGCGCCATAGCATTGAGCAATGGGGAAAAACTGGGCCAGCTTTTACTCGATCTGAGTGCAGAACACAGCGACGATATCCGCATCTTCAAAGAGTCTGATCTGCTTTTTTCTTTTTTTGGCGAGCCCTTCAGAAATTTCAGGCGACCATACTATACGATAGTTGACAATTACCTGATTTTCGCGAACTACGCCAGTACGGTCCAGGTTTTCCTGAACAACTACAGGAACAACCGTTTGCTCATCAACCGCCCCAACTACCTGGCCGCGATAAATCAGTTGCCCAACAGCTCGTCTATCATGTTTTATTCCGATCTTGATAACTCTTCAAGGATTATACTGAGAAATATCTATCTTCCTTATTTTAAGCACTTGCGTCAGGAAAGCATGAAAGATTTCAACGCCTTTATATGGCAGATGAGCGGCGAAAACGGGAAATACCAAACGAACGTACTGATGACAAAAAAAGCTCCGGCAGACAGTCTTAGTCAAAATTCCTTAGCTTTAACACCATAGTATGTTTCGTATGACCAAGGTGTTCGTCCAAACCTCGCTTCTTCTTCTTTTATCCTGCTCTTTGCGCGCGCAGCAATATGGTCTGTTTGGCACCGGAACATTATTCGACGGCTTCGAGAACCCTGCACAAAAGACCTTTAAGCTTGATTCTTCCCGCAAGTTTGCATCCAATTTTTTCCTGCCTTATTTCGGTTTAAAGTTTCAGAACCGTGGTAACGAAACCTTCTTCAGGGAGCTGATCAACACCGGTCTGTATGATACCTCCAATATACCTCTTGGTACCGGAGAGATGAACACCGGCGTCCAGAGCAGCAATATCTATCTGGCCACCCTAAAAATATTTCATTCCTATAAATACCACAAAGAAATCGGCTTGTCCTGGCAAGTAAAAACCGACGGGCAACTAGACTACACAAACGAAACACTTGCTGTTCTTGAAAATTACAGGCGACTAAAAAACAGCGGAATTAAAAATTTCGATGATGCCTTTAACAACAAAGGCTGGTTGCAGTCGTACCACCAGTTTAGTCTCAGCTACCGCGAAAACTACACCAAACGATTGGCCTTTGGCATTAAACTAAGTCTTTTAAGCGGCATCTCGCATAATAAGCTGAACATTCAGGAATCGGGCTTTGCGACTTTGGGCGACAGCGATACCATTGCGGTCAGGCTGCGGGGAATCTATCAGGGAAGTTTCCTGTACTGGGACGAAGTAAGCAAAAAAACACTTGTACCAACCTTTAAGAGCCCTGGCGCGTCGATTAGTCTGGGAACAACCTATACCGCCAAAAACGGCGTTTTCATCATGGGCAACATCAAAGATCTCGGCCTGATCCGATGGTCGCGAAGCTCGGTTACCGCCAACTTCGATAAACTGCTGCTCATAGACACCGCAACGAACACTGCACGCGATATTGAAAACAAGATTACTGATGTTGTCATTGATGTGCACAAACGAAAACGACATTACACCCCTACCAACGCCCGGGCCGATTTTATGATTTCGAAGCCATTCTGGCTTGGCTATGGGCGATTTAGCTATACGCCCGGAATCATTGCATCTAAGAACCTTTTCTATAAAGGTGGTGATGCTGCCTGGGTCAACAAGTTCCAATACAACGACTTTGCCCTTTCACTGATACCGGCATACAACTTTAATAATTTTACGTCGCTTGGTATTCAAGGCCTTTATAAAACGGCAAACTTTGAAGCCTTTGTGGGATCCGATAACCTGTTTAAAACAAGTTCTGATATCCCGGGCGCCATCAAGGCTACGCTCAACGAAAACAGGGGTCCGTTAAACGCCTCCGTCTATATGGGATTGAGCATCAAGTTCGGTCGCACGGTAGAACACCCGCAAAACAGCAGCACCATGCCCGGTATAGAAAACATCAGAAGACGTTAGTCTATCTCTTTTTCGGCGCGGTTACCACGAAGTCCTTCAGATAGAAGGGTTCAAAATAAGCTACATCTTCAAATGCTCCAGCTAAAAAAGCCTCATTGGCTAGTCCGCTTATTCCGGCGGCCGAATTATAGTTACACAAATGAAAGGCAGCGTTCTGATGCTGGATGACGTCTGCACACTTGACGGCACCATCGCCTATAAAAGCAATGTTTTGTGTCTCCAATAGCACCCGGTAACTTTCCTCATCTATAATCCGCGCAAGCACCGGCTCTGCCTCCTGCAGGGAAGAATCAAACAAGGCCGTAAAAACCTCCATCCTGCGTGCGTCGATCATCGGGCAGATCAGTCCCTGGTAGTCTGGTTGTTCTGCCAAAAAACCAGCCGCCATCATTTTTAGGGTATCTATGCCAATAAGCGGCTTATCCAGCGCAAAGCACAGACCTTTGGCGGTAGACACGCCAATGCGTAAACCAGTGTAAGAACCTGGGCCCTTACTCACTGCCACTGCATCAAGATCGGCGAATGCCAGGCCTGCTGCGTCCATCGCTTCCTGTATGAATATTGTTAGACTGGAGGCGTGGATGTTATTTGCGGCCAGTTCCTTCAACGCAACTGTTTGTCCGTTTACGGATACCGCCGCCGAGCAAACCTGAGTAGCTGTTTCAATTTGTAGTATAGTAGGCATCAGATCGAAATTATAGTATAAAGTTTACCACTCATGGAACGGGATCGTGCCCGTGCTTTCCCCAGGGGTGACATCTGCCAATGCGTTTCAAAGTTAACCATCCGCCCTTAAAAGGCCCGTATTTTTTAATTGCCTCTATGCCATATTGTGAGCAGGTAGGTGTGAAGCGGCAGCTTGCACCTAAAAGTGGCGATAACAGCCATTGATAAAGCTTTATCAGCACCAGAAACAGCCAGCCTACAACGCTATTGATCAACTTTATCATGTAAACGTTTAAAAACCCCGATCATCTTTTTCTCGAACATCTCAAAGTCATATATGGCTTTGCCGATGTACTGAACCGATAGCAATAGTAATTTAGGCTGATCCTGAAGCTGTGGATAGAGCAGCTCAGCTTTATTGAGGCGATAGGCCTCGCGGCTTCGCCTTTTGATCAGGTTGCGGTCGACCGCCCGCTTATATCTTTTCTTGGAGACATTAATTAGAACCTGGCAAGGATATTTGCTTTCCTGATCTGCCAGCAGGTAAGAAACCCGAAAGGGATATAACAAAAAAGAAGAACCGCTTTTGAACAGTAAGTCAATTAACTTCTTACTGCACAACCGTTCTTCTTTTCTAAATGTGTTCATTTTGATCGCTTATTTGCAGACTATCCTGATCTGCTTACATCCTTTAAAGGATTGCCGCAATCAAAATTATGCTTTGTGACGACGCTCGTCAGAAACTGTCAATCTTTTTCTTCCTTTTGCACGACGAGAAGCCAATACCCTTCTCCCGTTTGCAGTAGCCATTCTTTCGCGGAAGCCATGTTTGTTTCTTCTCTTTCTTTGCGAAGGTTGGAATGTTCTTTTCATAACTGTATTATATGTTAGACTATTTTTTAAATAAGAGGTGCAAATATAGTTTGATTATTTTCCAATTGCAAATGGAATTGGATTTTTCTACATACCAAGTGCGGCCTTAAGTTTTATATAGCCGGTTTTACTCACGGGCAGCCAAATATCCGACTTTAAAAGGACAATATAGCTGTCTTTTTCCTTGAGCTCAATGCGGGTCACCTGACTCAAATTGATCATATACGAACGGTGGATCCGGATAAACATGCCAGGATCGAGCGTGCGCTCAAAAAAACTCATGGTCTTGTTCTTTTGAAATACGCCCTCCCCCGTACTCAGCTTCACGTAATCATCGTCGGCCTCCAGGTAATGGATATCCGAAACCGCAATAATTTTAATAACGCCGTTCTTTTTCACCACCACCCTGTTGTGCTGGGCCGGACTGAGCGCCGCAGCGTCAAGAAGCTGCTGAGCTGAGAGCGGATCCATACCCCCTAGCCTGCCTGGTATTTTCTGCATAGCCTGGTCAAACCTGGCCCTCTCAATAGGTTTCAACAGGTAGTCCACGGCATTCACCTCAAAAGCTTTAATGGCATACTCATCAAAAGCCGTCGTGAAAATCACGGCAGGCGGCTGCTCTACCAGTTCCAGCATTTCGAAACCATTTATTTTAGGCATCTGTATATCCAGGAAGATGAAATCAGGTTTGTGTTGCGCAATGGCCTTGATCCCTTCAAAGCCATCGCTGCATTCCGCCACCACCTCTATATCCGGGAAATCACTCAGATAATGTTTTACAATATCCCTGGCCAGCGATTCGTCGTCAATTAATAATGTCCTGATCATTTCTTTGAGGTATTTTAAGCGTTGTAATAAAAAGGTTGTCGGCAGTAGCCCGCGTACCAAGCAGATTCTCATCGGCAAAGAGCAAATAAAGCCTCCTCTTGATAGCCGAGAGTCCAAATCCGGTTCCTCCGGTAGCTTTCATTTCCGGGTCGAACGGATTGCTGGTCTCAATAATGAGTACATCATTTTCCATGTACACCCGCATAACTATGGTAATGGCCGCTGAGGTATTGTATAGTCCAAACTTGATCGCATTCTCTACGATCGGCTGCAGCAAAGTTCCAGGCAGTTTAAAGTCAAGCGTCTCTTCTGCCACAGAAATATCGAGGTTGAGACGGTGACTGAACCTGACCTTCTCAATATCCAGGTACAACTGGATATATTCCATTTCTTCCCGTACGGCAACCCAAACCTCGTCGTCGCGTTTCAATGTCCCGCGTAAAAAAGCTGCTAGACGTGTGATCATCGAGCCCGCCTCTTTAGGATTAACAATCGTAAGCGCATAAACTGAATTGAGACTGTTGAACAGGAAATGTGGCTGCAGCTGATGGCGAAGTTTGTTAAGTTCGGCCTCGCGGTACAGGTTCTGTGCGGCAAGCAGGCGCTCCTGGGTGGCCGACTGATCCTCGAGTCTGTACCACAAGATACTGGCCAGCGCACACCATGCCAGGAAAACAAATATGACGATAAACCTCACAGTGAGTGATAGTTTGAGGAAACTTACATAAGTTAAATCGGCGCCGAACAAAGCATGCAGCGCAACTTTGCTGATCACCGTGATGATTAGCGCCAGCACCACCGTGAGCCCCAGCACAAAAAGAATGGTTTCGTCTTTAGGCTGGTAATAGCCAAGCAAACTACTTAAACAGATACAGGCCGCCGCAAGCAAACCGCTCGTAATCATACTATCGGCTACTGATATCGCGATACTGAAATTGAGCGAATAATAAAAAAGCAGCGCAAATACAGACACCCATACCAGCAATATGGTTGTGGCTACTTTTTGTATTCCCCTAACCGATAGCGGACGTCTCGTCATTGCAATAAGAAAGCCTTTCGCTGATCCATTTCATTCAGAAAAGACTCCACATCGGCCGGTTCATGGACAATAGAAGCAACCTCAGCTCCGTCAGCCGGCTCGTCGATTTCATGTATACCGGCTACACCAATAAACCTCCACTCCATCAGCTGGCCCTGGCAGTTTAGAAATGGCTTGTGAAAACTGTGACCCTGTACAGAAGCCTTACTAAAAGCCTCTCCCGCGTCTTCAGCAATCATCAGCCTCAGCTGTTCGTCGAACTGCGTTTTATAGTTGCCCTCCGAGCAAACGATTTCATAGATGTACTTAACTAAAAACCATTTCATCGATTCTAAATTAAAAGTTCCTGATATCAATCCCGCCAAACAGCGCCACACCTTTAAGCACGAGTGTTTTACGAGGCTCCGTAATAATCACGCTTGCGCCCCGCTTGTCATCTATACCGCCGAAAATTGTCGTGACTTCCGATTTGATCTCCCATCCCGCAGGCACGATCAGCTTCATGCCTCCAAAAATAGCCACCACGTCGAGCTCCACGGTACCCGCAAAGTCTGCCTGCGTCAAATTTACGTCGGCCCCGCCAAAAACCGCCGTAACGTCTCCCCCTTTAAAGTTTTTCGAATAAACATTCTGATGGCTGCCTCCGAATACGCTGACCGAATCCAGCACATCCGGATCGCCTTTTTCAGACTGTACCGTTTGCTCGTCCACAGGACCCGGGCGTCCCCACCTTCTTCCCCATTTGGGATGGTGCTGACTTTTGGGCTTAACGATCAAAAACACGCCCAGACTGATAAAAATGGCCGCAAAGTAATATTTAGACAAATCGTACGCCGTAACCTCTTCAATAGTAAATACCGCACCTATCAACACCAGTATAAACCAAGCAAAACCCTGGAACCTGCGCTTGTAGCCAACCAGCAGTCCGACAAGTATCAGCAGGCTATGCCAGCTCACCACCCAGTGAGGGATATCAACACCCAGATTCTGAAGGAGAAACACCAGCCCGATACCGAGTATGATCAGTCCGGTCCATATGCGGCTGCTGCTGCTGTTTAAACTTTTATGACATCTTTCCATTTCTAATTATTTAATGCATCAAAATTAGGCAAGCGCGCAGCAGGCGGAAATAACTAATCAGCGCAGCAAGTATAAACATCGGTAAACCACCGCATATGTCCGGTGAAACAAATCTCCCGCCTGTATGGCCACATGCTATTGCTTTGCTTTGAGCAGATCGCGGATCTCTGCCAGTAACACTTCCTCTTTAGAGGGCGCAGGCGGCGCCACCGTGGGAGCAACCTCTTCTTTACGTTTCAGGGCATTGATGCCTTTGATCATTAAGAATACAGCAAGGGCAAGCAACAGGAAATTGATACCTACGGTAATAAAATTGCCATATGCGAAAACTACTACATCCTGAGCGTTTCGAGCGTCTGCAAGCGGCATTCCATCAGCCACGCTACCTTTGAGCACTACATACATATTGCTGAAGTCTACCGATCCGATCACGAGCGAGATAACCGGCATAATGATGTCCTTGACTAGGCTATCGATGATCTTACCAAACGCACCACCGATAATCACCCCCACTGCCAGGTCCATAACATTCCCTTTTATCGCAAACTCTTTAAATTCCTTAACAAAGCCCATAATGATATAAATTATTATCTTCGAAATTAAGAATTCCCGTGAACTAATAATAATCATTAATCAATATTCGCGTCGCTATAAGCCCCGGTAACAGACACAAAAAATACCCCATACTGTCGTAATTAAGGTATCGTTAGTAATCGCTCCAAAGATATTCCAATATCTTTAGCATTACGCCTTCTTCCCGTAGTTATCCCGACCTTATGCCGAACCGTAGGGAAGCCATTCTGTATTATTATTAAAATGGTGTTTGTACTGATAAAATATGTATTTTTGAGCGGGTATACAAGACCGTTTATTCGATTCTATGTTAAAACAACACTTACAACAAAAGTTACTTCAGAAGCTGTCTCCGCAGCAGATACAATTTATTAAACTGCTTCAGGTACCTACCGTTGCATTAGATACACGTATAAAAGAGGAACTTGAAGAGAATCCGGCCCTTGAAGACCCAAGCCTGATGATCGCTGAAGAGCCGAAAGGTGAGTATGACGATCTGAACGACAGTCCTGAAGAATATGAGGGCAGTGACGACTCAGCCGATGAGTTTAACGTAGACGACTATCTGCAGGACGATGACGTAAACGACTATAGTACTTCTTATAATAATAGTGATGATGACGAAGAGAAGAAGGAAACGCCTATCGCTATTGAAAGTACTTTTTTCGAAAGCCTGCAGGAGCAGTTGGACCTTGTGCCTCTGTCCGATCAGGACTTTATCATAGGCAAGCAGATTATCGGCAGTCTGGATGATGACGGCTACCTGCGTCGACCGGTCACTTCGATGATCGACGATCTTGCCTTTTCCCAGAATGTAATGGTGGAAGAGGAAGATGTGCTGGAAATGCTGAAAGTGATTCAAAGTTTCGATCCCCCGGGCATAGCGGCAAGGGATTTACAGGAGTGCCTCACATTGCAGCTCAAGCGTAAGGATATCAATAACCCGATCATTCAGAAAGCCATCGTGATCGTTGAAAACTATCTGGACGAATTTACCCGCAAGCACTACGATAAACTGGAGAAAGCCCTGGGCTTAAACAGTGAGGACCTGAAAGAAATTATTGCAGAGATACTGAGATTAAACCCAAAACCCGGAGATTCTAACCAGGTTACGACCAAGCAATTGCAGATCATACCTGATTTTCATATCACCAACAACGACGGTTCGCTGATCCTGACCCTTAACTCTAAGAACGCACCCGAACTGCGTGTAAGCCGTTCATATATTGACATGTTCGACCATTACGATAAGGCTGCCCAAAAGGATAAGAAGATGAAGGAGGCGGTACAGTTTGTAAAGCAAAAGCTCGACTCGGCGAAGTGGTTTATCGACGCAATTAAACAAAGGCAGCAAACCTTGCTCAAAACGATGAATGCCATTATGCAATACCAGTATGAGTATTTGCTGACGGGAGATGAACGCAAGATGCGGCCAATGATCCTTAAGGATATCGCAGACAAGATCGACATGGATATTTCTACGGTGTCGCGCGTGGCCAACTCTAAGTATGTGCAGACCGAGTTTGGTACTTTCTTATTGAAATCGTTCTTCTCCGAAGCTATTCAGACCGAGAGTGGCGAGGAGGTTTCAAACAAGGAGGTAAAGAAGATCCTGGAAGATTGTATCAGCAATGAGGATAAACGTAAGCCTTTGGCCGACGAAAAACTGACGGAAATTCTCAAAGAACGCGGTTATAATATTGCACGAAGGACCGTAGCCAAGTACCGCGAACAAATGAACATACCGGTGGCACGCCTGCGTAAGGAACTGTAGATTATCCAACCTAGCACAAAGGAATTACCACATTCTGGTCGTACTCAATACCTCATATACATTGTTGAGTTGTAAGCCCAAGACAATTTCGTGGCTCCCGTTGCTCACCGAATTCAGGGCTGACGTTGTAAAATCGTACGAGTAAGTGAGATTGATCAGTTTATTGAAGTTGACACCCAACAGGGCGGCAAAGGCGTCGTCTTTGCGATAACTCCCTCCCAGCCAGAAACGATCCTTAAATGCCAGCTTCAGGTTCAGGTCGTACGACGCTGGCGCCGGCTTTACCTTTTTTAGCATCATGGAAGGTGTAGCGGCTACATCCTCTAGTAAAAAGAACCTGTACCCTGCAGTGAAAAAATAATGGGCTACTTCTTTGCCGGGCACATAACCCGGGGCGTTCTGAAGATTGGGATTGTTGGTAAAGGTCATCTCCTGAGAGAGCAGTTGCTGGACTGACGCGCCGGCGAAGAACCGGGCGCCGTAGAGCCATACGCCCAAACCCAGATCTGGTTTAATCTGGCTGATGATGGCATTACGCACGGCCGGGTCCTGTGGATTGTCTTCACCAAAGTTGAGCGCAGCAACGTCTAGTCCGATGCGGGATATGCCCGCGGAGACGCCGACCGACAGATTCAGCTGGCCTGCCATCTGCATATGATAAGCGTAGGTAAGCGCTGCATCTAAGCGCGACAAAGGTCCGATATCGTCGAGCACAGCCATAACACCCATGCCATGGTGACTCGGCGAGGCGGTATAGTTCTGCATGTAGTTCCGGCTCATCGGATCGTCGCCATGATCGGGCAGCGAGAGCGGATTACGCCAAAGATAGTCATCACCAAATTTCCAGTGGGCCGACAAGAACGAAGTCTGAGGTGCATCGTTTATACCTGCCCATTGCTTGCGATGACCCACCTTCACGTCGGTATAATTTTCTATGCCACTGAGCGCAGGGTTAAGTAAAAAATTATTGAAAATGTACTGGGTATATTGAGGTCGTTGCTGAGCTATACCGTTATAGCAAAACAAGATGACAACGAGGGACGGAAGTATGTATCGTTTCACTATCGTATAATGGTTAGAGGGCCAGTTACCGGTCTGCGCCCGTTGTTAGGATTGATAATATAGTAGTAAGTCCCCGCAGGCAAGGCCTGTTTATTGGAATTCCCGTCGAAAGGGGCCTTGTAACCAGCGCTGTAGAATATACGTGTACCGTAACGGTTAAATACTTCAACAGTGACACGTGGGTAAGTTTCAATATACTTAAGTATCCAGGTATCGTTTACTCCATCGCCATTCGGACTAAAGCTGTTTGCCGGTTCTATGCGTGCCAGGACGTTGACCGTAACAGTTTCGGTGATAACACAGCCCCTGGCAGAAGTGATGGTTAAGGTGTATGTGCGATCGTCTGTACCGGTGACAACCGGGTTAAGTATGTCGTCACGACTAAGGCCCTGAGCAGGCGACCACTTGTAGGTCAGATCAGTACCGCTTGCGGTTGCCTCCATCTGCTTTTCGCCTCCTTCATAAACATTTATCGTTTTAGTGATGGTCAGTAAAGGAGTTGGGCTGACCAGGATTGTCTGCTGCTTGGTTTCGGTACAGCCATTGCTGATGTAGGTATACCGGATGGTATGCGTACCCGGACCAGCCGCCTGAGGATCAAACCTGCCATCGGCCGTTACGCCAGTGCCGGAATAACGGCCCCTGCCGGGCAACCCGCGTGTTTCCCGGGCCTGTGTCAGCACTACAATACCCGCTTCCTGGCAAACGCCCGGTATGGGATCAAATACGATCACCGGAGACGGGTTTATGGTCACCGTGATGGTCTTTTCAAAAACATCGGAAAGACAGCCATCCTGTAAGCCTGCCGACAGCTTTACGGTATAGTTATACGTACCGATCTGCGTATATCTGTGTACGGGGTTTTGCTCGGTGGATACGCCGCCGTCGCCAAAATCCCATATCCACTTGTTTACCGGCTGATCGGGCAGCAGCGAATTGCTGAGGTCGGTAAAAGCGATGCCCTGATTTTCGCAAGCTATCTGGGATGCACTGAAATCGGCCAGCGGGATCGGGTTTACGCCAAAGGAATAGTTATAGATTTGCTGTGTAGCCAGGCAATTGCCTTGATTGGGCCGTTCGGCCTTTACGACCACCTGATGCACTATGCCTGTGTCTGCAAAGGCGCTATCGATAGCATAGATATATTCATAGAGAATGATTCCGCTACCGCTGTTGACCACTGCATTAGGCGTGGTTTGTCCCTGCACCTCTGGTTCTGCATCGAGCTGCCAGCTGATCTCACTTACCAGATAAGGTAAAACGATCTTGAGGTTAGACTTCTGCCCTACGCAGGCGTCCTTGGCATCGAGTCCGGTAATGGTATTGTTTACCAACAGGTAATTATTCGCCGCCAGGTTGGTACCCGCCGAGTAAGCGTATGACTCGAACCGGCCGAATCCATAAGCTATCGCATTAAACCCATCGGAGGCCGATAGAGTTGAGCTCATCTCGGTAATGTTGAGCTGGATGTATGAGTATTCCGGATTGCTGGACATAACCGTCCAAGTCGCGGTGGGCTGGTTTCCGTTGATGCGAAAACTGGCCGTAGCGCTTGTCTTCATGCAAACGTTAATGTACTTCTCCAGAATACTCTGATCGTTTGAGGAGAACAAGGTGATCTCGCGTATATTAAACTCAATGGGATTGAGCAGTACCATTTCAGGATCGCCGGTTGCTTCGCCAAAAAGACCTGAACATTCCTGGGTAAGTGAATACTGCGCTACGCTGATATTTTTGTCGGCCGATACAAGCATAGCTTCGGTGTGTTCGGTGCTGGCATCATAAAACTGGCCGCTGTTGAGTGTAAATGACGTATTGTTGATCGTTACGGTGGTGTTGTCTTCGCCTGCCAGGACCCTGAAATAATATTCTCGGTCTTTAAAAGGAATAATGCTGTAGTTCTTTCCCCAACTGATGGTAGGATACAATTGCTGATAAAGTGGATCGAGCGAAGAAAAGCACCCTATATATAAGGCTGTGCTCCCTGAAAAAGCGGCAAAGCGTTTACTGCAGGAATTGGTCGACCCCGGGTCTATATCAACTTTAACCCCGGTAAGGTCTTCCTGCCCCGGCGGAAGGTACTCATAGACATCGCCAGCTGTTGGCAGGGTTACCGACTGCACCGAGCCATCTTTTAAATGTATGCGCAGGTGCGTATCGTCTTCGGTCGCGATAAGCGTGAGAAAATTTTTGTTGGTGAGCCCGTCTCCATTAGCCTGCGCATAGTTCATGGAATAATAGGTTTGTCCGAGTGCTTCCACCGGAAGGATCAACGAAGCGGCCGACCGTGCCCCTGCATAAATATGTGCATAGGCGGCAACTTTGGGCTGACCGGGGCTTACGGAGATGCGTATAGCTCTGTTGTTCAATACCTGGTTGCTCTCGGCGGAGTCGATATAAGCCTCATTTCTTGGAACGTGAAACGGAACAGCTGTGTTGGCCGGAATATTCTGAGTACTAGAAAAGCTTCCACAGGTAACGGTGGCTTCTGAATCAGACTTTGAGGTAAGGTATACAGTAATATTTGCCAGGCTGAAGCTTCCGCCAAGCCGCGAGGGATCATGCGTAGGGAACACCGCCCAGAATTCTGTGCCTTCGTTGGAGATATTCTGAGCCCGTACCGCCTGTATGAACAAGGAATTAATCAGTATTAAAAAGACTATATTCCATTGTTTCATACCCTTGGTTTTACATACCTATGAAAGCAGGTTTTGACGGAGCAGGAACTCTAACTGCTTATTGGCCAGCAATAGTTGTTCCGTAAGTTCTCGGTTCTCTTTGCGGAGCGCATATATTTCATATGCCTTTTCAATATTAATACGCAGGTCTTCGTCCATCCAGGGTTTTTGTATGTACTTATATACTTGCCCTTTATTAATAGCATCTATAACCGCATTAATATCAGCATAGCCGGTAAGCAAGATTCTTATCGGGTCTGGAAAATCTGGTATAATGGATTCCAGGAACTCAATTCCTGTCATGACCGGCATCCGCTGGTCGGTGATGATCACATGAATATTTTCAGACTCCAGTATCTTCCTTCCCTCTACTGCCGATTCTGCAGTAAAAACATTAAACAACCTCCTAAATCCGGCCTTAAAAGAGTTCAGGTTATGAACTTCATCGTCTACGTACAAAACACTTATTAATGTATCTGAACTCATATCCACAAAATATTTTTGTTAAATATATCACTTTCGGGTGTTTTTTTAAACACCTGTCTATAATTTCAGTATTTGATTCAGTAGCGGCAAACAAATAAACAAACACTGCTGCCAGCTAATAAAAAGTTAAACATACATTTTTATAATAACCTTTAAAACCCTAATTTTAGTAGATTTTAACGGGTACCGTAATACCTGCTAGGGCATAACTAATCGACACATGCATTTTCTTAAAGACAACAACAATTTTCTTAAAGAGGCTATTCTGACTACTGAACTTCAAAACGATGTTTATCTTCCGACATTTTTCCGTATTAATAAGGAGGAAGATGAAAAAGCATTGAAGGATCTGCTGCTCAGCGCACCTCATATCCAGGTGTTTGACACAATCTATCACCAGTTGAAAGACCTGATCAAGTCGATAAACCCTAACAGGGTCCTCGACGATCGGTCGATACGACAAGCTATTGAAGCGCATTTGAACGGAACGGACATATCTGTATATGGCGTTTGGGTGTATTACCCCTGGCTTGGCAAAGTGGTGCATATTCTGGATGAACAGGAGTATATTACGGTACGGACCAATCGCAATAAGCATAAAATAACGCAGGAAGAGCAGGACCGGCTTGCCGAGAAAAAAATCGGTGTCATCGGTCTTTCTGTTGGTCAGTCGGTTTCACTGACCCTGGCCATAGAACGCGGCTTTGGAGAGTTGCGGATTGCAGACTTCGATACCCTGGACCTGACAAACCTTAACCGCATCCGTTGTGGGGTACATAATGTAAACCTCAAAAAGACCGTGATCGTAGCTCGCGAGATCGCCGAGATTGATCCTTTCTTAAAAGTAGTTCCTTTTCATGAGGGCATTACGGAAAATAACCTGGAAGAGTTTCTTGCAGGAAACGGAAAACTGAACCTTCTTATTGACGAGTGTGACAGTATAGATATAAAGATCAATTGCCGGGTAAAGGCGCGGGAAATGGGCATACCCGTGGTTATGGAGGCGAGCGACAGGGGAACGATTGACATTGAACGGTTTGACCTTGAGCCTGAACGGCCAATTCTACATGGCTCTGTGGCACATTTGGACATTAGCCGCGTAAAAGACCTCAAAACGAGTGAAGAAAAGCTTCCTTATATGGTGCCCATCAGCGGACTCGAAACTTTATCGCCCCGCATGAAAGCTTCAGCTATTGAGATCATGCAAACCATTACCACATGGCCGCAGTTATCAAGCGCCGTAACTTACGGGGGCGGTATCACAGCTGATCTTTCGAGAAAGATATTACTTGACTCCCTGCATGTTTCCGGAAGGTTTTTTATTGATATAGACGAACTGATCAGCGATCCGCCCAAAGAAAGGGAACTGCAGCAGCAGGCTACACCTCCTTTAACGGTGGACGATATGGACAGAATGTCGGCTTCGAGCAGCGTTCCAGATGGCGAGCCGCTTGGCAGTGAAGAACTGGAACTGATGGTAACAGCAGCAGGCCTGGCACCTTCGGGTGGTAACAGTCAGCCCTGGAAATGGCACTATAAGAATAATATACTGCACTTATTTTTCGATAAGTCGTGTTCAGACGCATTTCTGGACTTCAATGATACTTCGTCGATGATTTCCCTGGGTGCAGCCATTGAGAACCTTTTGCTTACTGCCGAAAAAGAAAGGCTGGAGGTGATCTGGGAATACGCTTCATCTGGTTTCCCTACGCATGTGGCATCATTCAGGTTCAAAAAAAATAAGGAGGCGCCATCGGAATTATCGCTTAAACTTGCCGCCCAGATCGGAAACCGGCATACCAACAGAAAGAACAGTTCCAGGGTACTGATGGCACCCGAAGAAATGCACCATTTGTCGAAGGTCGTTACAGATGTACCTGGCGCTGAGATAGAATGGGTGTTTGATGTAAAACGCCAGCAGCAGATTGGCGAGATAGTGGCGGAGACCGATTTGATGCGGTTCTTTACGCCCGAGGCCCATTGGGATTTTATCCACAGGGAAATGCGCTGGACACCTGAGGAGGTTGAATCCAGAAAGGACGGGATCGGTGTGCATACGCTTGATCTCGGCATGAACGATTTGATTGGTCTCCGTCTGCTTAAGGATCCGCAGGCGATTGATTTCCTCAAAAAGATTAACGGTGGGACGGTGTTTAAGAAAGTATCCGTAACACAAATGGCTACGGCGTCGGCAATCGGCCTGGTGACGATGCCTACCATCGCCAATCAAAATTTTCTGGAAGGTGGCCGTGCTGTGGAGCGATTATGGCTGGCAGCCTCAGCTTATGGTTATCAAATGCACCCATTGTCTGTTCCTCTGGCCTTCTTTTACAGAAACATCCATGGCAAGGGTGCCGGACTAGATAGAGATACTTCTGCGCACCTGACTGAGTTAAGACGAAAATTCTGTCAGATTTTTGACACCAACGATGAAAAAGCTGAGATATTTTTGTTCAGGCTCTTCAAAGCTTCTGATTCGGAAATGAGAACGATCCGCAAACCCATTAAAGACACACTGAGTATTGGAAACTAACAAACCAAAAATAGATAAACTGCAGTTCCGGGCTTTCAGGGCTGTGGACGAAAGGCAGACCTGCCTTAAATTTGTAGAAGGGCATACTAAGGTTCTGGAGATATTCGGGATCACGCAGATCACATCTGCTAAGATTGACTGGATGCTGAATCCGAACGTTTATCTCGTGGTTGTAACAGCCGAAGATGACGACAGAATTCTGGCTGGCGGAAGAATACAGATCGCCGATGATAAATTTCCACTGCCCATTGAAGATGCAGTGGGCTATATCGATGATCGCATTTACAAGATGGTTATGGAGGAAAACACGCTGGTTACCGGAGAATGCTGCGGACTATGGAACTCATGGGAAGTGGCAGGATTGGGTATCGGGAGTATCTTTTTAGGCCGTACCTGTGTGGCCATTACCGAACAGTTAAAGATGAAATCGCTCTTTGCTTTGTGTGCGCCTGCCACATATCGGAACTGTATCCGGACGGGCTTCAGAGTGATAGACACGATTGGCAACAAAGGCAAGTTTTATTATCCAAAAGAAGACCTCACGGCGACAGCCCTTATTATAGACGATGTTATTACGTTGGACAACACATTCCCGGAAGAGCGGGGGGCCATTATGGAACTCAGGAACAACCTGGTTATGGATAAAACGGTAGAGACCAAGCATGGTCCTATTGATATACATTTTGACTTAAGAATCAAAGGCATCACATCTTGAAGAGGTTTACATTTTTGATCGGCATGCTGATCATGACCGTATGGTCGGTATGCAATGCTCATGACAACATCGCAGATTCTAACGTTCAACGCACTACCGACCTGGGCGAGCGCGCCTGGTTGCTCCCGCCCCGCGAAGGCAACGACCGGATCGAGGACATCCGAAAATCTGACTGGTTTTACCGGAGCGACAGCAAAGTCATTAATTTTGGCATCTCTAAAAATGCCGGCTGGGTAAAACTCCATATGACTGCGCCGAAGCAGGACAACGCCGTTCTGCTTATAGAGCAGTCGAGGTTGATGACCCCGGAATGCTATGTGGTTACTAATGATAACCTGATAAGGCGTGTGCCTGTTACGGCCATTAAAGACGTTCCTAACCGTCAATGGCCGGGAACCGGATTTATTGCGAACCTGCCAAAGATTCCGGGCACCGATTCTTATGAGGTTTTCGTAAAACTGATGAGCAATGAATTGCTCGTAACAACTTTAAAGGTCGGCACCCAGGAATCTCTCAGCGGCGATCTGATCTCGAAAGAAATGCTCTTCGGACTGTATTCCGGAATCATGTTTGTGATGCTGATCTACAACTCCTTCCTGTACATCTCGGTACGCGACAGAAGTTACATTTATTACGTGCTGTACATTTTGTCGATCTGGCTCACACAAATCTCCATTTCGGGCTTTGCCAGCAAGTATCTGTGGTTAAATAATGATTGGCTTGCGGCAAACTCGGTAAGTGTGTTCTCGTCGCTTTCGGGAATCACTGCCTTTATCTTTATTAAGGAATTCCTCAATATCGGCAAGTACGAGAAACTCCTCTCCCGACTGATTTATTTTAACCTGTCTACCTTTTCGCTTAGCCTCTGTTTTACCCTTTTCGGGGCCAAACATCTGGACTTTATTACGATGCAGCTGGCCACCTTCGTAGGATCATTGATTGCCTTGTATATCGGTTTCATAGTGTACAAGCAAGGATTTGCCCCAGCAAAATATTTCCTGATCGCCTGGTCGTTGCTGCTGGTAGGTGCGTGTTTGTTTATCATGAAAGATTACAACATTATTCCGTACAACAATGTGACGATATATATCCTGCAGATCGCTTCTGCAACCGAAGTCACTTTACTGTCGTTTGCCCTTGCCGATAAGATCAACATCTTTAAAAGAGAGAAAGAAGAGTCGCAAGCGCGTGCCCTTGAAGTTGTAACAGAGAACGAAAAGCTGGTAAGAGAACAAAACGTGCTCCTCGAAATCAAGGTAAAAGAACGTACAGAGGCTCTTGAAACCGCTAATGATACGTTGAATGCCACGCTCACCGACCTGAAAGAAGCTCAGTCGCAACTGGTGGATCAGGAGAAGATGGCCGGACTGGGGCAGTTAACGGCGGGTATCGCCCATGAGATCAATAACCCGATCAATTTTGTGACCTCCAATATAAAGCCTCTCGAACTGGATATCAACGACCTTAACGATGTTATCCAAATGTACGAAAAGCTGGATCCGGAAAAAGACCTCCAGTCTCAAATCAGTGCGATCGAATCTTTCAAGAAACGTATCGATTTGAATTTTGTAAGGGAAGAGATCAAATCCTTGCTTTCCGGTATCGGTGAAGGCGCTAAACGCACAGCTGAGATCATCAGAAGCCTGAAAAACTTTAGCCGGCTAGACGAGAACGATACCAAACCTGTTAATATTGCTGAAGGGCTCGACTCTACCCTGGTGCTGATCAGAAGTACCTTCCCGGGAAACCTTAAAATAGTTAAGGACTATCAGCCCGTTCCAGAAGTGGAATGCATGCCGGGTAAGATCAACCAGGTGTTCATGAACCTGATGTCTAACGCTGTTCACGCCATAAAGTCTAAACCGGTACAAAATGAAGAAGAGTTTATCTCGCTCAAAACATGGCAGGAAGGGGATCATGTAAAAATAAGCATCAAGGATTCGGGAACCGGTATGCCTGATTCCGTCAAACAAAAGATATTTGAGCCGTTTTTTACAACAAAGGACGTTGGTGAGGGAACAGGCCTCGGTTTATCCATCGTTTTCAGGATTATCGAAAACCACAGGGGCACAATTGATGTTGTAACAAAAGTTAATGAAGGTACCGAATTTATTATTAACTTGCCTATAAAACATTAATACTCCTTCTATGAGCACGCAGACCATACGTGTCCTGTACATCGACGACGAGGAAAGTAACCTGGTGGCTTTCCGGGCAGGTTTCCGAAGACAGTATGAGATATATACTGCGCTATCCGCGGTTGAGGGCATAGAACTGCTTGAAAATGTTGAAATCCATGTTATATTGGCCGACCAGAAAATGCCTGAAATCACCGGGGTTGAGTTTTTCAGACGCATTTCAGAAACTTTCCCTGACCCGGTTCGTATATTACTAACAGGCTATACAAATATAGAGGCTCTTGCGGATGCCATAAACCACGGCGACGTATACAGGTATGTAACCAAACCTTGGAACGATCTGGAACTTCACAATTCGATCAAAAATGCGTACGACGCTTATAAAGCCAAAATCGATCTGAGGAACAAGGTAGCTGAACTGGAAAAAACAAATGATGAGTTGAACCGGTTTATCTACAGTATATCGCACGAGCTTCGCGCACCTCTTGTTTCTACGATGGGCGTTGTTAATCTGGTAAAGATGGAAGGCTTGTACGACTCATGCGGCGAATACTGGGGTCTGATCGAGTCGTGTTCCAACAAACTGGATTATTATATCCAGAAAACACTGCAGTATTATAAAAACAATAAGGTAGCTTCCGAGAATTCGCTGGTAAGTTTCAATTCGCTCGTCAGTGAGCTCGTTGACCTTTATGCGTATACAGATACGGATACCAAGTTTGATTTAAACATCCGGCAAACAGGTCCATTTTACGGCGATGCATTTCGCATAGAGGTAATCCTTGGCAACCTGATTTCAAACGCCATCCGATACCAGAAAGAGGATGAACAAAACAAGAGGGTAAGCATCAGCGTCCTTGCTACGGAGGAGGCAGCGGAGATTATCATCAGCGACAACGGCGTGGGTATACTTAATGAGCATCTGGAAAAGATCTTCACGCAGTTTTTTAAAACGAAGACAAATCACGGAACAGGGCTCGGGCTCTTCATTGTGAAGGAGGCCCTGAACAAAATCAACGGCAGGATCTCTGTGACTTCAAGTGATCTGGAGGGTACAACTTTTAAAATATTTATTCCTAATGTCAAGTAAAGCAAGAAAGGTCATGCTGATAGATGACAATGAAATTGACTTAAAGATCAATTCTAAGGTCATTAATATCTCTAAGCTGTTTGACCAGATTATAACCTGTCAGTCGGGAGACGAAGCCTTATCCTATTTAAACAGGCACCTCGATGACGAAGATAACCTGCCCGACTTCATTCTACTGGATATCCAGATGCCGGAAATGGATGGCTTTGATTTTCTGGAGATTTTCAAAAACTTCCCGGATCGGGTAAAAAGTAAATGCCTTATTGCCATACTATCGTCTACACTGGACTTCGGCGATATTAAGCGCGCCGAGGCCAACCCTTACGTTATTAAACTCCTTAAAAAGCCGCTCTTCCCCACTGAACTTCAGAAAGTGCTGGATAAATATTTATAAGCACCGTTCTTAACTCCTTTGCGTAGGCTTCTCATTAGTCAAACAGATCCTTTCTGTGAAGGTTGTTTATTGAGGTTTTCTTTGCCCAAAGAAAGACCATAAAATGAATGACTACGATAGCACCCCAAACGATCTCCGTTGAGCGAATTGTTACGATCTGCTCATAGCTCGAATTGAGGCCGAAAGCAAACCATAGTTCCGCAACGACATGGTAAACGATATAGGTTGAAAAGTGGAATCTAACCCCTACATCGAAAATTGGTAGAAACTCCCCCTGTTTCCTCCCAAAATGCCAACCGGAAGCAAACATCGCTAGCGCATATCCGACTGCCGATAAAGCCACAACCACCGATGAGTTGCTATCGATTCCGTAGCTCATGCAATACCTCCAGGCAACAGTTAATACAATTGCGGTCAAAATAAATTTTAGGAGATAGATTGTAATTGTTTTCATAGCTTATTATTTAAAAGGTTTATAATTTCTTGAGAATAAAACAGGTCAATGTTCCTGCTAACAAATTGATCAAAGAGCTCCTTCCCGAGTGGCGTTAAATAATAGTATTTCCTATCCGGACCTTTATTGCCTTTTCTTAATTCATAATTTAACACCTGAATTTGTTCATACTTTCTTAAAGCCCTATATAGACTTTGCTCTTCGCAGGTTATAGTTCCTTGACTTCTAGTCTCCACGAATTCCCTGATTTCTTCAACATATTTTCTACTTTCCTGAAGAGACAGAAAAATCCATAATGTAAGCTGACCCTTCTTATAAGTTTCTTCCCAGGAAGATAAAAGCTCCTGCACTCTGTTATCGCGTTTCATATAACCATAATGTTCTATACAACTTGTACTATACAAAGATAGTATTTAACATGTCAACGCAAAATATTATTTGATAAAGCTAAAATGATCGTTCGGGAATATGGAATAGCTCAAAGTTTATTCGATTCTCTTGTAGCGAGTGATACATCCATAGCCGTCGTAACAGGCGAAACGACCGCCCTTCGGATTTATCAATAGTTCGCCCTTTTTCGTGAAAGAATAGGAAAAGCGCTGAATCTCTCCATCACCCAACACCGCTTCAATCATGCCGGCTGTGGCAAATCCACCGAAGCTAAGCATTTAGCAGGTTAATCCAAGGGTTAAGATGTAAAAAAAAGCCCCCTAATGTACTTAGGAGGCCAGTGCGCCCACCTGGGCTCGAACCAGGGACCAAAAGATTATGAGTCTTCTACTCTAACCGACTGAGCTATAGGCGCAGTGAAAATCTATAGTGATTTTGCGAGTGCAATGTTACATATTTGTATCCAATTATGGAAACGGATTTAGCACAAAAAATAAAAAACATCATTTTCGATTACGGCAATGTAATCTTCGAAATTGACTTCTTAAGAACCCAAAATGCCTTCTCTAAACTGGGTATCAGCAACGTGGAGGAGTTTTTCGCACATAAAGGACACAACCAAATCTTTAACGATCTGGAAACTGCAGCGATCAGTCCGGCGCAGTTCAGGGATGCGATAAGAACGGCGACCGGCAACCTAGATCTGACCGACGGCCAAATAAACGATGCCTGGAATAGTCTGCTGATCGGCGTCCCGTCTAAACATGTACACGACACGCTGCTGAGGGCCAAAGAACGATACCGGACATTTCTGCTGAGCAATACCAACGAAATCCATTACAACTGGATCACAGACCATCTGAAGAATAAGTATGAGATGACCGGAAACGAATCCCTGTTCGAGCGTGTCTATTACTCCCAGCAGATGTTCCTTCGTAAACCCGATATCGCTATATTTGAACGTGTACTGCAGGAAAACGGGCTCAAGCCAGAGGAAACATTATTCATAGACGACAGTCCCCAGCACCTGGAAGGCGCCCGAAAAGCAGGTTTGCGTACCCTGTTGATGGACCGGCATCCTTCGCAACTGCACACCTTCCTGTCTGATCACGGGCTATTATAACCGCCGTCTCTTCTTTTCTTTGATGATCAGGCTCAGCTCACGGCTGGTTTGTCCGGCTATAGAGGTATTCTCCTGAGCTCTTCTGAACAAATAAGGCATAACCGCCTTTACCGGTCCGTACGGAACATATTTAGCCACGTTATACCCGGCGTCAGATAAATTAAAGCTGAGGTTGTCACTCATACCCAGCAACTGGGCGAAATACACATGTGGGTGATTATGACTGATACCGTGTTCATTCAGCAGGTTTGAAAGCAACCGGCAACTTTCCTCGTTATGCGTACCGCAAACAAAGGCCAGGCTGTCAATATGCTCTACCGCATATCTTAGTGACGCATCAAAATCACGGTCGGACGACCCCTTGTCGGGCTGTATCGGTGAAGGATATCCCATCTCTTCCGCACGCTTGCGTTCCTTTTCCATATACGCACCTCTTACCATCTTAACGCCGAGAATAAAGCCCTCCTGCTGCGCCGTTTCATGATCGGTAATCATTCCGGAAAGCTTGTCATGGCGATACATCTGGTAGGTGTTATAAACGATAATCCTTTGTTTGTTGAACAATCGCATCATGTCCATCGTCAGCATATCGATGGTATCCTGAATCCAGGTTTCTTCAGCATCGATCATCACCGGGACACCCTTGTCGAACGCTGTACGGCATATCTTCTCACATCTCTGCTTTACCTTACCAAACTCCGCCTCTTCTGCTGTAGTTAGAGATTGCTTTGCATCAAGTTTTTCCAGCAGTGCAAAGCGCCCTATACCCGTAACCTTAAATACGGTTATAGGTATGCGCGGGTCGCCCGCCGCCCGTTCAATGGTACGTATGATCTCCGCACATGTAAAATCAAAAACCTGCTCATCCTCCTCCCCTTCTACCGAGTAATCAAGTATGGTACCCACTTTACCTGCGTAAAGCTGCGCTATGGTGTGCTCGCATTCGGCGATGGTTTCCCCCCCGCAAAAGTGCTTGAAAATCGTCTTCTTGATAAGTCCCTTAATTGGCAGTCCGATGTTGAGCATAAAGTTGGCAACCGGCGGCCCCGTACGTGTCAGAAAATTGCTGCTGATGATCTTAAACAGCCAGTAAGCCGCGTTTAATTCACCGTTGGATTTGTTGCGGAAAGCGATTTCGGTATCATCAAAATTAATTGATTTCTTGGGAGATAGTTCCATTTATGGATTGCAGTTAGTCGTTTTGCGACAAAAATATAAAATCCCCGCCACTGGGCGGTAAAACACTTTATAAATAGTTGTAAGTTTGTCCTGATGATAGAGTTTAAACTTGAGGGCGAATTTATTCCGCTGATACAACTGCTAAAGGCGACCGGACTTGTAATGAGCGGAGGCGAAGCGCAGACGATTGTTGAAGATGGCCTGGTAAGATATAACGGCACTGTAGATTACCGTAAACGGCTGAAGGTACGCCGCGGTGATGTAGTTGAATTTATGGAACAAAAGATCTTAGTAAGCTGATGGAAACGATTGAAAGCGCAGGCTACAATGTTTATTTTGAGACCGGCCTTGCGCCGCTCTCAGAACTGATTCAATCGGGCAAATACAGTCAGGTTTTCGTTTTTGTCGACTCCAATACGCTGGAATCCTGCTTACCTGTGTTTCAAAGTATGCTGGACGGTTTTTCAGCTTTCGATCTGATTGAAACAGATCCGGGAGAGGAAAACAAAAACATCGATTTTTGTATAGGCATCTGGAAAACCCTTCTGGATTTTGAAGCCGACCGCAAGTGCCTGATGATTAACCTGGGCGGCGGGGTGGTAACCGACATGGGCGGTTTTGTGGCGTCTACCTACAAGCGGGGTATCGACTTCGTCAACATTCCTACTACGTTGTTATCGCAGGTTGATGCTTCTGTGGGTGGTAAGACCGGCATAGATATCGACAACGTTAAAAATATGGTGGGCACTTTTGCCCTGCCTCAGGCAGTATTTATCGAGAGTGCTTTTCTCGGTAGCTTGCCCAAGCGTGAACTTCTTTCAGGCTTTGCGGAAATGGTGAAACACGGATTAATAGCGGATGCAGAATACTATAAGGCGCTTAAGGAAAGCGATTATGAAGCAGTTAACATTAAAGACATCCATCACTCCATTGCGATTAAAAACAAGGTGGTGACTACCGATCCGCAGGAGAAAGGGCTAAGGAAGATATTGAACTTCGGGCATACGATAGGACATGCCGTAGAGACCTATTCGCTAAAGCACGATAAAAATCCGCTTACGCACGGCGAAGCCATTGCCATAGGGATGGTATGCGAGGGATATCTTTCTAAGCTTAGCAATAACCTGACAGCGGCTGAACTGGAAGACATTTCTTCCTATATTACTGCCATATATCCGGCCTACAGGATAAAGCCGGAAAGTCACAGCGCGCTGCTCGACCTGATGAAAAGTGATAAGAAAAACGAGAATGGGCAGATCATGTTTTCTTTACTTCGTGAAATCGGGCAATGTGATTTCAACTGTCAAGTAAGTGAGGAACAGGTCAAAGAAAGCCTGGAGTATTATAACGGTCTGCCATCATAAATATTTTCACTTTGCTATTGACAAATTAAAATTACTTTGTACATTTGGCGGAACAAAAAAGAAATGAACAACATCACTACATATTGGTTTGGATACTTTTACTACTTTAGTAAGAGCCGGGACTAATATGCATTGATATCAGTAAGATAAAAGTATATAAAAGTCCCGGCCAAACGCCGGGACTTTTTGCGTTTAAAGGATAAGATTTAGAACAAAAAGTTAAATGAAAAAGGCACCAAGAGTAGCGATTCAAGGCATTAAGGCATCATTCCACGAAGAAGCTGCATTCAAGTTTTTTGGAAAGGACATCCAGACTGTTGAGTGCTCTTCCTTTAAGGAAACCTGCGATGTGCTGCGTGATGGCAAAGCCGACTACGTGGTAATGGCCATCGAGAATTCAATCGCAGGCAGCCTGCTTCCCAACTATACTCTGATCCGCGAGTACAACTTTGCCGTGGTGGGAGAAGTTTACCTGGCTATCCAGCTTCATCTGATGGCACTTCCGGGTGTTAAATTCGAAGACGTAAAGTTTGCGACCTCCCACCCCATTGCGATCCGTCAGTGTGTAGATTTTTTCTACGATTACCCACATATTCAGGTTATTGAGGGAAGTGATACCGCCGCCTGTGCCAAGAAAATTAAAGAGCAACAACTCACCGACACCGTAGCTATTGCCAATACGCTTGCTGCTGAACTGTACGGATTGAACATTATCGAAAGACGGATCGAGTCGAACAAAAAGAACTTCACCCGCTTTCTTATTCTCAAAAACGACCGCTCTGAAGAGGTTACCGATATCAATAAAGCATCTATATGCTTTCAGATCGGCAACCACGTTGGGGCACTGGCCAAGGTGTTAAATATTTTCGCCGAGCAGAGAGTCAACCTGACCAAAATACAGAGCATGCCGGTTTTAGGCAAGCGCAACGAGTATTACTTCTATATAGACATGGAATGGTCGGACATGGAAAAATACGACAAAGCCATACGCCAGTCACTGAAATACACCGTCGACTTTAACATTATGGGCGAATACCAGAAAAACGATAAAGTCTGATAAACACATAAACAATATTTAAATTTTTAAACCCCCAAACAATGAAACTACAATTAAACATTCAGCCACTTAACACCTGGCTAAACACGAACAACGAACCACTTATTATCTCTGGTCCATGCAGTGCCGAAACGGAAGAGCAGTTGCTCACCACAGCGCATTTGCTGGCAGACACAGGCAAGGTATCGGTATTAAGAGCCGGGATTTGGAAGCCGCGTACACGTCCGGGAGAGTTTGAAGGTATCGGCAGCATCGGTCTCGAATGGTTGAAGCGCGCTAAAGCAGAAACCGGCCTTCCGACAGCAGTAGAAGTGGCCAATGCCAAGCACGTAGAAGAGGCCCTGGCTGCAGGAGTTGATATCCTGTGGATCGGAGCGCGTTCAACCGTTAACCCATTCACCGTACAGGAAATTGCAGACGCGCTGAAAGGTGTTGACATTCCGGTACTGGTTAAGAACCCAGTAAACCCTGACCTGCAGCTTTGGGCTGGCGCCTTAGAAAGGATAAACCGTGCGGGCATCACCAAACTTGGTGCAATTCACCGCGGCTTCTCTTCTTTCGAAAAGAGCTCTTTCCGCAATGAACCTATGTGGGAGCTTGCGATTCAATTGAAGACCTTATTGCCGGATCTACCTATTATCAACGACCCTAGTCACATCTGCGGTAACCGCGAATTGATCCCTTACATCGCTCAGAAAGCGCTTGATCTTGACATGCAGGGATTAATGATCGAATCGCACGTGGATCCTTCTGTGGCATGGACCGACGCAAAGCAACAGGTTACCCCTGCAGCGCTTGCAGAACTTGCAAATAACCTGACCGTACGTGAACCAGAGTCTAAAAACGAGGCATTTACCGATCAACTGGCCGACCTCCGTAAGCAAATCGACAAAATCGACGACCTGCTGCTGCAAAAGCTTGGCGAGCGTATGGCAATCGTTGGAAAAATCGGGGAATTTAAGCGCGACAACCAGGTAACCATTTTGCAGGTAAACCGCTGGGATGCCATCATTAAAAAAGGTCTTTCTTTTGCAAAAGCACTTAAGCTGGATCAGAACTTTATCGAGAAATTCCTTGAATTGGTACACGGAGAATCTATCCGTAAACAAACTGAAATTATGAACGCCGGTAAAGCAGAAAAAGGAATTGCAGCGGAGGCTCATACAGAAGTTAAATCTTAATAATGGGCAAGAACGCGTTTGTTTCCTTTATTGGAGAAAAACATATTGACACAGAAATCTGCCTGACAGGTTCAAAAAGTGAATGCAACAGGGCACTGATCATCAGTGCCCTTAGCGAAGGCACAGTCGGAATCGAGAACATGTCGGACGCCGCTGATACTGTTACCCTGAAGCGTATACTGGACCAGCTATCTTCAGGCAACGCGCACCAGACTGTGGATGTTGGACCGGCGGGTACAGCCATGCGCTTTCTTACAGCTTTTTTGCCGACAAGAACGGGAGAATTTACGCTGACCGGCACAGAGCGCATGAAAAAGCGCCCGATTGGCATACTCAGTGAAGCGCTCCGCGATATCGGCGCAGATATAAGCTATGCAGAAGAACAGGGCTTCCCTCCTTTGCGCATTAAGGGACCGTTTCAGCAGCGCACAGATACTGTACGCATAAAAGGTGATGTAAGCAGTCAGTACATCTCTGCATTGCTTATGATTGCTCCAACCCTGCCGCTCGGCCTTACCCTGCAGATCGAAGGTGAACTTACTTCCCTGCCCTATGTAAATATGACGCTGGATATGCTGAAAGAGGCTGGCGTTTCGCATCACTGGAACGGTAACGAGATCAGCATCCCCAAACAGCAGTTCAAGGCCGCTACGCTGAGCGTTGAGCCCGACTGGAGTGCCGCTTCCTATTGGTATAGTATTGCAGCATTGGCACACAAGGCGAAGATCGCTCTGCCTTACCTGAAAGATAAGAGTTTGCAGGGCGACAGCCGGATCAGGTCTATTATGGAGGCTTTCGGTGTCAGCACACAAAGACAGCAGAACGGCATCGCACTTGAAAGCTGCCCTAAACAGTTCAGCAACGATCTGCTTGATCTGAAAGACTGTCCCGATCTGGCGCAAACCATCATTGTATGCGCTGCCGCATTGCGACAGAATCTTTCATTTACAGGTCTGGAAACATTGAAGATCAAAGAGACCGACCGCATAAAGGCCTTACAAACAGAACTGGCCAAACTTGGCGTTACACTGGCGGCCGACGGCCTGGTGTATACCCTGAACTGCGACAATCTGCATTTTCCTGAACGTGTCACTTTCAGCACCTACGAAGACCACAGGATGGCGATGGCATTTGCCCCTTTAAGTCTCTGTATTAAAGAAGTCGTGCTGGAAGAGATGGACGTGGTCGAAAAATCCTATCCTGCGTTCTGGAATGACTTACAGAAGGCTGGTTTTACTGTTACAGAAATTTAATTTAAGAAGATGGCTGGTAATACATTCGGACAACTTTTCCGTATCACGACCTTTGGCGAGTCGCACGGTGCCGCAATAGGGGTTATTATTGATGGCTGCCCTGCGCAACTGCCTGTCGACCTCGACTTTATACAGTCTGAACTTGATAAACGCAGACCGGGACAATCTAAAATAACCACACAACGCAAAGAGAGTGACACGGTACAGATTCTTTCGGGCACCTTTGAGGGTAAAACCACAGGTACGCCAATCATGATGCTGATTCCCAATGAGGATCAGCGCAGTAAAGACTATAATCATAACACCGACGTATACAGACCTTCTCATGCCGACTATACCTATGATGCGAAGTACGGCATACGCGACCATCGTGGCGGGGGTCGTTCCTCGGCCAGGGAAACGGCAGCACGTGTGGCAGCCGGAGCCATAGCAAAACTCCTGTTAAAGCATCATGAAGTTGAGATCTTTGCGCATGTCTCTGCGGTCGGTACTATTCAGGCACCAAACCTCACCACCGACAACATCGGCGAACTCTTACAAATACGGGAGGAAAACATTGCGAGATGTGCAGATCCGGCAACAGCCAACCAGATGATCACCTTTATCGATAGTGTAAGAAAAGATGGTGACACCGTAGGCGGAAAGGTCAGCTGCATCGTAAAAAACTGTCCGGTTGGCCTCGGGGAGCCGGTGTTCGACAAGCTCCATGCTGATCTCGGAAAAGCAATGCTCAGCATCAACGCTGTTCACGGCTTCGAATATGGGTCAGGTTTTGCCGGAAGTGAGATGAGAGGCTCGGAACACAATGATATATTTCTTGCTGCCGAAGGTGGCTTGCCTAAAACGCTGACCAATTTCTCGGGTGGCATACAGGGTGGCATATCTAACGGGATGGAGATCAATTTTACGGTGGCTTTTAAGCCCGTAGCTACCATCATGCACAATCAGCAAACCATTAATTCAGCTGGCCAGGCCGCTGAAATCACTGGCAAAGGCAGACACGATCCTTGTGTAGTCCCGCGCGCTGTAGTGATTGTAGAAGCTATGGCAGCATTGGTACTGGCAGACCATCTGCTAAGAAACAAAACGAGCAGATTAAATTAATCTGCTCGTTTCTGTATAATGATAATTAAGCACTTCTTTCCGCAACTCAGAATATAGCCGGGAATTTCGCAGCGTTATGCTCGTGCATCATCTGGTACACTGCCTCAACCACATCGTCCACAGACGGTTTACTAAAATAATCACCATCCGAACCATAAGGCGGCCTGTGCGCATGAGCAGTCAGGGTCCTCGGCTGACCGTCGAGATAAAAATAGCCCTTTTGCTCTTCCAGGATTTGCTGAAGTATAAAGGCAGCTCCACCTCCTGGTACATCCTCATCGACAACGAGCAACTTGTTGGTTTTAGACAATGATTTGGCGCAAAGCTGATCGGTATCAAATGGAAGCAGGGTCTGCGGATCAATGATTTCGACAGAGATGCCCATTTGTGCGAGCTCGGCGGCAGCCTCTTCTACAACGCGTAGTGTAGATCCATAGGAAACAACGGTAACGTCTGTACCAGACCTGATGATCTCAGCTTTGCCCAACGGCACAGTATATTCGCCCACATTTAATGGCAAACGCTCCTTCAAACGGTAGCCATTGAGGCATTCGATCAGCAGCGCCGGCTCGTCCGAACGGAACAGCGTATTGTACATCCCCGCTGCCTGGGTCATATTTCTGGGCACACAAATGTGCAAGCCTCTTAACGAGCCGAGTATCATTGAGGTAGGCGAACCCGAATGCCATACCCCCTCAAGACGATGCCCCCGCGTACGTATAATCACCGGAGCCTTCTGACCCGCTTTGGTGCGATAAGACAAGCTCGCCAGGTCATCGCTCAACACATTGAGCGCAAATACGAGGTAGTCGAGATATTGAATTTCTGCGATGGGCTTTAGACCACGCAGCGCAAGACCAATACCCTGCCCCACAATAGTCATTTCACGTATACCTGTATCCGTGATACGCAAATCGCCATATTTAGCCTGCAAACCTGCGAAGCCCTGGTTCACATCACCTATAGCGCCAAGATCTTCACCAAAGGCTACCAAACGAGGGTCGCGCGCGAAATTAGCATCAAAACAAGCGTTCAATATCTCCCGGCCATCAACCATCCGGCTGTCGTCCGCATATTCCGCATCTACCTGCTGCACGGCCAGAGGACTCTCCAGCCCGTCGGTAAACAACTTGGAATGATACTGGTCGTCGATCAGCTCAACCTGTTCATTATACCAATTTAAGAGGTCGGTACGCTGAGATGAAGGCTGATTTGCAGTTAACCGCAGCGCTTTACGCGCACTTGAAATCACTTCCTTCCTCAATGCATCCGGTGTGGCAGCAAGCTGAGAGGCAATTTTTTTAAGCTCACGGCTACCGGCGGGCAGCGCCTCGATCAGTGAAACGACAGCATCCTTCTGCACCTTTATGGTAGCCAGGAATTCTTCCCAGGCCTCTTTTTGGGTATCCCGTACAAACTTTTTGGCCGTTTGCTCCATCTCACTAAGTTCCTCCTCCGTAGCAATAGCCGATTCCAGAATCCATTTGCGCATCTGAACGATACAATCATATTCCTTCTCCCATTCCAGGCGGGCCTTCTCCTTATAGCGCTCGTGCGAACCAGAGGTCGAATGGCCTTGAGGCTGCGTAACTTCAGTAACGTGAATTAAGACAGGCACGTGCTCTTCACGGCATACCGCTACAGCACGCTGATAGATCTCGCAAAGTGCCGGATAATCCCATCCCCTAACCTTATATATCTCGTAACCCGCAGCCTGCTCATCGCGCTGGAAGCCTTTCAAAATCTCTGAAATATCTTCCTTTGTAGTCTGATATTTTGCCGGAACAGAAATTCCGTAAGCATCATCCCAAATAGACATGGCCATAGGGATTTGAAGTACCCCCGCAGCGTTGATCGCTTCAAAAAACACCCCTTCTGAAGTAGATGCATTTCCAATGGTACCAAAAGCTACCTCATTACCATCAATAGAAAAGTCTTTAAGGTAATTTAACTCAGGGTTCTGCCGGTACAATTTAGAAGCATAGGCCAGACCAACCAGCCGGGCCATCTGCCCGCCCGTAGGCGCTATATCGGAAGATGAATTCTTAATTTCCGTGATATTCTTCCAACTGCCGTCTTCGTTCAGCGAGCGGGTAGAAAAGTGACAATTCATTTGCCTTCCCGCAGAAGCCGGATCAGCTTCCACGCTAGGATTGGCATATAACTGTGCAAAAAACTCTTTAAGTGTACATATGCCTGCAGCGAAAGCGAAGGTCTGATCCCGGTAATAACCCGACCGCCAGTCGCCCTTTCTGAATGCCTTGGCCATAGCAATCTGGGGCACTTCTTTTCCATCGCCAAAAATGCCGAATTTCGCCTTACCGGTAAGCACCTCCTTACGGCCCAAAATACTGGCCTGTCTGCTTTCAAAGGCGATCTTGTAATCGTTCATCACAATAGCTTTGAAATCGTCAAAGCTTAGTTCAGAAGCATCAATCGGGTTTGTCGTCAGATTCATATTTGGCATCATAAGCAATTCGATTTGCGGCAAAGATACACAAAATCCGAGGTATGACTTAAACGCCCAGGCCATTTTATCCGTGGAACGGGTTTTGATATATATCTTTTAAATGATTAAATTTGTTAAACAAACATATTGAATATGAAAAAGCTAATCCTACTGTCTGCCTTGTTCTTTGGTCTTGTTATCGTAACAAACGCCCAGAGCAAGCAGGCGGAATTTAAGTTCGAGAAAGAAACGCACGACTTTGGTAAAATCGCTATAAACAAGCCTGCGGTAACGGTTTTTAACTTTGTAAACGTGGGCGATCAACCACTGATCATCACCAAAGTGGAAGCCACATGTGGGTGCACTGTTCCCGAATACACCAAAGTGCCGGTGAAAAAAGGAGAGACAGGTTCAATCAAGGTTACGTACAATCCAACCGGTCAGCCACTACCGTTTAGCAAAAATGTTACTATAACCTCCAATGCGAAAACACCGGTGAAGGTTCTTTATATTAAAGGTGAAACCGTGGCAGCCGGAGCTTCTACAACTGCTTCTGCTACCAAATAGGAATTCCAATATTTATGAATTAAAAAACCTCGTTAATCAACGAGGTTTTTTAATTTTGCCCCATGCCAACTATTTCAGATAAAGGGACACAAATGCCCGCCTCTCCGATAAGGAAACTGACACCATTTGCCGATAAAGCCAAAAAAGACGGAAAGAAAGTACACCATTTAAACATCGGACAGCCGGATATAGCCACGCCCGAAGGTATGCTTAACGCCATCAAAAACATAGATTTTAATGTCTGGGCCTATACCCCATCCGAAGGTACGCTTGCCTACCGGACCAAACTTGCCGAATATTATAACAAACTCGGTTACAACATCACGCCGGCAGATATCCTGGTGACCGTAGGTGGCTCAGAAGCCATCACCATAGCCATGCAGACCTGCGTTAACGAAGGTGATGAGATCATTATCCCAGAGCCTTTTTACGCCAACTATAACGGCTTTGCCTGCATGAGCAATGTAGTCGTGAAACCCATTCTTTCGTATATTGAAAATGGATTTGCCCTTCCTCCTATTGCAGAATTTGAGAAACTGATCACCGAGAAGACGAAGGCGATCATCATATGCAATCCGAATAACCCAACCGGCTACCTTTATTCCAAAGAGGAACTGGAGGCCTTAAAAGGACTTTGCCTGAAGTATGACCTCTTCCTGTTTTCAGACGAGGCTTACCGGGAGTTCTGTTACGACGGCAAGGAATTCATTTCACCGATGCACCTCGACGGACTGGAAGAGAACGTAGTCATCATGGACACCGTTTCAAAGAGATACAGCGCTTGCGGAGCCCGTTTAGGCTGCCTGATCACTAAAAACAAACAGATCATACAAGCGGGATTAAAATTTGCTCAGGCCAGGCTGAGCCCCGGAATGGTAGAGCAGATTGCAGGCACAGCTGCCGTTGATACACCCGACAGTTATTTCGAGGCGGTCAACAAAGAATATACCTCGCGCAGGGATACTCTGGTAAGTCGCCTCAATGCCATAGACGGCGTTTTTTGTCCGAACCCAGGCGGAGCCTTCTATGTTGTTGCCCAGCTTCCGATAGATGATGCCGACAACTTCTGCCAATGGATCCTCGAAAGCTTTGAATATAACGGAGCAACTGTCATGATGGCACCTGCAACGGGATTTTACTCTACACCCGGATCAGGTAAAAACGAGGTCAGAATGGCTTATGTCCTTAAAAACGAGGACTTAAACGAAGCTATGGATTGTTTGACCGAAGCACTTAAACAATACCCAGGCCGTACTCTGGCATAATTTTCGTATATTTGTATCTCGGAGTGGATACTCTCACTTACATGGGCTCGTTCTGGATTTGACAGGGTGGCGCTGAGTATGTAAGCATGCAGTGCGTTGTACGGAGAGCACTTAAAAGATAACGTTCAAACAATAATTGGCGAAAATAACTACGCCTTAGCTGCCTAATTTAGAATTAGCTAGCTTTTGTCCCTCTAACTGCTGCGTTGTTAGGTTAGAACCAGGGGCATCGAAATAACGACGCTGGCTACTGTGCGGTGCGAGACAGTAGTGAGAACAAAGCATCTAAGGTGAAAGGCAAGGTCGGTTTCCAGCCCGCCTGATCCCGACAACAGATTGGAAAATAAGCATGTAGAAGGCATAATTTATCACACAACTGGACAAGGGTTCGACTCCCTTCGGGTCCACCGCTAACTAATTAAGGAGTGGTTTAAAGTTTAACTTTACCGCTCCTTTGTTGTTTAAAGGCAGATTTTATAGTATGGGTTCACAATACACCACATATAGCATCATAGAAAACGAACACGACTATAAACACCGGCTCTAAAAATCATTTACATTATGCCTTAAAAATAAGACGGCATGCTCAATAAAAAGCTTAGTAGTGAAAGCGTCCTCGCCGCCTATAAATAGGTAATCTTTAGATAATAACTACAATATGAGTAGAGGGTTGGTATATCCTTGCTATATCCTTGATATATCCTTGGTGTATCCATTAGATATATCAACGATATGTGAAATATATGTCAACCATATGTTAATTATCTATTTATTATCTACTTATTTCGGAGTAAATATCTCTTCATAGGCCATGAAGTAGGAATGTTTATCAGACCATTACTGAAATTCCTGCCTTTATAAGAAACTTCTTTCGCTGATGTGCTGTCAGGAAACTTTAGATCTGCTCCACAGAATTTCTGAGCATCCAGCCTGCATTTCCATTGGCTAATTCTACATGAATCCAGTCGCCATCCTCCCCTTTAATCTTCACTTTTGTACCCTCATGGATCACGAACAAGGTCTTTTGAGATTCGGCCGGTGCGGCTTTGATGTTAACCACCCCTTTAAAAACGATGGCATGGCGACCAGCATTCAGGGCGGCCGACTGTGCACCGGCTAAGGAGAAGAAAATGATTCCGACCAGAACGAGTGCTATCCCACCATAAAAACCACCTTTCCTGAGCTCTATACGGCTGGCAAACAAATACACCAGCAGCAAAGCAAAGCCTGTAAGCACACATAGCACAGTCCAAACGGCAAAAGCATCTGCTGAGGCTGCAAATACCACACGCTTATACCACGTGTACAGGAAAAACTCAGGTACAGGTGTAATCCGGTCTTTCACCCTCGCATTGGCCAGATAAAGGTTATGCTCTATTTCGGCGTCGCCCGGAGAAAGCTTGTATGCTTTTTCATAATACAAAATCGCCTTAGGAATTTCATCAAGTTTGTAATACGCATTACCCAGGTTCATATAGAGGTCGGCCGACAAATACCCGGCATCTGCCAGTCGCTGGTACGACTGTGCCGCGGCTGAAAACTGCTGTTTGCCATATTGCTTATTTCCAGCCTTAAACAAGGAATCCGCATCAAGCTGCCCGTTTGAAAAAAAAGGGTATGCAAGCAGCAAAACCAAATACAACAACTTTATTTTCATGCCTTATGCTCTATTTCAGTAATTACGTCCTGTGCCTTGTCCAGCATTTCCTGATCGGTAACCGCTGTCACCGGCGCATATCTGGCCATCTCACATTGCTCAAGGGTAGCGTCTAACCGGGCTATGAGCGACTCGTCCAGTCCGCGGGCGCTTAGCGCCTGACTTATGTTTTCTCGGTTAAGTTCCGCGTACGGGATGTTCAGCTTATCACTCAGGTAACCGTACAGTCCGCGGTAGACAGCCTCATAGAAAGCTGAACGGTTGCCTTCCTGCATTTGCTTCCTGGCATTCGCTAAATGTTTGGCGGCCAATTTATTTGCTTTACGGCTTTTTACCAAAACCAAATCCTTGTTACGCTCCCGGTCGGCCCTTCGGTAAAAGATAGCGGCTATAAAAGCGAGAGGTCCGAGCGCAAGCAAAGCATAAAAACCAAACGATCCGTAAAACCCTTCATCGCCACGTTTAAGTTTCACATCACCGGTACGTATGTAAGCTATGTCTTTAGACAGCAGCCGCACGTCTTCCTTACCGTCAGGCCCGAAAGCCGTAATACCCGATCCCGGATCGCCTTTGGCGACCTTCACCGGAAAAGCCGTCCCCGTCAGCGTAACATACTTCCTGGTCTCAGGATTAAAATACGAGAACTGAGGGGCATCTATGGTAAAATCACCCTGGTGCCGTGGAATCAGGAGATAAGAAAATTCCCGCGCTCCAGAAACGCCGTTGGCACTGATATCGATATTGTCGGATACTTTAGGGTCATACTTCTCAATCTCCGGAGCCAAAGTCAATTCAGGCGCACGCAGCAGTTTCAGGTTGCCCGAACCTGTGACTTTGAAGGTGTAATTCAATGCCTCGTTGGCCTTCACCGCCTGCTTGTCGAGCACCGTATGTATGGTAAACTTGCCCACCGCCCCCTGAAAACCCTGAGGCTTCCCTGCTTCAGGCAGGGGCTTTACCTGTATGCTTACTGGTGGACTTTTCACTTTATATTTTACATCCCGGTGGGCACCGCCAAAGAACTGTTCGAAAGGATCGTTGGAGGGCACCTGCTGGCGTACAAGGAAATCCATTTCCATGGGGTCGAGGGTCAGCTTTCCGGAACGCTCGGGAAACAGAACGATCTGCCGGAGTACCGCCACATGATATCGACGGCCATTATGGTTTTCGACCACCCAGCGTACATTAGGGTCGTTGCTTTTTACCTCCTGGCTCCAGAAACCATTGAAATCCGGCATCTTACCGGGCTGATTATCCACCAGCTCTATATTGGTGTAGAGCTTATAACTTACCGTGATCTGCTCGCCCTGGTACACATTCGTCTTATCGGCCACGGCACGCATAAACAGCCGTTTAGATAAATCTTCGTCACTTGTCTCTCCAACTGGCTCCTGTGCCCGGCCTTGTGCACCTGGGGCAGGTTGCGGAACGGATTGGCCCTTCACCACCCTGACCTTGAGCGGGGAACTCTGATATTTCTTACCCTCAGATACCATCGTTGCCGCTCCAATCGTAAAGGCCCCAACCTGCCGGGCCATCAGCACGTAGCTGATTGACATACTTGAAGTCACACGCCCGTTGATGGAACTAAAGCTGGACGACTGATTGGGGCCTCCCAAAACCTCAAATCCGCGGAAATCAGGCGGACTGAAAGATTCAATGTTCCCGCTGGTCGAAAACACTACCTCAAACCGCTCGCCGGTACCTACCGGATTTGAGCTCACCGAAGCGGTAAGTCTGGCCGACTGCCCATAACCTGCCACATAAAGCGTCAGCAGCATCAAAACAGCGGTCAGCCTGAACATATACAATCTACATTGCCCTAAACAACCTCTCATGTCTACCAATCTTTTGTAATGCGCCCCTTCACTGGCTGAGCTTTCTTTTTCTTCAGCTTGTCCTGGGTATTTTTCTCTTCGTTCTTCAGAGCCTCCAGCATCCGCTCCGCATCTTCTTTCGACAACTGATCAGGTTTAGGCTGCCCGCCCTCTGGCTGATCCTGCTTATCCTTTTTATCTTGCTTGTCCTTGTCCTGATTCTTATCCTGGTCTTTGTTATCCTTGCCGTCTTTGTCCTTCTTATCCTTGTCCTGCTGATCCTTGTTCTGGTCCTTCTTGTCCTTATCCTTATTTTTGTCCTTGTCTTTGTTCTTATCCTTGTTCTGTTGCTGCTGCTTCAGCTTTTCCATGGCATACGCAAGGTTGTACCGGGTTTCGTCATCTTTCGGGTTGCTGAGCAGGGCCTTCTTATAAGCCGCTATACTTTCCTCAAGCTTGTTCGATTCCAGCAGAGCATTACCCAGGTTATGATAGGCCTTTGCACGCAAGGCCTTGTCGTCCGTTGAACCCGCAAGCTCGCTGAACTTCTGAGCCGCATCATCCAGTTTTTTCTGTTTGTACAGCGCATTGCCTAAATTGAAATTGCCCGCCGTCGAACCCTTTGAGCGCTCCACCGAAGTCCGGTACTGCGCCTCAGCCTCATCATAGCGCTTCTGCTCGTAAAGCTTGTTGCCCTCACGGATATATTTCTTCTCCTGCTGCGCAAAAGCAGACGTTCCGTAAGCCCATAATCCAAGTACCAATATCACTGTTCTCATCACCATCATTATTCAAATAAACTCCATCCAGCCAGTTTCAAATTCTTGCGCAGTGAGATGAAAAACTCCGCCATAAGCAAGACGAGCGCCGCCAGCAGAAAGATCTGGAAGCGGTCCTCATAATCGCGAAACACTTTAGTATCGTAACTCTTCTTCTCCATCTTATTTACCTGTTCCATGATCAGGGGCAGACCACTGTTCGCGTTAGACGCCCGCACATAAACGCCGTTGCCGGCCACGGCAATATCCCTGCACATCTCTTCATTAAGCTTCGTCATCACCGTCTGTCCCTGCTCATCTTTCCGGAAGCCCACCGGGTTGCCGTCGCGGTATACCGGTATAGGCGAACCCTCAGGCGTCCCCAGGCCAACCACATGAACAGTCACATCTTTGCTTCTTGCCCGCTCCGCAGCAGCCATGGCGTCATCCTCATGATTTTCCCCGTCCGTCATCACAATCATCGCCTTAGCCGTTCCACTCACAAAATTGAAAGATTTCATCGCCATATCTATGGCCGTTCCTATGGCCGTACCCTGGGTAGGCACCATATCTGTACTGATGTTGTTCAAAAACAATTTGGCTGCCGAATGATCCGTGGTGATGGGCAACTGAACATAGGCCTGCCCGGCGAACACAATAATACCGACCCGGTCGTTCTGCAGGTTATCGATCATCTGTGCGATCGCCCTTTTAGCGCTTTCCAGGCGACTAGGCGATAAGTCGCCCGCCAGCATACTGTTAGATACATCCAGCAGGATCATCACGTCAGCCCCGTTGCGTTTGCCCTCTTCCATCTTCGTACCCATCTGCGGATTTGCGAGCGCCACTACCAGCGCGGTAAAAGCCGCGATAAAGAACACGAATTTGATCACCGGCCTGCTGAACGACACCTCCGGAATCACCTTCCGTACCGTATCCCGATTGCCCAGTTTGTCGAGCGCCTTCCTTTTCCAGCGCATCATGAACAGGAAGATCAGAATGAGTACCGGCACAGCTGCCAAACCCCATAAAAATGCGATATGTTCAAAACGTACCATTGCTTAAGTCAACGCCCCCTTAAAAATTGTATTCCTTAATAAAAACTCAGCCAGCAGCAGCACCGCAGCAATCAACGCCCAGGGCAAAAAACGCTCGGTCTTCTGGTGATACTGCGTCACCGCGATCTTGGCACGCTCCAGCTTATCGATCTGCGCATAGATCGCCTTCAGCGCTTCATTGTTTGTTGCCCTGAAATACTGCCCACCAGTTGTACTCGCAATCTTTTTCATGGTAGGCTCATCAATGGTCACCGGAATACGCTGGTACTGGGTACCGAAAGCCGTTTTAAAAGGATATGGCGCGTAGCCCCTTGTTCCCACGCCAACCGTATACACACGCACACCCATTTTTTTAGCAATCTCCGCAGCCATCAGCGGTGGTATAGATCCGGTCGTATTAGAACCATCTGTCAGCAATATAACCACCTTGCTCTTTGCCTCACTCTCTTTCAAGCGGTTGACCGCCGTAGCGAGTCCCATACCGATCGCGGTCCCATCTTCGATCATCCCGTTGCTGACATCCTGAAACAGATTCACCAGTACCTCGTGGTCTATCGTCAGCGGACACTGCGTAAAACTCTCTCCGCTGAACACCACCAGACCGATACGGTCGCTGGGCCGGTCCTTTATAAAGTCAATCGCGATCTGCTTACCAGCCTCAAGGCGATTAGGCTTCAGGTCTTCCGACAGCATACTCCCCGAAATATCTGTAGCAATGACAATATCAATACCTTCCGTTACGGAGTCCTGCCAGCTCATGGGCGACTGCGGTCTGGCCAACGCCACCACCATAGCGGCCACAGCCAGCGCCCGCAGCACAATGCCATAATGCCTCAGGTACCGGTACGAACCCTGCCCGGCCTTAGCAAAACCTGAGAGGGCCGACATACGCAGGGTACCTTGCAACTGCCGGTTTTTCCATATATACCAGCCGATCATCAGCGGGACGAGCAGCAACAGCCAGAACATGACCGGGTCGGCAAACTCAATACCTTCAAACCAACTCATTGCACCTTTCCTCCTGTTTTATCTGCGGCTTCCGATCCGGTAGCACGTACAAAGGCGATGGCCTCAGCCAAACGCAGGTCGTTCTCTCCCGGTGCCGGGACAGCCTTGGCAAACTTCACCAGGTCGGCCTCTGAAAGGATCTGTCCGAGCGCTGCACGATCGGCAGCCGAAAGACCACCATCAACTTTTTCAAGTCCCTTCAGCGCATTCAGGATTTCATCTGTGGTATGCTCCTGTGCAGAAATCCGGAACCGTCTTTCCAGGTATATTTTCAATATTTCCGTCAGATCGCTGTAATAGGCTTTTACCTGCCCCTGCTGCCATAACTTCTTCGCATTCAGTTCATCGAGTTTTTGAAGAGCCTCTACATGAGCTGCGAGTACGGGTTCCTGCGGCACAGGCTTCTCTGCCGGTTTGCGTCGCCTGAAATAATACCATAGCAAGCCCAGCAGCAGAACAAGCAGCAATCCGGCACCAACTAAAACCTTGTTGTCCGACAACCAGTCGAGAAACGTGTATGATACCCCCAGCGGCTGCTTGATATCAAATATCGCCTTGGTTGTATCTACCTGCACCGACGTCACCTGCAATGGAAGCGGGTCGGTCGTGTACGTTTTACCATCTGCCTCAAAAGTAAAGCCCGGCACCTGATGCAGACCCGGCTCAAATGAGGTGATGGTATAGGCCTGTTCTATGCGGATAAGATCCTGGCCATTCTTTAGATCACTGGTATCTGCTTTGCCAGCAGCCGCAATCAGGATCTTACTGCTTATGGTATCGGTCAGCGCCGGAAGCGACACCCTTTTTCCCCGCACTACCTCGGCGCTCAGGCGCAGCACCGTCTGGTCGCCCAAGGCAATTACCCCGGTATCCAGCACAGCGGCCACCCTCACATCCTGGGCACTGGCGGCGAGGCCCAACACACAGCAAACTATGCTTAAAGTCAATCGGATAAATCTCTTCATACTACCTCTTAGCCCCCCGTTTTTTAAACAACGCCATCAGCGGCTTCACATACGACTCATGTGTGCCGATCCTGGCAAAATCAACCCCCGAACGCTTAAAAACATTTTCCAGGCGACCATTACGTTCCAGCGCTGCCGCCTTAAAGGCTTGTCTCACTTTTTTATCAGAGGTATTCACCCAGGCTACCTCACCCGTCTCCTCATCCTGCATCGGAATCAGTCCCAGGTCCGGAAAATTCTCCTCATGGAGGTCGAACAACCTCAACGCTACCAGATCGTGTTTCTTATTGGCGATCTTAAGTTCATTCTCAAAAGAAGCACTCATAAAATCAGAGATAAGGAACGCAGTACTGCGTTTCTTGATCGCCCCCGTAAAATACCTCAGGGCCATAGCCAGGTCCGTCCCCTTCGCCTCCGGCTTAAAATTGATCAGCTCGCGAATGATCATCAGAATATGCGTACGGCCTTTTTTAGGCGGAATAAACTTCTCGACACGGTCGCTGAAAAACAGCACGCCCACCTTATCATTATTCTGGATGGCGGAAAACGCCAGCACCGCACAAAGCTCTGTAGCCAGCTCCTGCTTCTGCTGGTTCTGGGTCCCGAAGTTCTTAGAACCGCTCACGTCCACCAGCAGCATCACGGTCATTTCCCGCTCTTCGTTAAACACCTTAACGTACGGATGGTTAAAACGTGCGGTCACGTTCCAGTCTATCGTCCTGATCTCGTCGCCGCTCTGGTATTCCCTCACTTCGTTGAAGGCCATACCGCGACCTTTAAACGCGGAATGGTATTCACCAGAAAAGATCTGGTTGCTTAGTCCGCGTGTTTTTATCTCTATTTTCCTGACCTTCTTTAAAAGCTCTTTGGTATCCATGCTTATGGAACTTCTATCGCATTCAGTATTCCGGTGATGATCTTCTCTGTCGTCATATCCTCGGCCTCCGCCTCGTAGGTCAGCCCGATACGGTGGCGTAACACGTCATGACACACTGCACGTACGTCTTCCGGGATCACATATCCACGCCTTTTAATAAAAGCATAAGCTTTGGCGGCCATGGCCAGATTGATCGAAGCGCGTGGCGATGCACCAAAGCTGATCAGGTTTTTATATTCCGTAAGTTTATATTGCTCAGGGAAACGTGTAGCGAACACAATATCTATGATGTATTGTTCAATCTTCTCGTCCATATACACATCCTTCACGACTTTTCTTGCACGCAGGATTTCATCCGGATGTACCACCTTATTGGGCACCGGCATACCCTGAGGCGCTATATTGGCACGCATAATGCGCTTTTCATCCTCCTTTTTCGGGTAGTCGATCACCACCTTGAGCATAAAGCGGTCTACCTGCGCCTCTGGAAGCGGATAAGTTCCCTCCTGCTCCACCGGGTTTTGCGTAGCCAGCACCAGGAAAGGCTCGGGCAGGCGGTATGTCTCATCGCCGATGGTTACCTGTCTCTCCTGCATAGCCTCCAGCAATGCACTCTGCACCTTGGCAGGCGCGCGGTTGATCTCATCTGCCAGCACGAAATTCGAGAACAGCGGTCCTTTGCGCACAATGAACTCCTCCTTCTTCTGATTATAGATCATCGTACCCAGCACGTCTGCAGGGAGCAGGTCGGGCGTAAATTGCACCCGGCTGAACCCGGCGTCTATAGTCTTAGCCAGCGTGTTGATGGCCAGTGTCTTAGCTAAACCGGGTACGCCTTCCAGCAAGATATGCCCGTTGGCCAGCAGGCCGATCAGCAAGCGTTCCACCATATAGCGCTGGCCAACAATTACCTTGTCCATTTCCATTAAGAGCAGATCAATGAATTCGCTTTCCTTGCGGATCATCTCATTAAGCATGCGGATGTCCGTTCCGTATGTCTGATCCGCTGGTGTTGTATTGATAACTTCTTCCATGTTGTGCCTTTAATTTTGGTGGCGAAAATTAGAAAATGTGCTTTTTTTTCGCAAACCGAATCCGGTTCACGAATGTTAAAATTTGTTAAAAAAGCGAGTCTATCGGATGTCCACCGGAATCATACTGCTGTTCCTTGGTCCGTTAAAAGGCTCCGTCCGCAACGAAAGTACGAGCTTATATTTACCCGGGCTCGCCGGTCCTTTAAGGATAACCACCAGCCTTTCGGATGCTCCCGAAGCCATGTCAAGTCCATCGATATGTCCAAATACCGGTTTGAAATCGCCCATCACTCCATCTTTTTTAAAACCATATTCCAGGTAACTATTCCACTTCTGCCCATCGTTGCTTAATGAAACAGCGTATGGATAAGGATTTGTGACGCTCAGTTCGACCACCTTATCGGCACCCGCCTTCCAATCGCCCGGCAAACTATCACATTGAATGGCTAGCTTCTGATAAGACCGGATAGTGTCGACCACCGAACCATAAAACACCCCCTTGCTTGTCTGAATGGTATCCTCAGCGCTTTCGCCCCTGCTGTATGGTGTTACCACGTAGGCCGACCGGCCCTGAAGGTTTTCCTCCATCGGCCACAGATCGTACTGATTCTTACGGTAGTTCCGTGAGTTATAAGCTGTGGCATTCGTACTGCGGTTATAATAATTATACCAGGAAGGTATCTGAAAAGAGTCAAAGAATATCACGGGGCTTGTACCCGCATGAGCCTGAACTTCCTTAGCCCAGCTAGCATTTCCAAAATAATATGCCAGGGGCTTAAACTTCATAAAACCCTCTACCGGGACGATCAGCGCAAGCCTCACCAATCCGATCAGCACAATATTCGCTATGGCCAGCTTTTCAAACCAGGCCGGAAGCTGTCGCCCCGCCAGCTGTATGTAGGCCAGCATAAACAGGCAGAGTAAAGCAGGAAGTGTCCAGTGCGCCTCAACCCGGCCTTTCAGGGTGCTGACCAAGAAGAACAGAAACAAGCCATAGCAATTAAACTGCAGCGCCCTGGTAAAGTCATCCGTACTTTTCAGTCGCACCGCCGCGGCGTAGATAAACCAGCCCACCAGCGGACCGGCCAGTGCAAGCTGCGCAAGAAGATACTCAGACGTGAAACTGAAACGATACACATCCGCTGAACGGTCGATGAAATGATAATAATAGGACGGGTAACCATGCTGCACCTGCCAAAGAATATGGGGTAGGTAACAAAGCAGGGCCACCAGCACGATTCCCCAGAACGAAGGTCTCCGTAATATCCGGTAATTGGCCAGAATGGTGAAAAACAAGACCAGGATCCCATGATATTTGCTGTAAAGCATCGCGGCCACAATAACTGCCAGAACCACGGCCAGCATCCAGCTGTCGCGCTTAAGATAGCGCTGGTACACGTAGAAGAACAGGATGGTAAAAAAGAAAAGCGGTGAATCTGGCGTCGTGATAAAGCCATAGACATGGAACAGCACCACAGAGGCAAAAAGACATACAAACAGCCTTGCATTGCTGCCATACTGCTTCAGGATCAGCCAAAGCAGGTATACAGAGAATGTGCTGCTGATCACCGTGAGTAATCGTAATCCCAGCTCCGAATGTATCAGCGCATCACCTGCTTTAATAAACACGGCCACCATCGGCGGATGGTCAAAATAACCCCAGTCCATAAACCTGGAATACATCCAATAATAGGCCTCATCTGCGTGCAGCTCCACAAAGGCCGCCTGCAGCAGGTTAACAATAGTCCATATCGCCAGAAAAGCAAACAGCAGCCGGTTAGTCCTGATCATCCGGTAAATGTATATAAATAGTTCGCAAAGAAGTTCCAGAAGGAAACTGCAACAACCGCACAGCCCTTAGCCATATAAAAGTTCCATTTCAGACGATCGTGAAGCAGGTAGATCAGGATATTCCCGAGTGCCAGTCCGACCAGCGAAATCAGGAAAAACTTTCCAAACTGGGCAATGTACGCCGGGTCCTGATTATGAAAAGTCCAGGATCGGTTCAGCAGGTAATTGGTGCCTGTGGCCACCAAAAACCCAAAGGAAGAGGAAACATACTTCTGGACCCGGAGTTTTTCTTTAAGCAGGTAAGTCACCCCAAAATCCACGATCAGCCCAGAAAACCCTACGATTCCGAACTTGAAGAACTTGAAGAAGAAAGTCTGGTTAAATTCCACAACAGAAAATGACAGGCATGGTGATTTACTTTCAACAAAACTAATATAAATAACAGGAAACTTAACGGCATTTTACTATTTTTACCCTAAAAACCAACATTGTTCAATCTCTTCCATTACCAGACGCCATCTCCCTATTATGACAGCTTCCGGAAGGCCTACGGGTATCGCAACGTGCGACAGATCAGAAATCTGTGCCTGTTCCTGATATGCGTGGCAGGATCTGCGCGGATCGCATCGTTTTTCTACCTGGAAGAACTGAGCAGCATGCCGAATTTCCATGAGTATAGCCTGAGCAACTGGGTGCAGATCTGCGGGTCGGCAATCTTTGCGGTTATATGCGGTCAAGCCCTGAAGCGCAGCACATGGACACCGATGAAAAGAGATTTTTTTACTTCGTTATATTGCCTCTTTCTGCTGAGCACAACCTTCAGTGTAAGCTATATTGTGTCCCTGCACAGCGTTAAAAACACCTTAACCGTCTTCCTGATCGGCATCGTACTTACCAGTGTCTTTTTTGCGCTCAGTCTGCGGCAAAGCATTTTTCTTACGCTTTACATTGTGCTGCTATTCATTGTCGCCAGCCCGCCGCATGATGTGCAGGAGGCATTCATGACCGTCATCGCCGGCATTATCCTGGCCTCGGTTTTCTTCGTATGCAGCCGCTACGGCTACTATTTTAAGTCGGTACACTATATACAACTCCGGCAACTCCGGGAAAAGAACAAGGAAATACAAAACTTAAGTCACCAGAAAGGGGAAATCCTGGCCTTTGTGGCGCACGACCTCCGCGCGCCGATCAATAACATCGAGGCGCTCAGCAGCATACTCATCAATGAGCAGAAAGAGGGCGGACGCACACCGGCACAAATGATCTTTAACTCCGCGGTGCATGCAAAAAATATCATTAACGACCTGGTGGAGGTAGCACAGAAGGTAAAGAAGCCCCTGGAACTTGAGCAGGTAGACCTTGTACCTTTTTTAACGAACCTGTGTACGGCCTGGCAGACCAACACCGACGGGCGCAATGAGATCCGGTTGCTTACTGCCAGCAAGCGCGTTTTTGCACAGATCAACCAATCCAAGTTTGCGAGGGTAATAGACAACCTTATCGGGAACGGGTTGAAGTTCTCACCGCTGAACAGTCCTATCCACGTTAAATTGGAAACTTCAGTCGACACCTGCACCATATGTGTTCAGGACTTCGGCATCGGCATCCCGGAACATCTCCATGATAACCTGTTCGACCAGTTTTCCAAGTCAGGGCGCACCGGACTGAAAGGGGAGAAATCTATCGGACTGGGCTTGCATATTTCCCGGTCAATCATAGAACAGCACGGCGGCAAAATAACTGTCGAGAGCAGGGAAAACGAGGGAAGCAAATTCATTATAAGCCTAAACCTGGCCCCGGCAGGCTAGTTCAGCCGGTACTTCTCATTGCTGATCTTCACCACGTTTGACGTAAAGATGATGCCGACGATCAGGATACCGATGACAATCGCCAGCGCGATCTGCAAAACCGAATACACCTTGGTGCCCGATACAATGAATTCCGAATCATGCATCAGCTCCAGACCCACCGCTTTCTGTATGCCCATTAAGGCCGATAAACGATTGAAGGTGAGATCGGCCGACGGCCGGCCCACGTGTTCATAAATATGTCGTGCACCCGCAAAATCGGCCCGGTTAACCAGCGTAAGCATATTGTTTTCCACCTGGCGGTTGGCATAAATCTGCTGCCGCAACTCCTGCAACAAACTTTTTTCCTGCTTCACCAGGTATGTTTTCTCATACTTTCTGATCAGCGAGTCGATAATCATATTATAACGCGCAAGTTCCTTCTTAAATCCCGCCTTGTCGAGCGCATTAACTTTATTATATAACGCCGCCTCAAACAGGGATTTCTTCGCATTGGCGTTTTCCGCCAGATAGAACAGATCGGCCGCCGGGATAAGTCTGTCGGAATACATAGACACGAACGCCTCGTTCATACTCCTGACACTCTTGTCTTCCAGTATCCTGATCAGAATGGTACAAGCCATCACGGCAAATAACAGCGTAGCCACCCGTATTTTCTTATTTATAGAAAAAGCAAAATTCATGTTGTTCCGTTTTACTTAACTCAATACGACTCCTCTTCTACCGACGTGAACAGGTGCGAGGCAAAATTTACGAAAAATAATTCGCTTTTAGCACGGGTAACGGCGGTATAAAGCCAGCGAAGGAATTCAGTATCGACCATATCGTCCGTCAGATAGCCCTGATCTACGAACACGGCCTCCCACTGACCGCCCTGCGCCTTGTGACACGTCACGGCATAAGAAAACTTAATCTGGAGCGCGTTGTAATACGGATCTTCTTTTATCGCCTTAAAACGCAGGCGCTTGTCGGCGATATGCCCGTAATCCTCATTCAGCTCTTCAAACATCCTGTTGCTTTGTTCGCGCGACAAATTCGGGGTCTCTGCCGTGAGGGTATCCAGTATCACCTTGCAGGTTATGCTTCCCGCAGCAGGGAAATCCGGGAATTCGAGCATTACCTCACAAAAGCGTAAACCATAGCGCTCCTCAGCCCCGCGCACACGGATCACCCTGGCCATGTCACCATTGGCAATAAAGGCAGCCGATTCATTGTCGGGCAGCCAGAAGTAATTGTTTTTGACCACCATGATCTGATCCCCGCCGGTCAGTTCCTCCTCACGGTAAAGCAGGCGGGCCCTGATCTGCTGGTTATAGGTGTTGGCCGACTTATTCGAGCGGCAAACGATCAGCGTATTTTCCAGTCCGAACTTGCTGTAGGCATATTCCAGTCCCTCCACCAGCTTCAGACCAGTCATCCGGAATACATCCTTATAGCCTTTGGTCACGAACTTCGGAAGCGGCGTAGCCGCCCCACCGCTTTCCGTATCGCTGTCTTTGATAATCATCTTGCGCAGCTTTGTCGCATTGGCCAGTATCCCCGAACGCTTTCCCTGTCGCACCACCTCTCTGAGCTCTACCATGTGGGCCTGCAGACCAAAGCCGTGGGCCAGGTGATCGGGATTCAAAGCCGGACTGTCGACGCTGCCTACCGGGGGCAACTGTGCCGTATCGCCCACCATAATCACCCCGCAGTTTTTCCCGTTGTACACAAACTCCATTAGGTCCTTCAGCAGCGAAGATCCCGTGTGTGCGTTCCAGTCGTCGGCTATCATGGAAGCTTCATCCACAATAAATACCGTATGTTCGGCCAGGTTGGGCGCCAGTTGAAAGGTCATCTCCGGCGACACCGCCGAGCGCTTCCGGTATATCTTCTTATGTATGGTAAGTGCGGTGCGGCCCGTATATGTGCCCATGACCTTGGCGGCGCGACCAGTCGGAGCCAGCAGCACCGGCCTGAGGGCAAACTGTCGCAGCACCTTCACCAGCGCGGCCACCGAAGTGGTCTTGCCCGTTCCGGCATAGCCGCGCAAAACGAAGCACTGCCGGTCTAGAGGACGCGAGAGGAACGCGGCCATTGCCCGGCAAAACTCCATTTGCTGGTCAGTAGGCTTGAATTCGTATGCCTGAGCAATGATACTGGCTTTGTCCATTTAGTTTTTGGATGGTAATCTTATAGAAAAAACGATTAGTTTTGTCTACATGAACAGCAAAAATAGCATATTATTACTTGATCCAGGTTTCGGTGAGCACCATGCTGAAAACTGCAGTCTGCTCATCAGGCTGACGGCCGACAGTCTATCTTATGCTATTGTTGACGAAGAGGCTGGCAGACTTATAGCGCTGTATGATGAGCAGGAGTGTCAGGAAACGGACCTCAGACTGGCAGATTTGCTGGAAAAAGACGAAAAACTTAAACTGGCCTTCAAAGAAACCCGTGTCTCCGTTCATACCCCAAATACCATCTCCGTGCCCGATGAGCTGTATAGCCAGCATGAGGCGGAGGCCTTTACGAAGTTCTTTCCGGAACAGCCTGGCAGGAGACTTTACACCCGGCCCGCGTCGGCATTTGGCTTTACCACCGTGTATGCTTTACCTCCACTGGCTGAACGTGTACTAGAACGTATTCCTGGTGGCAGCATGGCGTACGATCATTTGAGTCCGTTGCTGGCCCTGGTGCAAAAACAGCGCGATGAGCAGTTTATCATGCTCGATTTTACTGCCGGGTCCTTTTACGCCAGCTTTGTTAAGGGCGGCCAACTCATCTTCCAGGGCGGTTTTGAAATCGCGAACAGCGAAGAGTTCAATTACTATCTGCTGTTGCTCCGGCAGCAACTGGCTATCGACGCCAATGCCACCGTTTACCTTAGCGGTATCATTAATGACGACGACGCCAATCATCAGTGCTTAAAAAAATACTTTGACACGATCACATTCCAAGCGGCCGAGCATAGCGAGCTCAACCTGGAGCTACTGCTGGACATGCCTTTACATTATTATACCAGCCTGCTGGCGCTCCGGTTATGCGAATCATAGGTGGTAAATTAAAGGGACTGCGTTTCAATGCCCCGGGCAACCTGCCGGTAAGGCCAACGACCGATATGGCTAAAGAAGCGCTTTTCAACATCCTGTACAATGACTACGATTTTGAAGCATGCAAAGTGCTCGATCTGTTTTGCGGCACCGGCAATATCAGCATAGAATTCGCATCCAGAGGTGCGGCGCATGTCAGGGCGGTCGACAAACACCCGGGCTGTGTGAACTGGGTAAAGTCGGTCGCAACTCAGCACGAACTTCAACAAATCAGCGTGGAGAAGGCAGATGTGTTTAAGTTTATTCAAAACCATAGCGACAGCTATCAGATCATTTTTGCCGATCCGCCATACGACCTTCCCAGCATCCCTGATATTCCTGAACTGGTGTTACAGCGAGGCCTGCTGGCCGAAAACGGGACCTTAATTGTAGAACATCCCTCTTTCCTGAAGCTGGCAGGTAAACCCGGCTACAGTGAAACACGGAAATACGGCAACTCATCCTTCAGCTTCTTTACCTCAGAGATATGAAAACTGCACTTTTCCCTGGCTCCTTCGATCCGATCACCATCGCGCATGTCGACATCCTCAAGCGGGCTTTGCCTTTGTTCGACAAGATCGTGATCGGCATAGGGCTCAACAGTTCAAAACAGGGCTTTCTACCTGCCGCAACAAGAAAAGACATTGTGGACAGCGTTTTTTCCGCATATCCGGGCGTAGAGGTACAGCTTTATGAGGGGCTCACCGTCGATTTCTGCCGGAAGATTAAGGCGCAGTACATGGTCAGGGGCATCCGCTCGGTGGCCGACTTTGAGTATGAAAAAGCCATTGCCCACATCAATCAGACCATGATGCCTGAGGTGGAGACCATCCTGCTGTTAAGCAAACCGGAATATTCCTCCGTAAGCTCAACGATCGTCCGTGATATCCTGCGTAACAATGGCGACGTAAGCATGTTCCTCCCGCCAGAGGCCTTACCTTTCCTCTAAGCACCGTTACAAGCGGCTTATACCAGCAATCCAGCTTCGTCCAGAACCTGCTTTATAGAAGGATACGTATTCTTCAGCACCGGCTTCAGTTCAAGCCTGTCGAGCCACACCGCTTTGGTGATGTCTTCTTCCAGCTGAGGGGTAAGCTCCGGTTCGCCCTTTACGGTCATGGCGTACCAGTTTGTCTTTTTCAGCACCGGCTTGCCGTGCAACGAATACACATGATAGGTCTTACAGATCTTACCGTCGTTGCTGGCTATGGTTACGCCGCACTCCTCCTCCACTTCACGTACCGCAGCATGCTTCATTTTTTCCCCTTTTTCGGTCTTACCCTTAGGCAAATCCCACTTCTTGTGGCGGAAAATAAACAGATAATCATCGTTGCCATTTCTGACCAGTCCGCCCGCCGCCTTAATCAGCTCCATGCCTTTTCTGATCTTTTTAAACACGGCTTTCGGATCAGGGCTCAGCAAAACATATTCGGCCCCAGAGAGCTTGTTTACATTTTTATAGAATGTTGGGAAATCAAAATCCTGTATGTCAAGTTGTTGTATTTTCGCCGAATGCGCTGGCATCAAATCTGTTATAAACAGAGTATTATCGTTGATATAAATTCTGTAATTTTGGACCATGTATAATAAAAGTGATATTGAATTAAAGGTAGCTGAATTTTTATTACAAATTAAAGCAATAAAGTTACAACCTAATAATCCATTTACCTGGGCATCGGGTTGGAAATCGCCAATTTATTGTGACAACAGGATCACGCTTTCTCACCCCTCTGTAAGAACATACATCAGGCAGAAACTTAGCCAGCTTATACAGGAAGAGTTCGGTTCAGTAGATCTGATTGCGGGTGTAGCCACAGCGGGAATCCCTCAGGGCGCACTGGTAGCCCAGGAACTGGGATTGCCTTTTGCCTATGTAAGGGCTAAAGCCAAAGAACATGGTACCGGCAGCTTAATTGAAGGAGAGATCGTGGAAGGACAGCGTGTTGTGGTTATTGAAGACCTCATCTCTACCGGGAAGAGCAGTCTGCAGGCTGTTGAAGCACTGCGAAACGCCGGACTATCGGTAGCCGGACTGGTTGCCATCTTTACCTACGGCTTTGACCAGGCTGATGAGAACTTTAAAGAAGCGAAATGCCGCTACGCTACCTTGTCGAATTACAATGCACTGATTGAATACGCCGCAGAACATAGCTTCATTGGTACCAATGAAGTGGACCTGCTGACCAAATGGCGTCGTAACCCCGCAACCTGGGGCAAAGAAGAAGAACAACAATTAAGTTAATAAAGCCTATGACCATTATAGAAAGTACCACCGACATCAACAAGCCGGTTAGCACGGTTTACGCGTTCCTGTCCGACATGAATAACCACAAACAGCTGATGCCGGAAAATATTTACAATTGGTCATCCACGGAAGACGAGGCTAGTTTTACCATCCAAAACATGGCGAAGCTTGCCATCCGCATCACCAGCCGCATAGAAAACAAGGAACTGATCGCGCTGCCTACAGAGAAACCTCCCTTTGACGTGGAACTGAAATGGACGGTTACCGAAAATGGCAATGGCGGAACGCTGGCCAAGTTAACCATTGTCGCCGATCTGAACATGATGATGAAAATGCTTGCTTCAGGTCCACTGCAAAAGCTTACCGATCACCAGACAAGCCAGCTGAAAGCTACCCTCGACGCTCCATCTGCCTCATAACAAAGAAGAAACCCGGCGCCGCGATCAACAGCGTAATGGAAGTGCCCCACCACAGGACTTCAAAGCCATACGCGGCAGCGATACCGGTACCGATAAGCGGTGAGCCTATATGACCCAGCGAAAACGATAATGCGTTGAGCGCCATATAAGCTCCGCGCTTTTTTATGGACGACCGTTTTAAGGTCACCGTAGCCATAAAAGGCATTGCCAAAATCTCAGCGATACAAAGCACAAACATGGAGAAATAAAGCACAGGCACGCCCTGTACCAGGTTAAGAATAAGGAAAGACAGGGCACAGAGCACGGTTCCGGCAACAATAACTGTCCTGGCGCTGAACCTGCGCTCGGCAATGTGCACCATTAGCATTTCCAAAGAAAACACCACCACCCCGCTAAATGCCAGAATGATCCCGATCTCCTTTTCGGAAAGGCTATACACCTCGCGATAGTATAAGGGCAATGTATTGAGCAGCTGTAAAAAGCAGACGGCAAACACGCAGCACAGGAGACTAAACAACAGATAAGGTACATCTCGGTAAGGCGACCTGTCCGGCATCAAATCACCTTTGGCCTCCTCTGCTTCTCGCTTTTTTGAAGAAGCGCTACCCTTCAGGTTTCTGAAATAAACGAAGAACAGCAAGGCAGAACTGAAAGCCGCAATTGCATTGCCATAAAACAGAAAGCTGTACGAAATAGCCGCAAGGAAACCGCCCAGCGCCGGACCAATAGAAAAACCCAGGTTCATCGCCATCCTGTTGAGCGAAAAGGAGCGCACCACATTTTCCGGTCGCGAGTAATAAGCCACAGCCACCGAGTTGGCAGGCCGGAAAGTTTCGGAAAACAGACTTAGCGTAAAAATTCCCAAAGCAAGAGACAGAACGGTCTCCAGTTGAGGCAGCACGATGAACATCGGAACAGTGAGGCACAGGCTGATCAGTTGAACACGGAAGTGACCCGCCTTGTCGGTGAGCCAGCCACCAAAAAAATTCCCCGTAACCGCACCCAAACCAAAGCAACTCAATACAATACCCGTATCGCGTAAATTGAAATGGAGATGGTTTACCATGTACAAACCCAAAAATGGCACCACCATCGCGCCCGTCCTGTTGATCAGCATGACGAGTGTCAGCATCCAGGAAGCGGCAGAAAGCCCACGGTAGGCGTCCAGGTACAATTTCACAAGTTCTTTCATTGGGTTACATCGTCGGGCCTGCAAATATAGCTAAATAAAAAAGCACAGCGGCCACCCGGCCAGCTGTGCTTCATGCAGGCTTTATAGCCTGTACCCTACCTAACCGTATCTTGTTTTATCGCGGCATACTCTTGCGTGGCGATCATCATTTCCGGCGCTTTGCGGATGGTTTTTTGCGCTACAAGGTTGTCCAGTTTAACATTCTTCATATTGCCCGCTACCAGGGTGTGCTGACCGGCAGTACCGCTCATCTTCAACACTGCGTCTTCTTTCACTACAGTATACAGATCGCCGGTGATCGCGCTTACTTTAACCTTGGCATTCTGGCTTGCAAATACCTGCAAAAAGTCAACATTAATGTTATTGCTGCTCACTACCACCGCGCTTCCTGCAGCCTCAATGCGGTGCAGATCTTTTACCGCAACCCGGATCGTAACCTGCGAGCTCTCCATAGTGTTGATGTACAAGGTCTGTCCTTTGCTTAGCACCGATGTTTTATCCGGATTGAAAGTCTCGTCGACAAACACGCCTTCTTTTTCACTCTGGCTCAGGATGATCTTTACGTTTCCTGCTACCCATATTTTGTTAAAACTACGGGCAGTGTTGATGCTGTGTGTCGTGTTGGCCGCAAAAGTGGTAGCCATCGAAGAGGCACTTACCATCAGGGTGAATAATCCGGCGAATAATGTTTTAGTAATTGTTTTCATGTCTTTATTGTTTAAATGTTTTTCCGTTATTTTTGTAGTTAAGACGACGGGCACATCGAAACGTTTCAGCCATTTTTTGCGGAATATACCATTGCAATGGAGTTGCCGACCAACGCCCGGATTTTCTCGACCAACGCCCGTAACATGAATGCCCTTTAAACCTACCTGGGTGAATGCTGGCTCACACTTCGTTCACACCTTGTTCACAATTAAGCCACAATAGGGTACCTTTTTGTGAAGGAAATGTGTCTGATGTGTGTTTTATGTGAGGGAATGCCCCCCAATAGGGTACTACTTGGTAGCGGCGAGAACCAGCCATAAAGTCAGCCAAAATCAATCTAAACGGACATTTTTTCCGAAAACACACAGAAAACCTGCATGGCATTTCCTTTGTTTAACCCTTGCCATGAACTTCAATAATTTCACAATTAAAGCACAGGAAGCCGTTCAACAGGCTTCTGAAATAGCCCAGGGCAATCAGCAACAGGCTATTGAGACAGCGCACCTGTTAAAGGGTTTGCTTACTGTTGATGAGAACGTGGTTTCTTATGTATTGAAGAAACTTAACGTAAATCTTAATGTGGTCAACCAGCACCTGGACACACAGATCCAGAAATTCCCGAAAGTGACGGGCAGCGGCCCATACCTTACCTCGGGCAGCAACTCGGCTTTGCAGAAGGCGCAGACTTTCCTGAAAGAATTTAAAGACGAGTTCGTGTCGGTAGAACACCTCTTGCTGGGTTTGTTTGCCGTAAACGACAATACTTCCAAGATACTTAAAGACCAGGGCGTTAACGAAAAAGACCTGAAAGCGGCCATTACGGCGCTTCGGGGCGATAGCCGGGTGACCGACCAGAACGCTGAGGCGACCTATAACGCACTGAGTAAATATGCGCGCAACCTGAACGAATTTGCCGAGTCGGGTAAACTGGACCCGGTGATCGGTCGCGATGAGGAGATCAGGCGCGTGATCCAGATTCTTTCGAGACGTACCAAGAACAACCCGATCCTGATCGGTGAACCGGGTGTTGGTAAAACGGCCATTGCCGAGGGTATCGCCTTCAGAATCATCAAAGGCGATGTTCCGTCAAACCTGAAAAGCAAGGTAGTGTACTCGCTCGATATGGGTGCGCTGATTGCCGGGGCCAAATACAAAGGCGAGTTTGAAGAGCGATTGAAAGCCGTGGTGAAAGAGGTGACACAGAGCGACGGGGAGATCATCCTGTTTATCGACGAAATACATACCCTTGTTGGTGCCGGCGGTGGCGAGGGCGCTATGGATGCAGCCAATATCTTAAAGCCTGCCCTGGCGCGCGGCGAACTAAGGGCCATTGGTGCCACTACGCTCGATGAATATCAGAAATATCTGGAAAAAGACAAGGCGCTTGAACGCCGTTTCCAGAAAGTGATGGTAGACGAGCCGGATACCCAGGACGCGATCTCTATTTTAAGGGGACTGAAAGAGCGCTATGAAACCCACCATAAGGTACGTATAAAAGACGAGGCCATTATTGCCGCGGTAGAGATGTCGCAGCGCTATATAGCCGACCGCTTTTTGCCGGATAAGGCGATTGACCTGATGGATGAGGCGGCTTCTAAACTGCGCCTGGAAATGGACAGCGTGCCGGAAAAGGTAGATGAACTGAACCGCCGCATCATGCAGCTGGAGATTGAACGCGAGGCCATTAAGCGGGAAAACGATAAGAATAAGGTGCAATCGCTTACCGAAGAAATCGCTAACCTATCGGCCGAACGTGACGAGATCAAAGCGAAATGGCAGGGCGAAAAGGATATGGTCGACAACATCAATACCGAGCTGAAGCAGATCGAAAACTTTAAACTGGAAGCTGAACAGGCCGAGCGGGCGGGCGACTATGGTAAGGTTGCCGAACTTCGCTATGGCAAGATCAAGGCCTCGCAGGATAAGGTAGACCAGCTCAAAGCGGAACTGGAAGCCTTGCAGAAAGAAAGCCGCATGCTGAAAGAGGAAGTAACCGCCGATGATATTGCAGGTGTGGTTGGGCGGTGGACAGGCATTCCGGTGACCAAGCTTGTTTCCAGCGAACGCGAGAAACTGCTGAACCTCGAAAATGAACTGCACAAACGCGTGGCTGGTCAGCACGAAGCCATAGAGGCCATTTCTGATGCCATACGACGTTCGAGAGCGGGCTTGCAGGACAAGCGCAAGCCTATCGGCTCGTTTATTTTCCTCGGTACAACAGGTGTGGGTAAAACCGAGCTGGCGAAAGCACTGGCTGAGTTCCTGTTCAACGACGAGAATGCCATGACCAGGATAGATATGAGCGAGTACCAGGAGCGCCATGCGGTGTCGCGCTTAATTGGGGCGCCTCCGGGATATGTTGGCTACGACGAAGGTGGTCAGCTTACTGAGGCCGTACGCCGCAAGCCTTACTCAGTGGTGCTGCTCGATGAGATCGAAAAGGCACATCCGGATGTGTTCAACATCCTGCTGCAGGTGCTCGACGACGGGCGGCTTACGGATAACAAGGGCCGGGTGGTGAATTTCAAAAACACGATCATCATTATGACGTCCAACATTGGTTCGCACCTCATCCAGGAGAACTTTAAATCGCTCGACGAGGAAAATCACGATGCGGTGCTGGCCAAGACCAAGAATGAGCTCTTTGAGTTACTGAAACAGACCATCAGGCCGGAATTCCTGAACAGGATAGACGAGCTGATCATGTTTACGCCGCTCAACAGGACCGAGCTGCGCGACATTGTAGCGCTGCAGTTCAGGCAGGTACAGGATACCCTGGCAGAAATGGGCATAAGCCTGGAGGCTTCCAACGAGGCGCTCGACTGGCTGGCAGAACTGGGCTACGATCCGCAGTTTGGTGCACGTCCGCTGAAGCGGGTGATCCAGAAACGCATCCTGAACGAGCTTTCCAAGGAGATCCTTGCCGGGACGGTAAATAAGGACAGCAAGATCAAACTCGACATGTTCGATCACAAGTTTGTCTTCCTGAACACAGAAGAACCGGAGCACATGGCGTAATGCCATGGGCTTCGGCTCCTTTCATGCTTTTTGGAGAGAAAATATTCTGTTTAAGCTTTTAAAGAAATACCTAAATAAACTTGATTCGCTAAGAACTTTTTCCCGCTTCGTTTGTTATAGAGGCATATCACGTACTTTATCATGAAAATTGCTTATATATCGACCTACCCGCCGCGCGAATGTGGCATTGCAACCTTCAACAATAACCTCTTAAAAGCTATAGGCCAATATAAAAACACTGTTTCGGAAGACAGCTTTGTGGTCGCCATGAACGACAGCGACAACCTTAACGAATACGAATATCCATCTGAAGTTAAATATGTAATCCGTCAGGAAAACCAAAAGGATTACATCCGGGCGGCCGATTTCATCAATACCGGTCTGGCCGATGTATGTATACTTGAACATGAATACGGTATCTTCGGCGGTGAGAACGGGGTGTATATCCTGCCCTTTATTGCGCGCTTGCAAAAGCCGCTGATCACGATCTTCCATACTGTGTTGAAAGATCCGGATTATATGCAGCTGACCGTTCTCCGGGAAATTGCACGGCACTCTTCGCGCATCGTGGTGATGAGTCACAGAGCAGTGGGCTTCCTGACTAGCATTTACGGGATTCCTTTCGATAAAATACAGCTGATTGAGCATGGTGTGCCTGATCTTGAACCTAAGGCCAACAACCCGGTCAAAAACCTGATTGCCTTTAAAGACCGGAAAGTGCTGTTCACTTTTGGTCTGCTAAGCCGGAACAAGGGACTGGAAACGGTTATCGAGGCGCTACCAAAAATAGTGGAAAAGAACCCTGATGTGATGTATGTGGTTCTGGGCGCAACGCACCCCGGGGTTATCCGGAGTTCGGGTGAAGAGTATCGCGACAGCCTGAAACGTCTGGCCCGTAAATTAAATGTCGAAAACAACATCACCTTTATCAATAAGTTTGTCTCAGAGGAAGATCTGCACGACTACCTGACGGCATGCGACATGTACATCACGCCTTACCTGAATGAGGCGCAAATCACCAGCGGAACGCTTTCGTATGCCGTAGGTGCTGGTGCCGCTGTAGTGTCCACACCGTACTGGCATGCCCAGGAACTGCTGGCTGATCATCGCGGAAGGCTGTTCGACTTTAAAGATGCGGACGGGCTGGCCAATATTGTGAATGAGCTGTTTGCCGACCGGGAAAAACTGCAGCAGATGAAAGCGGATGCTTTTGAATATGGCCTGCATATCCGCTGGCCGCGCATCGGCGAAGTGTTTGTAGATGTGCTGGATGAGGCGATCGACAAATTCCTCTCGGAGCGTGAGAACGGCGGCAAGCCGATCATCGATCCGGATATGATGCCGGCGTTCAGTCTGGCGCATATTCAGCGGCTTACCGACGATACTGGTATTGTACAGCATGCGAAATACGGCATCCCCAACCTCAAGGAGGGGTATTGCCTCGACGATAACGCCCGGGCGCTGATCTTAACGATCCTGGCCTACCAGCAGAACAAGAGCCGGGCAGCGCTCGACCTGCTGCCGATCTACCTCAGCTACATTCAGTACATGCAGTGCGATGATGGCAACTTCAGGAACTTCCTGAGCTTTAAGCGGGAATACCTGGATGAGGTAGGTTCAGAAGATTCTTTTGGTCGTACGATATGGGCCCTGGGCTATCTGATCAATAATGCGCCCAACAATTCCTATCGTGAGTTTGCCTCAGAACTGTTCCTGAAATCGGTACCTCACTTTAAAAACCTGGTACACCTGCGCGGTATTGCCAATACCATGATCGGACTGATGCATTTCCTGAAATCCCACCCGTACGACGGCCATATCCGCGAGCAGATCGACCAGTTGGCGGTACCCTTAAAGAATGCTTATAAGAACAACAAACAGGGCCATTGGCACTGGTTTGAGGAGAAGCTGACCTACGATAATGCCATCCTGCCGCTTGCGCTGCTGTGCCATTATGAGGTTACGGAAGATAAGGAGTCGATGGACATTGCCCTGGAAAGTATGGAGTACCTGACTCAGAAAACGCTGATCAACGGTTACCTAAACCCTGTTGGCAACGATGGCTGGCTGTACAGGGACAATGGCGAAATGGCGATATACGACCAGCAGGCCATTGAAACCATGGCCATGGTGCTGATGTATTTCAAGGCCTACGAGATTACGCACGACCTGGCTTATATCAAGCAGATGTATCTGTCTTATCAGTGGTTCCTGGGTGAGAACAGTCTGCACCTGCCGCTGTACGACCATGAAACCAAGGGTTGCGGCGACGGTTTACAGCCGCACGGCATTAACCGGAATCAGGGTGCTGAAAGTACGCTGGCTTACTGGATATCGCACCTTACTGTGCTTAAGGCGCTGGAGTTCGAATACGAGTTTATTCAGAGCAGCGACCTGGTTGCTGCCCAGAAGCAGGCTTTTTAACCCAGCGGCACATGAAGATAGCTGTGCTGGCGCCGGTAGCGTGGCGCACTCCGCCACGCCACTATGGCCCATGGGAACAAATGGCCTCCAACCTCACTGAGGGACTTGCCGCAAAGGGAGTAGACGTTACCCTGTTTGCCACAGGAGATTCGCTTACCAAAGGTCGGCTTGAAGCTGTGGTACCTGCAGGATATGAAGAAGACCGGGAAACAGATGCAAAAGTGGCCGAATGCCTGCACATTAGCAACCTGATGGAGCAGGCTTCTGGGTTTGATCTGATCCATAATCATTTCGACTTCCTTCCCCTCACCTATTCGGGACTGATTAAGACGCCGCTCATCACGACGATCCATGGTTTCTCTTCGGAAAAGATCATTCCGGTGTACCAGAAGTATAACAGCAAAGGACATTATGTATCGATCAGCAATTCTGACCGGCATTCTTCGCTGCATTACCTGGCTACGGTGTATAACGGCCTGCAGTCGGAACAGTTTACCTTCCGGCCCGATCCGGATGAGTATCTGCTGTTCTTCGGACGTATTCATCCTGATAAGGGCACGGCCGAGGCGATTGAGATTGCGCGCAAAAGCGGTCGACAACTCATCATCGCGGGCATTGTTCAGGATGCGGGGTATTTTAAGGATAAGGTGGAACCGCAGCTCGACGATCAGATCGTTTTTATCGGTTCGGCCGGCCCGGAAAAGCGGAATGAACTGCTCGGCCATGCGGCTGCCCTGTTGCACCCTATAAACTTCGATGAGCCATTTGGACTCAGCGTAGCGGAGGCCATGTTTTGCGGAACGCCCGTTGTGGCCTTTAACCGGGGCTCTATGCCTGAGCTGATTCGCGACAGGGAGACCGGCTTCCTGGTACGGGATGCAGATGAGGCCGGGGCATGTATTGCCGACTTATCGCGAATCGACAGACAGGCTTGCCGCGACTGGGCTATGGACAATTTCTCGCAACAAAAAATGGTAGAAGACTATATCGCCCTCTACCATCAGATTCTTTAAATTTTATAAGCTTTCCCTGCCCGTATTATAATGCGGAGTGCTTTAACTTTTCGAGCAGCACGTCGAGTTTAACACCGGCAAATGATGAGCAGTAATCGGACAATCCGTAAGGGATGATCAATTCACCGTTGTGGATGATCGCCCCGCAGGAATATAATACGTTGGGTACATAGCCCTCACGCTCGTCATTGTTAGGAATAACCAAAGGCTCACGGAGGCGCCCGATTTCGATAGACGGATCGTTCAGGTCGAACAGACTTGCACCCAGACAATAGCGGCGCATTGGTCCGACGCCATGCGTAATCACAAGCCAGCCGGCTTCCGTTTCTATAGGCGAACCGCAGTTACCGATCTGGATAAATTCCCAGGAGAACTTAGGTTCCTGCAGTTTAACCGGGTTGTCCCACACAGTGAGCTTGTCGGAATACATGAGATAATTATTGCAGCCGTCGATACGCGACATCATAACATATTTACCATTGATCTTCCTCGGAAACAGTGCCAGGTTCTTGTTCTGCGCACCTACACCGTGCAGGGGACTGATCTTAAAATCGTAAAAGTCGGTCGTTTGCAGCAGCTTAGGCATAATCATCGCCCCGTCGAACGCCGTATAAGTGGCGTAGTAAATCACGGAACCATCATCCTTGATAAAGCGCACAAAGCGAGCATCTTCTATACCTTTGCGCTCAAATTCGGAGATCGGGAAGATGACACGGTCTGAGATATCGGTATCCCTTGAGAAGCTGATCTCATGATAGGTGTCCGACAGCCACAGGATCTTGTCGTATTCGAGCTTACGAACATCATTTTCATTCAGGTTCTTACCATCGAGGATAATCTTCCTAAGCGTGGCATAATCAAACTTGTCTTCCAGCTTCTGCCCTACCTCATCGAGTATTTCAATATCAATCTTGGAGTCGGCCGCCTTTTTAAGGAATAGCCGCTTATTGTAGACGGCATTTTTGATGACCTCCGCTTCGTCGATATAATTGCCCGCAGGGATCACCGTAATGTTGTGATTGCGGTCGATAAGCGCACGGCGGAAGATCACAGAAGAGATGTGCCCTTCCCCAACGGCACGGAAACTGATGATTACACGCTTTTCACCATCTACCAGGTCCGACTGATCGGGATCCTCCACCACAGAAGGGTTAAAGAAAGCGGCCGATTCGATCGAATATTCGTGCGTAAAATAGGAACCGAGAAGCAGCTTGCGGTCTTTGTCGATATCATCAAAATCGAAACCCGCCTCCGCAATAGCGTTCTTGACCCGCTTGCAGTGCCTGGTAAGGATCTTGGTAATGTTTCTATGCCGCTTGGAATACTCCTGGAGCAGGGGCGATATAAGCCCGAACACTTCCTGGTCGGTAAGCTGCATGACGCGTTTAACAACATCTATTGCACGTTCCTGTCCGTTAAAAAAGAACCGGGCAATAACGCGTTTGGGATCTGGATATACTTTTACTGGTTTACGTTCAATTTGAATTCTCATAGGGTATAAACGAATATGCTAACGTTTTTGTTCTATCTCCCGGTCCATCTCTGTAATATTCACCTGGCCGGCCGACGAGAAATCGCCTATCAGGTATTTGTTGAAATGATCGGCAAGTTTCCAGAAGGTATATTCGGTAAGATCGCCGAAGGCATGGCGCTGTCCGGGTACGATCACAAACTCAAAACGCTTGCCAGCCTTCATCAAAGCATTGGCTACCCTGATGGTATTGGCAGGGTGTACGTTATTGTCTATATCGCCGGTCATGAGCAGCAGGTGGCCCTTCAGGTTTTTGGCCAGGTCAGGGTTTTTGTCGATGCTGTATTTGAAGGTAGTATCGCCCTTGGCCGTAACAACCTCAGTGACGCCATGATGCTTTTCGCTCCACCATCTGTTATAAATACTGTTGTCGTGATTGCCCGCATTGGATACCGCAGCCTTGAAGAAGTCGGGGTACACCAGCATGGCGGCGGTAGACATGAACCCGCCTCCGGAATGCCCGGTAATGCCCACCCGAGTGCCGTCAATGAATTTATGGCGGTCGGCCAACTGCTCAACAGCCGCTTTCTTATCGGCCAAACCATAATCCCTCAGGTTGCCGTAGCCATAGGTGTGGTAACGCTTAGACCTGGCCGGGTTACCTCCCCTGTTGCCCACCGTGATCACGATATACCCAAACTGCGCAAGGCGGTCGGTACGATCCATACTCTTGCTGAATGACTTGTTCACAGCCTCGGTCTGCGGACCCGGGTATACATATTCAATGATGGGATATTTCTTATTCGGATCGAAATCGAAGGGCTTGTACATTACCCCGTATATATCCGTGATGCCGTCGTCGGCCTTCACTTTAAACGGCTCGGGAAACTTGTAACCCGTCTGCATCAGCAGGGATAGGTCGGCCGTTTCCAGGTCCATGATGCGGCGACCGTTATTGTCCATCAGGACGGTCTTAGGCACGGTATTGACCCTCGAGAAATTGTTGACGAAGAACCTGTTGCTATCGTCCATACTTACCGCATGATCGAAATCGCCCGGGTTAAGCAGTTTCATGCCTGAGCCATCGAAATTGATGCGGTACAGGTGGTAGTAGTAAGGGTCTTCGTTGGGTTCGCGACCGTTGGCCATGAAGTAAAGCACACGGTTTTTCTCATCGATATTGACGATGCTCTCGCAATGGAAAGCGCCTTTGGTGATCTGGTTTTTAAGTTTTCCGTTCCCGTCGTACAGGTAGAAATGCGCCCAGCCGTCGCGCTCCGACCAGTGGATGACTTCATTACCGCCGTTTACAAGACCCGGGCGGTTCACTTCCACATAGGTGTTAAACCGTTCTTCGATTAGCGGGGTTACGGTGCCTGTGTTGATGTCGACCGTGCAGATGTCGATCCGCTTCAAATCACGGCTTGTTCTTGAAAAGTAGATCTTCCTGTTTGTTCCCAGCCAGAGCGAAGGGCGAAACTCATTGTCGCGGTCCTTATTGAGCAAAGGCGCGCTCCAAACGCTTACGCTCTGATCCTTGAAGGCAGCAGTGTTCAGCATTTTACCGGTTTTGGCTGCAAAGTCGAACAACCAGATCTCATCTCTTGGTGCTTCGGCCTCGCCCGGCATCTGGTATTTGTAGGTTTCTAAGGTTGGCCTGCCTGGGGCAACGTTATTAATGACCCAAAGATCTTTTACCTTGCGGGAATCTGTGCGGTTCATCACAAAGTATTTGGCGTCGGGCGACCACAGCACGTAGGCCCTGCGGCGCTTCTTGTCGTTCTTTACAACCTCCTCGTTATTCTCGCCGTCGCCGTTACTGCCGTAGGAGTAAAATTTCAAACCGTCTTTGGTCAGCTGATGCTCCACAATGGTGCTGTCGTCTTCATTTTTAACTGCCTTTTTGTAGTTCTCCTTATCCATCCAGTAGAGGTTGTAGTTGCGGGTGAAGATAATCGCAGAAGAATCCGGCGCTACAGATCCCCAGGAGGGTTTTGCCTTAGGCTTGGTGTAATTGGGTATTTCGGTCAGCCTAGCAGTGGCGATATCGTAATTGAAATAGAAGATTTTCTTCTGCATGGAGTCGGCCGCCTTTTTATCTTTCCGGTCCTTTTTCAACTCATCAATGGTGCTCCTTACCTCAAAGCTGATCTGCTTCTCGTCTTCCGAGAACTTCAGGTTCTCCAGCGGGAGGTGCAGGGCATCAAACGGGTCGCGAATGATCGCAGTGATCTCGGCGGCCAGTTTGGCATTATCGAACAGTTTCTGCTTTCTGCGAGCTGCCGGGTCTACAATGTACCAGTGCTTGCCCGACGGTGTTTCGTACTCGTACCAGAAGCGCGTGCTCCGCTTCAACCAATGTGGGTCTACAGCGGTAGAATACACAAGTTTGCGGAGTTTGTTGGGTGAAAAACGGGAAGCAAGCTGGTAATTTGCCTTTGGAGCGGGTGCCTCCGTTTCGGTGATCGTAAAGGTTTTGGTTTGTGCGGCGGCAGTAAAGCCTATGCTCATACCCATTAAAATGAGCAGGTAGGATTTCTTCATTTGTTTAGTAAAAATTGATTGACTAAATTATCGAATATTACATTTCAAGCTAATCTTTATTTGTAATAAAAATGATAGTTTTGCGCGTAAACAATCATCGATGAAACACAAACTTTTAATGCTGCTTGCGGCAACTGCAATCTTAACTGCGGGGTGCCAGTCTAAATCTCAAACCAGCTCCGGGGCCACTCAGGAACAGACCGCTGAAGGGGAAGCAAAACAAGATTCTGTTGCGACGCCATCTGGTACAGATAAGCCGAACGCAGCCAATATTGATATAGAAAAAATTAAGGTTGCAGACCCGGCGACCATCCTGGCGCGCAAACAGGTGCCCATTTTATGTTACCACCAGGTACGTAACTGGCGGCCTACCGACGGCAAGGTTGGAAAGGATTATATCGTTGAGGTGCAGAACTTCAAAGATCAGATCAAGATGCTGGCCGACAGCGGGTACCAGTCTATCCTTCCCGATCAGTTGTATGCCTACCTGAATACTGGTGCGCCCCTGCCTGAAAAGCCGATCATGTTTACGTTTGATGATACCGACCTGGATCAGTTTACCGTGGCTGCACCAACACTAAAGAAATATGGCTTTAAGGCGGTGTATTTCATCATGACGGTTACCATAGGCAAGAAAGGGAAGTTTGTGCACTATATGGACAGCGATCAGATCAAACAATTGTCGGACGAGGGCAATGTGATCGGCAGCCATACCTACGACCATAAGAACTTCAAGAAATATGCGGGTAAGGACTGGGAGGAACAGTTGGACAAGCCAACCAAGCGCCTGGAAGAGATCACCGGCAAGAAAATTTACACCTTCGCCTATCCTTTCGGACTGTGGAATGCGGAAGGTATTCCGGAGCTGAAGAAACGTGGATTTAAGATGGCTTTCTCACTGGCTGATAAACGCGACCAGAAGGATCCGTTGTTCACCATCAGAAGGATCATCGCCAGCGGTTACTGGAGCCCTAAAACCCTGCACAACAGCATTAAGAACAGCTTTTAATTTCGTAGCTTCTGCCATTGAAAGCCAGGTGATCGCCTGGCTTTTTTTGCATCAGCGCGGCGCCAATGGGCGATACCGGTGACACGGCGAAGATGCTATGCCCCGCAGCGTTAAGCTGACCTGCACTGATGCTGATGTAAAACAGACCGTTACTGGTTTCTACCAAACTGCCATGCCTGACGGCCTCTGCTGCAGCCGGGCCCGGCGTTAGCGACGAAAGGATGCGCTGCTGTTCTTCTGCATCCATAAGCAGGCGCTTGTTGCGGTCAATTTCCTGCTGCATCATTTCGCGGCTGGTCTCATATTTATCGCCCGCGCTGCTCTTGGTATCGTCGTTGCTCGATTCACGGGCCTGGTTAAGCGCCGTTCGCGCAGTTTCGATCCTTTGCGCAACGAAATTCAGGCAGGCCTGATAAGCCGCTTGCTTTATGATCTCTGCCTGGTCCATTATTCCTCCACCCATGTGATTTTGTCGGCCATCGGTCTGCGCGCGGCTGTCCTTTCCGGTTCGTTATGATAGCCCAGGTAAAACAGACCGTAACACTTCTCATCGGTACCGAGGCTGAGGAAATCCCGCAGTTGTTCGATGGTGCCCGGCGAACTCCAATACCCCCCTACTTTCAGGGCTTCGGCGGTAAGCGCCATATTTTGTACCGCACAGGCAAGCGCTGCCAGCTCTTCCCACTCAGGTACTTTATCGGAATGCAGCTGCAGGTTGAGCGCGATGATGGCACTGGCCTGGTCTGCCTTCTCGGTGATGCTGTCGTACTTTTTCTGCAGAAACTGGTGTGCAGGTGTGGTTTCACGATAAAGCCGGGCCATCTCTTCGCCCAGACGGGCTTTCCCTTCTTTGCGGTAAACGGTGAACCGCCAGGGCTCTGTAAGTTTGTGTGTTGGCGCGTAATTGGCGCTTTCCAGGATCTGTTGAATTACCTCTGCGGGTACTTCTTCCCTGGTATAACTCACCGGAAAAATGCTTCTGCGACGTCTGATCACGTCGGAAACAACTTCTATTTCAGTTTTCATATGATCTTCTTTAGTTGGAGCCTCACTTGTTTGGCCCTTGCAAAGAACGCTATACTTTCGATGTCGGTCAAATAGTCTATTGTTTCCATAAGGTCATCTTTGATCCAGCGATAGCGTGGCGCCAGGTTGGCCAGCGCCTGCATGCAGTGTACTTTACTGGCAACGAGCACTTCCGGCGTAACGAACCTTGTGAAAAGCACATCGATGACGGGTTCAAAGTCGGTCGCTTCTACCAGCTCCAGGTAAAGAGGGTGTGCATTTTTGGCGGTCAGAAGCGCCACCATCTTGGTGTAATGCCGCATGGCGGAATGGTTTTGCTGCTCCGCAAGGTGTTCAAGCAGGGTTTTAACATGCGGGGCAAAGCGTTCAGGCTCATGGACCATGAGGTATTCCAGCATCCATGCCGCCCGAAAAGCAATCTCTTTCCGCTTGTGAAAACTGATGTCGAAGAGGTCTGGGATACTCACCTCCTGATCTTTGAGTACCGCCGTACAATGGGCCACCAAATGGGTCTTGTCGGCCGTATCCAGTAATGCTATTAAACTCTGCCTGTCCAAATCGGGAAACCTTAGACCCAAACTTAGTTATAAAATATGATTACCTTTGCAGCTTATTTTTTCAGCAATATGATTTCAGTATCCAATTTATCCCTCCGCTACGGAAAGCGAACTTTATTTGAAGATGTTAACGTTAAGTTTACCCAGGGCAACTGTTACGGCGTTATCGGTGCTAACGGTGCGGGTAAGTCGACCTTCCTGAAGATCCTTTCGGGCGAGGTAAGTCCGACTACCGGAAGCGTAGCCTTTACTCCCGGCGAACGTATGGCTGTATTGAAGCAGAACCACTACGAGTTTGATGAGTATCCGGTGATCGAAACCGTGATGATGGGCCATAAGGAACTGTACGACATCATGAAAGAAAAGGATGCGATCTATCTGAAAGAAGATTTTACCGACAAGGATGGCGAGCGCGCAGGCGAACTGGAGAACAGGTTTGCCGAGATGGACGGATGGAACATGGAGAGCAACGCGGCAACGATGCTGAGCAACCTGGGTATTAAGGAAGAACATCATTATAAGCAGTTAAAGGAACTTGATGGTAACCAGAAAGTGCGTGTGCTCCTGGCCCAGGCGCTATTTGGCGATCCGGATATCCTTTTGCTGGATGAGCCGACCAACGACCTTGACATTGAAACGATTGCATGGCTGGAAAACTTCCTAGCCGACTACCAGAATATCGTGCTTGTAGTATCGCACGACAGGCACTTCCTGGATGCGGTATGTACGCATATTGTGGATATCGATTTCAGCAAACTGAACATCTATTCGGGTAACTACAGCTTCTGGTATGAATCCAGTCAGCTTGCCCTGAAACAGCGCAGCGACCAGAACAAGAAACTGGAAGAAAAAGTAAAAGAACTTCAGGAGTTTATTCAGCGGTTCAGTGCGAATGCTTCTAAATCGCGGCAGGCGACTTCCCGTAAAAAGGCGCTGGATAAGATCGATATTTCAGAGATCAAGGCTTCGAGCCGTAAGTACCCGGCTATCCTGTTCAACAACACAGGCCGTGAGGCAGGTGATCAGATATTGCAGGTAGAAAAACTTTCCTGCACACTGAACGGCGAAGTGATGTTTAAGGATGTGACCTTCATGGTGAACAAGGGCGACAAGATCGCGATCCTGTCGCAAAACAGCCTGGCAACGACTGCTTTCTACAACGTACTTACCGGTCGCGAGCCCAACTACAGCGGGGAGTTTAAGTTTGGCGTTACCATCAACGTGGCCGACATCCCGAACGATAACTCACAGTACTTTGAAGGCAAGGATGAAAACCTGGTGGATTGGCTGCGTGAGTACTCTGGTACCGATCAGGATGAACAGTTTGTACGCAGTTTCCTTGGCCGGATGCTTTTCTCTGGCGAGGAGGTGCTGAAAAACGTGAAAGTACTTTCAGGAGGCGAGAAAATGCGCTGCATGTTCTCCCAGATGATGCTGAAGCAGGCCAACCTGCTGCTGTTTGATGAGCCGACCAACCACCTCGACCTGGAGTCGATCACGGCGCTGAACAATGGCATGAAAGACTTCCGTGGAACGATCCTGTTTACTTCCCGAGATCATGCACTTACGGAGTCGGTAGCTACACGCATAATTGAGATTACTCCAAAGGGAACGATCGACAAAATGATGTCTTACGACGAATACATCAGCAGCGAAGCGATAGCTGAACAACGCAGACAGATGTACAGCTAAGCTTAGGAGTTTGCTTATATAAGAAAGCGGGACATCTTTCAGGTGTCCCGCTTTTTTATTAATAACGCAGTGGCTTTGGGATCTAGTCGTGATCGTGACCATCTTCTTCTACAGGATGGCACTCGAACTTAAGGTCCAGATCGTTTGCGCCGGCAAATTTGGTTGCAAAGTTCGGATCGTTCCAATTGGCCGCCGTGATATTCGCCTTAACACCAGGGTTAAGATGACGAAGTACATAACGGAACACAAAAGATTTATCGGTGTGACTGTTTACCGTAAGGTATCCCGTTACCCCAACATTTAGATTTGGCTCGTGGTCTTTCCGGTCGCCGTATACATACGTAAACACACCTTCCGGCGCGCCTAATATGAAGGCCTGGTGAATATCCGGCTTATCCAGGAATTCCTGCTGCGTCTCCCTGCCTGCAAAGTCGTACGCTTTCAAGGTAACCTTATATGTAGCGCCTTCATGCAAATGAAGATGGGTTCCTACTGGCGGCAAACCGTTTGCATCGAAAGATATGGTTTCTTCCTCAGCGCCTGCGATCTCATTGTAGTGAAAATGATCGTCATGCGCTTCCCTTTCCACCTCCACAAAGGTTAGTTCCGCTTTACCGATCTCCTCTTCCGGGATCTCCGGCTTAGGATCTTTTTTACATGCCTGGAAAGAAATTGCAACGAGCGCAACCATTGCTGCTAATGTGTATTGACGTAACTTGTTCATAATATTGTTTTTAATAAGTAATTGATTCAATGTTTTGTTCTTTAAAATTTATACCCGATTCTCAGGGTAATGTTCCTGCCCATATCGTGGGTATAGTAACGATACCGGTTCATGTAATCTTTGTAAAGCGTGTTGAACAGATTCTCCGCACTTAGATGGATCCCCAATTCCTGCGCTCCCAGTTTGAAGACTGAACCCGCGCTGGCTTCAAACAAATGATAAGCAGCAGGCGGAGCGGCAAAGTCGCTTCCGGGCTCATAGCGCCTCTGGCGGTCCACAAAGGTATGTCCGATCTCAATATAAGGCTCCTGCAGCCTGCCGGTCGCCGGCTCAAAACGCAGCGACTGCGTTAACCTTCCCGAGGGGATATACGGCAGATAGCTGTCATTGCTCTGGTCTCTTGCATTCACTAAGGAAGCGTTCAACTGATAGCTGAGCTGTGGAAAAAACTGGTAGGTTCCCGAAAGATCGGCGCCCACAAAAGTTGCGTTTGTTTGACCGTACCTGAATATAGGATAAGTGCCGCTGACGGTCTGACGGAAACTGCCATCGGGACGGGAATAAATATAGTTCCGGATGTACTGGGCATACAGGTCGAGATTAAAATTCAGCTTCCCGCTGAAATGCCTGATGCCCGTTACCCACTTATATCCCTGCTCCGACTGTATATCTGCATCGCCGATTTCATAGATGCCCGCGCCATGGTGGAGGCCAGCGCTAAAGAGCTCATTGGCCGTTGGTGCCCTCCAGGCAAGCCCGGCATTGCTGCCCAGGTGCCAGGAGTTGCTGATCTTCCAGAGTGCCCCTACTGATCCGGTGACATTATGAAACTGGCTCAGTCCACCGTAATACTCTTCCTCCACCTCACCGTCTGGTCCGCCATAAGTATACCTGAAACCGGCCGCATCAAAACGCTTGTAGTCGTATCGCAGCCCGGCCTCCAGCTCATACCCGGGCCTCACCAATCGTTGTATGGCAAATAAGCCGCCGGTAAAGCTATCATAATTGGGAATAAAGGTATTGGCAAGTGTGCCCGGGATATTCGTATTTACCTGCGCAAGGCCGTTGAAGCCAAGGATACGGCGACTGCCGGTTTCTGATGCTTTTGTTTCCAGTACCGCATCAAAGGAATGGGTATTCAGCACCAGATCGGTAATCGGCAATGCTTCCCGGTTTCCTCTTCTAAAATCAAACTCCTGACGGGCGTTACGCTGAAATCCATAAGTAAGGTCGAGCGTATGCGTCTTACTCAGGTCATAATGCGCCTTGACTTTCAGCAGGTCGTGACCGATGTCCTGGCGCGGGGCCGAGATATCGTAGGTAAAATCATACAACTGCTGTGGTCTGCCTGCAGCAATACGGCCTTCAATATCGGCTACAGTACTTGCATGCGCCGCATAGAGGATGCCGAGGTCGGTGCTGAAACGGCTGTAATACAGCTCATACATGGAGTTGGCCGCACTGTAGCCCAGCGCCGCGGAAAAGTTATACTCCCTGACACCGGTATTGCCCATGATGTACTCGGCCGTACGCATGTTACCTGCCCGCTTTAATGTGCCCTGAAGCCGCCATCCAAAGCCTGGAAGACTCGCCAGTCCGCCTGATAGCATACCTGATGCTGTGCCCGACCGGCCGTTGGAAGCCCCGATAAGATCGGCATTACCCTGCAGGACATTGGATACGGGCAATGCCGGAGGGTCAACCAATACAACGCCTCCGATGGCCTCTGCGCCATAACGCACAGACTCTGCACCTTTGATCACATGGATCCGCTCCGCGATCAGCGGATCAATTTCGGGCGCATGTTCTGAACCCCATTGCTGACCTTCAAGCCTGATCCCGTTGTTGAGGATAAGGATCCGGTTGCTGTGCAATCCGTGAATAACCGGCTTGGATACCGTAGAGCCGCTTTTAAGCATGCTAACGCCGGCCACTTCCTTGAGTACCGTAGCAAGCGTACCTCCTTTGGTCTCCTCGAGCTTTTTGCCCGACAGGCTATTGGAAATGCTGGTACTGCTCACGGGGTTCTGCTGACCTTTGATGTGCACCTCGTGCAGGCGTACCGTGGTATCGCGTTCCTGCCCATAGAGCGTGGCAACGCATAATATAGTGGTGGTAATTGTAACAATTAGCCCTTTTAACATCCTGATGTTGATTTTAAGAAAAGATAATCCGAAGCGCAGCGCGCCATAACCCGGACCGCATCATTAGCCGATGCGTACAATGGGTATTCCGTATTTAAGATACAGCTACGGGAGGCCCCTTGTTGGACCAGCTTACACCCGGCAGCAGTACGAGTGTATTGTCGCTGGGTGTGTTGATCAGGGCAATCTGCCGGTCTGCATAAAGCAACTGCAGACTAGAAACCCTTGCCGTAAATATGGGGTGGTGATGAGCGACATGTTTACACACCTCGCACTTGGGATGGTACTGCCCTATCGCCGGGCCGCAGCCGCTATGACAAGCGGTATCATCCTGATGAGAGTGAAGCAGCTGAAAAACCGGGCTGCCGGCAAGAAGCAGCAGCATCAGCACTGCAACAAGTCGCAGGCAGTTCTTCCCGTTAAACATCCTCACATCATTCATTGCAACAAAATTGCTTTCTTTATTTCAATTATCAAAAAAACTTGTCTGTATTTATGTCATATTTTAGTCTAGCAAATAATTTACACGCCAGGCATGTGCAATTTTATTGCGTTTAGCTATGTTTGTGACAACACATAAACAGCAAAGGATGATCTCAGCAAAATCTGTAAAGCACGTGTATCCAGGCGGTCACCCAATCAGTTTTAAGGACTGGCTGGTGAAAGCGGGCGAACAATGGCTGCTTCTTGGTGCCTCGGGAAGCGGCAAGACCACACTCCTGCACATCATCAGCGGCCTGATGAAGCCGCAGCAGGGAGAGGTCAGGATCAAAGACACGGAGATATACAAACTGCCGGCTAAGGCGCAGGACCGGTTCAGGGGACAAAACATTGGCATTGTCTTCCAGCGGCCGCACCTCATTAAGAGCCTGACCGTTACGGAAAACCTTGAAATGGCTCAAAGTTTTGCGGGACTGGAAACGGACCGGGACCGCATCGCTCAGGTACTCCAATCACTCGGCATGGCCGATAAAAGCAAAAGCTACCCCAGCGAACTAAGTCAGGGTCAGTTACAGCGTGTATCTATAGCCAGGGCAGTGATCAATAAACCGGCCCTCCTGGTGGCCGATGAGCCCACCTCCAGTTTGGACGACAAAAATGCTTTTGCGGTCCTGCAATTGCTGCAGACGCAGTCGGAACTGAACCAGGCTACCCTGGTGGTGGCTACGCACGACAAACGGGTTAAAGAGGCCTTCACCAATACCTACGAATTATGATGAGTCCTTTAAAGATCAGCTGGAAGAACCTTTGGTCGAAGCCCCTGAACGCGGGCCTTAATATTTTGCTTATTGCTTTTGGCACCGCCATACTTACCATACTGTTACTTGCTTCCTCGCAGGTCAGCGAAAAGCTGGAGAACAATGCTAAGGATATCGACCTGGTGGTTGGCGCCAAGGGCAGTCCTCTGCAGCTTGTACTGAGCAGTATTTATTATATTGATTTTCCTACGGGCAACATTCCGCTTAAGGAGGCCCGGACCCTGATGAGCAGTCCATTTGTTAAGATGGCCGTGCCGCTTGCGCTGGGCGATAACTATAACGGCTTGCGTATTGTGGGTACCGACAGCAACTTTGTGAAGCTGTACAAACTGAACACCAGTGAGGGTAAGATGTGGGCTGGGGATTTCGAGGCAACGATAGGTGCCGACGTGGCCAAAACGCAGAACCTTAAGATTGGCGACACCTTCAATGGCGCGCATGGCCTGAGCGGAAGCCGGGATGTGCACGAGCATCATCCATATAAGGTAGTAGGTATACTGGCACCGCAGGGCAATGTAACGGACAACCTGATCCTGACCAACATCAGCAGTGTATGGAAAATGCACGATGAGGAACACGATCATGATGAACACGATCACGAAGAACACGAACATCATGAGCACGATCATGATGAGGATAAGGAGCTGACCTCGATATTGATCCAGTATCGTTCACCGATGTCGGTGGCCATCTTCCCGCGTATGGTAAACGAAACCACCAATATGCAGGCCGCCTCCCCTGCGCAGGAAAGCACCCGCTTGTTCTCACTCATCGGTGTTGGGGTAGATACGCTCCAATGGTTTGCCGTACTTATTATGCTCATCGCAGCCATCAGCGTATTTGTAAACCTGTACAATTCGTTAAAGGAACGTAGCTACGACCTGGCCATCATGCGCACGCTGGGTGCATCACGGACCAAATTGTTTGTAATTGTTATCGCCGAAGGCATCATGCTCACACTTGCCGGAACGCTTATCGGACTGGCGCTGGGGCATTTCGCCCTTGAACTTATAGGTAGTTACCAGGAAAGCGGACAGGCGCGGCTGAGTGGGATGGTTTTACTTTCTGATGAGATATATCTCTTTGCTGCCGGGCTGAGTATTGGTATATTTGCTTCGATAATACCTGCCATACAGGCTTACAGGTCAGATATTTCGCGCATCCTCTCCAAAAACTAGACACACATGAAGAAACTACTCATATTCGCTTTGTTAATTACCGGCCTGGCCGCGAAGGCGCAGCACAACCCGGACGATCAGATCATGTCGGATAACTGGGATATCGTTGGAAGTGTAGACTTTAAAATCGTTAAAGACACCGACATGTTCCCGGTATATAACGATAAGATAAAAAAGCTTGCCGGCAAACCCTTTGAACTGGAAGGCTATATTGTGCCCATTAAAGACGGCATGAAACAAAGCCGGTTTATGCTTTCAACCCTACCCATAAACCAGTGCTTTTATTGCGGAAAGAACGGCGTACCTATTATGGTGCTGGTAGAGATGGCCGATCCCATTAAGTTCACCTATCAAACGGTTACGGTAAAGGGCACGCTGAAGCTCAATACAGGCAACGCCATGGATAATCCACCCATTGTACTCACAGGCGCAAAACCCATCTGATACGAATGGACCCGATCTCTATATTAAAAACGCACGACCTGAAACAGACCAGGCAGCGTGTACGTGTACTGGAAGAACTTGCGCTCGATAAATCTGCCGTGTCGCAGCCTGATCTGGAAAAAAAACTGGGAAAGGAAATAGACCGGGTAACGCTGTACCGGATCTTAAATACGTATGAAGATAAGGGAATCCTGCACAGAGTGATGGATTTGAACGGGACGGCTAACTATGCGATCTGCAACGCCGCCTGTACGGAAGAACACCATCATGACGAGCATCTGCACTTCAACTGCACCAATTGCAAAAAGATTTATTGCCTGGATGTAACGATACCTGCCATTAAGATACCGAAGGGTTTTAAAACAAATACCATAAGCGCAACCGCCTATGGTATCTGTGATCAATGTTATCAGTAATCTCGCTTAGTGACCAGAATGGCCGTCGGCACCATGCGCATGGCCATGACTCAATTCTTCCTGAGTAGCCTCACGTACAGTTAATATTTTTCCTGAGAAGATCAGGTTCTTTCCAGCCATCGGGTGGTTAAGATCTACCGACACGCTATCGTCGTTAATTGCTGTCACACCAGCACGGAAATGATTTCCCTGATTATCCTGCAATGGGATCACATCACCTACAGCGGGCAGATCCACATCTTTAAACATATCTTTTGGCAGGTCTGCAAATGCTCCCGGATCTACTTCTCCGTAACCATCTGCCGCCGATAGTTCAAAGCTGTACTCATCGCCCACATTCAAACCACTCAGGTGCTCCTCAAATTTTGGCAGCATCATGCCTGTACCGTAAAGAAAGACCAGCGCATTGCTTTCATCAGCCTTTTCTACAAAAACTTGCTGCCCTTCTTCGTTAGTGGTATGCAATTCGTACGTTAATGCAACTACCTTGTTGGGTGTAATACTCATATGATGTTATTTAATGATGAATTTTAATGCTTCGCTGACCGTATTTACGGGCAACTGGCATACTTTATTTTGACAAATATAGATTTTTGTTTCAAAGCGGTCGGCGCTTTGCTTTTCTTTTAACAAAGGAAGCGTAGAATTTGTTCCTCCCAGCATGATTTTGTTGGGGATGTATTCCTTGCTGAGTTCAGCCTTAACTTCAGGTGTGCCCTCGCCGGTAATGGCAATTTCGTTCATACCTGTAACCTGTGCAAGGAGCTGTATAGCCCAGTTGGAATAGGCCGAGCCATAAGTTTTAATTTGCGGGTGAATGGCAGCTAACATCTCCGCAGCCTTATCGATATAGGCCGGTTCGTCGAAAAAGAGTCCAAGCCTGTACAGGTTTTGTGCCATAGCGGAGTTGGACGAAGGAATCACATTATCCATCAATTCGTGCTTACGCGCAATCAACGCTTCACTGGCAGCGGAAGTATAAAAAAGCATGGCGCCCTCGGCATCCGAGAAGTTTGCCAGCACATAGTCGGCCAGCGCTTTAGCTTCCATGAGCCATTGCTCGTTGAAGTCGGTTTCATAGAGCGCGATCAGCGCATCAATGAAAAAGGCATAATCGTCGAGGAAGCCTGCGATCGTTGCCCGGCCGTCTTTGTAATTCCGGCACAGTCCGCCATCTTCAGCCCGCAGGGTTTTTAGAATAAACGACGCCGCCTCGGCTGCCATGTTATAATGCGCGTCGTTGCCAAATACCTGTGCCGCCGTAGCGAGCCCCTTAATGGCCAGTCCGTTCCAGGCCGTCAGACATTTATCGTCGAGACCCGGGCGGATCCGGGCACTGCGTGCTTCAAGCAATTTAGCTTTGGCCTCAAGCACCTCTTTTTGAAAGGCGACCACCGTAAGCCCTTTTACAGGCGCATACTCTTCGTCGGTAAACCGCTTCCTGAGCACATTGGTCTCCTCTTCTTCCCAATTACCCTCTTCGGTTACATCGAAGTAATCGAAGAGCAGTTCTGCCTGCCGTTCGCCCAGCACCTTTGTAAATTCAGATTTGTCCCACACGTAAAACTTCCCTTCTACCCCTTCGCTGTCGGCATCAAGTGCCGAATAGAACAGGCCTTCCGGAGATCTCATCTCCCTGGCCAGCCATGCGATCGTCTCTTCCGCAACCTCTTTAAAAAGCGGGTCCCTGGCGTACTGGTAGGCTTCTGTGTACAAACTGATGAGCTGACCGTTATCATACAGCATCTTCTCAAAATGCGGCACATGCCACTCGCCGTCCACAGAATACCGGGCAAAACCACCGCCCACATGGTCGTATATACCACCCATAGCCATCTTCTCCAGGGTCATCAGCGTGGCGACATGCGTAGCATCGTCTTCCAAAAGTCGACTATAGCGCAGCATGAACACCCAGTTGTTGGGCAGCGGGAATTTCGGTGCGCGGTTATATCCGCCATGCGCCACATCAAAATAGCGTTTCCATGGATCCACCACGGCCTTCAGGTCGTCCGTCGTGTAATCGGCCTGCCCCACTTCACCCACGATACGTTCCGCAGTTCTGATGCCGTCGGTTAATCTGTCGGCATACTGGATCGCCTTTTCAGGTTCCTGCGCCCACATATTGGCCACACTCAGCAGCACATTGATCCAGTCTTTACGCTGAAAATAGGTACCTCCGTATACCGGGCGCTGGTCGGGCAAACAGATACAGTTGAGCGGCCAGCCCCCGCTTCCGGTCATGAGCTGTACGGCCATCATGTAGATCTGATCGATATCCGGGCGCTCTTCGCGGTCAACTTTGATGCATACATAGTGCTGGTTCATGACTTCGGCAACCTCATGGTTTTCGAAGCATTCACGCTCCATCACGTGGCACCAGTGGCAGGCGGAATACCCGATGCTTACCAGGATCAACTTGTTTTCAGCGCGGGCCTTAAACAGCGCTGCCTCGCCCCATTCGTACCAGTCGACCGGGTTATAGGCATGCTGCAGTAAATATGGCGACGAAGCCTTGATCAGGTTATTTGCATCAGCTTCGCTGCGTTCTGTATGGTGTGAGGACATATTCATGATAATGAGTTTCTAAATATAGGAGACTTTATCTGCACAAAGTCATTATTGCTTTGCTTTTCTCTGCAGGTGTAACACAGGTTAAACAAACGGGTCTTACCGTTGTTTTTTAGATGTAATCGATGAAAAGAAGATTTAACCCGTTCCCCCTCTTATTTGCTGCTTTAATCTTATTCCTGGTCAACTGGTACGTGCTGTCTGGCTTGCAAACGCTTATCGCCGCACCCTATGTTGCCGTGCTGTTCAGCGCATTCGTATTGCTGATCACTGGTATGATGGTTCTGGCCATATTGAGGGTAGGCAAACACGGCATGGGCTGGCTCTTTAAAATAAGCACGCATGCTTTTCTTATTCTGATTGCCGCCGAACTGGTATTTGTGATGTTCCTGATTCCCGGCGATTTCTACAGCTGGGCCACCCATCATCCCCGGAATGTATACTGGACCGGCTTTGCCTTGTTCATGTTTTTTATGGTGGTACTGCTGTTTCTTTATGGGATGCTGCGCGGCAAGTATGCCTACCGGGTCGTGAAACATACGTTATATTTTGACGACCTGCCATCAGCTTTCGACGGCTTTACCATTACCCAGATATCGGATGTTCATGCGGGCAGCTTTAACAGTAAAAAGTCTGTACAAAAGGGCATTGATCTGGTTAAAAAACAGGCGTCCGACCTGTTTGTGTTTACGGGCGACCTGGTCAACAATAAAGCGGAAGAGATCATTCCCTGGATGAATCACTTTAGTCAGATCAAGGCGCCATACGGCCAGTTTTCGGTGTTGGGAAACCATGACTATGGCGACTATGTAAAATGGCCTACACCGCAGCACAAACACGAGAACCTGGAGCTGCTCAAGTCGCTGCACAAGGAATTGGGATACCGGCTTTTGCTCGACGAGCATGTGGTGATCCATAAAGGCGGACAAAAAATTGTACTTGCCGGGGTGGAAAACTGGGGACTGGGCTTTGGCGAACGCGGCGACCTTCAGCAGGCTATGAACGGCGTAAACCCCTCCGATTTTAAGATCCTGCTGTCGCACGACCCTACCCACTGGGAAGCGGAGGTGCTCAAATATTCTTCCCCTATACATCTCACGCTGTCCGGGCACACGCATGGCATGCAGTTTGGTATTGAGGCCTTTGGTCTGCGCTGGAGCCCGGTAAAATACCGCTATCCGCACTGGGCAGGCATTAAGACCGATCAGGGACGCGTTCTGAACATCAACCGGGGTTTCGGATTCATAGGTTTCTCCGGCCGGGTAGGCATCTGGCCTGAAATTACAGTTCTTCAACTTAAAAAGAGCGTTTAATTACCTACTTTTGTAGCCGCAACAACTAAAAGCTTCTGCGAAACCTGAATGGAAGAAAGCAATACACAGAAAAGAATATTTCAAGACAGAAAAAGAACAAACGTTTTACGAAGCGCAGAACAGGCCACGATATCTTACCTGGTAAAGCGCGTACCGGCTTTCATCTCCTCCAATAACCTCACCTTTCTGGGAACCATTGGTTCGGGCATCGTTTTACTTGCTTTTATATTAGGCGCTTATGTTAGTCGCCATTACCTGCTGTTGGGTATAGCCGGCCTGGCCATCAACTGGCTGGGAGATTCGCTGGACGGACGCGTAGCGTACTACCGGAATATCCCCCGCAAATGGTACGGATTTTCGCTCGACATCATTATGGACTGGATCAGTACCGTTCTGATGGGACTCGGATATATCGTTTATGCACGCAATGAGTACGAACTGATTGCCTTCGTGTTTGTGGTGCTGTATGGCTGGGCCATGATCATCTCGCAGCTTCGCTATAAGATTACAGACATTTACAGCATCGATTCGGGTTTTGTAGGGCCAACGGAAGTACGTCTTATCATCGCGGTAATCCTCATCCTTGAAGCATCACTCGGACATCTCATTGAGTATTTTGTAGCTGTCATGTGTGTCATCCTGCTGATCGTCAATTTCATCGAAACCAAGAAACTGCTTCGCATGGGCGATATGCGCGACAATGCCGAAAGGGAAGAAAAGCTGCGCAAGATGGCAGCGGGCCAGAAATAAAGCCTATGAATAAACGGAAGTCGATATTGGTATTTGCCAAGGCCCAGTTCTCCGCCTTTGCAGGTGGTATTATCGACTACCTGGTCATGCTGGCCTGTACAGAACTCCTGCACATCCACTATACCATTTCCATTGCGATAGGTGGCATTGTCGGCGCGGTGTTCAATTTTTCGGTAAACCGGTACTGGACTTTCAACGCCAGTGAAGCAAGCAAGAATCCTGTGGGTGGACAGCTTCTCAGGTTCATTTTCGTAGTTACAGGAAGCATTTTACTTAAATCATCAGGCACCTGGCTGTTTACGACCTATCTGCATATCGATTATAAGATCAGCAGGATCATTGTTGACATCATCGTATCGCTCGGATTCAACTATGTACTGCAGAGCTACTGGGTGTTCAAAAAAAAGCCACCGACAGACCTGCCGGTGGTATAATGATTTCTCTCTAGGAGCGCTTACTTCTTTCCTTGTGTCGTATCAGTCCAGCTATCTGTTTTGAACGGTGAAGCTGGTAATCCCGAACCATTGGTGAGGTTACACTGCGGATTGTTTGCCCAGGCATAACGCACCGCAACCGGCGCAGGCACTTCGTCACTGCTCACCATAATCTTATTGCCTTTTACGACAGCCTTAGCCCAGTGAAAGTTCTGATCGGCCCCCGCAATAGAAAACCCGGTAAGTTCCTGACCATCGCTCGCCTTCAGCCCACCCTCCGCTGAGCTGAACGTAAGTTCTATTGCCTGACCAACCGGCTTTGCCGATTCATATACAGGTCCGGAAAAAGGCACCTTTAAGCCATAGGTTTTAGCTAAAGCCGCATAAGCCAGCCGCTTACCTACATCCTGCTTATTTTTAGGATGGATATCGTCTGCATCGCCTATATCAATACTTACAGCCATGCCCGTGTTCGGCAAGGAAAGCGTCTGCCGCTGCGCATCCCTTAGTTCGGCCCATGCAGAAGGGCCGGGTGCTGCGTTGCGCTTCATAAAATTAGCCAGTTGCACAAAATAAAAAGGCATATCCGGCTGGTTCCATTTCTGTCTCCAGTCGCCGATCATCGCCGGAAACAAGGTACGGTACTGATGTGCCCGGTCGGCATTGCTTTCTCCCTGGTACCAGATCGCCCCTTTCACAGGGAATTGTATATAAGGATGGATCATGGCATTATAAAGCACGGTTGTGCGGTTGGGCCCGTCGTTAGACTCTGGCACCGGCGGGAGGTCTGACATACTGATGCCTCTTTTATAAAGCCAATCACCCTCCAGCGAAATTTTGCCACCACTTTTCGAGGCTACATACATGCCTTCATTTCCACCACCATTAAAACCTCCGTCGCCCCCTGTATCAAATACCCGCACGGTAATAACACTCGAACCTGCTTTTACCTTATTGCCCCGTACGGTATATTTTCGCGGTATACCCACACCTCTGGTGGCACCGATCTTTTCACCGTTGAAATAGGTGATCTCGTCGTCGTCCACTCCGCCAATGTGCACGGTAATATCCTGTCCCGCCCAGTCGGCCGGAATAGTAATCTGCTTCCTGAACCACACCGTGCCGTTGTAATTGGGCATCACCGTCTTGTTCCACAGGACCGGCAGTTTCATGCTCTGCCAACTGCTAACGTTTGTTAACCGCGCCGCCCATGAGGGCAGCTGACCTTGAAAACCCGGATCTTTAGCATCTGCATCTTTCTGCCAGGCTGACAGACGTTCCTGGTAACTGGGACCGGCATTACCATTTGCGGCGGCTTTGATCTTCTCAACTTTCTCTGCAAAATCGGGCATTGCGCTCAGCGTTTCCGCACTTGTCCATGCCTCAGCAATGGTGCCACCCCATGACGTGTGTATAAGCCCTATGGGGATGCCTGTCTTTTGCTGCACTTCCCGTGCGAAAGCATAGGCTACCGCCGAGAACTCCGCCACATATTTCGGGTTACATTCCGTCCAGCCCCCATTGGTTACCTTGGCATCTGCCAGCGGGACATTGCTGGTAACATGCACACCCTGCAGTAAACGAATCTTCGGATAATTTGCCTGCGCGATCTCCTGTTCATAATTAATGATCTTTCCCCAGCCTGCCAGTGGCATCTCCATGTTCGACTGCCCCGAGCAAACCCATACATCGCCTACCAGCACATTGCTCAGCGTAAGTATTTCACCATCGGAAACCTTAACCGTGTAAGGACCGCCAAATTTCGGCGTCTGGATAAAGACCTTAAAGTTGCCCGAGGCATCTGCCTGGGCGGAGACAGCCTTGCCATTCCAGGAGGGGGTTACGGTGACGGTTTTTCCGGCGTCGGCTTTGCCCCAGATGGCAGCCTTGGTTTTTTGCTGGAACACCATATTGTCACTAAAAACAGAAGGTAGTATTACCTTTCCTTCTGCAGAAGAGGCCATCAGCAACACCGAAAGTGCTGCCGCAGCAGGCAGGAGTTTAACGTAGTTGAAGTTCATACATTTGTGTTATACAGATATAAACTTACTATTTTATTTCCTGGAATTGCAATACCACACTTGTTCTTCCGGAGTTTACCACCGGGTTAAAACCAATCTTCATCAGGAAATCACCGCTGTATGTGCGGCTTTGATCTACGCCCGCATTTGTACCCGGATAAAGGTTCAGTTCCTTCACACTGTAACGTTTGGCAGGATCAAGACCTTTCAGACGTATTGGTCCTTTGCTGCCTTCATCGTAGCGGTTGTTCACCAGGTAGCTGAACATCACACCGTTGCTCTTCTCTTTATTTACGTACAACACGGAGGCCACACTCCCTTCCCTCGGATTGGCCAGGCGGTACTGATCGCCCTGCCAGATGATGGACTTGATGTTGTTATAGGTTTTAATGGCATCCTGGCAATATTTTAGGTCGTTCTCCTTGAGGTGACTTACCACAATGTCGAAGCCCAGTTTGCCCATCATGGCCACATCCGTACGGAACTTGATCGGCTGCTTGCCCCAGTCGGTTACGTGATTGGATGAACTGATTGCCGGGTAGAAATAAGAATACTCCCATTGCATAAAGATGCGCTCAAGCGGATCGGTATTGTCGCTGGGCCAGAACTCCGTGAAGTATTTCAAGGCTGCATAGTCGACCCTGCCACCGCCACCAGAACAAAGCATCATGGGCACGGTAGGGTATTTTGCGCGAATACGGTCGAGCACCTTGTACAGTCCCCGCATATACTCAATATAAAAGTGATTCTGGTTTTTGAGATGGGCTGAGTAAGCATTGTAGATCACGGCATTGCAATCCCATTTGATATAAGCTAGTTCAGGGTTTTTGGTAAACAGGTCGTCGACCACCTTAAAGACAAACTCCTGCACCTGCGGATTGGCCAGGTCAAGCACTAGCTGGTTACGGAAGTAATGTTCCTCGCGCTTTGGCTGTTTAATTACCCAGTCGGGGTGCTTCTCATAAAGCTCACTTTTCGGGTTTACCATCTCCGGTTCTATCCAGATACCAAACTTAACCTGGTTGTTTTTAGCCTCCTTTACCAGGGATGAAATGCCATTAGGCAGTTTGGTCCGGTTCTCATCCCAGTCGCCCAAACCGGCCACATCCCCATTCCTCGGGTATTTGTTGGCAAACCAGCCATCATCAAGCAGGAACAGGTCTACCCCCAGTTTTTTAGTATCCTTAAGCAGTTCAAACAACTTGCTTTCGTTGAAGTCAAAATACGTGGCCTCCCAGTTGTTCAGCAGGGTAAGGCGCTCGCCTTTCCCATCCAGCAACTTATATTCCCGGGCCCAGTTGTGCATGTTCCGGCTTGCTTCGCCCTTACCGGCTGAAGAAAGCGTGTACAGGAAAGCCGGGGTGGTAAATTCTTCATTGGGTTTCAGCGTGTACACCGAAGCGTAGTTGTTGATGCCAGAGATAATTTTCAGGTTATTGTGGTAATCCAGTTCCAGGTCGGTACGAAAATTCCCGCTATACTCCAGTGCACCGTAAAGCACAGTACCTTCATCCTCTGTAGCAGGCTTGTCGAACGACACCATAAACACAGAAGGCTGGAACAGATTGGTACGTGTGCCAAGCTTACTGTCGAGCGTCTTGATGCCGTGCGTGATCCGCGTTTCTTCCGGCTGCATCTCTTTAGCCCAATCGCCATGATACTGGTTGAGCCAGAAACTTCCCGCTTTCAAATGAAGATTGGCCGATGCATATTTGTGCAGCTGAACACTGCCTTTTTCACGATGCCTGATCGTGCTCCATTGCTCCACCACGTTATCGCGGAAATAGGTTTTATAGTACAGCGTCACCTGGAAATCGTAGACCGGGTCTTTCAGGACTACGCTAGTGACCGACACATCATCACTGACGCGGCTGGTAGCGTGACTCACATAGCGCAGGTCGAGCGAATTGTTGCCGTCTGCGTGGGTAACCGCGATAGCTGGCTCCAGCAGGTTACGGGATCCTGCGGGGGTATACGCAGAAGCAAGGATGCCGGTGTACTCACTCCCTTGCCGGTACATCCGGGCAACGTTGAGGTACTCATCTTTAGAAGACAGCTTCTGCCCAAAATATAAGGTCGAAAGATGTTTAGCCGTATCGGTCTGCAGCACCAGCGCATTGTTCCTGGTTTCCATAGGTATGGTAACCTGCTGTGCCCGGGTGGAAGCAGCCGTAGTTATAAGACCGGCAAGTAATATGGATAGTCGTTTCATTTATGGTGTTTTAAATTAATGGCCAGGTTCCAAAATTAGATTTTCGTCTTATACATTGTTTTGCAGAATTGGCATATTGATATGGGTTTTTGCCCCCTGGTGCACCGCATCAAGTTCCATTACTCTTTGCAGGGATATACCAGCCTCTGTCATTTCCCCAAGCCCAATATAACCAAGACCCTGCATAAAGTAGCAATGAGCCTGGTTGCGGACATTCAGGTCGTCCTCAAAAATAAGCAGATTGGGCAGTGACACCGCAAAATAGTCTATTTTCACGTCGTCATTCATATGTGCAGCGGCATAGTCAATGAGCTTATTGAAAATCCTTTCGGCCTGTACATGCCTATTAAGCTTTTTCCAGGCAAGCCCCTGATAAAAGATCTTGTCCGGTTGCTGATCATTGTAAAACATCGCCGCCGAAGGCTCGTCCAGCCCGACAGTAGCCTTCTCAAAATAATACCTGGCCTGCTCCCGGTCGCCATAACCTTCCCAGGCGCAACCCAGCCAGTAAAATATATCGTTCTCCTGGGTACCGAATAGCTTGCCCTCGCCTAGGTTATGCGGATATTGCTGTGCAGCATTGAGCATACCAATGGCTTGCTCAAAAGCGCCCAGCGGGATTTGTTCTTTAGCCAGTTCCATCAGGCTGTACACGTACTGACCTGAAGCCTTGCCTTCTCCGCCCTCCCAGGGGTGAAACTTTCGCTTCGTCAGCAGGTCCAGCGCCTTGCGGTGCTCTCCCATGAAGTTCAGGAGACTCACATACTCGAGGTACATATCGTCCCTTTCAAAAACCACGTCGAGGTTTTTCTCCATAAAGATGCGGCGCTGCCCGGCAGACCTGTTGAGGCGCTTGTAGAGCTGATCGAGCTCCATCAATACCCGGGCATCTGAGGGATCGAGTGCAAAGGCCCGCTCAAAACATTGAAGTGCCCTCTCTGCATCATTGCGTTTATTGAAGTATGCAATACCGAGGTTTCTGTAAGTAGTTGGAAACGCCGCATCACGTTCTGCCGCAAGCTCCCAATACCTGATCGCCTCATCATATTGCCGTTTGTCGTAGAACAGGTTGCCCAGATAGTATGGCGCCCGACCGTCTGCTTCGTTTACGCGCAGCGCTAGTTCCAGTGCGGCAATGTCTTCTAACCGGTTGGGGAAACACAGGTATGCACTGGCAGCCGCTGCTGCCCCAAGCCATTTGTCGCGTTGGTCGGCCCTGCCCAGCGCATGGTTAAATGCCGCCAAATGATAGTACACCATGGGACTGGTTGTTTCTTTACCGGCTGCATGCGCCAGCAGGTCGGCCGCCTCCACATACAGGCCCGAAGCCGCATAATCGAGCGCATAGGTGATAAAATTCTGTGCCTCACCGCGGGAAAGGCGGATGAGCTCGTCCATCGCCGATTCGCATTCCTTGTGCTGCCCATTTGCGCCATAGACAGAAGTCAATTCATACAGAGCGCCGAGGTTGAAAGGATCGCGCTGTAGTGCTCCTTTGGTCACATCGAGCGCATCGTTAAGCCTGCTAAGCTTCCGCAAAGCCGCAGCTTTAATCACATAAGCCTTACTGCTGGCCGCATTATTTTCAAGAGATAAGCCGATATGCTCCAGGGCCGACTGATAATGACCCCTGGCCATATCGATTTGCGCTACGCCCAGGTAACCGCTATCTTTCCAGGCCCTGCCCCAGGTCGACTTATAAAAGGCGGCATAAGCCTCATCTCTTCTGCGCAAAAACTTCAGGCAAAGTCCGAGGTTATAGTAAGGCTCTGTATCGTACGGATTAGGATTCCGCTGTATGCTGGTCTCCACCGCCCTTCTCAAATACCCTTCGCTCCTGGCAAACTGCCCCCTCCGCAAATACCACAAGCCGAGGGCGTTGTTGCAGCGCAGGTCTTTAGGATCCCGCTTTATCGCCTCCTCGTAGTAGGGCACCGGGCTATAGGTCGCATGCCTGTACTGCTCCAGGTGCTGGGCGGTCAGAAACAGTTGCTCGTTGTTTTCCGTCTGCTCCGGACTCAAAGCCGGGCTAGCCGGCTCCGGTATTTCGTTCACCCTGTTCAGCGCAGGTTCATAGCGGATCAGTTCTTCGCCTCCGGCTGAGAGGATCTGCAGGACCAGCTCGTTCTCCTGTGTGCCGGCTGGCACGCTGACCTGTTTGGTATAGACCGTTTGCGGGGTCAGACTAAAGCTTTCGGTGAACAACACCTCTGCCTCCCGAGTGAGGCTGAGGGTAATATTTGCCTGCTCAGAGGTGACATACACTTTAAGGTCGACCACCCCACCCGCCAGGTTCATGGCCAGCAGGACATCTTTAGTGGCGTTTTTTACAACGCCTAGTTCCCGGTAGGGTAAAAAATACTGGGTAAATGATTTTTCTTCGTTCGGCATCAGCCAGGTAAAGTCGGGCTGGTTGTCGGTAAACATACCCGTCATCAGTTCTATATACGGGCCATCCTCGTCCGTCAGGTTCCTATCCCAGGCCTGCCCGAAATCGCTGTGCCCCCAGGTCCATTGCTTTTTGCCGGGCGACACATGGTGATTGGCCACATGGAGGAGTCCGCCACGCGAATCATGCTCATAGCCCCCTACAAAATCATAGTCTGAATTAATCGCCATGTACGACGTAGGCACCGGAATATTCTTGTACATGGAAATATCCGTACCCGGCGAATAGTCTACCTTGTAGTACGTACCGGTAGCTATCGGAAAGGTAGACACATCCCTTTTGCCATGGTCGAACACCGCGTTCACATCCGGAGGGAAAACAGACTGGTAGTGATCGTTGACTTTCACAGCGGGGTTTGCCCACCACAAAAAGGTCTGCGGCAGCAGCGAGCGGTTGAGCAACTTAGCTTTGATCTCAATATAAGCTTTGCCCGGATGCAGCGTAAAACCTGCCATACCTTTGGTGTGGAACATCTGCTCCACCTCATTGACCCATACCGTCTTACTGCCATCGGCATTCTCCTCAATTTTATAGTCGACCGGATCAAAGGTACTTGGCCTGTGATGCTGGGGCCAGTTAAACTCTATTCCGCCGGAGATCCAGGGACCAGTGAGGCCCACCAGGGCGGGTTTGATAACCTGGTTATAATAGATAAAATGACGCTCGCCTATCTTATCATAGGCCATTTGTATCCGGCCACCAAGTTCGGGCAGGATCATGACCTTCAGGTAGGCGTTCTCCAAAAACAGTCCCCTGTACGATTTATCCGCCTTCTCGTCATAGATCTTTTCGATCACCGGGTTTGGATATACCACCCCGCTGCTTCCCTGGTAGACGCGCTTTTCAAAGAACATCGGGTTCCTATCCGGCTTTCCTATACCGTAGGTCGGAATGCTTACAAGCTCTTCCCAAACATGCACTTGTGATGCTTTCATTGTATATTTTTTGATGTAGTAATGATTAAACTGTTGTTATTCTGGCAGAGCCTGTCAGTGGCGCACAAAATTGTCTTCCAGTTCTTCCAGGGTTTGTCCTTTGGTTTCCCGCACCCTGCTTTTAATGAACAGGAAGCCCAGGAAGCATATTCCGGCGTATAAGTAGAACGGCCCGAAGGTGCCAAGCTTTTCGGCCAGTACAGGAAAGGTGAAGACCAGGATAAAATAGGCAGCCCACAGGGATACGATGGCTACTGTAGAAGCCGCTCCCCTTACACGGTTCGGGAAGATTTCCGAGATCAGTACCCAGGTGACCGGCGCAATGGAGATGGCATACATGCTGATGGCCAGCAGTACAAAGACAGATACCGCAGCCGCGGGAAACTGGTTCTGCAGCAGGTAGGCCAGAATGAGGTATACGGCCGACAAGCCCAATGAACCGATAAGCATGAGCGGCTTTCTCCCCAGTTTGTCTACCTGCCACATCGCCAAGACGGTAAAAACCAGGTTTACAGCGCCTATAGAGATCGTCTCAAATAATTGCTGATCGAGATTTGCGCCTACTGATTCAAATATGGTTGAGGTATAATTAAACACCACGTTAATGCCGCACAACTGCTGGAACACGGCCAGCACGATACCGACGATCACAGCTGGCCGTACGCTTTTTTCGAAGACGGCTTTGAACGACATCTTCTTCGCGCCGCTGAGTGACTTTTCAATATCATTGAAGGTACTGTCGACGAAGCCTTCCGAGCCCAGTTTAAGGAGTACCTTTCTGGCCTCTTCCATTCGGCCCGCTTTCACCAGCCAGCGTGGACTTTCAGGCAGCCATAACACACCGATCAGGAAGATCACCGAGGGCACCACGCCCAGTCCGAACATCCAGCGCCAGGCGTCTTCGCCCGTGCCCGCTAGCAGGTAGTTGACCAGGTTCGTGACCAGGATACCTATAACCACGGTAAGCTGGTTGATCGCCACATTTCGTCCCCGTACCTTAGCCGGCGAAATCTCTGCGATATACATAGGACACAGCATAGAAGCCATACCAACCCCAATGCCGGCAGCGAAACGCATGATGACGAAGAAGCTGAGGCTGGGCGACACCGCGATGGCCAGCGACGACAGCGCGAAGATCAATGCCGCGATGAGCAGCCCGGGCCGCCTGCCATACCTATCGGCTATATTACCCGCAATAAGGCAGCCGACAATGCAGCCAAGGGCAAGTGATCCTGTCAGGAATCCCTCCCACCAGGCGTCGAGCATAAAGGCGGTCCGCAAGAAAGGCAGCGCACCGGAAATAACGGCAAAGTCGAAACCAAAGAGGTAACCCCCGAGGGCCGAAATAAAAGATATACCGATGATGTACCTGTGGTTAAAAGTGAGTTGTTCAGTCTGCATTCGATGTTTATATTGGTTGATTTAAAATTGCCTGTTTATCGTTTAAAACCAAATAGATAATTGCTGTTAAAAGATGGACTTTATTACCGCTGCCGCTCCGCCACCCGGAGCCAGTTTAAGGCTGATCTTCGTTTTACTGGTCACCCGCAGCGTTTTGCAGTCGTACAGCTCCGCATCCACCTCCGCGTTTTGTCCATCAGTATACAGCACCACTTCGTAAGTGCGGCCTGCAGGTAAAAAGCCAAAGTCGACCTCCAGCGTTCGGCCGGTCCAGTTGGTCATGGCCCCCAGGTACCAGTCGCGCCCCTTGCGTTTGGCCACCACCGCATATTCCGCAAGTTCAGCACTTAGCACCCTGGTTTCATCGCACACTGCGGGAACCTGAGAAAGATATTGCATAATATCAGGATACTGCATATACGCAGTGGGCGAATCGGCCAGCATACCGAAAGGCTGACGATAAACCACAAACATGGCCAGTTCATGGCACCTGGTGCCCTGGCCTGAGGGCAGACCGGGATCTATCGGTTTGAAATCGGCCTTAGTCTTATTGCGCATAGCTCCAGGGGTGTAGTCCATCGGCCCTGCCAGCATACGTATAAAAGGGATGATCAGGTGATGATCAGGCGTAATGGAATAGTCCCATTTGTGCGACTCCGCCCCCCGCACCGCCTCATAGTTAACGACATTCGGATAGGTTATTTCAAGGCCCGTGGGTTTTGGGCAGCCATGAAAATTAACCATCAGCTTCCGCTTGGCGCATTCCATAGCAATCGTCTCCATCAAGCGGATAGCCAACTGGTCGTCGCGGTCGAAGAAATCGACTTTGATGCCGACCGCTCCTGTCGAGGCGATAAAATCGAGACTTTTATCGAGGTCCTTCAGAATGGAACTAGCTACACACCATAGGAACACACCCACTTGCTTGTCGCGGGCGCGACTGATCACAGCCTTTACATCAAGCTTCGGGTTTACTTTGGTCACGTCGTAATTATCCGACCAGCCCGCATCAATCATGAGGTATTCCAGTTTGCCCGCCGTTGCAAAATCCACATAATAGTTATACAGCGCCGTATTCCTGTTGCCCATACCCGACGCCACTGGAGCGCCCGGAAGCAAGGCATCATGCCACCACTCCCAGGTGGCCTTTCCCGGCTTTATCCAGGAAATATCTTTGAGCACATTAGGCCTCGCAAGCTTTGCAATCAGCCTGTTGGTCAGCAAAGAGCGATCATCATCTGTCGCCATCACCACCCTCCATGGAAAACTCCTGCTGCCGCTGGTCCGCGCCAGGAAACCTGCACGTTCCTTCACTACCGAAACAAAATTGCCCCAGCTGCCCATTACCGTCTTAGCAGGGTACCCCGCCCACTCGCCCCGTAGCATCTCGCCCTGCTTCTGCAGGTACATACCCGGATAATCAAACACGTCCGACTCAGCCAGGATGATCCTGATGCGCTGCAATGTGTCGCTGAACAAAGCCGGTGTAGTGGCCCGTTTCAGGTCGACCACTTTAGAAAAGGCATCATGGCGGATATAAGAACCCTCCCAGGTGGTATAGTTGTCCGTTTCCTGCCAGATCACCGCGGGATCGCCTTCCAACCGGAAGTCGGCCTGCTCTGCCACGACGGTTACTGAATCCGAGATGCGGGTCACAAAGCGGTACGCCACCCCCTCGTTATATGCGCGCAACACCAGGTCAAAATCCTCCTTAAAGGAGATGACCAGTTCATTGTAGTCTTTGGCTCTTACAGCCGATGTACGTAATATATTTGCTGCCGGCCCCAAGGTGCGGTCGCCCAAACGCATCGATATTGCAGAAGGATGTAAAATCTCCTTCTCGTTATAGCGTACGCTGTACCGGAGACTGTCGCCCGCCGCAAGGGAAATAGACATTCTTTTATCCGGGGAGCTAAGTGCATAGCGGCCGTCGGCGGCATCTATGTTTTGGGCAGATAGCAGGCAAATCAGCAGTGCCACGCAGCTGCTTAGCGTGATCAATTTGTTCATAAGGAATATATTGGCTCGTTCAATAAAAGTAAATCTCGCCTAAAAAAGAGGTGTCATCAATGGACGATAAGGAGGAAAACATGGACTTTTTATTACATTTGATTAGATGGAAGAACCAAAGAAAATAAAGGAAGGCTTTCTGGGTCAGAAAATGATTGTCCTGACCCCCAACATCAGGAAGAGCATCAAGAATAACCCGTTGATCAGCCCATTTTACCTTACCGCGATCGGGTATTATCCGCATGCTACGGGGCACGACCGTGAACGGAAAACCGGCTCGGCAGAGTTCATCCTGCTATACTGCATAGACGGCGAAGGACGCATAGAGATGGACAATACCACCTATGAACTGAAAGCGAATACCTTTTTTATCATCCCCAAGAACGTGCCGCACCGGTATTACAGTTCGGTTAAAGCGCCATGGAGCATTTACTGGCTGCATTTTAGCGGCACCAATTCAAGAACCATTTATGAACGCTCGCTCAGCGATGGTCAGCACCAGGTCCACGCCATCCCTTTTGAAGAATACCGCATTCAGCTGTTCAACCAGATTTATACCATTCTGGAGCAGAGCTTTAATGCGCGCGACATGGAAATCATGAACTTCCGTGTGCTTCATTTTGTTACCTCACTGATTTATTACAGGGAGATCAACCCGATCGTAAACAGCCAGGATGCCATCAGCAATTCCATATTGTACATGAAGGCTAACCTCGATAAAAAGCTGTCCATCAACCAGCTTGCCGAACAGCAGAAAATATCCCTGTCGCATTACCTCCGGATCTTTAAACAGAAAACGGGCATTTCGCCCATTTCCTATTACAACCAATTAAAAATCCAGCATTCCTGTCAGTACCTCTACTTCACAGATAAAAGTATCAAGCAGATATGCAACCTGATCGGTATTGAAGACCAGTATTACTTTTCAAGGCTCTTTAGTAAACTGATGGGCACTTCGCCCTCAGAGTATCGCAAGAAGCATAAAAAATGATACCGGCCAAATTACAATTGCTTAAAGAAGGACAACTCCATCAGGTGCAGGTAATTGGCCCCGCCCCAGGTTTCCAGCACCTTAAACCTGACATAGCGGTATTCCGGCAAGCCTTCTACGGTAAACTTCTCGCCCGCGGCGGCAAAGTTGCGGTCGGCATCACTTACCTGGCCCTTGGGCAACCCTGACGGCTTGAAAGAGTTGAAAGTACCCAGCTTGGTCCAGCTATCAAAACTGCCATCGGACGACGGATCGTTACTGCCCCACAGCTCAAACTGTTTCAGGTTACCCACATCATAGAGCGCCGAAGTGCGCTGCCATACCCTGAAATGATCAAGCTTGGCTTTTACGCCCAGATCAACGGTAAACCACTGTGGCATAGACGTACCCGGCGTATGAAAGCCTGGCCCCGCATTTTCAGCCGTTTTTTTATCCCACAGATACTGCAGTTCCCAGCCGTATTCCGACCGGATGTCGGTAGGCAGGTTGCGCTTGGCAAACAGTGCCTTATCATACTCCACGATGGCCTTGATGACCGGGAAATCACTGTAAGCGCCTACCTCAAAAGCATCCGCGGCAGTTTTTTCGGGCTTGTAGGCCGACTTATACTGCACTGGCGTACCAAATTTATAATTGGTTAGCGTCACTGAGTTTTCATCCGGAGCGAGAGCCTTCTCCTCCACCACGTCCGAGGTGTTGGTGTATCGGATCTTTGTAGAGAAATTCGCAGAATCCGCCTTATTGAAATGAAGCACCACTGAGGCGGGGCTGTTAACGACATAAGGATTGGCTGCATCGTGCGAGCGGTTGATCAGGCTGGCGATATAAGCCGGGCCATATACCCTGACGTTGTTCAGTTCCTGACCCACGGATTTGTTGCCTTGCGCGTCGCGGGCTACAATCTTAAAGCTGTATACATATTCATTGAGGTTCGGAATAGAAACGCTCATCTTAACCGCGGGGTCGTTCGATGTGGCATTGACCACCAGAGAGTCGGCCCCGTTGTTCCAGGTTACCAGATAGCTTTTGATACTTGGATCGGGACTCGGGCTCCAGTACAGGACCGTACGGAGGTTGCCCGCCTGATAGCCCACATTGGTTGCCAGGCCCGGATAGGTGATCTCTTTATTTTCGAGAAATTCCTTATAATCGTCAGCGTACTTTTTACAGCTCGCCAGCGTAAGGGTCGCAACTGCAATTAACGCGATATGGAAAATGGTTTTCATTTTTGTCGTGTTTAGATTAACGATAGTTTGCTTACAACGGATTGCCATACAAAGTGATCTCCATAGCGTTCACATAATCTTGCCCGCCCCAGGTTTGGGTAACATGGAAGCGGATATACCTTACCGAAGGTGCGAGTCTTGGCATCGTAAAGTTCACACCCTTAGACACAAACTCCTTATCAGCCGCATTGGCCTGATTTGCTGGTAAGCCTGATGGCGGATTCGGGAAGGCAAAATTACCCATGTTTATCCAGTCGCCCACCACCGTGCCCGGCGCTGAACTGCCCGGCAATGAAGCGTCGGCAGGGTTTTGCTTCTCGGAGCCCCAAACGGTAAACTTCCGCGTATTCTGATAAGCATAATACTCAGACGGCCGCTGCCAAAGCATAAAACGGCTGATCTTGGCTTCTACACCCAGGCCAAACGTGCCGATCGTTTTAGGTGCGCTCAACGTATGCCAGCCCGGATCGCCCAGGTTACCATCAAAGAAATACCGGAACTCCCAGCCATAGCCGATCGGTGCGTCGCTAGGCAGGCGGTACACGAAGAACTTCGATTTGTCGAGCACCGACTCCGCCAGGGGCGTCAGCGTTTTAAACACCGTGTCTGACGCATTGCCAAACCTGTCCATCGTATATACCCCAACCTTTTGCGGGGTAGGCGGCAGATTCCTTACCGACACATCGATGGTGTCGCCATTGATGTATTCGGGCTCCTGCTCTTCGTAGGATTTTGTCCGCTCGTTGTACACCAGCATGTGCAGCGAAACCGGTACACGGTTGGTGTTCAACCCGAAGAAATTTGCCCCGCCAAAATCAGGGCTGATCTCCAGGTTCGAGTTGATCAGCAGGTAGTTCGGCTTCTTAGGGCTCACCTTTACCACTACCGGATCCGATTTCACGTTGGCCCGGCTTACTGCATACAGCGTAACCTCATATTCCTTTTCCCTGGCAAAGCCGTCGACCACAATCGTGTCGGTATAATAACTCGCCTTGGTTTCCCTCACCCGGTTATCGTTGATCGGGTATTGCGCCAGGACGTACAACAGGTTTTTCGAATCAGGAAGGCGGTACATGATCCTCGCACCACCATTAAAATTTTCCACCTTTACGTTGGTGACCACGCCTGGCTTGGTCATATCATCAGACACCACCTCCGCAACCGTGTCGGCTTTTTTACAAGCAGCCAGCGCACCCAGCAACATCGCGGGAAGCAGCATAAACCGGAAAGCTTTTTTGAAATCTATATTTTTCATCTCTCAGTCAATCAAAATTTATCTCAAATATTTGCACTACCAGAACGGATTCTGGACAAGATTTTCGTTGATCACCACATCCGTATTTCTGATCGGCCAGAGGTAATCCTTAACGCCAAACACGGGGATCAGCACGGTCTGCGGACGGTAGTAATCGACAGCATTGCCCTCCTGCACATTCCATCCCTGCAGCGGCCGGCTTAAGACACCCTGCAGTTCCTTCCAGCGGCGCAGGTCCCAGCCAATCTGTCCCTCAAAACACAGCTCAATACGGCGCTCCTGGTGAATGATGGCACGCAGCTTATTCTTATCGGCCGGGTCGTTCGGATTTTTAGCGTAAGCCGCCCAGGCCTCGCGCACACCCGGCAGCTTGGCACGCTGACGAACCTTGTCGATATACGTGTAAACTTCTTCGGATGGGGCTGATAAGCTCTCATTAAGGGCCTCGGCATACAGCAGGTACAGTCCGCTTAGCCTGATCAGCGGCATGCGGAAAGGCTGATACACCACACTCTCATCCAGTACCGACAAATAGTTGCCCAGCTTCTTCGGCCAGTAGCCGGTTACATTGGTGGCAAACACACTTTTTGGTCCCGCAAAGGCGAAAGGCCCCCGTGCCTGCACATAAAAAGCATCACTTTCATTCCGCTTTCCGTTTCCAAACCAAATACCCCCATCGAAACCCACGCTGGCATAAAAGCGCAGTTCGCGATCGAAATGCCCTTTTGCCGTTTCGTAGCCCGACTTGATATAAGACTTCGTCGCATCTGTACCTACCTGTGGTGTATTCCGGTTTGCATAATCCCAGGTTTTATCCTCGGTTATCGGCACGCCGTTCTTGGTATAGAAAAGCTCGGCAGTCGAGATCGGTACTGCAAAATTGGAAGGATGCTCATTACTGAAGGCAATAGCTTTTGAACTCAGCTTCGGAATTACGTAGCCCTGAAACTCAAAAGCATACTGCGAAGCCATGATCAGCTCCGGGTTCTCCTCCCAGCGCTGGGTAACCGCCGCCTGCAGCGTAAGTACGTTCTTCAGTTCATTCGACACGTTTTCTACCTGGTCGGAAGGCACCGCGGTATAAAGGCGGCCGCCGTGCGACTCAAATTCCAGGATCGCTTCCTTACATGCCGTAGCCGCCTTAACCCATTTCTGCTGATCATAAGTTGCCGGGAACAGTGCCTTGCCCGACTTGTCACGGAACGAAGCATAATCGGGATTGCCATTAAAAAGCGGACTTGCAGCCGTGGTAAGCACCTCGGCCTTTACGGCCATGCCGATAGATTTCGTTACCCGTCCAAATTCATTGATCCGGTTCTCGATGGTTGGCGGCAGATCAGGGATGGCTTCTGTAAGTAATTCTTCCACATAAGCGAAGCACTCGTCGACCGTAGAGCGGGCCACTTTAGTGTCCGCAATCGGGCCATCGACAGGCCTGTTTTGTTTGATCAGCACGATCGGGCCATACAACCTCATCAGATAATAGTGATAGTAAGCTTTCAGAAACTTCACCTCTGCAATCCAGCGCTTCTTCTCCGTCGCTGTCAGGTCGATCGGTTTGTCAATATTTTCAAGCATAATGTTGCAGCGACGGATCGCCACATAGATCGCCTGTCCGCCATTCGTACCGCTCCAGTAATCGAGCGCCGGCTGCGATACGTTCTGCACTCCCCTCACCAGCGAAAAGCCCGGTGAAGTGATCTTGTTGAACGGATTGCCCTCAAAATTAGGGTAAATTACCTCGGCCGACAAGGTAAAACCGGGGTTGCTCACCACATCACGGCAAAGGCTCTGGTAGGTATTGTAGCATCCGTACAGATAATTCTCGGCTTCGTTTCTGTTAGAAAAAGCATAGTCAAGTGTGCCCACATTGTTGGGCACCACATCCAGATATTTTTTGCATGACATGCCGGTTACGCAAAGCAGCACCAGGCAAATCAGTTTATGATAGAATCTCATGTCTTTCATCATTATGATTATAAGTTCACGTTTAAGCCAAAATTGAATACCTTCTGTACCGGGTAGGCAAAACCATTGCCGCCCAGCTCCGGATCCCACATTTTAAAAGGACTCCAGGTGATCAGGTTTAACCCGTTCAGGTAAAACCTGCAACCCGACAACTTAAGCGATTTGGATATCCGCGCAGGAAGCGTATAGCCCACCTCCACAGATTTCAGGCGCATAAAGCTACCGTCGCGCAGCCACCAGGTACTGTTCTGCAGGTTATTGGCCACCATTGCGTTGCTCATTCCCAGGCGGGGATGCAGCGCATACAGGTCCTGATTTTCTTCCGACCAGTGGCTGTCGGCAAATGCCTGCAGCACCTGCGTATTACCATCTATATATTGCACGTTGCGTTCAAGAAACGGGCTTACCTTTCTTGGGTCGATAAAGAAGGACACCCGGGCCTGACCCTGGAAGAAAGCTGATAGATCGAAGCCTTTAAAACCAGACGAGAAGCCGAAACCATACACAATCTCGGGTGTGGTAGGGTAACCCATAAACACCTGGTCGAGGTCGTCAATCTTACCATCGCCATTTACGTCACGGTACTTAATATCGCCACCCTGCGGCAAAATACCGTTGATCCGGTTGTTGTAGGCATCGGTGGTCGACATGATCTGGCTTGGCGAGTTGCGTGCCTCTTCGTCGTCGACAAACAGGCGTTCTGCAATATAGCCGTAGCCGCGACTGATGGGCTGACCGATAAACTTGCGCCAGCTCTCCGCATAATTGGGCTCCTCTATATAAGTATACTTGTTGGTAGAGTATGTAAAATTACCGCGTAAAGCAGCCCAGAGCGTATTGTCAAAAGTCTGCTTATAGTCGAGCGATAAATCAATACCTTCAGAATCCACCTCACCAAGATTGGTACTCACTGCCGCTTCAAATCCTTCGGTAGATGGAATAAACCGTTCACGCAAGATATCATAGCGGTGGTTTTTGTATACCTCAGCAATCATGCTGAAGTTTTTCAGGAAAGTGATCTCAGCCGCCAGGTTGGTCTGCCGCGATGTTTCCCAGGTGATGTTTGAGTTGGCATAACTGCGTATGGTTACCCCGTTCAGCTGGTTCTGGTTGTTGACCCCAAACTGCGCGAAATTGCCCCCGTTCAGGTTAACATCAGAAAGATAGAAGAAACGCTGACTTCCGATAGCGTCGTTGCCCACCAGACCATGACTCGCGCGGATCTTCAACCGGTTTATGAAACCATTGGTGTTCCAAAACTCTTCATTGGAAGCCACCCAGGATACCCCAAAGGTTGGGAAGAAACCAAAGCGGTGTTCCTCCGAAAAACGCTCGGAACCATTGTAACCAAAGTTAAACTCCGCAAAGTACCGGCTCTTGTAAGAGTAAGTAGCCCGGCCAGCAAGTCCCATGTTGCGGAATGGCAAGGAATAAGGCAGTGTTGTGGTATTCGTGCGCGGATCTCTGGCACTCGAATACAAGGTCTGCTGCATGGTACCGATCAGTGAAGTACTCACATTGTGGCTTCCAAACTGCCTGTTATAGTCGACCGCCCCCTGCAAATAATAGAAAGAATTGGCATTGGGCTCGTTCTTGCTATACACCAGATACTCGGTAGGCACATTGTTAGGCACATTGTTTCTCGGGTTAAGCCAGGTCAGTTTATAGCTGTTGTTTAGCTTGTCGTAATCGCTGTAACTGTAGAAGTATGGCGAATAGGCCAGTTGGGAATCAAAGTAAGAATACCTGTTCGTATTAAATATACCCCTGAACTTTAGGCCCTCGGTAATAAATTTAAAGTCCTGGTTCAGCTCCAGCTGGGCCGACATGCGTGACTCCGAAAAGTTCTTGTGCCCGCGCAGCAACTGTGCATAAGGATTGCCCGTAGGGAAACGGATACTGTTTGTCGCCGTACCATCGGGGCCGCCAATGTTGCCGAACAGAATATGATTTGCCCGTGCATTAGCCTCATCGGCAGGATAGTACGCGGGGAACAGCACCGGACTCGCATGCATCGCTACGCTGTACAAGTCGGACGCAAACGAACCATCGGCCGTGATCGGCCCGTTATAATCGCTGAACGTACCCGACAGCCTTACGATAGCCTCAGTGGTCTTGGTCAGGTTTACGTTCACGTTCGAGCGCAGCTGATAGTTCTGAAACTTCACATTATTGTCGTTGTTATTGCGTGCATCCGTTTTCAACACGCCATTATCACGATTGTATGAACCCGCTATATAATATCTCGCCACAGAACCACCGCCGTTTACACTCAGGTTGTTCCGCTGCGTGCTTGCATTTTTCTTGAACAACATATCGAGCCAGTCGACCGCCGGGTACACATATTCGTTACTCCCCGGCGCCCCCGCCATGGTTGCTTCCGTATTGCGGATCTTGGTCGGCGTAAAAGGCAAAGGCAACGTAGGATCACGCGTTAGCGAAGCCTCGTTATACATATGCATATACTGGATCGGATCAACCAGATCAAGCGTTTGCGTAGACTGCGACATGGAGTATTCCGACCTGAAATTGATCTTTGCAGGCCCTTCCTTACCCTCTTTGGTGCTCACCAGGATCACGCCGTTGGCACCCCTCGCGCCATAAAGGGCAGTTGCACTCGCATCTTTCAGGATCACAAAGCTGGCAATATCGTCTACCTGCAGCCTGGCCAGGTCATTGGTAGTCAACTCCACGTTGTCGATCAGGATCAACGGGTCCTGCTTATACCCGAACGTAGTAACGCCCCTGATGAAAAAAGATGCATTATCCTGCCCTGGCTGTCCGCTTCGCTGATAAGCGATAACCCCTGCCGCCTGGCCCGCCAGCGCATTGGTCAGGTTACTCGCCGGAATCTTCAGGTCGCCCGGCGTAATGCTCGTAACCGAGCCCACCAGAGCCTCCTTGCGTTCGCGTTTACCGAAGGCCGTAACTACAACCTCACCTACCTGTATCGCGTTTTCCTTAAGGATAATGGTAAGCGTTCTTGTATCGGCAGTAACCGGAACCAGCCTGTCGAGATACCCTACATAAGATACCTTGAGCACACTCCCCGGCACCACATCAATAACAAACTTACCGTTGGAGCCAGTCATGGCCCCGTTTTTCGATTCCTTCTCCACAACCACACTGGCACCGGGGATGGCTACACCCGCGGAATCTGTAACAGTACCAGTAATCGTAATCTTGGGCTGGGTCTGCGCAAAAGAATTATAACAGAACACCAAAAGCGCCGGAATCAGCAATGATAAAATTCTTCTCATACTTAGTCATATTTGGTTTAGTAAACTTAGACCAATACCACTGGTATAAAAATGGATAATGCAGAAAAAAACATGGACAATACAATCATTAGTATCGCAGCAACTGTTTATCCCTCAACTGAATCCTAATGCGTTTAAGCTGGTCGCGGCTAAGCAAAAGGTAGCTGGCGATGTCGCCGCTTTTAACAATACTCTTCCGCGGCGGCATGGAAATTTATGGTAATAAACGAACCCAACCATTGTCGCCTTCTTAAACTAGTGGGGAAGCTTTATTGACAAGGTCAAACAATATCTTTCATTAGTAATGAATAATATCTTTCATTAGTAATGAATAATAGTTACATTTGTAACAAACTAAGCAAATGTACAGACAGGAGCAGATCGCTTTAGTAATAGATGCCCAGCAAGAATCTTTTTTTAAAAAAGAAGATACCCTACCCAGGCAGGCACTTACAACCATACCTATTATAGATAGTTTTGCTACCATTATCAGTGGCGTCCGGCGATGCGGCAAAAGCACCCTGCTTTTGCAGATCATAAAACAGAAATACGAAAATGCCATCTATTTCAATTTTGAAGATCTGCGCCTGGTTGGCTTCGAAACTGCTGATCTGACCCGTTTGCAGCAGGAAGTTGTAAAAAGAGAAGTGAACGTGTTGTTTTTCGACGAGATACAACTCGTACCCAAATGGGAAATCTTTGTGCACCAATTGCTAAGGGAAGGTTACACGGTATTCATAACTGGGTCTAATGCCTCACTACTGAGTAAAGAACTGGGCACCCACTTAACAGGCAGGCACATCTCTATCGAAATGTTTCCCTTTTCTTATGCGGAATATCTAGGTTTTACCGGTAAGACAGCCAACGTTAGCTCGTTACAAGCCTACCTGACCACAGGCGGCTTTCCTGAATTTGTCAAAACCGGCCAGGAACTGATACTCCAGAGTTTGATGGAAGACATATTGGTACGCGACATAGCGGTAAGGCATGCATTAAGAGACGTAGAATCATTAAAGCAAATGGCGGTTTATCTGATTTCCAATGTAGGCAGTTTAATTTCCGCTAACAAATTAACAGATCTTTTTGGCATCAAATCCAGTGCAACGATACTGGAATATTTTGCCTGGTTAAAAAACGCATACCTCATAGAGTTTATGCCCATGTTTAGCTATTCTCTAAAAGTACAGGCACGCAATCCCAAAAAGGTGTATGCCATAGACACCGGTCTTATTACAGCTACCAGCACTGCATTTAGCGAAAATACGGGGCACAAGCTTGAAAACCTGATCTACCTGCACTTGCGTAGAAAAAGCGGAAAACTGTATTATTATAGAGATAACGGAGAATGCGATTTCATCAGATTTGAAAAAGGCAAAGCCCAGGAAGCCCTGCAGGTTTGTTTCCAGATAGACGATAATAACTTTAAACGCGAATACAACGGTCTAGTGGAAGCCATGAAGTTTTTTAACTTAACGGAAGGAGTTATAGTTACACTTGATGAGAAAGATCAGTTTAAGGAAGAAAACCTTACTATCAGGCTTGTGCCAGCTCATGAGTACCTGATGGCTTAACATGTTTTATGGAATTGCCAGCGGGGTATTCCCTTAAAACACTTGAAGCCTATATCGCTTTTATAGCGTATGATAGGCTTCAAGTGAGTAATAGTGTATGGGTTGAGCGCCCTTTTTAAGGCATCAGCGCATTGTTGCCTGTATAGAGCTTGTCGTTTACGCTTTTCAAACGCTGTACGGGTATTTTGATGACTTTACGATCGTAGGTCATGAAACCATTGGTTTCTACTTCTACGTCGGTGGTTTGTGTATAAACCGCAGCCGAAAGACCGTCGTCGATAAGTTTCTTCATGTCGTCTATGAAGGTGGAATAGCGTTTAAACATATCGTCGGCTGTCTTAAAGCTCTGGTAACCCCAGTTGTCTTTCTGCTGCCATACGTGGCCGTCTACCGGCAATCCTAAACCGCCGTACTCTCCGAGTACGAGGACACGCTCTTTACCGAACAGTTCGGGTGTAGGCATAGCCGGCTCTGGATAGTGGTGCAAGTCGATGATGTGACCGGTCAGGAAGAAGTTACCCCCGCTGGCGGCGTTAACCAGTCGCGATGGATCTTTCTTCATGGTCCACTCGGTAATCTCTACGGTTTTAAACTGCCCCCATGCTTCGTTGAAAGGCACCCAAACCACGATACTTGGTGAATTATGCAGCGCATCCATAATGGCGGTCCATTCCTTACGGTAATAACCTTCAGATTCTGGTGTGCGCTTCTTGTCTGTTGCCCTGCCGTATACACCTGGCCGACTGTCCCAGCGGTTTCCAAGGTCGCCGCTTGGCATATCCTGCCAAACCAGCATGCCCAGTTTGTCGCAGGCATGGTACCACCTTGCAGGCTCTACCTTAATGTGTTTACGGATCATGTTGAAGCCCATCTCCTTGGTCTTGATCACATCAAAAACCAATGCCTCATCACTCGGCGCGGTGTATAAACCATCTGGCCACCATCCCTGATCGAGAGGGCCAAACTGGAATACAAATTTATTGTTAAGCAGCATACGCTGAATACCATTCTTATCGGGCGCATGGGAGATTTTACGCATAGCGAAATAGCTTTTTACGCTATCGATGGCTTTGCCTCCTCTAACTACGGCAACCTTAAGGTCGTATAGGAATGGCGTTTTGGTATCCCAAAGTTTAGGGTTGCTGATTTTCAGGCTAGCTGTAGAAGAAGCATCTATAGTGGTTTCTGCTACCTTCCTGCCTCCATCCCATGCCGAGATACGCACCTGGTCGCCCGCCCTGGCATTGCTTACCTTAGGCTCTACGGTCAGCGTTTGCGCGTCGATATCCGGAGTTTGCTTTACGTTGGCCAGGTAAGTCGGCGCTACGCCTTCCAGCCATACGGTTTGCCAGATACCGGTTACAGGCGTGTACCAGATTCCTTCCGGTTTGCGCACCTGCTTACCACGCGGCTGCGGACCCTGATCGGTCGGATCCCATACCCTTACGGTAAGCTCCTGTTTGCCCGAGCCCTTTACCAGCTTGGTGATATCGAAGTTGAACGGATCGAAACCGCCTTCATGCGTACCGGCCTTTTTGCCGTTTACGTAAACTTCCGAGCGCCAGTCGACCGCCCCGAAGTGCAGTAACAAGGTCTTGCCTTTTAAATTGGCAGGCACGGTAAAAGTGGTATTGTACCAAAGCACACTGTCTTTGCCCACGGTTTTACCAACGCCAGAAAGCGCGCTCTCTACAGCGAAGGGAACCAGTATTTTACCCTGGAAGCTTTTAGGCTTGGCCGACACCTCTTTCGGGGTGATCGAGTAGTCCCAAAGCCCGTTCAGGTTTTTCCAGGCCGCACGCTCCATTTGCGGGCGCGGATATTCAGGAAGTACATTTGTTGGATCTACCTTTTCGGCCCAGGGCGACATGATTTTGCCGGGGACAGGCTTCCACTGATTCGTCTGCGCACTGGCATACAAAGCCATGCAGGAGAGTGCAGCAGATAATAACAGGTTTTTGTTCATTGTTTGTTTTATTCTTAAAAGTTAACCTCAAATATTGTCTTTTAAACAGGATGTTGGATTCAGATCCGTCTCATAGTTTTAATCTTTTGTCTCATTTGATGTGGAAGGTCTGACTGAAGGCACCGTTGGCAGCGATGTCCCAGGCTTCTACCCTAACCCATTTGCGGCCGGCCAGCTTGGCTTTGTGGTTAAACACCTGCTCGCCGTAGGCTCTGGTTTTCGATAAATCGATGCGTTCGCGGTACACTTTCTCGCCGTCACCTGAGATGATCTCAATAAAGTTCATCGGGAAGGTCCAGCGCAGCTTAAGCGTCATATCTGCCAGTCCGCCAGCGTTCAGCGAGAAGGTTTCACCCGAAATCTTGCCGTTGAAAGTAAGTTGTGGCATAAGCACTTCACCTGTTGACACGAAGAACTTACCTTTCTGCATGGCATCTACTACCGGCTGCCAGCCTTCGCTGTACTTGGGCAGCTTGTCTAGCATCATATAGTTCACATTCATGTGGGCATACATCTCGTTTTCGTGCGTAATGGTAAATAAGTCGGCCTCGGCAATTACCGTTTTCTTTTCGCCCCAGTTGTTCATATCGTCCATCAGGTCGAGCACTCTTTTACCCATACGAGGCTGCGAGAGATCGGCGGGCATCGCTTTCCAGGCAGCACCCATAAAGCGGTCTGATTTGAAGAAAGCTTCGTGGTTGTAGATATCCGGTGCGTTTACTGATCCTTTGGTACGGGCATGCGCGGTCCATGCCAGGCCATTCTCTTCTTCGAGCAGGCGAAGCATCTCTTCCTTGTTACCTACATGATATACTTTTCCGAAACCGGGCTTGTTCTCAACAAAGGGTACATCGCGGCGGCGCGACATCACCCAGTATACCGGCTTTGGAAATATCTGCAGCCAGTGTCCGCCAAAAAATTCGTTAGGCTCTTCGCCGGGTATCAGCAGAAACTGGTCGTCCGACAAACGCTCGCACTGCTCAAATAATGCTTTCAGTTCACGCAGACGCAGGGAATCTGGGCCCTTAGGGTTGGCCGTGTAATGGAACTCACCAAGGTGTACCATATCTACGCCGCCTCGCTTGAATACATCGACGAACTCCGGCTTTTCCGGGATTGGTTTGCCTGCCAGTACAACACTCATGATGAACTCGTTGTGGAAGTGGCTCGACATGGTTTTGAAGCCGGGCAGCTTGGCGTAAGTATCGTTATTGGTGAAGCGTTTGATCTGCGCAAAGGCGTCATCATTGCCCTGATCACTGATCAGACAGAAGAAATTGAGCCGCTGCTGTGTTTTAGGCGGGGCGTTAAACCATGGCACAAAACGGCGGTCGCCCTCCAGATCCTGCCGGATACCGATGCCGTAGCCGTTAAGCTGATCGCGGTATTTGTTGCCATACCAGGTAAACTTCAGGTTGAAAGCTTCGTCGAGCGGATAGAAGTACTGGTGCGGGGCCGGGAATACAGCGAGCGTTCCTTCTTTGCCCTGTGCGGCAATGCTGCGGTATCTTACTTTCAGATTGGTCGCATTATCGCTGGCCACAACCGCTGCAGTTTGCATCTTTTCGTCGGTGCTCGTCCACACCACGTTCTTCCAGCTGCCACTGCGGTCTATAAGACCTGCATCGTATACGATTGCCGTAGCATCTACATCGGTACTCATTACGGCAGCGATGTTAAACATTGGGCTTCCGTTGTAGAACGTCACTTCCAGGTCGCCCGAGAAACGATCGGCCTTAACCTTTCCGATGCGCACGACGGTGCGGCTTCCTACCGTTCTGACTGAGGCTGAGTTTTTCTTTAGCTCTACCGTATAGGTCTTATAGGGCCTCAGCGGAACCTTGTCGAAAAAGATGTTCCATCCGTTTTGCGACATGAGATCGCGCTTCCCAACACTGAGCAGGAACGCCGGATCTACCCCTTCTGATATGTTTTTCTGCGCGGCGCCTTTACCGATGCTGATGACTTTAAAAAGCGGCTTGCCATTTTGCAGGTCGAACTGCACTTTTCCGGTAGACCCGTTGCCGGCCGGCCAGCTTAAATTAAGGATGTGCCCTTGCTGACTAACAACGGCTTCATTTTTCTGATCAAGATTTTTGATGTCTGCTTTAATCTGCGCGGAAAGGGATGAACCCGCAGAAATACCGATTAGCAGCAATCCGAAGATACGCGCTAAATTTTTCTTCATATTGTGTAGTTAATTTGGTTACAAAAGCGGCCCGGGAGCCATTTGAAGGCTCAAGATAGAAAAATAATCTCAGTCGGCAACCGGAAGGGTGAAATAAAACGTTGAGCCTATGCCCTTCTCGCTCTCCAGCCAGATGCGGCCGCCGTGACGTTTAACGATCTCCGCACTTAAATATAAACCGATGCCAAAGCCCGAAATAGACCTGGTATGATCAGATTCTACGCGATAGTAACGGTCGAATATCTTTTCGACATCTTCCGGTTTTATGCCCATACCTTCGTCGGCGACGCTGGTGAGCAGCATATCGCCTGAACGCACACATTTCACTTCAATATTTTTACCACGCGGTGAGTACTTTACGGCGTTACTGAGCAGGTTTGAAATTACCGATCCGATCTTTTCATGGTCCGCATATACGGTAACCGGCTCGCAATCGGAATAAATAATGTCGTGATACGGGGAGGTCATCTGTATCTCCTCTACCATCTCCTTGATCAACTTGTTGATGGAGAAGCGCTCACTCTCGATGACTATGGTGCCCGACTCAAGCCTGGAGATATTCAGAAAGCTATGAATAAGGCTGATCATCTTCTTGATCTGGTTATTTGCGCGGATCATTGCCCCGGAGATAAATGGATCGGGACTGTCCTGCAGTTTTCTGTGAAGCAACTGTACGATGCCGGTTAGGGTAGTCAGCGGAGTTTTCAGTTCGTGACTGGCAATACCGATAAAATCGTCCTTCTGCTGGTCAATCTGCCTAAGTTCTTCCTGGCTCTTCTCGATCTTCTGCAACGCAGTTTGCAGGTCGGTGACGTCGGCAGCGGTGTTTATTACACCATAGATATGCCCGTTGGTATCATAGATCGGCGTGAAACTGTAGTTGAAGAAAAACGAACCCATCTGCCCGTCGACCACCAGGTCGATCTGCTGATTTCTGGCATGATAAGGTTCGCCGGTCATGTACACCCGGTCGAGCTGCTCATAGATCCCCTGACTTTCGAGTTCAGGCAATACCTCCCTGTAGCGTTTACCGACAATGTTACTACCCTTTCCCCATACTTCTATGATGCTCTTATTGGCCATCACGATCCGCATTTCGCGGCCTTCGTAAACGCCGATCGGGAAAGGAGCGCTCTCTACAATGGTGCGCAGCCGGTGCTCGCTTTCGGCCAGATCGAGTGTACGTTCGAGAATAGTTTCCTCCAGCTCATTGTTGAGCATAAACAATTCCTGTACATCCATACAGCTTACTGCATAGCCTAGAAAATCGCCCTCTTCATTAAACTGAGGCACACCATGGTGTACAACCCATCTGAATTCCTTGTCATGTTTTTCGATACGACAGCGTATCTTAAACTCCTGCCGGGACTTAAATGATAAGCTGTATTCGTTCAGGAAGCGATCGGCATCCTGGGGATGCATACCCTCAAACCAGCCGTTTCCAACCTCGTCCTGAAGGGTACGGCCCCTGAACGCGAGCCAGCCCTCGTTGAAATAAACAGGCACTTTATCTGGCCCAGAAACCCACACCATTGCAGGGGCCTGTGCGGCCATTGCAACGAACTGAGACTCTGAGGATATTAAAGGCTGTCTTTTCTTCATATCTGCATAATATCAATACACAAATATGGATTCGAACTATTTTGTTTTTAAAAATTATCTCAAACAATTAGCCGGTGTTCTGACTTTAGGATACATACGAAATAAAAACTATGCAAAATCCAAACACAAACTATCATGCAGACCTGCAGAAATTCATTGAAAAGTTTGAACCTAATAAATTCAAAATGCTTTCCAGAGGCATTGAAATAAGGGGAACGAATGATATCCACAGGAGCATCACTTTTGCCAAAGAACTTATCGAGCGCTTAAAACTCAAGCTAAAAGTCCTTCACACGGCCGATATGGCGATGTATGGTGGATTTGAAGTGGTATACGCTACAGCTGAGCCTAGGGCATAACCGGAATGTTGTAATAGTGACGCAGCTGCTTTGCAGCCATGATCATCTCCTCATCGCTTAAGGGGCGATCGTACACCATGAACCTGGCCATTTCGCCTACGAAAGACTCCCTGCCCGGGTGTTCAATAGCATCCCTCTCCTGTCCGACCGCCATTTTTGAGGAATTGGCTCTTGGATTTACGGGAAAGGGGTGCACTGCGATCGGGGCGGCCCCGTCGTTCAGGTAAAGCGAAAGCATCACGGTATCTGTACCTTTACCCATGCGGCCCATGATGAGGTAGTACCGGTTCTGACTAAGTATCTTTTTGGAGGCTACGTACGGGTTATTCTTATCCCAGCGGCCGAACGTTATGGCATTCCTGCTGCTCATCCAGAAGGTGTTGTCGTCGGCAAAGCCACCCCAGAAGCCTTCGTTGTTGGGCTTGTTCCTAAGGTTACCGAAGAAACAGTTGACGTCTTTCAGTTCGCCCGGCTGCTTTCCTGGCTTCAGAACCGCAAACCAGGTATAGCCTGTGCCCTGGATCAGGTGATCAAAAGCATCTTCGTCCATGTTGACCAGTTCCTGCTGTTTAAAGGCAATGCTGTTATGTCCGTTTAATTCAGGTACTTTTGCTAATAGCTTTGGACATCCCGACCCCGGAACCTTCCGCCCTTCATCGCGCTTCTCAAAATCTCTTGCCGGAAAGGTCTTTACCTGGTTTTGCCACTTGTGGACAAGATTCTGTTCATTGGCAAACACGCCTTTGTCGGCATTAAGATCGAGAATGAGCGACTTTTTGCTCATCTGCTGCGCGCCTGCCGAAACAGCTGCCAGGCAAAGCACTGAGAGGACGGTTATTTTCATAATCAGTCTTTATATTCTTCAATTTGGATATTGCGGTACCATATCTCCGCACCCTCCGACTGAAGCAGGATCCGGCCGTTGGAAACACTCAGATATTCTCCTTCATTTACAATAACGCCATTGACGATAAACCGGAACCGTCCGTTGCGGTAGATCAGTTCCAGTGAGTTCCACTCTCCGTTCTTCCGTTCAGCATCTTTGGTTTTCGCAACCCTGGCATAGTCTTTAGGCTCAGTCTGCAAGCCTTCAATAAAGGTAGTGACGCTGTCGATTAACCAAAGATCGCCTACGTCTCCTTCCTGTATCTGGAACTCGGCCGACTTCGGCCATATGCGGTTATCATTTTCGCCTACATGGAAGCAGATGCCGGCATCGCGCTTGTCGCGCTCCCTGGGCGGAAATTTCCTAGTACCCCACTTGAAGTCGAGCAGCAGACGGAAGTTATGATAAACTTTATCGGTCGCCACATATCCAATCTCTTCTCCGGTTACATAGATGCTGCCATCGGCTACCGAAATCACTTTCTTGGGATCGGTGTTGAGCCCCCGCTTTTGTATATATTTCGTCCAGCCGGTAAGGTCCTTGCCGTTGAACAGTGGTTTGACATTGCTTTGCTGGGCGCTTACCGAGAGGCCAAACAGCAACGACGTGAACAGGGTTATTGATTTGTACATTTAAGGTTTAAAATTATTTATTAATGCTCATCTCCATCGTCATTTCCATAGGAATGTTCATTTCTTCTCCGTCCGCACCGGCTTTGCTCATGGTTGTGGTTCCTTTCATTGAGGTGGTGATCTTCCCTTCGGAGATCCAGCCAGTTTTGCGGTCGAGTTTAAGATTGCCTGACAGACCACCGCTAAGGACGACCTGCGCCGTCCTGTCGCCACCTACTGATTGCTGTGTGTCGGTGTTGAGCGTGGAGTTTGCATTCAGTACATAATCGGTAGCGGTTAATTCGGAAAGTGTATACTTCGCGTCCATGCTCATTCCTATGTTGCCTGGTGCTTCGTGGTGTACCGTCCAGGTATCACCCTTAGCTACAGCCTGGGTCGGATATATGCCTGAAAACGATTCTAGATTTCTTTTAAAGGATTCTGTGCCGAACGCACCAGAGATCTGACCCCGCTGCTCTTCGCTGAGACCGGAGGATTCTTTAAACGCTGTTTCCAATATCTGCTGGAGGTTTGTCGCATCCGTAATTTTACCAAGTCTGGTCATTTTGATTTGAAACGGTTTTCCTACAATGTTATTCAGGAGACGGGATACCATATCATCGGCACCGGTCTGCCCCGAAGAAAAACTCATTGCAGCACCTGGAAAAGCCACCTTCATGGAAAGCTCCTTATAAGTGGCGTCAAACACATAACCTTCAGCCGTGACATTGTTAACCTTATATTCAACGGAACTGATCATATCAATAGTAATATCGATAGTCTGACCGGCAGCGGCCTGTTTCACGACGCTGTGCATGGTCATTTTCTGGGGATACACCTCGCCGTTTTTCAGATTGAGCTGCAGGGTATACTTTTGAGCCTGCGCTGAGAGGCACAAAAGCGGAATGGTGAGGATGTTTAAAACTGTTTTTCTCATATGATGTTGCGTTAATGCTGTTGCAAGATAGCAAAAGATTAATGCTGATTGTATTTGCAGGTTGCTTTATTTCGTTTATTTTAGGAAAAGAATTACTTAATCAATGACCTATTTACCAGTGAACGAAAAACAATACCCAGTTCCGGAAAACGAAATGGAACGCATCATTAGCTTGTCTGAGCTTGACCTGGATTATGCTAGTTTATCCGAAAATTTTAAAGATCTGACGCACCTGGCTGCAAAAGTTGCAGGCACAGACATTTCTTTAGTGAACCTGATCGACTCTTTTACGCAGTGGACCGTGGGCAGACATGGCCTGGAAATAGATCAAATGACCAGAGAGGAGTCGGCCTGCCAGTATACCATTATGGGAGACGATCATTTTGAGGTTAAAGATCTTTCGGCAGATGAGCGTTTTAAGGAGAATTTTTACGTAAAGGATCCGCTTTCCCTGAGGTACTACTTCGGCGTGCCGCTTAAAAATAATGATGGGGCAAACCTGGGCGCTCTTTGTGTGCTTGACACGCAGCTGAAATCGCTGACACCGGAAAAAGTCGAGCTGCTTAAAATCATTGCAAACGAGATCGTAAACCGTTTGAACGTCCATAAGGTGATCGATTCGTTGCGGACCAAGGTGAAGGATGCTAATGAGTCTAAAAAGAAAGTGGCGCATGACATTCGAGGCCCGCTGGCTGGGATTATTGGTTTATCGGAGATTATCGCGGAGCAAGGTTCAAGCGTTAAGCTGGAAGAGGTGCTCGAATTCATTAACCTTATCAACAGGAGCAGCAAATCGGTACTTGAGCTGGCTGATGAAATATTGACCGAGGAAAGTGCTGTTCGAAACTTAAAAGAGAATCAATTCAATCTGAACGTGTTTGCTGAAAAGCTACAGAAACTCTATGCACCGCAGGCTGTTAATAAAGGTGTTCAGCTGGACATTGAGCTGATGAAAGGTGCGGAACATATTCCGTTCTCGCGCAACAAGCTGCTGCAAATCGCGGGCAACCTGATATCTAACGCTATAAAGTTTACCGGTAAAAATGGACGTGTGCATGTGGTACTGAATTTGATTGTACAATCACATCAAAATATACTTAGTATCAGTGTTTCAGATTCAGGAACGGGCATGAACCAGGAAATGATAGACAATATTATGAGCGGCGGGGCTAAGTCGACCGCAGGCACTTCAGGAGAAAAGGGCTACGGTTTCGGGCTTTCGTTGGTTAGCCACCTCATCAATGGCCTGGGAGGAAGCCTAAGCATTAACTCAGCACCCGGACAGGGAACAACTTTTCTTGTACTTATCCCGCAAAACAATGTGTAGACCTTTCAGCTGTTTCTTTGTTGCAGTAATGCTGTGTTTTGCTGTAACTGCAAGGGCACAGTCCGGGCAAAGCTCCGACGAACTGTTTCAACAGGCTAGGAAGCTTGCTTTTGAGGAAAAAAACTATGCGGAAGCAATTCGTATAACAAAGTCTGCCCTAACTATGAGCCCGGACTATGCAGATATCAGGATATTTCTTGGAAGATTATACACCTGGAACGATGAACCTGACAGTGCACGCCGGGAGTTCCATCGTGTTCTGTCTGCCGAACCGGATCACCTGGATGCCTTGCTGGCAGTCGGAAGCCTTGAGTTTTGGGAAGATAATTCACTTAAGGCGCTTGAATATGCGAACAAGGGTCTTGGTGTTGATCCTAAGGCGCGGGATCTGCTCTTGCTTAGGGCAAAAATCCTTAACGATCTGAAAAGGTGGCCTGAAGCGAACGCTGATCTTGAAATTGTATTGAAAGCAACGTCGGGCGACACGGAGGCCCGCGCACTCGCAGCCAGGGTAAGGGAAAATTCTTCGAAAAACAGGATGGGTGTAACCTATGATTTTGTGTATTTCGATAAACAGTTTGATGACCCCTGGCATTTGGCAAGTCTTGATTACAGCAGACAAACTGGCTTGGGTTCGGTTACCGCCAGAATAAACTACGCGAACCGGTTCAGAAGTAACGGCCTGCAGTTTGAGCTGGATGCCTATCCCCGGATCTCAAAGACCTTCCAGGCCTATATCAGTGGTGGCTATTCCGACGACGTTGGGGTGTTTCCAAAGTATCGTGCAGGCTTTTCATTATACGCTAACCTGCCGGCCGCTTTTGAAGCAGAGGCTGGTTTTCGTTATCTTAACTTCGGTGAGGCAACATGGATATACACTGCTTCGGTAGGCAAGTACTATAAAAGCCTGTGGTTTAACCTGAGAACCTTCCTGACACCCGCCCATAAAAATATCTCAAGGTCTTTTGCGCTGACTACAAGATATTACTACGGCGGAGCGGATGATTATCTGAGTTTGCGCCTGGGTACCGGGGTTTCACCAGATAACCCCCAGAATAACGTGCTGATTGGAAACACCGATTTTAAACTGAGGTCGAACAATATTAATCTTGGATTCCGTAAGGCGGTTAAGACGCTTAATGTATTGACTTTAAACGTTGGGCTGGATAACCAGGAATATCTTGTGAACACGAAGGGCAATCAGATCGATGTTGGGATTGGTTATATGAGACGCTTCTGAAATGAGCAAAAAGAAAATCACTTGGATCGCTTTGTTACTGCTTCTGCTGCTACCCTTTTGGATGTGGCTTGCATGGGCCATGTCTTCTAAAACGAAGTTGGTCGCCGCAATTATAGACAAAACTGTACTCACCCGCCAGGGTCAGGAACATTTATCGCTCACATGGATATTAAACCATGAACGGTTTACGAAAACACGGACCAAACCTTACCAAATAGCTGAAGACTACTTCGGATTTTTCCCTTTGGACAACGAAAAGTACAGGCTGAAAGGGCTGGAACGCTTCAGTGAGGAGCAGCTGGCACAGTTGAGCAATGACGCGGATATAGCCTACTATACAGACACATACGGCATCTTTAACAATGAGTGGCGGCAGCACGGCGACGATAAAGAGCGATCTGGCCTTATATATGGGGGATTGAGTGAGCAGGATATGAACTTCCTGAGGTTAATGAAGGCGAAGCGAAAACTGATCATTACAGAATTTAATACCATAGGGTCGCCCACCAATACATCCGAGCGCCGTTCGTTCGAGAAATTGTTTGCAATGCGCTGGACAGGCTGGACAGGGCGTTTCTTCGAAAGTTTAGATACCAGCAGGAACAAGGAACTGCCCGGATGGCTGATCAGGAATTACAAAAGAGATAACAGCAACCGCTGGCCTTTCAAAAAATCCGGAATCGCGTTTGTAAGTGAATCTGACCAGGTAGTTATTCTGGAAGACAGCACACACATGACCATGCCGCTTCCCCATATCGTGAGCACTGAGGAGGGCGCGAACAAGCTCGGGCTGCCCCGGCGGGTCAAATATCCATTTTGGTTTGACGTGGTAGTCCCTGATCGGAAGATCAATAAGGAGATGGCCTCGTTCGAAATAGGACTTAACCACCATGGCCGTCGTGTGCTGGACCAGCACCATTTGCCGCACCGCTTTCCTGCTGTGCTTTCGCACGACGGTCCCGATTACCGCTTTTTTTACTTTTGCGGTGACTTCAGTGACAACCAGGTGAGCATCACTTCTTCCTACTTTAAGGGTATAGGCTTTTTTAAATGGCTGTTTTACAACAGCGACAACCCGATGGAGCGCTCAAGTTTCTTCTGGAACTTTTACAGGCCGATGGTCACAAACATACTTCAGGCCGAAAAAGATCGCTTAGGCAGGTAACTGGTTACTGGGGCGCAAATCGCTTGTAAATGGAGTCGGGCAACAAAGGAGATCCATTGCTCAGCTTGCTGTTACGCTGCTTAAACCGGTCAAACGCCCGCTTCAGCTGACTTTTCTTTTGTTCATCCTCAACGGCTTCCTCACTCATATTTGGCGAGAGCTTGTAAAGCTGGCTTCCGTTTAAATGGTATTCGTCCATAATGAAGTCGACGATTTCTGTCTTGGTTTGCATGAGCGGATAAGCGTGAATGTTCCTGAATGCCCGCGCCGTATCTAAGCCCAGCCCCATCCAGCTGCTCAAAGCTGGCGCCGGCAGCTGATAATTCTGTTCCAGGAAGCTGAAGAGGCTGGGTGCAATGTCGAAATGCGTGGAGACCGAGTTAAACGCCGCGGTTCTTTTCAGAAGCGGCGAATAGATCAGGAGCGGCACATGATACCGGTCTATTTTACTGCTCATCGGGATTTCCGGCATCCTGTGGTCGCCCGTAACAACAAAAATGGTTTGCTGGTAATCTGCACGCCTTTTATATTGCTCAAAAAACTCCTTCAGCGCCTGATCGGCGTACATAATGGTGGAATACTGTAAGGCATAGTGCCGGTAAGTGTCTTTTTTCGACTCGTCGAAGCCCAGGTCGGACATTCTTTTTTCGAACACCGCGGTATATCGCGCCTGCTCATTTATGATAAATGGATTATGCGTAGCAACGGTAAGTATCACATTAAGCTGAGGTGTGAGAGACGGCACCGCAGCGGTTTTTGAAAAGTAATGTCTGAAGAGTTCCTTATCGCTATAGCCCCAGGTGAAACCGTTGACAGCGGGCATTTTCCTGTATCCGGCCGGAAAGCTCTTTGCGTCGTTGACCTGGTCGACATCGTTCTTTTTCAAAAAGATATTCATATTATCGAATGCTGCATCTCCTCCATAGTAAAAGGCGGTATGATAACCTGCCTTCTTTAAAATGTTGTATAATGAAAGATGTTCAGGCATATCGTTGCCAAGCTCAAGAAAACCGTTTCTGGCAAATGGCAGTGAGGCCATTATGGAAGGGAGTACGGCAAATGTTCGCCCGCCCTGACTAAGGAAATTTTTCCAGTAAAGACTTTTTCCGGCGAGGGAGTCCAGAAAGGGCGTAAAGTTACCCAGATATGCGCCTTCGTTGGTGAAGGCTCTGCCCAGGCCTTCGACAAGGATAATAACTATATTTGGACGCTGCTTACCCGGTTGGAAAAACGGACCGAGTACATCGCGGCTGACCTCCTGGTGTAAAAAGGGGTATTTCTCTTCATCTGCATATTTAAAAGCAACGTTACCGGGAGCCGCGGTTATGTAATCGCCTATATAAGCATCGGCGTAAATATCGACGTCATCGTCGCCCGGAAAAAAATGATCGTAGCTGTCGGAGAAGAAATAATCAGCTTTGTTTGTCACCAGATTATTGTTGAAATCTGAAGTATATCTTGGTCCCTTCCAGGAAGCGTACGCAGAGGTTAGGTGGAGCAAAAGGGATAGTACCGGGAAGGCTACAGCCAACCAGAATGGCACCTGCAGTTTGCGGGGGATATACCTGAGGCTAAGCGCTATCGCAGCAATAAAGAATAAAAGAAATATCAGAGGCAGAAAGCCTATACCACCTGAAGCGCCGACTGTTTGCCTGATGTCGGCCAAAGAGTAACCGAAAAGGTCGGCCCCTAATGGCACCAGCGACACATTGAAATACTGGATAAGCAGCAGATGCGTTATGGTGATGAGCACGATAAAAACGCTGAAAACAAGTTTGGCCAGACCAGGCTTGGCGAAATAAAGTAAAACGAACAGGATATAAGCTGCAACCTGCCATTTCAACCAGAACAGAAAACCGGCCAGCCATGACCAAAGCACCATGGCAGGCCAACCTGCAGGAAACTCATGGGTGAGCCCATTTAATACAATTTCAAAAAGGCCGATGCATAAAACCGCCATCAGCCAGACCAATGAAAGCTTGATAAACAAATGTGACGCTGCTTTTATCCGGATCATCTTAGTTCGGCTTTTTTGTGAAACCCTGCCTGGTCATCTCGCCCCAGGCATTCTTTTTTCTCAGGAGGTCTATATTTCCCATAACGGCTGACCACACCACGAAGGGATGGAAAATAAATGGTTCAACGAATGCCGTTAAAACCAGCATAAGGATATCGCGACTACGTTTATATTGATTGTAGGTCAACACCTCCATAAGAATGGCAAAAACGGAATACAAAAAGCCGAAACTGAAAATAAAAAACAACAGGCCCAGGAAGAAAGTCCAATGAATAAGTCCGAGCAGTACGAATATAAGGAATGCCACCATCCCCAGAAACTCAACGATCGGTGCTAAAAACTCGAAAAAAAACCAGTAAGGATAACTAACCATACCTAAAAGGCGGTATTTGGGATTGAAGAACATGACCTTATGCATCTGCAAGGTCTCTATCGTACCGCGGGTCCAACGGTTACGCTGCCTGCCCAAAATCTTAAAGGAGGCAGGCGCTTCTGTCCAGCACAGCGGATCAGGAATAAAACTAACTTTGTAAGGCTCGTTTTGCTCTTCCATGTATCTTCTCATCCGAACAACCAGTTCCATATCTTCACCCACCGTATTATGGTTGTATCCGCCACATTTAATGACAATATCCCGATCGAAAGCACCAAAAGCCCCGGATATTAATAAAAGGCCGTTAAGCCTGCTCCATGCCATCCTTCCTAACAGGAAGGCCCTGATATATTCCAGCGTTTGCACCCTTGGCAGGAATTGCCTCGGCAAATTAACCTTAACAAGTCGACCGTTTTCGACCTCGCAGCTGTTGGCTATGCGGATAACACCACCCGTGGCAATGACGCGCTTCTCTGTCGTTTCCAGAAAAGGCTTGGCTAGTTTAAGCAGGGCATCCTGCTCAAGGATACAGTCCACGTCAATACATACGATGTAACTGTTTTGAGCAATATTAATCCCCACATTAAGAGCGTCTGCTTTACCGCCATTTTGTTTGTCGACCACAATAAGCTTCCTGTAAACAGCCTTATTGCTTTTATAAACACCCCGTACCGGTTTGGTGTGGATCTGCGGATTCACAAAAAAATCTGCCTTGTAAAGGTCGTAAGCATTAATAAGCTTTTCCAGTGAATCGTCTTTGCTGCCATCGTTAATAATAATCACTTCCAGGTTATTATAGTTAATCGACAGCAGCGACCTCACATTCTCGATGATGTTAGCACCCTCGTTGTAGGCCGGTGCCAGTATGCTGATGCTTGGCGATTCGTTGGAGCCGGCAAGTACCCGGTAATCGGTAAAACTATTCTTGCGGAGATAATTTCTTACCTCGCCGATGGAATACGCACCGATAAAAAGATAGCCCGACAAGAGCAGCACGGAATAGAGCAAAAGTCCGTAGGTAAAGATATCTAGTAATATAGTCTGCCAGCTCATTTCATTTCATTTTTTACTTGTGCTACCATCTCATTGATGGGATAGACATTCGTATCTACGTATTGTTCGAGGAGGTCGGTTCCTTCACCAATAATGAACAGTGTGCGTACAAGTGCAAGTTTTAGGCCGAGGTGAGATGTAGACAAAAAATTTATCAGGGCAGGTACGTCTTCCCTGTCGCCGATTTTGGCGAGAACCTTTGCAATGACCAGCTGGATATCGACGGGTTGACCGGGAAATATTTCAACAAGTCTATCGGAAGTGTTTTCCGTGTATATGTCGGATAGTGTCAGGACAGCCTGTGCGCGCACTTCGGCCTGGGGATGATCAAGGCATAGCATGATATCGTCGTACAGTTCGAAATGATGATAATTCCGGGCGAGCTTAAGTGCGAAAATGATCACACTGGCATTGTCGGATCGTAGCCAATGATCAACACCCTTAAGCTCTGTGTGCGGCAATTGGGAAAGTTCTTTCAGCAGGCGGATCTGCTGCCATTCGGAAATCTGGTAGGATACGTTGTCTAGAAACCGAAGACCTTCGAAACCAGATAGTTTAAGTACGGCAATCTGAGCTTCGACTCGAACCAGGTCATTTTTATCGTTGGTGAAGCGGGATACAAGATTCAGATGCTCGGTGAGTTCCATGGCGCCGATCTGCTGCAAACCATGCGATTTTTTATGCCATTGCGAGCTCTCCGCCATTTTAAGCGCGAACTTGTCGAGCCCAAGCTGTATGTATAGCCTCTGAAGGTTGCGGAACGATTGCCCCGAAAGGCTTCTTGAGGCTGAAACAATTTTTCTGGTCAGATGATGCCTGAATCGCTGGTTCGCCAACAGCTTATTTAATCTGGTGGTGATCGGTATAATATGATGCTTATCGTCTTCGTCAAAAAAGATCGCCTTGCGAACCAGAAGGTCGGACATGTGGTTCCATTTACCGTATTTCTGTCGCCGTTTCTTTCTGACAAGCAGATAAACGCTCATAAATACCGTCAATGTAACTGCAGTACCAAGCAGAAATATCAGGGAAACACCAAGATAGATCATTTGGGGACTTGTATGGCCAATCTTCTGATGCGGACGGAGAGCTCATTCGGACTGAATGGCTTGGTGATAAAATCATCTGCACCGAGCTTAAATGCCTCTAAGACGACATCTTCCTGCCCCATAGCAGACAGGATGATGATCGGTGTGTTGAGCTTTTCCTTAACTGCACCTACGATTTCGAGCCCGGAATTATAGGGCATCATGATATCTGAAATGACCAGATCCGGACTCATGGTGTCAATTTTGGAAAGGGCCTCCCGACCGTCCCTGGCAATGACAACGTCGTGTCCGTCCTTTTTTAAACGGAACTCTAGGGTCTTAAGCATTAATTCATCGTCTTCAGCAATCAAAATTCTCATACGGATATTAAGGGATGTTTTGTGTTTTGTATATGCTAATATAAATAAACTAAAAGACTATGTAAGTTGTTCTTTTTAAAAAAACATAACCCTATGAAAACGAATGAAACAACACAGCAGGACGTGGACAATGTATTGCTCATGTCGGCACAGCAGAACATCGGTGAACGACCGGAGCGACCGGTTGACGACGCGGACGAGATGAGCGACTATGACTCATCGGAAGATACCGGAAATACGGAGGAAGATCTGGACCTGGACTTAAGCGATGATCCGGATACTGATCTGTATGAAGATGATTTGGACGCATTAAACGGAGAAGACGATGAAGACTAACATATTAAACCTGCCGTTCGCTTTGATTGCTGCCTGTGCAATCGGCGCTTGTTCCGGAGCCCGGGAAACGGCAGTTACCACAACAGGTACTGCACCTGTAACCGGCGCTGAAGCTGTAACGGAAAATCTTAACACGCCGGATAAACCGACAGCCTTAACATCAGCAGGAAGCCAGATCACACTGGATACCCTTGCATTAAACTTTCCGACAGACCAAAACGGACAGATAAGCGCTGCCGATTTTGTTGCACACGCGGCGCTTGCGGGAAAGAAGGAAGTGGAACTGGGACGCATTGCCCAGCAAAAGGGACAGAGCGCCGAAGTTAGAAGTTTTGGTGCAATGATGGTGACAGATCATACTAAGGCGAACGCAGAACTGCAGGCCCTGGCTACATCGAAAAACATCAGCAAAATGCAGCCCGACTCTATTCCTGTGGATATGGACATCGCTATGGCATCCAAGCAGCTTAACGCACTAAGCGGCGAGCAGTTTGACCGCGTGTACCTGACGACCATGCTAAATGATCATCGTAAGGCGATTGCCCTGCATGAGCTTGGCGCTAAATCATCAGATGCGCAGGTAAAGGCCTATGCGGAAAAACACTTGCCTTCGCTTCGCAACCATATGGCTGCGGTAGAGAAACTGCAGTAGTGAAATACTAAGACATAACAAGGGCGCCCTCCCCGCGGAAGGCGCCCTTGTTATGTTTCAAACCTTATATTATTTAATGGAACCTTTTACGGATTTAGCCGAATCAAGGTGCATCTTCAAAATAGGAAGGGTTTTAGAAGCGAAGGCTTTAATATCGGCGTCTTTGGATGTCTTCGACGCATCTTCAAATAAATTGACATCATCTTTGTGGTCGTCGACCATCATGGCCATGTACTTCGTATCGAATTCTTTGCCTTTGAGAAATTTAATGTCATTGATATGATGCTGCATTTCTTCGGGCATGGTAGAGGGAAGACGGATGCCTTTAAGTTCTGCCAGGGTCATCAGTTCCTGATTTGCCTTGCTGTGATCTTTGACCATCATGGCACCAAAGGCCTTCACACGTGGATTGTCTGACACTTCCTGGGCAACGGTACCCAGTTCGACTTCCATCTTTCCGCCAGCGGCTGCTTTAAGGGCAAAGGTAACCAGCGGGTTAGATGCTGTATCGGCCGCATTGTGAACGGTTGTGGCCGAATCATAAGAAGACAGACTGTCGGTCCGCGTTTCTACCGCTACTGTATTTTTGTTGCTGTTGTTGGTACAGGCGTAGCATAAAGAGCCTATAGCCAGAACAAGTAGAGATTGATTTAATTTTTTCATAGCTGCTTTTTTTGTTCTAATAACAAAATGCACCGGGCTTGGTTTTATTTTACACAGGCATGTCTGACCGACGGGATGAGAAACTTTGCTAAACCGTAAATTTGCGCCCTCAAAAAGATCAGAACTTGCGTACTGCTAAAAGACTTAAGCCGGAAAACCAAGGCATATCAACCGTGCTTGCATTTGCACTTATTCCGATGTCGGGTTTCGCTACCGATGTATACATACCTTCGCTGCCCAGCATGGCGGCTTCACTTAAGGCCAGCGACATACAGGTGCAGCTGACGCTCAGCCTGTTCTTGATAAGCTATGGCGTTTCACAATTGTTTGTAGGCAGTTTGCTCGACAGCTTTGGGCGTTACCGGATCAACCTGGTAAGCCTGGCGGTATTCGCGCTAGCCAGCCTGACGATTGCCAACACTACCAGCATTTATATGATTTATGCGATGCGTATTGTACATGGCATTACGGTCGGCGCAGTAGTGGTGTCTAAGCGAGCTTATTTTGTGGACCTGTTTTCGGGCGACAAACTGAAGCATTATCTGAGCATGTTTTCCATTATCTGGGCTACTGCACCAATCATCGCGCCGTTTGCTGGCGGTTATTTGCAGACGTATTTTGGCTGGCAGGCAAACTTCTATTTTCTGACAGCTTTCGCCGTTGTTATTCTTCTGCTCGAACTGATTTTCAGTGGAGAGACGATCAGGCAGAAAATGAGCTTTAACCTGAAAACCATCTCCAGCGTGTATGGAGATATGCTGAAAACGCCAAGTTTTACGCTGGGCATCGTGATGCTGGGACTGGCATACAGCATGGTGATGATCTATAACATGACCGGTCCGTTCATTATTGAACACCAGTTGGGCATGACCCCTATTGTTGCGGGTTACAGTTCGCTGATCCTGGGCGCGGCGGTGATGACCGGCGGGATGGTTAGTAAATCGACGATAAACCGGCCTTTTAACAAAAAGCTGTTCGTAAACCTTGGCATACAATGCGCCGCCGGACTGCTGATGCTTGGGGTGATGGGTTCTGCGGAAAATCTGTATACGCTGATCATCTTTGCTTTTATTATCCACGCAGCTTCAGGGTACACGTTTAACAGCTTCTTTACCTACTGCCTGAGCCGCTTCCCAAAAAATGCAGGTATAGCCAGCGGGTTAACCGGCGGTATTAACTATGTAGTGGTTTCCTTCCTGAGTTATGGGATCATATACCTTATACCAGCCAGCGGCGGGGTAAACCTGAGCTTGAGTTACCTGCTGCTGATCTTACTTTCGGGCGCTTTAATGGTATTTATAGCCCGGATCTCCAGGACCAACCCGGAATAGCTACATAAAGAGCAGTAGTTTTTCGAAAAGATCTTCTTTGACAAAGGGTTTTGATATGTATTCGTTCATACCCGCGGCTTTACAGCGATCGCGTTCGTCTGAGAGAACCGAGGCGGTCATAGCTATGACCGGCACATCAAGGTTCAGTTCAGTCCTGATGCGTCTGGTGGTTTCCCGCCCATCTATCTCGGGCATCTGAATATCCATGATCACGGCATCGAAGCGCTGGGTTTTAAGTCGCTCGAGTGCGTCGAAACCGTTGTCACAAAGCGTTGTGGATATCCCGGAATTTTCCAGTGTTTTGACGATCACTTTCTGGTTGATGATATTATCTTCCACAATAAGTATGCTTTTGCCTTTAAGCAACTCAAATTTATTGGCCTCTGCTATGGTGCGCACGCCTACAGGTGCCGGCTGGAATGGGATTTCCACGACAAAACAACTTCCTTCGTTTAGTTTGCTGCTTACAGATATCTGGCCGTTATAAAGATTGACGAGTTGTTTTACAATGGCCAGACCCAGTCCGGTGCCACCGTATTTGCGACTGATGTCCAGACTGGTTTGGGCGAAACTCTGAAAAATATAGTCGATCCGGTCTTCCGGTATACCGATGCCTGTATCGGTAATCCTGAAAATAACCATGACCAGGCTGGAGTCGTGGCTCCTGGCTGTGACGTCGATGGTAACCGATCCTGATGGTGTGAACTTAATGGCGTTGGAAACGATATTGGAAAGAATCTGGTAAAGCCGCAGCGGATCGCCCAGAACGCCAAGGGGCACTTTATGATCTGCATGGAGCGACAGGTTGAGTTTGCGTTCGGCTGCCTTAAACCGCATGGCAGAGAGCACCTGATTGAGAACTTCTGATATCTTGAAGGAAATGCATTCCAGTTCAAGCCGCCCAGCCTCTATCTTGGCAAAATCGAGAACATCATTGATAAGCACCATGAGATTATTGGATGACTGGCTGATGATTCCGACATATTCAGCCTGTTCTTCGGTCAGCGGCGTCGCCTTGAGCAATTCGGCCATTCCCATCACCCCATTCATGGGCGTACGGATCTCGTGACTGATATTGGCCATAAACTGTTCCTGGGTAAGCCGTGCATGTTCCGCTTCCTCACGGGATTTCCGTAGCCCCTCCTCGCTCAGGATACGCTCTGTAATGTTCCTGCTGATGATTGCAAAAGCGTAGGTCTGACCGGTAGCATCTCGTAGCGGGAATTTCCGTGTAAAGAAGTAATTTTTCTCGCCATCTATATGAACCACTTCTTCAGTCTCAAAAGGCGAAAGATGGGGGTCGGCCCGCAAAGATGGGTTCTCAAAATTAAGGGACCTGCCTGGATGAAGTTCCTTGAACAATTTCCCCGTAATGTAATTTGCTTCGAGGCCTAAAAATTCACAAAAGGACTTGTTGACGTAAAGTATGCGCCCGGATTGGTCGGCTATATGCATGGCCGTGCTGGTGGTGTCGAGCAGCGACTGCATAAACAGTGCGTCGTTGGATAATTTAGCGGCGCTTCGCTTATTTTCTCTTTTACCCGAAATGAAAGCTGCTGTTAACAGCAGAGCAAGCAGGGCCAATACATATCCTGTGTTTCTTGAAGTCTCCGCAAGTCTGGAGATGTTATAGTTGGTATTTTGAAGCTGGCCTTTTACGATTTTCCGGTAATCGTACAACAATGTCCAGACCACGTCCATTCTCAATTCATGATTCACTACGGCCCTGAGTGCGCTGTCGGTGTCCCGAAGTCCGTCAACGTCGGCCGTCATCAAGGCCTCTTCTGTCATATAGGCTTCCTTGATCCTCTGGGAATATTTTTTCAGCACCGAACTTGTCGCTGAAAGACTCCTGAGGCTGTCGAGCGACTGCCGCACAATGAATTGATGGGCGAATATGGTTGCCCGCATCGCGGGAGACGGCTCTGAAAGATAAGATCGATAGTCTTGCTGTACTGAACCCAGGTTATCGTTCGCTTCTTCCGAAAGATTGAGCAGCACCTGGAGCTTGACAGCCGATCTCTGGTTCGAATGAATTGCGGAAAGGTTATACAATTGAAATACAACGACAATTGCTATGAAAAATAAGAGGCAATAAAATACACTTCCCCTGATATTCTTAGAATTCATTCCTGATATGAATATAGATCTCCCCTGATCGATTATTGTCGTAAAATAGATATTATAACATTTAAATTTGCATACTTTTTAAAAATCCTTACTTTTGCCCCACTCTGGTAACGTTTTGTTGCCGCAGCCACACGGGGGATTAGCTCAGCTGGCTAGAGCGCTTGCCTGGCAGGCAAGAGGTCAGCGGTTCGACTCCGCTATTCTCCACTAGAAGAAAGCCTTTCAGTTCGACTGAGAGGCTTTTTTATTTTAATCCAAGCGACGTTAATCAATCATTCTCCTACCACGCCCTTGTCGGCCAACTTTCGAAGGCAGGTTTTTGTACAAAATATACCATGTAAGAAGAAACATGATCGTCTGAATTACAAGTACATAAACTGTAGCGTCACGCTCTGCAAACATAACGGCAAAACTGAGCACTGTTACAGGTAATGTTAATACTAAACCAACTGAAACCCAGGTATTATACAGGGGCGGAACGAGACAGAACAAGCAAATTGTACCAATCAGGACATAAAGAAAAGCAAAAAGAAAGGAGAGCCATAAAGGTGATATCTTCATGAAAAGCAATTATGATTGAACCTGAGCAAAAATAAAACAAAAAAGCCCCTTATAAGTGGCTTTTTTTTTGGTTTGTGTTTGCCTTGCTACGCCTATCTGTCCAGCTACTGGCCAGGCGCTAAACAGCTACTGTTCAGTATCCAGTTAGCGCAGACTGATGAATAGCTGATCCAACTCTGCATAGTAGCTGATAAATATAGTCTGGCTGATGCCTCATCATACGGAGCCGGCCAGGGAGGTTTCGCAAGAATAGAAGTGCAAACATCATTAGCGGATTTTTGTTAATAGAATACAGACCATTATTATTATCTTTCATTCATCACCAATTTACGCATTTCGATGACGACAAAACCTTCCTTTTGGCAGCGCATAGGCATACAGGACTGGTTTCTGACCAATGACGGGACTACACCTGGCAATGCTAAGCCGCTTACGCCGAATATGGTATACAAGTACATTATCGACCGTTTTGAGCAGTCGATTTCCGAGCTTTCTTTCTCTGAACGGGTGATTTTTTATCATGAATTTATTATTTGTCTGAACGTGGAGGATTACCGCGAATTTATGGCACACAAGAAAGGGATTCTCGGACTTGTAGCGCATGAAACGGTGAAGAAATTTTATGAGATTTTGAATAAGATGGTTGAAAGCGGGAAACGGGTGGAACCTGCGAGTAACAAGTGGGTGTTTCGCTTTGTGTCGCACCCCGATTACCGCAAGGGGGATATCGGTTTTATCGGCAAGTTGCTGCCCGACAGCAATCAGCAGGAGGAAAACCTGAGGGTGACTTTCATTCCGCGGCAAACGGGTATGGCACAGACGTTTGATATCAATAATGATATATTGAAGGACTTCATCTATTATAGCGAAGGGTACTATGAAATTCCGTATGTGGATACGCTAAAACATGACGAGAAAAAGGTGACCCAGGCGGTTAGCGCTGTTCTTGCAAGGTTTGAGACGACGATACCTGATAAGGCTTACACGGGAAAAAAGCTGGAGTATATGATGAAAGCAGCCGAAATTACCGTGTCGGGCGATGAAGAGACCCGCGAGGAATCGAGCGTTTTCCGGATCCCTTCGGAATGGGTAAACACACCGCATCTCCGCATTCGTTATGCGGCTGATGAAGAGAAGTTCTATCTGGCTTCTTTCGGGGAGAAAACAATTGTAAACGAGGTATTGGTGGAGCGAAGCGATGTGGACGAGCCTAAGTGGCATGAACTGCCGGTAAACTCGAGAATCATATTGAACGGCATAATTGGTATGAATATATTTAAATCTTAGTATGTCGCAGATTTTAGCGGTTGCGCTTTTCGTCATTTGTGTGCTTTTGCTGATTGCACACTTCAGGAACATTAAAAATTCGCCAAAAAAGAATGGATAAGAGTTATTTTGGACTAACAGATCCCGGCCGGGTTAGGGACAACAATGAGGATACTTTCATTGCGGAGAAAACCAAAAACAATGATGTTGTTATTGCCTGCGTAATCGACGGCGTGGGGGGCTATGCCGGGGGCGAAATCGCTTCGGCTATTGCCAGAAAATCAATCATTCAATTCCTGAACCGTCCTAATGCGGATTATCCTGCGCTGATGCGGGATGCCATTATTGCCGCGGATGAGGATATACGCGCTGAAAAAATCAAGAACAACGGTCATGAACAAATGGCCTGTGTGCTTACCCTCGCGGTAGCTGATCTGGACAAAAATCAGTTTTGGTATGCCCATGTTGGGGATACGCGGCTGTATCTGCTGCGTGACCGCTCGCTGGTCAAGATCTCCAAAGATCAGTCGTTCGTTGGCTTTATGGAAGATAGTGGGCGGCTGACCGAAGAGGAGGCCATGCGCCACCCGAAGCGGAATGAAATTAATAAGGCGCTGGGTTTCGGCGTAAGTATTGCCGCTCAGCAAGATTATATTGAAACGGGTCATTCCCCCTTTTTGCCTGGTGATGTGTTGCTGGTGTGCAGTGACGGACTGAGTGATATGGTGAACCGGCAGCAGATGACGGACATTTTGAACAGTCCGGCTTCGCTGCAGCAAAAGGCGGAGGCCCTGGTTAAGGCAGCAAACCTGAACGGTGGTCTGGACAATATCACAGTAGTGCTTGTGAAGAATGATAAGCAGTCGGCCCAACACGAACCAGCCATGCCGGCAAGCAAAAGCCGAAAGCAGGGTCCTGTCCCTGCGCCGGTCGCAGGCAAAGCTGAGAACACTGAAACGAAGACGGTGCAGTGGGAAGGCGACAGGCTTTCGGCAACACAGGGTGCGGGGCATAAGACCGTGCGCAGCAATACCGGGTGGATCACTTTACTCTCCATACTTTGTGTTGCTATGGCCGGCGTGATTGCTTACTTGCTATGGCAGAACAATCGCGCAGAACTTCGCAGTATGCAACAGCGAAAACTGAGTGTTATAAAGCCACCGAGGAATGCACAGGAGAAAAAGTTGCAGGACACGATCAATAAGCTGAACCAGAATGTGCTGATCTTGACGGATTCTCTGTTTAAATCGCCGATACAGATCACAGAGCCCTTACAGATTGATCGCGATACGCTGTACCTGATTGCAGAAAAGAATATTACGTTGGTGGCAGATTCTACATTTAAAGGCATTCCGATCAATGTGAGGCCGGCCAACAAGCACCTGCGTCTGGAGAACTTTACCTTTCAGAACTTTTCGACGGCGATTGCCTCGGGCAGCAATGCGCTTGAATTCAGGAAGGTGCGGTTTATTAACACGCCCAACGCTGTGCAAAGCGTATTTCGCTTTCCATCGGGCAGCTCCGTTAGCGGAGCTGTTCCCGCCAGCACATTCACAACCGATTCCTTACCTGAAAAGATGAATTAACTATGCGCTTTCTGTTTTTGATCATATCTATTGTTTTAGGCGCACTGTTTTTTACGTTATATAACCACCTTCAGGATGGTTTTGACGAGGTGCCCTCGCGTTTAAGGAACGGCACCATGATAAACCTGAACGACAAGCAACCGGGAAAACGAATGCGCCAGTTGCTCGAGAAGGGTTATTATTTTGAGGACCCGCGCGATATGGCGCTGGTGGAGCGTGTGGTAGCAACGGCCAGTAAACCGGCCGGACTGGTACTCGACAATGTTGGCGAGATTAATAAGAGTCGGTATTTCGTAGATGCCGATATGGCTTTTGCAGAGGGTGGCAAAAGTTTTAAGCGCCGGGTACTGGATTCGAGGGCGCTACTGGGCTATACGGGCGAAGATTCGCTGCGTTTTACGCAGGAGCGTACAAATCCGCCTAAGCTTCCTGCTGTTGCGGATATGAAGAAGGGGGCATACAGCATTACCGGGAAGATTGTGGACTCGCTGGACCGACCGGTGGCGGGTGTATTGGTTAAGCTGCACATGGTGTTGCCTCAGGACAGCACCTACGCTGAAGATGAAGTGGGTGTGAAGACGCTGGGACTGACTGCTTATGTACGTACAGATGGGAATGGCAGCTATGCCTTTATGCACCTGCCTGATGGTAAGGCTTACCAGGTATTGCCTTTACAGCCGGGCTCGCAGTTTGGCCGTTCGCAGGGCGTACAGGTGCTCGACAGTGATGTGTCTTTTGTTTTCCGGCAAAGTCCGCATAGCATACGCTTGTTTTCGGCAAGGGATTTTAAAATTCTGAAAAAAGAACGCTCACTCATTGTACGGACGCCGGAAGAGTTTAATCAGTGGTTCCTCATTATTGCCGGATCCTTCTTCTTTGGTTTCTTCCTGCTCAAGGCTATCCTGGCATGGAAGTTTCCCCAGGCAGATCAGTTGCTCCTTCCGGTAATTATGCTCATGACGGGCTTATCGTTCATCTCTCTTCTCAGTTTGCAGGACCCATTGCGCGACCGCTTTCTGGCCAGAGATACACTGACGTTTTTTGGTATAGGTATAGGCGGCATTATTGTCATGCTGATGGTTAAGTTCAGGCGACTTACGGTCGACTCTGGCTTTTACCGGATGTTTATTCTTGGCCGGAGCAGCGGGAAGGCCAGCGGATGGCAATGGGCCATTGCCTCGCTCGTTCTTCTTGGCTTAACAGTCGCTTTCGGCAGCGGTCCGGAAGGTAGCGGGGTTAAGGTAAACCTGTTTGGTGTTCAACCCAGCGAACTGGTAAAATATGGCATTATTTTATTCCTTGCCGGCTTTTTCGCCAGCAATGAAAAGTTCATCACAGAATACAGCAGCTGGCACAAGCGCTGGTACTTCTTCTCTTTCGCGCTGGTGGCTATGGTGCTCGCCATTCTGCTGTATCTCACCCTGGGCGATTTGGGTCCGGCGATGGTGGTATGCTTTACATTTATTATTTTATTCTCCTTTTCAAGGGGCGATTTTGCGATGATGATGGTAGCCATCATCACCTATACTTTGTCGGTTTGGTTTCTGAACATCTGGCTGGGCAGTCTGCTTACAGCTGTGTTACTGACGCTTGCGATGATTTTCTATGAAAAGCGCACCAGTGAATCGGCCATTATGATTATTATGGTTATGGCTGGTTTCCTGCTTATCGATCAGATTCCGTATCTAAATAAACTGATACCGGGACCGGTGAACCGCCTGAATGAGAGAAAGTCGATCTGGCAGGATCCATGGAATAACGAGGTGTATGGGGGCGACCAGGTGGCGAACGGTATATGGGCTATGGCTGGCGGGGGCATCAGCGGACAGGGTGTTGGCGAGGGCTTCGCTAAGAATATACCTGAGGCGCATACGGACATGATCCTTCCGGCTATAGGTGAAGAGTTTGGTTGGGCAGGTGTGGTTAGTATTTTCATTTTGTTCCTTATTTTCCTGAACCGGGCTGTAGTGATTGGTCGGCAGACGGGTACGCCCTTCCTCTTCTATTTATGTTCGGGCATTGGCATCAGTATGTTTGTACAGTTCCTCTTGATCGCAGGGGGGTCAACAGGCGCCCTGCCTTTGTCGGGCGTTGCCCTACCCTTTATCAGTTACGGCGGCTCCTCGCTGGTGGCGAACATGCTGGCAACGGGTGCGTTGCTTTCCATCTCTGTGATCAGGGGAACTCCGGTGCAGATGGAGTTTATTACCCGGCAGCAGGACCGCAACCTCGTGCCCGCTTTGTTGTCGGCCAGTATTGCGATACTGCTGCTGACTTTCACGGTTTCGCGTTATATTATTGATAATAAAAGATGGGTGGTGCACCCGGCTCTGGTGGCCGACCGCAGCGGGCTTCGCATGTTTAGCTACAATCCGCGCATCTCTATCTTAATGAATAAACTGGAGGCGGGGCAGTTGTACGATCGCAAAGGGCGCATACTGGCTACAAGCAATCCTGATTTTGTGCGCAAGCAGCGTAAAACTTTGCAGGCAGCCGGCGTAAATTACAATCTGGACTCGGCAGAACATAAACGGGTAGACCGCTACTACCCTTTTGAAGAGCAGACGTTCTTCTGGACCGGCGACATGAATACCGGTGTGTTTACCGGCAGTACGAACGGCTATTTTGCCGAGTACGAACACGCTGCGGAACTCAGGGGTTTCCGGACACCAACGGCTTCGTTTAGCACTAAGGCTAGTAAATACCGCGAAAACCGCTTCCTGCCTCGAGGTGTTAAAGAGATGACGGTGAGTAAGCGCGACTACGCGGCTCTCGCCCCGCTCCTGCTGGCGGGCATTAACAGTGCCGATGTGGATGCCTTCAAAAAACGTAACCGCGATGTGAAACTGACGATTGATGCCAGGTTGCAGGCCACGATACAGCAGTCGATAGCCAAAGACGATTCGCTGCAGAACAACAGGGTATCGGTGGTGATTATGGAAGACAACACCGGCGATGTGCTTACCTCGGCGGTGTATCCGCTGCCACCAGTGAAGGATTGGGAGCTTCTGACCATGAGCGCCGCAGAACAAAACCGCTTGTCGGGATGGTATACCAACAGCGACCTTGGTTTTACTTACGCTACGCAGCCGGGGTCGACCGCCAAACTGGTGACCACCATGGCGGCGTTTAACAAGTTGGGTTTGGCGGCGGCCGAGCGAAAATTTCCGGTGGCTGCGCATGAAAGAATCCGGACTAAAGGTCTCGAACCTGATGAGACTGGCTTGATTAGTCTTGAACGGGCCTTAGTAAAGTCGAACAACGTTTACTATATCAAGCTGGCCAACGAGGAGCACCTGGAGCAGGATATGGCTCGTCTTTATCTGAAAACAGGTATGTTTCTTCACGGGGTTGGCGGTTATTATTATGAAAGGGGTGCAGTTAATGCTGAGCAGGAAAAGGAGTGGTTTTCGCTTTGGGAAAAGACAGAATTTAACACAAAGCCGCCTTACGATCCTGCAAGGATACGCCGGACGAGGGCCAAAGGGATATCTGGGATGTCGTGGGGACAGGGTGAGCTGATTGCCACGCCGGCGGCTGTGGCCCGGATGGCGATGGGCGTGGCCAATAACGGTACGCTGATTGACAATCGTTACGTATTAAAGGTGAGCGATTCGGCGACTTCGGTGAAACCGGGTATAAAACTTGCTGAAAACCCAAAGTATGCCGAGCTGATGAAAGATTATATGCTGAAGCAAAGTGCGGGCAAGGTTTGGACGCTGAAAATGAATGTTGCCGGAAAGACGGGTACGCCGGAACGGATATGGAAGCAGGAGCAGATTAACGACGGCTGGTACGTTTTCTTTGCGCCCAAGAAGGATGGCCGGGGTCATGTGGTAACCTGCATCCGGATCGAATCGACCAAAGGTTCCAGCAAAGCGGTGTTACTTGCTGGCCAGCATGTGATCCCTGCCCTGCTTAAGCTGGGATATATCAAGGATTTTAAAGAGGAATTGGAAAAAGGTAAGAAAAAGCAAACAGCAAATAAGATTAAAGCCGATGAGTATGTTCAATCTTTTTAATAAGAACACCCCGGATAAACCGAGGGATATAAAAGCGATCAGGGAAGCCATGCTGTTTTTCATAAAACAGGAGATGCAGAAGATGGAGGGCGGCGAAGGACGGTCGATAAAAGGCTTGCAGCTGTGCATCGCCTGTTTGCCGGAAGAGCGTTACCTATACGACGCTGCGGTTTTCTCAGCGGAAGAGAATCGCTTTAAACAGGAGCTGCAGCGGCTGGCGGATGATTTTGCTATTGACCTGCCCGAACGTTGGACGCTGGATATTGCCTTTCTGGATGAATTGCCAGAAGGCGCTGTGAAAATGGATCAGTTGGATGTGGCACTCTGCATTAAAATGCCGGAGATCACCATTACACAAAAGTCGGACACCGCTTTTCTGCGCGTTCTGAACGGCGAAGCGGAACAACAAGAATATACCATAAGTGCTGCCGACGGACGTATTAACATCGGCAGGGAACGGTTGGCGCAGGATCAGGATGGCTTTGTGCGTGAAAACCACATTGCCTTTCCGGACGGCAGCAGCAACCAGGCCAATAAGTATGTGAGCCGACAGCACGCACATATCATTTGGAATGAGGAGAGCGCTGCCTTCATGTTGTTTGCCGATGATGGTGGCGTACCGCCAAGGAACAAGGTAAAGGTAAAATCGCCCTCGGAGCATAACCCGGTGAAACTGACCTTTACTGAACTGGGACATGCGCTGCAGGAGGGTGATCAGATTATTCTGGGCGAGTCGGCCGTGCTGGAATTTAGTTATAGCTCACACCAATCTGCGACAGTCTGATGGCGAAAGTATTTACGATAACGGAAGGGCTCGAGAACATGGGAGCGCTGCGTACAGGCGGCCAGGGTTCTGTGTATAAAGGTAAACGAACGGGTGCCATTATTACCGCCGTAAAATTGTTGCCTACGCCCATCCATTCGGAGGATCATGAGGACAAACATTTCCGGGATTTCCAGAATGAGGTGGAAAAGCTTAAGAAGGTTAACGAAAACCCAAGTCCGAATGTCGTGAAAATCCTGAGCTCGGGCCTCACCGAGAGCGGTGCCCTCCCTTTTATAGAGATGGAGTATATCGAGGGCCCCGAGCTGGAGGAATTACTTAAACCGCCGCATCAGCCTGTGTTCAGCATCAGGGAAAGCTTGAAGCTTGCCCAGCAGTTGGCCGCTGCGCTGGCGCATTGTCACCGTGTGGGCGTGAAGCACGGTGATATAAAGAGCAATAACGTGAAGTTTAACGCGAGCACAGGCAACTATGTACTGCTGGATTTTGGTCTGGCCGTGATGTCGGACGAGCAGCGCAGAACGAGTTTGCGGAACGCTGGAGCCGTCGAATTTATGGCTCCTGAGCAACATGAAGGCGAAATGCTTTTCCAAAGCGATGTTTACAGCTATGGTATTATTTTATATGAGCTGCTTGCTGGTACTGTACCCTTCCCGCTGATTAACAGTCACGATACCTCGCGCAACATGGTGATGCTTGCGCATATAGAAAAAGAGATACCGGATCTGCTGGCTTTGAGAGAGGCGCGCTTGCCTGAAAGCTGGTCGGACGACAAGCGAAGTCACGAAATGCGGGTTCCACCCTGGTTGCTGCAGGTCATTTACAAATGCCTGGAAAAGCGCCCGGAGAACCGGTTCGCCAATGGCGCGGAACTTTATGAGACTATTTGCAGCTATATGGAAGCTGCCGATCGGAATGAGGATGCGGCCATCATGCTTGACGCTTACAAGGAGCAGAATGAAAAGCTTTTGGCTACGGTGAAACGGTATGAAAGGTTGGATAAAGCAAAATGGTGGATAGCCGCAACGGCCTTAATACTTGTCATGTTAAGCTTTTTAGGTGTGGCTGCATTGTTCGACGATCGGGCTGACTTGCCCCAAAATGGAGTTCTGCCTGACACCAGCACCCAGGCACAGCAATTGGCTGATACGGCAGCCGCGCCTAAAAGTGATACAGTGCGGAATACGGCTGTGCAGCCGCCACCTGTGAATAAAAAGCGTAAGGATCCGAAGAAAAATAGGCGGACAAAAGATGGATTAGTTGATGATGTACCTTATTTTTAGAAAATAATATTCAAACTATGAGCAAAGTATTTACCATAGCAGAGGGGCTTGAAAACCTGGGTGCGCTGCGTACGGGCGGACAAGGTTCTGTGTATAAGGGTAAGCGGTTGGGCGAAATCATTACTGCCGTAAAGATATTGCCTACGCCGATCCTATCGGAGGACATGTCGGACAGGAACTACCGCACGTTTAAAAATGAGGTGGAAAAGCTAAAGAAGGTAAATGAGGTTCCGAACCCGAACGTAGTTAAGATCATGAATTACGGGCTCACCGAAAGTGGCTCCTTCCCGTTCATAGAAATGGACTATATAGAGGGGCCAGATCTCGGTGATCTGCTGAAACCTCCTCATGAGCCCGTATTTACAATAAGGGAAACGATTAAGGTGGCCGAGCACCTGGCCAGCGCTTTAGCACATTGCCATAAAGTGGGTGTTAAACATGGCGATATCAAGAGCAATAACGTGAAGTTCAACACGGCAACGGGCAATTATATTTTATTTGACTTTGGCTTGTCGATCATGTCGGACGAGCAGCGGCGGAGTAGCATACGCTATGCCGGTGCGGTTGAGTTTATGGCGCCCGAACAGCATGATGGAGAAATGTTCTTTCAGACGGATGTGTATAGTTATGGTGTAATTCTGTATGAACTGCTTGCAGGCTCAGTACCCTTCCCACAGATCAACAACAGTGAGACACACCGGAATGCAGTGATGCTTTCCCATATGGAAAAGCCGGTGCCCGACCTGCTGGACCTGCGGCGGCAGAACATCCCCGAGGGCTGGTCGGCTGAAACAAAAGCTGAGGAGATGAACGTGCCGGCCCGGCTTCTTAATCTGATCAGGAAGTGCCTGGAAAAGCTTCCTGAAAAAAGGTATGCAGACGGCATGGCGCTTCAAAATGCGCTGATTCATCACAGAGAGCTTGTCGCACCACCTATGGAGACCCCTGGCATGGCTTTACCCGAACCTGAGGAGGCCTCGCCAGAGGCGGTGAGGGTTTCCAAGCCAATATTCTACGTGATGGTATTAGCGCTGGTTGCGCTCACGTTATTTGCGGCTTATTCTATCTATCTGAACGATATTAATCAGCGGCAGCTTGCATACTATACAGATAGTCTGAGCAATACGCCAGATACGACATCGCTTGTCGCGGAAACGATACCGGAAGACACGGTAAATACCATTAAGCCTATCATTACAGATACGGCAGCGCTACAGGGCAGCACGGATGTAGACAGTCTTAAACAAATCTATGAGGCGCAAATGGGTGCCGAGCAGCCAACGGAGCAGCAGTCTGCAATTCCAAAAGAAAACACGTCAAAAAACAAAGACATTGTACTGGTTAGTGAAGGTGTTCGTTATCAGCTGCCCAAAGGCACCCTGTTCTTTTACGATGCCCCTCAAACGGATGCGTCTAAGCGCGGGGTGTTCGGTTTATGGACCATGAATAAGTTTAGCGTAGTAGATGAACAGAATGGTTTTATTTATGTAACCCACACGAATAATGATGGCGAGGTTACAAAAGGCTGGCTTAATAAAGCCGACCTGAAAGAGGTTCCATAATTTTTTTTAGTTTTTTTAAAACTTTTTATAGTGCCTCACGTTATATATTCGGTTTGTTTGGTTTAGGTTGATCTGTGGTGGGTCAACCATCTTTAATAACAGGGATAGCTTTTAGCTTATCCCTGTTTCTCTTTTATTTCAGATTTTCTTAGGCACAATTCGGGGCAAATTCTATTTTTACAGAAAAACTAACCAATTAAAACACCATTAAAACAGTTATTCTGATGAAGAGAGTATTGTACCTGATCGGTTTATCGGCTATTTTGTATAGCTGTGGTAAAAGTGACACCAGCGCTACTTATGTGGCCCGGCCGCTGACAGTAAATGAGAAATTTAACAGCAGCGCTCCTGATAGTGTTCTGAAAATATATCCTTATAAGGGGGAAGATGCCGGCTCGGACGGCAAACCAGTGTATACGGTTAAGTTTAGGGATACACTTGTTAGAATCCAGATGGGCGAATCAGATACTGGGGCTATTGCTGAAAAATTTGGCTTTGCAGAGTTTATCAATACACAAAAAACGGCGATGCTGGTGCAGGTGGCGGATAACTCGGGACTTACCGCACCCTTTTTTATCGTTGCCTTTAACGACGGCAAGCTTGATGTGGCCAGCCTTTACAGGGCTTCAAACGGCAAGCGCGACAAAGATGTTACAAAGGGAATTAACCAGATTGGCCGCAATGGTTACGTAGTGAACAATGACTTCTTTGTAGCCAATGTAAATGCGAAAGTATATGTGCTTAAAAGACAAAATCCAGAAGAGCGCATACAAGGTGAATTTCTTACACACTCTCCTGACCGGACGACACTGGTTTTTTTAACGCCTAACTCGTTATATCAGGTGAATTATGTTGCGAATGAAACGTTAAACGTGCCTTATAGACCTGAACAGGCCAACAATATTATCAGGGAGGTGCAGCAGAACTATACCTGGCAGCAACAAGGCAATACCAGCGTGTATTTCTTCAAGCCTGGCCAGGACAGGGTTGTCGATATCTCAGAATTTAACTAGTCTTGGGGCCGGTTAAATAATAGACCGGAATTCCGATTAACATAATCACAACACCCCATCCGCATGTGCTTGTCTTAAATATCAGCAGGGCAATGCATAGTGCGGATGCGGTGATGATATAGAAGGCAGGAAAAAAGGGATAGCCAAACGCTTTATAGGGCCGCTCGGCCTCTGGCATTTTCCGCCTTAAGATAAAAATCCCATATATAGTCAGAATATAAAAGATGAGCACGATAATCACCACAAAATCGAGCAATGCACCGTATTTCCCGGTGAGACATAGTACGGAGGCCCAAACACTTTGTACCCACAGTGCGCGTCCGGGTACATCTGCTGAATTTAGACGTGCTGCCTGTTTGAAAAACAACCCGTCTTTGGCCATAGTATAATATACCCTAGCCCCTGCCATAATAAGTCCGTTGTTGCACGCAAAGGTGGATATCATAATCATGAGGGCAATAATGATGGTTCCTGCAGGCCCGAAAATTGACTGAGCGGCCACTACTGCAACCCGGTCAGATTTTGCTGTGGCTATTTCGTTCAGGGGAAGAACGGAGATATACATCAGGTTGGCCAGGATATAAATCACACTGACGATAAAAGTTCCAAGAAAGAGGCTTAATCCGACGTTGCGCTGGGGATTTTTGATTTCTCCGGCAATAAAAGTAACTCCGTTCCAGGCATCGCTGGAAAAGAGGGAACCTACCATGGCTGCAGCAATACCTGACACAAGGAGGGTACCGCTCACATCTGCCCAACTCAGGGAGCTGGTGTCGAAAGCACGTGGCTGCCAGGCGTCGGCCCAGTTGGCATTCCATACTTCGGAACTTGCTGCCAGGCTGAATCCAAAAACAATGAGACCAAATAGTGATAATATCTTAATGATGGTGAGGATAGTCTGCAGCATCTTACTGTTTTTAACTCCCCTGCTGTTCAAATAAGTAAGCAGCACAATGGTGATGATAGATACGATCTGGGCGGCATTGAGCTGGAAGGAGCCTGCTGTCCAGAGTATATTTTCATCGCTGAAAGGTTCGTAGAGGTATGCGGCAAACTTTGAAAATGCGACGCCGACAGCTGCAATGGTTCCGGTTTGTATGACAGCAAAGAGACTCCAACCATACAAGAAGGCTATGAGTTTGTTGTAAGCTTCTTTTAGGTAGATGTATTGTCCACCGGCTTTTGGAAACATTGCACTTAGCTCACCATAACTGACTGCGGCGATCATGGTAATAACCGCTGTGAGAACCCATACGAGTATCAGCCAGCCCGCCGAACCTACATTGCGTGCGATATCCGCACTGACAATAAAGATGCCCGACCCTATCATTGATCCGACTACAAGCATGGTTCCGTCGAGTAACCCAAGTTCTCTTTTAAACGTGCCGTCGTGCGACTGTGCTTCCATATGTTTGTTTGCTAAAACTACCTTTATTGAATATTTTCTGGGCTAATATATTTAAAAGTCAGTTAAGTTCAATGCGCTGTATGTGAATCATTTTTAGCATAAATCGGACGGATTGGACCGCCGAAATAAATATTTGCGGTCGCAGCCTCAAAAATTTGGTAATTACGCAAACACCGCTATTTTTGCAATAGCCCACCACCCCGTATTCGATTGATTTTCTTTTGAATAGAGGGTAGGGCTAAAACAACCAAATATCTAAAGACCTATCAGAAATTTAAACGAGAACATTTATGGAGTTTTTACAACAGAATTTAATTTATCTCATCCCTGTACTGGGGCTTGCGGGTATTGTGGTGATGGCGGTTAAAAGTGCCTGGGTAAACAAGCAGGATGCGGGCGACAAAAACATGCAGGAACTGGCCGGCTACATCGCCGACGGCGCAATGGCTTTTCTGAAAGCGGAATGGCGTGTCCTGAGCATTTTTGTACTTGTTACGGCTGCTCTCCTGGCCTATTCGGGCACAGTGCATGAGATAAACGGAGTAGAACTCCACTCTAGCTGGATTATTTCCATTGCCTTTATTATCGGTGCTGTTTTTTCAGCTACGGCTGGCTACATCGGCATGAAGGCTGCGACCAAAGCGAATGTACGAACCACGCAAGCTGCCCGTACAAGTTTAAAGCAGGCCTTGAAGGTATCGTTTACCGGCGGTGCTGTAATGGGACTTGGTGTAGCAGGACTGGCTATTTTTGGTTTGGGCGGTCTGTTTATTGTATTCCTGAACATTTTCGGCGTTGTTGAAGCAAACAGCACGCAAATGAAGACCGCTATTGAGGTGCTGACCGGCTTTTCACTTGGCGCAGAGTCGATAGCCTTGTTTGCCCGTGTGGGTGGTGGTATATACACCAAAGCCGCTGATGTGGGTGCCGATCTGGTGGGTAAGGTGGAAGCTGGTATCCCGGAAGACGATGTGAGAAACCCTGCAACCATTGCTGACAATGTGGGTGATAACGTAGGTGACGTGGCAGGTATGGGTGCCGACCTCTTCGGATCTTATGTGGCAACTATACTGGCGACGATGGTTTTGGGACAGGAAATTCAGGTAACTGACGATTACAATGGCATGTCGCCCGTTTTATTGCCAATGGTTATCTGCGGGCTCGGCATTATCTTTTCGATCATAGGTACATGGTTCGTCCGCATCAAGGGTGAGGAATCCAATGTTCAGAATGCATTGAACCTAGGCAACTGGGGTTCTATAGTGATTACGGCTATTGCTTCGTTTTTTGTTGTGAAAGGGATGTTACCTGAACAGCTTCACTTACGAGGTGTGGATTTTTCAAGTCTGGATGTGTTTTATTCCATTATCGTCGGTTTGGTTGTAGGCACGCTGATGAGTATTATCACGGAATATTACACCGCAATGGGTAAAGGACCTGTAAATTCTATCATTCAGCAGTCGGGCACCGGGCATGCTACGAATATTATCGGAGGCTTGTCTGTGGGTATGAAATCTACCGTGGCCCCTATCCTGGTGCTTGCGGGGGGAATAATTCTTTCCTATGCTTTCGCCGGACTTTACGGAGTGGCTATTGCAGCCGCTGGTATGATGGCCACTACGGCTATGCAGTTGGCGATTGATGCGTTCGGACCGATTGCCGATAACGCAGGCGGAATTGCAGAGATGAGCCAACTTCCCCCTGAGGTGCGCGAGCGCACCGATAATCTGGATGCGGTTGGCAATACCACTGCTGCAACAGGAAAGGGCTTTGCAATCGCCTCGGCAGCACTTACATCACTGGCATTGTTTGCCGCTTTTGTCGGTGTTGCGGGGATATCGGCCATCGATATTTATAAAGCACCGGTGCTGGCGGGCTTGTTTGTCGGCGCTATGATACCGTTTATATTCTCCGCCTTATGCATTGCAGCCGTAGGTAAAGCCGCTATGGATATGGTTAGGGAGGTTCGCAGACAGTTTCGTGATATCCCGGGTATTATGGAGTACAAAGCTAAACCGGAATATGAAAAATGTGTCGCCATATCGACTAATGCTTCTATCCGTGAGATGATGCTGCCGGGCGCTATCGCGATCCTGGTTCCGATTATCGTGGGATTCGGTTTCAAAGGTGTATTCCCGGAAGTAAGTTCGGCAGAAATCCTTGGCGGACTTTTAGCCGGAGTTACCGTATCGGGCGTATTGATGGGAATCTTCCAGAGCAATGCTGGTGGTGCATGGGATAACGCAAAAAAATCGTTCGAAAAGGGTGTTGAAATTAATGGGGAGATGCATTTCAAAAAATCTGAGCCACATAAAGCTTCCGTAACGGGCGACACTGTTGGTGATCCTTTTAAAGATACTTCTGGACCTTCAATGAATATCCTGATCAAACTTATGTCGATTGTCTCCCTGGTTATAGCACCTTATATTGCTGTATCTGCGAGTGAGCGGCTATCTATGCAAGCTCCAGTGATGCAACTTGAAAAAAGCATGCATTCGATGCAAAAACAGGTAGGAAAACAAATGGATTCGTTAGAAAGAGCTGTACAAGCTTCGTTGCCGGACGAAACGGACGCTCAATAGCGATAGTTTAAGAAAACAAAGGGGGTTTTGAGACAAAATCCCCTTTATTTTTAAACAGATTTTATTTACGTTTGAAACTTTATTCATTAACAAACTAGACAAACCTAAAATATGAGTTTATTTAAGAAAAAACCCATGCATCTGCTGCTTGCGGAAGCAGACGAAACGAGCAAGGGTTTGAAACGTACCTTAAGTGCGGGTGCTTTGGTGGCCTTGGGTATTGGGGCGATTATTGGTGCCGGCTTATTTGTACGCACCGCGGCCGCTGCGGCACAAAACGCGGGTCCTTCAGTTACGATTGGTTTTGTTATCGCTGCAATAGGCTGTGCGCTTGCTGGTTTGTGCTATGCGGAACTGTCTTCATCTATCCCGATTTCGGGAAGTGCCTATACCTACACTTACGCCACCATGGGTGAGGTTATGGCTTGGGTAATTGGCTGGGACCTTGTTCTTGAGTACGCTGTTGGGGCAGCTACTGTAGGTATTGCCTGGAGCGAATACCTAAATAAACTGCTGGTGGAGGTGTTGCATGTTGCGCCTATACCTTACGAATGGTGCCATTCCCCATTGCAGACCTCTGTTGACGGCACATCAGGTATCATGAACCTCCCTGCACTATTTATCGTTACATTGCTGAGCTTCCTGCTGATTAAAGGAACATCGGAATCTGCCTTCGTAAACGGGCTGATCGTGATTACCAAGGTGAGCATCGTGATATTGATCATCGTTTTAGGCTGGGGTTTTGTGAATGCGGCAAATCATACGCCTTATATCCCGCCTGCTGGTGAGTACGTTGACAGTGCCGGTATCAGTCACTCTTTTGGCGGCATCATGGGTATTCTTGGAGCGGCAGGAACAGTGTTCTTCGCCTTTATCGGTTTTGACGCGGTGAGTACTGCTGCTCAGGAGACAAAGAATCCAAAGACTGCTATGCCGATAGGTATCTTGGGCTCTCTTGCTGTATGTACATTGCTTTATATCCTGTTTGCTCATGTCCTTACAGGGATCGCACCAGTCGAGTTCTTTAGAACAAAAGGTGGTGAAGCATCCGTAGTAGCGGCGATAAGCGAATACATGACCGGTTACGGCTGGCTTGCGCAACTGGTAACAGTAGCGATACTTGCCGGGTTTTCTTCAGTTATCCTTGTTATGCTTCTTGGGCAGAGCCGGGTATTTTATTCAATGAGCCGTGATGGTTTGCTGCCAAAGATATTCAGCGACCTTCACAGTAAATATAAAACCCCGTACAAAGCAAACCTCTTTATATTGATCCTGGTGGGGCTTTTCGCTGCTTTTGTACCAGGCGATGTAGTTGGCGATATGACGAGCATTGGTACCTTGTTTGCGTTTATGCTGGTATGCGTAGCGGTGATCATTTTAAGGAAAACTGATCCTGATTTGCCACGCCAGTTTAAGACGCCATGGGTACCCGTAATTCCTATACTAGGCGTTCTGGTGTGTGGTGCAATGATATTTGGCCTTGGGTGGACCAACTGGTTAAGACTTTTCGGATGGCTTGCTCTGGGCTTTGTGATTTATTTTGGTTACAGCCGCAAGCACTCTGTGCTAAATAATACAGGTAAAACGGTAATACCTAAAGACCCACCTGCGCCGAAACTGGATTAATCGGGGATAAGGGTGAAAAAATTAAAGCCGTTTTTCAATTTGAAAAGCGGCTTTTTTTATCTGCAATACAATATCCTAAATGGTTATATTTACTCACTATATGCCGACATATGAATTTTAGTTTTAGTCAGATATTATCTACTTCAATGATCCTCTTTGCTATCATTGATATATTGGGCTCCATCCCTGTGGTTATTGAACTTAGGAAAAAAGCGGGGCATATACAGTCTGAGAAGGCGGCCATAGTGGCAACGATATTAATGATCATCTTCTTGTTTGCGGGCGAATCGTTACTTAAAGTGATTGGGCTCGACGTGGCTTCATTTGCGATTGCCGGTTCATTTGTCATCTTCTTTATTGCGATGGAAATGGTATTAGGTCTTACCATCTTCAAGGAAGGCGACGCACCTGAAACAGTATCTATCGTTCCGCTGGCCTTCCCTTTAATTGCCGGGGCAGGAACCATGACTACCCTGCTTTCACTTAAGACAGAGTATGCGACTCAAAACATCATTGTCGGAATTGTAGTAAATATGCTTTTTGTGTATTTTGTTCTTAAAAATACAAACCGTATTGAGCGGCTGCTTGGAAAATCTGGTTTGAACGTACTCAGAAAGGCCTTTGGCATCATACTGCTTGCCATAGCGATCAAACTGTTCAGGAATAACACCGGCCTGTAACTATGCCTCGGTTTTGATCAGTCGGGCAACAAACATGGTATCGGCTTTGTGGTCATAGCCTTTAATGACTTCTGCCTTTTCAAGGGAAAGCGGAAGGTTTTCAGTGAGCCACTTTACTGAAGTTTCATTTTCCTGCATGAATGCAGAACACGTGATATAAATCAACGGGGCGCCCGGTTTGAGGTATTTACAAACGTTGGTCGCGATCGCCCTTTGCAGCGCTGCAAATGCCTCGATCTTATTGGCATCGAAGTAATGGAGCATTTCGGGTGTACGCCCCCATGTTCCGGAGCCTGAACACGGCGCATCCAGGATGATGCCGTCAAATTCGTAATGATGAAGAACCTGCTCGTTATTTTGCAGGAGATCAAGTACCTTTTTCTGATACGTTTTGATACCTGCGGCGCGAAAGCGTTCTTCCAGGTTGTCAAGACTACTGGAACGCAGGTCGCTTACCAGTAATTGAACGGTAGGTTCTGAATCGTGCAGAAGAAGCGATTTGCCCCCCGATGCCGCACAGCAGTCCCACCAGTATTCCCACTTGCCAGGTTCGAAATATTTGCCCGTTTCCTGAGAAGATAGATCCTGCACCTCGAAGAGCGTCTGATCCGTCAATATCTGCTCTAGCTTGGTACCATTTGGCAAAGCCACTGTCGTTTCAGATAGCTCCCGGAAGGGCACCTCGTGTGCTAATAGTTCGTTGAGCACCTGTGGCATGTAGCTACGTTTAACGCGTATGAAAAGATCAGGCTGTATAAAATGCGACGCCGCAAAAGCCGCACGATCCACACCGGCACTTAAGTGTTCCTGAAAGCGGAAGACGTCTTGCAGATTGAAATCCGGGAAGGTTTCAGTGAGCAGATTGAGCTTATCATGGAGAGCAGACTTCATTTGGTCGACGTAAAAAGGCAGCTCGCTTTCAACGATCAGACTGGGTGTGTCATTGCACAGAAAATCGGCGACAGCCAGCCTTAGATTTTGACTTCGTGTGGCCATGGCATTACCCAATCTAAAATAGCTGTAAATATAGCGTGTGGCCCAACGTCTGTCGGAAGAGCCCATTTGCTTATTTTGCTTGTAATAACCAAAGAGAAAGCGATGCAAAGGGATGTCGCCCTTGTAGCGTTCTAAAATCTGCTGAAATGCCCGTAGCTGGTGATGGATTTTCATTCAAGCTCGCTTAACTGGTAGTTCTGATACCGTAAAAGCATCAGGCTTGTATTCATATATCCGAGTGCTTCATCAAAGTCAAATACGAACCGGTTGTGCAGTCCGGTATATTTTTCCGCAGACAAATGTTTTGCATAGTCGGTGCCGTATTTAGACAGCATCTTCCCAAAATAGAACCCGATGTCAAAACCTTTAAAAGCGAATTCATCTGGCTCAAACTGGTAAAGGGCACGATACTTCTTCACAAACTGGTTAACCCTCGGATCGGTGTAGTTGACCCGGTAAGATGAAGTAACAGCCGTGCGCAGGAGCTGGAGCTTATCGACAGTATAATTCTGTTTAACCCAATCGGGATGCCCGTACAAGTCGACGTTGAGCCCGACATTTTTCATTTTTACCAGCTTGTCGATTGTTGGAGCAACGAAGTCGCGTGCTGAAGAACTGACAATAACGACATATTTTTTTTGCTTGATAAGCTTGGTTTCCATGGTGAATACCGAAGCGTACTCCTGAAAAGAAAACTTACTACCTTTTGATAGGAAAAGCATCCTAAGCGGCGTAGCCATAATCTCGTCGTCAGGATCCTTCCGGCTAATCAATACCACAACCGTATTTGCCGGATCATACCGCTTAACGATATAATTGACGATTTTGGCTGCATGCTGATTTATGTTGTTCACAATTGAAATCAGGTTAGGGTTGTTGAACTCTGCCGGGTGCGTTGCCGCCAGCGGATTGACGATAGGAATGCCCCTGTCTACGCTGTAGTTCTTTAGATGCCTAAGCCCATCGGGAAACACCGGTCCGACGATCAGATTCGCAGACCTTAACTGACCCGTGGTGATTATGCGTTCAAGCTGGGCCTGACTGTCGCCCGTGTCATGTACATTCAGCGTGAAATTAAGCCCTGACGAGGCGGCTGAGTCGACCCCAAGTTTGAATCCCTGGTAAAAGTCGATAGCCATGGCAGATCTATCGACATCTGCTTTGGTAGCCGTCCGAAGATTCACAGATTCAAGCCTGAAAGGTACCAGCAAGGCGATCTTTGCCTGCGTAAATTTCTCTACTGGTTTGGCTTCAATTACCTTTTTTTGCGCGCCAACCTGTGCCGGTTTATTTTCTGCCTGCTGAACTTTTGGTGAACACGCAGATATTAAGAGGCACAATAAGACAAGAAACTGATATCTATTCCCACTCAATAGTAGCAGGTGGCTTTGAACTGATGTCATACACTACGCGATTGATTCCCTTTACCTTATTAATAATCTCATTAGAGATCTTTGCGAGTACGTTATAAGGAAGATGGCACCAGTCGGCCGTCATGCCATCTACAGACTCGACGGCACGCAGGCAAATGACATTTTCGTAAGTACGCTCGTCGCCCATCACACCCACGGATTGAACCGGCAGGAAGATGGCCCCCGCCTGCCAAACTTTGTCATATAGTCCGGCTTCTTTCAGATTATTGATGTAAATGGCGTCAGCCTCTTGCAGAATGGCTACTTTCTCAGCTGTTACTTCGCCCAATATTCTAATGGCCAGGCCCGGACCAGGGAAAGGATGACGTCCAATGATAAAGTCTTCCAATCCTAACGAACGTCCTACTCTTCTGACTTCGTCTTTGAAGAGTGTATTTAGGGGTTCTACCACCTTGAGTTTCATGAAATCAGGTAAGCCACCGACGTTGTGATGCGACTTGATCGTTGCAGACGGACCTTTAACAGAGACCGACTCAATTACATCCGGATAGATGGTTCCCTGCGCCAGCCAAATCACGTCTTTAACAAGGTGAGCCTCGTCATCAAATACCTCGATGAATACCCGGCCGATAGCCTTGCGCTTTAATTCGGGATCTGAAACGCCGGCAAGCTGCCCCAAGAAACGCTCTTTCGCATCGACACCTTTAATGTTCAATCCAAGATGCTTGTATTGCTCTAAAACCGCTTCATATTCGCCCTTACGGAGCAAACCGTTGTCGACGAAAATACAATGCAGGTTTTTACCGATCGCTTTGTGCAACAGGATAGCCGCCACACTGGAGTCTACCCCCCCGGACAATGCGAGCACTACCCTATCATCGCCCAGTTTCTGACGAAGTGATGCAATGGTTGTTTCCACGAATGCATCTGCTGTCCACTCCTGCTTACATCCGCAGATGTCGACAAGGAAATTTTGCAGAAGCTGCTTTCCATCTGTACTATGTGTAACTTCAGGGTGGAACTGTATGGCATAGGTATCGGAATCTTTGACCTGGTATGCTGCAACTCTTACACTGCTTGTGCTGGCGATCAGCTCAAAGTTATCAGGCACCTTGGTGATGGTGTCGCCGTGAGACATCCAAACCTGCGACTCTGCAGGGATATTCCTGAAGAGTTTGTTTTCTGATGCAACATAGTTTAAATGTGCACGACCATATTCCCTGGTTGATGAAGGCTGAACCTCGCCTCCGGAATGCTGAGCGATGTATTGCGCACCGTAACAAACGGCCAATACCGGAAACTTTTTATGGAACATTTCCAGACTGATCTGAGGTGCATCTTTCTGTCTTACCGAATATGGGCTACCGGACAGGATGACACCTTTAACATCGGCACCTATCTCTGGAACATTGTTGAATGGATGAATTTCGCAATAAACATTTAACTCGCGTACTCTCCTGGCTATTAACTGTGTATATTGGGAACCAAAATCGAGAATGATGATTTTTTCTAGCATGGCCAAAGTTAAGAAAATTTAATGACCTCGACGCCGAACCGCTCTAAAAAATCCACGCCTTCATCGCTTGGGAGCCCTTTATATTCTGCATAGGAATCCCGATAAAACACGGTTTTTATCCCGGAGGATAAAATTAACCTGGCACAGGCGATGCAGGGCGACAGTGTGGTATATAAAGTTGAGCCTGATATTTTTGAACCGTTTTTAACCGCATACAAAATGGCATTCTCCTCGGCATGAAGGGCCAGCGAGCAACTGCCTCTGGAATCACGCGCGCAGCCTGTTTTAGGCCACTCTTCATCGCAATTGTGCGTACCGGCAGGGGGCCCGTTATAACCGATCGATATGATTCTGGTATCCTTGGCCAAAACGGCACCTACATGGGCACGTACGCAATGTGAACGTAAGGCCAGCTCGGAGGCCAGGTTCATAAAAATATGATTGAAACTGGGTTTTTCTGTCATTTTATAATTAAAAAGCCCCGGAACGAGATATCCCGGGGCTAATATATATGATTAAAAAATTAATGTCCGCCTGAAACTTTCTTGTCAAAGCTGATACCCTGGCTACGCAAAATACCACTGACTTTCCATGCGTAAAACGCCAGGTATGCGAAACAGAGTATACCAACTATATAGCTGTACTGCAACCCTGTAAACTCGGATACGTATCCTTGTATGTAACTTACGATACCTCCACCCATGATCATCATGATCAGGAAGCTGCTTCCCTGGCTGGTGTGTTTACCTAAGCCGCTTACCGCCAGCGTAAATATACATGGCCAAAGGGTACTGCAAAATAAACCAACACTCGTAATTGCGTAGACGCTGACCATACCCGTGGTAAACATACCTATCAACAGGGCCGCGATCCCTACAAATGAGAATATTAAGAGCATCCTTGCGGGACTTCCTTTACTGGCTGTATCGGCGATGATCAGTATAAGGATTATCGCAGCGTAGATATAAAAAGGTGCCAGATCATGATTTGCGATGGCGTTGACTCCAAGGAAGATGCAAAATGCCAGATATGGAGCTACGAAACGAAGTACTTTTTGTATATTGACCTTGTCGGTAAACGCCTCTACTGCACCTGTCCATCTACCAATCATCATACTGGCCCAATAGAGTGAAATATACGGTGCAATGTCACTTATCTCGAAACCAAGTTCCCGCTCCATATAGGCAGGAAGATTACTAGCGGTAGAGACTTCGACGCCCACGTATACAAAGATCGCGATCATCCCAAGCACCAACTGTGGGTATTTAAGCGCAGATCCTTTGATTGACGATGCGTCTTCGATGGTGCTTTCTACAAGTGGCGGACGATCGGGAAGCGGTGACAATTTTAAGAAGATAGCAACCGCTATAAAGGCGGCGCCCAGTATAAGGTAAGGTACTTTTACGCTTTCGATACTGATTGAGCTCGTAGCATTTGTGCTGGCCCCGAAAATTGCGAAGCTTACAATTAGCGGACCTATCGTAGTACCAAAGTTGTTGATACCGCCGGCAAGCGTTAGACGTTGAGAACCGGTAGAGATAGGTCCCAGTGCAATAGCCAATGGGTTAGCGACGGTCTGCTGAAGCGAAAAACCGAGGGCCACGATAAATAGTCCTGAGAGCATCAAAGGGAATGAACCCGTATTCGCGGCCGGATAAAACAGGAGTGTTCCTACTGCAGATATTACCAGCCCGAGGGCTAATGAGTTTTTGTAACCGATGGTGTTAACGATATCTTTTTTAATAAGTATAGATATTCCGGCATAGATTAATGAACCTACTGTATAAGCGATATAAAAGGCCAGGGAAACCCATTGGCTTTGACTTTGGGTTAGATCAAAAGCTTTCTGAAATACGGGTATCAGGATATCGTTACTAGCTGCAACGAAGCCCCAAAAAAAGAAAACCGTGACCAAAGGAATAAACTGGCCCCACTTTGTTTGTAAATTTTCTGCACTCATGTTTAGATTGGTTATTTAAAAGGCTAAACTTAGTAAAAAAAACCAGAACATAAAGTGTAATAATAACACGACAGACGAGTTATAAATCGCATATTAGCACATTAATTATAAAGGAGCTGAATGTTTGAGGCAATATTACATGGAGTAGGCGCTGGAATATTATTTTCGTTTTTAACTGGCCCCGTATTCTTCTCTATGATCAAAACGAGCATTGAAAAGGGTTTTAAGGCCGGTTTCTCGCTTGCCGTAGGTGTGGTTTTGAGCGATATTATCTTTATCTCTCTGACCATTTTCAGCACCCAGTTTGTTGACTATAATGCTGCTTATAATCAATATGTATCGATCATTGGCGGCCTTTTCCTGTTTGCGATAGGATTGTATTATCTGATCAAAAAGGTGGAGGTTAATTACAGCTTAAGCGAAGTGACAAGGATTAGGAAACGTGGCTACTTGCTGAAGGGCTTTTTCATGTGCCTTTTATCCCCTACCACACTGATGTTCTGGATTATGGTGGGCGGAATAATATCGATGCAACTCCATTACGACTTCAACGAAAAAATACTCTTTTTTGCAGTAGCGATGGCTACACAATTGCTGGTTGACTGTGTGAAAACATATTATGCTGCGCGACTAAGACATAAAATCGAACCTCATACCATTCAGCTTTTGAACCGTATAGCCGGGAGCGTTATTCTTATCTTTGCTTTACGCCTTTTCTTCCAGGTAGTAATCAGGGGGTAAGAAAACACCTCGCTTCCTTACCCATTGACCGTCTTAATACGCCCGCTGGTTATTTCCTTCTTTCCAGTTGACAAAAGCTTTATTTACCACTTTATTTCCGCCTGGGGTTGGATAATTCCCTGAAAAATACCAGTCGCCGGAGTGTGCCGGACAAGCCACATGCAGATTTTCAAGAGTCTGGTAGATAACCTGAACTTCAGCGTCTATATTGTCAGGGGTTATGATTTTAGTGATTTGAGCAGAAATCTCTTCTTGAGTAAAGGACTCATAGATCTCTTTAACGTGGTTGACAATTTCCTCTTTTGGAAGAAGCAGGGAGGCTTTACATTTTTGATAAACATCCTCAATGATATGGCTTAGTCCCCGTTCATTTAACAATTGTATTGCTGCTTCGAAAGCAACAAACTGTCCCATTTTCGACATGTCAATCCCATAACAATCCGGATAGCGGATTTGAGGAGCCGAGGAAACAATAATGATCTTCTTTGGATGCAAGCGGTCGATAATTTTGATGATGCTTTGCTTTAAGGTGGTACCGCGAACAATAGAGTCGTCTATTGCAACCAACGTGTCTGTGTGATTCTTAATTACACCGTAAGTCGTATCATAAACATGCGCGACCATGTCCTGCCGATCTGCGTCCTGAGTAATAAATGTCCTCAATTTCACATCCTTTATGGCCAGTTTTTCGACGCGGGGAGTCATGGACAGCAATTCATCGAGTTCTGCGTCTGTAAGCTTATCCTTACGATGCAACAAAGCCTCTTTTTGAATCCGACGGATATGGGCATAAAGCCCCTCTACCATACCGTAAAATGAAACCTCAGCAGTATTAGGGATGAAAGAAAATACCGTATTTTTCAGATCGCTTTGCACGGCATCCAGAATCTGCCCACACAAAAGCGCACCCAGATGCTTTCTTTCCCGGTAAATCTCTGCGTCGCTGCCTCTTGAAAAATATATCCGCTCAAATGAACAGGCGCGCTTTTCCTGAGGTTCCCTGAAAACCTCCTGTGTTACTTTACCGCTCTTTTTAACGATAAGCGCATGGCCTGGTTGTATTTCTTTGACGGATTTAAACGGAATATTGAAGGCGGTCTGGATTGCCGGGCGTTCAGATGCCGCGATAACAATCTCGTCGTCGTGGTAATAGAACGCCGGTCTGATGCCGGAAGGGTCACGTAATACAAAGGCATCGCCGTTTCCTACTATACCACTTATGGCGTAGCCGCCATCCCAGTTCTTCGCCGAACGGCGTAATATGTTTGCGATGTCCAGATGCTCTGAAATCTTTTGTGTTATTTCAACGTTAGTCAAGCCTTCCTTCTTGTAAGAATCAAAAAGCTCTTGATTTTCATCGTCGAGAAAGTGGCCGATCTTTTCTAATACAGTGACCGTATCTGCCTTTTCCTTTGGATGCTGACCCAATTCGTATAGCTGCTCCAACAGTTCATCCACATTGGTCATGTTGAAGTTACCGGCAATGACAAGATTTCTGGTCATCCAGTTGTTCTGGCGAAGAAAGGGATGACAATTCTCTATACTGTTTTTACCATGCGTACCATACCGCAGGTGACCTAATAAAACTTCTCCAACAAAACTTACGTTAGCTTTTAGCCACTCCGCGTCAGCCATCAACTCCGGTGCCTCATTTTGAATAGGCACAAACTTGTTTTGAACGTACCCAAAAATATCGGCTACGGCATTTTGCGCCATAGACCGGTAACGGCTGATATAGCGGCTACCTGGCTTCATATCTAGCTTAATGGTAGCAATACCGGCACCATCCTGCCCGCGATTGTGTTGCTTCTCCATGAGCAGATATAGCTTGTTTAAGCCATAAAGCGCTGTTCCGTATTTTTGCTGGTAGTATGAGAGCGGTTTTAAAAGGCGGATAAAGGCAATTCCGCATTCATGTTTTATTGAATCACTCATTCGGTGGTTTATTGAGCCGCAAATTTACCGCTAATAATAATAAAAACCTAGAAGGAAATTGAACGTCACGAAGTATGATATTCACATGAAGATCATACCGGTACTAGACTTGATGCTTGGTTGTAACCATCCTAAAGCACTTTAGCTAATGACAGATGGCTGGACTTGACTGTCGACTCAAAGAATATTGAAGCCTGTCTATCGAAAGCTGCTGAATCACCAGTGGTCCTAAAATTAACCTCGCCGTTTGTACTTAAGCGATTGGCAATCTCCGGGTGCCTGCGCAGGTAGTCGCAAAGGCTGTCTGCCACAATCTCACCCTGACCAATAAGCTCAACCCCAACTGGTATATACTGTTTAATTTTAGGCACAAGCAAGGGGTAGTGAGTACAGGCCAATAATAAACAGTCGATCTTGTTGTCCTGTTCGAAGATGAGATCTATGTACTTCTGCACAAAGTAATCTGCTCCAGGCTCCAGGTGTTCGTTGTTCTCCACCAGCGGCACCCACATCGGACAACTTTGTTGGTATACTTCGATGTGGGGATAAAATTTACGGACTTCCAACAGGTAAGATTGCGAATTGATTGTTCCTCTGGTTCCTAATACACCGATTTTCCCTGAAGCCGTATAGGTCCCGATAACTTCCGCTGTTGGTCTGATGACCCCAAGAACCCGGCGTCCTGGGTATTTAAATGGAAGCACACGTTGCTGAATCGTCCGTAATGCTTTAGCTGAAGCGGTATTGCATGCGAGAATAACCAATTGACAGCCCTGGTTAAAGAACCACTCGACACATTCGAGGGTATACTGAAAGACTGTTTCAAATGAATGATCGCCATAAGGCGATCTCGCATTGTCTCCCAGATAAAGATAATCATATTTCGGCAACTTCCCCATAATCGATTTGAGTACGGTAAGCCCGCCATAACCAGAATCAAATACTCCTATAGGTGCTTCGTCAATTTTCATAAAAAAAGGGCTGAAAAAGTCAGCCCTGCAATTTAACGTTTTTATAGTTAACCTTATTTTTTTGGTGCAGTTGTATTTGCTGCCGTTGGAGCTACGCCCAGTTTTGTTTTTACTAAAGGTGTGATATCGTCACCTCCGTCGAAATAAACCAAAGCCGGATTTGTAGTGTCAAACACATATGCATAACCTTTCTCCTTAGAGACAGCTTTAATGGCGTTGTCTACCTTTACCTGAATCGGGTTAAACAATTCTGTGTTCTTCTGTTCAAGTTCCTGTTGTGCCTTCGTCCTAGCATCTTCGATTCTCTTTTCAAGGTCCTGCAGCTCTGTGCCCATCGTCTGTAGCTCCTTGCCCACAACCTCTTTGTTTGCCTCGCTTAGTGTCTTCTGCTTGTCTTGTGCTGCTTTCAATTTAGTCTGATACTCGGTATACATTTTTTCAATCACGGCAGTTTTCTCCTTTTGGAAAGCCTCAAGCGTAGTTCTGGCTGCCTTAACCTCGGCCATTCCATCAATCACCAATGCTGAATTTAAATGTGCGAACTTTTGTTGTGCATTAGCACTGCCGGCTACAAATAATCCTGCAGTTACCATCAATGCGGTCATTAATTTTCTCATCTCTCTTTTTGTTTTCTTAATTTTTACTGTGTGTTACCTACCAGAGAACCTGGCTTATAGCCTAATCTTACTATTACATCATTGCTTACGTCATAGCTACTGCTCGCATAGATCATCATCGTTGCTTCACTGCTCTTGTCAAAGATAAAGTCAAGAAGCTTTGCTTTCGCTACCTCCCCTACTGCCTTCGACACTTTTTCCTGAATAGGGTTTAATAGCTTTACGCGGGCCTGGAAAAGATCCCCTTCAGGCCCGAAAAATTTACGCTGCAAGTCTTTAGCTTCCTTTTCCTTTTCTATGATCTCGTTCTCTCTTCTTTTACGCATATCTTCTGTAAGAAGAACCTGGTCCGCCTGATAGGCTTTGTACATCTTATCGATCGCTACAAACTGCTGGTCAAGCTGCTTTTGCCATTGTTCTGACATTACGCTAAGTTGGTTTTGTGAAGACTTGTACTCCGGTAAATGTTTTAAGATATACTCGGTATCTACATAAGCAAACTTCTGTGCAAATGCACCAAACCCTGAAAAAAGCAGCAACGCCGCAAATAAAATCCTCTTCATCACTTTTCTCCTGTTAATTAAATCCTCCTAATTGTTGCGCTATACTAAAATGGAACTGACCCTTGTTGGCGTCAGGAATACCGGGAATCTTATCAAACCCATATCCATAATCGATTCCCAGCATGCCGAATATCGGTAAAAATATTTTTGCACCCAAACCTACCGAACGACGAATGTTGAAAGGGTTGAAGTCGCCAAACTTATCCCACGTGTTACCTCCCTCTGCAAAGCCGACAAGGAACGCTGTAGCCTGCTGACTGGCGATGACAGGATACCGAAGCTCCATGACATATTTGGTAAATATCGGACTGCCGGACTGCTGCGCGACCGTAGGATTAGATCCTACCGGTATCACAGAGTTGTTAGCATAACCGCGCATTGCGATTAGTTCAGACCCTTGTAAGAAATCAAATCCCTGCATTCCGTCTCCCCCTAACTTAAACCGCTCAAACGGCGACTGTCCAACAGCCTGGTTGTAAGAACCAAGAAAGCCGAACTGGGCCTGAGCCTTCACTACAAACTTACCCGCTAAGCGCTGAAACCATTGGGTTTCAAACTTCCACTTATGATATTCAGTAAACTTATAACGCTCTTTATCGGAAGCTGTTGCATAGTTAACATTATTTAACAACGAATATGGTGGAGTGGCTTGTATAGAAAATCTGAATATTGAACCTTCAGTAGGAAATATCGGCGAATTTCTGGAATCCCTGCTAAGTTCCTGAGTAAGGTTGAAATTGAAAGATGTTCCATTTCTAAACAGATAGCCTGGGTAGTTATTCAGAATATATTGTTGTGCATTTATCGCGTGAGTGAGTTGGAAATAATTGTCCGGGAAATTTAATCTTCTTCCTAAACTAACCGTTACACCGTTTAAACGGATCTTAGAATACTCTGGACTCTGTCTATTGCGAAAACCATTCGATTGTAAGGAAGTAAAAGCACTTATACCAAAGCTGATTGGCTTTTTACCACCAAGCCATGGCTCGGAAAACGAAAAACTGTATGACTGGTAATATTTACCATTCGTCTGCCCACGGAGACTCAACCTTTGCCCGTCGCCTTTTGGTAGCGGCTTATACGCGTCCAGGTTAAACAGGTTCTTCAACGAAAAATTATTGAATGTTAACCCAAGCGTTCCAATTATATTACCCCCGCCGAAACCACCTGAAAGTTCGATCTGGTCTGAAGGTTTCTCCTCTACAGTGTACTCAATATCGACAGTTCCGTCAGCAGGATTTGGTCGCGGAGTCGGTACAGTTTTACTCTCATCAAAATTACCTAGCTGGCCGATCTCACGTACAGTACGGATCAAAAGATCTTTTGAAAACTTCTCGCCTGGTTTTGTTCTGATCTCTCTAAGCACAACTCGATCATTTGTAATCGTGTTTCCCTTAACTGTAATACGGTTGTTTGTATACTGCGGACCCTCATAGATGCGCATTTCGATATCAACGGTATCATTATATATCCGTGTCTGAACTGGCTCCGCGCTAAAAGTCAGATAGCCATCATTCAGGTAAATACTCGAAACATCGTCCCCGTTTGCGCTTCCGCGCAATTTGGTTTCAAGCTTCTCCTCACTGAAAAGTTCGCCTTTCTCAATTCCCAGAGCTTTCTCGAGCATTTCGGTTGTATACTTTGCATTCCCCACCCATGTGATATTGCCGAAATAATACTTAGGTCCCTCAAAAAGATCGATGTTGATTCCGACCGACTTCTCATTATATGGATAGATGCTGTCTTTTAATAAAGCCGCATCACGGTAACCCCGTTTATGCATCTCAGCGATAAGCTTCAATTTGTCCTCTTCATATTTCTCTTTACTGAACTTTCCGGAACCAAATAGTTTGTAAAAGGCTTGTTGCTTGGTCTTCTTCAGGAACTTTCTCAATCTGGCATCTGAAAAATCCTTATTTCCCGTAAAGTTGATTTGCTTAACCTTCATCTTTCTGCCTCTGTCAATAGTTACCTGGAGTATCATCCCATTGTCTATGCTCGGATCTGGCTTGGTAGCATAGTCAACCGAGGTAAAGAAATACCCTTTCTCAGAAAGATATTTATTAATAACAGCCGTTGTGGTGTTGTATAGATTCTCGTTGATAATTGACTTACCGCTCTTATCTCCCAGCTTCTCGAGAATATCCGTTTTCTGGGATTTACTTACGCCTTCTATTTCGAACCCTCCGAGACGCGGGCGCTCGACGACTTTGATATCAAAATATACGGTATCCTCAACGATCCGTTCAATATCTAGCTGTATGTCTTCGAACAACCCCTGAGCCCAAAGATTCTTGATTGCGTTGGCAGTGGCATCTCCGGGTAAAAGAACTCTATCCCCTTTTGATAGCTTGGTAAGTGCTATAATCACGTCCTTATCCAGGTGTTCCGTGCCGGCAAGTGTAATGCCTCCGATAATATACTCCCTAGGATTAAAATAGTCTAGATCAGTACCTTTAACTTTAAGAGATGGTAATGTCGGGTTTATTTGCGGCCGTGTTATCTGCGCCAATGCTGGCAAACTCAGCAACAACAGTACTGTAAGCTGGTATATTATTTTTTTCATTTAGATTCTTAAAATCGATGCTAAGTTAATTTAAACACATGTTAAAAAGTGTTAAAAGTAAAATTAGTTGACTTGTTCACTAGTTTTACCGAAGCGTCGCTCACGTTTTTGATAATCGACGATGGCTTCAAACAAATCTTCGCGTCTGAAGTCTGGCCAAAGCTTATCTGTAAAATAAAGCTCGGTATATGCCATCTGCCAGAGTAGAAAGTTACTTACCCTGTGTTCTCCACTGGTCCTGATCATTAGTTCAGGATCCGGCATGTCCACTGTGGTCAACATAGCCGAGAAGTGATGTTCATTGATATCCTCAACTTTTAACTCGCCACGAACAGCTTTCTCGGCCAGTTTTTTTGCGGCATTAATGATTTCCCATTTTGCACTGTAACTAAGCGCCAGAGTCAGCGTGCATCTTTTATTAGAGGACGTTTTTTCCATAGCACTGGCGAGATCCTCTATACATTTTTGAGGCAATGAAGCAATATCACCTATAGCATTAAGCTTTATGTCGTTTTTTGTCAACGTAGGCGTCTCCTGATTGATTGTGGAAATGAGTAATTCCATCAGTGCATTTACTTCTTCGATAGGTCTGTTCCAGTTTTCGGTAGAAAAAGCGTAGACTGTAACGTACTTGATTCCGATGTCAGCGCAGCCTTCAACAATGTCTTTAACTGACAGGACACCGCTTTCATGTCCGAAATGCCTTATCTTTCCTTGATTTTTTGCCCAGCGACCATTGCCATCCATAATGATTGCAATATGCTCTGGTAACTTTGTTAGATCAATCTGTTCTCTGAAACCCATCAATTATTCTTCGATATACTTAAAATGTATAGCATTTTTGGGACACAAAGGTATAAGATATGCCAATACCAACAAACATATATGTATCTCTTTTTCTAAAATCGCCTCGTTGAGTATATTGCAGACTTTCAAAGTTTTGCAGGGAGGGGTTCGACAGGGATTTGGCTTCATTAATGCGTTCAGGCTTAAAACCGGCAACCTCCCAGTAGTTTTCTCCGGGATAGGTTTTGCTTACATCGTCTATGTAATCTGTAAAAGCCGTCCTGTATCCAATCTGGGTAAATAGTCCCCAGTTTTCCTTAAGTTGAAATTTCAGGCCTGCGCCATAAGGTACAGTGAACGCGTAATTGCGGTATACTACATTTTGACCCTCCGTCCTGTAATGTCTCAATACCACATCGTAAAGGTCGTACTTTGAATAATTGGCCTTGGGATTAAACAAGATACCACCCGCCCCCACGAAAAGATATGGTGTAAATTTTCTTCTCCCGCCCCCTGCAAAGTAGTCGAAAAAATTAAAATCAACCTGTAGACTTGCCTCATTGAGTGCTGTAGTAAAGTTAAGCCCTCGTTGTCTAAATTCAGGCTCATCAGATTTAAGGTCGTTTGCACGTATCTTTCCATAGGTATAGTTTGCGCTTAGAGACCAGTGGGCATCAAAATTCATCTTAACATACCCTCCTGCCGATATCCCGCTGATTTTGAGTAGCCTATTGACGTTCAGATCGCCTACATACCCGGAACCACCAATCCCAGCGCCTACTTCAAGTACCTGTGCTTTAAGGCCGAGGTTGAGAAAGAGTAATATTATGGTGACTGTCCACGCTGGCTTTCCCATCTTAGTAATTTCGGGTATCAATACCCCATAGTAATTTATTTCTTAAGGTAGTTAAGTAGCTTTCAGTATTTAGCCTAATAAGATTTATATTGAATTTTGCCCTGCTCAGAACAATTTTTGCGGATTTGTCTACTGTAACAGTCCTGGAATCGCAGGATACAAGGAATTTAGCGCTCCTCGCCTCAATCTCGAAAGTTAAAGATACGTCATCTGGAATTATTAATGGTCTGACGTTGAGGTTATGGGGAGCTATCGGTGTAATAACTAAATTTTGAGAGTTCGGATAAATGATGGGTCCGCCACAACTTAAAGAGTAGGCTGTAGAGCCCGTGGGGGTAGCCACAATGAGACCGTCTGCCCAGTATGAATTTACAAACTCATTGTTCATATAGGCATGGATAATCATCATGGCTGAATTATCTCTCCTATGAATCGTAACGTCATTCAACGCAAAGTTCTCCTCAGCAAACAGTTTTTCGCTAGACTCGAGCCTAAGCAATGTGCGTTGGTCGAGCGCATATTCCTGCCTTTGCAACGCCGCAATGGCGGCGCGTATGTCATTTTTGTTTATACTGGCTAAAAACCCGAGGCGGCCAAAATTTATTCCTATTACAGGTATGCCTGAATCACGGACAAGGGACAGCGTATCTAACAAAGTACCATCGCCCCCCAGACTTAAAAAAACGTCGGCCTGTCCTAATAGTTCCTGATGGTTTCTAAAAATTAAAATGTTATCTGGCAGCTTCACCTTGTTTCGAACAAACACTAAATAAGGGTGGTAAATAAGTGTCTGGATCTCATGGGCGTTTAATACGTCAAACACCTCCTGAACATACGGAAGCACGCTGTTATTAAATTCTCTGCCATAGATTGCTATCCTCATTAAAAAATATCCATTATTTATGACACTTAGACATTTAGATAATTCATCAAAGAATTATACCTATCAGCGGTACCATTATCCGATGTTGTTGTGTTAAACACAGCATTTACCTGATAATTGAAGCGTTCGAATGAGGCTATGATTGCAGAAAGATCGGTCCGGTTAATCTTCAATGTAACCTCTAGCTTTGTGGATTCAGGAAACGATTGTACGTATGAGGACAGTATCTGCGCGTTATCTGCCTCAACAATCTGGGCCATGTGCGCCAAAGAATTGTTTCTATTACTGATCTCGAGAACAATAATCCCTCCCTGCTCCTTTACGGCGTATAGGTTTGAGATGTATTCCAGTATATTATTACCCGAAATTAAACCCAGGTAGTTTTTCTTATAATCGAGAACTGGAACTACAGAGAGATGAAGCTGATTAAACAGCCTTATGATATCGTACATGTGGGCGTCCTCAAACACAAATGGATTGAGAATTGACAACGGTAATGCACCAATGGCGGTGTCTGGATCAGCTATTTCGATAAGTTCTTCTTCGGCAAGTAATCCGAGAAACTGTGTTTCGTTTACTATAGGCAGATGGGATAATTTGAACTCTGTCATCCGTTCCAGAGACTTCTGAACTGAATCGGACGTCCGAAGCGGCGGAATGGTGTTAGATATGAGTTCAGACGCAAACATTATTTTAGTAATACTCGGGTTAGAAATTTCTCCAAATACATATTAAACTCTGCAGGTCGCTCCATCATGGGTGCATGTCCACATAAATCTACCCAATTAAGTTCAGAATTAGGCAAGAGTTGATGGAATTCCTCCGCTACTTCGGGAGGCGTTACTTTATCCTGCCTGCCCCAAATCAGGGATACAGGTATTGTAATTCTGTGAAGTTCTTTAGCCATGTTGTGTCGGATTGCGGATTTAGCCAAGGTTAGTATGCGTATTACCCTTGACCGCTCATTTATGCTTCTGAAAACCTCATCAACAAGTTCCTTTGTAGCTGTAGCGGGGTCATAAAAAGTAAACTCAACTTTCTCTCTGACATAATCGTAACTCTCGCGCCTTGGAAAAGAACCTCCGAATGCATTTTCATACAAACCAGAACTTCCTGTCAAAACCAAAGCTTTAACATGCTCCTGATGCGCAACAGTAAAAACAAGCCCCACATGACCGCCCAAGGAATTTCCAATAAGAACTACCTGCGGTAACCTTTTATATTTAATAAACCTGTGCAAAAATTTGGAAAGGCTCTTCACCCCCAACGTGAGGATTGGCAATTCATATATAGGTAATATGGGAACAAGAATGTGATAGCGATCTTTAAAACGATCGATCACATCTTCCCAGTTACTTAATTCGCCCATCAAGCCATGAAGTAATACTAGGGTTTCTCCCTTCCCAGCCTCTATATATTTGAACCCGTCACTTTCTATTACTTCGTATTTCATATTTTGACCAATGTAGATAGTACGCTACTAAGTTAGTGCGCTGGAATCAATTTAATGCAATTTCGAACACTTATTTTAAGAATAGACTCCAGCAAAAACACACAATTTATGCCAATTCTTGTTTTACTATTTCGGCAATAAGCTTCCCATCCGCCTTTCCCGCGAGCTCCTTATTAGCAAGACCCATAATCCTCCCCATGTCTTTCATAGAGGAAGCACCGGAAGTTTCGATAAGCCTGGAGATGACTTTTCTGACAGCCTCTGCATCCAACTGGCTAGGCATGAAGTCACTTATAACGGCGATTTCTTCTTCTTCGATGGCACTCAAATCCTCTCTGCCCTGCTGCTTATAAATATCGGCTGACTCCCTGCGCTGTTTAACCAACTTCTGCAAAATTTTCAGTTCGCCTTCTTCTGAAATCTCGTCTGTAGATCCTTTTTCTGTTTTAGCAAGCAAAAAAGCTGCTTTAATTGCTCTCAATCCTCGTAACCTCGCCTGATCTTTAGCCAGCATGGCATTTTTTATTTCCTGATCTATATTTTTCCCTATCATATTATCGTATTTATCGTCTATCAACTATAGTTGCGCTAGCCTGGGCTGCAGGCATAATAAGCATTTCATTAATATTTACGTGAGCTGGCCTGCTAACTGCAAACCAAACCGCTTCTGCTACATCGCCCGCGGTGAGCGGATCCAAGCCTTCGTACACCTTCCTTGCCCGACCTTCATCACCCTTGAAACGAACTTTGGAAAATTCAGTCTCCACCATTCCCGGACTGATTGCGGTAACTTTGATGCCATAGGGCAATAAGTCTATACGCATTCCTTTGTTAAGTGCATCGACAGCAGCTTTCGTTGCACAGTAAACGTTACCATTGGGATAAACTTCGTGCCCGGCAATTGACCCTATGTTGACGATATGACCTTTTTTTTGCGCTACCATCCATGGTGAAACGAGCCTGGTAACGTATAAAAGTCCTTTTACATTAGTATCAATCATGGTATTCCAGTCGGCAATGTCTCCTTGGTGGATGGGATCTAAACCCTGGCTCAAGCCGGCGTTATTGATCAGAATATCTATTTTTTTCCATCCGGATGGAAGTGCCTCAAAACAAGCGGAGATTTCTTCCAGATTTCTTACATCTGCCACAACCTTCTTAACCTCTACCTCGTACCGCTTTGTTAGTTTAAGAGCGGCTTCATCTAGCTTATTTGCGCGCCGACCCACTAATATCAGGTGATAACTATTTGCCGCAAGCAAATCTGCGCATGCCGCGCCAATGCCGGAGGTGGCGCCCGTTATTAATGCAATTTTTGACATGATGAATAATTTAGAGACAAAGCTAAAAATTTTTGAACCTGCGCTATTCAAAAAACAAACTGAAGGTCAGATTTCTCAAATTCAGTTTATCAATTGGAGAAGCAAAACGATGATTTTCATGTTGTAAGACATCGCCAGCCGAGTATGATAATTTTATTTCTGGTGACATCTTAAAATACTCAAAATAAAGATCGAAGCCCACCCCGGTCTCATAGGAAAAATAGCCCCGTTTGGAATTTATGAATTTCTCTGCCGGATCGGTAACCAGACTATTGTTCGTTTTCTTTCTGGACGATATGTCTGCAGTAAACTTTACACCACCAAGCATGTAGGCCCTGAAGTTTGTCCGCCTGTCGGACTTAAGCTTAAAACTTAAGGGCAGCTCTACCAGCGTTCCGTTGACTTTCTTTTCCTGGTTCTGGTCAGCATTCACGTACTGATATCGCAATAGCTTATCACTAAATGCCAACACTGGCGTGAATCGCAGATCTGAATGACTGTTTACGCGTTTGTTCACCACAAAACCGATACCGAAACCGGGGGTACTTTCTGAATATAACGCCCTGAGCTCACCAGGTTGTACTCCTTGTCCGATGTTGTCCTCGTACACAGATCGCCAATCACTTTTTTTAGATATTTTGTACTCGGATGAAATATACTGGAATGTGAACCCAAAATGGATATCTGTGTCATCCACACCGCCTCCCCAGTTCTGCCCCAAGGCGCAGGGGCTGATGAAGATTAATAAAAAAAGGGGTACATACGCTAACTTCATTTAATACCAGTATAGATGGCACTGATACCGAAGGTGAGCCGCCTTTCTTCTGTTTGCATGAACCCTACTTTTTCTAACAGTGCTGTAAAGTCAGACCCATCGGGGAAAGCTGAAACAGACTCAGGAAGATATGAATATGCTCTTGAGTCGTTGGAAAAAATCCGCCCCAGCGATGGTGTAATACATTTAAAATAAAGATTATAAAGCTGTTTTACAGGAAATATCCGGGGCTTGGAAAATTCCAGAATAACAATTTTTCCGCCGGGTTTAAGTACTCTATACATGTCTAACAGCCCTTTTTGCAGATTTTCATAGTTCCTGACACCAAATGCAACAGTAACCGCATCAAAGTGGTTATCCTCGAAGCCTAAACTTTCAGAGTCCCCGGTCTGCACGGAGAAGACGTGCGCCATACCGCGGGCATTTATTTTGCTGCGTGCAATATTGAGCATACCTTCCGAAATGTCGACACCAATTATCTTTTCCGGATGCAAGGTCTTTATTGCTTGAAAAGCTAAATCACCAGTGCCGGTAGCTACATCTAAAATGACCCGCGGACGAGATGCCTTTAACGTATTTATTGCCTGTCTACGCCATATTATATCGATACCTAAAGACATGAAGTGATTTAAAAAATCATATGTCCTGGATATATTATTAAACATTGTCGCCACCTGCTCCTTTTTAGCAACGGTGTCTGATTGGTACGGTGTAATGTTTTCGTTCATGTATGAGGCAAAGATAAGTATTGTTGAAAACTAATTTTCTACCTTTGTATATGATTATAAAATCGGCAGCATTCGTTTGCAGTAACACGAAGGTTTCAGCCTTGCCCCCACCTAACCTCCCTGAATATGCTTTTATTGGCAGATCAAACGTAGGAAAATCATCGTTGATCAATACGCTCTTAAAACAAAACGGGTTAGCTAAAACCTCCCAGAAACCCGGGAAGACACAACTGATTAATCATTTTTTGGTCAACCAGGATTGGTATATCGTCGATCTGCCGGGATATGGTTATGCGAAAGCATCAAAAAGCAGCAGGGAACAATGGGAAAAATTTATTCGCCATTACATCACCAAGCGTGAAAGCCTGCAATGCGTTTTTGTTTTAATCGACAGCCGCCTTGAGCCGCAAAAGATTGATCTTGAATTTTGTTACTGGCTGGGAGAAATCCAGATACCCTTCTCTCTGATATTCACTAAAGCCGATAAACAGTCTGCATCGAAGACAGACAAACATGTATCTCTCTTTAAAAAGGCCCTTAGTGAATGGTTCGAAGTGATCCCATCTTACTTCATAACTTCTTCCGAAACCGGGCTGGGCAGGGAAAATATACTAGAATTTGTTTCAGCAGTCAACCTGGATTTTGTTATGCCACAACCGAGTAGCGCGAAAAAGGAACCACTGCCATGAAAAAATACTTTTCCCTGGTGCTCTTTGCCCATTCTGTTTTTGCACTGCCATTTGCATTGATCGGCTTTTTTCTTGGAGTCACCACTGTACAGACGTCATTCGAATGGGATCTGCTATTGAAGGTACTGTTCTGTATGGTTTTTGCGAGAAATTCGGCTATGGCATTTAACCGCTATCTCGACAGATATATTGATGCTAAAAATCCCCGGACAGCTATGCGCGACATCCCGGCGGGCAAGGTCTCGGCCAACGAGGCGCTGTTGTTCGTAATCATTAACGCTGTTTTATTTGTGGGAACTACCGCACTTATTAACCCCTTGTGCCTGTACTTGTCACCGATAGCGCTGTTTGTTGTACTGTTTTACAGCTTCACAAAACGATTTACGGTGTTTTGTCATCTTGTTTTGGGGGCGGGTCTAGCGTTGGCTCCCGTGGGTGCTTTTGTTGCTGTGACAGGCTTTTTTGAAGTCGTGCCTGTTCTTTATGCCTTTGCCGTGCTATTCTGGGTGAGTGGTTTTGACATCATTTATGCACTTCAGGACGAGGAGTTTGACCGCGGTGAAGGATTACGATCAATTCCTGTGGTCCTCGGAAGAAAAGGCGCATTAAGATTATCAATAGCGCTGCATATGTTATCGGCAGCGTGTGTTATTATTCCTGTGTTTTTTATAGCATTTGGTTATTTTTACTATGTAGGTGTTGCTTTCTTCTGTTTCATGCTGATCTATCAGCACAGTTTGGTAAAACCCTCAGATATAAGTAAGGTTAACAAGGCATTCGCAACTACTAACGGCTATGCATCCGTTATTTTTGCCATTTGCTTCCTTGTTGACATTTTCATTAGAACAACTCATTAATATTTACAATGGACTTGACTCTGACTAAAAAGAAAAGAAATTATGTTCCCGATGATCTTACTATGACATGGGATAGCCTGGAGCCGATCTTCAACGAACTTTTAACCCGGAATATTGATAATGTTCAACAGCTCGTAAAATGGCTTCAGGATAAGAGCGAGCTCGAAGCAGCACTTGAGGAGGATTTTGCATGGAGATATATAAGGATGACCTGCGATACGACCGACGAAGAGCTTGTTAAAGATTTTCAATACTTTGCGACCCAGATTGAGCCAAAGGTATCTCCGATAGCAAACCAGCTTAACCGTAAATTTAACGATAGTCCCTTCATAGATGAATTAGACCAAGCCAAATACTTTGTATATATCCGCGGAATAAGGAAGTCGATAGAAATATACCGGGATGAAAACGTCGATTTGCTGACCAAACTTCAGGTTACCCAACAAAAATATCAATCGGTGACAGGTAAGATGAGTGTAGTTATCAATGATCACGAATATACGCTTGAACAGGCTTCGAACTTTATAAAAGACACCGACCGAGCCGTACGCGAACACGCGTGGAGAGCGATACAACAGCGCCGGCTGGTCGACAGGGACGAGCTCAATATCCTTTTTGATGAGTTGGTGGCGACGCGGCATAGAGTTGCGCTTAACGCTGGCCTTGAAAATTATAGAGATTATATGTTCCAAGCTCTTGGCCGCTTCGACTATAGCCCTCAGGACTGTTATCAGTTTCATGAAGCGATAGAGAAGGAGATCGTTCCTATATTGCGGAGTCAGGCCGAAAAACGTGCCGAACGTCTAGGGATCAATAAATTGAGACCATGGGATTTGGATGTAAACACCTCCGGAAAACCAGCCTTAAAACCCTTCAGAGATGGCTCGGATCTGATCGACAAAACAATCAAGTGCTTCAATGCCATCGACCCGCAACTAGGACGAATGTTAACTGTCATGAAAGCGAATAATTTATTTGACGTGGATAGTCGAAAAGGTAAAGCACCGGGAGGGTATAATTATCCGCTGGCTGAAACCGGTGCCCCGTTTATATTCATGAACTCAGCAAATGCGTTACGCGATCTGACAACGATGGTTCACGAAGGCGGACACGCTGTGCACACCTTTCTCACGGCGGATCTGGAGCTTAATGACTTTAAACACTGCCCCGCAGAAGTAGCTGAATTAGCATCCATGAGTATGGAACTCTTGTCTATGGACAAATGGGATATCTACTTTGAGAATGAGGAGGAATTGCAGCGTGCCAAGCGCGAGCAACTTACTGATGTACTCAAAACTTTGCCTTGGGTCGCTGTAATCGACCAGTTTCAGCACTGGATATATACCAACCCAGGTCACAATGCAACCGATCGGGAAGAAGCATTTAAGCAGATCTATATGCGCTTTGGAGGCGGATTCGCGGATTGGAGTAGACTTGAATCTGAACTTGGAAATTTATGGCAAAAGCAATTACACCTCTTTGAGGTTCCGTTTTATTACATAGAGTATGCGATTGCGCAATTAGGTGCGATTGCTGTGTGGAAAAACTATAAAGAAAACCCAGATACTGCGCTGAAGCAATATTTACAAGCCTTATCTCTTGGTTACAGCGAGCCAATTGGCGATATATACAAAACTGCAGGGATACCTTTTGATTTCAGCCTATCATACATTACCGAATTGGCGACCTTTATTAAAGTAGAACTTGACAAGCTAGACTAATAAGATACATGCTTAAAAAACTGTTTAGAAAAAAGACTGTAGCTGAAATTCTCGAAGGTGCGGCTGACCGTCATGACGATCAAGGCACAGCCTTACACCGAACGCTTACTGTTAGAGACCTAACTTCTTTCGGTATCGCAGCGATAATTGGGGCGGGCATATTCAGTACTATTGGGAAGGCAAGTGCAGACGGCGGCCCGGCGGTGATTTTCCTTTTTATTTTTACGGCAGTCGCTTGCAGTTTTGCTGCGTTTGCATATGCGGAGTTTGCATCGATGGTACCTGTATCGGGCAGCGCGTATACGTATTCGTACGTGGCTTTTGGTGAAATTGTCGCCTGGATCATCGGTTGGTCATTAATTATGGAGTATGCGGTCGGAAACATTACCGTTGCTATTTCATGGTCCGATTATTTTACTGGACTTCTATCCTCCTTACGAATACCTTTTCTCGGGATTGACGGAATAAATCTGCCAGACTGGATGACAATGGATTATCTCACTGCTTTTAACGGGCATCTGCAAACTGAGAGCTTGCTTAAGGCAGGGAAAAGCTATGCAGATCTGGACGAAGCTACGCGACTTGCAAATAATGCCTGGTTAACTGCACCACAAATTTCGGGGTTCCATTTTGTGGCTGACTTGCCAGCCCTTGGTATCATTATATTTATTACGTGGCTGGTGTACCGTGGCATGCGCGAGTCCAGGAACGCTAGTAACGCAATGGTGGTTGTAAAGTTAGCCGTCATATTGCTCGTGCTGGCAGTCGGCATTTTTTATGTTGATGTAGACAATTGGAATCCCTTTGCTCCCAACGGCATATCGGGTGTCTTGAAAGGGGTGTCTGCGGTTTTCTTCGCCTACATCGGATTTGATGCAATTTCTACTACCGCAGAGGAATGTAAAAATCCACAACGCGACCTTCCAAGAGGTATGATGTGGGCTATCGTGATCTGCACGGTGATTTATATTGCTATTGCCCTGGTGTTGACAGGCATTGTCCGGTATGACCGTTTGGCCGTAGGGGATCCGCTCGCCTTTGTTTTTGAACAAATAGATTTACGTTTATTAAGCGGAGTTATCGCCGTGAGTGCGATATTTGCTATGGCCAGCGTATTGCTTGTTTTCCAAATGGGGCAACCAAGAATATGGATGAGCATGAGCAGAGACGGCCTTCTTCCGAAATCTTTCTCCAGGCTGCACCCCATCTATAAAACCCCTTCATTTTCAACTATCGTAGTTGGCTTTGTTGTTGCAGTACCCTCCTTGTTCTTAAACTTAACGACGGTTACAGATCTGTGTTCAATCGGGACATTATTCGCATTCGTTCTAGTTTGTGCCGGGGTGCTGGTTTTGCAAAACCGGACTGATGTACAGCGTGGGAAATTCAGGACGCCCTATATCAACTCGAGATATATAGCCCCTATTGGGTTCATAGCTGCCATAATTTCGGCCGGGATGTTCTTTAAGGCTGAGGCATCTTCCTTTTTATTCAACACACCAAAAATAAAGGATCCTACTACGTTGATCACTTCTCTAGATGGAAGCGAACTAGAGCTATTAGGGAGGGAAATTAGCAATAAGACGGCTGCCTCTTCAACCCCTATCACGGATCTTGAAGCTTATCTAAGTGCCCAATCCTTAGATCAGTACGAAAAATTTGTGGCTGGTTCCGCGCTGAGTTATGAAAAAAAATATGAATACGGCTGGACTTTGTTTAAACATAAAATACCTACCTGGATATTTTTGAGCATCTGCCTGATCGTATTATATTATTGCATTAAGGAGCAATTGTCTTTAATCCCAGTACTAGGATTACTCAGTTGCCTTTATATGATGTCCGAATTAGGTATTTCCAATTGGATTGGGTTCGGAGTATGGCTGGTCGTAGGTCTTGTCGTATATTTTCTCTACGGGTATAAGCATAGTAAATTACGACGTGCAGAAACGTAGAGGAAATTCCCCAAAAGCACCAAAGATTAATAACGTTTGAATTTATTTTCAAATATATTCTACATTCTGAGAATATATCTCTACATTAGATTTAAAATTCAACAATACTCAAAGGCATTGTTGAATTACCCCTCCTAATTATCCCTATAATTGTTGGTTTGAGTACCTTCAATAAGGCTCCGCCCGGAGCCTTTTTTTATGCCGGCAATCTATTCAGTTCGATGTCATCAGGCGTTACGAAGATCAACGGTACCTTTTCTACATCGACATAACTGGAATCAAGACCAAAACTTCTTTCTTCTGAAAGGCTTAACCTCTTCAAAATAAAATAATAATCCATCACCGTGCGTTCATAGAAAGATAGATTAGAAAACTTGGAAAGGTGCTTCTCCAATAGTACAAATCTGAAATCACCCGCAATTTTATGCCTGTTCAAAGAAGTATACTGACTTGTAATGTCGACTTCACCATTTTTAACAAGCTCTTCTACAACCTTTCGGTATAGGAGGTTGACCCTCTGCTCAACCCGGAACCCTAATTTAAAGTCTATACGAATCAGCTTTCCCGGGATTAAAAACTCCACCTTGTATTCTCTAGTAAACGGTTCGTCAACTACATCTACGTGTACGAGCCAGTAAATGTCCGCTCGCTTGGGTTCTTTCTGAATGATAGAATAGATAATCTTTGATTCAATCTCCGTTTTAAAGTTGGCACTGGTTAGATAAACAAGCTGAGAAGAATATTTCGGTACTGAAATGTCGGAACTTAGCTCACTTATGATTTGGTAATAGTCTTCGATTTCGACGTATTTAACAAAACGGTTTTTTATTTTTCTTGCGATATACCAACTCCACATTACCGTAAAGAGCGCCATCCCTATCATCACAGTAACCCAGCCGCCGTGCAGGAACTTTGCAAGATTACCGACCAAAAAAGTAACTTCAATTAAGCCATAGGTAACGAGAAAGGCGACAATAGCATAGGTTGGTACTTTTTTTCGTTTCATATAAGCGGCGACTAAAATTGTAGTGGCCAAAAACGTGATATTTATTGCCAATCCGTACGCTGCTTCCATATTTGTGGAGCTTCGGAAAACCAGCACGATACATATACAGCCTACCCACAAAATCCAATTGATAGAGGGCACATAGATCTGCCCTTTTTGATTACTTGGATAGTTTATCCTGACCTTGGGCCAGAGATTAAGCCTGACCGCTTCTGATATCAATGTAAAGGATCCGGTGATCATAGCCTGGCTCGCTATCACCGCGGCGCAGGTAGCCAAAGCCACCATGAATAGCAGGTAGCCTTGGGGAACGATCTCAAAAAACGGATTAATATCACTGTTGAAGCCCCCATGATGCAAAACCCAAACTCCCTGTCCGAGATAGTTAAGGATAAGCATCGCTTTAACGAAAATCCAGCTAATACGGATATTCTTGCGACCGCAATGGCCCATGTCAGAATATAGGGCTTCTGCCCCGGTAGTACATAAAAATACGCCTCCTAATATTAATAATGCAGTGGGGCTTACAGAAATAAGTTTGACGGCATAATAAGGGTTCAGTGCGCGTAGAATAGATATATCCTGAATAACAAACAAGAATCCGAGCAAGCCTAATACACTGAACCAAAATAACATAACAGGACCAAACAGCTTACCAACCAGGTTAGTCCCAAATTGCTGTATGATGAAAAGAACCGTGATAATTGCGAGAACGATTGGGATGACCTGAACCTCAGGAAACTTTAGCTGCAAACCTTCGATCGCCGAAGTAACTGTTATGCTTGGAGTTATAATCCCATCTGCTAACAAAGCACAACCGCCTACGACAGCGGGCACTACCAGCCATTTTGCATTCTTTCGAACTAAGGAATAAAGCGAAAATATACCGCCCTCACCTTTGTTGTCAGCTCGAAGCGTTATCAATACGTATTTGACGGTTGTTTGTAAGGTGAGCGTCCAAATGATACAGGAAAGCGCTCCAAGCACTAATTCCGTATCAATGATTTGACCACTGTCTATTACTGATTTGAAAATCGCCTTGAGTGTATAGAGCGGAGATGTACCGATATCTCCATAAACGATTCCTAAGCTTACCAGCAACCCGCCGGCGGTTAGCGCATTTAAATGCTTTTGACTTGACACTTTTGCATGAATTTAGGCGACAAAATTACAACAAATTCTAACCTCACCTCATTTTTATTAAAATGAGCCTAACGCCATTATGTGTTAAATATTGTTAAATGTTCTTCTGCCGAACAAAACGATTGAAGATTTTGTTTTTTTATTTATATTTTTGGACGCACCAAACATGAGCAAAAACAACCAAATAGCGCTTATAATGCATTTCATATGCTTACTATTTGTAGGTCAACTCGGCATGAACCAGAGTTTTGCTCAAAAGGCTGACAGCGCCTTAAACAGTATGCGTGCGAAGAAAATCAATAAAGTACCACAAATTAAAGTAGATCTTCCGAATTATAGGGCTAAGTATTATTTAGGGAAAATACCTTACGATGGTTTCTCCAACCTAAGAGGCTTGGATTACGTCCCCCAGAGGACTGAAAAAAACCTAACTGTTCTTAAAATTTATCCCAACCCGGTAAATGACAAGGTTAATCTCATTATTCGTCTTGACCAGGAAGCGAATTTTTCCGTCAGGATACTTGATATGCTTGGCAATGAAGTGGTGACTTTGGCTAACGAACGACTAAGAGAGGGCGAGCAGACTAAAAACTACGCTATTCCAAATCGATTAAACCCTGGTGTATACTTTTTGAGAATTTCGGCAGGAGCTGAAACAATAGTGAAACGGATATCTGTTTTGTAAGCACACTGATTGGATGCTCTTTATAGAATATGAAGATAATTGCTATAGGAAGGAACTACGCGGCACATGCGAAAGAATTAAGCAATCCGGTACCTGAAACACCTGTAATTTTTTTAAAACCTGATACTGCCCTTTTAAGGGATGGAAAACCTTTTTATATCCCCGATTTCTCGTCCGATATCCATTACGAACTTGAGGTAATATTAAAAATATGTAAAGAAGGTAAACATATTTCCGAAAAGTTCGCATCAAACTATTACGAAGAAATAGGACTCGGGATTGATTTCACCGCGAGGGATATCCAGGCAAAACATAAGGAAAAAGGGTTGCCATGGGAATTGGCCAAGGCATTTGATCATTCCGCGGCAATCAGCAATTTTTTACCAAAGTCAGACTTCCAAGACATCTACAATCTTGATTTTCGACTGGACGTAAACGGGGAAACGAAACAGCTTGGCAACACGCGCGATATGATCTTCTCATTTGATAACATCATATCATTCATATCAAAATATATTACATTAAAAAAAGGGGACCTAATTTTCACCGGTACGCCAGAAGGCGTAGGTCGCATAGTCCCGGGCGATAAGTTACAGGCTTGGCTATGCGGACAAGAGCTATTAAAATTTGACATCAGGTAGTATGATCAGAATTTTATCAGTTCTTATAATCTGGGCAATTGTGCCAATATTCGCGTATAGTCAACCAGTATGGAGTAACAACAAATATCCGTTGGTTGACTTCCGTCAGCCCCTGGACATCAAACCTCCAGCGCTTTCCGGCTCTTTTGGTGAATTGCGGTCTAATCACTTTCATTCCGGACTTGATTTCCGCACCAATCAACGCGAGGGCTATCCGGTTTTTGCTGTGGCTGATGGCTTCGTATCGCGCCTTAGAGTGCAGAATGGAGGCTTTGGACTTGCCTTATACGTTAACCACCCCAATGGATTCACTTCTGTATACGCGCATCTCCAGCGATTTGGCCCGGAGATAGCCGATCAGGTAAAACGCATTCAATACTATAAAAAGTCATTTGAGGTAGATGAACTTGTTGATAACTCGCTCTTACCAGTACGAAAGGGACAGGTGATCGCTTATTCGGGGAATACCGGTGGATCGGCCGGACCGCACCTCCATTTTGAGATAAGAGATTCTAAAACGGAGGCAACTATAAATCCTCAACTATTTGGCATAGAGATACCGGACAACGTTCCCCCCGTGATACATTCATTATATGTGTATCGATTGAATCATAAGGTTTTTAATGAATTGACTCCAAAACAGTACTTTCGGCTTACTGGTTCAGCTGGAAACTACCGGATACATCACGTAACTACCCTGCGCCTGGGCGGTGAGGTAGGGTTCGGAATCGTCACAAACGATCGCCATACCGGCGCTTCTGGCCTGAATGGCGTGTACGCGATTCAACTTGAACTTGATGGAACGGTGATATACAGTTCCTCTATGGAACGCTTTGAGTTCGTTAACAGCAGAGCCATCAATGCTCATATCGATTATCCGCATTACCTTAAAACCAAGATATCGATTCAAAAGAGTTTTGTTGATCCTGGCAACCCGCTTAAAATTTACAGTAATATTCTAAATTATGGCCGCGTAACATTTAATGACGGCAAACTTCACCGGATGAAATACACGGTAATAGATGGCCGCGGAAATAAGAGCACCTTAACGTTTAACGTTCAGTCGGACAACCAAGCGGTCATTAAAACGCCGGAGGTTAAGGCAGATACAATCTTTAAATTCACCGATAGAAATGAATACATTAAGGATGATGTGAGGGTGATTTTGACCAAGGGAACGCTTTATAACGATGTCTATTTCTCTGCCAAAAAGTTGCCGCGCCAGTCATATAATGTATACTCATCATCCTATCAGATTCATAACAACAAAGTTCCATTGCACACGGGGTTTGAGCTTTGGATAAAAGCTGACAGCACTTTGATCCCTTATCAGGAAAAGGCTGTGATCCTTAACGCATCCGGAATATCACAGGGCGGATCATTTGAAGACGGTTACGTTAAAGCAACGCCACGAACTTTTGGTAATTATTATATTTCTGTCGACACAATAGCCCCAACCATCACCCCGCTCAATATATCAGAAGGAAAACGGATGGGAAACGTGAGTAAGGTAACGTTTAAAATAAGGGATGACCTATCGGGTCTTAAAAGCTTCAACGGCTATATAGACGACAAATGGGTACTTATGGAATTTGACGCTAAGACCGCAACGCTCTGGCACACCTTTGATGATCTTACGTTATCTGGTAAACATACCTTTAAGCTTGTTGTTACAGATATGAAAAACAACGCCAAAACGTATAATGTAACCTTTTACAAATAGCAGCATGACACAACTAAAAGCAGGTCAAAAGGCCCCGGACTTCATTGAGAAGGACCAGAACGGTAATATGGTTTCCCTAAGCCAGTTTAAAGGAAAGATAGTTATCCTCTATTTTTATCCGAAGGATGATACGCCTGGCTGCACAGCGGAAGCATGTAATTTCAGAGACAACTATGAAAGTTTGATCGGGAAAGGGATAGTTGTATTGGGTGTAAGCATTGATGATGAGAAATCCCACCAGAAGTTTGTTACAAAACACAATTTACCTTTTCCCCTGCTTGCCGATCCGGACAAAAAGCTCGTTGAGCTATATGGTGTATGGGGAGAGAAAAATATGTATGGTAAGATTTATATGGGTACAAACAGAACAACATTTGTTATTGACGAAGAAGGATATATCTTACATATCATAACAAAAGTTGACACAAAGAATTCTTCGGGCCAGGTGCTTAGCCTGCTTAGTTGAAATTTCATTTTTTTTCGTTCGCTATGGTTAGTACCCTAGTTTTACATAAGTTTGCTATTATTTTATATAACCCCCAAATAAATGAAACATACAATTAATGAATTAACGGACATCGCTTCTCAGGTTCGAAGGGACATTGTAAGGATGGTCCATGCCTGCCAGTCAGGACACCCTGGGGGGTCACTTGGCTGTGCAGATTTTATGACGGCTCTTTATTTTGAGGTGATGAATCACTCATCGGATTTTCAGATGGATGGAAAAAACGAAGACTTGTTTTTCCTGTCTAACGGACACATATCACCTGTTTTTTATAGTGTCTTAGCAAGATCGGGATATTTTGCGCTTAGTGAGCTGGCTACTTTCAGAAAGCTTGATTCGCGACTACAAGGACATCCTACAACGCATGAAGGACTGCCCGGAGTGCGTGTAGCTTCGGGCTCATTGGGACAAGGTATGTCTGTGGCCATAGGTGCGGCTTTAGCTAAAAAGCTCAATAAAGACTCATCCATTGTATTTTCACTGCATGGTGACGGAGAACTGCAAGAGGGTCAAAACTGGGAGGCCATCATGTATGCGCCGTTTAATAAAGTAGATAATTTGATATCTACTGTTGATTACAATGGCCAGCAGATCGATGGTCCAACAGAAAAAGTCCTTTCCTTAGAAAATTTACGTGCTAAATTTGAAGCCTTCGGCTGGCATGTGATAGACTCCGACGGGAATGATATGGATAGCATTGTAAAGGCCCTCCATTACGCCAAATCGCTTACCGGAAAAGGTAAGCCAATATTGAACTTAATGAGCACCCAAATGGGTTATGGTGTTGACTTTATGATGGGGTCACACAAGTGGCACGGCGTAGCGCCGAATGACGAGCAATTAACGACAGCGCTTGCGCAACTTACCAGTACTCAAACTGATTACTAAGATGAAGAAATATACATACACGGAGAAGAAAGATACGCGCTCCGGATTTGGCGCAGGACTGTTGGAGGCCGGCAAAAAGAATCCAGAAGTTGTCGCCTTATGCGCTGACCTCGTCGGATCGTTAAAAATGGACGCGTTTATTAAAGAATTTCCCGAACGCTTTTTCCAGGTGGGAATTGCTGAAGCGAACATGATAGGAATCGCTGCAGGACTTACCATCGGCGGTAAAATACCGTTTACCGGAACGTTCGCCAACTTCTCAACCGGAAGGGTTTATGATCAAATTCGTCAGTCGGTTGCTTATTCTGATAAAAATGTCAAGATATGTGCCTCTCATGCCGGCCTTACGTTAGGAGAGGATGGTGCAACCCACCAGATTCTTGAAGACATAGGCCTGATGAAAATGCTCCCAGGCATGACCGTGATTAACCCTTGCGATTACAACCAGACTAAGGCTGCTACTATCGCCATTGCTGAACACCATGGACCAGTGTATTTGCGGTTTGGAAGACCAGTAATACCTGTGTTTACAGATCCGGACCAGAAGTTCGAGATCGGAAAAGCATGGATGGTGAATGAGGGTAAAGATGTAACTATTGTAGCTACAGGACATATGGTCTGGAAAGCAATTGAAGCGGGCGAAAAATTAGCTGAATTGGGAATCGATGCAGAAATCATTAACATCCATACAATAAAACCACTTGATGAAGAGGCCATTCTGAAGTCGGTTAAAAAGACAGGATGCGTCGTTACCTGTGAAGAGCATAATAAGTATGGCGGCCTGGGAGAGAGCATTTCGAGACTATTGGTAACCGAACTACCAACGCCTCAAGAATTTGTTGCTGTTAACGATAGCTTTGGAGAAAGTGGAACCCCGGATCAGTTGATGACAAAGTACGGACTGGATAGCGCCGATATAGTTGCAGCAACACAAAAAGTAATGAAGCGCGCAGGCAAGTAGAAAAGCCAATTTCGGAAACAGCAACAGACATAATGAAGCAGGTTGAAGACGCTGAGATCTTAAAGAAATTCTCCTCACCGGAGACGAGAGACGAAGCATTCAATCTGCTTATCCAGAAATACAAACAAAAACTATATTGGCATATCAGACGGCTGGTCATTGATCATGACGACACCGACGACCTGGTACAGGATGTCTTTGTTAAAGTTTGGAAAAACCTTGCCAATTTTCGCAGCGATTCGCAACTGTACACCTGGCTGTACAGGATTGCAACGAATGAGTCAATCACCTTTTTAAACAAAAAGAAGCAGCAAAACAACACCTCATTGGACGAGGTGTCAGGCGAACTGGAGAGAACGCTTTTAGCTTCACCGTATTTTGACGGCGACAAACTCCAGCTAAAGTTGCAGAAGGCGTTACTTACACTTCCCGAAAAACAACGCCTGATTTTTAACATGAAGTATTTCGATGAACTTAAATATGAAGAGATTTCTGAAATTACAGGAACGAGTGTTGGTGCACTTAAGGCATCCTTTCATATCGCCGTTAAAAAAATTGAGGCCTTTATGCTAAATGAGGACATTCGGTTTTAAACCTTTTGCCAATTATTCCATCAATATAATTCAATGGAAGAGAATTTAGAACACTTGGAATGGATGAAGGGCTTGAAGGATACTGGGTTCACGATTCCTTCAGACTACTTTGAAGAACTGGACGATCAAGTACGAGCCAGAATTTTTTTAGAAAAGTTTCCCCCAAGTACAAATAGCGGCTTTATTGTGCCGTCGAATTACTTTGAGCAATTAGCCGCAGAGATTATTTCTAAAACGTCTGCGAAGGTTGGAGAACCAGCTAAAATCACCAGATTGTGGCCTTCCGGCTTCATTAAATATGCGTCGGTGGCGTGTTTTGTTATTTTGCTGGCTGCCGGGTATATGGCAGGAAATAAATGGTTGAGTCAGTCTCAAAGCGCTCAAGAGGAGCGTTTCAATGATATTGTTAGCGAACAGGTTTTGTTTGACATCGACGAGCAAGTTATAATTGAACACATTGAGTCATTAAATCAGGGCGATCCTATAGCGTCGGCGGAAGATCAGGCACTCGAAAAGTATATTCTTGATAATTACTCACAAAGCGACTTGGCAAGCAATCTATAAATGAACAGAATGAAGAATTTAATCGCAGTTATTTTTCTATCGATACCTCTTGGTTTGTACGCTCAAGGTACCCGGGAATCGCGCCTTGTTGAGATTGAACGGTATAAAATCGCTTATCTAACAGAAAAATTAGACTTGTCTCCAAGTGATGCGAAGATTTTCTGGCCTATTTATAATCAGTGGCAAAACGAGCAGGAACTTCTGCGCAAGGAGCGTACGCAAAGGATGATCAGTTTTAGAAAGATTGACGAAATTGAACAACTGAATGACAATGAAGTGCAAGCGTTGATTCTCAACGATTTTACCATGAGACAAAAAGAGCTCAATCTAGACAAGAAATATTACTTCAAATTAAAATCAAACCTGCCTATTAAAACCGTCGGCAAGTTCTATCGGGCTCAGGAGGCATTTAAACGGGAGATTTTATCGAGATACCGAACTTCAAGACCGGGCCGCAACTAAAGTTCGTTTAACCCATTCTTTTTCTCTTGATTAAATACTTCTCTAAAACCTGATCAACATTTTGCTGTATATCCACATCAATCAGATCTATTTTATAACGAGCGCACTTTAGTTGAAGAGCCTTATAATAGTCGCGTATTCTTGAAGCGTATTGACGCTTGATGTCAGTTGTGAAGGTAGTTATGCGGCCACCAGTTTCTAAGTCGATAAACTCATAACGGTGGTTCCCAAAATTAAAGTCAATCTCCTTCTGTTTGTCTGACACATTAAATATTATCACTTCATGCTTGTTAAACTTCAGATGTTGCAGCGCAGTAAACATCCGATCGATCTCAGCCTCAGCGTTGTATGATTGAAGCATATCACTAAATAGTACGATCAATGATCGCTTGTGAACCAACTCTGCTATCTGATGAAGTATTTGAGTCAAATCTGTCTTCCGATTCTGCACCCTCTCTTTGAAAACCCGCTCAAGCTCAGCGAAGAGATACCTCTGATGAGATAATGTTGATTTAGTGTCTGTACTTACTAAAAGGTGATCTGTAAAAATGCTTAAGCCAAATGCATCTCTTTGGCGTCTTAACAATTTAATTAATGCTGCAATTGCCAATATCGAAAAGCGGAGCTTGTTATTGAGACCGTTCGGAAAATACATGGACGAAGAAACGTCCAAAACAAACTGACACCGAAGGTTTGTTTCTTCTTCATACCGCTTACTGAAAAGCTTTTCCGTTTTTGCATAAAGTTTCCAGTCAATGCTTTTCACACTTTCCCCAGCGTTATATAAGCGGTGCTCGGAAAACTCAACGGAAAAGCCGTGGAATGGACTTTGATGTAAACCTGTGATAAAACCCTCAACGACCTGCTGAGCGAGTAAGTCTAGATTCGAAAAACCGTCCTCCTGTTCATTGATGATTTGCATATAGTAAATATAAAAAAAGCGTCCATTGAATCATGAACGCTTTCCTTACATATTTTTTTGTCGACTACAACTGCTTATCAAGCTTTTGAGACAGCACAGACTTAGGAACAGCTCCAACCTGCTTATCGACAACCTCACCGTTCTTAAAATACAGTAGAGCCGGGATATTTCTGATACCAAACTGAGTAGATATCTGTGGATTATTATCGACGTTTACCTTTCCTACTATTGCTTTCCCTTCATACTCCTTAGATATTTCATCGACTGACGGGCCCACCATGCGACATGGACCACACCATTCTGCCCAAAAATCAACTAAAACGGGTTTATCTGATTTTAATACAACTTCCTCGAAGTTTGCATCCGTAATTTCCAAAGCCATAATTTCAAATTTTTATTTACAAATATATTATCAATTGTAATGCCATCAACCTGGCAGTGCCAATATGACATTAGTTCAACTTAGGATTAACATCGAGTTGAATCAATTGTTCTAGGAGCCGGTTATTTGGATTTATTTTCATTGTTTTAGATGGCATTTTAATATTTACACTTTGCTCACTGTCGTATATATCAAATAACAGCTGACAACTCTGGTGTTCGGTTTCTGCCCTATTAATTTCTAAAATGTCGTTTATCTGACGCATGAAGTCGTCTGTAACCCGCTCAAGAGGCACCTGAATAGTCACACATTTCGCGAGCTTGTCTCTTATTTCTGACAGCAGATTTATAGCGGTAATCTTGAATTCCCAGTCGCCCTCCTTTCTAAACCGCTCAGCGACCCTACCCCGTATCTGAAGAAAATACCCCTCTGTAAGAAATTGCTTGAACTTGATAAAATCGTCTCCAAAAAGAGCAAGTTCGCACGTGTCGTCGTAATCCTCAAACACGATTGTACCAAAAGGTTTACCAGTCTTTGTCATCCGCTGTGAAGAGGCCACGACAAGTCCACCCACTACAAGTTCCCGATTCTTGATCGAATCAAATTCTGCAACAAGTTCTTCGTTGCTGTCGCCGGATCTTATTTTACTGACCAGCGCCAGATGCTTAACTTTGTGCTGGCAAAACTCATTAAGTTCGAGCCTGTAATTATCAAGGGGGTGTCCACTCAAAAAGATCCCAATCGAATCCTTTTCATATTTCAGACGGTCAATTAAACTCCATTCCGGCGCTACAGGTAGAGAAGGTTCCAGAATAAGATTCGCTACGGAACCTCCAAAAAGCGACGATTGAGACGAAGACTCGTTGTTTTGGAAGTCATTGGCATATTTGATCATCTTTTCAATGCCGTTCATCTTGTCGTTGACACCGACAAAGAAGTACTGCGCACGATGATATCCGAAGCCGTCTAACGCACCACTATAAACAAAGCTTTCATAGGCTTTTTTATTGACAGTACGCGTGTTGGATCGTTTAGCGAAATCATAAACGCTCTTATACGGGCCATGAGCAACACGCTCTTCTATGATACTTTCTACCGCCTTTTCACCTACACCTTTTATCCCCGATAACCCGAACCGGACCTGGCCATTTGCATTCACTGAAAATTTAATATCCGATTCATTCACGTCAGGGCCCAACACAGATACTCCCATTTGTTTGCATTCCTCCATGAAGAATGCTACCTGCTTTATGTCGGTCATGTTGTTTGATAGCACTGCCGCCATGTACTCGGCGGGGTAGTGTGCCTTCAAGTAGGCAGTCTGGTAGGCAATCCAGGCATAACATGTGGAGTGCGACTTATTAAACGCATAGGAGGCGAAGGCTTCCCAGTCTTTCCAAATTTTCTCAAGGATCACAGCGTCATGCCCCTTCTCTGCCGCTTGTGAAATGAACTTGGGTTTCATTTTATCAAGGACATCCTTTTGCTTTTTACCCATCGCTTTCCGTAACACGTCTGCTTCACCTTTTGTAAAACCCGCGAGCTTTTGCGACAAAAGCATAACCTGTTCCTGGTAGACCGTAATTCCGTAAGTTTCCTTTAGGTATTCTTCACAAGCTTCAAGATCATACTTAATCTCTTCCTCACCATTCTTACGTCTTACAAAACTCGGTATGTATTCAAGCGGCCCTGGTCTGTAGAGCGCATTCATAGCGATCAGGTCGCCAAACACCGTGGGCTTTAGCTCCTTCATGTATTTCTGCATTCCACTGCTTTCATATTGAAATATGCCTATGGTTTCTCCGCGTTGAAACAACTCATATGTTTTTACATCATCAATAGGGAACCTATCCGGGTCAAGCTCTATCCCCTGGCCCTGTTTCACAAGCTTAACGGTGTCCTTAATGAGGGTAAGCGTTTTAAGCCCTAAAAAGTCCATTTTCAGGAGGCCGGCACTTTCTACTACCGAGTTATCAAACTGCGTCACATACAGGTCCGAGTCCTTGGCAGTTGCCACCGGTACAAAATTGGTAATATCATCTGGCGTTATGATAACACCGCAGGCATGTATCCCCGTATTCCGGAGCGAGCCTTCCAATACCTGAGCCTGAAGAATAGTCTCGGCGCTCAGATTTTTAGCGGAGGCCATACTCTTAAGCTCCGAAACCTTCTCATATTCGTCTGCACGCAATGCCTCCTTCAAAGCTTTTTCCTCCAAACTGAAGATCTTCGCCAACTTCATGTTCGGTATCAGCTTCGCAATTTTGTCAGCCTCATATAAGGGTAGATCAAGTACCCTGGCTGTATCCCGGATAGACGACTTCGCAGCCATAGTTCCGTAAGTAATGATCTGGGCAACCTGATTAGCTCCATATTTCCTAATCACATAATCCATTACCCTTCCGCGGCCCTCGTCGTCGAAGTCAATATCAATATCCGGCATTGACACCCGGTCGGGGTTGAGGAAACGCTCAAAAAGAAGATCGTACTTGATCGGATCTATGTTTGTAATCCCGAGACAATAGGCAACTACAGATCCTGCGGCAGAACCCCGCCCCGGCCCTACCGAAACATCAAGCTTCCTTGCCTCAGCGATAAAATCCTGAACAATCAGAAAATAGCCCGGATACCCCGTCTTCTCAATGGTATGCAACTCGAAATCCAGTCTTTCTATGATGTCTGGAGAAAGTTCTCCATATCTGCGCCTGGCACCTTCATAGGTCAGATGTTTGAGATACTTATTTTCACCCCTCTTACCACCATCTGTATCATCTTCTGCAACTACAAATTCCTGTGGGATATCGAACTTAGGTAACAACACCTCGCGGGCCAGCTTGTATGTCTCTATCTTATCAATTACCTCCTGAATATTTGTTATAGCTTCAGGAAGGTCAGAAAAGAGCACCTTCATTTCATCTGAAGACTTGAAATAATATTCCTGATTAGGTAGCCCGTAACGGAACCCCCGTCCCCTGCCTATCTGAGTTGCCTGCTTCTCTCCATCTTTAACACACAAAAGAATATCGTGTGCATTGGCGTCCTTTTTACTGATATAGTAGGTGTTGTTGGTAGCAATCAATTTAATTTCATGCTTTCTAGCCAGCGATATCAGTGATGCGTTCACAATATTTTCGTCATCCTGATTATGACGCATGATCTCTATATAGAAGTCTTCTCCAAACACAGACTTCCACCACAACAATGACTCCTCCGCCTGCCTCTCTCCTATATTCAGCAACTTACTCGATACTTCACCATAAAGACTACCGGAAAGGACAATAATGTCTTCTTTATACTGCTCAATAATATGTCGATCGATTCGAGGAACATAATAGAATCCCTTTGTGTAGGCGATTGAGGACATCTTGGCCAGATTATGGTAGCCATTTTTGTTTTTTGCTAAAAAGACAACCTGGTACCCGTCATCCTTCCTCTTCTTATCGGTATGATCGTCGCATACGAAAAATTCGCAGCCAACTATCGGCTTTATAATCGTTTCAGTCGCAGGCTCGCCGTTATCTACAGCGGCAGCATTTTTGGCCTCAGCAGCTTTGTTGTGGTTCAGTACCTGACTTACGAAATGAAAAGCACCCATCATATTCGCATGGTCTGTCATAGCTACTGCCGGCATCTTCATGGCAGCTGCAGCTTTTATTAAGGCGGGGATATTGGTTGTAGACTGCAACACAGAAAACTGTGTATGATTATGGAGGTGAGCAAAAACAGCCGTTTTAAGTCTCTCTTGAGCTTCTTTGTCTACTTGCCTGGAAACACCATCAGCCGATCTCCCTAAACGCTTCCTGATATCTTCAGAAGCCGCTTTAAGATTCACGTGCTTGAGGCCCACACAGTTAATTAGTCCAGGATTTTGCTCTTTAAACCTCCTCAGATATTCAACGTCCTTTCTTAGTTCTTCGGGCTTGAACGCCCCTATTGCGATTAATTGAAGAAAACATCTCGAAGTTGCCTCAACATCTGCAGTGGCATTGTGCGCTTCAGCAAACGGCTCACCAAAAAGGTACTGATGAAGTTCAGTAAGATTGGGTAGTTTGAACTTTCCCCCGCGCCCTCCTGGCAGCTTAATTAATTCAGCTGTAGATTCCGTACAGGTATCGAGAACCGGCAACTGTGAAAGCGGACTCTCCATGCCCAGCCTGAAAAACTCACAGCCCATGATATTTATATCAAAACCAATATTTTGACCAACCACGAAACTTGCTTTGGAAAGTGACTCATTAAATTTGATGAGTACCTCTTTTAAATCAGCACCCTGCTCTTGAGCGAGTTCTGTACATATACCATGGATACGCTCAGCATCGTACGGAATATTAAATCCGTCCGGCTTAACAAGAAAATCCTGATTCTCAATGAGCGCTCCAAAATCATCATGCAGCTGCCAGGCAATCTGTATACACCTCGGCCAGTTATCAGTATCAGTAATCGGCGCGTTCCAGTTCCTGGGCAAACCTGTCGTTTCCGTATCAAAAATCAAATACATACCCAAAAATACTGATTTTTTAACGCGTAAACCGGGCGGTTGAAAACTAATTAATGCTGCTGATCCACCAGCTTACCTGTATCGTATCCTTTCCGGCTGCACCTGTCGACAATCTCCTGTAATAGCACCTCATCAATTCCGGGCCTGCGTGACATGATAGAAAGATGTTTATACTCAGGATGCCCCACCACCGCATAAGAGTAATCTTCCGCCAGTTCAATAACCCAGTAATCCAGCTTGAATGGCCAAACAGCCTGAAGCTTAAAATGAGCATTGCCACTGCCGCGAACCACGTACAACTTAGAGCGAAAATATTTCTGATCGTCGCTACCGGGCACTTTATAGGTATTAAATACAGCATAGTATCCATCCGGGTGGATCACATAGGTTTCCGTAGTCTGCCTCCAGTTCCTGCTCATTAAAGTTGGTATCGAATATAGCGTATACCATTTTCCGGCATACATCAAAATATCGACTTTCTGTACAGGTGTGTTATCCATAAAGGCTTTGTAATTTTGCTGATGCAATTAAGCAAATGTAAATTCTTTATGATAAAACCAGCAATAAAGAATAAAGTTTTCAATAGCTTTTGTTATGGTAAATCCATAGTTTAGCGAAATATTAAGCAACCCAAAAAATTCAAACACCATGAAAATAACGGTCGTAGGTGCAGGAGCTGTAGGCGCAACATGTGCCGACAACATCACTAGAAAAGAACTGGCAGAAGAACTTGTTTTGATAGATATAAAAGACGGTTTGGCCGAGGGTAAAGCGATAGACATGATGCAGACGGCTGCTTTGTTGGGCTTTGACACCAAAATAACCGGCGTCACCGGAGATTATAGCATGACTGCGGGCTCATCGGTGGCAGTTATTACTTCCGGACTTCCCCGTAAGCCCGGGATGAGCCGTGAGGAACTCATCGGAATAAATGCCGGTATTGTGAAAAGTGTAGCGGAGAACATACTAAAATATTCTCCCGACGCCATCATCATTGTGATCAGCAATCCTATGGACACGATGACCTATCTCGCGCTTAAATCGTTAGGATTGCCTAAGCAGAGGATCATTGGTATGGGAGGCGCCCTGGACAGTGCCCGCTTTAAATATTACCTAAGTAAGGCGTTAGGATGCAGTCCGAACGACCTCCAGGGATTTGTAATCGGCGGCCATGGAGACACAACAATGATCCCGCTTATCCGGTATGCGACCTACCAAAGCATGCATGTTACGGAGTTACTGGACCAGGAAACCCTGGAGAAGGTTGCAGCTGATACCATGGTCGGCGGAGCTACGCTTACAGCGCTTATAGGAACTTCAGCATGGTATGCTCCCGGAGCAGCCGGCGCTGCATTGGTTGAAAGTATCGTAAGAGACGAGAAAAAGCTGTTTACCTGCTGTGTTTCACTCGAGGGTGAATATGGACAATCGGACATCTGCCTTGGCGTTCCTGTCATCATTGGAAGGAATGGCTGGGAGAAGATCATAGACTACAATTTAAACGAGCAGGAAACCGCTTTGTTTAATAGAAGCGCTCAGGCGGTCCGAAATATGAATAATGTTCTATCTGATATGAAACTGATCTAAATGGGTACCATTACGGTTCCATTAAATATTATCGAATTGGAAGATAGCGGCTTTCATCTTCTTGTTAAAATTACCGTTTTCAAAAAGCAATTCACAGCTGTAGTTGACACAGGTGCATCCAGATCGGTCTTTGATAAAGCTTTTATTGAGTCGCATTTATCAGACATGAACTATGTCAGCACCACGCAGGCAACCACCCTTTTTACAACCTCTGATACCGTCACCGCAGTCATACCTCAGTTCAGAATAGGCCGCCTGGTTATCAGCGACTACACTGCTGTGGCGCTAGACCTAAGCTCAGTAAACATCGCGTATGAGAGCTTAGGACATAACCCGATTGCAGCAATAATAGGCAGCGATATCTTGTACCGGCACCAAGCCGTGGTCAACTTCCGGAAGCTTAAACTCTACTTAAGCCATATCGCATTCGATAATGAGCTATTTTAAACTCTGATAAATCTCTGTGGCCAGCTTGTGATGCTCTCGCAATACAGGCAAAACTTTTTCTGCGTAATTCCGTACCGAGTTTTCCCGGGCTCTTGCGGCCGACCTAAACAAGTCCAACGTTTTACTATGGTCTTTCACCATCATCTCCATATAGTGTTTATCAAAGGAAGCACCCTTCATCGCCAATAGTTTGTCCATATGCGCCTTTTCCTCAGCAGGGAAGTCAGAGGGCAATAAAATAGATGCCTTTTCAGCCAGCTTCATCAGGTCACTATTCGCTAAAGTGTGGTCTGCCACCATTTTCGCCCCAAACTCTTTAACCCTTTCATCATTTCCCCTCTCCATCGCCACCTTTCCTAAAATAACCTCCATTTTCCCTCCCAGAGCCGCTCGCTTCATAAAAACAGCAGAATCATCGTTCACACCTGCTTCACTCGTTTCATTAACCTCATCAGGCAGACTGTCAGCGTTAGCTGCGGCATCTGCACGGTCACCAAGGCTTGTAGAATCAGCTAAGCGGTCTTCTCTGCCTCCCGCATTATCGCAGGAACTTAACGCGAAAATAAATATTGATACGATAAATGATAAAGCAATAGTCTTCATAGCAAGATTCTTAAATAGCATACTATAAAAACAATCAGCGAGCGCTTTAGTTTGCTGCCATATTATAAAAAAAGCCGCACGAAGCGGCTTTCTTAAAAAATAACATGGAAAACTATGCATCTATTTTGGCGTACTTTGCATTACGTTCTATGAAATCCCTTCTCGGCGCCACGTCATCACCCATCAACATCGAAAAAGTATGATCACATTCGGCAGCATTCTCAATTGTTGCCTGCATCAATGTTCGTGTAGCCGGATTCAGTGTCGTATCCCACAACTGCTCGGCATTCATCTCGCCCAGACCTTTGTAACGCTGCACATGAACGCTCTCCTCTTTACCCGCACCTTTCAAACGCTGTATCGCAGCATCGCGCTGCTGGTCGTTCCAGCAATATTCAAATTCCTTCCCCTTCTTAACCTGATAAAGCGGCGGCGCAGCGATATACACATAACCAGCTTCAATCAAAGCTTTCATATATCTGAAAAAGAAGGTTAAAATAAGCGTAGTGATGTGTGAACCGTCAATATCAGCATCGGTCATAATAATGATCTTGTGGTACCTCAGCTTGGTCAAATTAAGCGCTTTATCATCCTCCGGTGTACCGATACTTACACCAAGGGCAGTAAACATGTTTTTGATCTCGTCATTTTCATAGATCTTGTGCTCCATCGCCTTCTCCACATTCAGAATCTTACCTTTCAAAGGCAATATGGCTTGAAAATTACGGTCACGACCTTGCTTGGCGGTTCCTCCCGCCGAATCACCCTCTACCAGATAAATCTCGCACTTCGCCGGATCGTTATCTGAACAGTCAGCCAGCTTTCCAGGTAAACCGGAGCCCCCCATCACGCTCTTACGTTGAACCATCTCCCGTGCCTTACGTGCCGCAGCTCTGGCAGTAGCCGCCAGGATCACTTTATTTACAATCGCCCGGGCTTCCTTTGGATATTCCTCAAGGTAATTCCCTAAAGCTTCCCCTACAGCCACGTCAACTGCCCCCATTACCTCGGAGTTACCTAGTTTCGTCTTTGTCTGACCCTCGAACTGAGGCTCCTGAACCTTTACCGAAACCACAGCAGTCAAACCCTCTCTGAAGTCATCACCGGTTATCTCAAACTTGACATTCTTGAGCAATCCTGACTTATCTGCATAAGCCTTCAGGGTACGTGTCAGGCCGCGTCTGAAACCGGCAATATGTGTACCCCCCTCATGCGTATTGATGTTATTTACGTAGGAGTGAACATTTTCAGCATAACTGTCATTGTATTGCATAGCCAGCTCTACAGGGATTCCATTTTTTATCCCTTCCACATAGATAGGCGACTCAATTAATGACGGCCTGTTCCCGTCCAGGAACTGAACAAACTCCTTAAGTCCACCTTCTGAATAAAAAAGCTCGGTAAGAAAATTGCCATTTTCGTCAACTTCGCGTTCATCAGTCAGCGTCAGTTTAATGCCTTTGTTCAGAAACGAAAGTTCGCGTAATCTGGAAGCCAGCGTATCGTAGCGATATTCTAACGTCTGAGTAAAGATTTCCGGATCAGGCTGAAACGTCTGAATGGTACCTGTCCTGTCAGATGTACCGATTTCTTTTACATCAAAAAGAGGCTTACCACGCTCATACTCCTGGGTAAAGATTTTTCCCTCACGATGAACAACGGTTTTTACGTGTGTAGACAGTGCGTTAACACAACTTACCCCAACACCATGCAAACCACCTGAAACCTTGTAAGTATCCTTATCAAATTTACCGCCGGCATGAAGTACAGTCATAACGATCTCCAGAGCAGACTTTCCTTCCTTTTTATTGATTCCTGTCGGAATACCCCGTCCGTTATCTTCAACAGTGATGGAATTTCCCTGATGTATAGTAACAACAATATCAGTACAGTAGCCCGCCAAAGCTTCGTCAATTGAATTGTCCACCACCTCATAAACCAGGTGGTGCAACCCCTTTACTCCGGTGTCGCCTATATACATAGAAGGGCGCTTACGCACCGCTTCTAAACCTTCCAACACCTGTATATTGTCTGCCGAATAATTTGATTTTGAATCTAGTTCTTCGCTCATATTTTTTATAAAAAAATTAAACTCAAAAATAACGAAAATATGCCTCAATAAGGCAAATGTGGATAACTATTTAAGCTAAAAAGCGCGACGTATAAATCAAAAAACCGCACTTTATTAGGATACTAGATTTGAAATTTTATATTTGCTCCACTTATGCCTCATGGGAGAAATGAGTTGATTAATTTAACGAATAATGAAAATTACAAATCGAATTAGTAGTCTTGCCGCCGTCGCAATAGTTTCAGTGGTAGCGGCATGCGGAAGTAAGGAGCAAAAGGAAGCTTCCTCGAAACCAGTTGACGCAAAAACGGAAGTGTCTCAGCAAATTGTTTACGTAAATTCTGACACGCTACTAGCAAAATATCAGTACTTCAAAGACATGAAACTGAAGCTTGAAACCAAGGCTAAGGCAGCCCAGGGCGACATGGCAGCAAAGGGACAGGCATTTCAGCGTGAAGTAGCACAGTATCAGCAGCAGGCAAACACCATGGCTGCAGATCAACGCGCGGCAACTGAAGAACGTCTCAAACGCAAAGAGCAGGAACTTGGGGCTTATCAGCAAAACGCTGGTCAGGCTTTACAAAGGGAGCAGGCAGCAGAAAACGAAAAGCTTTACGACAAAATTGCGGATTACCTGAAAGAGTACGCCAGAAAAAAAGGATATAAAATGGTACTTACCTATTCCAAGGGAAACAGCGCTATTTTGTTCGCAGATGAAAGCCTCGACGTGACCAACGAAGTGATCAAAGGATTAAATGACGGATATAAAAAGTAATCTGACATTCTCTTTATAACGAAGCCGGCATCTACCCATGCCGGCTTCGTTGTTTACAGGATTATTGAGGAACAAATTTTGCTTGAACGCTGACGATGGAATATCTCGACAAGATCAGGATGGAACTGGATTTATGGCAACGGCAGCTATCCAGTCCCCCTTCAGCATTCGATCATTTGGCTGCACGCGTCCAGAAAAAGATAAACAACTACATACCCGAGAAGGTGCACAACGCCGTTACCGCCGCAATAAAGGGATTGGTCAAAACCGTTTTGTTCGGCGCCACACACCTGTCGGCAGCCCCACCGTACGGTACAACCAGTCTGATACACCGCGAAGCACTTATTAAAGACAGGATCGATAGTTATGCAAAAGGCAGCGCTGCTGAAGGTGGGCTCACCGGTGCTGGTGGTTTCGTAACGAGTATGGCCGACTTTCCGATACTCATCGGCATCAAAATTAAACTCTTATTCGAAATAGCCACACTTTACGGATTTGACATATCTGATTTCCGCGAACGCTTGTACATATTACACATATTTCAACTTGCATTTTCCAGCACAAAAGGTACACAGAATATTTACCAGAAGATGCAAAAATGGGACGAAAGAATTCTTGATATTCCTGATGCGGATAATTTCGACTGGAAAACCTTTCAGCAAGAATATCGTGACTACATAGATATAGCCAAATTGGCGCAGCTCCTTCCCGTTGTGGGTGCGGCGGTAGGTGCAATAGCGAACTTCAAACTGGTGAAAAAGCTAGGCAAAACTGCTATGCAGGCTTACCGGATGAGATTACTTGGCAATGCACATCATTCAGAATCGCCTTCTTCGAACATTCCCTGAATAAGATCGTCGGTCTCGCGGCGGTCTTTTTTTGTAGGTCGACCGGAACCACGGTCGCGGCGCAGCGCGGGCGGATGAAACACTGACTTAAACGCATGTGTTTCCTCTACCGGCGTTATATCTTTATATTTAGTTAAAGCGATCTTAGATTCCGCACGATTGTAAAGTAAATCAACCACCTCTATAACCTTTCGTTCGATACCCTTTGAAACCTGATAAACATCGCCGATCTTTACAATTGCGGATGGCTTCACGTTCTGTCCCTTTAGCTTTATTCTACCCGCTTTGCAGGCTTCTGTGGCCAGACTTCTTGTTTTAAAAAGTCTGATCGCCCATAAATATTTATCAATCCGTAGTTTTTCCTGCTCAGCCATAAAAAATCAAAAATACGATGTGCTCTACATAAAATTCGTTTATTTTGTCAAAAAAACAATCTTAGAAATGATAGCAGATTTAAAAAAGTTGGTTGAAGCGGCATGGGAAGACAGAACTTTACTAGAGTATAACGAATATTGTGAAGCGATCGAAACCGTCATTATGCAGTTAGATCAAGGCGAACTGCGTGTTGCCGAACCCGTTTTGAATTCATGGGGAATAAACGAATGGATTAAGAAAGCGGTAATCCTTTACTTCCCTATCAGAGAAATGAAGGTTACCGAAGTCGGACCCTTCGTTTTCCACGATAAGATGAAACTTAAAACCAATTACAAGGAACTTGGTGTACGCGTGGTTCCTGGAGCGAGCGCAAGATACGGCGCTTACTTGTCTAAAGGCGTAATTATGATGCCGTCATACGTTAACATCGGTGCCTATGTAGACGAAGGTACCATGGTGGATACCTGGGCTACCGTGGGCTCCTGCGCACAAATCGGCAAACACGTTCACTTGAGTGGCGGGGTTGGCATTGGCGGCGTTCTGGAGCCGGTACAGGCAGCACCCGTAATTATAGAAGACAATTGTTTCCTTGGGTCGAGAGCCATTGTTGTTGAAGGTGTTAAAGTTGAAAAGGAAGCTGTGTTGGGGGCAAATGTAGTGCTAACAGCGTCTACAAAGATCATCGACGTGACCGGCGCTGAACCCGTGGAATACAAAGGAGTTGTACCGGCCCGATCGGTAGTTATACCTGGATCGTACTCAAAAAAGTTCCCTGCCGGCGAATATCAGGTACCTTGCGCACTTATTATAGGGCAGCGTAAGGAATCGACCGACAAAAAGACGTCGCTTAACGATGCGTTAAGAGAAAACAACGTAGCGGTATAACATGATAAGTATTGGTTTTGATGGGAAAAGGGCGGCAAATAATTTAACCGGACTAGGAAACTACAGTCGCTCGTTAATCTCAGGTTTGATTGAGCATTTCCCTCAAAACCAGTACTTCCTGTATACCCCCAAAATTAAAGATCATCCGCAAATCGCTCGCTTCCTAAACGCTGACGGGCTCACGGTGGTCAACCCGCCATCCGCAGGGCCAATGTGGCGCTTACTTCACATTAAAAAAAATCTTGTTTCGGAGGGGGTATCCGTGTTCCACGGACTGAGCCACGAGCTGCCAATCGGACTGAACAAAGTGGGGATTGCATCGGTTGTTACCATCCACGACCTTATATTCCTGAAATTCCCGCAGTACTTCAATACCGTCGACCGATGGATATATACATGGAAATGTCGGTATGCCTGTCGTAACGCCGACCGTATTGTAGCAATTAGTGAATGTACGAAGCGGGATATAGTCAGCCACTTTAATGTACGACCCGAAAAAATTGACGTGGTTTACCAAAGTTGCGACGACTCTTTCAAGAGGGTTGCCACGGATGAATCAAAGCAAAATGCCCTTAGGAAGTATCGTTTACCCAAGCAGTTTATCCTTTGTGTAGGCACCATAGAAGAGCGAAAAAATTTAAAAATCTTGATAAAGGCATTGCCCTTGGTAGAACCGCCGATCAAACTCGTTGTGATAGGCAGGCAAACAGTTTACTATAAGGATGTGCTTAAAGAAATAGAACTTTTGGGTTTGCAAGACAGCGTGCTATTTCTTCAGGATGTGTCGTTTGCAGATCTTCCCTCCATTTACCAGCTTGCTGAATTATTTGTGTATCCCTCCCTGTACGAAGGGTTTGGAATTCCAATTATCGAAGCACTGTTCTCTGGCATACCTGTTATCGCAGCAAAAGGATCCTGCCTGGAAGAAGCAGGCGGACCAAACAGTATCTATGTCGACCCCCGGGACGAGAAAGCACTCTCGTCGGCAATAAACAACGTATTGCGTTCAGCTGAACTCCGTAAAGAGATGTCATCGAAAGGTTTGGATTTCGCCCAGCGATTTAACAATCAAATAATAGCTAACGATCTGATGAATATCTATGCCATTGCGGCGGCCAAATACAAACACCAGAGCCATGTTAAAATCTGAAATTGAAATAGCTTTAAATGTATTGAAAAGTGGAGGCGTACTCCTGTATCCCACTGATACGGTTTGGGGAATTGGTTGCGATGCAACGAATGCTGAAGCTGTTGCAAAAATCAATAAGATAAAGGGACGCCCTGAGGACAAAAGTTTTATCATTTTACTAGATACAGTCAACAAATTACAAAGCTATGTTTCTGAGGTACCTGAGGTTGCATACGATTTGATAGAATACGCTGAAAGACCGCTCACGGTAATATTTTCAGGAGCAAGAAACTTAGCCGAAAACGTGATAAACAAAGATGGAAGCGTCGGAATCCGGATTGTGAAACACGACTTTTGCACCCAGCTCATACAAAGATTTCGAAAACCTATCGTCTCTACATCAGCGAATTTAGCCGGGTTGCCTACTCCTGCTTTTTTTAACGAGATAGATGAGCAGATCAAATCGGCCGTTGATCATGTCGTAGACCGGGAGCAGGAATTGAGTGTTCATAAAAAGCCTTCTACCATAGTAAAATTGGGCGCCGGAGGGCAATTTTCCTTTATCAGAAGGTAAGTTTTGCTACTTTTGCTCCTCGTCATGAAATATCATCTAGAGAATCCGGTCTTTAAAATACTCGCATCAATAGCAGATCGTAAGTCTATTGAGGCATACGTAGTTGGAGGCTACGTCCGCGATATATTCCTGAAAAGACCGTCGAAGGATATTGATGTGGTTGTCTTGGGAAATGGAATTGAATTTGCGGAGCTTGTTGGCATTGAATTAAATACACGTGTATCCGTGTTTAAAAACTTTGGTACGGCAATGCTAAGATTTAACGACCTTGACATAGAATTCGTTGGGGCAAGAAAAGAGTCGTATCGCACTGATTCACGCAAGCCCATTGTTGAGAATGGTTCCATTGAAGACGATCAGTTACGACGTGATTTTACAATAAACGCGCTTGCATTCGCGCTTAACGGAGACAATTTCGGTAAGCTCGTCGACCCATTCAATGGAATTTCGGATTTAAAAAGCAAGCTGATCCGAACGCCTCAGGATCCTGAAATCACGTTTTCCGACGATCCGCTGCGTATGCTCCGTGCTATCCGATTCGCCAGCCAGTTAGGCTTCACAATTGATCAGACTGCCCTGGACGCAATCAAGCTCCATAAAGAACGGATAACGATCGTGTCAAAAGAACGAATCACCGACGAGCTGAATAAAATTATTCTCTCCGCAAAACCGTCTGTTGGCTTTAAGCATCTCTTCAACTCCGGCCTGCTGCACATTATATTCCCGCAAATGGCGAACTTGCATGGAGTAGATATCATTGATAATAAAGGTCACAAAGATAACTTTTATCACACACTGCAGGTTCTGGACAATATAGCCGCCACTACAGACGATTTATGGCTGCGCTGGGCTGCAATTCTTCATGACATCGCAAAGCCCGCCACTAAGCGGTTCGAGAAGGGCCAGGGCTGGACTTTCCACGGGCATGAAGACAAAGGTGCGCGAATGGTCCCGCACATATTTGCACAGTTGAAGCTTCCTCTTAATGAAAAGATGAAGTTCGTTCAAAAACTTGTTCAATTACATCTCCGGCCCATTGTCCTGGCGCAAGAGGTGGTTACCGACTCAGCTGTAAGGCGACTTCTGTTTGATGCAGGTGAAGATATTGAGAGTCTGATGAAGCTTTGCAACGCTGATATCACCACAAAGAATGAATATAAGATCAAGAAGTATCGCAAGAATTTCGAACTCGTTAAGCAAAAGCTGGTAGACGTCGAAGAAAGAGACAAAATTCGTAATTGGCAACCGCCCATAACGGGCAATGACATCATGCAGGTGTTCGGACTTAAGGAAGGCAGGGAAGTGGGAATCATAAAGAAAGCAATCAGGGAAGCAATTCTTGAGGGCGACATCACAAATACTTACGAGGATGCATTGCAATTCATGCTGCAGGAGGGCAAAAAAATAGGCTTGGTACCAGTATCTCGCACCAACAAATTGTAGAAAGTATAATTTTATTTTAATTTTACAGCTTGAAAACAACCACAAATGGCAATTTACAGATTCAGAGTTAGTTTCGAAGATTTCGATGAAGTAGTACGGGAAATAGATATTAAATCAAATCAAACATTTGAGGATCTTCACCGGGCAATCCACAGATCTACTGGATATGCTGCCGAAAAATCATCTTCCTTTTTTGTGAGTACAGACAATTGGATCAAGGGTGACGAGATTGCCTTTATGCCCAGCCAGCGGAAAATCGATCGTGGAGTGGCATCAATGGAGAAATCAAAACTGAGTAATTTCATTGAGGACCCGCATCAAAAGTTCTATTATATCTACGATTTTGACAGGCCTTTCGACTTTCATGTAGAACTCATTAAAATCATACTGGAGACTGACCCGAATATTGAATATCCGGTGCTTATCAAGAGCACAGGTGAAGCACCGAAGATCATTGATAAGAACAATCTTGGTACAGTTGCGATGTCTGCCAGCACAACCTCTTCGGATTTTGATTTCCTGAATGAGATGGATTTCATCCCGGAAGATACTGAGGAACTCGAAGCGATGGACGGAAGAGGGATCAATACTGAAGATAAATCTGACGAAAGCGACGAAGCTGAAGACGACGAGTTTTCAGATAATGAAAATTACGAAGAAGAGGACTACAACAACAGCGGGGAGGACGATTATTAGTCCTCCTATGGACACTAAAAAAACACTTGTTGTCGTTGTAGGGCCTACCGCAATTGGTAAAACTGCACTGGCCATTCAACTCGCAAATTTTTACGCCACCGAAATTGTTTCTGCAGATTCCCGGCAGTTTTACCGGGAAATGAGTATCGGTACGGCGAAGCCATCAAACGAAGAGCTAGCTGCAGCACCTCATCATTTTATCAATTCTCATAGCATTACAGAGCTGTTCAGTACTGGCGATTTTGAAGTATCGGCACTGGCGCTTATGGAGCGCTTATTTCTTACCAAAGATATTTTGATTATGGTGGGCGGGTCTGGCCTCTATATTGATTCGGTTACACGGGGCTTAGATGATCTTCCGGCGACAGATTTGGAAATCAGAGCTCAACTAAATCAGGAGCTAGCCGACCTTGGACTTGAAGGAATCAGGGAGAAACTGAGGGTTTGCGATCCGGAGTATCATCAGAAAGTTGATCAGTCAAACCCACAGCGCATCATCAGGGGGCTGGAATTCTTTTTATCAACAGGCAAAAAACTCTCCTCATTTCAAACGAATACGAAAAAGTCCAGACCCTTCAATATTGTAAAAATTGGTCTCGATATGGACCGTAATAAACTCTATGAGCGAATCAATAAAAGAGTGGATCTGATGATCTCTGCCGGCCTGCTCGAAGAAGTTAGAAACCTGGCGCATTATAGAGGATACAACGCTTTGAACACTGTAGGTTATACCGAGCTATTTGACTATCTAGACCACCAGATGTCATTCGAGGATGCGGTTGACAAGATCAAACAAAATACCAGGCGCTTCGCAAAACGGCAACTGACCTGGTTCAGAAAGGATCAGGAGATCATTTGGTTTAATCCCCATCAAACCGATCTCATCATCGACATGCTCAACACAAGGCTGCGTTAGGCTTGCGCTGTCGGACCGCTGAAGTTTAACGGGAAACCTGTTTGCTCTTCAGAGGCCTTTATGCGGCCGTTTATGGCCTCAAACTTCTTAATATTATCTTCCATTGCCGAGAGGAGACGCTTGGCATGCTCCGGTGTTAAAATTATTCTCGACTTAACCCGGGCTTTTGGCACTCCTGGCATCACCCTGATAAAATCAAGGACAAATTCAGTATTGGAATGTGTAATAATAGCTAGGTTGGAAAAGATACCTTCAGCTACCTCTTCGGACAGTTCAATATTCAACTGATTTTCGGGATTTTGTTCTTCCATATCGCAAACTTAGACAATTGGGCTGAATTAAAACACCCATATATTACAATACATAAAAAAAGCCCCCCAAACTCTTAAAGCAAGGGAGGCCTTCAATATTAATTTGGCTTAAGCCTCTTCTTCCTGTTTTGAAGCGAGCAACTTGTCGTATTCTTCCTGAGAACCTACGATTATTCTCTCGTAGCCGCGTACACCAGTACCTGATGGTATAAGGTGACCAACGATCACGTTCTCCTTTAAGCCAAGCATCTCATCGCGCTTACCAGCAATGGCTGCCTCATTCAGTACTTTAGTAGTTTCCTGGAAAGATGCTGCTGAAATAAACGATTTGGTACCTAAGGATGCCCTCGTGATACCCTGAAGCATAGAGCTTGCGGTTGCAGACCTTGCATCGCGCACTTCAATCTGCTTCAAGTCTTTACGCTTCAGTTGAGAGTTTTCATCTCTTAACTTCCGTAGAGACAAGATCTGACCTGGTTTTACCGTAGTTGAATCACCTGCGTCAACAACAACCTTCTTGTCATATATAGCGTCATTCTCATTCATAAAATCCCAACGGTCTACCGAGTTGTTTTCCAGGAAGCTTGTATCTCCCGGATCCTCGATATGTACCTTCTGCATCATCTGGTGAACAATCACCTCAAAATGCTTGTCGTTGATTTTTACACCCTGTAAGCGGTAAACTTCCTGAATACCGTTTACAAGATATTCCTGAACTGCCGCAGGGCCCTTAATTGCAAGAATATCTGCAGGAGAAATCGAACCGTCCGACAATGGCATACCTGCTTTCACAAAGTCATTGTCCTGAACCAGGATATGTTTTGAAAGCGGAACAAGATACTTCTTGATCTCGCCATCCTTAGACTCGATCGTGATTTCACGGTTACCCCGCTTCACACCACCAAGGCTTACTACACCGTCGATCTCTGTTACTACAGCAGGGTTTGAAGGATTACGGGCTTCGAAAAGTTCGGTTACACGTGGCAAACCACCTGTAATATCCCGTGTTTTTCCAGTTGCCCGAGGTATCTTCACCAAAATCTGTCCGGGCTGTACCATATCACCTTCATCAATGGCAATGTGCGCACCAACAGGGATGTTATAGTTACGGATCAGCTCACCCTTCTTATCTACCACACGAACTGACGGGTTCTTGGTTTTGTCTCTGGTATCGATAATCACCTTTTCACGGTGACCAGTCTGCTCGTCTGATTCTTCGCGGAAAGTAACACCTTCGACAATAGCGTCGAATTCAATCTTTCCGGCAAATTCAGAAATGATCACGGCGTTATAAGGATCCCATGAGCAGATCTTATCACCTTTAGACACTTTCGCTCCGTCCTCTACAAACAGGAATGAACCATAAGGAATATTATTGGTCATGATGACTTTTCCCGTACCTGGTTCAACGATCTTAAACTCACCTGAACGACCCAGAACAATCTGAACATCGCCTTCTTCAGTCTTCGTTTCAACTGTCCTTACGTTCTCGTACTCAACAATACCGTCAAACTTCGCTGTAAGCTGAGACTCTGCCGCAATGTTTGACGCGGTACCACCCACGTGGAAAGTACGAAGTGTAAGCTGAGTACCCGGTTCACCGATAGACTGCGCAGCAATTACGCCGACAGCCTCACCACGTTGCACCCGTTTACCAGTAGCAAGGTTACGTCCGTAGCAAAGTGCACAGACACCTCTCTCGTTTTCGCATGTTAATACCGACCGTATCTCGATACCTTCAAGCGGAGATTCCTCAATGGCCTTGGCAATATCCTCATCAATATCCTGACCGGCTGCTACCAGCAATGAACCATCTAAAGGATTGAATACATCATGAAGTGAAATACGACCCAATATCCTGTCATACAATGGTTCTACGATATCCTCATTATCCTTAAGCGCAGTGGTGTACATACCTCTTAAGGTGCCACAGTCCTCAGAATTCACGATCATATCCTGAGCAACATCGTGCAAACGACGTGTCAGATAACCCGCATCAGCAGTCTTCAACGCAGTATCCGCCAAACCTTTACGGGCACCGTGAGTAGAGATAAAGTACTCGAGTACCGACAAGCCTTCCTTAAAGTTAGACAAAATCGGGTTCTCAATAATCTCACCACCAGAACCGGATTTTTGTGGCTTCGCCATCAATCCCCTCATTCCGCAAAGCTGACGAATCTGCTCCTTAGAACCCCTCGCACCAGAATCAAGCATCATATACACAGAGTTGAAACCCTGGTTGTCGCTAGACAACTGATTCATTACATACGAAGTAAGACGGTTATTGATACGGGTCCAGATATCGATGATCTGATTATATCGCTCGTTATTGGTAATGAATCCCATGTTATAGTTATTCCTTACCTCTTCAACTTCAGCCGAAGCCTGCTCCAAAAGCGCATGCTTTTCAACCGGGATGTTTACATCCTGCAGGTTAAATGACAATCCACCTCTGAATGCCATCTGGAACCCAAGTTCTTTAATATCATCAAGGAACTTAGATGCACGGGCCATACCGGTAATTTTAACTACCTCACCAATAATGTCACGAAGTGACTTCTTAGTTAATAGTTCATTGATATAGCCGACCTCATCAGGCACCATCTGGTTAAATAAAACCCGGCCCACAGTAGTATCGATAAGTTTGTTTACGATACTTCCGTCCTGCTCCTTAACATTTACTTTTACTTTTATAAACGCATGAAGATCAACTTTCTTCTCATTGTAAGCGATAATAACCTCTTCCGGAGAATAGAAAATGGCGTCCTGACCTTTAACTACACGCTTTTCATCAGTTCTGCGGCCTTTAGTTATATAGTAAAGACCCAAAACCATATCCTGAGATGGTACGGTGATAGGTGTACCATTCGCAGGGTTAAGAATATTATGCGCAGCAAGCATCAGTACCTGTGCCTCTAATATAGCGGCGTGACCAAGCGGAAGGTGAACCGCCATCTGGTCACCGTCAAAATCCGCGTTAAACGCAGTACATACCAGCGGGTGCAACTGAATGGCCTTACCCTCCACAAGTTTTGGCTGGAACGACTGAATACCTAGTCTGTGCAACGTAGGTGCCCTGTTCAGTAATACAGGGTGTCCTTTAAGGACATTCTCCAATATATCCCAAACCAGTGGGTCTTTTCTGTCAACAATCTTCTTGGCTGATTTTACAGTTTTAACCACACCGCGTTCAATCATCTTACGAATGATAAACGGTTTGTAAAGTTCAGCAGCCATGTCTTTAGGCAAACCACACTCATGGAGTTTAAGATTAGGCCCAACAACAATAACCGAACGTGCAGAATAGTCGACACGCTTACCCAATAAGTTCTGACGGAAACGACCTTGCTTACCTTTCAGAATATCTGATAAAGATTTCAAAGCACGGTTACCTTCAGTTTTAACCGCATTAACTTTCCGTGAGTTATCAAATAATGAGTCAACCGCCTCTTGAAGCATACGCTTCTCGTTACGGAGAATCACCTCCGGCGCTTTGATTTCAATCAGACGCTTCAAGCGGTTATTACGAATAATAACACGACGGTAAAGATCATTTAAGTCTGATGTAGCAAAACGGCCGCCTTCCAAAGGAACAAGAGGACGCAATTCAGGCGGAATCACCGGAACAATCTTGATGATCATCCACTCAGGGTTATTCTCAATGCGTGTTTTTGAACCGCGGAACGCTTCTACAACCTGCAAACGCTTCAAAGCCTCGTTTTTACGTTGCTGAGAAGTTTCATTTGCAGCCTGGTGACGCAAATTATAAGACAAGGTATCCAGATCAATACGTTTAAGAAGGTCTTCAAGTGCTTCTGCACCCATCTTAGCGATGAATTTGTTTGGATCCTTATCATCAAGATACTGATTCTCCTTTGGCAACTTATCCAGTAAATCAAGATACTCTTCCTCAGTAAGGAAATCCATGTATTGGATTCCTTCATCAGCCATCAGACCCGGTTGTATTACCACATAACGCTCGTAATAAATGATCAGGTCCAGTCTCTTAGTCGGCAAACCAAGTAAGCAACCGATTTTGTTTGGCAATGAACGGAAATACCAGATATGTGCTACCGGAACAACCAGGTTGATATGCCCCATACGCTCACGACGTACCTTCTTCTCAGTTACCTCCACACCACAACGGTCGCAAACAATCCCCTTGTAACGGATGCGCTTATATTTACCGCAATGGCACTCGTAATCCTTCACCGGACCAAAAATACGCTCGCAAAACAAGCCATCACGCTCAGGCTTGTAGGTCCGGTAGTTAATCGTCTCTGGTTTCAGCACCTCACCACTTGAACGCTCCAGAATAGCTTCAGGCGAAGCCAGACTGATCGTAATCGAAGTAAAGTTGCTTTTTAATTTATTATCCTTTTTATAAGACATAGTTCTTTTATTTGAATACCGGATAAGGTTTGCTGCCGAAGAACAACCTCCAGCAGCAAACCCTACCGAATATTAGTCTAAAGTAATATCTAAACCTAAACCACGTAATTCGTGAACCAATACGTTGAAAGATTCCGGAACACCTGGAGTTGGCAGATTTTCGCCTTTTACGATCGCCTCGTAAGTCTTAGCCCTTCCGATAACATCATCAGACTTCACAGTCAAGATCTCCTGAAGGATGTTTGCCGCACCAAATGCTTCAAGTGCCCAAACCTCCATCTCACCGAAACGCTGACCACCGAACTGGGCTTTACCACCCAATGGTTGTTGTGTAATCAATGAGTATGGTCCGATAGACCTTGCGTGCATCTTGTCGTCAACCATGTGTCCAAGTTTCAGCATGTAGATGATCCCTACTGTGGTCGGCTGGTCAAACTTCTCACCCGTCAAACCATTGTTCAGGTAAGTTCTGCCCGACGCAGGTAAACCGGCTTTCGCAATCCACTCTTCCACCTCATCATGCTTAGCACCATCAAAAATCGGTGTTGCAAACTTCACGCCCAACTCTTTACCAGCCCAAGCCAATACAGTCTCGTAAATCTGACCAAGGTTCATACGCGAAGGTACACCAAGCGGGTTCAGTACAATGTCCACAGGAGTGCCGTCTTCAAGGAATGGCATATCTTCATCACGTACAATACGTGCCACAATACCCTTGTTTCCGTGACGTCCGGCCATCTTATCACCGACTTTCAATTTACGTTTCTTAGCCACATAAACCTTAGCCATCTGAACAATACCCGATGGAAGTTCGTCTCCAACGCTGATAGCAAACTTATCGCGTTTGTAAGCGCCAAGTTCTTCGTTTACACGAATACCATAGTTATGGAGAAGCATTTTTATCTGCTCATTTTTATCATCGTCAGTAGTCCACTTATATGGATTAATATGCGCGTATTCAAGCTCCGAAAGACTCTTTTGCGTAAACTTGGCACCCTTAGGGAACAACAGCTCTTTATAGACGTTGTACACACCCTGTGAAGTTTTGCCATTTACGATCACGAACAGCTTATCGACAAGCTCGTTCTTAAGATTCTGCATAGCCAGTTCATACTTCTTATCGAGTTTTTCGATGGCCGACTTCTCTTCTGCTTTAGTGGTTTTCTTAGCCCTTGAGAAAAGCTTGGTGTCAATAACCACACCTTTAATTGAAGGTGGCGTTTTTAACGAAGCATCCTTTACGTCACCAGCTTTGTCGCCAAAGATCGCACGCAACAATTTCTCTTCCGGCGACGGATCCGACTCACCCTTAGGTGTAATCTTACCGATCAGGATATCGCCCTCTTTTACTTCAGCACCAATACGGATAATACCAGTCTCATCCAGATCCTTAGTCGCTTCTTCAGAGACGTTCGGGATATCCGGTGTCAGCTCTTCTTCACCGCGTTTTGTATCACGGACTTCAAGTTCAAACTCCTCGATATGCAATGAAGTAAAGATATCCTCACGAACAATCCTTTCGTTAATTACAATCGCATCCTCGAAGTTGTAGCCCTGCCAAGGCATGAAAGCTACCTTCAGGTTCCGCCCTAAAGCAAGTTCGCCGTCCTGAGTAGCGTAACCCTCACAAAGTACCTGACCTTTAACAACCCGCTGACCCTTTTTAACAATCGGTTTCAGGTTGATACAAGTATTCTGGTTGGTCTTCTTAAATTTAATCAGCTTATATGTCTTGCTGTCACCCTCAAAAGATACCAGGCGATCGTTATCATCGCGCTCATATTTAATGACGATCTCGTTCGCATCAACATACTCAACTACACCATCTCCCTCAGCATTGATAAGTGTTCTGGAGTCACGTGCTACGCGTCCTTCCAGACCGGTACCTACAATAGGAGCCTCCGGGCGAAGCAACGGCACCGCCTGGCGTTGCATGTTCGATCCCATCAAAGCCCTGTTCGCATCATCATGCTCCAGAAAAGGAATCAAAGATGCCGCTATCGAAGTAATCTGGTTAGGAGCTACGTCCATCAGATCAAGCTTCTCCGGTTCGATAATCGGGAAGTCACCCTCATAACGTGCTTTTACACGCGGGGTAACAAAATTACCTTTGTCGTCATATTCGGCGTTAGCCTGAGCAATTGTCTTTCCGTCTTCATCTTCTGCCGACAGGTAAATAACAGGCTCATCAACAGCAACGATACCATTGTCTACGCGTTTGTACGGCGTCTCAATAAAACCAAGGTTATTGATCTTGGCATGCACGCACAGCGACGAGATCAAACCGATGTTTGGTCCCTCAGGAGTTTCAATAGTACACAAACGACCGTAGTGCGTATAGTGAACGTCACGAACCTCGAAACCTGCACGCTCCCTGGATAGACCACCCGGACCTAAAGCCGAAAGACGACGCTTATGCGTAATCTCCGCCAGCGGGTTAGTCTGATCCATAAACTGTGACAACTGGTTGGTTCCAAAGAACGAATTTATCACCGACGATAAAGTACGTGCGTTGATCAGATCAGTTGGGGTAAATACCTCATTGTCGCGGATGTTCATACGCTCACGGATGGTACGTGCCATACGGGCAAGACCTACGCCAAACTGCGCATATAACTGCTCGCCAACCGTACGAACACGACGGTTAGACAAGTGGTCGATATCATCCACCTCCTCTTTCGAGTTGATCAGCTTGATCAGGTATTTAACGATCGCAATAATATCCGCTTTTGTCAACACCTTAACATGATCAGGCGTATCCATTTTCAACTTGCGGTTGATCCTGTAACGTCCTACATCACCTAAATCATAACGCTTGTCAGAGAAAAACAAACGCTCAATGATACCTCTAGCAGTTTCCTCATCAGGTGGTTCTGCATTACGCAGTGCACGATAGATGTTTTCAACGGCTTCCTTTTCAGAGTTGGAAGTATCCTTTTGTAAAGTATTATATATAATCGTATAATCAGCTTGGCTGGCACCATCATCTTTAGATAAGATGATCGTCTTAACACCAGCGTCGATGATCATGTCAATATGGTCGTCTTCTAAGATAGTGTCCCTGTCCAGGATCACCTCATTACGATCAATAGATACAACTTCTCCGGTATCCTCATCTACAAAATCTTCAACCCACTTCCTTAACACCCTTGCAGCAAGCTTGCGACCGATAAACTTCTTCAATCCTGACTTGCTCACCTTAACCTCATCGGCCAGGTCAAACAATTCCAGAATGTCTTTATCTGAATCGTAACCGATGGCACGAAGCAGGGTGGTAACCGGGAACTTTTTCTTACGATCGATATAGGCATACATGACGTTGTTTACGTCTGTAGCAAATTCAATCCATGATCCTTTAAACGGAATTACACGGGCAGAGTAAAGTTTAGTCCCGTTAGTGTGACGGCTCTGGCCGAAAAACACACCTGGCGACCTGTGCAATTGAGATACAATTACACGCTCTGCACCGTTAATCACGAAAGTACCCTTAGGAGTCATATAAGGTATGGTTCCCAGGTATACGTCTTGAATAATGGTTTCAAAATCTTCGTGTTCCGCATCATTACATGAAAGCTTAAGCTTAGCCTTCAACGGAACACTGTAAGTCAATCCTCTGTCAATGCATTCTGCAATGTCATAACGTGGTGGATCGATAAAATAATCCAGAAACTCCAGAACAAAAATGTTCCTGGAATCTGTGATCGGAAAATTCTCAGCAAACACCTTAAATAACCCCTCAGTATGACGGTTATCAGAAGTAGTTTCAATCTGAAAAAATTCTCTGAATGATTGCAACTGCACATCTAGAAAATCGGGATAATCTATGACATGCTTACTACGTGCAAAATTTACTCTTTGGTCGACTTTATTTGCCAATGGACTAAAGTTAAATTACTTTAAGAATAAACTATTTGTTTGGTTAGCCGCAAAACGATTTCACCAACCAAACAAGATGAAATGTTTATAAACAGGTATAGACTCCGACTATTCAGTCGGAGTCTATGTTAAAGTGATCGTAAAATTAAGTGATTACTTAATTTCAACTACAGCTCCAGCTTCTTCTAATTGCTTTTTCAAAGCCTCAGCTTCGTCTTTAGCAACACCTGCTTTAAGCTCTTTAGGTGCACCGTCAACTAAGTCTTTTGCTTCTTTCAAACCAAGACCAGTTAAGTCTTTAACCAGTTTAACAACTGCTAACTTCTGACCACCAGCTTCTTTCAGGATAACATCAAAAGTTGATTTTTCTTCAGCTGCAGGAGCATCGCCACCAGCAGCAGGTCCTGCAACAGCAACTGCAGCAGCAGCTGGTTCAATACCATACTCGTCTTTCAAGATTTGAGCTAGCTCGTTAACTTCTTTAACTGTTAAGTTTACCAATTGCTCAGCAAACGCTTTTAAATCTGCCATTTTTATAGATTTTTAAAAATTTACGTATAAAATAATTATTCAATATGAACTTTTAAGGAGTTCTAACCTTCTCTTTCCTGAAGAGTTTTTACCAGGCCTGCAATCGTACTTCCACCAGATTTCAATGCTGAAACAACGTTTTTAGCAGGTGATTGCAACAAGCCAATAATGTCGCCAATAAGTTCCTCTCTTGATTTCAGGCTTACCAAGGTATCCAGCTGATTATCTCCGATGAACACCGTAGAATCAATGTACGCCGCTTTAAGCACTGGCTTATCTGATCCTTTTCTAAGCGCCTTGATCAATTTTGCAGGTCCGTTACCAACTGTTGAGAACAACAGTGCTGACTGACCTTTTAACGCAACGTAGATATCTGATGCATCGCCTTCCAATCCTTCAATCGCTTTTCTGATCAAAGTATTTTTAGCTACCTGCATTTCAATACCGCTTTCGAAACATTTGCGGCGGATGCTGTTTACTTTCTCAACGGTTAAGCTGGAAGTATCGGCAATGTAAAAATTACCATACTCCTGCATTTTACCTTGCAGAGCAGAAACAAGTTCGTGTTTTTCTTCTCTATTCATAATTAGATCCCCGCTACTGATTTAGTTTCGATTGCAATTCCAGGACTCATTGTAGAGGATACGTGAATGCTCTTGAAGTAAGTTCCCTTAGCAGCAGAAGGCTTTAACTTAGAAATTACCTGAAGTACTTCTAAAGCATTCTCATAAATCTTCTCAGCCGGAAACGATACTTTTCCTATCGAAGCGTGTATAATACCTGTTTTGTCAACCTTAAAATCGATCTTACCACCTTTTACATCAGTAACTGCTTTACCAACTTCATTGGTAACCGTCCCCGACTTAGGGTTTGGCATCAGGTTACGCGGACCTAAAACCCGCCCCAGTTTACCTACTTTTGCCATGCAAGACGGTGTAGTGATAATAATGTCAACATCGGTCCATCCACCTTCTATCTTACTCACATATTCATCTAAACCTACGAAATCCGCTCCAGCTGCTTTAGCCTCTTCCTCCTTATCAGGAGTACAAAGTACCAGTACACGTACAGTCTTACCTGTACCGTGTGGTAAAGTAGCGATACCACGTACCATTTGATTGGCTTTACGTGGATCTACACCAAGGCTCACGTCGATGTCTACAGAAGCATCGAACTTAGTCATGGTGATGTCTTTAACCAAAGCAGCAGCATCCTTTAAAGAATACAGCTTTCCGGATTCTAGTTTAGCATGTGCCTTTTTTTGATTTTTTGTTAATTTAGCCACTGTTGTAAACTATTTTTTGTTAATTAATTAGTCCAGGGCGCGTCACCGCTAACGGTGATTCCCATACTGCGTGCTGTACCGGCAACCATGCTCATTGCCGACTCGATAGTGAAAGCATTCAAATCAGTCATCTTATCTTCAGCAATTGCTTTAACCTGATCCCAAGTCACCGAACCAACTTTCTTACGGTTGGGCTCAGCAGAACCGCTCTGAATCTTAGTAGCGTCCTTTAACTGGATAGCCACCGGAGGGGTTTTGATGATGAATTCGAACGACTTGTCAGCATAAACAGTAATTACAACGGGTAATACTTTACCTGGCTTATCTTGGGTACGAGCATTGAATTGCTTGCAAAACTCCATGATGTTAACACCTTTAGCACCCAAAGCAGGTCCTACAGGTGGCGATGGATTTGCAGCTCCGCCCTTGATCTGTAATTTAACAAGTGCACTGACTTCTTTTGCCATTTTCTGTTTTTGTTAATTTGTAAAACTCAATGTTAATGTTGGAAGCAATGTAACAATTAAGGTTTTTATATGGGAGGTATTACTCCTTTTCTACTTGCATATAGTTAAGCTCAAGCGGCGTTTTACGGCCAAAGATCTTCACCATAACTTTCAATTTCTTTTTCTCTTCGTTTACCTCTTCGATAACTCCGGTAAAACCGTTGAACGGTCCGTCCATTACTTTAACGTTCTCACCAACATAATAAGCAATATTCATTGTCTCACTCTGCTGGCTCATCTCATCGACTTTACCTAATATGCGGTTAACTTCCGCCTGACGCATAGGAACCGGATTTCCCCCCTTATCGCCTAAGAACCCTATAACGCTATTTACATTCTTAATAACGTGCTCAAGTTCTCCGTCTAAAACAGCCTCAATTAAAACATAGCCAGGATAATAGTTACGCTCCTTAGCTATCTTTTTCCCATCCTTCATCTGGTAATATTTTTCCATAGGAATCAATACCTGAGGAACAAGATGAGAGACCCCAAGACGGCTTATCTCAGAATCAATATACTGCTTCACTTTCTTCTCTTTCCCGCTAACAGCTCTAACTACGTACCATTTCAACTGATCGTTCATTCAGCAATTTAATTAGAAAGTGATTTATAAAAAGTATCTAAAACAAAAGTAGAACCCTTATCCATCGCAAATATCAGGCAAGCAATAATAAGAGAGGCTATCAAAACAAGTATGGCAGAGCTCTGCAAATTTCCCCAGGTAGGCCAGGTGACCTTCTGAGTCATTTCCTCATACGATTCTTTTATAAATTCAACTACTTTAGCCATAATTAATTGTTTGCACGGGAACAAGGATTCGAACCCTGATCAAAGGTTTTGGAGACCTCTATTCTACCATTGAACTATTCCCGTGTTTAGAACAAAGTACTTAGGCTATAACACCCAAGTACCTTGATCTTTTTATCTCATCCCGGTTATTATACTAACCTGAGACTACTTTAAAATTTCAGTTACCTGACCAGCACCTACGGTTCTACCACCTTCACGGATAGCGAAACGAAGTCCTTTTTCCATTGCGATAGCGTTGATCAACTTAACAGTGATGGTAACGTTATCACCAGGCATAACCATTTCAGTTCCTTCAGCCAGTGAGATCTCACCAGTTACGTCTGTAGTACGGAAATAGAATTGCGGACGGTACTTGTTGAAGAATGGAGTGTGACGGCCACCTTCAGCTTTTGACAATACATAGATCTCAGCTTTGAAATCAGTGTGAGGAGTTACAGAACCTGGCTTGCAGATAACCATACCACGGCGGATATCAGTTTTCTCAATACCACGTAACAATAAACCTACGTTATCACCAGCCTCACCATAATCAAGGATCTTACGGAACATTTCCACACCTGTTACAGTCGACTTCAGGTTCTCAGCACCCATACCCAGGATCTCAACAGGATCTCCGGTGTTGATCTGACCACGCTCGATACGACCAGTTGCAACAGTACCACGACCAGTGATCGAGAATACGTCTTCAACAGGCATCAAGAATGGAAGGTCTGTCAAACGTGGAGGAATTGGAATGTAGCTGTCAACAGCATCCATCAGTTCCATGATCTTAGCAACCCATTTCGGATCACCATTCAAGCCACCAAGAGCAGAACCTTGGATAACAGGAATATCATCACCAGGGAATTCATAGAATGATAACAATTCACGAACTTCCATTTCAACCAGTTCTAACAACTCAGGGTCATCAACCATATCCACTTTGTTCATGAATACAACCAATGAAGGTACACCTACCTGACGAGCCAATAGAATGTGCTCACGAGTTTGTGGCATCGGACCATCTGTAGCAGCTACAACGATGATAGCTCCGTCCATTTGCGCAGCACCAGTAACCATGTTCTTCACGTAATCCGCGTGACCTGGACAGTCAACGTGTGCATAGTGACGGTTAGCAGTTGAATACTCAACGTGTGCAGTGTTAATGGTGATACCTCTTTCTTTTTCCTCAGGAGCTGAGTCAATCGAATCAAATGAACGCGCCTCAGATAAACCTGCATCAGATAACACTTTAGTGATAGCTGCTGTTAAGGTTGTTTTACCGTGGTCAACGTGACCGATTGTGCCGATGTTTAAGTGCGGCTTACTGCGGTCAAACTTTTCTTTTGCCATGTTTTTATACTTATTTGTAGGTTAACTTTTATTATTTGTTGTTTTGATACCTTCAATACAAAAAACCTTGTCCGCTCTGCTTTAACAGATCTAACAAAGCCTTTAATTTCATTTGAGCCAAAGATGGGACTTGAACCCACGACCTCTTCCTTACCAAGGAAGTGCTCTACCGCTGAGCTACTTCGGCTAATCTCAGCTTGCAATCCATCATACTCAATGCGCTGCGGACTGCCCACCTTTTTTTTTGTTAGAGCGGAAGACGAGGTTCGAACTCGCGACCTATAGCTTGGAAGGCTATCGCTCTACCAACTGAGCTACTTCCGCTTCTTTTTTGTGGGGAGAGAAGGATTCGAACCTTCGAAGTCTTGCGACAACAGAGTTACAGTCTGTCCCATTTGGCCACTCTGGTATCTCCCCAAAAAAAGAGCCTCCTATCGGGATCGAACCAATGACCTACTGATTACAAGTCAGTTGCTCTACCAGCTGAGCTAAGGAGGCTTATATATACTTTACACCTTAAAAAGCGTAAGCATATTATAATTTTAATCTTTCATAGAACATTCCATTTATCTTTAGCACCAACGCCCTCTCTGAAATGGAATGCAAATCTACAAGAATAAAGGAACTGCGCAAAATTATTTTCAAAAAAAATGGCGGAATTTTATCCGCCATTTCTCTATTTGCAAGGTTTTCGAAATATCTGGCTAATAATCAGACAGTTCATTTTCGACGATCAATGCTTTATGTTCGCTCAATTTTGCCCGGGTCTTATCCTTATGTTTGGTGATCTGCTTTCTTAAGGATTCAATGGCCAGATCTGTAGCTTCTTCGAACGACTTGCACTGCTCTTTGGCGAACATTGTCCCTCCAGGCACAATCAGTTTGATCTCACTTATCTTGTTCGCTTCATCTTCTACGTTTTCAAGCTTGAGATATACTTCCCCGCTGATGATCTGGTCGAAGAACTGATCAAGCTTATCTACCTTCCGTTGGATAAAGTCTAACAACTTCTTGTCTGCATTGAAATGGATCGACTGAACTGTAACTTTCATATTTTCCTCCTTTTTTATGCCTTTGGATGGGCGAGTTTATAAATTGATTTTAATCTTTCTATAGTATTATGCGTGTATACCTGAGTGGCAGCAAGACTTTCATGCCCCAGCAATTCCTTTATGGCATTCAAATCCGCCCCACGGTTCAGCAGGCTCGTCGCATAAGAATGCCGCAAAACATGCGGACCCTTCTTCTTCTGAGTTGAAATATATGTTAAATAACGGCGGACAATTCCATACACCTGACCTCGGCTCATAGGGAGACCTTTATTAGTAACGAACAAAGCATCCGCGTTAGTACTGAATTCATGTATTGATTTTAAAACAATAAAATCCCGTAGCTCATCAGAGAGTAATTTAGTAAGCGGCACCACGCGCTGCTTGTTGCGCTTACCAGTCACCGTGATGCTGCAATTATATTTATCGACATCCTGCTCCTTTAGCGCCAGAAGCTCAGAAACCCGTATTCCGGTGCCGAACAACACCTCCAGGATCATCCGGTCCCTCACCGAGGAAAAACTTTTGTCGAATATATCTTCAGAGTCGAGCAGCGTATTCATCTTCTGATCGTCTACAAAGACAGGTACCCTGGCTGGCACCTTCGGTGTCCTGATCTGTCTCACCGGGCTTACCTTCATTTCTCCTTGTCTGACCTGGTACTTATAAAAACTCCGCAATGTCGAAACCTTTCTGTTGACAGAACTTTCGGCTACACCATTCTCCATCAGCCAGGCTACATAAGCCCTGACATGCACAGGTTGAGCCAAACCCACCTCAAGTTCAAACTCACTGGTTAAAAAGCCAGCAAACTGGCCCAGGTCGTTCTGATACGCCCCGATAGTATTGGCAGAATATCGCTTTTCGTGCTGCAGGAACTTCAAAAAATGGTCAACAAGCATATTCATAAGCGCACAACTCAATAATGTCAATATCGTTAAATCTTAATAAAGAAACCAAATTAAAATGCAAAAAAAAGCCCCGCGGTAGTTCACTGCGGGGCTCTATATTTTAGCATCAAAAGAACTAAATCGTTCCTTCCATTTGCATATTCTGCTTATATATAGCGTGTTTAACCTCTGTACGACGAGTAACAGATTTTTTTTCGTATGCCTGACGACTGCGAAGCTCTCTTAACACACCAGTCTTTTCAAACTTCTTCTTGAAACGTTTCAACGCTTTATCTAATGATTCGCCGTCTTTAATATTGATAATGATCATAACGTAAAAATACCTCCTCTCGTTGTTTTTAGGATTGCAAAGATACAATTAATAACTCATAATCAAATAAAAACATTTAATCTTTCAGAACTTCGCGGGCAATCACAATCTTCTGTATCTCAGAAGTACCTTCCCCTATGGTACACAGCTTGCTGTCACGGTAAAATTTTTCTACCGGGAAATCTTTGGTATAGCCATAACCGCCAAAAATCTGTACCGCTTCCGTCGAAGCCCTTACCGCCACTTCCGATGCATAATATTTGGCCATGGCCGACTCTTTAGTCACCGGCATACGCCTGTTCTTCAAGTCTGCCGCCTGCCTGATCAGCAGTTCCGCTGCTTCAATCTCCGTGGCCATATCAGCCAGCTTAAAACTGATACCCTGAAAACTAGCTATCGGCTGACCAAACTGATGCCTTTCCTTTGCATAGGCAACCGCTGCCTCATAAGCACCTTTGGCAATGCCCAGGGAAAGCGCTGCTATAGAAATACGCCCGCCATCAAGCACCTTCATCGCCTGCTTAAAGCCTTCCCCCTCCGTTCCCAAAAGGTTAGCCTTCGGCACCCGGCAGTTATCAAAGATCATCTCCGTGGTTTCCGATGCCCGCATACCAAGCTTATTCTCCTTTTTACCAGCCATGAAACCAGGGGTATTCCGTTCCACTACGATAGCCGAGATACCTGCCGAACTACCTTTCTCACCCGTGCGAACCATAACCACGGCCACGTCGCCGCTCTTTCCGTGAGTGATCCAGTTCTTGGCACCATTAATCACATACTCATCCCCGTCAAGCACCGCTGTGGTCGTCATACGTAATGCATCAGAGCCTGTATTTGCCTCCGTGAGCCCCCATGCCCCAATCCATTCTCCAGTCGCCAGCCTGGGCAGCCAGCGCCTTTTCTGTTCCTCGTTTCCGAATGCCAGGATATGCCCGGTGCATAACGAGTTATGCGCAGCCAGGGAAAGTCCAACCGAACCACATACTTTCGCCACCTCCACAATCACATCCACATATTCCTGGTAGCCAAAACCCGAGCCGCCATATTCTTCAGGCACAAGCACCCCCATCAGGCCCAGTTCGCCAAACTGTTTAAAGAGTTCCACAGGGAAATGCTGACGCTCATCCCAGTCCATTACCTCAGGCCGAATATGGCGCTCGGCAAAATCACTTACCATACTCCGGATCATACGCTGATTCTCCGAAACAGCAAAACTATAACCTGATTGATTCTCTGTCATTTCTACCATATTTTTATACTTGATCCCGGCAATAATAATTAAATTAAACTACACCGGCACAGCGTAAAAGTTTGGCTAAAAACAGAATGAAACAGTATTTGGTTCAGAAACCTAACCCGGCCATTTTCCATCGCCGCTTAGGAGCCGCTAATTTTTTTAAAATTTATTTGCAGCGCCTGCGGGTCAAAACGATATCAACGCATGTATCTCATCTGCATACGGCTTCAGCTTATCCCGTCCGTTCAGGAAATCCAGCGCAATCACGAACGAATATCCCGCAACCACAGCTTGAAGCTTAGCTACCAATTGTGAGGCCGCGACCACAGTACCGCCAGTAGCGAGCAGGTCATCATGGATCAAAACTTTTTGTCCAGGTTCAAAGGCATCGGCATGGCACTCAATTGTCGCACTTCCATATTCCAGATCATAACTCTGCTCAACCGTGGTGTACGGCAACTTACCCGACTTCCTGATGGGCACAAACGGCACAGCCAGCGACTGGGCCAGTGCCGGCCCGAACAAAAAGCCCCGGCTTTCTATCCCGGCCACCACGTCAACGTCCAGTTTGCGGGCTTCGGAAAACAATGCCTCGTTTATCCTGGCGCATAACACAGGGTCTTTCAGAATCGGTGTAATATCTTTAAAAACAATACCCGGTTTGGGAAAATCGTGTACGTCTCTCAGCGCAGCTCTAATGGCATTTTCAATCATAACTCAAAAGGTTAAATACGGCACCACCCTTTCAATGATGTCGGGAGTCAAAATAGTTATTTTTGCTAAATCTGCAGCATGCCCGTAACTACCATGCTGATTGCGGTATTCAATCAGCGCATTTATCTGCTTATACCTCAGATATGGAAGCCTTTTCAGTGTGGCATGATCGGCCGTATTGATATTGATTTTTCTAAGCTGAGTAACATCTATACTCACCTGAGGGGCAATCTGATTGTAACGGACCGAGTCCAATCCAAACACTTCCAGCAGTTGTTCCTTTTTAAAAAAACCGCCCAAGCGCTGTCTGTACACAATAATCCGCCGGGCAAATGCCGGCCCTACCCCATCAATCTCGCAAAGGCGGGCACTGTCGGCCGTGTTCAGTTCAATGACTTCCCGTGTACGGACAGGCAGTCCTACGCCAGGCATTCTTTCGCCCAGCTTTACAATTACCTCCTGCTTTACAGGCGCATCAATCCGCACGAATGGCGCCAGGCGCTGATACTGAACTTTGCTGATCGTATACATCTTCTGCAAGTCCTCCGGTCTTTTAAAACTACCGCCAGCCGTTACATATTTAACAACGGCCGCAGCCTGCCTGGGACTAAGCCCCAGGCGCTCCCAGTCATCCACTTGCATTTTATTCGGATCAAAATAGAACAGCCGGGCAGCGGTTGGCCGCGAAGCGGTCGCTAAAACACTTCCCATGTCACTGGTCCTATTATGGTAGCCAACACGTTCAGAAGCTACAAGCGCTTCAATCTCCGCCCGGAAGGTCTCGCGCTCCTTAGCGGAAATTTCTGCTGATGGCGAAACAAGGTAAGCGCACAAAGCGAGGGCCGCAATCAGGGCAATCAGAAAAAGAACAGCATTAAACTCCCGCTTAGATAAACTAAAATATTGATTAATCCACTGTCTCATGTCGACTAAATTATATCTAAATTAGCTTATACGGTGAGCGAACTCATAAATCTTCGTATTTTTGAAAACAATACCAAACACCACCAATCAATGAAAATCATTACCACCCAGGAGTTCGCCAAAGCCACCAAAATAGACAAACTCGGCGTACCCGGCTTAGCCGCCCTGCTCATGGAGATCATGAAGCTCAACGATATCAATAAAGTTTTCTCACAAAACAAAGATTTCAGCGGTCTGGAGTTCGTGGACAAAATATTAGAAACGATTGGTGTTTCCATCGACTTCGATGAAGATGACCTGAAGAACATCCCTAAGACCGGCGGTTTCATCGCCATCGCCAATCACCCTTACGGCGGAATTGAGGGACTGGCGCTGGTAAAACTGCTTTGCACGGTCAGACCTGAAGCTAAAGTCATGGTCAACTTCATCCTGAAGAAGATCCCCAACCTCAGCGAATTCTTTGTAGCCGTAAACCCCTTTGAGAACGTTCAGCATTCCTCAAGCATAAGCGGATTGAAGGCTACGTTCGACTTACTGCAATCGGGCGTACCAATAGGTATCTTTCCGGCGGGTGAAGTCTCCACCTTCAGCCTGGACAAACAGGAGATCACAGACCGCTTATGGCATCCTGTAGTCGGGAAACTGATCGCCAGGGCCAAAGTACCCGTGGTGCCCATCTATTTCCATGGCAACAACGGCGTATTGTTCAATATCCTAAGTTTCATTCACCCTACGCTCCGTACGGCCAAACTACCTTCCGAGTTCCTGAATAAGCAAGGCCTTAAAATCAGGGTACGGATCGGTAAGCCCATCAATATAGAAGATATCTCCTATCGCAATAACACCAATAAGCTGCTCGACTTTTTACGCGCCCGCACCTATGCACTGGGTACGGGGCTCGAAGAAGAAAGAAAGCTCTTCAACCCGATCAGCCTATTCAAGATCAAGAAAAAACCCGAACCTGTTGTAGAAGAGACCGAGCGGCATATCATCAGTGCCGAAGTGCAAACGCTTGAAAATTTCCGCGTCTGGACCGAAAAGAACTACGAAGTATATATCACACCTACCTCCAACATCCCCAATATACTCAAGGAAATCGGCCGACTAAGAGAGATCACTTTCCGCGAGGTAGGGGAAGGGACAAACAAGAAGATCGACCTGGATAATTACGACATTTATTACAATCACCTTTTCATCTGGGACAAAGAGCAGGAAAACATTGTCGGCGCCTACCGCATCGGCCGTGGCGACGAAATCCTGAACACCATGGGCCGGCGGGGCTTCTATCTTTCTGAGCTCTTCAAAATCAAGGAACCCTTTTACCCTATTTTGCGTAAAGGCATAGAACTGGGCAGGTCATGGATCAGAAAGGAATATCAGCAAAAGCCCCTTCCCCTGTTCCTGTTATGGAAAGGCATATTAAAGTACCTGCTCGACAATCCGCAGTACCGATATATGTTCGGACCGGTCAGCATCAGTAACAGCTTCTCCAAGTTCTCCAAGTCGCTCATCGTAGATTACATCACCAAAAACCATTTCGACTATGAGCTGGCACATTATGTGAAGCCAAAGAATAAGTTTAAGGCCGACCTCTCAGCCATCGATAAAGACCTGCTCATTGAAAGCAGTGAGTCACTGAAAGATCTCGACAGCCTCATATCAGATATCGAAAACTCACACATCAAGATTCCCGTACTGCTCAGGCAATACATGAACCTGAACGCCAAGATCATCTGCTTTAATATCGATCCGAAATTTTCTGATTGCCTGGACGGTTTCCTGCTCGTGGACACTCAAAACATCCCGGCCGAAATGCTGGAGAAAATAGGCAAGAATATTTAAGCGGGTACCCAGACAGATACAGATCCGCCATTCACCTTAAAGTCGCCCCAGCCTTCCTCGTTGATCAGCACCTCGCCTTCCACGTGGCCGAGAATGTCTTTAAACGTCTTGCCAGCGAAAGCCTTTCCCATTTCCATCGCCTTTACCCTTTCAGCTCCATTCGTAAGAAGCACGGCGCAGCCAGAACCCTCATGTTCCTCGTCGCCCTCACGCGTCCAGCCTAAACACTGCGGATCATCCATATAATCGCGCTGCATGCCATAAGCTAGCTTTTTTCGTACATGCAGCATTTCCTCCAGTCCGGCCATTCTTTGCATGGTCACTTCATGTGCATTGCCGTCGCCTCCTGTATCCTCATATTTCGAACCGTATAAATCGGCGTAGAAAACGCAGGGATATCCTGCCTCCCGCAGCAGGATCAAGGCGTAAGCCAAAGGCCGGAACCAGGGCTCAACAGTTTGTTCCAGCGACTGAAGCGGCTGTGTATCATGATTCTCTACAAGCGTTACAGCCAGTTCAGGCCTGGCCTGCAGCAGCGTATTGTCAAAAATAGTCCGCAGGTCGTAACCATCGCCCGCTTTAGAAGCGGCATGAAAATTAGCCTGCAAAGGAGCATCAAACAAAGACATCCGGCCTTCCGTAACCTCAATGTATCGCAGCAATCCAGCCAGATCGCCTGGCGCCCAATATTCGCCCACCGTATAAAACTCTTCCTGGTATTCAGAACGCATAAAATCAAGCCATTCATTGAAGAACTGCGGATCCATATGCTTTATCGCGTCTAAACGGAACCCGTTGAAACCAACTGTCTCATAAAACCACTTTCCCCAACGCTTCAGTTCCTCCCGCACATGCGGATTACGATATTCGATATCCGAAAGCATTAAATAATCGTAGTTACCAAACTCATCAGAGAGCACCTCCTGCCATCCATCCCCATATTGGTTCTGTATCCGGTATATAGCCGTCTCATCATTTCTCGCATCATAATCAACCCCTGCGAAGCATTGATGGTCCCAGATAAACTCAGAATACCTGCCTTTTCTTCCGGGAAAGGTAAAACGAGTGAACGCCTCGATCACATAAGGCTCGCTGATAAATTCATTCCGGTTGTCCGGGTTAACCTTCCGCACCGTTACCTCTTCAGTCTCATCAGCACCACCCATATGGTTCAGCACAATATCCGCATAAACCTGTAGACCAGCTTCCCGCCCTGCTTTAACTGCAGCCAAGAATTCATCCTTCGTACCATATTTGGTACTCACACTTCCTTTCTGATCGAACTCACCGAGGTCATAAATATCATAAACATCGTAGCCCGTTGACTCGCTTCCATCCATACCTTTATGAGCCGGAGGCAGCCAAACACTATCTATCCCAATGCCTTTTAACCGTTTCGCTTCGCTTTTAAAGAAATTCCAGAGACTGCCGTCGGCCGGATAATACCATTCAAAAAACTGAAGCATCGTGAAGTTTTCCATATCGAAACGTAATTCAGGTGTGGTAGCCAACGTGCACAAACTGTACCAAAACATAAAGCCACGACATCCATCGTGGCTTTATGTTATCAACTAAACCTAAACGTATAAATACTAACCAAATATTTACAACACAAAAGTAGAGTTGATGTATTAAGTCATTGTTAACCTCTAGTTACGATTACACTAAAAATATAACAAACCGATCGTAGCAACATATGTTAAATTTATGTATATTTAGTGTAACCAAATCATTAACTAAAACATTATGGGCAGGTTAAAATTGTTTTATATAGCAGCTATACTGACGATAATAACAGTTCACGCCCAGAGCCAGACCAGGAAGCTGACGATTAGTTATGAATTTTCCGACAAAACTTTCAACGTAGCGTTGGATTCGTCTATCCTTGTACCTCAACCGGATTCGCTTTCTACAGAGTACATTGGGTCTTGCTATGAAAAGCTCGTGACTGAAGCCGCAATTGCTCCTATCATAGATACATTACTAAACTATAAAGAAGCGAATCAACTAAACGACTGGCTTTATTATCAGCTAGTCCGTCGGACCGCACAAGCAATCAGTCCCAAGCAAAATTCCTATGAGCGTTACACCTTCTATAAATGGTTTCTGATGGTTAAATCGGGATTCGATGCAAGACTAACGATCAGTGACAAACGATTGGTTTTTTTTGTGTACAACAATGAAAACATCTCGGATATTCCTTCTATTAATATAGGCGGCAGAAAATACATGTGCCTAAATTATCACGATTACTCAAATACAGACTTTACGCGAGTATCTTCGGATTATATGATTGGTCTTCCCACAGCCAAGGGGGCATTTTCTTATAAAGTCACTTGTATGCCCAATTTCAAGCCCTCAGCCTATACCGACAAGCGGCTTTCCTTTCAATACGGACAAAAGTCTTATCATTTTGACATCAAGGTCAACCAGGAATTAGAGGCCATCTTTAAGAACTATCCAGGGGTCGATTTTGAGTATTATTTTAATATACCCTTGACAAAAGAAACATATAGTTCCCTTATACCAATGCTTAAGAGCAACGTTAAGGGTATGTCACAAAAAAAAGGTGTGGACTATCTGATGAAGTTTACACGACATGCGCTTTTGTATGAAGATGACACCAGGCAGTTTGGAAAAGAAAAACGTTTATCTCCTGAACAAACACTATTTTCCAGTGCCAGTGATTGCGATGATCGGGTCGCGCTGTTTTTCTACCTTGTTAAGGAGATCTACGACCTGCCCATGATTGCCATGTTGTATCCTACACATATTACAATGGCTGTACAGTTCGATAAACCTCAGGGGCAGCCCGTCATTTACAAAGACAAACTTTACACGGTTTGTGAACCAACTCCTCAACGCAAGGAGCTTAAGCTAGGAAAACTGGCAGCGAAATACAGAAATACCCCTTTCCAGGTTGTATATGCTTATGAGCCATCAAATAAAAAAGCGGGTGCCATGTAAGTACCCGCTTTTTTGTTCGCAAAGTGAAAAGACTATCTTTTATCTGTTCTCACCCATGCTGCGTTGGTCCAGTCATTACCTGCTTCAACTGCACCTTTATAGTTAGCTGCCGTAAAGAAAGTTCCAAGCGTAGTAGGATTTACGGCGCCAGTTGCAGTAGAACCAACAAATACTCCTGTGATATATGCTGGCTTCGCATTAGCTTCGTTCACAGTGTTTGCATAAGCTGCATTCAGAAACATATTCACACCGTTAAACACCGGACGGGTTCCACCTGTAGGTGTAGTATGTTTAAATACGAAAGCTTTAACATTTGAAATATCAGAGTTTTTGATTGCCAGTGAACCATCCGCCATGTTAGCTAAAGTTCCATCATGCTCTACATCTATTCCGTTGTTGAAATTGTACACAACGAAATTGTGAAGTTTTCCTTTAGTACCTTCGCGGAGCTTAAGTCCCAGCGTCTTTCCAGTTTCTGTTGCTGAAGTCGGGTCATCACCAGTTTTTGCAGTTGTAGAACCAACTAATGTCACATTCGAAATAGTGGGATTTGAGTATGGGTTAGCTGCATTATTTTTATTGCTGTTGTCAGCCTCCATCCCTCTGTCGGCCACACCATCTGCCTGTACACCCACAAGGAATTGAGCATTTCCGCTCCATCCGAATGTCCAGTCAAATGTATCATCTTGTGCACCGTATGCGAAAAGATATTTCACGTTAACAGTACCGCCAAACCATTCAAAAGCATCGTCTCCTCCTCTGTAAACAGCCAGGTGCTCAACAACAGTACCGCGGCCAACGCCTTCGAAGGTAAAACCGTTATGTTCCTTATCAGCCGTTTGCTTTTTACCAGTAAATTCCACACGAACATACTTAAGAACACCGGAGTTATCATCCGCATTTTGACCGCCATAAGTTACGCCTGCACCCATTTCAGAAGCAATCCTGCCACCTTCGCCGTTCACCGGAGCATTACCGCAGATAATGATTCCGCCCCAATCCTGTTCTTTCGGAGCAGCGGCACCGGATGTAAAAATGATAGGACTTGAAGCCGTGCCTTCAGCCATAATCTTAGCTCCTGGCTCAATAAGTAAATAAGCTGTTGTTGGCTCCGTTGCGTCAGACTTCACAACCACGCCCTCCTGTATGGTAAGTGTTTTGTTACTCTTAACGTGTACTCCTCCTTTTAAGGTATAGGTATTCCCTTTACCCAACGTCACATTTTCCGTGATGTTGCCAGTGATTACAGAACCATTTGGAAGAACTCCGGTTAAATCACCACCGTTCTCGACCTTGTCTTTTTTACATGAAGTAAAAACTGAAGCTCCGGCTAATGCAGCGAAGAAAAAGACCTTTGAAATTTTTGATGTATTCATTGTGTTTTATTTGCTTTAATTTTATGTTACAAAATAACCGGTCTACTATTAAGCGATAATTAACGTAATGTTATTAGACCGGTATTTTTGTGTTAATGAATTGTTAAAGACTAGAAGGTGTAGTTCAGATTGATTCCCACGTTAGTACCTTTCTTATACTCATTATAAGATAGATTATTGTCATTAAACTCCTGCTGGAACTTCACTGTAGGGTTTAGTATATTACCAACACTTAAGTCTAGCCCTATCCTGCTATTGATCTTAGTGTTAACGATGAAATCCAGCGTATTTACCGGCATCTCGTATATGTCGCCTGCCTGCTGCGCGCCAGCAACGAACAACCGCTTTCCGAAAACATTGTATGTTACCGTAAAAGTGGTATTTGATTTTGCCGACCATTCTTGACGGTAACTGTAGTCCAGATTTACCAGATAAGGAGATGCCCCAAAAAGTGGCCTTGATCTGTTCGTCGGTGCTATAGGTTTCGCCGAAGTATTGATCGTCTCATCAGACACTTTGATCTGACTATAAATATACGAAGCATTAATTCCGGCCGACATAGCCTTCAGAACTTTGGATCCTGAGCCGAAAATGTTTCCGACGTTTCTGTTATACTCAAATTCGAGCCCGGCCACTATTGCCTGATCGGTGTTAATATAAGTAAACAGAGGATCGGCAGAATTCACCTGGCTAAGTTCGATCGGTTTATCAATATATTTCCCAAAAGCACTTAGCGCGACAAGCTCACTGTTGCTTGGGTACCATTCATACTTTAGATCTGCATTATAGTTCGAACTATTTACCAGATCTGGGTTACCCTCGCCCTCTGCGATACCAAATCCAACGTTATATCGGAAAGGCGCAGCTTCCACAAACTGGGGCCTGGATATGGTCCGACTTGCTGCAAATAATATGTTGGAGCTTTCCGTGAAATTGTATTTAAGTGTTGCTGCTGGAAGGATATCTATATTATCAAGCGTATTCACCTGATAAGGGGAATCATAGGTTTGGTTACCCGTTTTGAAGTAAGTATTCTGATTTGAATACTCGCCACGCACTCCGGCGATTAACTTCAACTTGTTATTGAACTGAAAATTAAAGTTGACATAAGATGCTGCAACAGAAAGATCGGCCTCATAGTTATTTGGTGCAAAGTAACTTTCCTGATAACGGAATGTCGCATTATCCTCGCCGCTACCTAAATTACCGTCATTGAGATACTGATCTACCTGATTTACCATGAGTGTTGGACTCAGACCGATCTTTGTATCAATCTGCCTTGACCCGAATACCCTGTTCTTATGTCTTCCCTGAAAACCAAATTGTAGCGTTTTAAAGATCGCGTCCTCATTTTTAGAGACCAGTTCAAAGGATACATTTCCTGAGAAATCATCCTCTTCCAGGTCAGCAAAAAACCTGTGATTATCGCTGGTATTAAACTTCAGGAAAGAATATGTTCCGTTTTCATTGTCTATAAAGCTATTCTGTACCCTATCCGGTGTACTGCCTTTGATGTTGGCGTATCCAAACGCAAACTTTAGCTTCAGACGATCGCTCAGGCTGTTATTTCCGGAGAATTGCGTGTTCAGCAAAGAGTTCTGGACATAAGCGTCTCGTCGGGCATATATATTGCCGCTCAAATCATTCTTGAAACCGTTCTGATCAAAAATATCGTTGCTTGAATCGTTCACATAGACACCAGTGATCGAGTAGCTATTATTATTTTTAGTCTTATAGTACAGGTTCAGCAAGCTGGAGGTATTTGTCGTGAAACTATAGCGCCTCGTGTTATAAAAATAATCCGGAGCCTGTTGCGCATTGTAAATAGCGCTAACGCCATCATTGAAGCGATAATCATTTTTATAAGTGACATTTGCCAAAAAACCAACTTGTGATCCGCTCTCTAACGTGTACAGATCACCGCCAGAAAAGTTAAAGCCAGTACTTACCGGAGCAGTCCTTTCTTCAGGTGACCACGCTGTATTGAAACCGGGCGCGTTGGCCGGACTGGTAGATTCAAATACCCTTGTACGTGCTACACGGGCCGGTAACTCACGGTCACCTCTAGCAAAGCCTAGATAATTAAGGGCACTTCCTTTAGTCGATAAAAAATCTTTTCCTGTGGTAATCGAGTTGTAACCTGAAGAGATACCAACTTTAAAGAATCCCTTTTCAGGATAGTCTTTAGTCACTATATCTATCGATCCTCCTGAAAAATCACCGTACAACTCAGGTGAATATGATTTTGTTACACCAATATTTTTAACAAGGGAAGATGGAAAGATATCCAGAGGAATAAGTTTAAGATCAGGATTGGTGGAAGGGATAGGCAGGCCATTCAGTGTGGTATTATTATACCTGTCGCCCAGCCCTCTGACAAACACATTTTTATTACCTACTACAGAAATACCAGCAATTTTGGTTACGCCCTCGCTAACATTCGACAAACCTTTTAATGCTAGTTCCTGCGCCCCTATCTTTTGTATAACAAGTGTAGAATTTTTACGCTCAACATTCAAAGCCGCCGCATTTTCGCGATTAACTTTAGCGGTGATTTGTACACTTTGCAGCGATTGTCCTGCTTCTTCTTCAAGCATTACGTTTACCGTGACGAGCTTGCCGCCGGAAAGAGTGATATCTGTTATTTCGGTGGGCAGGTAGCCGACATAACTCACCTGAATAGTGTAAGTACCGTCAGATAAACCAGACAGGATGTATTTCCCGTTAGCATCTGTAGCCATTCCCCGGTTCGTGCCTTTTAACTTTACAGAAGCACCGACGACCGTTTCGCCTGTTTTTTTGTCTGAAACTGTACCGGATATTCTGCCGGAATCCTGTGAAAAGACAGTAGTACTGAAGATAATGCCTGCAATCAGCATTATCAGGGCTTTAAGATTTAGTTGTGATTTCAATTTGCTGTATATTAATTTCCAGCAAAGCTATTACCACAATGTTAGGCCTATGTTAGGTGTAAATTACCTTTTGTTTACCTAAGTGTTAAGCCAATGTTAACTGCCTTTAGCTTCAATATCTTAGGCCTGCTTTTTTGCAAAGAAAGTGCAAAAGCCATATTGGTCCTATTAATAAGAATTTAATGTCTGTGAGAAAAGAGGGCTTTTTACCCTCTATTTTATGACCAATGAACTGCCCCACCCAGGACACGACAAAAATGCCCAGACAAACCTGCCACACAGCCGGTCCGCCCGCAGCCTCCAGTTTCTCCAATTGCACTATCCCCATGCTCATCACAAAGATCAGGATCAGCATGAGGTAAGACATCACCGGAGAAAGACGATAGTAATAATATACGGAAAATGCGATCAGGAATGAAGCCCAGTTCACATAGCCGTTGTACCTGCCCAGAAATTCGAGATGCGGAAAGGGTATCGACCAAACCAGACCGAGCAGACTGAAAACGATAAGCGGAACGCATATCCAGTGCAATAGCTCGTTCGTATGGTTTTGATGGCTTTCCGAATACTGTTCGAAAAGCCGGTCAATCTCACGTTTTGCTGGAGCCGCCATAGTTGAGTGCTTACTTCGCAAAAGCAACAGAACGGGTTTCCCGGATCACCGTTACCTTAATCTGGCCGGGATAAGTCATCTCGGTCTGTATACGGTTAGAGATATCAGCAGCAAGCAGTTCCGCCTGCTGATCGGTAACACGCTCACTCTCTACCACTACGCGCAGTTCGCGACCAGCCTGAATGGCAAAGGTCTTCTCAACGCCAGGGTATGATAAAGCCAGCTCTTCCAGTTCTTTCAATCTCTTGATATAACTTTCAACCACCTCACGGCGTGCACCCGGACGTGCGCCTGAAATCGCATCGCAAGCCTGAACGATCGGTGAGATCATCGAAGTCATCTCTATCTCGTCATGGTGTGCGCCAATAGCGTTACAGATCTCCGGATGCTCCTTATATTTTTCGGCCAGTTGCATACCAAGAATAGCGTGTGGAAGTTCCGGATTGTCATCAGGCACTTTACCTATATCGTGCAGTAAGCCGGCACGTTTAGCCATTTTCGCATTCAGCCCAAGTTCAGCAGCCATGGTTGCGCAGAAATTCGCCACCTCGCGGGAGTGATGCAGCAGGTTCTGACCATAAGACGAGCGGTAACGCATACGTCCCACCATACGGATCAGTTCAGGGTGCAGACCATGGATGCCCAGATCAATCACCGTGCGCTCACCGATCTCCACGATCTCATCTTCGATTTGTTTCTTCGTTTTGGCCACAACCTCCTCAATACGCGCCGGGTGTATCCTGCCGTCTGTTACGAGGCGGTGCAGGGCAAGTCTGGCAATCTCCCTCCTTACCGGGTCAAATCCTGAAAGAATAATTGCCTCCGGTGTATCGTCAACAATGATCTCAATACCGGTGGCAGCCTCAAGCGCCCTGATGTTACGACCTTCGCGACCAATAACGCGACCCTTGATCTCATCACTTTCAATATGGAATATAGATACCGTATTCTCAATAGCAGCTTCTACAGCTGTACGCTGAATGGTTTGAATAACTACCTTTTTTGCTTCCTTAGTTGCCGTAAGCTTAGCATCGTCTACGATGTCTTTAACCTGGATCATGGCCTGAGTACGTGCCTCCTGCTTCATCGTTTCCACCAACTGGCTCCTGGCCTCCTCAGCAGTAAGGCCTGCTATGGTCTCCAGTTGTTTCACATGCTGGTTTTTAAGTACATCAACCTCTTCCTGCTTCTTAACCGCTATTTCCGTTTGTCGCTCCAGGTTTTTGCGCTGATTATCAAGTTCCTGCTCTTTGCGGTTTGCGTTTTCCAGCTTCTGGTTAAGCGACTGCTCCTTTTGCTTCAGCGAGTTCTCACGCTGATTAAGCTGGTTGTTCCTGGAATTCACTTCCTGCTCATGTTCAGATTTCAGCTGGAGAAATTTCTCTTTGGCTTCCAGCAAGCGGTCCTTTTTCAAGATTTCCGCATTGGTTTCCGCATCCTTTAATATCTTTTTTACTTTGTTCTGAGCAGCAACTTCCTGGTTTTTCAGCAGGCTGCGCAGCAGGTACCTGCCTATAAAGACTCCGATAATTAAACCGAGAAGTACATATCCTATAATTCCTAATATTTCCATTTTTTATTTACGTTAATGCCCTGTTGCGGATGGGTCCATCCGTTTATCGTTAAAAAAAAACCGCAACTAAATTTTACAAGTCCCAAATTTTAAAAACCTCAACGTTAGCATAATTAGGATTTAAGTCATTTTCAGATGCTATGAAATGAAATACACTCTCTCAATCCTATAAATATTGAAGTGTTAAGCTTTAAAAATAGTGAAACTCAAAAACTAGCTGCGGCTAATATTTTTTGTCAATTACTAATATAAAGAACGTACTATTTAGAGAAAAAATCATTCAATAAACCATCCAGCTCGCCAACCTTTGATGCCACTTCAGTGTCCTGAGTCTGAATCTTACTTTCTACCCTCAATACTGCAGTTGCATAATGCAATACTGCCATCGAAAGCAAATCCTGCTTATCCCTGACCGCATAATTTTCCTGATAGTCCTTTATACGTTCATTGATAATTTTGGCCGCCCGCCTCACAATTTCCTCCTCCTCAGTATTCACCTTTAGAGGGTAAATACGATCGGCGATGGTTATTTTTATCGAGATTTCTCCCATTTCTTAGTTTTGTTTCACTCTATCACTACTGCTATTTTTTAAGCAGCAAAACGCACTTATCTATTTCACGCACAAAATCGTTAATTTTTTGCTTTATATCAAGAGTCTTTTCACTTGTACCCTCAATGCTTTTCGCCAGTTTCAACACCCGCATCTTCTCTTCAAGCTCGGCCTGCTTATTCCTGTAAACATCATTGGCCGTCTTTACCGACTGGTTTTCAAGCTTCAAGAGATCATTTTCCTCCTGCAGCGCGTTGCACAACTCAATCAGCCTGGCTGTTTTATGCATCACTGCGGTTAACTGATCTGCAACTGAAGACATCTCTTTATTTCTAAAATCTACTTAAATTTCTTAAAACAGGCCTATTTTCTAATCTCGGCATTCGCTGTTTGCGCTAAGTTATGCATAATCTTTTGCATAACGGAATCAATTTGTTTATCCGTTAACGTTTGCTCCTCGTCCTGCAAAGTAAAGTTCAGCGCATAAGATTTCTTACCGGCGGGTAGCTTATCGCCCATATACACATCAAAGACCTGCACGTTCTTCACCAGCTTGCGGTCCGATTTATAGGCGATGGTACTCAATGCCTCGAAGGTTACCGTAGTATCCACCAGCATGGAGAGATCCCGTCTTACCGCAGGATATTTCGGCACGTCTTTATTGATGATCTTATTTTTCCTCACCATATCAAGCAGCAGCGCCCAATCAAAATCTGCATAATAAACGTCTTTGTCTACGTCAGCCTTTTTCTTATCCGAAGCCGTGGCTGCCCCAAAACTCACGATCACCTTCTCGCCCCGGAAATATTTCAGTCCGTACGCAAAATTTGCATCCTGGGTTTCGGCCAACTGATAATTGCCTACGCCCAGGCGATTCATCACCGCATCTACCGCTGCCTTAAGGTGGTAAAAACTCACCGGAGTGTCTTTGTGGTTCCATTGTTCGGGCAAAGTAGCACCCGACATCAGCAGCAGCAGGCGCGGACGCTCCACATATTTTCCGTCGATCAGGTGATAAGTTTTGCCGAACTCATAAAACTTCAGGTCGGCCGCCTTTCTTTTCTGGTTATAAGCCACACTCTCCATCGCCGGAAGCAGCAACTCCTGACGCATAACATTCAGGTCGGAGCTCAGCGGATTCAGTATCTGCACCGCTTCTTCAGGCACTTTCGAATACGCACCTTTGGTAAGCGAATTGCACCATATCTCCAAAAACCCGTTGGCCGTAAGCATATCTGCTATCACATGCTTTGTTTGTTCCCTATCCGGCTTAGCACTGTACGACAGTGAAGCGTTGATCTTACTTGGTATTTCAATGTTATTGTATCCGTATATACGAAGTACTTCTTCGGTAACGTCGCATTCGCGGGTTACGTCTACCTTAAAGGCTGGCACTTTCAGTGACAATGTACCTCCCTGCTCCTGCGCTATCTCAATACCCAGCGCCGAAATGATCCCGCGGATTTCCGCCTCAGGAATACTGGCGCCGATCAGCCTGTTGATGTTCGCATAACTTACTTCCACATCAAAAGGCTGTACCGGGTTAGGATAAATATCAGAAACAGCAGAACTGATCTGTCCGCCTCCGAGTTCCTGAATCAATAAAGCCGCACGTTTTAACGCCGTAACGGTCATTTCCGGATCCGTCCCTCTTTCAAAGCGGAAAGAAGCATCCGTTTTAAGGCCATGTGCCTTGGAAGTCTTGCGCACCGACACTGCATCAAAATATGCGCTTTCCAGAAACACATTTACCGTTTCTTCAGAAACACCTGAGCTTTTGCCGCCAAAAACACCTGCAATACACATAGGGCCCTCCGCATCACAGATCATCAGGTCAGACGCCCCAAGTTTACGCTCCACACCATCGAGCGTTACAAAGGGTGTTCCCTCGGCACATTTGCGGACAATCACTTTCCCGCCCCTGATCTGATCGGCATCAAAAGCATGTAAAGGCTGACCCAGCTCGTGCAATACATAATTGGTAATGTCTACAATATTATTAATGGGCCGAATGCCGATAACTTTTAGTTTATCCTGCAGCCAGTCGGGCGAAGGCTTAACCGTTACACCTGTGATGGTCAGACTGCTGTAGCGCTTACAAGCTTCTGCATCCTCTACACTTACCTCAATCCCGGCTGTGCTGCCTTCCTTAAATCCGGACAGATCGGGCATCTGAATATTTGTACGCAGATAAGCCGCCAGATCCCTGGCCACACCAAGGTGCGACGCAGCATCTGCCCGGTTAGGGGTCAGACCGATCTCAAACATATAATCGTCTTCCAGCTTAAAATAGCTCTTTGCAGGAGTACCCGGCAGCACTTCGTCGGGCAGTACCATAATGCCTGCATGAGAATTGCCCAGGCCAATTTCATCCTCCGCACAGATCATCCCTTCAGACACCTCGCCCCGTATTTTAGATTTATTGATTTTAAACGGCTCGCCCTCGTTGGGATAAACCGTAGTACCTACCGTAGCTACAACAACCTTCTGACCCTCTGCTACGTTTGGCGCACCGCAGACAATCTGCAATGGTTCCGCGCCACCAACGTCCACGGTAGTCACCCGCAGCCGGTCGGCATTAGGATGCTGCGCGCAGGTTAACACATGGCCCGTCACCAAACCTTCCAGACCTCCTGGTACCGGTTGCACAGTCTCCAGACTTTCTACTTCCAGACCAATATTGGTCAGGATCAGGGAGAGTTCCTCAGGTGTTTTTTCGGTTTGAATAAACTGTTTAAGCCAATTATATGATATTTTCATCTTGTAATTTCGGTGTAAAGCGCAAAGATATAAAATAAAGCTATCTGCGTAAACCTTAAATCAGTCCCGCATCAGCGAAACTGAAATACTGCCGGTTGGTGATGATGAGATGGTCCAGGACTGGCATATCCAGCATACGTCCGGCCGCCACAAGCTTTTTGGTGATATGAAGATCCGCTTCACTTGGTTTAAGATTTCCGGAGGGATGATTATGCGCCAGGATTACGTTGGCCGCATTGTGTTCCAGACCGGTTTTAAAGATCACTTTCGGATCTGCCACCGTTCCTGCAAGTCCGCCCTTGCTGATCAGATGTTTGCCAATAACCACATTGGCCTGGTTGAGCAGCAGCACCCAGAATTCTTCATGATTCAGATCGGCAAATACCGGCAAAAGTACATCAAAAGCATCTTTAGCTCCGCTCATTTTGCGAATAGACGGTACTGCCGTCTCTTTACGCCGCCTGCCCAGCTCAAGAGCAGCTACAATCGCCAGCGCCTTAGCCTCGCCTATGCCTTTAAACTTAGAGAGGTCTTTTACAGATACCCGGCCAAGCTCAGCCAGATCATTGCTATAAAATGCGAGAATACGTTTGCTGAGGTCGACCGCCGTTTCGTTTCTGCTGCCCGAGCCGATCAGGATGGCGATAAGCTCAGCATCTGTAAGTTGCCTGCGCCCCTGCAGCAAAAGTTTCTCCCTCGGCCTGTCGGCCTCTGCCCACAGCTTTATACCTAATTTTTGTTCATATGCCTTCATCATTTAAAAAATGCTTAAAAACAAAAAACGGGGTACGTTTTCACATACCCCGTTTTATTATGCTGTAAAGCTAATGCTATTTTAAGCCATTAACAAACTTAGTCAGCTTAGATTTATTGTTCGCCGCTTTGTTTTTGTGAATAACGTTCTTTTTGGCCAAACGATCCAACATAGATACTACTTTAGGAAGCAGCTCTAATCCTGTTTTTTTATCTTCAGCAGCACGCAACCTTTTGATAAAAGTACGGGTGGTTTTTGCCTGGTACCTGTTACGTAAACGTTTTGCTGCGTTTGCTCTAATTCTTTTTATTGAAGACTTATGATTTGCCATTTTTTGTTGTTAAATATTTTTTCTCAGAGCCAAGCTCCTTATTTTCGTTTTTTCGGACTGCAAATATAGAACTAATGTTTTTAATTTACAAAGTGACAAGACTTTTTTTTTATTTGTTTAAAAGCAGGCCGCAAGCTCTTTTGTACCATACAAGTTCGGGATAACGAAACGGAACTAAAGATCTGAGTCTGGGCAAACTACCACTGTGCAGCATGTCTGCTACAGGTTTGAGATAGGTTTGGTATACCCCCTTGGGTATAGCAAAGGTCATGCAAACCTATTGCAAACATCACCCTGTGGTATACCAATAAGACACTTTCCCAGGGCTTAGTCCGCTTTTTTCTGCGCTTTACTGAGAGCGAGGTGCGAATTTGCATAAAACATTTTGCGCCCACGCTTAAAATCCTATTTTTGATGCATCCAGGATAATATATGAAAAAACGCATTGCCATATTTGCTTCAGGCTCGGGTTCAAACGCCCAGAAACTGATGGAACATTTCAAAAACAGTACTGAGGTAGAGATCGCGCTTGTGCTGACCAACAACCCGGATGCTTACGTGCTGCAGCGTGCAGATAATTTTGAAATCCCCTCGCATGTATTTGACCGCCGCGGGTTCTATGAAACCGACGAAGTAATTGATCTGCTCAGGAACTTGGATATTGACCTGATTGTGCTTGCCGGATTTCTCTGGCTTGTGCCCATCAGGCTGATCAATGAGTACGCAGGGCGGATTGTAAATATCCATCCGGCCATACTCCCTAAGTATGGTGGAAAAGGCATGTATGGCGACCATGTACACAATGCGGTAATCGCCGCGGGCGATGCTGAGGGCGGCATTACGATCCATTATGTGAACGAGAATTATGATGAGGGCGAATACATTCACCAGGCCCGTTACAAAATAGAGCCGGGAGATACTTTGGAGATGATCAAGTTTAAGGGCCAGCAGCTTGAGCACCAGCACTATCCAAGAATCATAGAGGGGATCGTTAAAAAGTTGAAAAAATAGCTGCACTTTATCCTTCAGCCTATTCAATTATCGGTTTAAAAATCTTATTTTTGCGGCTCAAAATTTTTCGCTGATGAGTCAATCGATAAGGATCAAAAACGCTTTAATTTCAGTTTATTATAAAGATGGCCTCGAACCGCTGGTTCGCTTACTGGCCAGCCAGGGTGTACAGTTGTTTTCTACAGGTGGTACCGAACAGTTCATTAAGGACCTGGGGCTGCCTGTTACAGCTGTTGAGGACCTTACAGGTTATCCTTCTATCCTGGGCGGACGTGTTAAGACCCTGCATCCTAAGGTTTTCGGCGGGATTCTTAACCGCAGGGACCTGACTTCCGATCAGGAGCAGATTGCACAGTACGAGATTCCGGAAATTGACCTGGTGATTGTAGATCTTTATCCTTTTGAAGAAACGCTTAAAGCGGGCGGCTCTGAAGCTGAGATTATTGAGAAGATTGACATTGGTGGTATCTCCCTGATTCGGGCTGCCGCCAAGAACTTTAACGACGTGGTGATCCTGGCCTCTAAAGATGATTACGGCGTGTTACAGCAACAGCTGGAAACACAAAACGGCGAAACCACCCTCGAGCAGCGTAAAGCTTATGCAAAGAAGGCCTTCCATACTTCATCAAATTACGACACGGCTATATTTAACTACTTCAACAGCGAAGATCCGCTGACGGTATTTAAGCATAGTATTGGGCAGTCTCAAACCCTCAGGTATGGCGAAAACCCGCACCAGCAGGGGGTTTATTATGGCGACCTTGATGCGATGTTTACCAAACTGAACGGCAAGGAGCTTTCTTATAACAACCTGGTTGACGTAGATGCGGCGGTTGCCCTGATCGATGAATTTGAGGCGCCTACCTTTGCTATCCTTAAACATACCAATGCTTGTGGTGTAGCTTCTAAGCCAACCATTCTGGAGGCCTGGAATATAGCGCTGGCCTGCGATCCGGTTTCGGCTTTTGGCGGGGTACTAATTGCCAACCGTGAAATAGACCTGGATACGGCAACAGAGATCAACAAGCTGTTTTTTGAAGTGCTTATTGCTCCTTCCTATGCACCTGAAGCAGTTGAGCTTTTCCGCGGTAAGAAAAACCGTGTTATTTTGCAGCGTAATGAAGTGGAACTGAGCAAAAGGCAGTTCAAGACTTTACTTAATGGTGTCATTGAACAGGATAAGGACCTGATTATTGAAGGCCCTGAGCAGATGACTGCGGTAACGGAAAAAAAGCCTACGGAACAGGAACTGAAAGACCTGCACTTTGCCAATAAAATTGTAAAACATACCAAGTCTAACACCATCGTTTTTGTTAAAAATGATCAGCTGATCTCGAGCGGTGTGGGGCAGACTTCGCGTGTTGACGCATTAAAACAGGCGGTTGTGAAGGCTGAGTCCTTTAACTTTAGTCTGCAGGGTGCTGTAATGGCTTCGGATGCGTTTTTCCCGTTCCCAGACTGCGTGGAACTTGCTGCTGAAGCAGGAATTACTGCTGTTTTACAGCCAGGTGGATCTATAAAAGACGCTGATTCTGTTAAGATGGCAAACGATAAGGGAATTGCCATGGTAACGACCGGAATCAGGCACTTTAAACACTAATTATTTGTCTGCGAATACAATAAAAAGATGTAGTTTTACATTAATATAGTACTCGAAATATTAATATTTTAAAACGTTACCTGATAAATGGGTTTATTCAATTGGTTCACACAGGAGGTTGCTATTGATCTTGGCACGGCAAACACCCTGATTATACATAATGACAAGGTAGTGGTTGATGAACCTTCAATCGTTGCTTTCGACAGACAAACAAATAAAATTATTGCCATTGGCAGGCAGGCCATGCAAATGGAGGGTAAAACCCACGATAATATTCGTACCGTCAGACCGCTTAAGGATGGTGTAATTGCCGACTTTAATGCTGCTGAGGCCATGATTAAAGGAATGATCCGCATGCTGAACGGTGGGAAGGGCTGGATGTTCCCTTCGCTAAGGATGGTGATCTGTATCCCTTCCGGCATTACGGAAGTGGAGAAACGTGCGGTGCGCGATTCGGCGGAGATTGCCGGAGCAAAAGAAGTTTACCTGATCCATGAGCCGATGGCGGCAGCGGTAGGTATCGGGATCGATGTGGAAGAGCCAATGGGTAACATGATCATCGATATAGGCGGTGGTACTACAGAAATTGCGGTTATTGCGTTATCTGGTATTGTGTGCGACCAGTCGATACGTGTGGCGGGTGATAATTTTGACTCGGATATCGTTAACTACATCCGCCGTCAGCATAATATCATGATCGGCGACCGTACGGCAGAGAAGATCAAAATTGAAGTTGGTGCGGCTTTGCCGGAGCTTCAGGATCCGCCTTCTGATTTTGCGGTGCAGGGCAGGGACCTGATGACAGGTGTGCCTAAGCAGATCACGGTATCTTATACAGAGATTGCCCATTGCCTGGATAAATCCATTTCGAAGATCGAAGAAGCGATATTGAAGGCGCTTGAAATTACACCGCCGGAGCTTTCGGCGGATATTTACCAGACGGGTATTTACCTGACCGGCGGTGGTGCTTTGCTTCGCGGTTTGGATAAGCGGGTTGCGGCTAAGACTAAACTTCCTGTTCACGTGGCGGAAGATCCGCTTCGTGCCGTAGTAAGAGGTACTGGTATAGCCCTTAAAAATATTGGCGGTTATAAGTTTTTGATGCAATAAGCAAATAACGGTGACGGATGCGTAACCTTTGGATTTTCATCAGCAGATACAACGCATTCTTCCTGTTTATTATTTTTTTTGTCATCGGTCTTATTCTTACGGTTAAAAACAACGCTTATCAGCGTGGCGTAACGATCAATTCTACCAACGAGATTGTCGGGAAAACCTACGAGAATCTGAATGTACTCAGAAAGTATCTTAATCTGGGCGCTGTAAATGATAGTCTGGCGGCAGAAAATGCGAAGCTGAAAACGGAAATCCTTGCGTTAAAACTGGTGGATACCGCTAAGGCAGTGACCGTAAAAGACACGGCTGGCGTACCTCAGTACACCTATCTGGCTGCGCGGGTCATCAAAAACTCTATCACGCTTCGGAATAATATGATCACGATAAACCGGGGGCGTGCAGATGGCATTGCAGAGGGTATGCCAGTGGCTTCGCCCACTACGGGGGTGGTTGGATATATCCGTGATGTGTCGGAACACCTGGCCACCATTCAATCGCTGCTGCATCAGAAAACTTTTATCAGTGTAAGCGTTAAAAGAAACAAGGCGGTGGGCTCGCTGGTGTGGGGCGACCGGAACTTTGACTATCGGACGGCTGTTATCAGGGATATCCCGAACCACTTCAAACTGACGCTGAAGGATACGATCGTGACTTCGAGTTATTCTGCTTTTCCGGCAGGTATACCGGTGGGACAGGTGATTAACACGGGAATTGCCAGTGGGGGTAATTTTATGACCATCGGCATCAGGCTGTTTAACGATTTCAGCACGCTGCAATATGTGTATGTGATTACGGATAAGTATGCCGCTGAACAAAAGGAACTAGAAGCTAAAACACCGGATGAACAGTAAGCTTATATTGGTAAATATAGTAAGGTGGGTTGTGCTTATACTGGTACAGATCCTGTTTTTGCGCAACATGGGTTTTTATAACCTGGCCAACCCTTTTCTATATATTCTGATTCTGCTGCTTCTGCCTTTCGGTATTCCCAATTTGCTTTTGTACCTTCTGGCCTTTCTGACGGGTCTCACGCTGGATGCTTTCTATGACACCCTGGGCGTGCATGCCGCGGCCTGTGTGATGCTGGCTTTTGTACGCATCCTGTTTATTTCTGTGACAGTGAGCCGGGACGGTTTTGACGAGCCTGAGCCTACGCTGGGCAACATGGGCTTTAAGTGGTTTATACTGTACGCATTCTTTTGTGTATTTTCACACCATCTGGTTTTTTTTATACTGGAAACCTTCAGGTTTACGGAGTTTTCGTACACGCTGTTCAGGTGCCTGCTGAGTGGCCTGCTTACGTTGTTCCTGGTGGTGTTGGTAGAGTTTCTATTTTATAACAGGAAAGCACGCTGATGAACAATCAGAATCTGTTTAACCGAAAATATGTTGTTCAGGGCCTCTTCATATTGATGGGCCTGATTCTGCTGAGCACGCTTTTCTATATGCAGGTATATAGTGATAAGTATTTCCTCTCGGCCGAGAGCAACGTGCTTCGGAAGATTTATACTTTCCCGGCCAGGGGGGTTATTCTGGACCGCAATGAGAAGATCCTGGTGCAGAATGAGCCGGTATACGATCTTATGGCTATACCTAATGACGTCAAGCCTTTTGATACCCTGTCGCTTTGCCGCATTATTGGTGTGGATACGGCCAGGTTTGGCCGGAACTTCAGGAAGGCCAGGCGCCTGTCAAGATACCAGCCGGGAAGTATTGAAAAGCAGCTTTCGGTGGAAATATATCAGGCTTTGTCTGAACAGCTCTCCAGGTTTCCGGGCTTCTTTGTGCAGAGCCGAACCATCCGGCAGTACCCGGACAGCATTGCCAGCCACTTCCTGGGTTATACGAAAGAGGTAACGCCTAAGGAGATTGAGACCTCGCAGGGCTATTACCGCTCGGGCGATTACATCGGTAAGTCGGGCGTCGAAAAATCTTACGAGCATGTGCTCCGGGGCGAACGCGGGGTGGTGAACATGCTCTACGATGTACACAATGTTCCGCAGGGAAGCTATGCGGAGGGTAAGTTTGACACCGCAGCGGTATCTGGTGAGCAACTGATCTCTTCGCTGGACAAGAGTCTGCAAAAACTTGGTGAAGAGCTGATGCAAAATAAAATTGGCAGCATTGTAGCCATTGAACCGGCTACAGGGGAGATTTTGGCCTTTGTAAGCAGTCCCGGTTACGACCCGAACCTAATGGTAGGCAGGCAATCGGGCAACAACTACATGGAGCTATTAAAGAATCCGCACCGGGTGTTCAACAACAGGCCAATCAGGGGTTATTACTCACCCGGATCGGCGTTTAAGCCGCTGAATGCGTTAATTGGTCTGCAGGAAGGCGTTATGGACCCGAATACCACGTTTTTTTGTCCGCACTATTTTCAAGCCGGGAGTCACCGGCTTAAATGTGAGCACTATGACGGTCCTGTGGCCCTGCGCATGGCGCTGGCCCGCTCGTGCAACACCTATGCCTGCTATGTTTTCCAGAGACAGCTGACGCAGCGGAAATATAAGAACCAGCGGATTGCTTATGACGATTGGCGCAAGAAAGTCATGTTATGGGGACTGGGCGATAGCTTGGGGGTCGACTTGCCCGGGGAGCGCACCGGACGCTTGTACGATGCGGCTTATTATTCGGGTAAGTACAGCAAGTACTGGGGCTATTCTACAGTTATTTCGCTGGCGGTTGGACAGGGGGAGATGGACGCCACGCCACTGCAAATGGCAAATATTATGGCAGCAATTGCCAATCGGGGGTACTTTATCAAGCCCCACCTGATCAAGGGTATCGGTAAGAACAGGGTGATCAATAAAGAATACGTAAAGAAAAACTACGTCGGCGTAGATGCTCGGCATTTTGAGCCGGTGATAGACGGTATGCAGGATGCGGTGAATGCGCCATGGGGTACGGCTATCGGATCCAGAATTGACGACATCGTGATGTGCGGAAAGACGGGAACAGTACAAAACCCAAGAGGTAAAAACCACTCGGTATTTATCGGCTTTGCGCCGAGAGACAATCCTAAAATTGCCATTGCCGTAATTGTAGAAAATGCGGGCTACGGGAGCAAGTACGCCGCTCCTATTGCCAGTTATATCACAGAAAAATATATTAAAGGTACCATTGCGGGCAGGCGTGCCGCGGAAGTTGAGTGGATGAAGAAGGAAGTAGTCATGCCGGATCCGCCGAAACCTAAAGTTAAAAAGGTAGCCCCCGCCCCGGATACACTGAAACAGCAAATAGCATCTAACCAGCGATGAGTTATAATCAGGGAAACAGGTTCTTTTTTAATGTGGACTGGGTAGCGATCCTGATCTACATAGCGCTGTGCAGCATCGGCTTTGTAAATATCTATGCCTCCATTTTTACCGCGACTGACGACCCGGGGATTTTTAACTTCAGTACAAATTATGGCAAGCAGCTTATTTTTATCATAAGCGGCCTGCTTATAGGCTTTTCGATATTGCTTCTGGATGCAAAATTCTTCAGCATATTCTCGCCCATCATATATGGCGTAACCTTACTGTTGCTTGTGGTGGTGTTGCTGATCGGGCGTAATGTTGGTGGCAACCAAGCCTGGATCGCTCTGGGAAGCTTCAGACTGCAGCCTTCGGAGCTGGCCAAGTTTGGCACGGCACTATTGCTGGCCCGTTACGTGAGTACGTTTAATCCTAAATTTTCCGACTTTAAGTCGATATTTTTTGCCGGCTTGATCATCCTGCTGCCTTTGATACTCATACTGCTGCAGCCCGACGCCGGATCGGCCCTGGTGTTTCTGTCTTTTATGTTTCCGCTTTACCGCGAGGGCTTATCTGGCTACTTTTTGCTCATCTTCCTGGGTATGATTGTGTTGTTTGTGGCAGACTTCCTTGTCCCGATGAATGTGTTGATCCCGATTATACTGGTGGTGGGAAGCCTTTTTGTATATACTTACCGGAGAAAACAGAAGGCCATGTTTTCGGCTATCATCGTGACGGTGGTTGCGATAGCCTACCTGTTTGTGGTAAAACTGGCCTATGAAAAGGTTCTTAAACAGCATCAGCGTACACGGATTGAGATCATGCTGGGCTTAAAAACAGACCCGAAGGGGGTTGGCTACAATGTGATTCAATCTAAGATTGCAATTGGGTCGGGACAACTCACTGGCCGTGGTTTTACACAAGGCACGCAAACCAAGTACGGCTACGTACCGGAGCAAAGCACCGACTTTATTTTCTCTACCATTGGGGAAGAATGGGGTTTTGCAGGATGCTTTGTCGTGATCGGGCTGTTTACTTTCCTGCTGCTCCGGATCATTAACCTGGCAGAACGTCAGCGCTCGAGCTTTTCGCGGGTATACGGTTATTGTGTGGCAAGCATACTCTTTTTCCACGTATTCATCAATATTGGCATGACGATAGGGATAGTGCCCGTAATAGGCATTCCTCTACCATTCATCAGCTACGGCGGATCATCGCTTTGGAGCTTCACCGTGTTGTTGTTTATTTTCCTTAAGCTTGACGCGAACCGGATGGGCTTTATTTAATCACACTTATCCTTTGGGAAAACGCTGATTCAGGAGCTCATAAAATTTATCGACAGTTGATTGCTTGGCCTGCCAGTTGTTCTTTTCAGCGTAGTTTTTCCGGAGAAAGGTGTCGGCCGTTTCAAAGTCGGGCATTTTGTTGATCAGGTCTATGGCCTCAGAGTACGCGAGATTGTAGCCGTTGAAGAGATCCTTAATGTACAGCAGCTTCTCGTTAAGTGTAATAGCCTTTTTCAGATCCTGCACAGCAGGTTTAGCCAGTTCATCGCGCTCGTTCTCTGCCTTTGCAGATCTTGCCGACAACAGGTCGTTCAAAGTAGGTGCAGGAGTAACGATCTTTTCTTCCGGCTTATCTGGAACAAGGTGTGTTACGGGTTCAGGTATCTGCTTTTCTTCAGGCTTATCGGCTACGAGCGGGGCACGATACTCCTGTATGGGCGCAACTTCCTCATGATGTTCTGGTTTTGGTTGCTCAGTAACTTCGCTTTCGGCCGGTTCTCGTCTGTCGGTCATCACAAACTCAAAGGTTGCGGCCGGCTCTTCAGCTACAAATTTAACAAGCTCTTCCGGGCGCTCAAAAAAAGCATAGTCTTTCGGCGCTTCGGTGGGGTGACCAGGCTCCAGCGGCTCGTCAATAACCGGTATACGCTCCGGCTCCGGTATTACTTCCGCGATTTCAGGCTCTGCCCTTTGGGCAAGTTGCTTTACTGGTTTATTCTGATTAAGCTTCCTGACGATCTGCACATGATCCGACAAAAAATCCGCGTTGGCCAGAAATAGTTCCAGTTCGAGTTCATTGAGCTGTTCGGGATTTTGTGCTAAAAACTCATATTGATCCTGGAGTTCATTCAGTATTCCTCCTATTTTCCTGAAGATATCGGTCTGGTTCATCATATTCAAAAGTACTACAAAATTATGATATTCACCTTTGCCCGCAGCAAAAGCAATACCATAACAGAAGGCCGGAAGTGATATGCTCAGGCTAAGGGACAGTTATCGCACCGCTTGCCTCTAAGATACTTTTCGCAGCATACTTTTTTCTTCTTCTTTTTCTTATCCTTCTTGTCTTTTTTGTCCTTTTTATCCTTATGCTTTTTTGACATAGCCGCTATTGAACATACGAAAAAAAGGCACATACATTGTGTCGTATGTGCCTTTATTAATTTAAGGGACAGGAGGCTAATTAATCTTCGCTGTCGTATTTTATCTGACCAACATGCTTGTCTATCTGCCATCTTCCGGTGCCTTCTTCTCCGATCACATCGAAAAGCTCCAGGGCACGGCGGGCCTTGTATTCTTCTTCACGCTGTTCTTTAAAGAACCAGTTAAGGAATTCCAGAGTCACATAGTCCTGCTCTTTATGGCAGCGCGCAGCTATATTTTTGATAGATTGTGTTACGCTGATCTCCTGATCAAGCGCTTCTTCGAACACTTCACGGAATGAATTATATTCTATTCTGATGTTGGTGATTTCCGGCGAAATAGCCGTTCCGCCCATATCAAGTACATATTTATAAAACTTAAGCTGATGCATGCGCTCCTCTTCGGCCTGCTTAAAGAAGTAGTCGGCCGAATAGTCGTAGCCGTTGCGGTTGCACCACGATGCCATAGAGAGGTAAATCGCCGATGAATGCGCTTCCTTTTTTATTTGCTGGTTGATAAGTGCTTCTACATCTGATGAAATTAAGCACTTTGCGCGGATTATATCTTTCATGTTCTTTCTACTTTGTGGTATTACTACATCAAAAGTAATGCTATAATACGACCAGAAAGAATATTAACGCAATATGGAAAGATTCTAATTCTAAGCTAATCAGGCAACTATCCTGTGCAGCCTGTCGAAGATGATGTGATTAAGCTCCAGCATAGCGAAGGTTCCCTGAAGAAGGTCTTTCAGATTAATGATCTGGATTAAGGACAGTACATAGCAGTGGTCGCACGCGCAAATAAAAATGATCTCAAGATCAGGGGTTTTATCTGTGGTTAATAACAGGTGCTCTATATCAATCTGATAAACAGCTTTCTTTAATTTCAACAGATTACGGTAATCAAACCGGGCCAGCTTTCCACCAAAATCAATATACCAGCAACGCTCTGCGTCCGACTGATACACAGCTCCTGCGGGTGTAGAGAATACTTCTGTAAAATTGAATCCTTGTGGTAAGTCTAGTTCCTGCATATTGTACACGCTAACGCGGTATGCAAAGATTGAAATTATTTAGAATTAATCCAAATCGCCAATTATATTTTTTTCGCAGCCTCTTCATGCTTGCCGGCATACTTTTAGAAAATAACAGTCTATGGTGAACTTATTCGGCTTTCATTTCGTATATTGAGGCAATGTGGAATTCGGCAATTAATAGGTTGAGGCGGCTTCATGACCGGTTGATTGGTAGTCCTGATCAGACCATCCTCCAGGCAAGGATTTTCCATGAGGTGAGCATTATTGCGCTACTGCTCATCCCCGCAGCCATATTTTTTAATCTTTTTATAGGCGTTCCCTATGCCGGCTATGTACTCTCGGCAGCGTTTATTTTAGTGGCCTTACTGTTCGTTAATTCGCGGTACTTCGGAAACCTGAAGGCCAGCGTTGCCATTTTTACCTTTTCTATGGCCAGCGTTCTGGCGATGAACTATTATATCAATTCGGGGGCACAGGGCCCTACCCTGCTCCTTTTTGTCGTGCTGATGGTCTTCACGATCTCGCTGATGCCTTCCGGTCAGTATAAGTTCTGGGTGGTTTTTAACGCTGCTGTGGTTTCTGCCCTGGTGATATCGGAGTACTCAAATCCGCAGCTGATCAGCGAAAGTTACGAGGGACGGGCAAGCTATTTCATCGACATTTTAACAACATACATTGCCGTAATTGTCTGCATCGGCGTAGTGATGGCTTACCTCATCAGAAGCCACGAAACAGAGAAGGCTAAAGTGCTCAAGGCCTCCAAGGCATTGAAACAAGCAAACGACGCCAAGACGAGGCTTTTGTCCATTTTGTCGCACGACTTACGATCTCCCCTGAATTCGATACAAAGTTTTCTGGAAATACTGATCGATTATAATCTGTCGGAACAAGAAGAGAAAGCAATTAAGAAGAGTCTGCTGCGGGAAACGAAAAATACTCAGGTAATGTTGTTTAACCTGCTTAACTGGACAAAATCGCAAATGGAGGGAGGCGTTACGGTAAATCTGCAGGAACTAAACCTCAACGAATCTGTGGAGGGATGTTTAAAAGTGCAGCGTGCGGCTGCTCTGGAAAAGATGATTACCATCCGTAACCTGACAGCACCAGACGCGAGTATCGTTGCAGACCCGGATATGTTTAGCCTTATTATACGCAATCTGGTGAACAACGCGATAAAATTTACACATACCGGCGGTGACATCAGCATTTTTAGTGAGGTTGGAGAGGGGTTCACCAAGTTGATGGTTAGGGACAACGGAATAGGCATTTCGGAGGATAAGCAGGAAAAGTTGTTTTCGCTGGAAACGCAGTCGGCCTATGGCACAAATAAGGAGAAGGGTGTGGGACTGGGGCTCTTGTTATGCTGGGAATTTACGGAAATGCAAGGCGGCAAAATTAGCTTCAGCAGTCGGCCGGGTGAAGGCACCTGTTTTACGCTGAAATTTCCTTCAGGTCAAAGTTCCGTAATATCAGCAGCTTACGCCTCTGGTGAAGGCAAGACCGTATATTAATTTCAAAAAACATTTTGACATTCAAAAAAAGAAGCTACATTTGCACTCCCCAACCGAGGGAATGTGATACTTCTTGAAGTTCACAGATGGTGCGGTAGCTCAGTCGGTAGAGCAATGGACTGAAAATCCATGTGTCGCCGGTTCGATCCCGGCCCACACCACAAAAAAGCCTTAGATTTCTCTAAGGCTTTTTTGCATTCAAACGCTAAGGAATATATACTCTGGCTCTGAAGCGCCCACTGATGTGGGTCGTCTGAATCAGCATAGGCCCGATTCCAGCATTTGGAACGGTAAAATTACCTTCCACCCATTTATTGTCCATTTTTGTAATGTTGATACTTCCCCCACTTGGAACGAGGTCTGCCAGCAAAGGATCTACATAGGCACTGGTATACCCTCCGTGACCCATCAGAAAATGAAACTTGTTTCCGGTAGCAGTTAGATCATAAGCATAAGTACCTACGCCACCATTCCAGGTCAGTAAAAACTGACCACCACCCTCGGCTTCAGGATTTGATAAAAGATACCGCTGCCCCGATTTTACGGCAGGTGTGACCGGGAATTTAGTATAGGCAGAACCGCCTATAGTCAGCTCCGCCCATCCATCGCCCATAATTTCGATGTTGGACAACAATAAAAATGTACCTGTCATAGGTGCGCTCAGGGCCAGACTTACCGTCGCATTGGAAAAGCCGTTCACCGATGCGGGTGCCTGGTAAGTAATCGTATTGCCGTTCGAGCTAATGATGTTTCCAGGTCCAGTCAGATTCCAGGATTTAATGTATCTGGAAGGAAGTGGAACGGGTGTGCCGACCGGATAGCCAGGCTCAGTTCCCGGTTTACCCGTAAGCGGTTCCAGCAGGTCTTCGTATTTCGATTCTGTATAAATGAACGCCTTAATGACCTGTCTATCTCCAGGTTCCAGACTGGCATTCAGTGGAGAAAGAGAAACCCGGTTCATTACAGACCAGTCGCTGAAATGCTTGGTTTTAAAAGTTACTGTGCCCAATTGGACGTCATAACTGCTGGTGCCTACAAACTTCCACACCCCACTGGCCATCTGATAGGCAAACCCGAAGGTCTCAACCATGGCCACAGAATCCGCATCATATGCATAAGTCACCGAAACAGGTTTTTCAAACTGTACGTCATGCGGTGTCAACCTGAATGACTGGCCCACGCCAGCGATATTGGTTGTTGTAATGGGCTCAATCCCGATGGTCACATACTCTTTCAAGGCACCAGCGGGAATATTAATGGCCACATTGCATGCTGGAGAAGCGAGTGCTCCTCCTTCCGGGCCTACACGCCCCGTCACTGCCGTACCCATCGAGCTCCCTTTGGGGCGGACTAATGCCGCCACCACGGGATTTTCTTCATCTCCTCGTTTCTCTTTGTCCTTTTTGCAAGCCGGCAGGCTGGCCATACACAAAACACCTATCAGGTATGCACTTAATTTTTTCATGTAATCGTCTATTGCTATGGTTTTTATTAAATCATCGATTGGGTCAAAAGTACAAGGAGCCCCTTCACAGATAAATAAGCGACATCAATCATATTTATGGGTACTACTACCCATTTTCAGTACATTAATCTTATCTATATTTGAATATGATTGTCAGGCAGATTCTCTGTGTATTATTCTTGCTGGCTGCAAACTTGAACGCTGCCCCCAAAGAGCTTGTACTGAATTACGAACACCAGGTACCGGTACATTCTGGCACGCTGGAAGCGATATACGAAGACGAGCATGTCAAAAATATCGTTAATGGCTTCATGTTCGGGGCTTTACTTGCCCTGATGATTTACAGCCTGTATACTTATATCGCCACCGCGGACAAAACGCATTTATATTACTCAGGTTATCTGTGTTTCAGCATTCTGTTTTTACTGATCCGGAACGGCTATCTTACCCAAGGGATACCAGTTTGGAGTTTAAGTGGGCTCACCATAAGCTCGACGATCGCCTTGATTTTCAGCATACCCTTCAGTAATGGCTACTTGCGGTTGAAAGCCTATTATCCCAAGATTTACCGTCTTGGTAGATGGCTGATACCAATCTTACTGATTCCAATGCTCATTGATCTTTCCGGTCATCCGGTTATGGCCTTTAGAGTCCTGCAGGCATGCCTGGCTCTCGCAGCTGGCTATTGGCTGTCCGCTGCCTGCTTAAGCTTGATACAGGGCTACAAACCAGCATATCATTATTTGGCCGCGTTGACTTTCCTTCTAGTCTGTTACGGCGTTTATGAGGGCTTCCACTCCTCTATGAGCCTGCAAATGGGACTTTGCCTGCAAGCCCTGGTACTATCTTACGCGCTAGCTGTAAAACTGAACGATTCTAAAAAGCAGACGATGCGCCTGCAAACTGAAATGCTGCAACAAACCGCCGGGTTCTCCAGGGAGCTCCTGATTGCGCAGGAAAATGAAAAGGAAAGTATCGCCGCTGAACTGAGCAACCAAGTCGGACAGCTACTGGTATTGCTTAAGAATGAAATGCATGCGCTGGAAAAACTTAGCGAGGGAACCAATACCGAACTTTTTGAAAATATCACTCGTGACATTGGAAAAGCCATAGAGGAGGTTAGCAATGTTTCATTTTCCCTTAGACCATATCAAATGGACACACTTGGACTAAAACGCTCCATGGAACGACTGGCTGAGGACATGGCTCATGAAATATCAACAACCCTTCTAATAAAAATAGCGGAAATCGATCAGTTGCTGACAAGGGAGGCCCAGATGAACCTCTACAGAATCGTCCAGGAGCTGCTCAGCAATCTGGCCAAACATGCCGATGCCACCACTTGCAGCATCAACATCCAGATCTCCGAAAATTATATCGTCCTGAAGTACAGGGACAATGGGAAAGGTTATGATACCGGCTACCCTTCATCAGGACTGGGTCTGTCTGGCATCCGCGAACGCTGCAAACTTTTGGAGGCCGATCTTAAAATGAGCAGTAAACGCAACTCAGGCACCGAAGTTTATATCAATATACCTATGCAAATACTATCGACATGAACGAAAAAACTACTATACTCATCGCAGATGATCATCCGATTTTCCTCAAGGGACTCAAAGAAGTCATAGAAACGGAACCGGGCTACGAAGTCATTTTTGAAGCAAAAAATGGGCTGGAAGCACTCGCCGTTGCCAAAACGCGTCGTCCTATGGTAACCATTCTAGACATAGACATGCCTGAAATGAACGGACTGGTTGCAGCCGAAGAGCTGATTAAACTCGTTCCTGATGCAAATGTCATACTGCTCACCATGCATAAGGCGAAAGACACCTTCCTGCGCGCCCTGGATATTGGCGTGGCCGGCTATGTATTGAAAGAAAATGCCGTGGTAGATATCATCCAGGCCATAGAAGCAGTCTTGACCGGAAATTCCTATATCAGTCCAGAAATGAGCTCCTTTCTGCTCAGCCAGCGCCGAACCGGAGCCAATAATCCCACGGCTATTGAGCTGCTGCATATCCTTACCCCCTCAGAAAGGAAAATTCTGAGGCTGGTCGGAAGCTACAAAAGTACCAAGGCGATTGCTGATGAATTATTCATTAGTGAAAAAACGGTCTCTAACCATCGGATGAACATCCTGAAAAAGTTAAATCTGAATGGTAAGAACAGCCTCCTGCGTTTTGCCATTGAACATCGGTAACCGTATGACCCAAGGCTTCATCAAAGCTTTTTTAACAGTGATACTGGTCGTCTTTTTCAGTGCAAGACCAGGCTATTCCCAGGATATTAGACTCAGAAGCATTGAAAAAAGCTATGTCCTAAGGCACCCGATGTTTGTGGTCGACGAGGACAATAATTTGCCAACTGAGCAGATACCTTACGAAAACTTCAAGGCATCAGAATTCGCGACGCTGTCACTTGGATCCACAAAAGCCTCCGTATGGGTAAAAGTCCGCATACTTAATCAAAGCGATAAAGAGGACTGGCACATTCAAATCGATAGTCCCCCGGTTCTCCAGTCGGTCAGCGTTTATCAGAAAAACGGGGACCGACTGATAAAGATATTTACCAAAAAATCCACGACAACTAAAGCGACAGGCGAAGTGAGCGTAAACAATTTGTTGATCCCGGTTTCGATTCCAATCGATACAGAGGCAGAGCTCTACATTAAAGCCAGCAGTAATAATATACTCAGGCTACCCATTAAATTCATCACCTTGCAGAAGGCTTTCGAAGAAAGTTACCTGACTGATCTATTGAATGGGGTTGTTTTTGGTATGCTAATCGCTTTTGCTATTTATAACCTGTTTGTATATATACTAACAAAAGAACAGCCCTATCTATACTATTTGGGAGCAATCTTCTTCTGGAGCCTAAACGTGTTTTTTTATAACGGTTTTCTGCCCGAAATGCTGGGGGCACTCGACTGGTTAAACAGCGCAGGAACAATCATCGCCCTGGCAAGTTTAATGAGCATACTATTTACCAATTCGTTTCTTCAGACAAAAAAGAACAGCCCTCTTTTTAATAAAATCAAGGGATTGATGTTTTTCTTCTCCTTGATCATACTGCTGACTGATATTTTCTGCAAAGGACCCTACTCCTTCATGCTTGTACAATATCTAATGTACCCCTATTTCTTATATTGGTTTGGAGCAGGTGTGCAAAGTTTGAAAAATGGGTATAAGCCAGCGATTTATTTTTTATTAGGATTCGGATCGCTAATGCTAGGCAATGCAATATACAATTTGAAAGACCTGAATATTCTTCCGGATAACCTCATAACTCGCACGAGCATGCATTGGGGTACGCTACTGGAGGCTTTGATCCTATCTTACGCCCTTGCGAACAGGCTTAACTTTTACCGTAAGCAGCAGGAGCATATCCAGCGGAAAACTATTGCAGAAAAGAGCGCATTTCTTAAAGAGCTCCTTAAGCGCCAGGAGCAGGAAAAGAAACGTGTAGCCATGGAACTGCACGACAATATCGGCCAGCAACTGATCCTGATCAAAAACCGGTCCTGGCGCCTGCAGCAAATCAGCGAAGAACCCCTAAAAAATCTGATTACCACTTCCATTGAACATATTGCAGCGATCATGGCTGAAGTTCGAAGCATACTTCATCGCCTCAGACCATACCAAATGGACCTTTTGGGATTGACACAAAGCATCAACGGATTAATTAACGATACATTTAACGACTACGAGATCAAACAGGGTAATACCGATGAGGTCAATCAGCATTTTGATGCAGACGAATCCATGCACATTTTCCGAATTCTCCAGTTGCTGTCCCAGGACATTCTAGCTTGTACCCCCGATAAACAGATCCGCTACGCCATCACCCGCAAAGCTTTCGCCGTAGATTTCTCATTTGAATTTCAAACTACAGGCCAGTTGGAGAACAGTTCACCCGATATTCAAAACAGACTTGAACTGCTTAAAGGTGATATCAACATTCAATCTAGCCATAATACCACCAAAATAACGGTTAACATACCCTTTAACCATTAAAATAAGCAATACTACCCAGGTACTTGAACAGTACTGCCCATTCCCGGGCGTCCATTCCGAGCTTATTTTTGAATCGTAATTTCAAACCTGTCGCCTAGCGGCAGCGTAACAAACAAAACGAACTAAGCTATACCATGGAAGAGATCAGATTTAACCTGTTTAGGAATGTACACAAAGGATTAAGGGCGCTACTGGCCGATACGCTTATTCTGCTTCAGCAAACAGACTTTCTAATTCAAACCGAAGCTAATACCGCCTTCGAAAGAATCAAACTGGTCTTGTTGCTGATGCACCAGCACACCAAGTGGGAAGTTGACTTCGTATTTCAAAAATTGGGCGCCAACGCACTAAGTATGACTGGGTATTTTGCCAATCAACATTACCACGCAGACGCCCTAACCATGAATATGGATGTTCTTATCTGCGGACTCGAGGATGCAAAAAGCCAGACAGAAAAAGAAGCAATCTCTTATAGTCTGCTAGACGCCTTTGTGGAATTTACAGCCTATAATTTTACCCACATGACCATGGAGGAGCAATTAATCAATCCCCTCCTGTGGCACACTTTCAGCGACCAGGAACTACAGGCGATGCAAATGCAGCATTTAAACACTGCTAACAGCCAAAGTCAGCAGGCTTTCCTGCAATGGATGCTTATTCACAACAGCAACAGAGAACTTGCCAACTGGCTGAATAGCATGAATTGTAGCGCAACGGCACCGCAGTTTAGGCGAGTCTTTGACCTCGCTCAGGAAGTACTGTCGCCGGAGAGACTGGAATTCCTTAATCTAAATGTGTATGCCAGAGAAAATTAGTAGTCGATTTATTCACAACAGTAAATGCACGTAAAATAAGATCAAAATAACATGAAAAAATTAATCTTAGTCTCAGCCCTTCTGCTGGCCGGCACCAATTCAAACGCTCAGAGCTTTTTAAACAAGTTGAAACAAAAGGCAGAAGACATTGCCTCCAAAACTGTGGATAAAGCACTGGAAGGAAAGAGCAGCAAAACTGCAGAAGCCAGCAAAACGGCCCAACCTCCAGCGAAAGCCGAAAGCGGCCATACCACAACAAACCCGGCACTCACCAGTACTACCACGTACGACTTCGTTCCTGGATCTAAAGTATTGCTGGCAGATGATTTCTCCCAGGACGCGCCTGGCTCTTTTCCTCTGAAATGGTACACCAGAAGTAAAGCTGAGGTCGTCACCTTGAACACCGCCAAAGGAAACTGGTTGCGCGTTTATCCTGGAACATTCGTAAGTCCGGTCGTAAACGTTGCGGAGAATACAACGATTGAATTTGACCTGATCATGAACTGGCCGAAGGCGGGTGGCTATTTGGTGCCAGCAATTGGCTTTGCCCTTTACGACCGGGGGAATAAAGGAGAGATTCTATCGTATGACTACCGCCTTAAGAATTGCTTGAAATTCAATATCGCACCCTACCGATCGGAAGCTGCGGTACAACTGACCTCCTATGAAAACGGAGCCAAGAAACTGGAAAGTGATAAATACCGTGTTGCAAATTTCGAAAGCAAGGTAGGCAGCGTAATTCATGTTGCCATCAGCATCCAAAAAGAGAGAGTCAGGATCTGGATAGATAAGGAAAAAGTATTTGACCTGCCTCAAGCTGCCCCGCTCGACGGAAATTTAAATCAGCTAAAAATTGACATGTCCGGCTCCAATTACACCAATGATCAGCTTGGCTATTATGTATCCAACTTCCGTTTCGCGGAAGGCAGTTCAGACAATCGCTCTAAACTACTGACCACAGGGAGACTGGAAACTAGCGGAATCCTGTTCGCTACCAATTCCGCTGAAGTAAAATCAGACAATGAAGGGACGATTAAGGAAGTAGCGGCTGCTATGATGGAAAACCCCGATCTGAAAATCAAAATTATAGGCCATACCGACGCAGTAGGGAAACCTGAAGCCAACCTGATCCTGTCTGCAAAGCGAGCAGAAGCGGTTCGCGACGCGCTCGTTAAAATTTACAAAATCAGTCCCGATCGAGTCGAAACCGAAGGAAAAGGATCCAATGCACCTGTTAGCGATGATATTAGCGAAGCTGGTAACGCCAAGAACAGAAGAGTCGAGTTCATAAGACAAAGTGGCAAGTGAGTCCGGGGTGAGTCGCCTTTTTCCAGCAAAAAGGCGGACTCACTGCTGTTTCATCGTGGTAGAAAACGCCTGGTCATACTCTGTGAGAGCCCTACCTAAATTAGGGATTAGAAGGTGTCACTCCAAGGTAACAGCGACATCTCAATGCTGTGCAGCGCTAAACAAAAAGTCCGTGCGTGTGTTTAATTCAAAACACTACTTAACTTAAATCTGCTGTAATGAAAAACAAAGATCAAGCACGCGACAGTTCAAACAACACTCAATCTACCAACGATCACATTGAATCGCTAGAGGGGAAAGAAGCCCTGGAAAAGCTGAAGCATATCGCTAAGAGCGCGGAAAACTGCTTTTTTTGCACCAATATTAAAACAGGCTTGCCATTGTCGGTAAGGCCGATGTCTGTCCTGGAGGTTGACGATGAGGGAAACCTCTGGTTTATGAGCATGAAGGAAAGCCATAAGAATCACGAAATAGAGTCTGACCCCTTCACACACCTGTTTTTTCAGGAGAACAAAAACTCGGGTTTCCTTAACATCTACGGCATAACCGAGGTAGTGAGAGACAGAAAAAAGATCGAGGAACTATGGAATCCGCTTTTGAAGGTTTGGTTTCAGGACGGTAAAGACGATGAAAATATTAGCTTGCTGAAGGTTGTACCTACCAACGTTTACTATTGGGATACGCGCCATGGCGAGGCTGTGGCTTTTATCAAGATGGCAGCATCGGTAATTACCGGTAAAACGATGGATGACTCTGTAGAAGGAAAACTTGAGTTTTAGCAGGATTTTTCCTGTCGACAAATTAATTTATGCTAGCATAAGATCGGCTTTTTGGGGTATTTATCCTAACTTAGCATACGATAATCATGATCTGAATGTTGGCACAAATAATCTTTATAATCATTACGCTGGCGGCCTTTGGCTTATTTGCATTTAACCTAAAAAAAGTAATCCGCAATATTAGGCTGGGCAGGCCGGCAGACCGGTTTGACCAGCCTCAGCTCCGGCTGATGACCATGCTGAAAGTAGCATTTGGCCAGACTAAAATGTTTTTCAGGCCAATACCGGCGATTCTGCATGTGGTGGTATACGCGGGCTTTGTAATCATCAACATTGAGGTCCTGGAGATCATGATCGATGGTGTATTTGGTACGCACCGGATCTTTGGCGGACTGGGTTCCTTTTACAATGCATTGATTGGATCTTTTGAACTCCTGGCCATTGGTGTCTGGATCGCCTGTGCGATTTTCCTTGTCAGACGGAACGTACTTAAGCTTAGACGATTCCGTGGTGTGGAGATGAAAAGCTGGCCGCGGTCCGACGCCAACTATATTCTTATTACCGAAATATTGCTAATGACTGCCTTCCTGCTAATGAATGCAGCCGACGCAAAGCTGCAGTCGATAGGTTCAGCGCATTATATCACCGCAGGGTCCTTCCCGGTGAGTCAGTACCTCGTTCCATTTTTGCCAGGGAGTGAAAGTACGCTAATTTTGATTGAGCGCGCGTGCTGGTGGTTCCATATCATCGGTATCCTGGTTTTCCTTAACTACCTGCCCTACTCCAAACATTTCCATATTCTTTTTGCTTTCCCGAACACTTATTTTTCCAACCTGGAACCAAAGGGTGAATTCAACAATATGAGCAGCGTTACCAACGAAGTTAAGGCCATGCTGGACCCCTCTTTTACGCCGCTTCCTGCAGAGGAAGGAAGATTTGGCGCGAAGGATGTGAACGACCTTACCTGGGTAAATCTGATGAACGCGTATACCTGCACGGAATGCGGCCGCTGTACTGCGGTATGCCCGGCCAATATGACCGGAAAATTGCTGTCGCCAAGAAAAATCATGATGGACACGCGCGACAGAATGGAGGAAGTCGGCAGAAACATTGACAAAAACGGTGCTGGTTTCGAGGACGGAAAGTCTTTGATCGACGATTACATCAGCAGAGAAGAAATATGGGCCTGTACAAGTTGCAATGCCTGTACAAATGCGTGCCCGGTAAACATTGACCCCCTGGCAATCATTATGGACCTGCGCAGATATGCTGTAATGGAAGAGTCTAAAGTGCCAGGCAGTTTGAATGCGATGCTTGGTAACATAGAGAATAACGGTGCGCCATGGAAATATGCACCGGCCGACCGTTTTAATTGGGCGGAGCAAAATTAATTTAATCTGTTAGTAGAAATACGCTGTGGAATGAGCGAACAACTGAATTTTAAGGTGCCAACAATGGCCGAACTGATTGCCAAGGGTGAAGAGCCGGAGATCTTGTTTTGGGTTGGTTGTGCGGGCAGCTATGACGAGCGGGCACAAAAGATTACCCGGGATATATGCAAGATACTGCATCACGTTGGCTTAAAGTATGCTGTTCTTGGAACAGAAGAGAGCTGTACCGGCGACCCGGCAAAACGTGCGGGCAATGAATTCTTGTTTCAAATGCAGGCAATGGCCAATATTGAATTGTTAAATGGCTATAACGTTAAAAAGATCGTTACCGGATGCCCGCATTGTTTCAACACGATCAGAAATGAGTATCCGGGACTGGGCGGGAGTTATGAAGTTATCCATCATTCTCAGTTAATTCAGCAGTTGATTAACGAGGGCAAGCTGAAAGCAGAAGGCGGGGCGCAGTTTAAAGGAAAAAAAATCACCTTTCACGACCCCTGTTATCTTGGTCGGGGCAACAATATATATGAAGCACCGCGCGCTGCCCTTGAGGCATTGGATGCCGATCTGGTTGAGATGAAACGCTGCAAGTCGGGAGGCCTATGCTGCGGAGCAGGCGGAGCTCAGATGTTCAAAGAACCCGAACCAGGGAGAAAAGATATCAATATCGAAAGAACGGAGGAAGCGCTTGCTTTACAGCCGGATATTATAGCGGCAGGCTGCCCGTTTTGCATGACCATGCTGAGGGATGGCGTGAAGCTGAAAGAAAAGGATCAGGATGTCCAGGTTTTGGATATTGCTGAAATCACCGCACGGGCAAATGGATTGTAGTCAATTGAATATTGCTTCTTTGAACTCAGGCAGTAACGGCAACTGTTACTTTGTGGGCAATAAGCAAGATGCTGTCTTAATTGATGCCGGCATTTCTTGTCGGCTCACTGAAACAAGAATGCGCAGGCTGGGCTTGCCTATGCAGCATATTCGTGCAATATTTATATCTCACGAACATACAGATCATATAAAAGGTGTGTGCGGGCTGGCTAGCAAGTATCAGGTTCCGGTCTACATTTCTAACAAGACCTTGCTTAAGTGTCGTTTCGAACTTCCGTCCTACCTTTTACGCTCGCTGTCCGACCAGCAGAGCGTTCAGATTGGTGAGCTGACAATCTTCACTTTTGCCAAGCATCACGACGCCGCAGAGCCTTACAGCTTTGTGGTTTCATGCGGAGAAACGAATGTGGGAGTATTTACAGACATCGGCCGCGTATGCGATCAGCTAACCAATCAATTCAAGCGTTGTCACGCCGCCTTTCTTGAAGCCAATTACGACGATGAGCTTCTAATGAAAAGCAACTATCCATATTTCCTGAAACGCAGGATCAGCGGCGGCTCTGGTCACTTATCGAATCAAAAAGCACTGGAGCTATTTATGAACCACAAGCCGGCTTTTATGACCCATCTTATCCTGGCGCACTTATCGGCTCAAAACAACTGTGCGGATCTGGTGCAGGGCATGTTTGAACGCCATGCTATAGACACGAGAATTATTGTTGCATCAAGGCATGAGGAAACTGAAGTTTACCACATCAACGGACCGGTGACCCGGTTCAAACAGCATACTATTTTTGAGCAAGCTGCCTTGAACTCATTCTGATAAGCCTTGTCCGAAGATCGGCTAACATCTCTGGCTCTATAGTCCTGATTGGGATGCTCATGTAGGTCGACACACTGTCTATATCGCCACCTTTGTCGTGGTAGGTTTGCACAATAACATCTTCAGCTTTGGTACGCAGGTACAATGTACCCTCTTTGTCTGACCCGTAATAGTCCATATCCACGAATTTGGCTACATTAAAAGAAAAATACTCAATCTTTCCTGCTGCTAAGAAACGCTTGTACCGGCAAAAGCCTGTGTTGGTAACATGGAGTTCAAACCGTTTTAACCTATGACTTGGTGCGTTGTCGTTATGATGATTCTTTAATAGTTCCTGCACATTTGTCGCGTCTTCCTCAGGCGAGGCAACAAATGCAAATGACAGACAGAATGCTGCTGATGCCAAGAACAATCCACTTTTTACAGAAAATATGGATTTAGCGATGAACATACTTTTTAGAAGCTTCACTACGTTATTAAATCGTAGCTGAAGTTAATTAATTTCGTATTTTTGAGACATGAGTTTTTCTCCACAATCTAAGGTCTGGGTATACCAGAGCAATCGGAAATTTACTTCAGACGAGGTGCAGGCCATACGGAAACGGTTGGACACCTTCTTGAGTCAGTGGACTGCTCACGGACAGGCATTAAAAGCTAAAGCAGAGATTGTTCATGATTTCTTTATCGTACTGGTTGTAGATGAAGCTTCGGCTTCTGCAACGGGTTGTTCTATTGACGCGTCGGTACGTGTCATCAAGGAAATTGAGCAGGAATATCAGGTTGATCTTTTCGACCGCTTTAATATGGCGTACAAGGTAAATGACGCAGTCGTCGTTGCCACCAAAGAAGATTTCCAGACTTTAGTAGATATTAAAGCCGTAGGACCTGAAACTATCGTATTTAATAACCTGGTAACAACGCTGGAGGAATTTGAGTCAAAATGGGAAGTCCCTTTTGGACAAAGCTGGCACGCCAAGGTGTTCGCCTAAGCATATTATATACTTTTCGGGATTCCAAGTCTGCGCATATTTTTCATGATCAGGTATTGTCTGCGGAGAATATAAGAAGTGGGCTTTTTAGGACTCCAGCGCCGGGGATTTGGCAAACACGCGGCGATGAGTGCTGCCTGTGCTCTGGTTAATTTATTACTGGATTTGTCGAAGTAGCTCTGCGAGGCCGCCTCAGCACCATAAATGCCATCGCCCATCTCTATTACATTGAGATAGACCTCAAGAATTCTTTTTTTACTCCAAAGCACTTCTATAAGTACGGAGAAGTAGGCCTCAAAGCCTTTTCGTATCCAGGACCGACCAGGCCACAGAAAGACATTTTTAGCTGTTTGCTGGGTTATCGTACTGCCGCCTTTAAGCCTTTTGCCTTTTTTATTTGTGGTGTAAGCGTTCTCTATGGCTTTAAGATCGAAGCCCCAATGGGTTAAAAACCGCTGATCTTCGGCCGCGATGACGGCATTTCTCATGTGGACGCTGATGTCTTCTAAGTCGCGCCACTTCTTTTGCATTTTGACTGGCTTACTTTGACTGTCCCGCTCAGCATTGCGCTGAATCATTAAAATAGTAATTGGCGGATTCACGAACCGATACGCAAATACCCAGAGAACTGTAATTGTGACAAACCAAAGCAAGATTTTAAGCGCAATATGAACGACTTTTGTTGCACCCGTAGATTTCGATTTACTCTTGGAACGCTTCACGATTGGTTTGTCTTTGATTTTCTGTCTAAAAAAAAAGCGCCCTGAGAAACAGGACGCTTTTATAAATTCAATCAGCAATTATTCTGCTACTACTTCAAAAGGAACTTTAACTTTCACCTCTTTGTGTAAGTTTAAGTTTGCTACGTATTCCCCAACAAACTTAGGTTCAGTTTCAAAAGTAATACGGCGACGATCTACATCAAAACCTTTTTGCTTCAAAGCATCAGCAATCATGATGGTATTCACAGCACCGAAGATCTTTCCTGTTTCACCAGCTTTAGCGCCTATGCTCAATTTAACATCTGCAAGCTTAGCAGCAACACCTTCCGCATCTTTCTTAATCTTATCCTGCTTAAAGGCAGCCTGCTTAAGATTCTCAGCAAGAACTTTCTTTGCAGAAGCGGTAGCCAACTGCGCGTAACCCTGAGGAATCAGGTAATTACGGCCATACCCAGGCTTAACAGTTACGATATCATCTTTTTCCCCTAGGGATTTGATATCTTGTTTTAAAATAACTTCCATCTCAACTCCTATTTTAACTGGTCAGCAACAAACGGTAATAAACCAATATGACGCGCACGCTTAACTGCTTGTGCTACTTTACGTTGAAACTTCAATGAAGTACCAGTTAAACGGCGGGGTAAAAGCTTGCCCTGATCGTTGATAAACTTCAAAAGAAAGTTTGCGTCTTTATAATCGATATACTTGATTCCGTTCTTTTTGAAACGGCAGTATTTCTTTCTGTTATCGTCCACTTTTGGAGCGGTAACATATTGTATCTGATCCTTTGCCATTATACTGCAGCCTCCTGTTTTGGTTTTTTGTTAAAAGCTCCGCTACGTTTCTTCTCGTTGTAAGCTACCGCATGACGGTCAAGCTTAACAGTAAGGAAACGCATAACACGCTCGTCGCGCTTAAGCTCCAATTCCAGTTTACTAATCAATTCGCCTGAAGACTTATACTCTGTCAGGTGAAAAAATCCACTTGCTTTTTTTGCAATAGGATACGCTAATTTTCTCAAACCCCAATTGTCCGCTTGGACAATTTCGGCTCCGCCATCAGTAAGAATCTTGGTAAATTTAGCAATCGCTTCTTTAGCAACTTCTTCTGACAACAACGGGGTTAGAACGATAACAGTTTCGTACTGATTCATTGTTATTTAAATATTTATGTTTTTTCCGCTTTATAACGGGACGCAAAAATATGGAATATTTTATAATAATCCAAAGCGACTGCTAACCAATTACTTGCTAAAGCGATAATTAATGCCAACACTTATACCAGACAGGGAAATACCATAGGCACGATAATCAGTGAGTGAAGTTGAAATGAAATATGTGCCGCTAATCTCAAAACGCTTATGAACGACCATGCCAAAGCAACCGTTTGGCATAAATTGAAATTTCTTCAGTTCTACACCATTTTCCTGTACGTAAACCCGATCTGGTATAGCAGTAGATATTCTGTGAACATTTGTCGACACATTTTCATGATAAAAAGAGAAATTGAGGCCGGCCCCAAGTCCACCGAAAAACTTTATTTTGTGTGTATTATAGAAATGATATATGAATTGAGGATTAATATGCAAGGTTGACATTTTAAAAACATGCTCACCCGACCAACCATGAATGTCGGGCTTGGTAGAATATACCTTATATCCAGATCGGGAAAACAATGCTTCAAGCCTGAAAACTGATTGCCCGATCTCTGGATTTGCCAAGAAGTCGACCCCGACCTGGATAACAGGTGAAAACTGAGCTTCCTTGAGCGCTTCTGGTCCGGCCAGGATATGATCTCCTGAATACTCAGCAGCGCTGAAATTTATTCCTGCGCCAGCAAATAGTCTATATGACAATCCACGTTTATCCCTGGCTTCATAGGCAGGATCAAGCATAGCGAATGTTGAAAAGAGGTCCTGTTCGCGGTATGCCACTTTTGTTAAGTGATCTTCTGCCTTTGCCGAATTACTGTACGTTTTAAACAGAAGAGACAACTGATTCAGATAACGGTTTGCTTTTATGATCTTACCGGGCTGGTTCGGATCGTAATAAAATCGTCGGATCAATTCGACAGGCTGACCGGCTGTCTCCTGATAGTAAAACCGCTTTTTGCGGTCGTCCCGATAGCTGAACAATTTGAATTTACTTCCTCTAAAAAGCCGCTGAAGATAGACGGTATCAGCTTTGCTTGTGGTATCCGGACCGGTAGACAACTGGTGATAGCTCTCCCTGCTTAAACTGATCCGGACTGACCATCTTTCAAAATCAGCAAGACCGTCAATGCCGAAAGCAGGACACTCATTCATATTAATGAGCTCCGGACTATCATCTTTCGACTGTTTGAAAACGAGTTTTCTGGGATTAATCCCACGCTCTCGGTAATCTACCAGCCCCTTAATGGTATCGCCGGAATTGGTAAGCCGGTAGCCTGCCCTAAAGTTTGCCTGGCCATAAGCTGTTAAAATGGATAGCACGAGCGTTGTGATAAGATAAAAGCGTTTCATGAAATGCGTTCGGGCATTTAGATTAACCCGGGACCAAAATAATAAAAATTCCATGTCAGACTGCTTAGCCTCCGCAAAATTTCTTAATTTCGTTGCGATGGATAATTTCATAGTTTCTGCCCGGAAATACCGTCCTGCAACCTTCGAAACGGTTGTTGGACAACACCACATTACCGGCACACTTAAAAATGCCATCAAAAACAATCAGTTAGCCCAGGCGTTCCTTTTTTGCGGTCCGCGTGGCGTCGGTAAAACTACCTGTGCAAGGATTCTCGCGAAGACCATTAACTGCACATCCCTTACTGCTGATCAGGAGGCGTGCGGTGAATGTGAATCCTGTATTTCTTTTCAAACCGGCCATTCGTTTAATTTTCATGAATTGGATGCTGCCTCCAATAACTCGGTAGACGACATTCGGAGCCTTATTGAACAGGTACGCATACCTCCACAAGGGGGGAAGTACAAAACTTATATTATTGATGAGGTTCACATGCTGTCGGCAAGCGCATTTAATGCTTTTTTGAAAACGCTCGAGGAACCTCCATCTTATGCTATATTTATCTTAGCGACCACCGAAAAACATAAGATTTTACCGACAATTTTATCCAGGTGCCAGATTTTTGACTTCAACAGAATACATGTTGAAGATATTTCGGAACATCTGGGCAGGATTGCCAAGCGGGAAAACATTATTGCGGAACCTGACGGGCTCCATATTATTGCGCAAAAAGCTGACGGTGGATTACGGGATGCCCTGTCCATGTTCGATCAGATTGTTAGTTACACCAATCGGAATCTTACTTATAAATCTGTAATTGAGAACCTGAATATTCTTGATTACGATTACTATTTTAAACTGACGCAATCGCTGGTTTCTTCCGATATAAGCGGTGCATTGGTGCTTTTCGATGAAATATTAAATAACGGCTTCGACGGAAATAATTTTATCAACGGCCTGGCAAGTCATCTTCGCAACCTCTTGGTATCTAAAGATCCACAGACAACCAAATTGCTGGAAGTAAGTGAGAACATCAAACAAAAATATATCAGTCAGGGTCAAGCTCTGTCAGCATCGTTTATACTAACGGCACTCAATCTTGCCAATCAGTGTGATCTTAACTATAAAAACAGCAAGAATCAGCGCCTTCAGGTGGAGCTTACGCTCATAAAAATGTGTCATATAGAATCAGTGGTCAGGTTGTCTCAACCTCTTGCAGCACACACAGACACTGACAATGCTCAGATTAAAAAAAAAACGAATTTAGTCACTGAGGAAATAAAAAAAGTCGAGTCAGTTCTGGAAAAAACATCAGTAGTACCCGACTCAGCGGTTTCAAAGAATGTACCTGGCCCCGCCACTCCTGCGCCGCCCCAGAATAAAATTGCGCTAAAACCATCAGCCGGAACTTCTAAGGCTTCCATGCTCATCCCTTCTTTAACAGATCTTGAAAGTATCGCCAGTGGTGATAACGATAAAGAACCTAAATATCTGACCGGGAACGATGCTGAGCCCTTCACTTTCGATCAATTGCTTGTTCATTGGAAAGAATATGCATCGCTTGTGAAAGAGAAGGGTAAGATAAATGTATATACTCTGCTTACCAGTGACGATCCGGTTTTAGATCGGCCTGAAGAAATAACCGTGCATGTAGAACATAAAATTCAGGAGGGTCTGCTGCATGATGAAATGATCGACCTGCTAAACTTCTTACGGCCACGCTTAAAAAACTTTAATGTTACCGTTAAAGCAAAGCAGATCGTCAGGCCCGTGGTTAACAGGCTTTACACCAGCACAGAGCGCTATCAGTACCTGGTAGAAAAGAACCCGAAACTGGAAGACCTGCGCCGGATGTTCAACCTCGACATCAACAGTTAACTGACCGGCCGGTCATTTATCGGATAGCCCTCTTCATCGAGGTCGTCGCGCTCATCCTCTGGCGTCCGCGCAAGGAACTCATCTTCAGGATCTAAAACAACGCTTTCACCTTCGTCTACATGCATCCCAAGTTGCTCCAGAGTTTTCTCAGCCTGAGTTTCCTTATCAGCATATTCATCACCTATATAGGGATTGGCCTCATCAAAGGTCGAGTCAAAATCTGCCCCATTATCAGACGGCACTTCATATCCAAAAGGATGATCGTAATCCTTGTCATCTCCTTTAACATCAACTTCAAATGTGTTTTTGTCCTTGTCGAAAGAAAGGTTCTCGAAATCCCGGGTTTCTCCCAGATCGTCACGATGGATGAGATCGCGCGCAGGCTCCTTAAAATGTTCTTTATTGTTTTCTGTGTTCATAGTTGTCTGTTTTGAATAGATAACGCCCGACCAGACCACTTTGTTTGCCGCAAAAAAGCCCGCCTATGGTACAGATAGGCGGGCTTCAAACTTTAATAATGAAGGGAATTACACCTTTATTGTTTCAAGTGCTGAGTTCAGCGTAGCACTTGGACGCATTGCTTTAAAGGCCAACTCATCGTTGGGATGATAATACCCGCCTATATCCTGAGGTTTACCCTGTGCAGCGATCAGCTCCTCAGATATTACGCTTTCATTTTCTGACAGGAGCTTTGCCAGCGGAGCAAATGTATGCTGTAGTTCCGCATCTTTAGTCTGGGCTGCTAAGGCTTCAGCCCAATACGTTGCCAGATAGAAGTGAGATCCGCGGTTGTCGATCTGTCCGACTCTCCGGGCGGGCGACTTGTCATTAGCAAGAAACTTCTCCGTGGCGGTGTCAAGCGCTTCAGCTAAAACAAGTGCCTTCGCATTATTCTGGGTCTGACCAAGGTGTTCAAGTGAAACTGCGAGCGCTAGAAATTCTCCTAAAGAATCCCAACGTAAATATCCTTCCTGCAGAAATTGCTCCACATGCTTGGGAGCAGACCCTCCTGCACCTGTTTCAAACAGGCCACCACCATTCATCAACGGTACAATAGAGAGCATCTTAGCTGAAGTTCCCAATTCAAGTATCGGGAACAAATCTGTCAGATAATCACGGAGCACATTACCAGTTACGGATATGGTATCCTCTCCTTTTCTTATGCGCTCAAGTGTAAATCTTGTAGCCTCCACAGGAGCCAGGATGCGGATATCCAGGCCAGAAGTATCGTGATCATTCAGGTAAGTCTTTACCTTGGCAATAATCTCACGGTCGTGAGCCCTGTTTTCATCGAGCCAAAACACAGCCGGTGTGGCCGACAAGCGAGCCCGGTTTACCGCAAGCTTAACCCAGTCCTGGATCGGCGCGTCTTTGGTCTGGCACATACGGAATATATCACCTTCTTCTACAGCCTGCTCAAAAAAGACGTTCCCCGCGGCATCCATAACCCGGATAACACCTGTACCCGTTGCCTGGAACGTTTTGTCGTGCGAACCATACTCCTCAGCTTTCTGAGCCATCAGACCGACGTTAGGGACCGAACCCATGGTTTTCACATCGAAAGTTCCGTTGGCCTTACAATCGTCGATTGTAGCTGTATATACTCCGGCGTAACTCCGGTCTGGGATTATAGCTATAGTATCCTGCTGCTTGTTATCTTTATTCCACATCTGACCTGAAGTACGGATCATCGCAGGCATAGAAGCGTCGACAATGACATCTGAAGGCACATGCAGGTTGGTGATGCCTTTATCAGAATTTACCATCGCGAGCGCGGGTCCGTTGGCAATGGCAGCATCAATGGCGGCTTTCACCTCAGCCTCGAGTGCGTTTCCGGAGATTTTTGCATATACATCGCCAAGACCATTCCGGGTGTCAACGTTCAGTTCCGTAAACAAGTCTGCATATTTTTCAAAGACGTCAGCGAAATAAACCTCAACGATAGCCCCGAAGATGATTGGATCAGACACTTTCATCATCGTCGCTTTCAAATGCGCAGATAACAACACTCCTGCGTCCTTTGCCTCTGAAATCGTTCTGGCGACAAAAGACTTCAGCTTTGAAATACTCATTGCCGAACTATCAATCACCTCACCGGCCTTCAAAGGAGAAAGTCCTTTCAGCTCGGTTACTGCACCATCGGCACCTACAAAATCAATTCTGAATTGCGTGTCCTCAGTTACGGTAACAGACTTCTCAGATCCATAAAAGTCTCCCTCGTTCATGCTTGCAACACGGGTTTTCGAATCCGGCGACCAGGCACCCATACTGTGAGGATTTGCCTTTGCATAATTCTTCACTGCTTTAGGAGCTCTGCGGTCGGAATTACCCTCACGTAGAACCGGGTTCACAGCCGATCCCAACACCTTGGCGTATTTCGCTTTGATCGTCTTTTCCTCATCGGTCTGCGGATCTTCCGGATAATCAGGAAGCGCATAACCCTGAGCCTGAAGTTCAGCTATTGCACCCTTCAACTGCGGGATGGAAGCAGAAATATTAGGCAGCTTTATGATATTTGCCTCAGGTTGGGTGGCAAGCTTACCCAGCTCAGTTAAAGCATCCTCAATCCTCTGGCCTTCGTTCAAAAACTCCGGAAAATTCGCTAATATTCTTCCTGCCAGGGAAATATCCCTTATCTCTACATCAATACCTGCTGATGCGGTGAAAGCCTGAACTATCGGTAAAAAAGAATAGGTTGCCAAAAGCGGCGCTTCGTCTGTTTTAGTATAAATAATCTTTGACGTGTCTGACATTTTTAAAACGATTAGGTGAAAGAGAAAAAAAAGCGGTTATTTATCAAACTCCTTTGATAAAAACCGGTTAAAGATATAAATAAACAGATGAAAAGAATAACAAGTGTATGGCTTTTTGCCTTTTGGGCGACTTCCACCAGCGCGCAGTCAGACACAAGTAAAACCCTGAGGGAAATCGTAGTACGGCCCTACTTTTCCGAGCAGACACTCCAGAGAAGCACAGGATCGATAAGCTTAATTGATTCGACCGCATTGAGCAGGCAGCCCTCCAGCTCGCTGGTGTCGGCCATGAACACTTTGCCTGGGATCCGGATGGACGAGCGTTCTCCTGGTAGTTACCGGCTCTCCATCCGCGGAAGTCTACTGCGTTCGCCGTTTGGTGTTAGAAATGTAAAAATCTATTTAGACGAGTTCCCATTGACTGATGCGGGCGGCAACAGTTACCTTAACGCGATCGACGCGGCGGCAATATCGGGAATCCAAATACTGAAAGGGCCCCAAAGCAGTGTATATGGCGCTAATTCAGGCGGCGTGATCCTTGTTGACCCAGGTAACAATTCAGAAGGCCCTTCGGTTAGTATTGAAGCTGGGTCGTTCGGGCTTTTCAGGCAATCGGCTGGCTATAGCCTGACCTCCGATCGTTATAAACTGAGGCTGACTCAGGCTTACCAGCGGAGTGACGGGTACCGGGATCATAGTGCCATGGAACGAAAGTACATTCAGGCTCTGCATGAGTTCCGTTATAGTACCGACGCAGTTCTAAAAGTTTTCGCCTTCTATTCTGACCTGGAGTACCAGACGCCGGGCGGACTAACTGCCCAGCAATTTACTTTAAATCCGAGAGCGTCGAGACCAGCAACAGGCACCACCCCTGGTGCGGCAGAACAGAAGGCAGGAATTTATAGCCGGACATTTTACGGAGGCGTATCCAACAATTGGCTGATCGGTAAAGACCTAAGATATTTGATCAGTGTTTATGGGTCACATACCGATTTCAAAAATCCTTTCATCACCAACTTTGAAACACGCAAGGAACAAAGCCTTGGTTTGCGTACTTACCTGGAATATACAAGGGAATTATCCGAAGTCAGCATCAACGCTAATCTCGGAATAGAAGGAACGCGCACACGCTCGGACGTCGACAATTACGATAATTACGGAGGTCTGCGAGGACCGCAGCAGTCGGCCGATGATCTGACAGCACATTCGAATTTTGCTTTCGCTCAGGTTAGTTTCGACCTACATAACAAGGTGCTTGTCGAACTTTCAACAAGTCTAAATCTTTTCAACTACCATTTCCAAACGCTGATGCCCACGCCCTCGGGTCGTGAAAAAATAAGTTTTGATAAGCAGATAATGCCGCGTCTGGCTGTTTCCTACCGTAGAAATGACAACCTTACCCTCAGAGCTTCCGCCAGCCGGGGCTACTCCCCACCCACCCTGGCAGAAGTTCGCGCCTCAAACCAGCTGGTGAATACCGGACTGGAAGCTGAGCATGGCTGGAATACGGAAGGAGGGATTAACTACAGGTCGGCAAACCGAAAATTGGAAATTGACTTGAATTATTTCTTTTATCAGCTTAGAGCGGCAATCGTAAGACGTGTGGACGCCGCGGACACTGAGTATTTTATAAATTCCGGCGGTACAAGGCAAGAAGGCCTTGAAACAAGTATGTCATTATGGCTTTTGCCACCCCGTTCCTCTGGCTTGCTGCTATCTCTTCAGGTACGAAATTCGTGGACGCTTAGTCACTTCTGTTTCCGTGGGTACTCAAATGCTGGAAACGATTATTCGGGTAACATGCTTACCGGTGTACCTAAAACTGTTTCTTCAGCAAGCGCCGATCTGGTATTATCTGGTCAGTACAGTTTGTTCTTACAGCATCTGTACACATCTTCCATCCCGCTAAACGACGCAAATACCATCTTTGGCGCCAAATATCATCTTGTACAAGCCAAAGCTGCAAAAACCTTTCGGGCCGGTAGTACACCAATTGTTCTGTACGTTGGGGCAGATAACCTTCTTAATCAGCAGTACAGTTTGGGAAATGACCTGAACGCTTTCGGAGGCAGATATTTCAACGCCGCTGCAAAAAGAAACTTCTATGCCGGTTTATCTGTTAAACTTTAAATGGATAAGCAATCTGTGATAATAGTCGGCGGCGGTATATCTGGGCTATATGCTGCCAGTCTGCTTGGTGAATTGTATGAAGTAACTATCCTTGAAGCTTCCGATCGTTTCGGTGGTCGCATTTTGGATTTGAAAAGGGAAGGGTTTAGTTCGATCCTTAAATATGGTGCTGAATTTATACATGGCGAAGCTGATCTTACATTCTCTTTATTGAAGGAGGCTGGAATATCTTACAGGGAGGTGAACGGCACAACCTATCGGGCAAGGAAAGGTGAACTGCTTCGATCTGAAATGATGATAGAGGGTTGGGATGGATTGCTTGAAGCCATGAGCCAGATAGAAAGAGACATGACGCTGGTGGAGTTCCTAAACACCCACTTCAAGCATCCTGAATGTAAAGAACTAAGGGCTGAAACGATACGGTATGCAGAAGGTTATGATACAGCCGACCCAGACAGAATAAGTGTTAAAGCTTTGTACAAGGAGTGGTCGGAAGAAGACCGTACCTACCAGATCAGCCCCGGATATGGTGTGCTGGCAGCATACCTTATAGAGCGATGCGTTAAGCTTGGCGTGCAGCTTCATGCAGATTGTTGTGTCAGGAATATTAACTGGGACGGAGAACTTTGCGAGGTACGTACTGCCATGCAAACGTATTCTGCCCACAAGGTTCTTGTGACTGTTCCGCTTGCCCGACTGACGGACACCGACGAGAACACGAAACTCTCCTTTTTCCCGCCGTTAAATGATTACAAAAAAGCAGCCGGGGATATTGGCTTTGGAGCGGCTATAAAAATATTTGCCTCCTTCTCCACGCCCATTTGGCCAAAAGATGCGGCATTCCTTTTTAGTGACCAAGCGATACAAACCTGGTGGACCCAACTTCCCTACACCAGCAATATACTTACCGGATGGGCCGGAGGCAATTATGCAAAAGAATTAAGTAAACTGCCCGAACAGGAGTTGAAGCAGGTCGCACTGAGATCGCTGGCCGGAACTCTCGGCATGTCGGAGGCAAGGGTGAAAAGCCATCTCCAGGCTATGGCGATCGCAAACTGGGAGCAACATAAATGGATCTATGGCGCGTACAGCTACCCGACACCACGCACCACCAGCGCAAGAAGGCTGCTCAACACACCTGTTGCAGACAAAATTTATTTCGCCGGCGAAGCGCTTTCAAATGAATTTTCGGGCACTGTGGAAGCAGCCCTGCTCAGTGCCAAAGCAATGGTAACACAGATGATCACTTCCTTACGTAGCGCGTAATCATTGAAAGCAAGATTTCAGGGAGGAAGGGTTTTACCACCACATCATTAATTCCCGACATCACAATCTGGTCTTTAATCTCATCTGGCAAATTAGCGGTTAATGCGATAATTGGGATATTTACACCTCTGCTTCGCATTTCGCGGGCCGATTGATACCCATCCATAACGGGCATATGTAAATCCATAAGAACCACCTTGTGCTTGCCTGGGTCTACAAGATCGAGCGCTTCCTTTCCGTTTACTGCCAGGTCTACATGAGCGCCCCAGCTGCTTAAAAATCCCTGAGCCACTTTCACATTGAGTGGATTGTCCTCTACCAGTAAAATCTCCACGCCAGCCAGCGACCTCTCTTTTCTGAGTTCAACTGCAGGAGGCTGAGCCGCCGCATTAGAACCACGATCAAAGCGCTGGCGGAAATAAAACACCGATCCTCTTCCTTCTTCACTGGAAACCTCAAGCTTTGCACCTTGCAACTCCAGAATTCTTTTACAAATGGAGAGGCCCAAACCGGTACCGCCGAAACTTCTTGATGTTGAGGAGTCAGCCTGTGTAAAACGGTCGAAGATAATGTGCTGGTGATCGGGAGATATGCCAATACCTGTATCTGCAACACTGACGCGGAGCCAGACCGCCGTCTCGGTTTCTTCTTCAAGATCAACACGAAGTTCTACACCGCCCTCCTTGGTAAATTTAATTGCGTTATGCACCAGATTAGTGATAACCTGTGAAGTTCGGGTTGGATCACCGATCAACTTAAAGCTGATGCGGCTATCTAACTTGGCGGTCAGGCTTATTCCCTTGCGCTGAGCCTGAATTTGCAACCCGGAGAGTACGTTTTCTGCCAGGGAAATAATATCCATTTCCACGTACTCGAACTTAGCCATTCCGGCTTCAATCTTGTTGTAATCCAAAATGTCGTTAACTATCGAAAGCAGATGATTAGCAGAAAACAGCAATACGTCCAACTGCTTTACCTGATCTTCGCGAGGATTATTTTTAAGCATAAGATGGCTCATTCCGATAACAGAGTTGAGCGGCGTACGTATTTCATGGCTCATCGTACTTAGAAAATCTGTTTTCACTTTCAGTCCTGTTTCAGCCTGTTGCCGTGCCTCTTTCAGAATGTATGACACACGATGCGATAATACAAGCGATTGCAGGAAAAAGAAACTGATATAGCCGGCGAAACTAACGAGTTGCAACTGAGGAATGATCGTCCAGTAATGAAGGAGCGATATGGTAAATATCGACATTAATGCCACCGAACTTGCCAAGGCATAGGCCGCGCCAGGCCTGCGTGCACGGTAGGCGGCTATATACACATAGGGTATATAAACGATGCAAAAGACCATCACAAGCAAAAAGGGGTTAATCAGTCTCGTGAAAATCAACGGCGGTGTTACGAGAGAGATGATAGCAAATCCAAAACATATGGTAATAATGATGGCTGCGAGGTATTTGTTCATCTGGTTTGGATACAAGAACTTCGTATACAAGCCAAATAGTCCAATGCCAAAAAATAAGGTACAGTACTCTAGTCTTACAGTAAGATACCAGCTGATATCAGGAAACACAGAATGCAGAACATAATTGTCAATGCCAGCGATTCTGTAGCTGTAAACTATTGAGTAAAGCGAAAACAACAGAATGGCATTATCACGGTTACTGAGCACGTAAAGCCCCAGAAAAAACAGGCCGCCCATGAACAAACACCCCGTCAGCACAAGATCTATTGCTTCTGCCTGTTGCCGCTCACTTTCCAGATGCATTTTTTGTCCGAGCAGTATTGGCTTTTTAACCCCACCCTTACTATGCACAAAATTGGCAATATAGAGTACGAGGTCGAGCGTATCGGTTCCCTGCTCAATGTCTACCGCTTTATACTGCCAGTGAGGAATAAATTTGGCGGGGTTATCACTTACCTGACCATTCGACAGCACTTCTTCCCCGTTGATGAAAAGTGTATACGCAGAATAAACATCGGGCATGGCCAATTGCAACTGCTCAGTCGTTTCAGGCAGCAACACCCTAAGTCTGTATGATGCGTAACCAAAGCTTGGGAGCTTCACCCCATTCATATTGTACCCATCCCATCGAAAAGGGAAGCGCGCTTTTACGCCGGTTTCCGCTGCTGTTTTAGGATTAACAAGCTTCAGCCAATAAAATTTCCATTCCCCATTCAGCGCGATCTCTTGATTGAAAGAATACTTTCGAAGATCCAGGATACCGTCTTTTGCCTCAGGAATGCCGACACGATCTGATGTATGTGCGGTCAGTGGCTGACAGCATACTGTTATCAGCAGCAAAAATATACGGAATACCTTCTTTATGTCCATTAAAAGTCATTCATTTTTAGAACAATAAGGAACCATGAAGGGCGATGATTATGCTAAGATATCTAAAAAGACGCACAAGCCAATGGCTGTGCGACATATATAAATGATTTGGCAGACCAATTGCTGTGAAAACAGTATCAAAACTATTACGCGATGAATAAATCTTTGATTCTCCCGGCCTCTGTAAGCCTGCTGTTCTTTTCTTGCACCAGCGACAAATCAAGTCAGCATACCGACGACACAATCACAAATAACACCGATACGGCTTGCTACATGTGGGTAAGCGATCGGGATACCGTAGAAATGAAGTTAAACATGTCAGATGATGATGTCAATGGTGAACTTAACTACAAGTGGTATGAAAAGGATAAAAATCTCGGCAGCTTTACGGGCAAGATGAATGGTGACACCCTAGTGGGCGACTACACTTTTCAGTCAGAAGGCATGCAATCGGTACGGGAAATCGTTTTCCTCCGAAAAGCTGAACAACTACTTCAAGGCACAGGAGAGATGACGGAACAGGGAGGTAAAGTTATATTTAAGGATAAATCTAAGCTAAGCTTTAGCAAAGATATTGTGCTTGATAAAACAGATTGCCACTAACTGTCAAAACCTTCAAAGCGATCCCAGAAACCATCTTCAGGAAGCTTCGCAAATATCTCTACCGGCTCTTTCTTTACAGGATGGGTAAATTGAAGGCGCCGGGCATGTAGGCAGATACTCCCTTTTCGGCTGCCCCGCGGATAGCCGTATTTGTTATCGCCAACAATTGGACAGCCCATGGTAGACAATTGAACCCTGATCTGATGGGATCTGCCGGTAAGGGGGTCAATCTCTAAAAGGTAATAACCATTGAGTTCACCAATAAGTCGGTAGCTCAGCTCAGCGCGCTGACTGCCGCTTACTTCGCTTTGATAAGCACTCACTACATTTTTTTTGGGATTTTTTACCAGCCAGTGAACCAGCGTACCAGACAATTTGGCCGGCTTATTTCTTACAACGGCCCAATAAGTCTTTTTTACCTGCCTGTTTTTGAACACAGCATTCATCCGTTCAAGCGCTTTACTTGTCTTGGAAAAGAGAATTACGCCACTAACCGGTCTGTCCAGTCGATGTACAACACCAAGAAATGCACTGTTAGGTTTATTATATTTGACAGCGAGGTATTTTTTGACTTGCTCGTCCAGCGGCTCGTCGCCCGTTTCATCAACCTGGACAATGTCGCCCGACCTCTTGTTTATGGCAATAAGATGGTTGTCTTCATAAAGAACATCGCGCTCAGCAACAGCCATTAGTACTGCTCCTTTTCATTGGGGAAGTCAGCCGACTTAACATCTTTAATATAGCTCTGTGCAGCACCAAGTATGTTTTCGTACAAATCAAGGTATTGTCTCAGGAAACGCGGACGGAAACCCTTAGTAAGTCCGATCATATCATTTACAACAAGTACTTGCCCATCGCAGTACGGTCCGGCACCAATACCTATAGTAGGAATCACAAGGCTTTTGGAGACTGTCTCAGCGAGCTTGGCGGGAATCTTTTCAAGGACTACAGCGAAGCAGCCTGCATCTTGTAAAGCAAGGGCATCCGACTTGAGCTTATCTGCTTCTGCCTCATTTTTTGCACGTACGGTATAGGTTCCAAACTTGTAGATCGACTGTGGTGTAAGACCAAGATGGCCCATAACCGGAATACCTGCCGTGATAATACGGGAAATCGACTCTGCAATCTCCGCCCCGCCTTCCAACTTCACTCCATGTGCGCCGGATTCTTTCATAATCCTGATGGCAGAGTTCAGCGCCTCCTTAGAGTTACCCTGGTAACTTCCAAAAGGCAGATCAACTACCACGAATGCACGCTTGGCGCCACGTACAACGGCCTGCGCATGATAGATCATCTGATCAAGGGTAATGGGCAACGTAGTTTCGTGTCCTGCCATAACGTTTGAAGCAGAATCACCAACAAGCAGCACATCCAGTCCGGCATCATCAAGAATAGTAGCCATAGAATAGTCATAAGCTGTAAGCATAGCTATCTTCTCCCTTTGTTGCTTCATCTCCTGAAGGATATGGGTGGTAATGCGCTTAACTTCCTTGTGTACCGACATGCGTGTTTATTTTGTGCCGACAAATTTAGCAAAAACACTTGATAAGATACTGTAAAAACGTATCTTTGTACTCCGAAATGAAGGAGTTATATCGCGATACATTTTCGAATGGCAAAAACGACACCTGCGTCGCACCGATCGCTTCTTTTCCTCTCTTTTTCAAAACGATAACCTCTGAAAATAATTACGATGACTAACTACACGAAGTTGCCTGCAATCTTGTTACTGGCTGATGGAACGGTTTACTATGGTAAGGCTGCCGGAAAAATAGGTACTACAACTGGCGAAATCTGCTTTAACACGGGCATGACAGGATACCAGGAAATATTCACAGATCCTTCATACTTCGCTCAAATTATGGTTACCACAAATGCCCATATCGGAAACTATGGTATACATAAGGAGGAAACTGAATCGGAGAGCATAAAGATCGCGGGTTTGGTTTGTAAAAATTATAACATTGGCTATAGCCGGAAAGAAGCCTCTGAGTCTATTCAGGATTACTTCCAAAACGAAAACATTGTCGGCATTTCAGACATTGATACACGTGCGCTTGTTCGTCACATCAGAAATAAAGGCGCCATGAACGCGATCATTTCTTCTGAAATCACTGATCTGGACGAACTAAAAGCAAAACTTGCCGAAGTGCCTTCTATGGACGGTCTTGAACTGTCCTCAAAGGTATCTACGAAAGAACCGTATTACATCGGTTCACCGGATGCGCCTTATAAAGTTGCAGCACTGGATTTGGGAATTAAGAAAAATATTCTGCGGAATTTTGATGACAGGGACCTGTACGTAAAAGTATTCCCTGCCAAGACCACTTTTGAAGAGATGAACGAATGGGGTGCAGATGGTTACTTTATATCAAATGGCCCCGGCGATCCTTCTGCAATGCCTTATGCTATCGAAACTGTCCAGAAGGTACTGGAAGCTAATAAACCAATGTTTGGTATCTGTCTCGGACATCAGCTACTTGCCGAAGCAAACGGTATCGGAACGATGAAAATGTTCAACGGCCACCGTGGATTAAATCACCCGGTAAAAAATATTATCAAAAACCATTGCGAGGTAACGTCGCAAAACCATGGTTTTGGAGTTATACCTGAAGAGGTAAGGGCATCTGACAAGGTAGAGATCACACATGTGAACCTGAACGACAATTCCATTGAAGGTATCCGGGTGAAAGGCAAGAAGGCCTTCTCTGTACAATATCACCCCGAATCATCACCGGGCCCGCATGATTCGCGTTACCTTTTCGATGACTTTATCGGAATGATAAAAGGCGAAGTCACCTGGTAGTCAGTACTAGCTTTTACATGGAGCAAAAAAAAGCGATTATCAGTGTCAAAGACCTGGTAAAAAAGTATGGCGATTTTACAGCCGTTAAAGGCATCAGCTTTGAGGTGTTTGAAAACGAAATATTTGGCTTACTTGGTCCGAACGGTGCTGGTAAGACCACCACGCTCGAGATTATCGAAACCTTGCGAAAGAAAAGCTCCGGTTCCGTTCATGTAGATGGGCTGGATGTTGACAAGGACCCTACGCTCATAAAACGCGTTATTGGGGTGCAGCTCCAGGCTGCGGGTTATTACCCAAACCTCAATCTTATAGAGCTTATAGAACTTTTCTCAGGACTGTATGATGTTGATGTGCAGCCTATGCACATGCTGGAAAAGGTCAACCTGCAGGACAAAGCCAAAGCTAAGTATAAGGCGCTTTCAGGGGGGCAGAAGCAGCGTTTCTCGATTGCTACCACCCTGATCAATAATCCTAAAATTATCTTCCTTGACGAGCCCACAACGGGCCTGGACCCACAGGCCAGACGCAACCTTTGGGACCTTATCACCAATATTCGCAATCAAGGCACTACGGTTGTACTCACTACACATTACATGGATGAAGCTGAACAACTGTGTGATCGTGTTGCTTTTGTGGAAAATGGCGAGATCTTGGTGTTGGACACCCCCGATAATCTCATAGATAACCTCGTCAACAGTGGTTTCGAACGTAAAAAGGAAGTAAAACGGGCTAACCTTGAAGACGTATTTATTAACCTCACGGGTAAAGCCTGGCGGGAAGATCATTAAGAACATATGAGGAAGAACTACAGCGATACGCTTGCCACCCTAGCCCTGGCTAAAGCTAGTTTCAGATCCATTATGCGCAGCCCCTCGGCGGTAATATTCACCCTGGCTTTTCCACTCATTTTTATTCTTGTTTTTGGTTTCCTGAGTGGCGGAGGTATACATGTTCGCGTAGCTGTACAACCGGGATCTGACTTACAAAACCCGGTGATTAAAGCACTTGAATCCAATACCGTTGTTCAACTTGTAAAAAACAAAGATACCTCAGAGATTCGAAGCGCCCTGGAGAAAGGCACTTACGATGCGTTGATCGCGGTTGCTTCTAATCCAGCAGGGTATCCCGCGTATACCGTCTCGGTTCAATACACATCAGCGGCTGTAGATAAAGGCAGCATTTTCAAATCTGTTTTAAACAATTTGTTGTTTAATCTTAATAGCAAAGGCGTTATGCCAACCGTAGCAGAACTGAAAGAGAGTACTGTGACCGGACGTATATACCGCACCATCGATTTCATCCTTCCCGGTCAGCTGGGTTTTTCACTGTTAAGTACCGGGGTTTTTGGTACCGCATTTGTTTTTTTTAGTCTGAGGCAAAATCTCGTAATCAAGCGCTTCTTTGCAACCCCGGTGAAGAGGTCGAGCATTGTTTTCGGAGAAGGCCTTGCGCGCATTGGTTTTGCGCTGCTCGGAGCACTCTTTATTATTCTGCTCGGACATTTCTTTTTTCATTTTACGTTGATACACGGTGCAGTCACAGTGATTAACATGCTTCTTCTGGCCTTAATCGGACTAGTCGTGTTTATGGGTTTCGGGTTTGTGGTTTCAGGTGTAGCCAAAAGCGAAAGCACCATACCACCTATCTCCAACATCATAACGCTTCCACAGTTCCTCCTCTCAGGAACATTCTTTTCCATTGATGCATTCCCTTCCTGGCTGCAGCCTGTAAGCCGGGCCCTGCCGCTTACTTACCTGAATGACGCTATGCGAAAAGTAGCTTTTGAGGGTGCCGGTTTATGGGATGTTCGATACCAGATTTTGATCATGGTGATCTGGGGGACTGCTATTTACGCCCTTGCAGTCAAAGTTTTTAAATGGGAATAGCATCATAATTAAAATTTATTCTAACTTTGGATATTGCCTTAGTAATTGTAATTTGTACACTAAGGTGTTTAACTAATAAAAACCAATAAAAATGAGTTTAATAATAGATGTTCATGCACGGCAAATACTCGACTCCCGTGGCAATCCTACTATTGAGGTAGATGTAATTACAGAAAATGGCGTACTTGGTCGCGCAGCAGTTCCTTCTGGTGCTTCAACAGGTGTCCATGAAGCTGTAGAGCTAAGGGATGGTGACAAAAAAGTTTATCTTGGTAAAGGCGTACTTAAAGCCGTTGCTAACGTAAATGATAAGATTGCTGCTGAGTTGAAAGGTATCGACGTATTTGAGCAAAATGCTATTGACAGCTTACTGATCAAATTGGACGGAACGGAAAACAAAGGTAACCTCGGTGCCAATGCAATCCTGGGTGTTTCGCTGGCCGTGGCAAAAGCTGCAGCTCAGGAAAGCCGTCAGCCCTTATATCGCTATATCGGAGGAGTAAACGCAAACACACTTCCTATCCCGATGATGAACATCGTAAACGGAGGTTCTCACTCCGATGCGCCTATCGCATTCCAGGAGTTTATGATTATGCCAGTAGGAGCTTCTTCTTTCTCGGAAGCACTTCGCTGGGGCACAGAGGTTTTCCACAACCTTAAAGCAATCCTGCACGATCGTGGTCTGTCTACAGCTGTGGGCGATGAAGGCGGTTTTGCTCCGACCTTCGACGGTACGGAGGACGCTGTTGAAACGATCCTTAAAGCGATTGAAAAGGCAGGTTACACTCCAGGTGAACAAATATGCCTGGCTTTCGATTGTGCCGCTTCAGAGTTTTACAAAGACGGTAAATACGACTATACTAAATTTGAAGGCGAGAAAGGCGCGATCCGCACTAGCGCTGAACAGGCTGAATATCTGGCTTCCCTGACAGAAAAATATCCGATTATTTCGATAGAAGACGGTATGGGCGAAGATGACTGGGCTGGATGGAAGTTACTGACCGACCGCGTTGGCGACCGTGTGCAACTGGTAGGCGACGACTTATTCGTAACCAATGTTAAGAGATTACAAAAAGGTATTGACGAGGCTACAGCTAACTCCATTCTTGTTAAAGTAAATCAAATCGGATCATTAACAGAGACCATTAATGCAGTCTCTCTTGCTCAAAACAGCGGATATACATCAGTGATGTCGCACCGCTCAGGTGAGACCGAGGATGTTACGATTGCTGACCTTGCTGTCGCTTTAAACTGCGGACAAATTAAAACCGGGTCTGCTTCCCGTTCCGATAGGATTGCTAAATACAACCAGTTACTTCGCATTGAAGAAGAACTTGGAGCTGCCGCCCGTTTCATCGGAAAAGATTTTAAATATGCTATAAGGAAGTAATTTCACTTCTCACATTTCAAATCCCCGTTGCTTGCTGCAACGGGGATTTTTATTTGCCGACCAAGTCAAACAACACCTGCAAGCTCATATAGGTCATTACCGCAACAATGACTCCTCCGATGGCGGTCAGCCATTTCGGATGGACATAATCCCCGATGATCTTCTCTTTATGGGCAGCGATCAGAATGATCAAAAGGGTGAGCGGCAATATAAAACCGTTGATGGCACCTGCCATAATCAGAAGTTTTACCGGTTTACCGATTGTTACGAATACAAGTGCAGAGATAATGATGAACGCGATGATTACCCTATTTTCATTGTCATTTATCTTGGCATGAAACGTTTTGATAAAAGAAACGGAAGTATACGCCGAGCCGATAATCGACGTAATCGCCGCTGAGAACATCACCAAACCAAACAATTTATAGCCAAGAGGTCCGGCAGCGAGTTGAAAAACTGAGCCGGTGGGATTCTCTGCATCAATACTTAATCCCTGACTAACCACACCAAGCGATGCCAGGAAAAGCAGCGCGCGTATAAGTGATGCTACAGAAATGCCAGTCACCGCACTGCGGTCGACCTGCTTTAAAGACGCAGCACCTTTTATGCCCGCGTCCAGCAGCCGATGCCCGCCCGAAAAGGTTATATAACCGCCTACCGTGCCCCCCACTAGCGTTATAATCGTTATCAGGTCGACCTTTTCAGGCATTACCGTATGGAAAACCGCTTCTCCAACAGGCGGCGCTGACGTTACTGCGATATAGATTATAGTCAGGATCATGACAAAACCCATTGCCTGCGCAAACAAATCCATAGCCTTTCTAGCCTCTCTCACGATGAATATAGCGATGGCTAGACCGGCCGACAAAACCGCACCGCTGAGCACAGGAATGCCTAAAAGAGCATTAAGCCCGAGACCGGCACCGGCCACATTGCCAATATTAAACGCAAGTCCTCCCAGCACGATGAGCAGCGATACAAAGGCACCCAGGCCTGGCACCAACTGGTTTGCGATCTGCTGCGCCCGCATTTCTGATACTGTAATTACCCGCCAGATATTGAGTTGCACACCAATGTCGATAATTACCGACACCAGGATTACAAATCCAAAACTTGCTCCAAGCGATTGTGTAAATACGGTGGTTTGTGTCAGAAAACCAGGGCCGATAGCAGACGTAGCCATCAGGAAAGCAGCCCCCAGGAGCGCGCCTTTCTTTTTATTTTCCATCATATGAATCCGGACCTTGTTTGTAAGCGCTCAGCGTGACCCCCGCACCCTGTAGCCCATGGTATATTTTCTTTGTAAACTCAAGTGCACGGGGGCTATCTCCATGGATACATATGGTGTCTGCCTGTATCTCTATGCTATTTCCACCCAGTGTTTGCACAACGCCGGTCTTAACCATAGACAATACCTGCTGCAAGGCCTCGTCCTCATCAGCGATCACAGCACTAGGCTGAGTCCGCGGTACAAGCGTTCTGTCCGATTGGTATCTGCGATCGGCAAATACCTCACTAGCCACAGGAAGCCCGAGTTTACGTCCGGCAACAAGCAGTTCACTTCCCGATAGGCCATATAGGATAAGCTCGGATGCTACTCTCGCAACTGCTTCGGCGATAGCTTCGGATAGTCGCCGGTTTACGGCGGCCATATTGTATAACGCTCCATGAGGCTTTACATGATGCAAAATGCCGCCTTCGCTTTTCACGAACGCCGCAAGCGCACCCACTTGATAAACAGTAATATCGTAGGCTTCCTCAGGCGAAATAGACATCTCCCTCCTGCCGAAGCCTTTCAGGTCCTGCAAGCCCGGGTGAGCGCCAACAGCCAGCCCATGCTCGAGCGCCAGGCGCACAGTACGCTTCATCACCGAGGCATCTCCAGCATGAAACCCGCAGGCGATATTCACAGAAGTTACATAGGGCATAAGCTCCACGTCCTTGCCTGCACTATAAACATCAAAGCCCTCACCCATGTCGCAATTCAGGTCAACACTCATATCGCTCTTCATAGTCCTCCAAATTTAAATGATAAAGTCTGCCGCAACTGGCGAAGCTTACCCTCGGTATCCTTCAACGCCGCATGGGCTTCTGCTAAACTAACCATTTTAAATAAAATAAACTGTCCACTTTGCTTCTGTGCCAAAATGGATTGGTCGGCCGTGATCACCTGTGCAATCCTTGGATAGCCGCCTGTGGTCTGATGATCGGCCATCAAAATAATGGGGTCGCCATCGGGCGGCACCTGAATCGTGCCAAAGGCAACGGCTTCTGAAAGCATATCAGTATGCCGGTTAAGCAGTAGCTTCTCTCCCCACATCCGATAACCCATGCGGTCGGCCAGACTGCTGATCTGGAAGCGTCGGCTGGTAAACACGCTGAGACTCTCTGTCCTGAACAAGGAATACTCAGGCCCTTCGGTCACGCGTACAGTCTCGGTTGTTATGTCTGGATAGATCCCATGATGGAGCGACCAGTTTCCACCTTGCAAGGTCGGGCCCGCGGTCGATCGAAATGGTAAGCAATCGCCCACCTGAAGTGCCCTTCCCTGCCAGCCGCCAATTCGTGCCTTTAAGTATGTGGAGCGGCTGCTCAATATTTTCGGCAGGTTAAGTCCTCCGGAAATGCAAACATAGGCTCTGCATCCACTATTCGGTTTGCCGAACGAAAGCGTAGCACCCTTTTGCACTAAGACGGGCCGCCACGTTGCTAAAGGTCTACCGTCAACACTGGCTGAAAGATCGCCACCTGTGATTGCTATAAGCGTGCTTTCTTCAAAATATAAGGATGGGCCTAAAACACTGCACTCGATAGCGGCTTCGTCCTCGTTATTGCCCACCAGCATGTTACCGATACGTAAAGCCAGGCTATCCATGGCTCCCGACACTATGATACCTTGCCTCCTGTAACCGTGCCGGCCTGTATCCTGAATCGTCGTGAGCAACCCGCTTTTTAAAACCCTAATTCCCATGACTTACATAATGAGCAAACTCGTCTTCATCTATTGCGAAAAACCTGATTCTGTCGCCTGCTTTGAGCAAAACAGGATCTTTTGATTCCGGATCGAAAAGCCGTAAGGGCGTACGACCAATAATCTGCCATCCTCCCGGCGTGTCCATAGAATAAATTCCCGTTTGCTTTCCGGCAATGCCTACAGAGCCTGCCTTAACCAAAGTTCTTGGTTTATCCTTTCTTGGCGTTGCCAAACACGTATCTAAACCTCCCAAATAAGGAAATCCTGGTGCGAAACCAATCATATACACTTGGTATTCTGACGTCTGGTGCAAATGCACAACCTCCCCCTCACTCAAGCCCGCGTGGGAAGCGACTATGCCCAGATCCGGACCGTAAAGCCCTCCGTAGCAGACAGGTATTTCCACCACTCTCACACCAGTCGCCGTACCCGGACCTCCAATAGAGCTTAGCGCAGATCGCAAATTGTACTCCGCCTGGTCGTAGTTAATGACCAAAGGGTTATAAAAAATCGTAACGGAAGTAAAGGCAGGTACAAACTCTGCGAAACCTTCCTGCTGGTTCTTCTCCAGGTAAGCAGACAATCTGCCAATCAGTTCGTACGTCTGCGAATCAATGGTATTGCCAAGCGATAAAACAATTGCCTGGTCACCCAAAGGGTAGAATCTCGCCGTTTTTAAAATATCAGCCATCAGTTATAACGCCAAGGGCTCAAGATAACAAAAATAGCAGTGGTCAGGCAGAATAAATCAAGGCGATTAGAGATATTGCAGCATATAACTTAATTGCTTATGCTCTCTAAGCATGTTCAGCCCGTCGTTCTTGCTCTTCCGTATCGTTTCCTTGCTCATTCCAAACACATCGGCGATATCATCCAGTTGCATCTGCTGACCCTGAAGCCCGAATGACATTTCCAGCACCTTCCTATTCCTCACAGGTAGTGTTGCCAGTATCTTCGATACCTCACTACTGAAATCACTTGAGATCATTCCTCCATCCGGAGATGGCCCTTCCTTGTCATGCAAAACCGGGCGAACATTTGGAAAGTCATCGTCCTCAGGAACATCATACGACACAGTCGACAAGTTTTCGGAACGATAGTGCATAAGCTTTTCCAGGGGGATACCTGTATGCTCCGCGATTTCCTCGATAGAGGGGCTTCTCTCCAGCTTCTGTTCCAAATCTGTTTCGGCCTTTCGTATATCCGCTAAATCTGTTATCTGATTCATCGGCAGGCGAATCATGCGTTTTTGGGTGGAAATAGCTATCATGATGGATTGTCTGATCCACCAAACGGCAAAACTGATAAACTTAAAGCCCTTAGTGTGGTCGAATTTTTCTGCCGCTTTGATGAGGCCCATATTACCTTCAGATATAAGATCAGGTAATGGAAGCCCTTGCCCCTCATATTTCTTAGCCACGGAGATGACAAACCGTAAGTTAGCATTGACCAGCCTGTCCAACGCCGCCGTGTCACCACCTTTCACTTTAATGGCAAGTCTCACCTCCTCATCCGGACTTAAAACCGGATATCTTCCGATGTCGTGCAGGTAACGTGATAAAGAATCATGATCGCGTCTTGTAAATGACTTATTTATCTTAAGCTCTCTCATGCAGATTGTATTTGGTTGACAGCTAAGGTCGATAGTAATGCCGTTATTTCCTTGAATACCGGAAAGTTCAAGAAATTATACAGCGAAGCAGCCGCCCCGCAGAACATAATTCGTCAGAAAATGTCCCCAAGACCTATAGTGCAGAATATTGTTCCAATACCGCGAATTACTTTTATGGAAACCATTGTGAATAATCAATCTTTTCAATAAGTTTGTATATGAACCGTATGTTTCAGCTTGTCAGCAATAAATACTTCTTAGCCGTAGCCGCTTTTGTGGTCTGGATGTTATTCTTCGATAGAAACGACATCATTGCGCAATACGAATACAAAACAGCGCTAAATAAGCTCGAAGAGGAAAAAGCCTTCTATATAAAAGAGATTGCGCAAGTGAAAAAGGACCTGAACGAGCTCAATACGAATCTCAATACCGCTGAAAAATTTGCGCGCGAGAAATACTTCATGAAAAAAGATAATGAAGATGTTTTCGTAATTATCAGGGAAGCGAAGAAAGATTAGAATCCAGGCTATATTGCAGCATTTCTCTTTCTCATCAACCACTCCAGGCCAAGCAGCGATACGATCAGCCAGAATAACCATTTATAGTTTACCAGTTCAGTATACCTGCGGTCCTCATAGCTTACACTGCGTATTTGCTCATTCGCCCTGATGCGTTCTAAAATATGGTTAACGCTATCCGGTTCAAACCATTCCCCATTCGTCTGCGCGGCCAGGCTCTTTAACAATTCATGATTTGCAGTAGTTTCCTGAAATTCGGTACGCAGCTCAGTCACATGGAACGTGCCGCTGTCAGCAAGCTTTCTTCCGGCAGAGACCGCAGCGGCGGAATAGGTGTATTCGCCAGGCGGTAAAAATCCGGCGTCAAGAGTATATCCGGCTTCGGTTCTTGAGAATAGAAAATTGAAGCGCCTGCCATCCAATTTATTACGAAGTTCCAGACTAACATCTGGCGTATTTAGCTGCTGGTAGTTATCGTCATATAAAACGGCGTTGAATACCACATTATCCTGCTCACCATAGCCATTCTTCAAAGTGTACACGTCGAACTTCCGTTTGTCATCATTTACGGTAAGATACTGAGCTACATTCGGCAGCAACTGATCCAGCAGACCTGGCTGCCCCTCGTCAGACAAATCAGAGAGCCTCCATCGCCACAACCCTTCGCCCATCAGGTATGCCGAACGCTTTGTGCCCTCACTGGTCAAAAATAACAGCGGCTCTCCGGTACCAGTCTTTCCGCTTCTGCTTTTTAAGACTATGCTTGCGTCGCCCGGAATGCTAAGGCCGACAGGCGGGCTAAGCAACGGAGCAAAATTCCCCAGCTTACGCGCATCGCTAACGTCCACACGGAAAGCACCGAAGCGCTCGTCGACAAATGCGTACTTCTCCTGCAGGCCGACGCCTTCCTGCTGAAGATTGACCCGGTTCTGTAAACGATTAAAACCTGCAATATTCGTCTGCGCCCCTGTAACATACCATCTGGCAGCCTTACTTTTCCCGACCAGATTCAAAAAGGCGGTCTCCGTTAAAAGATTTGAAGGCAACTGGTATAAGACAATCAGATTATAGTCTGAGGGATCTGTCCTGCTCAAATCATCACCGAGCACCACCTTTACATCAAAATGTGTATTAGAAGTAAGCGACTGCTTATAAGCGGAGATATCAGGATGCGGACCGGCAGCAGCGATGAGAATTTTTCTCCGGGCATCTGAAACCTCGATAAAAACCTCGGCCTGGTTGTTCAACCGCGAAATCTCATGCTCAAGTTCACCTACTTTAAGTCGAAATTTCTGAATGCCCGTTTTAGTCGCTTTTAGCCGGACCAGCATTTCTTTCGCGAAGGCATCGCCGGCAATAACCAGGCGGTTACGATAAACCTCCTTTCCATCCTGCTCAACGCTGAAGAAGGTGGTTTCCCCATCACTTTTAACTGCCTGCACCTGTACCGAGATCACAAACTCATCACCCAGAAATGCAATCTGATTATGATGTACATTAGTAATCCGAACATCCCTTTTTGGAACCGTATCTCCCAGCATCACCGTGTAAAACGGAGCATTCAGCTTTTTAAATGCATTAACCGGATTTCCACCGCGGTTAAAAATACCATCCGATGCAAGCACAACAGCGCCAATATTGCGGCCGGACAACTGATTGGCAATACGATTTGCTAGGGCAGTTCCGTTTGTTACTTTCCCGGCATAATTGAAATCCAAAGCGCTTTTTACGCTGTCACTAAAACTAAACAGCTTCACCTCATAATCTTTCGAAAGCGTGTTTGCGATCCGGTTCATTTGGCTTTCGAACCTTCCTGCATTAAAGCTAACGGGCTCGATTGCCCGCACCGATTCCGAGTTATCTATAGCTATGGCGATAACCGGCTTTTCCACCAGAAAAGAAATGCTCCTGATGAGCGGAGCCAGGATCAGAAACGCAATGGCTGTAATGACTAAAGCCCGGATTGTGGCCAACCCGAGCTTTAGTCTCCTATCAAGAAAGGTATTATGGCGATACAACATCCAGGCGACACTAATCCCCAGAATCAGGCATCCGAATAAACTTAGTAAGGTAACTACAATCGAATCGCCCATACCAAACACATGGCTACAACATTCCGCCGCAAACAGAAAGTACCTGACCAGTTACATAAGCACTCATGTCTGAAGCCAGGAACAGACATACGTTCGCTACATCCTCTGTCTCACCTGCGCGTTTCAAAGGAATGCCTTCTTCCCAACCTTTAACTACTTTCGGATCAAGAACATCTGTCATCTCTGTGCGAATGAAACCTGGGGCTACCACATTGGTCCGTATATTACGGGAACCAAGCTCTTTTGCTACCGACTTAGAGAACCCGATTATTCCCGCCTTGGAAGCAGCATAATTGGCCTGACCAGCATTTCCCTGCACGCCCACTACAGAACTCATATTGATGATAGAACCGCTTCTCGCCTTCATCATTACCTTAGACACTGCTTTGGTGACGTTAAAAACAGACTTTAAATTCACATCTATCACGTCATCCCAATTTTCTTCAGTCATCCTCATCAACAGGCCATCTTTAGTAATACCAGCATTATTCACCACAATATCTACCCCTCCAAAATCAGCCACAATATCATTGATCAGTTTCTCCGCTTCGTCGAACTTTGAGGCGTCGGAGCGATAGCCTTTCACCTTTGTACCAAACTGCTGCAGTTCATTTTCCAGCGCCATGCCTTTTTCGACCGACGAGAGGTAGGTAAAAGCAACATTCGCTCCCTGCTCAGCAAACTTTTCAGCAATTCTTCTTCCTATCCCTTTTGATGCGCCCGTAACAAGCGCAGTTTTTCCTTCTAATAACTTCATTTTATCTATGGTTTGTTGAAAATAGTAATTATAATATTAACGGGTAGCCGGCTCTTGCTGACTCAAACAATGAAAGCTGCCCAGGCCCCAGATAATATCTGTAGAGTCGATGCCTACAACCTTGCGGTCGGGGAATACGCTTTTTATGATCTTCAACGCCTTCTCATCGTTCACGTCCCTAAACGTCGGCACAATCACTGCAGCGTTGGCAATGTAAAAATTGGCATAAGAGGCCGGTAAACGCGTGTCTTCGTAAATAACGGGCGAAGGCATCGGCAGTTCCACGATATTCAGCGGCCGACCATCTGGCAAACGCATCGATTTCAACTGCTGCAGATTCTCCTGCAACAACAAATAGTTCTCGTCGAGCGGATTGCTTTCCACAACGGTGAGCACCGTGTCTTCATTCACAAAACGTGTGATATCATCAATATGACCATCCGTATCATCTCCAACGATACCATCGCCTAGCCAGAGTATATGCTCCACCCCATAAAATTCACGCAGGTAACGTTCAATCTGATCCCGAGTCAAATCAGGGTTCCTGTTCTCGTTAAGCAAACAGGCCGTCGTGGTTAAAACCACGCCTGCACCATTAAACTCGACTGAACCTCCCTCCATAACGATGCCCGGGTGATATACCGGAAGGTTGAAATGCTGCCCAATTTTTGTGGGTATAACATCATCCAGATCATATGGCGGATACTTGTCGCCCCAGGCATTATAACCCCAGTCTACAATTACCTTCTGGTCGCCCGCCCGATTCAACAAAAATGCCGGACCATGATCCCTGCACCATGCATCATTACTTCCGTTGAAATAAAATTCAATCTGGACAAGATCAGCTCCAACGCTTTCCAACTGAGCAATCGCAAAGCGTTTGGTTTCCTCGTCGTTCACGTTTATGCGAACTTTCTCCCCCTCAGCTACAATCTTGATAAATTGGCAGTAAGGCTTGTAGATCGTGTCAATCTTGCCGGGCCAAGAGGCTTCCTTATGCGGCCAGGTAAGCCAGGTTGCCTCATGTTTTTCCCACTCTGCCGGGAAACGGTAACCTAGCCGGCCGGGACTGTTCTCAAAAATAACTTCGTTAAAAGATGACATGCAGTTCCTTAATCTTGATCAATATATCTCTTGGTAATCGGCTGGTAAGAGTCGATCCTACGGTCTCTCAGGAACGGCCAATGCTTACGGAAAAAGTCCGACTCTGTCAGATCAAGCTCAACTACCGCGGTTTCCTCTTCCTCATGCGATCCTAAATATAAAATCCGTCCCTGTGCATTGGTTGCGAAACTTCCGCCCCAGAATTTCATCGCCCCGTCCTGTTCAAAGCCAACCCGGTTTACACTAACCACAGGTACGCCATTGGCAACCGCGTGCGAACGCTGGATTGTTTGCCAGGCATTATACTGATCCTTGTTCGTTTCATCATCCTGGTCAGTTGCCCAGCCGATAGCCGTCGGGTAAAACAAAATATCTGCCCCCATCAGCGCTGTAATACGGGATGCTTCAGGATACCATTGGTCCCAGCAGATCAAAACACCGATTTTGGCAAACTTTGTTTCGAACACCTTATACCCAAGGTCGCCAGGCGTAAAATAAAACTTCTCATAGTAAGCCGGATCATCCGGGATATGCATCTTTCTGTACTTACCCAAATAAGCACCATCAGCATCCAGAACAGCCGTAGTATTGTGATATAAACCCTGCGCCCGCTTTTCAAATAGCGACGCGATCACCACCACACCCAGCTCTTTTGCAACAACCTGCAGGGCGTCGGTAGACGGCCCTGGGATAGGCTCCGCTAAATCAAAATTACTATAGTCTTCAACGTCACAGAAATACAGCGACGTAAATAGTTCCTGAAGACATACAATTTGGGCGCCCTTTGCAGCGGCCTCCCTGATCTTAGAAATCGCCTTATCAAGGTTCTCCTGCTTATTACCTGTACAGCTCATCTGCACCAATCCAACTTGTACTTTAGCCATGCTTTACCAATTTTAAACTGCAAAGTTACCATTTTTTTATCGCATTCTTCTGAAGAGCAATCTTCCCAAGGAAATGGAAATACAAATGCCTGCGGGCATTTTTCGCATGGTATTTGCTTTGCCATACCAGATAACAACTAAAAATTCCTAACCATGAAAAAACTCATCCCTTTTTTCGGTTTGGTTTTCTTAATTGTATCCGTTGTAGCTTGCAAGAAAGACAAGTCGAGCAGCCCGGATCCAGAAAACGAAACCCTCATTCCAAACTCATTCAGCTATGCCACCACGAAAAGCATTGCTGTCTCGGTCCAGTTACTCACCAACAACAACCAGCCCATTGCAGGAGCAGTGCTTAGTGTAACCGACCCTGCAGATCAGGACCGAATTTTCCTGAGAGCCGTGAGCGATCAGAATGGCTATGTAAGAGGTAATGTCACGATACCCTCCTTTTTAGATACACTGGCCGTCACCCCGAATTATATAGGCCTTATCAATGATGCCTTGCTGTATATAGGCGGAAGATCCTCTGTAAGCGCCATTATCGGGGGCAGTAATACAGCCAGCGGCGACATCGCTGCACGCATGCCTGCAACACCCTCAGATATTGATCCCGGAGCACTGCTTAGTAAGAAATCGGCAATAGGCACAATGGCACTTACCGTTAGCTACGGATATCCTTCTCCCTACACCAATACAGCTTCTGCTGTATTGAATACCTCCACCTATCCACTTAGTCTGGGAAGGCCAAAGTATTTAGAAACAACCAGCGACGTCATAAGTACAGGACTGTTGAATTACGTAAACGCATCTCTGCCCGAAGGGAAGCCGCTCAACACCACGCACCCCCAATACCTAACCAACAACATTGAATCAAATATTGTCGTTAAGGAGACCAGTGACGTATGGATTACATTTGTTTCTGAGGGCGCTGGCTATTATAACTCGTTGGCATATTATACTTACGAGACCGGAAATCCGCCAAATTCAGTTAACGTTGGGGCCACGCTGGGCGGCATCGATAAAGTAACGTTGATTTTCCCTAACGCCTCTGCCTACCAAAGCGGTGGCGGCCTCCATTCCGGAAACAAAGTCAAGCTCGGACGATTCAATGCGGGTACAACGATAGCATTTGTACTGCTGCAAAACGCCTGGACGTCAAGCGGTGTCAATACTAACTCAGCAAAGTTCTATTCTGATTCAAGATTCAACCCGGAGATAAGCAGCCTGAAAAAGCACTCGGTACTTTTGCACGACAACACACATAACCTGTTCTTAATGGGCTTTGAAGATGTAAACCGGTCACAAAATTCCGACAACGATTTTAATGATCTGGTTATATATGCCACATCCAATCCGGTTACAGGAATTTCGAACGAAAATGTAGCGCCGGTGGACAAAGGCGGAGATACCGATGGAGACACCGTCCAGGACAAACTCGACGAATTCCCCAACGATCCAAATCGGGCATTTACGAGCTATTTTCCTTCAGCCACTGGCTGGGCTACGCTGGCTTTCGAAGACAACTGGCCACGCAAGGGCGATTATGATATTAACGACCTCGTGATCAATTATCGTTATGCGTTCGTTGCCAATGCAAAAAACCAGGTTGTTGACATGACCGGTACCTACATGCCTGTTGCCGCCGGTGCAAGCTATAAAAACGGCTTTGGTGTACAATTCCCTTTTGCTCCCGGAAAAATAGCCTCTGTTGACGGCCAGTTGCTCAACCATAACTACATCCAGCTCGCAGGAAACAAGGTAGAGGCCGGGCAGTCCCAGGCGGTTATTATACCGTTCGACAGCCATGAAAATCTATTGCGAAACCCCAACAACTCCATTTTTGTAAATACGGATCCTGCCAAGGAAAAGGTGAACCCCGCGAGCGTATCCGTTCAAGTCAGATTTGTAAGCCCGATTTCAATGGCCGAGCTGGGGACAGCACCATTTAATCCATTTCTGATCAGCGACATGCGCAGGGAATATGAAGTGCACCTACCTAACTATGCACCAACGGCCAAGGCCAACACTTCTCTGTTTGGTACCTATGAAGACCGGAGTAATGCAGCCTCAAATAAGTATTATCTGGACAACACAGGATATCCCTGGGCCTTAAGCTTTCAGAGCACCTTCAGCTACCCTGTTGAAGGCCGCTCGATTACACAAGCGTACCCACATTTCCTGGCCTGGGCGCAGTCGGGCGGCACAACGTATCGCGACTGGTATACGAGTACCGCCAACGGCTATCGAAACACAAACTACATATACAGCAAATAAAAAAAGGGGGCGGTTATAAGAACCGTCCCCCTTTTTTATTCATTAAAGTTAATCCTAACCTGAGCAGCTTATACAACCTTCTTCCATTGTACAAACCGGCCCTTCAATAATCTCCTCAGCATGCTGCTCGATACGCTCTGGAATTACCGGCTCCATATTTTTACCTGCCTGATTTTCTACGGTGAATTTAACCGCTTGCGATGCAGCCTGCGTACGCAGGTAGTACATCCCGGTTTTCAATCCCTTCTTCCAGGCATAAAAATGCATTGACGTTAATTTCGAAGTATTCGGTGCACTGATAAACAAGTTGAGCGACTGTGACTGGCAAATGTAAGCGCCCCTATCGGCAGCCATATCAATAATGCTACGCATCTTAATTTCCCAAACCGTCTTATAGAGCTCCTTAATGTAATCAGGGATCTCAGGGATATCTTGTATAGAGCCATTTGCAAGTATAATCCTGTCTTTCATTGCCGGGCTCCATAAACCAAGAGCCACCAGGTCCTTAAGCAAATGCTTGTTCACTACAATAAACTCTCCGCTCAGTACCCTTCTTGTATAAATATTCGAAGTGTAAGGTTCGAAGCATTCGTTGTTACCCAAGATCTGCGAAGTTGAAGCCGTAGGCATCGGCGCCACAAGCAGTGAATTGTAAACCCCATCCTTCACAACCTTCTCTCTCAACGAATCCCAGTCCCAACGGTTACTCTCAGGTTTCACATTCCATAGATCGAACTGGAATTTGCCCTGCGACAAAGGAGAACCTTTAAAAGTCTGGTACGGACCATGCTTCACTGCCAGATCATGAGAAGCTGTCATTGCCGCAAAATAAATGGTCTCAAAAATTTCTTTATTTAAGATCCTTGCACCTTCGCTCTCAAAAGGCAACCGCATCAAGATAAACGCATCAGCAAGTCCCTGAACACCAAGCCCGACAGGTCTGTGACGCATATTGGAGTTTCTTGCCTCCTCTACCGGATAATAGTTATAGTCAATAATTTTATTCAGGTTTAACGTAGCCTGATAGGTCACCTCGTATAACTTTTGATGATCAAATTCACCGTTGATCACAAATCTCGGCAGGGCCAGAGAAGCCAGGTTACATACTGCAACTTCATCCTTAGAAGTGTACTCAATAATTTCAGTACATAAGTTAGAACTTTTGATCGTACCTAAATTCTGCTGATTAGATTTACTGTTTGCCGCATCTTTATATAAAAGATAAGGCGTACCCGTCTCAATCTGCGAATCTAAAATGGCAAACCAAAGTTCCTGTGCCTTCACCGTTTTTCTTGCCCTTCCTTCTTTTTCGTAACGCTCATAAAGCGCGTCAAATTCCTCACCGAAGCAATCAGCCAGACCAGGTGCCTCATCAGGAGAGAAAAGGCTCCAGTCACCATTTTCCTCTACCCTTCTCATAAACATGTCGCATACCCATAGCGCATAAAATAAGTCTCTTGCGCGCAGTTCCTCTTTTCCGTGGTTTTTACGTAAATCCAGGAAACTGAACACATCAGCGTGCCATGGTTCCAGGTATATGGCAAAAGCACCTTTACGTTTACCACCACCCTGGTCTACATACCGTGCAGTATCATTAAACACCTTCAGCATAGGCACTATACCATTACTGGTTCCGTTAGTACCGCCAATATAAGCCCCAGTAGCCCTAATGTTATGAATGCTTAAGCCAATACCACCGGCACTTTGCGAAATCTTAGCCGTTTGCTTCAATGTATCATAAATACCTTCAATACTGTCGTCCTGCATGGTCAGCAAAAAGCACGACGACATTTGCGGTTTAGGCGTTGCCGCATTAAATAAGGTTGGTGTAGCATGGGTAAACCAGCGCTCACTCATCAGATTATAGGTAGCAATCGCACTTTCGACATCTTCCTTGTGAATTCCCACCGCTACGCGCATAAACAAATGCTGCGGCCGCTCCACGATCTGACCTTCTACCTTCAGCAGATAAGACTTTTCCAGCGTCTTAAAGCCAAAGTAATCAAACCCAAAGTCCCTGTCATAAATGATGGTACTATCCAGCAGGTCGGCGTTATTTTTAATGACTTCCCACACGTCATCTGCGATAAGGGAAGACTGCTTACCTGTCTTCTGATCAATATAAGTATACAGCATCTCCATCGTCTTAGAGAACGACTTCGTTGTATTTTTATGCAAGTTCGAAACAGCTATTCGAGATGCCAGCAAAGCATAATCCGGATGTTTAGTGGTTAAAGAAGCAGCGGTCTCAGCAGCAAGATTATCCAGCTCCGAAGTGGTCACACCATCATACAAACCTTCAATAACCTTTTTCGCCACATCAATCGGATCTACAAGTTCAGCATTGAACCCATAACAAAGTTTTTCAATCCGCGCTGTGATCTTATCAAACCTCACCGCTTCCTTGCGGCCATCTCTTTTAATTACAAACATATTTCTAGGTATTTATGATTAGTTGTTATTGTTCATCTGTTGTTAAAGCAGACTAAAAATCGTCATCAAGTGAAAAGGCCTGTGCCTTGTCGTCCGAAGCAGTCAGGACACCGCTCTTCTGGTAATCTCCCACACGCTTCTCAAAGAAGTTGGTTTTTCCCTGCAGGGAGATCATCTCCATAAAATCAAACGGATTTGTTGCCCCATATATTTTCTTGTAACCAAGTTCCTGAACCCATCTGTCGGCCACAAATTCAATATACTGCGACATCAGTTTGGCATTCATACCAATCAATGCCACAGGTAAAGCATCCGTAATAAATTCCTTCTCTATCTCCACAGCATCTTTAATGATACCATGTACCTGCTCCTCGCTCAATTTATTCTGCAGCATGCTGTAAAGCAGGCAGGCAAACTCACAATGCATACCTTCATCCCTTGATATCAACTCATTACTAAAAGTCAAACCAGGCATAAGGCCTCGCTTTTTCAACCAGAAGATCGAGCAAAAACTTCCGCTGAAGAATATACCTTCCACCGCAGCAAACGCAACCAGTCGCTCCGCAAACGTTCCGTTCTCAATCCACCTCAATGCCCATTCTGCTTTCTTTCCTACACATGGAACTGTTTCTACCGCATGGAACAAACGGTCCTTCTCTTCCGGATCTTTGATATAGGTGTCGATCAGCAACGCATAGGTTTCCGAATGGATATTTTCCATCATGATCTGAAAGCCGTAGAAACAACGGGCTTCAGGAAGCTGCACTTCACTCATGAAATTAACAGCCAGGTTCTCATTTACAATACCGTCACTCGCTGCAAAAAAAGCTAAAATATGAGAAATAAAGTGGCGCTCCCCACTATTCAGACTCTCCCAATGCTTCAGGTCATCCGAAAGATCAATTTCTTCCGCTGTCCAGAAGCTGGCTTCACTTTTCTTATACATCTCCCAAATAGCCGGATATTTAATCGGTAACAGAACGAAGCGGTCCTTGTTTTCTTTCAATAATAGTTCTTCTTCTTGCATAAGTATTTGTTTAAGGTGAATGATATCTGCCGACCCTCTAAAAAAACCCGGAAGTCGGTGAACTGGCCATTCAGCGCTGAAGATCAGAAAACATGAAATTTACGACCTAACTTAAGCTACTAAATACTAAACCCTTAACTAAAAACCGACGTGTGATTTACTAAAGAATCTTACTTAAACAAATATAAAGACGAGTGATTTTTTTGGCGAAAGAAGTTGTTAACAAGTTGTGAGTTTATCCCCCGGATCCGATCAGAATTTTGTCAGAATCAACCAGCGAAAAAGCTAAATATTTCTTTTTAAGCGGATAGGAAAAATTCAAGATTGTTAATAAATCAGAAAAAACTGACTTTGATTCTAAAAAAGTTAAAGCCTAATCTTCTTCAGGAACATAGCTGATTTCCAGCTCAGCTACACCCTTACCGTAAAAGCCCAATGCCTTTGCGGCACCGGCCGACACATCAATACTGAATTTCTTGGAATGCGGACCACGGTCATTGATCTCAACTTCGACCGACTTCCCATTCGCCGGGTTAGTCACGGTAACTATTGTTCCAAACGGAAGTGTAAGATGCGCCGCAGTCATTTTAGCAGCACGATAACGCGCCCCGCTTGAAGTTCTGCGCCCCTCAAATTTCCGGGCGTAATAAGTAGCTAAAACCGTCTTGGAAACAACATTTGAAGAACTTACTGATTCGCTCTCTGCTTTAGGCTTTACACTACCGCTAACAAACTCATCCAGGACTTGATTTGCAGGCATATTCTGAGAAAAACCTTTGAGAGACATCAACAGACAGCATAAGAATAAGTAATACTTCATTCGTTATTGAGTTTGGTGAACCCTGCAAACATAAGAAAACTAAATCCGTAAAAACAAACAATGCCAGACAAATTATCGTCTGGCATTGAAAATTATCTTAAAATAAACTGACTATTTCTTATCCGGAACAAACTGCATGGAAATAGAGTTCACACAGTGCCGGGTATCCTTTGCAGTGAACCCTTCACCAAGAAAAACATGTCCGAGGTGACCTTTACAATTCGCGCAGATGATCTCCGTCCGCGAACCATCCGCGTCTGGCACCCTCAATACAGCCCCGTCTATCTCATCATCAAAACTCGGCCATCCACAGTGCGATTCAAACTTGGTTTCAGACCTGTACAAAGGCGCATTACAACGCCTGCATATATAGGTCCCTTTTTCCTTATTATTGAGCAACTTCCCGGTGCCGGGATATTCCGTGCCTTTTCGGACAATAACGTCCTCCTCTTCTTTTGTCAATTTATTCCACTCCATTTTTGATGCTTTTTTACCTGAAACTTCAGTGCCTGTAGACTTTTTCGGTTGCTGACCACAGGCTACCATACCTGCTACCATGAACAAGCCAGCCAACACAACTGTTTTATACTGCAATACCTTCATCATTTGTTTACCCTAAAATACGAATTTAACAGCCCCAATAGTTTCCATCAGAAGTAATACTTATGTCAATTAAAAACACAAAGCCCCGATCAACCAGGTCGACCGGGGCTTATTAAGCAAGAAGCTCTTTATTTTTTCAGCAGTTCGGCCATGGCAGCGCCGATTTCAGCCGGGCTCTCCACAACGCGGATACCGCATTCAGCCATAATTTTCATTTTTGCAGCGGCGGTATCGTCAGCACCACCAACAATTGCACCTGCATGGCCCATACGGCGTCCCGGAGGAGCAGTCTGACCCGCGATAAAACCAACTACCGGCTTGGTACCATGTTCTTTAATCCAGCGCGCAGCCTCGGCTTCCATGCCACCACCAATCTCACCGATCATGATGATGCCTTCTGTCTCCGGATCGTTCATTAAAAGCTCAACAGCCTCCTTGGTCGTTGTCCCGATAATCGGATCACCACCAATACCGATAGCAGTAGTGATACCCAACCCGGCTTTCACCACCTGATCTACCGCCTCGTAAGTCAGCGTACCCGACTTAGAAACCACGCCTACTGTACCTCTTTTGAAGATAAAGCCCGGCATAATACCAATCTTAGCCTCATCGGCAGTAATAATACCAGGACAGTTCGGCCCAATTAAACGGCAGTCTTTGTCAGCTATGTAAGACTTAACCTGAATCATATCCTTAGTAGGAATACCTTCAGTAATACAGACGATCACTTTAATACCGGCTTCAGCAGCTTCCATAATGGCATCGGCAGCAAAAGCAGGCGGCACAAAAATAATAGACACATTAGCACCAGCCTGATCAACAGCATCCTTCACAGTGTTAAATACCGGTCTGTCCAGATGGGTCTGACCGCCTTTTCCTGGCGTAACACCACCGACTACGTTCGTTCCATACTCAATCATCTGAGAAGCATGGTAAGTACCTTCATTTCCGGTAAAGCCCTGAACTATGACTTTTGAATCTTTATTTACTAAAACACTCATGTATCTATAATTTTTGCTGCAAACTTAGATAAAACTGAGCAGCAATCACGAAACAAATCAAAAAAAATACATTCGCTGGATACCAGCCAATATTACTTACCCTGTTTAGTTAAACGACGTATTTTTATATTGCGGAAATCAATGGGCTGCCCCTCGCTTTGAAGCGCAATAAAACCACTGCTCAGCAACTTGCCGTCCACCTTATATTTCGGATCATACCGGTTTGCAATACCGCCACCAATCTGAGGTTTAGAATACTCGAGCACCGTATCCCCGTTAATCACATGCCTGATCAGCGAATCGCCCAACACGATAAGTTCGCCGCTTACCCATTCATCACGGCCATATGTTTTCGACGTTGAATTGATACAATGATCCGCAGCGATCCTGCCTTTATACACTACATTAGTACCCGGCGAACACATATTACCAGTCGGGCGCGGCCTGCCATCCCCAAGTCCGGCCAGGAGCTGCATCTCAATAGAGATTGGCCAGTCTTGTTCCTTCAGCATCGTGCGCGGGTCCTGAGAATGAAACATCACCCCGCTGTTAAGTAATGTATAATCGGGCGCACCACGCTGCAGTTCCCCTGCAAAGCGATATTCAAATTTCAAATGGTAATAAGAAAATGGTGTCTTGTAGTACAGGTGTCCGAACTGATCGTTGAAGTCGCCATACTGATCATACCGGATCTTGATCAGACCGTCCTCCACCCTGAAAGTATTCCCAAAGTTTACACCAGTCTCATGATGGTGTATTTTGACGCGCCAGTCCTTAATATCCCTGCCGTTAAAGAGCGACTCCCAGCCGCGTTCTTCGGCAACCGCGTTAGCACCCTTTTTTACACCACTGCAGCCCCATATACACGCGGCTATACCCACCGCAGCTATCCAGTTAAATTTCATACAATATCTTCTTCAGTTCTTTCTATAGCGTCCGGATTCGTCGCCCGGAGGTACTTCTTCTCGTCAAAATCGTTTTCACTTTTCGCGATCACAATGGCAGCAATACCATTGCCTATCATATTGGTAATCGCGCGGGCTTCCGACATGAAACGGTCGACCCCCAGCAATATCGCAATATGTTCAACCGGCATGATCTTTAGCGCTGTCAGCGTCGAGGCCAGCACAATAAATCCACTTCCGGTAACACCCGCGGCGCCCTTGGAGGTCACCATCAGCACTGCAAGTATACTCAACTGCTGGCCTACCGACAAATCCACATGGAACACCTGACACAGAAAAATGACCGCCATCGAGAGGTAGATCGCCGTACCATCCAGGTTAAACGAGTAGCCCGTCGGGATTACCAAACCTACAACAGATTTTTTGCAGCCAATAGCCTCCATTTTCTGCATCATACTCGGAAGAACAGACTCCGAGGAAGATGTACCGAGCACAATCAGGATCTCCTGCCTGATGTACCTCAGGTAAGTCCACAAGCTAAACTTATAATACCGGCAAATGCCATTTAGTACAACAAAAATAAAAAGCGCGCATGTCAGGTATACAGAAGCCATTAGTTTTGCCATAGGTAAAAGCGTATGCAGGCCATAAGTACCCACACTGTAAGCCATTCCGCCAAATGCCCCAATCGGGGCCAGACGCATCACAATCTTCATAATGTTGAAAAAGACCTTCGACAACTTATCGAAAGTACTCAGCAAAGAAGCGCCCTGCTCTCCCATCTTACTTAACCCATAACCGAAAAGTATAGCAAAGAACAATATCTGCAGGATGTCGCCCGTACTAAAGGCTTCAAAAATATTATGTGGAATGATGTGCGCAAAGAACTCCGCCCAATTGATCTCGCCGGCTCTATCAGCATAATCCTTCACCTTGTTCACGTCCCCCGATGCTGTCTGAACGCCCTCACCGGGCTTTACCACATTCGCCACGAGCATCCCGATCATAATAGCCAGCGTAGTCACAATCTCAAAGTACAGCAAAGCTTTACCACCTACCCGGCCAACTTTCTTCATGTCGCCCATATGCGCAATACCCAGCACGATCGTCAAGAAGATGATCGGTGCAATGAGCATGCTGATCATATTGATAAAGCTCTGGCTGATCAGTTTCGCATGTGGCGCAAACTCCGGGATAAAAGCCCCGACCAAAATGCCGAACGTAATAGCTATGAGCACCTGAAAAGTCAGGTTAGAAAAAACTTTCTTCATAGCATCCAATATAGAAAATTCCGGTTAGTTTCCAGCCACGCAACGGAAACCAGTATTTTCCAGTCCCGTATCGGGTGAAGACTTCATCCGCGAGGTCACTTTATAGCCCTCACAATAAGATGCATTGCACATAAACGAACCACCCCGGGTTACTTTTTTCGGCACAAAAGGCTCATCCGGATCATAGCCCTTGGCCGGCCCCTTGGGGTTCACAGTTCCCTTCACAGGTAAAGTCGCATAATAATCCGGTGTATACCAATCCGACACCCATTCCCACACATTCCCGGCCATATCGTACAAACCATATTTGTTCGGAGCGAACGAACCAGTCGGCGCCAGACCAGAAAATCCGTCCCAGGAAGTATCCCTATCGGGGAAGCTGCCCTGCCAGGTATTCGCTTTTGGTTTGCCCTGTTCAACCGGATCATTTCCCCATGGATATATCGCATTTTCCGCACTACCGCGCGCGGCATATTCCCACTCCGCTTCGGTTGGCAAACGTTTACCTGCCCATTTCGCGTAAGCGGTGGCATCCTCCCACGAAACCTGTGTAACCGGGTAATCGTCTTTGCCATCAATACTACTACCGGGTCCCTGCGGATGCCGCCAGTTTGCTCCCGGAGTCCAGCGCCACCATTGCGCGGCATTGTTTAGCGGTACAGGATGATTTGGCGGATTGAACGTTAGACCAGCCGGCACAAGCAAATCATCAGGCGGCTTTGGCGTGCCGGGAGGCAACTGCTTCTTAAGTTCTTCCCAATCGGGCTTACGCTCTGCCACAGTTTTATAGCCTGTAGCCTTTACAAAGGCTGCAAACTGTGCATTAGTAACTTCCTTCTCGTCCATCCAGAAACCATCCACTTTTACCTGATGCGCAGGATATTCATCGGCCCGTCCGCCAGCCGTCGCAGCCCCCATAGAAAAGGATCCGCCTTCAATCCACTTCATGCCACGCTTAGACCCGGCTTTCGATGCTGTGCCGGCTCCCAAATCCGGTGCTGCCGCAGCACCAAATCTGCTCGGCATATGACTATGGCAGGATGCATCATCAGCGGTTCTCTTTTCCGGATTTTCTTCACCTGCCTTCTGCTGGCAAGAGCCGCAAAACAATGCCACGATAAGCATCAAACCACAACTTCCAAACAAGCGCCTGCTAACCCTCTTTTTCATATCTATCTACTTCCTTCTCGAAGCTAAAATCTTTCTGATCTCATTCCAGGGCTTAACGCCAGTATGTAACGCCCATTCATCATAAGCTGCCGATAACCTGCGAACCTGCTCTGGATTTTTTTCTGCCAGATCATCCAGTTCAGATCTGTCTTTGCTAATATCATATAGCTGCCACTTCCGTGGCTTCCCTTCCTCATATTCGCACACCAGTTTCATATTGCCCAGCCTAACCGCCGAATTGCCTTCATGCTCCCAAAAAATCGGCTGAGCATGCACTGGCTTTTCAACACCCCGGATAACAGGCAGCAGGCTTTTGCCAGCCATAGGCAGAATATCCTGCCCCTTGTACCTTGCCGGGTATTTCGACCCCGAAACCTCTACTACTGTCGCCATAAGATCCGGGAGAAACCCATACTGGTCAGTAAATTTACCTTTTTTATTTTTAGGGATTGCTTTAGGCCAATGAACAATAAGCGGTGTGCTGATACCACCCTCGTTCACCCAATGTTTGTACTTTTTAAACGGCGTGTTCGAGGCGTTGGCCCATGACTGGCCGTAACTTAGCATATAACCCCGCTTCGAACCTAAATTCTCTTTAAGACCTCCACCCAGATCCCCGCCTTCTGCGCATGCGCCATTATCAGATAAAAAGAAGATCAGCGTATTCTCAAGTTGGCCCGATTCTTCAAGTGCTTTGACCACCCGCCCGATATTCTGGTCCATCCGGTCAATCTGGGCCGCATACAATGCCATTCGGAAATCCATTTCATCCTGTTTTTCGGCAGAAAGCTTGTCCCAGTCGGCCGCGTCATCCGGACTTAACCCCGTCTCTGCTGTCAATACGCCCGACTTTATCATCCGGGCATACCGTTCTTTCCGTAGTGCTTTCCAGCCCGATTTATATTTGTTCCGGTATTTATCAACGTCGTCTTTCAGTGCATTAAGAGGCCAGTGCGGACTTGTATACGCCAGGTACATAAAAAAAGGCGATTTGCCTTCCCTGCGGTTTTCATCCAAAAACTTTACAGCGTGATCCGTCAGCGCATCTGTCAGATAAAAATCATCGCCCTCTGGTTGCACCTGTTCATTCATCAATGTCAGCCCCCTCGGACCTGTCGGATTAAAGTAATTGGCCGCACCCGCGAGTATCCCATAGTACTTATCAAAACCACGCTGAAGCGGCCATCTTTGCTGACCATGATAGCCAACATGCCATTTACCAGACATCAGCGTCTGATATCCGGAACCCTTCAATACCTCGGCTATCGTAACGCAATTATTATTTAATGCACCTTGGTAACCTTTCAGATTATAGTTGTAGGCCACACTGTCTTCCGGATCATTGGTCATGTGTCCGATTCCTGCCTGATGCGGGTATAGGCCAGTTAATAAAGAAGCACGAGTCGGACAGCATCGGGCATTGTTATAAAACTGCCGGAAGCGGATGCCATTTGCCGCCAGCCGGTCCAGATTGGGGGTCGACACTTCACTCCCGTAACTTCCAATATCGGCATAGCCCATATCGTCGGCCATAATAATCATAATATTCGGACGGCTGTCCGCAGCCTTGCCCGGCTTGATCTCATCAACCGTCTTAAAGGCGTAAGCACCGGCCAACAGCGCAATAGTAACAGCGCTTCCAATGATGTATCTCATATTATGGCTTAGGTAACACATGATGATTCTTTGCCCATTCATCCCACATGGCCGACATGGCTTTGACTTTGTCGGGATGCTGACTGGCAAGATTGTTCAGTTCGGTCGGGTCGTCCGTCATATTGTACAGCTGCCACTTCCGGTCGGGACCGGCAACCACCAGTTTCCAGTTGTTATACCTCACATACTTGCTGCCCTCATGCTCATTACACAATACGGTATGACCTTCAACTTTTTTACCTTTAAACAGTGGCGCCAAACTCTTACCTGCCAGCGGCGTAATCATATTTCCGTTATATTCCTTCGGATAAGCCGCCCCTGTAACATCAATAAAAGTCGCCATAAAATCCATTACATGGCCAACCTGCGCAGATTTACTCCCTTTCTTTTTAATGCCGTCAGGCCAGGAAACGATCATAGGCGTGTGAACGCCGCCCTCCAGCGATTGCGACTTCCATAGCCGGAAAGGCGTATTGGCTACATTGGCCCAGCTCGGCCCAATCGAGAAGAAGGTTGTCTGCGGACCAGGCATTACCGATTTGTCTGTCGCATACGAGATCTTTCTCCCGTCCCGCGTTTCGCCCGGTCGGTCAAAACCCGGTCCGTACCTTTCCGAAAGCTCGGCACTGGCACCATTATCACTTAAAAAGACGATGATGGTATTGTCCAGTTCACCCGTATCCTCAAGCGTTTTCAACACACGTCCAATCCCTTGATCCATCCTGTCTATCATCGCCGCATGCACCGCCATTGCCCGGGCATCCCATTCTTTATGCGGGTTATTCTCCCAGGTCATTTGAGCAGGGTTGCGCGGTGACAGCTTCACCTTGGTTGAATCGATCAAACCAAGCTTAACCATCCGCTGATAGCGGTTGCGTCTGATGGCCTCCCAGCCGACTTTATAGGTATCCTTATACTTTTCAATATCTTCAGGAAGCGCCTGGATTGGCCAGTGTGGCGCATTGTGCGCCATATATAGAAAGAACGGCTCACCTTTTTTTGCAAATTCACGGATATAACCGGAAGCCTTATCGTTAATTGCATCGGTATGGTAATAATTTGCAGGCACCTGCTTAACAGGCGTAGTGCCCTCTACCAGGCTAAAGGGATCATAAAAATCAATCACACCCCATATAGTCCCGTAAAACTTATCAAACCCTCTTTTCGTGGGATATTGCTCCAGCGGCGAAAAGAGCGGATATTCTGCGCGGTGACTAAGCCATTTGATTTGTTCCTCTTTTTCCTGTGTAATTGTGTTAGAAACATGCCACTTACCCACCATCGCCGTGCTATAGCCGGCCTGCTTCAGTACTTCGGCAATCGTAACGGTATTTTTCCCAAGGTGACCGCGATAACCACTGTCATTTTCTGCGGTAGTCATATGCCCTATCCCCGCATCGTGGTTATAGAGACCAGTCAGCAGCGAGGCTCTGGTCGGGCAGCACCTCGACACGTTGTAAAACTGGGTAAACTGCATCCCCTGCTTTGCTATACGGTCCAGATTTGGCGTATTAATCTCACCGCCATAACAGCCCAGATCGGAGTAACCCAGATCATCGGCCAAAATCAAAATGATATTAGGCTTTTTTGGTTTTTTAGGGAGTGCTCGCGACATAGACGCGAGTGGTGCACCCAGAAATACAGCGAGCAAAACATATACAGCAGTTCTTTTTTTCATACCTCTCAGAAGCTTAAAATTTGGTTATACAACAAGTCCGGCACTCCGGCTGTCTGCAAATTAAATGATTAGCTTTTGATTAACCTGATCAATCTTAGGTTCTTTTGTATCATTTTAGAAATATAACATCCAATATAATGCCTTGGGAAACAACAAATATTGATGCGCTTTGTTAATACCAGGTATTACAAATGCACCCGCTATGCCTAAGAATAAAAAAGAATCGGACCCATGTTGGAAAAACTACGAGCAGGTGGGAATGAAAACCAAGGAAGGGAAAAAAGTTCCGAACTGTGTTCCGAAAAAATCCGGAAAGAAAGACAATAAGTGACCGAGATCATTCCGGTCAGCTTATCACTCGCTATCTTTGCACTATGGCAGCATCAAAAGATATCAGTACGGATGAGGATATTGTTTTATTGGTCGACACCTTTTACACCAATATCCGGGAAAACGAATTACTCGGACCTATCTTCGGCGCCATAATCAACGACCGCTGGCCCGAACATCTTGAAAAGATGTACCGTTTCTGGCAAACGGTGTTGTTAGAAAAACACAATTACAGCGGAAGCCCCTTCCCACCGCATGCAAACATGGCCATTGGCAAGCACCATTTCGATACCTGGCTGACTTTGTGGCGCACTGCGCTGAACAGTCTCTTCGCAGGGCCGCTTACCGAAGAAGCAAAGTGGCGTGCAGAAAAGATGGCGACAATGTTCCTGTCCAAAATCGAATATTACCGAAACCACCCCGGCTTCCCATTAATGTAACGCAGCATTGCCGAATCCGGCAGCGAATATTAACTTTGCTCCGAATGAGGCGAAAGATCAGAAAACATGTACGTGCCGCAAGGTATATCCTGTATAAAGAAACGCTGGTCGACCGGAAAGAACACTTCTGGACTTTCCTTGGTTCTTTTACCGGCATCGCCCTTATCGGTCTGCTGCACAGTCCGTATTTTGAAGCGCACGACAATCTTTTCCTGATCGGCTCTTTTGGTGCCTCCGCCGTACTTATCTACGGCGTTATCAATAGTCCCCTCGCACAGCCACGGAACCTAATTGGCGGACACGTCATTTCGGCTATCATCGGCGTTACCATCCATAAACTGATACCCGGCGAACTCTGGCTTGCCGCAGCGCTGTCTGTGTCGCTATCCATAGTCTGCATGCAGATCACTAAAACCCTGCATCCTCCCGGAGGCGCAACCGCCCTGATCGCTAATATCGGATCGGAAAAAATCTTATCGCTCGGGTACCTTTACGTGATCAGTCCCGTACTGTCGGGATGTATTATCCTTCTGGCCGTTGCCATATTTTTCAATAACAGAACCTCGCATAGAAGTTATCCGAGAAACAAACGCTGGTATCTTTTCTGGAAACGCTACCGCCGTCCCTAAGACTTAGCCTTTAAAGCCACACCCTCGAAGGCAACGCCCTCCCAGCCCCGGGCCATAAACTGCCTGATGTTCTGATGATCTGTACCTTCCGGGGTCGCAAGCACTGCTTCGTAATGCTCGGCAAACAACTGTAAAGTGTCTTCTTCCGAGAGCCCGTTAAGCTTTGCAAAAGTCAGCACCTTCGCGCTACCCTGATTTTGCGAAGCCTCGTTGTAAACCTCTCCATTCCTGAAGGCCGTCGGGGTATGATCATAACGTTCCTCTATAAAGGCAATCAGGCCCGAAAAATTCATGTTCTTCGACTGAATAAGGTTCAGCAAACCGGCAATATCTTCTTTCATAATCTTCTTAAGCGAGCTGCAAACATATACTTTTGTACAATTAGCACCAAACCCATATATTACATTCAAAAAATATCATAGGTTATGACAATATCTAAGAGACTGCTTTTCATCATTTTAGTGATCGCAACAGCGATCATGGTGCACACAGCATCCGGCCAGAAGCCCAAACTACCCACAAAATGGACACAGGCTGCCATGAACACAGATATGCCGTTTCCAGATTATCCAAGACCGCAGTTACAGCGGGCCGACTGGCTTTCTCTTAACGGAAAATGGGATTATCTTGGCGGAAAGCAGGTTGCAAACGCTTTAAAGCCAATCAAGCCCATAAACTTCGAAGGCAAAAAAGAAACTATCCTTGTGCCCTACTGTCCGGAATCGGTGCTCTCGGGTATAGAGCGTAACCAGGAAATCAATATGTGGTACCGGAGAAACTTTGAGATCCCGGCATCCTGGAAAGATAAGCAGGTGATCATCCACTTCGATGCGGTTGACCACGACGCGACCGTGTTTGTAAACGGACAAAAGGCTGGCACCCATGCCGGCGGATACGATGCTTTTAGCCTAAACATTACGCCTTTCCTGAAGAAAGGAAGCAACGTTTTGGTGGTTGCAGCGCACGATCCTAACGATGGCAAGACACCCTCCGGCAAAAACGGTCCGCGCGGCGACTACACCTTTACCTCCGGCATCTGGCAAAGTGTGTGGCTGGAACCAGTCGGCAAAAACTACATCAAAAACCTAAAGCTAACGCCCGATGTGGCTAACAGTCGCCTGCAAATTACAGTAAGCGCTGATGTCGCACAGATTACAGCAGCGGCCCTCGACGGTAAAAAAGTTATTTCAGAGACAAAGGCCCAGGCCGGGACCACATTCTACCTTGCGGTGCCAAACCCTAAGCTATGGTCGCCAGACGACCCGTTCTTATATGACCTCAAACTCACGCTATACGATAAAAGCGGAAAGGTCACCGACGAGGTCACCAGCTATTTCGGCATGCGTGATGTGCGCCTTGGCAAGGTAAATGGCGTGGTAAGACCCCTGCTCAACAATCAATTTGTGATGCAGGTAGGCTTGCTAGATCAGGGTTACTGGCCCGATGGTATTCTGACGGCGCCGACAGACGAAGCACTTAAATACGATGTGGAATTCACAAAACGAGCTGGTTTCAACCTGATCAGGAAACATATGAAAACCGAACCTAAGCGCTTCTATTACTGGGCCGACAAGCTTGGCCTGCTTGTGTGGCAGGATATGCCTGCCATCTGGTATCAGCATGAAGACACGGCAAAAACCAGAACCGCTTTCCGTAAGGAGCTCAAGGCAATGATGGACGATCTGCATAACCCTCCGTCAATCATAGCGTGGGTGCCTTTCAATGAAAACTGGGGAGCTTTCGACGTCAAAGAGATTACCGACTGGGTAAAAAAGTATGATCCCTCGAGGCTGGTCAACGGAAACTCGGGATTCAATAACAACCCTGGCTATCAGAAAGCGGCCGGAGATCCGGGAAATGGCGACTTCGTCGACACGCACATTTACATAGGCCCGAACGACGCCTCAAAGCCGGACGATAAGCGGGCAGCCTCTCTGGGTGAATATGGCGGCGTCGGACTGTTTGTGAGGGGACACATGTGGCCGGTTGAAAACAATGCCTACGGTTACGAACCAACAAAGGAAAGGCTTACCGACAAATATATCCTGCTCATGAACCAGGTAGAGCAACTCATGAAGTATAAGGGATTAAGCGTCGCTATTTATACGCAGACCACCGATGTAGAGCATGAGATAAACGGGCTGCTCACGTATGACCGCGCCTTTGAAAAAATGGAGGTTGAACGGGTGCGCGAGGTAAATCAGGCAGTAATCAATGAAAGTAAAAAGATCAACTAGTTGAATGGAATACAACTTCAGAGAAGCCAGTCCGAACGAAATTGACCAGATATGGGCTATTTTGGATAAGGCGATAGAAAGAAGAAAGGCAGAGGGCAGCGAGCAATGGCAAGATGGCTACCCCAATATGGAAGTGGTCCGAAACGACATCAGCAAACAGGCAGGATATGTTCTGACGGAAAAAGACCAGATTGTGGGATATGTAGCAGTACTAGTAAACGACGAGCCCGCGTACGACAATATCGAAGGAAAATGGCTTAGTACGGGCGACTTCGTTGTCATACACCGGGTAGGCATAGCTGAAAGTCATCTGGGAAGAGGTCTGGCAAGACAAATGCTTGAACATATCGCCCGCTTTGCGGCAGAACGAAACATACACAGCATCAAGGCCGATACCAACTTCGACAACCCCGCCATGATCCGGACTTTTGAAAACGCGGGGTATGTGTACTGCGGGGAAGTACTTTTAAGAGGAAAATCGCGGCGGGCATACGAAAAGGTTTTGCATAATTAACACCTATAAAAGATGGCAAAAAAGAAGAAAATCGGTTGGTTCGAAAACGTAGCGAACCTGATCACCTGTTGGGTTGGAAGCGGGCCTGCCTTTGGCATCGCAACGCTGGTTGTGATAGTCTGGGCCATTAGCGGTCCCCTCTTTCATTTTTCAGAAACCTGGCAGTTGGTTATTAACACCGGCACAACGATCGTTACCTTTTTAATGGTTTTCCTGATCCAAAAATCACAGAACAAAGACAACAAGGCTATCCAGTTAAAGCTCAATGAACTTATTGCAGCCTCCCGTCACTCCAGCAACCGAATGGTCGACATCGAAGATCTGAGCGAAGAAGAGTTGGACCAACTGCATAAATACTATAAACGCTTGTCAGACATGGCTGAAGAGGATGACGATATTCATACGTCTCATTCCATAGATGAAGCTGAAAAAATACAAGCAGCTAAAAGGTCAATAAGACAGCATAACACCAATCGTAAATAATGAAATCCAGCATCCGAATCTTATTACTGATCAGCGCCTTTTGTATGTCAGTCAAACCTGTCGGCGCTCAGACGAAGCAGAACGTTCGCATCATGAGCTTTAACCTATGGCATGGCGGCGATGGCTGCAAACTGCCCAGAGACACGAGCATCAAATACGAATTGGCGGCAATCAAGACTTCAGGAGCAGACGTCGTAGGCCTGCAGGAGCAGACCAGTGGTATGGGCGACAAAACATCAAGAGCAATTATTCTTGCGGAAAAGCTGGGCTGGAACCACTATATTATAAGCGGAAGCAGGGCGGTCATCTCACGTTATAAGATAAAGCCTGTACCACCGGTAAAGCCACAACCCGCTAACCACCAAAACACCGCGGGTAAAAATTCGCAGATCGTCCTTATAGAACTGCCGGGCACCAAAACCGTTGCCTTCGGCGTGATGCACCTCATGTATACGCCGTACGAATCTTACGATATTGCCGACAAAAAATTCAGTACCGGGGCAGAGGTGATTCAATCGGCCACCAAAGCCAGAATGCACGAAGTAAAAAGCATGATGGACGAGGCGGCACCACTTATGGCCAAAGGAATTCCCGTGGTGCTGGTGGGCGACTTTAATGAACCAAGCTGTCTCGACTGGACGCCAAAAGCGATCAGGGAACGTAACGACCCCTTGCTCCCTTTCGCCGTAAACTGGCCCTGCACCGACTACATCCTTAAATCAGGATTTGTTGACGCATACCGGCAAATCCATCCAAACGTTAAAAAGAAGCCCGGCTATACCTGGACCACCATGCCAGGCTTATGGCATGACCCCGAAATCCACGACCGGATCGATCTCATTCATGTTTCAAAAAAAGGCATCCGTGTGAAAGACGCCTTCCTGATGGGCGATCAATCTGAGCTTTCCGACATCGTAGTTACACCATGGACATCCGATCACCGGGCGGTAGTCACAGAACTGAAAATACTTTGAACGAAATCCCGGAACCAACTGTTAAGAACTCATGAAAACGCCGCCTATAAATCTGATTGATGTATTCCAGGAAATGGTATCTGCTTGTTATGCCAGCGAAAAGAAATATGAAAAACTCTTTGAGCAGCTCTCAGAAAATGCCGCTACCGACGAACTGAAGTCCTGCTTGTCGCCCACCCGAAATGAGCTGGCACAGCATGTCGACCGCCTGGCCCAAATTTTAAAATGGCTTAAGCTGCGCCCTTCCAGGATCATGTCAAATACCGACGAAACCTTAATGGCTATGGCCAAAGAAGCATGCGGCTACAAAAAGCAGCAGTCGCCCCATAAAGACGTCCAGATCCTGCAGGCAGCAAAGCTGATCACCTTTCATAAAATCTCCCTTTACGGCTCTATGGAAAAGATGGCAGAGGCTCTAAAAATGGAGAACGCCGCAACGCTGCTTGCCCAGTCGGCCGAAGACAACAGAAATGCCGGCGCGTACTTCACGCAGATTGAGCAAAACATTCTTTATCCGGCAGTAGCCTCAGCCTGAGCTGACCTCTTAACTCAAAAACCGCTGTCTGAATGCCAGCGGCGTCTGCTCTGTCTTGGTCTTAAACAGTTTACTGAAAGATTGCGGATGCTCGAAACCAAGTTCATAGGCAATCTGGCTTACCGACAAAGTACTGGTAGATAACCGTTCTTTGGCCTCTTCAATCAAGCGATGATGAATGTGCTGCTGGGCGCTCTGGCCTGTCAACGAGCGCAGCATATCGCTCAGGTAGCTCGGGGACACATTCAATTGGTCTGCCAGATACTGGACACTTGGCAAGCCGCTGCTCAGCGACCTGTTATTGATAAAATAGTCGTCCAGCACCTCCTCCAGTTTCTCCAGCAGATCGCTATGCACTGCCTTACGGGTAATGAACTGGCGTCTGTAAAAACGGTTTGCGTAGTTGAGGAGCAACTCAATCTGCGATATAACCACATCCTGACTGAAGTCATCTATCCGGCTGTTCAGCTCCCCCTCAATCATATGGAAGATCGAAATGATGGTCGTCTTCTCCTCCTCCGACAGATGGAGCGCCTCATTCGTTGAATACGAAAAGAAGCCATACTGCTTTATCTTCTTTGCCAGTGGATAGTTCAGAAAAAAGTCGGGGTGTATCAACAGGGTATATTCAGAACAAATACCTTCGTCGTCACTTTGATTGCCTATAATCTGGTTTGGAGCAGCAAAAAACAAGCCGCCTTCAGCAAAATCGTAATAGTGCTGTCCGTATTTCAACCTTCTGGCGATGCCAGGTTTATATGCAATTTTATAGAAGGTCAGCACGTGCGAACCGGGCAAGGCATTCATCGGAATCTGATTATCGCTATTAAGCATACTAATCAGCGGATGTTTTGGATTGGGGAGGCCAAATTGCCGGTGGGCGTCGGTGAGCGACTTAAACCTAAGCAGCGCGGGCTCTTCTTTTTTCATAACTTAATATCTTATACAATAATAACCGATATTCAAATGAATACCGGTTATCGGCTTTTATTTTGACATTTATTTGCTTTGTGCCGCGTTGGAAACCTCTTCCCAGGCCTCCCAGGTGGCTAACCGCTCTGCATAAGTTTCACGAACCCATGGCAGGGCCTGACTGCCCAGGAAAAACCGCAACGGAGGGTTATCCGAGTCTACCACCTTAAATACCGCTTCAGGAGTTGCTTCCGGATCTCCGCGCTCCATTGTTCTCAAGCTTTCGGCAAACTGTTGCTTAAAGTCGCCATAAATTTCCATGCCTTCAACGGCTTTTAAAGATTGCTGACTGCCGAATTCTGTAGCATAGGCACCCGGTTCAATAATCGTTACCTTCACCCCAAACGAAGCAACTTCAGCAGCAAGACTTTCATGAATCGCCTCAAATGCCCATTTAGAAGAGCAGTAGTAACCGATGACCGGCAAGGTTACATGGCCCAGATTACTCGAAGTGCCTACAATGTGGCCGCCGCCCTGTTTGCGCAGCAATGGTAAGGCAGCCTGTATTACATACAGCGCACCAAAAACATTCGTTTCGTAGAGCGCCCGCACATCGTCGGCATCAGTCTCTTCAATGGTACCCACCAACGCATAACCCGCGTTGTTAAGCACAATGTCAAGTCGGCCGAAATGATCATGCGCCGCCTGCACTACTTCCTTCACCTGCGCTTTGTTCGTCACGTCCAATTCCAGCGTCAGAACATTGTCGCCGTACAGCTCGTTCAATTCCGCAATGCTGGCCAGCGACCTCGCGGTGGCTACTACCTTATCGCCCCTCTTAAGCGCCGCCTCGGTCCAAATGCGTCCAAATCCACGGGAAGCACCCGTAATAAACCAAATTTTCATATTTTCTCTCTCTTGTGTCATATCAATTTTTTTGATACACAAAGATTGCCGGTATGCAGTTCCCGATTGTAGCCTATTTGCGGAAATACTTAATCAAAATGAGAATCATCCAATCATAGTCGCACACCGTTACCTATCTTAGTATTATGAAATACAGGGCAGCCACTTTCCGCAAATTACCCGCAAGTGCGATGGCGCTGTATCCCTTCATACTCTTCAAGGATCAGCAGGCGCGTAACAATCAGCAGATTATCCGGCACGAACTCATCCACTTCAGGCAACAACTGGAATTGTTAATTCTGCCCTTTTACCTGCTATACCTCCTGCACTACTTGCTAAACCTGGTGATATACCGCAACCACCATCGTGCCTATATGCACATCTGTTTCGAGCAGGAAGCTTACGAGCACGATAGCAATCCCCAGTATTTAACCACCAGAAAACCCTACGCATGGTTAAAAAAATTTGTATTATGAAACGCAGAAAATTCCTCCAGCTTGGCATGTCCTTGGCCGCATTTAGTTTAGTCGGCCCCAACTTAATTATGGGCGCTCAGTCGGCAACCAATAAACTTCCCCGGTGGCGCGGCTTTAATCTGCTGGAGAAGTTCAACGGCGATCACAATCAACCCTTCAAGGAAAGTGATTTCAGGATGATGGCCGACTGGGGCTTCGACTTCGCCCGCCTGCCTATGTCGTACCGGTGCTGGTCTGAGCCCGGCGACTGGTTTACCATGAACGAAGCGGTATTGAAGGAGATTGACGAGGCCATCGCCTATGGCACGAAATACAAAATCCATGTAAACCTGAACCTTCACCGGATACCTGGATACTGCGTTAACCCACCCGCAGAGCCGCTAAACCTTTGGAAAGATGAGAAGGCACTGGAAGCAGCTGCCTTTCATTGGCAAACCCTTGCCAAGCGATATAAAAAGATAGGCAGCGACAAACTGAGTTTCGATCTGATCAACGAACCGGCAAACGTAAGCGAAGCGGATTATCTGAAAGTCATTACCCCGATCGTGGAGACCATCCGTAAGGAAGATCCGAAACGACTTATTATCATCGACGGCCTGCAATGGGGCACTAAACCTTTATTTGGCGCTGCCAAACTGAATGTGGGGCAAAGCACACGCGGATACGGCCCAATGCAGGTAAGCCATTACAAAGCATCATGGGTAAACATGGATTGGAGTAAAACACCTACATGGCCGTTGGTGCTTGGTAATAACGACCGATGGGACCAGAACCGCTTGCGACAAGAATTTGCACCATGGAAAAAACTTTCAGATCAGGGCGTGGGCGTGCATGTTGGTGAATGGGGCGCATTTAGTCACACCCCGCACGATACAGCCCTGGCCTGGATGGAAGACAACCTGAAGATCTGGAAAGAGAACGGCTGGGGCTGGTCGCTCTGGAACCTCCGCGGCGGATTTGGCATATTAGACAGTGGGCGTACGGACGTTGCATACGAAGATTATCAGGGACACAAGCTCGACCGGAAGATGCTCGATTTGTTACAGAGATATTAATATGTCCTGGTCCAACATTTCTTCGGGACTAGTCTGGGGCTTGTTCGCAAAAAAGGTACTATTTGTGGACTATTCCCGAACAAAACCCAGATTAATCCCAGATTTCGTGGACACTTGGTAGCATCTTGCCTTTGACTTTTCCGGATAAATCACTTAGATTGCATAATAAGATTTAATCATTCGGATTATGAAAACAGCGCCGCTCTTAGCCCTGCTCTTTTTAACTAACCTAGTACTCGGACAAGGCAAATTTCAATTGACCCTGCACACGACAGATGATGTAATAAAGTCGGTGACTATAAATTTACTTGATAACGGACAGCTTCAAGAAACGGAAACTTACAAGGCGACGGTGAACGATCGAAAGGTCAGCATCTCAGGAAATTTAACCCAACCATGTCATTTCGCTAAAATGACGATCCATAACGGCGAATTCCAACGGTACAAATATTTCTCTATCGACACCGGGATCAATGACTTCAATGTATCTTTAAAGGGAAACTGGTTAATGCTAGCAGACACAAGAGGAACAAGCGCTACGCATCGGCTGTCTGACGTTTTCGATAGCATAGCTAACAGCTTTATTTCACGTAACACGAAGACAACCATTAATACGCCCACAGCTGATCAGGCGAGCAAGATAAATTCTGATATGCTCAGTGTCATCAAGCAAAACCCGGATGAATACAGAAGCCTGTTACAGCTAAATTACGTAAATGCGTTTGATAATAGTGAAAAACATCTACGCACCATACTTGAAACGTACAAAGTTTTACGTAGCGACTTGCAGCAATCGGCACTGGGTTTGGACCTGCGTGAACGTGTTACTAACAAACTCAAGGCGCTGGAAGACAGCGCCAAAGGCAAACCCGTCCCCATTTTCACGGTTAAAGATCTGCAAGGGAAACCGTTTACGAACGCGTCGCTTAAGGGCGAGGTTTACCTTATCGTATTTTGTGCCGTATGGTGCGTGCCTTGCCAGGAAGACCTACCGAAATTTCAGGCTCTTTATAACCGCTACAAGAACAAGGGACTAAAGGTTGTCTATTTCAATGACGACGATAATTTAGCCCGCTGGAAGGCCCATGTACAGAACAAACGGCTCGACTGGATTAACGTATCAGAACGATTGAAGCCGCAAAAAGGACTTATTCCCAAGCGTTTCGGCGTTTACGCTATACCAAACTATTTTTTAGTTAACCGCCAGGGCAGAATTGTCTACAACTCTGTTGCCAGTAATAATCGGCTCCCTGAATTGGAAACAGCATTAAGCTCCCTCTATCAAACCAGTGATCAGCAACCTCAAAAAATATGATGAACACCAGGATTTATAAAATGTCTTTTGCCGGCGTGTACCCACATTACGTTCAGAAAGCAGAAAAGAAAGGACGCACCAAAGCCGAGGTAGATGAAATCATACTTTGGCTCACGGGATACGATCAGCAGAGCCTGCAAAAACACATTGACGAGAAAACGGACTTCGAAACTTTCTTTGCCAAAGCCCCGCAGCTAAACCCCAATGCATCCAAGATAACTGGCGTTATTTGCGGATATCGCATAGAAGAAATTGAAGATGAACTGATGAAGAAAATCCGTTATCTCGACAAGATGATCGATGAGCTGGCGAAAGGCAGAGCCATGGAGAAGATACTTAGGAAATAACTTACATCTATAAATCTGAATGAAACGCTTGATAATATTTTGCCTCTTAGGCGTGCTTGCTTATGGTACGTCGGCCCAAGAATCAGACCCAAGCATTTGGGAGACGAAATTGGGAGCGATCCGGATCATACTGAAAATATCCACGGACAAAACCACAGAATTAAACACAGCGCTATTTGACAGTCCCGACCAGAATGCCTTTGACATTCCGGTATCTCGCCTGGTCATCGGCACGGATAGCCTAATAGCTTTTTCTGAAGCTATGAAACAGGGCTTTAGCGGTGTATTTAATAGCGACCGTTCTAAGATTCAAGGCTTTTGGAATCACAGTTCTGGGAAAGTACCTGTTACCTTTATTAAGGTAGTGAACTTTGAGGTTAAGCGCCCCCAGACGCCCAAACCACCGTTTCCATATATCATACAAGATGTTACCTTTTACAACAAGGAGAAATCAATTCGGTTTGGCGCTACACTTACACTGCCTGACCTGAAAAGCGATTATCCGGCTGTTATTATGATTACAGGATCCGGGGCACAAGATCGGGATGAGACCGCCTTTGGACACAAACCGTTTTGGGTTATTGCTGACTACTTAAGTCGTCGTGGTATAGCCGTGTTAAGGGTAGATGACCGTGGAGTGGGCAAGAGTACAGGTGTTTTGGCAGGAGCAACTTCAGCTGATTTTGCGGATGACGTGCTTGCGGCGGTGGAATATCTAAAGAAGCAGGTAGGAATCAACACAAAACAAATTGGACTGATAGGACACAGCGAAGGCGGTGTTATCGGCCCGATTGCAGCGACCCGATCCAAAGATATTGCCTTTCTGATAAGTCTTGCTGGAGTTGGTATTAAGGGCTCTGAGTTGATGCTTGCCCAAGGCAGATGGGCGTATCGAAACATGGGGTTCACAGACGAAGAACTATCAAGAATCGACACATTAAATCGCTTGATATATGGTTTAAGCGAGCGAACCGGCGATATCCAAACACTCGCACCATTGTTAAAAAAGGAAATGGCCGGTTGGATGCAACGTCAACCGGAAAGCTTCCTGTGGAAATCTGGCTTAAAGGGCCCCAATTCTGATAAGGCCATGGCTTCAATGACTTCTGTGGTGCTCAATCCGTGGATGCGATATTTCATTGCGTACGACCCCGGAATATACTTATCCAAGTTAACTATCCCAGTCTTGGCCATAAATGGAGAAAAGGATGTCCAAGTATCCGCTATCGAAAATCTGGAGGGCTTTGGAAAACACCTTAAAGAGGCCGGAAATAAAAATTTCACGACCATCGCCTTCCCCGGACTAAATCACTTTTTCCAGCACGCTGAAACTGGCGACCTTAATGAATATGCAAAAATAGAAGAGACCATTGCACCCGAAGTGCTGGAAACAATCTCGAAATGGATTAACAGTCAGTACAAGAAATAAGCAGGCTATTGTCCCTTATTATCAGCATCTATCCATATCTCAGGGTAGAAATCATCTTTCGTGTTAGGAATCCCGTCCTGCCCCATAGACGAAAGCTTATAAACATCACCTACTTTTTGATAATTGTAAAGTGTGTTTTTCCTCAGCTGAACTCCCTGGACGGCATCATGTATTGGTGCAAACTTATTATCAGTCAGCAATTGAGGCAAACTGTCCGGATATTTGCCATGCTTAATTTTGTAGGCTTCCAGGTGGCCAACCAAGCTGGTCAACTGGTTTTTCGATATTTCAGCGAAACCTTCTTTAGATAAATCACTGTGTGTCATAAAGTAAAACATTGATCCATAAACCGCAATGGTAAACACTATGCCCGAAATACCTATCGCGGCCAACCACTTATTCTTGTAAACAAATATGGCATATAACAATAGTCCGAGCCCCACAAAAGCCCCAATCAAAGGGATTATACAAAGCAATCCCAAAAGATAAGGCGGCTTTGACTGCCGAACGGGCAAGTTCTGTAATTGTGTTCCGTGTTCCATATTACAAATCCTTTAAAGCAAAAGAAAGTATCCTCGGCGTCATCATCGCATTGTCTTTCACAGCGTACAAAATCTTATGATTTGTATCGGCCAATACAAGCACCGGCCGGCCGTTTGTTTCAAATTCCCTGGCAAGCTGCGGAGCCGCTACAATGTGCTTGGTGTTAATGATAGGATTTTTTTTAAGCGCGGCGAAAGAATGCTCAATAGAATGATGTGTTACCGTAATAATGGCAAGCTTATCAGGATTATAGAATCTGCTCAGCACTTCGTTTACCGGCTTGTACGCGTCAGGCTGACTACCACCATAACATCCGTCGCACCAAAACACCAGCACAATAGCTTTACCCTGCAATGCCTTCACGTCAACATGGCTTTTAAAAGGTCGCAGGTCAAGTGTCACCCCCTCCTGCAGTTTCGCGCTGGCGGGCTTAAGCATGAGCTTTGTATTACGGTCGACGGCCGCCTGTCTTACGGTATCGATTTTTGTGATCAGGTGCCTGTACTCGCCGTTGACCTGAGTCCAGCCTTTTTGATATTCATATGTAGCCAGTCTGCGTACAACCTCCGCAGAGTCGACAACGTTCCCCTCCCTGTCATATACCTTTGGGTCGGTAATTTTAACATTTCCGATCATGCGTTTAATTTCAGCGCCAGATGCCGTGCGAGTTTCCACCTTGGTTACCGTAGCGCCATTGGATTGTGCCATAGCAAATACCCCACTAAGGGCTATGGCAACGGTTAAAAACAACTTTTTCATGGGCGAGTCAGAGCTTATTCGATATGAGGTTAATTTTATTCCATTAAGATAGTGAAAAAATCTTTGACTCCAATTTTTTGATATGGAAGCTTCGTTAGCTAAAATGAGCTACGAGCTTGAACGCCAGAACCTGATCCGCGAATTTAAAAGCGAAACATTTGACAGCGCTAAAGAAAAGCGCCAAGCACGTCGCGAGCTTAAAGAAGACCTCAGAGAGCTGAAAAAAGACTACGAAGAAGAACTTAAAAAATAGCTTCAGCACTCCTCCGGTTTATCAGTAATTGAAAAACGTCTGAGCACGATTGGGTAGCAGGGCTTGCCCGAGGTGCTTTATCACAATAGGATAACCATCTGAATCGTAAGTGTATTCACCTTTACTGCCTAACATACTACCAGCGCCCAAATGAATTTGCTTACTTACTACATTATTCCGGTGAAAAAACTGAAGCCCATCAAATAACAACGATGTTATCGGTTTGCCTGGCGTCCCCCAAGTTGCTGTTGTTACCGAAATGATGGGCAAGCCAAAAAAGGGATTTGTCCTGGTATCCACCTGGTAAGCATTATCTTTATCACCCATAGCGGGCGGTATGTCTGGTGTAGGGTATTTAATAAAAACGATGCCTCCCCCGCCAGGTGAGCTATCTGGAAAATCTGGAATCTCATCACTGCGTGTACCTCCAAGCAGAACAGTATGGTTCAGGGGTATAATTCCAGAACTATAATTGAATGTATGTTCTTTCGCATCTGAAAAATGTTGAACCCTGGGCTCAAAAGAGATCTTAGTCAATCGTGTATTTGAGTAACTAAAGCTAACGCTGGCTACTAATTGCTCGCCTTCCGGATTATTTAGATATATATCGGCCTGCGATGGAGTGCCTCCGTCATACCTATACATGACTGTACTGGTCAGCGCGCCATTAGAGTACGACTTCAACTGTTTCAATTTGCCTTCTCCCTCGTATGCAAACTCCAACTTCACAGTTACCGGTCCGCCACTGGTGACCAAAGATGTGGGCCTTTTCAGAATTTTATTTTCTGTCTTATCCTTTTTACAGGAACCGATAATTCCAAATAAGAAAATAAACAGTACTGGCCTAAATGCCATTGATACCTTAAAAGCGAAGTTCATCGAAAGTTAATTTAGTTGCACTAAGATAGCAATCTCACTTTAAATCTTTGATAGACAGAAAAATCTTCCGAGGCGTCATCCCGGCCCAGTTGCGAGTAGCATATACAATCTTGTGATTCTGGTCAGTCACCACGATCACCGGCTTGTTACCAGTTTCGAATTTTGAAGTGAGGTCGGCCGCAGCCACAATATGCTGCGTGTTTACTATCGGGCTTTTTTTAAGGGCTGCTATAGATTGATCAACAGAATGATGTGTCACAGTGATAATGGCAAGCTTTTCTGAACCATGAAACCTTGATAGTACGTCATTTACCTGCTTATAAGCATCAGGAATTCTTTGGTAACAGTCCTCACACCAGAATATCAAGACTACTGCCTTTCCGTTCAAGGCCTCGATGTCGGTACGGCTTTCGAAAGGTTTAAGATCCAACGTCATACCCTTTTGGAGCAGAGGGCTGCCAGGCTTCAGGTATTCCTCCAGTTCGCGCTCGCGCTCTATATCACGCTCGTTGAATTTTGTGAGCACGTATCTCAGGGATCCGCCAACTTCGTAGGTTCGCACCTCATATTCATAAGTGGCAAGCCGGCGCTGTACCTCAGTTGAATCGAGCACGTTTCCAACCAAATCATAAACACGAGAATCTGTGGGGAGCGCCTGCTTAGGTAGCCGGTTATATTCCGCGCCCGTCATGGTTCTGCGTTCTACTTTTATACCATTTTGCACGCCTGATTGTGCGATCGTAAATGAGGCAGTAAATGATAAGATTAAGGTAAAAATGATCCGGTTCATAAAACGTTAATTGGTTCCGTTAAGATAGTGAAAGAATTACAAACCAGATCATCACAACCCATATTAAACACTTATTTCAGCAACCGCTTTTTCCAGCGCATGCTCCTGCATTCCGGGAATATTGATACCCTCTGCTCTGTATACCGTAACATCAGTCATTCCCAAAAAGCCAAGCATGGATTTCAGGTAAGGCACGGCAAAGTCGTACGGCTGATAAGGACCTTCGGTGTAAACTCCGCCGGAAGCCACAGCGAGATAGACCTTCTTATTTTTAACCAGGCCTTCAGGTCCGTGCTCCCCATATTTAAAGGTCTTGCCCGCGCGTGTGATGTGGTCGATCCAGGCCTTTAGCGACGAATGGATGGTAAAATTATACATCGGCGCGCCGATAACAATAAGATCAGCCGCCGTCAGCTGACTGATTGCATTATCAGAATGCCGTATCGCTTCCTGATCGGCCGCAGTAAGCTGCTCCGTTGGCGTGAAAAAAGATTGCAGATGCTGGGCGTTAAGATGAGGGATATTCCGCTGCAGAAGATCAACCTCTTCTACCCTGCTCTCCGGATACCTTTGCTGGAGCTGCTCTACGATTGCTTTACCTAAACTGATACTCACTGAGGCCTCATGACGGGGACTTGAAGTTAAATGAAGAATTGTTTTCATGATTATTCCGATTCAAATTATTTGCAGCAAAGTTATTTCTGCCAATCAGGGTTGAACCCATACTTCCCTGCAGGGAAGCACTTCCCTAAATGGAAGTGCTTAACTTTGTGTTATGGAAAATCACGAACAATGCACCGCCAGCGCTAACTATATCAGCGACGCCCTATACGTATTGGGCGGTAAATGGAAACTGGCCATTATATTTTCGCTGACCGAATCTCCCCGACGGTTCGGAGAACTGCAAAAGATCCTTAAAAGGATAGGCCCAAAGATGCTTGCCAAAGAATTAAAGGAACTTGAACTGAACGAATTTGTGGTTCGTCGCGTGCATGATGACACTCCGCAACGAATCGTTTATGAAGCAACTGCATACAGCGAGTCGCTATCACATGTTCTTTCCGAACTGCGCGACTGGGGCATGCAGCACCGGGAAAAGATCAAGCAAAGTATGCGAAAGACATCCTAGCTTTCCTTGTCGCGCAGCACCACACAACTCATTGTCACGCCGCCAATCGTTCGCTCTTCCAGGGCAGCGGTATATTCCGGATACTGCCCCTCCAGATGCTGTTGCATGATCACAAACATAACATCTGTTAGATCGGGCGGGGTATTTAACTCATAACAATACTTAGCCTGCAGCATCTGGGGTTTACGCACGTTGACAATGATCTGCTCACACGAAAACTGGTTTCCGGCACCAAGGGCAATAGCGTACAGTTCTGCCAGCGACTTGTTATATACAATGATGCGCCGGCCTTTATTAAAGCGCGAGGGTGTTATATGAAATGACGATTCAAAACCACTTTTAAATTTGCTGAAGCCCCATTTACAGCGATCATAGGCACTCACATCGCAGCTATTCTTCCTTTGTGCCGCCGCCTCATATTGCCCGCAGAGCGCAAGCATCAGCATGAGAACGAAAAAACTTATTCTAGTCATGAACATAAAAATGCCCCTCAGACTCCGTGTGTCGAACTCATTTCAGGAGTACTTTACGCTGAGCAGCATGTATTATACCATATAATGAATTGCGATATCCTTCAAATATGTATATTTACGTTATGGAAACCATCAAAAAGCAAGCGCACCTGGGCAGAAAGATCAGCCGCATTCGCGAACTTAGGGGTATAAAACAAGAAGCCCTTGCAGCAGAATTAGGTGTGAGTCAGCAGACGGTTTCCAGAATGGAGGCTAGTGAATTGGTGGAAGAAGAATTGTTGCAAAGGGTAGCGAAAGTGCTAGGCGTACCGGTAGAAGGGATTAAGAATTTTAGTGAAGAAAATGTACTTAACATTATCTCGAACACTTTTACGAGCAATGACACTTCTACGCTGAATGCGATAAATGTTCAACCAACCTTCAACCCTCTTGACAAGCTGATGCAAGTGATTGAAGAAAACAAAGCGCTATACGAACGCCTACTCAAAAGTGAGCAGGAGAAAGTTGAAATACTAAAGCAGCAGCTGAAGTAGCTCAGGATGCCTGGCGGTATTCATACCAACCCCGTAACCACCGCCACGCTGCAAGCCTCCATAGCATTCGTTACGTTAAGCTTTTTAAGAATATTTTGTCGGTGCCGGTTCACCGTGTTGATACTCAGCAACAACTTATCGGCAATTTCTTTGCTTCGCAGGCCAGCCTTAATCAGCTGCAGCACCTGCAGTTCCCTGGGACTTAGAAGCCGGTTAAACTGTTCTTCGTCATAACCAATCACGAGCCCGGTTTTCCTGTTTACGATAACACCTTCAGGTACGCCGTGGCCCGGGTGATCGTATACCAAATAATACAAACAGAGTGCTAAAGAGACCGAGCCATCGTCTGCACTGCTTATGTAAAGCAACCTGTGCTTCAACTTAACAAACTTCCCCTGCTCATCTCTGGCGCGCAGACCAGTAATTACCTCATAGTTACCACGCTCCGCCACCGGAACCGCACTAAGGAGCTGAAAGTACTGCAGTTCAAGCCGATATTTTGCCTGTACATCTTTCGGATGCATCCTCGAAAGCAATGCATCCTCCCAAATAGAATCGATTTCCAACTCGCGCTGCTCAATCCCAAGACGTGCCGCGAGGGCACTATAATAAATATAGCTCTTTCTGGATTTCAGATCGCTCAACACGCAGGTACACTGGTCTATCCTATTGTATACCTCGGCAATCAACTTTGCCTGTTCAAGCGTAATCTGCCCTTCAGCACCGCCAAATGGCTGAGCCAGCAGCTTTATATCCAGAAGCTGGCGAAGATTTGAATCAGTATTGCTATGGTTATTTATCACCATTGAATAACGGTTAAACAGTCGATAACTTTGCTAAACATACAAGTTAGTCCTGAAATAAAAATCATGAAAAAAATCTTTTTTGCCCTATTTCTCATTGCGGGCCTTACCAGTGCAAAGGCTCAAAGTCTTAATAAGCTGCATTGGTTTAACGAACCGCAAAAGTGGGAGATCAAAGACAACAGCCTCATCATGCAGGTAACGCCGAAGACCGACTACTGGCGCATTTCGCATTACGGATTTACGGTAGACGATGCACCCTTTTACTACGCCAATTATGGAGGCGAATTTGAAGCTAAGGTAAAACTGACCGGAGCATATAAGGCGCGCTTCGATCAGATGGGCCTGATGATACGCATAGACGAAAAACACTATATTAAAACCGGAGTAGAGTTCGTTGACGGCAAATTTAACGTGAGCACAGTGGTAACCAACGTGAAAAGCGACTGGAGCGTTACTACGCTCGAAAAAGTACCGCCATTCATCTGGATCAAAGTAGTACGCAGGCTGGACGCGATCGAAATCTTTTATTCACTTGACGACAAGACCTACATCATGACCCGGAACGCACCCCTGCAAGACAACAGCCCCGTAATGGTGGGCTTAATGGCCGCCAGCCCTGATGGTGATGGCTTCGAAGCCAAATTTGAAAACTTTACTGTAAAACATCTGCCAGATCAGCGCCGACTGGAATGGCTTAAAACTCATTAAACTACGCCCTCTCGCTTCTTATTTCATCGGCGAAACACAAGAAGCGATCAAAAGGTCGCCTGGTGCGGGCGGCCTTTTTTAACCTCAACAAAAAGACCAAAAATCAAAAAACCCAGGGCTTGGCCTGGGTTATATGTTCTTCTTTTAAAGTGCAGGACTATTGCAAATGAATAGCCGGGCACTGTAGAACAAAGTTACGCTGATCGTTAATAAAAAACAAGTTTTATTATACGATCTGACCGCAAAGCTCATCTAAAATTTCCGAAAGTGAATAGGTCTTGAGTTGTCCTTTCTCGAACAGCAATGCATCCTTAGCCGCATTTTTATACCTCTCAGCCAAATCAGGCTCTCGCAAAACGGCGTCCTGATCTTGAGCTAAGGCTTGTTTCACCTGCGCTTTTTCTCTCTCATTGAGCCCTTTTAACGCAGCTACTAGTTGCTCAACCGTCAATTTTACTGCTATCATCTTATGTTGATTTTAATATCAGATATCAACTGCCATCCAAGCGACGAAACACAACATCACAACCGCCAAGGCGAATTGAACAGGTTTAAAAGATCTTTTATTTCTCAAAGCGGGCGCTCCAAATAGCGTTGTTAACAAAACTTCAAGTATAGCTGACATAGTGTTTAAATTTTATCTAATATAATACAATTGAATTAAAATCCCCTGACTCACAGCCCATGTCTTTTCAAAAATGCTTCTTCCTCACCTAGAATATGATCATCATCAATAGCTGGAGCTGCTTTTAAATCCGCCAGAGCCAGTTCATCCATCATGTCGACAAAGTTTTTGTAGCTGGATCCGGCAGTCGGCTTAATAATTACAAATAAGGACTTCCCTACGTTCGATTTAACAGTAGAACCCACCTTCTGTTTGTTGGCAACTATGGATGCTCTTATATGTTCAAAGCTTTCAATTACGGGCGTGCTTTTGCCTGGCTCGCCCATATACCAGGCGATTTTGTCATTTTTCCCTAGTAGTATCGTCATCGTCCTAGATGCAGCAACAGGTTCCTGCACACCACCGTCGTCTGGCTTTGCTATATCCATTGCTACGGGTTTAGACAAGGAGGTGGTCAACATAAAGAAAGTAATTAGTAAGAATGCCAAATCGACCATTGCGGTCAGATCCACTTTTGGAACTGCCCTGCGGTTTCTTGATACGCTTAATTCTGCCATGATAGCTTAAGTTTAGGTACATCACTATGATGACAGAAGGTAAAATATTCCATAATTCAGGCTAGCAGTATTAAGTGTCTTTATCCCCCCTGCACCGCAGCATTCATCTCGTCAGGCCTTTTCGTACCTATCACAAACTTCTTCCCGCTTTTCAAGACCACGGCCAAGCCATAACTACCGCTAACGTTAAATACCGTACCGTATTTTATTGTAAGCCGTATACCCCAGCCGCCTACAAAGCCATAATTGATCACCTGGATATGATCTATATCTTCCCATTTCCACGTCTTTTTAAAAAAGGGAGCAAAACGCATTTCAATCCCGGTATGGTCTATCTTAGTGTGCAGTCTCGTAATAGCGAACAGGCCCGCAAGACAATAGATGAAAATTGTAGCGGCGATAAGCACACCATCCGGCGCAGGATTATTTCCCACAGATTCTTTCAAAACCAACTGTTTATAGAGACCATAAGAAGCTATAAGCGGAAGTGCAAACAGGATCCAAAGGAGTATATTCGGGAACCGTTGCTTTTCTTGAAATTGAATGTTCATGCATCAAGATAAGAAAAGCTGTTGCTATTCACAAACGATTCAACAACTCTCTAGGCGCATAACCATAATGTTTCTTGAAAGCATACGAGAAATGCGACAGATTTTCGAAACCTGTTTCATAACACACTTCAACGGGCCGTCTGCGTTTTTCAGTAAACTCGTAATGCGCTAACTCGAGTCGTTTCCGGGTTAGCCAGCGTTGCGGCGTCATGTTAAAGGCTTTACTGAAATCCCGCTTAAAGGTCGTAAGGCTACGCCCCGTCAGATATCCAAATCTTTCCAATGGCATATTGAACATGAAGTTCTTTTCCATAAAGCCGGTTAGCTCAATCTTATGCGGCTCTTCAAAATTTGCCAGGATATCATCGATTCCTTTGTCAATGCTGCGCAGAATGCTGATTGCCTCGGTAATCTTAAGCGATGCGATGTCTTCCGGAAAATTCTCCTGCATATCAAAATAGGGTATCAACGAGGCTAAGCAGCTTTGGAGCAAGGGATGCTGGTGAAAGCTGATGATCTTGCCAGCCAGAGGTTTGGCTTTAATGTTTTTATCGATGTAAAAGTTCCTGAGCCTTTCAATCGACAAATGCATGGCCACCGCTTTATGGGGCAAGCCGTCCTTTGGCACATTCATGATCGTTGCCAACTGATGCCTGGGAATCAAAAACGTATTGCCCGCACCGAAAACAAATGTTTCATCGGCCTGAATAATCTTGGTCTCACCCGAAATTAACCACACAAGCAAGTGATCATCAAATGCCGCTTCCGTTTTAAACAACTTCCCCTCGTAGCAGGAAAGCTTAATTTCCGGGTTGATATAATTTACCTGATAATCCATATCGCTTGTGTGTTAAAAGTACTAAATATCAGGAGATGTTGAATGTCACGCCAGTCATTTGTTCGCCCAACTCCCACACACGTTTTGCGTTCACTTCATCCAGCGAATATGGCTTTACCCCTCCTATAACCGACTCGTCTATATTTAAATCCGCCACTTCCACATGTTCGCAATACACCCCACCGATATCGTTGAGTTGTGGAGTGGTTGCACACCAAACGGTCGTCGCCGCACCCTGCGCCAGCGTCTTCAAGGAAGCCGCCACTTCGGGCAACAAGTTCCCATCCGCATCGCTGTAACCCATCTTTTGGAATAGCTCTACCGGAGCTTCCCTGGCAAGTTCCGTCTCGCCCACGGCCCCGGGGCACAATGAATAAGCGCGAACATCAAAAGCTTTTGCCCGTGAATCCAGTTCCATCGTAAAGAGGTTGACTGCCGTTTTTGACTGTCCGTAGCCCAGCAAAGTCTCATAATCTCTTTGCAAAAAGTTAGGATCTTCGAAATTGAAGTCCGAGAACTGGTGCCCGCCCGATGAAACATTGACTACCCTTGCACCATTCGCCTTTTTAAGCGCAGGCCAAAGTCTGGCAGTCAGATGAAAGGGTGCCAGGTAGTTGGTAGCCAGTTGCGATTCCACGCCGCGACTATCGCGACGGAGCGGCACCCACATAATACCGGCATTATTGATAAGTAAATGAAGCGGCCTGGCCGAGGCAATGAACTTTTCGGCAAAGGCATCAATCGAAGCAGGGTCCATCAAGTCCATAACCTCAATTTCTACATTGGCAAGCCCCGCAAGATTACGCCTGGCCTTTTCAACATCCCTGGCCGGAACGATAACCGTTGCTCCCGCTGATGCCAGCGTTCTCGTGGTTTCTAAACCTATACCCGTATTCCCGCCCGTGACAATAGCGATTTTACCTGTAAGATCTATTCCATTAATTACGTCACGCGTGGTAGATGATGCGTTGAAGCCCGACCCGATTGGTGTCTGCAGTGCTCCCTGATAGTTGTTCTGTTCCATGTCATTTTGATTTTGTATGGAACAAAGTTAGTAGCGCTGCAAACAGCCGGTTTTGTTTAAACGTCCGAATGTGCTTTGTTTAAAAGGTCATTGGTTTTGCAGAGCGCTAAGCTTTTCCTCGGCCATTTTCCGGTAGTATCCGATCCGCTCGTGCTCGATATATTGCTCACACATCGCAATACGCCCGACGTGCTAGAATAAGCTGTTGAAAGGACTCATCCATATAGCCGTATAACGATTGCTGCATGATCAAATATATCCTTTTCAAGGAAAAAGCGAGCCGCAAACAGAGAAAAGGGTCAAACTTGTAAGGCGTTTGCCATTGCTTGCTGCCCGGATACTACCCGGATACTACCCGGGTACTACCCGGATATTGCCCGGGTTTGGCCGCATAGCATCCATGTAGCTGCCGGGCAGATACTGGGCAGCAACCAGTCTGTATTCCTTAGCAGTACCTGCACTGCTTTTAGAGGCCACTGAATAAACGAAGCCACTGTAACTCTGGAGACGGGGTTGGCCATGGCCTAAAGGATAAAGTTGCCATTCGTTATCTGAAAGCGCGCAATTATTTTCTATCTTGCTTTAAACTATATATTATATGAAATTTTCAATTACGCTTTTCATCTTTCTACTTCCATTAACATGCCTTGCCCAGGCCGACACTTATTTTGTTATCAAAGGAAACGTCAAGAATCTGGGAAGTGACTTTTTTGAGATCGGAACCAGCGGCTTCATGGAAAGCGGCAGGCATTCCATCAAGGTAGACTCAAAAGGAAATTTCAACAAACGCATCAAAATTGAAGGTTTGCAAGATGTTTACCTTCCCCTCAACAATGACCTCTTCACCATCTACGCTTCTCCAGGGGATACTGTCCTATTAAAATGGGATACTAAGAAATTCGAAAATACTTTTATCATAAGCAGCCCGAAGCAAGCCTACGATCGGGAGCTGAAAATGCTCTTTGACTTGAACATGGCAACAAACCGGGCATTCCGAAAAGCCCATCAGAATACACATAATAAAAATCTCACTGATTCAGCAAAATACGAAGAAATTAATCAGTCCTATGAAAATTCACTTAAGTTGCTCTCGAAATATCAGTCTGTCAGTGAAAAGATCGTATACGATATTTATTTTAAACATGTCGATCTTCTGTATAACGCTAAGTTGCTCGACAAATTTACGCTTAAGTCAGAAGTGCAGATTGACGCCCAGAACGTTTCCCTATCGCATTTAAGTCCTCAATTTATATCAACCGCCGTCTTTGAACAATCACCCGTCTACCGTGATTTTTTATTCAACCGAGTCCGGTTCTTCCAGACGCCATTTGGCAGCATAAATTTCGACCTTGGCACAGGCATTTTCAATCCAACTAAGGCTGACTTCGCAATGGGAGAAGCCTTAATACCAGTCAGGTCCGTAAGAGAGTGGTATCTTGCCAAGGCTATCAGGGGTGGTTTTGAGCATTACGATTTCGCAAATACTAGGGAGATTTACCACAGATTCTTATCCAGCTATCCCGAATCTAAACATGCTGAACCGTTACGAAGCTTTTATACAGCCTTTAGCAGACTTGCTCCAGGACAGATTGCTCCTGCGTTCACGCTCAAAGATGTTAACAATAAATCCGTATCTCTAAGTGACTTCGCAGGGAAGGTTGTACTGATTGATTTCTGGGGTGTGTATTGCGGATCATGCATTGCCGACATTACTCGAAACGGAGAAAAGGTACACGACAAATATAAGGACAAGGACGTGGTCTTCATCAACATTTGCGTAGATGAGACTGGTAATAAATGGAAGAAAAAAGTAATGGACCTTGGATTGACCGGTGTAAATTTAGTGGCTGAAGGCTGGACCAAACATCCGGTAGTTAATGACTATCACATCCACGGGATCCCCAACTATGTGCTGATCGGCAGAGACGGGAAAATTATCGACAGAAACGTACCGGGCTTGTTTCATTTGGTGTCCGATCAGGAAAATAAGCTAGATAAGGCACTATCTGCAGCGATAAATGTTACGGGACCACAGAAATAGCGATTTTCAGACAGCAAAAATTTGGTTTGCAGCAGGCAAGTTATTCTGTATATTTCTTATGGACGCCCCAGCCAATTGTAAAAGCGAAGCCGGCATAGCCGCCTCTTCTAAGATCAGCAAATACCTTTAGGCCAAACGATCTCCCAAAAGCGGTTGGCCCGCCGACCGGAAACACGCCATAGATGTGGTACGGTATTTTACGCCGTTTAAAAAATTTGAGGTTAACTTCGAAAGGGATGCCGACATATCGGAGCGACTCCTCACCTAAATATTTGTCGTCCTCATCGACAATTGACGCAGAATGAAAATTTTGGGACACACCCATTGAGACGCTAAGCGAAAGGCCCTTTCCTGTAATTCGCGGACCGTACAAGATTGCAAACTCCCTGGTTCTCTGACGGTCAATTTCCCTATCGGGAGGTAAAAACAGAGAATCCAGAATTGGCAGACCGGCTAGCAAAGAGGTCCTGGCTGTAAACAGGTGAATGCCTCGCTGATAGTTGATATTTGCACCCGTGCCTAGCCCGTCCCCTGCTCCACCAAGCCACAGCTCACCAAATATTACGCGTGTTTTATTTTCCTGCCCTGTAGCGCATGTGGATGCTGCCAGCAGTAAAAAGAGCATTAGAAAGCGTTTCATAATTTATTAGCCCTTAAGCATGAGCGCTTTAGACATTCTAATATATAATATTTCACAATTATTTTCAGCAATAATTTGCAGAACTCAAAATCACTACATACATTAGTGTATTATTTAACTAATACAGTAGAGTATGGTAAAGATTAACGATCTGAATTTTGGGTATACGAAGAAGAGGCCCCTATTTAAAAACCTGAACATGAAACTCAGCGCAGGACATATATATGGCCTGCTTGGTAAGAACGGCGCTGGCAAATCGAGTTTGCTTAAAAACATGGCGGGGCTTGTATATGCCGATAGCGGTACGCTGGAAGTAATGGGCCATAATCCGGGCCGGCGACAGCCCTCGCTCCTGCAGCAAATCTGTTTCATCCCTGAAGAGTTTCATTTACCTGCCGCTAAAATTGATACTTACGTAAAAACCAACGCTCCATTTTATCCGGATTTCGACGCGACCTATTTCCATGGGTTGCTGTCGGAGTTCGATATTCCGACCGGCCAGAAACTTATCCACATGAGTTATGGTCAGAAGAAAAAGTTCATCATAGCATTCGGACTTGCCACCCGGGCCCGACTCATTATTATGGATGAGCCTACGAACGGGTTGGACATTCCGTCTAAAGCGCAGTTCCGCAAGGTTATGGCCGAGGCGCTAACGGAAGATCGCTGTATCATTATCTCCACCCACCAGGTGCGTGATCTTGATAATCTGATAGACACGGTGATCATTTTGGATGAACATGAGATTGCCCTCAATGCATCCATAGATGAAATCACTGCCAAACTCTGCTTTAAGCGTGTAAAAGAACTGGACAACACGGTCATATATTCTGAGCCCTCATTATCCGGACATAATGCCGTAACCATCAACTATCATAACGAAGACAGCAAATTGGACATGGAGCTCTTGTTTAACACCATGCTTGCTGCAAAAAGTAAACTTAAAACGGTATTCAACTAAAAGATATGAACAACACATTTGACATTAACCGCTTTGGGCTGTTGCTAAGAAGACAGTGGCTCGAATTTGGCAAAATATATTTAATGGCGCTTGGCGTTGCCTTTGGAGCTAATACTATATTTTACCTGTATTCGTTTTGGGCGACTATTATCTATCCAAATTTTACGCATATAAATCTGAATTTCAGGGAACCCCTTTTCCTCATTTTTGGATTTCTTTTTATCACGGCGATTGCCAGCAACTATTTCTCACACTATGGGCAGAAAGCCAAAACAGTGATAGACCTCCTTATACCTGCATCAACTTTTGAGAAATTCCTTGCTGCCGTGCTTTTTACTGCCGTCCTTTCTGTAGTGAGCTTTGTCGTGATTTTTTGGCTGGTAGATTTCGGTTTTATTACAAACTACCGGGCAAATCATGGTACAGCACGTGAACTTCATCTATTTTTCGCGATACATGTTCCAGACTTGTTTACCCCGCTTTATTTTGTCCCTGCCCTGGCAACGTCTATTTTTCTTTTGGGTTCCATTTACTTTCATAAATTCCACTATATAAAAACAGCACTCTCGGTTATGGTTTTCACGGGATTAGCGACATATATAGTTGCTAACGCAGGAGAGGCATTGACCAGAAACAGGCACCAACTTCCAACATCCCCGTTTATGAAGGTAGACGGCAAGGACCTGGCGGAAATATCGATTTCCCTGGTTCTGATCCTGCTCACTCTTGCCATATGGTCGATCACTTATGTCCGACTAAAAGAAAAAGAGGTTTAACAAAAGAACGAAATCATGGAATTTAGAGACAACAAAGCAATATACCTTCAAATAGCAGACTATGTTTGCGAGGGGATTCTGTTGCAAAAATGGAGGGCTGAAGAGAAAATTCCTTCGGTAAGAGAAATGGCCGTAGAACTTGAAGTTAACCCAAATACGGTGATGCGCACCTATGAATTGCTGCAAACCAAGAATATCATAAGCAACAAACGAGGCATAGGCTTCTTTGTGAATGAAGACGCCGTTGCCAACGTTAAGAGCTTTGCAAAAGGGCAATTTGTAGACGAAGAACTGCCCATATTTTTCAGAAATATTTATTTATTAGACATTGGTTTAGACGAATTAAAGGACAGATATAATGCCTTTGTCGCCGAAACCTTTAAACAATCAGAACAATGAAAACCAGCAATAAATTATTAATCATCTTTGGGCTAAGCCTAATTCTGTTGCCGATTTTGGTGGTAGCTTTTGTTTCCCGTGTCTATATGACAACAGAAAAGACTGCTGTCACTTACACGCCCGACACATTCGACCGACCTGTTGAAGGGACGACTTCTATAACGGCGCCAGAGCAGTTTAAGGGCGTAAGCATCATCGGAGGTTCAGGCAAGGAGTTGGCAATTACACTTGTAAAAGATAAAAAGTACGGGGTAAAGATCAGTGAACAAGCCCGGTCATTTATCAACTTCAAAGTAGACAAAGAGGGCATCTTACAGGTCACCATCAATGACAACTCACAACAAAATAGCGAGTATTATCAGCCCATATCGATTTATGCTCCCGACATCCAAAGTTTGCGAATACTTAACGCACAAAAAGTGACGCTTTCAGCTGGTTTCGATTCTCTAAAACTCGACGCAGAGAACACGGCTTCGGTTTGGATTAATACCAGTTCAAGTACTAGAAAATTAGAAAGCAATATGAACCGCGTTGGGGAGTTCGGCATCAATGACATTATTCCAAGATCAGCGTCCATCCATTTAATAAATAGTCAGTTCATCAGCCGTACCCAACATATCGGCACCATGAATATAAAAACCGAGGGCGACTCAGGCATCGATATCGACGGAGGTGAAGATGCCTCTAAAGTCCGGATAACCGAAAATCTAAACATTACCACCCTTGGAAAGACCAACCTGAAGATTGCGAACATGGAGGTTAAAAATATATCAGGCAGCCTTTCTGACTCGACCAATGTTCAAATGCCGGCCAAAGTACTCAATCAGATGTATAAAAAGCGATAGGTACTGTAGCCAAAAACGACACCATAGGTCAGGCTTCCAAAGACAGCAACGTAGTAATCGCTGGGTTGCTTTAGAAAAAACAGGCAGAGGAGCGTAAAGATGCACATATTTCTGAACATGCTCTTCCGCAGCCCCCGAGGTAAAAGCTCAGTGGAGAACACTGCCAGGCAAATGCCGCAGAGCCCAAAAATGGCACCAAAGGCTCCTGAGGTTGCTGCGGCGTCATTCCACCACAGGGAAGTTAGACCTGCAGCTATAGCCCCGAGGAGGTACGCGAGTGTGAACCGCAAGGAACCCAGGAGGGGTTCTAATATTTGTCCGATGTACACCAGCGCAAACATGCTTACGAGGAGCGGAAGAACACCCGTGCTTAGAAAAGATGCTGTAATGAGACGCCACGGCTGCCCATTCAGGGTGTCCGGACCAAAATTAGCACCCCATCTTATCAGCGCCTCTTCGCCTGCCGCAAAGAAAGGCACCCCGGAAAGACGCATAATGATAAAGATGAGCAGGCTTATGTTGACCAGCAGCGGTGTAATGATATAGCCCTCGCGCGGGAGGAAGAACGAGGCAAAGCCTCTATTAGTCACCTCCGGCGCGATCGTGGGGGTATCTACCTTCAACATCTCCCGGCGCTCGTATATGGACTTCAATTCTTCCTCAGTAAAATCGGGCCGCATGGCCTGCATCTTTTCTATGAACTGAAAAATGCGACCACCGCCATAATCAAATAACTGTGCACTAATATTCTCGCATCGGACACTTGCCATATCGTCGTTAACCGAAAAATGTATAAGGCGGTTATCGGCAGCAACATAAGGATTTGTATAAGCCTTGAAGCCTGTTGCATCTATATCAAAAATCGCCCAGCCCAGTTCTTTTGCAGCATGCAGGGCCAGACCCCGGTATGCCTCGGGAGAGATATCGCCCAGCGGATATACCTCCTGGGAAGTGGAATTTGACCGATTGGGAAGTGTCGTTGCCATACGCGTTAATTTGGTCAACACAATATACGGAAAACTAATGACCGTTGATATTGGTTTATTTATAAAAATATCTGCGTTATGGAGAGCAACAATCAAGTAATCAGCGACCTGAAGGGTTTAATTAATATCCTGAACGATGGAAAGGAGGGCTATGACTCGGCCAGCACGACGACTGAAAGCATAGAGTTACAAGGGTTATTTCTAACCTACTCGGCCCAGCGTGCTGCGTTTGCGGACGACCTGAAAGCACACTTGCATGCACATGGCGGCGACTCTGAAAATGAGAGCGGAGGCGTACTGGGCGCACTTCACCGCACCTGGATCGACATTAAGCAGGCTTTAAGCAGTAAAGAAGACATCGCTATATTATCGGCCATTGAAACCGGCGAAAAGGCGGCACTTGAAAAGTTCGATAAGGTTTTAGACGATCCGGCGCTTCACGTTGATCATCTGGAACTGCTGCAGCGTCAGCGCACCGGCATCCGCGAGGCGCTTACGGAGATTGAGACCTACCGCCGTCGATTGGAAGAGCTGAATGGTTGACCTCCGTTTTATTTTCCTTATCTTTGCCTTACTTGGCACACCAAAGTTTACACAGCGCCCCTTTGTACGGCAAGCCCGTAAATGCGAAATCTCTTTTCGTTAAGGCTGCCTCTTGTGCTTTGCTTTCAGTTATCCTGCCTGCATTTAAGTACTTTTTCTCCTGCTTTAAGGTTTTCAATACCGTAGCCCAGGCCTCCTAAACAATTTCGTCAGGGTCTGGGTTTAAAGCTAGATTCTTTCACTAGTCTCGCTATTTTTTCACTTCGCGGCGAAGTCCAGACGAACACATTTATCACTCCTTTTAATATATTGTTATGAATTTAAATGCAAACATCCCGGTAATCATCAGGGAAGATGATTATCAGTTACTTAAACCCTATTTCACCAAAACGGACGGGAGCTCAGGCGACATGTCCCTTTCGGCCGAACTAGGCAGAGCAGTGGTGGTAAAAAAACATGCATTTCCACCACATGTTATCCGCATCAACTCTCGGGTGCAGATTGTTGACGAGGAAAATGGCGCCGCAAGGGAAGTATGCCTTGTATTGCCTCAGCATGCCAATATCAGGGAAAATAAGATTTCAATTCTATCCCCTATCGGCGCGGCCCTCATCGGCTTCAGCAAAAGCGAAACCGTACAATGGCAGGTACCAGCGGGCCTGAAGAAGTTCAGGATTGCTGAGGTGCATAATGAGAAGGATTAATGCTCTGAGGGTTTGATCGGGCGACATTATACATATGCCGCCCGTTTAATTTTGTTTTAGTAGTTTTACGATTCGTATGGCCGATTATCGCACTTATACCGATCAGGAACTAACCTTGCTGCTTAAGTCGGGCAACCATTCGGCTTATGCCGAGATTTACAACCGGTATAAAAAGCTACTCTATGCCTTCGCTCTGAAACGGTTAGACAGCGAACAGGAGGTTGAAGATATTCTGCACGAACTTTTTCTTTCGCTCTGGAACAGGCGGACTCAGTTGAACGACAACACCCTGCTTGCCCCTTACCTGTATAATGCCGTCAGATACCAGATCATCAACGTTTTTTCAAAACGTAAATTATCGGAGCGCTACCTCGATTCTTTTAATGAATATCTTAACAATGAGATCAGCGCTGAAGAAACGGACTACCTGATCCGGCACAAGGAACTTGCCGCACTGATAGAAAAAGAAATAGCCGCATTGCCAGATAAAATGCGCCAGGTGTTTCAGCTGAGCAGGCAGGATGGATATAGTCGGAAACAGATTGCAGCAGAACTTGAACTGTCTGAAGAAACCGTTAAAAGCCACATGCATCATGCGCTAAAAATCCTGAAAACGAAGCTTGGCACCATGAGCGTTCTCCTTTTCCTATAAATTTTCATTTTTATTTAACCCTGCCGCCACAGTTTACTGACTATAGGGTATCAATTAACCCGACCAGATGAATAAGGATCAGTTTCAGGACCTGCTGGCAAGATACAGTAACGGTCAGTGCACCGAAAAGGAGAAAGCTTTGCTCAACAACTGGCTGAGCTTTGGACATTTCGATGGAAAGGTTCTGACAGATGAGCAACTGGACCTACGCCTGGACAAATTAGGCAGGCGCCTTAATCTTGCAGCCCGGCGGCGACGGTTGTGGCCGCGTTTTGCCGCCGCAGCCTCTATTATTCTTATCCTCGCAGCTGGCCTGTTTTATTACGCAAACCACAGGAGTATGTTAACCAAAGAAGTCTCCACATACGCAGGCGACGCAGACCCAGGTAAACTGGGTGCCACACTCACCTTGTCAAATGGAAAAAGAATCAGCCTGTCGGATGCCGGTAACGGTAAGCTGGCCGAGGAATCGGGCGTTGTTATTACCAAAGCAGCTAACGGGGAGTTAATTTATGAGATAAAAGCCGGGGCGGCTGAGCTAGACAATCTTAATACGCTGAGTACGGAAAAGGGGCAGACTTACCGGCTGCGCTTGCCAGACGGCTCGAACGTTTGGCTGAATGCCGCCTCATCGATAACCTATACAGCTGGCTTAGTTGAATCGGGTAAGCGCCGTGTAACATTGGAAGGCGAAGCATTTTTTGATGTAGCAAAAGACAAAGCGCACCCTTTTGTAGTGCAGTCAAACGGCCATCAAGTAGAGGTTTTAGGTACCCGGTTTAACATCAATAGTTATTCCGATGAACCGGTAAAAGCGACTACCCTCATGGAGGGATCCATACGTGTACTATGGGGTGCCTCCGAAAAAACAATTGTGCCCGGACAGCAAGCATTGATTCAGGACGGCTCCATAAAAGTAGCGAAAGTAAATGCGGCCGACTTTGCCGACTGGACGAAAGGTGAGTTCAACTTTGATCAGGTAAATTTTAAAGTAGCTATGCGAAAGATCGCACGCTGGTACGACGTGGATGTCAGCTTTGACGAATCAATTCCCGAGAACCTCTATACCGGAGGCTGGATCTCGAGGGACAAGAAGTTGTCGGAGGTATTAAATTTTATTGAATCATCGGGTATTGCCCGCTTCCATCTGGAAGGGAAAAGACTACATGTAACCCGATAAAAAGAAAGGAAAACGCCTATAGCTAAATTAACTACTTAAAAAAGCAAACCAGCAGTGTAAGACACCACTGGTTTGTGTTTGGAAAATCAACGAATCAATTTTTAACTGCAGACAGCCACTAGTTTTCGACGGCAAGGGGCTGCTGTACAGAACCAAACTAAACGTAAATGTATCAATTTTATACCAAAGAACCAGGTATAACCGATGGGTTATACCGCAAATTATGGCTGATTATGCGCCTGACTACCGTCATTTTATTCGCCTCGCTGCTGCAGGTTAGCGCGGCCACATTCGGTCAGCGTATTACACTGAACCAAAAAAACACACCCTTGAGTGCTGTATTAAAACAAATCCGCAGCCAAAGCGGTTACGACTTTTTCTATGAGGGAGAACTAATCCCGCCCAGTACACAGGTAAGCGTGCGGCTGCGCGAGGCTACTATCGAACAAGCATTAAAAACCGTATTGTCGGGTTTGCCGCTTACTTATGAGATCAGCGCGAAGAATGTTACGATTAAAAGGAAGCCTGAGAAGACCTTCCTGGACAAGCTCGCTGAGCGTTTCGCAGCTATTGATGTACAGGGCCGGGTTGTCGACGAAACCGGCCAGCCTCTCCTTGGAGCGGGTGTAAAGATAAAAAACGGAAAAGGTGCAGCCATTACCGGTGCCGACGGAGGCTTTACCTTAAGGGGTGTTGCTGAAGGGGCAACTCTGGTCATAACTTATCTTGGCCATAAGCCAAAGGAAGTTGCCGCGGCTGCGAATCTGGGCACCATTGAGCTAGAGCTGGCCGACAATATACTCGACCAGGTGCAGATTCAAGCCTATGGGGTGACCAGTAAAAGATTAAGCACCGGAAACATCGTGTCCGTTAAGGCCGAAGATATCGCAAAACAGCCGGTCAGCAATCCGCTACTGGCACTTGCCGGCCGTATGCCTGGGGTAAGCATAACGCAGACCACAGGACTGCCTAATTCCGGCGTAACCATCCGCATTCAAGGTATTAATTCTATTGGCAAAGGGCGTGATCCTTTCTTTGTGGTAGACGGTGTGCCCTTCACTTCACAGACGATGCCTACAGTGAGCACTGTGCTTGGAAGCTCCGGGACGTTCTATACCGGAGCAGTACAGGGAAGCGGAAACCCTTTCAGCTTTCTTAACCCTGCAGATATTGAAAGCATCGAGGTACTGAAGGATGCAGATGCAACATCTATTTACGGATCCAGGGCCGCCAACGGTGCAGTGCTGATCACCACAAAGAAAGGCAGGGCGGGACGCTCTTTAGTAGATGTAACCTTTCAAAACGGCTGGGGAAGCGTTCCAAGCAAACTGGATATGATGAACACCGAGCAATATCTCGCCATGCGCAGGCAGGCCTACAAACATAGCAACCTTGCTGTACCGGAAAGACCTGCTACTCCGACAGCTGCAAATGCCGGTCCCACAAACTATGATATTACTGTATACGATCCGAACCGGTACACCGATTGGCAGGAGGAACTGATCGGCGGAACCGCACAATATATGGATGGTCAGTTTGCTGTTTCCGGCGGCGGGCTAAACACGACGTTCCGCGTAAACGGGGGCTATCATCGCGAAACAACTGTATTTCCGGGTGATCTGTCGGATAACAAAGGCTCACTTGGAATCAGCATCAACCATACCTCCGCCAACAATAAGTTCCGATTCCAGATGTCGGGCAATTATATGAACGACAATAATAAACTGATCAGTACCGACTATACGAACATGGCGCTGAGCCTTCCGCCAAACTCGCCTGCTCTGTATAAAGGCGATGGCACGCTCAACTGGGAAAGGATTCCCAACGCTGCCGGAACAGACAGTGTGTCGACTTTTTTAAACCCGCTGGCACGACAGGAGGCAACGTATACGAATAAAACGACTAACCTGATCGGCAATACGGTTCTAAGCTATCAATTGCTCCGCAACCTTGAAGTGAAAACTACTTTTGGTTATACGAATATGGCATCCGATGAGATATCAAAAAGTCCGATCACCTACAATCCGCCGGAACTTCAACCTACATCTCAACGGCGTTCGACCTTCGGGAATGGCAGCTTTCAAAGCTGGATAGCCGAACCCCAGCTTAACTACAAGGCTGCCATCGCCTCCGGCCAGCTTGAAGCACTCATTGGCTCTACCTTTCAGCAGAATACCATGAACAGTGTACATCTTGCTGCCTCTGGTTATAACAGTGATGAGGTTTTGGAAGACCCGCTTGCAGCTCCGACGCTCAGAATAGCGAACACTGTAAGGAACACCTACCGTTACAACGCGGTCTTTGGCCGGTTAAACTACAACTATCAAAACAAATACATCGTCAATCTTACTGGAAGGCGCGATGCAAGCAGCCGATTTGGCCCTAACAACCGTGCGCAGAACTTCGGTGCAGTGGGGGCTGCCTGGCTATTTACCAACGAAGGCTGGGCGGCTGACCTGGGTGTGCTAAGCTTTGGTAAACTGCATGTAAGCTATGGTACGACCGGCAACGATCAGATTGGTGATTACCAGTTTATTACCAAGTACGGGCCTATCTCTTCGAACAATCCTTATCAGGGGTCGACAGCCTTATCGCCCAGGGAACATGCCAATCCTGACCTGCAATGGGAGTTGACAAAGAAACTGCAGGGCGGTATTAATCTGGGCTTCCTGAACGATCGCATATTGGCCGACATCAGTTACTATTACAACCGTTCAGGCAATCAGCTCCTCTCCTATCTTTTGCCTACCCTTACAGGTTTTGGTACGGTGACCAGAAATTTCCCGGCCATTGTGCAAAATACCGGATGGGAGGTCGCGCTGAACAGTACAAATATCCGTCGCGATGATTTCAGCTGGGCAACCAGTTTTAATTTCACTGTTCCCGAAAACAAACTGGTTTCGTTTCCGGGTATTGAGAATTCGACTTATGCCCGCGGATTGGCAGTTGGCCAGCCTGCAAACGTTTTAAAAACGTACAAAAGCGCCGGTGTTGATCCGAAAACCGGGCTTTACCAGTTTTACGCGGCCGATGGAAGCATTGTGACCACGCCGAATTCTACTACTGACAGGATCCACTATTACGATCCGAACCCAAGTTTCTTTGGCGGGCTGCAAAATTCGGTAACTTACAAACAGTTCCAGCTCGACTTCCTGTTCGAATTCAGGAAACAGACCGGGCCGAACATCCTGACGGCCTACCCATTCCCGGGCGGTTTCAGTTACACGGCACCTGGCTATAATCTTCCGACCTATTTCCTGAACGCATGGCAGAAGGAAAATGATATTACCGACATCCAACGGATCAGCAATGGCGGTAGGGCGATAACCGACAGTGACCGCGGCTTTACCGATGCGTCTTATATCCGATTGAAAAACGTATCGTTCTCCTGGACAATCCCTGCGGCATGGCAGCAAGCGGCAGGATTCCAGAACTGCCGGATTTTCGCTCAGGGTCAGAACCTGCTGACTTTTACCGACTATCTAGGCCTTGATCCGGAGAATGCAAGCATTTCCACCTTACCGCCATTACGGGTAATCACCTTGGGCGTACAGGTAGGTTTATAAACAGCTAAACGACATAGAATGAAAACGAAAAACATATTACAGAATCCAGTCCTGATCATCTGGATGTTTGTATGCACCACAGTTATCTCAGGCTGCGAAAAGTTCGTTGACCTGCCCGCCCCCGCTACTTCGATCAATGCGGAAAACGTATATGAGTCGGACGGGACCGCAATTGCCGTACTTACCGGCATCTATACAACGATGAGCTCCGAAAGCAGCAGTTTAGGTAACTCTGCAGGGAACGGCTTGAGCGGGATGACCGTATTTTCAGGGCTTTCGGGGGATGAATTTACGCTGGCCGACGGGATCACGGAAACACACAACGCCTACAGATATTACAAAAACAGGCTCGAAAGTGAATTTACCGGTACCAGGGATTTTTGGGTGAGCGCCTATTCCATTATTTACAATGCTAACGCGGCAATCGATGGCCTGAACGGAACGACTAAACTCACCGAATCGATTCGGCTACAATTGCTTGGCGAGGCTTACTTTTTAAGAGCCTTCAGTTATTTCTACCTGGCTAACCTATATGGTGATGTACCCAAGGTATTGTCGACCGACTATAGCGTTACTTTTGATCTGCCTAAGTCGCCCAGGGAGGAGATTTATCAACTAATTATTGAAGATGCTAACAAAGCCAGGACGCTCTTGTCTGAAAATTACCTGGATGCCTCTTTATTGAAGTCGACCATAGAACGCGTCCGTCCAAACAAATATGCTGCAGCTGCGCTTCTGGCGCGGGTTTATCTTTACCATGGAGATTGGGAAAAAGCAGAAGAAGAGGCGACGTCCGTAATTCAAAACAAAGCGGCTTATGATACAGTATCGGTAAACAATGTGTTCCTGAAGAACAGCAAAGAAACCATCTGGTCTTTGCAGCCGGTAACCGCCGCCACGCTCGCGAATACGGGGGACGGAAGGCTATTTATACCCTCTTCAACCACCTTTCCTACCTCTACTAACTACGTTTATTTAAGTCCCTCGCAGCTTGAGGCCTTTGATGTCGACAGCAAGCGCTATAAAGGCTGGGTAAAGAGCATTACTTCAGGAGGAACTACCTATTACTACCCTTATAAATACAAAATCGGGACCGTAAATGCGGCCTCGCCTTCGGAGTACCTGATCGTTTTAAGGCTTGCAGAGCAATACCTGATCCGTGCGGAGGCCAGAGCGAAACGAGGCAACACCACGGGTGCCCTCGAAGACCTGGACCTTATACGCAAACGGGCAGGATTAATGGCAAGTCCGGCCATCGGTGAAACAGCGATCCTTAATGCGATTTATCATGAGAGGCAGGCTGAGCTGTTCGCGGAATGGGGCCATCGCTGGCTCGACCTGAAAAGGACCGGGCGCATTGATCAGGTGATGCCCGCGGTTGCCTTGACGAAAGGAACGACCTGGGATCCGAGGTGGGCCTTGTATCCAATACCGGCAACCGATGTGTTGAGAAATCCAAACCTGCCGCCGAACCCGGGATATTGATGCTGCAGAGCACGATACGATTACTTCTAACGCGATCCCGGGTTCAAATGAACCTGGGATCATTAAACGATTTTAACGATGTTGAAGCATTTCAAAAAGTGGCAGCTATTGCTGCCCATGATAGTCTTATGGCTCCCGTTGAGCAATTATGCCCAAACGAATGAAAAAAGGTTCGTAATCCAGGGCGACATGACCGCGCTGCCGGCCGACTCGATTCCAAAGGTAATTTACTTTACCTTTAAACCCTATCTAAATAAAGAAACAGATAGCGTTAAGGTCATTGCGGGGCGCTATACCATAAGCGGAACATTGCCGATACCGGCTCATGTAAAAATAAGCCGAAAGGTTCAGGGCGCTGTAATTGCAAGTATTATCGCCGCCCCAGGCACGCAACAGGTCATCACCCTGCCCGCTGTCATAACAAGGGACAGGGCTTCTGCAGAGAAGCGGAACCTGCCCATGATCACGATCAAAGACAGCTCCATAGTCAGAGGTTCAGTCTCCGATTCGCTGTTTAAGAATGTGACAGATGCGGCTAGAAAAGCATTCCTGACTGTACCCGACCGCGCAAAACTCGGATTTATCGGCATCCTGACCAAGATGTCGGAGTTGTTGCAGGCCCAAATAATTACGGAGATAAAACAACATCCCTCCTCGCCAATCGCACCCATGCTCGTACTAAAGGTTATTTCTGACTATCGGATTAACCGCCAGTTAGCAGATAGCCTGCTCGCCATGCTTCCTCGGGATGTCCAGCCGCCTGTTGCGAAAGAGATGAGCAGGCTATTTGAGATCTCAGATGCAGCGGCACGCAAAAACAGGGCTGAACGGCAAAAGGTCGGACCTGCTATTGGTACGGAAGCACCGGTTTTCAGCATGAACGACACTACCGGCAAACCTGTCAGTATACGTGAGTTCAGGGGAAAATACGTGTTGATTGATTTTTGGGCAAGCTGGTGCGCGCCCTGTCGCCTTGAAAACCCTTCGCTGGTAAAGGCATATAAGGAATTTAAAGATAAGGGCTTCGAGATCATCGGCGTTTCACTTGACGATGCCAAACTGAAACAGGCCTGGATTAAAGCCATTCACGACGACGGCTTGCACTGGACACAGCTATCCGATTTGCAAGGATGGAAAAACGCTGCAGCGGCGTTATACGACGTGAAGGCCATTCCTCAGAATTTTTTGCTCGACCCGAGCGGGAAAATTATTGATAAAGGACTGCGCGGTAACGAAGTTTGGGAGGCTTTGGAAAAAGTACTGAGATAGTTTCTCTAACTAAAAAATAGCATATAGAACGCCGCCTAAAGGCAGGTCTATATGCTATTTCAATATATTAAGCTTTGATATCTATAGCTGACTAAAAGCTGTAATAACTTTCTTCCAATCCTTTCCGAAATCTACCTGTATCATCTTACCCTCGGGCGAGACGATGATCTTGGACGGATAACCTCTTATACTGTAATTGCGCTGTATAATGCCGTCTGACATGGCTACCGGAATGCCGAAGTTGTTCTCCTCAAGATAGGCTTTTACTTTATCCTCCTGATCGTTGCAGGCGACACTCAGAAACTGTACGTTTTTATGTTTGCCATCCTTTACTTCGTCGCTAAACCGGTTCACATCGGGCATTTCAGCCCGGCACGGGCCACACCAGGTTCCCCAGAAATCCATGACCAACCATTTACCTTTAAAATCGGCCAGGCTATGCTGACCCCCGTTTACCGCAGCAAGCGCAAAAGTTGGGGCAGCAGGCCAGCCACTTACAATCCGCTTTTGAAAAAAGGCAGAAAAATCATCCTTCTTAAACTTTTCTTCGTACAGCTTCTTCATTTCAAGGATTTGCTCGGGCATAGCCGTGATATGAGTTACGAAGACATCAGACGCTTCGGCCTCATTGCCGACCGCCAATAGCTTTTCGATGAACAGGTCGCGGTACCCTTCTTTGGTATCAAGCAGCGCACGATCATAAAAACTCATATGCGCCTTTTCTTTACTGCTAGCCGGCGAATACTGGGCGGCTTTAGATAAACTCCGGAAAGCAGAACCGTCGCCTTTCGCCTCATCCCTTAGAAACTTCAGGTAATAAGCGCCCGCCAGTAAATTTTTATCCAGATACTTTCTTGCGCTCAAGGAATCGGCGGTAAACCGTTCCAACCGTGCTATCGTACCATCGAGGAGCGCTCCCGCTTCGACTGGGCGACCAGCTGCCTGGAGCATTTGATATACCAGCAACGCATAGCGGGAGCCGTTGCCTGCCTGAATGTCCTGATCAGACATCTCATGGAATGTTTTAGCCGCTGCAATTGCAGCCTCCGCACTCGATGCCTGCTTTGCCCTAGACCAAATGGCAAGCGGGCGCACCTTTTTCAGATACTCAGCATCCTTGCTTGCAAGCATCATACCGCTCAGCACATAAGCCTTGTCTATTTTGCCGTCCAACTCACCCGGACTTTTGGCCGCGCTTATAGCCTGACAAAAAGAGCTTTGCAGCCAGCTCTCAAAAGCCTCCGTTTCTGCGGCATAGGTGGTCAGATCGTAGAGCGACGCTACATCCTGCTCATCATGATATGTGAAACTCAGTTTGTTTACAAGATGTATATAATTGCCCTTTAGGGATTTGTTAGGCGTGGTGCTTAACAAGGAATCGTACATCAGATCCGCTTTATCGCCATCCACGCGCTGCAGCGCACTCAGCCTGTTCTGAATATAATAATTGTCGTTCACAAACCGAGAGTCTGGTTTCTTAAACAATGCAAAAACCCGTGTAGAATCGTATTTGTCAGATTCCTTCAAGGCATCGCTCCAGTAGCTAAACCTTACTGCCATATTAATCCAGGCGGTATCAAGTGGCTTGCGCTGACTCACCGCCTGCAGCTTCTGAACAGTCGACACATCAATCCTCGCATTACTGCTGATGCCCGGTTGCGGACTCTGCTTAAACTGCGTTTTACTTTGCGCTCTCGACTCCTTGACCAAACCTGTTTTCTTATCAATCACAAATTTCCGATCTGCCTGAACGTCACCAATTTGGTTTGATGTCTGATACGTTGTGGTACGTGCTGTGCTGTTCACCGTACTGATCTTCGTTTCACCCTCCAACTTGTTTGCAGTCTGCGCCTGTGCTACATCCGCAGTCTTGCCATCAAAAAACAAGGCCTGCATTTCAGCTTTAATTGCCGCGGCCAAATATTCCAGCGTTCCTTTAGAGGTTTCTTCTGCGATTTTCCAGACAGCGAACCTTTGCTTCACAATTTCTTCAGCGCCCGATACAGCCAAGACTTTTCCCTCAGGAGATATGGTGAGTTGAAATGGCTTATCCAAAAGCGCCAGGTGTTTAAGGATCGCTGTCGTACGAAAATCCGTTTCCCTGATCTTATCCGTATTGAGCAACGTTCCCCCCATTTGCGAAGAACCGTAAGTTGCATTTACCAACTTGCACTCCAGCATAAAATCCCCGTCTTTATTCCTGCCTAGCGACTTAAAAGCATAAGTATCCGTAATTTCTGATGGATAACTGCCTTTATCTGTTTGTGTTGTTTGTATTTCGAAACTGTAGTTCTTTGGCAGATTGAGCGTTTGCGCTTTGATGCCCATGCTGAGCAGCAAAGCAAATACGAGCGATAATTGGACTTTCATAATTTGGTTATTTCAAATAAAGATATGGATTTTTTTGACCTGCCAAATAACTTATATTCGCTGCTATGCAGCCTAAACTGATTCATTTTCTGATATTTTTCGTGTTCATGTCGACCCACCCGGCCTTTGGTCAGCAAACCTTGGCCGACCAGATCAGTTTTACACGTCAGGCAGTACGCCGACTGATCTTCGATGAAGGCCAATCGATTCCCCTGGCCAAACTGGACCCGCAGAAAATCGTCGGAATGGAGTCGATGCATCCGGTGGCGCACTATCTGCCGAACCAGTCTGAAATTTCTATTAAGCAAGGCAAGCTTGTTATCGAATCGACGGAGAAAACGCAGACGGCCATCTGGATGGGCGGATTTAACCCGTTTTCGACTTACACCATCGATCTGAATTCGTGTGCCGGGGAAGGGGAATTGGGCTTTGAATTCTCTGATCCGGCTAAAAAGGAACAGTTATTTATTACGGTAAGGCACAAAGATGGTGTGTTAACTGGCACTGCGTTGCGGCTAATCAACAATGCGAGGTTGATCAAGGAGTCCACCATTACGGTGCCTGGTGTCGAAAACACAACCCTGAAAGGCAGGATCATTTTGCAAATGCTTGGTAGTGGGCTTGTGCTATACCTGCAAAACGAAGAGCTGCCGCAAGTGATCGGACAAGCTGATTTTAACAAAGACATAGATCTGCGGAGCAAAGAGCGGATCCATACCTTTCAATCACATTTGTTTTCATCGATAAGCTCCGGCAAAGTTAGCATCAACAAGGCCGGCATGGCGCTGACCACTGGCACCGGCCAGGCCGACATTCGTGCCATAACCTACGAGAATGGAGAGCCGCTTCTCGATCAGGGAAGATTGTGGTACACCATGTCTATTCGCGGACGTGCCCTGCCGCATCATATTCAGGGCGTTTTCAGCATGGACCCAACGGTGTTTGATGTTAAGCTGGAAGGCATTATTGTGTTCGATCGCAACGATGGCCTGCTCAGAAATGAAGTGGCTTCACACATTTTCTTCGACCGCCGCGATAAGATCTGGCGGGGAATTACCACTGGTTTTAGTGCATACGCCAGTCCCGACAAAGAGAAAAAGCAACTGCTCACCATAGAAAGTAGAAAAGATCCAAGGTTCGGATTTTCGGTGATGACCGCCGCACCGTTTGGGATTGTGGGCGACATTGAAGATCCGCACATCCTTTTCGATGAACAGGCAAAAAAATGGCGCATACTTACCTGCGAAAATCATGATGGTTATAAAGCTGTTATCCTTGAATCGGCCCATTGGAACAAGGACTACAAAAAGATAGCAGGCCCGGTGGCCCATAATTCTACCGGCACATCCATTCAAAAGATAGATGGTCGCTATTACTGTTTTTCCGGCAGTTCTGAACGGCAAATTTTTATTTACACCTACCCAGATCTCAGGGAAGCCGGCGTTTTAAAGATGGACCTGCCACCATGGAGCGAAACTTCAGGAACCCGGGTATGGCCGAACGTGGTGCAGTTGCCCGAGGGCTATCCTTTCCGTTTCGTCGCCCTGATGATGGACCGGTTCAACTATCCCGGCTTAAGCGGTCCGAACTGGAGTTACGGGGCGCTATACCTCTATCATGGTAAATAAAATACAAGGTTGAACGATCCTTGAATGATCGTTGAGCAATGGTTGAATGATCCAACGACCATTCAACCATTGCTGGAGCATTGTATAAGGAGTATATATCATACTGTCTAAAACTACTTAGCAGTGCGATTGTTAGGTATGGGTATTACACCATATACATGACCCTATGAAAGCTAAAAGTGGATCTGAACCTAAGTTCAGCACAAAAACAAATCCGGCAGCGGAGCCGGCATTGAAGGAACTATTTGTCGACAGCATCAAGGACTTATACTGGGCAGAGAATCACCTGGTGAAAACGCTGCCTAAAATGCAGAAATCTGCGACATCTTCGGAACTTGCTGGAGCGATTGGCAAGCATCTTACCGAGACGGAAACACATGTAAAAAGGCTTGAGCAGGTTTTTGATCTGCTGGGCGAAAAGCCGCAGGCTAAAAAGTGCGACGCAATGGAAGGGCTGGCCAAAGAAGGCGAAAGCATCATTGAGAGCACTGAGGCTGGGACGGCAACGCGAGATGTTGGGATCATCTTAGCGTCGCAGAAAGTGGAGCATTATGAAATTGCCTCTTATGGCGGACTGGTTCAGCTGGCGGCAACACTGGGCCTATCAGAGGTTGCCGAAGTACTTACCCAAACACTTGAGGAAGAAAAGAACGCGGATCTGAATCTTACCGAGATCGCAGAAAAGAATATCAACTATAAAGCTGCTGAGGAGGCATAATTGAACTATGGCAAAGAAAAACTCACCTCCAAAACAGGGTACAGAAAAGGCGATAGACCGCAAACTCGTACCTCAGCAGGAAACTGAAAAAACGAAGTCGCTCCTTCCGCATACTGCGGATGCAACCGACGAACAGATGACCACCAATCATGGTGTAAAAATAAATGACGACCAGAACTCACTGAAAGCGGGAGAGCGTGGCGCGACCTTGCTGGAAGATTTTATTCTGAGGGAAAAGATTACGCATTTTGACCATGAGCGTATCCCGGAACGCGTTGTGCATGCCAGGGGTTCGGGTGCGCATGGCGTATTCAAACTCTACAAATCTCAGTCGGCATACACTAAAGCGGCCTTTTTAAACGATACCGACATTGAAACGCCCGTGTTCGTGCGCTTTTCTACAGTTGCCGGATCTAGGGGGTCGACAGACCTGGCCCGCGATGTAAGGGGCTTTGCCGTTAAGTTTTATACCCAGGAAGGCAATTTTGACCTGGTGGGCAACAATATGCCTGTGTTTTTCATCCAGGATGCCCTGAAGTTTCCCGACCTGGTGCATGCCGTGAAGCCTGAACCGGATAATGAGATACCGCAGGCTGCTTCGGCGCACGATACATTCTGGGATTTCATTTCGCTGATGCCGGAGTCGGCACACATGATTATGTGGCTGATGAGCGATCGCGCCATTCCGCGAAGTTACCGGATGATGGAGGGCTTTGGCGTGCACACATTCAGGCTAATCAACGCGAAAGGAAAATCCAGCTTCGTGAAATTTCATTGGAAGCCGCTCTTGGGTGTACACTCTGTGGCTTGGGACGAGGCACAGAACATTTCCGGTAAGGACCCTGATTTTCACCGTCGCGACCTTTGGGATGCAATTGAAGCGGGGGCATTCCCTGAATGGGAACTCGGTTTGCAGATCGTGCCTGAAGAAGATGAGTTTAAATATGATTTTGACTTACTCGATCCCACTAAGATTATACCTGAAGAACTTGTGCCGGTACAACGTGTTGGTAAAATGACGCTGAACCGCAATCCGGACAATTTCTTTGCGGAAACAGAGCAGGTGGCTTTTCACGTTGGCCATATTGTTCCGGGCATCGACTTTACCAACGATCCGCTGATGCAAGGCAGGTTGTTTTCGTATACAGATACGCAACTGATCAGGCTGGGGGGACCGAATTTTCATGAGATCCCGATCAACAGGCCGGTCGTTCCCGTACATAACAACCAGCGCGACGGCTTTATGCGCCAGACGATCAATCGCGGGAAAGCCAGCTACAATCCGAATACGCTGGGTAACAATGATCCGGTGCAGGTTAAGGCAGCCGATGGTGGCTTTACCTCTTACCAGGAACGTATCGATGCGAAAAAGATCCGCGCAAGAAGCGATAGTTTCAGGGATCACTTTAGTCAGGCCCGGTTGTTCTTCAACAGTCAGTCGGACCCCGAAAAGAACCATTTGGTAGATGCCCTGGTATTTGAGCTTGGAAAGGTAAAAACGGTTGCCATAAGGCAGCGTATGTTGGGCATACTGAAACTGGTTGACGAAGGACTGGCCAGTCAGGTAGCCTATGGCTTAGGGCTGCCGGTACCGCAGCAACCTGAACAACCGGTCAACAAAAGTGTACCGGCCGACGGTGATCCGGCAGATTACGAGCCTATCCAGGTTGAAGGTTCATTGGATAAGTCTGACGCGCTGAGTATGGTGAACACACCAAAGGACAGTATAATTAGCCGTAAGATCGCCATCCTGGTGGCCGACGGCGTAACCGCCGGGTCGGTTCGGACGATGCGCGCGGCACTTGAGGCACAGGGGGCAATTGCTGAGTTGATTGCACCACGACTTGGAGAGGTGACGGCAGCCGACGGCACTTTTCTCACGGTTGACCATAGCTTCCTGACCGCGGCATCGGTTTTGTTTGATGCTGTCTACGTGCCGGGAGGGACCAACAGCGTTGCGACACTTGAAGCAGAAGCTAATGCGGTACATTTTCTGAATGAGGCCTTTAAGCACTGCAAGGCGATTGCCGCAGATGAGCAGGCCATGCAGGTATTGGAGGCTACCTATTTTCATAAGAAACTGCCCGATGAGTTTAGCGAGGAGACCGTACTTAAGGAGGGCGTTGCTGTAGGCGGCGACGTTGAAAAACTGAGCGATCTCTTTATCAAAGCAATTAAACTGCATCGTTTCTGGGAGCGGGAAAAGCCAAGGATGGTTCCGGCTTAATAAGTCGGGGCAATAATAACGAAAAAGCGCGTAGCAGGGATCAAACCCTTCGCTACGCGCCTTTTTTATGACTGTTTTTTAGCTCGCTTTGGCCATAGATTCAAGAATGTTAAGCGCTTCCGTATTGCCTTGTTGTGCAGCAAGATCAAACACAGACAGGCCGCGGGCATCCAGCAGCGTAGCATCGGCACCAGCATTGAGCAGCAGCTTCAGGAGCTCGTTTCTGCCAAACATGGCTGCAAACATAAGTGCTGTTCCACCATTTCCATGCTGCAGATCGAGCGAGGCACCATTTTCAATGAGCAGTGTAGCGATCTGTTCATATCCCTTAAACGCCACACCCATCAGCGCGGTGTTTCCTCCGTTGTCGGCCGCATTAATGTCGGCACCGTTTTCTATGAGAAATTTTGCTGCCTCGTATTGATTGTTATAGCATGCAATGATCAGCGGCGTATAGCCTTTTTCATCTCGTGCGTTTACATTTGCATTTTGCCTGACGAGTTCCTGCAGAACTTCCACGTTTCCAACGCGCGCTGCATGTATGATGATTTGAGTGGTGTTATTCATAGCATTTGAACAATCAAATTGTACAAATGTTTAGTCCCATCAATTAGGATAACATTTATAAAGTATAAAACAAGCCTAGTGAAAGCACCTGATTATAGATCTTAACGTTATTTGGGTCATTATTATTTACGCGAGTAAGTCCACGGCTAAAGCCTCCTTGAAGACCGATACCACTACGCAACTGGAAGGCGACGAACGTGCTTAGGCCAAAATCGGCACGAGGTGTAACATCTTCTTCCGAACTTCCGAATTTTATTTTCTCATCCTCGTAAAACTCAAATCCCTCGTCTCCAATTCGGCTTTCCATTACAGCGTTAACCTTGGTTTTGTGTCTACCCCCCACGCCAAGGGCTGCGTATGGACCCGCACCCAGCTGAAGTTTTCCTCCTATCAGGTTAAAACCTGCGACCAGAGGGAACGGCAGCTCAATATAATACGGCTTGGTATTTCGTTCAACAGTAAGTAAAAACAACTGCCCTTCAACAAAGTCTACGTCTGCGAAGTACTCCCTGAAGCCTTTCCCAATAAAAGTCAGGCCAGGCTGAATTGATAAGGTTGTGTTGAGCGGAATGTCTACTGAAGCGCCGGCGTAAAAGGAACTCGTTTTAGAGCTTTTGATGTCGGTGTTTCCACCACCGGTGACGAATTTAGGGGCGGTTAATCCCGCCTTCACTGAAAACTTGAGTTGTTGCTGAGCGTTAGCCTGACTATATAAGCCGGCCAGGAGCGCTAATACCAGAAAGGTTTTTTTCATTAATTTAGATTTATAGTCGCCTAATATAAGGAACGAGCCTCATAGTTAGGCGACTAAAAATCTACAGGGCTAAACCTGCATATTGCTTAAAATCAGCATCCTCTGCGTAGGCTTTAAAATTTTGTACATCTTCGCGGATCATCCGTTCAAATACGCCATTGAACAGTGAAGCAATGCTTCTTCCCACATTTCCTGCCGGGGCAAAATATTCAATTTCGATGTGCAGTTCTGTACCGGTGCCACTGAGGGTGTCTTTGAACTCCACCTTGCCGGCGTTGTCGACCTGCGAACCTTCGATAGACTGCCAGCCGATGTATTTGCCCTCATCTTCCCGGGTAATTTCGGCCTTCCAGGTCAGATCAAGCAATCCGCCCGGTACGTTTGCGGTCCACACCGAAACATCATCGCTTTGCTCCTCTACGCTTTTCAGGTGCGTCATGAACTTTGGCAGGTTAGAAAGCTCGCGCCAAAAGGCATACACCTTTTCCCTTGGTGCGTTTACGACGATGTCTTCTACAATGCGGATCGATTCCGGATCAGTAGTATCCTTGTCCAGATAAGTATATACCGGACAAACGCCAGTCGCGCCTCTGTATAGCATCATTCCTCCAGCAGCTACGCCTCCGAGGGCAAGAATGGGATGTTTTCCAAGCTTCTTCAGACTGTTGTAAAGCAGCCATCCACCCGCCAGTACCGACACCAGACGCTCGCTCTGATCAATGTTTTCCCTGCCTGTTGGCTCTATGCTCAGTTCGCTCAGGCCATCCGTTACTTTATTTATCCATTCGTTTTTCATAGGTGTTTTTATTAGTATCCAAAGAACAATGTACTTGCGCAATAGTTTGGCTTACAACCGAAAATGCTTACACCAGCGGTGTTTAAAAGATCAGTCCGGTAAGCCAGGCACCCACTTTCCAGAGCAGGTAAATAAGCAGAGCCAGTATCAGGAAGAGGATGATCAGTGTCCAGATGATAATGCCTTTGCCGCTACCCTGGTGCTTGTTTTCCAGGTAATGCTCGTTCATCAGCCTGATGTTCCGGTTATTGGCCTTGAAAAAGAAGTCGAAGATTTGCCCGATAACAGGGATTGCACCGATGGTGGCATCAAGCAGGATGTTCAGGCTCATGAGCACAACCAGTTTGTTGCTGGCGCCCTTACGGGCCATGGCCAGCATGAGACCTGCCGAAACCAGAAATCCTGCCATGTCGCCAGCAATGGGAAAAAGGTTAATGAGCGGATCGAGTCCGAAGCGAAACCTGGTGCCGGGCAACCTGAACTGGCTGTCCATTAGATATGCCAGACGGTTAATCCACCTGAGTTCGGGAATGTCGGGCCTGGCTGGGGTATAGCGTTCTGTCTTCATCTAGCACTATAACTTGATCGGGGGCGATTTGTTTTGCTGAGGACTGAGGTTGCTTGGGTTTTCACTTGAATTTCACCATATTTAGTTCATGATCCGTAAGTCCATCTATATTGGGTTTCTCCTTGTGTGTCCGTTGTTGACTACCGCCCGGCAGCCTGCATTGCAAGAATTGGATGCGTTTATTGCCCGACAGGTCAAGGATTATAAAATGCCGGGCCTGGCAATCGGAATTATTAAAAACAAGAAGCTGCTTTTTAAGAAGGGCTATGGCTTAACGGACTTAGCCACGGGGCAGCCTGTGACTACACAAACAGTTTTTCCGATTTCTTCCTGCACCAAAGCCTTTACCGCTACTGCACTTGCTATGCTGGTGGCAGAGAATAAGCTGAGTTGGGATGACAAAGTAATCAAACACCTGCCTGATTTCGCACTTAGCGACCCATGGATCACGAAGGAATTGACCATCACTGATCTGCTTAGTCACCGCACCGGATTGGCGACCTTCGATGGTGACTTGTTGTTCTATGGAACCAATTACACGAGGAAGCAGATTGTAGATAAAATGCGGTTTTCGCCGATCAGAAATGAGTTCAGGGCTGAGATGGGCTATAACAACATCATGTATGTTGCAGCCGGACTCGTTGTAGAGGCAGTCAGCGGCCAGAGTTGGGAGAACTTTATACACAGCCGCATCTTTGATCAGCTGAACATGAAGGAAAGTTATACCGACCGGCAGTGGCTGAAACCGGGGAGCAACTTTGCGCTTCCGCACATCAGAAATAAGCCGATCGCAACGGTGAGTATGGTTAACACAGCACCTGCAGGCGGCATTGATGCGAGTACGGATGACATGTTGAAATGGCTGGAGCTTTGGCTGTCTGATGGAATGGCAGGCGATAAACGTCTCATTAATCTGCAGGACATTGCAACGATGACGAGTTTGAAAGTAATGACGTCAGCCGATGGTGATGAAGGCTATGGGCTAGGCTGGTTTATTAGATACGAGAATGGGAAAAAGATCGTCCACCACTCCGGTGGCATGCCGGGTTACCAGTCGGGTGTGGTGTTATACCCTGAAACTGGATCAGGTATTGTCATCCTAACCAATAAAATCTCGGGGATCAATGATGAGCTTATTGCAGTTATCCAGGAGTATCTTGAGAAGCCGGATATGTTCAATTGGAAATCAGCAGATGCAAGGATGACCTCTAAAGGAGTGGTGTACGATTGGGATAAAGCGCGAAAAGAAATTTCGGCATCTAGGTCTGACGTTGCCGGGTTCAAGGAATATTTAGGAACTTATGTAGATGCGGTTTATGGTGGCGCAGTGATGAGATACGAAAACGGAAAACCCTTTTTAGAGTTGTTACCAGCGAAAGGGCTGTTTTCGGGCTTCCTGCAGTCAGACGGAAAGGATACCATGGACGTTGTTTTCAAAGACCCTTTTATTTCACCTGGCCATGTGATCTTTGATCGTGATGTGAACGGGAAGATAAAAGGTTTCAAGCTGGATATTGACTCAGATGATTTTCTTTTTGGGGATCTAGATTTTAAGAAGCATGATAATGTTAAACACTGCAAAAGGCTTCCCGGCAACGGTAGCTAGTACCGTTCAAAGCGAATATATTTGCAGGACCTGTTTAGCCCTTTCCAGATCATCGTTTTCCCATCCTCATTAAATTCCATCGTAAAGGTTTCCCAGATTAAACCTAGGTATTGTAAATATTGTTCTTCGGGCAGCGTTTCATGAGATCCTACTGGAAAACGGAAATCCAATAAGCCAATAAGTTCAGGACCGCGTTCATTGAATAACGCCTCAACACTTGGCCGGCCGATGAATCCAATTGGCAGGATTTTAGATTTGTATATTATGGAACCAGAAAAGTCGTTGTACTTGCGATAGTAGCCGCCGGTATCAACAACTTGATTTATATCCAAAATGCCGAAATCGTAAAGTATGGTATCCCTATAGATCCCTATTTCTGATGTACCTGGGGAAAACGGAGTTATTTGTATTTCCTTGATTCGCCATCTGGCCAACATTTTTGGCTGAATCGCCTTCATTACTTGTACAGACTTCTGTTCTGTATCAACATGCTCTTTCTCTGGCGTTTGCAATGAATTTTTTCCACACGCGGCAAATAATAGTACAAAAGCTAGAATTGAGAGAATGGGCTTTTTCATGAAACGATGCTGAGCTACAAAGATATTATTTTTAATACATTCGCTTAAAAAACAACTGAATTGTGACGCAACTCATCTCAAAACTTCAGTATAAGAAAAGCGAAAAGGGCGAATTTGACCAGATTGCTCCAAGGAATTTACAGGATACCCTGAAGCTGATTCAGGAATACCCCTGGGCTACGGAGCGAAGCCTGGCATCTGTGGAGCTGACTTGCCCTTCGGTTACGATAGAGCACCCAACTGGTACGTACCTGAAACTGGGACATTATTTTAGCGGAAAGTTTTGCCTGTATTACCTCGATAGCAGGAAGAAGGTTTATTTTAAAGTCGCGCCTACCCTGCAGGAAGCCTCCGAGTGGATAAGGGATTTCTTTGAAAACGATGGCCATATTGAGGGGTTTGAGAAGTACAGCTTTACGTGGAAGGGTGCCGCACATTTTATCACAAACACGTTTGAATATGTGGTCGACAAGACAGCAAGATTCCGCTTTTTCTCCGTTATTTTCTGGACATACAATTTTGTGATCATGTTGGTCCTCATTCGTTGGCTTGAAGAAGGTCAGACGCCAACACTTATTTCAGTGCTGGGCGTACTTTTCATTTATATGTGCTTTTGCGGGCCGCACCTTTATTTTTATCTCGACTACCTTAAAATTGACAGGTACCGTTATTTGCGTATCTCCAGAGCGGCTGAGATTTTCACGCTCGGAACAGCGGGGGAGCAACGGCAGTACTCCAAAAAAGATATTGAAAGTATAAAGTTCTTCGGGAACTTCAATAGCCGGAGTTTGTGGCAGGACTGCAATGTATACCTCATGACCTTTAAGAATGGTGATGAAATCCGATTTACCAGTCTGCTTATCCGGCGCGGCGATTTTTCAAAGAAGTTTCCTGACCACGAGATCAAAACGGTTATAGTGAATTTCCCGACCGTGCAAAGTGCTGAACTTTCTAAAACCGCTTCGGTTTAGTTCCTTTTGCGGCATGGCTGGCAATCTCCTGAATACGGCTTAGCCGGGTCTCAGGCCGCTTTGCCAAAACGATCCAATGCAGCATCATTTTTTTTATGGATTTACTGAGACTATTATAGTAGGCTTCGGCACCTGGGTTTGCGTCAAAGGCCTGCTGAAGATCGGCCGGCACCTGTAAGGCCTCAACTTCGTCGAGCACATTCCAGGAACCGTTATCTTTGGCTATCCGGATACTCTCGTAGCCCGCATCCGACATAAGCCCTTCCTTTACGAGCCGTTCGACCTTGTCTTTGTTGATTTTGGACCAGGTGCTTTTGGGCTTTCGCCTGCTGAAAAACTGATGCGTGGTATGCTGGTCTATTTTGATCTTTTTACTGTCTATCCATCCGTAGCATAAAGCGACATCAACCGCCTCGCTCCAGCTAACTGTTGGCCTGCCTGAGGCCTTGTGATGTTGCACTAGCCAAACGGACTGCTTCTTTTGATGGTTAGCCGCCAGCCACTCGTTCCAGTCGGCCACCGTTTCAGGATAAAATACTTCGATCTGTTCCATAGGTTTCGTGACTAAAGTTAGCAGAAATAATACAATCCGCTAAAACCACGGAACGGACGGGATGTTAATGCTACAATGGAACAACCCCGCTCGTCGACATTAAGAACTTTGCCCTGGATTGCTGCGCTGGCCATGTTTATGCAGTCGCTTGACGGTACGATCCTGAACACGGCTTTACCTTCTATCGCTACCGACCTGCAAAAACCAGCACTGTCGCTGCAAAGCATCATTATCAGTTACGTACTTGTGCTTGCCCTGCTCATCCCACTCAGCGGCTGGCTGTCGGATAAGTTTGGCTCGCGAAAGGTGTTTGTAGCTGCCATTGGCATATTTACCTTTGGTTCATTACTCTGCGCCTTATCGCAATCGCTGGCCATGCTTATTGTCTCCCGCGTCGTTCAGGCCATCGGCGGTTCTATGATGGTCCCTGTCTCGCGTCTGGCTATTTTGTATACGTACGACAAAGAGAAACTGCTGGGCGTGATCAATTTTATCACGATACCCGGGTTGGTAGGCCCGATCATTGGCCCGACACTGGGCGGCTGGCTTGTTGAGATTGCCTCATGGCACTGGATATTTCTGATTAACCTGCCGATAGGCCTGTTCGGCATGTATTACGCCAACAAGCACATGCCACAGTACCAGCGGGCGGGAGGAGAATTCGACTTCTTTGGTATGCTGTTTTTCGGCGGCTCTCTACTGTTGCTAACGCTGGGGATTGAGCTGGGTACGCACGAGTTTATCAGTGAATCTTTGCTTCTACTTGTGTTTGCTTCCAGCTTTGTGCTAATGAACCTCTATTACTTTCATTACAGACGCATCAAGGAGCGGGCGCTGATCAACCTCGGACTGATTCGCATCCGGACACTAAGGATCGGTGTGTTCGGCAACCTCCTAACGCGCCTGGGCATCGGCGGCATGCCGCTGCTGCTTCCGCTCCTGTTTCAACTAGGCATGAAGCAATCGGCCATGACCTCCGGTATCATGTTGATTCCCGTGGCGCTTACCTCCGTGCTTATTAAGCCCTGGGTGGTTCCGCTGGTGAAAAAGATGGGCTATAAGCGAACGCTGATCATCAATACTTTGCTTATTGCGGCGGTCATTGCGCTTTTCTCCCTGGTGAATGAACATACGAAACTACCCAACCTGATCCCGCTGCTGGTGGCATATGGAGCGGTAAACAGCATACAGCTGACCAGCATGAATACGATCTCCCTTTCGGCGCTCAACAATGAAACGGCCAGCAGCGGCAACAGCTTATTGCTGGTGATGCAACAGCTTTCTATGAGTCTGGGTATTTCGGTAGGCGCCTTCTTGCTGGCCAAATATTCCAGTTCGGCCTGGCTGCAGGCGGAAAATATTTTACATGCGTTTCACTATACTTTCCTTACGCTTGCTGCCATTACGGCGGTCACCAGCATGCTGTTCCTACGCCTCGAAAAGAATGCAGGCGAGGATCTCTCAGGTCATCATTAATTTTTTTTGTTAATTGAATTTTTGTGCGATATTGGTCGCATCTAAATTAATGTATTAATGAAAAAATTATTTGCCATGCTACTGTGTGGCGCAACCTATCTGACAGCCTCATCACAGGAAAAAGGCGATTTCGAACTTGGTATCAACAGCGGATTGAACCTAGCGACAGTGACGAGTGGCTCCAACACGAACACTGAATACCGTACAGGCGTTAACGTAACGGTTTCAGGAGATTACTTTTTTTCTGACCGCTGGAGTATTAAAGCCAAGGCGGCTTACGACCAGAAGGGATGGAACAACGGTTACATCTCGTTCGACAACGGTGAAGCCGTCCCGACGAACTATCAGTTCGATTACCTGACCGTGCCTGTTATGGCAAACTGGCACTTTGGAAAAACGCGCAATTGGTATCTTAATTTCGGTCCTTATGCCGGATTTCTGCTGAGTTCAAAAGAAACGGCAATGGGTACGGATTTGAAAGAAATTTCACAATCGGTTGATGCGGGTCTAGCTCTGGGGATAGGCGTAAAGATACCAGTCGGCAGCCGCGTTAAGATTTTGCTGGAGACAGACGGCCAGGCTGGGTTAACGGATGTTTTCAAAGACAATCAGGGGAATAAGATTCAGAACAGCCGCAGCAGTCTGAACGTAGGCCTTGTTTTCGGTCTGTAGAAAAAGGCTAATTGTAACTTATCACGGGCCCGGTATTGCCGGGCTCTTTTTGTGCGCCGCCTTCACGCCTTAGCTTGGCAAAAAGCAGCTTGGGCAGCAGTATATTTTTAACGCCTCCGTAGGCCACAATGATGTTATAGCCACCTGTTTGTTCGAATTCCCTGAACTTAAGCTTCCGGGCCCAAGTGCCGCCATCGGCTTTATACTTTCGAGCATACTTAAAGAAGCTGCTTTTTGTAGAGATCACCGTTCCGCCCTGCCCGGTGATAAACGCGACCTTCTTTCCTTTAAAGTCGACTTTTACTTTCTGCTCTGAAAAATATTCGGTAAGAAATTGCGCTTCCTCGGGTGAGAGCCTCGCGTAGTCGTTGTTGCCCAGTGTACTCTCTTGCGCCTGGGTGAGAAAAGCGATCGATAAAAACAGAAGAGTTATTACATGTTTCACGGCACTGGATTTGGTATGTCTAAAGTTACAAAATAACCATCACATTTTAGCATTTGCGCCGGCGGTAACCAGCAGTCGCCCTTTCCAGCTTACAGATCCGGTTAATTTACGCTGGACGGCGAGACAGCCGATCCAGGCCAAGGTAAGCATTTGGAGGGGGTGCAGTAAAATATTATTGACAACGCTTTGACCGGACAGGCGGGAACTGAAATATCGTGTGGTGACGATAATAAGCGTAAGGGCCGAAATGAGATAAAGGTTGCCACTCGCCAGCACAAGCAGCGGCCCGACCACTACCGCCGTTAGAAAAAGCAGGAACAATGGTATACTGTTATTGAAGGGCGCAATGAAGTTCTTGCTGAAACCATCAACCGCATCCTGATAGCCCGAGTACATTCTGCACTGCAAGAGTCCCCCTGCAATCAGCCCCTCTCCTTTCTTACCATAACGCTTTAGCATCTTCATGATCACGAGGTCTTCCGCAACGATAGATTTGGCCTGCCGATGAAACTGATGCTGTTGATAGTCTTCAGCATTGAATAACATGAACTGTCCGCATGCAGCCGAAAAAATGGGATCGGCGTGCGAGCGAATAAGTCGTATGGGCAGCAAGGTAAGCAGCAGGTAGTTCATTAGCGGCACGGTCATCTGCTCGCCCCAGGTAAGCATCTGCTGATCGGAGAATAGACTGAGCAGTGATAGCTTCTTGCTTTGCATGCGGTAAACTGCACTGCTTATCGCCGATGGGTGCAGTACCACGTCCGCATCGAGAAAGAGCAGATAGCGGCCCCTGGCAGCTTCGGCAAGCTGGTAGCATGCAAAGTTTTTCCCCGTCCAGCCCCGGGGAAGCGACGCTCCTCTAAGAACCCGGAATTTTGGATGCCGTTGAGCGAAAGTATGGGCGATCTGGTAAGTTTCGTCTGCAGAATGATCATCGAGCACGATCACCTCATACTGTATTCCCTGCTGCAAAAGAATAGAGTCAAGCAAGCGTTTGATCTTGTCCTGTTCATTTCTTGCCGGTATCAGGACTGACACCAGGCCAGCATTGCTGGAACATGCTGCGAGACGCAGACTGGGAAAGGTATAATAGTTATAGGCCGCAACCAGCAGGCGGAAGCCAAGGAACACCAAAATACAGCTTAGCAAAATAAACATGAACCGGTTTTGCTTACAGTAACCTTTTCCCGGTCGCTTTGTTTGGAAAAAATTAGCCTGCTGGTGCTCATACTTATTATTAACTTTGCCTACTGAAAAGCCAAGCTATGATCGAACTTAAACCATGCCCGCTCTGTAAATCTGAATATACGTATGAAATGGATAACCTGCTGGTGTGCCCGGAATGCGGACACGAGTGGAATCCTGAGGAAACAGAGACTACGGCTGAAGGTTTCGTGGTAAAAGACAGCAATGGCAATATCCTGCAAAACGGCGATTCTGTGGTAACAATCAAGAATCTTCCGGTAAAGGGGACTTCGCAAAGCATTAAGGCGGGTACCAAGGTGAGGAACATTCGTTTGGTAGATAGCGACCATAATATTGATTGTAAAATAGATGGTTTCGGTGCTATGGCGCTGAAATCGGAATTTGTAAAAAAAGCATAATGAAAAGGTTTTTCACGGTTATTCTGCTGGCGCTCGTGCCAGCATTGGTCTTCGCTGCAAAGGGAGATTTTTACCAGATTAAAATTTATCATTTGAAATCTGCGGACCAGGAAGAGCGTGTCGACCAATTCTTGGAGCAGGCCTATCTCCCGGCCCTTCATCGTGCAGGTGTCAGCGATGTTGGTGTATTTAAACCCATTGCCAGTGGGCCTGAGCGACTGATCTATGTGCTGATACCTTTCAGATCAGCTAAAGATTTCCTTGGCATTGATGCTAAACTTGGAAAAGATCGCCGGTACCAGCAAGACGGAAAAGCGTATCTGGACGCTCCGTATAATGATAAGCCATATGAACGTATAGAGAGCATTTTGCTGAATGCATTCAAAAGCAGTCCCCGGTACGCGCTCCCTAAATTAAGCGGACCAAAAAAGGACCGGGTTTATGAGCTGAGAAGTTATGAGGGACATACGGAGAAGATATCAGCTAATAAGATCAGCATGTTTAACGAGGGCGATGAGATTGGTTTGTTTAAGCGTCTGAACTTTAACGCCGTTTTTTATGGCGAAGTGATTTCAGGCAGTGCTATGCCTAACCTGATGTACATGACCACATTTGAAAACCGGGCCGACCGTGACAAACATTGGGATGCTTTTGGTAAAGACGCATACTGGAAAAAGCTTTCCGCTATGCCGGAGTACCAGAACAATGTGTCTAAAAACTCGCAGTTCTTATTGTATCCGACAGATTATTCTGATATTTAATCAACCGGCATAGTACGTTCCTGGTTGCCAGCCTTCTATGCTGATAAAATGTTTATCAGCTTATGACCGCCTTGCTAACATTGCCGGATATCCGCATATGCGACATTCGGAAACATATGGTATATTGTTATTTGAAATGGAGACAGACCTTTTGTTGAACAATATATAGCCGGTTCGTTGGGACATTACCTGCCAGATGAAGAGAAGGATTTGCTTTTGCGGATAGCTGAAGGAGATGAGCTTGCTTTTGGCCTCGTGTTCCGTGCTTATTACCCAAAACTATTCACCTTTATTTCGCGCATGGACCCCCGCGGAGATGATGTGGATGAAGCCATTCAGGAAACCTTTATTCGTGTGTGGCTGTCGCGCGACCAACTGCCTGGTATACTGAATTTCCGGGGCTGGCTATACACTATTGCTACGCGGGAGGCTATCGCGATCATGCGAAAGAACCTGCTAAAACAAAGGACGAGCGACAGACTTTTGTCGACCCCGCCCGTCTTGAGCGGCGAAACACCGGCCGACCTGACCCAGGCGCGGCAGATCAGGGAACTGGTTGAACAGGCCATCGCCAGGATGCCCCCAGGTCGCCGGCGCATTTATCAGATGAGCCGGGAAGAAGGCTTAAAACCCGCAGAAATTGCCTCAAGGCTGGGCTTGTCGGTAAGCACGGTGAAGAATACGCTGGTAACCGCGCTGCAGGACATCCGCAAGTTTCTTCTCGCTAACGGACAAACGATACCGCTGCTCATCATCCTGCTTGTATATTAATTTTTGGATTCAGTAGTACGTTTCTATCAGCGGGCCTTCTATGATGTGTAGATCAATCATCACATTATGGAAAGCACACCTGTTAAACAACTCATAGAAAAATATCTCAACAATGCCCTTACTGATCAGGAAAGGCTGCAATTGCTGGAATTGTCGGCCGACAAGCATCACCCGGAACTGAACGGCATTATTCGGGAGATACTGGAGAAGTCGGACGAAACGGCTGTGGACCGCGACCGCATGGAGGCTTCTTTGAAAAGGGTTTTGGAAACCGATAAGGCCGCAGGATTAAAGACGCCTGCGACCCGAAAATTGTGGTGGCGTTATGCCGCTGCTGCTGTATTGCTGGCCGGCCTTAGCACTTATTTCTGGTTTAGCAATATCGATCCCCGTCTTTCTGAGGTTAGTAAGGAAACTGCGCAACTGGCTGAGGATGTTTTGCCAGGAGGTCCGAAAGCGATGCTTACGCTGGCTGACGGAAAAAAGATCATGCTAGACAGCGCAGCAGACGGTAGTCTGGCCGCCCAGCAAGGCATTCAGATCGTTAAAAAAGACGGAAAGGTGATATACGCAGCTCTGGGAACCGCGCCTGAAGCTACGGCGTATAATACGCTGGAAACACCGAGAGGCGGAACCTATCAGCTTACTTTGCCCGACGGTACCACTGTGCTGCTCAATGCAGCCAGCTCCATCACCTACCCTGTGGCATTTACCGGAAAAGAGCGACTGGTAGAGATGAATGGAGAAGCCTATTTCGAAGTCGCGCATAACCCCAAAAAGCCGTTCAAAGTAAAAATAAATGAATCGAACACCATAGAGGTACTGGGTACGCATTTCAATATCAGCGCCTATGACGATGAAAAGATAATGCGTACAACATTGCTTGAAGGATCCGTTCGACTGCATAGCAACGCCACCAAAGGCATACTGAAGCCGGGGCAGCAGGCGCAGGTAACGGGCAAGCAGATGGCTATAGCCGACATCGGGCATGCCGGTATTGCAGAGGTGATGGCCTGGAAAGATGGCTTATTCAATTTTCAGGATGCGGACCTGCAGGAAATCATGCGTGACTTAGCCCGCTGGTATGATATAGAAGTGGTCTATGAAAAACAGATCCCTAAAATGGAGTTCATCGGCGAGATTGAACGCTCGCTTCCGCTCTCGGCCGTGTTAAAAGGACTAAAAATGTCGGGCGTGAACTTCCGTCTCGAGAAAGGAAAGCGACTGGTCGTTTTCCCATAAACCGCAAACTAAAGCAACCAACCAACTAAACCAATAAACAATGAAAGAACCTGCTAAACCCAACTTGAGGATGCCTAGAGGCATATGGCTCTGCATGCTGCTCGTGGTGACTTATTTAGGCGCCAATGCGCGGCAAGCAATGGAGCCGCTGATTACCTACACAGGAAAAGAAGTGCAACTGGTAAGCATCTTTCAGGTTATTAAGGAGCAAACCAGGTATAACGTGTTTGCTGCAAAAGACCTGCTGAAAACGACGCAGCCGGTAACGGTTGCGGCACGCAAGATGCCCTTGTCGGACTTCCTGAACCTGATTCTGCGCAACCAGAACCTGTCGTACGAGATCAGCAACAAGACGATCTTCCTGAAAGCGCAGCCCGCTCGTCCGCCTGCTGACCCCAGTGGCAAAGGCGCAGCGGCCATCAGCGGATCGGTCAAGAACACCAACGGAGCTCCCGTTTCCAATGCAAATGTGGTGCTGGAGCCATCGGGACAAAAAGGCATAACCAATGAGAAGGGTGAGTATCTGTTTGAGAACCTGAGCCAGGGTTTTTATACCGTTAAGGTATCCTGCATGGGATATGGCACCAACGAGAAAGAAGCCTATGTGAGTGCTGCCACCCTGCTGTATGTCGACTTCGTACTGAACGAGTCGTCGGCCCAGCTAAAAGAAGTGGTGATCAATACCGGCTATCAGACCTTCTCTGCTGGTCGCGGTGCTGGTGCTTATGCCAAGCCTGACCTGAAAACACTGAAAGACAGAACAACGTCAATGAATATTTTGCAGCGGCTGGATGGACTGGTGCCGGGACTAACGGTAAACAATGCGCCATCGGCATCGGGCAACCCTATCCTGATCCGGGGACTGACCTCCATCAACAGCAATAAATCGCCGCTGGTGGTGGTCGACGGTGTGCCGCTGGATAATATCAATTCGATCAACCCTCAGGATGTAGATGATATTACGGTATTGAAAGATGCCTCGGCAGCTTCCATCTGGGGCGCCAGGGCGGCAAACGGGGTGATCGTAATTACGACCCGAAAGGGTATCCGCGGCGAGAAGCTGGCCATATCGTACGACGGCTTTGCTAATTTTCAGGGAAAGCCGGACCTCGACTATTATCCGGTACTCGGCAGCGCGGAATTTATTCAGGCTGCGCGGGATATTTTCAGACCAGATTTATATCCCTGGAATACCGTCAGCGGCTATACCGGTCTGGCCTCGGTAGGTGTACCGCCACATAACGTCATATTGTATAACCAGCAGCGTGGATTGATAAGCGAGGCACAAGCCAATGCCAGCCTGGATAGCCTGGCTGCGATCAATAACCTGAGCCAGATTCGCGATATCTGGTACCGCCCCGCCATGCTCACCAACCATACGGTGTCCCTTCAGGGCAGTGGAAAGTCTTATGGGATATACGGGTCGCTGGCCTATACGGGTACACAAAGCAATCGCCCGGAGGAAAAGAACAACGGCTACAAGATCAATATTAAGCAGGACTACAACCTGAACAAATATATAGACGTATTCCTGATTACGGACCTGACCAATGTTCGGAGCAGCAGCCCGAGAAACATTGAGGTGGACAACCGTTTTCTGCCTTATCAGTTGTTTCGCGATGCGCAGGGCAACTCCATTTCCATTCCGTATGTGAAACATCTGTCAGAAGCGAACCGGCAGTTGTTTGAGCAAAGAAGCGGCTTGAGCCTGAACTACAACCCGCTTGATGAGCGGGACTTCGGGTACACTTCGGCCGATATGCTCGCCGCGAGGATAACAGGGGGACTGAATGCACGCATTGTTGACGGACTTTCCTTTTCTGGTGTGTACGGGTATTTCAAGACATCCGACAAGAGCCGGTCGTACGACGACAGCCGGAGCTACCTGGTCCGCTCGGAAGCGGCACAGTTTACCGTAGCCCCGGCTGCGCCCGGACAACTTCCAACCTATCATTTGCCGGTAGACGGTGGCAGGTATGCACTCCTGAACATTTCGCAAAACAACTGGACCATACGCAACCAGCTGGCGTACGACCGCGATTGGGCCGACCGCAAGCATCAGCTTTCTTTACTGGCGGGCCAGGAAGTGCAGGAGCAACTGCTGGAAAATAATCAGACACTGACCAGGGGGTATAATGAACTGCTTCAAACCTATCCGGCTATAGATTACCTGCGGCTTTCGGGTACCGGTGTGCCAAACACGGTAATGCCAAACTCGGGAACGCGGAGTGTACTGGGGGCGTGGCGACCGTTCACAGAAACAGAGTCGCGGGTGCGCTTTTTGTCGTATTACGGCACCATGAACTATACTTACCTGAACCGTTATACGCTGAACAGCAGTCTGCGTCTGGATCAGTCAAACCTTTTTGGAAAGGACCGTTCCTCACAAAACAAGCCTGTTTGGAGCATCGGCGGGCGCTGGGACCTGCGTGAGGAGGCTTTTATGTCGGAGAGCATCTTTAATAATTTGTCGCTCCGCGTATCCTATGGACTTACGGGCAACTCGCCTGTACCGGGGACGGCAGCTTCTTATGACATCCTGAATGCGAGGTCGGGCTCTGCCCTTCCGGGTAATACAGGGCTATCGATTACTACACCGGCAAACGCTGCCCTGAGCTGGGAAAGCTCGCGCACGTTTAATGCGGGGGTTGATTTCGGGATTCTGCAGGGCAACAGGCTAAGTGGTTCGGTCGACTTTTACAGCAAGAAAACGGATAATCTGATCGGACAGATGGAGGTGAATCCGCTCTCGGGTTATAATACGGTGATCGGTAATTTCGGCGACATGCAAAATACCGGCGTTGAGGTGTCAGGCCGTTCGGTCAATATCTCGTCAGACAGGTTCCGCTGGGTAAGTCAGCTTGCACTGGCCTACAACCACAATGAAATTACCAGGCTCAACCAACCGGTACTGATTTCGACGGGCACGCAAAAAGCAAGTACGATTTACCTTGCCGGTCACTCGGCATTTGCGGTGTTTGCTTACGACTTCGACGGACTGGACAACCTGGGCGATCCGCAGATCAGGCTGCAGTCGGGCGAGGTAACGAAAGAAAGGAATGTCGCAAAACCGGAGGACGTGCTGTACATGGGTACTTTTCAGCCTGTATGGAACGGCGGACTTAGCAATATATTCACCTTCGGCAACCTGGAACTGGCGGCCAACATGGTGTACAATTTCGGTAACGTAATGCGCAGAGATGTGAACAGTTTTTACTCGGGCAACGGACTGATTACTATGACGGCTAATAATGCCATGCAAAGCGGCGACCTGAGGTTCCGTAGCGGAAATGTACACGCGGAGTTTGCCGACCGATGGAAACAGCCGGGTGATGAACAGCATACCAATGTGCCCTCCTGGATAGCCGTGAACAGCCTGAATAGTAGTCGCCGTGACACCCGCTACTACACCCAGGGCGATGTAAACGTGGTTGACGCGGCTTTCGTAAAACTCCGCGATGTTTCGCTGGCGTATAACCTTCCGCAGACTCTGGTATCCAAGGCAGGCTTGAGCGGCGTGAGGTTACGGCTTCAGCTTTCGAACGTGATGCTGTGGAAGGCAAACAAGGACGGCATAGATCCGGAGTTTCATGATGCGCCAGGCGGCAGCCTGGCCGGCGAATACGCTGGCGGGATCAGGTATATGCGTACCGACCAGGGTACCCTTACCGCCGGCCTGAGTGTTCGGTTCTAATATGGATGGTTTACCAATTGATTAAGAGTTATGAAAAGATATATTACTTACCCTCTCCTGATGCTTACAGTGCTCTTCTCGGGCATGTCCTGTAAAAAAAGCTTTCTGGAAGTTTTGCCCAAAGGCAAGGTAATTGCCGTAAATGTTAAAGATTATGAGTTGCTGCTGAACAACCCTGATCTTCAGAACGTCGGTGCCGATGCACAAATCTTACTTGGCGATGAGGTGACTATGGAAGAGCCCTATTACAGCGGTCTGACCCTTCGCGAACAGCAACTGTTCACCTGGAGCGCCGATATTTATCAGCCCGACGAGAACGCTGCGGAAACCTCCGGACCGCTGTCGGCCATTTACACGTACAACAAGATCATCAACGAAGTGATGGAGGCCAGCGATGGCACTTTGCAGCAGAAAAAGGCGATACTGGCTGAAGCCCTTGCGGGACGGGCATGGACGTATTTCCTGCTGATCAACTATTACGGCAAGCCCTATGAGCAGTCGACCGCAGCGGCCGACCCCGGCTTTCCAATTATTACGACAGCAGATATTACGGTCAACCGCTTTACCCGCGCTTCGGTTCAGGAAGTGTATAATTTTATTGTCGCCGACCTGGAGAGAGCCTTGCCCGACCTCCCTGCCCAGGTGTTTCACCGCCTGCGCATGAGCAGGCCTGCTGCCCAGGCTTTATTGGGCAAAGTACACGTGTTTATGCGTCGCTTTAACGATGCACTTCCGCTGCTTGAATCTGCTTTGCAGGGATTTACTACAGCACAAACTCCACTTGGGCTATACGACTATAACCAGACCTTTGCACCAAACGGGGAGTTTATGCCGGTCGACTTTTTTGGCCCGAACTATCCATTAACACCCGACAACCGGGAGGTGGCCTATCTGCGCCAGTTCTCCAACTTTCATGCCTTAATGAATACCTTGCAGGTAAACAGTCAGACTATGGCGCTTTACAATCCGGCCGACTTTCGCCTCTTGTTGTATTCACCTACACCTTTTCCCGTTGGCGATCCATTCCAGGCAGGCGCCCAGCGCAGAACCGCACCAACCATTGTCCCTTTTGGTGTAAACCTGCCTGAAGTGTATCTGCTGCTGGCCGAATGCAAAGCCAGGGCCAACGACCGTCAGGGTGCTGTAACCGCGCTGGAGCAGTTGCGCAGCAAGAGGCTTCCTCAGGCTGAAGCTGCAGTTCCGGGCGCAGTGAGCGCAGATCAGAAGCGCTTGCTGGACTTCGTTTTCGAGGAACGCCTGCGCGAATTTGCGGGACTGGGATTCCGATGGTTCGACATGAGGCGCCTGTCTGTAGACCCATTATTTACCATGCCCGTTTACACGCATACGTTACGTGGGGCCGACGGCTCGACAGAAGTTTATACGCTCAAAAAAGAGCGACTTGTATTAAAGATCCCAAAACGAATACTTCAGACCAATCCGGGCATGCCCGACAATCCTTAACAAGAATAAGATTAGACATTTAAACAGAATACCGATATGAAAAAGATCAGCATACTATTCCTCATTTTTATGAGTGCCCTTTGTTCATCCCTGAGGGCTCAGGAACAAAACAGCCTGATGGAGCAGATGAAAGTTATGGCCAAAGAAAAAGACCCTGAAAAGGTTGTTGCCATGATGAATAAGATTATTGCAGACAACAAGCTTGATAAGGTAAAGGACGCAGAAACGATGGACATGCTGAAAGGCACTGCGGCAATGGCTTACCTGGGCAAAAAGCAATATCCGGAGTTCCGGAAATACATCGGTCAGTTACGCAACAAATTCAACCAAACCTCCTATTTAAACATGGCGGCGAGTACGCTTCTGCGGGAAGATGGCGATCCAAAAATGGCGGAGCAGCTGTCGAAAGAGACACTTGATCTTTATTTCTCTTACAAAGATGATCCGGCTGCCCGACCTGCCGAGATGGGTGAGGCTGACTGGAAACGCTTTATGGATTTCGCGAAGTATCCCTATTACGACACCTATGCGGCTGCCCTTTTTGCCAATGGCAAATACAAAGAAGCTTTGGCAAATCAGGAGAAAGCTTTTGACAGCACACCTGAAGAGGCTATGGCGCCTTCGGCCGAAAGATACGCCAGGCTGCTTGCACTGAACGGTCAGCCCGATAAAGCGTACAAGGTGTTAGAAACCCTGATCAGCACCGGCAAATCGACCGCTGCGATGGATGCCCAATTGAAAGAACTGTACGTAAAGAAAAAAGGTACCGAAGCTGGCTTCGATGAGTATCTGAAACAGCTGCAGCAGGGCGTACAATCCGTTTTGAAAACCTCGCTGGCCAGTAAAATGCTCGACACCCCAGCACCTGGGTTTGTACTGAAAGACCTTGCCGGTAAAACGGTATCGCTTTCGGATTACCGCGGAAAGGTAGTGGTGCTCGATTTCTGGGCAACCTGGTGTATGCCTTGCATCGCCTCCTTCCCTGCTATGCAGAAAATGGTATCGAAACATGACGATGTGGTGTTCCTTTTTATTGCTACCCAGGAAAAAGAAGCGGGTGCATTGGAACGCGTGAAATCGTTTGTGGACAAGAACAAATATAGCTTTCATGTATTGATGGACAAACCGATCGCCGGCAAGGCCGGGGCTTACGAGGCCCTGGCTGCCTACAAGGTTAAGGGCATACCAACCAAGGCCATTATCGACAAAAAGGGTAAACTCCGTTTCCTTTCTGTGGGATTTACGACCGACTCGGAACTGATCAATGAACTGGAAGCGATGATGGAACTGGCTGCAGAAAAATCCTCTTAAACGAAACAGATTTGCCGTAATCGGGTTAACTTGCCAGGAAATCATGAAACCCGATGGAGGAATACGTTTTAGGTGTTGATATAGGAACCGGAAGTACCAAGGCCGTAGCGGTGGACCGGGAGGGCGCCATACTCGGGGCCGCAAGTCGCCTTTACGTACGTTCTCACCCCGAACCCGGAGCCAGCGAACAGGAACCGGAGGAGATCTGGCTGGCCTTCCTGCAATCGATAAAAGAAGCGATTGAACTGGTAGGCAGGCCGCCGCAGATGATCAGTCTGAGTAGTGCCATGCACAGCTTGATCTTGGCAGATCCTGAGGGAACGCCCCTGATGCCTTTGATGACATGGGCCGATGTGCGAAGTGCCGCAGTTGCGGAAGAACTGCAAAGTACGGAAACGGGGAAACGCTTGTACCGGAACACCGGCACGCCCATCCACCCGATGTCACCTTTATGCAAACTGATCTGGCTGCGACGCGAAAAACCGGAGCTCTTCGGCGCCGCAGCCAGATTTCTTTCTATAAAAGACTATATCTGGTTTAAGTTGTTCGGCCATTTTGAAGCCGACTATTCAGTTGCCTCAGCTTCCGGCCTGTTTGACCTGGCATGCTTATGCTGGAACGAAGAAGCGCTAAGGCTTACGGAAATTCAAGCGACGCAGCTGCCTGATCTTAAAAATACGGACTTTGTGAGGGATCTGAGCGATGCGACGCTGCTCTCCAGCCTGGGCCTGGATCAGCCCGTTCCTGTGATGATTGGCGCAAGCGATGGCTGTTCTGCCAATCTTGGCACTTATGTACATGGCCATGGAAAAGCGGCGCTGACTATAGGCACCAGCGGCGCAGTACGGGTAACCGGCCGGGCGCCGATCAGCGATGATGAAACCATGATCTTTAACTACCGACTGGACGAGCAGACCTATGTGAGTGGCGGTGCAGTAAATAACGGCGGCAATACGGTAGACTGGCTGCTGAAAAAATTCCTGAATGTGGAGCAGGTGAGCGACGCCGCTTACAAAGACCTGTTTGACGCCATTGAGGATGTGGAGGCAGGCAGCGAAGGTCTATTGTTTTTGCCTTACCTGCACGGAGAACGGGCACCGATATGGGAGGCCAGCGCAAGCGGTGCCTTTCTCAATATTCGCTCGCTGCATACGCAGGCGCATTTTTTTCGGGCTGGCCTCGAAGGTGTTTGCATGGCGCTCAACGACGTATTGAAAACCATTGAGGAACGAGCAGGCAGCATTGAAGCGCTCCATGTAAGTGGAGGCTTCACCAATTCCGAAGTCTGGATGCAATTACTTGCCGATGTCACCGGAAAACGGCTGCTGTTAATGCAGGTAGAAGACGCGTCGGCTGTAGGCGCTGCCTATCTGGCGATGCGGAAAATCTGGCCCGAAGCCTTTGTCCGGCTCAGTGACCGGAAAGCCGACAAAGTAATAGAACCCGATAATGTTCGCCACCAAGTGTACCAGGAGGTGTTCAGCCGATACCGGAAATCATATCATTTATTGAAAACGATCTGGGCCTGACGATGTTGTTAGTGGAAACAATAGGTATCAGATATGAAAAAAACGATTATCGTGACCGGCGCAAGTTCGGGAATCGGCCAGGGTATTGCCATTGCTTATGGGCAGCAGGGCGCGCGGGTTGTCATCAATTACCATAGCGACGAAGAGGGCGCGCAGCAAACGTTACACGAAATTGAAAAGGCCGGCGGCGAAGGTTTTATTCACCAGGCCGATGTGAGCAGTGAAGCGGAAGTTACCGCCATGTTTGAAGCTGCTATGGCAAAATTCGGCGGCTTCGAAATCCTGATCAACAACGCAGGCATACAGATGGACAACTCCTTTGCCGAGATGTCGCTCGAAGAATGGAACGGCGTTATTAGCACGAACCTTACGGGTCAGTTTTTATGCGCCAGGGAAGCGATCAGGCATTTCGAATCTAAAGAAGATACCGGCTCATGTAAGGGCAACATTATCTTTATTAGCTCCGTGCACGATATTATTCCATGGGCAGGCCATGTGAACTATGCCTCCTCAAAGGGCGGCGTGCTTATGCTCATGAAATCGCTCGCGCTGGAGGTTGCGCCCAAAAAGATCAGGGTAAACGCCATATCGCCTGGAGCAATAGCCACCGACATTAATGAAGAAGTGTGGTCGGACGAGGTACAGCGCAAAAAGCTGCTTAAACTGATTCCTTACCAACGCATCGGCGAAGCGGAAGATATCGGCAAAGCGGCCGTGTGGCTGGGTTCGGATGAGAGTGATTATGTAGTGGGGACAACCATTTATGTAGACGGAGGCATGACGCTTTACCCTGGTTTTGTAGACAACGGATAGATTTAACGCATCAATATGACAACATTTGCTTATCACGCTTCGCATGAACAATTCAGGCCTAGCGAACTGTTAAGGTATGCCGCGATGGCGGAGCGCGTTGGCTTTGACGCCATTGCTTCCTCAGATCATTTTCATCCATGGAGCCACAGACAGGGACAGAGTGGCTTTTCTTTTGCCTGGCTGGGTGCGGCCATGCATGCCACCAGTCTACCATACAGCGTGGTATGCGCCCCCGGCCAGCGCTATCACCCGGCCGTTGTTGCTCAGGCCATTGCTACCTTGGCTGAAATGTTTCCTGGAAGGTTTGATATCAATCTGGGTAGCGGCGAAGCATTGAATGAAAACATTACGGGCGAGAAATGGCCCGACAAACAAACGCGCAATGAACGCTTGCTGGAGTGTGCGGAAATCATCAGAAGGCTTTTAAACGGCGAAACCGTAAGCCACAAGGGGCTTGTAACTGTAGAAACAGCCCGGTTGTATACACTTCCCGAGCAAAAACCCAGGTTATTCTGCGCGGCAGTCAGCAAAGAAACCGCAGCATGGGCAGGCAGCTGGGCAGATGGTCTGATCACGGTGCATCAGCCTTACGAGGAACTGAAGAAGGTAGTAGATGCATTCCGCAGCAATGGAGGCGCAGATAAACCGGTGCATTTGAAAGTGCAGCTATCTTACGCAGCTACTGCCGAACAGGCGCTGGAAGGTGCGTATGAGCAGTGGCGCACCAACATTTTTCAGGGCACTGTGCTGGGCGATATGCCCACGCCCGAGCATTTCGACGCAGCGGCCGAATTTGTGAAACGGGAAGACCTGCAGCGCATGGTGCGCGTTTCGGCCAGCCTGGAAGAGCATGCCGAATGGATTAAGCAGGATTTATCGCTGGGATTTGAACGGATTGCTCTGCATAATGTGAACCGGGAGCAAGAGGCGTTTATCAGCGACTTTGGTCGGCAGGTATTGCCTCGTTTTTCTTAACTTCGGGCATGACATATGATTTCGATGAACTGATTGACCGCAAAGGTACCAGTGCCGTAAAATGGGACGCGAGTGCGGAAGAGACTATGCTCCCGATGTGGGTGGCCGACATGGACTTTAAGACTGCCCCACCCATAGTTGAGGCGCTGGCTAAGCGGGTAGCGCATGGCATTTTCGGTTACACCCTGCTTCCTGATACGTTTTTCGAAGCTATTGTAAACTGGTGGCATAAGCGGCACGGGTTCTCTATTCAAAAAGAATGGATCATACCCACCACGGGTATCATTCCGGCCTTGTCGGCCTTAATCCGATCCTTTACAGAGCCGGGCGATCAGGTATTACTGCTCTCCCCGGCTTATAATCACTTTTACGAATCAATCGGCAGTGGTAGCTGCCAGGTCATCGAATCCGAACTGATATACAGCGATGGCCGTTATACGATTGATTTTGACGACGTGGAAGAGAAAGCGCAGCAGGAGTCGACGAAAATCATGATCATCTGCAATCCGCATAACCCTACCGGCCGGGTATGGAACCGGGAAGAACTATCAAAACTGACTGATATCTGCAGAAAACATGGCCTGATCATCGTTTCAGACGAAATTCATTCAGACCTGATACATACAGGGTTCCGGCATATTCCCACTGCCGCTGTTGCCGGCCCGGAATCCGTGATTACGCTTTCATCTCCGAGCAAGAGTTTCAACTTGGCGGGACTTCAGGTCGGTTACCTTTTTACTGCAAACACCGGATACCGGGAAAGGATTGAAGCTACGTTCCGTATGCAGGACACCAATATGTTCAGCCCTTTTGCCGTTGAGGGGCTGCAAGCTGCATACAACGAAGGCGAGCCCTGGCTCGAAGCGCTAAAGGTCTATTTGTATAACAACTACCTCTATCTCCGGGAAGTATTCAAAACCAAACTTCCTGCCTTAAGTGTGCTGCCTTTAGAGGCGACCTATTTGGTTTGGGCCGACTGCCGCTCACTCCCGATCTCAACTACCGAACTGTCGGCCGCACTTCTTGAACAAGAAAAATTGTGGATTAACGCGGGCAGCATGTATGGTACGGGCGGAGAAGGATTTATCCGGATCAATATAGCCTGTCCGCGCCCCCTGCTTGAAGAGGGTTTGGACAGGCTGGTGCGAGGAGTATCAGGACGACAAAAGTCGTAACCCCTTCACGATAGTTACCGGCCACCTTGCAGCCTCCATGCTCCTACCTTGTTCGGAAATAGTCTGGGTCTGGTCTGGGCTTTGTTCGCAAAATAGGGTACCTTTTGTGGACAAGTGTTGGATTAAACCCTGATTAAGCCCGAACTTGGTGGACACCTGGTACTATCAAATGACGGTGAAGTTTATCTTATCCACGCCAATGTTACCTGTTTTAGGGTCATACGCATACACATGCACTTCATAATCGCCCTTAGCTGTAATGGGTATCGCGGCTTCGAAATTATTCCAGACATCAGTGATTTTTAAAGGTATTTCACCGATCTTCTGCCCATTATGCTTAATGATCGCCTTGGTCGTAAATGCCTCGGAATCCCAGGTGCCGCCTTTGGATATAACGCAGCCACAAGCCATGGTAATGCTCGCTTTCAAGGGCATTTTACCCTCCTTAATGGATTCCAGCCGTGTATATTGCTGTGTTGTCGGCGCAAGGATATCGACGATAAAACCCGGAATCTCCACCACGATACCGTCGCCCAGTATGTCTTTCCCGGGAATCAGCCAGGTTTGTGTAGTTATTTTTTTCGTACCGTTTCTCCGGTTAACGGAGGCGATGACCTCTATGTCGACAAACGTCGGATCTGTGAGCTCCAGCGAAGCTTCAAACTTCGAGGTGCCCGCGTCGGCAAGCTGCTGATTGCGCTTAATAGCCTCTGCCATAATCACATCGGTGTTTCCAGATCCGCCTGTTGCCATACCCTTAGCCATAACCTCACCTGTCATATTGTTCCGAATGGTTACATGTACGCCAAGCGATGCAGGCAGGAACTTAGCATCTTTCGCTTTCGCTCTTACGATGATTTTGGTTGTTTGGGCGAGGCTAACCGCTGCATAAAGAATCAGTAATATGGCTATCCATTGTACTTTCACTTGCATAGTATGGGGGGCTTAACTGCTTATTTCGCTTTTTTTCCGAATAATTCCTCAAGTTTATGATTGAGCATCTCTCCGCGGAGGTCTTTTGCGATAATATTGCCTTGAGGATCTACCAGCAGCGTGCTCGGGATTCCGTTGATGCCGTAGTACTGCGACACCTCGTTCTTCCAACCCTTAAGATCAGATAGCTGTGTCCACGGCATCCCGTCGTCTTTGATCGCTTTCTTCCAGTTTTCACCTTTATCGTCCAGTGAAATGCCGACTACCGTAAAGTTCTTGTCTTTGTAGGTGTTGTATGCTTTCAGCACGTTGGGGTTTTCGGCGCGACAAGGTCCGCACCAGCTAGCCCAGAAGTCGACCAACACATATTTGCCTTTGAAAGCAGCGAAAGTAACGGGCTTACCGTCAACGTCGTTCTGAGTAAAGTTCAGCATTGGGGTACCGATGTCACTGCGCTTTAGAACCGTTAGACGCTCGGCGAGGCGCTGACCTTCGGCCGTTGCCTTTGCCTTTGGACCGAGCTTGTTGTAGGCCGATTGTATGTCTTTGTAACTGCCCATGCTTGCACGGTCGGTAACCAGACTAAGGCTTAAGGCACTTTCGGGATGCGCAGAAATGTATTTGTCGGCCAGCTCCCTTCTCTGACGTCTGATATCATCAAGTTTCTGCTCAATAGCAAGCTGCTCCTCCTTACTCACCTTTCCGTATTTCTCGTACAATGGCATTTGCTGATCGTCAAGAAATTTCTGCGAGGCAGCAAACACATCGGCCTCTGCCTGCGTTTTAGAACCTGTGACCTTTAGGGCATATAGAGAATCTGCTGTCCCTTTTATGGAAATATTCCCGGGTTCAAGGAATACCCATGCGGCCTGCCGCGGAAACATGATGGTCACTTTTTGCGGTTCCTTGAAATTGCCCGTCCAGGTAAACTTTCCGTCCTTCGTTTGCACCGTACCCGTTTTCGTTTCTTTGCCTTCGTAGTAGTAGATGTTAACTTCTACGTCGCCAAGGCCCTTGATGTCGCCCGTTACTTTAGTCTGCTGAGCATACACTCCGCCTACTACATAGAGGAGGCAGGCGCTTAATAATGTTCCAGTTTTTTTCATGATTAAATGTTAGTTAAATATTTCTGCTAGTTTTTTATCCATAGCCTCGTCGTTTTCACCACCTCCGCCGTAGCGTCCTACAATAACGCCGTTCTTATCAATAAGTATTTTCGTTGGCAGGGAATGAATAGCATAAGCATCGCTAAGATCCGATGACCGGTCGAAGTCGTTACCTACCCGCTTAAGGCCGCGTAGTACATGACGCCATACACCTATTTGATCCTGGGCAACAGCCTTCTTCCAGGCTCCAGGATTACTGTCGTCGTCAGACACGCCTACGATCTCAAGTCCTTTATCTTTGTATTTGCTGTAGAGCGATAAGAGGTGCGGGTTTCCTTTCCGGCAGGGTACACACCAACTGGCCCAGAAATCGAGTAATATGTATTTCTTGCCGCGGTAGTCGTTCAGGTCGAGCTGCTGTCCGTTGATATCTGTAGCTCTAAACAGATTGGCCTTTGCACCCGGAGATCCGCCTTCCAGGCTTCTAAGTTCCTCAGCAATCTCTTTCCCCTGGCTGGTTGCTTTAATTCTGTCAGACAATCCTGCATAAAGCGCCTTGCCCTCCGAAAGCGGCATACCCGAAACCCTCCACCGTAAGGCATAAACAGAGTAGTACGAATCTGGGTGCGTTTTGATATACTCCATATCAATTTTGTCCATCGCTTCCCTGTACGGATCCATTTGATCTTTAATATCGTTCGCTTTTTCTTTGAGCGCATCAAGTTCCGTCTCCGATTTCCCAGCTTGTCTTGCCTCGATATAACGTTTGTTGGCCTCATCATAAGCCGCACCTATTTTTGCGATCTGGTCGAGCTGCGCTTTCTTTTTGCTTTGTAAGTCAGCATACTCCTGGTGTGTTTTTGAACCTGTGACCTTCAGATTCTTGAAGTCGCCGGCGGTCAACTCTACCGATTGAGTCGCCGGCTCAAGGAAAAACGAGCCCACATTGGGATCGTCCATGGCACGGCCAGCATTGGGGCCGATAATGTAAGCCATTGCAGGTTCACCAAGCGAACCCTTAAAGACGAAAGAACCGTTGTTTATAACTGCGCTATCCTGTACATATTTGCCATTCGCAGCGTAATTAAGTTTGATATAACCGGATGATTGCCCTTTTATCTTTCCATTAAGAACAAAAGCGTTTTGTTGCGCGAGCGCTGGCATGAAGCCAGCGCTGATAATAAATGCGATTAAATGTTGTTTCATAGTTTTAGTTTTTAGTGTATCCTGTGTTTTGCTCACCAAATAGCGGATTGTACCGGAATTCGGTTACTGGTACCGGAATGATGTACTGTATCTGACTGGTAATGCTTGGCTTCAATTGCTGAACGGTTGCGAAAGGCAACCTGAGTAAAGCCATCCACTCGCTGCCGTCCTCACCTACAAGGCTTTTCGAAGTCTCTTTGTAAATTTCTATTAAGAGCGCTTCCGGAGAGTTTGCCGCTTCGACTGCCAGATATGGAATATTATTGGTAGTCGCAGTTATTCCCGCTTTTTCCTGGATCTGGTGTACCAGCCCTTTGGCAGTAGCCAGACTACCGCCAGATCTGACGATCGCCTCAGCTTTAAGCAGGTACACCTCAGTCAGACGTATCGCATAATCTGTTTCAGTAAGCAGAGACGGCGTTCCGTTTACTAGCTGATATTTAGTAAAATAAAATGTGTTCGGCGATGAAGTTGAGGGATTAGCAATGCCAATAACCCAGTTTTGCCGGGGATCGTTTGCGTACAGGTCTTTCAATTTTGCCTTTGCAACATACAAAGCCGATGCAGATGGCCAGTATTGCCTGCTTTTGCTATAGGGATCGGAAGGCTGGAGCGCTTGTGGTTTTACGCCCAAGATTACTTCTTTACTAGCCAGACCATTTTTATGAAATATGTCCTCTGCAATTGGCTCCAGTACAAAAGGACTATTTTGGATGATGTTATCAGCAAGGCTTATCACCTCGGCATAATCACCTTGCTGCCCCCGATTGATTAATACCCGCATTTTCAAGGCCATAGCCGCCCATTTGGTGGCATAATGATTTGGGTTTGTTGACGGTGCATTTGCAATGGCTTCATCGAGGTCGGAAAGGACAAAGTCGTAGCTTTCCTTTACTGTACTGCGCTTTTTAGCAATATTCGTCAACGTCGATAGCTCGTCACGAAGTAACACACCTTGGGTGCTGCCTATTTTGTACCACTCTGCGTAATAGCTCAGTAGCTTAAAATGGGAATAAGCCCTTATAAACTTGGCTTCGCCCAGGATTTCCTTTTTCCGGTTGCCTGTGAAAGCGTTATCTGGCAGCGCATTGACTCCCTTTAATACGCCATTTGCAGCATTTAGAGACCGGTATGACTCATCCCAAAAAGTTCCTGAAACGCTCAAAGTCTGATTATCTTCCTGTGGTAGCTGACCAAAGCCGTAGCCAAGGTAGCCGGCAAACATGGCTGGCGTGATCTGATGCATTTGCCAACCGGTTTTTATATTGGTTGCGTTGGCAAAGTTATAGTAGGCGCCGTTTAAAGCAATCTGAGCAGTAGCCTGATCCAGAATCGTATTTGATTCGACTTTAGCATTTTTTGGTAAGGCTCCAAGTTCCTTTTCACAGCTGTAAATCACCGTCAGCATGACGGCGGCTGTAAGAATTTTATATAATATTTTCATCTTCCATTTATTTGAATGTAAATCCACTCTTGTCTCTTCCCTACAAGCCAACACGTACGCCGAAACTGAACTGTCTTACGTACGGGTAACCCCCTGAATCGCTATAGCCGCCGATTAAACTATACGGATCGTTGCTCGTTTCGGGATCAACACCCGGATAATCCGTAATTGTGAACAGGTTGGTTCCCGAAACGTAAGCCGAGATGCCGTTTACCTTTAACCGGTCCGTTAAGCCCTTTGGAAACTGGTAAGCAAGCGTTACGGACTTTAGCTTTATAAAAGAGGCATCATAAACATTATTACTCGCTGCATAAGCATAGGTGCCCTGGCCCTGGATTAATCGCGGCCTGGTGGCACTGGGATTTTCCGGCGTCCAGCGATCCAGGATCGCTACACTTTTGTTAGTGCGTTTTGCCATATCCTGGTTTTGCACGTCAGCGAGATAGAAAATATCCCCACCGTAGGAGAAGGTAGCGAGAGTAGTAAGGCTGAAATCTTTGTAGGCTAACCTATTCGTGTAACCGCCGTAATACTTTGGCTCGGCACGCCCAATGATATCATCCTTAAAATAACGTATTCCCGGAACACCGAAAGCATTGTCGTCAAGAATATAGCTGGCGTCGCCAATTCCTAGATAAGGATAACTTCCGGCCAGTATGTTCCCTTGTTTATAAGCGTCTACCTCAGCCTGGGTAGTCAATATTTTATCGAATACCCGTCCATACAACAACCCGACAGGTTCACCTACTTTCAATACGGTATTCCCGTAGTTATATATCGTCGGATTATTCGGATCAGCGAAGTCGTTTGACAGTGCCAGAACCTTGGAACGATTTCCAGACACATTCATTGTACCCGACCACTGGAAGTTCTTGTTACGAATAAAATCACCGCTCAGTTCTACTTCAAGACCTCGGTTACGGATATTCGCAATATTTGCGGTAACACCGTTGAAACCGGAACTCGCCGCAACGGTTGTAGGGAACAAGACTCCTGTGGTCGACTTTTCGTAATAACCGACACCGCCGCGCAGCCTTGCATTGAAAAATGCAAAGTCAATTCCAGCATCTTTCTGCAGTGTAGATTCCCATTTCAGTTTATCATTACCGAGCTGACTGGGCGACAAGCCGTTCAGCCCTGCATAAGATACGGGTGCATACAGCGTGTAGAACAGGTTGTCTGCAATGTTTTGCGTTCCAGTATATCCAGCGCTTGCACGGAGTTTTATTTCACTGATCCAACTGATCTCCTTTAGGAAGTTTTCCTGTGAAATACGCCAGGCGACACCGCCAGAAGGAAAATATCCTACACGGTTTGCTTCAGGAAATTTGGATGACGCGTCTGACCTCCCTGTAAAAGTAAACAGGTATTTGTCCATCAGGCTGTAGTTAGCCCTCATGTAAAAACTTAGTAACGAGTTCTGGTCTGAAGTGCCGGTAGCAGGCAGGGTTACAGCTGCCGACGATAGATTGTTCAGATATGTGTCATCCGGGAAACCCTGTCCGCTTGCAGAAAAAGCGTTTGATTTGGTGATCTGCCAGGAGGTACCCACCAAAAGGTTAAGACGGTGGTTCTCGTTGAACTCCTTGTCCCAGGTCAGCGTGTTTTCAAAGAACGTATTCGTTTGCTGGGCCTGCGATTGCGTGGCGGTACCGTTATTAGAACTTCCCGTTCCGTTTGGTGTAGCTATGGAAGCCGTGCTTGGAATGTAATTGTTCTGACGGTAATTATTGTAATTCACCGCCACGGAGCTTCTGAATTTCAGATTGCTAAGAATATCATATTCTCCCGCGACATTTCCGATCAGGAATATGGTGTTCGACTTGTTTACGCCTTTAGTGAGCAATAAAGGATTTTGGAATCCCTCATAGGCGTATGCACCAATTGATGCGGGATCAATAACCTTGACACTTCCATCTGCATTGTATGGCTCTACAGTGGGCGGTGCAAACATCGCCTGCGTATAGATACCATTGGTAATGTTGTTTGTCATGAAGCCATAGTCGAGATTCGTATTAAACCGAAGTTTAGAAGTGATGTCGTTATCCAGGCTCACTTTACCAGCAAGGCGGGAGTAGTCGGTACCAATAACAGTACCCTCATTCTTGTTGTAGGTTATGGATGTGTAGTAGCGTGAACCTGTTCCACCACCCCTCACCGAAACATCGGCATTTTGTGTAATACCGTTTCTCAGCACAAGATCCATCCAATCCGTATTGGCTGTCCCAAAGAAATTTGGATCGGTGAGAATCTGCGTTGCGAGCGGATTGGGTGCCAATGCAGGAACAAGAGCTGCACGGGCATTATTCAGGTTTTGGGCAGCTTCCTTTACCAGCATAATATATTGGTCACGGTTCAGCACCTGCTCCTTTTCGGGACTGCTTATCGCTGTGTAATAGTTGGCTTCCAGAATTGGTTTTTGATTAGCCTTGCCCTTTTTTGTGGTAATAATTACCACACCATTCGCTGCGCGCGATCCGTAGATGGCCGTTGCGGACGCATCTTTCAGGATGTCGATGGTCTCTATGTCGTTGATATTCAGTCCACCCAAACTGTTTAATCCCCGGGCAAAAGATCCGGCAACAGTAAAGTTCGGGTCGTCGTTACCCCCTCTTTCTACCGGGCTAACAATATCCGCTGCGCCCGCCTGATAACGATTCTGCACCTGAACCTGCACCCCATCAATAATGTAAAGCGGGTCATTTCCGCCCATCAACGAAGTTCCTCCCCTGATACGGATCTTCGCTACACCTCCAGGTGATCCGTCTGCCTGTACCACCTGTACACCGGCGGCCTTACCGGTTAAGGCCTGATCTATGGTCGCGAAAGGCACATTGCGTACCTCATCTAGGTTTACAGATGCCACAGAACCCGTCAGATCCTTTCTTTTGGTAGTTCCATATCCTACCACCACAAGATCTTCCAGGTTATTCTGGCTCAATGTCATGGATACCCTCATATTGGGGGTGGCGCGCAGCTCCTTCGTTTCGTATCCCACATAACTAAAGACCAGAATCGTGTTCGCGTCAACGTTGATGACGAAAGCGCCCTGATCGTTGGTACGGACACCCCTGTTAGTCCCTTTTATTTTAACTCCGGCACCCGGAATCGGCTTGCCGCTTTCATCGACCACTACACCCCGAATGTCTTCAGCCGAAAAAAGTTGGCCTATCTGGTCGAGTATAGAGGGTTCCCTTTTTGATACTACCACCGAATTTTTCAAAACGGTATATTCAAAAGGTTGTCCTTCGAAAACCTGCTTCAGTACATCTTTCAGCTCGGTATTTTTTACGCTGATACTTACAGGGTTTGCATTTCTCAGGTTGCTGTTGGTGAACAGGAAATCGTATCCACTTTGCGCCCTGATCTGATCGAGCACCTTTTTTATAGGGGCATTTTTTTCTGAGAGCGTAATCTTCTGGGCATAGGTACCTGCGCTAACCTGCAGGATCGCTGCAATCATGATCAAAGTGGTCAGCTTCATAATGAGCAGAATTTTAGGGAGACGGCACAAAAGACCCCTACCCCTTGTGGTGTAAATATTGTACATTTGTTAGTTGGTTTTACATGGCTGGCCATCATTTTCGAAGATGGGAGGGCCAGTCAATAGTTGATCGTTCAGATTAGTTAATGTTAAGCCAGTTATTACGCCCCGGTTCCTAGGCCGGGGTGCTTTTTTACTGGAATTACCATGTAGAATTATCTCATAACGGTAACCCTCCTTTCCTCAATCTTAAAATGAACGGTTTTGGTTGTTTCGAGCATGGCCAGCACATCGCTGATTTTTTTGAACCTAGAAATTGTTCCCGTAAAACCTTCATCGGTGATGTCGCCCTCGTAGGCGACATCTATATCGTACCATCTCGCCAGCTTAGACATGATGTCTGTAATGCTTTCATTGTTAAACCGGAAATAGCCATCTTTCCATGAAACTGCTTCCTCCAGATCGGCTTTTGCCTGGCTCAATTGGCCACCTGTTAAAACGGCCTGGTAGCCCGGAGTTAAAATAAGCTCGCTATTGGAGGCAGTAACGCGGACGCTGCCCTCCAACAAGGTGGTTCGTATCGATCTGTTTTGTGTGTAACTGTTGATATTGAAGTGTGTTCCCAACACGCGAACTTCCTGCCCGTTCGTTTTTACCACAAAAGGTCGGGCCGGGTCTTTTGCCACTTCGAAGTAAGCTTCGCCGGAAAGCTCAACAATGCGGCTTTGATCATTGAAATACTGAGCGAAAGTAAGTTTGCTTTCCGAGTTCATTACCACCAGCGTGCCATCAGACAATTGAATCCTGTACGTGCCACCGCGCGGCGTTTCCGCAGTGATCTCCTCCGCAGAATCAGGATCAGCAGTCGCATTTGGACCACCTACCCTTGCACCATCCGTATAGGTTAATCCTTCAGCCCCGATCACTACACCAGCCTTAACCGAGCTGAGGTTCAGCGTATCACCGTTGGCAAGCGTAAGCACAGCCAGGTCTCCTCCCGGGGCGATATCCTGTTCGGGCGTTATTGAATCCTTAATGCCTTGTGGAGCAGATCCGTAAAAATAAATACCTGTGCTCAGGACCAGAAAAACAGTCGCCGCAGCCGCAACACGCTGCAGCAGCCTTATGCGCCGCCCCTTGTCGAGATAAGCATTCAGCCGGTGCAGACCCGCATCGTGCTCCGCCAGCAAGTTTTGTTCACTTAACCTGGCGCCTTCTGGATACTTGAGGTACCAGCTTTCTACCAGAGCACGCTCGGAAGCACTTGCCTTGCCGTTGTTGTATTTTTCAATTAACTGATCTGCCTCTTCTGATTTCATAATAATAGCGCGGGATTACGCGCTTTAATGATAAGACACGGCAAACCACTCCAGGGACTAGATAAAAATGAAAAAAAATTAAAATAGCAACAAAAGCCCTTTTTGGCCCAGTTTACCACGGAGGATTTTAAGCGCATTATGCACCTGATTGCGCACGGTGTGCGGTGATATGTTTAGCGCTTCCGCTATCTCCTGGTGACTCATCTCCATCTTCCTGCTCATTTCAAATACCATCCGCATTTGAGCAGGCATTGCCTCAATTTCTTTTTCAATTAGTCCCCGCAATTCTTTCTCTTGAAACTGCTCTTCTATGACCGTCTCCCCGCGATCAATAAATTCCTGCAGCGAAGCCGTAAAGTTGTCCCTTACCTTCTTATTCCTGAACAGATTGAGTACCCTGTTGCGCACTGAAGCATAGAGATAGGCGGATAGACTGGTATTGAGTTGAATTTGGTGCCGGTTTGTCCAGAGGTAGACGAATAATTCCTGTATAATGTCACGTACCTCCTCGCGGTCGGCCAGCCTGCGGTAAGCGTGGCTATAAAGAAGCCCCTGGTATCTTCTATATATTTCATTGAGCGCGCCGCGGTCATCCTGCTTTAACAGGTTCAGCAACTGCGCATCTGTTTGTGAACTATAAACACTCATAAACTTCCAGGGTAAAGCTAGTAAAAAACCATCCTTTTTTCCTGCTTTTGTGGTAACTTGTCCTGCTAATCAAACATAACACCAAATGTTCAGGATTTCCTCTTATATCATATGTGCGCTCGCTATTATCGCCCAAATGTTCGGTTTCTCGTTTTCAGGTTCCGGTCAGGACAATACCATATACAATGCAGAACTGCGCAGGTTAAAACTCGAATCGCAGAACCAGCTGGGATCGCAGATAGATCAGTTCAATGCCTACAAAGAAAGACCTGACTCTGACGGCCCCTACAATGCCACAAACAATAAGGCTTTCCTCATGAATAACGTTCCGCTGTTCATGAGCTCCGACAGCGTGATCTCTAAGGTGTACAACTATCGCTGGTGGATGATCAGTAAGCATCTTAAGGAATACCAGGACCCGTACGACAATAAGAAGTACTGGGTGGTGACAGAATTTTTCGGTGTTAAACCCTGGGCTTCGCTGAGCGGCGCGATTACCTGTCCGGCTGGCCACCAGTTTTACGATGTACGCTGGCTGCGTGACGAAAAGTATTTAAAATCTTACGCCGATTATTTCATGAGCGGGTCGGCATCTAAGCTGAACCAGCGCGAAAACGGCAACTTCCTTACTTACCTGAGCAGACCTGAAAGCCATCATTTTTCCAGCTGGATGGTGAACGGTGTGGATGCCTATTTGAAGATACACCCCGATAAACAGTGGCTCCAGCAAATACTTCCCGACCTGGAGCGTCATCAGCATGGCTGGGACAGCCTTTTTACCGTAAAAAATACTGCGGCTAAGACAGCAGGCATGTACAAGATACTGGACTTATATAACGGCATGGAGTTCAGTCTCTCGGCCGTGATGGGACTTATAGCGAGCAAAGGCCCATACAGCATTTACACGGATGAGACCTGGAGAGACTATTATCTGGGCTGGGGAACCACTGACAAAGCGGCACAAACGGAGCAGGCGAAACTATACCCAACGGCCTTCCGTAAAGGATATCCGGATTATTATATGGTGAGGCCTTCGCTGAACGCCTATATGTATGGCAATCTGAAATCTTTGTCTGATCTGTATCAACTGGACGGAAGAAGCGGTAAATCGGCTGAATACCTTACAAAAGCGACCCAACTGCAAAGCAAAGTGCTGACTGTATTGTGGAATGAAGAGGATCAGTTTTTCAATTCCTTAAGTGCGGGGGATAATGAGTTCGGCACGGGCGACTATGAGGCCCGCGTCCGCGAATCCGTTGGCTATTCGCCCTGGTATTTTAACCTCATCCCCCCTTTCAGCTACCAGAAATATAGCAAGGCATGGGAAATGTTTTCTTCGCCAAAGGGCTTTTACCACGAAAAGGGCATGACTACTGCGGAAAGGCAGCACCCTTATTATAATGAACAGGCTTACGCCTGGAACGGACGGGGCTGGCCCTATGAAAACTCGATGGTTTATAAAGGCTATGCAAACTACCTGAGGGACTATAAAAAGAACGCATCGGCGAAAGAAAAGGAGTTACTGCTCGATTATATCAGCAAACTCGCTGTAATGCACGGCAAGGAGCCCAACATCGGCGAATGGTACATCCCCAGTAACGGCGATGGCTTTGGCGGGGAGAAAGACTATTTCCATTCGAGTTTTCCGGACATGATCATCGAAGACCTGATCGGTTTTAAGGCATCACACAGCTCCAGCTTTGCCGTGCAACCTTTGTTGCCCGACAACAGCTGGGATTATTTTTACCTTGGCAACCTTCGTTACCACGGACATGATGTTGACATCATCTGGAAAAAGGACTGGGACACAGCCAAACCCGGCAATCAAAGCAGATTATGCGTTTGGATAGACGGCAACCTCCAGTCGCAGGCCACTACCTATAAACTACCGGCCAAAATGAAACCATAGCGTCCGCTTTATCCGCTCCGCTTTTGCTTCATTCTTCTGACCCTCCGGGCCTGTGGATCTTGCTGCGTGGAATTTGTTGCCGATCGGATTAATAGCATCCAGAAACCCTATGCTCCCTTCCGGAAAGACTGGTCCGACGTTATTATTCAGGACGTCCTTTTCTTTCGCCGGCCTGAGCATTTGAAAAAAGACATCTTCATCGTTGGAGTACACCGTAAACGGCGACTCCTTGGTCTGCACCGTTACCCAGCTTACCTCAGCATGGTAGCCCTTAAACTCAGGATACTGCCAATGCTCTCCGGTGACGGTATTGTTATAGGTTTTTTCCCATACGCCCAATTGCTGACCCTTCATGCGGTTTTTCCATACGCGAAAAGGTCCGCGCCCGCGCCATTTCATACCGGTGATCTTTTCCTCGGGATAATTAAAGGTTATACCGCTAAAATCCGCAGCGTCCGGCCGCCCATATTCATATTCGAGTTTTGCAGGTGTACCTGAAGCAAAAGTCCATTTAACATGCAAAGCACCTGTACCTCCATAAGTCGCTTCAACCACGTACTGGCCATCAACTTCATGATGGGAAAACTGCTTCAATACAGCTGCGCCGCTTGCAAGGACCGGTCCGCCCGACAAGGACACAGTTCCTCGTTTTTTGAGCACCTGGCTGATATACCCGGTTACCTTGTCGAATACGTAGGTAGTGCCGTTGCATAGGATCCGAAGATTGTTGCCCTGATCTTCTGCCTTTAGCTCTGCTGGACGAGCGGACCTCGCTTTCTGAACTATCACCTCAGCTGGCTTCAGCGCCCAGCTCCAGGTAAAAATCTCTTTTTTATCGGCCCCATAAGCAGTTAAATACAAGGTGCCGTAGTTTCTCCATGAGCCCGGCAGGTTCAGTTCCAGCCAGCCCTTTTCCCCCGGTTTTACATTCGCCAGCTTAGGATAACCCGATGCCCTTACGATAGGCTCCGTACCTTTCTTGTCTGCTGCAGGAAAATCGACCAGTTTCCACTGGAAGGTGCATTGATTGAGGTTCGTAAAGTCGTACCTGTTCTCTACCTCTATTTTACCTGAAAAGTCGGCCCCGATCTTGCGAAGTCCCACGTAGACGGGCGACCATATTTCCTTAATGGTATAAAAGCTGCCCTCCTTTTCACGGTGCGGACCAACGATGCCATCGGCTCCATGATTGCCGTCGGTATCGTATGCGCCGTTCTTATCCGTCCGAAGGATCGCCTCATCTACAAATGCCCAGATAAATCCGCCTGCGCCATGCGGGTGCTTCAGCATCTGGTTCCAGTAGTCGTCCAGACCGGCCCCCACTCCTCCGTCGTACAGGCCATGCATAAACTCGGTTGGGAAAAATACCTCTTTGCCGGTGGCAGCAGATTTTACCATGTAATCGTAATCGGGATAATGACGCGTATCTGTTCCGTTAAACTTTTCCCAGGGATGTATTACGGTCCGCTTCTGCGGATCGTACCAGGCATAGTCGTTATCGAGTGCGCGGTTGAATCCACCCTCATTACCATTGGCCCAAAACAGGATGGACGGGTGGTTAACATCCCTTACAACCAGTTCCTTAACCAGCTTGCGACCGGCTACGGTGTCATATTTCGACTGCCAGCCTGTAAGTTCGTCTATCACATACAGACCTACAGAATCGCACACGTCCAGAAAATCCTGATCCGGCGGATAATGGGACATCCGCACCGCGTTCATATTCATTTCCTTCATGAGGCGCACATCCAGGAGATGGACGCTATGGCTGAGCGTGCGACCACTCTCAGGCCAGAAGCTGTGCCGGTTACTGCCTTTAAGCAATATCTTTTCCCCGTTTACATAGAGTCCGTCATTTTTCCTCAACTCAACTGTTCTGAAACCAAACTTCTGTTTAACCTGATGGATAATCTGCCCTGCATTTTTTATGGTCACCACAACCTGATACCTGTTGGGGAACTCGGCACTCCACAATTGCGGGCTATTTAGTTGCGAGCGCAGTACGACCGAGTCGGCCGTATTCCCTGCATTGGCAGAAAATGACGCGCCCGCGGCCTTGCCGTTCAGGGTTTGGATTTGCGCCTCAATAGTTTCTGTACCATTCAGGTTTTTCGGAAACACCTGCATCTCAAAAGAGCCGTCGGCCTTAGCATTTATCGCTACCCGGTCTATAAACTTCTGCGGCACAATTTCCAGGTAAACAGGTCGGAAAATTCCGCCCAGGATCCAAAAGTCGCTTTTCCGCTCCGCCTGGTTCACCGAGGCATTTGCCGATGTTTTGCTGACCGTTACTTCCAGCAGGTTTTTACCTGACGGCTTCAGCAAATCGGTAATATCATATTTGAAGCGATAAAAAGCGCCTTGGTGAACCGGCCCGGCCGTTTTGCCGTTAATCATCACTTTGGTGTCTGTCATGGAACCTTCGAAGACAATAAACACCCGCTTTCCATCCACTTTACCGGTGCTGAACTCATATTTATACAGGCCCTGTTCATTGGACTTTACCTTGTCGTGCCCATAATTATAGGAACCAAAACCCTGCAATTCCCAGTTGGACGGCACCGGTATTTTTGTCCAGTACCCGCTTTTTCTGCCATCGGTGCAGAAGAAGTCCCAGTTCACCGTATGGTCTTTATCTTTACCTGAGAGGTATTTAACGATTGTGGTTTGCGCCACTGCTGAGGAGCAGGCCAGGATGAATAATATTGCGGTATAAATTCTTCTCATCATCGATACGTTTATCGCAAGATTAAGAAGTTCGGGCCTACAAAGCAAAAGCCGGCCTTGATAAAACTACGCAATCGTTCCCGGAAAAGTGATGATTCAAGCGCCATAGTGCCATGATTTTTTCTTATACTTGTTTATGTTCCAGGCAGCAACAATCAAGCAAATTGCTCAGGCCTTGTCGGTTTCCCCATCTACCGTTTCGCGGGCGCTGACCGACAGCCATGAAGTAAGTGCCGAAACAAAACGGCAGGTGCTTGCTTATGCAGAAAAGGTAAACTATCGTTCTAATCCCGTTGCACGTGGTTTGAGAAATAAGAGAACCAATTCCATAGGTGTCTCGGTGGCCGACATTGCCAACAGCTTTTTTTCCCAGGCCATCAACGGCATCGAGTCGGTTGCTTACGAGAGAGGCTACCATGTGATCATCACGCAAAGCCATGACACTTACCACCGCGAAGTGATCAACGTAGAGCACCTGGCAAACCGCTCGGTTGATGGCCTGCTGATCTCCATGTCGTCGCAAACAACAGACTACAGCCATGTAACAGACCTTCATCAGCGCGGCCTGCCCCTAGTCCTGTTTGATCGGATTATCCCGGAGATGCAAACCTTTAAGATAACTACAGACAACGTGAGGTCGGCCTTCGAAGCAACTGCCCTTCTCATCCAGAAAGGATATCATAAGATTGCGTTTTTAGGGAATGCCCCACATCTGTCGATTACACAAGAACGCCTTCAGGGATATTCAGATGCCCTGGCTGCACATAATCTAACGCCTGAGCAGCATCTCGTTAAGTACTGCTACGAAGGAGGAAGAAATCAGCATGAAATAAAAGCCATTGTACAGGAACTGCTGTCGGCACCATGGGGAACTGAGGCGCTTTTGATTGCAAGTGACCGGATCAGCACCGAGACCGTCCGGGTTTTAAGTATGCTCGACGTGCCCCGCCCCTTAAGTATTATAGGCTTCTCCAACTCGGAGGTGATAGACCTCCTGTCGCCAAGCATCTCCTACATCCGCCAAAATGCATTTGAAATGGGCAGGATCGCTGCCCAAAAACTCATCACGTTGATTGAAAGCAAATACCCGGTTTATGAATTTGACACAACTTTACTGAGCAGTGAGTTACACTGGGCGGGTATCTGAACGCGGAGGGTTTAAACACCCGCCAGCGTGATCAGCAATATAGAAGCGTGGATCAGTAAGCTCAGTCCGAATACAAATATCGTTGTCCTTGTTTTCATACCGCTCATATTACACACAATGTTTACGAAGAAGATAACCATGCTTGCAGCCAGACAGGGAAGTACATGTCCGCCTAAAGCGTACACCGCCACAAAAGTAAGCGGCACGAGAATGGTTGCATGAACCAGAATTGAGACAAGGAACCAACCCAGATGGTACTTTTGCTGACCATCAGCGAATTGGTTATATCTGTGTATTAAAGAAACTGAAGGTGCTGTTGTTAATGCTAGTGTTGCCATGATGTTATTGATTTAATAACTCAAAGATCAGGCTCTTGCGACTCGCCCGCCATGACATCTATCACCAGCATAGTAGACGCTGGTTATAACTTTTAGTGATGAGGGTCACGTAAGCAACGTTAAGTAAGTACTACGCAGTACCTGCGTGAAATTGCTGTGGGGTAGGGTAAACACGTGGAACTGCGTGAAGTACGCGTTCTGCGCCTTTGAGTAAACTATGTCTCATCTGACAGGTTGGTTCAAATGTTGGTAAAACCTATTGAATATCTGCACATGAAAAAACTAAGCGTTTCCTATCTGTATCTGCTCCTGTTCATACTTCCTTTTTTGGCTGCCGGTTGCCATGAGGCTCAGCGTGATTCTGACGGGGCAGACACGGCAACAACGGCGGCCAACTGGTACGCGAACGCCATTATCTATAATCTGGATGTGGAGACTTTTAAGGATAGTGACGGGGACGGCTGTGGGGATTTCAGGGGGCTGACAGCCAGGCTTGACTATTTGAGCGGACTGGGCATCAATACGATCTGGCTTGCACCTTTTCAGCCTACGCCAGGGGACGATGATGGTTATGATATTTCTGATTTTAAGGGCATTGATGAACGGCTTGGGACCATGGCCGATTTCCAGGCTTTTATTGAAGCTGCGCGTGAGCGAAAAATCCGCGTGATCATGGATATGGTTTTAAACCACACTTCTATTGAACACAAATGGTTTAAGGAGGCACGCAGAGATACGAATTCTACCTATCACAAATGGTATGTGTGGTCGGCCACCAAACCGAAGGACTGGGACAAGGGCATGGTGTTTCCGGGTGTGCAAAATGAGACCTGGACCTTTGACGAGCCGACAGGCAAATACTACTTCCATCGGTTCTACAACTTTCAGCCCGATCTGAACTATGAAAGGGAGGACGTGCGACAAATGGCTTTTGATGTACTGAGGTACTGGCTGGCTAAGGGTGTAGACGGCTTCCGGCTGGATGCGGTTCCTTTTATTATCGATAAACCGCTTACCAGTTCCGATAAACCTGAACATATGTTTGAGTTGCTGACCAAAATTGGCTCGGTGGTAAAGAAAGAAAAGCCTGATGCTGTGTTGCTGGGTGAAGCGAACGTTACCGCGGAAGAAAATGCGGACTACTTTGGGAAGGATGCAAACCGCATGCAGATGATGTTCAACTTTTACGCGAATCAGTACCTGTTTTATGCACTGGCAAAGGGCGATGCTACTGGTCTTGCTGAGGCCCTGGAAGATTTCAGGGTCAAGCCTAGGGCGGGTCAGTGGGCTTTCTTCCTCCGAAATCATGATGAGATAGATCTTGACCGGCTGAAGGATTCGGAGCGCAAACTGGTGTACGAGAAGTTTGGACCTGAAGAAAGCATGCAGTTGTACGACCGCGGTATTAGACGCCGGCTGGCGCCGATGCTTGCGGATCCCGCGCTGATCAGAATGAGCTACAGCCTCTTGTTCTCGTTGCCGGGTGCGCAGATGATCCGCTACGGGGAGGAAATTGGTATGGGCGACGATCTTGCACTGAGCGAACGCCTCTCGGTGCGGACACCGATGCAGTGGAATACCACGGCAAATGGAGGCTTTTCGACCGGTAAGAAAATGATCCGGCCGGTGATTGCGTATGGCGACTACAGCTATAAGCAGGTCAACGTAGCGCAGCAGTTATCAGACTCCAGTTCATTGCTAAACTTTATTAGATCGCTTATCGAACTGAGAAAGCGTCATGAAGAAATCGGGTTGGGTAGCTGGAAAGTCGTGGAGACGGGCTCAGCGGCTGTTTTTGCCATCGAGTACAGGCATGGCAACAAGCGACTGGTTGTGGCGCATAACTTTGGCGAAAAGTCGGTGCATGCGGATTTTGGAAAGACGCTGAACAAAGAGTCAGGTTTCAAAGCCCTCTTTGAGCGGCCTGCCGGGCAGGATCCATTTCTGCTTCCCGCCCGCGGCTTTCAATGGTATGAACTGGACTAGCCGGTATACTTTCCGTATGCCGGTCGGGCAATCTTGTCGAACTCAGCCGCTAGCTTCTGTAGTCCGGTCCTAAGCTCCTTGCCTTCCATAAACTGACCGTGACCTGATATCATCAGGCTTGGGTTCAATCCGGCCAATGTTATGGCAGACTGCCTGGCGGCATCCCAGTCGGTAGTAAGGTAACGCGGCGGGCCGTTTACCTCTTCTTTTTGAAGCAGTACTTTGTATAAGGAATCCTGTCGCACGGTAATTACGGCATCGCCGCTGATGAGCACGCCATCGTCTTCGCGGTAAAATGCCACATGACCAGGCGAGTGTCCGGGCGTGCTTATCCAGCTCCACTCGGGGAAACAGGGCATACGATCGTGATGCGGCAATTCGTGCAGCGCGGAGGCTACGTTGGTTGCTTCGTGCGGGTAGATGGATGCGATTTTTGCAAGTAGGCCGCCTTCTACTGAAGGATCGGGCTCGGGATAAGCGTGCGACCCGTTTAGGTAAGGAAACTCATTGATGTGTGCGTATACCGGGACCCCCCAATGCTCGAGCAGATAGGTAAGTCCGCCTACATGGTCAAAATGTCCGTGCGTGAGTGCTATACACTTTGGCGGATTGTCTTTTCCGAAACGCTCTTCAGCAACCTTTAGAATGGTAGGGCCGCTGCCTGGCATTCCTGCATCGATAAGCACCCAGTCGCCCCCCGGCCTGCCCACCATGACCACATTCACAATCTGGTTGGTGTAGTAATAAATATCTGGTTTTACTTCCTTGCCTGAACCGGCTGAGACGGAGGTCATAGGAATAAAGTGGTTGTCTTCGCTCTGTTTCATAACGATTGATGTTTACATGGTTAGCGCCACGAAAACTGCACCGGTCTCGTCCTTTTTCTGCGCGGTTTCGAAGGCTTTGTTAATTTCATCGAGCGGAAAGCTGTGCGTGATCATTTTCCTGGCGTTGAGTTTTCCTTTGGCCAGCAGATCGAGGCAGATCTTCATTTCAGGATAGATGTCCCAGAAAGAATAGCTTGCGCTCGGAATAAGCTGAATCTCTTTCATCTGCAGACTTTGCCAGTCGATCTCCATGGGCATCTTGCCTTTTTCAAATCCGCCTACGATGACCACCTTGCCGCCTATGCGGGTCAGCTCCACCGACTCAGCAAAGGTTTCCTGCATGGATGGTCCGCCTGCACACTCGAAGGTGATATCGGCGCCGCGATCGCCTGTGAAGGCCATGACGCGCGCGCGTACGTCTTCCTTGTTGCTGTTCACGGCTTCATCTGCACCCAGTTCGCGCGCCAGTTGGAGCGACGACTCTACGACGTCGATAATGAGCACATCAGCTCCGGACGCTTTGGCGAGCTGCAGTTGCCCCAATCCGATAGGTCCTGCGCCAATAACAACGACCTTATCGTTGATATGCAGGCCGCTTAGATGCTGTGCGTGCAGACTTACCGAAAAAGTATCCAGAAGTGTGGCTTCTTCGAAGCTTACATGGTCCGGAAGTTTATGAAATTTCGTGGCCGGTCCGATAAGGTATTCCGCGAAAGCGCGTGACACGGTTTCCATACGAACGTTATACAGGTTTGGGCATAAGTTGTACTGCTGAACCCGGCACCAGTCGCAGGTGCCGTCGCCCAGCAGGGTTTCGATAACGACACGGTCGCCTGGCTTCACATTCTTTACCTCGGGCCCTACTTCTACCACCTCACCGGCGAGTTCGTGGCCCATGATTTTACATTCCAGCTCTGGCTCATGTTTTTCCCAATGACGCAGATCGGTACCACAAATACCCGAGACCCTAACTCTAGCAAGCACCCAGTCGGGCGCCGGAATTTGCACCCGCTCTACTTCCTTGACCTCGAATTTGCCTTCCGCTGTTTTGAGCGCGGCTTTCATTGACTCACTCATGTTTGCCTTATTTGGTTATACATATCAACCTGATCTGCCGCGGGAAGGTTTATGCGATTAACAAAACCAGTAAAAGACGTGCCTGCGGCGTGAAATACCTGTATGCTTATCTGGACTGGTACGTCAGCTCGATAATACAGCCGCGGCAGGCGACCGACTTTGGATTTTCGGCGGATGGTCCGGAGGTTACCGAGGCACTGTCGGTAGCCAGATAAATCTTCTCGCCCGCCGCCGACACCGTGACATCGCGATAGCGCTGCCGCCCTTTTTGATATTCGAAAACCTGCTGACCTGCTATCTTTCCCTCATCGTTGAGTTTTAGCCGGAGCAGCGTGCCGCCTTTGAGTGTCGCTATAAGCAGCGAGCGTTTCCAGCCCGGGATTACATCTTTGTCGTACACCTCGATACCAGCTGGCGCCCATGCCAGCCAATCCGACTTTCCGCCACTATTGATCTTTTTGAAAAGTGGCTTCAGTGTATCGGCTGGCACTGGATAAAAGCTCTTGACTGGATCGCGATACGATGACCCGATCTTGCGGGCGTTATCCTGCTCTGTGCCGATTAGCGGATAGCTGGTGTGCCATGGCCCAGGATAGTCCTGGTTAGAAGAAACAGAAGCGGCGAGACCGCTGTAGTTGCCGTCGGCATACCCGATAACAAGCGGATGCCCGTAGTTTGCGCCACGCTGGATCAGGTTGATCTCATCATCGGAATAAGGACCGTGTTCTGATGCATACAGCATGTCGGTTCCCTCAATGTTTGCCGCTGCCAGACCTTGCGGATTGCGATGCCCGACCGTCCAGACCGCACTCCTGCGCTGCCCGTTAAAGGGATTATCAGACGGGATCCAGGCATCTTCCCCACTCGATTGAGCCGAAGGCTCCAGATGATAACGCAATATCTTGCCTTCATAAGACGAAACATTCTGGGCGTAATTTGGCGCTCCGCCATTTTTGAACTGCCCGGAACCCATGTCGCCAACGCTGTAAAACAAGTATGGAAGGCCCTTTTCACGGGCAATGGCTAGTCGCCCCCCGTTGTGATCATTACTGGCGGGAATGGAATCGCATATGGTTTGTCCCTGCTCCAGCATCTGAGAACGGGAATTATACTGGTAGCGCGCCAGCCTCACCAGGAAGCGGTTGCCCTGCAGATGTTTGTAGGCGTAGGCGAGGTAGACATAGGGCGTGCCACTGCCCATTTCGGGGTGTAGTGCCATGCCCATTAAGCCCCCCTGGGGCCACGGTAAGTTTTCGCCCTTCTTAAATTGTCGCGCTCCGGAAAGATCGAGCACGACCTGCTTATTGCCACTTGCCACATGGACGCGAATTACCCGATAGGCTTTGGCTTCCGTAGCCCAAACATAGTTATCCGGGCCCATCACAATCTCCCAGGGATCACTTAATCCCGAGATGACGACACGTTCGCTAAAAGATACGTCTTGCTCAGGCGCGTCGAGGGCCGGGCGGACGTAGCCGACCAGGAGAAGGAGTAAAAAAACAATAGAAAGGTATCTGAATATGCGCATAGGTATGATTTGTACTAGCGCATCCAATTTCTGTACCAGTCGACTCAGCCTGCGGAAATGCCTGCTGAACTGAACTGAAGTTCGTACAGGCGTTTGTAGTAGCCGTTTAGTTTGAGCAGTTGCTGGTGTGTACCCATTTCTTTGATCTCGCCTTTGTCGAGCACCAGTATTTTATCGGCCTTTTGTATGGTCGACAAGCGGTGGGCGATCACTATAGAGGTACGGCCCTGCATCAGGTTGTCGATAGCATTTTGAATGAGCATTTCAGTTTCCGTATCTACAGAAGAGGTTGCCTCATCGAGCACAAGCACAGCAGGATTGTACACCAGCGCTCTGATGAACGAGATGAGCTGCGCCTGCCCGGCAGATAATGTGGCTCCGCGCTCCATGACGTTGTATTGGTATCCGCCTGGTAAACGCTGGATAAAGTCATGCGCACCTACCTTTTTCGCGGCGTCTACAACGGCCTCCATGCTGATGTCGGGGTTGTTGAGCGTAATGTTATTGAAGATGGTGTCGGAAAACAGAAAAACATCTTGGAGGACGGTAGCAATGTTGCGTCTGAGATAATTAAGCTCGTAATCCTGGATGGACGTACCGTCGATACTGATTTCGCCTTTGTTGATTTCGTAAAAGCGGCTAAGTATATTGATAGTGGACGACTTTCCCGCGCCGGTAGCCCCTACAAGCGCTACGGTTTTACCCGGCTCTACTTCAAAAGAAATGTCTTTAAGCACATAATTATCGGCGTTGTAGGCGAACCAGACGTTCTTAAAGGAGATGTGTCCGTTTAGTTTGGCCGGCATGAATGTGCCCTTGTTTTCCGTGATCTCCTGGTTGTCGAGCACCTTGAACACTCTTTCGGCGCCTACCATACCCATCTGCAAGGTGTTAAACTTATCTGCAAGTTCGCGGATAGGCCGGAAAAGCATGCTGATGTACAAAATAAATTCGGCAATGATACCGGGGGTGACCACCAGGGGCTTGGCCAGTATGCTTCGGGAGCCGTACCACACGAGCAGACCGAGCGACATGGCGGAGATGATTTCCACTACCGGGAAAAAGATGCTGTAATACCAGTTAGATCTGATGTTGGCATCGCGGTAGCGCTTATTTATGCCCACAAACTTCTTATATTCCTGCTCTTCACGGGCAAAATACTGTATGATGGAAATGCCAGTGATATGTTCCTGAAGATAGGTGTTCAGGTTGGATACTTCGGTTCTTACCTGCTGAAATGCTGCTTTGATGGCGCGCTGAAAAACTGCAGTTGCGATAATGAGCAGCGGCATGGGCAATAACACGACGAGGGTTAACATCCAGTCTTTATAAACCATCACCCCAACGATAACGATCACCATCAGGATATCCCCTATGATGACGATCAGCCCCTCGGAAAAGATTTCAGCGATCGTTTCCAGGTCGGACACCGTTCGTGTAATAAGCTGACCGATCGGCGTATTGTCGAAATATTTGAGCCTGAGCCTGGTGATGTGATTGAACACGTCTATGCGAAGATCGCGTATGGCCGACTGCCCCAGTGTGTTGGTGAGCAGTGTATGGCTGAACTGAAAAAGGGTTTGCAGGGCGAGCAGCACGAGCATCAGGATGGTGATACTGAGCAGTCCGGCATAGTCGCCCGTCATAATATGGTGATCGAGCGTGTACTGTATAAGGAACGGGCGTACCGGCGCAATGAGGGCCAGCAGGATGGTTAGCACAATAGCCCAGATAAAAGTGCGCCTGTAGGGTTTGACGTACCGAAAGATTCGCCTGAGCAATCCTGTATTTATCGCTTCTCCGGGTAGTTTAGCCATGAGCATTGTTTAGATGAGCATTGTCTATATAAGGGTATTGCACTTCGGTAAGGTAGAGTCCGCATGCTGGAACTGACTGCCCTGCCGCGCTGCGATTTTTACTTTCCAGAATGGTCCGGACGCCTTGAAGGTCAATCTCACCTTTCCCAACCCGGATCAAGGTACCTACAACGGCGCGCACCATGTTGCGCAGAAAGCGATCGGCCTGAATGGTAAACTGTAGTCCGCCGGAATGCTCCGTAAATACAGCCTTTGTAAGCCTGCAGTTGTTGGTAAAGGTTTGGGTATTGGACTTACTGAAACAGGAAAAATCTGTATACTCGAGTAGAACCGCTGCAGCTTGGTTCATACGGTCGACGTCCAGGCGCCCTTTGTAGAGCCAGGACCTGTCGATTTTAAAAGGGTCTTTCTGAAAATGGATATGATAATGATAGGTACGGCTTGTGGCATCGAACCTGGCATGGGCGTCGTTTGCGACTTCGAAGATGCGGCTTACGGCGATATCGTAGGGCAGCAGGGCGTTTACACCAGTTACGTCGATCTCAGGGCGGGCAGACGCGGTATCCAGATCAAAATGAGCGTAGAACTGAGTGGCATGAACGCCGGTATCGGTACGTCCGCAGCCTAAGGTAGCCACTGTTTGGCGAAAATACACGCTCAGCGCCTTATCAAGCCGCTGCTGCACAGTTATGGCATTCGGCTGTATCTGCCAGCCGTGATATGCGGTTCCGTTGTATGAAAGCTCAATAAAGTAGCGCTGCATGTCAGTAGACAAAGCTACTATTCTAATTCCTTTTTTGAATTGCCTAGTTGCGCCCTTTTAATATCTTTGTTGAAATTATGGAATTGATATGATACAGCGGATTCAATCGATATGGCTCTTTCTTGCGGCAATCACCATGTTCCTGATGCTTGCTTTGCCGATTCTTTCTGTGCAGGGGGAAGGCGTTGAAACCTGGCTGAAAGGTTCGGGCATTTATACCTTAACTGAAGCTGGCCAGAGTCAAAGTACCGCTGCTACGCCATTGCTGATCACCATTGTTATTACCGGAATACTATTCTTTGTAAACATATTCAACTTCAGAAACCGGGCGCTTCAACGCCGCATTACGGGCATTTGTATGGTGCTGATCTTAGTGGCCTGCGGCTGGATGTATTACTATGCTTCTATGATCTCAGGCACGACGTTTAACTATGGTGCGGGCTTATTTATGCCGGTACTCGGACTTATATTTTCGCTGCTTACCATGCGCGGAATAAGGAAAGACGAGCAGCTGCTGAAGTCGGCCGACAGACTCAGATAAATTTAATTGCCTCATTTTTATTTAGTTAGGCTTCTGTAAAAATACGGATTATTAACCGTACCTTTGCGGCTTAATAAATTATAATACATGATAAACCCATTTAGTAATTTGGGGATAAGTGATGATGTTGTTAGTGCCGTAAAGGATTTAGGTTTCGAAAATCCTACGCCGATTCAGGAACAAAGTATTCCTGTACTGTTAGAGGGCAATAACGATTTTGTTGGTTTGGCCCAAACAGGAACAGGAAAGACAGCCGCATTTGGCTTGCCCCTGTTAGAATTAATTGACTTTTCAAGCAAAAAGCCGCAGGCACTGGTCCTGTGCCCTACCCGCGAGCTTTGCCTGCAGATTACAAGCGACATCCGCAATTTCTCTAAAAACATTCCTGGTGCTAATATTGTAGCCGTTTACGGCGGAGCAAATATTATGCAGCAGCTTCGTGAGATCAGGATTGGTGTGCAAATCGTGGTCGCCACACCCGGCCGTATGTTAGACATTATCGGCCGTAAGGCCATAGACTTCAGCAATGTGAAGTATGTGGTACTCGACGAAGCCGATGAGATGCTCAATATGGGCTTCCAGGAGGATATCAACGATATCCTGTCGACCACCCCTGACGATAAAAAGACCTGGTTGTTTTCTGCTACCATGCCCCCTGAGGTACGCCGCATAGCGAAAAATTACATGGATGAGCCTGTAGAGCTTACCATGGGTACAAAAAACACTGGTAACGTGAACATTGAGCACGAGTATTATGTGGTGAGGGCGCGCGACAAGTACGCTGCGCTGAAACGCATTGTCGATTTCAACCCGGAGATCTTTGGCGTGGTTTTTTGCAAGACCAAGCTCGATACTCAGGATGTTGCGGAACATCTGATTAAGGATGGCTACAACGCCGATGCGCTTCATGGCGATCTATCGCAGCAGCAGCGTGACAAGGTAATGCAGCGTTTCCGCGACCGGAGTATGCAGTTACTCATTGCAACTGATGTTGCTGCTCGTGGTATTGACGTGAACAACGTTACGCACGTGATAAACTATTCGCTGCCCGATGAGATAGAAAGTTACACGCACCGAAGCGGCCGGACTGGTCGTGCAGGTAAAACAGGTATTTCTATCTGCATTGTGAACTCTAAGGAGATCGGTAAGATCCGTCAGATTGAGCGGATTATCGGTAAGAAATTTACTAAAGCAGATCTTCCTACCGGATTTGATGTATGCGAAAAGCAATTGTTCGCCTTGGTGCATAAAGTACATAATGTTGAGGTGAATGAGAGCCAGATTGAGCAGTATATCCCGCGTATTATGGATGAATTTGCGGAGTTAAGCAAGGAAGAGGTAATCAAGCGTTTCGCTTCACTGGAATTTAACAGATTCCTGGAGTATTATAAAAATGCACCTGATCTTAATTCAACTGATGCAGATCGTGGCGACCGTGCTGAGCGCGGCGAACGTTCGGACCGGGGCCGTAGGGCAAATGATGGTTATACACGTTTGTTTATTAACATCGGTTCTGTAGATGATCTGACCAGAGGCGATCTGTTATCATTTATCTGCAATAACGGTAAGATAAGCGGTAAGAGCGTGGGCAAGATAGACCTAAAAGGTGTATATTCTTTCTTCGAGGTTGAAGATTCGGCCGTTAGTGCATTATTCAACAACTTTAACGGCGTTGAATTTTCCGGGCGCGGCGTCAGGATCGAGCGGACCGGCGAAACTGAGGGCGGCAGCAGCAGAGGCCGGAGCGATCGCGGTGGCTATGGTGAAAGAAGAAGCAGCGGAAGACGTGACGGAGGAAGCAGAAGCGGAAGGCGTGATGGTGGAAGCGGAGGCGGATTCAGGGATTTCTCTGGCAAAAGTCGCGAGGAACGCAGCAGCGGACGACGCGATAGTGGAAAACGAAGATTTTAATATCTTTTAATATATATCCGGAAAGCCCTTTTAGTTGTACTAAGAGGGCTTTTTAGCTTAACTGCTCGGTCAGCAGACGCATTTCTATGTGCGGTGAGTGCTTTTCATAGAGTACCGCGTAGACGGCCCGGCTGATCGGCATATCAACTTTATATTTTTTGTTGATGTGATGCATACAGTTGGCCGCATAATAGCCCTCGGCGATCATATTCATCTCCAGCTGGGCAGATTTTACGGTGTACCCTTTACCGATCATATTGCCGAAAGTCCGGTTACGGCTAAACTGTGAGTAGGCGGTAACCATCAAATCCCCAAGATAGGCCGACTCATTGATGTCTCTGGATATGGGATGTACGGCATCTACAAAACGCTTGATTTCACGTATGGCATTGGAAATAAGGACGGCTTGAAAATTGTCGCCATACCCAACACCGTGGCATATGCCACTGGCCACTGCATAAATATTCTTAAGCACAGCTGCATATTCGGTCCCAAAGATGTCGTCGGAAATGTTTGTCTTAATATAACGGGTCGAAACCAGGTCAGAAAACCGTGCGGCGAGGCTGGTATCCAAGCCTGCAATAGTCAGGTACGAGAGTTTTTCGAGGGCGACCTCTTCTGCGTGACAGGGCCCGCTTATAACCAGCAGGTCTTCATAAGGCACTCCGTACTTCTGATGCAGGAATTCGCCGATGATCTGGTTTTCATCGGGCACGATGCCTTTGATAGCAGACACAATCTTCTTTCCCTGAAGCTGCTCCGCTTTGATTTCTGCAAGCGTATCTTTCAGGAAGGCCGCAGGCACATTGAGCACCACATAATCGGCACTGCCGATGATATCGCTCAGATCGGAGGATATGTTTTCCCCTGGGATCCTGACCTCTACGGAACTTAGATAGTTTGGATTGTGTTTGTACTTCTGCAGGTGACAAATGGCGTCTGGATTGCGCATCCACCAGTAAATTTCCTTTTCCGTGAAGTTGTCTGACAGCATCTTAACGATTGCCGTAGCCCAGCTTCCGCCACCTACCATTGCAACTTTAGGCACCATATTATATAAATAAAAAACCCCGGTTCATTGTTTTTAACCCGGGGCAATTTACTTATTTAAAACGGATACGCGGAGCCGATTTTACTTAGGTTCGGCAAATAGCTGATCTTTAGTAGTTTTCTCGACCTTGTCTCCGTCTTTTAAACGGTTTTGAATAGCCGAGTACGGACCAGTAACGACCTCTTGCCCCGCCTTAAGTCCGGTTTTGACGATGATGTACTGATCGTCTTGTATGCCCGTGGTCACCGCTGTCTTCTTAATAGTTCCATTGCTGAGAATGTACACGAATTGTTTGATCGTCTTGTCGGTTAACCGTGTTTTCTGCTGGTCGCTATCGTTGTTATTTTCCTCCTTTCCTGGCTCATTCTTCTTTTTACCATCATCTGTAAATACCGCTTGTATGGGAATGGCCAGCCCTTTCAAAGACTCGCTTTCGATATCGACTGTGGCCGACAAACCCGGGCGAAAAGGTGAAGGCAGGTCTTTGGCACCCTGTTTCAGATTGCTGTACGACTCGGCCAGGATGCGGACCTTCACAATGAAATTGGTAACCTGGTCGGTCGACGCAGCTGTACCCACATCTTTAGACGAGCTGGCGATTTCGGTAACCACTCCCTTGAACTTCTGATCGGCAAATGCATCAACTTCAATGAGGGCGTTATCGCCTACGTTAACCCTGTTGATATCGTTCTCGTTCACATCTACGTTAACTTCCATGGAAGAAAGGTTAGATATGCGCATGATCTCCGTTCCGGCCATTTGCGCAGTACCCAGGATACGGTCGCCCAGTTCTACGGAAAGTTTGGATATGACGCCATCGACCGGTGCAAAGATAGTTGCCTTGGCAAGGTTTGCACTGGCTTCCTGAACGTTTGCACTGGTTTGGGCCAACTGGAATCTGGCCGCGGTTACTTCCGCTTTGGACCGTTCTAGAGTAGCCTTGGCACTCAGATAGGCGGCTTTAGCCGCATCGAACTCAGACGCAGAGATCACCTTCTTACCGTACAGTTCTACGTTTCTTTTATACGTAGCTTCTGCATTGGCGAAGTTTGCCTGATTTTGCTGTAAGGTTTGCTGTGCGGCAGCTACGCTTGCCCGTTGCGAACTGTTTAGTGCTATTGCACGGTCGTATCCAGATTGCAGGACGTCAGGCCTGACTTTGATGAGCAACTGGCCTTTCTTGACCACATCGCCCTCTTTCACGAGGAGTTCTGTAACCTCGCCGGAAACTTCCGAACTTAGCTTCACCTCGGTTTCCGGCTGTATCTTACCGCTCGCAGTTACGGTTTCTATGACGGTTCTGACAGCAGCTTGCTCTGCTGTTACCTTTTCGATCTTCTTTCCGCCGATGAGACCGGCAAATTTAGCGGCTACGAGCAGTACCAGAATTGCACCTACTACGATCAATATGGTCTTTAATTTCATTTTATTGAGTATTTGTATTGTGTGTTAGGGTTGATATGTTTAGAATGTGATCTGCTTACCAAGATAATAGTCGATGACCTTCGCCTTAAACAGCAAATCATACCTGGCCCGGATCATATCGATCTCCGCACGGTTACGGTTTGTCTGCGCAGTACTAAAATCAAGAGAATTAACCAGGCCGACGTTATAGCGCTGCTCAATGACGGCAAAGGACTCGCTTCGGGCATTAAATGTTTTAGTCGCCGACTCATAGGTGCTTCTGGCGCCTTTCAAATCGGCCACGGCTTGGTAGATTATCCGGTTGAGATTTATTTTGGTGAGCTCCTCATCAGTCTGCGACTGAAGGTAGTTGATCCGGGCTCTTTTAACATTCGACCTGACCTGGAACCCATTGAATATGGGAATGGATATGCTCATACCGATGCCCTTAGAGATGTTATTTTCCAACTGGTCCCGGAAACTTTGGTTTTGCACTGCGGGAGGCAGATTGTAGTTGTAATTGTAGTAAGAGCCATAACTTCCGTTCATAGAAATCCGCGGATAATAGCTACCCTTGGCAATATCAATGCCTTTCTCTGCCGCGAGGGTTTGAAGTTCGGCTAGCCTGATATCCGGAAAAAACTTGAGTGACTGGCTGTAAATTGACTCAGCATCGAAGGTCATTCCGGGCGCTGAAAACTCACTCAACGGAGGTGCCTGAACATTGTACTTAACGGACGAGGGCATGTTCATTAACTGAGCCAAAGTGAGGTAAGATATTGCCAGTGCATTTTCAGCTGTAGTTACATCGAGTTCGGATGTAGCCACAAGCGCTTTTGACTCTGCAATATCGGCCAGCGTTTTATTTCCAACATCAAAAAGCTCCTGCTGCTGTGCGAGTTGCTGTCTGGACACTTCGAGCTGCTGGGAGGCGGCACTAAGCCTGTCTTTGTTGAATAGTATATCCATGTAAGCCGTTACCACCTGCAAAAGCAAATCATTTTTTACCTTGTCGGTGTTGGCCTTACCCGCTTCGAGAAGGATTTTGTTCTGTCTGATCTGGTTCAGCTTGGCAAAGCCGGTAAAAACATCCACACTTGCTCCCAACCCGGGGCTGAAGCTGTAATTTTGGGTGTTTTCGTAGATACCCGTGTTACCGAAATTGTTACGTCCCCACCCCATATTCTGACTTAATGATGCATTTAGGGAAGGGTATAGCGCCAGTCTTGACTGCTGGAAGTTTTCGAAGGCCAGGTCTTCATTAAGTTGGGATTTCCTGATCTGCAGGTTATTATTAAGCGTCCTCTCGATGGCCTGCTGAATGGTGATAACCTCCTGAGCGCGCGCCGTTGTTATGGTGGCTACCAATGCCAGGCATATGGGGATGAACTTCATCATAGTTAACTTTTCACAATATTAATTATAAACAACCGAATCATTTGAATTTTATCTAAGTTTGGCTATGTACCTGATTAAATCGCCCCGCCTGCTTAAGTGGTATTACCCTGAGTTGACCTGGCACATGGAGCGCACTGATAAGGTTATATATCTGACCTTTGACGACGGACCTATACCGGATGTTACACCCTTTGTGCTAAAAACCTTACGGATGTTTGAGGCCAAAGCGACTTTTTTCTGTATTGGCGACAATGTCCGGAAGTATCCGGAAATATTCAGCGCCTTGAAAGATGAGGGGCACAGTATTGGCAATCACACCTTTAATCATTTGAAAGGCTGGAAGACGCCTGACAAGATATATCTGGAGAATTTTGAGTTATGCCAGGAAATTACAGGCACAGAGCTGTTCAGACCGCCGTACGGACGCGTCAGGAAGTCTCAGATTGCGGAAATCAAGCGCCGCTACCCTAACCTAAAGGTAGTTATGTGGGATGTTCTTAGCGGCGACTTTGACTTGCAACTTTCGCCGGTGAAATGCCTCAACAATGTTTTAACACATACTGAAAACGGTTCCATTGTCGTGTTCCACGACAGCCAGAAAGCGTTTGACAGACTAAAATACGCGCTGCCTAAAACGCTGGAACATTTTGCTGCGCAAGGTTACAACTTCCGGGCCCTTTGATGCACGGAACGACGGAAAACAGTCTATTTAGAAGAAGTATAAATAATATTATGATGTGTGGATGATAAGGGCGGCCTGTTTTTTTTTGTAAATTCGCGATATATAATATACTTACCTTTAATACATATTCTTAATGGCTTTTGATATAGAAATGATCAAGAAGGTGTATGCAAACTTCGGTCCCCGCGTGGAAGCAGCCCGTAAGTTAGTAGGCAGACCTTTAACACTTTCAGAAAAAATACTTTACGCCCATCTTTGGGAAGGACATGCAGGCGCCCCTTATAAGCGTGGTGCCGACTATGTGGATTTTGCCCCTGACCGTGTTGCCATGCAAGATGCGACTGCCCAGATGGCTTTGCTGCAGTTTATGCAGGCGGGCCGACCAGAGGTAGCAGTTCCTTCTACGGTGCATTGTGATCACCTGATTACGGCAAAGAATGGTGCTGAATTTGACCTTCCGGCCGCAAATACAGAAAGCCGGGAAGTATTCGATTTCCTTGCTTCGGTTTCAAATAAATATGGCATTGGCTTCTGGAAACCAGGTGCAGGTATCATACACCAGGTTGTTCTGGAGAATTATGCCTTCCCTGGCGGAATGATGATTGGTACTGACTCCCATACCGTTAACGCGGGTGGATTGGGTATGGTTGCCATTGGTGTTGGTGGTGCTGATGCATGTGATGTGATGGCTGGCCTGCCCTGGGAGCTAAAATTCCCTAAACTTATTGGTGTAAAGCTGACCGGAAAATTAAACGGATGGACCTCTGCAAAAGACGTGATCCTGAAGGTTGCAGGTATTCTTACTGTTAAAGGTGGCACCGGGGCAATCGTTGAATACTTTGGCGAAGGTGCTACAAATATGAGCTGTACGGGCAAAGGTACCATTTGCAATATGGGTGCCGAGATTGGTGCGACTACATCGACTTTCGGTTATGATGAGAGCATGGAGCGTTATCTGCGGGCGACCAACAGGGCCGACGTTGCTGATGCAGCCAATGCGATCAAAGAGTACCTGACCGGAGATCCTGAAGTTTATGCTGATCCTGAAAAATATTTCGATCAACTGATTGAAATCAATTTGTCTGAGCTTGAACCTTATCTTAACGGTCCGTTTACTCCTGATTTGGCCACCCCTATTTCTAAAATGAAGGAAGTTGCCCAGGCGAACGACTGGCCACTTAAGGTGGAATGGGGACTGATCGGTTCGTGTACGAATTCATCTTATGAAGACTTATCCAGAGCTGCTTCTATTGCCAAACAAGCCATAGATAAGGGCTTGACCACCAAGGCGGAGTTTGGTATTAATCCAGGCTCCGAGCAGGTTCGTTATACGGCAGATCGCGACGGTCTGCTTGGTACTTTTAAAGACCTGAACGCAACGATCTTCACAAATGCCTGTGGCCCTTGTATTGGCATGTGGGATCGCGTTGGCGCTGAAAAACAGGAGAAGAATACGATTGTACATTCCTTTAACAGGAACTTTGCAAAACGTGCCGATGGCAACCCTAATACATTTGCTTTTGTCACATCGCCGGAAATTGTTGCCGCTATCGCCATAGCTGGTGATCTTGGCTTTAACCCGCTTACAGATACGCTGACCAACAGCGCCGGCGAGCAGGTAAAACTCGATCCGCCTAAGGGTGATGAATTGCCGGTAAACGGTTATGCTGTGGAAGATGCGGGCTATCAGGCCCCTGCGGAAGACGGAAGTCATGTTCAGGTGATCGTATCGCCTACCTCGCACCGTTTGCAACTGCTTGATCCTTTTGCTGCATGGGAGGGTACAGATCTTAAGGGACTGAGATTGCTTATTAAAGCGAAAGGCAAGTGTACCACCGACCATATTTCAATGGCCGGACCTTGGTTGAAGTTCCGCGGACACCTTGACAATATTTCAAACAACATGCTGATTGGCGCGGTAAATTATTATAACGAGAAGACAGATTTCGTTAAAAATGCGCTTACAGGCGAATACGGACCGGTACCTGCAACACAACGTGCTTATAAGGCTGCCGGCATAGGATCTATTGTTGTTGGCGACGAGAACTATGGCGAAGGTTCGAGCCGTGAGCATGCCGCTATGGAGCCGCGCCATCTTGGCGTTCGCGCTGTGCTTGTGAAGTCATTTGCCCGTATCCATGAAACGAATCTTAAGAAGCAGGGTATGCTTGCGCTGACTTTCGCTGATAAGGATGATTATGACAGAATTCTCGAAGATGACGTTGTTGACATCGTGGGGCTGACCTCGTTTGCGCCTAATACTCCGCTGACTTTGGTATTAAACCATGCAGATGGAAGCAAGGAAGAGATTGTAGTGAATCATAGCTACAATGCGCAGCAAATTGAATGGTTTAAAGCTGGCGGGGCGCTAAACATCATTCGCCGGGAGGCGGCTGCAAAAAATGCTTAGCCTGTAAAAGCGATATAGGAAAGCTCCCCGGTTGGGGAGCTTTTTTATTTTATACTGAGTCCGATTTCCTTAAGAAGGATAGCTGCGTTGAAGGTGGTACATGGACCTTGTTTTAACAGGTAGTCAAATTGCATTTGTCCGTCATGGATCTGAATGTCGAAGTGGTAGTTTCGCACCTTGTCAGGATGGCTGTCCTCCATCTCTGACAATTGCAGATCGTGGGTAGCGAAAAGTGTTGGTGTTTGCTGACTAAGTAACTTTTCTATAAAGACCTTTGATCCCATGTATTTATCACGACTATTTGTTCCCCGCAGCATTTCGTCGACCAGCACTAGCGAATCGGAGGATTCAGAGGTCGCTTTCAGAATAACCTTGAGGCGGTTGAGTTCGGCCTTAAACGTGGAGGTCTGATCGTTGAGGGAATCTTTGATCCGCATATAAGACAGGATTTGAAAAATAGAACAGGACATATTTGCAGCACATACTGGCGCACCAGTGTAAGCAAGTACAAGATTGACCCCGACGGTACGCAAAAAAGTACTCTTGCCAGCCATATTTGACCCGGTAATGATGTCGGTAGTTGGAAGCGGAGCAAAGGCATAAGTATTGGTTACCCGCAGCGTCTCCGGAATAAGCGGGTGGCCCAGTTGTGTTGCCGAAAGGCTGAAAGATGGTTTTATGTCAGGAAAATTCCAGTCGGGTTGATTGAATGACAAGGTCGCAAAGGAGGTCAGTTCTTCAAATTGCCCAACTCGGTCGAGGCCCCGCAACAGATCGTCGGCCGAACTTTCATACCACCGGGCCAAACGGAGCGAACACCGGAGGTCCCATATAAGGAAAAGGCTTAAAAACGGGGCAAGTAGAAAGTTTAGCCTTGCATCAAAATCGCGAATAATTGCGCCCAGACGTCTGATGTCTGCACTTAGCTCCGAGCTATGCTGTTCACTATAAAAGCTCCTGATATAGCCACTTTGCCAATGGAACTTCTCAGTCCACCGGATGGTATCCGCAAAGTGTTCGAGGAGACCAGCGCTTTGACCAAAGCCAAGGTAAAGCCTGTTGACCCGGCCGATCTGAGACACGGTTACCACCGCATTAACAACTGCTGTCAATCCGAATACATTCCAATACAAACCGCCTTGCCATAGTGCGGCTATCAGGAGCGCAAACATGACATATGGCATTAAAAGAACATAAGGGCGCATCCACCCGGCCCTGGTGAACGTCAGCTGTCCGGCAAGCTGGTGACCAAGCTTTTCTTGAATCTGCTGCATTTTAACGCCATCGTGCTGGTGCAGTAGCGCCCGGAATTGGAAGGTCTCGTTGATCCGTTCCCGAAGTTCACGTATGGCTTCCTGACGTTGCAGAATGTACACAGCAGGTGCCGGAGCTCCAAGAGATTGACCAAGCAGGCTAAGACCTTGGCTTGTGTTGCAGCGGTTGACCATGGCGTATAACGAGCCGGGCCCATAGATGTCTAGATCGGACGCATACGAATGAGATTCATCGTCGAACACGCTTCCATCCGGGTATCCGTTTGCATGAGTTTCCAGCGCTTTTATCTCATTTTGATATACCCATAGCAACTTGTCGGCATACAATTTTGCTTCAGTTTTTCGGACCTGCATTTTAACGAGTACCAGAAACCCTACAACTGGCACTAAGAGCAAAATGACGAAAATCCAGGAAAACCCCAAGTTGATCATTGTCGCAACAATGATGATTTCGGCGATGAAACTGCCCAGCCGGGCCAGTGAAATCCTGTTCAAACTTCTTTGTAGCTTTTGTGCCGTGGATTGCTGCTGATCTGCCAGCTGCCTGTAGTACGCCAAAATATCGGCTTTTGTTCTACGCATTTTTAGCTTATTTTTCTATGTTTGATAAATATAGAAATTTGAATAGAACCCAGGATATCAGATGAGGATTACCCTGCTTATTATAGGAAAAACGGAAGAAAAATATCTGATTGAGGGCATTGAAAAGTACCTGAACCGGCTGAAGCACTACGTTAACTTTAATGTGCGTATGATACCGGAAATTAAAAATACCAAGAGCCTGAACGAGTCACAGCAAAAAAGTAAGGAAGCTGAACTACTGCTTAAACAGATCGGCACCTCCGATACAGTAGTTCTTCTGGATGAGCGTGGGAAAAAGTATACGTCGGTCCAATTTTCAAATTATTTGAACAAACAACTTATCGGAAGTGTTCAACATCTGATATTTGTGATCGGCGGGCCGTATGGGTTTGATGAGGCATTGTACAGACGAGCTAATAGCAGCCTTTCACTGTCAGACATGACGTTTTCCCATCAGATGGTCAGGTTGTTTTTTGTAGAGCAGCTATACCGGGCCTTTACCATCCTGAAGGGCGAACCATATCACCATCAATAATATAAGGAGGAATTATGAGACTACCATCGGAATACAAGCGGGATTATCGCTTCAAAAGTGATCCAAAGAGGGATCGCTGGAGTTATACTATCGCGATCATAATTTCCGTGATCGCTTTTGTGGTTATCTGGTATTTTTTATAAAAAAGGGAGTTTTAAACTCCCTTTTTGCTTATCATATTAGCTTTCTTCGCCGGTTGTGCAGCTCTTGACGGAGCTTTTGCATTGGCGGGCTTCGGTGTCGCCTTCGGCTTTTCAGCCTTTTCTTCCACTTTGATATTCTCCTCTCCTGCAGTGCCTGCCGGAGCTTCCTCTGAGAATAAGGGCAGGTCTTTAAGAATCTGGTACCAACTTACGATCTTCTTCATATCTGAAGCGTATACTTTATCCTGATCATGATTAGGCGCTACTTTTTCAAAGAAGCTGCGAAGCGTTTGAGTATCTGCCTTCACATCAGGAACAGAATCGGCTTCTGAACCTATATTAGAAAGGACATCTGTCAACTTTAAATCGTCGTCTTCGCCGTAAATGGTGATATCCTCAAGCGAAGCCAGTTTGGTGGTGGTCATACTGGCCACGATTTTGGTTTTCTGCCCATCAAGACTTTCAAGGATATATCCGCCCTTGTTCTGTCCAACCAATTTAAATAAGCCCGGGCGACCCGACACTGCTACTATTCCTCTCAGATTCATATTATTCTTCGATTATATCTATGCCTAAAATCTTGTCACCTTGTCTGATATCGTCAACCACATCAACATTTTCCACCACCTTACCGAAGCAGGTGTGATGTCTGTCAAGGTGTGCGGTATTGGTGCGGCTATGACAGATAAAAAACTGAGAACTTCCGGTATCTCTGCCTGCATGGGCCATCGATAAAACACCGCGATCGTGATACTGGTTATCACCGGTTAGTTCGCACTTGATGCGTGTTCCCGAACCACCAGCACCCGTACCTGTAGGATCTCCGCCCTGAATTACAAAGTCAGGGATCACACGATGAAAAGTTACGCCGTCGTAAAATCCTTCTTTAGCTAGTTTCAAAAAGTTGGCTACTGTATTCGGCGCATCCTGATCATAAAACTGAACGGTCATGTCGCCTTTCTCTGTTTTGATTATTGCTTTGCTCATGTTGTGTTTTTTGTAAATGGCAAACTTATGAAAATTGGGACGTATATCCAAAAGCCTTGAAAGGCCCCTTAGCGGGCCCGGCCGTACTGTACAGGCCAATCCAGGTCTCCCCCTAATTCTCTGTTAGCTCTTGATGGGAAATAGGGATCTCGAAGACTTTCCCTGGCAATAAAGATCAGGTCGGCCGACTCGTTATCAAGGATTTCTTCTGCTTGCTGAGGTGTGGTAATCAAACCTACGGCGCCTGTAGATATACCCGCTTCCAGCCTGATCTGACGGGCAAAGTCGACCTGATAACCGGGCGTATTGGGTATATCTGCTTTCGGCACGTTGCCTCCTGAAGATGTGTCAACGAGATCGACTCCCTTGGTTTTAAGTAGCTTAGACAGGCTTACAGAATCATCGATGGTCCAGCCGCCGGCTGACCAATCCGTAGCCGATACACGCAGGAAGAGCGGACAGTCGCTGCCCCAGGCTTGTTTAACAGCGTCAATTACCTCCAGTACCAGCCGAACCCGATTTTCAAACGAGCCGCCATACGAGTCGTTACGCTGATTGCTGAGCGGCGAATAAAACTGATGAAGCAGATAACCATGTGCGGCATGAATTTCAATCACATCATACCCTATCTGCTTTGCTCTTTTGGTAGCCTCGACGAAATCTCCGATCACCTTGGCTATGCCTACCTCATCGAGCTCTGCAGGTGCTTCATCCGGCTCCTTAAACGGCAGCGCACTTGGCCCGTAAGTTGTCCAGCCTCGCGGCTCTCGGGCGGCGATTTGATGACCACCTTTCCAGGGGACTTCGCAGCTGGCTTTCCGCCCCGCATGAGCCAGTTGGACACCGATTTTCGATCCCTGGCTATGCACAAAGTCGACGATCTGTCTGAGCTTTTCTATATGTTCATCTTTCCATATGCCTAGATCGGCATCGGTAATACGACCTTCGGGACTCACGGCTGTGGCCTCCTGCATAACTAAACCGGCGCCGCCAACTGCGCGGCTTCCCAGATGCACCAGGTGCCAGTCGCCGGCAAACCCGTCTGAACCGGAATATTGGCACATAGGTGAGACGACGATGCGATTTCTGAAAGTGGTATTGCGGATGCTGAAAGGGGATAATAGTTTGCTCATAGTTCTACGCTGAAAATTAAATGTATAACTTTATACATTTACATACGCTATAAACAGACATGATGTTTAAAAAATCGATAACTATGTTTTTCATGCTGTGGTTTAGTATTGCAGCAAGAGCCTCATCCTTACTTGTATACATGGATGAGGATCAGAAGGATCATCTTAAAAGTTACGGGATTGCTTTCTGGGCAATTAAACACAGTATCGAAGTAAACTGGCTTTTGAACTACCGCGGCGGAAGCTTCCTGCTTGGACATACTAAAACTGTGGAAGATGAATGTAAAGCGAGAGGTGTCTCTTACGAAGTGCTGGCCGATGCGCGGGTTAACACAATCTTAACGGAGGTTAGCGACACACAAGCCAATATGGAAATGGTAAAACTTGAGAAAGCTCCTAAGATTGCGGTATACTCGCCTAAAAGTAAATTGCCATGGGACGATGCTGTGACACTGGTACTGACTTATGCAGAAATACCTTACGACGTGGTGTATGATGATGAGGTGCTTAAAGGCAATCTTGCGGGTTACGATTGGCTCCACCTCCACCATGAGGACTTTACAGGTCAATATGGCCGCTTCTGGTCATCCTTCAGAAATGATGTGTGGTACCGTGAGGATGTGAAGAACCAGGAGGCCGCGGCTAAACGGAATGGCTTCAACAAAGTATCTGAGATGAAGCTTGCCGTAGCCAAACAAATAAAGCAATTCTGCGGTGGCGGGGGGTTCTTGTTTGCCATGTGCTCGGGCACGGACACTTTTGATATTGCTTTGAGCGCTGAGGGGGTTGACATTTGTGAGAGCATGTTTGACGGAGACGCGTCAGACCCAGGGGCGCAGGAGAAGATTGATTTCAGCAAAACACTTGCCTTTAAGGACTTCCACCTGGATGTTAATCCGGGAAACTACGAGTTTTCTGATATTGACGTTACCCAAACCCGGGGATTGACGCAGAATAATGATTACTTTACACTATTTGAATTCTCTGCAAAGTGGGACCTGGTTCCGGCTATGCTAACGCAAAATCATGACCGGGTAATTAAAGGTTTTATGGGGCAGACAACCGCTTTCCGCAAAAGTTTGGTTAAACCGAGCATTACCGTACTTGGTGAAAATAAAGCGGAAGGGGAAGTACGCTATTTAAATGGCCAGATTGGCAAGGGTCAGTTTACTTTTTATGGGGGCCACGACCCTGAAGACTATCAACATGCGGTGGGCGACCCGCCGACTGATTTAAGCCTGCACCCCAATTCGCCCGGGTACCGGCTTATACTGAATAATGTACTGTTCCCGGCTGCAAAGAAGAAGCCGCAAAAGACCTAGTCATAAAAATTCCACTGTACGCCGAACTTAAATAGCTGCCGGTCGGGCATAGGGTAGCGGTCTACCGTATAATATCCTTTAGAAAAGATACCCAGTCCCTGATTGATATAATCACATTTCACGAAGAGGTTAGCTCTTCTCAAGCTTGCTTTTACCCATATATCTATGATAGGCTCTGTATTAAATTTACGCTCTACGGCACCGATATAAAACTGTCCCGCCGCCGGCGAATATGAATAATTAAGATAAGGGGTGTTATAACGTACATCCAGGCCAACATTGGTCTTTAAGACTTTAAAAAAGGTGTTGTCGATATACAGGCTGTTAAAAGTATAAATTTCGGGAGTGCGCAGCTTACCAGGGTTATCTGTTTTCTGGTATACAACGTAGCTGTCGAGATTGAATTTACCAAAAGATATCTTTTTGGCCAGAGTTATTTTAAGCAGATTAAGGCTCTGGTTAAGTTGCTCCGGCAGAATGTATGTGCTCCCACGCGCCGGATCGGCTATGAAATACAAATAGTTAGTGATCAGGAAGTAGTCGCCCGAGGTTTCGATACCAAACTTGTCGTTAAGATAGCGGAACGAAAAGTTGATCGTTTTTGTCCGGTCGAAGTTCTTGACCCATTCATAGTGGTTGCTGTAGTATCTGATATAATTTTGCTCAGGGGATTTGTTTTGAAAGTATGCGCCCAGCACAATGCGGCCGGCTGATTTGCTCAGTAACACGTTGCTTTTGGCTTCGTACAGAAAATCACCTGTATTTCTTCCCTGGAATATTTGTTGCAGGTCTACGCTAAGGTCGATCCGGTTGCTAAATCGGTAACCGGCACTGCCAAGCAAAGTGGTGTTTTGGAAGGAAGCGTCATAATTGTAGTATTTCGTTGCAGCCTTGTCGAACGCTCCCTGGTTATAGTTGTAATAGTCATGACGGATACCGGCATTAACCTTCAATTCATTCTTTATGATCGAACTTGATTTGGCGCGTAAAAAGAAACTGTATATAAACTCGTTCTGAACATTGCTGTAGCGGGTACTGTCATTGGTAAAGACCGAATCTACCCGCCCTACTGGGATAACCGTTCTGTCATCGGCCTCATCCTTCTGAAAGGCATAGGAGTTGGCATTGTATTTAAAAGTATATGCAATCCTATTGGTGGGAAGGATTTTGGAGCTTACCTCCTGGCGCAGACTGTCGATACGGCCAACAAAATATGTTTGCTTCAACATCACCGAGCTTTGTCTCCAAATGCGCCTAGCACTGGAAAGCCTTATCCTTTCTGCCTGGCGGTCGACTGCAAAACTGGCATCTGTAAAGATGGAATCGTTCGGTGTAGAACCGTTTTCCTGAACCTTTAATGTATTGAATACGGCACTGCTCCAAAGATTATAGCGCTTGCTGGGCGACTGGTACCAGGTAAACAGTGCGCCGTTCAGATCGTCTCCACGCTGATGCCGATAGAATCCATTAGCACCAATTCGGTTAAAATTAGCGCCGATATTCCAGTTGGGCTTTATGTTCTGTGAGTGGATGATGCGAAAAACCTGTTCGACTTCACCGGCGCTGACGTAATACAGACTTGTAAAGGGTGTTCTTGCCTGATAATATTTTATATCGTCGTGTGTTAAGGAGTAAAAGTCGAGCGTATGGAATCCAGCATCAAAACCGATGGTTTTTAATGGTTCAAACAGTAGCGGCATTGCTGGCAGACCGAGATTCCCTGTTCCAACCGTAGGCCTTCGAGGCTGAACGAGCACATTGAAATTATGAAATTCGTTCAACGTGGTGTCTAAGGGTACAGTTTGAATGCTGTCTTTGGTAAGTGCAAGCGTGGTGTACCGGATGTATTTTGAATTAAACACAACAGAATCTTTGCCTTCTTCCTCCAGCTTTCTTAAAGAGTCCAGCGTCTTATTGTCGTTGACCCGGGTTTTCAGGTCTTGAGCATGTACATGAGCTGCGGCTGTGATAACGATAACGGCAATAAGAAATATGATCTTTTTATGCATTACAAACTAAATATGAGCTCACTTAATATCATTGTCATCTTGGGTTCCGCCTGATTTGCCGCTTCAATTATCTCGTCTAAGCTTACTGGCATTAATTCTTCCCCGAAGCCTTCATCGGTGAGGACGGAAATGGCAAAAACAGGCAAACTCATGTGATTAGCCACGATCACTTCAGGTACGGTACTCATTCCCACAGCGTCGCCTCCAATAATCCTGAGATATCTGTACTCTGCTTTCGTTTCAAGATTGGGACCGGTTACGGCTATGTAAACGCCGCTATGACACACAATGTTGTGCTGACCGGCAATCTTTAACGCAGATGCAATCAGACCTCTGTTATACGGCTGGCTCATATCTGGGAACCGGGGACCCATATCAGCGTCGTTACGACCCCGCAACGGACTCTCGGGTTGCAAATTGATATGATCCGTGATAACCATAAGGTCGCCTTTTTTGAACTCCGGATTAAGTGAACCGGCAGCATTTGAGACGAAAAGATGCGAAACCCCCAACGCTTTCATAACCCGGACAGGGAAAGTAATTTGTTGCATGGAGTAACCTTCATAGTAATGCAGACGGCCCTGCATAGCCACTACGCGCTTTCCTCTGAGCGTACCAAAAATGAGCTTCCCGGAATGAAATTCCAATGTGGATATGGGAAAGTTTGGGATGTTGGCGTACATGAGGCTGTATTCAACCTCTATTTCAGTGACAAGCGCACCAAGGCCGGTTCCTAGAACTATACCAACCTGGGGTTCAAAATTGCTTGTTTTCTTCTTTATATAGGCTACGGTTTCGTGTAGTGCCTGCAACATAGTCTAATATCTTTTGATCAAAGTTAGGTTTATCTTTCACTTGTAGGGTTATTTCGACGGGTAAATAAAATATCGCTGCGTCTAAAAATAATGGTTTCAGCTCCGGATCTATCAATCGTTTCGCGTCCTTCTCGGTGGTGATAATCATTTTATGCTCGGACTCGCTGGAGCGGTAATCGGTGAGCAGGGCATCAATATCTTTCTGCTTAAAGGCGTAGTGATCTGGATAGTCGTAATGGCTTAGCCTGAAGCTGAAGGATTGCAAATAGTTCATCAACGGTGTAGGATTAGCAATGCCGGTTAGCAAAAAGATGTGAGTGTTTTCTGGCAACTGACCTGTCACCACGCATTGACCTGTAAAGACATGCACAAGATCGGCATAAGTCAGATATGAAAACGCAAGTTGTTGGCTAGATTTCAGTCTAAATTTTTGTTTGCAGCGCATAAGCGATTGGGAATTTAACTGCTCGGGTGCTTTGGTGACAAGGATAATGTCTGCCCTGTGGTAACCGTTAAAAGGTTCACGCATATTTCCTGCGGGTAGCAAAAATTGCTGGTGAAGCAGCCTTTGATATTCGAAAAGCAAAATGTTTAGGCCTGCCTTTACCCACCTGTGCTGAAATGCATCGTCTAAAATGATTAAATCGTGCTCTCTTTGCAGGCGTTTGATGCCCTCTGCCCTGTCTTCACAAACGGCAACGGTGACCTGCGGAAATTTTTGGTAAAATTGCATTGGCTCATCCCCTATGGTTTTTGCACTGGCACTGTCGTCTGCGATTAAAAAGCCCTTAGTTTCACGGCCGTAGCCGCGACTTAATATCGCAATTCTATAGGATGACAACAGTTGAACCAGATACTCCGTGACCGGTGTCTTTCCGGAACCACCAACAACAAGATTCCCCACACAAATTACCGGAATCGGAAAACGGGCTGACTTGCATAACTGTACATCGAAAAGCCAGTTTCTGACGATAACCACTAGTCCGTATATCAGCGAAAATGGCAGTAGCAATAGTCTTAAGCTGTTCGTCATGTGCAGCTTCAAAAATAACAATAAAATAATTACTTATCTTTGTACAAATAATTATTCATAAGATGCTTAAAGGATTTTTCAACGTACCAATTCCCGTAAATGAGCCTATTTTAGGCTATGCTCCGGGAAGTAAAGAACGTGAATTGCTAAAGGCCGCATTAGCCGAGGCCCGTTCAAACCAGATCGATATCCCCATGTATATAGGTGGCGAAGAAGTTCGCACTGATGCTAAAGGAAAAGTTACCCCTCCGCACGACCATCAGCATGTGCTTGGCCATTATAGCAAGGGCACCAAGAGCCATGTGGATCAGGCAATAAGTGCTGCGCTGTCGGCAAAGGCCAACTGGGAAAACCTGGCTTGGGAACACAGGGCTGCAATTTTCCTTAAAGCGGCGGATTTGATCGCTGGTCCGTATCGTTATAAATTGAACGCAGCCACAATGCTAGGTCAGTCTAAAAATGCTTACCAAGCAGAAATTGACTCTGCTTGCGAACTGATCGACTTTTTGCGCTTCAATGTGAGCTATATGTCAGAAATATATAAGCAACAACCTCCCGTCTCGCCTAAAGGTTCTTGGAATCGCGTTGAGCAGCGCCCTCTTGAGGGCTTTGTTTTTGCGTTGACCCCCTTCAACTTCACGGCCATAGCCGGTAATTTACCAACATCGGTTGCCATGATGGGCAACGTTGTGGTATGGAAACCGGCGAACACGCAGATTTATGCGGCAAACGTGCTGATGCAGATTTTCAAAGAGGCAGGCCTGCCTGATGGGGTTATCAACCTGGTATACGTTTCAGGACCTGACGCTGGCGAAGTGATATTTAATCACCCTGATTTTGCTGGCATTCACTTTACCGGTTCTACAGGAGTTTTTCAGGATATCTGGAAGACAATCGGAACAAACATCCATAAGTATAAGACTTATCCGCGCATTGTGGGCGAGACAGGAGGTAAAGATTTTATCCTGGTTCATGGCTCTGCTGATGCGGAGGCTTCGGCTACGGCAGTAGTCCGCGGTGCATTTGAGTACCAGGGGCAAAAGTGCTCAGCGGCGTCAAGGGTTTATGTAGCGAAAAGCATCTGGCCTAAGGTTAAAGAACTCATGCTTCGTGACCTTTCGACGTTTAAAATGGGCGGAACTGAGGACCTCAGTAACTTCATCAATGCTGTTATCGACGAAAATTCATTTAATAAACTGGCTAAATATATCGATGAGGCCAAGAATGACCCACAGGTCGAGATGATTGCAGGAGGTAATTATGATAAATCAAAAGGGTATTTCATTGAGCCTACCGTGCTGGTAGTATCGGATCCAAAATATACGACAATGTGCGAAGAGCTTTTCGGTCCGGTGCTTACGGTATACGTGTATGAAGATGGGGCTTTCGAGGAAGTTCTAGAAATTATAGATACCACCTCCATATATGCACTGACCGGCGCGATATTAGCGCAGGACCGCTATGCCATTGAAAAAGCTACCCATCGCTTGAGAAATGCAGCAGGAAACTTCTACATTAACGATAAATGCACTGGTGCAGTGGTAGGGCAGCAGCCTTTTGGTGGAGCAAGAGGATCTGGAACTAACGATAAAGCCGGTTCAATGATCAACTTGTTGCGCTGGGTATCACCCAGGACTATTAAGGAAACCTTTGATCCGCCTAAGGATTACCGCTATCCGTTCCTGGCAGAATGAAATAAAAAAGCCTGATCACATGATCAGGCTTTTTTATTGGTTGACTAGGCCAGTTTAGGCTATGCGCCGGCCTGCATCTTAAATACTGGAGAAACCCCTTCAGCACTCGACGTGCTAACTTTCAAATCAGTAATAAGCCCGGTACTCAAACTGTAAACCCAAGCGTGAACAGATAACTCCTGGCCGGATGCCCAGGCGTTTTGCACAATTGAAGTGCTCATTACATTTGCTGCACTTTCTATAGCGTTGAGCTCTACCATACGATCTGACTTTTTTGCAGGATCCACAATTCCGGCTAACTCCGATTGGTGTATACGATAAACATCCTTGATATTGCGTAGCCAGTTATCAATGAGACCAACTTGCTTATCGCCGAGGGCCGCGTTAACGCCTCCACAACCATAATGTCCGCACACAATGATGTGCTTCACCTTTAGAACATTTACAGAGTAATCGAGTACACTGAGCAAGTTCATGTCTGTGTGTGTAACTACGTTTGCAATGTTGCGGTGAACAAAAATATCGCCAGGCATTGTATTCGTGATCTGATTGGCCGGAACCCGACTGTCCGAACACCCGATCCAAAGTACCGGCGGCGCCTGACCTGCCGATAATCTGTTAAAAAATTCCGGATCTTCCTTTAGGGTTTCAGCAACCCATTCTCTATTACCTTCCAGAAGGCTTTCGTAAGTTATTGCTTTGGTATCTTGTTTCTCTAATTTAGCACACATAATATATCTTAATTTTTAATTTCTTCTATGAATTTATCATTTAGTTTTGGCACAATGTATTGCTTTTTTACGTTCTCCAAAGTTACGATAATGCCTTTAGTGTAGGCATTATGCTTAAAATTGAAAATCGTCTCCAGCACATCAGGATCTATATAACGCGAATTGGTTCCATCTATAACTACATTGGTCTCTTTTGGTATTTTATTCAGCACAACCTGAATAGCGGCTTTATTTAAAAATGAAACCTCTTCCGCTAACTTTATGCGCAGATTTTTCTTGTTGCCTTCTGCATGTATTTTATAAAAATACGGATTCCTCATATTGGTCCGAAGCAAATAGAACACAGAGAAAAGCATTCCGACGGCCACTCCTTTGAGCAGGTCGGTGAGCAAAACGGCAATAATGGTAACTACAAACGGAACGAACTGGTCCCAACCTTTGTGATACATATGCTTAAATAGTTCAATGCGTGCAAGTTTATAACCTGTAACCAATAATATAGCGGCCAAACACGCCAACGGAATCATATTTATGATACCTGGAATGAAGAGAAGCGATAACAGTAGCCAGCAACCATGAAAAATGGCCGACATTTTAGTACGCCCGCCCGAATTTACATTGGCTGAACTGCGCACAATTACTGAGGTCATGGGTAAACCTCCTAACATTCCACTCACGATGTTACCAGTTCCCTGAGCCATCAATTCGCGATTAGTAGGTGAAACGCGTTTGATCGGGTCGATCTTGTCGATCGCTTCGATACTAAGCAAGGTTTCCAAACTAGCTACGATAGCTATAGTAAATGCGACCACCCAAACCTGTGAGTTGGTTATCTGCGAGAAATCGGGCATGGTGAACAAGCCTAAAAATTCCGAGAAACTGTTTACTACCGGAATCTCAACCATGTGTTTAGCATCAAGCGCATAGGGTGTTCCTTGAAAAGCTATAACCAGCAAAACACCTACAATAACGACAACCAAGGGAGCAGGCACAAGCGCCAGCTTCTTGAACTTAGGCCAAAGAAGTAATATGGCGATAGAAATACTGCTGATTATAATGGCGGCCAATCCGAAATTACTGAATGCACTTGTGATTGCTGAAAACGTATTTTCATTATCGCTCTGCACAAAACTCTCATCACCAAAAAAATCGGAATCTACCCCGAGTGCGTGGGGTAATTGTTTAAGGATTAACGTTAAACCTATCGCGGCGAGCATGCCCTCGATAACGCTCGACGGAAAGTAATTCCCTATCGTTCCACCTTTAAGAAAACCAAGGATAAGCTGAATTCCCCCGGCAAGCACAACTGCAAGCAAAAACGTTTGGTATGCGCCTAATTGAGTAATAGCCCCAAGAACAATTGCGGTTAACCCTGCCGCTGGCCCGCTCACACTTAGCTGGGAGCCGCTTACGCTCGCTACCACAATTCCGCCAATTACGCCGGTTAACAGTCCGGCGAACAGGGGCGCTCCTGATGCGAGGGCTATGCCCAGACACAAAGGCAGCGCTACGAGGAATACCACGATACTGGAGGGCAGGTCCTTCTTTAAATTTTTTGTTAAAATATATTTCTTCACTTCAAATCTTGAAAAGATTGAATTTTCTTGTTTCATCGGTATCTAATTACTTTTAACTGCAATTGAAAAATTGCTGGATTTTTTCCTCTAACGGTTGACAAAAGAGTACACTTCTCGTCGGTCGACGAGATGACTCGGGTGTTAGCACCGGTTTGGAGGAGGCGTAGGAACCGAAGGGTAGTAAGGACTTACATACCGTTTGAAGTGTTCTATAAAGCTTTTTGAAGCACTTACCTCACCGATCAGTGAGGTGTATACATGACTATGATAAAAATCAACTAACTTATATTCAATAAATTTCAACCCCGTTTTTCCTTCGCCGTCTGTGCTGTGCTCCTGTTCGATCTGCATGATCACGGAGATCATGATATCTTTATCTATATGAGCGAAGAAAACTGGCGCACCAGAGATAGCCATCTTGGTTGAAAAGATAGAAAGAAATAATATAACTATCAGAAAATAATACTTTCTAAGGAACATCATATTTCTCTTGCGACTTTCCAAAAATAGTTTCTGTAAATTACTAATTCAACATTTCGCTGTAAAATATTTGTAACGGCACGACCGGTTTTAGTTAAATCCCCAGTTCAATCTGAAATATTGCGCCCCAATTATTATCCTGATTTGAGAAACTGAAGTTGTTATCATCAACATTGTAATTGATATTCAACTGGGCTTTCACTTTGTGCCCTCTCAGATATTTGCTGAGTCCAAGTTCAAGAACTTCGCGGCGATTTCTGTAGATAGCGATATCCTGAGAAGGCTTTAGATTTGAATATCTGAAGGCAGTCTCAACATTGTTTCTGAAAACGTACGAGCCCTGATAGTTGGTACCGCTACCTTCGAATGCATAACTTAGTTCGTCATCATCGTTGAACGTTAAAGGGTTATCAACCTGACGGTTCATATGCTCAACCGAGAAAGCCCAGCCCTGGTATTTGAATATGGCATCCAGCATAAGAGTTCCCATGTCAACCGGCGAGAAAAGGTCTTCGCCAAGTTGTCCGCCAGTATTCGTTGTCGCCTTATTAAAAGAATAACCACCCGCGATGCTCAGCTTTGGCTTTTCCTCTCTTTCTAAATCCCCCTCCGAATAATCTCCCCCGTTTTTAAAATTGCCGAAAGGTAAAAATTCGACTCTGCCTGTATAAGCTAAGCCCTTGTCGGTCGTATTTACGGACCTTCCCTCGCCGGTGCTTATTGCCCCTTTGATGTGATATACTGCGTTGCCTATAAAATTATTGTAATAGGCCTTAATTCCGAAGTCGCGGTCGATGGTAAGTGCGGAGTTAACAATTGAACGTTCTGCAAACTGTAGCTGCCCTGAAGAGTTCACACGCTGCCTGTTACCGGGAAGCTTGTTCTGACCAAAAGCAATATAAAATCTGTCGCTGAAGTTGTAGAATATCACCGCGTCTCTCACAATATTTGAAATTCCGGTGTTGTCGATATCCTGATCGCCCCGCGAGAACGATAACTGAAAGCTATAGCCAAGTTGCTTTCCCAGAATATATCCATCGCCTCTTAGCCTCAGCCGTCTCACTCTGGCGTCCCACTCGCTAACGCCCAACTCTTTAGGGGCATTGCTATAGTAGCCTACCCTGTTCTGCATACGGAACCTGAAATTGATGTAGAAAAGCGAGTCCGCGGATTTAAATTCCATGCCGTTAAACTTCATCGGCTTTTCGTCACCTTCGCCTTGCGCTTTTAGCTGGCCTGCGAAGGATAATAAACTAAATAATAATACTAACGCTCTAAATTTCATCAATTCTTGATATTAAGTTAACTTGGCCTGCAAAAGTAATGCATTTAAGGTTTAACATAAATTTTCTAACCACGAATTATTTGAAATGCAAAATAAGATTGAGGAATTAGGGCAGAAACGGGCTTTGGCGCTTCAGGGGGGTGGCACTGCAAGAATCGAGAACCAACACCGAAAGGGCAAGCTGACGGCACGTGAACGCATTCATTTTTTGCTGGATGAAAATACTTTCGAGGAGATCGGTATGTTCGTGACACATCGTAGCGCTGATTTTGGGATGGACCGCGAAAAGTATCTCGGCGATGGTGTAGTTACGGGATATGGAACTATATCGGGAAGATTGGTATATGTGTTTTCACAGGATTTTACGGTATTTGGCGGGTCGCTGTCTGAAACCCATGCAGAGAAGATCTGCAAACTTATGGACATGGCCATGAAGAATGGTGCACCTCTTATCGGCTTGAATGACAGCGGTGGCGCACGGATTCAAGAGGGCGTGGTTTCCCTAGGCGGATATGCCGACATCTTTTACAGAAATGTACAGGCATCCGGGGTCGTGCCACAGTTATCGGCCATCATGGGGCCCTGCGCTGGAGGAGCAGTCTATTCGCCTGCAATTACGGACTTCATATTCATGGTTGAACAGACATCCTATATGTTTGTGACTGGGCCAAATGTAGTGAAAACCGTTACTCACGAAGAAGTGACGTCTGAAGAGCTGGGCGGAGCTTCTACTCATGCTACCAAATCCGGCGTTACCCACTTCGCTTGTGGCAACGAAATGGAAGCTATAGGGTATCTTAAGCGGGTTTTAAGTTACATCCCTCAAAATTGTGAAGATTTACCCCCCGTCTTAGAATACATCGCGAACGACGAGCGCCGCGAGGCCCTTAATGGTCTTATGCCTGAAAGTGTTAACCAACCGTATGATGTCAGGGAAATTGTTGATGAGCTGGTTGACCCTGACAGCTTTTTGGAGGTACACAAAAACTATGCGGAGAATATCGTCGTGGGTTTCGCCAGACTCGCAGGAAGAAGTATGGGCATCGTGGCAAACCAGCCCGCATATTTAGCCGGGGTTTTAGACAATAGTGCATCAGTCAAAGCTGCGCGGTTCGTAAGGTTCTGCGACTGTTTTAACATTCCGCTTCTCGTGTTAGAAGATGTTCCTGGCTTCCTGCCAGGGACTGATCAGGAATGGAACGGTATCATCACAAACGGGGCTAAACTGCTTTACGCTTTTAGCGAAGCTACTGTTCCTAGAATAACCGTAATTACCAGAAAGGCTTACGGTGGTGCTTATGATGTAATGAACTCGAAGCATATTGGTGCTGATCTGAATTATGCTTGGCCGAGTGCCGAAATTGCTGTGATGGGAGCAAAAGGCGCAGCCGAAATTATATTCAAGAGAGAAATTTCTACAGCTGAATCTCCGGAGGAAAAATGGTTAGAAAAAGAACGGCTATATTCCGATATCTTTGCTAACCCTTACAGAGCCGCGGAACGTGGGTTTGTAGACGAAGTAATTGAACCTTCTGAAACCCGCTTGAAACTGATCAAAGGTTTTAAAATGCTTGAAAACAAAACAGTAAACCTTCCGCGAAAAAAACACGGAAATATTCCATTATAGTTACATTCTTGAAGACACCTATAAAATGAACAAAATGAAAGATGAAGAAAAACCGAAACACTTATCAGTAGTGACTGATGAATCGTTAAAATTTTTTGAAAATTATATCAATAACCCATCTCCAACCGGATTTGAATACCCAGGTCAGAAACTATGGTTAGATTACCTCGCGCCATACGTCGACGAAAGTTTTATAGACAGCTACGGAACTGCCGTCGGTGTGATAAACCCTAAAGCCGACTTCAAGGTTGTAATTGAGGCCCACGCAGACGAGATATCATGGTTTGTGAACTATATTACCGCTGAAGGATTGATATATGTAATAAGAAATGGTGGTTCTGATCATCAGATAGCGCCATCAAAGCGCGTAAACATCCATACAGAAAAGGGATTGGTAAAAGCCGTATTCGGTTGGCCTGCAATACATACCCGCAATGGTGAAAAAGAGGAAGCTCCAGCATTAAAAAACATTTTTCTCGATTGCGGATGTACCTCAAGAGAGGAAGTCGAACAATTGGGAATTCATGTAGGCTGTGTGATAACCTATGAGGACGAGTTTATGGTGCTCAATGACAGGTATTACGTAGGAAGGGCGCTTGATAACAGAGCGGGCGGTTTCATGATTGCTGAGGTAGCTCGTTTGCTCAAGGAGAATAAAAAGGACTTGCCTTTCGGACTCTATATCGTCAACTCGGTACAGGAAGAAATTGGTTTGCGCGGCGCAGAAATGATTGCTCAACGTATCAAGCCTAATGTCGCTATCGTTACAGACGTAACGCACGACACCTCTACCCCTATGATTAATAAAATTACCCAGGGCGACTTAGCTTGCGGAAAAGGTCCGGTTGTTTCATATGCACCGGCTGTACAAACGAATCTAAATAAGCTCCTGATCAAAACAGCTCAGGAAAACAGCATACCTTTCCAACGCCAGGCCTCGTCAAGATCTACAGGCACCGATACGGACGCATTTGCGTATTCTAACGGAGGTGTTCCGTCGGCACTTATATCATTACCGCTGAGATATATGCACACGACGGTAGAAATGATCCATAAAGAAGACGTAGATAACGTGATCAGTTTGATTTATCATTCACTATTAAACATCCAGAACAATCATGACTTCACCTACGGTAAATAGTACAAGCCTGAGCACATTAAAATAAATTTAACAAATGAAACCAACTTTACTAATACTGGCAGCCGGAATGGCAAGCCGGTACGGAAGCATGAAGCAGATAGATGGCTTCGGCCCCAATGGAGAAACAATTATAGACTACTCAATTTTTGACGCAATCAGAGCCGGTTTTGGTAAGGTTGTTTTTATTATAAAGGAGGAATTCCACGAAAACTTTAAATCAATCTTTGATCCCAAATTGAAGGACAGGATAGAGGTGGACTATGTGTTCCAGAATTTCGACTTGAAGCAATTCGGAATTGAAGAAGAAATACCTCGTGAGAAACCCTGGGGAACTGCTCATGCCATTCTTTCTGGAAGAAAGGTTGTAAAAGAACCGTTTTGCGTTATCAATGCTGATGATTTCTACGGCTTTGACGCATTCGAAAAAATGGCCCATTTTCTTACAGCTGAAACGGATGATCAGAGGTATGCCATTGTCGGATATCAGATTGGTAAAACGCTTTCTGAATTCGGATCGGTGTCGCGCGGCGTATGCAAAACCAATGAAGCAGGGTTCCTTGAAGATATTACTGAACGGACCCAAGTATATAAAAAAGAGAACACGATCGTTTATCTGGAGAATGAGGTAGAGCATCCTCTGAGTTATGAAACCCCTGTCTCTATGAATTTCTGGGGATTTACGCCCGCCGTTTTCCCGTACACGGAGAATATGTTCAGAACCTTTGCGCTTGAGAATAAGGACAAACCTAAAGCGGAATTTTTTATTCCATTGATTGGAGAAACGTTAGTCAAGTCAGGCCAGGCAAGTTTTAAGGTAATTCCCACAGACAGCCAGTGGTTTGGCGTAACTTATAAAGAAGATAAGCCATTTGTGCAGGACAGCATCAATGCTTTAATAAGCGAGGGCACATACCCGGAAAGTCTCTGGAACTAAAAAGAGCGTTTACAAAAAAAAGCCCCGGGAATATCCTGGGGCTTTTTTTGATTACTTTTTATCGTCTTTAACTTCTTCGAAATCAACATCAGTAACATTATCACCTCCGTTGCCTGCGCCATCCTGTGGCTGACCAGACGCCGAATCTCCGGCCGGAGCACCAGGTTCCTGACCTGCCTTATACATTTCTTCCGAAGCGGCATTCCAAGCTGCCTGAAGTTCTTGTTGGGCAGAATCGATATCTGCGAAGTTTCTGGCAGCATGAGCATCCTTCAGCTTTTGTAGACCAGCTTCGATGGTCGACTTTTTATCCGCAGACAGTTTATCGCCGAACTCTTTAAGCTGCTTCTCTGTGGAGAAAATCAATGCATCCGCACTGTTAATTTTCTCTGCTTCTTCTTTGGCAGCTTTATCAGATTCTGCATTTCTTTCTGCCTCCTCCTTCATACGTTTGATTTCCTCATCAGTCAATCCGGAGGACGCCTCGATACGTATCTTTTGTTCCTTTCCAGTTGCCTTATCTTTTGCGCTAACATGTAAAATACCGTTTGCATCTATATCGAAAGCAACCTCAATCTGTGGAACTCCCCTAGGCGCAGGTGGAATACCATCCAAGATAAACCTACCAATGGTCCGGTTTTGAGCTGCCATTGGACGCTCGCCCTGAAGAATATGTATTTCCACCGATGGCTGATTATCTGCAGCTGTTGAGAACGTTTCCGCTTTCTTAGACGGAATAGTAGTGTTGGCTTCAATGAGCTTAGTCATCACACCACCCATAGTTTCGATACCTAATGATAGCGGCGTAACATCAAGAAGCAAAACGTCTTTTACTTCTCCCGTAAGAACCCCTCCCTGAATTGCTGCACCGATTGCCACAACCTCATCAGGATTCACACCCTTAGACGGCTCTTTCCCGAAGAACGCCTTTACAGCGTCTTGAATAGCAGGAATACGTGTCGAACCACCAACTAATATAATCTCATCTATATCACTGGTTTTCAAGCCAGCATTTTTTAAAGCCGATTTACATGGTTCGATCGTACGATTTACAAGATCTGAAGCCAATTGCTCAAATTTTGCGCGGCTTAACGACCGCACCAAATGTTTCGGCCCTGTCGCATCGGCAGTAATATAAGGTAAGTTGATCTCAGTTGTAGTTGTGCTGGAAAGTTCAATTTTAGCCTTTTCAGCAGCTTCCTTCAAGCGCTGAAGCGCCATCGGGTCCTGATGAAGATCCATTCCGTTTTCAGTCTTAAATTCTTCTGCCAGCCATTCAATGATCACATGATCAAAGTCGTCTCCACCCAAATGCGTATCTCCGTCGGTAGATTTTACTTCAAAAACGCCATCGCCTAATTCCAAAACTGACACATCATGTGTACCACCACCACAGTCAAACACAACAATCTTCATGTCCTTATGCGCCTTATCAAGACCATAAGCCAATGCAGCCGCAGTTGGTTCATTAATAATACGCTTCACATTCAACCCAGCGATTTCTCCCGCTTCCTTAGTGGCTTGCCTTTGGGCATCATTAAAATATGCTGGCACAGTGATTACAGCTTCAGAGACCTCCTGACCTAGGAAATCCTCGGCCGTTTTTTTCATCTTCTGCAGAATCATTGCGGATATCTCCTGAGGAGTATATTTCCGGTCGTCAATCTCAACTCTGGGAGTATTGTTATCTCCTTTAACAAGTTTATAAGGAACTCGTGTAGCTTCCTTTGTAACCTCAGCAAAACTGCTCCCCATAAAACGCTTTATAGAGGAAATCGTCTTAGTTGGGTTCGTTATAGCCTGCCGTTTTGCCGGCTCCCCTACTTTACGCTCGCCATTTTCTGCAAAAGCCACAATTGAAGGCGTAGTTCTTTTACCTTCACTGTTGGCGATCACAACAGGTTCATTCCCCTCCATCACAGAAACACAAGAATTTGTTGTTCCTAAGTCTATACCAATAATCTTTGACATCCTAATTATATCTTTAATGTTAGAAATCTTTGTTTGCCAGATAATAACAAGCAATGTGCCAATAGACTTTTGTCAGACAAAAAGGGCACGGGAACGGCATGAACCTAGCGCAGCTATTTGCAAACACGTTGATATATGACAGGATGACAGCTATTGCTGCAGAAATGCCCTTTCCAAATAGTGTTCAGTAATGCCGAAGTATCTCTTAAGTGCTGTCAAATCTTCTAAAATAGCAGCCTTACGAGCTACGGATACATTCCCTTTCACGCCTGCAATCAACACATTCTTAGGTGTATGAACGTCAGAGATAAACTCTATAACTTTAACTCTATATCCAAAATATTCCAAAATAAGAACCCGGATAGCATCTGTTAACATCTCTGACTGCCGATCCATAAAGACCCCATGCCTGGTCAGGGGTGACAGATGATTTCGGACCTTAACCTTCTCCATCTGTCTGCGGACCTGCTTATGGCAACAGGGTGCTACAACAACCAGTTGAGCCCCACACCTTATACCTTTTATTATCGCATCATCGGTCGCCGTGTCGCAGGCATGCAACGCTATTAAAAGGTCAACTGAGTCAGAAGAGAACTCAGCAATCGTGCCCTTCACAAACCTCAATTTATCAAAGGAAGCCTTCTCAGCTATATTATTACATAAGGCTACAAGATCGGCTCTGTATTCAACTCCCGTGACACTAACATCCAGCTTGCGCACATTAATAAGATAGTCATATAAAGCAAAAGTAAGATATCCCTTGCCCGAACCCATGTCACAGACATGCTTTATAGATCCAGAAGGCACAGAACACACCAAACTATCAAGTATCTCTATATATCTGTTAATCTGCCTATACTTATCCTGCCCTGATTTGAGAACCTTGCCTGACTTATCTGTAAGCCCTAACTGTGTTAGATATAGCTGATTCGGGCCAGATTCAATCAACCGCTTTTTAAAACGGTCATGGCTAAGACTAACCTGCCGGGTGAGGTCAGTCTGCGACTCACGCAAAGAAACCTTTCCCTTCTTATTCACCTCCAATACAAACTCGCCAGAAGTGCTTAAAACAGTGCATATCCGAAATCCACTAACTACAAACTGCTCCAACAGCGCTATGCCCTCGTCAACAAAAAAATTCTTGAATATATCCCTGGTTTTATAGCGATATGTAAACGCCAACATCTTATGACCCTTAATTAAAACTGGCCGGATATAAATTTTTTTTAACTCAGGCTCTATCCCATGGTAATTACCCAAGGAAGCCTTCACGAAAGCCCCACTAGCAACAACCTGGTCAATTCTTATACGGAACTCTTCAAATATTTCGGGATCAATCATCTGCAAACACATTTCCTGCAAAACTAAACATAAAAAAAATGCCCCACTCAAAAGAATGGGGCATCTTTAGAATAGAATATCTCCTATTCTCCTTTGTTCTCATTTGTATTTTCAGAGTCCTTAGTCTCGTCAGCTTCAGCTGCGGCAGCTTCTGTCGAAGCTTCAGCAACCACGGCGTTCGCAACTGATTCAGACTTCTTGGCTTTACTTCTACCACGTCTAGTTGTCTTCTTCTCAACTACCGCAGTATCTTTACCGTAAACTTCATTGTAATCAACAAGTTCGATTAATGCCATTTCCGCATTGTCACCCAATCGATTATTTAGCTTAATGATCCTTGTATAACCCCCAGGGCGATTCGCAACCTTAGCAGCAACATCCCGGAATAACTCAGTCACCGTTTCCTTGTCTTGCAAATATCCAAAAACTACACGACGAGAATGCGTAGTATCATTTTTAGACTTTGTAATAATAGGCTCAACATATGTACGCAACGCCTTTGCTTTAGCCAAAGTAGTTGTGATTCTTTTATGTTTAATAAGCGAGGAAGCCATGTTGGCCAGCATTGCCTTTCTATGTGAATCTGTTCTTCCTAAATGGTTTACTTTTTTACCGTGTCTCATTTTTTAATGTTTCAGCGTATACCGTCTCTTTGAATCTAATACGAGGGAATTATACACTATTTATAATATAGTTAATTAACTTAAAGCCTATTCCTCGTCTAATTTGAATTTGGCCAGGTTCATACCGAAAGACAAACTCTTAGACTTAACGAGTTCCTGAATTTCAGTGAGAGATTTTTTGCCAAAATTCCTGAACTTAAGCATGTCAGCCACATCATATGAGACTAAATCCGCTAAGGTTCTAATGTCGGCGGCCTTCAAACAGTTAAGGGCTCTCACAGACAAATCTAAGTCTACCAGCTCAGTCTTGAGTATCTTACGCATATGTAGGATCTCTTCATCCACTTCCTTGGTTTCCTCCTTAGCCTGAGACTCCAAAACAAGATTCTCGTCAGAGAACAGCATAAAGTGCTGAATTAAAATCTTAGCTGCCTCCTTGAGTGCCTCTTCAGGATGGATAGAACCATCGGTGGAGATATCTAAAACTAACTTTTCGTAATCCGTTTTTTGTTCTACACGATAATTCTCGATCGTATACTTCACGTTCTTCATCGGTGTGAAGATAGAATCAATAGCAATCACCCCAACAACCGCATCACTGACCTTATTTTCTTCTGCCGGCACATAACCGCGGCCCTTGTTAATCGTCATCTCAACTTCCAAAGTTACAGACTTCTCCATATTGCATATTACAAAATCAGGATTTAGCACTTCGAAATTATTTGAGAACCTCGTGATATCGCCGGCAAGAAACTGGTCTTGTGCGCTTATCACAATAAATATCTTTTCTGTATCACCTGAATCACCCACCTTCTTAAAACGAACCTGCTTAAGGTTCAGGATAATTTCAGTAAGATCCTCAACAACACCTTTGATAGTAGAAAACTCATGAGAAACGCCAGAAAAACGAATGCTCGTAATGGCATAACCCTCCAAAGAAGAAAGTAAGATTCTCCTCAAGGCATTACCAATTGTTACACCGAAACCAGGTTCTAATGGACGAAATTCAAATGTACCGTCGAAATCAGTCGATTTCTGCATGATCACCTTATCGGGTTTTTGAAAAGCTAAGATTGCCATTTATAATGTTTTTAGATCGTTATTAATTTGTGCAAACAAGAATTAATTGCCCTAAGGCAATCAATTCTTTATTACTTAGAGTATAACTCTACTATTAGGTTTTCTTTAATATTTTCAGGAATCTCGTCACGATTTGGATATGCTAAAAATTTACCTGACAAATCAGCCGCATCCCAGTCCAACCAATTGAACTTGTTAATCACCCGGCCTGCAACTGAATTAGTAATCGACTCCAGGCTCTTAGATTTTTCGCGAACTGCAACGACATCTCCTGCTCTCAACTGATAAGACGGGATGTTCACAACTTCGCCGTTGACAGTGATATGCTTATGACTCACCAGCTGACGTGCACCGGCACGAGTTGGAGCAATTCCCAGTCTGTATACAGTATTATCTAAACGCGCTTCAAGAAGCTGTAATAAATTATCTCCTGTGATACCAGACTTAGATGAAGCTTTAGTAAATAGGTTACGGAATTGACGTTCTAACACTCCGTAGGTGTACTTAACCTTTTGCTTCTCCATTAACTGGACAGCATATTCTGATTGCTTACCTCTACGCTTAGAGACGCCATGCTGACCTGGAGGATAATTCTTTCTATCCAGAACTTTATCAGGGCCAAAAATCGGCTCTCTGAACTTACGGGCTATTTTGGACTTAGGTCCGGTATATCTTGCCATAGTTGTTGTTTTAAAGTATCATGCAGTCTATAACCGCAGACTCTTAGCTTTAAAAAAATATAAATTAAACTCTTCTCTTTTTTGGAGGCCTGCAACCATTATGTGGAAGCGGTGTGATATCCTTAATTGAGGTCACTTCCAAACCGGCAACCTGCAATGTTCTGATAGCAGACTCGCGTCCGGAACCAGGACCCTTTACGAAAACATCTACTTTACGAAGTCCTAAATCAAAAGCAACTTTACCGCAATCTGAAGCGGCCTGACCGGCTGCATACGGTGTATTCTTCTTAGAACCCTTGAATCCCATCTTACCTGCAGATGACCACGAAATCGTCTGACCGTTTACGTTGGTTAAGGTAACGATGATGTTGTTAAAAGTAGCATTGATATGCGCCTGTCCTACAGGCTCAATCACAACAATCCGCTTTTTGGTAACTTTTTTACTTTTAGCCATAATCTTATTAGGTACTACTCTTATTTAGTAGCCTTTTTCTTGTTTGCAACTGTTTTCCTCTTTCCTTTACGGGTACGAGAATTATTTTTAGTACGCTGACCCCGAACAGGCAAGCCCTTTCTGTGACGTAAACCGCGGTAACAGCCTATATCCATCAGACGCTTAATATTCAACTGCACTTCCGAACGCAGAGCCCCCTCTACTTTTACGCCGTCGTTGATAATTGTACGAATAGCAGAAAGCTCATCATCTGACCAATCCTGCACCTTTTTATTGAAATCAATTCCTGCCTCAGACAATATACGCTGAGCAGTTGATCTTCCTATACCGAAAATATAAGTTAACCCAATTTCACCTCTTTTGTTTCTTGGTAAATCAATACCTGATATCCTTGCCATATTTATACTAGTGTTTGATTATTTGACTAAACGACAGATTGAGTAACCTGTACATTTAACCCAATCATACTTTAAATAAGTTCTTAACCCTGACGCTGCTTGTATTTAGGGTTTTTCTTGTTGATCACGTAAAGCTTACCTTTACGACGAATAACCTTACAATCTGCGCTACGCTTTTTAATTGATGACCTAACTTTCATTTTTATTTATATCTATAAGTAATCCTGCCTTTTGATAAATCGTAAGGCGACATCTCCAACTTAACTTTATCCCCGGGTAAAATTTTTATATAATGCATCCGCATCTTACCCGAAATATGTGCAATAATCTCATGCCCGTTTTCCAGCTCTACCCGGAACATAGCATTCGATAACGCTTCCTTTATTACTCCGTCTTGTTCAATCGAGGCCTGTTTAGCCATATAATATTGATTTTTACTTAATTAGCTACCGTTAAATAGGGATGCAAAATTAATAAAAATTTTTAAATAATCACTTTTTTTCTTTTAAAACTTCCTCGATCAAACTGAACGTCGATAAGACGTCCGCACTACCGCGCTTAACAGCAACGGTATGTTCAAAGTGGGCCGAAGGCCTATTGTCCTTAGTCGTTACCGTCCAACCATCCGACCAGAACTTAACAGCTGGGGTACCTGCATTTATCATAGGCTCTATTGCGATCACCATCCCTTCTTCCAACTTAATACCAGAGCCTCTCTTGCCATAATTTGGAACCTCCGGCTTCTCATGCAACTTGATGCCTACACCGTGGCCTACCAGCTCTCTTACTACACCATAGCCATTAGCTTCGGCCAGTTCCTGGATCGCGAAACCGATATCGCCAACTCGCGAACCAACAACTGCCTTTTGAATACCGTTATCAAGGCACTGTCTGGTTATCTCAAGAAGCTTTCGCTTTTCATCACTAATCTCGCCTATAGAGAAGGTGTAAGCAGAATCACCATAATATCCATCCTTTACAACCCCGCAATCTACAGATATAATATCGCCCTCCTGGATGATATAATCACTTGGAAAACCATGAACTACCTGATTATTAGGGGAAATGCACAACGAATAAGGAAAGCCGTTATAGTTTAAAAACGCTGGAATTGCGCCATGATCCCTTATAAATGCTTCAGCGATCCGATTCAATTCCAACGTAGTAACTCCTGGTGAAATAAGCTTGGCTACCTCCGCCAAGGTCCTAGATACTAACAGGGAACTAGCCCTGATCAGTTCAATTTCCTCAGAAGTTTTATAATATACTCTAGCCATCTTAAACAATGGCCCCGGTACCACCTGCAACTGGCGCGGCGGTTCTGCCTGTAACACGGCCCGTCTTCATCAACCCATCATAGTGACGCATCAAAAGGTAACTTTCAATCTGTTGTAAGGTATCCAATACAACGCCTACTAAAATGAGCAGCGAGGTGCCGCCGTAGAATTGAGCAAATTCCGCTTTTATACCAAACTTCACTGCGATTGAAGGAAGTATAGCAATAATCGCTAGAAATATAGCTCCTGGAAAAGTAATTTTTGATATCACATCATCAATGAAAGAAGACGTGGAGACACCAGGTTTAATTCCTGGAATAAAGCCACCATTCTTCTTCATGTCATCAGACATCTGCGTAGGGTTAACTGTGATGGCTGTATAAAAGAAAGTAAATGCAATAATCAAGAACGCAAAAGTAAGACTGTAGGCCAAAGAAGTGTAGTCACTAAATTGAATAAGCCAAGTCTCCTGTAATGATGGGAAAAACTGGGTTAGCGTTGCGGGAATAAACATCAACGCCTGCGCAAAAATAATTGGCATTACACCCGCGGCATTAACTTTCAGCGGGATATATTGACGGATACCACCAAATTGCCTGTTTCCAACGATTCTTTTAGCATATTGAACTGGAACCTTTCTCACACCCTGTACGATCATTATTGTAAACATCACAACCGCGAACAGCGCCACAATCTCAATCACCAATGCTATAGGACCACCCTCCCCAATAAACCTCGAATTCACTTCTTGTACTAAGGCAACAGGCAAACGCGCGATAATCCCTACCATGATAATGAGTGATATACCATTACCAATGCCTTTATCTGTGATTTTCTCACCAAGCCACATGACAAACAATGTTCCAGCAGCCAGCACAAATGTAGCCAGTATTAAAAACCAGGTGTGGTCAATAACAATGGCTTCCTGAGGCACCTGGGTCTTCACATATCCTACTGCCTGCACAGCAGTGATAGCAACAGTAAGATAGCGTGTAATCTGATTAAGCTTCTTCCGGCCACTCTCTCCCTCTTTCTGCATCTTTTGAAAAGAAGGAACAGCAATACCTAACAGCTGAACTACGATTGAAGCGGAAATATATGGCATAACACCTAATGCCAAAATAGATACCCGCGAGAAAGATCCCCCGGCGAACATATCTAACAGCCCTAAAAGACCGGACTTTTGATTATCTCCTAATAAATTAGCATCGACACCCGGCAAAACCACATGCGACACGAATCTGTAGATCAACAAAATGATAAACGTAAACACAATACGTTCCCTCAATTCGTCGATTTTCCAGATATTACTTAAAGTAGTAAACAGCTTTTTCATTAATTACAATTTTTCGATTGAGCCTCCGGCAGCCTCAATTGCCTTCTGAGCACTTGCTGAAAAAGCATGTGCTTTCACATCCAATTTAGCTTTAACTTCACCACGACCTAAGATCTTAACTAGATCGTTCTTGGAAGCCAAACCATGCTGTTGTAAGGTATTAAAATCAAGAACCGTCAAATTAAATTTTTCAGCAAGCTGCTGAAGAACATCCAAATTGACACCCACATACTCAACACGATTTATTGGCTTGAAACCAACTTTAGGAACGCGACGCTGTAAAGGCATTTGTCCTCCTTCAAAACCAATCTTGGTTGAGTGGCCGGAGCGGGAGCCCGCACCCTTATGTCCGCGAGTAGAAGTGCCACCTCTACCCGAACCGGTACCGCGACCAATCCTTTTACTGTTTTTAATAGATCCTGATGCAGGTTTTAAATTACTTAAGTTCATTTTGAAACTCATTAGGCTACCCTTCGCTTTCACTAATCAGGGTAGCGGTTAAACATAAAGGTTGCAAATCTAGTTATATAACTCATATTTGCAACCCTATTATAAAAATTATATACTTTCTACAGCGACCAAATGGTTAACCTTCTTTACCATTCCAATGATAGCAGCATTGGCTTCAACTTCTACGCTTTGATTCAATTTAGTTAAACCAAGCGCTTGCATTGTACGCTTTTGTCTTTCGCTTCTGTCTATAACGCTTTTTATCTGGGTTATTTTTATCTTAGCCATAGTATTATCCGTTAAAAACTTTATTTAAATCAACACCACGGTGCTGAGCAACCGTATATGCATCACGCATCTTTGTTAACGCATCAACGGTAGCCTTAACCACGTTGTGTGGATTTGATGAACCCTTAGACTTTGCTAATACGTTGTGAACGCCTGCACTTTCCAAAACTGCGCGCATCGCACCACCGGCAATAACCCCGGTACCCACTGCAGCAGGCTTAATCAGCACAAAACCACCTGAGAACTTACCAATTTGCTCATGAGGAACTGTTCCATTTAAAAGGGGCACTTTTACCAGGTTCTTTTTAGCGTCGTCTACACCCTTCGCAATCGCCTCAGTTACCTCCTTTGCCTTGCCTAGACCATAGCCAACAATGCCGTTCTCGTCACCGACAACCACAATCGCAGAAAAACTGAATGTACGTCCGCCTTTTGTAACCTTAGCTACCCTCTGTATGCTAACCAAACGATCTTTCAATTCGATTTCGCTAGTCTTAACTCTTTTTATATTAATAGTTGACATTCTTATACTATTTAAAATTAAAATATTAAACCAGCTTCTCGGGCACCTTCAGCAAGGGACTTTACGCGACCATGGTATAGATAACCATTTCTGTCGAAAACAACCTCTTTAACTCCAGCTGCGATAGCTTTCTCAGCAACCAACTTACCTACAGCCACAGACTGTTCAGATTTACTTCCAGATCCGGAAAAATCTTTAGATAAAGACGAAGCTGACACGATTGTGCTACCAGTTACATCGTTAATAACCTGAGCATAGATACCTTTATTGCTTCTATATACTGATAAGCGTGGACGACTTTCAGAACCAACTAATTTTTTCCTGATTCCTTTTTTTATACGATCTCTACGAGATATTTTCTTTCCTGCCATGATTACTATTTTTTAGAAGCTGATTTACCTGCTTTTCTTCTTAACACCTCACCTACGAACTTGATACCTTTACCTTTATATGGCTCTGGCGCACGCAATGACCGTATCTTTGCAGCTACTTGTCCGATAAGTTGCTTATCTATACTTTCCAGAATGATCTTAGGTGTCTGACCTTTCTCAGAAGTCGTAGTAACCTTCACTTCCTGCGGCAACTGAAACACATAATGGTGAGAGAAACCTAAAACAAGGTCCAAAGTATTTCCCTGATTTGTTGCACGATAACCCACGCCTACCAATTCCTGTTCTAACTTGAAGCCGTCTGTAACGCCAACTACCATGTTATTCAACAAGGAGCGATATAACCCGTGCAAAGCTTTGTGTCTTTTTTGCTCTGAAGGACGCTGTACTGTGAGTACACCATCTTCTTGCTTTACAGTGATATCTCTATCTACTGCTTGCGATAATTCTCCTTTAGGTCCCTTTACGGTCACTACGTTATCATTAGCTACCGTAACGGTGACACCTGCGGGGATATTTATTGGGGCTTTTCCTATTCTTGACATTTCGTATTCCTCCTAATTAGTAAACGTGACACAAAACCTCACCACCAACATTTAATTTAGCTGCCTCTTTATCGGTCATAACCCCTTTTGAAGTGGATAAGATAGCGATGCCCAGGCCGTTCAATACCCTAGGCATGTTCTCAACGCCAGCATACTGCCTTAATCCCGGCTTACTAACACGTACCAAGGTACGGATCGCAGACACTTTGGTAATCGCATTATACTTCAACGCAATCTTAATAATTCCTTGAGCTGTCGTATCTTCGAACTTATAGTTAGCGATATAACCCTTATCAAAAAGCACTTTTGTAATTTCCTTTTTGATGTTCGATGCAGGAATCTCTACGATTCTGTGATTTGCCTTAATGGCATTTCTTACTCTTGTAAGATAATCCGCTATTGGATCTGTATTCATGTTTTATTAAATTGTGATAGTGGTTTCCTTCCCGACCATTCAGGACGACCTGCTATCTGTTAATCACTTTATACGCTTTGTGCTATGGTCTTACCAGCTAGCCTTTCTGACCCCTGGTATTTTTCCTGCCAAAGCCATCTCACGAAACGTTACCCTCGATATACCGAAAGTACGCATATATCCGCGAGGACGGCCTGTCAACTTACAACGATTATGTAAACGCACCGGAGAAGAATTCTTCGGCAGCTTATCTAAGCCTTCATAATCGCCGGCAGCTTTAAGTTCAGCACGTTTTTCCGCATATTTAGCTACCAGTCTCTGACGCTTAATTTCGCGGGCTTTTACTCCTTCTCTTGCCATTATTGATTTGTATTTTGATTTTTAAAAGGTAATCCAAACTGCTTTAATAACTCAAGTGCTTCAACGTCTGAAGTTGCTGTCGTTACAAAGGTAATATCCATGCCTAGAATCTTATTAATCTTGTCTATATTGATCTCAGGGAAAATGATCTGCTCAGTAATACCTAATGTATAATTTCCCTTACCATCGAAACCTTTATCGTTGATTCCTTTGAAATCACGGATACGTGGCAAAGCTACGGAAATTAAACGATCTAAAAACTCATACATGTTATTATCACGCAAAGTAACACGCACACCTACAGGCATACCTTTACGAAGCTTGAAGTTAGAAACGTCCTTTTTCGACTTAGCAGCAACGGCCTGCTGACCAGAAATGGTTGTCATCTCCAAAATAGAGCTATCAACAATCTTCTTGTCTGTTACAGAAAAACGGCCAACCCCCTGGTTGATCGAGATTTTCTCCAACTTTGGAACCTGCATTACACTTTTATAGTTAAACTTGTCTTTCAGTGCAACAACAATTTCCTCTTTATATTTACTTTTTAATCTTGGTACGTAAGCCATTATTTGATCTCCTCTCCTGATTTTTTACTAACCCTAACTAACTTTCCATCAGCATTAAGCTTTCTACCTACACGGGTAATATCACCTGTTTTAGGATCTATCAGCGCTACATTGGAAATATGAAGAGTAGCTTCCTTTTTAATTATGCCACCGTTAGGTGTAGCAGCATTAGGTTTCGTATGTTTTGACACAAGGTTCACGCCTTCAACAAGCACTCTGCTCTTAATTGCATCTACTGAAAGGACTTTACCTTGCTGACCCTTAGAGTCACCTGCTATAACCTTTACTAAGTCGCCCTTACGGATCCTAACTTTGGGTTTAGTTACTTTATTTTTCATGTTATAATACCTCCGGTGCTAATGATACAATCTTCATAAACTGCTTTTCACGCAATTCTCTCGCAACCGGACCAAAAATACGTGTTCCACGCGGCTCGTCCTGTGCGTTTAGCAATACTGCGGCATTGTCATCAAAGCGGATATACGAACCGTCCTTACGTCTGATTTCTTTCTTTGTTCTAACAACAACTGCTTTAGAAACTGTCCCCTTCTTAATGTTTCCTGAAGGCAACGCGCTTTTTACGGTAACAACAATTTTATCACCAATCGAAGCATAGCGTTTTCCGGTACCACCCAGTACACGGATTACCAACACTTCCTTTGCACCGCTATTATCGGCTACATTTAATCTTGATTCCTGTTGTACCATCTTATTTAGCCCTCTCTAAAATTTGTACCAATCTCCAGTTCTTGTTTTTACTCAGCGGACGGGTTTCCATGATCAATACGGTATCTCCGATTCCGCAATCATTCTTCTCGTCATGAGCCATAAATTTGGTAGTTTTCTTAACAAACTTACCATAGATCGGGTGCTTAACTTTACGTTCAACAGCTACAACAACAGACTTATCCATCTTATTGCTCACTACCAACCCGGTTCTTGTTTTTCTTAATTGTCTTTCCATTTCGACTCTAAAGTTATTTAGTTTCAGTAGCAGACTCGGCCTTCCGCCTGGTCACTTCAGTGTTTAATCGGGCTATGTTTTTCCTTACCAACTTAATTCTGGAAGGATTCTCAATAGCCGAAATTGTGTGAGCAAATTTCAACTTAACCAAGTTTTCCTTTTCTTCTGCAATCCTTGCTACTAGTTCTTCCTTTGAAAGCCCTGTGATTTCTGAGTTTTTCATCTTATTAGTTTTTATGTTTGAGCCTAGCGGTTATAATAACAAGTTACTTACAACATTCAACTCAAAATCATTCTATGCTTCTACGTAATCTCTACGTACTACAAATTTTGTTTGGATAGGTAGTTTTTGAGCCGCAAGTCTCATTGCCTCTTTAGCAACTTCCAACGGCACGCCCTCAGCTTCAAAAATGATGCGTCCCGGCCTAACAACTGCTACCCAATATTCAGGAGCACCTTTACCTTTACCCATACGTACTTCAGCTGGCTTCTTAGTAACCGGCTTATCCGGGAAAATCCTAATCCAAACCTGGCCTTCACGTTTCATGAAACGAGTTACCGCAATACGGGCTGCTTCTATCTGACGGCTTGTTATCCAAGTCGCTTCTAAAGATTTAATCCCGAAAGATCCGAATGACAATTCAGCACCACGAGTTGCTAAACCTTTCATTCTGCCCTTTTGCATCTTTCTGAACTTCGTTCTCTTTGGCTGTAACATTTTATCTTATATTATCGTTAAACGATCTGTTTACTACTACTTGCGCGGACCTCTGTTTTGACCTCCGCCTCTGTTATCTCTTCCAGCGCCAGGGCCAGACTGACCAGGACCTCTTCCACCGCGACCTTTGTCGTTTCTTCTGTCTCCGCCACGATGATCCCTGTCTCTTCCACCAGCGAACCCACCTTCAGGTCTGCCCTTACCAGGAGCATTATTTGCTGCACCGATGTTTGGAGAAAGATCGCGTTTTCCATAGACTTCGCCTTTGCAGATCCAAACTTTAACCCCGATCTTACCGTAGGTAGTTAAAGCCTCAGCCAAAGCATAGTCAATATCCGCTCGGAAGGTATGCAGAGGAATTCTTCCCTCTTTATACTGTTCGCTACGCGCCATCTCCGCACCACCTAAACGACCAGAGGTCATAATTTTGATGCCTTCGGCGCCCATACGCATTGTGGAAGCAATAGTAGACTTCATCGCTCTACGGAAAGAAATCCTGGCCTCCAACTGCTTTGCTACGCCTTCTGCAACCAATTGGGCATCCAGCTCCGGACGCTTAATTTCAAAGATGTTGATTTGAATTTCCTTCTTGGTAAGCTTCTTCAACTCTTCTTTGATTTTATCTACTTCCTGACCAGCTTTACCGATAACGATACCTGGACGCGCCGTGTGAATTGTAACAGTGATGCGCTTAAGCGTACGTTCGATAACTACTTTAGCTACCCCGCCTTTTGCGATACGCGCCGAAAGATATTTTCTTATTTTTTCGTCCTCAACTAATTTATCAGCATAGTTGTTGCCTCCGAACCAGTTAGAATCCCAACCTTTGATGATTCCTAACCTGTTACCTATTGGATGTGCTTTTTGTCCCATTTCTGTTAATTAGTTTGAGTTTCAACGTTTTTACTATCTACGATCAAAGTTACGTGATTAGAACGCTTACGTATTCTATAACCACGTCCTTGAGGGGCCGGCCTTAACCTTTTCAACTGACGACCGCCGCCAACCATTATAGTTTTCACGTATAATTGGCTTTCTTCAGGGCGAGAACCTTCATTCTTGGATTCCCAGTTCTTGATTGCAGACAATAGTAATTTTTCAACCTTCAATGCTGCTTCCTTATTGGTAAACTTTAATATATGTAAAGCTTTCTCAACGCCCTCTCCTCTGATAAGATCTACAACCAAACGCATTTTACGTGGTGAGGTTGGACAATTGTTTAATTTCGCTACTGCTTCCATCTCTTAATTATTTTTTCTTTTCAGAGTGACCTCTAAATGTTCTGGTTGGAGCAAACTCTCCCAGCTTGTGACCAACCATGTTTTCTGTTACGTATACCGGTATAAACTTATTACCGTTATGTACTGCAAATGTATGACCTACAAAATCTGGAGAGATCATTGATCTGCGTGACCATGTTTTAATGACGGACTTCTTTCCTGAATCATTCATAGAGACAACTTTTTTCTCTACGTTATGGTCAATATAAGGTCCTTTTTTAATTGAACGAGCCATTATTTCTTCCTTTTCTCTATGATGAAACGATTTGAATATTTTTTCAGTGTCCTGGTTTTGAACCCTTTAGCATACATGCCATTTCTTGACCGCGGCTGACCTCCAGATGAGCGTCCTTCACCACCACCCATCGGGTGATCCACTGGGTTCATCGCTACCGGACGTGTTCTAGGTCTGCGACCCAACCACCGCTTACGACCTGCTTTACCCAATACTTCATTAGCGTGATCCGAATTGGATACTGTTCCAATTGTTGCCAGGCAGGTTACCAATATCAACCTTGTTTCACCAGACGGCATTTTCAAAGTAGCATATTTGCCATCACGTGCAGCCAGCTGTGCATAAGCACCGGCGCTCCGTGCCAATTGCGCACCACGCCCCGGATGAATTTCCACGTTGTGGATAATTGAACCCAGAGGGATATTGGCAAGTCTCAATGTATTGCCAAGTTCCGGCGCAGCAGTATCGCCTGAAACAACCTTTTGTCCAACCTGAAGCCCTTCAGGTGCAATAATATAACGCTTCTCACCATCAGCATAATTTAATAATGCGATACGTGCTGTACGGTTAGGATCGTATTCAATAGTAGCAACAGTAGCAGGAATATCAAACTTATCACGTTTAAAATCAATTAAACGATAAGATCTCTTGTGACCACCGCCCATATAGCGCATCGTCATCTTACCTGTATTGTTCCGTCCTCCCGATTTCTTAGAAGATACAACCAATGATTTTTCGGGCTTGGTTGCGGTAATCTCCGTAAAACTGGCACCAACTCTAAAGCGGGTACCCGGAGTAACTGGTTTAAATTTTCTTAAGCCCATAGTTTATATTTATTCAATTCTTATTAAACGTTAGCGTAATAATCTATTGTCTCGCCATCTTTCAGCGTTACAATAGCCTTCTTATATTTCGGGCTGCGACCTGTCACCAAACCAGCTTTTGTATTTCTGGATTTAACTTTCCCATCTACAACCATTGTATTTACCGCAAGCACGCTTACGCCATACATTTTTTCAATAACCTGCTTGATCTGCAGTTTATTTGCCTTGTGATCCACTTTAAAAGTAAAGCGGTTAGACTTCTCTGTTAAACCGGAAGCCTTTTCTGTTAATATCGGTTTTCTTAAAAGTTCCATATTACTTAGCGAATGCTTCCTCCAAAGTTTTAAGAGAGTCAGTAGTAAGCAAAAGTTTACCACAGTTTAATACATCATAAGTATTCAACTGATCAGCGGTAACTACCTTAGCTTTCTGTATGTTTCTGCTTGATAAATAGATATTGTTATTCTGGGACGGCAAAACAAGCAGTGTCTTTTCTGTGCTTAAATTTAAAGCGCTTACCAGATTTACATAGTTCTTCGTTTTAACTGAATCAAAATTAAATGACTCCAAAACAACGATGTTCGCATCCTGAGCCTTGTATGACAAAGCCGATTTACGAGCAAGCGCTTTCAACTTCTTATTCAGTTTGAAACTATAATCGCGCGGCTGAGGACCGAATACACGACCACCTCCGTTGAACAATGGAGATTTAATACTGCCGGCGCGAGCACCACCAGTTCCTTTTTGCTTGTATAACTTACGGGTTGAACCTGCTATTTCGTTACGTTGCTTCGATTTGTGTGTACCCTGACGCTGATTGGCCAGATATTGTTTCACATCCAAATAGATTGCATGATCTACCGGCGTAATTCCGAAGACCGACTCAGGAAGTTGCACCTTGGCACCTGTCTCTTTTCCTGAGATGTTTAATACTTTTACTTCCATCTGCTTACTTATCTAAGATTACGTAAGAACCCTTCGCTCCAGGTACTGACCCGCTTACTACAACTAAATTCTGGTCAGCATACACTTTCAGAACCTGCAAGTTCTGAACTTTAACTCTGTCTCCACCAGTTCTTCCGGCCATACGCATACCTTTAAATACACGCGACGGATATGAAGACGCACCCAGTGAACCTGGCGCACGCATCCTGTTGTGCTGACCATGAGTTTGTCCACCTACACCGCCAAAGCCGTGACGCTTAACAACACCCTGAAAACCTTTACCTTTAGAAGTACCCACAACATCTACAAAATCACCTTCATTAAAGATGTTTACCGTTACGGTATCACCCAAATTCAATGATTCTTCGAACTCTGCAAACTCCACCAATTTGCGCTTTGGTGTAGTATTTGCTTTTGCAAAGTGCCCTTTTAAGGGTTGCGTGGTGTTCTTCTCTTTAGCTTCATCAAAGCCTAGTTGAACAGAAACATAACCGTCTTTCTCTGCGGTTTTTACTTGTGTCACTACACAAGGTCCAGCCTCGATCACCGTACACGGAATATTTCTTCCGTCGGCGTCGAAAATGCTGGTCATTCCTACTTTTTTTCCAATAATACCTGACATTTTCTATTTTAAATTTAACACCCATCGAAGCAGTAGGGCTTCGTTCAAGGTGGATATACATCCCGGTTAAGGGACGGCAAAAATAGAAAAGAAATCTTAATTTTCAAATAGTTAGCGCATTTATTTTTTAAATAAACGCAGAAAAAAAATAACAGCCGGAGAGGCTGTCAAAAACCCACTAACCCACTAAGTTATTGCTAAGACTAAACAAAATGACACACAACACAAACAAGCCGATAGCAACATACAGGTAGTCGCGCTCAATTAAAAAACTGAACACAGAAAATACCACACGCATAACCGGGGTAAAGATGAGCAGCAAAACACCAAACTGGATGACTGAACTACCGTCCAGTCGAAGCAAACCATACAATATAGCAGACACTGAAGACAAGCCCGATTTGTCGGGATTGAAGCTACCGTAATCTATTCGTTCTGCTGAATGGTCAAACAGATAAATACACGCTCCAATAAGTACAATGATCATAGACGACATTACTCCTACCCGAAGCAGCGTACCCAGAATCAGCTGAATATCTTTCTCACTCTTCAAGTCTCCTTTATCTTTATTCATCATATCAATCCCGTTATTCCCTTGTAGATCATCTGCAGTGCCAGGACAGTAACTACGACAGCAAACACGACCTTAAGCTTATCCGTTTTTGTGCGCACTAAAACCCTCGATCCCACTGTGGCGCCCAAAAGAACACCTACTGTAACCGGCATCGCAATTCCTGGATCTATTTGTCCCCTGTGCAGATAGACAATGGCGCTCGCCGCCGCAGTAACCCCCATCATAAAATTACTTGTAGTAGTTGATACCTTGAAAGGTATCCGCATGATGTTATCCATAGCGATCACTTTTAACGCGCCAGAACCTATGCCAAGTAAACCTGAAATAATGCCTGCCAAAAACATCATTACAAAACCGCCCGCCACGTTATGAACGGCATATGCCTTCTGTCCACTTTCTGTCGGATAAGAACCGTTCAACCTAAAGAAGGCCGCCGCCTTACCAGAGGCTACATTGTCTGAACGATCAATTTTTTTCTTAACCATCATGACAGAGGAAAATAAAAGAATTAAACCAAATACAATCGCAATATAGCCCGGATCAATAAATATTGTTATTACAGCCCCGAGAATGGCGCTGACCGTGGTAGCCACTTCCAGGAACATCCCGATGCGTATGTTCGTGATACCTTCCTTTACATAAGCTGCGGCCGAGCCCGAAGAGGTTGCGATCACAGAGATGATGGATGCACCGATAGCATATTTAATATCTACGTTCAGCGCCAAAGTCAGCAATGGAATTATAACCACACCGCCGCCCAGACCAGTAAGAGAACCAACCAGACCCGCCAAAAATGCTCCGGTTAACACAATAATTGTGAATAGTAATACCGACATTGTGGCAAATATACTATCTCCAATGCTTACACAGTAAAAATTAAAATGAATGTTGTATGAATAACCAGATTGTCTTATGAAAAAAATTACAACCATGATCATGATCCTGGCGATCAGCCTGACAACAACGGCACAACTCCCTCAAGATTCCTTAAAGACCGGTACATCACTTCAGGATCAGTATAAATTGATGCTATCCAGATCAAGAACATTAGATGGCTACAAAATAGTTAACCCCAACAGGCTTGCAGCATTTTGGGCCAGTGTGAGAGACAGCATATCCTTCGGCAAAAAAGATCTTGTCGCCACGAAAAAGAAAGTAAACAGCCTGCAGGCGCGCCTCGACACCATGGACAGACAACTTAGAGGCAACGAGAACGCTTTGGCCAATGCAAATGCCAAACTGGATGAACTGCAGATCCTCGGCCTTTCCTTTAAAAAAGGAACCTATAATGCTATCGTATGGAGCATCATCCTCATTCTAGCCCTAGCACTTACACTAACGGTTGTCAGATCATTGGCCGCCGTTCGCGAAGCCAGGTACCGGGCCGGTTTGTACAATGAGCTGAGCGAAGAACACCAACGATACAAAACCAAAGCAAATGAGAAAGAGAAAAAGCTTGCACGAGAACTCCAGGACGAAAGAAACAAACTGGAAGAGTTCAAAAATCAACGATGAAGTACCGAAAATAAAAAGAGCCTTGCTGATGTTCAGCAAGGCTCTTTTTTAACTAAAATCTTAGCGTTACACCTTGATTTCAACCTCAACGCCGCTAGGCAACTCTAGTTTCATCAACGCATCTACGGTTTTTGAGTTAGAGCTGTAGATATCCAGCAAACGCTTATAGGCACAAAGTTGAAACTGCTCACGGGCTTTTTTATTCACGTGTGGTGAACGCAGCACAGTAAACACTTTTTTCTCTGTAGGCAACGGAATCGGTCCGCTTACAACTGCGCCTGTAGGCTTCACAGTCTTCACGATTTTCTCAGCAGACTTATCTACCAGATTGTAATCGTAAGATTTTAATTTAATTCTAATTCTTTGGCTCATTATTATTATTTAATTGTGCTGTCGGTTAGAGCTATTAATAACCGACAGCGTATTATTAATCGATTGACTTGATCTTACCTTTAGACTTTGCAATAACCTCATCCTGTACGTTCTTCGGCGCTGGCTCATAATGATCAAACTCCATTGTAGAAGTTGCACGTCCTGAAGTTATAGTACGCAACTGTGTTACGTAACCAAACATTTCTGAAAGTGGAACCAATGCCTTAATTACCTGAGAACCGTTACGCGTATCCATACCTTGAAGCTGGCCACGACGACGGTTAAGGTCTCCCATAACGTCACCCATGTTTTCTTCAGGCGTCAATACTTCAATTTTCATGATAGGTTCCATCAATACCGGCTTACATTTCGGTAACGCCTCGCGGAAAGCTGAACGAGCAGCAATCTCAAAAGAAAGCGCATCTGAATCGACTGCGTGGAAAGATCCATCGATCAATCGAACTTTCATATCAGGAAGCGGATATCCTGCAAGAACGCCATTTACCATAGCTGCAGCAAAACCCTTTTCTACCGAAGGAATGAATTCGCGAGGGATCGCACCACCCACAATCTCGTTCACAAACTGCAGTCCACCTTTTTCAAAATCTTCATCAATCGGAGAAATAATAACCTGGATATCCGCAAATTTACCACGTCCACCAGTTTGCTTCTTATAGGTCTCACGATGTTGAGTTGAGCCAGTAATAGCTTCTTTATAAGCTACCTGAGGAGCACCTTGATTTACCTCTACCTTAAACTCACGCTTTAAACGGTCGATCAGGATGTCAAGGTGAAGCTCACCCATACCGGAAATAACCGTTTGACCGGTTTCCTGATCTGTTTCCACCCTAAATGTAGGATCCTCTTCAGCCAGTTTACCCAAAGCGATACCCAACTTATCTACGTCTGCCTGTGTTTTAGGCTCAATAGCTAAACCAATTACCGGCTCAGGGAATACCATCGACTCAAGAATGATTGGATTCTTCTCATCGCAAAGCGTGTCTCCGGTTTTGATGTCCTTGAAACCAACAACCGCTGCGATATCACCTGCACCAACGTTCGGAATAGGATTCTGCTTGTTGGCATGCATCTGGAAGATCCTCGAAATACGTTCCTTATTCTCAGAACGAGCGTTATAAACATATGAGCCGGCTTCCAGATTACCTGAATAAACCCGGATAAAGCACAAACGTCCAACAAACGGATCTGTTGCGATCTTAAACGCAAGCGCAGAAAATGGTTCTTCAACCTTAGGCTGACGTACAATTTCTTCGCCTGTGTTCGGGTTAGTACCAGTAATACCCTCAACATCCAGAGGCGACGGCAATAATTCCATCACCAGGTCAAGCATAGTCTGCACGCCTTTGTTTTTGAACGAAGATCCGCAAACCATCGGAACGATCTTCGCGTCCAAAGTAGCTTGTCTCAAAGCATCCAGAATCTCCCGCTCTGTAATCGAATTTGGATCGTCAAAGAACTTCTCCATCAACGACTCATCATATTCAGCTACAGCCTCAAGAAGCTTCTCGCGCCATTCCGAAACCTCATCCAACATATCTTCAGGAATAGGCACTTCCGTAAAGGTCATACCTTTATCATGCTCATTCCAAACAATACCGCGGTTATTGATCAGATCAACTACTCCTTTAAAAGCATCTTCAGCACCGATAGGCAATTGCAATGGAACAGCATGGCTACCCAGCATCTCTCTAACCTGCTTAACTACTTTAAGGAAGTCTGCACCTGAACGGTCCATTTTATTCACAAAACCGATACGAGGAACCGCATAGTTGTTAGCCAAACGCCAGTTCGTTTCAGACTGAGGCTCAACACCATCCACTGCTGAAAACAAAAACACCAATCCGTCCAGTACACGCAGCGAACGGTTTACCTCTACGGTAAAGTCCACGTGCCCGGGGGTATCAATTACGTTTACCTGATACTTATTTCCTCTGTAAGGCCAGAACACAGTCGTTGCAGCTGACGTGATGGTTATCCCGCGTTCAGCTTCCTGCACCATCCAGTCCATTGTAGAGGCACCTTCGTGTACCTCACCAATCTTGTGGTTTACACCGGCATAATAAAGGATACGCTCAGTTGTCGTCGTTTTACCGGCATCAATGTGAGCGGCGATCCCTATATTTCTTGTAAATTTTAAATCTCTTGCCATTTTATCTCTGGATCCTATATATTAAAAACGGAAATGCGAGAATGCCTTGTTGGCCTCTGCCATCTTATGGGTATCCTCTTTCTTCTTAACTGCAGCACCTTCACCTTTAGCTGCCGAAACGATTTCAGCTGCCAGTTTTTCCTTCATGGTCTTTTCTCCGCGCTTACGTGCAAAAGATATCAACCATTTCATACCTAAGGCCACCTTACGGTCGGGTCTTACTTCTGTTGGAACCTGGAAGTTAGCACCACCCACACGACGGGATTTAACTTCAACTGAAGGCATTACATTTGACAATGCACGCTTCCATACCTCCAAGCCATTTTCACCAGCTTTTTTCTCGGCAAGTTCAACTGCATCATAAAAAATATCATAAGCGATGGATTTTTTACCATCGTACATCATGTTATTTACAAACCTTGTAACCTGAACATCATTAAATTTCGGATCAGGAAGGATGATTCTCTTTTTTGGTTTTGACTTTCTCATTTCTTATTCCTCCTGATTATTTCTTTTTACCCTTTGCTGGTGCTGCAGCTGCCTGTCCTGGTTTAGGACGCTTAGTACCATATTTCGAACGACGCTGATTACGTCCTGCAACGCCTGAAGTATCAAGGGCGCCACGGATGATGTGATAACGTACACCTGGTAAATCCTTAACACGACCACCACGGATCAATACGATAGAGTGCTCCTGCAGGTTGTGACCTTCTCCAGGGATGTATGCGTTAACCTCTTTACCATTGGTTAAACGTACACGCGCTACTTTACGCATTGCTGAGTTTGGTTTTTTAGGGGTAGTGGTATATACACGCGTACATACACCTCTTCGCTGTGGACAGCTGTCCAACGCCGGAGACTTACTCTTGAACTCCAGTGCTACTCTACCTTTTCTAACTAATTGTTGAATGGTTGGCATTGTTTCCTTTTGCTTTTTCTTTTATGTTTTTAAAACTTTACCCCTCAATAAGGGACTGCAAAAGTACGACAATACATTTTATAAATCAATAGGTTAACCAAATAAAATACCACATTAGTGAAAAGTGTTCACATAAAGCTTCTCCACCTTCTTGCGGGCCCAGTCGGTTTTCCGAAGGAATTTCAGACTGGAATTCATGGTCGGATTATTTAAAAAACAATCGATCCTGACCATCGAACCCAGCTCCGCCCAGCCATAATGCCACACCAGCTGTTTCAGAATAAACTCAAGCGTTTTTCCGTGAAGCGGATTATTCTTTTGTTCAGACGAAGTCATCAGATTAATTCTTCTTCCAGCTGTTATTTGCAGTATTCATATCAGGCAAAACCTTTTCCGGGTCCAGAACCACCGACACCACTTCCTCAGCAGCAGGATATTTCACCGTCCATATTTTATTTCGCATCCAAACATCAACCGGCAACCTGACAATATCAGTTTTCCCACTTTTCATTTTTACCTGCAATATGACAGGCATCGGCAGCTGCTCAAGATTAGCGACCGTAATGTCATACCCACCTGCCTCACCGCCCTTGGCTGGCTTCACATCTACAACAGCCTGATCCATTTTCCAGTTCGACATAAACCAACCTCTCCAAAACCAGGAAAGATCCTCACCTGCACCGTTTTCTATAGCGCGAAAGAAATCCACCGGAGTAGGATGCTTATATGCCCATTGCTCAATATATTTCCTGAATGCATAGTCAAACCGGTCTGCCCCTAAAACCTCATTTCTAAGTATTTCAAGTCCCCAGCCTGGTTTACTGTACAGGTTGTTACCAATATTGCGTTCCACCATCGCATCTGGCGTAAGCATAATATATTCAAGCTCAGGCTGCGCGAGATATTCAGCAACCTTATGCATATCAAGTTTTTCAGGTTTATACTCTCCATTATTGAAAGCCGCAGAAGACAAGCCGTTGATGAAGGTATTAAAGCCCTCATCCATCCAGCCGTATTTACGCTCATTGCTCCCCACAATCATGGGAAACCAGGTGTGACCAAATTCATGATCAATCACACCCCAGGCATCCTCATTTTTTGCCTGCCATCCACAAAAAACGATACCCGGATATTCCATCCCACCAACGTTACTTGCCACATTTATAGCCATCGGGTAAGGATATTCGAACCATTTTTGCGAGTAATGTTCCACGGAAGCTTTCACATACTCCACGGCGCGTCCGTAGCCATCATTACCATTACTTTCCACCGGATGCGCTGCAACGGCGAGCGACTTCTTCCCGCTTGGAAGATTTATCCTTGCAGCCTCAAGAATAAACGCCTTCGAAGAACCCCAGGCCACATCACGTGTATTCTTCATGCGGAACTTCCATGTAAGCTTCTCCTTCGCCGGCCTCGAAGATTTCTCATTTACCTCCCCTGCGGTACGCACCGTCACTTTCTTATCACTGTCTTTTGCCGCATTCCATCGCTGCAGCTGAACCGGGGTAAATACATCCTGAGGATTCAGCAACTCCCCCGATCCCATCACAATATGACTGGCTGGCGCTGTAACACTGAAGTCCACATCTCCGTATTCACAGTAGAACTCCCCTGCACCCCAGTACGGCAAAGTGTTCCATCCCAGTACATCATCATAAACACTCATCCTTGGAAACCACTGGGCAATCGAATATATCTCCCCGTTCTTTGTCGACAAATGCCCCATCCTGTCCGATCCGTTTACCGGGACAATAAAAGAAAAATCCATTTTAATGGTAATCACGTCACCGGATGCCGAAAGCGGTTGATCCAAACGGATCTGCATCCTGGTGTCTTCTATAACAGAAGTGAATTTAACCGCCTTTTGTTTCTGTAAAACCGTCAACCCCTTGATCGTATATCCTCCATCCAGTTTCTCTCCTCTCGCACCGTAACGACTTCCGGCAGGAATCAGGGCATTTCCTCTCGACTCCTCGGAAAACAAATTCTGATCCAGTTGCAGCCATAGGTAAGGCAACGGATCAGGACTATTATTCTGGTAGGTGATCGTGACCGATCCGGTCACCATATGTTTCACATCATCCAACTCAGCAGAGATCGCATAGTCGGCCCGGTTCTGCCAGTACTTCGGACCGGGATACCCACTCGCAGAACGATACTCGTTCCCATTCTGCGTATAAAAGAGCGGACTAAATGCCGCATGAGGATCATAGTTACTTTTTAGTCCGGATTGCGCAGCAGCATTCAGGCCCATTACACATAGTGCAACTAATACGAAGGTTGTCTTATTCAACATAAACATATGGTCGGTTAAACGAAAAATAAAGATATTCTTTTTCGCGGGTTTTCTAGTTTTTTTTAAGTGCAACGTACGTGCCCTCATCAAAGCCGATAAGTGCGGGTTCTCCCGCTACCTCAAGTACCGGACGCTTAATCAAACTCGGATACCCAAGCATCAAAGCAATAGCACTCTCCTGGTCGCCGACCCCTGCTTGTTCCTCGGCCGACAGTTTTCTCCAGGTCGTCCCCTTCTTGTTGAGCACCTTCTCCCAGCCAAAGACATCGCACCACCGGTTTAATTTTTCCGCAGTCACGCCTTCCTTTTTAAAGTCATGAAAAGTGTATGCCAGCCCATGCTTATCAAGGCTCGTGATCGCCTTCTTCACCGAGTTGCAATTTGGTATTCCATAAATGATCATGGGGCAAAAATAGCCCATGTTCGTCACATTTATAAGGTCATTCGTCACATTTTTATCATTCACGTTGCAAAGCTTAGTAGTATTGCACCATATATTATGAGTAATCATGACCAGATTAAAAGAGATCACCAAAATGGAATTAATCGCATTCAATGCATGCGTTGTGCTCGCACTATTGTTTTCGAGCGCCCAGGCCATAAGCGACCACTACTCCATCAGAGACCACGTTTACTTTAACAACTTTTGGCTAACGCTTTTCTTTAGCCATATGGTGACCAGCGTTTGCTACCTTTTGCTGTGCCTGCATGTCCAGCCGCAAATGGAACAGGAAGAGCAAAAACCATCAAACGCCGTAATCCTGCTATGTATACTGATCCATCTACTCTTTCTCACAGAAATAATCAGCGTCTATTTTTCAGTCCTGCTTGCCATAAAAATGATGGCCATCTATTTCGGTTCAGCCAAACAGAACCCCGGCAATAGACTATATAAAGATGCTATTATACTTTTTGCAACCTTGATCTTCGCCCATGCGAGTATCGTATTTGTGAATGGCAACGCGGACACTAAAGCATATTTTTCCTCTTCACTACCAATCGCCATTCTCCATTTTTTATTCCTGCTATACTATATAATTCCCATTACAGCGCATAAACGGCGGCCCGCCCTGCGGTTCACCGGCCAGATCATAATCACCGCTGCGCTTACCTTCGCAGCAGTCGCGACAATTCTGGAGTTATTCTTTCCGGGCAACAACTATGTGCAAGAGAGTGTCCGGCAAACAGCACTCCTCCTTAACCTTCCCACACAACTTCTGGCTGTGCCCTTGTTTGCGTGGTATATATTCAAAACGCGAAACAGGAAAGACGCCGAAGAAATCAGATCCTTGAAAACTGAACTGGGGAGATCCGATGCCTCACTCACCTTTCTAAAATCTCAAATAAACCCACATTTCCTATTTAATGCCCTGAACACCATCTACGGAACAGCCCTGCAGGAAAATGCAGAGCGCACCAGTGAAGGCATACAGATACTGGGAGACATGATGAGATTTATGCTACATGAAAACCTGGAAAATAAAATTCCGTTGTCAAGGGACATAGAATACCTCAAAAACTACGTCACCATCCAAAAGCTGCGAACCGGCGCCTCAGCCAACATCAATATCGACATACAAATAGAAGACGATACTAAAGGACATTATATCACCCCAATGCTTTTAATACCCTTCATTGAAAATGCCTTTAAACACGGAATCAGTCTGCAACGCCCTTCCCATATTAGGGTGACCCTAAATTATATAGACAACAAGTTATACCTGGATGTGATCAACAGCATCCACAAAAAAACCGATAACGACCCCGAACATGCCAATAGCGGGATCGGCTTGCAAAACGTAAGCCGTCGTTTAGAGCTCATCTATCCCAAGCGGCATGAACTGATTATCAGAGAAAACGCCAGCGAATTCTTTGTTCACCTGACCGTCGATTTGCATGATAATGCTTAACTTTAAACATGATCGCAATTGCCATAGACGACGAACCCATCGCGCTGGACGTAGTAAAATCGCACGCCTCTAAAGTTCCCTTTATTAATCTCAGTGCTAGCTTCACGAACGCTTTTTCAGCAATCCAGTACCTCCAGGCCAACCAGGTCGACCTTATTTTCCTGGATATTAAAATGCCGGACATCAGTGGGATCGATTTTTTCAACAGCTTGTCACACAAGCCTATGGTTATATTCACAACCGCTTATTCGGAGCATGCCATAACCGGATTCGAACTAAACGCAGTAGACTATCTGCTAAAACCATTCTCCCTATCCAGATTTCTTAAAGCTTGTAACAAGGCTCTTGATCTGTACCAGTTCAGGAGCAGCACATCCCATGCGCACACTCCCACCAGCATCTTTATAAAAGACGGATACGAACAAGTCAAAGTAAACTTAAGCGATATCTTGTATATCGAAGCCTCCGGAAACTATACAAGGCTCGTCTTAACGAGCAACAAAACCCTTAGTACCCGCCTACCCTTTAACGACATGCTCAATTCCATGCCCCTTAACAGTTTTGTCCGCATTCACAGAACCTATGCCGTAGCAAGAGACCGAATCACTAAATTTGACAAATACCAGGTATGGTTAGGAACGCAGCCCCTTCCCGTCGGACAAACATATAGCCAGTCGCTACAAACACTCATCCTGTAAAACAGCCTGAGGTATTTCCGAACCAGATATATTGATTATTATTGCCAAAGGTTATGAATCATAATAAATGTCGGGCATATGGTAAACTTATCCTTTAAGCAGCAGGTCTTTACAGGTTTTGCTATCTCATTATTATTCGTTCTGCTTTCGGCAATTACGTCCTATGTCAGTATTGATGTGATGAAAAAGGATATAAAATGGCAAACACATACGTACGATGTGATCAATCTGGTAAAGGAAGTCGAGACACAAGTCTTAAATGCCGAAACGGGGATGAGAGGATACGTCATAGCCAAAGAAAAAAAATACCTTATCCCCTATAATAACAGCGCAGACAAAATCCTGCCAACGGTTAAAAAGTTGCGCCAGCTTATTCAGGAAAATCCAGAACAGGTCCGTCTGGCCGACTCCCTTTATATGCGTGCACTGGATAAGGTCAATGAGATGAAACTTGTGCTGAAACTTCATGAGGAGCAAGGCTCGGCGGCGAGTTCGGCACGCGTGATGTCGGGAACAGGCCAGCTCTATAAAAACCGGATATTCAACATCAGTCAAAGAATGATCTCGGAGGAATACAAGTTATTGGCTAAGCGAACGGCAGCAACTGAAAGCAGCAGTAAAAGAAGCGGCCTCATCGTGCTCGTAAGCGCTCTCATCATTTTCGGACTCATCCTCTTCCTTTTCTCGTATATCAAGCGCACGTTTGATCAGCAAAAACTTACGGAGGAACATATCCGTGAGTCTAACCTCAGACTTGAGAAGATCTCGGCCGACAATGAGCAGAAAAACTGGCTGCTCCGGGGTGCCGGCGCGGTCAACGTAGCAATGCGCGGAGAACAGGAGTTAAACGAGCTTGGTGACAGGATCACCACAGCCGTGTGCAAGCATATAGAAGCTCAGGTAGGATGTATCTTTGTATCGTCTGGCTCAGGTGAGGATTTTACATTTTCAGGTGGCTATGCCTGCAACATCGCCGACACCGAAAAGGTATACCACATGGGGGAAGGATATATCGGACAATGTGCACGTGACCAGCAGCTAAAAATTCTATCCAACCTGCCTTCGGGTTACCTGAACATAAGTTCCGGGCTAGGTCAAACCGATCCGAGAAATATTGTCATAGTGCCCGTTCTTTTCCAGAACAAAACGATCGCCATTATCGAACTTGGAATGATCGCTTCGCCCGATGAAGCCGTACTAGCCTTTCTGAACAATATCACAGAGAACATCGGTATTGCCCTCAATAGTGCCATGGCCCGAATCAGAATGAAGGCATTGTTCGACCAGACCCAGAGTCAGGCGGAGGAACTCGAGTGCCAGCAGGAGGAATTAAGAACAGCCAACGAAGAACTTACACACAAATCTGAGCAACTTCAAGCATCAGAAGAAGAACTGCGGGTTCAACAGGAAGAACTGCGGCAAACCAATGCTGAACTCGAAGAAAAAGCTCGTCAATTGGAAGAGCAGAACCTGGTCGTAAACCAGGCCAGAGAGGCAATGAGTTTAAAGGCCCGGGAACTCGAACTTTCCAGCCAGTATAAATCAGAATTTCTGGCCAACATGAGCCATGAACTCAGAACGCCTCTGAACAGCATTCTCATCCTAGCAAAAATCCTTAAAGAAAATCGCTCAGAAAATCTCAACAACGAACAAATCAAATATGCCGGGGTGATCCATAACGCAGGCAGTGAGCTTCTTACACTGATTAACGACATCCTCGACCTGTCAAAAATCGAATCAGGTAAAATCGAGCTTTCCATAGAGCAAGTTCCATTACAAAATGTCAAAAGCGATATTGAATCATTGTTTACAGAAGTGGCCAACAGCAAAAAGATCAAATTCAATACAAGTATATCACCCGACCTGCCCACAACTATACTTACCGACGATCTCCGCCTGCAGCAAATCATCAAAAACCTACTCTCAAATGCCTTCAAGTTTACCCCGGAGGAAGGCGAAATCTCGTTAAACATCGGGCGGCCCGAACAGACAGAGTTTTTCTCGTCGAACCTCAGCAATGCTGGAGAAAATGTGATCGCATTTTCAGTTAAAGACACTGGCATTGGCATATCTCACGACAAGCAGCAACTTATCTTTGAGGCCTTTAAGCAGGCCGACGGATCTACGAGCCGCAAATATGGCGGTACGGGGCTGGGGCTTTCCATCAGCAAAGAGCTTGCATTCGTGCTGGGAGGCGAGCTGCGGGTCATGAGTGAACCGGGCAAAGGAAGCATTTTCACACTGTATTTGCCTGAAACTGCACCGCATCAAGTTCAGTCAGACCACCCTTCTGACCAGGCTGCCGGTGAAATGCTGCTAAATACCAAAATCCATCTAGAGCATGCCACGCAGCAGACACCGCAGGTACGGCGGATACTGATTATTGAGGACGATCAGGTCTTTGCTGACATCCTGAAAAGCTACGCAGAAGAAAGGGGGTTTGAAGCTATACTTGCACATAGTGGCGATGAAGGCTTGAATCGCGCACAAAAGCTTCTTCCTGACGCCATTATTCTTGATATTATCCTTCCCGTAATGGATGGCTGGACGGTTCTTAAAAAGCTTAAGTCCGACCCAGCCACGAAACACATCCCGGTACATATCATGTCGGCCGGAGACGAGAAAGAAAATCTGGCACAACAAAAAGGTGCCGTTGGTTTCCTGAAAAAACCTGTGGAAAAAGAAGAGCTTGATGTTATATTCAGCAAACTAACAACATTTGCCACCAACCAGCCACGCAAAGTGCTTCTTATAGAAGATCAGGAACTGCAAAGCGAAATACTTGCCCGGCAGCTTCAGCAACGTGAAGCTGAAGTCTATCCGGCTTATAGCGGTAAAGAGGCCTTGGACCTGTTGAGCCAACATGCCTTCGACTGCATCATCCTCGATCTGAAGTTACCTGACATCTCTGGCTTCGATCTGCTTGATCATATCAAAGCCAAAGCACAACAGGTACCTGTTGTTATCAATACCTCTATGGAACTGACCGATGATCAAATGACCCGTATTCTGAAATATACGGATGCACTGGTCTTGAAATCATCAAAGTCGAACGATCGGATTATCGACGAGATCAGCTTGTTCATGAACAAACTGGATGCTACCGATAAGTTCCCATCCAGCACCAAGCATCAGCAACCGGTCTCCACGCTCGAGAAAGCATTAAAAAACAAAAAGATTCTGATCGCAGACGATGACATGCGAAATATTTTTGCACTATCGAGCGCACTACAGGGTTACGAACTTCAAATCGCCATTGCACATAACGGCATGGAAGCCATCCGAAAACTTAAGGATCATCCCGACACCGACCTGATCCTTATGGACATTATGATGCCAGAGATGGATGGCTATGAGGCCATGCGGACAATTAGGACCGATAAAACATATGAGCGACTACCGATCATTGCGCTGACGGCCAAAGCCATGAAAAGTGACCGCGACAAATGCCTTGAAGCCGGGGCTAATGATTATATCAGCAAGCCGGTAGATATCGACAAACTGGTCTCTATGCTCAGGGTATGGCTTAGTTAACAACTTATGAATAATCATCCCGAAACCATTACCTACCCCCAGCTTTCCGCGCTGGTTCAACTCGTCAAAAACTTACACGGGTTCGACTTCAGCGGCTACGCGGCAGCATCATTGAAGCGCCGGGTCAGCCGGATCATGGAGCTCCAGCGACTGAGCTATGCTGACCTGCAGACTGTACTCGTCAATAACGAAAACTATTTCGAGTCCTTCCTCATCCAGATTACAGTCAACGTCACTGAAATGTTCAGAGATCCCAGCTTTTACAATTCCTTGTCCACGAACGTCGTACCATACCTAAGCTCCTATCAAAGGATTAAAGTGTGGAATGCCGGTTGCTCATCGGGTGAAGAGCTTTATTCATTTGCAATCCTTTTTGATGAAGCAGGCCTCTATGATCGATCTTTCTTCTATGGTACCGATATTAATGCGCACGTGCTAAAACAAGCAAAGTCGGGCATATACGACCTTGCTAAAGTGAAACTTTATTCAGAAAACTACCTTAAAACCAATCCAAAAAAGTCATTGTCCGATTATTACACCGCCAGGTACGATGCCGCGACGATTAATCAGTATCTCAAAAAAAACCTCCTCTTCTCCGTACATAACCTCGTTACAGACGGCATTTTTAACGAATTTCAGTTAATCTCATGTCGAAATGTCCTCATATATTTCAACACCGAACTCCAAAAAAGAGTAATTAACCTACTTTACGACAGTTTAGCTAATTTTGGTTTTTTGTGTTTAGGTCCGAAAGAAAGCTTACGGGATACAGAGGCGCAAAAATTTAAGATAATCGACAAAAAGAATAACATCTATCAGAAAATAGTCTAGTCAGATACCATGGAAAAGATCAACATACTCATTATTGATGACCGACCGGAAAACCTTATTACGCTGGAAGCGCTTCTGGAAAGGAACGACATCAATTTGATAAGTACAACGAATCCTAATGAAGCTCTACGTCTTTCCTGGGAAATGGATATTGCGATCGCCCTGGTTGATGTTCAAATGCCTGAAATGGATGGATTTGAACTTGTAGAAATTCTGAAAAGCAATCCGCGCACAAAAGACATACTGGTCATTTTCGTAACAGCCATATCTAAGGAAACCAAATATGCAGTTAAAGGCCTAAACACCGGGGCGGTCGACTATCTTTATAAACCGCTTGACCCGTACATCACCTCCGCAAAAGTGGATTCATTCATACAAATGGTGCGTTACCAGCGCGATCTTAAGCGAACAAACAAAGACCTTGAGACCTATCAGAAAGAACTGATCCTGGCGAAAGAACAGGCTGAGCAGGGGAAGCGCATCAAGGAAAATTTCCTCGCAAACATGAGTCATGAAATCCGCACACCCATTAACGGAATCATTGGCATTGCACAATTGTTGAGTAAAACGGAACTCAGCCCGGAGCAGCGTGAAATGATGAACCTGCTGGAGGTTTCATCCAGTTCGCTCCTTGGCGTCATTAACGATATCCTGGACCTTTCTAAAATGGAAGCAGGCAAATTTAAAATCAACCGGACCGAAGTCAACCTGGTCGACATGTGCGACAACGTGGTCAACCTCCTTAGCATAAAAGCGAAAGAGAAAGATGTAGACCTTATTAAAAAGTACAGTCCGCAACTCCCCAAATATGTGTTGGCCGACTCCCTCAGGCTCACGCAGATTCTGATGAACCTGATTGGTAACGCCATAAAATTCACCACAGACGGCAGTGTAACGCTCGCGATAGACGTACTAGACCTTAAAGGCAATACCGCAAACATCAAATTTTCCGTTATCGATACCGGTATAGGTATTGCCAAAGAGAATATCGATAAGATATTTGAAATATTTGAACAGGCAGATGAACAGACTACAGCCAAGTTCGGAGGCACAGGCCTTGGCTTGTCCATCGTCAAGAACCTTGCGAAGCTAAAAGGCGGGACACTTGAAGTAAGCAGCGAGGAAAATAGGGGAAGCACCTTCTCCTTCACAAACCGCTATGAAATCCTTAAGGAGATCAAAGCAAGTCCGTCAGCAGAAGAAAAATTCAGCTCGTTTGCAGACCTCAAAGTGCTGGTAGCAGAAGACAATCCGATCAACAAATTCCTCATCGTTAAGATTCTGAAGGACTGGGGCATCAAACCGGACGTCGTTGAAAATGGCCAGGATGCTCTTGACCACATCAAAGCTCATGCGTACGATATCGTCCTTATGGATACTTATATGCCGGTCATGAACGGTCTGGAGGCAATCAGATTAGTCCGGGCAGGCTATGCTCCGGGAAAAGAGCAGGTGCCTATCGTGACCTTTTCTGCGGCAGCAATGGATGAGGACAGGAAAACCGCCATTGATGCCGGAGCGAATGCAGTCATCAGTAAGCCCTTCGAACTGAAAGCTCTGCATGACACCTTAAGCAGGCTTACTACTGGTTAAACGCCGTCATCGTTTGCGCCGGCCCTATGGTTACAAAACTCTTGATCAGCTCTGTGCTTTTGGCTATTAAAGCTGGTAGCTCGGGTTGCTCATCCTTATCGAATGGTGCCAGCACGTAGTCAACCTGCCTGCCCTTTGCAAAGTTATCGCCAATCCCAAACCGCAGTCTTGGATATCCCTGTCCGCCACATAAACCTTCAATGCTTTTAAGACCGTTATGGCCGGCACTGCTGCCCTGAAGTTTCAACCGCAGTTTACCCAGCGGCAAAGCCAGATCATCCACTACAACCAGCACATTTTCCAGAGTGATCCGCAGTTCGTTCATCCAGTAATTCACCGCCTTGCCACTCAAATTCATATAGGTTGTAGGTTTAATCACATACAGCTTCCTACCCTTGAAAGACACTTCCGAGTAATATGCAAGTCTCAGATTTGAAAAAGTGCCGCCCAACTGTTTCACCAATTCGTCAGCGATATCAAAGCCGATATTATGTCGCGTATGGGCGTATTCCGGCCCAATATTTCCAAGTCCAACTATCAAATATTTCATTGGCACCAAAGATAACAGTTTTCCGAAAGCAGACTTTCAAAAAAAAGGCAGTTCCACAAGGAACTGCCCTTCTATTGCATTGCGGAAAAACTTATTTCTTCTTAGCTTCCTGCTCTGCTTGTTTCAATGCTCTAGACATACCTACAGAAACGATGGTATCTTCAGGTGTGTTAGTCACGGTGTAGTTACCTTTTTCCAGATCACGTACACGGAACAGGTTACCAACTTCCAATTTAGCAATGCTTACTTCAACAGCCTGTGGCATGTCTTTAGGCAAAGCTTTTACACGAAGCTTACGTAATTTCTGTACCAGTTTACCACCCATTTTTACACCTGGGGAAGTTCCGGTCAATTTCACAGGAATTTCCATTGTGATTGCCTTCTCGTCAAACAGTTGCAGGAAATCCACGTGCAGAAGCACGTCAGTAAGCGGGTGGAACTGCAATTCCTTAATTACCGCTTTAATTTTTTCACCACCCAGATCAATTTCTACAAAGTTTGCCTCGGGGGTATAGATAGCTTCTTTAAGTTCAGTGATCACTACAGCAAAGTGCTTTTGCTCTTTACCACCATACAATACTGCAGGAACCTTGCCTTCATAGCGAAGCTCTTTAGCATCGCGTTTCCCTACGTTCTCTCTTGGAGAACCGCTAATTGCGATTGTTTTCATTTTTATGTTGTTTATTAATAATTTGCTAAACTCTAAACAGATTACTGATCGACTCATGCTCGTTCACATTGGCGATCGCCCTTGCAAACAAGGAAGCCGTACTCAGCACCCTGATTTTTGAACTCTCTTGTTTCAAAGGAATGGTGTCCGTCACGATCAATTCCGTAAGGGCCGAATTCTCAACAGTCTCATAAGCCTTACCCGACAATACCGGATGCGTACACACCGCACGTACACTTTTCGCTCCCTTTTCCATGATCAGCCCGGCTGCCTTCGCCAGCGTACCCGCCGTATCACAAATGTCATCAATAAGCACCACGTCCATTCCGGTCACATCCCCGATGATCGACATTGATTCAATTTCGTTGGCACGCTTGCGGCGCTTGTCGCAGATCACCACCTCGGCGTTAAAAAACTTGGCAAAAGTACGTGCCCGGTAAGACCCACCCATGTCGGGCGACGCAATAACCAGATTCTCCAGACCTAAGCTTTTTATATACGGAACAAAAATCACCGACCCGTCAAGGTGATCTACGGGAATATCAAAAAAGCCCTGTATCTGCGCCGCATGCAAGTCCATCGTCATAATCCTGTGGATCCCGGCCGACTTCAGCAGGTTGGCCACCAGTTTGGCGCCTATAGCTACCCTCGGCTTATCTTTCCTGTCCTGCCTGGCCAAACCATAATACGGAACAACAGCCGTAATATAATGTGCAGAAGCCCTCTTTGCCGCGTCAACCAGCAGCAAAAGCTCCATTAAATTATCTGAAGGCTGATAAGTTGATTGGATCAGGAATACATCACACCCACGTACACTTTCATCGTATGATGGTTGGAATTCGCCATCACTGAATTTACTTAATGTTACGCTACCAAGAGGTTTACCGTAACTTTCGGCAATTTTGTGCGCTAAATCTTTTGTACCACTTCCGGCAAAAAGCTTAACTGGGTTAAACTGCAAAGGCATTGTTAAACAATAACAGTACTTGTTAAAAAAAATCGGATTGCGTATCTCTCACAATCCGAATATTATTTAGTTGCCCGACCAGGATTCGAACCTAGACAAACGGTACCAAAAACCGTCGTACTACCATTATACTATCAGGCAATCTCCTTTACCAAAGCTTCCTTTGAAATGGAATGCAAATCTACGCAGATTTTTCATAACTGCAAACAGAAGCGATTTTTTTTTGAAAGAGAATTTTCAACTCGCAGATTTTCAAATAAAAAAAATTTAGAACCACTATAAGAGAGGCCACCCGCCGCCATTTCGGGCTGTTTGAATTAGCTAAACTATTGCCTAACTTTGCAGCGTACATAAAATACTAAATAAACAGCAATATGTCATCAGTAGAGACAACTTACGTTCCTTACAAAGTTAAGGACATTTCACTGGCAGAATGGGGCCGAAAAGAGATCGAACTGGCAGAGGCAGAAATGCCCGGCCTGATGTCGTTACGCGAAGAGTTCGGACCATCAAAACCTTTAAAAGGCGCACGCATCGCCGGATGCTTACACATGACCATCCAGACCGCGGTACTGATTGAAACACTAGTTGAACTGGGTGCTGAAGTAACCTGGTCATCATGCAATATATTCTCTACCCAAGATCATGCGGCCGCTGCTATTGCTGCAGCAGGAATCCAGGTCTATGCCTGGAAGGGCCTCGACGAAGCAAGTTTCGACTGGTGTATTGAACAAACATTACACTTTGGCCCTGAACGCCAACCCCTGAACATGATACTCGACGACGGCGGCGATTTAACAAACATGGTATTCGACAGATACCCTGAACTGATCGCTGGGATCAAAGGACTGTCGGAAGAAACCACCACCGGCGTACACCGTTTATACGAGCGCATGAAGAATGGCACGCTGCACCTTCCTGCTATCAACGTAAACGACTCTGTAACCAAATCAAAGTTTGACAACAAATATGGTTGCCGGGAATCACTGGTCGACGCAATCCGTCGTGCAACTGACGTCATGATGGCAGGCAAAGTTGCTGTTGTTGCGGGGTATGGCGACGTAGGTAAAGGTTCTGCTGAATCATTGAGCTCACAGGGCGTACGCGTTATCGTATCTGAGATCGACCCGATCTGCGCGCTACAGGCAGCTATGGAAGGCTATCAGGTTCAAAAGTTCGCCAATGCGGTTAAAGAGGCCGACATCATCGTGACCACTACCGGCAACTGCGATATCGTTCGCGGCGAACATTTCAAAACCATGAAAGACAAAGCCATCGTTTGTAACATAGGTCACTTCGATAACGAGATTGACGTAGCCTGGCTTAATAAAAACTATGGCGACACCAAGGTGGAAATTAAGCCGCAGGTCGACAAATATACCATCGATGGGAAAGACATCATTTTGCTGGCAGAAGGTCGCCTCGTGAACCTGGGTTGCGCCACCGGCCACCCAAGCTTTGTTATGTCAAATTCGTTCACCAATCAGACACTTGCACAGCTGGAATTGTGGACCAACTCCGACAAATACGAAAACAAGGTATATGTGCTACCTAAACTTCTCGATGAGAAAGTAGCACGTCTGCACCTGGCTAAAATCGGCGCTGAATTAGATACGCTTGATCCACATCAGGCAGAATATATCGGCGTAGCAGTCGAAGGCCCTTTCAAGCCTGAAGCTTACAGATACTAACCGGCGGCCAACCGTCATAAAATGGGGATGTTGTTTTTAACGGTATCCCCATTTCTTATATTTGTACATGACAAAACTATCCGTAAACATCAACAAGATCGCCACGCTGCGCAACAGTCGCGGAGGCAACAATCCGGATCTGCTCAAGGTGGCGCTCGACTGTGAACGCTTCGGTGCCGAGGGCATCACGGTACATCCCCGCCCCGACGAGCGGCACATTCGCTACCAGGATGTGTACGACTTAAAAGCTGCCATTGTGACGGAGTTCAATATTGAAGGCAACTGCAGCGAGCAGAAGTTTGTCGACCTAGTACTGGCCAACAAACCAGCACAGGTAACGCTTGTTCCCGATGCAGAGGGCCAGATTACCTCCAATCATGGATGGGACACGGTAAAGCACAGGGATTATCTGAAAGAAATGGTTGCAGTCTTTCAAGCTGCCGGTATCAGGGTTTCCATTTTTGTTGATCCGGTAGTGGAAATGATAGAAGGCGCGGCAGTAACCGGGACCGACCGTATTGAATTATACACCGAAGCCTACGCGCACAATTACTACAACAACAGGGAGAAAGCCATACTACCTTACATCGCTGCTGCACATAAGGCCAGCGAACTCGGACTTGGCATTAATGCCGGGCATGATCTCGACCTGCACAACCTAAAGTATTTTGCTGCCAGTATCCCCGGACTCCTCGAAGTAAGTATCGGCCACGCGCTCATCAGCGACGCCCTTTACCTTGGCCTGGAAAATACCATTCAGCAGTATTTAAGACAGCTTAAGCCCTAGTGAGTTGCGGTATTTTTATTACCTTTGCGCAACTTTTATTCATAGATTTTCATGAACTTAAACATTCATTACCAAGAAGACTTTAAAGACCGTCACATCGCGCCAAATCAGAAGGACACAGAAGATATGCTCGCGACAATCGGCGTTGGCTCTGTAGACGAATTGATTGACCAGACCATCCCCGCCAAGATCAGGTTGAAACAACCATTAAACCTGCCCGCGGCAAAGTCTGAAACTGCCTATTTAAACAGCCTGAAGCAAACGGCCTCGTTAAACAAGGTGTTCAAATCTTATATCGGACAGGGCTATTACGATACGCTTACACCGGGCGTGATCTTGCGTAATGTTATGGAAAACCCGGGATGGTATACACAATATACCCCTTACCAGGCTGAAATCGCGCAAGGGCGTCTGCAGGCCTTGTTAAACTTCCAGACCATGGTTATCGACCTTACAGGAATGGAAATCGCGAACGCCTCCCTGCTTGATGAAGGCACCGCAGCGGCCGAAGCCATGTTTATGCAATACAGTCTGCGTAAAAATCAGCAGGCAACGAAGTTCTTTGTATCAGAACTCCTGTTTCCCCAGACCATCGATATTTTAAAAACAAGAGCCAACCCTTACGGCATCGAGCTGGTTATTGGCGACCACCTTACTTTTGAGCCAACCGACGCATTCTTTGGTGCTGCTATTCAGTACCCTGCCGGCAACGGGGAAGTATATGATTATACAGACTTTGCTCAGAAAGCTCACGCTCAAAACGTTAAAGTTACGGTAATCGCCGATCTGCTTAGCCTCACCCTGCTTACCCCTCCCGGAGAATGGGGAGCTGACGTTGTTGTAGGCACTACACAGCGCTTCGGTGTACCAATGGGTTTTGGCGGACCGCACGCTGCTTATTTTGCCACTAAAGAAGAATACAAACGCTCTATCCCAGGCCGGATCATCGGTGTTACCATAGACAGCAACAATAATTATGCATTACGCATGGCACTGCAGACCCGTGAGCAGCACATCCGTCGCGATAAGGCTACCTCTAATATCTGTACTGCACAAGCCCTGCTTGCCATCATGGCTGGCTTTTATGCTGTGTATCACGGACCAAAAGGCTTGCGCGCTATTGCTGAACGCACACACGGATTGGCCATTACGCTATCCCGTTCACTCGAAAAGATTGGGTATAAGCAACTCAACAAAGCTTATTTCGACACCGTACAGCTCGATTTGGGCGAGCTCGTCGACTCTATTCATCGTGAGTGCCTCGACAACGAGATCAATTTACACTACAATGGTAGTACCGTCACCATCGCGCTCGACGAGACCACCACTCCTGAAGATGTAAAACTGCTCGTTAAGCTCTTTGCCAAAGTGAAAGCCATTGCAGGGGATGCAGTGGAGCTGGCCGACCAGCAGCTTGCAACAGTAATACCTTCCTCGTTGCTGCGTACTTCCGAATATCTTACCCATCCCGTATTCAACTCGCACCATTCGGAGCACGAGATGCTGCGTTACATAAAATCACTGGAAAGCAAAGATCTTTCGCTTTGCCATTCAATGATCGCACTGGGTTCATGTACCATGAAGCTGAATGCTACAACCGAAATGATCCCTGTTACCTGGCCGGAATTCGGCAGGATACATCCTTTTGCCCCGGCAGACCAGGTTGCGGGCTACTATACGGTATTTAATGAGCTCGACAGATGGCTGAGTGAGATCACCGGTTTTGCGGCCATGAGCTTACAACCAAATGCAGGAGCACAAGGAGAGTATGCCGGACTGATGGTGATCAGGGCATATCATCAAGATCGCGGGGATGGGCACCGCAACATTGCCCTGATCCCTTCTTCTGCTCACGGAACCAACCCGGCTTCTGCGGCAATGGCCGGCATGAAGATCGTGGTGGTGAAGTCGCTCGAGAACGGCAACATCGACGTAGAAGACCTCAAGGCAAAAGCAGAGCAGCATAAAGAAAACCTGTCCTGTCTGATGGTTACCTACCCTTCTACACACGGTGTGTTTGAAGAAAGCATAATCGACATCTGTAACATCGTTCATGAGAACGGTGGGCAGGTGTATATGGATGGTGCAAACATGAACGCACAGGTCGGGCTTACAAGTCCGGCCAATATCGGCGCCGATGTTTGTCACCTTAACCTGCACAAAACCTTCTGTATACCACACGGCGGCGGAGGTCCGGGCATGGGCCCCATTGGTGTCGCTAAACACCTGGTACCATACCTGCCAGGACACGCCGTAGTGAATATCTACCAGGGCAAGTCCATCCATGCCGTATCATCTGCGCCATGGGGCTCAGCGTCTATCCTGATTATTTCACATGCTTACATCGCTATGATGGGCGCTGAAGGACTAACCAATGCTACCCGCTATGCGATTCTGAACGCGAACTATATGAAAGCCCGTTTGGAGCAGCATTATCCTGTTCTTTACAGCGGTGCCAACGGAAGATGCGCACACGAAATGATCCTCGACTGCCGCAGCTTTAAAAACCTGGGCATCGAAGTGGTAGATATCGCCAAACGCCTAATGGACTATGGTTTCCATGCACCTACCGTTTCCTTCCCTGTAGCCGGCACACTAATGGTTGAGCCAACAGAAAGTGAACCTAAGCATGAGCTCGACCGTTTCTGCGACGCACTGATCGCTATAAAAGGGGAAATCGACCTGATCGCGTCAGGCGAATCTGACAAGGCGGACAACCCGTTAAAGAACGCACCGCACACTGCTACCGTAGTTACGGGCAACGCATGGGAGCATGCTTACAGCAGACAAACAGCAGCATTTCCGCTGCCTTACGTCGCTGCCTACAAGTTCTGGCCATCAGTTGGTCGTGTAAACGATTCGTATGGCGACAGGTCATTGGTTTGCGCTTGTCTGCCAATTGAAAGTTATGAAGAAACTTATGCTTAACTTAGGGGTAGAATAAACCATTAAAAGACAATATGAAACTAAAAACCACATCCTTGGCGCTTCTACTCGTTGCGTTCATTTCCACCGCTTTTGTAAAACCGGTTGCTAAGCCAGTATCGTATACAGTAGATACAGAAAAATCTTCTATCACATGGGTAGGAAAGAAGCTGACCGGCGGTCATAATGGCACTATTGCCCTTCAATCAGGCAGCCTGCTGTTCGACGGGAAGAAGCTTTCAGGCGGAAACTTTGTGATCGATATGACAACCATCAAAGATGCGGATAAGAGTGAGCGGCTCGAAGGCCACTTAAAGGCTGATGACTTTTTCGGCGTCGACAAATTCGCCACCTCTACCTTTGCTATCAAGAAGCTGGCCCAGTCGGGCAACAAGGTGAATATCACCGGCAACCTGACCATCAAGGGTGTTACCCAGTCCATCACCTTCCCGGCAACAATCGCCTGGAATAGCGATGGAACCGTTACTGCCGTAGCAGAGAAGATTGTGGTCGACCGCACCAAGTTTGGCATCAAATATCGTTCTAAAGGTATGTTCCCTGATGTGGGCGATAAAATGATCTATGACGAGTTTGAGCTTGCCGTCAAACTGGTAGCCAAAAAGTAATACACAAGATAAATTAAATCCCCTGTCTATAAAAAGGCAGGGGATTTTCTTATCTTAGTACACACACAGGATGACACCATATGACAGAAAACAAGATTCATCTTCTCGCCATTGATGATGACGATATTAACATATTCATTATAAAAAAGATACTCGAGAAAACCGGCTTTGAAGTAAGCTTTTCCTCGAGCAGCAACGGGCAGGAGGCATTTGATTATCTTTCAGGCCTGATATCGTCGGGCAGTACCTTCCCGCAACTTATCCTGGTCGATATTAACATGCCTGTACTCAACGGCTGGGATTTTTTGTCGGCCTACGAAAAGCTGGATGCCCCTAAAAATGTCCACATCTATATGCTATCCTCCTCTGTATACGAGAATGACATTGAAAAGGCGAAGTCATTCAGAACAGTAAAGGGCTTTATCTCCAAACCGCTTTCTATAGACCGACTCTCCGAACTGCTGCGTCTTATAGATTTTTAGCCCTTACTTACCGAATGCTGAACTGTCCGTCCTGCAGTGAGACAAAACCAGTAGTGCGCGACTTACCATGATAGAACAGACAGTTCCAGTGCTCGCTGGCAGCACGGGTACCAAACGCTTCACGTAGTTCCATCGCTTTCCTTCCGTCAAAATCATACTTGGCAATAAACTTTCTGAGCAGCTCCTCCGGCTCGGGAAGAACATCTCCCCCGAAAAATACTTTGTCTCCAGCTTCCTCCAACAGGAACACCTGATGATATGGCGTGTGGGCTCCCGTCAACTCATAACTGATCTTGTCAGTCAGCCTTCCCGATCCTTCCACAAACTTCAGCTGGGCATTTCGCTGCAGAAATTCGAATATCTCCGTCTTATACGATGAAGACGGACTTGTAAAAGCGCTCTCCCACTCACCCTGCTGTATTACATAGGTCGCATGCGGAAAGCTCAGTTCCATCTCCTCGCCTCGCCAATGAACCATGCCACCCGAGTGGTCGAAATGCAGGTGCGACATAAGTACAAGATCCACGTCGTCGGGACTAAAGCCAGCCTTTCTGATGTTTTCATGCAACAACATTACCCCGCTGTCATCACTATATCCCAGGCCCGTATCAATCAGCACCAGGCGCTCATCAAGTTTAACTAGAAAAGGCTGGACATGTATAAATAACGAGGCAGGACGGTCTTTTGGATTATCCTTTTTTGGATCAAACGGTATAAATTTCTTATCAGCAGCTACAGAGTAGGAACCCTCAAACAAAGTAAAAACTTCCAATGGCTTAATATTAGTTGGAACAAAAGATTAATGATATCTTTACGATATCGAACGCAAAGATAAGGAAACCTGAATGGAAAAAAGATGGGTACGGGCAGCGAACGCAGATACAACGCTTTCAAAATCTCTGGCACAGGAGCTTAATATCGACGACAGTCTGGCCCAGGTTCTTGTCCAGCGCGGAGTCACCACATTTGAAGAAGCCCGCAGCTATTTTAAGCCGGAATTATCCAGACTGCACGATCCTTTCCTAATGAGAGAGATGGACCAGGCTGTCAACAGAATAGACCTTGCACTTGCGAGTTCAGAGAAAATCCTGGTGTATGGCGACTACGACGTAGACGGGACCACGGCCGTAGCGCTGGTCTACAGTTTCCTCAGCGGGCTAACACAGCGTGTCGATTACTATATACCCGACCGCCACAAGGAAGGGTACGGCATATCCACAGCGGGCATCGACTATGCATCAGCCCAGGGCTTCAGCCTTATCATAGCGCTGGATTGCGGAATAAAGTCCGTAGATAAGATTGACTACGCAAACAAGCTTGGCATTGACTTCATCGTTTGTGATCACCACACCCCCGGCGAGGAACTGCCAGACGCAATAGCCGTCCTGGATCCCAAGCGGGCCGACTGCAATTACCCGTTCAAGGAGCTTTCGGGATGCGGGATCGGTTTTAAACTGGCTCAGGCTTACAGTTTAAGACATGGCTTGCCAGAAAGCCGTTACCTGTGCTACCTCGATCTGGTGATGGTTAGCATAGCGGCCGATATTGTACCCATCGTTGGCGAAAACAGGGTACTGGCACATCACGGATTGCTTCGGCTGAACGATGATCCCTGCACCGGGCTCAAAGCATTGATGGAAGTATCGGGGCGACCAAAACCCTTTACGATCACGGATGTAGTCTTTTCTCTCGCACCACGAATTAACGCTGCCGGACGCATGGATCATGGTCGCCATGCCGTAGACATGCTGATCTGCACCGAGGAGACAACGGCAAGAGAACGGAGTCAGTTTATAGATAGCCACAATGCCGACCGCAAAAACTCAGACAAAAGCATCACCGCCGAAGCACTAGAACTTATTGCCGATTGTCAGATCCTGACCAGCAAAAAAACCACTGTTGTTTACAACCAGGCCTGGAACAAGGGCGTCATCGGCATTGTAGCATCGCGGCTGATTGAAAACTACTACCGCCCCACCATTGTGCTAACTGCCTCGAACGGCATGCTGACCGGTTCGGCACGCTCGGTGGAAGGTTTCGATCTGTATGAAGCACTACTGCGCTGCGAAGATCTGCTGGAACAGTTTGGCGGCCATAAGTTTGCCGCGGGACTTACACTGAGGCCCGAAAAAATGCAAGCCTTTTCTGAGCGCTTTGAGGAAGTTGTGAGCCAGACTATCACAGAAAGCATGCTTTGTCCGGAACTGAAAATAGATGCTCAGATCTCCTTCTCTCAAATCACGCCAAAGTTCCAGCGCATCATTGGCAGAATGGAACCCTTTGGTCCGCACAACCCTGCACCCCTGTTCATGACCAATCAGGTATATATCGTGTACCCTCCTAAGGTCGTCGGCACAAAACATTTGAAATTGACGCTAAAACAACAAAATTCCATTATTTTTGAAGGGATAGCATTCGGCCTTGCCGGGTACGAGCATATTTTACAACCAAATCAGCCGTTTTCTGTTTGTTATACAATTGAAGAAAATGTCTGGCGGGGCGAAAGGCGCCTGCAACTAAATATTAAGGCTATTAAAATGGATAACCATAACCTCGATGATATTACGAGCTGAGAACCTGATCAAGAAATATAAACAGCGGACTGTAGTTAACGACGTGTCCTTTAACGTTAGTCAGGGCGAAATCGTAGGCTTGCTGGGCCCTAACGGCGCCGGAAAAACCACCTCATTTTATATGATCGTTGGCCTTATTAAACCCAATGAAGGCCATATCTATCTGGAAGACCAAGACATTACGAGCGACCCGATGTACCGTCGCGCCCAGAAAGGCATCGGCTACCTTGCACAAGAGGCATCCGTTTTCAGGAAGCTTTCGGTGGAAGACAACATCATGGCCATTCTCGAAATGACCAGCATGGGTAAAGAAGAGAGACACGAAAAACTGGAAGAACTGATCAGCGAGTTCAGTCTGCACAAGGTCCGCAAGAACCGCGGCGACCTCCTGTCGGGAGGTGAGCGGCGCAGAACCGAGATCGCAAGGGCACTTGCCGCAAGTCCTAACTTCATACTGCTCGACGAGCCTTTTGCCGGGGTAGACCCCATCGCGGTAGAGGAAATACAGACCATCGTCGCCAAACTGAAAGAAAAAAATATCGGGATACTGATCACCGACCACAATGTTCAGGAAACGCTATCTATAACCGACCGCGCCTATCTGCTTTTCGAAGGAAAAATCCTCGAATCGGGCACACCTGAAGTACTGGCCGCAAACGAGATGGTGAGACGGGTATACCTCGGCTCAAATTTTGTTTTACGCAGTAAAACCTTATAATCCCTAAACAATGGCTATTGTTAACTCAATCTTTACCTGGTATATGAAAAAGCGCGTTCATCAGATCGAGCTTTTCATTAAATATCCTCATGATGTGCAACAGGAGTGGTTCCAAAAACTGATTTCGCAGGCAGAGGATACAGAATGGGGAGAAAAGTACGGGTACCGTTCCATCGAAACCCCTAAGCAGTTTAAAGAACGCGTGCCGCTGCAAAACTACGACACTCTGAAGCCATACATTGAACGCATGCTCAAGGGAGAGCAAAACATTTTATGGCCCTCAGAGATTAAATGGTTTGCCAAGTCGTCGGGCACCACGAGCGACCGCAGCAAATTTATCCCTGTTTCGGAAGAATCTCTGAACGACTGCCACTTCAAAGGTGGAAAAGACATGCTTTCGATTTTCTGCAATAACCGGCCCAACAATCAGATATTTACAGGTAAGGGACTGGTTCTCGGCGGAAGTCACCAGATCAACCAGTTGAATAGCGACTCCTACTACGGTGACCTGTCTGCAGTACTGATCAAAAACCTGCCCGTGTGGGCCGAATACTATCGTACGCCAAACATCTCTATTGCCCTGATGGACAACTACGAGGAGAAAATCGAGAAAATGGCGGAAGCTACCATCAAAGAGAATGTCACCAATATCGCCGGCGTACCTACTTGGACCATCGTTCTTGCCAAAAAGGTTCTGGAGATTACAGGCAAAAGCAACCTCCTCGAGATATGGCCAAACCTGGAGCTTTACATCCACGGTGCAGTGAACTTTAAACCCTATAAAGAACAGTTTAAAGAACTCATCCCATCAGCAGGCATGTACTATCTCGAAACATACAACGCCTCCGAGGGTTTCTTTGGCATACAGGACGAAGTCAATTCCGATGAAATGCTTCTCATGCTCGATTACGGTATTTATTATGAGTTCCTGCCTATCGAAAACCTGGAAGATGAACAACCGGCTACCCTTTCGCTGGACGAGGTCGAGATCGGTAAAAATTACGCAATCATTATATCTACCAACGGCGGACTCTGGCGGTATATGATCGGCGACACCGTACAATTCACTAATCTTTCCCCATACCGTATCCGGATTACCGGTCGTACAAAACATTTCATAAACGCATTCGGCGAAGAAGTGATCATCGATAATGCAGAACAAGCCATATGTCGGGCCTGCGACGCTACAAATGCCGTGTTTAAGGATTACACCGCCTGCCCTATTTATTTTTCCGGCAATGAAGCAGGCGGACATGAATGGATCATTGAATTCGATCAGCAGCCCAACGACTTCGAGAAGTTTATCGATGTGCTCGACGAAACTTTAAGGGCTGTAAACTCAGACTATGATGCCAAGCGCTTCAAAGACATGGCGCTGAAGCGGCCCAAGGTGCACAATGCCCCATGCAATACCTTTTACAACTGGTTGAAATCGAAAGGAAAATTAGGCGGGCAACACAAAGTTCCACGACTTTCCAACGACAGGAAACACGTAGAAGAAATCCTGCCGCTGCTCGGCATATAGCTTAGCGCGGTAAGGCGCGCGACTTAGCCTTCAGGTCCGTGATCCGCTTCACCTCATTCAGCAAAAGCGGAAAAGCGGGGTATGCCATATTATGCCCATAACCGTCCAGCTCAAATAGTACCGTCTCTTTGTGGCCGGTAAGCTTCATCATTCTGGCCATGTAAGCGTTCTCCTCATAGCGACCAAGCATCTCCATCTCACGATTACCCGTAATAAGCAGCATCGGCGGCGCATCGCCGCGCACATGGTATAGCGGAGCAAAACGGTCTACAATAGGCTGTGTTTCCGCAATTTTACTTTCGTTGCGTATGGTGAAATGCGTTATACACTGTCCGCTGAACGGGATAAGGCCCGCAATCCTATTTGCATCGATGCCATAAGGTTTAAGGTAATCCTTGTTTAGCCCAACCATCATGGCCAGGTAAGCACCCGCCGAGTGGCCCGACACAAAGATCAGGCTATCCGAGCCGCCATACCTGCCAATATTTTTAAAAGTCCAGGCTATGGCCGCAGCCGCGTCTTCAATAATGGAAGCACCCTTAGCCTGTGGCGACAAGCGGTAGGTGACACCCACCACCGCCAGTCCCTTCTCTTTCAAAGCATCAGGAATCTCAATATTGCCCCCGGTCAGTCCCCCGCCATGAAACCATATTACAGTTCCATAATTCTTGCGGTTGGCCGGGTAATACACAGAAAGCTTACATCTGGAAGCGAGATAGCTATCGGCTTTAATCCGCGCATCATCGTAATAACCAATTTCCTTATCCGCTTTGTACAACGTTTTATCCTGGGCATGCAAATAAACGACACCAGATCCGTAAAAGAATGTGATCAAAAAAGCGCAAACAAAAAGTCTCATATAGGCTATCAGGGAAATAGGGTTAGACATATTAGCTAAACGAATATATCAATAATTAATTCAATTGCCGTAAATTTACCCATCTGCTATGGAACAATTTCTCACCAATCCGCTTTTCCAAGCCCTTTTCAATTCACCCGTGCCACGCATCATCGTGATGGCAAACGCACCGGAATTCACCATACTCATCAGCAACGACGCCCATAAGTCAGTGACTAATCTGGTTGGCCGCAACATTACCGGCAAGTCGGTTTGGGAAATATTCGATCCCAACGAAGCCGGCGGCGACGGTGGCATTTTGCTCAAAGACGCGCTGACAGAAGCGCAGCAGACGAATAAAACGATACTGATGCCGCCATTCAGGTATGACATGAACGCACCCGACGGAAAAGGTATGGTTGAGAAATGGTGGCAATTGGAAATCATGCCTATCGGTGGCGACGATACCACACCAGAGTACCTGCTCACCACAACAAACAGCATCACAGATCAGGTATTTAAAGAGCGGGAACGGGAAGAGTTCAGGCTCGAACTGGAAAAACTCGTAGAGGAACGCACACACAATCTGGAACGCGCCTATGAACAGGTACACCTCTCAAAACTGGCAGCACAGCTAGGTACGTTTGATATGGACCTCGTGCGTGGACACATGGAGTGGGATGCCCGATGCCGTGAACTGTTCGGTATTGCGCACAACGCTGAGGTTACTTATGAGAAAGACTTCCTGTCCGGGTTGCACCCCGACGATCGCGTACGGATTACGACAATCATCGACAAACTCTTCCGCATGGAGATCAGTGACGGCATCTACGACGTAGAATATCGGACGATCGGCGCCGAAGATAACCGGCTGAGGTGGGTGCGTGCCAAAGGCAAAGTGTATTTCGACGGCGTCGGACAGCCCATGCGCTTCATCGGTTCCGTGCTCGACATCACAGATCAAAAACATGAAGAACAACTGAGAAACGATTTCATCGCCATAGCCAGCCACGAACTAAAAACGCCCCTCACCTCCTTACAGGGCTACATACAATACTTGTACAGAAAGGCACGAAAATCGGAAGACCATTCCAACCTGCCTGTGCTAAGTCAGGCCGAGAAGCAGGTCATCAAGATGTCTAAAATGATCAACGGCTTCCTCAACTTATCGCGACTAGAGTCGGGAAAGCTCCACCTGAACCTGTCGGAAGTGCCTGTAATGAACCTGATCGAAGAAGTTGTTGCCGACGTAACGCTCGCGGAACCTGATATTAACATCCTGATTGCCCGAGAGACCAGGGCGACCGCAGTGGCCGACCCAGACAAAATAGCCCACGTGATACTTAACCTGCTTACCAACGCAGTAAAGTATGCGGAGAAAGAAAAACCGGTGACGATAAGCTGCGACGCCGATGACGAGCAGGTAACTGTTAGCGTAAGAGATGAAGGGATCGGCATTAATCCTTCAGACCAGGAGCGGATATTCGACCGCTTTCATCGTGCCGGAAATCCGGAAACTAACTTCGTCTCCGGATTCGGCATCGGATTATATCTAAGCCGGGAGATTGTCATGCTCCACGGAGGTAACATTTGGGTCGACAGTCAGCCAGGAGCAGGCTCTACCTTTTCGTTCAGCATCCCCCTCGCGGGCCCGCCCCAGCGTTAGAGTAATACCCGATAGTATCCCCTTAGCCCTCTATAGTAAACGAACTTAGACTCACGAACTGCTGCACCCTCGCAGCAACTTCTTCCTGAGTTAGATTCAGAATCCGCTCCGTGCCGAATTTCTCCACGCAGAAAGAAGCGAGTGCAGAGCCGAAAATGATCGCGTTCTTCATATTCGTGAAGTTGATCGTACCCACCTTAGCCAGATAACCTATAAAGCCGCCCGCAAAAGTGTCACCCGCGCCGGTCGGATCAAAAACCTCAGCCAAAGGAAGCGCAGGTGCCGAGAAAATCTTATCCTCGTGGAACAGCAAAGCACCATGTTCACCTTTCTTGATGATCAGGTACTTAGGGCCCATCTCCAGGATTTTCGAAGCTGCCTTCACCAGCGAGTACTCGCCAGACAACTGCCGGGCCTCGGCATCATTAATGGTAAGCACATCGACCATACGGATGGTCTCCTTCAGATCATCCATCATAATATCCATCCAGAAGTTCATCGTATCCAGCACAATAAGTCTAGGACGATGGTTAAGCCTGTTAATGACAGTTTGCTGCACAAGCGGGGTTAAATTTCCCAGCATCAGGTATTCACAGTCCTGATAACTGTCGGGAATAACCGGATCAAAATTTTCAAGCACGTTAAGTTCCGTGGCAAGCGTATCGCGGCTATTCATGTCATTATGATAGCGGCCAGACCAGAAGAAAGACTTCTCCCCCTCTTTAATCTGCAATCCCTCTATGTCAATTCCATGCTCGGTAAATTTATTAATGTTATCCTGACCGAAATCCTCTCCCACCACACCAACAATTTTAACCTTGTCGTAGAAATAAGAAGCGGCTAAACTGGCATAGGTAGCAGCGCCCCCAACAATTTTATCCGTTTTACCAAATGGTGTCTCCAACGCGTCGAAAGCAACAGTTCCTATGATTATCAGGCTCATATATTTTTTTATAAAATTTTTCGTTGCAAATATTGCATAAATAATTTAAAACCCCTAATATTGCAGTCCCAAAACAACGGAGCGAATATCTCTCCAACGCTTAAACAAAGCGGTTTTGGTAACCGGACACTCCCGAATAGCTCAGCCGGTTAGAGCATCTGACTGTTAATCAGAGGGTCGCTGGTTCGAGCCCAGCTTCGGGAGCAAAAAGGCAAGCACGTTTTACGGTCGCTTGCCTTTTTTATTAAAACTCCAGCTCTAATTGGTCTGGATCTACAAATCCCTTTCCTGAAAGCCTTGGCTGGTTTGGAACAAACTCACCGAAATTAGAAAGCGAAATCCCCAAAAGCCGTACCGCCTTACCGTCAATCTGCGCCTCATCCAGCAACTCCATGGCCGTTTGCAGGATCGTGGAAAAATCGCGAACCGCCACAGGTAACGACTTGCTCCGGGTAATGAGCTTGAAATCACTAAACTTGATCTTCAGCGTAATTGTACGTCCTTTTAAGCTTTGCCGTTCCAGACGCTGCGACACCGAATAAGCAATCTTATCAAGCTGAGTGTACATCTCCTGGGTGGTCGTGAGGTCGTACGAAAAAGTATCTTCGGTGCCGGACGACTTAGGCTCCCGGTGTGTGCGGACCGGCCTATCGTCCAGTCCGCGTACAATATTGTAATAAAACGCGCCCGACTTCCCGAAATACCGGGTCATGTCTTCCTGCGACAACGCCTTCAGATCTGCCCCCGTGTGCAAACCCATGCTCTGCATCTTCTTGGCCGTTACCTTTCCCACCCCATAAAACTTCTCCACGGGCAACTGCTCCATAAAAGCCTCAATCTTAGACGGCCCGATAAATGTAAGTCCGTCGGGTTTATTAATATCAGAAGCCACCTTGGCAACAAACTTAGAGGTAGACACCCCAGCTGAAGCGGTCAGATTAAGCTCTGTCTTTATCGCCTGTTTAATCTGTTTAGCAATTTCCAGCGCAGAACCGATGTTTAGCTTGTCGGTCGTAACATCCAGATAGGCCTCATCGAGCGAAAGCGGTTCAATCAGATCAGTATACCGTCTGAATATTTCGCGAATGTGGGCAGAGACGGATTTGTACACCTCAAAACGCGGCTTTACAAAGACCACTTCCGCACAAAGCTGAAGCGCCTGCCTGGCCGGCATAGCCGATTTAATACCATACTTTCTGGCTTCATAGCTCGCCGCCGCCACCACGCCCCTCCCGCTCGGCGAACCGCCGACCACCACAGGCTTGCCCTTCAGCTCAGGGAAATCACGCTGTTCCACCGACGCATAAAAGGCATCCATATCCACATGAATAATCTTCCTGGACATGCCAATAAAATTAGCAAAATTATTCCTTCAGCACACCAATTACTGTAAAACGTTCAAAAACCGACTCAGTATGTGGCGCATCAGGCAGTTCGTCGGTCAAGTCCTGCCCAGCCCAGTGCTCATAATGCTTCCCATTGCGCCAAAGGCGACTTTCAGACACATCGTAGATCAAACCCCGGTATGCTACCCAAATCTGAGGTTTATCCTGACCATTTCGTAATGCAAGCTGATTTTTTGTATATTTGGGCAATTCCATTGGGGTAAAAGTAAAGTTTTACCATCATATATTCCCAAATACTACGGGAATCAAGGATCGAACAGGCACTGGTAAAGCCCTGCCTTAGATCATGCCACCTATCAAGATAACAACAAAGACGTAACACGGACGGCGTTCGGTCGCCCTGTAGCGCGTCAACCCCCAGGGTAACCCTATAATCATATTGAAGCGAACAGGTGTTGCTACAAAGGCAGGACTAAAGCAGTGGCACAGATCGCCGGGCAGCAAGGCTGACTTTTGGACTTATAAAAGAAATTTGTTAGTATTGATCGCATAAACGATTCCTCATGAAACGCTCTATACTATTCCTCGGCCTGGCAATATTATTTGGTACGGGCTGCAATAAACCAGCGCCGACTCTCCCCTACAACATGAGAGATCCGAAGGTAATGATACAGACTGTGGTAAAGGGTTTGGCAGGAGCCGACAGCGTACGGATTTTCAGAGAGGCCTTGAGTAACCTCAGCCTATCCGCCGAGGAAACTGCAGACGGAATAACGGTATTGCCTCCGCTAAACGGAGAAATGGCTCAAGGCAATATGGTAGGCAGGGAAGCTGGAAACCTTACAGAGCTCACTGCCAACGCCCTTAAGGACCATATCATAAAAGGCGTATACAACCAGTACGAATTGCATAATGGCAGGACTTTCACCACTTTAAGCGGCAAAACCCTTAAGATAAGCAGACGTGCCGATACCGTATGGATAAACGGTATACAAGTGGGTCGCAAACAAGCGGTGTTGACCGACGACCAGGCCATACATATCATCAAACGGGCCATAACCCCATCCAATACCAACGACCCGCTGGAAACGACAACTTTCGACATTACCGTGTGGGACAGCAGCGAATGGAGCCCGCAGCACCCGAAAGGAAAAACCGTAGAGGGCGCCCTGGTGGAACTTTATAAAACCCAGCTGGATTTCACGGCCGGCAAAGTGGCCTACAAGACACTGACCGGGAACAATGGCCTAGCCCACTTTCCGAAATTAAAACCCGGACGCTATTACGTCCATGCTGAAATAGCCGGAAAAAGTAACGTATGGGTGAAAAGAACATACGAAGGCCCGATCCTGGCAGGACCTGCCATTAAGGGAATTTTTCAGTCGGACGCCGAGGCCGCAGGGGCACCCACGCAGGAAGGGCCAGTTGCCGGAAACCTGAGGTGGATAGACTTAAATGGCGATAATAAGATCGACGTTAGCGATTACTTTTCGATGCCATACGAAAGCTTTGAGACGATAGACGGCTTAACGCGGAAGGCCGACATTACGATAGGGAAATATCTTAATCGCTAGCATTGGCCTACCGGCATATGTATGCTTTTCATTAACTTAGACGCAACTTGTCAGTTTTGAAAACCTACAGCGGATATACCGAGCAGGAACTTGTTGCCTTGCTTACGCAGGGCGATGAGGCTGCGTATACTGAGATTTACAATCGGTACGAGGCCCTGGTGTATACGTTTACTTACAAGCGTACCGATGATAAGGAAGAAGCCAGGGATATCGTCCATGAGGTTTTCCTGTACCTCTGGGAACAGCGGCAAAGCCTGCATTTTACCAACGGGATACTTCCATTCATTTATACTTCTGTCAAAAACAAAATCCTGAACCGAATAAAGCATAAAACAGTGTCGGCCAGGTATCTGGATGCCTTTCAAAGCTACCTGGAGTTTAATGACAACAGTGCCGATCACCTGCTGAGGCATAAGGAACTGGCCGCATTGATTGAGAAAGAGATCGCTGCCCTGCCCACTAAAATGCGGCAGGTGTTTGAGCTGAGCCGCAATACCAATTACACCCGAAAGGAAATTGCCGCTGCATTGGAAATTTCAGAAGAAACGGTAAAGAGCCATATGCACCATGCGCTTAAGATCTTGAAAGCGAAGTTGGGTTCGCTGATGTTGCTCGTGTTTATGTGAGCTAGAAAAGTTATTTCTGAAAAACGTTTGCACAACCAAATGGCTGTATTTATATTTGGCAACCATTTGGTTGTATTATGATAGAAAGAAGAGATGTTTTTCAGGCTATTGCCGATCCGACGAGGCGGATGATCATTACCAAGTTATCGCACGGAGCGCTAAACATTGGGCAGATTGGTGAAGATTTTGGTATGAGCAGGCAGGCAATTGCTAAGCACATCAAGATTCTGAATGAATGCGGGATCGTATCGATGAAGCAGCGGGGACGCGAGCAGGTGTGCGAAGCCAAACTGGAAAAGCTGGATGAAGTGACCGACTGGGTGAGCGAATCGCGGAAGGTGTGGAAGCAGCGGTTTGACAAGCTCGACAAATTCCTTGAAACAATTAAAAAATAACGGATATGAACAAAGTAACCGATATGAACGCTGAGAAGAAAGAACTCTTTATTACGCACTTGTTTAACGCGCCTGTCGAGCTGGTGTTTCGGGCATGGACCGATGCCGAACAATTAAAACAGTGGTATGCGCCCGATGGCTGCACGGTTGAATTTAAAAACCTGGATGTGCGCGAGGGCGGGCATTTCCTGTCCTGCATCCATGACCCGGTGTATGGAGAATGCTGGGTTAAGGGTGTTTACCTGGAAGTGGTGCCTAACGAAAAACTCGTGCAAACGATGGTGATGTCGGACGAGAACGGCAATTCTGTAAGTTCAGTTGATGCCGGGAAAGTAGAAGACTGGCCGGAAGAGCAGGTTACGACAATTACGTTTGAGGCGGTTGGTATGCAGACAAAAGTTTCAATTCATCAAACAGTTTCGGAAGAGAAAGCGAAAGAGACAGGTGCTTATCAAAGCTGGATCAAGATGCTGAAGAAGCTTGAGGGATTGGTTGGGTAAGCTCCTCATCAACCATTCTCGATAATCTAAATTTTATTTGGAACGTTAATTTGTTAATCGTAATATTGCGATGGATATATTTGAATATGGGAGCGACAAAAACCGACTTATTTACCAAAGAGCAGAATGAGATGGCTGCGATGGCGAAAGCCTTGGCGCATCCTGCGCGTATAGCCATATTGCAATACTTGGTCAAAAAGAATGTCTGCTTTACCGGTACGCTGGTTGAAGAACTGGGACTTGCTCAGGCTACGACATCGCAACACTTGAAAGAACTGAAGAACGCAGGAATTATTCAGGGAAACATTGAGGGAACAAGCGTTTGTTACTGTATCGACGCTAAAATCTGGAAGCAGTATAAAGCGCTTTTTAATAGCTTTTTTGGGGATATCGAAATCAAGGAACAGAATTGTTGTTAAAAAAATTTGAATTTATTAATCGTAATATTACAATAAAGAAATCTAGCTATGGAAGCACTGACATGGGAAATATTTAAAGCACAGCTGCGGTCAAATAGAGAACTGGATTCAAAACTTATCAATAAACAATATGAAGAAAATTTTAGTACTGTGTACGGGCAATAGTTGCCGTAGCCAGTTGGCGGAAGGCTATCTGCGCCACTTTGCGGGAGACAAAGCGGAGATTTACAGTGCGGGTGTAGAAACACATGGGGTGAACCCGCGCGCCGTTGCAACGATGAAGGAAGATGGGATTGATATATCGGGCCATACTTCCAACAATATGGATGAATATCGCGACATTGATTTTGATTTTGTGATTACCGTGTGTGACAATGCAAAGGAACGTTGTCCCTTCTTTCCATCTAAAGCACAGAAATTTCACCATAATTTCCCTGATCCGGCAAAGGCCACAGGTACAGAGGCGGAGATTATGGAGCAGTTTAGGTCGGTACGGGAGCAGATAAAGGCGTACAGCCGGGAATTTGTGAAGCAAAACATCGCCTCATATGAGCGCCAATAATTGCAGTCCCGCAGCAGAGCGAAAGCGTCTGAGTTTTTTAGACAGGTATCTGACGCTGTGGATTTTCCTGGCTATGGTTGTCGGTGTGGCCCTGGGCTATTTCATGCCTTCATCTGCGGTGTGGATAAACAGCTATAGCAGCGGCACAACGAATATACCGCTGGCGATAGGGCTGATCCTGATGATGTACCCCCCACTGGCTAAGGTGAAGTATGAGCATATTGGCAAGGTGTTCCGCAACTTTAAAGTACTGGGCACTTCCCTGGTGCTGAACTGGGTAGTTGGACCGGTGCTGATGTTTGTGCTGGCGCTGCTTTTCCTGAATGGTTACCCTGAGTATATGACCGGACTGATCCTGATCGGACTGGCCCGCTGCATTGCTATGGTGGTAGTCTGGAATGAACTGGCCGAAGGGAACCGGGAATATGCCGCCGGTCTGATTGCTTTGAATAGCATTTTCCAGGTATTGTTGTACAGCATATATGCTTATGTGTTCATCACCTTACTGCCGCCCTTGTTTGGCGTGACTGGTCTGGATGTGCATATTACCATTGCGGAGATCGCCACAAGTGTGGGTATCTATCTGGGGATTCCTTTTGCAGCAGGTGTGATTAGCCGGTATGCATTAATCGCATTAAAAGGTGAAGAATGGTATCAGGATCGTTTCATCCCGTTAATTTCACCCATAACGCTGATCGCCTTGCTGTTTACCATTATCGTGATGTTCAGTTTAAAGGGTGAGCTTATTGTACAGTTGCCCATGGATGTATTTCGCATTGCTGTACCGCTGGTGATCTACTTTGCGCTGATGTTTGTGGTGAGCTTTTTTGCTGGCAAAAAAGTGGGCGCTGACTATTCCCAGAGCGCATCTATTGCCTTTACCGCTGCCGGCAATAACTTTGAACTGGCCATTGCGGTGGCTATCGGGGTTTTCGGGATCAATAGCGGGCAGGCTTTTGTCGGGATTATAGGGCCATTGGTAGAAGTACCCGCGCTCATTGCTTTGGTGAACCTGGCTTTCTGGTTCAGGAAGCGGTATTAAGCGCAAGCTGAACCAGGGGTGATTAACTTCTTTTGATAGCAGGGTTTTATGTCGATGATGACTTAACAGATAATCTGTTAAAAAATTTTCAGCTCTTCAATTCTCTTGAAGTGCTTCTTATTTAAAGTAACAAGCGGAAGATCATTCACTAAACAAGTTGCAGCTATGAAAATGTCTCTGAATTCAATCATTTTGTTGCTTAATCTCAATCGATGATAAATTTTTGCCGCTTCTAACGATGCGAGGTCATTAAAAGGAAGCACAGACAAGTCCTCTGTGATCGTATTCACTATATTTTCTTTTTCTGGTGAGGTTGCTCCCATGTGCAACTCATACAAAGAAACAGAAGTTATAAATAATTCGGCATCAACCGGTAAATTATATAAGGTTGTTTTAAGTTTATTCTTTGATCTAATGTGCTCGATTATAATCCCGGTGTCAATTACCATTGCTCCAACTTCAGATTATTAAACGATTTCTTTGCATCTTCAAATGACTTTAAATCTTCATCAGACAGAACTGGAATCTTCAATAACTTTTCCTTATAGGTAGGGGTAGTCGACTGCTTTACTTGAATAGTAACGCCTAATCCTTTCAGAATTTGCTTGACAAGTGTGCTTTTATTATCCGGGATATTTATCGTCAATGTTTCCATAAGATATTTTCAGATATGCTAATTTACGAATAAACTCACAAATAACAACATAACCCCAAGTTTGAAGAAGAAGAGCTATTGAAAGATGTTATTGATAACAGCTGCAAATTTTTTTCATTTTCTTTTCACCCTTAGGGCGGGCTTAGTTGTCATGTATATGAATTGCCGGAAAAAGGCGATGGTTATATGGATAATAAGCGTGCAAAAGAACTGATTGAAAGCTATAAAGCGGGGACGGCGACGCCGGAGGAGCTTGGTGTGATTGAGAAATGGATCATGCTGGGTACGGTGCGGGAGATGGACCTGAGCGAGGCGGAGCTGCAGGCTGAATTGAAAATTATCCGTAGTCGTTTGCCTTTGAGCACTGTTATAGCAGTTGGTAATGAAACTGATAATGCGATTAGAAGTGTTAATAGTAATGCGTTTAGTAGTGCAACTGGTGATGCAGGTAATGCGCCAGCACAGGAAGCTGGGGAGGCCGGTGCGAATATAAAACTATGGCCTAAGTTTAGGATTGCAGCAAGCATAGCAGCAGCGGTGGCGACGATTGTGTTCGGCATTTGGTTCTTTAACTATCGCGGGGATCGTGATGCCGGGGCTACGAAAGATCTCCTGACTTATGCAAATGATATAGCGCCTGGGCAATATGGTGCAACCATAACACTGGCAAATGGAAAGACTATCGTGCTCGACAGTGCGAAGGCTGGTGTGGTGGTTGGGAAGGCACTTACTTATAATGATGGTACTGAGGTGTCGTCATCTGGAATTGGGGAACCGCCATCCCGAACCGAAGGGAGGGATTTCTTGAATGGCAAGGGCAAGAGGTCTCCCGACGGGTCGGGACAAGTTCTCGGTTCCCTCGAGATGACGGCAAGTACTGCCCGGGGGCAAACATACCAAATTACACTGCCAGACGGAACGAGGGTCTGGTTGAACGCTGCTTCGAAGATCGAATTTCCCGCCTCGTTCGCAGGGTTAGTCAAGCGGGAAGTTCGATTAAGTGGCGAAGCCTACTTTGAAGTTTTCAGAAATAAAAAGCAACCTTTTGTAGTAACCTCCAAAAATTTGAGCACTGGCAGCGAACAGCAGGTCGAAGTACTTGGTACGCATTTCAATATTAACACCTATGCCGAGGTGATTGCCACTACCCTACTGGAAGGCAGTGTGCGGGTAAACGACATGGTTATGCTGAAGCCTAACGAACAGTTGTTGCAGAAAACCGATGGCAGCATTGACATATTAGAGGCCGATGCCACGAAAGTACTGGCCTGGAAGGCCGGAGATTTCCGGTTTAGCGACGATAGCATCACCGAGGTGATGGATCAGTTGGCCCGCTGGTACAATATAGAGGTAGTGTACAAAGGGCCGAAACCAACAGAGCGTTTTACCGCAGCCATATCCAGAAACAAGAACATTAGCCAGATCCTGAACGTGCTGGCCAAAACCAAAGCAGTGCGATTTGCAATCAATGGAAAGACGGTTACCGTAACTAAATAAATAATCAACAAACCAAAACCAAACCACATGAAAAGACTCTACAAAAACGACCCTTAATCATCATCCATAAAGAACAAAGGCCGGGAGTGCTGTAACACTACCGGCCGGAGTTCAGGTTTCCCTATTGGCAAAATTTGAGATAAGACAACAAGTAAAAAACCTAAACAAAGTAAAAGTAATGAATTTTTACACTAAAAGCCTATACCGGCATCGACCGGCTATGGCGAAAATTTTGTTGGTGATGAGGCTAATCGTAGTACTATTAACAACGGCAATACTCCAGGTAAGTGCGGCAGGCTACGCCCAAAAAATCAGCCTGTCTAAAAGATCAGCTCCCCTGATCGGCGTATTTAACGACATCAGGAACCAAAGCGGCTACGACTTCGTGTTTACCACCGCCCTGCTCGAAAGCGCCAAGCCCGTAAGCATTAACGTAAAGAACACCGAACTCAAAGAAGTGCTGGACAAAATATTCGAAAACCAGCCCCTCACCTACTCCATAGAAGACAAAACCGTAGTCGTCTCCAAAAAAGAAAGCAGCCTGCTCGACAGGGTAATCGCCCGATTTCAGGAGACTGATGTACGAGGCAAGGTGGTGGACACTCTAGGCAACGGTCTGCCCGGCGCTACAGTAAGTGTGAAAAATGGCAAAGGCTCTACATCTACAGATGCCGGCGGAAACTTCCAGCTGAGGGATGTGGACGAGGGAGCAATGCTGGTTGTAAGTTATTTGGGCTATGTAACGAAGGAGGTAGCTGTGAGTAAGGAGTTTAACTATATAACTTTACAGCAAAGTGCTAGTAAGCTCGATGAGGTGCAAATACAAGCATATGGTGTGACATCGAGAAGACTAAGTACTGGGAATATTTCGACCGTTAAAGCAGACGAAATATCAAAATCATCCTTATCAAATCCTCTTTTGGCCATTCAAGGGAGAGTTCCTGGAATTTTCGTGGAGCAAGCTTCTGGGGTGCCGGGTGGTGGGGTAAAAGTTCGAATCCAAGGGCAAAACAGTATGCAGAAAGGAAATGATCCTTTATATGTTATCGATGGCGTCCCATATGCATCGCAATTACTGCCTGTTCTTAATGGAGGAGATTTAGGTTCATCAGGTCCCAACTCATCGGGTAATCCATTGAACTTTATCAATCCAAACGATATTGAAAGTATTGATGTATTGAAGGATGCCGATGCCACTTCTATATATGGCTCAAGAGCTGCTAATGGTGCCATACTTATTACCACTAAGAAAGGCTTTGGGAAGAACGCAGGAGTAGATATTCAACTTCGTCGGGGTGTAGGGGATGTGGCAAATAAATTAAAGATGCTAAATACTGATGAGTATCTTTTAATGAGACGTGAGGCTAAACGAAATGATGCAGCTGAGATGTATCCTGGGCCCTATGGTGATGTTGATCTGCTTGTATATGACCAGAGTAAATACACTGATTGGCAAAAGGTCTTTCTAGGTGGATCGTCGGCTTTAACTAATATACAAACATCAATTTCAGGAGGCGGGCAACAAACTACGTTTCTGATTAGCGGCAACTATAACAAGGAAACTACTGTAACGCCGGGTGATTTCTATAACACTAAAGGCTCGTTTCACATCAATTTAAACAATAAGTCTGCAAATAACAAATTTACCATCGGGTTTTCCGGAAACTATCAACATGACATTAATAAACTAGGACAAGTGGCAGGGTTGGCTAGCAATGCATTTTTACTACCTCCAAATTCACCAAATCTATACAATGAAGATGGTTCTCTGAACTGGGCTCTAGATTCGGATGCGGTACCTAACTTGTTCAACCCTTTGAATGCTTTGTTTCAGAAGAATACAAATCGGACGAGCAACCTTGTTGCGAATACGGTATTGTCTTATCAGCTTCTGCAAAATTTAAAAATAAAGGGAAGTTTTGGATACAACAACTTAGAATCCGATGAGGTATTGATAAGTCCAATAGCACAGCTGCCTTACTATATTAAAGCTTATACAGTTAGAGAATCGAGTTTTAATTCCGCAAAAATTGAAACATGGTTAATAGAACCTCAAATTACATATAATGCGTCGATTTTCTCCGGCAGGGTGGAAGCGCTAGTTGGTACGACGTTGCAGCAGGAAAAACGAGGCAGGCAACGGGTGAACGCCCAAGGTTTTAATTCTGATGCGCTCTTAGAAAACATCAAGGCAGCGTCAAATATATTTGTTGATGGAGCCGGTGATGCCACTATCTTTTCAACCTATCGCTATAATGCTGGCTTCGCTAGACTAGGTTACAGTTACGCAAATAAATACCTCGCCTCTTTTAATTTACGTCGAGACGGGAGTAGCCGATTTGGAGATGAAAACAAATATCACACCTTCTGGTCGGTCTCAGGTGCGTGGGTTTTTACTAATGAATCAACATTAAAAGCAAATAACTCTAAACTTAGCTTTGGTAAATTAAAGGCTAGTTATGGTACTACAGGGAGTGATCAAATCGGTGACTATCGATACTTGAACATTTATAACTTTGTTCCAGGTATCTCAACTCCATATCAAGATATTATTAGCCTGCAACCTCAAGAAGGTTTTCCAAATCCATACCTGCAATGGGAAGAAACTAAGAAGTTATCTGTAACATTAGACCTAGGTTTTTTTTCTGACCGGGTGATATTCAATGGTACGTATTATCACAATTTGTCTTCAAACCAACTTTTATCGTTAGCTCTTCCTACAATCTCCGGAAATTCAAGTGTGCCTGCAAATGTTCCAGCAAAGATCAGGAATTCAGGATGGGAATTTTTAATTTCTTCGACAAATTTATATAGAGGTGCACTACGCTGGTCATCCTCAATAAATCTGACAATACCAAGCAATAAACTCTTGAGCTACTCTGGAGCTGACGTTGAGAGTTACATTTCCCAAGGTCTTATCGGAAGGCCTGTAGGTGTAGGGAAATATTATCGTTTGATAGGTGTGAATTCGAAAACTGGCCTGTACGAATTTGCCGATAAAAATGGAACCGCCACATCGACCCCGGACCCTAACCAGGACAGAACGGTATTTATAAGTCTGGATCCAAAATATTTCGGGGGTATTCAAAATACGCTTTCTTTTGGAAACCTAGACTTAGATTTTTTGATTCAATTTGTCGCGCAAAAGGGGCAAACTAACTTTTACGGCTCTGCTCCAGGATTTCAAGGTAACCAACCACGAACTGTTCTGAATAGATGGCAAAAGGAAGGCGATAACGCAACAATTCAAAAATTCAGTACTAGCGACGCAGTGGCTGACTTAGTATTTAAAGCTAACAGCAGTGACAAGGCGTTTACCGATGCCTCCTATATACGTTTGAAAAATGTATCGGTTTCGTGGACATTGCCTAAGAACACAGTTTCGAAACTAGGTTTAAGAACTACCAGATTCTTTATCCAGGGACAGAATATATTAACGTTTACTAATTATCTCGGTCTAGATCCGGAAAGCAGAACACTTAACGGTATCCCTCCCCTTCGGGTAGTTTCTTTAGGTTTTAATGTCGGCTTATAACTTAACAGTATGAAAACAATATTTTACCATACAAAAGCGAGAACAGTATTCTCGCTGATTCTAACACTCCTATATGTTTTAATAATTCCTGGATGTAAAAAGTTTGTTGAGGTCTCAGCGCCAACCACTAGCAATAATGGTGAGAACGTATTTCTTGAAGACGCGAGCGCAATAGGTGTCCTTACTGGTATATACGCAAACATGAGTAATTCAAATGTTAATGTGACCAATGGATATTTAACCAATGTCTTTTTTACAACCGGGCTGGCGGGGGATGAACTCGATCTGTTCGATCCAGTAAACCCTGCATATTCACCTTACCTAAACAACAGTATCCGGTCGAGTGAGGCCTCTAGTTGGGCAAACATTTATAAAATGATATTTGTCACAAACTCTGCTTTGGAAGGTATTTCGCAATCAGAATCTCTAAATCCATTGGTTAAGAAGCAACTCTTGGGTGAGGCGCTCTTTATACGATCTTTATGTTACTTCTACTTGGTAAACATCTACGGTGATGTGCCTCTTGTATTAACAACTGATTATAATATCAGCAGATTTTTGGGCAGAGCCGAGATTGCAAAAGTTTATACGCAAATCATAGATGATTTAATTGATGCTAAATCCCTATTGAGTCCGGCTTATCTGGAAAATGACCTGCAGACTACAACTTCGCAAAGCCAGCGAATAAGGCCGACAAAATACGCTGCAATAGCGTTACTTGCGAGAATCTATTTGTATACGAAAAACTACTCTGCGGCAGAAGAAAGTGCTACGGAACTGATAGAGCAATCTGATATTTTTAGCTTGTCGGACCTTAACGACGTATTCCATATGAACAACCAGGAGGCCATCTGGCAACTTCAACCAGTGGGATCGTCATCAAGTAATACTGCTAACACCAAAGAAGGTATCCTTCTTAAGCTTCCTGAAATAGCTATCAACAGTCTATACCCGGTTTTCCTCCGTGAAGCACTTGTGGAAGGTTTTGATGATCGAGATCAACGAAAATCTAACTGGATAGGTAAAGTTACTTATGACGGAAAAACATTTTATTATCCCGCTAAATATAAAATAGGTAGAGAGAATTCACCTGCCGCCGAATACAGTACCGTTCTTCGACTTGCAGAACAATACATTATTAGAGCAGAATCACGAATCCAACTAGGAAAGATTAACGATGGCATCTCTGACCTAAATATTATACGGGAAAGAGCATCAGATAATTCACTATCGTTATCGTCCAAACTGCCAAGGCTCCCGAATGACCTCGACAAAGAGGAAGCCTTAATCGCTGTCGAACTTGAGCGCAGGCATGAGCTTTTCACTGAATGGGGGCACAGATGGTTTGATCTAAAGCGAACAGGGCGCGCTGACGTTGTACTGAAAGCTCTAAAAGGCAGCAACTGGCAAGTTACTGATCAACTGTTTCCAATACCGCAGTCAGATATCGAAAAAAATCAGAGCCTAGTAGGTCATCAAAATCCGGGATATAATTAATCCGAAGACTACATGTAGTTCCCTAAAGCTAAACAAATGAAGCAGTTTTTAATAGTCATCTTTATGATGATAGGATATAATATTGCCCGAAGTCAGACGAAAGGTCGAATTGTAGACTCAACAACGGTTAAAACTTGGCCTGAGATTACTGATCAAGGCATTACTAACGACGGCCGTTATTGCATGTATACCATTAGAAACGTGCCTGTCGGTAGTCAAACGATAGTCGTTAAACAGACATCCGGTAGCTGGGAAAGACATTTCCCGGGTATGAGGAGAGGACATTTTCTGAATGATGGAAAAAAGGCTGTCATTAATAATGGCGACAGTATCTTAATCTTATCACTTGGAACTTCAGAAAGCGAAATTATAACGAACGTGCGGACCTATAGCGTAGATGTCGAATCAAAATCGAAATGGTTAGCATATCAGCCAAAAGGTAAGACGAGTGAGTTAGTTGTTCGAAGTCTAGAATCTGGACTTACTATTAGATATCTCAACGTTCAATATTTTAAGTTCAGTGATAGCTTTAAAAGATTAATATTAAGAATTAGGAAAGACAGTCAAGTCAACCTCGCGATTCTTGATTTAGCATCATTAAAGCTTCAAACAATCTGGACCGGAAAGTCAATTGAAAATTTCATTGCTAATGATGAAGGGACTCGACTCGCATTTGTATCTACAGCAAATAGTTGTAACCTTTCAATATGGATATATAACAATACTGACGACGGAGCGAAAATGGTCGATCTGCCAAGGAATATTGATTTTCACTTAAAAGAGCTTTCTAGATTCAGCGCAGATAGCAAATTTATTTTTCTCAGACTGAAAAAAGTACTCCCGACAAAAAGACAAAATTCTGATGTAGCGGTAAATATATGGAACTATAAGGATTCTGTATTAATGTCTGAACAAAACCAGAATTTGAATCTAAAAGATCGAAGCTATCTCTTTTCCTACTCAATTGAAACTGGTAAATTGTTAAGGCTTGAGCAGGATGATGATAATGTAAACGTCCCATTTTATTCAAAGTATAGCGATACTTGGTTCTCAGGTGGTAGTCGCCTACTCACTCCAGGCACATTGGAAAGGATTGACCATTTTATAGTTAATACTTCGACAGGAAAAAAAATAAAAGTTGAGACTGATGCCACTATATCACCTCATGGCAAATTCGCAGTTTATTTCAACCCAGCAGAGCAGCTATACCATTGTCTAGATCTGAAGTCTGGAAAAGAGAAAGAAATATCAAAAGAATTAACCAAAATCTGGGATAAATCGGCCAATAATGACGCTGATTCTTTTTTACCTGTTTTAAGGGGCGTTGCTGGGTGGACTAGTGATGAAAGATATGTGTTTATCTATGATGAGTTTGACATTTTTAGATTTGACCTTCAGGGCATTGAAAACCCATTGAATGTCACAGGTGGTTATGGTCGGCGAAACAAAATAGTTTTTAACTTTTTGCCAACTGAAAATGATCTCTGGATTGGCAAGACCAACGAATCTGCGGTCCTGATTGCCTTTAATAAGAACAACAAACAAAACGGGTTCTTCCGCATTAAACTGAACTCAGAATCATTGTTAGCTAAGTTGTTTCAAGGGAACTATTTATTTTGGAATCCCACCGCTCTAATTGGTGTCTCTCAGGGCTCAGTGCCGATTAAAGCAAGATTTTCAGAAACTTATCTAATAACCCGCATGAGTGCGACCACATCAGCAAACTTATTTGTGACGACAGATTTAAAAACATTCAAGCAAATAACTGATATCAAACCCGAGCTACCCTATAACTGGTTAACGTCAGAGTTACATAGCTGGCAGACTCCTAAGGGTATTGGACTCAATGGGGTACTGTATAAACCCAAAGATTTCGATCCAAATAAAAAATATCCGATAATTTTCTACTATTATAGAAAGCTCTCCGATGGTCTGAATGCTTCTGTACGCCCTGAATTTTCTGATGGTCGTCTGAACATTGCGTCGTATGTCAGTGATGGCTACCTGGTTTTTACTCCAGATATCTATTTCACAATTGGAGAAACCGGACAAAGTGCGCTGGAAGCTGTAGTTTCTGCAGCAACTTACCTTTCAGAGCTTCCATATGTCAATAATAAAAAAATGGGTATCCAAGGCGTATCATTTGGAGGACTACAAACCAACTACATTCTAACTCATACAAACTTGTTTGCTGCGGCGTGCTCTGCTTCAGGTCATTATGATTTAGTTAGCGGCTATGGCGGGACCTATCTGGACGGGCAGAGCAAACAAGGTATGTTTGAAAAGGGACCATATCAGATCGGAACGAATCTTTGGGATAATCCAAAATTGTACCTTAGGAATTCGCCGATTTTATATGCGGACAAGGTATCGACGCCATTTTTAATGATGCATACGACCCACGATACGACGATTCCAATCGCAGAAGCTGTTGAGTTCTTCACTGCGTTACGACGGCTAGGAAAACGAGTCTGGATGTTGGAATATGACAAATGGGATCACGGATTGTCCGAGAAGGAAGCAGAAGACTTTACCCTGAGAATGAAGCAGTTCTTCGACTATTATCTTAAAGATAAACACCCTCCCAGATGGATGACAAAAGGGCTGCCTTCAACATCCAAAGGTATGGACGACGGTCTACAACTTGATTATTCAGGAGTAAATCCCTGACAGTTTTACATTTTTAAATTTATAAATCCTACACGAAATGAGCCAATTAAAATGTGTTTTAGTTTTCCTCTTAACTCTTTTGCTTTATAACCATGCATTCAGTGAGAACATTCGAACTTCAAAAAGCACCAAACATCAAGATAAAAGTGACCTCTTAAACCTACACGATGAATACCCACGACCTCAGATGACCAGGAAAGCCTGGCGATCGCTGAATGGTCAATGGAATTTCGAAATCACCCGTAGATCAGAACGTGCTACGTTTTCGTCAACGAGCAGGAAAATAAAGGTGCCCTATCCATTAGAATCCGCTTTATCCGGCGCTAATTCTACTTTGAATTCTGACCAACTATTGTGGTATAAAAAGAGGTTTACAGTGGTAGCTAAACCAAAGGAAAGAGTGCTATTGCATTTTGGAGCCGTAGACTGGGAAGCACATGTTTTTATTAATGATAAATTGGTAGGAAGCCATACCGGAGGTTACACCTCCTTTACTTTTGATATTACTGATGCGATTAGAAGTGGAGAAAACGAGCTCGTTGTCAAAGTCTACGACCCTACTGATAAAGGTATTGGCCCACATGGTAAGCAGACCCTTAATCCGGGAAACATCTATTATACGCCGTCATCAGGGATTTGGCAGACGGTGTGGCTGGAAACGGTACCAGAAAATTATGTTGAACAAATAATTATGACGCCTGACATTGACAACAGTTTGTTGCATTTAGTAATTGATGCTTCCTCAAGTACAGCAGCTAAAGCTCAGATCCAAATTAGTACTCCTGGGTGTCAAACCTGCAAAGTAGTTAGTCAAAAGGTGGCTGATGATAAGGTTAACATTACTTTGCGTGTTGCTAACGCACGCTTGTGGTCACCTGATGACCCGTTTCTATACAACCTTGAGATATCCCTGGGAACGGACCGCATCGAGAGTTACTTTGGCATGCGAAAGATTAGTGTTGCTAAGGACAGCGAAGGCTTTGACCGGATTATGTTGAATAACAAATACACCTATAATTTAGGCACGCTTGATCAAGGTTTCTGGCCGGACGGACTCTATACAGCTCCATCTGATGAGGCACTCGCGTGGGATATAAAAGTCATAAAGGCTATGGGCTTTAACACAATTCGTAAACATATTAAAGTCGAACCTGCAAGATGGTATTACTACGCAGACCGAATGGGCATCATGGTATGGCAAGATCTGGTGAATCCTAATCAAGGATTGCCTAAGGGAGCAAAGGAGCAGTTTGAAAAAGAAAGCGCGGAAATTGTTAGCCAACTAATAAGCTTCCCTTGCATTACAACTTGGGTACTTTTCAATGAGAAATGGGGTCAATACGATCAGGAGCGGCTAACTAATTGGCTAAAGGTAACTGACCCAAGCCGCTTGGTTAACGGCCATAGCGGTGAGGATTTATATGTAAATGGAGAACTAAGAAGTCCAAGCCCTAATGCTTACATACGGGCAGATGTGACTGATGTGCATAGCTATCCAAATCCAATGCTATCGCAACGGCATATAGGCAAAGCTCAAGTATGCGGTGAATTTGGGGGAGTAGCAGTTCCAGTACCCGGACATCAATGGGATGACCTTACTGGCTGGGGATATATCCAAGTCACGGCGGATGAGCTGGATCAAAAATATGATAGCCTGGTTAAACAACTCGTCAATCTTGAAAAACTCGGCTTGTCCGCTAGTATTTACACTCAGCCTTTCGATGTAGAGGGCGAAGAAAACGGCCTAATTACATATGATAGGAAGGTAATTAAGATACCAATCAAAAGGCTACGTGAAATACACGCTCAAATGATAAAATTGGATAACGGTCCTAGCTTCGGCAAACTATCGTTATCAGATATAGATAAATCTGATAATGATAGTAGATATGCAGCGTTTCAACTCGAGTTCAAAAATGGTAAACGCGACAGTGCTTTTTTAAGACGGCTTACCCTGATGGCTCAACGGAAAGGAGATACCTTGGAAGTGAATAAATACGGTAAAGAATATTTTGATCGCCTTAAACTTCACTTTACCAAAAGAGATTTGCAATTCTTGGACCACATCACTGCAGGGAGTAACGACTTTGGTTTCCAAATTTATCAAAATCAAGTTAACGAAATCAACGCTGTTTTGGGTCCTAATGCTGCTGAATCGAAAATGCGCGTCATAATTGGCAAAGAAGAATTGTCCCCATACATCAATGCGGGAACTCAAAAACCAGACTGGGTAGGAATCGAAGATAGAGTTAGGACTAAATATGGAAGTATCGGACTAGAAAAGTATTACGGCGAGAGAATGATTTGGGCTTTAGAAGCCAAAGACTGGAAAACCTTTATTGAATCTTATGTACGATACTTTTCAACCGCATATGTTCGGAGCGAGTATCATGTTAATAATATGACATGGCCAATATTCGAGCATTCTGCTGATCCAGAAGTTTTATCTATTGCAATAAAGACAATGGCATATTCAATAAAGCATTTTGACCAGCGAAATTACCAGGCATTTGACACTTACGCAAACTTGCTATATAAGGCAGGCAGAACACAAGAAGCGATCGAATGGCAACAAAAAGCAGTTGAAGGGTTGCCTAATGAAGAGGCTTTGAAAGAAACCCTAGAAAAGATGAAAAAAGGTTTTCCGACTTGGGATGTGAAAAACCAAATAAATTAGGCCCTTCATAATTATAACAACTTTTAGTTAATCGGCTAAGTCCATTAGACTAAGCTCATAAGACATATTTTATGATCAAAATAATTCATGCCTTTGACAGGCTAATGAAATTGCTACGCAGTATTAACCCGGATATGGAACTGCCGCCGCAGTTGGAACCGCTGCTGCGGAGCGAAATGGATGAGATTCACCCTGTGCATCATGAGGTGCTGGTGCATCAGGGGGATCTTCCGCTGTATGCCTATTATATTATCAGGGGTTATGTGTATGTAACGTATATATGCGAGGCCGGGGTAAGGCATGTGCTGCGCTTTTATCGCAGCAATAGTATTGTGGCTTTCCTGAGCTTTCTGGAGCAGAAGGCTTCGCCGTATACGATTTGTGCGGGCAAGGATACGATCTTGTCGCGCGTTAGGATAACTACCATGAAGAAGGTTTACCTGATTACGGGTATGTATGAGTTTGCGCAGCGTACGGTAATGTTGTATGATGCTGCCAAGGAGAAGCTTCGGGAGGATATGATGGGTTTGCCGGTGCCGGAAAGGGTGCGGATGTTTTATAAGGTGTACCCTTTTCTGCTCCCGGCCGAGAGTGCGCGTATGGATGTGTTTGTGGCGGCGTATTTGAAAATTAGTGATAGTACGTTGTATAGGAATAGAATGGATGTGGGGTTGGAATAATTTGAAATTCGTTATATTTGAATATGATCGCAGTGGAATTATCTTTAAGACAGCTATTGGATGCCGTAAAACGGCTATCACCAAACGACAAACTTAAGCTGAACGAAGCTATATGGAACGACAGTAGTGTTATTCCATTGGAGCACAAGGAACTTGTCCGTAAAAGGGTTCATTCTGCTAAAGAGACACCGTCGCTTTTAATTGACTGGGAGGAGGCCGTCAAGAAGCTGAACGATTAATCGGATGTACCAAATTAAAATTCACGCCCAAGCACTCGACGACATCCGAGAGGCCGCTTCATGGTATGATGAGCAATCAAACGGATTAGGCTCTCGCTTTAAAGATGTTGTTATTGCGCACATCAATCGCCTCAAACGCTCTGCATCCATTTACGCAATTCGATATGACGACGTGCGTTGTCTGCTAATTAAAAAATTTCCGTTTATTGTACACTTCTCTATAAATGAAGAGACTCGGACAATCACGATATATGCCGTATTCCACACGAGCCTGAATCCCGAAATCTGGAAAAAAAGGCGGTAACCGTGTTGATTAATGTAATGACGATTATCTTAATGGCTATTATCTTAATGGCCATTACATTAATGCATAAAACGCTGTTTTCCCGTCATTTGACGCCTATTAACGTTATGCCCCGTGTTATTTTTGGTTAACAACTAAATAAACGTAATTATTCCTATGGGCAAATTGAATGTTGAGGGCCGGAATGGCCTTACTGTGTACGCTTACAGAAAAAGAAATAATGCTGCGTCCCTCGTTTTTAGACGTGGCGGCGGACATTTGTTCCGGCTTACCAAAATTGTTTGGGGTGAGCAGGCTATCACTGAACTTGAGCGCTTGCTTACAAATCCGCCAGCTGACGGGGGAATTATGATGGTGGAGAGTCCGCGTGGCCGTCGGCATTGGGTAATTGAGGTTATAGCTGATGATGAGGGGCGGGCAGTGCTTGCAATCTGGGAGATTGGTGTACAAGGTAAGACATTGAAGCGCTTTTCGAACGACTTTTAGATCTTCTCGCCTTTTCGTAAGGCATTTTCTGCGGCGCCTGCTGTGGGAATAAAGCAGTAGTAAACCATCATAAAAACTTAATGAGATGGGACACTTAACAGGTGGCCCGTACTACGACTTGATCGGCAGGACGGGCAACAACGTGGGCCGCAGGGTTCGCGGCAAGAATGTTTTTTCTATGCGTCCGCATAGGGGAAACCGGACCTCGACGGAGGCACAGCTGGCTGTTCAGCTGAAAATGGGTTTAATTTCTTCCTGGATGAGCGATGTGAGTGCTTTCCTGAAGCTGGGCTTTGAGCATGAGGATCCGAAGATGTCGGCCTGGAATGCTGCAGTGAAGTATAATCTGGACAATGCGGTCACGGGCGTGTATCCGAATTTTACGGTAGACTACCCCAATGCTTTGTTCAGCAAGGGAAAGCTTTCGCCCCTGGCAAGCCTTTCTGTAGCAGCAGAAACGGAAGCGCAGCTCGACTTTAGCTGGTCGGCCGCTATTGAGGTGGCGAGGCCGGGTGGGCCTACCGACAAGGCAACGTTTATTGTGTACAATCCGCTGAAGCAGGACTTTGTGGTTTCTCCGACGGGCGTTGTGCGGTCGGGACTGACCTACGACATGGCTCTGCCGCTTGATTTTAGCGGCGATGAGGTGGAGGTGTATGCTGCGGTGCTGAGTGTTGATAATAAGCTCGTGAGCACGAGTGTGTATGTGGGCAGTATCTTGGTGGTATAGGATCATGGCTGTGTTTCGTAACAACCTGCTCGGCGCAATAAGGGGCCGGGTAGGTAACATGGTGAGCTATGTGGTACTGGGCAAGAATGTGGTTCGCATGATTGGCCAGAACAATAAGCCGCCTACGGAGAAGCAACTGGCCAACCGCCAGGCGATGAAGGTGATTTGCGAGGTGCTGAGCATGGCGAAGCCTTTCACACGGATTGGCTTTGACGCGGAGGCGAAACTGAGATCTCTTTACCCGCAGAATGTAGGCATCTCGGTGAATAAGCCTGCTGCGCTGAAGGGTGTGTATCCGCAAATTGAAGTGGATTATCCTAAGCTTAAACTGAGCATGGGCAGCGTGCCCGGATTGATGGGGCTGACCGTGGTAGCGGAGGATGATGGGCTGTGCATCACTTGGACGCCGGTTCTCGACTGGCAATATATGCATGACCGGATTATGGTGGTGGTGTACTTTCCCGAACTGGCCGCTGAAAAGCATGAGAAATCTTGCATCGAGCTTAGTGGTGCGCGCCGGTCGGAAGGTATAGAAAGGATACCGCTCTCCTCCGCCCTGCTTAGCCAGCGTATGGAAGTGTTTGTGGCGATGCGCGCTGCTTGCGGAGCGGATGTTTCGGACAGTCAGTACGCTGGCAGACTAAATTAGCCGCGGTTTTGTACCAACGAAAAAAGGATGCCTGCGGGCATCCTTTTTATTTTGAGGCTTAGGTAGGTTGATTAGGCTACTTCTGCTCCCAAGATGTCTTTCGAATAGGTTTTCAGGTATTTTTTCAGGATTTGACGTGCTACGTGAATCCTGGTTTTTACTGTTCCGATCGGGATGTTTAGCTCTTCTGCGATTTCGTGATATTTGAATCCTTCGAAGTATTTCATGAATGGCACATAGTATTCTGGCTGCAAAGTAGCCAGTGCCTTATTGATGTCGCCAATGACAAACTTGCTTTCGCTTGAGTTGCGTGCTGCGCTGTAGTGCAGATTGGCTGATGATATATCGTCTGACTGTGTGATGAGTGAATTTGTTTTTACCAGTCGGCGATAGTTATTGATGAAGGTGTTTTTCATGATGGTAAATAACCAACCCTTCAAATTCGTACCCTCCTTAAACTTACTGTAGTAAGTTACCGCTTTCAACATAGTGTCTTGTACCAGGTCGTTTGCATCTTCTATATCTTTAGTAAAATTTAAAGCGAATGACTGCAAAGAACTTGTGTGATTGTTCAGCTGGAGGTTAAATTCATTTTTTGTCATAATGTTTTAAGTTTTAGGGTTTTATAAAAGCAAACAAACTAGTTTTCTTTTCCGGGGATCAACCAGGTTTGTCTAATCTTACACACCAAAGCATATACAATAGGTGTACCAAAAAACTTAAATCGATATTAACAAATTAATTTTCGGACGTTACGGGCAATTTAGCCTTATGTCACAAAATATTTACTTCCCTTTCCAGTTTAACGCTAAATTTGGCATCGACCTCTTTTATGATGCGTTCTGAAAAAGTGTACACTTCCTGACCAGTGGCCCCGCCATGATTTACGAGCACCAGGGCCTGGTTTTTCCAGGTGCCGGTGTTGCCATCTACCATCCCTTTAAAACCGCATTGCTCGATGAGCCAACCTGCAGCCAGCTTTACGTCGCCATTGGCCACCGGATAACGCACTGCATCGGGGAACCTGTCGGTAAGTGCATCGGCGGTCTCCCGGCTTACAATAGGATTTTTAAAGAAACTTCCGGCATTGCCGATGGTTGATGGATCTGGAAGTTTGCTGACCCGGATGGAGGATACGACTGCGGATACATCGGCAATTCCGGGATTGCTGATGTGCCGCTTTTTGAGTTCTTCTTCTATAACACCGTAGCGGGTGTTGATTTCTGCCTGGGTGCTTAGCCTGAAGCCGACCTGCGTGATGATGTATTTTCCTTTTTTGGAGGGCTCTTTAAATATACTATGCCGGTAATCGAACCGGCAGTCGCCCGCCGCAAACTGTTCAAACTCCCCTGTATGCGTATTAAATACTTTGCAGTTTTCGAAGACATCTTTCAGCTCCACGCCATAGGCACCTATGTTTTGTACGGGCGAGGCGCCAACGGTACCGGGAATAAGGCTCAGGTTTTCCAGGCCGGCGTAACCTCTGGCTACGCTGTAGCTGACCAGGTCGTTCCACACCACGCCCGCCCCTGCCTGGAGCTTTACGTCTGTGCCGCTGACTTCCGCATCGATGCCCGGAATGGAGATCTTAATGACAAGTCCGTCGAAATCTTTCGTGAAAAGCATATTGCTGCCCCCGCCCAGGATAAGATAGGGCTGGCTGAAGGCGCCGCTTTGATAGAGGGATAGCAGGTCGTCTTCGGTAAATACTTCGGTAAACTGCTTCGCGAGTACATCTACCCTGAAGGTGTTATAGGGCTTTAACGATTTGTTTTCTTCAATTACGGGCATTGTGCGCTAAAGACGTTACATGACATGCTGCAAACTTAGATAAAGATTGTTTATTTTTAGCATTTATGGAGAATCAGGACAAGAAAAGGCTTTTGATTATTGAGGCTGCGCTGAAGAGATTTGCCCACTACGGGCTGGCGAAAACCACAATGACGGAGATTGCGAAGGACATTTCATTTTCTAAGGCGCTCTTGTATTATTATTTTCCGGACAAACTGACGCTGTACGTTACCACGATTGAACACCTGATGCAGGTGATGAGCCGCGACCTGATCAAATCCATAGATAAAACGAAAACTTCTACGGAAGGTATTATTAAACTGCTGCAAAAGCGGCAGACGTATATTCAGAAATATTATAAGCTTTTTGAGTCTAACCAGGTGATTGGTCAGGACCTGCCCAATGGCTTGTCTGAAAAGATTGAGAAGGCAAAGGCTTTTGAAGCGATGGTGGTGAACTCGCTGTTTAACCGCGGCATCGCGAGCGGCGAACTGAGCATGGATAATCCTAAACTGGTGACCGAGGTGTTTATGAACGCGCTGACTGGCATACACTTCGACATCGTTTTAAAGCACCGTTACGTGTTCCCCGATAAGGATCATTTTAAGCAGATCTTTCTGAAGGAAAGGCTGTTTGCTGACGTCTTTATGGCAGGCCTGCAGAAGAAATAGCTTCGTCCGTCATACTTCTGTAACATTTCTACCCTTTTTTGCGTCTACACTTAAACGGTAAATTTTCTGGCCTTAACTTTGACCATTGAAAACGAAAAGTCAAAAAGTAAAAAAGTAGAATGGTAGAGACGGATAAAAAAAGGGAGGCGATTATTGAGGGTGCGATTAAGCGTTTCATGCATTACGGGATCAGTAAGACCACGATGAATGAGATTGCGGAGGACCTTTCGGTATCTAAGCCTTCACTGTATTATTATTTCCCGGATAAGAACAGCCTCGTGCTGGGTGTGATTGACAAAATTTTCTCTGACTATTTTGACATCATCGAAAATGAGCGTTTTGCCGAGGAGCAGCCGCTTGAAGCGCGCTTAGCCGGATTTATTGAGGTGAGGCATCGCTTTTTCCAAAAGTATTATATGCTGCATCTGTCGGGTGCAAGTCCGGATTCGTCGCTCAACTCTGAGGAATTGAAGGCGCATTTTATGAAGATGAAGGCACGAAATCAGCAGTTCCATAAACAAGTGTTCAAAACTGCGGCTGAAAAAGGTGAGATTGAGGATACGGATATGGACAAGGTGGCGGAATTGTATCTGGACAGTCTGGCGGGAATTACTTCGCTGTGCATTACGCATGGAAATAAGGAGTTGTTTCCGAGCAAGAAGGAAATGAAACTGATGCTGGACAAGCAGCTGGGCTTGTCGGGAATTTTTGTTAAAGGATTAAAATAGACCCTAATTAATTAACTATATATGAATACAATAATGAAACAGATAAGAACAATCCCGCTGCTGGTGCTGGGCTTGGTATTGTCGGCCGTTGCATCGCAGGCGCAGCAAACGCTGACGCTGAAACAGGCGCTGAACTATGCGGTCCAGAACAACGTGAACGCCCGCAAGGCTAAGCTGGATATTGATGGTGGCAAATACAAAACGCAGGAGGTTCGTGCGCAGGCTTTGCCGCAGATAACAGCGACCACTGGGCTGACCTATAATCCGATTATCGGACAATTGGTTGCCAACATCGGTGGCGCCACGCAGTCATTTGCCCTGGGACAAGCCTGGAACTCAAACGCAGGTGTGCAGCTTTCTCAGCAGCTTTTCAACCAGCAGGTATTTACTGGTTTGCAGGCAGCTCGCTCCAGTGAGGAGTATTACAGGCTTTCTTCGGAACTGACCGACGAGCAGGTGATTGAGCTGGTGGCGAACAATTATTATCAGGTGCTTGTGGCCAGACAGAGGCTGAACGTAATAGACACAAACCTTAAGAACATTCGCGTGGTGGAAAACATCATTACTACACAATATAACAATGGTTTGGCCAAGAAGATTGACGTAGACCGGATCAAGGTGAGTATCACGAACCTTGAAACACAACGCACACAGGTGATCAACTCGATTACGCAACTGGAACTTCAGCTGAAACTCTCGATGGGTATGCCTGTGGAGACAGCGATTACTTTGCCCAGAACTGAATTGAACGAATCGGTTACGCTGCCAGAAATGAGCGATACGCTAAATCTGGACAACCGGACTGAGGTGAAATTGTTAGATGTGCAGGACAGGCTCCTGGCCTTGCAGCGTAAGGCTTATGTTTCGGAATACTATCCTAATCTTTCGTTATCTGGCAACTACACCTATTCTAGCCAGGCAAACAGATTTGACTATCTTACCTCGAACGGAAGAGCGATCGGTTTCGATGCTTCATCTATCGGGATAACCTTGAGAATACCTGTTTTCAATGGCTTCCTTACCCGCTCACGTATCCGCCAGGCTGATGTGGATATCAAAAAAGCGAACGAGGACCGCAGACAAACAACTAATGCTTTGAACACGGCTTATGAAAATGCCAAGATAGAATTGCGCAACAGCATTAGCACGATAGAGTCGCAAAGAAAGAATGCCGAGCTTGCAAATGAGATCTATCAAAGCACACAAAACAATTATAACAACGGACTGGCAAGCCTTACTGACCTGCTGGACACGGAGAATGCGCTTACTGAAGCACAGAATGCCTACACCCAGGCTTTATTGAACTATAAGGTCGCCGAAATACAATTAATAAAATCTAACGGAAACATTAAATCACTCTTACAATGAAAAGAATAATCATAACAGTCGTAGTTGTCCTGCTTGCCCTGGTGGGTATCGCACTGGTATTGACGAACAACAAGAAGAAGAACGAAGCGAAAACGGCTTTCATTGCCCAGGGCGGCGGAGCGGTTGCCGTTAGGGTAGCCCCTGTGCAAAAAACGGTGGTGGACCAGGATTTTAGTGTGAACGGGAATTTTTCGCCTAAGCAGGAGTTAAATCTGCTGAACGAAAATGCGGGAAGGGTGACCAGAATTTATGTTGATGAGGGTGATCGTGTTTCGAGAGGTCAGGTATTGGCCCGTATTGATGCGGAGATCATGAATACGGATAAAGAAACTGCTGAAGCTACTTATCAGAATGCTTTAAGGGATCAGGCCCGGTACGAGAACTCGTTTAAAACTGGCGGTGTTACACAACAGCAGTTGGATCAGGCCCGTTTGGCTACGCAAAATGCAAAGCTGCGTTTGCAGGCTTCGCAGCGCCGGGTTAGCGACGCTAATATTAAATCGCCGATCAATGGTATTGTAAACAAGCGCTACATTGAAGTGGGTGCTTTTGTGAACTCGCAGGGATCTCAGCTTTTTGAATTGGTTGACGTATCGAAACTGAAGCTGAAGGTGAATGTGAGCGAGTCGCAGGTGGCTAACCTGAAGGTGGGCGACAAGGTTGAGATCAAGTCGTCGGTTTTCCCTAATGATAATTTCTCTGGCAGAGTAAGCTTTATTGCGCCTAAGGCTGATGCTTCGCTGAACTTCCCGATTGAGATTGAGGTGGACAATGCAGGCAAGAACACTTTAAAGGCTGGTATGTATGGCACCGCAGTGTTTAAGTTCCCGAAACAGGCGCCGACTATACTTGTGCCAAGGACTTCATTTGCGGGTAGTGTAAGCAGCAATGAGGTGTTTGTTCTGGATAAAGGAAGCAATACGTCGAAAGTGAGGAAAGTGGTTAGCGGCCGTATTCTGGGCGATAACGTGGAAATCCTGGATGGCTTGAATGAGGGTGAGACAGTGATTATTAGTGGTCAGATCAACTTAAAAGATGGTACTCCGGTATCTGTCGTTAAGTAAACCATATTGAATAAGATATAAGATGAAAATAACAGATATTTCTATAAAAAGACCCTCGCTGGTGATTGTGGTGTTTACCGCACTCACGCTCCTGGGGCTCTTGAGTTACTTTTCGCTGGGTTACGAGTTGCTTCCGAAATTCTCGAACAACGTTGTATCTATACAGACGATTTACCCTGGAGCTTCGCCAAGTGAGGTGGAAAACACGGTGACCAAGAAGATTGAGGACGCGGTTTCTTCGATGGAGAACATCAAGAAGATTAACGCTGTGTCGTTCGAGAGCTTGTCGACCGTAACCATTACGCTGACTGACGCAGCTAATATTGATATTTCCCTGAATGATGCGCAGCGGAAGGTGAACGCAATCCTTTCGGACTTACCGGAGGATGTGAAAACGCCTTCACTGAGTAAGTTCTCACTGGACGATTTGCCGGTAATTACGATGACGGCATCGGCCAATATGGATGATGTGAGTTTTTATGACCTGATTGACCAGCGGATTGCCCCGGTAATTTCGAGGGTTGCGGGTATTGCGCAGGTGAACCTTGTGGGTGGATCGGAACGTGAGATTCAGGTTTCGCTGGATGCGAATAAGCTGCAGGGTTATGGCCTTTCGGCAACGCAGGTGCAGCAAATGGTGCTGAGCTCTAACCTGGACTTCCCTACGGGTAGTGTTAAGACAGAGTCGCAGGACGTACTGATCCGTTTGTCGGGCAAGTACCGGACCATTGAGGAGCTGAGAAATTTGGTGTTGACAACAACTCCTGATGGTGCTCAGATTCGTTTGGGTGATGTTGCCGACGTTCAGGATTCTAAGAAGGAGACGGAAAAACTGGCCCGTATCGACAGACAAGCGTCGATCGCTATCCAGATCATTAAACAAAGTGATGCGAACGCGGTTGAGGTGAGTAAGGGCGTACATGCCATTATTGAGAAGCTAAAAAAGGACTATGAGGCAAATAAGCTGGACATCAAGATCGTTAACGACAGCTCTATTTTTACGTTGCAATCGGCCGATGCGGTTATCCACGATTTGATCATCGCGGTAGTGTTGGTGGCTTTCGTGATGCTTTTCTTCCTGCATAGTTTGCGGAACGCGGTGATCGTCATGGTGTCGATCCCGGCTTCGTTGATCGCAACCTTTATCGGTATCAGCCTGTTTGGCTTTACGCTGAACCTGATGTCGCTGCTTGGACTATCGCTCGTTGTGGGTATCCTGGTGGATGACGCGATTGTGGTACTGGAGAACATCCAGCGACACATGGAGATGGGTAAGAATAAAGTGCGCGCAGCTTCTGATGCGACCAGGGAGATCGGTTTTACGGTGGTATCGATCACTTTTGTAATTGTGGTGGTGTTCTTCCCGATCGCCGTAAGTACAGGCTTGGTGTCGAACGTATTGCGCCAGTTCTGTGTGGTGGTTATTATCGCTACGCTGCTTTCCTTGCTGGCGTCGTTTACGATTGTTCCGCTGCTATTCTCAAGATTTGGTAAGCTGGAGCATATTGAAGGCAAGAATGCATTTGGCCGCTTTATCCTTTGGTTTGAAAAACAACTGAAGAAGTTTACGATCTGGGTTACAGGTATCCTGAACTGGTCGTTGAACCATAAGGCGATTACGCTGGTGGGTGTGGTTGTGCTGTTCTTTAGTTCATGCGGTTTACTGGGTGCCGGATTTATCGGTACGGAGTTTTTCCCGAAATCGGATAAAGGTGAGTTCCTGGTGCAGATTGAATTGCCGAAAGATGCGCCTTTGGAGCAGACCAACTTTTATACGCAGCGCGCGGAGGCTTTCCTTGACAAGCAGCCTGAAATTGTGCAGTTGATTACAACGGTAGGACAGGCCAGCGGTGACTTTGGTGGAACGCAGGCTACGGCTTATAAGTCGGAGATTAACGTGCGCCTCGTTGAACGCGATCAGCGTGAAGGGGTATCATCTGATATCTTCGCCACGAAAATGAGTCGCGCCCTGGCCAAAGAACTTGTCGGCGCCAAGGTAAAAACTGTGCCGATCAGTATTTTGGGTATCGCGGAAAACGCGCCTATCAGTCTGGTGGTAACGGGTTCTGACCTTGACAGCGTGTTAAAGTATGCCCAGGGTGCCAGAGATGTTCTGGCAACTATTCCTGGTGCTACGGAGATTAAGCTTTCGGTAGAGAAAGGTACGCCGGAGATTAATGTGCAGGTAGACCGCGATAAGATGTCGGCCTTAGGCCTTAATCTTTCTACGGTTGGTTCTACGATGCAGACTGCCTTTGCGGGTAATACAGATGGTAAATTCCGTAAGGGTGAATACGAATATGATATCAACATCCAGTTCCAGGACTTTAACCGCCAGAATATAGATGACGTGCGGAACCTGGTATTTGTGAACGATAAAGGCACGCAGGTGAAATTATCGCAGTTTGCCAATATTACGGAAGGTTCAGGTCCTAGTCAGCTGGAGCGACTGAACAAGTCGACCTCGGTATCCGTACAGGCGCAGTCGATAGGACGGCCGACGGGAACGATCGTTGAAGATTTCCAGGCGAAACTTGAGGAGTACCAGGAAAATGGTAAGCTTAAAGCCCCTGTGGGTGTGAGTTATACCTGGGCTGGTGATCAGGAAAACCAAAGTGAAGGTTTTGGTACCTTGGGTATCGCTTTGTTATCGGCCATTATCCTGGTATACCTGATCATGGTGGCCCTGTATGACTCGTTTGTATATCCGCTCGTGGTGATGTTCTCGCTGCCGCTGGCGATGATTGGAGCGTTGCTTGCACTGGCGCTGACGAACAACTCCCTGGGTATCTTTACCATTCTTGGTTTGATCATGCTGATGGGTCTGGTAGCGAAGAACGCGATCTTGCTGGTCGACTTTACCAATCAGCAGAAGGCGGAAGGGAAATCGACCCGGGAAGCTTTGGTGCTGGCTAACCACGCCCGTTTGCGCCCGATCCTGATGACGACGATTGCGATGGTGTTTGGTATGCTTCCGATCGCGATTGCCAGCGGTGCCGGTGCGGAATGGAAGAATGGTCTGGCCTGGGTTATCATCGGCGGTCTGGTGAGTTCGCTATTCCTTACCCTGATCGTGGTTCCGGTGATCTACCTGATCTTCGACAGGATGCTGGACAGATTTGGCTTTAACAAAAAAGGCAAGTCGATAGACGAGCTGATGACGGAGCCTTATGACCATAAGGATGTATTGGAATACGATCCGGATCTTGCACATTAAGGATCGATATCTGTTTTAATAGTTTTAGAGGGGCCTGATAGGCCCCTCTTTTTTTTGCGGGTCAGATTCTTTTGCTATTTTGTTGAAAAGTTGACCATGCTGAGGTACCTGTTTCTATTGCCTTTTTTCTTTTTCGGAAGCTTGGTGCTGCATGCGCAGCATCCGCCGGTGTTTAAGGGTATGACGATGGACACGACGTATATTGTGGTGAGCGACCTGAACGTTAATCTGGTGCGCTACGCTTATGGAGCGCCCAAAGTGAGTTTCCTGGCCATCCATGATAATGAGGATACCGGTGTAAAGGCGGCTTTTGAATATATGCAGTTTAATGGCGGAAGGCTGGTGGATTGTCAGTACGGCGGCGTGCGCAACTTTAAGTTTAAGGTTGATGGTGTAGATTATCAAACGGATCCAAACAGCATCTACACTCGTGACGGCATCCGTGTTGGCCTCGAAAAATATGGGCCGGCCGACGAAAAGGTTATGGATCAGTTGGAGATGGCTTCGAAGGTTATTCTTAATTTATACAACCATGCTAAGTATGGTTACATATTTACCTTGCATAATAATGCCGATGGTGGCTTTGGCATTCCGTCTTATTTGAAGGGATATGAACTGGAAGGTACGGCGGACTCATTGCACATCAATTTTGCCATGGATCCGGACGACCTGGTGTTTGTGACGGAGAAGAAGCTTTTTGATTATCTGAAGCGTGAAAATGTTAACGTGGCGCTGCAATCGCACAACGCGCCGGATGATGGGTCGCTCTCGGTTTACGCCATGAAGCATAGCATTCCGTACATCAATGTGGAGGTGCAGCATGGCAAGCAGGCGGAACACCTGAGGCTGATTGAAATTTCGGTAAAAGCCTTGTTTGCCTGTTACCCGGAACTAAAAGAAAAGGCTGGTACGTCTGACCAGCCTCCTCCTGTTACGCAGTAATTTCTTAGATATGTATTGCCCTGTTCTCAGTAGCGGCTAAAGCTGCTTCCTTGAGCGCTTCTGTATAAGTAGGGTGCGCATGGCAGATGCGGGCAATGTCTTCCGCCGAAGCACGGAACTCCATGGCGACTACCGCCTCTGCGATCATGTCGGCCGCGCGGGGACCGATCATATGCACGCCGAGAACTTCGTCTGTCTTGGCATCGGCCAGCACTTTTACGAAGCCGTCGGTGTCCATACTGGCTTTAGCCCTTCCGCTGGCCTTGAATGGAAACGATCCTGCTTTATATTGCTGGCCCTTTTCTTTAAGCTGCTCTTCGGTATAGCCTACCGAAGCCACTTCCGGCCAGGTATACACGACGCCCGGGATGAGGTTATAATTGATGTGCGGCTTTTGTCCGGCAATGCGCTCTGCAACATAAATGCCTTCGTCTTCCGCTTTATGGGCAAGCATAGCGCCTTTGATCACGTCGCCTATAGCATATACGCCCGGAACGGTAGTTTCCAGATGTTCGTTGACCGGAATCTTGTTGCCGCGTTCTTCGGTTCTAATTCCGATGTTCTCAAGGCCAAGGCCCTCGGTATAAGCGGTACGGCCTACAGCTACGATGCAGTAATCTGCCTCGAAACTCACCTGTTCGCCCTTGGCATTGTCGGCCGTAACGGTCACTTTCTTGCCTTTCACGGTGGCGCCGGTCACTTTATGGTTCATGAAGAATTCCATGCCCAGCGACTTTTTAAGGACCCGCTGAAGTTCTTTGCCCAGTCCGCCATCCATAGTAGCAATGATAGAAGGCATGAACTCGATGACAGAGACTTTGGTACCCAGCCGCGCATATACCGACCCGAGTTCCAGTCCTATTACACCCCCACCGATCACAACGAGTTGTTTAGGAACTTCCGTAATGTTCAAGGCTTCGGTTGAGGTAATGATCCGTTTTTTATCGACCGGCAGGAAAGGCAGCGCAGTTGGCTTGGAGCCCGAGGCAATGATCACGTTCTTCGCAGTGATGGTCTCCGAAGAGCCGTCTGCCTTAGTGATCTTGATGGTGTTTTTATCGGTAAATGAACCCACACCCTCAAAGGCGTCGATCTTGTTTTTCTTAAAGAGGTATTGGATACCGGCGGTGTTCTGTGCTACGACGTCGTTCTTCCTGGCGATCATCTGCGGCATGTCTACCTTGATATCTTTAATGGCAATGCCGTGTGTTTTGAAGCTATGTACTGCATTGTGATAGTGCTCGGAAGAATCGAGAAGGGCCTTTGAGGGGATACAGCCTACATTGAGGCAGGTACCGCCAAATGTTTTATACTTCTCTACAACTGCGGTTTTTAAACCTAACTGAGCGCATCTGATTGCTCCAACATAACCGCCCGGTCCCGAGCCAATGACTACTACATCGTATTGCATATAAAGGTGTTTTTTTACGCTGCAAAGTTAACAAACCTATGTCTAAATAAGGTATTTATACAAACAACATTTGCATTTGCTTATATTTAAGGCTCCTAATCGGCAACTTTTACATGAACCTCCAAAAACTATCATTTCTGTTCGGAGCTATGATGCTCCTGCAGTTTTCAGTTTCTGCGCAGCTGAGCGATTCGGCTTATGTACGGGAACACTACATTAAGATTGAACGACAGATCCCGATGAGGGATGGCGCGAAGCTTTTTACGTCTATTTATATCCCTAAGGACAAGAGCAAAAAGTATCCGTTTCTGATTAACCGCACACCTTATACAGTGGCGCCTTACGGGGAACATAAGTATAAGACCAGTCTGGGCAACTACCCGGCCATGATGCGTGAAGGTTTCATTTTTGTATACCAGGACGTGCGCGGCCGCTGGATGAGTGAAGGTACTTTTGATGATATTCGTCCGCACATAGCGAACAAGCGCTCAAAAAAGGATGTTGATGAAAGCAGTGATACTTATGATACGATAGACTGGTTGCTGAAGAATGTGGGCAACAACAACGGAAAAGCAGGTATCTACGGCATCTCCTACCCGGGCTTTTACTCTACCGCAGCATTGCCAGGCGCGCATCCGGCACTGAAGGCGGTGTGCCCGCAGGCGCCGGTTACGGACTGGTTCATCGGCGACGACTTTCACCATAACGGTGCCTTATTTTTGATGGACGCTTTTGGATTTATGAGCACTTTCGGCGTACCTCGCCCTAAGCCCATTACACCGGAGTTCGGGCCTAAGGCTTTTACGTTCCCTGTTGCCGACAACTATCGCTTCTACCTGGAAGCGGGTTCGGTAAAAGATCTTAAGGACAGGTATTTTGCGGACAGCATCCGCTTTTGGAATAATCTTTTCGCACATCCTGATCTGGATACTTTCTGGCAGGCCAGGAATATTCAGCCTCACCTGAAAAATATAAAACCTGCTGTAATGGTTGTGGGCGGCTTTTTTGATGCTGAGGACGCTTACGGGACTTTCGCTACCTACAAAAGCATCGAAAAGCAAAACCCTGCGGCGAACAATATCCTCGTGGCGGGGCCCTGGTTTCATGGCGGATGGGTGCGAAGCGAAGGCTCAAGCTTCGGAGATATCGAGTTTGGTCAGCCCACGAGTATTCAATACCAGGAACGGTTTGAGCTGCCGTTCTTTAAATACTATTTAAAAGGTGAAGGGCAGTTTAAGCCTGCCGAAGCCAACATCTTCATCACTGGCAGTAACCAATGGAAGGAGTTTTCTACCTGGCCACCTAAAGATGTGGAGTCGAAAATGCTTTACCTGCAGCCTAACGGAAAACTCGGCTTTGAGAAGGTTGGCCGTACAGACAGCTGGGATGAATACGTGAGCGACCCGAACAAACCGGTGCCCTATCAGGATGGTGTACAGGCTAGAAGAACGCGGGAATATATGATAGACGACCAGCGCTTTGCGGCGCGCAGACCGGACGTGATGGTTTATCAGACCGATCCGCTAACCGAGGATATTACGCTGACGGGGCCGCTTCAGGCCAACCTGGTGGTGTCGACCACCGGCTCTGATGCGGATTATGTGGTTAAGCTTATCGACGTGTATCCGGAAGAGACGCCAAATCCGGCAAAGAATCCGAAAAACATTTTAATGGGTGGATATCAGATGCTGGTGCGCGGAGAAATTATGCGAGGCAAATACCGGAATAGTTTTGAAAAGCCTGAGCCTATGGTTCCCGGGGAGATCACGAAGATCAGTTATGAGCTGCCTGATGTAGCGCATACGTTTAAAAAGGGTCATCGCATCATGATCCAGGTTCAGAATTCCTGGTTCCCGCTGGCCGACCGCAATCCGCAGCAGTTTATGAATATTTATGAGGCCGGGGCGGGCGATTTCAGAAAGGCTACACACCGCATATTCCATGATGTGCATAATGCTTCTTCTATAACGGTAAACGTGCTGAAACCTTAATATGATGAAAAGATTCTTTTTAAGCCTGGCACTAACGGCATTAGCCAAATTTGCCCTTGCACAGTTGCTTGGCCAGTCGGACGCCTTTACCCGGGCAGATACGCTAAGGGGTATGCTTACACCTTTGCGCACGTGCTATGACATCAACTATTATCACCTCGATGTGAAGCTGGATATTCCAGGTAGAGCTGTGAGCGGGAGCAACACGTTTCATTTTACGGCTGCAGATGATTTTAGCAGGCTGCAGTTCGATCTTTTCAGCAACATGAAAGTTGACCGAGTGATCTACAAAAACAAGCCCCTTAAGTTTACCCGTGAATTTAACGCTGTATTTGTAGACTTCCCTAGGGAGATTAAGAAAGGCAGTAAAGAAATCTTCACGGTCTACTATGCTGGCAAGCCGGTGGTTGCGAAGAATCCGCCATGGGATGGGGGCTTTATCTTTAAAAAAGACAAAGCGGGCAACCCTTGGGTATCTGTAGCCTGTCAGGGCCTGGGCGCAAGTGCCTGGTGGCCCAATAAGGACCATCAGAGCGATGAGGTAGACAGCATGCTGATCAGTGTTACGGTCCCAAAAGACCTGAAGGAAATCTCCAATGGCCGTTTACGCAGTGTGGTAGCAGTCGGCCGCGAACATATGCAGTATAACTGGTTTGTGGCCAACCCCATAAATAATTACAACGTGACCATGTATGTGGGCAAGTATGCGCACTGGAACGACAAGTACAAGGGAGAAAAAGGTGATTTAAGCCTCGATTTCTGGTCGCTCAAGGAAGATAGCGTAAAGGCGCGCCCGCATTGGGACGCCGACGTGAAACCCATGCTAAAGTCGTTCGAGCACTGGTTTGGCCCCTACCCCTTTTATGAAGACGGCTACAAACTTGTACAGGCGCCGCATTTGGGCATGGAACACCAAAGCGCGGTGGCGTACGGCAACCAGTTCAAGAAAGGATATCTGGGTGGCGATTTGTCGGATTCGGGCTGGGGCCTTAAGTTCGATTTTATAACGATACATGAATCTGGCCATGAATGGTTTGGCAACAATATCACGACCAAGGATATTGCGGATATGTGGGTACATGAGGCGTTTACAAATTATTCTGAAGCCTTGTTTGTGGAGAGTTTATATGGCAAGGAGGCGGGCGACCAGTATGTGAAAGGGATCAGGAGGAACATCAAAAATGACCGCCCGATTATTGGCTCCTATCATGTGAACAGTGAGGGCTCGGGAGATATGTATTATAAAGGTGCGAACATGATTCACCATATACGTAAGCTGATGAACGACGATGAGAAGTTCCGGGGCATTTTACGCGGATTAAATAAGACGTTCTACCATCAGACGGTAACCACTCAGCAGATTGAGGAATATATCAGCAGGGAGAGCGGGCTGGATTTGAAAGCATTGTTTGACCAGTACCTGCGCCAGGCCGCGCCGCCTGAGTATATAGATTGAGAGGGAAGCAATAGTATAAAAAAAGGTCGTAACTGATGGTTACGACCTTTTCTGTTTTATGCTTCTTGTTATAGATTATACGCCAAGGAGTAATCTTGCCGGGTCTTCAAGCAACTGCTTTACACGCACCAGGAAACCCACTGATTCACGGCCGTCAATGATCCGGTGATCGTAAGACAGGGCGACGTACATCATTGGTCTGATGACCACTTCGCCTTTTTCTGCTACAGGACGTTCTACGATATTGTGCATCCCTAAAATAGCCGACTGCGGGGCGTTGATGATCGGTGTAGACATCATGGAACCGAATACACCACCGTTGGTGATGGTAAAAGTTCCGCCGCTCATTTCTTCGATGGTAAGCTTACTGTCGCGCGCTTTCAAAGCCAGTTCCAACACTGATTTCTCAATCTGGGCCAGGCTCATGCTCTCTGCATTGCGAATTACCGGAACAACAAGTCCCTTGGGCGCAGATACAGCTATGGAGATATCGGCAAAGTCGTTATACACCACTTCCTCGCCTTCAATGCGGGCATTCACTGCAGGGAATTCTTTCAAGGCCTCGCAAACCGCTTTGGTGAAGAAACTCATGAAGCCAAGTCCGACGCCATGCTTTTCTTTGAACTGATCTTTATATTTCGAGCGCAGATCCATGATAGGCTTCATGTTCACCTCGTTAAAGGTGGTGAGCATAGCCGTCTCATTCTTAACGGTTACCAGGCGCTTCGCAACTGTTTTACGCAAAGGAGACATCTTTTCCCGACGCTCATTTCTTGATCCTGGTGCAGCAGCCGGACTTGCCGGATTTTTGCCCGATGCTGTCGGCGCAGTACTTTTCTGTTGTGGCTTCTGCGCATTCTGCGCATCTTCTTTAGTGATTCTGCCATCTACACCCGTGCCTTTAACGCTGGCCGGGTCTACCCCTTTTTCTGCCAGGATTTTGCCTGCTGCTGGTGAAGGTGTGCCGGTGGCGTAGCTTTCTCCGGATTTTTCAGCTACGGGAGCTGCTGAAGCATCTGACTTGGGGGAAGCCGCTTCCTGCTTAGGTTCAGCGGCACTTTCTTTTGGCTGCGAAGGCGCGCCGCCTTCTTCAATTTTACATACTACAGCACCGATGGCGAGCGTATCGCCCTCAGCGGCAACTGTCTTTAAAGTTCCAGCCTGCTCTGCTGTTAATTCAAAAGTAGCCTTGTCTGATTCCAGTTCGGCAATTACCTCGTCCATTTCAACAGCATCACCGTCGTTTTTCACCCAGCGCGACAAAACGACTTCGGTTATCGATTCGCCTACCGGCGGAACTTTTATTTCTATACTCATAACAGTGTATTATATTTAGTCTACGTTATATACCTTACTAACTGATTTCTTTGCGATTTTCTGCTCGGTTTCGGTAACCGGCATTTCGAAAGCGCGGGCCAAGATATAGGCCTGCTGATCTGCATGCTGCCTGGCAAAACCTGTGGCCGTACTGCTGCTTTCTTTTCTGGAAAGAACTTCCATGTCACTGAATGCTGTCTTTCTGAACTTACGAACCAGATATGGCCATGCGCCCATGTTTTCAGGCTCTTCCTGCACCCAAACCATTTCCTCAGCGTTTGGATACTGATTGTAAGCCTCCTCCATCTGCTTTACTGGTGTAGGGTACAATTGTTCTACACGCACTATAGCTACGTCTTTGACACTGTCTTTCTGCTGCTTTTCAAGCAATTCGTAATAGATCTTGCCTGTGCAGAACAACACCCGCCTTACATCCTTTTTGTTAAGGTTCGCGTCGACAATAACTTCCCGGAATCCGCCATCTGTGAAATCGGCCAGCGGAGATACGCACTGCGGATGGCGCAGCAGGCTCTTCGGTGTAAATACGACCAGAGGCTTGCGGAAGTCGCGCTTAAACTGCCTGCGTAATGCATGGAAGAAGTTTGCTGGCGTGGTGCAGTTAACAACCTGCATATTATAGTCGGCACACAGCTCCATAAAACGCTCTATGCGGGCCGATGAGTGCTCCGGGCCCTGGCCTTCGTAGCCGTGTGGTAAAAGCATTACCAAGCCGTTTTCACGCTGCCATTTTGTTTCAGCACTGGCTATATACTGATCTACAATGATCTGAGCGCCGTTAAAGAAGTCGCCGAACTGTGCTTCCCAAATGGTGAGCGCATTAGGATTGGCCATGGCATAACCATACTCAAAACCCAAAACGCCATACTCAGAAAGATGCGAGTTGTAGACATCAAATGGTGCCTGCTGATCTGATATGTTTGCAAGAGGGATATATTCCTCTTCTGAATCTTCGAGGGTAATTACGGCATGGCGATGAGAGAATGTACCCCGTTCGACGTCCTGCCCGCTTAATCTGACACGCTTGCCTTCTGCAAGCAATGTGCCGAATGCAAGCTGCTCGCCCATTGCCCAGTCGAACACATGGGTTTCGTTGGCCATCCGGCTGCGCTCTTCAAAAAGCTTTTCGATCTTCTTGAAGAATTTTTTCTCTGCCGGCAGGGTGCTGATCCGCTTGGCGACCTCCAGCAGGGTCGATTTTTTAACGGAGGTGTTCGGTGAGCTTTCGAAATCCTGTGGTGTGGCCAACCGCATGTCGGACCATGCTCCGCCAAACTTCACGTCCTGATAGGTTGAGGTGATTTCCCTGGCTTCGTTGAGCCGCTGCTGTAAAATACCACGGAATTCCTTTTCCATTTCTTTTGCCAGACTGGCCTCCAGCTTGCCCTCTCCAACCAGTTGCTTGATATAGATATCGCGCGGATTTGCATGCTTTTCGATGGCCTTGTATAACAGTGGCTGTGTAAATTTAGGTTCATCGGACTCGTTATGTCCAAACCTGCGGTAGCACAGGATGTCGATAAACACATCGTTGCGGTATTTCTGCCTGTATTCCATAGCCAGGTTAATGGCATAAACCAGTGCTTCAACATCATCTCCGTTAACGTGGAATACGGGAGACAAGGTTACTTTGGCAATATCTGTACAATAGGTGCTCGTTCTGGCGTCTTTAAAGTTGGTTGTAAACCCGATTTGGTTGTTGATGACCAGGTGAATGGTACCGCCGGTTTTATAACCGTCGAGCCCCGCCATCTGGATCACCTCGTACACGATACCCTGGCCGGCCACTGAGGCATCCCCATGGATCAGGATCGGTGCCAGCCGGGCATTATCGCCTCCGTATTTAAAGTCGATCTTGGATCTGCCCATACCTTCAACTACACTGTTGACGGTTTCAAGGTGGGACGGGTTAGGGCATAAGCTAAGGTGAACGCTCTTGCCGCTGTTTGTGGTTACATCTGTGGAATAACCCAGGTGATATTTTACGTCGCCGCCAAACGGTGACTCGGCGCTATAGCCTTTACCTTCAAATTCTGCAAAAATATCTTTATAGGTCTTCTGCATGATGTTGGCCAGCACATTCAGGCGGCCACGGTGTGCCATGCCTATCACAAATTCGTCTATCCCGAGCTCGGCACCTTTCTCAATGACAGAATCGAGCGCAGGGATCAGCGCTTCGGCCCCTTCAAGGGAGAATCGCTTCTGGCCAAGAAACTTGGTACCAAGGAAGTTCTCGAAGCTCACTGCTTCGTTTAATTTTTTAAGGATGCGGCGCTTTTCTTCGATAGAGAAGTTTGGCGTGTTGCGCGCCCCTTCCATCTTTTTCTCGATCCAGCGCAATACCTCAGGGGTACGTACATATTTATATTCTGCGCCGATGGAGCGGCAGTAGGTCTGCTTAAGAAAAGCGACGATCTCACTTAGTTTAGCTGCTCCTATACCGATTTCAACGCCTGAATTGAATACGGTATCCAGATCTGCGTTGCTCAGGCCAAAGTTTTCCAGATCAAGGGTAGGCAAATGCTGCCGGCGTTCCCTTACAGGGTTGGTTTGTGTAAATAGATGTCCTCTCTGCCTATAACCATTAATGAGATTCAGTACGCTGATTTCCTTTAAGAAATGCTCAGGAGTTTCGGCAGTAACTTCTGTTCCTGACGAACTCCTGCCAAAGTCGAAACCTTCGAAAAACTTCTGCCAGCCAAACTCGACCGACTCGGGATCTTCTTTATAAGCTTGATACAGGGACTCAATATATTCGGCATTAGCGCCGTTAAGATAAGACAAATTATCCATTACGTATGAATTGGTATAAGTGTTGCAAAATTAGAACTTTTAGCTGAATACAGGCCTAATACTCGTCATAAATCTTCGAGAAAATCGACCATGTCGCAAACATTTTTAAGCGGTGTCAACTGGTCTTTGACGAGTATGTCGAATTCAGAGATCAAACTTCCTGCCACCAGCAGGGGAACGTCCAAATTGTCCATAACTTTTGTGATCACTTTATTGATATCTTTCCCAAGATTCATGGAGGTAAGCACCATTAAAGCGTAGTCAGGTTTGTAAGATACAATCACTTTCTTCAGATCGGCGTATGGGACTTCCGATCCTAAATACAGCACATCCTGCCCGCATTTTTTAAGGAGATAGCGGGCAAAGAGCAAGCCGGTTTCGTGCATCTCGTTTTCGGGCAAAAACAGGAGAAAACGCTTTTTATCTGCCTTTTTAGGTTTGTGCAGTTTATCGATCTCCACGATGATTTTGTCGCGGATGAGATTAGAGGCAAAGTGTTCGTGAGAGGGGTCTATGGCTCCGGTTTGCCATAGCATTCCCACGCGTTTCATGAACGGGAAAAGTACAAGGTCCATGGCATTGATGAGACCCATTTCCTCTATGCAGCCGCTCAGAATTTTAGAGAACGCGGGTTCGTCATATTTTACTGTTGCATCGGAAAGATTGAGAATTTGAACGGAATCGTTCTTCCAGTCGCTTTTTAACTGGGAAACCAGATCAGATATCTGCTTCCGGCTCATTCGCGCGATTTTGCTGATCTTGTAACCGTTCTCATTCAGCGCCACGATATTGAGCAGGATCTTGAGGTCGTCCTCGTCGTAGTATCTGATATTGGTTGCAGTACGTTTGGGCGGAACCAGGTTATACCGGGTTTCCCAGGCCCTGATGGTATGGGCCTTGATGCCTATAAGTCCTTCTATGTCACTTATTGAAAATGTTTTCACCGTACTACCTCCAACAAACGTTAAACAAAATTGTTTCGAACAACGATTGTTGTTCAAGACTTGCCGAAGATAGTAATTTAAATGATTTAATTCGTGGCACTTACAGGGCCCTCTGCTCAGGCCACGTCGGCGATATCCATATCGAAGACCTTGATTTGCTTTTCGAGGTCAAAAGCAGCTTTATTGGTAACGTTCAGGCCTTTGTGGGCTACGCTGGCCCAATTACCCCAATTGCTCGCGGGAGCATAATCGACCAGCTTTTCTTCAAAGTATGCGGCGCCCCTGATCCAGTCCTGCTTGAGCACATACACGAGATACGTGGCCACAACAAGCCGACCTGCATGCGGTATGTAGCCAGATTTGTTCAGCTCGTTCATATATCCATCTACCAGCGCATTACCGGTTTGCCCTGTCTTCCACCTGACGAGAGCCTCCGGCTCAGCATCTTTATCTTGACGGACGAATTGTTCGAATTCGGAATCCCTAAAAAAGCCGATACCGTGTTTTTTAAACATAAAGCGGTAATAATCGCGCCATAGCAGGCCCAGAAGCACCTGATTAAAATTCGCGGCCCCGGGTACCTGATCAGCCGCCTTCATTGTCCAGTAGACCTTACGCGGCGACAAACAGCCCAAGGCTAACCAGGGCGACAGCCGGGAGAAAAAAGCCTGCTTTCCGGGCGGTTGCTTCGCAGGCCGGTCATAAATCGTGGAGCCGCTACTCAATAATGTGTTGAGATGCTGCAGACCGGCATGCTCCCCGCCGGGTAAATCGCTTTCAGGCACAGCCTCCTCTGAGAAACCCAGGGCTTTCAGATCAGGCACATCTCCCCAGGCTTCACTTTCCACAAAAACGATATGCTCAGGTTCCTCATAGCAAGGTTTGACTATCGCATCGCGCTCGGTTTTCTTTTTAAACTGTGAGAATACATCGGGTATATCTTTAATCGGGAAAGGAAGATCTTCCTTATTATACAAGGTATGCCCGATGAAATGCTTCAGGTTTATCTTCTGCTTCCACAGCGCGTCCTCTACGTTGGCAGATACGGATGTTTCCTCAAAACCTACTTCTCTGTGATGGTAAACCTCTGAGATATCGTATTTCTCCACAAGTGAACAGATGTGCGATTCGGGTGAACCGGTGATAACAAGCAGATTGCCGCCTTTTCGTATCATGGCCTCTCGCAAAGACAGCACACTTTCAATCAGGAACTTAGCACGGCCTGCCCCCGTTTTATCGGTTTGGAGGTTGGTACTCCCGAAATGCCTGGGATCAAAGAAGTAGACGGGAAGAATACCGTCTGACTTAGCCACGGCTTCTACCAGCATCTCATTATCGTGCAGACGCAAGTCATTCCTAAACCAGACTAAAATTCTCTTGGATCTCACTCGTAAAACGCTTTGTATTTGGATATTATAAATACAAAAATATACGATTTTACCGGTTAAAATGCAGATATATCGCAATATTTACAATAACAAAACAAATAAAAAATCCGTAGGTTATTAGTGCATGGCAAAACAGATTCTGATCACTGGGGCGACGGGCATGATAGGTAAAAAGCTTATCGCTGCACTTCAAGATAAAGGTTACGGCATATCTGTCTTGTCGAGAGCACCTCATGCATCGCCTGATGTTAAAACCTATCTATGGAACATTTCCAGCGGCAAAATAGATCCGGCCTGTCTGGATGGTGTAGAAGCCATTATACATCTTGCCGGTGAAAACGTTGCAGCTAAAAAGTGGACTGAGCAGCAGAAACAACGGATCGTCGACAGCCGGGTTAAATCAACAGAACTCTTGTACAAGACCATTAAACAGACAGGCGCCCCGGTGCAGGTGATGATTTCTGCTTCTGCTGTAGGGTACTATGGCGACAGCGGCGATGAAATCCTTACCGAAACTGCGACTCCGGGATACGATTTTCTGGCGAGCTGCTGCCAGCAATGGGAAGAGGCGGTAGACCGGGGCAGATCTCTCGGACTAAGGATAGTCAAACTCCGCACCGGGGTTGTTTTGGACAAATCCTCGGGTGCGCTTTCTGCGCTGGAAAAGCCGATACGGCTTTTTGTGGGTGCACCGATAGGCACTGGCAGGCAATGGGTGCCCTGGATACATATTGATGATATTGTTAACATGTATGTCGGCGCCCTCTCCGATCCACTATACCTGGGGGCTTACAATGCCTGCGCACCCTTTCCGGTAACAAACGAAACGCTGACAAAACAGCTTGCGAAGAAACTGAGCCGACCTGCATGGCCAATTCATGTTCCCGAAAAAGTCATGCAGATGATTATGGGAGAAATGAGTAGTATTGTACTTATGAGTTCGAATACTTCTGCGCAAAAGATCCTTGATCAGGGCTTTCAGTTCAGGTACACATACCTTGAGGATGCGCTTCACGATATTTATGGCAAATGAGTCAGGAGATCAGCATCTGCTGGCTAAGACGTGATCTTCGCCTGGAGGACAATGCAGCACTTTATCATGCGCTCCGGAACGAATACCCGGTCCTGATCCTCTTCATTTTCGACAAAAATATTCTCAATAAGCTATCGGATCGCTATGACCCAAGGGTTACTTTCATACACGACACGATCAGACAGTTAAAGGACGAACTGGAAAAGAATGGCTCCTCGATGCTGGTCTTGTATGATACCCCGGAACAGGCATGGTCTGCAGTGGTGCGGAAATACAACATCAAGGCGGTCTACACGAACCACGACTACGAGCCTTATGCGCGGGAAAGGGATGATGCGCTGGCGGAGTTTCTCAGATCTGAGGACATTATCTTTAAAACATTTAAGGACCAAACCATCTTTGACCGGGATGAGTTGCTGAAGTCGGACGGTAAGCCATATACCGTCTTTACGCCCTATTACAGGGAATGGCAGAAAAAACTAACACCCTTTTACTTCCGCCCCTATCCTACCGAAAGGTATTTTAAAAATCTGTGGAAAACGGCGCCGGCAGATCTGCCCTCGATAGAAGAACTTGGTTTTAGCAGGAGTGACAAAGCATTACCATCCAGAGAATTTGAGCACAAGCTTCAAAGCTATGAGCAGGACCGGGACTTTCCGTCTGCCGATGCAACCACGCATATTGGCATCCACCTTCGCTTTGGTACGGTTAGCATCCGGAGAGCCGCTGCCAAAGCACTGGAGCACGGAGCGCATAAGTGGCTTTCGGAACTTGCCTGGCGCGACTTCTATATGATGATACTCTGGCATTTTCCGCACACGGTGAGCCAGTCGTTCAAGCCTGCCTACGATCAGATTGAGTGGAGAAATAATGAGTCTGAATTCAATGCCTGGTGCCGGGGAGAGACCGGGTTCGCCCTGGTAGATGCGGGCATGCGTCAGTTGAACGCCACCGGCTTTATGCACAACAGGCTTCGGATGCTTACAGCCAGCTTTCTAACCAAGCACTTGTTGGTCGACTGGCGTTGGGGCGAAGCTTACTTCGCTGAAAAACTGCTTGATTACGAGATGGCCAGCAATGTAGGCGGCTGGCAGTGGGCATGTGGGTGCGGGAATGATGCCGCACCTTATTTCAGAATATTTAATCCGGAGCTTCAGTTGTTGAAATATGATCCGAAACTCGAATTTGTGTCTAAATGGATACCGGAACTTAAACAACAAATGCATGTTACACCTATTGTAGAACATGCATTTGCAAGGGAACGTGCTTTACGCACCTTCAAAAAAGCTTTAAATACGGCTAGTTAACCACTGAAGTAATCTCAATATCAAAGTCGAGACTACCATTTGGCGGCACAACCGTGGCCCCGTACGAATCATATTGTCCGTCCGTGCCGTACGCTAGTACTGAGGGCACGAATAATCTAAGCTTGGCTCCTTGCTTAAACTTAGTGAGCACACGCCAGCCATCTACGTTCCCACCAAGCAGACCGGTATATGCGTCTGAGGAGTTAAAAACATTTCCGCCAAGGTTCCTGGCAGCATATTTAGTGGTCACATTGGAATAGATATCTTTCACTGGTTCACCAGATCCAGCATCGGCAAGCACATAATAAACTCCGGAGGCGTCTTTTGTTGCTGTTATGTTGTTTGCGGTTAAGAATGACCTGATGTGCATATCATCTATCTCAGCCTGGGTTTCAGCATAAGTCTTAACCGTCAGATCGAGAATCTCATTTGAAGGGATATTCAAAATATCCATGCCGTTTTTTCCAAAAGCCAGATAAGAAGGCAGGATAATGCGGACCGTGCCGCCAGGACCGATCTTCTGCATTGTTGTCAGGATAGCTTTAATTTTTATACCCAACAGCTGATCTGTATAGCCAACAAAGGTCCCAAGATTAACATATTCCGGGGAGGTATAATAGGTGGTTCCATTCAACAAAGATTTCACCGTAACTACATACCTCACAGAATCGGTAGTCTTGAAAAGATCACCTTCCCCCTGGCTCACAATCTGGTAATAATATCCCGAACCTTCCGGATCTTTAACTGCAGACACCCCATTCTTGGAGATATATTCAGATATCTTGGCATCATCAATATTCTCAATGTACTCATAGTCTTTCTGGCATGCAACTAAGCTTGCAGCCATACCTATCAGGACCAGGACATGCACTTGTATCTTTCTTAACATATATGTATTCACTATTTTTTAACTACTTCAAATATTTCAACCCTAAAATGCAGCGGGGAATTCAGCGGAACGTTTGATACGGGGAAATCCTTGTACGCCATTGTGGAAGGGATAAGTAAACGTATTTGTCCGCCACCTTTTACCAGCGGCAATCCTCTTTTCCAGCCTTCTATGCTCTCCTTTAAATTAAACCGGTAGGGCGTTTCTCCTGAGGAACTGCTAAATACAGTATTGGCGCTATCCAAAAGCCGCCCTTCGTAAAAAACAGCCAGGGAATCCCTTTCTGTAATACTTTCACCGGTTCCGTTCTCTATAATCTCATAATACAGACCGCTCGCATCTTTCGTAAGCGCTGTTCCGGAAGTATCCGCCCAGCGTAGTATGCGCTCCTCGTCCTTTGCGTATTGTGCTTCAGCATCATAAGGCTCCGGCTTTTCACAAGCCGCAGCTCCGACAATTACAAACAACCCGACTAAAAGCCTGCTCTTTAACATTATGCACAAAAGTAGTCTTTTATTGCCGACGGCACAATATTTAACCTATTTTAACAATTCTGAAGTCGGACTAGTAGCAATACCGGTTGGCAGAAATAAGTTCCTGCGCAACCTGCTGACGAACCTCTTTTGCGTTGAATGGTTCCATCTTGGTAAACCTCCGCAAACCGACCATCATCATGCGAAGCTCATCGCCCTCAGCAAAGCCCCACAACGCGTCTTTACCTGCTTTTTGCACGGCATCGACAGCCTCCACGAGGTATATTTTAAGCAGGTTCAGCTGACCTCCGCAGGCGTCGGCTCCGCGCAGGTTGACAAGTTTTTCCGTCCTAAGCATGGCCGATTCTGCCACATAGACATAGCTAGCCATATCAGCGATATTCATGAGTATCTCTTGCTCCTTGGCCAGGCTCATCATGAACTTTTGTACGGCTGCTCCGGCAACCATCAACGTAGCCTTTTTCAAATTAGCGATGATTTTCTTTTCTGCGGCAAAAGGTGAGTCGTCCGCTTCACCAAAATCGGGGATGGCCATCAGTTCAGATGCCACCTGTGTTGCCGGTGTCATCAGATCCAGCTCGCCTTTCATCGCCCGCTTCAAGATCATGTCTACCGTCAGCAAGCGGTTAATCTCATTTGTGCCCTCAAATATCCGGTTGATTCGCGCGTCGCGATATGCCCTGTCCATAGGAGCCTCTGCAGAGAAGCCCATTCCACCATAAATCTGAACGCCCTCGTCGGTCACAAAATCCAAGGCTTCGGAGCCCCAAACTTTTAATATCGCACATTCTACAGCAAACTGTTCTGTGGATTTAAGCTTGGCTTTCCCCTCATCCATCCCCGAGGCCACCAATGCCTCATAGGCATCATCAATATTTTGCCCGGCACGATAATTTGCCGATTCAACGGCGTATACTTTCGCCGCCATCTCGGCCAACTTGTGTCTTATAGCGCCATACTTGGATATTGGCCGGCCAAATTGCACCCGCTCATTTGCATAATTTACGGCCATACTGATTACTCCCTTGGAAGCACCAATGGCAGCTGCTGCTAGCTTTATGCGTCCGATATTTAAAATATTGACAGCGATCTTAAACCCGTTTCCACGTTCAGAAAGCATATTTTCTGCAGGTACGCGACAATCGTTGAAGAATAACTGCCGGGTGGAGGAGCCTTTAATCCCCATTTTTCGTTCTTCCGGATTCATGGTTATGCCACCAAAATCGCGTTCTACAATGAACGCAGTCAGGTTAGCATCATCATCTATCTTAGCGAACACTATGAACACATCAGCAAAACCACCGTTGGTTATCCACATTTTCTGACCGTTGATCAGGTAGTGCTCTCCGTCCTCAGACAAAATGGCTTTCGTGCTTCCGGAATTTGCGTCCGATCCTGAATTTGGTTCGGTAAGACAGTACGCAGCCTTCCATTCCCCGGTAGCAAGTTTAGGGATATATTTGTCTTTTTGCTTTTGATTGCCATAGTAGAGAATTGGCAGCGTTCCGATTCCCGTATGGGCCGAAAGCGCAACAGCAAAGGAATGCCCGGCACCTATTACATCGGCCACCAGCATAGAAGTATTGAAATTTTTTCCGAAACCGCCGTAGTTCTCGGGTATGGAAACCGCCAGCAGGCCGAGTTCGCCTGCCTTGTCCATTAAAGATTCCATCAGGCCGGCTTCCTGCGCGTCGATCCGGTCAAGGTTAGGAAACACTTCTGTTTTCAGGAAATCTTCGCAGGTTTGTGCGATCATCTTTTGTTCCTCGTCAAATTCTTCGGGAATAAATACATCCTGCCATGGAGTTTCGCTGATTAAAAATTCTCCGCCCTTAATGGTATTTCTTTCTTTCGCTTCCATTTCAAAACTGGTTTTGTACTACAATTATTAAAGCATTTCAAATATTCCGGCCGCGCCCTGCCCGGTACCCACACACATGGTTACCATGCCATATCTTTTCTCGCGCCTTTTCAGTTCGTTAAATAGCTGCACGGTTAGTTTAGCGCCCGAACAACCCAAAGGGTGCCCCAAGGCAATGGCGCCACCATTTACGTTCAGCCTTTCCTTGTCCAGACCAAGCTCCCTTACAATGGCAAGCGACTGGGACGCAAAGGCTTCGTTCAACTCGATCAGATCCATTTGACCAAGCGACATTCCCGCCATATCCAGGGCCTTTGGAATGGCATGTATGGGACCGATCCCCATGATGCGTGGAGGAACGCCTGACACACCGTAACTGACCAGTCGGGCTAAAGGCTTTACGCCAAGCTCCTTCATTCGTTTTTCGGAAACGACCAATACAAAAGCTGCTCCGTCGGATGTCTGAGACGAATTGCCCGCCGTAATACAGCCATTCGCAGCAAATACAGGTTTCAGCTTAGATAAGCGCTCTAAAGTGGTGTCGGCCCTGGGTCCCTCATCTGTGTCTACCACATAGCTGCGCGTCTTCTTCTTCATATCGGCGTCGAGGTAGGTTTCCTCTATAGTGATAGGCAGCACGCCGGCTTTAAGGTGACCATTTTGCGTAGCCGCGACAGCCTTCATGTGCGACTGGTAAGCAAACTCATCCTGATCTTCACGGCTTACATTGAATTCCCGTGCGACCGCCTCGGCCGTCAGGCCCATACCCCAATACCAGTCTGGATTGCTTCGCGCAACACGTTCATTGGGTACGAGTTTCCATCCGCCGAAGGGCATGCCAGACATTACTTCTACGCCTCCCGCAATAATGCAATCGGCCATACCCGTACGGATCTTGGCCACAGCCATAGCGATGGTCTCCAACCCCGATGCACAGTAGCGGTTTACCGTTACCCCCGGCACCTTTTCTGTATCAAGTCCCATCAGAGAAATCATACGACCTATATTCAATCCCTGTTCAGCCTCTGGTGTAGCATTACCTACAATAACATCATCAATACGGTCTTTTTCAAGACCTGGCACCGAACTGACCAGCCCGCGGACCACCTCCGCGGCAAGATCATCGGCCCGCGTGAACCGGAACACACCTCTTGGTGCCTTTCCAACCGCCGTACGGTATCCTGCTATGATATATGCTTCCTGCATGTTCTTCTGCTTTAATATAAAACTTAATTGCGCAAGGGCTTACCCTTTGTTACGATACTTTGAATACGCTCCAGTGTCTTTCTTTCACCGCAGAGCGAAAGAAATGCCTCCCGCTCTAAATCAAGCAGGTATTGTTCTGTCACTTCGGTTGGCACAGAAAGATCGCCTCCGCACATCACCCAACCCAGCTTCTCTGATATTTTCTTATCATGCTCAGAAATGTAATTTCCTGAATACATGGAATTTGCTCCCGCGTAAACGATGCCGAGCCCTTGCTTACCCAGCACTTTAATGTCTCTCCTCGGTACGGGCCTGGTATATCCTGCTTCTGCCAGAGCTATTGCTTTTGCTTTTGCATCGGCAATTAACCGGCTTCGGTTCATCGTTATCGCAAACTTATCCTTAAGCAGATATCCGAGTTCAGCGGCCTCCACAGCTGAGGTAGACACTTTAGCTGTCCCGATAGTCAGGAAACGATCTTTGAGCACATTTTGCGCGATCTGGTCTTCTTTGAATTCATCGGATGCACGCAGCGCAAATTCTTTTGTGCCGCCTCCCCCTGGAATGACCCCTACGCCAAACTCAACAAGCCCCATATAGGTTTCGGCATATAGCTGCACATGATCTGCGTGCAAACTGAATTCGCAGCCGCCGCCCAGCGTAAGGTTGTGCGGGGCCACCACGACGGGTATAGATGAATATCTGATCCGCATGGAGGTGTTCTGAAACATCCTGACTGCAAGGTTGAGTTCATCCCACTCCTGCTCAACTGCCATCAGGAAAATCATTCCCACATTAGCACCAGCGCTAAAATTAGCCCCGTCGTTGCCTATGACCAAACCTCTGTATTCCTTTTCGGCCATATCAATCGCCTTATTAATGGCCTGCAAAGTATCGCCTCCGATAGTGTTCATCTTCGAATGGAACTCGACGTTCAATATGCCGTCGCCCAAATCGATAATGGAGGCTCCAGAATTTTTCCAAATCAGCTTACTGGCCCTCAGATCGTCGAGAACGACAAAAGCTGCGGCACCGGGTAATTCTTTGTAGGCTTTCGCATCAATATCATAGTATTTGCTTATGCCGTTTTCCGTTTTGTAAAAACGCTCATAACCAGCAGCAAGCATTTCGTGCACCCAGGGAGCCGCTTCATGACCATAAGCTTTCATCCCTTCCAGAGCATTCGCCACGCCCAGAGCATCCCAAACCTCAAAGGGCCCGAGTTCCCAGCCGAAGCCGGATCTCATGGCATCATCAATGCGGTACAGCTCGTCCGATATCTCGGGAATCCGGTCAGACACATATTCGAACAGTCCGAAAAAGGATGCCCGGAATAAATCAGCAGCCTTGTCCTTTCCTGCAGCAAAAATTTTCATACGCTCCCGCACGTTATCTACCGGCTTGACCAGGTCGAGCGTAGCGGACTTAACTTTAACCTGCGGACGATATTCCAGCGTTTTTAAATCCAGCGCCAGAATCTCAGTCTTCCCCTCGGCGGTTTTAGTCTTCTTGTAAAAACCCTGCCCCGTCTTGTCGCCCAGCCACTGGTTGATTTCCATCTGCTGCACATAGGCCGGAAGTTTGAAGAGTTCGTGAGCCTTATCGCCCGGCACATTATCGTAAAGACCCTTGGCCACTTTAATCATGGTGTCGAGCCCTACTACGTCGGTAGTACGAAAGGTCGCCGATTTAGGTCTGCCCAGGGCTGGACCGGTAAATTTGTCTACCTCCTCTACGGTAAGTCCCATTTTTTCGATCAGGTGCAGCAAGGCCATTATAGAATACACACCAACCCGGTTAGCTATAAAGGCGGGGGTATCCTTACATAAGACCGTTGTTTTACCCAAAAACTTATCTCCATATGCCATCAGGAAATCGACAACATCCTGTTTTGTATAAGAAGTGGGGATAACCTCGAGCAAGCGCAGGTAACGCGGTGGATTAAAAAAATGTGTGCCGCAAAAATGCGCCTTAAAATCATCACTGCGTCCCTCAGCCATCAAACGTATAGGGATGCCAGAGGTATTGGATGTAACCAGTGTTCCTGCTTTTCTGTATTGCTCTACCTGATCGAAAACTGATCTTTTGATCTCAAGATTTTCAACAACTACCTCTATAATCCAGTCACAGCTAGCGAGTTTAGGCATATCATCTTGAAAATTGCCTGTTGCAATCTTCTGAACAACCTTTTTGGAATATACCGGCGAAGGACTAGATTGAAGTGTGTTCTGTAAAGCTGCGTCTACAATGCCGTTTTTTGCACCATCCTTAGCGGGGATATCAAGCAACAGTACCTGCACACCGATGTTTGCAAAGTGACAGGCAATGCGTGATCCCATAATTCCGGAACCCAGAACAGCTACACTATTTATTTTCTTGTTCATGATATAACGAATTGATCGGATAAGCCGACGTCAGTTTATTCAGTTTCTGCAAGGTTTTAATCAGGCCCTGCTTTTCATTAATGCTGAGATTCTCGTTCAGGTATTCATTAAACTTCACGACAACATCCCTTGCCTCCTGCCGCTTGTCGCGACCAAAATCGGTGAGATATACCTTGACGGAACGCTTATCTCCATCCGAGGTTTCACGGTAAATCAGGTCGAGCTCCTCCATATTGTTGAGCATTCTAGACAGGCTGGTTGCTTTTACACCCAGCATACCTGCAAGTTGCGTAACCGGAGTACCCTCTTTTTCAATATTAATGAGCACATACCCGATAGCCTGAGTAATCCCAAAGCCAGAGGCGACCTGGTTATACATGTTTGCCATGTTTTGCCAAACTACCTTCAAATAATAGTCAACCGTATCCTGCTGTTTCATTTATATTATGCTTGCATAACAAAGCTAATCAATAAAATCGTTGATTACAATACCAATTTTAAGGTAAACGGCTCAATGCGGGGTTGAATTTTCTTCCGCACGATAGTGCTCAGCGTCCAGGTAAACCCGCTCTATTTCATCTTTAAATTTCTCCAGAATCACTTTCCTCTTCAGGCTAAGCTTAGGGGTGAGCTCACCGCCATCTATGGTCCACAGCTTCGGCAGTAAAGCAAAGCGTTTTACCCGCTCCCATTTGCCGAAGTCTTTACACGTTTCTTCGACAACGCGGTTAAACTTGTCGACCACCACCGGATGGCTGACCATTTGGGCATCTGAGGTGTATTCGATACCCTTTTTTGCAGCCCAGTTGCGCAATGCTGTAAAGTTCGGCACAATAAGGGCCATCGGAAACTTGCGATTCTCTCCGAGCACCATCACCTGTTCCAGCAATGGCGCTTCCTTAAATTTGTTCTCTATGATCTGAGGTGCAATGTATTTGCCCCCCGCCGTTTTAAACATCTCTTTTTTACGGTCGGTTATCTTCAGAAAACCTCCTTCTAATAGCTCCCCGATGTCACCGGTGTGAAACCAACCCTCCGCATCTATGGTTTCGGCAGTCAGATCCTCTCTTCCATAATATCCCTTCATCACGGCATGACCGCGTACAAGCACCTCACCATCATCTGCAATCTTCACCTCAACACCGTTGATAGGCGGCCCGACGGTTCCGAACATAGTATGACCAAAGTAGTTTACCGTGATTACGGGCGACGTTTCTGTAAGTCCATAGCCCTCAAAAACAGGCATGCCCGCGGCCCAGAAGATCCGGGCAAGCCGGGCGTTTAATGCGGCGCCGCCGGAAATGATCACGACGATATTGCCGCCCAGTGCAGCCTGCCATTTCTTGAAGACCAGCTTACGGGCTATCCCTAATTGCGCCCGGTACATCCAGCCTCGCTGCAGTTCAAACTTTTCTGCCAGGGCCAGCGACCAGAAAAAGATATTCTTTTTTAAGCCAGCAAGCTCTTTGCCTTTTTCCATAATCTTGTCATAGACCTTCTCAAGCAGGCGCGGTACAGTGGAGAAGGCATTTGGCTTTACATGCTGTATATCGGCCACGATGGTCTCCATACTTTCTGCATAGTAAACGGCCGTGCCATTATACATGTAGAGGTATACAACCATCCTTTCAAATATGTGAGATAGCGGCAGAAAGCTAAGCGCAGAGCCGATACCTGCCGGTAGCAATACAGCTGAATTCTGGAAATTTTTGACAAGGTTGTTGTGTGTAAGCATTACACCCTTCGGTGTTCCGGTAGTACCGGAAGTATATATCAATGTAAGGATATCCTCGGGTTTTACTTCTTCCCGGTAGCTTTCCAGGTCGATGTCGCTTTGCATCTGGCCCTCGGCGACCAGTCTCTTCCAATCAGGGACCTCTGCAACTTCGTCAAAACTATAAATCGCTATCTCCCGGCGGCACAGCTCGCAGGCCGATTTAACCTTGCTATATAACGATCCGTCGGCTACGAACACCATGCTCACTTCCGCATTTTCGAGTATGAAGCGGACGTCATGATCAGGTAGTGTCGGATAAAGCGGAACTTGATAAGCACCGATCTGCATGATCGCAAAATCCGTGATATTCCACTCAGGACGGTTCGGTGACATCACCGCAATCCGGTCGCCCTTTTTCACGCCAGATGCAATCAAGCCTCTGCTCAGGTTGTCACTTAGTTCACAGAACATCTCCGTGCTGTAATTCACCCATTCGCCCCTGATCTTTCCGCACACAAAGTTGTTTTTCGGGAAATTTATCCGGTTGTGTTTAAGCAAATCGAACACTCTTGTTATCGTAGCAGACATAATTGCATCGTTTTAATTTGGCCGTTGTAGTCATTGCGAGAAAGAGAAGGACTACCTACAGCAATATACAAAATATTAAACAAGTGCCAAAGCCGAACTGTTCTAGAAGCTCAATCCTAAAGAAATGAAACAAATGAACATCGATGAGTCCTTGAAAGTAACGGTCGACTTTGAGGATGAAACGCTTCCTGAAACGGCCAGGGAACTGCAACCTTTGGTTTGGAAGGAGCAAGACAGGTATTATTGTCTGCTCGGCCCCGACCGGGACTCCGGAATATTTGGCACCGGCGAAAGTCTTGAGCAGGCGATCAGCAGTTGGAATGAACAACTTGTGCGGCACTTACGGACGGCACCGGAAGAGGACGAGGTGGCGCTTTATGTCAAAGACATGTTTAACAGCAGCCCAGACAAAGTATGGTAGTATCTGAAAAGTAGGGGTGTATGATCCTAACCGGATATATCCGGTTAGGATGTGGTCTGCGCTGCTGCTTCTAAATATATTAGCGGCGATATAAACCCTGTCGCTATGAACCACACCATTCGGTCGGCCAGTTTTGCACTGTGTTTTTTAATGCTCCTGGCCGCCTGCAAGAAACAGACTAAGGAGCGTGATCCTGAAACGGAGGATAAGGAAACACCTGATACAGAAACGTCAGTAAAACACTTGCTGTTGCCTTCGAAAATCGTATACGGACAGCTTACCACAACGTTTGAATACATCCCGGGGAGCAGACGGCTTAAAAGCATTAGCAAGTCGACCGGCACGAGCTACCATTTCAGGTACAAAAACGACACATTGCTTTATATCTGTGAAATTGTACAAGGGAATAACACCGTACAGGAAAACGGTATAAAACGTAATGCTAAGCTTACACCAACTGCGGTGACAAGATTCCGGCTGACTGGCAATGTTTATAGCCTGTTGAGCCAGGATAAGCTGACTTTCAATACCGCTGGCCGACTTACGGAAAGCGAGATCTATGATGCAGCCAACACGCTAACCTTACAGAACTCCTTTACATATCTCGCCAACGGAGCCATTGCTACCATCACAGGGAAGGCGAACACCGGGAGCATACAACACAGCTTAACATACGACGAAAAAAATTCGATTTTTAAAAATGTGTCGGATGGCTTTCTGATCTACCTGCTTTACGGAGATCTTCTCTTCACTGCTCCAACGCATAATATATTAAGTTACCAGAGCACGGAAAAAGCAGAGGATAATATGGCGATCAGCTATGAATATAACGAGCAAAATTATCCGACTAAGATGGTCATCAAACGCGCCAAATGGACAGAAACGCATTACATTTCCTATACCTTATATCCCGACAAATAACTCACTCCTTTATGATTTTGGCGGCTTTCCCGATGCGCTTACCACGATCGAACAATTGGACAAGATATATCCCCTTTTGCAGTCCCCCGATGTAGAGCACAAATTCAGAATCTGCCCCCAGAGCGCCTAAGGATTGGCTGACCACTGTGTTGCCGAGCAGATCGCTCAGCCTGGCAGTCGCGTTTTGCAGAGCCATCCTGACTTTCACATGCAGCATTTCTTTCGCGGGATTTGGGTAGGCAACAAAATACTGCGCGACGGCTTTGTTTCCTGAAACGGGAGTTGACCTGCGCATTCTGAGTGTAAATCGGTCCCCACCGAAACTTTCGGGCTTCTGCAGATCGATATCGAAAGTGACTATGGAATCAGATGCTTTAAGAACCGTAGCTGTCTTCTTATAGTGGTCATGCAATTCCAGCATACGGCCTCCCGGGAGCTCCCCCGTCTTAAAATGAAGTTCATAATTTCCTGTCTCAAATCCATACACCTCAAGATGGATGTTGTCAGCACTGTCGGCCTCCGACACCAGTTCGTCTACCGAGAAACGTTTCCCTGCCCTTTTACTCGCCAAACTCACAAAGCCTTCGCCAACCTTCACGGCGCTGTTGCTTTTGGGAACGTCATTAGGTTTGTCGACAATATTGATATGCAATGGTTGTGAAAAGGATGCCCTTCTCAGCGTAATTGTAAGGCTTTGGTTGAGCTTCGGAGCGCTCTCTTCTTTGGAAGATTCCGTGAATCCGAGACTTCCGGAAGAAAAACCCTCTTTTACCCGCACAAAGAAACCGGTTCCGGCCGGTATCCTGGCCTGCGGATCATTGGTAACATAATACGCATTGTTTTGAGGATCGAACAGCCATACCGCATCCTGAAGGTTTACTTTGGTCAATGCCCCCCAGGTAACGGGCGAAGCGTATGGATTGCCGACAAGATTGAAGCCATCGCCGTCGCCCACCGCACCACTCCTGAAACAGGGTACGGTGAACGACCCGGTAAACAGCTGGCCTGTATAGGTGAGGACGTAGGGTTCCGGGTTCATAAAAGGCGCTGCCGCAATTTGCTTTTCGTAGGCATTGGGGGTCAACCTGCTGCCCCTGGAGTATAGGTAAAAACCGCGTCCGAGAGGTACGTGAGTCGACATCCCCGTTATGGGTTTATATTTTTGGGCAAGTGTTCCGGGAAGTGACTGGTCGTGTGTGTAGATGGTAGCGCCGTTATTTGGAGATGGGTCGAAACCGTTGCTTTGGCCTCCAGATCCGGTGATAAACACGGCATCTTTCAGCACTTCAAATCCGTACGTCATGTTACTGTTATGGTAAACAGGCGAACTTAACAAGCGCCAGCCGCGGCCGCTGGACGGTGAAGGGAACGACCCGTCGATATACTGCTGAACATGAACGTTACCACGGATGACAGCTTGCTCTGGTACCGCGACCGGGCCTAGCCGCGCCGCGCCGTCCGGGCCGGCCAAAAGGGTAAGATAACCGTTAGCGTTAAGCACGCCTCTTGAAAGTTCAAGTTTCCCGGATACGTATACCTCACTTTCCAATCGAACCTCAGCCCCTGGATAAGCGGCATTTACGACGAGGCCAGACGCCCGTAAAGTGCCGGGGCCTTCCAGCCTCGAGCCTTCGCCCGACAAAGTTAGCTTTCGGTCATCGTCGACCTCAATAGCGGCATCGAGCCCCAGGCGAACGCTGCAATTTAACTGAAGATCAGCGCCAACCGAAATTCGCGCGCCGCTATCAAGCCGAAGTCTGCCAAGGACTGCCGGAGCGTTGATCCTTGCCAGACTGCCGGCAGAGATACAGATCTTGCTCTGGGAATCCGGTCTCTTGTTGTCGACCCAATTGCCCGATATATTCCAATCGGTGCTTACTACACCCCTAAAGGTGATCCAAGTTGGGTCGCGCTCTTCTTTCCCAATATAAAAATTACTTTGATGCTGGCCTTGCGCTATATAGCTGTTGCGGATCATATAACCGGGTAGCGCCGTGTTAAATAACCGAACCTCGTCGACGAGGCCTTTAAAATAGAAGCCTCCGCTTTTCCCTTTTCCTACATAAAGCGAGCCGCCGGATGCAGTCATACGAAGCGCGGTACTTGATACCGAACCTGAGGTTGACCCGTTAATATAAATGCCGGCGCTGCTGCTGTTTGTGCCGGTAACCGAATAATAGCATGCGATATGCGTCCATACGCCTGGACTTAGGATCTGGGTGGACATTCTGGAAAAAACCTGGCTGGCCGTACGGTAGGTGATCAGTTCCAGCCTTCCGTCTGGATTTATCTGCAGCTTCCAACCCATTCGGGCCAGACTATCATTGCCTGCAATAACCTGGACATCGTTGCCTCCCTCCCATTTAATCCAAGCCATAAAAGTAAAACTGCTACTTGTATTCCCCTGCGTTTGCAAGAACTGATTGGTTCCATTGAACCGTGTGGCTCTACCAACCTTGCCTTCTACAACATCGGACAGGCTAAAACCCTCACCGCTCAGGTCTCTATGCGCGCTTACAGATTTCTGATCCCTGCTGCCAAAATCATGTCGTTCCCCATCCATGTGCCATACCCCGTCATACGTGGAGTTCCAGGTATTCAAGCCATCTTCAGAGCGACTTTCATGCAGGTCCTTGCCTGAATAGTAAAGATAGACGGAGGTTGGCGGCGTGGGTGATTTCGCAGCAGAAAGGCTAGGTACGCGCACCCAAAAACGATATTTCCCGGTTAAATGGTCGTACGACTCAATTTGAAAATTAAGCTTTGCGGCAGGGGCTTCTGCTGTGGCAAACGCAATGTTCCTTCCCTGCAGGTCATATACAGCGCCCTCGCATACAGCGGGTACTTGATATTTAAGCACATCATCCTCAATCTCCAGGAGCATAACGAGGTCGCTGATGTCATAATAGGTCTGACCCGAGCTTGTGTTTTTAAACTCCCCTTCAAATCTCGTCTTATCAAAGGTGATCTTCTTCCTGAACTCGTAACCAGCCATCCATGACTGAGCGGATAATAAAGACGGCAACAGCCATAGCAATGCAAAAAGTTTAATTCTACACATACAATTGAAAAGTGCAGAAACTTAGTGGCCCCGGGATACCCACACCAAATATTAACCGGATATATCCGGTTAATATCAGCTGCCTGTTTCTAGCTTGTTGGATTAATCCATAGACTTGGCCAATGAAAAGGATATTATTGATTTGCTTGCTATGTGCAACAACGGCGTTGATGGCACAACCAGAAGACCCGGGACTGCCAGGGGGAGATCCGGATGTTCCGCTGGACGGAGGAACGGGCTTCCTGCTGCTGGCTGGCGCCTTATATGGCGCTAAAAAATTAAAACAGCCTAAAGACAGAAATCGCCGTTAAGTTCAGATAAGGATGCCTTCACGTTTGAGTATGTAATGATAGATTTCTTCAATTGGCTTTTGAAGGATCTTACCAACTTTTACGCCGTTCGCCTCGCAAACAGCTTTCAGGACATCCTGATAATAATAGGCTATGGAGCCAACAAAATGGCAGTCGAGGTTCTTATAGTCGGGATAGTCTTTAATGTTTGTGTCTACAAATTCCTGAAAACCCTCTCTCAGTATAGTTTGTATAAAAGGGTGATCTAAATGCGCCGCCATAAACTTACTTATGGAAGCCAGATAGATATTTGCCGAGGGCCGCTGATACACATTGGTAATCACCGACTCTTTATTTATATCATATTTCTGAGCAAGTTCAATCCCTAATTCAGGCGGCATTTGTCCGTAAAGATAGCTGGTAATCAGCTTCCTGCCGAAACTGGTTCCTGAGCCTTCATCCCCCAAAGCATAACCCAATCCGTGTGAACCGCTATGCACATCCGCTCCATCGAAATAGCATATGTTTGACCCCGTACCTAGAATGCACGTAAGCCCTTCTTTGTCGCCGCAGGTTGCAAATGCTGAACCGAGGAGATCGTGCTCGACAGCCACGTAGGCGTTGGTAAAAAAGCTCGATATTCCGTTAGACATGACTTCTATCTTGTCGGGCGACGAACAGCCTGCTCCAAAGAAGTAGATTTCCCGGACCTTATCCACATATGCAGCCAACTCCTTTTTTTTAGCAAGTATTTTGTAAATATCATGGGCATTCAAAAAGTAAGGATTAATGCCCTGTGTACTGAAAACGAGTTTTTCATCCGGACTGTAACCAATCCAGTCCGTTTTTGAAGAGCCACTGTCTGCTACGAGTATCATGCCATAAAAATAGCAAATTATTGGATACTTAGCGTGCCGCTGATCTCTTGAAGAGCCACTTCCGTAAGCTTGGCCTGATGTTCAGCCTCGAGATGTCGGGCGACTGCGTCGATATAGTTCCGTTGCGCTTCACGGAGTTCCAGCGGGGCAATGCTTCCAAGCCGGTATTTCTCAAGCGTAATATCCAGACTTTGTTTGGCCACATCCACGTTATTGCTTTGTACCTTCAAGATGTCCAGATTTGTCCGATAATCCTGGTAAGCATTAAGTAATTGTGCGCCGATATTTTGGCGGGTTTGCTCAAGACTAAGCTCAGAGGAATTGATCTGCACTTTTGCGTTCCGCTCGTTTTGCCGCTGCAAAAAACCGTTGAAAATGTTGATGCTGGCCGTAACCCCATAAGTGAAACCGTTGGCACGTGTAGCTATGTTAAAGCCGGTCGGACTGGTATTACGTTGAACATCATATCCGCCATTTACACCTATAACCGGATAGCGCTGCCCTTTGATCTGTTTTAGGTTAAGTTCTGCGATTTTCTTATTGATGAATGCATTTTGAAGAGCGGGATTGAGCTGTTCCGTTTGACTGGTAAGGGCTGTGTAGTCCAGTGCGGCATTGATCTGAATGTCTTCATCAACTTCAAATGCTATATTCAGATCACGGGCCAGTATTCTGTTGAGTTCGGTTCTGGCATCTTTCAGCAAATTCAGTTCCTGAAGGTAGGCAGCGGTATCTGTGTTATAGTCGACCTGCGCAGTAAGCACATCCAGCTTAGAGCCCCTTCCCAGGCTTAGTTTGTTATCAGCTATCTGCAATCTTAGTGTAGATACATCGATAGCGCTGTCTCTGGCCGACACCAGTTTTTGCTCTTTTAACACGGTATAGTAGCTGCTAACCACAGCGCTGATGGTCGACAATATTGCGGCTCTTGAATTCACCTCTCCTTGCTTTTCCAGCTCCTTCAGCCGCTCATAGTTCGTGAACATCTGCAGGCCATCGAAAATGGTCCAGCCCAAAGCCACGCCATAACTCATATTGGTATTGCGCACGCCGCTCAGACTTTGCTCATTACCGTTACTTTGCGTCCTTGTAATATTTTGTCTGCCCGCACCTTCGCTAAAGGTACCTTCTACGCGTGGCAGCATGCCGGCATTCCCTGGATTTACGTTATTCCTGGCTATCTCCAGATCATTATTTACGAGCTTGATATCGTAGTTGTTTTCCAATGCAATACTCACCGCTTCTCGAAGCGATAAACGCTCTTGTGAATATCCCGAAATTGCGAAGCACGAGATAGCTAAACAAGAAACTAATAGAAGTTTGTTAACCCGCATGTTGATCCCTTTTTATGTTTGCGTCCGCTTCATTTGCCAAGGCCGTTTTAAGCGATGCCTCCAGATCGGCATTGGCTTTATGTTCTTTTGACCAATAGGTATAGATGGCCGGAATAACGAAAAGCGTAAGGATCAGAGAAAAAGTGGTTCCGCCCACAATTACGATACCCATGCCCATCCTGCTTTTAGCAGCCGCACCTAGGGCCATAGCAATTGGCAAGGCACCAATGGCAATCGCTAAACTTGTCATAAGAATAGGCCTTAGCCTAGACACAGATGCTTCCCTGATCGCCTCCTTAACACTCTTGCCCTGCTCCTTAAGCTGATTGGCAAATTCGACAATCAAGATACCGTTTTTCGTTACAAGCCCGATAAGCATAATGGTGCCGATCTGACTGAAGATATTCCAGCTCTGGCCGAACAGCCACAAGGACAGAAATGCTCCCGCCACCGCCATCGGAACCGTGAGAATAATAATTACCGGATCGATAAAACTCTCAAACTGCGCAGACAGTATCAGATATACCAGCAGCAAGGCTAGCAGGAAGGCAAACAACGTGTTTGAAGAACTTTCTTTGAAATCCCTTGATTCGCCCCCAAGATCGGTTGAAAATGACTCGTCGAGTACCTTCTCCGAGATCCGGTCCATGGCCTCAAGACCATCACCAATACTATTGCCCGGCGACAAGCCTGCGGAAACGGTGGCCGAAATGAACCGGTTGTTCCGGTATAATTGCGGGGGACTGCTCTGCTCTTCGGCAGTAACGACGTTATCGAGCTGAATGAGCTGGTTGCGGCTATTTCTCACGTAAACGGAACTGAGATCGAGCGGAGCTTTGCGTTCGCTTGCTTCAAACTGACCGATTACCTGATACTGTTTGCCGTCCATAAAGAAATAGGAGAATCGCTGACCGCTCAGGCCAAGCTGCAATGCGGTACCGATATCCGCAGCAGAAACACCTAGCGCCTTAGCTTTGTCACGGTCTATCGTCAGGTTGATTTCAGGCTTGTTAAATTTCAGGTTTACGTCTGAGGTGGTAAACGTAGGGTCTTTGCTTACCTCCTCCATAAAGACAGGCAGCTTTTCACGCAATTTTTCAAAATTCTGTGCCTGAATGATATAGTTGATAGGCAAGCCCCCGCGCCGACCCACGGAAATGGTAGGCTGCTGGGTAACCACCGCTTTGCCCTCTGTATATTTCCTGGTAATCGAAGTGAGTTTCGCGGCAATCTCCGCCTGGGAACGCTCGCGGTCGCCAGGATCCACCAATCCCATTCTTACAAAACCGCTGTTTGTTGACCCCCCACCAAACCCAGGCGAGGTGATGGTGATATTGACTTTCTTTTCGGGAACAGAATCATTGATCATGTCGACGATTTTACCCATAAAGCGATCGGTATAAGCAAACGAGGAGCCCTCGGGTGTAGAGATATTCATATTTATTGCGCTCCGGTCATCGTATGGGGCGGTCTCTTTCGGTATAATGTTCCAAAATAATACGATCAGACCAACGCATACAAGCAGAATAGGAACAGCAAGCCATTTTCTGGCGAGAAACTTATCAAGCCGCTCGGCATAACCATCGTTTAGTTTTACAAAGTAGGGTTCCGTAGCCTCATAAAACCTGGTCTTTTTATGCCCGCTCTTTTTCATCAGATAGGCGTTCAGCATTGGAGTAAGGGTAAGGGACACGAAAGCGGAGATCAGCACCGCCGCACCTATCACCACACCGAACTCGCGGAACAGCCGCCCGACAAATCCCTCGAGAAAGATGACCGGAAGGAATACTGCGGCAAGCGTTATAGATATGGAGATTACCGCGAAAAAAATTTCATTAGACCCCTTTATTGCCGCTTCAAAGGGCGAGTAGCCTTCTTCAATCTTTTTAAAGATGTTTTCTGTAACCACAATACCGTCGTCAACAACAAGCCCAGTGGCAAGTACAATAGCCAAAAGCGACAGTACGTTGATCGAAAACCCAAAAATATACATGATAAAGAAGGTAAAGATCAGCGATACCGGTATATCAATAAGGGGTCGAAATGCAATGGCCCAATCACGAAAGAACAGGTAGATGATGAGTATAACCAGAATTAACGAAAGGACTATCGTTTCCGCAACCTCGGTAACGGATTGCTTGATAAACTTCGTCGTATCCAGCGAAATATTTAGTTTGATGTCTTTAGGGATATCTTTTTGCAGTTCTTCAAAACGGCGGTCAAATTCCTTTGAAATATCGAGGTAGTTAGCTCCAGGCTGCGGAATCAATCCGACCGCCACCATGGGCTTTCCTGACTCGCGTAGCACGGTTTCTTCATTCTCTGATGCCAGTTCCGCATATCCGATATCGCTCAGGCGCACAAGACTTCCCGAGTCGGATTTAAGGATCAGGTCATTGAACTGCTGTTCATTAGTCAGCTTTCCAAGCGTTTTGACCGTGAGTTCCGTATTGGCTCCGGTGATGCGGCCTGAAGGCAATTCAACATTCTCCTGGTTCAGTGCATTGACGATATCCTGAGAGGTAAGCCCGTAAGCAGCCAGCTTATCGGGGGCTATACGTATGCGCATGGCATATTTACGCTGACCCATGATGCGCACACTGCTAACTCCTGTGATGGTTTGCAAACGATCTGCAATCACATTTTCAGCATAGTCGCTAAGCTCCATCACGTTCCGTTTGTCGCTTTGCACGGTCATGGTAATCACCGCATCGGAATTGTCATCCGCTTTACTCACCACCGGATTTCCGTCGATATCCTTTGGCAAACTTCTGGCTGCCTGCGAAACCTTGTCGCGCACATCATTTGCCGCGTCATCAATATTTTTATCGAGATTGAACTCTATGGTGATGTTGCTGGAACCCTGATTACTGGACGAAGTGATGTTCCTGATTCCGTCGATACCATTAATGGATTTTTCCAGCGGCTCTGTTATTTGGGATTCAATGATATCAGAATTTGCACCCGGATAGGAAGTCCGCACAGACACTACGGTTGGCTCGATGTTGGGAAACTCCCTTACGCCGAGAAACGTATAGCCGATGATCCCGAACAGGAGAATCATCAAGTTCATCACAATGGCCAGTACCGGCCGCTTTATACTCGTGGTAGAAATACTCATCTCAGCTTTATTGATTAACCACAGTTACTTTTACCGCAGCGTCAGGTTTCACGGCCATCGCCCCGGTGGTCAGCACCGTATCTCCTTGCTGCAAGCCGGCAGTTACCACGATATGTTCGGCGGTTCTGGTTCCGGTTTCGACTTTGACCTGCTGCGCTTTACCATTACGGCTTACGAAGACTGTTTTCCCGTCCAGCACAGGTATTATCGCCTCATTAGGGATAAGGATAGCATCTTCTACAGCGCGCAGGTTAAGTTTTATTTTGGCAAAAGAGCCGGGCAACAGCTCACCGCTTGCATTTGGCACACTAGCCCTGATTTGCAGGGTACGCGTCTGCACATTAACGCCAGGCTCTATAGCGTACACTTTTCCTTTAAAAGTTTTATTTAAGCCGTCAGTGGTGAATGAAATCTCCGAGCCGTTGGTGATCTGCCCCATGTAACGCTCCGGCACAGAAAAGCTGACTTTTAAAGGATTAATGCTCGAAAGCCTTGCAATTAAAGTAGCCGGTGTGATATACTCACCTACAGATATTGAGCGTAAACCTACCTTACCGCTAAAGGGTGCGTATATAGCGGTCCTGGCCAATTGAGCACGAATAAGTTGAGTTTGAGCTTCGAGAGAACGCAGGTCGGCCAGCGAGGTATCGTATTCTTCCTGACTGATGGCACCCTTCTCCAGCAGTTGTCTGGACCGGTTTTCTACAGTAGCGGAAAGCTTCTGACGGGTTAGTGCCTCCTGCAGTTGTGCCTGGATATCACGATCGTTAATTTTAACAAGCAAAGCTCCTTTACGCACGTCAGTCCCCTCCCTGAAGTTTATACTCGTCACCAATCCGGAAACCTCACTGCGAAGTTCAACAGCTTCATTCGCTTCCAGTGTACCGGTTACTTCTAGAGCATTGTTAAAATTACCTGGTTTAACAACGATACCCTCAACCTGCAAACTTGAAGATCCTCCTGCCGGACCGCCTTTACCGCGTTGTCCCTCCAGTTTCTTATTCGCATTAATACGATAGAAGACAAGCGACCCGATTCCTATCACAAGAAGTGCATAAATGATATATTTCAGTTTCATTCGTGTATGTACTAGTCTGTAAACGTGCAAAAATATTCAAATATGATGCCTGTAAGAACTTGTATTAAGGTTGTTACGCGACCAAAATAAATGCTGATCTCCATTTTTGCTAAGTTTTTGGGTAAGTTTGGGCAATTTATTGTTTGTGTTATATGAAAACAGCAGCAGCCACCATCATTATTCTACTCGCATTTAATATGATCAGCAAGTCTCAGGTTAAAATTGGATTTGAAGTTAGCTTTACCGAACCACAGGCCCATTATGCCGAAATCGAAATGACAATTTCGGGGTTAAAGAAGGACCACGTCGACATCAGAATGCCAGTTTGGGCGCCTGGATCTTACCTGGTTAGGGAATTTTCCAAAAACATCGAAGGCCTGACTGCAAGTTCGAATGGTAAATCCATCCGCACGGAAAAAATAAGGAAAAATGCCTGGCGCATTTATAGTGCAAACGCGAATAGCATCAAAGTAAAGTACCGCATTTATGCTTTTGAGGTTTCTGTGCGTACCTCGTTTGTAGACGACAGCCATGCTTTCCTGTCGCCCACCGGCATTTTCATGTATCCGGACGGGATGCTTGATTTACCGAGCACTGTTCGCATCAAACCTTTTAAAGGTTGGGAAAAGGTGTCTACCGGACTGGAACCGGTAGCTGGCGAGCCATTCACTTATACTGCTTCAAACTTTGACATTTTGTACGATAGCCCGATTGAAGTGGGCAACCAAGACGTATTTGAATTTACCGCCGCGGGGGTAAAACACGAAGTAGCCATGGTAGGAGGCGGCAATTACGATACAGAGAAACTGAAGAAAGATATGGCGCGCATTGTTGAAGAAGCAACCGCTATGTATGGTGAAAATCCCAATAAACATTATACGTTTATCGTCCACAACTATCAGAGCGGCGGCGGGGGACTGGAACACCTGAATTCAACCGTGCTGGGCGCGACAAGAAACGGCTATACCAACCCCAAAATCTATCTTGGCTTTCTGAACCTTGTAGCGCATGAATACTACCACCTGTGGAACGTCAAAAGATTGAGACCTCAGGCCCTCGGACCCTTCGACTATGAGAACGAGAATTATACCACAAGCTTATGGGTAGCGGAAGGTTTTACAGCCTACTATGAAAACAAACTGATGCACCGTTCCGGGTTCCTTACAACGGAGGAGACGGTTCAAAACCTAGCCACCGCCATAACGGGGGTGGTTAACACGCCCGGAGCAAAAATACAATCGGTCGCAGAAGCCAGTTACGATGCCTGGATCAAGTATTACAGACCAAATGAAAATTCCAATAACAGCACGATCTCTTATTACAACAAAGGCGAAGTGCTCGGCATGTTTATGGACTTGGAAATTTCTAACGCGACGAAGGGCACAAGAAATCTAGACGACGTCATGAAAGCGATGTATGACGAGTATTACAAAGCCAAAGGACGCGGGTATACAGACTCGGAATTTAAGGCCATGGTTGAAAAGTTAAGCGGGGTAGATTTTACAGCGTTCTGGGAGAAGTATGTGAATGGAACCGGGCCTTTGGATTATGAGAAATATTTTGGTTATGCCGGCATTAACGTGAAAAACATCACGGAAGGCCTTAACATTCCCTACCTCGGAACAGCGACGAAGCGGACGGAAGCTGGATTCTTTGTATCAGCAGTGTCCCGCAATTCTGCTGCCTGGACAGACGGCATTAACGTGAACGACGAACTGATCAGCGTAGACGATGTTCCGGTCGACATCTCTGTTGAAAATATGCCAGTTATAATGAGTAAAAAGCCAGGCGAGTCTGTTATGATCCGGGTAAGAAGAGATGGACTGATCAGGGACTTCAAAGTGACTTTAAAAGCAAATCCTAACGTAAAGCTGGAAGTCACCATAGACCCGAAGGCTACAAATAAACAAAAGGCGGTGCTGAAAGGCTGGCTTAAATAATAAAAAACAAAAAATGCCGTGGTAGCCACGGCATTTTTTTGTTCTATAGAGATGTTGTCCTAGAATGCATAGCGCAGGGAAATTCCGAACCGTGCAGCTGAAAAATCAGTACCGTGATTTAAACGGAAAGCTGGTCTCCAATCGAAAGCGAAATCAATTGGCGCGCTGGGGACTTTATAGTCAAGTCCGGCTACAGGCCTCAGTTGAACCGCAGTAACCTCATCATAGAAAAGGAAATTCGGACCAAGACCCAAATACCAGTCGAGCCCTGAAGCTCCCTTAACGCGATCGTTCCATTGCAACTCTGCACCCAGTCCTATAACGTCTCCATCATAGAACAAGAGATTTGCATCGATAGCAGTGTTGCTGCTAAAGAAGTGCTTAGCATTAAAACCAACGCCTGTTGAGCCATCTCCTGCCTCAATACGCATTCCAAGCGCGGTTTTGTAATTTTGTGCCTGTGCGGTGCTCTCGTTAAAGAAAAACATCGCTGCACATCCAATAAGGGTAATAAACAATTTTTTCATATTGATATTTGTTTGTTGAAGTGATAAGCATTCAACAAGTATTGTGCCGATTATAAGTCTGACGCCGCTGACTACTTCCTGGTCACTTTAAACTCAGTACGCCGGTTTAATGCCCGGCCTGCAGGATTGTCCTTCCCGTTCGCAAGCGTGTTGGGTGCTACGGGCCTGGTCTCGCCATAACCCTTACTCGTCATACGTGATGCAGAGATTCCCTTTGAGACCAGATAATCCACACAGGATCTGGCTCTTCGCTGCGACAAGTCCAAATTGTAAATATCTGGCCCTTTGCTGTCTGTGTGGGCGCCTAATTCTATCTCAATATTTGGGTTGTCGATCATGATACTGTATAAATGATCAAGCTTTCTTTTAGAATCCTCCGTTAGTGCAGCCTCATCAAACTCATAAAATACATCTTTAAGGACTATCGGCTTATCAACTTCAAAAGGCGTAAGGCAAAGTTCCGGACTAAACAAGGTATCTTTGTTTGCAAGCTCATCATAGGTGTAAACGAGAGCCTTCGTAAAATACCTGTCCTTTTCGGCGGTCAGTCTTAGTTTCCGGTTACTGCTTACTTTGAAGGTGTACGTACCATCATCACCTGTCGTCATCACCTGGCTTCCTGCAGAGTCTACCAACGTCACTTTTACCATACCAAGCGGTTTATTTGTATTGCAATCGAATACCGTGCCTTTTACATTGAGATACTCGCGCCGGATCTTAAAGATTTCGAGACAGCATAGCGATTCGCGGTCCGAACTGATATAACCCTCGGTTTCGTCGTGCCCTGCCGGGCTGAAATACATATCGTCTTTAGATGAATTAAAAGGGTATCCAAGATTTTCCGGAGTTGTCCAGCGACTAAAGTCGCCTGTGCTTTCGAAGAAGTCAAAACCTCCCATGCCTACCCTGCCTTTACTACTGTAGATAAGCTTCTTACTCACACTACTGTAATAGGGAGCCTGATCATCTTCACTCGTATTGATAACGTTCCCCATATTAATTGCCTGACCAATCTGGCCGTCAGGGCGAAGTGGACAATACCAAAGATCATATCCTCCAAGTCCACCAGGCCGGTCCGACGAAAAGATCAGGTATTTGCCGTCGGTGGTGACAAAAGGCTGAATAGCATTATAACCTCTAATGTTCACCTGGATACCTGCGTCGACAGGATCCGACCACTCCCCGGCTGCAGATCTCTTCTGTTTCGTGATTATTTTTTCGCCTTTTCCCGTCCAGCTCGTACAAAACATCACGTTCCCATCCGGCACAAATGCCGGCGCTGCTGACTCCCGCTGCCTTCCGCCGGTAACCTTGCTGATTCTAATGCTGGTATTTACCGGGTTATCCTTTACTTCATAAATGGCATTGAGGAAGGGCGTTTCCTTTTTTGCCACCCGGGTATTTTCTGCTCCGGTGAGAACCTCTGTTTTGCCAGAACCTCCCTGAGGCCTGGAGGACGTGAAATAAAACACACCTTGATGCATCAGGGGTGTATAGTTTGATCCCTTTTCGTTAATGTCGTTTGTTAAACGGCTAAGCCTGAACATCCGCGGGTAACGTAATTCATACAGCGCGAAACGGCAGGACGAGATTTCTGTCTTTGCGCGTTCCTTGAATTGATCGTTCTGACGATATGCGGCAATAAATGCATCAAAAGCCTTAATGGCTTGTTCGTATTTTTGGTTTGCCCTTAAGCATACCGCGTACCAGTATGGTGCCGTTGCATATTTTGGATTTTTAAAGTTTTTCGCCAGCGCATACCATCCCTCAGCATCCGTAAAATTCTTATATAGCCGCAAGGATTCCGCCAGCCTGAACACGCTGTATTCGTAGTCACCTTGATTCGAAGCGTCGTCTTTCATCCTACTTTCAAAACCATAAGGAACTACAAAGCCCGAACTATCTGCAGAGATCTGCAGGGATCTTTTGTAATATTCTGCTGCGGCAAAATATTCCTGATTGTGAAAGTAAACATCTGCCATCCGTTTATTATTCGTTGTAAACTGGGCTACGGAAGCGGCACTAAACATCAAAAACACTATTGAAGTATAAAGCAGTTTCATTGTCTGAAAATTTAAGTCTGTTTGGATAGTATTAGAGCCTCGGACAAAAAAAGTTCGGTCCTATAAACCCCTTACGGCTCGTAAATGAAACGGATAGTTCCAGCCCGCCCTGACTTCTGGTAGCCCGGCTGAGGCTAGAAGTGTTAAAGTCATAACTCAGCCCGAAAACCATATTCTTTAAGTGAAGGCCAAAGAATGCAATCGCTGCGTCATCGACCCGGTAGTTCGCACCAAACATGAGGTCTGTTTCCTGGTTTACCATAAGTTGCGCGTAACCGCCCGCGGCAATCTCCTGTGCATTGCCTTGCCGCATAAAAAGCACATTCGGAGTGAGGTCGAGCACCTCAGATATACGTGTCCGGGCACCCCCGTGTGCTGCATACCTTATCGGCATGCGCACATCATTCCCCAAAAACTTATCCACTGGCCGCGTAAGATGCGCCGCCATAGCCCCCCCAAAGACGTTTACCAGTTTACCTGGGTTTCCGTCGAAGTACATAAACCCCGCATTTACGTCCGGCACCAGTGTATTGGATGAAGTAAATGATTCATTAACCCCAAAGCCGGGATCGAAGCCTGTAACCGGATTATACTGTGATCCTAAGGTAATCTTTGACGGATCGAAGCTTTTATTCAGAATACCCGCCTGAAGCCCAAAGTTAATCATGTGCATACCCATCTGCCCGAAGTGTATCCGGTAGGCACCTGATACCAACGCACTAAGATGGTTATAACTAATATCCCCGGCATTCTGATTGAGCACCATAGCACCGAAAGACAGATTCTTAACCGGTGCCATGTCAAACGAAGCTCCACCGGTGAAGAAGCCGTTAGATAGGGAACTCCATTGCTGCTTAGCGTTCAGAGACACCCGGTATTCACCATCGGTAACACCCGTAAGGGCTGGATTCAGCCACAATGGATGCGCGTAGTATTGTGAAAAATGCGGATCGATCTGGGCTTTAGTTCCGGTTGGCGTAAAGCAGATTAAAAGAGCCGCTATTATTGTATTGATTAAATTTCTCATAACTATTCCTTTCGGTCTTTTGGTAAATGATTGTGATCGGACATCAGGTTATCTCAGCAATGTTATCGTTCCCTTTCTCGTTTGCTTACTTCCGTCGTTAAACTGGACATCGAGGTAGTATACATACACTCCATTTGGCTGCAGCACGCCCTTATATGTACCGTCCCATCCTGTTTGAATGTGCTGAGATTCGAAAAGGAACTGCCCCCACTGGTTGTACACCCGGAGTTTCATCCTCGATATGGTGTTTCCGTATACATAAAAAATATCGTTCCGTCCATCGTTGTTCGGCGTAAAAGTATTTGGCACAAATACATTATTGCCCTGCGGATTTTCAGCTCTGGCCGTAATGCTCGTCGCGTCACTTTGCTGACATGCCAGTTGACCTACCGCCCTTACCCGTATGGAAACCAACTGATCAGGGTTTAGTCCGGTCACCGTGTGACTCCTTCCTGCCGCGCCGGACGAAGGTGAAATCCAGTTTAGCCCATTGTCTATAGAAACCTCATAACCAGTTGCACCGGTCACATCGCTCCACTGGAACGTGATGCTGGTGGCGGTAGTCTGCGCAGATACAACCGGAGCTTCCAGTTTAGGAAGTACCATCACCGTAACCGGCAAGCGCGAAGTACTTGCACAACCAATTGTTGTGTTTACTGCCTCTAGATAATAAACCGTGGTTGTGGTAAGTACTGGTGTCATAAATGTAACGCCTTCGGCCAGCATGGTGCCTCCCGACTGCTGTGCATACCAACGGTATGTCAGGCTGGCATCCGGATTGTCGACCGAAAGGCTGGCATTGGTACCAGGGCATAATGGTCCGGAAGCGCCGGATACAGAGAGAGGTACATTCGGCGCAGCAGCGAAATTAACCGTCACTGCTGTACGTGATACGCTGGTACACGTTCCAACGGCCGCTTCAACATAAACAGTCGTGGTTGCGGTTATCGGGCCTGTCGTATAGGTAGCCCCTGTGCCCAGCAGGTTACCACCCGATGCAGCATCATACCAGTTATAGACCGTACCAGTTTGCGGAGCTGACACAGTAAGTACCGCAGGGCTTCCTCCACATGTATTTACTGAGGTAGAGGCCACGGAAGGCACCTGAGGTCTTGGCAATACAGTTATGGTAACGCGAACCCGGCCTGTCTCATTTCCGCAGCCTGTCGGGCTTACCGCTGCCACGTAATAATCAATGGTTCCGCTGAGCGGGCCTGTTGTAAAGCTTGTTCCAGTACTAACCAGGGAACCGCCGGTAGCGGCATCGTACCATTCGTAGGCCACGCCGCTCTGCGGATTTTGCACCGAAAGCACGGTTACGTCACCAGCACAGATGGAAGTACCAGCCGTACCTACTATCGGAACGTTAGGCGCCGGGTTTACGGTTACAACCACCTGTTTAGCTGTGCCCGGTACATTCGCACAGGCATCACTTCCACTCACTGTAACGTAAAACGTGGTAGTCGCATTCAGCAGCGGGGTTTGGAATCTCGCACCAGTACCGGCAACGTCGCTGAGCAGTGCATCGCGATACCAGGTAAAGACCGGATTAGACACAGTAGTACTCGCAGCGGTCAGCGTGGTAACGCTGCCAGCACAGATGGTCGTACTTCCGGAAGTAATGATATCATTCGCCGTCGCCGTACGTGTTACGTTCACTGTAATTACCCTGGCATTCATCATGTCGTTCGCACATGCATTACTGCCACTTACTGTAACATAATACCTTGTCGTCGTACTAAGCGCCGGTGTATTGAATATAGGACCGGTAAAAGCAAGATCTGTAAGCGACGCATCACGGTACCATCTGAATACAGGATTAGAAACCGTTGCACTGCTGGCATTCAAAGTCGCGCCGCCGCCCGCGCAGATCGCCATATCAGCTACATCTATATCCGCGGCCACTGCGTTCCTGTTCACGGTTACGGTTACGATCTTGGCATTAGCTGCGTCGTTTTCACATACCTCAGCCGAGCTCACCGTGACGTAATATTGAGTGGTATTAGCAAGTTGCGGCGTAATAAAAACAGCCCCCGTTTGTACCAGGTCTGTCAGCGCCGCATCACGATACCACCTGAATACCGGATCTGTAACCGTAGCGCTGGTCGCATTCAGCGTTACTGCTGTGCCGGAACAGGTCGTCGCATCTGCGAGGGTAATATCCGCAGCCGTAGCGTTGCGTCCTACATTCACCGTCACGATTTTCGCGTTTGCAGCATCGTTAGCGCAAACATTCGTTCCGGTTACGGTTACATAATAGCGCGTCAAACCAGTTAAGGCCGGTGTCGTAAACGAAGCGCCTTCAAAAGCCAGGTCGGTAAGCGCAGCATCATTGTACCACCTGAACACCGGCGATGTCACAGTAGTGCTCGCTGCTGTTAGGGTTACTGAACTTCCGGCGCAAACAGATGCCCCCGGGGCAAGAATGTCGGACGAAACTGCATTGCGGTTAATTGTCACCATGACCGTCCTGGCTGTGGCAGGAGTATTTTCGCAAGCATTCGAACCGCTAACGGTAACATAGTACTGCGTATTCGCGGTCAGTCCAACTGGGGAAAACACCGGACCAGTGGCCAGCAGGTCGGTCAACGCTGCATCCCTGTACCATCTGAATACAGGATCGGTTATAGTGGAAGTGCTTGCGTTCAATGTAACCTGAGCGCCAGCACAAATATTCTGATCGGCCACCGTAATGTCTGACGCTACAGCATTTGAGTTTATCCTGACGGTAATTACTGTACGGACTGGATTGCTGCATGAACTGCCATTTACTGCTTCTACATAATAAATATACGTTCCGGCAGACAATGCAGGGGATGTGGTGTAGCTGGCAGTATTGGCCGCCAGCAAGGTACCGCCAGATGCCGCATCATACCAATTGAAGCGAATTCCCGGAACAGTATTTACAGCAAGCGTGGCCGATGTTCCTGCGCATATCGTTTGTGGATTTCCACTGCTTGCGACTGGTCCCTCCGGAAGCGGAAGCAGGGTCACGTTCACCGGAGTCCGCTCGCTAGGACAACCGTTACGTGTAGCAGTTACGAAATAAGTGTACGTTCCAGGTGCAAGCAATGCATCTGTCTGATATGTAGCTCCCGTTGCAACCGGCGTGGTGGAGCTACCCAAGTACCAACTGTAAGTTACTGACCCATCTGTAACCGGGTTCTCCACCGCAAGCTGGGCCTGACTGCCTGCGCAGGCAGTCACCGTTGAGGCCTCAACAGTTGGAGGCACTACGATGCGTTGAGCATAATTGAAGTTTATGCTGTTTAAGGCGCCAAGTAAACCAGAATTAAGCCGTACTTCTACCCTATCAAATCTGTTCAACGGTGTGAACTCTACAATAGCTTCCGAATTGCCCGAAAGTAATTGAAGTGAGATTAAAGGGTTATTCAGAGCGCGGGTATCACTATTAGATACGCCGCCATTGTAGGTAGTTACCTGAATGTTCGACAACAAGCCCACTGATAACAAGGCTGCCGGAGAAGTCAGCCGGATTCGTATACGGTCGCCGACCGTTGAAGGGCCATTAAAGATTGCCCTCTGATATACGAAAGCGCCAACACCAACCGGTATCCTGAGCAATGAACCGGTATTGGCGTTATCGTCGACTGCAAATTGTGGATTGTCTACACCCGAAAGTACCGACAGAATACCGCCTACGCCGTTTTCCTCGGCTGAAGCTGACTCGCAAAATACAGCTCCAGGTCCGGACGTAGGAAGTACCGTAACAGTTACCTGAGCCGGCACCGAGGTGCAGCCTCCAGCGGTGCTAACCACCCAATACGTCGTTGTTGCGCTAAGCACAGGTGTAAGGAACGTACCGTTTTCGCCATTTGAGGACGTGGAAATGATGTTCGCCGCCGGGTCAGACGGGTCTGCATCGTACCAAACAAAGCTTGCCCCGGCGGAAGAAGAAGTTGCTGTAAGCAAAGCCCTTTCATTTTGATTAATGGTACTCGACGAAGGGATAACCTCAGGGGCATTTGGCGTACCCACTTCCACAGCAACAGTTGTGGAAGCCGAGGTCAATCCGCAGCTGTTAGAGGCAGTCACTGAATAAGACATCGGGCCGTTCACGGAACCGATCGTATATGTTGTTGCAGGTCCGGCCTGAAGCACGGTTATTCCCTGGCTGAAAGTGTAAATCATACCAGGCTGCGGGTTAGTCACCGTAAGTATGGCGCCCGCGCCCTGACATACCGTAATGGCAGTATTTGCGAGCTGAGGTTGCACAGGAGCCGGTGTAACATTCACATTCACTGTGGTTCTGCTGCTTGCGCAACCGCCCGGAGTACTGGCCGTCACAAAGTATTGCGTGCCAGTAGTCAGCGCCGGTGTCTGGAAGGTATCGCCCGAGCCCTGAAGGGTTCCGGCAGCATCGTACCAGTTATAAGTTATGCCCGGACGAGGATTAAGAACCGCAAGACTGGCTGTCTGCGTTTCGCAGCCGGAGACATCGGATGAAACAACATCAGGCGCCTTCAATGTCCGCTGCGCATAATTGACCCCTATTGTTGACAAGGCCCCGGCAATGCCAGCGTTCAAACGAATCTCTATTTGATCAAACGGTTGACCAGGCACCAGGGTTATCAATGCTTCGGTGCTTCCACTCAGCAATTCCAGACGAACCAGAGGATTGTTTAGGCCGACCGCATCGTTGTTGCTGGTTGTTCCGTTATAGGTGGTAAGCGTTACCCCAGACAACACGCCTAAAGACAATAATTTGCCAGGTGAGGTTAATTTCACTCTTAAGGTGTCGCCCGGAGCCGACAAACCTGTGAAGCCGAGGCGCTGATAAACAGAACCACTAAGAAGACCTACAGGCAAAACAAGCGTAGACGCCGTTTCCGAATTGTTGTCGATCGCTAATGCCGGATTCACGACACCAGCCAATATCGAAATCCCGTTCACGCCGTTGGTCTGGTTTACGGCAGACTCGCAGGGAACCGGGTTGGCTGCACCGCCATTATCTACTGTTACCGTAACTTGAACCCTTGCTGACGACTCGCAGCCGGTCACATTTGAAGTAGATGCTACATAGTAGGTCGTTGTGGCCGTAAGTGGTGGTGTAACATAAGTAGGCCCGCTATAAACCGGAACACTGGATCCAGGAGAGTCATACCAGTTATAGGTAACGTCTGCCTGATTTGAGGAGGCAGTCAGAACCGCGGATTGTCCGGGGCTGACTGTTGTAGACGATGCCTGAACTGCCGGCAATGCGGGACGGGCATTTACGATCACTTCTGCCATGGCTCTGCTGGTGCTTACGCAGTCTCCCTGGGCAGCTTCTACGTAATAAGTGACATTTGTGTTGAGCAACGGGGTGGTATATACAGACCCCTCGAAAACAGGTGTTCCCCCCGACGGCGCTGTATACCAACGGTAAGTTGCTGTAGCGGATGGATTTGACACGGATAGCGTTGCTGCAGACCCTGAACATACCGGTGCAGTGTTTACCAAGACAGGAACGGCTGGCGGAGTTGCTACGGATACAGTTACCGGAATCCTTTGCGGATTTGGACAGTTGCCCCTGCTTACTTCTATATAATACGTAGTTGTTGTTGTAAGAACCGGAGTTGTGAAGCTTTCCCCAGTGCCTAATGAAACGCCTCCGCTAGGTTGCGCGTACCAATTTAACGTGCTGCCCGCAGCTGGCACTGCCGACAATGTCGTAGCGCTGCCTGCACAGATCGTTTGTCCTTCTGAAGAAACAGCGGGACTTGGATAGATGACTTCTGCACCGTATATATTCAGATTACTGAGTGCAGAAGCAACTGCACCAAATCGCACTTCCACGCGATCGTACACGCCGGCTGCTGGTAAGGTTGCGCTAAAGCGGTTACCTCCTAATAATCTCAAATTCAGGAGGGATGAATTCAAAGGATAAGTTGCCACAGTTGCATTGCCACTCATCACCCTTACCGTGATGTTACCCAGCAAGGCAAGATCCGCCAATCCTACCGGTGTAGCCAGGTCTAAGCGAATACTGTCTGTTGCCACACCTGCCCCGGCAAATATCAATCGCTGATATCCGGTTGAACCGACCCCGACAGCCAGATTGATTCTCGTAAAATTATCCGGGTCTGCATCCGTTGAGTTACCCGCGCCCTGTATACTGCAAAGTACGCACACGCCATCTATTCCAGATTGCTGGGCAATAGCCACGTTACATCTTGGATCTGCTGGTACCGGTGTTACGGTTACCGTCACCGGCGTCCTGTTAGCGCTTACGCAACCTGATGTGTTGACTGCTTCCAAATAATATGTCGTTGTCGCGGTCAATGGTGGCGTTGTGTAAGTCGCGCCGGTAAAAAACGGACTGCCCCCGGTAGCACTGTTGTACCAGTTTATGGTAGTATTAGCCGCAGCAGTTGCGCTAATCGTTGCCGTCTGGCCGGCACTTATCGTCGGGCTTACAGAAGCTAAAGTCACCGGAGCCGGTACCGGGTTTACCGTTACAACTGCTTCAGACCGGCCGCTAACTGCCGCGCCCGAAACTGCCTGAATGTAATAGGTGGCGCTTGCACTAAGCGGTGAGGTGGTATACGTGGTGCCGGTATATACAGGGACGTTACCGGTTGAAGCATACCAATTATAAGTCACGCCCGATTGCGGGTTAGAGACCGAAAGTGTGGCCGCCGATCCTGCACAAATGCTTGTGCCTGCCACGACAGGGTTTCCGACTGTGACTGCCAGCACGTGGTCTGTCGACGTACTAAGTCCTCCTGCATCGGTTGCCGTTTGCGTTACATTGAACGTGCCTCCTATCAGCGGTGTTCCGGTAATTTCCCTGGTGTCGGGATTGAAATTTAATCCGGCCGGCAAACCAGTAACTGCATAAGTATAAGGCGCCGTACCGCCCGTTGCAGCAGGCAATACCTGAACCGGGTAAGGTGTGCCGACCATACCTGGAGGTAAAGTCGCCGTCGGAATACCAAGTGGGCCGCCAACAACCAATACATAAGTCTGGCTAGCCGAGCCGTTATTGGAATCAGTTACGTTAACGTTTATGTTAAAGGTACCGGATTGTGTAGGCGTGCCCGCAATCTGGCGTGTAGCAGCATCGAAAGTCAGCCCAGGCGGCAGGTTCGTTGCACTATACAGGTATGGCGCTACCCCACCTGTGGCAGCAGGAAGCGTTTCTGTCGGATAAGTTGCACCAACAACACCGTTGGCCAAAGACTTTCCGGCAAGAGCCAAAGGATTTCCAACCACAATGCTGAAGTCGGTCGTTGTTGTCTGGCCGACCGCATCTGTTACGGTCACCGGGATGCTATAGGTACCAGCCTGAGTTGGTGTACCGGTTATTTCACGGGTTTGGGGATTGAAATTTAATCCCGGTGGCAGATTAACTGCGCTGTATGTATGAGGCAGCGTGCCACCTGTAGCAGCGGGAATGATTTGAGTTGGATAAGGGACGCCAACGGTTCCCGGAGACAGTGATGCCGGAGCCAGTACAAGTGGATCAGCTATGTTTATGTTATAATCGGTGGTCGTAGCGTTGCCGTTAGCATCTGTTACGGTTACCGGAATGGTAAACGTGCCGCTCTGAGTCGGCGTACCTGTAATGTCGCGCGTTGCAGGATCGAAACTTAGTCCCGGCGGCAGGTTATCAGCCATATACACGTAGGGCCCAGTACCTCCAGATGCACTTGGAATTGTTTGGGGAGGATAAACTACGCCCACAGTACCTGGAGGTAACACAGCTACTGGCAATGTTAACGCATCGGTGACCACAAGTTCAGCAGACGCTGATGTTGAACAGCCTGCTGCATCCGTTGCCACCAGGGTAAAGTTATAACTGCCAGCCAATGTTGGTGTGCCATTTATGACACCGTTGGGCGACAGGGATAAACCTGCAGGCAAAGTGCTGCCCGCAGCAAGCGCATAGGTAACCGGCGCCGTGCCTCCCGCAGCAGGTTCAAGCTGCCTGGAATACGCAGAGCCGATGGTAGCGTTAGCAAATACGGTAGGGGTAAATACAAGCTGCGGATTTACGGCTACAGTCACTGGCACTCTGGTTGGATTAGGACAACCCCCGCGAACGGCTTGAATATAGTAGGTGGTAGTCGCCGTTAACGGTGCGGTTGTTGTGAATGACTCGCCGGTGGTGAGCAAGTCTCCCCCGGTGGGAGCCGAATACCACTCCAGTGTTGTCCCGGCGCCTGCGGTGGCCGACAATGTGGTCGTAGTGCCGAAACAAACCTGCTGCCCGGTTGCTGCTACAACGGGGTTAGGATAAATGACCTCTGCCCCGTAAATATCTATCGCTCCAAGAGCTGTAACAGTACCGCCAAGCCGTACTTCTACACGGTCGTACGCGCCCGTGGCTGGTAAGGTTGACTGGAAACGTGATCCTCCAAGTAGCCGAACGTTAATAAGTGAAGAGTTAAGCGTATATGTCCTTACAGTGGCTGCCCCGTTCATAACGGCAACCGTAATGTTGCTCAATACACCGGCATCAATTAGTCCGGTAGGTAAACCAAGATTTAACCGTATACTGTCGGTCGGCAGCCCTGCCGCTGGAAAAATTAAACGCTGGTATCCGGTTGCCGCCGCACCAACGGCCAGATTGATGCGCGTAAAGGTGTTCGGATCGTTATCGATAGCACCCGTTGGTGTAGTTATGCCACAAGCTACGCACAGTAAAGCGTTCACGCCGCTTTGCTGTGCGTTCGCTGCGTTACAGGCCAATCCATTTGCAACACCAGTTACAATAATGTCGACCGGAACGCGTGCTGAACTAACACATCCGCCCGGACCTATTGTTCCTGCATAATAGGTGGTATTATTATTTAAAGGATCTGTAACATAGGTATTCCCTGTAGCAAGGGGCGTCCCTCCGTTCGCTGCCGCATACCAGGCAACTACACTGCCTGTCGTTGGCGCAACAGCCTGCAAGGTGGCCGACTGTCCTACGCTGACAGCAACGCTGTTTGTAGACAGCTCAGCGTTCTCTGGTACAGGGTTTACGGTGATTTGCACTTCTGTCCTGGAAGCGCTTGCGCAGCTTGCGTTTACAGCTTCCAGGAAGTACGACACCCCTGCACTTAGTGGCTCGGGTGTCGTAAACGTTACGCCAGTCCCTGCTATGGTTCCACCAGTGGGCTCGGTATACCAGTTGTACGTATAGCCTGGCACCGGGTTCGTTACAGTAATTACCCCAGGATTCCCCGCGCAAACAGGAGCAGCACTTGCTGCAGGCGCCTCCGGTACGGCAGTAACGGTGACTGACGCGACGGCCACGTCAGACTCCCCATTACACCCGGTTCTCTGGGCGGAGAGATAATAGTTATATTGGCCCGGCGATAAGTTTGCCTCTGAAAAGGTTCCTGATGTAGAGCTCCCTACCAATACCCTCGCCGCTCCGTTCCCTCTGTACAAGTTGTATGTAAACCCGGATACGGGATTGCTCGCCGAGAGATTTACCTGATTGCCGCAAAAACTTACAGCGCCTGCAGTTAAGCCTTCAAAAGTAGGTGGAGCTACAGTTTGCTGCACTTCATGGACGTTTAGTCCGCCAGACAGTAAGTTGCCGCCTACCGCCAGTGTATTGTCTATACTTATACGTATCCGGTCAAACGCAGCGCCAGGCTGGAAAAACACAGGCACAACAGAGGTATTAGCCAGCAAACCCAGTAAATCAGCTGAGAGCAGGCTGCTTACCGACCTCCCGGCGCCTACAGCATTGTTTCCATGGAATGCCTGGAGCGTAACCGTATTGAGGAGATTAACATTGAGGATGCTGGCAGGCAAAGACAAGTATACCTTGGCGTAAGCGTCAGCGGGCGACAGTCCGTTAAGAAAAATTGTCTGCGAAACGACTGATGCGACGCCCACAACTCCGGCCTGAAGCTGCGATGCAGTAGCAACGTTGTTGTCGACTGCAAACTGAGGGTTCAGCACGGGCGCCGTGAGGCTTACGTTTATGCCCGAGGTTTCACCTACTGTAGCAAATAGTGCTGGCGCACAGTTCTCTGCACTCACGTTAAACGCGTTATAAACCCGCATACTTATGGACGACCCTAATGCCAGACCAAGCAGGTTGCCTCTAAACCGTAACCGGATCCGCACAGAGTTATAAGATGCTTCGGGCGTTACGGCAAAATAATTGGCTCCGGAAGCATCCCTGACTACCGTACTGCTCACTGTTGCCGACGGAAGTAAAGTGCCGTCTGCATTTGCAGTCGCGCCGGAATACACATCCAATTGTACCAGGTTGCTGCTTAAAAGGCCAGTCAGATTGCCTACCAGCTGAAGCAGATCGAGGCTAAGTCCGCCTCCAGTAGAAGGCTGATCGAATCTTATATAGGTCGTTTTGCCTGCGGGTAGAGCTGTGGGATATTTTAACTGCAACCAGGCCTCGCCTTCCCCGGTAGCCAGACCAAGAATATTACTGTAGTTGGCAGTTAAGGTTGCAAACGTCGAATTGTCGCTCGTAGCTGCGTTGCCCGCTCCGTTTACTGAACCTGCTCCCGAACCGGGATTGGTATTCGTAGTAGGTACGCCAAGCAAGCTATAATAAGCAACCAACCCGCTTGAAGGGGTAGCCGTAGCATAATTTTTGGATTGCCCATACGATTTAGATGTAACGAGCGTTAAAGCAAGATAGATGACAGAACTTACCAGGAAGTTCGCAGATCTTTTAAGATTTCTTAAAGGTGTAAACGTCAATTTCATAGGCCTGTATTAAATCTGATACAAGTTTATGCATCGATGCCATCCCTATGGTCGTTCGAGTTATTCAATTCATGCCTTCAAAGCCGTCCATTTTGTTCATTTTGTTCAATTTATACGACACAATCTTTTTACAATTTAAATTGGTATTTTTATTCATCTGTTAACCAGATAATTAATTGTAGTCACAAAGGAAGATATCAACTAATCACACGATTAAATATTTATTTCTTTCATTAAATGGGTTATATTCGGTTTATTCTTATTGAATCATCCGATATCATATGAATGAGACGCCTACCTTAAACGAGATCAAGTCCCTGATATTAGCCAAAACGGGAATCAGTATTCCTACGCCCTGCGACTGTAAACGTATTTCATTAGAAATCAGTAAGACCCTAGGAAAAAACCTGAGCGAGACCACAATAAAAAGACTTTTCGGCTTCGCCAATGCCAAACATAGTTTCTCGAAATTTACGGTGACCACCTTAGCTGAATTTGTGAGCGATCAACATGCGGCTATGACAGACAAGGGCGTACTGGCGGCAAACGATGGCTGGCAGCATGTAAGAGATAAAGCATCTGCTATTAGCAGCCTAACCGTCAAGACGTTTAAGAACCGTTCAAGCATCCCTTATGAATTAACTGTTCCGAGGAAGTTTTCCGAGGAGGACTTCGACCTATTTTTGGCATCCGAACAGAGCTATATGTGTTTTATTTCGCAGCCTGGATATGGAAAAAGCATCATACTTACGCAACTGGCCGAAAGATTTCTGACTACCCCTGCCTATGAGGGTAATCCTACCCTTTTTATAACTGCGCACAGCTTTTTTAGCGAAGGATTCGTTCCGGTAAGTCTTGGCGAACACATCAAGTCACTTCTGGGAATTCCTTCACATGAAAACCTGGCAACTTACATAACCAGGCATCTTGCCCCCACAAAGGGCAAATTCGTTATCTTCATGGATGGGTTCTCCGATCATGAGTTTACAAACGATTTAAAGACACAAGTTTTTGAAGGCCTTATAAACTTTTTGTGTACGCTGGAAAACGTTCCGCACATTAAGGTCGTCTTTGCTATGCGCTCGGCCACATGGATCCGCTTCTATAATAAGGTCAGGCATTCGTCCTACCTTAAAAAAAAGTGGTTCCAGGGAAGCTTCTATAACAGCAATGAGGTCTCCAATGTGCCATTACTTACCGGAGAGGAAGTCGACCAGCTTTTATCGAGAATAAATCTTGCAGGAAAAGCGACGATTAGTCCAGAGCTCAAAGCTCAGTTGAAGTTTCCATTCCATATACCGTTCCTATATCAGCTTAAAGACGAAGATTCTTATTTTAGTTATTTTACTTCCGTTATCTCCCATGAACTTGTGTCCCGTTTTGTATATGACAAAATTTACCTTCCGGGGGAATACACACAGAAACTTATCTTTTTCCGTAAGATAATTACTGTCACGGACTACGGAAAACTCAGTGCTGCGTTAAAAGACGAGCTGCTAGACGAAATCCGTCTGGATGTAAAGGCCTATGCCGAACTGCTTTCGGACGGCATTCTGATCGAAGAAACTGAAATAAGTGACCGGCATCCGAAAGAATATATAAGATTCGTGCACCCGCACATATTTGAATATTTTCTTTTTCTTGAATTGCTGGAAAAGTTTACCGTGTCAGATGGAAAGGCCTTCTTTGAGTTCGTATCAAAAACATATACAAATAATCAGACCAGGTTTGAACTTTATCAATGGATGATCCGGTATCTTGTCAGAAATGGAGAACTATCTTCCCTCCGGCACTTGTTTAAAACCGATTTGGACAGTTTTGAAAAAAACTATCTTATCTTGTTTATCGCAGAAAGTCTCTATTACAGAAGCAAGTCTTGCCCTGACACCTATTTACTGATAGACCAGCATGACCTCCATGACATCATGCTTAACCAGCTCATGCATTTCGATCTCGTTGATTCGATGTACAGAGAGGCCATCATTATGTTACTTCAAATAACCGAGAACCCGAAATATCTCACGGCTTACCATTCCATCTTACTTATATTCGATTTGCTTACATCAAATGTACGCCAGATTACTTTCAGGGGTAATCTGTTAGAGGGTCTTCAGCCTCAATCGTGGCCGGCTAACCCCGCGAAAGTAAGTCTCAATGCACTTGATCATATGCTAGGAAATGCCGGGGAGATCAATTTCATAGATGATCTACGGAACACCATGCCACTGCGTGATTCCGCAGAACTGACCTGGCAGGAGGGCGTTCAGTACACCCTTGCAATTATGCTTTCGCTATTCTACAGTGAGGAGGAAATGTTTAAAACGCTTAAACATCTGTTTGAGAAGCGTCGCCGGCTATTTTCGCGGAGAACCCCTTTTACCATTTTCAATATGAGTGTCTTTGCGTTGGTTAACTCCTGGCTAAGACCCGACCACCCCGATCGCTTGCCAATGGAAAAATCGAAAAAACTGGAGCGTATTCTCTTCATGCTGGATCAGGGGAAATTACGTTTCAGAATAACTAATTTCACGGCGGCAAATATTAAGCTAATGTATGCCATCAGCTTAAAGGATTCCGGACAATTCGAGGCAGCGCACCGCCTTTGTTTGGAGTGCATGGAAGTATACAAACGCAACCGGCTTAATCTAAGCTGTTTGTTTACCTACCGACTTATCATTAAGATCCTTATCGAAAAGGGGGATTTTAAGAAAGTAGAAGAGTACAACTGCGAACGGCACCGCTTTATTGAAGAAAACGGCATTTCCGGAAAGCTGCAGCCGTTCATGAATGAATCTATAAAATAGAAGCCGCTAAAGATTTAATCTTCAGCGGCTTCTCAACGATCTTTCTATTTTACTATTTATAACCCTCTGCGAGTTTTAAAGCATTGTAGGCGTTAACGATTCCACCTGTTACACACAGATCACTGAAAGGTACCGTCTTAGCACCTGAGTCGTCTGTGATGGTAACCGACTGGTCAACCTTAACTACCGACTTCATAATGATATCTTTTACCTGAACGGCTGTTAACTTAGGATAATACGAACGGATTAAAGCAGCCAGACCTGCTACTACCGGAGCGGCCATACTGGTACCGTTTAACTTTTCGTATTTTGAACCAGGTACTGTTGAGTTGATATTCACACCAGGCGCAAACACATCCACAGTGGTCTTACCGTAATTTGAGAAGCTCGCCCTAATAGTTCCGTCATTCTTCCAACCAGAGGCACCTACGGTTAACCATGAACTTGCTACGCCTCCGTCCACATATCTTGGGTCAGGAAAATTCTCCTTCTCTTCAAGATTGTTGTTGTCATTACCTGCAGCATGTACAAGCAGTACATCTTTAGAAACAGCATATTTTACAGCTTCATCTACGATGCCCTTGTCCCAGGAATACGACTTCCCAAAGCTCATATTGATCACTTTAGCACCCTTATCAACAGCATAGCGAATGGCGTTTGCCACATCCTTATCACGCTCGTCGCCGTTAGGAACAGCACGCACCACCATAATATCTACATTATCAGCTACACCCATAATGCCAAGACTGTTTGTGCGCGTTGCGCCAATAATACCGGCAACGTGCGTTCCGTGTCTTGCATCCGGGCCCTGCACCTCGGCAGTTCCATAAAAGCGTTCCTTCATGTTGTTCGGATCATCTCCAACAATAGAACGGGGATCATAATCAAGATTAAGGTTGTACTCCAGCTGGCTATGGTAGTGCTCATACCCCGGTTCGATCTGAGATTTGTAGAACTCAGCAAAGGTTTTGCCTTCCAGTTGCTGAAGCATGATGCGCTGAACATTAGCCTCCATATTATCAGCCGGCTTCAAAGCTTTAAAGTCCTCAAGCGTAGGGTTTTCTTTCCCCATCTTTTTTACTACGCCATCGATCGCATTTTTCACTGCAGAAAACTGCTCCAACCCGGCCTTCGCTTCAGCGACCTCCTGATCAAATGCAGCTTTATTTTTTAAATAAGTTTCATAAGCGGCTTTGTCTGCTGCAGGGATCTGAGAAGCATCCTTATCGCCAAACCTGGCTTTATCGCGTCTCACCAAACGGGTCAGTTCCAAAGTTTCGTTATTGATCGAGCCTTTGGCTGAACCTAAGAAACTCCAGCCTTTAACGTCATCAGTATAACCGTTTTTGTCATCATCCTTGCCGTTCCCCGCCTTTTCCTTCGGATTGACCCAGATTACCGGCTTAAGGTCTTCATGTTCAATATCCACTCCGGAATCTACCACCGCAACAGTCACTTTTTTTGACTTCTTTCCTTTCAACAATTCACTGTACGCTTTTTCGGTACTGATCCCGAATGTAGAATCAGCTTGTAAATCGAGATTCTGCCAATTCGGCTTTTGCGAAAAAGATAAAAAAGGGACGGCAACCATCAATCCAACGCCCACCAGGCCCTTACAAAAATTGTTCATCATTTTTTCAATCATAAAAATTAGTTTTTTCAAAGTTAGTCTTAAAAACGGATAAGCGCGTACGCAGCAACAGGTGATTATCACCTAATTCAACTTACAGCGATATTATCTGTCTCCCTTGCCATCACATCGGCAATAGAAGTCGAAGCAAGAACGTTAAGTGTGGCGTTTCTTACATCTATGAAAGTTTTCCGGATACCACATGTGACCTCATCATGACACTCATCACACTTACGGTAAAATTTTAAACTGGCGCAGGGCACCATAGCGATCGGCCCATCAGTAATCCTCAATATATCCGCTAAAAAGATATCCCGGGGATCCTTGTTTAAACTGTAGCCGCCACCGGCACCCTTTTTACTGTACAGATAGCCGGCATTACGCATATCGAGCAAAATCTGTTCAAGAAACTTCCGGGGAATCATCTCCTGTTCCGCAAGCCGAACAATTTGCATCGGCGGATTTCCAGTGTTCTTGCCCAGTGCCACAAGCGCCTTTATCGCATACTTTGTTTTTTTAGACAGCATATTAGCAAATTTACAAAAAGATTCAGGTATTGTAAAGGTTCTACACCTTTTAGCACGGGATTTCGTAGTTTTGTCACACATCTACCCATCCCCTATGGCAAAAACACTAATCATTGAAGATGATTTAACTTTCTCCCATATATTGGAGGGCTTCCTGACTAAAAGCGGGCATCAAGCTGTTTTATACCAGGACATTAAAACCAGTCTCCCAGCCCTGGAGCGGCAATCACCGGAGATCATCCTGCTTGACTACCGCCTTCCTGACGGCACAGGCATCGATGTGCTTTCCTACTTACGTGACAGGCAGATAGATGTCCCGGTGGTAATTATGACCAGCTTCAACGATGTACGTACAGCCGTAAAGTCTATGCAAATGGGGGCGGTCGACTATATCACAAAGCCGGTCAACCCTGATGAGTTGCTCATGGTCATCAATCATGCACTTAACAGCGGCGATACGCCCTCCAGCATTGAATTTGCTGATGCCTTGAAGGGTAAAAGCCCGAATGCTGAAAAGTTATACGAACATATAGCGCTGGTAGCCCCCACAAATATGTCGGTCATTATTCAGGGCGAAAGCGGAACGGGAAAAGAATACGCTGCGAGGGCGGTACATATGCAAAGCAGCCGTAAAGAGCATCCTTTTATTGCGATCGACTGCGGCGCTTTATCAAAAGAACTTGCAGCCAGCGAACTGTTCGGACACGTTAAAGGTGCTTTTACCGGGGCCCTTTCTGACAAGGCCGGGCAATTTCAGGCAGCCAATAAGGGGACAATTTTTCTGGACGAAATCGGCAACCTGAGTTACGAAGTGCAGATCAAATTACTGCGTGCCTTGCAGGAACGGGTGATACAGCCCGTGGGAGGCACCAGAACGATTAAAACCGATGTGCGCATCATTGCAGCCACAAACGACGATTTAAAAACAAGTGTTGCCAATGGCACCTTCCGGGAAGATCTTTACCACAGACTTAACGAATTTAAAATTCAGCTGCCGCCATTGCGTAGCCGGGGTAAGGATATTGAGTTGTTCATCGATCATTTTGTTGCGCTGGCCAACAAGGACCTGAACAGGAATGTAAAGCACATTTCGGCAGAAGCCAAAGAACTCCTCATGCGGTATGACTGGCCGGGAAATCTCAGGGAACTCAAAAACGTCATCAAACGGATGGTCCTGCTGACCCCTGGCGACACCGCAGAAGCGGGATCTTTACCAGAGGAAATGATCATTGCGATCAACCAGGACCCTAAGGCATCGGGATCAGACCTGAAAGCCATCAACGAAACGAACGAGCGGGCGATGATCGTTGAAACACTGATCAAGGTAAAGTACAATAAGTCAAAAGCCGCCAAACTGCTTAATATAGACCGCAAGACGCTCTATAGCAAGATGGAGCGCTACGAGATCGATTAAGAGATCCCGGTCTATGAAGTGATTTGCGAGGTTTTGTCACACAACCGATCAAGCCCCTGTAAAAGTGGAACGATATCCGCCTCCTTTCCTTCGGTGAGCGCGATTTCGCAACGCCTGAATTCAGCGGCCAGTTCAGCAGCTCCGATCTGAGCGGTGCGACCAGCGATCCGGTGAACAATCAACCGGACATTAGCGGTATCCCCTGCTTCTATGGCCAACCTGGCCTGCGCTATATCATTTCTTGAGTCCAGCACAAATCTCGTTAGTATCTTTCTAAGCTGCTCCTCATCGCCGTAAGTCATTTTCCGCAGCGCAGTCAGGTCGAGTTTAGGGCTATTGTCCGGCGAGCCCTGCTCTGTAAACAAAGCGATGATCTCCGATTCCCGGAAAGGCTTCATCACCAAGTGATCAAAGCCGCTGGCAAGTAACAGCTCCCTTTCGTCGGGAAGCACCTGGGCCGTTACCGCATATAGCTTTACACCGGGAGTAATCCTTTTTCTCATCTCCTTACACAGCGTTATACCGTCCATCCCCGGCATGCGAATATCGATGAACACATGTTTTACGCGCTCGTCCCAGGCTTCATTAAGCATATCCAGCGGACCGTCAAAGCGTTTATAAGGGATAAAGTGCCGTTCAAAAATGACCGAAAACAAGTCCAGTATAAGCGGGTCATCGTCTACCAGCCAGACCTTACCTTCAGAAAAAACTTTCACTTCCGGCTTGTCTGGTATTTCGACCTGTTGTGCCGCTGCCCGGAAGGTCAGATAGACGGTGAATACACTACCCGCACCAGGTCTGCTCTTTACATAGATCCGACCACCCTGCTGCTCAATGAGCGACTTAATAATACTTAGTCCCAAACCAGTCCCCATACGGTTGGCCACATGGCCGTCAACCGCGCCAGCCTGTTCAAACTCATTAAAAATGATCTGCGTCTCGGCCTCCGTCATGCCCACACCCGTATCGGCCACTACAAACGTAAAATACAAGTCGTCGTGCCGTTGCTTAAAGAACACTTTCAGCTTCACTTCCCCCTTAGGGGTGAACTTAACGGCATTACCCAGCAAATTGTACAAGATCTGTTTAAGCCGAAAGGGATCACCGTAAACAAAGCGGACCGGTTCGAGCTGGAATTCGGAAGACAGCGTAAGGCCCCGGGCATCCGATTGCAAACGCATCACCGACATGACCTCGTCGAGCAGCTTGCGCATATCAAACAAGTCGCTCGCAAAACTGAACTTACCCGAGGTGATCCGGTTATAATCCAGTATTTCATTTACAATTTGCAGCAGGTGTTCGGAAGAATGGTGGATGGCCTCTATGTCCGATTTTTTTGGTTCCTTCTCGTTACGGATCAGATCCGCATAGCCGATGATCGACTGTAAAGGCGTCCTGATCTCGTGACTCATATTCGCCAGAAAACGCTGCTTTGCCATACCGTGATACTCTGCTTCCTCTTTCGCCTTTTCGAGCTCAGCGCGATATCTTTTGCTTCGGGTAAGATCTGTTAAAATAAAATATAACAGGATAGCCATCAGGAAAACGAACACCAAAAAAATGATGCTTATTGTCCTGATACTGGTGTTCACAACGCCTTTCGCCTTAAAGCCGCTTTGCTCGATCTGACTTACCACTTCAGCCTCCACCTGGCTCAGCACATCGACCATCTGACCGATCAGTTTTTCGTTCGCCACGGCCAGTTCCGCCTCTCTGCCCAGAAAGTTAGCCTGCTGCTTTCGCTGCTGGGCGGCGATGACCTGAAGAGAACGCTCTAGATTGTGCGTGAGACTGTCTTCGGCGGATACCGCTATGGTATCACGTACCACCTTCTCCTCGCTCACAATACGGATCGGGCTATCATCGGAAGGACGTTTCCGCCCGAAAATCCGGCCAAAGAAACTCCTGGGCTTTTCGTCAGTGGGATAGACTGTAGTGGTGGAAGTCTTTTGCTCCCTGGCTAAAATGGTACTGTCGGACTGGGCATCTCTCTTATTCACCATATCGCTCACATCCCTGACCTGTTCAGAGAAGGCCTTGTCGTTCATCATAGCGGCGCGCACCCTGAGATAATTCACAAACTGCTTATCGCGTCTTGACAGTAGCTTTTTTATCGCGCTGATCCTGGACAGTTGTACGGTATCCTCCTTATACAGCACGCCGAGCGAATCAAGCGCAATCCGCAGCTCACGCGAAGCCTTAAAGCCTTTACTGTACTGTGCCGAAACATTCAGGTTGGGTAGCCGTTGAAGCTGTTCTAGTCCCCCGATCCTCCTGGATATCACGTTGACCAGCCGGAGGCGCTCACTCGGTGCAGAGATGTTTTCCACCGTTTCCAGCATTTCGTTGAAAGCTGTCCGGCTCACGCCCCATGCCAGAAAGAGTGCAAGGCAGGCTAGCAACAGGGCCGTGATGATCTTAACTCTCATCAGGCCGACATCACCCGGTTATATTTTGCCCTGTACTGGATGGGTGACAGGCCCGTCACACGCTTAAAAGTACTCCGAAAAGCTTTGGTGTCTGTATAGCCCACCTTATACATCACCTCATTGATGTTTTCTCTCGACGATTCCAGGCTCATTTTGGCTGCCTCTATCTTCACACGCTGGATATATTCTACGATCGTATTGTCCGTAGCCTTTTTAAATCTGCGTTCCAGGTTGCGGCGACCAATAGCCTGCATGGAAGCCAGTTCATCGATTGTTATTTTCTTTTGAAAATTACTTTCTATATACTCCTGAATTTTTTTGACCGGCTCATCTTCATGTCCTTTCTGACCCTGAAAAATGGTAAAAGGTAATTGGTTTTGCCTGTCCAGCTCTATAGCGAATACCTTAGCAGAAAGCACAGCGATCTCCCTCCCTGCATATTTCTCGATAAGATACAGAATCAGGTTGAGATACGAAAACGCACCACCGCTGGAATAAATGCGGTGCTCGTCGGTAATAATCTTTTGCGTTACCAGCTGCACATCAGGAAACATCTGACGGAAGGCACTTTCGGCCATCCAGTGCGTAGCGCATTTCCGGCCGCTTAGCAAACCTGTAGAAGCTAGCAGGAAAGCACCCAGACAAAGGCTGGCAACCTCCGCTCCAGCTTCGTATTGTTTTTTTATCCAGGGCAGGAAGGCCTTATTCTGATCTATGGCGTCCGACAAATCGCCGTCGACAGCAGGAATGATGATAAGGTCTGTCCGCGCCACGTCGTCGACCAAAGAATCGGTATTAACAGTAAACAGGCCGCCGCTGACCGGCGTTTCCCTGGTCAGCCCGATCAGCTCTACCTGGAATACCGGTGGCTTTCCCTGTTGTTTTGCAAATTGGTTCACCTGACTAAACAACTGCCGCGAGCCTTCCAGGCTACCCAGTATGGCACCTCTCGGAACTAAAATCGAAATGTGTTTCATAGTCCCTAATATAGCGACTTTTCTCCGAGTTGACCAGCCTCCCAGGCTAAGATCGCAAGTTTGCGGATGCCGCCCCACATATACCCTCCGGTGTCACCGCTGGCTTGTATCACCCGGTGACAGGGGATCAGGTAGGCGATTGGATTGGCGCCGATGGCTGTTCCCACGGCTCTTGACGCATTAGGATAGTCGATCTGCCGTGCCAGCGTTCCGTAGCTGCAAACTCCGCTTGCCGGTATCTTGAGCAAGGCATCCCATACCTTCAACTGGAAATCCGTACCCTTAAGGTGAAGCTTGATCTGAGGCAGCGTGGCGTCTTTATGAAATATAGCCAGCGCATTTTGCTGATGTTCATCCGAGCCTTCTCGGTACAAGGCGTTAGGAAAACGGCTTCTTAAATCTTCAAATGCAACCTGTTTATCGGAATGAAAGGCCATAAAACAAATACCTTTGGTCGTAGACGCCACAATCACCTGACCGAAGGGCGTAAAGGCATAGCTATACCTAATTTGAAGCGACTTCCCGCCCATCTTATATTCCGCAGGCGTCATGCCTTCAATGCCGACAAACAGGTCGTGCAGCCTGCCGGTGCCCGACAGACCGGTTTCTGAGGCTACGGTAAAGAGGGTGGGCCGACCGCTTGCCAGGAGCGACTTGGCATAGCCTATACTGACATACTGCAGAAACTTTTTAGGTGATGTACCGGCCCAGTCCGTAAATAGCTTTTGAAAATGGTAAGGGCTCAGGTGCACATGAGCGGCAATTTCCTCCAGTGTCGGCTGCGTCTTAAAATTGGCTTTGATAAAAGCTATAGCCGCTGCAATCCTTTCATAATTTAACGCTTGTTGCTCCATACAGATACCCGGGTTCTACATCAAATGAATACACGAATATCAGCATGATTTCTTAACTGCGAAACCCGAAACTTGCGATCTTTTCCAGCGCCAGAAAGCAAAAGTAGTTATTGCCTTTCAAACAACCAGCGGAAAGGCCTTTGCTTGTTCCGCGGCAGCAAGCCGTACGCTTTGATGCTCTTTTCCCGGATCATTTCAACGGCTTCCTGAATGTCGTCCGTAACCAGGAACATTTTAGCATCCTGTTCACTTATGGTCCCGCAACTGAGCATATGATCAATATACGATAAAAGCTCGCCGTGGTATTCCTGTCCGAGAATAATGACCGGAAAGTTTTTTATCGAGCCGGTCTGTATTAAGGTCAGCGCCTCAAAAAGCTCATCCAACGTACCATAACCGCCCGGCATCGCCACAAAAGCAAAAGAGTACTTCACAAGCAATACCTTTCTGACGAAGAAATGCTTCATCTCCACCCACTTGTCGAGATACCGGTTTGGAGCCTGCTCCATGGGCAATTTGATATTGCATCCGACACTGCGCCCGCCGACGTCCTTCGCTCCGCGATTGGCCGCCTCCATCAATCCGGGCCCGCCACCGGTCATTATGGTGAAGCCCAGTCTGGCAATCTCAGCAGAGGCTTTTTTGGTGAAATCATAATAAGGGTGATCTTCTTTAAACCTGGCCGATCCGAATACTGTTATACAGGGGCCGACAAAATGGAGTGACCTGAACCCGCGTATAAACTGAGACAAGATATTTAGTGTAAACTTGAACTCCTTCCATCTTGATTGGGGACCGTCGAGGAATACGATTTCTGATTTGTTCATGTGGTAGTTTGCTAAGGATTAGAATACCGGATAAACCCCTTCAGGAAGTACAAGCAGCGGAATGTTGGTCAGCGGCGCAAGCGCTCTGCAAAATCCCTCGCCTACAGATGCCGAATCATTGGTGCTGCGGTGCGTCATGATCAGGATGTCGACCAGTCCAAATTCACTGTACCAATCGAGCCCCTGGGCTACGCTGACAGCAGAGACCTGCCGAAAATAGATGCGATCGTAATTGATCTTGCAGGTGACTTCATTTAAAAAATCTGCACCATGCTTGCGCGACTTTACAGCCTCCCTTTCATCCCCTGTAATATATACAATCACGAGATCTGCATTAAACCGTCGGGCAAAGCTGGCGGCCGACTGAACCGCATGGATATCTGCACTTAAAAAATCTACGGCAAGGGCGATTCGACGTACAGGCCGGTACTTAAAGCCATCGGGCACAACGAGATAAGGGGTATCCAGCACAGTATCTGGCTCCACAACGGTTAACATCACGTCAGACCGGCCGTTCTCTGCTAAATTATCCCGAACTTCTACCTTTGCGCTTAATGGCTCGGCCAGCGAGTGTGCATAACTAAGCAGATTAGCGTTTGACGCAGTTCCTGCCTCCGAAACAACGATCTTTTTCATTTAAACATCAATTTTTCAAGCTTCTCATCCAACTTATCCGGATCGTCAAAAAACACCGGCACACCATCCTTAACGGCACAGGTCTGGTACGCAACGTGATTCCATTTTGCACGTTCCATATTCATGGCAATCTTTCGTACCTCGCCCTCAGGGAACTCGTAGCAGTCGCCCGTATATTGGCCATTCATCAGGCGCATATGTGCCTGCAACTGCCTGTACGCAGCAGTTTTAGGCTGAACGTTCAGAATAGCTGCACGAAAATCCCTTCCTGCCAAAGCCCCTCGCAAAATTACAGTGGCATCGAAGCCTTTGACGGGGGCCTTGTCGAGCAAAGCTGAAGAATAATCAGGATTAAACTTTCCGAAATGAAGATGATTGATAAATGTAATCAGTGCATCGCTGAGGAGCAGGTCGAACTCCAGACGTTGAGCTTCGCCAGTCTTGCCTTTCATTTCCTGCACCGCCTTTAACCGCTCAAAAGAAAGCTTATCGTTATGGTAGTCGCCCGGTTGAAGACCATATTGAATTACACAATCGAGCAAGAGCAGTGCATCATATACCTGGGTCAGCTTCTTTTGATCGCGGCTGAGCCAGACGAGCTTGCCACCTGAAGCATCATAAAAGCGCTTCAGCGCTAGTGGATAATAGGCATCGGGGAAAGACCGGGCCGACTTAAACCGTATGCGTCCCGGATCCTTCACGGGACTGTCCTGAGCAAATGTCCCGAACCAGAGAGCACCCAGAAAAACAGTGAGCAGTAAACTTTTCATATCAAGGTTTGATATTCAAAGTTGCCCCTAAATGCCATGAAGAAACGTGACCACCGTCACATAATGTGATGATACTACACCCGGAAAGCGCTGGGTGTTAAGCTGGTCTGCCTCTTAAAGAAGTTGGTAAAATGTGCCGGCTGTTCAAAGCCCAGGGTAAAACTGATCTCCGAAATATTCCAGTCGGTATGCTTAAGCAGCGCAATAGCTTCTGTTACCACACGTTCGGCAATATGCGAGGTCGTGGTTTTGCCTGTCACTGCTTTGATCGCCCTGTTCAGGTGATTGGGATGCAGGTTAAGTTTCTCTGCAAAATCCTTGGCCGATCGCAACTGGAAGTGCTGCGACCGCGACTCTATCGGAAACTGCCTTTCCAGGAGCTCGGTGAAGACCGCCGCAATGCGGGCATTGGCGTCGGTATGCTTATAGAGCGTTTCCGAGGGCTGCAGCTTTAAGGCGCCGTGGATAATCTCCATGATATATGTGCGGATCAGATCTGATTTGAACACGTAATCGGATTGCATCTCCTCAACCATTTTATCGAAGATACGGGCGAATGCCTCATCCTGCTCGCTGTTCAGTACATAGGCTGGCTTACAGCCGGGTGCATACATAGGCAGGTCTTTAATGCCACTGCGGAGATGACCTGTAAAAAAGGCGTCTTTGAAAATACAGAAATATCCTTCCTGCGTTTCGGTAAGCGGCTGAAAGGTGTAAGGTATCTGCGGATTAAAGAAGATCAGCGTACTTCCCGACACCTGCAAGGTCTTATCGCCATAATGATAAAGATGCGTGCCGCGCAGTAAAGCAATTTTGTAAAAGTCCCGGCGACTGTATTGCACAGGTGGTTTGCCGGGACCAGAACAATCTTCCATTTTAAAGACATTAAAGTGGCCAAGATCGGCATTAATGCCTTCGTAGTTGATGCCGAACTTGACCCGATAAAAATCTTCCAGAGTTTCAGTGGATTTCATAAAGCTAATTTAGTCAAAAGCTGTCTGAGTTGCCAGATGACGCACAGATTCCATGTCTTTTTGCACCATCGCTATCTTGCCTTCTGCAGTTTCATAGGCGTCTGCCCCAAGGAACAGATGCAGAACCGGCTCATCCTGAAGTGCAACCTCCATTAAAACTGCCGCTGCCTTTTCAGGATCATTGGGCTGATTGCGATTTATTGTCTCCTGATGCAGGACCTGCATTTGTCTGACGTTTTCGTACGCGTCAATCTGCGTTTTCGGAGCCACAAGCGAATCGCTTTCAAGAAAGTTGGTACGGAAATAACCGGGCATAACCAGGGTAACGTTGATACCGAAAGGCTTTACTTCCTGATACAAGGATTCTGTGAAGCCGTTGACCGCAAACTTCGTGGCACAATAAATACCAAAGGCAGGATAGCCGCCCGAAAAACCTCCGATCGAGGAAATATTAAATATCTGACCGTTCTGTTGTTCCCTGAAGTGCGGAAGTATGGCGCGGATCACGTTGAGTGAGCCAAACACGTTCACATCAAAATTCTTTCTCGCTTCCTCGTCGGTGAGTTCCTCCAGTCCGCCCATCAATCCGTAGCCGGCATTGTTGACCACCACATCGATAGTTCCAAACCGCTCGCGGGCGTCTGCTACCGCGCGCTGCACATCGGCCTCGTTTAGCAAATCCATGCTCAGCGGTAAAAAGTTTTCCGTATCGGCATTCACCGCTTTTCTTAGGGCGTCGACTGTTCTTGAGGTAGCTGCTACCTGATAACCATGTGCCAGTAGTCTTTTGACAAGGGTTAAACCCAGACCTTTAGAAGCACCTGTAACGAACCATGTTTTTCTTGTTTTCATAATGATTTAAATTTATGATACAAAGATGCTTGCGCCGGCAAGGGCGGCGTTATCCCTGTTCAAACAGATCCTTGCAAAATTCAAACAATCCTCTCATTTTTAATCACCATCTTTACCTAAAAACCATTTTATGCTTGCAGAGATTCCGACAAAAGACAAAAAGACCTGGTTTTCTTTTTCCAACCTTAGCACGGTGCTGCTGATCGGTTTAGCGGTATCCATGTTCGTTTTCCCCGATGTCAAATCCGTACTGCTAAGGGGTTTAATGGCGGTGGGCCTCTTTCAGCCCGAGATGCCGGCTGTTAAACATAGCGCAGCGTCGACGCAGAACGTAATATTTAAAGATGCGTCGGGGCGCAGTATAAGTACGGGCGACTTAAAAGGAAAGGTGGTGTTTATTAATTTCTGGGCGACCTGGTGCCCGCCCTGCCGCGCAGAGATGCCGGGCATAAACAAGCTGTACAACAATTACAAAAGCAAGCCAGACCTGGTCTTCATTATGGCAGATGCCGATGGCAAGCCGGAGGCTGCACTTGCCTATATGAAGAAAAAAGGATTTGAACTCCCAGTGCATACGATAGCCAGCGACATCCCCGACACCATGTTTTCAGGATCGCTTCCCACTACGGTGATCCTGAATAAATCAGGTCAGATCGTATACAGAGGCGTAGGCGCGGCCGACTACGGCAACCAGAAAGTGGCCGACTTCCTTGACCACCTGCTATCGGGCGGCCAGTCTAAATAAAGGTGGCCTTTTGCTTTTCAAAACGATCTTTTACATAATTGCTTAGTTCAGTTTTTCCAAAGGCGGCGGTCAGCAACTGCAATTTATTCAGCACAAATAAGCCTGCCCGGATATCACGCTCATAATACAGGAAGCGGTCTGAGCCTAAGGAACCGAAATAAGCCAGTTCAGCGTTCAGAAAGTCGGCCGTTTGCTTTACCAGCTGATCTGCCGCATTCGCGTTATGAGTCAGATACAAATGCTCAGCCGTTTGGAGCCTGACCAGCGTATCATCAATGCTATATATTTTAAGTGGCAGTTCCTTTACACTTTTCAGCATAAGGTTGCGCGCCATGTGCGACTTGTTTTCCGTGAGCAGGTTGGCCGACAAGGTATTTACGATCAGCCAAGTGCCCTTGGCTATGCGTCTGCTCTCCGGATCCAGGTACCGCGCCGTTTTATATCCGCGCTGATCAAAGCGGTTCATCACATTGTGGTACATCACATCTGAATTGGTCACCTCCGTTTTTGAACGGTCGTCGCCGGCCGATCGCTTCAATGGCAGTAAGCGATGGGCAAAACCCTCCAGGTACAAGTATTTGTCGAGCCCCACATAGGTCTCCTCTCCTACCGTACTCGCAAAATACACCGGCCGCTTCCAGTTGTTCGTTGCCAGCAAATCAAAGATAACCAGATCTGCTTTGCCGACTGCGTTCCGGTTGAATTCCCATTCCATTCTGGGCGCAATCTTATCTTTATCCTTTTCAGCTACAGTGCCCGTTTGTATCACCTGAGCGGCGTCGACCGCAATCTTCAGCTTCCTGGTCGGAAGAAAATTCTCGTAACTCCCATCATTCATAGGCAGCTTATCTTCGTTGTTGTCAGAGGTAAGCACCGACAGGAGTTCGCCCAGTTCAACGCTGTCCTGGATCCCGTAATCTACATAGCGCATGAAATCCCTCCGACCCTGCACATATTTGCTTTCGTCCATGCTGACCGGCAGCGGGGCCGACTTACCCATTGGTCGCTTTAACTGATCTATGTAGTCGTCGCTCGACAAATACTGGTAATTAACGACCCTTACATCGGTCCGGAAGCCTTCCACCTGCTGCACATACCATAAGGGAAAAGTATCGTTATCGGCATTGGTGATCAGTATGGCATTTGGAGCGCAGGAATTAAGATAGTTTTTGGCCCATTCCAGAGCCGTGGTTTTACCCGAGCGATTATGATCGTCCCAACCCTCAAAGCCCATAATTACCGGCCCGGCCAGTAAGCCTGTCACCGTAGCGGCAACCAAGGCCAGCGAAGGCTTGGAAACCCGCTGAAGCATAGCCTTGATCGCAGGTATAGCAAATCCGATCAGGATAGCAAAAGCGTAGAAAGACCCCACATAAGCATAGTCGCGCTCCCGCACCTGCATCGGATCCTGGTTGAGATATAAAATGATGGCGGGACCGGTCATAAAGAAAAAGGCCAGGACGACAAGCGCATCGCGCCTGCTCCGTTTAAACATGAATACCAGTCCCACAACACCTAGCACAAGCGGCAAGGCATAAAACCGGTTATAACCCTCGTTCTGCGTAATACTCGGCGGAAGATTCTGCTGTTTCTCCAAACGCATATTGTCGAGCCACTTGATGCCGCTGAGCCAGTTGCCCTCCATCTTACCGGCGTAGCCCTGCACATCGTTTTGCCGGCCCGCAAAATTCCAGAAGAAATAGCGCCAGTACATAAAATCAAGCTGATACGTGAAAAAGAACTTCAAGTTCTTCATGAACGAAGGTGTTTCGCCCTCTGCCAGCCTCATCCATTGCTGGTAAAACTGGATATGGTGCGGTTTGCTGCTGTACACCCGAGGAAAAAACATATTCTCGCCATACACGTAGTCCAGCTTTTCTCCGGCGACCTCATATTTATCCTTGCCTCTGCGGTATTCAACGCCCGTTTCTTTCACGTCGACAGGCTGAGCGTCGAAGGTTGGTCCGAACAGCAGCGGCCTGCTGCCGTAGTTGGTGCGACCAAGATAATTGTATAAGCCGTAAGCATTATCGGGATCAGAAAGGTTCAGGTCCGGCTTGGCATTGGCCCGGATAATGATCAGCGCGTATGCGCTAAATCCGAAATACAGGAAGGTAAGGCAGGTAACGCCCAGATTAAGTACATACTTTTTGTGTCTGACGCTGTACATGATCGCCGCAACTAAACCTGCAGAAAGGAGCAGCAGAAAGAACAATACACCAGAACCGAAACCAAAATTAAGTTGGTTTACGAAGAACATGTCGAATTTTGCGGCTACTAGAACCGTGTACTGGATTACCACATACTGAACCAGCACCCAAAGCAGGGCAGATAGACCAATCGCTTTCAACAGGCCGAAAGGCGTAGCACGGGCAGTTTTTTTGAAATAGCCGATAAGCACTACAGCAGGGATAACGAGCAGACTAAGCAAATGCACACCTATAGACAATCCGACAATGAAGGCGATGAGCACGAGCCAACGGTCGTCATTTTTCCGCTCCCACATCAGGGCCGACCAAAACACGATGGCCGTAAACAGAATAGAAAGGGAATACACTTCAGCCTCTGCGGCAGAGAACCAGAACGTATCAGAAAAGGTTAGCGCCAGCGCACCTGTTATGCCCGCTGCTATGGCGACAAAAGATTCTGACTTGTAAACCCTGGCCACGAGCAGCACTATGGTCCAGTACAAAAACATTACCGTAGACGCACTAAACAAAGCAGAGGAAAAGTTGATCCAATACGCCACCTTGTCCGGTTCACCTGCAGCCAGCAGCGAGAACATCTTTCCGATCATGAGAAAAAGCGGTGCACCCGGCTGGTGACCAATCTGAAGTTTGTCGGCCGCAGCGATAAACTCACCGCAATCCCAGAAACTTACCGTAGGCTCCATCGTGAGCCAGTAGATGGTAAGCGAAAAAAGAAACACAGCCCAGCCCGTGAGGTTGTTAAGCTTTTTAAATCCGTTCATCGTTTTGTTTTTGGTAAACTAAAAGTAATTACAAAAACCAAGCGATTTGAAAATTTAACATTTATTCACATTTCAAGACGGTGATACCCATCAGGTTATCAGACCCTCAGCGAACCCCGGAAGCCCCTTGCCCCGTAGTAAGATTCTGCCCCGTTGTGGTATACGAACACCGTTCCATACCGGTAATCAGCAAAGATAGCCCCGCCCAGTTTCCTGATCTCCTCTGGCGTGCGGATCCAGCTGGATGTTTTGGTGTCGAACTTCCCTTTTTGCTGCAGTTCCCGGTATTGCTGTTCGGTCAGTATCTCTATGCCCATCTGCCTGGACATGCCCAGGGCACTATTGGCCGGCTTGTGCTCCTTCCGCGATTCCAGCGCCTCAGGATCGTAGCATATGCTTCGCCGTCCTTTAGGGCTCTCTGCTACGCAATCAAAAAAGATATATTCCCCCGTTTTTTCGTCATATCCCACCACGTCAGGTTCGCCGCCGGTAACTTCCATTTCATCGAGTATCCACAACTTCTCAGGAGCGGCGAGGAGTTTCGCCTGTACGTCGGCCCATTTTAATCCTTCATGACGGCCCATGTTTTTCTCAAACCTTTCCTTAAGTATGGCCAGCAACTCTTCCTGGCGTTCTGATGGCAGCTTTTTTTCGGTATTGCTCATAGTATTTATTCCTTTTCTAAGCGCAAAGTAGTGAAAAAACAGCTAAGCTATGCTAGCCGGATACCACCCCGATCCTGGTCGGAAGCTAAGCGCTTCAACCCGGGCAACATCCGGGTAGCAACCGGGCAGTATCCGGGTAGTATCCGGGCAGCAAGCAATAGCAGAGGCCAGACAGCTCCCCCTCAACAGCCGTTGTTTTTGCTCGGATCAGCTTTAAAAAGCACCTTATTGTCTTTTTCGATATAGTCGCCCGATATGATCAGATAGGGATGATTAGGCGAATAGCCTGCACTGCGACTTCTCAAAGTAATTTTGTCGTTAACTTTCAGGCTTTTTAACCGCTGAAAATCCTTAGGAATAAACTGCATCATGTACTCCTCGTCCTCGATGCGGACAATGAGCCATTTTGGTGATGGTTGTGCGTAGGTACGCTGAAAAGTAACAGAGGTTACCACAGCCTCCATATTGGAAAAATCCTTTATGTGCTTTCTTATTTTATCATGACTGGCATGTATTTTCCGACCCGCCGGAGAGTTCTCCCATTCCTTGAACTTTATGCCGTCGGGAGTAGCCTCCCAGGCTTTTCTGGCATCCCGGGCAGCTTTCTTTTCGGCATTCGATAAGGGCCTTGGCGAGCGCTCATTTTCGTTTTTAATTTCGCGGTTTGCGAATACCAGTCCGCCGGCCACAACCAGCAACAAGATCAGCGCGTAGCTGACATTTCTTTTATTTTTCATAACCATTCAAATTGATTTCACCAAATCTACTTTGGTGATTTTCAAGATGAAGGGTCTGGATTGTAAATAAAAATGTAAACTTTGTAAATTATAATGCCGACATAGACGGCGCTGCATCTCCCGGCTTGCTGCCCCAGTTTTTATTAGGCCGCGGACCCATCACCAACACCATTCTTCCACCTTTTATCAGGTCGGCGTTGTCAACCCAGGGCTTATTTAAGGCGGTGCCGTTCAGGGTGGCTGACTGGATGTACTTATTTTGTTTGGATACATTCCTGGCCTCTATGACGAAGCTTTTGCCCCCGCCTACGTTGATCGTGGTTTCGTTGAACAATGGGCTGCCGATATCAAACACCGTACTACCCGGATTCTGGGGATAGATGCCTATGGAATTCAGCACATACCAGCTTGAAGTTGCACCCCCGTCTTCATCGCCGCTGATGCCATGCGGAGTGATGTCAAACCATAGGTCCATAAGCATGCGTACCCGGCTCTGCGTTTTCCAGGGCTGACCGGAATAGTTATACATATACGGAATATGGTAGACCGGTTCATTGCCCTGCGAGTACATCCCCACCAGGCCCGTCATGTCGGGAAACTGCCCCAGAAAGGCCAGCTTATCGGCAGGACGGTGACCCACGATGAACAGGGAGTCCAGCTTCCGATTGAAATTATCGTTACCACCCATCAGGTTAATCAAACCCTGAACGTCGTGCTGCACGTGCCAGGTATAGGTCCAGGAATTACCTTCGGCAAAGTAACCTTCACCAGCAAAACCGCCTGAAAAGATTGGATCGAAGGGCGCTACCCATTTACCATCGGCCGATTTCGGTGCCATCATCCCGATAGCAGGATTAAACACATTGCGGTAATTGCCCGCCCGTTTCATGAACAATTCATAGTCGGCCGTTTTACCCAAAAGCTTAGCCATTTGCGCCAGGCACCAATCGTCGTACGCGTGCTCCAGTGTCACCGAAACCGACTGCCGGCGGTGCCAGCCATCTACCTCTTTCACGGTTTCCTCTACGCCCACCTCGGGCAACCACCGCACCTGGTAAGGCAGGCGACTGTATTTATCGACCTCGTCCTTCTTGCCTGCATCGGCGCGCACAGGCAGCGCCGGGTAAAAACCCTTATCGAAATAACATTGCTCCAGCTCGGTGATCGGTGCCTGCCCGCCATCTTTCCAGGGGATCATGGTAGCCTCCATATGATTTTTGCGCATGCCCGCATAAGCCTTCTCCACATCGAAACCGCGCAGGCCTTTGCGGTAAGCCTCTACAATTACGGAGGTAGAATGATGCCCGATCATAGCGCCAGAGCTGGTAAGCCAGCCACTGGTTTCATATGCCCGGATAAAGTTGTTGATCGCTTTCACCGTTTCCTGCGGCCTGATCAGGTTCTGCAATGCATAAGCACTGCGGTATGTATCCCACACATTGCCCATGCGCAATACCATGGTGCGGTATAAGGTGCTGTAAAAGATGCCGCGCTGCCGCTCGGAGCCGCCTTTAATGTTAATGAGATTAAGCTCCGCATTCCAGCGTTCCTTTAACTTGTTTTTAACCTGATCAAACGTCGATTTGCCGATCTCTTTATCGAGGGTAGCCTTAGCATCATCCTCGCTAACATTGGATATACCTACCCTGAACTCGACCGTTTGCGGTTGCGCGGAAGCGGCCCAGTGAAAGTAACCGGTATTTCCACTGTTGCCGGGCTGATTACCCGATGGATTAGCCGGCTTACTGACCTCAGCGTGAAAATACCTCTTTTCCTGCGGGCCACCGCGGCGACCAGAAGGCACGTTGCCCTTGAGTATACTTTGCGTACCCGATAGGCTTGAGTTGCCCGGCACCGACAACACCAGCGAAGTGGCCTGGTTGGCCGGAATGGTAAACCTGAATATGGCCGCGTTGTCCGTCATCGTATATTCCGTGTTGACATTCGGATCTTCCAGCAAGACCTGGTAGTAATATGGCGTAGCCGTTTCCAGATCATGATCGAACCGCGAAGGCCGGGAATTTGGATCAAGCGCATCTCCTTTAGCGATCATCAGGGTACCGAAACCCAAGGGAAAGCCCATGATCTTATCACTCAGATAAAAATCTTCGATAGCAGGATTAAAAGCCGGAAAAATACTCATGTTGCCCCCCGGCGCCTTAATAACCGGTTGCGTACTGCGCGTTTTAGGGTTAATGCTGCCGATGTAGAGGTCGACATAATCGGCCGGTGCTTTTGATGGCTGCTGTGCAGTTGCGGTATTTTTCTGCTGCGCGAATACAGCAGATCCCAGCATACAGAATGCTACTAAGGTAAGTCTTGCGTTCATAACGGTGTTTTAAAACAATCGCTTCAGAAAAGCGGCTAAGTATTTGGTTTACTACTTAAAACTATGAAGAGAAAACCAGATTCGATTGCTGGCTAAGTAAAGGTTTTGATACATTCAACAAGGATCCTGTTGTTCGGGTGATTCGGGCTTAATCAGGGCTTTCTACGTACTTTCTTCGGGAAACCGGGTACTTTTCCCGAAGAAAGTACGGTCTAAGCCCGAAGAATGACCGAACACGGGGACCGTGGGGTAGCCGGAATGTGTGTGTGTGTGGCAGTCGCCGTCCACTACACTTGAAGGCTTAACTAGGATTCGATATTCGATTCCAATTATACGGTCCAACTAGTGATCAGCTAGGCCCCTGTTAGGATTTGCGTAGGAGGTCTAGCCCTTGCGGAACCTTACTATCGCATTTGAACTTCTTGGGATTTTGCAGACATCTCTTACACGTTTATATCGCGTTTGCTCGATGGCTTGTTATTTTATAAAATGGTTATGTTGCTTTGGACACAACTCTATGATAATTGATCTTTGTGGCCAAAGTATGTCGAATGAGATTAAAACACTTCTTGTTACTGGGCTGGCAGAGGTAACATTGGCCTCCTGTTCGAATCGTAAACAAGCAAATGAGTTACAAAGGAGATAGCCTAGGCCGAAGGTTTCCATACGGTTCTCTGATTCGACGAGCCTTATAATATTGATAACTGTTGAATGAATTCGTACAACTATACCCGAAATACCACGAGCATGCGGTATTGCCGATGCCTTGACGATAATTTCTAAACGTAGGTATTATTAATATCTTTATTGATCCATAAACAAATTGTACTCAATTCTGACAATGATAAACCTGATAATCCATTCACCTAAAAAAGCATTAAAGGCATTTGTCAAGCAAAAACCGTTAAGAAGTGAGATTGATATTTTCAAACTAAACTTAGCTGCGTTGCTTGATAAGATTAGTGTAATAGAAAACAGGCCAAAGGATGAGAGTGAGGAGCATTTAAAAAATGACATACGCGATTTTTTACGTGACACATATTATCGCGATTCTCATGCAATTAATACGAAAGACAAGAAGGATCTGGTTGTGCATATCGGCAAGTCTACAGTAAGCGAGGTTGGTGTTATTATCGAGGCTAAACGACCGAACAATACCAATGAAATGATTACGGCTATTAACCTTAACAAGAAAGCCATGCATGAGCTGATCTTATATTATCTAGACGAACGCAGCCGTGCAGGAAACAATCAGCTCAAAAAGTTAGTGATCACCAATATATATGAATGGTATATTATTGATGCCAATTACTTTGATAAATACATTTACCGCAATACTGCGATTAAAAGATTATATGACATTTATATAAACGACCGAAAGGACAACCCATTCTTTTACGAAGAAATCCGTAAGATTCTCGCAAACTTGGAAATTGACCTTCCTTGTGTCTATTTTGATATCAGAGAATATACGAAAATCATTAATAATAATAATAATAAAAAAGATGATGACAAGCAGTTAAGTGCATTGTTCAGGGTCCTATCACCACAATATTTATTAAAAGTAGGCGTGCCTAATGACGGCAACTCTCTTAATGAAAAGTTCTATAAAGAGCTTTTGCATTTAATCGGGCTAGAAGAGGCTAAAGAAAATAACAAGGCAATTATCCGAAGAAAGAAGGAGGGTCGTCACAATGCATCATTGATAGAAGCAACAATCGATGCTTTAAAGACTGAAGATGTGTTACACCACGTTCCTGACCTCGCTAGTTATGGTACTGACCTGGAGGCGCGAACATTCACTATTGCTCTTGAACTCTGTATTACTTGGGTTAACCGTATTTTATTTTTAAAGTTACTGGAAGGACAACTCCAAACATACCATTATGGTGATGAGGGATTTAGGTTCCTTAACAGTCAGATGATTCCCAATTTTAAAGAACTATATAAACTGTTCCATAAAGTATTAGCTGTACCAGTTGAAGAACGGACGGAAAATGTAAAGACTAAATACGCATTTGTCCCTTACCTTAATAGTTCTTTGTTTGACATAAGTGAACTTGAAGATCAAACTGTTAAAATCCAGGCCTTAGACCAAGCTGAACGATTACCACTTTTTCCTCAAACAGTTCTAAAAGAGGCTAAAAAGGATGCGGGTACCCTTCCTACATTGGATTATATTTTCCAATTTTTGGATGCTTATGATTTTGCAAGTGAAGGAGATGATACAGTACAAGAGGAAAATAAAACTATAATTAGTGCTTCAGTACTTGGTACTGTGTTTGAAAAGATCAATGGTTATAAAGACGGGTCTATCTTTACGCCTGCGTTTATCACCATGTATATGTGTAAACGAATCATTAGAGAAGCAATTGTTGCAAAATTTAATGACTCATTAGCAGGGGTTGGAAAAAAGCTGTTTGATGACTTTAAGGATCTTCGCAACTATACTCGGCGTCTATTCAAATCAGTGGAAATATTAGAGGCCAATCAAATCATAAACTCAATTAAAATTTGTGACCCAGCTGTTGGTTCTGGGCACTTTCTGGTTTCTGCGTTGAACGAGATAATCCATATTAAAGCAGAGTTAGGAATACTTGCTGACCATGAAGGCAATAGCATCAGTAATTACGAGTTTGATATAATTAATGATGAGCTTGTCATTACTGATCCAAAGGGCAACCTGCTTGGCTATAAGCTTAAAGACGGCAAACCTGTTTCTAAAGACATCCAACACCTGCAGAAGACTCTTTTTCATGAAAAGCAGTTACTCATAGAAAATTGCCTTTTTGGTGTAGATATCAATCCTAACTCAGTTAAAATTTGCCGTTTACGTCTATGGATTGAATTACTGAAAAATGCATACTATAAAGAAGAGACCTCATTTTCTCAATTGGAGACATTGCCTAATATTGATATAAATATCAAAACTGGCAATAGCTTACTAAGCCGTTTTAAACTTGATGCAGACTTAACCAAAGCATTAAAAAGTGTTAAATACGACATAAAAACCTATCGCGATTTCGTTGACCAATATAAAAATGAAAAAAGTCGGGAAGTAAAGCGTGACTTACAAGGCATAATTAATAGCATAAAAGCAGATTTCAAGACTGAAATACACAAGACAAGTAAGGACTACACCAATTGGTACAACGCTAAGAGCGAGCTAGATAAAACCACTGCTCAGCTAGGAATTTTTGAACTAAATGCTAAGGAAAAGAAAAAGTACAACGACAATATAGGGTTACTCACTTCGAAACTTAAAAAGTTCAGCCAAATTGTTGAGGATATAAAAAACAATGCTATTTACAAAAACGCTTTCGAGTGGCGGTTTGAATTTCCGGAGGTTCTTAAAAATAACGGTGAATTTGAAGGGTTTGACGTAATTATCGGCAACCCGCCATATATCCAACTGCAAAAACTAAATGAAGAGATCAAGAAGGGACTCGAACAGCAAAATTTCAAGACGTTTGGAAAAACAGGTGACATCTACCAGTTATTTTATGAGCACGGCTTAAACTTGCTTAAAGAAGGTGGGCGCCTAGCTTTTATAACAAGTAACAAATGGATGCGAACTGATTATGGAGATTGTACGCGAGAATACCTTGCTACTAAATGCCGACCTACACTTGTAGTTGATTTTGGGATGAAACAAATTTTCGAATCTGCTACGACCTATACTAATATGTTGTTTTTTGAGAAAGCCGCTCCGCCCACATCGATAAAAATGTGTAGAGTCAATGATAAGTTTGATATGAATACAATATTAGAAGAATATATTGACTACTTTTCTGTGGACATCGATAACCCGGGCAAAAAAAGTTGGGTTTGTTATCAAAAAGCCGAATATAAATTGATAAAGAAAATAGTTGAACAAGGTAAACCCCTGAAAGAGTGGGACATTAAAATCAATCGGGGAATACTTACCGGCTGTAATGAGGCCTTTATCGTACCTACAAAGATAAAGGAGGAGATCATTATGAAAGATCCTAAAAGTGCTGAGCTTATCAAACCTCTTCTTCGGGGAGAAGACATTAAAGCATACGTCCCTGAATGGAATGACCTATGGTTAATCGGAACGTTCCCAGCCCTCAAAATCGATATTGATCAATATCCTGGTATCAAAGAACATTTAATGCAGTTCAGAGAACGTATTGAACCTAAACCCAAAAATTATAATGAAAGATTAGGTAAATGGAAAGGCCGCAAGTCCGGGTCATATAAGTGGTTTGAGACGCAGGATAGCATTGCATATTACGAGGATTTTTTAAAACCTAAGATAATCTATCCGAACATGACAAAATACTTGCCGTTTGTATATGATAAACACCAGTTTTTTACCAACGACAAATCATTTATCCTCAGTAGTTCGACACCTGGTTACTTAACAGCATTTCTAAACTCTAAACTTTTCAAATTCGCCTTCAAAGATTATTTTCCTGAATTGCTGGGTGATACCAGAGAAATACGTAAAATTTTTTTCGAAACCATAACCATCAAGCCTCCTATTAAGACAGAAATATTTGATCAAAAAGTTATATCAATAGAACAGCAGAAAGCCCAAAATCTATCAACTATTGTTGAAGAAAATGAAATAAACAAACTGATTTTTGAGCACTATGATTTAACCAGTTCTGAGATATCTATTATCGAAGAATCTTCCTCGTTACCTGTTGTTTCTGACAAATTTACTAGCTTAATCTCTTCGTCTGTGAGCATATAAATCTCGAATAGTTTTCTGTCGACTAATTGCTGAATTAACAGGGTTGGCAGACCTGACAACTTCGCCTTAACCAATTCTGTCAAACAATTTTCAAATGCAAGATTGGTGTCGTTATCTATTTCCTTCACTGCGACAGTTTCAAAAAAAACTTTGCTCAATTCACGGGTATCTCCTAGAAGTTCTGGAAAGTATTCCTTAAAGGCAAAACGAAATAGTCTGGAACTAAAAAAGGCAGTTAAATAACTTAACTGAGTACCAGTTATAACAAAACATTTTTGGTTGGTAAAAAACTGGTGTTTTGTTTCTACATTAAAGCCAAAAATGGTATACGCCTATCTCAGAGTAAGCACAGACAAACAAACAGTTGAAAACCAACGATTTGAAATTCTAAAATTTGCCCAGCAAAGAAACTTCCATATTTCTAAGTGGGTGGAAGAAATTATTAGTTCCAGAAAAGACCTTTCGATTAGATCCTTTGGTAAATTATTAAATGAGCTTAAAGATGACGATATCTTAATTGTGTCTGAAATATCGCGCATGGGGCGAAATCTCATGCAGATTATGAGCATATTAAACCAATGCATGGAGAAACAGGTACGGGTGTATGCTATTAAAGAGGGGTACGAATTGGGTGATAATATTAATTCCAAGGTACTTGCGTTTGCTTTTGGTCTTTCAGCGGAGATTGAACGTTCATTAATTTCTCAAAGAATCCGGGAGGCCTTAGCCAGGAAAAAATCACAAGGTGTAAAGTTAGGACGTCCGAAAGGAAGCAAAAAGAGCAATCCAATTCTGGCCATCCATAAAAATTTTATTAAGGAACAGATTGCTTTGGGTGCGAAACAGATTGACATAGCTAGAAAGTTAAAGGTTCATAGACACACCGTCAAGAAATGGATTGAATTACAACAGGCTTAGAATCACTTTTAGTTATTATAAACACATATGCCTGCTTAAGGAGCCGCCCCAAATTTTGGCGGCCTTTACAGAGTATATTATTTCAATACTAAAATCTGCCTCTGTCAGGTGTGGGATTTGAACCTGTTATAGTGTGGGCTTCATGGATCACTTGACCGCAACGCTCGCATCGACAATGATGGGAGTGTGATGTGAACTTTGTTCATTCTGACTTCCTCCCTTTGATTGAAAGATCCTTCCAGCGCGCGTTTGAGTTCTGGTTCATAGCGGACCTGATCATGGCAGACATCAGGTTCTCGGGTAACGGTGTCTTTGGCACCCTCCCTCTATGGGCCAAGCAAAAGCCAGGTCACCCTGGTGAGCTTGAGTTGTTCAGCAAAAGTAATCCAGTTTGACGCCACGTGGTCATAGCGCGGATCTTTATAAGCCGGGTTGCCGGCATGGAAACGGGCCTCCAAACAGGATCCCCCAATAATAACAGTTCCTGAATGGACCAGTTAATCTGGCATAGCTCGGAAAGGTAACTCTTTACCGTATTCTTGCTGATACCCAGTTTTCGTGGGCAATGGTCTTGATCCCCGCTGTGCTGCTGGTGCAGCCGTAATAATTGTTTGATCTGGCTCATAGGTCGTGCTATTCCGGCCATCATAGTATGCTTTAGTGAACAAATCACCAAAGCAACCTAAATCAATACAATTATCGAAGGAGGTTCAGCTTGCTCCGGAACAACCTCCAAAATAGCCGCGCCCTGGGGCTAGTATGCTCCGGAATAGTATACGTATGTCAAATCAAAGGGGGCAGCATCCACGGAATTAAAGCTTTACAAGCACTTAGGTACTTCAAAAGGCTAACCGAACTGAGGGTCAATATGCTCCGGAATATCCAATCAAATTTCCAAGTTCGTTGGATTTTGTTTTTCGATATTAATTAGTTTACCACTCCTAATTTTGTTAAGAAGCACATTTCAACGTAATATGACTTTGAGATTCCTCCAAATGATATCGGAGATATCTTTCATGGAGGTCTGGGCAAACTCATAGTTTCCAAATCTTTCTTGCCAACCTCAGAGTAATGGAATTGACTTTTATCTTTTAATCCTTCAAGTATTTTCTGAAATTTTCACTTGTTTAAATGGTGGCTAACCCGACGGAGCTTGGTGTGATAGAAAAGCGAAGTGGAAAACTTATGTTTAGATAACACTTAGCCAAGTATGTATTAACAAATGGTTTTACTTGCACGCATTTTTGAATTGTATACCATATTCATTGACGTACACGATACTTTCTGTACCTCCAATCTCCAATTCTAGATCTGCATTTCCAGTCTGATATTTGTTTAGTATCGAACGTAAAAAAGGAGTGCTTCTAATACTATCGTAGCCATCTTTACCTGCTGTTCTGTCGAACATTAACTCTATTAAACCAAATTTACTCAACCTCACTAAACTAGCAGAAACATCAAATTCAGAATAGCCTTCAATTGTCCAGCCTGCATACCATTCTGGGGTAGCACCCGTAAAGAACTTCCCTTGTCCTTTTATCGTAATTCTAGGATTTAGAATTTTTTGATATGCATTAATTTTCGCTAATTCATCAAATACTTTAGCGTCCAATGAGTTCATTTGTTTAATAATTTCAACAAAGGATGGATGAACGACGTTATTTTTATCTACATTCATGGCGTTCGCGAGTAAGTTAACGTACATCTCTCTTAATGTTTCATTTTGAGCGGTATAAGTTAAAGCCTGCAGAAGGGGAACAGCAATTTCTGGTTCAGGCGATTTCCTTTTTTCTTCTGGGATTTTGTCTAACCTTTTCTTTACTTCAGTTTCTACAAAATCTTCAATTCTTTCCCAACCCCACAACAAACCCCTTAAAGGCGCTAAAAATGCTTTCACAGTCCTTCCAGCGACACTACCGACTTCTTGCAATGCTGGCTTTGCCACATCTTTATAAACTTCAGGAGCTAAAGCTTTTGCTTCATTGACAATTTCTTTTGAGCTTTCCGGGTCAATAATCATAATTAGTGGTCTTAAAAAATGTTAGCTAATTTAAAATAACTGCAATAATATTTTGTATGCAAGGATCGTCAAATATTTTAATTTTCCAACACAAATAGCTGCTTTTAAGAGTCTTACTTTATATTGCTGGGTCTTTTGGTCCGTCGTCCATTCTGTATGGCTTTCTTAGTTTAGCTGTTAACAGTTAAATAAAAAAACCGCAATAAGAACACTACTGTTTTCAATCTTTTCTGCTATTTACAAGCCGCTCCAAATAAGCAACTTCTCCTCTTCCACCTCAATCAGTAGCTCGTATAGCTTTATTTTCTTCGTAGGATTCGATCAGCGTGTCATGGGGATTGAAGTTATAATGTTGGCTCTCCCGCAGGAAACGGGCGGACAGCAAACCCTATCTAGGAAGTGGAAAAGCGGCGCAACTGGAAAAAGGAAAGCACTGACCGTGTTCACCATCGGCCTATTCACCTGGTCAATCTTAAAAAATACCATCGATGACAAATAATAGAACGAGACTTAGGATTTGACCATAAATCGTATACTGTATATATCATTTAAAGAAATGTATCTTTAAGCGTAAATAGACTCAAAAGCTGGTGGTCATCAATAGGAGACCGGCTAATTTTCAGAATGCAATATGGAAATAATTTACTTATACATTGGAGACGATGGAAAGAACATAAAAGACTGTGAATTCAACTTTTCTCCCGAGTTTCGAATATCCTATGACCAAAACAAAAATTATATCAACGTAAATAAGAATGAGGCACATCTACCGAATTTTTGGGAAGCCAACAACATCTACAACATCACTGCGATCATCGGGAAAAATGGGGCTGGAAAAAGCAACTTGTTAGAATTTATCTTCAGGTATTATACCAGCTCATCTGGACTAAGTAACCTACCTAGAATGAAGTTGATTCATATTTATCGGCGAAATGGATATTTGTACATAAATAGAAATGATATAGCCAGCAACTACAACTTTCGCAACAAGCATTACGTGCAGTATCCCTTGAACAATTTTAGGAAGGATGTCAGTACAAAATTCCTGCACTATTCAACACACTACGAAAAGAATATTCTTTTTGACCTTGGTGGAGGCATTACATCTGAAGACATTTCTACCGGAGGCTTGCTGAGAAAATACGGGGAAGATAGGAAAGTAATGAAGTTTCCAGAGGCCACTTCTTCAGATATAGAGAGGTTGATGATTGATGATACTTTCAGACAAATTGAATTGATCACTTCTTCGAATGCTACGTATTTTAAGGGCATCAGCTTGCCAAAAGCCCTGAATATAACGTTTAAGAAAGGTGCAAACAAGCTAAAGATTGACAATCCTGTATATGACAAACTGTTTATCGATAAGCCATTACCCGAAATGGATTTTATCGAACATTTCACCAATAGATTTTTATACGCCTATTTTAATGATCCAAAGAACGCATCGGATTTGGAGATTGTACCAGAAGATCTCACGGTTGAGGAGTTTATCAAAAAAAGCTATGCTGGAGAACTGTATAGCGAACTGATCAGCTTGAACGAAACAGGTAAAATTCTATTCACCAAATACCCTGACAATATGGGAATGAGGTCAGATTATAGCTGGACTTTTGGCGTCAAAACAGTAGACCTATCTTTTAACCTGCGTATTGGTCTATATCGTTACTATTTCAAGGGAGACGTTTTTTCAAACCCTAGTTCACTAGACCATAGAGGCTTAGCAGCTAGTGATTTAACAATAGGATGGCACGGATTGTCTGCTGGAGAGCTGGAATATCTCAATTTACTATCTCGTATTTATGCCTCCATCAATGAAGTCATTATTGACCACGGCCAAGAAAAGAACGTGCAGAGACCACCCCAAACCTATAAGAATATCATCCTACTGCTTGACGAACCTGAAAATTCCTTTCATCCCGAGTGGCAAAGATTGTTTTTGAGTAATTTGCTGGATTTCCTGAATAAGACTACTCCATATCACACTTTCCAGATCATACTAGCCTCCCATTCTCCGATAATTATTTCTGATTTCCCAAAAGACAACATCATTTTCCTGGATAAAAATGAGATCAATGGGACCTGTAGGGTCGTGAACTCGATCAGCCGGGACAATACTTTTGGCGCAAACATACACACATTATACAGGAACAGTTTTTTCATTGACGGACTTCCAATCGGTGAATTTGCAAAAAAGAAGATCAATCAACTATTCGATGAACTCGAAAATGCTGAAGCGATCAGGCCGACAATATTGAAGGAAATCCAAATGATCGGTGAACCAATTATCCGTGATGAACTTATGAAACTGTACAAGCAAAGGGAAGGGGTTCCCGAAGAAGTGAACAGAAGAATAGCTGAACTGGAAAAAGAAATAAGAATCCTTAAAGATAGATTAAATGATTAAGATCAACCGTAAGAATATTGAAGATATTGCACTACAGTATCTGAACAGCATAAAAAGCCGGAGGTTTAGAAAAACAAATCCTATAGCCACTTATTATGTAGATCATCTTGATGAGATCATATTGGTGAAACCAGCAGCAACGGACCAGATTAATCAAAAATTCCTAAGCCTCTATGCTCTTCATAAGGCAGACTTCCATTCATTTCGCGCATACATGGACAACCAATACAAAAGAATGTGCATGGAAATAGGCAACTGGTTAGCTAAAGAGTTAAATGTAAATACCTGTCCTTATTGCAACAGACAATATACCTTCACGATTGACAAGAAAAAGAAAATCAGGCCACAGTTTGACCATTTCTTATCAAAATCTAAACACCCGCACTTTGCCTTATCGTTTTACAACCTCATTCCATGTTGTCCGACCTGTAATCACATTAAATCGGACACGGCAGAAGAGCTTCTATACCCCTACGACGAAGGATTCGAGAGCAAATGTTACTTTAAGACAAATCATGTGGATTTTATGATCAATAGAAAAGAACTCGAAATTCAACTTGAAACAATAACTGAATGTGACGAACATTTTAAAGCAAGATGCAATAACAGTATACATACATTTGCTTTACAAGAGTTGTATGAGCAACACTTAGACTATGCTGAAGAGATCATTATCAAAGCTTACTCTTACAATGAGGACTATTACCAAGGCTTAACCGAGAATTTTTCTAAAATGGGCAAAAGCAAAAATGAAATTCAACGTTTAATTTTTGGAAATCATATAGACAGAGCGAGTAATGAACGACGACCACTCTCAAAATTAACCAGTGATCTATTAGAGCATATTGGAATTGTTGAATGCTTGGCTTGAAATTCAAAGTACAATGTTGACAACCCGAAAACGTGAGTAATAAGCAGTAAAAACTTCCATAGTAGTCTCTATAAATATATGTTTCCAAGGAATTGTTATCCTTGTTATATTGCATGGGGCCTAGCATTAGTAAAACGACAGCTTTTTGAACATGTCACTATGATTCAGATGCCATTAAAAGATGTATAATCTTATTGTTAAGCACAAGCGTTGATTAGCAACCCTTGTTGATTGAATTGAATCGAAATGGTAAGGAATCAACGTTACGTACCAAGATTTTATCTCAGTGGGTTTGTGTCCAAGAAACACCAACATTAGCGGATAATTCGCTAAATATACCTGCAGTATTCCACAGTGTTTTATCTCCTACAACGTAAATAACTTCTTTTGCCCGTGTAACTGCTACGTTAAGGATATTGGGCTTGTTTCCGGCCCATTTTCTTGCCCCTATTTGCTCGGGAGATGGTGCTCCAAGTACGAATATAACTGCTTCGGCTTCTCTGCCCTGAACGGTATGGACTGTTCCTATTCGCTCATTCGGCCATAGATATGGGTTTTCCACCCAACCATCTAATATTCCACTATTAACAATGAGCTTTCTAAGATTTTCTGCCACGATCAGGAACGGACTAATGATATAAAGATTCGGATTGATTCCTCCTTCCTTTATTTTCTGGAGTAATTGTAGTACCAATTCACCTTCTTTCTGGCTCCATTTATCGAGCGATCGTCCTTTTACATCAAACCATTGAGAAGTTCCTATGAGATCCCTTATTTTAGACTCTCCCTTTTGTTTAGCCTGTACCATCTTTCCGCTGTAGGCAATACTGTTCGATATGGTAAACATTGGTTCTGTACAACGCCTGTGAACGAGCAATGGAATCCCTACTTTCCTGGTTCCATCATTTCCATCAAATTCTGCGATGTACTTAGAGGTAGCATCTGCGAGGGTCTGGACAGACGCATCCGGTGCATTAAAGCGGTCGGCGTCTACTTTGAAATATTGGCAAATACTTTTAGTCAGTATTTCGGGGAGGATGACTACCGGCTCGATCTGGATGGGGTCGCCTACTACTACTGCTCTTTTGCTTCTCATGATTGCACCTACTGCTGCCTGTGGCACTGCCTGGCCTGCCTCATCGATTAATAGCCATCCAAGACTTTCGGGCGGTATCTTGCCTAGCATTCGTTCAATGGATGCAAATGTGGTGGAAATACTAGGAACAATGAGGAATAGCGAAGACCAAAGATCTGGGACAAGCGCTTCCTTTTCCTTATCCGGCATTTTCTTACCCGAAAGCACCATCATCATAAGTGATAAATTATGCCTGATTTTTTGTGCTGACGCATCGATAAAAGCCTTGTGTACAGCTATTGCTGAAATAAAAATCTTATCTCTTATTCGCTGCACCTCGTCATTACACCATGGCGAGATTAAATGTATTTCTTCCCTGGTTTGACTCCAGAAAGTTTCTCCAAGAAGATGCTTGCCAATTTTTTTACTGGCCTCTTCTAATTTTTCTTGGGTCGAATTTATGTTGTTTGTTTCTATTCCTAAATCTTTCTCAGCTGCCTGCATTTTGGATAAGCTTTCACTTACATTTTTTGACTGCTCAGCCTCTTGCTTTGTCAGATTTTGGATTTTAGTGAGTATGGCGGAAAGTTCATTTAATAAGGCTAAATCTCCGGCTTTCCATCGTAAAAACTCAGCCGACCGGAGCAACCTGGAAAAAAAGCCAGGTCTTGATTGCCTATGGACAGCTTTTCTGGTTTCTATCTGCTGTTGCTCTATTTTAGCATAGGCTAAATCTTTTACAATAGGGCCATATTTTTTTTGAGCATTTTCATATTCAAGAGAAAAAACAGATATAGCCGCTTTGAGTTTACCCGCCTTAATTTTAAATGCTTCTAATGAAATAACGAGCGCTCTGGTTTTCTCCAGTTCTTTAAGCTTTATTTTACTCTCTTCAAGGAGCGATAAATGTTCCTGGCGCAGCAACTTCCATTTCATAAGCGCACTCTCAGGATTTGAAGGTGCTTGTTCTTCTGTTACAATCTTAGGGCGTTCATGTTTGACCTCTCCCGTTTTCGGATCCGTTACTTCTATCCATTGAGGCGTTCCTGATGCTTCAGCGAGGTAAGTACGTAATCCAAAATCTTTATCCCACCAAAAAGTTTGCTGGAACACATTTTTATTCTTTGCATTTCCTAACACAGCCGCAACAATTCCCCAGGTTTCCTTTTTATGGAGTCTATCAGACATGCTTTTAAAATAACGTAGCTCCGGATATTCGTTGCTCACCGCCTCAAGGGTGGGAAGTTCTGCACTTACATTTTCAACAGCTTTATTGTTTGACGATGCAATGAGCATTTCATAACCTTTGAGCTTACTGTCGAGTTCATAGAAATGAAGCCAGGCCTGTCCAATATTAATTTTCTGCCCCGTAGTATGAAATGCTTGTTTGGGATCATGGAAACTGCACATAGCTTCTGCACGTTGGGTGATAACCCCTGCAACAATGTCCCGCAATAGTGTAGTCTTTCCTGTTCCCGGAGGACCGTTTACAGGTAAAATGCCATTATTTTCCAGACTCATGAAAGTAAGGTTAACTGCTGCCTGTTGAAGCAAGACTAAAGGATGCAGGCCTTTTCCCGGCCACCTTGCAGGAGGCATATTTATTGGTGCTAATAATTTTTCAAGAGCTGTATTATCTTCCAAAAGATTATAATAGTGCTCTGGACTGGTGGCGCCCAGGTACCGTTTTAAATTGGCTGTTGTACTTTTTTTCTGGGCAAGCTTTTTTGCTGTAGCCAGATCATTTAAATAAAAACTATTCAACAACAGCCCTTCAGGTGAGCCTCCGCTCTTATAGTAATGATAGTATTTAATCGCAAATTGATTTTGCCTGGCTAAATCTTGCGGTATGCTCAGTCTCTTTATCAGCCACTTGTATCCTTTGTCAATGATATTAAGGTCTAGAGGAATCGGCTCTCCATTTTCATCTTTTCGCCTTAGAATGCTATCTAGCTCTTCATGCAATTTCTGCTCAATATTGGACCAATTATCAAGTTTGGGCAGTTGTCCGTCAATTGCATACGCGAGTGCCCAGGCAAAGCTGGATATGGAAACCGATAGAGGTTCAACCATGAAACCCTTGTTGTTGACCAGAACCGACGCCAGGATCGCCTCTCCTTTTCTCGTCGCCTTTTCCTCACTGGTATCATTATATACTTTCAAAAGCAGTTTAAAAGATTCGTCAACTTTTATTGTACCGATGACGATATTGTAAAATAACTGATAGTTGGGCTTTGAGATTCCACCCGGCCCTTCCCAGGGAGCTTTTCCACTTCGGAACGATAAAATAAGCTGAGGATCTCCGTTTTGGGCCAGGTCCTTAGGTTCAGTGAAAGTTTGTGGTGATAACACCTCTAGGCAGGTCCATGCAGATAAAATATTTTGGCTCGTTTCTTTACTAACTTTGGCAGGTTCAAGGTTTTCCTTTATTGATGTAATTGGATCCATATTACTTTGGGATAACGACTCTAATGTTGTCGCTTTTTCCGCAACTTGCTTTTCCTCCTGATCCATAATCAGAGCCACCAATTTTTTCGCTCTTAGTGTATTCCGATGATTAAGTTCGATCAATAAGCCCTTCACCAGCGCATGATCATTCGATTTATTAGAAAACTCCTTTTCCAGTTGTTCTATTGTGTAATTGAAGTATGGTCTTGTCATCAGGTGGCTTGTAGCGCATTAATTTCCAACAAGATAAAAAAAGGAATGATAAATATAATAAAGATCGCTTTATTGCTCTGATCACAGATCTCCTTAAGGATCAGACCGAAATTTGAAGTAGAGTACCTTTCATTCGAAGAAAAGGCTACCCACTCAGAGACGGGAAGATCGCCTTTTGAAAACATTGAGAGTGTAATAATCTGTTCATAGATGTGTTTTGAGAGATTTTCTGCAAAGAATTTCAATCGGCAATGATGGAAGAGTTCAGTAGCAAATCATTAAGAGGCCATTGAAAAATACTATTTGTGCGTCAAATGGATAAGATTTAGCCATAACACCTACATGCCTATGAAATAATGGGAATTGTAAGCAAGCTAAAACACAGTAACGACAATCGTAGATTCAGGATTATTGAGAATTATTTGACTTAATCACAGCGCGGCAGTGGCCAATAGGTTTTAAGCGTATAAAAAAAGGAAACAACCATGACATGTTATTTCCTTAAGTAGCCCGTAGGGGAATCGAACCCCTGTTTCCAGAATGAAAATCTGGCGTCCTAACCCCTAGACGAACGGGCCATGATCATTCGGAACGTAGTAAAAGCTACCTCTTATTTCCGAACGCGTGCAAAGATAGAGTTTTTTGGAAAATGCAAAAATATTTTTCCAATGCTTTTAAAGTTTAAGTAAGGGTACCCTCATAATCCCAAATGGCATTCTGCTCGGTGATGAGGTCGCGATTGAGGTCGGCCAGCAACTGGGAATATTTATTTTGCAATTGCTTTTCCTGTGAAGTGTCGAAGTATAAGGCCTCGCCTTCGTCAAAGATATCCAGCTGACCAAGTTCCAGCCGTCCGATACAACTGTAGATCATGAAACTGATATGTCCGTAAAACGTACTCAGGTTTCTGACCTTACTTGCGTAAGATCCGTCGCACTCCAGGTCGATGTTGTAGACAAACATAATACCTTCTGCTTCATCGCCGCAGTCTTCATCTTCCAGCAGTTCAAATTCGTCTATTCCGGTGACAAGCAGATACGTACGTTTGCATTCCAGGATCTTTTCTATACCAGACATAATTAATTTTACTGCGGGATCGCTCACCGTACTTAACAGTTCCAGATCGTCGTCTATGGAAATGATCTCCACTTCATCGGAGTCCTCTCTCATAAACTCGTCTTTTCCGGTGTTAACCATGCCATTCAAGTCGGCAAGTTCTCCGTGCATGGCGATACTGTAACCGTAACGCATGAGTTCGGTAACGATGCTGTTCAAAACCCAAACCGGAGTACCTTGTATAATTTCGTTATCTCTCATAGTAGATATCTTTGATATAAAGATCGGAAATAAACGGGCTAAAAAAAAGAGGTTAAACAGTCGTCAATTAATAATGTCATCTTTTTTACCGGCAAACCTGTCGCGAATACGCTGTACTTGTTCCGGTGATGTTCTTTGCCATTCATTCGCTTCCCCAATTATCCTCAGCGGTTCGCTGCTCCGGTAGGAACGCGTGGGGTTGCCTGGGAATTTCAGGTTGGTCACATTGGGATCATCCTCAAAACTGCCGGTAGGTTCTACGATGTACACGCGTTCCGGGCCTTCACCTGGTGCGAGTGCCGCCGCCAGGCCTGCCCCATTTGGCAGGGCGGTGAAGTAGATATGATTCATCAGCAAGTCTGACTGGTAGTTGGAAACCCGGCCGGGAGTCAGTAAGTCACCCATATTGAGCTGCGCTTTAGTACCATGATAAAATGGTCCTTTGTCGGCAGGCTGGCTTACAGACTCAATGGCCAGCTCCTGATGCATTGCTGCTTTTTCTGGATTACCTACCTCCTCATAGCATTTGGACAAATTGGTGTGCAGCGAAGGAAATGCACTTTGAACCGCGTTGTCCCCAACCTTTTCCGCAAGCTCCAGGGCGCTCTCATACCACGTAATTCTGTCTGAGACATTAGACTGAACGCGCGCAGTAAACCAGGCGATAAGAAATCTTTCAAAATCATTAGTGGCTTCGTCCCAGCCCTGAAGGAAAAGAACTGCGGCTTCTTCAAGTTTTCCCTGCTCCTCTAAACGCATCCCCTGCATGCAGAGCCTAACGATAGGATTATCTGGATGAAATTCTGTAGTCATATTCATTGAATTTGTTCGAATATAGCGGGTCAGAACCATAAAGAAGTGCGTTTTAAACTATATTTTCCCGGGCGTACAAAGACTGAAATTTCTGCGTTATACATACAACAGCCAGACAATAAGTGACTGATTGCAGCTCGTGACTAAGAGAAATTAAAAGGCATAAAAAAAGGGAAAGAAGTTTTTTAAAACTCTTTCCCTTTTTGTAGCCCGTAGGGGAATCGAACCCCTGTTTCCAGAATGAAAATCTGGCGTCCTCACCCCTAGACGAACGGGCCTTTTTAAAGATTGCCCCAGCTTTACAACTGTGAACCTTTAGGTAGCGGGGACCAGACTCGAACTGATGACCTTCGGGTTATGAGCCCGACGAGCTACCAACTGCTCCACCCCGCACTATATACAATTCTTTTGGTGTTTGTTAAATCCTTAACGTTCCTTCCGAATTGGAATGCAAAGATATAATTCGTTTCTTTGCACTGCAAATTTATTTTAAAAAACTTTTTATGTCCCATAAAGCAGGTTTCGTCAGCATCATTGGTAAGCCTAACGCAGGCAAATCGACCTTAATGAATGCTTTGGTTGGTGAGAAATTGTCTATCATTACACCTAAAGCGCAGACAACCAGACATCGTATACTTGGCATTGTGAACGAACCGGAATACCAGATTGTGTTTTCGGACACGCCGGGAATCATAAAACCTAAGTACGAATTGCAGGATTCTATGATGAATTTTGTGAAAGGGGCGCTTACGGATGCTGACTTAATTTTGTTGGTGACCGACATTAATGAGCAGTATGACGAGAACGATGTGATCGAGAGATTGTCGAAAACGGAGGTTCCGGTGATTGTACTGATCAACAAAATAGATACGGCTACACAGGAGCAGGTGGAAGAGAAAATCAGCCACTGGCAGGAAACATTAAAGCCCAGGCAGATTTTTGCGATCTCGGCGCTTGAGAACTACAACCTTAACGGAATCATGGAAACTGTACTCAGTTACCTGCCCGAGCATGAAGCCTATTATGATAAGGAAGATCTGACTGATCGGAGTCAGCGCTTTTTTGTATCGGAGATTATCCGTGAGAAAATCTTCAATAACTATCAAAAGGAGATTCCTTATAGCACTGAGGTTATCGTTACCTCATTTAAAGAAGAGGAAAAGATCACCCGCATCAGTGCTGAGATTATCGTTGAACGCGACTCTCAAAAGAATATCCTGATCGGGAAAGGCGGGGCCAGCTTGAAAAAGGTGGGCACGGAAGCGCGTAAAGACATCGAAAAGTTTCTTGATCAGAAGGTTTTTCTGGAGACGTTTGTGAAGGTAGTTCCCGACTGGAGGAGCAAAAAGAACTACTTAAAAAGCTTCGGCTACGAAAATTAACCTTACCTTTACCGCCCCCTATTGTCAAACCATTTCACTAGTACAACATGAGCAATATTATCGCAATCGTAGGAAGACCCAACGTAGGCAAGTCGACACTTTTTAATCGCCTCACCGAAAGCCGGAAAGCTATTGTAGATGATTTCAGCGGCGTAACGCGCGACCGCCATTATGGCTCGGCGGAATGGACAAACAAGCAGTTTACAGTGATAGACACGGGCGGTTATGTAGCCAATTCGGAAGATGTATTTGAAGCGGCTATCCGCGAGCAGGTCATTATTGCGATAGAGGAAGCTACCGTGCTGCTGTTTATGGTGGACGTGACAACCGGCATCACCGACCTGGATGATGAAATTGCGCAACTGCTTAGAAGAAGCAAGAAGCCAGTGTTCACTGTTGTAAATAAAGTAGATAATACACAGCTTCAAAATGATGCCTCTGTGTTTTACGGTTTCGGATTGGGTGAGATCTACCCTATTTCGTCAATGACCGGCTCGGGCACCGGCGATCTTCTTGATGATGTGGTTGAACATTTTGAAGATATTCCTGAAGAGGAAAACTCACTGCCTAAGATTACGATAGTAGGTCGACCTAACGTAGGGAAATCGTCTTTGATCAACGCGCTGATTGGGAAAGACCGTAATATTGTGACTCCAATTGCTGGGACTACGCGCGACTCAATCCATATCCATTACAACCAGTTTGGTCATGAGTTTATGTTCATTGATACCGCTGGTTTGCGTAAAAAAACCAAGGTTAAGGAAAATATTGAGTTCTATTCGGTGATGAGAACCATTAAAGCCCTGGAAGAGGCGGATGTGGTAATTCTGATGGTGGATGCTATGGAAGGTCTTGAATCGCAGGACGTGAACATCTTCCACCTCGCGGAGAAAAACAAAAAGGGTGTGGTTATCCTGGTCAACAAATGGGACCTGGTAGAAAAGAACAGCAAGACGATCAATGTTTTCAAGGAGCAGATTCAGCAGAAGCTGCAGCCCTTTACTGATGTGCCGATACTCTTTACTTCGGTAATTAATAAGCAGCGTATCTTCCAGGCCATTGAAACAGCGCTCGAGGTATATAAGAATAGAAGCAAGAAGGTACCTACGTCTAAACTGAATGACGTTATGCTTCCGATTATCGAGAAATACCCGCCTCCGGCTACGAAAGGAAAATACATCAAGATCAAATACATCACCCAGATCAGTGCAAGTTCTCCGATGTTTGCTTTCTTCTGCAATCTACCTCAGTATATCAAAGAGCCATATAAGCGGTTTCTGGAGAACAAGTTAAGGGAGAACTTCGATTTCAGCGGTGTGCCGATCCAGATCTACTTCCGCCAGAAATAGCATTCAGGATATTATTCGAGTGCGGTAAGTGCCTGTTTTACGATGGGGTCGCTAAGGTTTAGTGCCTTATAGTAACCTGCCGAACCAAGGTAATATTTAGCCAAAAGAACTTTCATATCATTTATGATCAAGGGCTTGGATGCTGCGAGCTGCCTCGGATCTATGATAACCTCTCTCTTTAATGCGTAGCGGATAAAATCTTTGAAGTCGGTCTCGCTGACATTGAAATCTACCAGGTTTTCCTCAACATAGTTTGCCGTGTACCTGCCCGACAACACATCATATACAAAGTCTGAAAGCACTTTCTTTTCGGCCAGACCTGCATAGAACTGGTTGAAGCCCAGGGTATCAGGCTGCACATAAATGTCGGGCTGGATGCCCCCGCCTGTGAAGCGTTTTGCATTGATGCTGTCTTTCAAATGCTTTGAAAGGGCCGAATCCCTAACGCGGCGATTCAGTTCCTGCTGATATGCATGATAGCCTCTGCTGTAAGGTTTCTGGATGCTTCGGCCCGAAGGCGTGTAATACCTGGCAATGGTAAGATTTAAAGCAGAACCATCTCCAAAAGGAAATTGCTCCTGCACAAGGCCCTTTCCGAAAGAACGGCGACCGATAATAACGCCCCGGTTTAAGTCCTGCACGGCTCCTGCAAGTATCTCACTTGCCGAGGCGGAATTTTCGTTGATCAGTACCGCGAGCTTACCATTTTCGAACTCCCCTCCGCCTGTTGCGATATACTCTGTCCGGGGTTCGTGCTTTCCTTCTGTATATACAATCAGGGCATTCTCGTGTAAAATCTGGTTGGCCAATGCCGTCGCCGCAGTTAAGTAACCACCGCCGTTGTCGCGCAAGTCCAGCACCATCTTGGTCATGCCGGAAGCTTTGAGGCTTTTTATGGCGTCGACAAAGTCTTTGTCGGTCTCGGCGCCAAACCTGCTTATCCGGACGTATCCGGTTTCATTGTTCAGCATATAGGCTGCGTCGATGGTACTCACCCTAACCCGGTTCCTTTTGATGTTGAGCACCAGAGGCTCGGCCAGTCCCGGCCGCAAAAGCGTTAGCTTTACAGCTGTACCTTTTCTCCCTTTTATGCGTCCGGTCATCTGTTCACGCGGCAGCGCTTTACCGCTGACCTCAAACGTATCAACCTTCAGGATCTTGTCACCCTGCCGTATCCCGGATAAGTATGCCGGTCCGCCCTTGACCACGTTGGTGACCAGAAGGGTGTCTTTTAAGATATAGTATTCAATGCCTATCCCCTCAAAATTTCCAGCCATTTCCCGGGCAAATTCGCTCGCCTTGGTTGGCGGCAGGTACACGCTGTGCGGATCAAGCTTGTGCAGCATGCTGTCGATAGGCAGGTGCGTAAGCGTATCTGGGTTTACCTCATCCACGTAGTTTTTGCGGATGATGTGCATGATTTCTTCAGCCTTATCAGAATTATTATGAGCATACTGGGTTACTTTGGTAAAAGTATAGCCCTGGTCTTTTAAAAACTTATACCCGAGAAACATACCTGCGATCAGGGTGACCGAGTAAGTAAGTGCGACAAAGACATTTTCGCGAGTGCTCTTTTTCATTTTTAAGATACACAAAGTTACGCAATAAAGATACCAAACTGACTATCAACCTTTCTGATTTTAATTTGTTTTGACAGTAAAAGCAGGGATTTCCCATTTCATAGGAAAATCACGATTTTAGCCGGCGCAAGTTATTATGATCAGAACAACAGAACAGGAATCAAATTACCGTGATATTGACCAGATGTCGGTACACGAAATACTTACCGGCATCAACAATGAAGACAAGTCGGTAGCCCTTCAGGTTGAAAAATGCCTGCCTCAAATTGAACGTCTTACTGCCGCAGTTGCGGAGCGGATGCAGCAGGGCGGTCGCCTGTTTTACATTGGCGCGGGTACAAGCGGCCGACTGGGTGTTGTGGATGCTTCTGAATGTCCGCCAACGTTCGGCGTGCCATTTGATCTTGTTGTGGGCATTATTGCAGGTGGGGATACGGCCATACGCAGGGCCGTTGAAAATGCAGAAGATGATGAAACGCAGGCCTGGGCCGATTTGCTTGCTTATAATATTTCGGACAAAGATTGTGTCGTTGGACTCGCTGCATCGGGCACTACGCCTTATGTGATCGGTGGATTAAACGCCGCCAGGGAAAATGGTGTCCTTACCGGTTGTATTGTCTGCAATGCAAATAGCCCGGTTGCGCAGGCTTGTGAGTATCCTGTGGAAGTGGTGGTGGGACCTGAATTTCTTACGGGCTCAACCAGAATGAAGTCGGGCACCGCACAAAAAATGGTTCTGAATATGCTGAGCACCACAGTGATGATTCGCCTGGGACGAATTAAGGGCAATAAAATGGTGGATATGCAGTTAACCAATCATAAGCTGGTGGATCGCGGTACACAGATGATTATGGCGGAGTTGAATGTCAGTGAAACGGAAGCTGCAGAACTGCTCTCGCAACACGGCAGCGTCAGAGCTGCAATTTCCGCTGCGCAAAAAACCAAACTATAAAAACAGATGCACGAGATAGAACCTTTTTACTTGTGGAGAGACGATTACATTGCGTCGGAAGATGACAGGTCTCCTTTCTTTAATACCCAATATTCCGAGTTTTATTTCGACAAGCAGCTTTATAACTTTCTGATCCATCCGCAATGGGATGACTTTGGCTCAAATACCCTGTACATTAAAGTCCTGTTTGTGGATTACGACAGAAGGTATGCGATCATTGAGTTGATTGGCGAATGGAACGATGCCATCAATAATGACATTATGCTCCTTAAGCGTGAAATTATTGAAATGATGATGGACGAAGGCATCAACAAGTTTATCCTGATCGGCGAAAATGTACTGAACTTCCATTCCTCGGAAGACAGTTATTACGAAGAGTGGTTTCAGGATGTGGAAGATGGCTGGATCAGCGGCGTGAATTTCCAGGAACATGTAATTACCGAATTCCGGAACAACAACATTGATTACTACCTGAATTTTGGGGGACAGCTTGACGATTTGGCATGGCGAACCTTAAAACCTCTGCAGTTTTTCAAAAAAGTTGAGGAAATCCTGACAAAAAGACTCGGGGCATAGCTTTTGTTTGAGGCAAAGTATTACTAACTTTAACAAGCTAATATTACCATCAAAATTATTAAACATGGAAAATAACAACAATTATAACTGGACCTCCCAGTACACCAATGTAGAGGATGTGACGGGAAAGGTTGCAAAGAAGTTCTTTGCCAATGTATTCCTCTGGATGTTTGTAGCGCTCAGTCTGTCGACTTTCGCTGCCTATTATTTTGCAAATACACCTGAACTGCTTGCTTATATGTTCAATCCGGAAACCGGAAAAATGGCAGCACTGGGATGGGTAGCCATGTTTGCGCCGCTTGGCCTGGTATTGCTCATGAGTGCCGGAATGAGCCGTTTGTCTTATGGCGCGCTTTTGGGGGTGTTTGTGCTGTATTCTGCGCTGACTGGTGTGAGTTTAAGTTTCATACTCCTGGCTTATACCGCTAGTTCTGTGGTAAGCTGTTTTGCAGCCGCAGCGGGTATTTTTGGTTTGATGGCATTTTTGGGTTATACGACGGACATTGACCTGAGCAGGTTCGGCTCAATTCTAATGATTGGTCTGGTAGGCTTAATTATTGCCTCCATAGTAAATGCCTTTATACAAAGCGAGAGCTTCAGCCTGTTCCTGGCTTTCATCGGCATCGCCATCTTTACAGCGCTGACTGCCTATGATGTTCAGAAACTGAAACGTATAGGCGCTGGTCTTGAAGAAAGCGGCGCACGCATGGAAGATGCTGATACCAAAAAATTGGCCATCATGGGTGCTTTGTCACTTTACCTTGACTTCCTTAACATTTTCTTGTATCTGTTAAGAATCTTCGGCGACAGAAGATAATCACGCAAAATTCACAGTCAGTTAACACTGACTTCAAACCTTGAACGCATATTTGGAGAACACATTTTATTCTCCAAATATGCCTAAAAGGGAAGTGGACCTGGCCGTAATTTCTGATGTACACCTTGGAACGTACGGCTGCCACGCAAAAGAACTGCTCAACTATCTCAAGAGCATTAAGCCAAAAGCACTCATCCTCAACGGAGATATCATCGACATCTGGCAGTTCAGCAAATCTTACTTTCCCGAATCTCATATGAAAGTGATCCGCCGGATCATGAAGTTTAGCACGGAGGGTGTTCCGGTATATTACCTTACGGGCAACCACGATGAGATGCTGCGCAAGTTCAGCGATTTAAGTATCGGCAGCTTCCTGCTCACCGACAAACTTGTGCTCGAACTGGATGGTAAAAAGGCCTGGTTCTTTCACGGCGATGTATTTGACGTGACTATGCAGCATTCTAAGTGGCTGGCGAAACTAGGCGCCATCGGGTATGACACACTCATCCTCATCAATAGCCTCGCCAACTGGATGCTTACCCTTTTAAAACGAGAGAAAATGAGCTTCTCTAAAAAGATCAAAGCAAGCTTTAAAGACGCCGTTAAGTTCATTAACGACTTTGAGACTACAGCGGCCGAGCTCGCTATAGATAAAGGTTACAGTTATGTGGTGTGCGGACATATTCATCAGCCTGAGATCAGGGAAATAGCGACCGACCAGGGCTCGGTCTGCTATCTGAATTCTGGCGACTGGGTCGAAAACCTCACTGCCCTTGAATATCATCAAGGCGCATGGAGCCTATACAAATACCTGCCTGAAGATTTTATCGCATACGTAGACGATGCGGATCTGCTCGACAATGAAGATCTGAAGATGAAACTGGATGTAAAGGCCATGTTTCAACGCTTTAAAACAGAGCACATCTAGGATAGGAAGCTGGCATACCAGCGTCCTGACGACTTGACGATCCGATGCTGGGAACTAAAGTCGACATGCACGAGCCCGAATCTTGGATGGTATCCTTCAGCCCACTCGAAATTGTCTGTAAGCGTCCATACAAAATAACCGTGTACCTTCGCACCCTCCCGCTTTGCTTTAAGAACCTCTGTAATGTGGTCCTGCAAGTACTTCTTGCGAAGATCATCCTGCACCTCCCCGTTGGCCGTGACCTGATCCGGAAATGCTGCTCCATTCTCGGTTACGATGATCCGCCGGATTTGCGGGTAAGCATCAAACTTCTTTAATATATAATAGATCGCCGGAGGGTACACTTCCCAGTGCATTTCGGTTAACGGTACACCGCGTGTAGACGCCTTAACCAGCCCGGCATGAATATAGGGTGTGAACAGCGAGTAACGGACCACTTCCCGCGTATAGTTTTGAAGGCCAACAAAATCGAAGTCGAACACCATACGCTCTTCGTCGCCCGGATAAAAATATTTACCGATCTTTCGAAGTACCGGAACTTCACTCAGCGGATAGCCCAGACCCAAAACCGGCTCAATAAACAGCCTGTTAAACAATACATCGGCCCGCAACGCGGCGGCTACATCTTTTGGCGTTTGCGAATAGGGCTCTACATGGGAACAGGAGAACGTGGTTCCGATCTGAGCACTCGGACATAGCCGCCTTAAGGTTCTACCGCCCTCAGCCATGCACAATACGGCATGATGAACCGCCGGAAGGAAATTTCTTAGTCCCTTTTTGCCCGGTGCATGTACACCAAGGAAGTAGCCAGCTCCTGTAAAGACCATTGGCTCATTCATGACCATCCAGTTTTTGATGCGGTCGCCGAAATGAAGGGCGCAGACCTCAACGTATTCCGAAAACCAGTCGACGATAAGGCGGTTGGTCCAACCACCATTCTCCTCAAGAATCTGCGGCAGGTCCCAGTGATATATTGTAGGCCAGGGTTCAATACCAAGCTCCAGGCAGTAGTCGATGACCTGATTATAAAAGGCAATTCCTTTCTCGTTTACCCGCCCGGTGCCTTCGGGTAAGATGCGCGACCAGGACAGGGAAAACCTGAAATTGGGAATGTTCATCTGCTTCACCAGATCGATGTCCCGCTTGTATTCCGCATAAAAATCGCATGCAGTCTGCGCATGATGACCGCCCTTTACTCTGCTCTTCTTGGAGGTGAATACGTCCCAGATGGAGGGACTTTTACCATCGGTTCCGCAGCTCCCTTCGGTCTGAAACGCTGCAGTGGACACTCCCCATTGGAAATCAGCCCCAAAATACGCTCTGCTTAGCTCATCCATGTCTGGCTACTATAGTTTCCAAAATATTTCTCGTCTCATCAGGGTAGTCGACCGTTATCCGATCATTGCTTTCAAGCCAGGCACTGAGTACGTCACTATGTTTGCTCTTGAGGCTCTTCATAACCGGAACCCCCATTTCCATCAGCGCCGCTGCATTTAAATGCTGTTCATATTGGCCTTTCATAGGAATCACCAGCAGCTTTTTTTTCATAAACAGCGCTTCTGCCGGCGTCTCAAAACCTGCGCCGCATAGTACGCCCGTCGACATGGCCATACTGGCCGTAAACTTTTCAGAATTCACCGGCTGGATACTTACATTCTTAACAACGCGGCTTTTTTTGTTGTGTTTGGAAAACACCTCCCACTGCACATTCTTACAGGCCGTCAGCTGCTTTATCAGGCGTTCATCATCGTAAGCCGGCAGATATACTGTATAGTAGCCCATATCCTTCAACTCTTTGTCTCGCACCGCCTGCCTGATCACAGGGGTGAAAACATTCTTATTGTATCGCTCAAAATGGAATCCATAGTGCACGCTGGCTGGCGCGTAGTTATTCAGGATCAACCTGCCCGTAGGATCGGCATGCGAAGCTTTCGGCGCATTTGGTGCGATAACCGCCGCCTGGTGACTCAGGCCGATACATGGTTTGTTCTGGAAGTAGCAGGCCCAGGCAGAAACGGGTTCAAAATCATTTATAATGAGGTCATACTCGTGAACCGGAAGGGATCGGATGGCGCTTCTCAGGGCGCGCAGATCGGCTTTTACGATAGTCTTCCACAGATTTACGCCGCCTGCCTTTCCGAAAATAAAGCTCATGCCTTTTAATTTGTATCGGACAGGAAAGGCAAGTTCCAGATCGCCCTGGATGCCGCTGACCAATACATCCACCTCTCCCATCTCACGAAGGAGCGGAACAATATCCATTGCCCGGCTCAAATGACCGTTGCCCGTGCCCTGCACGGCATAAAGTATCTTCATTATGCGTTAACCCGCAAATGAAGCCCTGATAATCTGACGCAGAAACACCTCCTTGAAGAAGTCGATGAGCAGAAACGGGTTAAAAATGGTAGCCATAATCGATCTGTTTTGGTCGCAAGCTAGCGTTACTATGTAAACACTATATTTAGTTAATGTGAAGTTTTATCTCCGAACGCTTTCGGAATCTGAAGCTGCTTGTGTCTTGATCTTTATTTGGAATTGATTTTTCTTTGTTGCATTTTTGTAACGCTTATAGAGAAAGACGGAGGGATTAGACCCTGCGAAGTCTTAGCAACCTGTACTTACAAGGTGCTACATTCTACTGGAGCCTTCTTTGCTCCCGAAAGATAAGTTAACTGGTAGCATTGGCTAGAGCACATTCAGCTAAACTCCGCAACTTTCCATTAAGCTTTGTATGTAATCAGTTCGGCACTTGTTTTGGCGCTGCGCCACTATCAAAAATAGCTTTTTACATGCTCATATTGTGTAACCCGTTAAATGAATATTAGAGAAGAACTAGAGAAACGTATTTTAATTATCGACGGTGCGATGGGCACCATGATCCAGCGATATACCCTGACTGAGGAAGATTTCCGGGGGGAACGTTTCAAGGATCACCCCTGTGATGTAAAAGGCAATAATGACCTGCTCAACATCACCCGGCCCGACATCATTAAGGCCATCCATACCGAATATCTTAAAGCCGGTACGGACATTATTGAAACCAATACTTTCAGCACGCAGCGCATCTCTCTGGCCGATTACCAGATGGAGGAGCTCGACTATGAACTAAGCTTCGAGGGGGCTAAAATTGCCAAGGAAGCGGCCAATGAGTTTATAGCGGCAAATCCGGAGCGGAAGTGCTTTGTGGCAGGTGCCATTGGCCCGACCAACCGGACGCTATCCATTTCACCTGATGTGAACGACCCTGGGTTCAGGGCCATTAGTTTTGACGAACTTGTAGATGCGTATGACAGGCAGGTGCGGGGACTGGTAGACGGGGGCGCCGACGTGTTGTTGATTGAGACGATATTTGACACGCTGAACGCTAAGGCGGCGATTTTTTCTATAAAGAAATATGAAGCGGAAATTGGCCGCAAGATAGAGATCATGATATCCGGAACCATTACCGATGCTTCAGGGAGAACCCTGAGCGGACAAACCGCTGAGGCCTTTCTGAATTCGGTAATGCATGCTAAACCTTTAAGTATAGGGTTTAACTGTGCGCTTGGCGCAAAAGACATGCGTCCGCATATTGAGGAGCTTTCAGCTAAGGCGGGCTGTTATGTTTCTGCCTATCCGAACGCCGGACTCCCGAATGAATTTGGGGCGTACGACGAGACACCGCATGAAACGGCTCACCTGGTTGAGGATTTCATACAACATGGTTTTGTGAACATTGTGGGTGGCTGCTGCGGCACTACGCCCGACCATATTGGCTGTATCGCCGAAAAAGCAAAAGGTATTGCACCGAGGAAGATTCCTCAGGTTGAACCGTTTATGAGGCTTAGCGGTTTGGAGCCTGTTACGATTACACCGGAGAGTATCTTCGTTAACATCGGCGAGCGCACAAACATCACGGGATCACCTAAGTTTTCCAAACTTATCCTGAGTGGTGATTTTGAAGCGGCTTTGTCGGTAGCCCGCCAGCAAGTGGAAGGCGGTGCCCAGGTTATTGACGTGAACATGGACGAAGGAATGATCGACTCTGAAGCGGCCATGACGAAGTTCCTGAACCTGATCGCTTCGGAACCGGACATCTCAAAGTTGCCGATCATGGTCGACTCCTCGAAATGGACGGTTATAGAAGCCGGACTAAAATGCTTGCAAGGCAAGGGCATTGTGAATTCCATCTCTTTGAAAGAGGGCGAGGATAAATTCCGGGAAAGTGCCCGGAAGATCATGACGTATGGTGCGGCTGTGGTAGTGATGGCTTTTGATGAACGGGGACAGGCCGACAATTATGAAAGAAGGATCGAGATCTGTAAGAGATCTTACGACATACTGGTTAACGAACTTGGCTTCCCCGCTGAGGACATCATTTTCGACCCGAACATTCTGACGGTGGCGACGGGCCTGGAGGAGCATAACAATTATGCGGTCGACTTCATTAACGCAACGCGCTGGATTAAAGAAAACCTCCCTTATGCTAAGGTTAGCGGTGGAGTTTCCAATATATCCTTCTCATTTAGAGGCAACAACACCGTAAGGGAAGCCATGCATTCTGCTTTTCTCTATCATGCCATAAAAGCGGGGCTTGATATGGGCATTGTGAATGCCGGTATGCTTGAGGTGTATCAGGAGATTCCGCCTGAACTGCTTGAAATGGTAGAGGACGTTCTTCTGAACCGGCGGGATGACGCCACGGAACGGTTGGTAGAATACGCTGAAACCATTAAATCGAAAGGCAAAGAGGTGGTGCGCGATGAAACCTGGCGCAGAGGAACGGTAGAAGAGCGCTTGTCGCACGCCCTTGTTAAAGGGATTATCGAGTACCTGGATGCCGATGTAGAGGAAGCACGCCAGAAATATGACCGCCCGATTCAGGTCATTGAAGGTCCGCTGATGGACGGTATGAATATTGTCGGCGACCTCTTTGGCGCTGGAAAAATGTTTTTGCCCCAGGTGGTAAAGTCGGCCCGCGTAATGAAAAAAGCTGTGGCTTACCTACTCCCGTTCATTGAACAGGAAAAGCTTGCCAACCCGGATCAGGATCAGAATTCCTCGGCCGGAAGGGTACTGATGGCGACTGTTAAAGGCGATGTGCACGACATTGGAAAAAATATAGTTGGTGTAGTGCTTGCCTGCAACAACTTTGAGATTGTTGATATGGGTGTGATGGTGCCTGCACAGGACATTATAAAAAAGGCTAGGGAGATCAACGCAGATATTATCGGTCTGAGTGGCTTGATAACGCCTTCCTTGGATGAGATGGTCCATTTTGCCAAGGAGATGGAGCGCGAAGGGTTTACGATTCCGCTGATTATTGGCGGGGCAACCACCTCGCGTATCCACGTAGCCGTAAAGGTGGCACCAAACTACTCCGGCCCTGCTATCCACGTCCTCGATGCGTCTAGAAGTGTGACCGTATGCAGCACGCTGATGAACCAGGACACGCGCGACGATTATATAGCAGGCATTAAAGCTGAATATGAGAAGGCCCGTGAAGCACATTTGAATAAGCGGCCTGACAAACGGTATAAGACCTTGGAGGAAGCACGTGAGGGTAGTTTCAAATTGGATCTGGATCAGGTTGCGACAGCACCCCGGTTTTTAGGAACAAAGGTATTTGAGGACTATCCGCTGGAAGACCTGGTGCCTTATATCGATTGGACACCGTTTTTCCATACATGGGAACTTCGGGGCAGTTATCCGAGAATTCTGGAGGATGAGATAGTTGGCGACGAGGCGAAAAAGCTGTTTGAAGACGCTCAGTTGCTGCTTAAGCGCATTGTAGCCGAGAAATTGCTGGCTGCTAAGGCGGTAATTGGTTTTTGGCCTGCCAATGCGGTTGGCGATGATATTGTACTGAATGTTGACGGAGAAGAGGTCGTGATCCACACACTTCGTCAGCAGGCCGAGAAAGCAGACGGTCAACCGTACTATGCGTTGTCGGACTTTATTGCACCTAAAAGCGCGGGAATACAAGATTATTTCGGGGGCTTTGCACTCACTGCCGGTATTGGCTGCGATGAACTGGTAGCAAGTTTTGAGGCGAATCATGATGACTACAACAGCATCATGGCCAAGGCGCTGGCCGACCGACTGGCTGAGGCTTTTGCAGAACGTATGCACGAACTGGTACGCAAGGACTACTGGGGTTATGCAAACGAGGAATCATTTAGCAATGAGGAACTGATCAAAGAAGAATACGTGGGTATCCGCCCTGCACCGGGTTACCCGGCCTGCCCGGAACACACTGAGAAAGGCACATTGTTTAGCCTCCTTGAAGCTGAAAGCAAGATTGGCCTTCGGCTCACAGAGAGTTATGCCATGCATCCTACTGCGGCGGTTAGCGGATTTTACTTTGCCCATCCGCAATCGAGGTACTTTGGCCTGGGTAAAATAACCCGCGACCAGGTGGAAGATTATGCGGTGCGAAAAGGCATGACTACCGAAGAAGCAGAGAGATGGCTGGGCCCGAACCTGGCGTATTAATCCATATTTATAGACCGACCAACCATGAAAATTACCGACCATATAAAAAACGCAAACGGCAGGACGCTGTTCTCTTTCGAACTGCTCCCCCCTGTTAAAGGAAGAAGTATAGAGGAGATATATAAGGCTATTGATCCTTTAATGGATTTTAAGCCGCCTTTTATTGACGTCACTTACCATCGTGAGGACTACATCTACAAGCAGCACGACAGCGGTTTGCTTGAAAAGGTTTCCTATCGCAAACGCCCGGGCACCGTAGCCATCTGCGCAGCGATTATGAACCGTTACAAGGTAGACGCTGTACCTCACCTGATTTGCGGTGGATTTACGAAAGAAGAAACCGAGAATGCGCTGATTGACCTGCAGTTTTTGGGTATCGACAACGTGCTGGTACTAAGAGGTGATGCCCGGCACGGGGATTCCTCGTTCGTACCAACCCCGGGGGGCCATGCCTACGCTACGGAACTGCTTCAGCAGGTGATGGATATGAATAGCGGAAAGTACCTGCATGAAGATCATTCTGCTTTTAAGACAGACTTCTGCATTGGGGTGGCCGGTTATCCGGAAAAGCATTTTGAGGCGCCTAACCTGAAAATAGACTTCAAGTACCTGAAGCAGAAAGTAGAGATGGGTGCAGAGTTTATTGTAACCCAGATGTTTTTTGACAACACCAAATATGTCGATTTCGTAAAACAGTGCCGCGAAAACGGTATTCATGTACCCATTATACCGGGGCTAAAGCCGATCACCTCTTCCAAGCAACTGATCAGCTTACCTAAGATTTTCCATATTGACCTGCCGGAGGAACTCACGGAAGCAGTGTTGGCATGTAAAGACGAAAAACAGGTGAAAGATGTTGGCATTGAATGGATGATCCATCAGTGTAAAGAGTTGATTAAAGTTGGTGCGCCGGTTTTGCATTTTTATACCATGAGTAATCCGGAGCCAACCAGAAAAATAGCGGAAGCGGTTTTTTAATATTTGTGGAATACTCTTTGTATCTTTCGTATCCATCAACACGAAAGAATATGAAAAGACTGGCGATCATTGCTTTTATTTTTATAGTGAGCTCCGTGGGCTGCACCACCATGAAGCCGGGAACAATCAGTAATGGTGGACTTTCCGCTTTAGGAGGCACCTGGGAGCTGGTTTACATTTCCGGCCCGAGAATCGCCTTCAACGGATTGTATCCGGCTAAACGGCCCAGCATTAAATTCGATATTTCTGAAAAGCGTTTCAGCGGCAATACGAGCTGCAATTCATTTTCCGGGACACTCTCAGCTGATGATACCACGATTGATTTTACACAACCTTTTATGATGACAAAAATGGCCTGCCCGGGTGAAGGAGAGGCCATTTTTGTTGAAATGCTTCGTAAGGTGAACCGTTATGAAATTACTGCCGATACGGCATTAAATTTTATGACGGGAGATATCACGATGATGAGGTTCAATAAGAAATAAGGATTTCTTTCAGAGACTCAAACTTTGGAGCCATTGCAGTAACCTGCTTTTCTTTCTGCCTAAGCCCGTCGACCTGAGCTGGCACCTGGATATTGGCCCGTTGTTCTTTTGAGAACACGTCCGGAAACTTGCAGGCATGGGCAGTGGAAAGAAATACTGCGGCATCTTCCTGCTCACTTGAAATATACTGTTTTCGATGCTCCTGTATAGCCAACCAGGCGATCGCGGTATGCGGACAGGCGATATAGCTGTATTGCTCATATAAAGCATCCATACCTTTAAGGGTTTCTTCGTCGGTAAACCGGTAACTTGTAACCAGCTTTCTAATAGCCTCAACGTCCTGGTCAAACATATCCATAATTCTTACCCAGTTACTCGGTGCACCTACATCCATGGCGTTGGCATAGGTTTGAACGGATGGTCGCGCATCATAAACGCCGGTCTGAAGGAAGCGCGGAACAGTATCATTTACATTGGTAGCCGCGATAAACCTGCTCATAGGAAGACCCATCTTTGTGGCGAGCAAGCCTGCTGCGATATTACCGAAGTTGCCGCTTGGGACAGAGCATATAAGATTCGTTTTCCCCTGTCTTTTCAACTGCGCATAGGTATAAAAATAATAGAACGTTTGCGGGATGAGTCTTGCTATATTGATGGAATTGGCTGATGTAAGCCTTAGATGATTATTCAGTGCTTCGTCGGCAAATGCCTCTTTAACCAGGCGCTGACAATCATCAAAGGTGCCCTGAACCGATATTGCATGGATATTCTCCCCGTTTGTACATAGCTGCAGTTCCTGTATATCACTTACTTTACCTTCCGGATATAAGATTGTTACCCTGGTATTGGGAACGCCCAGGAAACCCAGCGCCACTGCTCCGCCCGTATCGCCTGAAGTGGCGACCAGAACATCCAGCATTTTTTCGCCGTCCTTAAGAAAATAACCCATCACTCGGCTCATGAACCTGGCGCCAAAATCCTTAAATGCCAGAGAGGGGCCATGAAAAAGCTCCAGCACATAGGTCTGCTCATCAAGTTTTACCGCTGGTGCATCAAAATCAATAGCGTCATCTATAAGCTTTCTAAGATCCGATGCCGGGATGGCTTCCTGCAGAAGTGAAGAGGCTACATGAAAGGCGATATCGCGCAGACTGTATTGATCAATCTGATCCAGGAAAGCACTATCGAGCTTAGGAATATGACTCGGCATGTACAAGCCTTTGTCGAGCGGCATACTATTAAATACCGCGGTTTGGAAATCGACGCTCAGGTCGTGATTATTGGTACTGTATAATTTCATGATGCTGCTTAGTCTAGTATTATCGGTCCTTTTTTGTTCACCTCGGAAACAAAGGAGAGGCTATTGATGTCGAGTCCTTTTAGATGATCCTGAAGCTTTTGTGTAATCTGCCGGGCCGTATCTGCGTCTTTAGTAAGCGCGAATACGGATGGCCCGGATCCGGATATACCAAAACCTATACCGCCTGCTTCCAGGGCCATCGACTTCATCACTGCGAAGTCCGGGATCAGGATGGCGCGGGTAGGCTCCACGAGTACGTCGGTCATACTCCTTCCAATGAGCTCATAATCGTTCATAAAAAGTCCGCTGACAAGTCCGGCTACGTTGCCCCACTGCGTTACGGCGTCTTTTAGCTGAACTTTGGCACGGATCATTTGCCTTGCGTCTTTGGTGGGTACGTCGACTTCGGGATACACTACCGCCGCATGCATGCCCTGCGGGAAAGGCAGGCTGATGATATCAAGCGGCTCATAACTTCTGATCAACACGAAGCCGCCCATAAGCGCCGGTGCAACGTTGTCTGCATGCCCGTAACCACAAGCTAGCTCCTCCCCTTTCATAGCAAAGGGCACAAGGTCACGGTTGCTCAGCTGACTGTCAAACAGGGTATTGATGGCAAAGAGTCCGGCTACGGTACTTGCCGAACTTGAGCCAAGGCCACTGCCGATCGGCATTTTTTTATGCAGTTCAATATCGACCCCAGTGTCAGGTTTGCCGATATGCCGGAGGTAGTGCTGTACACTGGCACTGACGGTATTCTTTTCGGGATCTAGCGGCAACTTACCCTCGTCGCCAGTGATCTTAGATATGGTCACCCCGCTGCCGCCAGTAAGACGCATCACGACTTCGTCGCCAGGCTGATTTACCGCGAAACCAAGCACGTCGTAACCACAGACAACATTGGCTACAGTAGCGGGAGCGAAAACTTTTACAGATTGTTTCATGTATAAATTATATGTCTTTCTAAATCTTATCTTTTTCCGACGTTGATGATATCTGCAAATACGCCAGCGGCAGTAACTTCCGCTCCTGCGCCCGGACCCTTTACGACCAGCGGCCGGTCTTTATATCGGTTTGTGGTAAAGGAAATGATGTTGTCACTTCCCGAAAGCGTAAAGAAAGGGTGACTTTCATCCACCATCTGCAGGTTGATGGATACCTTGCCTTGCTCCAGCTTACCTATGTACCTGAGCACTTTATTCTCTGTGGCAGCCCTGGTTTGGAGCTCCTGGAAATACGCTGCGTTTGTTTGCAGTTCCACATAAAAGTCCTCTACGCTTTCCGCGGCCATACATGAGGCTGGAAGCATGTTTTCCAGTTCAATATCTTTCTCTTCGAGCGCGTACCCGGCATCGCGGGCCAGGATCAGCATCTTGCGCATAAAATCCTTGCCATTCAAATCGTCGCGCGGGTCTGGCTCAGTATAACCTTTTTCTTGTGCCTCGCGGACAACCTCGTGAAATTGTTTGCCCGCTTTATAGTTGTTAAAAATGTAAGAAATGGTACCCGAAAGAATAGCCTCAATGCGCATAATCTTATCGCCGCTCAGCATCAGATCCTTGAGCGTCCGGATAATAGGGAGACCTGCACCTACATTGGTTTCATAGAAAAAGTCGACTCCGTATGTCCGTGCCGCCTGCTTAAACGAAGCATATTGCTCGTAGTCCGAGGAATTACCGATTTTGTTGCAGGTAACAACCGAGATGCTCGATTGGAGCACGTCGAGGTAATGGTTGATCGGGTTCTGACTGGCTGTATTGTCTACAAACACGCAGTTGGGCAGGTTCATCGACTTCATCTTTTTGATGAATTCGGGCAGACTAGCTGCCGTACCTTCTCTTTCCAGTTCTTCTTCCCAGGTCGACAGTTCAATGCCATCGGCGTTAAGGTGCATTTTGCGCGTATTGCTAATGCCCATTACCTTCACCTGCAGATCATTGTTGTCGGCCAGAAAAGGCATCTGTTCCTGCAGCTGGTTAAAGAGCGTTTTGCCGATATTGCCCGTACCCAGGCAGAAGATGTGCAGTGTTTTCTTAAGATCGGCGTAAAAGGCATCGTGGACTGCATTTACGGCCTTGGACAGGTCTGTTTTGGAGATGATTACCGATATGTTGTACTCCGATGAACCTTGAGCGATGGCCCTGACATTGATACCATTACGGCCCAGGGCACTGAATAACTTGCCCGACATGCCTGGGGTACGCTTCATATTCTCACCGACAATAGCGAGCACCGAAAGTCCGTTTTCCACCTCCGGATACTCCAGCTTTTTTGCCTGAAGTTCCAGTTCAAACTCCTTATTGATAAGTGATAAAGCTTTTAAAGAATCAGATGGTTTTACGGCAAAAGTGATGCTGTGTTCTGATGAGGATTGTGTGATCAGCACGACGTTGACTTGCTCGCGTGAGAGTAACGAAAAGAGGCGACCACTGAAGCCGGCTTTACCCACCATTCCGCTGCCCGACAGGTTGAGCACACTGATCTCGTCGATAGAGGATATTCCTTTGATCGGCAGTGTGGAGGGTTCTGTGTTATGCCGGATGTAGGTTCCTGAGAAATCAACATTGAAGGTGTTGCGGATAACAATAGGAATTCTTTTCAGGAAAGCCGGAATCATGGTAGGCGGATATATAACCTTTGCCCCGAAATAGGAAAGCTCCATGGCTTCCGTGTAACTCAGCTCGGGAAGAGAAAACGCCTTCTTTACCATTCGCGGGTCGGCGGTCAGCATACCGTCTACATCGGTCCAGATCTGGATCTCCGCTGCGTCTAATGCCGCAGCCCATATCGCCGCAGTATAGTCGCTCCCTCCCCTGCCCAATGTCGTGATCCGGCCTTCATCGTTGCTGGCGATAAAGCCGGTGACGAATAGCATTTGATCCCGATGCGCGTCGTAAAAATCACGGATAAGTATCTCGGTAAGGTTTGTGTTTACTTTTGCCTGCCCGAAATTGCTGTCGGTCTTGATCACCTGAGCACCGTCTACAAACACTGCCTCAGGAAATTGTTGCTTAGCGATGTGGCTGATCATTGCCGTTGAACAGCGTTCGCCATAACTCAGGATAAGGTCTTTCGTTTGCGCACTTAGTTCGCGGATATTGTGCACCGACTGCAATATGTCTTCGAGTTCGTTGAAATAGATCTTAAGCCTGGTAAGCACCGGATTCTGGGCTGCTGCCGGAAGTAGCGTACGAATCACATGAAAATGTCTTTCTTCTACTTCTTTCAGCATCGTGCCGTAATCGTCCTGATTTCTTGCCTTTTCAGCCATGCTCAGCAAAGCGTTGGTTACTCCGCTCATAGCTGATAGCACAACCACCGGCTTTTGGTCTATGCGTTCTGATTTGAGTATCGACAGTAAAGTGCTGATCCGCTCTGCTGAACCTACCGATGTACCTCCAAATTTTAAAATATTCATTTTTTTCATGTTAAAAAAAAGGCGCCTTCCGTTTGGGAAGGCGCCTTTGTGTTCTTTATGTATTCAGTTACACCACTAGCATACCTTCCCCGGAAATATCCCGGCGGTAATAATAATGGTAATAATTGATGAGTTTAAATACATTGTAAATTGTACACTAAGTGCTGTTCCTCAAAGTAAAGTTATATTTTTTGAATTCGCAACTAATATTTTAAAGTATTTCCTGAATACCTCGACGGCATCATCTGCAGCAATGGCATTTGTCTTGTTACTCGGCTTGATAATAAATACCTTTACAGAAGAATATGCAAGGATTAGTGATTAAATCGACAGGAAGCTGGTACCAGGTCCGAACGGAATCGGGGCAGGATTATGATTGCCGGATCAAGGGTAAGTTCAGGATTAAGGGCATACAGACCACCAATCCTATTGCAGTAGGCGATATTGTAGATTTTGAACTTGAACCGAATTCGGATAGAGGGGTGATCGACCGCCTGCATGAACGTAAAAACTACATCATCCGTAAGTCGATTAATCTGTCGCGCCAGGCCCAGATCATTGCGGCAAACATGGATCAGGCATTTTTGGTGGTTACACTGGCTTCGCCAAGAACCTCTCTTGGGTTTATCGACCGTTTTCTGGCAACGGCGGAAGCGTACGACATTCCTGCTGTGCTTATTTTCAACAAGCTTGACCTGTTTCATGAAGAAGGGCTAAAAGTGTTAGCCACCTATGCGTCAATCTATGAAAATATTGGTTATCCTTGTTATTCGGTGTCGGCCCTCGAAGGCACAAATATCCCGCTGATACAGTCCCTACTTAAGGATAAGACCACGCTTTTTTCGGGTCATTCAGGCGTAGGCAAGTCCAGCCTGATCAATGCATTGATGCCGGGAATGGAAATAAAGACCGGTGATGTTTCTGAAGCAACGGATAAAGGCCAGCATACAACCACCTTTGCAGAGATGCATGAACTCCCTTTTGGCGGTTTTTTGATTGACACGCCTGGCATCCGGGAACTCGGAATTTTTGATATCGGTAAAGAGGAACTTGGTCACTATTTCCGGGAGATCCGTGAGCTGATGCATGACTGCCGTTTCAATAACTGCCGTCATGTAAACGAACCGGGCTGCGCTGTGATCAAGGCTGTGGAACAAGGGGAAATGGAATTAAGCCGCTATGAAAGTTACCTAAGCATCTATCATGGTCATGATACCAGAGCCTAGTTAAATAGGATTAAACAATGAGAGCCGTTATACAAAGAGTTTCTGAAGCAAGCTGTGTAGTTGGTGACGCGGCAACCGGCGCTATCGGTACAGGCTTGGTGGTGTTATTAGGGATAGAGGATGCTGATGGCAGGGATGATCTCGACTGGCTGGCCGCAAAAATTGTCAACATGAGAATTTTTTCCGACGAGCAGGGCATGATGAACAAATCGCTTACAGATGTTGGTGGTGATATCTTGCTGATCAGCCAGTTTACCTTGTTTGCCGCCACCAGAAAGGGTAACCGTCCGGGCTTTACGCGGGCCGCACGTCCGGAGAAAGCCATTCCGCTCTACGAACTTATGATTGAGCGGCTTTCAGCGATTTCGGGGAGGACCGTGCAAACCGGAATATTTGGAGCGGATATGAAAATCAGTTTAGTTAACGACGGGCCGGTGACTATCATAGTAGATACGCACAACAGGGAGTAGCGGCTTGTACATTATTTTTTAACTTAGGCATATGACGATCAAAGAAGCACAGGAAACGGTAGATCAGTGGATAAACACTACGGGTATCCGGTATTTTAACGAGTTGACCAACACAGCGATTCTGATGGAAGAGGTTGGCGAAGTCGCGCGCATCATGGCCCGTAAATATGGCGAACAGTCGTTCAAGAAAAGCGACGAGGCGGTTAACTTACCCGACGAAATGGCTGATGTCCTGTTTGTGTTAATCTGCCTGGCTAACCAGACGGGAATCGATCTTACGGAAGCTCTTGAGCAAAACCTGCAAAAGAAGGAAATCCGGGACGCCGAGAGACACAGGAACAATGAGAAGCTCACTTAATCTTCCCGAAGACAAGCTTTTATTTTGGCGGCGGCTTCTTCCAACTCCTCCTTGCTAGGGCTAAGTTTAGGCCGACTGAAGTTCATATCGCTGACATCGTTCATCGGGATCAGGTGGATATGCACATGAGGAACCTCAAGACCGATTACGGCCACCCCCACTTTCCGGCATGGGAATGCTTCCTTTAGTCCGGTTGCCACGATCTTCGCGAACAAGGTAAGGCCGAAATAGCTTTCCTCATCCATATCGAAAATGTAGTCTATCTCTTTTTTTGGAATAACAAGAACATGACCCATAACCAGGGGATTAACATCCAGAAAGGCCATAAACTCTGTGGTTTCAGCTACGATATGGGCTGGAATCTCCCGGTCGGCAATCTTTGAAAAAATACTTGCCATAATGCTATCTGCTGATCTCCAGTATTTCGAATTCCAGTTTTCCGGCAGGAACCTGTATTTCGGTCTTGTCTCCTACCGACTTACCTAACAGGCCCTGGGCTATTGGCGACTTAACGGAGATCTTCCCTGTTTTAAGATCGGCCTCCGATTCGGCAACCAACTGGTAAGACATCGTGGCACCATTCTTAACATTTTTTATCTTCACTATGGATAGGGCAAGCACCTTTGATGTGTCGAGCTTTGACTCGTCGATCAGCCGGGCAGTAGAAAGCGTTGCCTCCAGTTTAGCTATTTTAGCCTCGTGTAACCCCTGTGCCTCCTTTGCTGCATCGTATTCTGCGTTCTCCGAAAGATCCCCCTTATCCCTGGCCTCAGCTATCGCTTTAGATATTTGCTGACGTCCTGTAGTCTTCAAATATTGCAGTTCCTCTTTCAGTTTATCTAACCCCTCCTGGGTGTAATAAGTTACATCTGTCATAGCTCTGTTAATTTATTAGTTACTATAAAAAACAAACAAGACTATACGGGCATTTGCCTACATAGTCTTGCTTGAATTGAAACGAAGATAACCGGGTATCTTCAGAAAACCAAATTATTTTGTCAGATCGTGCTCAGTTTTTCTGCCAGCACTTCGGAGATTTTCCGGTAAGATTCGAAGGTCCACCCGCCCACGTGTGGCGTGAGTAATACGCGGTCGTTACTGATAAGTTCCGAATACCAGTCTTGCTGTGCAAGTCCCGGAAATTTCTCGGTTTGCAGGACATCGAGCCCCGCACCGATTACCTTGCCAGACTTAAGGGCATTTAGTACCGATTGGATGCTGACGATTTCCCCACGGGCCGTATTAATGAAGAAAATAGGCTTACGGAAATGAAAGAAGTATTCATCATCGACCATCTGACGCGTCTCGGCAGTTAGCGGGATGTGGAGACTTAGAACATCACTGTGCTTCACAATTTCTTCCATACTAACCTCACGGGCGTATTCATCGGAAAACGCTGTCTTATACTTATCATAGGCAATCACCTGTACTCCAAATCCTGACAAGCGCCGGGCAAAACTTTGGCCCATATGACCGTAACCTATGATACCAACTGTCTTGCCTTTTAGTTCGTATCCGCGGTTGCCTTCCCTGTCCCACACCCCCTGCCTTATTTCCATATCTGCTTTCCGGAAATTATTCATCATGGCAAGAAGCATCCCCAGCGCATGTTCACCCACAGCATCCATATTTCCTTCGTTGGCGGCAAGGAGCTTAATGCCACGCGCTTGGGCGATCTTTACGTCAATGTTATCCAGCCCTGCTCCTGCCCGGGCTACAAACTTAAGTTTCCGGCCCCGGTCAAAAATCTCCTGATCTATTTTGAACTTCGTCCTTACGGCAATTCCCTCGTAGTCCGGAATTCTGGCGACTGTTTCGGCCCTGGTGATCTGAGGTTCATCATCTACCACATATCCCATGTCCTCCGCCCGTTGCTTAAACACCGGATGGAGATCATCCACGATTAAAATTTTTCCTTTATTCATGATTCAGGCTGCTGCAAGTTTACTGAGGTGTTGTGTTAACGCAATGAAATCGGCCACTGTGAGCTGTTCGGCTCGTTTATCGAAGAACGGATTCGTGTCCATCCTATCTTTAGGTATAAGCGAGGAAAGTGCATTCCTCAAGGTCTTCCTTCTTTGATTAAATCCCGCTTTTACGGTCCGCCAAAACAGCTTTTCGTCGCAGGGAAGCGTTTCTACCTCGTTTCTGCTAAGCCGGATAACACCGGAGTTGACTTTAGGCGGCGGGTTGAATGTGCCGGGTTTTACCGTAAACAAATACTCTATATTATAGTAGGCCTGAATGAGTACACTCAGGATGCCATACTCTTTGGTACCTGCTTTGGAAGCGCAGCGCTCGGCGACCTCCTTTTGAAACATTCCAACCATCTCTACAACCTGTTGACGGTTTTCCAATATCTTAAATAGGATCTGGGACGAAATATTATAGGGGAAGTTCCCGATTACCGCGTATTTATCGTGAAAAATGGCCGATAGGTTAAGCGCCAGAAAATCCCCGTTTATCAGGCGATCTCCAAGCTGTGGATACTTCTGATTTAAAAAATGATAGGACTCCGTGTCGATATCTATAAGGAAGGCCTCCAGGTCGGAGCGCTCAAGCAATATATCGGAAAGAATCCCCATACCCGGACCAACTTCAAGGACATGCTTATATTGATTCGTATGGATCAGGCTGCTGACAATTTTTGCCGCAATATTTTTGTCTGTCAAAAAGTGCTGCCCCAAGTGTTTTTTTGCCTTTACCAAACTCATATCCCGTGTATTTATCTGTTACAAAATAAGCAAACATTTGCCAGTATCGGCCTAAGTTTACGCGTAAATCTGTAATTTGCGCTAAATTTGTGCGCATGAGTAGTAAAATCAAAATCGGCATATCTATAGGCGATATTAATGGCATCGGGTTAGAAGTTATCATGAAATCACTTTCGGAGGCCAGGATACTGGATTATTGCACACCAGTGGTATATGGCCACACAAAAGTTGTTTCCTACCACCGCAAAGCGCTCGGCATGCATGATTTTAATTTCAATGTGATTAGTGACGCGGGTGCGGCGAACCCTAAAAAAGCCAATTTGGTGAACTGTTGGGAAGAGGACGTAAAACTTGAACTTGGACAGTCGACACAAATAGGTGGAAAATACGCACTCATCTCTTTGGAAAAAGCGATGAACGACCTGCTGGCAGGAGAAATTGACGCGCTGGTTACGGCACCGATCAACAAACACAATATACAGGCTGAGAATTTCAACTTTCCGGGCCATACAGAATATTTACAGCAACGCAGCGGCGACAAAAATGTGCTGATGTTCATGATTAGCGACAGCCTTCGCGTTGGCGTGGTAACCGGCCACATTCCGGTGAACGAAGTTGCTGCTAACATCAGCCGGGAAAAGATCGTCCATAAGCTGAAACTCATGAACGAGAGTTTGAAAAAGGACTTCTGGATCGAAAAGCCTAAAATTGCTGTACTCGGCTTGAACCCTCATGCCGGCGACAACGGTCTGCTGGGGAAAGAAGATGCCGAGATCATTTCACCGGCAATACAGGATGCTTTTGATAAAGGAATTATTTGCTTCGGCCCATATCCGGCAGATGGCTTCTTCGGTAATGCACTTTACAAGCAATTTGATGCCGTATTGGCGATGTACCACGACCAGGGTCTTATCCCGTTTAAAACCATTGCATTCGGCCGTGGGATCAACTACACTGCCGGATTAAAGATCATCCGTACTTCGCCAGACCACGGGACTGGTTTCGATATTGCGGGGAAGAATTTAGCAGACCCCTCATCCTTTATGGAGGCGATATTTGCTGCCATCCACATTTCAAACAACCGGAGAGAACAGGAGGATATGTTGAAGTCGCAATTGAGGACCGGCGGAAAGGTTGTGGAAACGGCGTTCGACCTTAAGGATGACGCCAATTAGGCGAAGCAAAAAATATTTGCACCGCATCAAAATATTCTCTACATTTGCGGGCTAAAATTTTGTTACAATTGAAACCATTAAAACAATTTTCAATCCCTTTCACAGGCTTAAAAATTGGCAAACATCAGTTTGATTTTGAGATTGATAACAGCTTTTTTGATGCTTTTGAATACTCCCTCGTAAAAAAGGGTCGTTTGAAAGCAGACGTTGAATTGGATAAGCAGGAGACGATGATGATCCTACAGTTCCATATTTACGGAACTATTGTACTGGATTGTGATAAGTGTCTGTCTGAATTTAATTCACCGCTCGACATACATGAGCGGCAAATTGTAAAATTTGCTGAGGATAATCTGGAGAGTGACGATCTGGAAATTATTATGTTGAGCAAAAAGGAGAGCGAACTGGATATATCGCCACTGATCTATGAATTTATCACGGTATCGGTACCATATATTAAGGTTTGTGAAGAAAACGGAGACGGACAACAATGCGATCAGGAAATGATCGAGAAGCTTGAAAGTTTTTCTGTAGAAAACAACACTGAAGAAAAAGAACAAAATGAAGACCCTCGTTGGGCCGAATTAAAAAAATTAAAATAAAAAATTAAATAAATCAGCAATGGCACATCCAAAACGCAAGGTTTCTAAGAGCAGAAGAGATAAAAGAAGAACCCACTACAAAGCCGAGGCACCTTCATTAGCTACTTGTCAGACCACTGGTGCTATACATGCACCTCACAGAGCTTACAATGTAGATGGCAATCTGTATTATAACGGCAAATTGGTTATAGAAAATACCGCAATAGGTTAATTTTCCAAAAAATAGTTTGTGTTTTAAGTCTTCGAAAGGTTAACTTTAGAAGCTGGAAACAAAGCATTCCGCTTTATACACAAACTGATTTTACTATGAAAATAGGTCTCGATATAATGGGCGGAGACTATGCTCCTAAAGCAAATATTTTAGGAGCTATAGCTGCCCATCCATTGTTATCTTCCAATGAGCAGATTGTGCTTATTGGAGACACCTCGCAAATCAAACCCCTCATCGAAGAAGCCGGGTTTGATTCCCATCTTTTTGAATGCGTCCACACAACCGAAGTAATCGGCATGGGCGAACACCCCACCAAGGCTATTGTTCAAAAGCCGAATTCAAGTATTTCTGTAGGTTTTAATATGCTGAAAAACGGCGAGCTTGATGCTTTCGCCAGCGCGGGGAACTCCGGCGCTATGCTTGTTGGTGCTGTTTTTAGCGTAAAAACAATTCCGGGTATCATCCGACCGTGTTTGTCAACTTTTCTCCCAAAACTAAGCGGCGGTGTAGGCCTTATGCTTGATGTGGGTGCAAACGCCGACTGCAAACCGGACACACTTCTACAGTTCGGCGTGTTGGGAAGCTTATATGCAGAAAACGTCATGCAGATCAACAATCCTAAAGTCGCGCTGATGAATATCGGGGAGGAAGATGAGAAAGGCAATATGCTAAGTATGGCAACCTTTCCATTGATGAAAGATACACAGCTGTTCAATTTCGTTGGAAATGTGGAAGGCCGGGATCTTTTCAACGATAAAGCTGATGTGGTTGTTTGCGATGGCTTTACCGGCAATGTATTACTCAAACTTGCGGAGTCATTTTATGTACTTACGCTGAAACGCGGACTAAAAGATGCGTTTTTCGATCGCTTCAATTACGAGAATTACGGGGGAAGCCCGGTTCTGGGCGTTAACGCGCCTGTTGTAATAGGCCACGGAATTTCGAGTCCAACCGCAGTAAAAAATATGATATTGCAGTCGCGGGACATGATTACCACCGGGCTGGTCGGTAAAATACAGACTGCTTTTAATAATTAATAGAAAAATGAATAAAATTCACGCTGCAATTACTGCTGTTAACGGATATGTTCCAGAATACGTACTGACAAATAAAGAACTCGAAAGCATTGTAGATACAACGGACGAGTGGATCACATCAAGAACAGGAATAAAAGAGCGTAGAATTTTAAAAGGCGAAGGACTTGGGACTTCGGATATGGCCGTTCAGGCTGTAAACGGCTTGCTTCAGAAAAGAGGCATTGGTGCTGATGAGATTGAACTGATCATTTTCTGTACAACCACACCAGACATGCCTTTCCCGGCTACTGCAAACATACTGGCCGATAAAATAGGAGCAAAAAATGCTTGGGGTTATGACCTTCAGGCCGCATGCTCGGGGTTTATCTTTGGTTTGTCAACAGCAGCACAATTTATAGAGTCTGGTAAACATAAAAAAGTACTTGTGGTCGGTGGAGACAAAATGTCGTCTATTATCGATTACAAAGATCGTACGACCTGCATTATATTCGGCGACGGATGCGGGGCCGTTTTGCTTGAACCCAATACAGAGGGTGTCGGCATTATGGATTCCGTTTTAAAGACGGACGGGTCAGGCAGGCAGTTTCTGCATCAGAAAGCAGGCGGATCGGTTCGTCCGGCCTCACATGAAACAGTTAATAATAACGAGCATGTTGTTTATCAGGAAGGTCAGGCCGTATTTAAGTTTGCTGTAACCAATATGGCAGATGTTGCAGCCGAGATCATGGAACGTAATAACCTCTCATCAGACGATGTGACCTGGCTTGTGCCGCATCAGGCCAATAAACGTATTATCGATGCTACAGCTTCAAGAATGGGCGTAGGCGCCGAAAAGGTGATGATCAATATTCAGCGTTACGGGAACACCACAAACGGCACCATACCGCTCTGTTTATGGGAATGGGAGCATCAGCTGAAAAAAGGCGACAATATCATACTAGCTGCCTTCGGCGGCGGATTTACCTGGGGCTCGGTCTACTTAAAATGGGCCTACTAGTAATATTTACTTGAATTTATCATAACTTAGCTGATTCTAAAAAAACATTGTTTTCTTAAATAACACCAAAATGGATATTAAACAGATTCAGGAACTCATCAAATTTGTTTCCCGTTCGGGAGTAAACGAGGTCGCTATAGAGCAAAATGATTTCAAGATCACGATCAAAACAAATCAAACGCCTACAGTTATTCAGACCACAGTTCCTGTACAACCTCCTGCGCCTGCGGCTAATGTTATGCCAGCGGCCGCCGCTCCTCAGCCTGTGGCAGCGGCCCCGGAAGCCAAATCTCCTGCAACTGAAGACACTTCAAAATATATCACTGTTAAATCTCCGATGATCGGAACATTTTATCGTTCATCCAGTCCGGATAAACCAGCCTTTGTGAATGTTGGCGATGAAATTTCCACAGGAAAAGTTATCTGCATCATAGAGGCAATGAAATTATTCAATGAGATTGAGAGCGAAGTATCTGGAAGGATCGTTAAAGTACTGGTAGACAATGCTTCCCCGGTTGAATATGATCAGCCTCTATTTTTAGTAGAGCCGGTTTAGTCGGTCAGTCGGTTTCACAGCGCATAACCTACATCTTTATTATCAGAACATGTCCCGCGTTGCAGAACACGGGACCACGAAAATAAAACTCTATGTTTAAAAAAATATTAATTGCCAACAGGGGCGAGATTGCTTTGCGCATTATCCGAACCTGTAAAGAAATGGGCATTAAGACAGTTGCGGTTTATTCTACGGCCGATCGCGAAAGCTTACATGTACGATTCGCTGATGAAGCTGTATGCATAGGTCCACCACCAAGCAGAGATTCTTATTTAAGCATTCCAAATATTATTTCCGCGGCTGAGTTGACTAACGCAGATGCCATACATCCCGGCTACGGCTTCCTGTCAGAAAACGCTAAGTTTTCTTCCGTATGCAGAGACTACGGAATTAAGTTTATTGGTGCCACACCTGAGCAGATCAACTCGATGGGCGACAAAGCTTCGGCCAAAGAAACCATGAAAAAAGCTGGTGTGCCGACGATTCCTGGGTCGGAAGGCCTGCTTGATAACATCAAGGAAGGTATAAAGCTGGCCAATGAGATCGGATACCCGGTAATTCTGAAAGCTACTGCAGGTGGCGGTGGCCGCGGAATGCGCGTGGTATGGAAAGATGAAGATTTCGAAAATGCATGGGACAGTGCCAAACAGGAGTCTGGAGCCGCTTTTGGTAACGACGGACTTTATATGGAGAAATACATTGAAGATCCGAGACATATCGAAATCCAGGTTATAGGCGATCAATATGGTAAGGCCTGTCACCTTTCGGAGCGCGACTGTTCTATACAACGGCGCCACCAGAAACTTGTAGAAGAAGCCCCTTCTCCGTTTATGACCCCCGAACTCCGGGAAAAAATGGGTGAAGCTGCTATCAAGGGAGCTATTGCGGTGCAGTATGAAGGCGCTGGAACCATTGAATTCCTGGTCGACAAACATCGCAACTTCTATTTCATGGAAATGAACACCCGGATACAGGTGGAGCATCCGGTAACTGAGGAAGTTATCAATTACGACCTCATCAAGGAGCAAATCAAGGTTGCCTCGGGTGTACCTATTTCCGGCAGAAACTACATGCCGGATATGCACGCTATAGAATGCCGCATCAACGCCGAAGACCCCTTTAATAATTTCCGTCCGAGCCCGGGTAAAATAACCAACTTCCATTCTCCGGGTGGACATGGCGTCCGCGTCGATACACACGTCTATGCAGGCTACCAGATTCCGCCAAATTATGACTCTATGATCGCCAAACTTATCTGCGTTGCACAAACCAGAGAAGAAGCCATAAGTACCATGGAACGTGCCTTGAGCGAGTTCGTGATTGAAGGGGTAAAAACAACGATACCTTTCCACATGAAGCTGATGAAAGACCCCAATTTCAGGGCCGGTAACTTCACTACCAAGTTCATGGAAACCTTCGAATTTTCAGAATAACGATAGCTAAAGGATTTATTTTGATATATACCGGAAATACCATTCTAAATAAAATTAGAATGGTATTTTTGCTTAACATATTATGAGCGAAACTAGAACGAAGAAACTGATTGGCGCAATAAAGGAGAAAGGAAAGACGCTTGAAGCCGAAATGTCTTTCTTCGACCATATCGATATCCTGCGAAAACATTTGCTTAGGGCACTGGCCGTTATCTTTGTGTTGACCATTGGTGCGTTTTACTTTTCAGACTTCATCTTCAATGAAGTGATCATGGGCCCCAAAAACCCTGATTTCTGGACCTATAAAATGATGTGCCAGCTTTATGAACGCTTTCCATCGATAGGTTCAGAATTTTGCATTACGAAGATCGACGCCAAGATCATCAACACACAGATGTCCGGGCAGTTTACCTTACAGCTAAACTCCTGTGTGATGGCCGGTGTTATACTAGGGGTTCCATACCTTCTCTTCGAAATCTGGTTGTTCGTGAAGCCTGCCTTGCACGACAACGAACGAAAATCGGCAAGTGGTTTTGTATTCTTTGCTTCGTTTCTTTTCTTTTTGGGAATTCTTTTTGGCTATTACCTCATTTGCCCGCTTTCTATAAATTTTCTCACAAATTTTACAGTGAGCCCGGATATTGAGAACACCTTCACCATCGATTCTTACCTGTCATCGATTATGACATTGACGCTGGGCTCAGGTCTGATCTTTCAGCTGCCAGTCATTATTTTTGTATTGTCAAAACTTGGCGTAATGACTCCGGCCTTTATGCGTTCAAGCAGAAGATATGCCGTTGTGATCATTTTGATTGTGGCAGCAGTAGTTACCCCAACGGCCGACCCCTTTACCATGATGATCGTAGCCCTGCCTTTATTTATATTATATGAGGTGAGTATTTATATCTCTGCCCATATTGAAAACAAAAGAAAAAGGGAACTATACAGTGCGGCAAACTAGGAAACAAATTGTATATTAATAAAAAATACAGGTATGTCTGATAATACGAAAATTAAAATAGCCATCGGCGCAGACCACGCCGGCTTTGAATACAAAGAAGCCCTGAAGGAATTTTTAAGCGCTTATGAGCTGAAAGACTTCGGCACCCATTCACTGGATTCTGTGGATTATCCGGATTTCGCCCACCCGGTTGCTTCAGCAGTGGAATCCAAGGCGTATACGCTTGGCATCCTGATCTGCGGCAGCGCAAATGGTGTGGCAATCAGCGCAAATAAACACCAGCAGATACGTGCGGCGATTTGCTGGCTGAACGAACTGGCCGCCCTTGCACGACAGCATAATGATGCCAACGTCCTTTGTATTCCGGCCAGATTTGTCTCTCTTGATCTTGCCAGGCAAATGACCACGACATTTATAAACACACCCTTTGAGGGAGGCCGGCACGCGGCCAGGGTAAATAAAATTTCATGCTAATGTACAGATACTTATATATTGCAGCTGTCCTTCTGGCCAGCCTCAACGGATACGGACAAAACAAAGAGGCAATTAAATTCGGAAAGCATGTCAATAAAGATGCGGCTTATAAGCATCTTTCAGTTCTGGCATCCGATGCCTACGAAGGTCGCGAAACAGGAACCGAGGGCGGTTGGATGGCGGCTGAATACATCAGAAATCACTTTAAAGCTATTGGACTTAAGGGGCCGGTCAACGGTGACTACTTTCAGCCCGTAGATATGGCCTCGTTTAGCCTCAACCAGCAGCTCTTGATCGCCGGACAAGCTGCTATGCCCATCACTGATTTCTACAACATGCCTCAGGCCGTCAGTATAAAAGGATACAACCTGAGCAGCCAGGATGTATTGTTTGCAGGATATGGCCTCAATACGGAAGGTTACAACGATTACAAAGATCAAACCATAGCCGGCAAGATCGTCCTCATCCTAAAATCCGGCAGGCCTGACGGTCAGCGTACAGACAATAACGCCCGTGCTGTAAGCGCTGCCTTGAATACTAAATTAAGATATTTGGCCGAGAACGGCGCAGCGGCGGTGCTGGTTATTGATCCGGCTGTGGACGTCATGCCTGACAATTTGAAGGCATACCTCAGTGAAGATCAAATGGTGATGAAGAGCGAAGAAAACGTTGCGCGACTAAATCAGCCGCAATCAATGCCTGTAGTTACCATCACCACGGCTACGGCCAACCGAATCCTTAAATCGGCGGGCACGGATCTGGAAGCTGTTAAAGCCAGAATCAGGACAAGCGGCAAACCCGCCACGCAAGTGATCAAAACCCAAATCAATATCAGCGCTAGCAAAAGCGAGAAAAAAGTACGCGCTGAAAACGTGCTGGGCTACCTTGAAGGCTCTGATCCAAAACTGAAAGATGAAGTTCTGGTTATTACGGCGCATTACGATCATATCGGTATCACCCCGGGCGTAAAAGGCGATGATAAGATCAACAATGGTGCGGATGACGACGGCTCAGGGACCACAGGCGTTCTTCTCATTGCAGATGCCTTTATGAAAGCGAAAAAGGCTGGTAAAGGCCCTAAAAGAAGTATTTTGTTCATGACCGTTACCGGCGAAGAAAAAGGCTTGCTCGGATCAGAATGGTATTCAGATCATCCCATATTTCCGCTGGCAAATACGGTTACCAACCTCAACATCGATATGATTGGCCGCGGCGATGCCGATCACGCCGGCGATAACAACTTCGTTTATATTATAGGCTCGGACATGTTAAGTACAGAACTTGACAGGATTGGAAAAAAGGCAAACAAGGACTATGTAAATATCAACCTGGACGAGCGTTATAACAACCGTACAGACCCAAACAGGTTCTACTACCGTTCTGATCATTACAATTTTGCCAAGCACGGAATTCCGGTGATCTTCTATTTCAACGGTGTGCACGACGATTATCACCAGCCTGGCGACGAAGTAAGTAAAATTGACTTTCCGATGCTTGCAAAGCGGGCCCAACTGGTTTATTTTACTGCTTGGGAGCTTGCAAACGGGGCAAAACGGCCAGCGGTGGATAAGAATGAGGACGGCACCCCAAAACAATAACCACAGCAAACCGTTAGCTTTATAACAATCTATTTTCACAGCAGCGACACGATGAATATTGCAGAGGAGTTTCTAGTAAAATCGGACGAAAAGGCTTTCGATCTCGGTCACCGTACCACCATTAATTACAATATTGGCAAGTACAATACTGCTGTGGAACGCGGACTGTCCAGATTTGAAAATCTGGAGAACTCTAAGAAGAAGGCACATGCGATCAAGTGGCGCGTTATGGAGAATCTGGATAAATATCTTCCGGAGTTTGAAGCTAACTTCCAGCGCAGAGGTGGTAAAGTGATCTGGGCCAACGACGCTGCAGAGGCACAGAAAGAGATATTAAATATCATCAATAATGCCGGCGGAAAATCTGTAATAAAGTCCAAATCTATGACCACCGAAGAAATTCACCTGAACGAATTTCTCGAGAAAAACAACATCGAATCGCTAGAGAGCGACCTGGGCGAATACATCGTACAGCTGCTTGGCCAGCACCCATACCATATTGTAACCCCTGCCATGCATCTTAGCAAAGAGGAGATCGCTCAGCTCTTTCATGAGAAGTTCGGCACGCCGGTAGACTATACACCGGAGCAGCTCACCCAGAAAGCGCGGGAATTGCTTCGGGACAAGTATCTGACTGCCGACATAGGCATTACCGGAGGTAACTTTCTGATCGCCGATACGGGCAGCATAGCACTTACGGAAAACGAAGGGAATGCCCGGCTTTCCACCACCTTCCCAAAGATTCACATTGCGGTGGTCGGTATCGAAAAGCTGATCCCTTCCATCGCCGATTTGGATTTGTTCTGGCCGCTTTTAGCGAGCCATGGAACCGGGCAGAACTTAACAGTTTACAATACCGTTCTCAGCGGACCCAGAAGAGGTGACGAAACAGATGGCCCGGAGGAGATGTATGTTATACTGCTCGACAACGGCAGAACGAAGCTGCTCGCACAGAAAGACCAGCGCCAGGGACTCTATTGCATCCGCTGCGGTGCTTGCCTGAACGCCTGCCCCGTGTATAAAAATATTGGCGGTCACACCTATAACACTACGTATAGCGGACCAATCGGATCCATCATTACCCCACATTTCCAGGGGATGAAGAACTTTAAGCACCTGAGTTATGCCTCGAGCCTGTGTGGTAAATGTTCTGAAGTTTGTCCCGTGAAGATCGACATCCATAAAATGCTCCTGTTGAACCGCCGCGACGCGGCTTCCAGTGGCAGCAATACAAAAGCCGAGGAGATTGGCTGGAAGATGTGGAAAACAGGAATGCAGCGGCGCTCACTGATGGACAGGTTTGGTGGTCGCATCAAAAACTTTCTTTTGAAATACCTGTTCAGGAAGAAGTGGGGAAAATACAGGGAAATGCCGCTAGTATCGGAAAAGTCCTTTGCTAAGCAGTGGCAGGAACGTCAAAAACTTCAGCAAGAGGATTAAAAAGATAGATCTTTCCGTTGTCCAGGCATGTGCACCTGTAGCGCTTCCGCAAGCGTTCGCCCTTTCTAAACCGTCGGCCGTCTTTGATACTGAACACCGCATCCGGCGGCAGTTCTTCGAGTTTAAACACGCCATCAGCGCTTAAATCATATTTTTTTAACGCTCTTGAAAGCTTAAGGTCGGTGCAACTAGCTGCCGCAGGGTTATTCAGGTAACTTGCTATAGCACGGCTTAGGTCATCAGGGAAAACGTCGCGTTCAAGAAAAGGAGCCATCATCCGCTGAAAGTTGCGCTTCCACTCGCCACCATGCGGTTTAACACGGTTCTTATACTCGTTCCAGGTCACCAAATGAGCAAATTCATGCACCGTTGTCACCAAAAAAGCATAAGGATTCAATGTCCTGTTTACTGAAATCTTATGCCCAAGCCCTTTAAAGGGATGCCGGTAATCGCCAAGCTTCGTAGCCCTGCCCTTCGATATGGTGAACTCACATTGGAAATAATCGATCCATCGTGCTATCATCGGTGCCGCCACCGCCGGCATATGCTGAGCTAAAATAGCAACCTTATCCACACTGCAAGATAACCAATTTACTTCAATAGCTGATAGGCGATCAAACTGGCGACATAAGCCAGAAGCGTCATATAGGTTAGCTGTATAAGCGGCCACTTCCATGACTTTGTTTCACGATACACTACCGCTACCGTACTCATGCACTGCATAGCAAAAGCATAGAAAAGCATAAGTGAAAACGCAGTTGCAAAAGTAAAGATTGGCAAACCCGTGTCAGGGTCTACTGCGTTTCTCATTTTGTTCCGGATGGTGTCAGTCTCTTCCGCGTCACCCACACTATAGATCGTCGCCATTGTGCCCACAAACGCCTCACGGGCGGCAAAAGAGGTAATTAGTGATATCCCGATCTTCCAATCGAAACCCAATGGCCGTATGGCAGGTTCAATGGCATGCCCCAAAATACCGGCATACGAATTCTCCAGGTACTCGGCAGATTTATCCCGCTCCAGAGTCTCCACTACGGTACTATCCTGGCGAGCCTCCAGCACGGCGTATTTTTGATCTATAGCCTCCATCCTTTCTGAGGGACCGTACGACGCCAGTACCCACAGCACAATAGATATTGCGATAATCACTTTACCAGCTTCAACAACAAAGGTCTTCGACTTCTCATACATGGTATAGATGACATTAGACCATCTGGGCATGCGGTAAACCGGCAATTCCATAATGAAATATGATCTTTCCTTCGCCTTAATCAGGAACTTCATTACCGCTGCCACCACGACAGCTGCCACGATGCTGATTACATACATGCCCATCAAGGTCAGGCCCTGCAGATTAATAAAGCCCCAAACCGTATCTTCTGGCACTACAAGCGATATCAGCAAGGTATAAACAGGCAGACGGGCAGAGCAACTGACCAGCGGGACTACCATAATCGTAATGATCCGGTCCTTCCAGCTTTCTATAGTACGTGCACTCATAATAGAAGGCACCGCACAGGCCAGACTGCCGATCATGGGCACCACCGATTTGCCACTCAGACCAAACCTTCTCATGATCTTATCCATCATGAATGTCACCCTGGCCATATATCCGGTATCTTCAAGTATCGAAATAAAGGCGAAGAGAATAGCGATCTGCGGGATAAAAATCACCACACCACCGAGACCTGCCAGTACACCGTCGATTAGCAGGCTCGACAGCACGCCTTCAGGCAAATGTGCATGACCATATTCCGTCAGAAACAGAAAAGCACCCTCAATCATGTCCATCGGATATGACGACCAGGCGAAAATTGAATTGAATATGAAAAACAAAAGCCCAATAAAGATCAGGAAACCCCAAACCTTATGGGTTAGCACGGCATCCAGCCTGTCACTGAAAGTAAACTTCCTGGCGGCACCTGTGTCCTTCATCACACCACTTAACACGGTGCCGAGGTACCTGTACCGGGCTATTGTCTCGGCCGCTTGAAGCTTGGCGCTCTCAAAAGCCTGACCACTGCGGATCCCATCAAGTGCAGCATGTTCCTCCTCCGTAAAGATATCCAGGTCCCGATGCTGATGCAGCATCTGTAAGGCCAGGTAGTCGTTGTCTATCTGCAATATCGCCTTCGCCTCCCGGCGCGCCTCAGGTGCCAGAATACTTAGGTCTGCACCCGGCAACTGTGTCGGAATGCGGGTGGTGTTTGCCACGGCCGTTTTCAACTGATCAAGCCCAATATTGCTACGCGCTGAAATCGGGACAACCTGAACACCAAGGCGTTCAGAGAGCTTATCAACATCAATGTCGATCCCCGCACGTTTGGCCATATCAGTCATATTCAAGGCTAGGATAACAGGCACCCCCATATCTGCTACCTGGGTATACAGAAGCAGATTCCGCCTAAGGTTAGTCGCATCTGCCACCACAATAACCACGTCGGGAAAACCTGGATTGTTCCTATCCGCGAGGACCTGCAGTACAATTCGCTCGTCCCTGCTTTTCGGATAAAGACTATAAGTACCCGGCAGGTCGATGATCTCCGCTTTGCGGTCGGCAGACAATTTGCAATAGCCTACCTTTTTGTCGACCGTTATTCCGGGGAAATTACCGATTTTTTGATTAAGTCCGGTAAGGAGGTTAAAGAGCGTAGATTTTCCTGTGTTGGGGTTCCCAACCAACGCTATTTTAATGTATTCAGTCAAAGCTTATTGTTCGATTATGATCATGGACGCCTCACTCTTCCGCAAGCAGAGCTGGTATCCCGCAATGCGGATGGCGACAGGGCAACCCATCGGAGCGAAGCGCTCTATCTCCACCACTTCACCCGGAAGACAGCCCATTTCCATCAGCTTTACTGACATCTCCAGATCTGTAAACGAAATAATTGTAGCCTGTTCACCAGGTTTAAGCTGTGAAAGTTTCATTTGTGCTATACGGAGTTATTTGACAGGCAAGATACCCTTTATCTATAATAAATCCAAATAACGAGACCGCCCGCACCAAGGATGACAGTTTATTTACCGAAAGACCGATAGCTTACCTTCGGACAATCGCAGCCTTGCCTGAACAGACCGCAGCCGTTCAGAACAAACATGAGCAGCGCAAGAAAAATTACCGAATATAATGTTCTCATATCAGGGACTAACTAACTACATTCTTCCGGTGCAACAGCACATAGCTGAACACACCCATGGCAACTCCAAGCATATCACAGCCAAAATCCCACCACTCGGCAGAGCGGTAAGTAAAAACCTTCCACTGAAGAATCTCGATCCCCCCTCCTACAAGCGAAGTGATCACAATGATCTTGAAGATGGTCAGCGAACGGAAACTGTAGCTATGCTGGTGTTTTATCTTACCGTAAAACAGCAATATCGTGAGGATGTAGAAAAAGCCGAGATGGGCAAGCTTATCAAATCCTTCAAAAAAAATGCCCGACACACCGGTGTCAGGCATTTTCATATTGCAAAATATCAGTATCAGGACCGTCCATATTACAGCCCAGCTTTGATACTTCAATGCTTGCATTTTATTCATTTATCAGGCACCTACCAATGCCTGGTAGCCTTCAGCATTCAACAGGCCATCTACTTCCGACGGATCCGTAAGAGAAACCTTCACCATCCAGCCCTGTCCATAAGGATCAGAATTAACCAGTTCAGGATTATCGTTCAGCGCAGGGTTTACCTCAAGCACCGTAGCACTAACCGGCATGAACAGATCCGAAACGGTTTTAACCGCTTCCACGGTTCCGAATACCTCGTCTTTACTTACTTCCTCACCTAATGTGTTTACATCGATGTAAACGATGTCGCCAAGTTCGCGCTGTGCAAAGTCAGTGATGCCAATATAGGCCTCGCCACCTTCAACCCTCAACCATTCATGGTCCTTTGTGTACTTTAATTCTGATGGAAAATTCATCTTGTTGTTGTTTAAATATCTCGAGTTTTTTTATGTAACAGCGGTCAAACCGTGTGTTCAAAGGTAATTAATCTAACACTTTATAACAATCCTAATTAAGGGTAATCCTCAAACTAAATCCAAAGTTGCTATATGCCGTATTGAAGCTCTGAGAGGTATAAGGCCGGGTAACATTCGAATCGTAGAATATCCGGAAATTAAACCGCTGGTTCAGCACATAGTCAACAGTGGGCCGAAGCGTTATGTTCTTTGCACCAGAGGAAACCTCCGCCTCAAGAACATCCGGCCGGTAAATGACCGTTTTATTGTCCCTCAGTGCCACATCAAGCTTAAAGTCCATATTGTTATCCATCTTCAGTCCCGGGAACATTCCGAACGGGAAACGGAACTTGTTGGTACGGTAACCTAAGCCGAAGATCATGTTGTTCTCCGAAAGCTGTGCCAGCTGGCTGTTGGCCAGGCTCAAACCGAGCAGCCTCGACCTTCCGATCTCAAAGTTGGCCGTCAGGTTGCTTTTCAATCGTGCATCAACGCCAATAAGGGGGGCAAATTGTTCTGCAATTGTTACCTGGTTATACTGATATTTAGGCAGGAAGTTCCCGTTCGCATCTCGCGTCCTGGAATATCCGTTCAGCTCCTCGTAACGGATCAGTGTATTGAAACTGTTCACACTATAGGCAGAGCGATACGAATGCCGCAGGTCTATGGAACTGAAACGCTCCCCGAGAAACGGAATTCGCGTAAGGCCGCGATAATTCAAACGCCAGTTGGGCAGAGGCACCGACGGCATGGTATTTAAGCTAACTGAAGAAGCCGGTTTACCTGTATACGCGGCCAGGAACGCTGGTACAACTACATCCTGCGCATCCTTGCTGTATCCGTCGGCAAACCCGCCCCCGCCTGCCGAATTCGGGTTTAATGCACCGAGACGCTGCGAAATCACCTGCCGGTTTTCCATAAACCGACCAAAAACTTTCGAAACCGTACTTCCTGTACCATCAGAAAATGCAGTCTTCAGCGATATAAAAGAGATACTGTAATCACCCGTAGTGTACGGACTCTGATTCTCAAAACCGCCCATCTCAGCGTCGTACCGGAAGTTCGTGGAAAAGTTTCTGGTCTGATTCTTATTCAGAGTAAGTGTGATGGTCAGGTCTCTGAGCGGTTCCAGCAGATTGGTGAAGCTCAGGTCTTCCCGCAGCGTGTTAATGTACAACTGCGACTGAAGCGTATCTCTGGTTAGCCAGCCATGCAGCATTGCTGTGTTTCGAATGTCGCGCTGACTTCCGAAAACAAAACCCAGACCCGGTGCGCCCGTCACATCATCTATACCAAAGAAACTGGAGCCGGGCAGATAGCCTGGTAAAAACGTTCCCTTGCTTTGCGTATAAGCTCCCACAATATTTCGCACACCTGTAAGCAACCCGACTAAAAAGCCCGGCCCTGAGCCATCTGACCCTGCGCGCCTTACAAAGCCAAACTTATTGTATAAACCTGCCAGATTAAGGTTGGGATTAATCTGTATAATCCGCGAATTCTGAATGGTATTTCCCATATCTATGTACGGGTTCCTCAAGGTCGACAACGGCTCAGCCTGCCAGTTAAAAGTTGTACCGTATCGGGTCGCAATGTTAACCCAATTCAGACCCGGGAGCTTGTTTACCGGGAGGTTGTACGTCAGGTTCATATTATGACTGTAATCCGTGGTGCGACCCAGCCGAAGCAAATTTTGCCACACTGTGTCCCGCTTAGAGCGATCCAGTCTTCCCTCTGGCTCATCAATAATAGAATAATTGGTGGCATCGAAGTCTAGTGTCATCGACCTCGACAAATTCCAGGAGATGCCATAAACCCGTGTAACCAGGAAATTCTTGTTGAAAGTCGTGTTCACCGGAATATAGTTTGCCGGATCATTATTACGCAGACTGTTCTCAGAATAATACCGGTCCAGATCGATCCTGAAATTTATGGAATTCGGCAGTAAGCTGAAATTGAACTCTTTAAGCAACGCAAGCATGTTAGATTTAATGATGCGGTCAAAGGGTTGATAATTGCGCGACTGGCCGGAATAATTATAGGCCAGTGATGCTCTGTAAGTATGCTGCACACTGTGCTGATTGATGAAATCTCGGTGCAGGTACTTCGTCTGTGCATAACTCACGTTCAGGTTCTCAACATCCCACAACCGCGGATTTCTTTCCAAGTCCGTCCGCTCCTTCCTCACATTATTAAAGCTGATGCTGTTTCGGGTGGTATAGTCCTGTGCATAGTTCAGCACCTCCTTCTTTTCTTCCTTCGTCGCACCCTCAAGCGAGTTCTTCAGTTCAATATCCGGCGTCCTCGGATCAAACTGCGGTGTGCTCACCTGACTTGAGTAGCTAACGAACATAGGAATCTTAATCCCCGTCTTTTTGGGTAGCAGCATCCCCAGCTCCATGCTGGATGAGACGTCAAAAAACACGTGATCTGCCCGGTTTCGTTCACTCACGCGTTTCTCAATAGAGCCAAATCCTATGGTCGATTTGCTTCCGGAAATATTAACATCTGCAAAATCCGCCAGCTGCGCATTCATCCGTGCATTTGCGGCCCATCCTCCCCGCTCGTCAAATTCCGTAAGCCGCAGCTCATTAAACCACACAAGCGCATTCTTATCCAGTCCGTCGTCGCTCCCGGTGCCGGTCCGCAGGGGGTTTTTAACGCCAAGCATATAAACCCTTACCTTGCTCATGTCGGGCTGACCTTTAATGGTAATGGTCCGCCCGTTTTCCACATAGTCGAAAGGAACGTTCACGGGCCATGGCTGCCCGCCGAGCAAGGCCTTGTTCCTGGCCAGTTTCGCATGCTGGAAAGATTCCAGCTCGATGTCCATCTTGTTCTGCTGCGGCCATATGGCGTCCGGATCACTTGTCCCCGGCTGCGTTACCCGAAGGGGCAGTGAATATTCGTAATAATTATCCTGATTGTCGGTACCTATCCGCAAAAAAGCACTCAAATCGCTGTCGCTTAATATACCGCTCCCCAGTGCTTCGGCGTGGATAAACATTTCCAGACGCCGGTACGATCTGAAATCATTGATCGCCGTTTTAAATGCCGCCCTTCCATAGCCATCACGCAAATTTCTCACAGTAAGCGCGAGCGATTGTTCATTCTGACGCGCATCCCCCCTAAAATCGGTAAGGTTACGCTCCCGTTCTATACCCGGTGGCACCACGTAAGGGATCGGGCTACGCTTACCATTTTCCTCGATATTCACGGTTGCCACCTCTATGGTAGAGTTATCAGGCGCTGCGGGAACCAATGCCTGATCGGCGATAACTTTATCTCCCTCATTGGCTGCGTTATACTGCCGCCATTCTCCACGGATCAGTTGAATCTTGCCAAACCGCAAAATTGCAGTATCTGCAAAATTGGTCATAAACATACGTATAAAGCGTATCGACTTAAAATCGGGGATATTGCCCACACGCTGCTGGTACTGTGCTAGTGGGATCCTGATCTGGTACCAGGTAACAGGCTGGGTTGAACCGTTGGCCAGCTTCACCTGCGACGTAACCTTATCGGTAATGAAGTTTTGCCCCACCATCAGATCGCCGGGACGCATCGACACCTTGTACTGGAAATACTCGTCGCTCTGCGTCATGTTGTTATCGCGATTTACATCCTCGCCATCAGGCAAAGAAGTCGAGGCTGAATTCTCCACACCAAAGTCCTGCTGCGACTGCTGAGGTGTTTTGGAATTTCCTTCTGTCCCGTTATAGCGTTGGTAGCGTCGCAATATCCCCGCGTTTTCCTGGTCAAGCGCTCTCGATCTGTAATAGGAGTAGTCGTCCGATGAAGGATCGGCATCCAGGGCGGCAGCCGCATCCGGATTTAACTGTGCTTTGATCTGATTGATCTGGGCCGCAAACTTAGTACGCTCCTGTTCACTGCTCAAGCCGTCAAGCCCAACGTCCTGTATTCTTCTGGCTTCAGGATCATTGTCGAATGCCTGCACTACTGGCTGTAGCTTAGGCACCCTTCCCCAATTGGTCTCGTCGTACTTAGACGGGTCGGCGTTTGCAGGCAGGCCGTTTTCGAGCGACTTCCGCCCGTCTTTTAAAATATCCTCAGAAAGATTCCCCAAATTGAAGTACAGGTCCCCGCCTTCCGAATTCGGCTTGTAAATAAAGGGATCCATGACCCAAAGCTCAATGAATTCGATGTTCAGCGCTTCAAAATCGTTTGTTTCAATTCTGCGAAACAACCCTCCCCATCTCGAGCGCGGATTATTCAGTGAGCCATCAGCATTAAAGCCCGTTGTGCTGAAATTGTATGGCCCCCTTACCTTAGGATAAAAGGCAATGTCCAGTGTCGGCAACATCACCGGCTGGCCCGTTGCGATCTCTTTAAACGGAAACACCTCCTGCTCTACGATCTCCCTCACATAGTGGTTAGAAAGCTCATTCCGGTTCCCCCGGATACCCGCTGGGATTTCACCGCCGCCCCTGCCATAGAACAATGGATCGATATTGTAAAAAGCGATCCGGGCCCTGTTATAGCCGTAAGCCAGGTCGTTTACTAGTTGCGATTCGGGGAAAAGCTGCGGGGTGCCCGACAACTGCCAGGCAATGGAGCTTTTTAGATCTATTATCGACCTCGAACCCTCGAAATCATCTAAATAACTTACCCCTCCCGCTTTCCCCGCGAAATTCAGCGCGCGCGGATGGCCAGGCATCAGTTGGGCAAACTCTCCCGCGAAAGTAATGCTTGAAGGAGCCTTAGTAGAAATCAGGGGGAGCCTGTCGATCAGCCTCGTCAGAAACCTGGAGTTGGAACTGTAATTCAGGTCCATCCCCCAGATCGTATTCGATATCGGTTCCTCGCCTATGTTTACTTTGGGTGTAAGCGGCTTCTCCGTCAGATTCATCAGCGTACCGCCGATATTCCATTTATTGTTCACCCGGTAATCTAGCCGCGTACCGAAAAGCGAGCGTTGCTGAAGTCCGAACAATTCATTGTTCTCCGTCGAGATCCGGACCGGCTGGCCCGACAACAGTACGCCCGTGTTCAGGATTTTGACCCGGCCGCCCTGGTAGTCTACCGTATAGTCGACCCCTTCCTGAAGCGGGATGGTGCCTGAAAATACACGTACCGAGCCCTCTGGCACATTTATAGCATTCAGGCTAAACTCAGATGATATATCTGACTGGTAATTACCTTTGATGATATACCTGTTCTGGCGCGTAAACAACTGCTGCGCGATGACTTTCGTCGAGTCATACAGTGCGGGATAAGTATACCTGTCTATAAGCGCCTGTTCAGAGGGCAGGAACTGATCGGCCAGATCCTTGCCAAAAGGTTCAATGACAGGAAAAATAATCCTTCCATTAAAAGGATCTATGGTTATATATCCGTTTGTCATATTCGTGACCAGCGACGTATTGCTGCTCCCTGACGCCGCTGTCCCCGGGGCAATCGCCGACGAGGTCTGCGCAGTGTTTGAACGTGGGTCAAAAGGCTTGTTCTCGGCTTCAAAATCAAATATCCCGTCCGGTTTCAGTTCATCCTGCTGATTCAGCCGGTCAAGCCCAAGCACCTGAATCCATTGCTTATCCCGCAACGGTCTGTTATCAGCATCCAGACGCTCGCCTTCGGTAATCACGGGCCTTTCCACGCCGCTGGCCTCATCTATACGGAAAATATCCAGTCTGAAATTCTGGGGACTGATCTGGTATCCTCCGATCGCGTAGATATTTTTCATCATTAAATCCCAGGTCGGCAGACTGGTCTTCGTCGTTTCATTTTTAAGAAGCTTTGCAAACAGCACGTTAGGTGTAGCCTGATCGTAAGGAACATCGGTGGAAAACTCACCCACCTGGTACTCCACCCCGTTATAGGTATAGCGATAGGCAACCGCCAAAACCTCGTCGGCATTCAATGCATTGTTCAACGAGATATAACCCAGTTTCGGGTGAAAGGTAAACTCCCGGTCGGCAAGCTTCCGGGCATACGTAAGCTTCGCGAAATTGTCTGTACCTCCGGTTCCCTGAAAATAAGAGAGTGCCGCGTTCGAGTTCGCTTGTCTGGCATCTGCTGGTAAATTCTCAAGTAAATTGTTGGACGACCTTGGAAACAACGGATTTGAAAACCCGGAAGGTAAAGCGGTATAACCGGCCCCGCTTACCAGAGTAGTGTTAAAGGGGCTGTTCTCGCCGAGGTCAATCAGCGCGAGTATATCTCTCGAATCCTGGGTTGTACCCGCCTTGTTAGTGATCCAGACCTCAATTTTCGTGATAATAACGTTGGATGTGATCACCGGCGCCGTAGCCGGTGCCCGGTTATAGTTGTTGCGAAAGTACTGGGCCAGGAAGAAATGTTTATTAGCCTCATAGTTATCCCCGGAGATACGGAACTCGTTTTGCTGGGCGCCATTATTAATCACAATCTCCCTTGATTGCGATTTCTGCTGACTGAATATGGTGTTTACACTGAGCCTTCCAAACTGCAATTGCGTTTTTACCCCAAAGAGCGCCTGTGTTCCCGTAATTAGTGTAGTGTTTAGCGGCAGGCTCACATTTCCCGCCTCAATTTTCTTGATGATATCGTCCTCACCACCTGTATAGTCTATCTTGATCCGGTTTTCGAAATCAAACTGAGCCTCGGTGTTATAGTTCATGTTCACCTTCAGTTTGGTCCCGATATTCCCGATCACATCCATCTGGATGCGCTGGTTAAAATCGAAATTTCCCTGAACGCGCTGGCGCTCATTAAACAGCGGGTTCTCATTTCTGTTGATCCGCCCTAAAAAAGTCAGCTCGGCTTCACCGCGCGGCTGAATATCAATCGTATTTCCACCAAAAATACGCTCAAAAGCCTCACTGTTAACTTTAAGGCTCGGTATCACGCCTGTCCTGCGCACCTCAGCTACCTCCTTGTCCGACAGTCGCTTCCAGTTTTCCCGCTTGATCTCGCTTTCCACCAGGCGCTGGTACTCCGTAATGCTTAAATACTGTGGCAGTCCGAATGCCCGGCCGCCGATAAGCTGCCTGATGACATAACGCTTGTTGGCCGCATCGTATTCAACCTGACGGGTAATATTACCCGGAAGGGGAGCAAAAGGCTTGCTGAGCGAACCTGTGCCCAGTAGCCGCCTTTCTCTGAGGCCAAAGGTGTTCTTTAAGGTATCTGAGGTCACCCGCCCGGGACTAACCTGAGCGCGAAGCAGCCCGGAACCGCCAATAGCTAATAAAAGAAAGATCAGCGCTAACCTTTTCAAGGATAAAACAATTAAAGATTCTTCAAAGCCAACTTGATCATTTGCTCTACCAGTAAATCCTTCCCATGTACCTTTTCAACTGCCACAAGGGCCTTCTCGGATGCCGGCTTCGAAAAACCAAGCATAACCAGCGCAGCGATGGCTTCATCCTTTACAGAATTCCTTACCGGGGCGGCCATGAGCGAGCCGCTACCCTCCTTTTTCAACTTATCCTGAAGTTCCAGAACAAGACGCTGGGCCGACTTCGCACCTATCCCCTTAATACGTTGTATAAGCGGAAGATCTCCCTGAATAATAGCCGCCTGGATCTCTGTCGGTGTAATCGATGAAAGCATCATCCTGCCCGTGTTAGGTCCAATACCCGATACCGAGATGAGGTGAAGGAACAACCGCCGCTCATCCTCATCGGCAAACCCGTAAAGTGTGTGTGCATCCTCCTTTACATGCAGCCAGGTATATATTTTACATCGCTCACCCTCGGGCAAACTACTGTATGTACTCAGGGAGATATTTATGTGGTAACCCACGCCGCCGGCTTCCACCACCACATAAGCAGGGCATTTAAAAGTCAGCTTCCCATCGATATATGCAAACATGTTATTTTCTGGAAATTCTTTTCAAAAGCCCGCCTCTGTCCGATGTTGCGTCAAGTTTCTTCTCCTGGGCATCCACAACAGCGATGGTCACCATGTTAACGATCTCCCTCACCGAGCTTCCCAGTTGCACAATATGAACAGGTTTTTTCAGTCCAAGCAAAATAGGGCCTACAGCTTCTGCTTCGCCGAGCTCCTGCAGCAGTTTGTACGCAATATTGCCCGATTCCAGGTTTGGAAATACCAGGGTATTTGCCGGCGCATCAGCCAGCCTGCTGAACGGAAAATTATCCTTAAGCATGAGATTGTTTATGGCAAAGTTGGCCTGCATCTCGCCGTCAACGATCATTTCCGGGTGACGGTCATGCAGGATCCTGACAGCCTTCCTTACTTTTTCAGGTACCGGACCATCATTAGATCCGAAATTGGAATAGGAAAGCAGTGCAATCCGGGGTTGTATGTTAAACTTCCTCACCGCCCGTTCCAACAGCAACGTGAGGTCTACAAGCTCCTCCGCCGTCGGGTCCACGTTTACTGTGGTATCGCCAAAAAACACCGGACCCTTACGGGTGATCATCATATACATACCCGCAACCCTGTTCACACCTTCCTGGGTACCGATCACGCGCAATGCAGGCTTAATAGTAGCCGCATAGTTCTTCGTCAGGCCAGACACCAGCGCATCCGCCTCCCCGAACTCCACCATGGACGCCCCGAAATAGTTTCTGTCGCGCATGAGCTTGGATGCTTCCGAAGAAGTAATGCCCCGCCTTTGCCGCTTGCGGTAAAGCGCTTCAGCATATTTGCTCAACCGTTCAGTCTCCGCAAAATTATCAATGATTTCCACACCCTCAAGGTCAAGCTCATTCTCATCGATGATCTTTTGGATCGCCTGTTTATTGCCAAGCAATATCGGAACCGCAATATTCTCATCCTTTACGATTTGGGCCGCCTTTAAAATCTTATAATTGTCAGCCTCTGCGAAAACAATACGCTTAGGGTCAGACTTAGCCCGGTTGGTCAATGCACGCATAATGGCGTCGTCTCCGCCAAGCCGGCGTTTAAGCTCCTCCTCATAGGCATCCCAATCAGAAATAACCTTACGTGCAACGCCCGACTCAATCGCCGCCTTAGCCACTGCTATCGATACATTCGTCATAAGCCGCATGTCCATCGGCTTGGGTATAATATAGTCTTTACCAAACTTGATGTTGTTTTGATTGTAGGCCATGTTCACCGCTTCAGGCACCGGCTTCCTTGCCAGTTCAGCTATAGCCCGCACCGCCGCAACTTTCATCGCTTCGTTAATTCCGGTAGCACGAACATCCAGTGCCCCCCTGAAGATATACGGGAAACCAAGCACATTATTCACCTGATTAGGATAATCAGACCGGCCCGTGGCCATGATGATATCCTTACGGCTCGACACAGCAAGGTCATAAGCAATTTCCGGATCAGGGTTAGCCATCGCAAATACAATCGGATTCCGGGCCATGGATTTCAGCATTTCTTCTGTCACACAGTTACCTGACGACAAACCAATGAACACGTCAGCATCCTTCATCGCGTCGGCCAGGGTCTCCAGTTTTCTGGACGTAGCAAATTCTGCCTTAATTTCATCCAGGTTGTCACGTTTGTCCGTAATCACGCCAGAACGGTCGCACATCACGATATTCTCCTTCTTCGCGCCCAAAGATACATACAGACGCGTGCAGGAAATCGCTGCCGCACCGGCACCGTTAACAACGATCTTTACCTTATCTATTTTCTTCTTTTGCAGGTCGCAGGCGTTCAGCAGCGCAGCTGCCGAAATAATCGCTGTGCCGTGCTGATCATCATGCATCACCGGGATGTTCATTTCCGCTTTAAGCCTGCGTTCTATTTCAAAACACTCAGGCGCCTTAATGTCCTCCAGGTTTATGCCTCCGAAAGTGGGCTCCAATGCTTTAACGATGTTTACGAACTCGTCAACATTTTTAGTATCCAGCTCAAGGTCGAACACATCAATATCGGCGAATATCTTAAACAACAAACCCTTACCCTCCATCACAGGCTTACCCGCTTCCGGCCCAATGTCGCCCAGCCCCAGTACCGCGGTACCATTGCTGATCACCGCAACAAGATTTCCCTTGGCGGTATATTTATATACTTCTTCTTTTTTATCCGCTATCCTCAAACAAGGTTCTGCAACCCCGGGTGAATATGCAAGAGTTAAATCCCTTTGAGAATTGGTAGGCTTAGTTGGCACTACCTGTATCTTCCCCGGCCTGCCCTGCGAATGATAATCAAGCGCATCCTGTCTCCTGTTAATTTTGCTCATAAACCTCTTGAATATAAGGCGTCAAAGTTACAATTCTTTTATATAGGGATAAAATGAAATGCGCCATTACGGCGCATTGAATGAAATGAATAATCTAGCTCTTGAGGGGAAGCTTTCCGGCAGGCTCCTCGTCAGGCCGGTAAACCTTCAACTTCTGGCCCGGCACTATCACCGTGCTTTTCAGGTTATTCCAGAACTTCAGGTCCTGCACCTCAACACGGTATTTATCTGCAATAGCACCGAGGTTCTGCCCACGGGTTACTTTATGAATCGTGTAGCCAGGGCTCGAGGCGAATACCACTTTGTGCCCACTTTCTGCACCCCCGTTCAGCACATCATATACAGCGGCATAATCAGCCACGGCCACCCTGGGAACCACCACACGGCGCGGCGCGTCCATCGTGCCGTTTACAATCTTCTTCTTGTAGGAAGGGTTCAGTTTCAGAAGATCCTCTTCCGGTATCGAAAGCGCCTGGGCCAATTTAGGAAGCGACACAAAATGGTTTACATGAACAGTGTCTGCCTGCCGGGCCAGGGCCGAGGGCTTTAGCTCAATATCATGCTTTTTCCAGCACTTCATCACATATACTGTCGCAATAAAAGCCGGCACATAGTTCCTGGTTTCCTGCGGAAGAAATTTTCGAACCACCCAAAAATCATTCGACTCCGCTTTCTGCATGGCCCGCTTCACGCCGCCCATCCCGCAATTGTATGCGGCTATCGCCAGCAGCCAGTCGCCCAGTTCCTCAAAGGCATCCCGAAAATAGGCAGCGGCAGCATAACTTGATTGCACCGGATCCTTACGCTCGTCCACATAATTGTCTATGCCCAGTCCATAACCCTTTGCAGTGGTATACATAAATTGCCACAGGCCTGTCGCGCCTACCCTCGACACCGCATGCGGGTTCAGGGAAGATTCAATGATCGGCAGGTACTTGATTTCGTCAGGAATATCGTAGCTCTTCAGCGCCCTCGAGAATATGGGAGAATAATAATCAGACAAGCCGAGCATCTTGCCCATCATGTCTTTACGGCCGGCGTATATGTCGATATACTCCTGCACATACTCATTGTAGGTGAGGGGAACCGTACGCTGGATAGAATCCAGGCGGCTTTTCAGCATATAATTGTAAGACGCAAACCGCGTCTGCTCTTCCAGTTCAGGAATAGCCGTGGTATCAGTTAGAAGAGGCCTTTGCTGGGCCGATACGGAAAAGCTGATAAAAGCCAGTAAGCAATAAGATACTATACGTATTTTTTTGTTCATAGGCACGTGGTGCTTAGCTTGTTTAGTTTGGGCCGGCCGGGGCCGACAGGTATTCATGGGCAAACGACAGCAGACTTTCTTCCTGAAAGCGGCCGGCCATTAGCTGAATACTTAACGGCAGATTCTGCCGATTATTGCCCAGGGGCAAAGCCATAGCTGGAATGCCGGTAAGTGAAGCCAGCACCGTAAAAATATCAGCCATGTACATCACCAGTGGGTCCTCGGTTTTTTCACCCAGTTTAAACGCGGGCGTGGGTGCCACCGGCAAAACCAGCAGATCAAAATCTGTCAGCAGCTTCTCCATACGTTCCCGGATCAACTGCCTCACCTGCTGAGCTTTCTGGTAGTAAGCATCATAATAACCAGCGCTTAATACAAAAGTGCCCAGCAATATACGGCGCTTCACTTCTTCTCCAAAGCCCTCTGCCCTGGAGCGTTTATATAAAGTGTTCAGGCTGCCGGCCTCCATATTTCTGTAGCCATAGTGCACACCATCGTATCGCGACAAATTGGAGGAAGCCTCGGCGGTCGTCAACACATAATAAGCAGGCACCAGGTAATCTAAAAGATCAAAAGAAACATATTCCACACTGTGTCCATCTGCTTTGAAACGTTCCAAAGCCCTGCTTATCGAAGCCTTCAACTCAGGGTCCAGCGCCTCACTGTCCAAAGTTTCCTTCAGCACAGCAATTTTCCTTTTTGTGTTTTTGTTCAGCAAGGAAGCATAATCAGGGACCGGAAGCTGAGATACCGTGCTGTCGTAGGCATCTGCCCCCGCAAGCACATTCAGCAACAAGGCCGCGTCGTATACGGAAGAAGTGATTGTACCCACCTGATCAAAAGACGAGGCATAAGCAATAACGCCGTATCTGGAGATGCGCCCATAAGTGGGCTTCAGACCAATATTCCCGCAAAAAGCCGCGGGCTGTCTTACAGACCCTCCGGTATCCGTACCCAGCGCACACAGGCACATATCCGCCTGTACCGCTACTGAAGAACCGCCCGAAGAACCGCCCGGCACACGCTCCTCATCAGCAGCGTTTCGCACAGCACCAAAAAAAGAACTTTCGTTAGAGCCGCCCATCGCAAATTCATCACAGTTCAGGCGACCAATAATCACCGCGTCCTCCCTAAGCAGGCGCTCCACCACCGTTGCGGAATAAGGCGAAACAAAATTCTCCAGCATCCTCGAGGAAGCAGATACCTGATGATCCTTGTAGCAAATATTGTCCTTAATACCGATCACCATCCCGGCAAGCTTACCGGCCGTGCCTGCATCAATTTTCTTCTGCACCGCTAGAGCCTGGGCATTGGCAGAATCGAAAAACACCTCATTGAACGCGTTGAGGTGTTTATGTTGCGCTATTTGCTCTAAATAATAGCTAAGCAGGGCAGGCACGCTAAGTTTACCTTGCGCAATAAGGCCCTGTATCTCTGTGAGGCAGCTATACTTTTTATTCAAACCAGGAAAAGACTATCTGATGTTCGATTGGTTCTGATCTGCTTTTTCGGAACTGTCTACACCGTCTTTACCTTCTTTAAATTCCTTCATTCCCTTACCCAGACCGCGCATCAGCTCAGGTATTTTCTTGCCGCCGAAAAGTAAAAGCAAGGCTACAATAATCAGGGCAATCTCTCCGCCACCTAATCCAAAGGCTGCTATTGTTGTGTTTAACATAATATTTCTTGTTAAGAATTTGTCTTTTCTGTATCTGTCGCTGTGTCCGTCCTCGTATAGCTTCTGGACATTGGCACCGTATTAGGAATACCTGTTTCCACCGGAGGTGCGGGCTTCTCAAAATCTTCTTCTTCCGTAGTCTCCTCTTCCACGGCGGCAGTACCGCTCTCAGTCATATCGTCTTTAGCATCCCGGATCATCTCGTCTATATCTTCCTTGATGCTTACCGCATTGATGTTCCTGTGAATCTCCCGCTTTACGTCGTCAGAAGCGTCTTTAAATTCCCGGATACCCTTGCCAAGTCCCCTGGCCAGCTCAGGCAATTTTTTACCGCCAAACAACAAAAGTATGGCAGCAACAATCAGCACCATCTCTCCCCCGCCTATATTCAGGAATTCAGCTAACGTTCCTATGTACATTGTTCCTCGCTATTTTGATTGTATTTGCAAATATAGTGTTTTTTAACCAGCCAGCTTTTACTTGGCAATCCATGCCTCAGGATTTTGCGCGGCCATACCCCGTCTTATCTGGAACTGAAGCTGGGGTGTTCCGTCCGAATTAGCCACTGTTCCGATGGTCTGCTTTGTGGAAACTTTATCGCCGCGCGACACGCTCACGGACTTCAGGTTGGAATACACGGTAAAGTAAGCCCCGTGTTTAATCAGGACATAATACCTGCCCAGTTGCGAGTCTACTGCACTTACCACCCCTTCAAATACGGCACGTACCGCAGCGCCTTCGGCGGTCTCAATATTTACACCGTCATTGGTATAACTGGCCTGGCCTTCCTTGTGAACACCAAACCTCTCTGTGATAATTCCAGTAGCCACAGGCCATGGCAGTGATCCCCGGTTTCCTTCAAACTGTGAAGACAAACGTGCCGATTCAGGCGTAGCTGTCAGATAGCCACTGCTTGTCTTGGGCTTAGCCGCAGGCTCTGGCGCTTCCCTGTTCTCTGCCTTGGCTTTTGCTGCCGCTGCGCGGGCTTCTTCTTCCTCCCGTCGTTTTGCAGCCTCAATTTCACGCGCTATAGCTGCACGTAAACTTCGTTCAACCGCAGCTTGCGTCCGTTGTCTGGCCGCTATATCCTGTTTAATCTGTTTCTCCTGTTTGCTGTACTGATTGAGCACCTTAGATTGCTCCGATTTATTTTTGCCGAGTTTGTTACGCTCGCTCTCCTGCTCTTTCAGCAAATTGCTTTTTTCTTTCAGACTCTTGTCGAGCGTCACGATCCGATAGTTGAGATCCTTCTGCTTGCCCTGGATATAATCAGCCTGCTTCTTCCGGTATTGCCCAAATTGCTGAAGATATTTGATCCGCTTATAGGCCTGGTTGAAATCCTTTGCCGCAAAAATGAACATCATTTTATCATAAGCATTCCGGTTTCGCTGGGCAAAGCGGATCATGCTGGCATATTCTTTTTTCAGTTGGCCCAACTGACCTTTCAGATTAGTGACGGCATTTGTATTTTCATGGATTTCGTTGTCCAGATTCTTTATTTCTGAGTTGATCAGCGATATCTTGTTCTGCATGAGCCTGATCTTAGCGTTCAGCGCATTGATCTGGCTCAGCGTAAGGCGCTTTTTCTTCGCTGCCTCTGCGGCGTTTTTTTGCAGGAGATTAATTTCCCGCTGAATAGCCTCCTTCCTCCGTTTCAATTCTGCACTGCTTTGCCCGAAAGCTGCAGACCCACACAACATGAGCACAAAGAGAATAAGTAATGGATATCGCTTCATTCCACCAAAAGTATGAAAAATCAATTTATTACCTCAAACTTGCCGGGAACATTAAACGGAAACTCCAGCGGTACGTTGCCCTCGATCTTCGAATATTCCAGCTGGACACCGATGGTCTGCTTTCCGGCCATAGAGTTTATTTTCAAAGCGGTCGGGAACAGCGTCTGCCCGATTTCCTGATACTCCCCGTAAGTTACCTTCAAACCCTGCCCGCTTTTTAACTCGTTCAGATGCTGCGCTGCTACCTTAAAGAGTGTATTAAAGCCGCTCCGGTACACCAGGTCCTCGCGCTGTCCCTTTAGTACCCAAACCCCGTTTTCCTGATTGAGGCTTGCTTCATTGGTCATAAAGCCTGTAATGGTATTGCCCAGGAGGATCGACTGCAGCAACTGGAAGTCCACCGACTTGCCGGTAAACCTATGTATATAATTAAAAGGCTTTTTAAGATAGACGCTTTGCAGGTTATTCCGCACCTTAATGCTATCAGGAGTGATCAGTGCCCGCGCCACCTCAATGCCGGCGAAGGCGGTCAGGCTCACCCAGATCCTTTTGTCCTTCTCCATGCGGATGGTCATATTTACATTGCTGCTGTTGCCATTGATGTCCATGCTCGCACGTGCCTTCAGCGAAAGCGTATTGAAGTCAGCATCCTTACTCTGCAGAAGGCGCAAAGTTTCCGCCCTACCGTCTGGAGCCGCCACAACAGTATCTGCACGAGGCACTGTCACTACAGCTTTTTTGGTTTTACATCCTGCTGCCAGTACCACCACCAGCAGGAGCAGCAAGCTATTTAATTGATTTCTTTTCATTGATCTTCTTCTCCAAATCCAAATACACTTTATTTTCCGAATCAAACTGCAGGGCCGATTTAATACGATCCAATGCCGGTTTCAGGTCCCCTTCCCTGAAAAGCGCCAGGGCAGCATAATAATAAAGCACTGCCTGGTTCGGGTATAAGCTTAACGCATCTTCGCTGCTTTTAATTGCCTGGCTGTACAAACCCAGCCCGATCTCACTTTGCAGTTTACGCTCCCAAACCTTAAACTGCCCCTTACCTGCTGCAAGAATCGCGTTAAATTGCACCAGCGCCGCCGCCAGGTCGCCCTGTTTATACAACTGCTCCCCGGCCGCCATATCCGGCGCCACCGTATTTTTGGGCAACTGCGGATGAGCAATGTCAGGATGCATATCTTTAGCACTTACACGTGCCCTCGCTTTGGTAAGGGCTTCCGACGAACCAAACTTCTTCTCGAGTTCGTCATAGCCGTCTATAGCCGCCTTGGTATTTCCCGAAAGCAGCAAGGCATTTGCCCGGTCAAAGTAAAACGAGTCCTCATTTGGCGAAAGCCGGATCAGCTCGTTAAAAACGTCAATAAGGCTAAGCATATCACCTTTCCGCTTATACAATTCAGCAAGCAACTTCCAGTACCACACATTATTCCGTTCAATCGATGTTGCCCGCCGTATCGCCAACTCAGCCTCGGGCAACTTGTTCTGTCTGAAGTTAAGCACAGCCAGTTCGTAATACGCCGCCGCATGGTTCGGGTCCATCGCTATCACCTTCTCAAAACGCTCGGCAGCACGCGGATAATCCTCATTAAGCTTTTCCCGAAGCCCAGCGAAAAACAAGTCCTTAATAGCCGTTGTGTCCGGCAGCAACATCCGCGGTTGCTGCGCGCGCGCAGCAGCTGTCCATGTCAGCTGACACACACCAAAAATGCCTGCTATCAAATATGCCTTTCGCCCCATTATGTTATGTTTTACCTGCCGGTATGGCCGTAGCCCCCCGCCCCTCTTGCCGTATCACTCAGTTCATCCACCAGGTTCCATTCCACTGTTTCATGGCGGGCCACTACCATCTGGGCAATCCGCTCACCGTCGTTTACCACAAAATCGGTGTCCGAAAGGTTCACCAGCAATACTTTGATCTCACCGCGGTAATCCGCATCTATCGTCCCCGGAGCGTTTACAATGCTGATGCCATGCTTATAAGCCAGCCCGCTTCTCGGCCTGATCTGTGCCTCATAACCTACCGGCAGTTCAATATGTATACCCGTTGGAATCAGCACACGCTGCAAAGGTTTAATGGTGATTGCAGATTCAACAAAGGCCCGCAGGTCCATTCCCGCTGCATGTGCCGTTTCGTATTGTGGCAAGGCATGGGAAGAATGGTTAATAATATTAATGTTCATATCACTTTTTTAAAAGGCTCATCACCGTTTGTTTTTCAAAATAAACGGCCGCGCCGATAAACATCAGCAGCAGTCCGTTTCCAATATAAATATTTCTGTCAAATACCCAGAAAGAAAGTACAACGAGCACAACGGCCGTACACAGGTAAGCCAGGATCTTTTTCAGGTCGTACGGTATCGGATAGTTGCGCTGCCCCAGCACATAGGAGATCACCATCATTAGAAAATAGGCCAGCAGGGAAACCCAGGCCGAACCCATATAACCGTATTCCGGCACCAGTAAAAAGTTAAATACGATGGTAGCCACGGCGCCCACCACCGAAATATACAGCCCGTAGCGTGTCTGGTCCGACAAGCGGTACCAGACCGACAAATTCATGTAGATTCCCAGACAAACATAGCCAAGCAACAGGAAGGGAACCGCGCCAAGGCCCGACCAGTATTCGCTGTTTATGAAATATTTCAGCAGTTCTATGTTGGCCACCAGGCCGACAAAAATGACGGCCAGGGCTATCGAAAAATAATTGAGGATGACCGCATAGGTTTGCCGCGCATTGGCGTTTTTAGCGTGACTGAAGAAAAAGGGTTCGGCACCCAAACGGAAAGCCATGTTGAACAGGCTCAGGAACACTGCGATCTTGCAAACCCCGCCGTAAACACCCAGATCATGATCAGACACCCCAAGTTTACTGATGATCATCTTATCCAGGTGCTCATTGATCACGAAGGAAAGATTGGCCACAAGCACAGGCCAGGAATACGAAAACATACTGGCAAACAAAGCCCGGTCAAACCGCAGTTGCAATTTCAGCAGTTCGGGCAGCAGCATAAAAAAGGTCACCGAACTGGCAATAAGATTCGCAATAAACACATAACCTACCCATTCCGTGCGGTACCAGGAAGCAAACCACTGCCCCGTCGCCCCGCCCGCTCCTATGATCAACGGGATACCAAAAAGGAAGAAGAGGTTAAAGCCGATAAAACATCCAATATTCACAAACTTGATAATGCTATATCTAACCGGCTTTCCGTCGGCTCGTACCCGCGCAAAGGGGATCACGCACATGGCGTCCACAAACAGCACCCAGATCACTGAGCGTACATATGTTTTGTAATCTTCAAGCTGCGCAGGACTTTCTGCAAAATAGCTGGCCACCGGGGTGGTAAACACAAGGCCGGTCACCAGAAAGAGGAGTGAAATGAATGCAATACAGAAAAAGGCATTGTTATAAACCTCCTGCCTCTTTTCCTCATGCTTGTTCAGGTAGCGAAAAAAAGTAGTCTCCATGCCAAAGGCCAGAATCGCATTGAGCAGGGAGGCAGACGCATACATCTTCGTAAAAATGGCATAGACCCCCGGTTTGAAGACATCCGTAAAGAGGGGGGTCAAGATAAAATTGAACAGCCTGGAAACCATGGTAGAGATACCATAAATTGCTGTCTGCCCCAGAAACCGCTTCAATGCCCCCATAACTATTTTTTAAGGATCACAAAATCCTTATAATTTTTAAGCTCACCTGCCGTCACGGTACATGCCTCCACCCTCGCACGGTCCGGACCATCCTCGCACCATTCCACAAAAGTGTCCAGTGCCCACTGATCACCTTCAGCCTCTATATAAACGGACCCGTCTGATTCATTTCTTACCAGCCCCTTAATGCCCGCCTGATCGGCTACATACTTTGTCGTTTGCCGGTAGCCTACGCCCTGCACTTTGCCTGTTACCCGTATGGCAATATGTTGTTTTGTCATAAATTCATTAATCTGTTCTTTTCCCGCAAAAACTCCGCCCATATATCCTCAAGAATTCGCGCGGCCGGCCGCACCTCTTTAAGCATGGCAGCTACCTGACCGATCTCCAGCTCACCCTCCTCCATATCGCCCTCAAACATCCCCAGTTTAGCACGTGCGCGACCCAGCAACTGTAGCAGCGTGGCCGAATCCGCCCCCTCGGCCTCCGCCTGTGCCACCGCATCAGCAAAAGTATTCTTCAGCAGGCGCACGGGCACTAGCTTCTTCATGCGCAGCCGCGTGTCACCTTCACCTGAAACCACGATCCTGTCTTTAAAGGCCGGATGCGCGGAAGACTCCTCTGCTACCGCAAAGGCAGAGCCCACTTGCACCGCCTCTGCGCCCAGCGACATTGCCGCCAGCATCGCACGGCCGCTGCCTATGCCGCCTGCGGCGATTACCGGAATCTTCAAGGCATCGCAAACCATCGGTACCAGACACATGGTAGTCGTTTCTTCCCGACCATTATGCCCGCCCGCCTCGAAGCCTTCGGCCACCACGGCATCTGCACCGGCGCTTTCCGCTTTAAGCGCAAACCTGGTGTTGGCTACCACGTGAACTACTTTAATGCTCTTCTCTTTCAGATAGCCCGTCCAGGTGGCAGGATTACCTGCGGAGGAAAAGACAATCCCGACTTTCTCATCCACAATCACCTGCATGAGCGCCTCGATACTTGGATACAGCAGGGGCACATTCACCGCAAAAGGTTTAGCGGTGGCGAGCCGGCATTTACGGATATGTTCACGCAAAACTTCCGGATACATCGAGCCCGCGCCAATGACACCCAGTCCGCCCGCTTCAGAAACTGCCGAGGCAAGCCGCCAACCACTGCACCAAACCATTCCCGCCTGAATAATGGGATACCTGATACCAAAAAGTGCTGTGATCCTGTTTGTCATCTCTTAATATAGTCGCCTCATTGCACTGCCCAGCATCACCCTGCCGTCACTTTCCTCAAATTGCAGCAGGTTTATACCCGGCCGCTTACCCACTTCGAGGCAACCATAACGATCGTCGACGCCCAAAAAGCGTGCGCCGTTCCAGGTTGCCCAAACAAGCAGTTCTTCTACAGGAACGCCGAAATGCTTCTGTAACGTAACCATTTCAGCAAAAATACTCAGACTTTCATTACTTGCCAGACTGTCCGTACCCAGCGTTATGGTGAGCCCCTCTTCGCGCAACATCTGCACGTCGGGCAGGCGGTTTTCGATATAAAGGTTGGCATTAGGACACAAACACCAGAACAGGTTCCGGTGCATGGCCCTGGCAAACTGCACGTCCGACCTCGAGGTAAAAGTATTATGTACCAGCAATACACGCTGGTTTGGCGGCAGCATGGGCAGGTAACTCCGCAGGGAAGACCTGCCCGTAGGCTTGTAGAAATCGATATTCAGTCCGAGCGACTCGTAAAGGCTGAGGAATGCGCCCTGCTTACTTTCAAAGAAAGCATTTTCGTCAGCCGTCTCCTGGTTATGGATACTTAAAAACGTGTCTTCTTGTTCCACCACCTCTTTCAGTCGCTCAAACAGGGGTTGCGACACAGAATAGGGCGCATGCGGCGAAAGGGATACCGACAGCGGGGCGAACTTCGCTTTGCTTTCCATCGCACGCTCCAGTACCTTACCCGCCACATCGGGATTAAACCCCATCGTTTCCAGGAAAGTATGGTACCAGATCAGGCTTCCCCTTTTAATCATCTTTGAAACCGGCGTGTTGGAGATATCGCCAACGGCGACGATGCCGTTTTCCAGCATCTCTTTATCGGCCCTCCGCATAGCAGCATCAAGCGCATATTCATCTGCGGTACGCATCTTCATTACGGCCTGGACGAATTCTGGCAGACCAGTATGCTTGTCGATCTTTCCGCGCAAACTCGAGAGCTCCAGGTGACAATGCGTGTTCACAAAGCCTGGAACCAGCAGGCCATCATAATGCTTTGCATCGCCAATCCCCATGGCTGCAGCCTCTTGCTCCGTAAGCACTTGCCTGATCGTGCCCTTGGAGTCTACGCCAAGCACCCCGTTTTTTATAGGGGCTGAAGTGACCGGGTAAACATAACTCGCAGAGATATATGAAACCATGATACAAAGAAAAGGTATTTCCGCTAAAGAATGGTCAATTCACCTAAGTAATTGCTTGTACTTACCGCATCACCGGCCGCAGCCACAAACAACACATAGAGGTGCACCGCATCGCCTGTGAAACTGCCGGGCAACTGCAGCAGGGCCTCCCGGTCCTTTCGGCAAGCCACCTCATGAAAGGTTACGAACTTTTCCTTGGCTGTATTGTACACCACCACGGTGATAAGGTCATCATCTGCATTAAAAGCAGACGGCCTGTAATTCGCCCAGCTCAGGAAAATCGCTGCCCCGCCCGCTGCAGCCGGTGCGGCAAACCAGGAACTAAGCAGTTCACCGCGACTGATCACTGCACGGGTATAATCAATGCCTTTCACCCCGTTGTCGACCTTTATTGCATGTTTCATCAAATTCGAGATCGCCATATTCATGGGGGTAGGGCCCTCCGTAAACTGCTGGTACCCTATGGTTATAACCTCCCTGATGGAACGCAGCCAGCTGCTCACGTCCGAAAGCAGTTTTCGTTGCCTCAACTGCTTTTCTGTAGGCTGCTGATTTGATTTGCCGGGCAGACTCCGGAAATAGTCAACACCCCGCCAGGACACCCCTACCACCGTACCCACTTTGCCATGAAAGCTCCCGTTTATACCATTCCTATATTTTGCCACGCTTGCCTCCATTTCTTTTTCCGGATTGCGGGCGACCCGCATTGTCCAGCCAGTTTGCCAGCTTAGCAACCGTTCGTTGGTGCCTTATCTTTCTGTATACACCTTCACCATCGCGTGCCCCGCTCATGTTGGTATTTCCCTCCGTGCCAAGCACCCAGTCGCCCTGCCAGCCCGTTACAATTCCGCAATGGCCCACCCGTCCCAGCGAGGGATAATACAGCCCATACACAAGGGCTTTTTCCTGACGCGCCGGTATATCTGCCAAACCGTTTACCATCTCCCGTCCACTGGGGAACAAGGCCGGCGTCCAGGCGGTACGTGGATGAGCGAAACCCGCTTCAGCAAACACCCAGCTTACATACGCCGCGCACCACGGCGAACCCTTTCCGAGACCCACGTACTTAAGATATGCTTCAACACGCCGACCACAATTTTCACAACCTTCCTCCCTAACGCCGATCTCCTTTTCGGCGATTCTGATAATTCTTTCCTCATCATTCTCCTTTTTGTACATCAAAAAACGCTGCTCCGACACCCGGGCTGCTACAACACCGCTGCCAGGCAGCCAACCCCCGCAAACAAAAGCAAGGCAAAACAAGCCAGATAAAAACTTAACTGTACCCATACATCCATCTCCTTAATTTTTAAAGCCAAAACACCCGGGCTTGGCAAACCCAGGTAAATCAAAAAACCCTTCAGCAGCCACAGACTCATCCCTATCACCATCAGAAAACAAAGCATGCTGATCACGATAAGCACCACAATGCCCGGATCTACATAGCCCGACCTCACATCGAAAGCGAGCACCATACGCTGAACCAGCGGCCATAGCAGCACCAGCGTTGTAAACACCAGCACGCGCCTGGTCAGCTCATAATTGCCTTTGCGAAATACGCTTAATAATAAACCGCCCATAAAATATTCATTTAAAAAAGGCGGCGCACATCGCGCCGCCTGATACTACCACTACGCGATATCCATATCGCCCAGATACACACTGTCACTGGCATGCTTGCCATCAGCGCTTACAAAGAACACCCAGATATCTACACTGTCGCCGCTAAAATCCGGTGGGAGTGAAAGCGCATAGCTTTGGGTCGACCGCGCCACGGAGTCCTGCACCACAACGAAGCGGTCTTTCACCGTATTGTACACCACAATCGTGACCTTGTCAGTGCCATTGGTGTTTCCCAGACCAGTACCTGCATTGTTCAGCCAGCTAAAATCAAGCTGCGCATCTACCGCGGCCGAAACATCCATAACCGGTGGCTCCAGCAGCGGGCCGCGGCTGAGCGTGATCTTGCTGTAGTCGAGCGACAGGTCCGGATACACACCAACGATCGCCTCGTTCAGGTTATACTGCATCGCGGCGTTATTGGCCGACTGCCCCCGCTTCCTGTTCCTGAATCCAGCCTTAAGCACCTGCCCTATCGGGCGGAAAAACCCGATCATCAAACCAAAAGCAGCACGCTGTGCGAGCTGCGCCGCCGTAGCCGGCTTACTCGATTTCGACGGCAAACTTCGCATCGTCCATTCACCTTCACGAACGGCACCAATCACCGTCCCAACTTTTCCTGAGAATGGCCCCAGGATACCTTTACCAAATTTTCCCATAATGTTTATTTGTTTTAAAAAGTCAATACACGAGCGCGTTAATCTCTTTCTGTTACACGATTTGTAACCCAATATGTCAAAGAACTTACTTCAGCACCCCCCGGTGCCTAAAATTGCTTTTGTTATGTTTTTGCTGAGCTGACCTTAGCGCTTTGTTGCGGAGCTTCAAAGGAGGCCTTTCCGGTGGGCAAAAAAATTGCTTTTGCTGAGCTGACCTTAGCGGCTTTGTTGCGAAGCTTCAAAGGATGCAGTCAGCGAAGCAAATGCAATTTTTTAACAGCATAATCAAACTCCGCAATACTGCAGTCACAAGCAAACTCACACCTCACTTCACCTTGAAAAGCATCCAGCCTGCGCCACAAATTCACAGAAACCATCCGCGCCGCACAGGAAACCTCCAGTACAAACTCATTGCAGGCCTCATCAAGCAAATCAAACCAGCTCTCCCGGCCGCCACCAGCAATTACCGCACGGCGCAACTGCTCCAGTTTGGCTACGAAAGGCAGCACGCCAACCAAACGCGAAAGCTTAAACGCAAAGCCATTCGCAGCAAAAACCACTTCGGCCTTGTCATCCGCTACCGCTCCTAAAGAAATCTTAAATCTATCATCCATAATACCTGATCGTTTAACCTGACACAAAAGTCGCCTTCTGAAAATCAAACAGATCAGGGTGTGGTAACAATGGCACTGGCCGACACAACTTTGTCACCAGTTGTCGGACTTAGTCCGCGAAATGCCTCTCGCGGCCGTTACGCAACGACAAAAACCATCCGGCTGCAACACTTAGAACAATCGCAATAACGGGATAACCCATCTCGAAACCTCTGCGTTCCAATAGCATGTAACCCGCCCCCACTTCCATCAAAAGACCCGACAGAAATGCAACAAAAAGGTATCTTACATTCGAGCGGCGGTTGTAGGCAGAAATTAAGTAGGAGGCAGCAAGGTATACCAGTCCGAATATCACGCTGCGCAACACCAAAGCTTCAATATGCATTGCCCTTGTAGCAGCCGCAAGTAACTCCACCATTACGCCAAAAACCAATAAAAACGAAATCGCAGGCTTTTGCAGGAAAGTTTCCGGCTTTATAGCTTCAACCTTATCAACGCTAAATATCAGACACGCTGCCACACCAACCAGGCTCACCGAAGCCGCATAATAACTAAACTCTATCCAGCGGTCGTTGAAAACATAGACCGGCGTGTTAAAGGTTGAAAGCTCAGGCAGTGCGCTGTTCACATATCGGCTAAGCATAGCAACAGCAATGAGCATCAGAAAAGTTGATGCAATAAACCTGAGCGGCCTGCGCTCGATCTGCATCTCAACGAAGTAGGAAACAGCCCGTTTATATCTGAGTGAGCGCCATATAGCAATGATAAATGCAACGTGAAAACCGGTGATCATAAGTACTGAAACACCGGAATCCTGAAAAGCGTCATGTACCAGGAAATAAAATAAGGCGAGCAGCGTAAAAAAGGCGGCCGGTATTCCGTAAAACAAATTAAATCCAACCATTAAATAAGCCCAGACCTTGTTCGTTTTTACAGAAGGATTTACCTTGCTGTATTCTTCAGCCAGCAAGTCCTCATTACCAAGACGCCGGGTTGCGATAAGGAATGCCTCTTCCTCAGACAAGCCCTGTTTCGACAGGACCTCCGTCGAATCAAACAGATGTGCGCTTAGCTCAGTGGCATCGGAACTCGTGAGGCTCCCTTTGTTGCTGATTACCGTGATGTACTGGTCGACGGCTTGTCCAAGATCGAATTTGGAAGATTCCATAACTTATGTATTAGATCGTTAATATAATTTAGCTGAGAAAATTGAGTCTCAAGTTCCTTTATTCCTTTTTCAGTCAAGGTATAATATCTGCGCTCACGCCCGGAGTCGACCTTCTTCCAATCGCCGTCAATCCAGCCCTTAACCTCCATCTTTTTAAGCACCGGATATAAAGTACCTTCCGCAACCTGGAGTTCACCTCCCGTTTTTTCCTTGAGTTCCTGGATAATCTGGTAGCCATAACTCTCCTGCCGCCTTAAAATCAGCAACACCAGCGGTGCCAGCGAGCTGGCCATTAGGTCTTTATTTAACTCAAGCATATGCAAACATACATAGAAGTTCTAAGTAATGCAACATGTATTGATTTTTCTACTGCGTATGAACGATTTTTTTTGTAACTTAGCTCATATATAAACTGTTATGAAAAAAACGCTTACCCCAATTGCCGCACTTACCTTAATCGCCCTGGCAAGTCATGCCCAGCAGACAGAAGTCGAGAAGCTCGACTCGACACATAAAAAAACTGACATGGTTAAGATCAGAAGCTTTCACATCAGTCCGGGCAAGTCCGGACCTTTCGTTAAAAAGATGGGAACAGATACAGTACATGGCCCAGTTAAGATGCCCAACGGCTACCGGGAATCTGGAATCGAACCCGTTTCCATGCCCACTTACCGGATCGGGGAACCGGGAGAGCCAAAAGTCCGGGGACTGAACATTCAAAACCTTGAAGAACCTAAAAAGAATAAGAAGAAGTGATGCTTAAAGCTTTTGCTTCATGTCGTTCAAATTCCGCATCATCACAGAATTTGGATTAGCAATAAGTTGTTCCGCTTTCTTATACCACTCCTCAAATTTACCTTTGTTCCGTACGCTAAAAAAGCCATACGCCATATTGTAGGCCATTTCCATTTTTTGCGGGCTTTGCCCAGCAAGATCAATCCCTGCTGAATAAGTCTTTTCGGCGTCCTCCAGTTTGCCTAGATTCATATACGTATAGCCAAGTTCGCGGTAAAACCAGAAGTTTTTCGGATCATGCCTCATCGCCACGTTTAACACTTCGGCAGCTTTATCAAACTTTTTGGTAGCATTATAATTAAAAGCAAGTTCAAATTCAAGGCCTGCTGCATGAGGCTCTTTCGCGTATGCATTAAGCAAATATTCTAATGCCTTAGCGTAAGCACCTACATGGTTGTAGTGCCGGCCCCAGGTAACAATGTTCCTGGTCTCTTCCATGTTTACCTTATAATGCTTGAGGAATGCTGCTTCTTGAGGGAGATTCAACTGCTTCAGCCGGTCAGCCGACAATGGAGAAACCTGGGCAATGTTTGTCTCGAGCCGGACTTTCGCATTTCCACTATTGCTGAATGGCTTGGGGGAGAAGGTTCCGTCGTCCATGACCTTAAATGTACCTTGAAAATCAAAAGTAAAACCCGCTGAGGAATCGACATAAACCACTCCGTAAGCATAAGCAGAATCTGTATGCTTTTTAGGGAACACCACCCACTGATTTTCCATGTCGTAGAAGTTCTTATTGAAAACAAGATCGGTTGCAGCTTTTTGCTGTGCAGACAGAAACAGGGGAGCAATACTTATCAGCAGAATGAGGCATTTAAATGTAGAGAAATTCATAAGCGGTAATCAACGATTTGGTCAACCTAATATAACAATATTAAATAAATTATCTAAAAGCACTTTGAATTACAAAGTTATTATATATACCTTTGTATCAAACATGTAGAACTATGACAACATCAGTTAAAAACATCGAACCCAAACAACCACTCTTTTCTCCGTTACTGACCCGCAGAATGATCGCCTGCGCACTCGTAGGGCTTATAGTGGTCAGCATATTTGTGATCGGAGCCGGGGAAGGCAATCCGGCCTGGGGTAAATACTGGCGCATTAAACCTTTACTGCTTACCCCAACGCTTTGTGCTATTGTCGGCTTATGCTATGACATTACGCAGCCGCTCAGAGATATTAAAGGCTGGAGAGGTAATGTACTTTTCATTTTAAGTCTGCTTGCAATGCTGGTTGGCTTATGGATGAGCCTGATCCTCGGCTTAAACGGCACCATGTGGGACTAAGTACCGGGTAGATGCATAAGATCGTCAAGAAAGCGAAATCTTGTCAACGAGCGCATCAATATCAAATGGCTTGGCAATAAAGCCATCGGCACCCGCGGCCATGGCAACAGACTGGCCGTCGCGGCTGGCCGACATAATGATCACCTTGGTTTCCCTGGTGCGCTCGTCTTCCCTCAACCGCTTCAGCACCTGGTCTCCGGAAAGGCCGGGCATCCACAGATCCATCAGCAGCAGATCCGGATTAAGGTTAAGCACCCGATCCAAAACCTTTCTGCTGTCTGTTTCTGTAACTACTTCAAACGGGGTATCCTCAAGTACCATTTCAAGCATCTCTAGGATGTCCGCATCATCATCACAAATGATAAGCTTTTTAATCATTCCCCACCTCCCTGCTTTCTACCGGCAACGTTAAACTGAACGTGGAGCCGCGGCCCGGCTCACTGTCTACCCAAAGCGTTCCGCCATGATGCGATACGATCTGCTGACAGATATATAAACCAATACCCATACCCGGAAATTTTCGTTGTATATCGTTCGCCCTGTAAAAACGATCAAAAACCCGTTTCTGGTCGTCTGCGGAAATGCCGATACCATAGTCCGTCACCGCAATCTTCGCATATTCACTCACCTCCGAGAGATGCACGCTGACCGCTTTAGAGTCTGGCGAATACTTGATCGCGTTAACGATAAGGTTTGTCAGCACCTGTGCAAGCTGCGAATCATCACCCAAAACATTGCGCCTCACCTTGCCTACCACCTGAATCTCATGATTGGGATGATTCGGCCGGAGTTCATCCGCAACCTCAGATACCAGCAAATTCAAATCAAGCGACTCCTTGTTTACCGTAAAAATGCCATTCTGTATTCTCGACATCTCCAGCAAACTCGTGATAATACTATCCAGGCGCGCAATCTGCTTTCCTGTCTTTTCTACAATCGTCCGGATCTTTGGCTGGGTGTCTAGGGGAAGATACTTTTTGAGGGCCTGATGATAACCCTTAATCGTCGTCAGCGGGGTTTTAAGTTCATGACTGGACACCGAAAGGAAATCGTCCTTTCTGTTTTCGGCAGCGCGTACCTCCGTAATGTCCTCTATAGCCAGCAAAATGCGGTCCTTATAGGTGCCCTCCAGCTCAACCCGGTGCGCATTTAGCAACATAAGTTTCCTTCCGATATGCGGAAAGTCATGCTCCACCTCAAAATCGAGCACCGGGTTATTGGTAGGAAGGATACGCTCAAGCAATTCCTTCAAACGTGTGATGTTCCACTGTCCGTTTCCAAGCTCGTACAGACTCTTCCCCTCGGTTTCCCGCTTCTCCACCTTAAATGTTTTCAGAAAAAAATCATTTGCAGAAATCACCCGGTAGCCCGAGTCAAGTACCAGCAGCCCCTGTCTTATCGTTTGTACAATACTGTCCAGGTACTCCTCGCTTTCCCTGAGCTGTGCCGTACGCTCGGCCACCTTGCCTTCTACCAGCTCACGCTCATGGATCAGGTCTTCCTCTGCATTCTTTCGGCGGGTCACATCATTCTGAACGCCTACAAAATGCGTCACATTCCCGCTTTCATCTCTTATAGGAGAAATATACAGCTCATTCCAGAAGAACTGACCGTTTTTCCGGTAATTGCGTATCTCAACAGTCACAGCCTCACCGCTGTCAACAGCCGCCCGTATAGCCGCCCTTGAAGCCTGCTCGCGTTCGCTGCCCTGAAGAAACCGGCAGTTCCTGCCAATAACCTCCTCACGCTGGTAGCCTGAAAGTTTAACAAAGGCTTGGTTACAATATATGATCGGATTATCCGGGAGTTGGTTATCCGTAACAATAATCCCACAGGTAGAGGCGTCGAGGGCAGCCCGCAGCAACTGGTTTTCCGCGTTAGAATTATTCATAGTTATTCGAGATTCTAAATGCTGAAAAATCTAAGCAATTGCTTTGCCAAACAAGTAGTTTTACGGACGGCTTGCGGAAAACACGGAAAACTTGTTGCCTTCAAGATGCCTATCAATATTTGGCTCAGCATTAGCAGATATCTCGAGTATGGAAAAGGAGAAGATACAAAATAAGGAACTGACCGAATTTCCAATATGGGGTCAGGAACACATCGAGTCTGGCGCCCTTGCACAAATGCGGACCGCCATAAACCTGCCCATCGCGGTTGCAGGTGCGCTTATGCCCGATGCACATCAGGGCTACGGCCTCCCTATCGGCGGTGTGCTGGCTACAGCAGCCAACACCATCATCCCTTTCGCCGTGGGCGTCGATATTGCTTGCCGAATGTGCCTGAGCATTTACGACCTGCCGGCCGAAGCCGTGGATACAGAAAAAGATAAGCTAAAAAGGATATTGGTAAACAACACCTATTTCGGCATGGGCTGTACCACCAAATCATACTTCGACAGTTCCTTGTTCGACAAGAAAACCTGGAACGAGACCAAAGTGATCCGCAGCCTGAAAGATAAAGCCTATGCACAACTGGGTACCAGCGGCACGGGCAACCACTTCGTGGAATGGGGGGAGCTGACGATTGCAGAAGGAGCCCTGGAAGAAATTCCCGCAGGCAGGTACCTGGCCCTGCTGTCTCACTCCGGTTCGCGTGGATTTGGGGGTTCTGTGGCCGACCATTACAGCAAGTTAGCCATGAGCAAAACAAAGCTGCCTGGCGATGCCAAACACCTGGCATGGCTCAGCCTGGATGAGGAGGAAGGCCAGGAATACTGGATTGCTATGAACCTCGCCGGTGAATACGCAAGCGCGAACCACTACGAGATACACAACAAGATCGCGCGCGACCTGGGTGTTAAACCGATCGCGATGATCGAAAACCACCACAACTTCGCCTGGAAGGAACAGCTGGCCGACCGTACAGAAGTGATGGTGCACCGCAAAGGCGCCACACCAGCCGGCGAAGGCGTCTTAGGCATCATCCCCGGAAGCATGAGCACACCCGGCTTCCTGGTACGTGGCAAAGGTAATGCAGAGAGCATCAACTCGGCCAGTCACGGTGCGGGCCGACTAATGAGCAGAAGAGCAGCATTTAAAACGCTCGACCGAAAAGTCATTGCAGAGAACCTGGCCGAGAAAAGGATAACCCTGATGGGCAGTGACGTAGACGAAGCACCAATGGTCTACAAAGACATCCATGCCGTCATGGCCGCACAGGACGACCTCGTAGAAATACTTGCCAGATTTGAACCCCGAATCGTAAGAATGGCCAATCCTAAAGAAAAACCGGAAGATTGATATCCCGATATATTCAGCAGCATGCGGCACAGATTGCAAAATAAAAATGCGACCTTTACGAATAAAAACCTGACCTTATGGACTTTGGCCAAGATTCAAAAACGCCGGGCAAACGCAGATATCTCTTCGCGCTGACACTGCTTCCCCTTATCGCTATCATCTGGGTGATCCTTGGCCCCGGGGAAGGCGACGATTTCAGACTGGCCAAAAGGGAGGTTTTGCTACGCAGTATCGGACATGAGCTACTCTTACAATCGGGCGACACCAGTTCAAGGGTGCTCCCGGTTCAAAAAGTCGCTGAACACGAATATCAGATTACTTTCGAAAAGGCCTTTACTTTTCAGCCCGATTCATTGGTCAATACTGCGCAGCGTGTGCTGGGCCGGGATCCGCATTCGGATGAGTATATCGTCAATGTACTGAACCCCCATAATGCCGGTGTAGCGTATGGATTTGCAATCGCTAAAAATAAAAAAGACGATATCGTCGCCTGCAAAGGAAGAAAGCAACCCACAGCGCGCTATACGATAAACATCAAATTTAAGCCCGCAGGAACATTTGCGACAAAACGTGAATACTTTCTGGGCGGCCTCTCCATGTTGGCTTTTGTGGGCTTGGTATTTCTCAAATCTGCCAGGCCCCCGCGATCCACACCATACACTCAGCACACCCGGATCCACAGATTAGGCGCCATTTTGTTTGATCCGGAAAGCCAAACAATTACCCTGGATGGCACAACCACCGACCTTACGGGAACTGAAACAAGGCTACTTAGCATCTTCGCAGAGTCACCCAATGAAGCCATACCCAGAAGCCGCCTGCAAAAAGAGATCTGGGAAGACCAAGGGGTTATTGTTGGGCGCAGTCTCGACATGTTCATATCAAAACTACGAAAGAAGCTCGAACCCGAGCCTGATGTCAATATCGTTGTAATCCGCGGAAAAGGCTATAAGCTCGAGGTACGCAGCGCTTTTATGTAAGCCCTAATCCACAGAAGAAAACTTCATTAAGATCAGGCCTGCAACAATCAGGCATGCCGCAATCACACGGGTAGCGGTAAACTGCTCACCGAGGAACACTACGCCAAGGATAAAGGCGCCCATAGCACCAATCCCTGTCCAGATGGTATACGCGGTACCGAGGGGAAGCGTACGCATAGAAATTGACAGCAGACCAAAGCTCGCCACCATCGCCGCAATGGTGATCAGCGATGGGGTAAGCCGGCTAAAACCTTCCGACTGCTTCATTGCATAAGACCACACAACCTCCAGGGCTCCTGCAAGAATTAAAAATAACCAAGCCATTTGCTTAATCAGGATAATATCGGGTCGTCCCGAAGTATTTTTCCCACTATGGGGGAGGCCGTTCCTCCTAAGAACTCCCTTTCGGGAGACTGCAAAGATAAAAAAAATAGAAGGTTCTATTATTTTTTTGATATTGTACCAAAAATAGAAATGACAAGATTCATCCCACTCCTGGCCTGCGCCCTTATCTTCTCATCCTGTGGAAACAAAAAACCATCCGGCCAGGCCCTTGAGACCGCATCGGATTCCGTAGAAACCCGGCAACCCGAAAAAATGATTGTTACCCATACCGACACCCTGCAGTTCATTCATTTTGAAGGAAACTTCGACTATTGGTATAACATCTTTCTGAACGCTTCCAAAGACACCATAAGCCTGGTTACCGATAGCGCTATCGACGACCGCTTTAAAAACACCCTGTTCGAGGTCAAATGGTTCGCTGATACCCTTTATGAGGCGGGCGACAATGACAGTAAATACACCGCGAACCGCATGTCGCATTTCAGGCCCCTCAAAGGAAAACCCTTTGTAGCGCCCATTACCGAAGAACAGATTCTGCGGGACATCAGGAATATCCCCGAAGTACGCAGCGGTGCAGATCAGGCAGGTATAGCAGAACGACCCAGCGAAGGGAAAAACTACTACCTTGTTGAAACCGGATCAAGGGAAGAGGATAATTTTTCAAGATTCATGATGTTCAGGGTCTACATCTATCCGCATTACGAAATCAAGGTTTACGATCCTGCGCAGGACACAGACTTCAGCCTTGAAGCCTGGAGAAAGCTCAGCGCTTCTGTTTCACCATAAACACCCGGCCCTGGCCAAACGAGGGTTTGTAAACAAGAAACGCAGGAACTTTTCTGGCAAACGATCGGGGAAACTTACAGTAAGACAGGTCCGTCCCGAAATCATGCGGTTCCTGAAGCAGAAAGCCATCCCTCGTTGCGGGCGATCTGAAACGGATCGTCTCTCCTTCTACATGCAGATCAAAATAACCCGTTCCTGCCCAGGCCGGAGCAGATCCGACACCTGTCGGACTACCCATTCCCCGAAACGGGTTCAACCAGTGCGTTCTGAATTCCTCCACGCCAAAATGCCGGAGCTGCAGCTCTGAGCGATCCGCCTTCCAGTTCGGGAAATTCGGGATATGGTCTGGTAACAGAATACTATGCTTACGCCATTCCTGCTTAATGTTATACATTTCGCTGATGTGGCCAGACGCCCTCCCGTCAACGTCGAAAAAACAAACGTGTTTCAGTTCGTCCATCATCCCACTTTTGTCCACAACATACTCAGTCGTGGCAACCATAAACAGGTTCTTCAACGTGTCAAAACAAACATAGCCTCCATCTTTCGGCCAGTATCGTCCGGGCTCCAGTCCGGGATATGCTTTTCGCATTTCCTCAGAACGGTCAGCAATCCCTTCCTCACGCACATATTCCAGTTTCTGGCCTTTCAACTCAAGCTCCAGCAAGACGAAATTTTCACTCCCTGCCCCCTGCCCCAAAGCCGGGTACTTCTTTTCCAGATTTCCCGACTTAATCCGGTTGATCAAGATCAGCAAAACGGGAATAAGCAAAACAATTAAAATAACGGTGAGGACTTTCATAGCTCTTTCATTTAGAAAATTCAAGGTCAAAATACCTATCGGTGAGTTTCCAAATCATAAAACATACCATGCATACACCGGTTGCGATTCAAAATCCTTGATTTTTAACACACCCTGTCGCATGGCTAAATACAGGTCAGTCCTATCAATCAACATCGACGTTGGATATAGAGAGCCCCAATATATCGGCGACTTCAGGACTTCCGTAGTTTTAAAGCCTCTTCCCAACTTAAGGAGATGCTGTGAAGTGACGATCAGGAGCTCATCCCCGAAGCGCTCTATAAGTATGGGTGCATCGACAAGCGTGGTAAGCAATCTGCAAGACCATCTATCGCCTTCTTTAAAAATTTCCAGAATCTGCCCGCTGTAGCTACCTAAATGCGCAAGCCCTTCAATAGCCAGTAACTTTCCGTTATATTCAATGATGGAACGAACATTGATACGGTCCCGAACCACCAGCAGTCCTCCATCGAGACCAATAAAAAACAAACCGCCGCCAAACTCACCGCCATCCTTCCCCACCAGAAAGCCGTCAGAAACTCTTTTTACAAAAGACTGTCCCCTCTCCAGCCCAACTTTACGTTTCACATCAGAAGTAATAAGACCTGGTGGAATGCTGTCACCTTTTTGCTGCCCATCTTTGTTTTGAACAACTTTCCATTTGCCACCGGTCAACTTAAAAAGCCAGTTGTCAGCCGAATGATTAGCCGTATAGAAACGTTCGCCGACAGGAAGACTATCAAGTTTCCAATTCATCAAATCCGGCACTTGAGCGTCCGATACCAGAGAAGATAATACCAGCGCAATTAATATGGAGAAAGCTTTCATATGACAAGAGATATACCCAAATATAACAATTCCATTCCGCGCGTGCATGATCCAGTGCGGCAAGTCTTGTCAATTTCGGCATTCCCGGTGATCAGACCATTCACAGTGCCACATCAAAAACCAGTTGTCCCTATGGCCAGATACCAAACCACGGACGCGAAAAGCACTATAAGAACCCAATCAACTGAAGTGAACGATTTAAACATAAGGCAGATTTTTGCTAGCCAGAAAGCAATGGTCGTGCCAATGAGGACCCTACTCCTCAAACCCTTCCGAAAAAAACTCTTCCAGGGTCATATCAAAAGCTTTGGTAATCTTCACCAGTGAAATGTATTGCAGGTTCATACCTTTCTCGTAACGCCCCCATTGTGAGCGGGAGATCCCATGGTCATAAGCGAATGCCTCGTAGCTTTTGTAGTTTGCTTTGAGACGAAGACTTTTAATTCTCTCGGCCAATTTCCTGATATACTCCGCAGAGAAGTCTTCTTTGGTTGAGATATCTTTGTCACCTTGCATGATGCAAAACACGCAAATAAGCCCCTTCCGTACAACCACTTATAAGAAACGCCTCATAAGTGGCTTTTTGTGTTTTCTTTGATTAACTTTGCCGTAAATTAAAATAGTTCAAAATGAAAAATTTCAGCCACCCTATACTTCAGCGAACATTTGCTGATTTAAACTTCAGCCCGAAATTCCTCGAATTTGCAGCGGAAGAACAGTTCCCCACTCCTGCAGACATGCTGCAGCTATCCGTATTCCAACTTGAAACACGTGGCATGGATGAAGATCTCATTTTCGAATTTGTACGCTTTCTTGAGAAAGCCGGACTAGGCGATTACCTCACCGAAAAGTAATCGCCCGCCGGATTAGCCCGAAGCCTGCAGGGGATTATTGGTTCCGCGCCATTTCAACCATCTGAATCACTTCTTCGGCAGCGGCTTCTGCCTTCCCTTCAAATCCTGCTACACTGAACCGTATCCTGCCGCGGCCGTCAATGATGAATTTAGCTGGAATACCGTCTATTTTGAAGGCATCAGCTGCAGCACTGCGTCGTGTAACAGGATCCCGGGGATCCATGTAAAGGTCAAACTTGTAATCTCGCTTGCTCAGGAAGTTCTTCGCATCACTGAGCGGATCCGGAGCATTCTCCCAGCAATGTATAAACAGGAATTTTACGTCAGGATCATTGGCGTACCGGTCAACTGCCATTTGCATGGCCGGAAAAGATTCTACGCATGGCCCGCACCAGGTTGCCCAAAAATCAAGCACGATCGTTTTTCCCTCAAAGTCTGCCAAAGAAACTTTCTTACCGTTCACATCGCTTATGGAAAACCCGGGAGCAGGCTCGTCCACCAATAACGTGGAAACATGCGCTTTAACCTTATCTCTAAACGTCTGCTGAAGTGTGGAGATATACGCCTCTGCATCTTTTTCCGGATACAGGCTTGCATAGGCTTTCCTGACCTGGTCTACATAGCGTTTTTCGAACTTACCTTCTTTCACACTATTAGATAGGATAGGCAGCGCCGCCTCATACTTCCCGTTCAGACTCGAAAGAAAACCATAGTTCTCCACCAGTTCAGCATCCCTTTCACCGGAATGCTCGTAGGCTTCCATCGTAAATGGATAGGCTTCTTCATTTCTCCCTGCCTTGAACAGTAGTTTCGAGTACGTCTTTATAAAACTATAATACACAGCTTTAGGATCTGTCCTCATACCTGTACCTGCAGCGGGCAGGTCTTTCGTAGCTTGAACGGCTTTCAACCGCCCGGAGGCCATATTCAGCGCGGTCGCGTTATCGAAAGCGGCGATGATATCCAGGGCTTGGGTAATGGCGGCTACCCTGGTTGCAGGAGCTTCAATAGTATTGATGTGCTTCATGATACTAGTCGTATCAGGAATCTCGGCATACATGCAGGCAACCAGCGTTTTCTCCATGTCAAGATTTATCCCGGGATAATCCTTCTTCATTGACTGAAGCAGGCGCTCGGCCTCCTCGACTTTAGACAATTTCATAAACGGCCGCAGTCGGACCATCATCGCCTCCTGGCTTTCTGGATATTTCCGCACCAGGCGCCTGCTTACCTGCACGCGCTTTACGGAATCCTTCACATAATATTGAATTAAGGTGTTCAGATCGCCGGCACTTCCGTTTTCCAGCGTCCTGATCTTTGTTTGCAGCGCTGCTTTGCTCTTCTCATTCTGCAAGGCCTTGAGCTGAGCATTTTCTTCAGCTTGCGTTTGAGCCATTGCGCCGGTCGACAGCACCAACAAGGCGGTTAAAAGGTATATTTTCATTACTTGCCCTGAACGGTTTTATCTGATGAACTCCGTGCCTTGATGATCTCCACCATAGCTTTCAGCTTGTAGTACTCCCTGTCGGTAGAACCAGCATATCCCACCGCATAGAAACGGATATTGCCCGCCGGGTCGTACACGATCTTCGTGGGCGTGCCCTGGATATTAAAGGCGGCGTTTTCTTCGTCACGAAGCACGTCGAGCGTAATGCCGCGCCTGGTTACAAATGTTTTCACGGTGGGATGGTCCTCGAAAAGATTCACCACAAAAAGCTGGAAGGGCTCGTTTTTATAGTCTGCAACAACCTTCTCAAATCCGCCGAATGCCGCAACACATGGGGTGCAGCCGGTCGACCAGAAATCAAGTACTACGATCTTACCGGAGAGTTCTGAGAATTTAACCTTCTTCTGGCTCAGATTTTCCAGAGCAAGATCCTGGATAGGCTTAGCCTGAAAAAGGTCCATCTCTTCACCCCCGCCCGGAAGCGCGAATTTAGCCTGCATCGTCTTTTGCGCTTTCGCTATGTAAGACTGCTCTACCTCCTGATAATATTTTTTGTAGGCCTCATCCTTCAACGCTTTGATCTTTTGTTCTGCGCCATCTGTACTGCCATGTACCTTCTTATAGATGTCCATGTAAACCGTTACCATCTTCGGATGAGAATCGGCGTGGCGGAAGGCTTCCGTTAAGGTGTCGAGTGCTCTCTTATGTTCACCTCCGGCCGATAGGATCTGGCTGTAGCGGGTAAGGTACCTGGCTTTGGAATCTTTAAAATACTTCATATTCCGGATATTGTCTTTCTGGGTACCTGAACTGGCAATATTCTTTTTGGCGATATCCAGGTTGCCCAGCTTGGCATTGGCCAGCGCATTAACCTCGAGCAGCACCTGTGTCCTTCCCAATCCATCCGCTAAACTTCCCTGCTCCATCTTCTGCAGCAGCTCGCGCGACACCTGTTCCACCATTTTAATGTGCTTATCGTCATCTACAAAAGCCTCCAGCGCATAACCCATATCCATCAGGCTTACCGGCGATATTTTGGGATTGCTGGCCATATAATGGTGATAGCGCTCAAAATTTCCCTTTGCAAGCCATCCTGCTGCGAGCTGTCCGAGATATGCATCATACATCCGGGGTTTGCTTTTATCCGCGGGACTCTGTTTGAGCATGTCGTTATAATACTTTTCCTGTTCTTCCACAGCGGCAATGACGCTGAAGTCGTTCAGGTTATATTTTTTCTTCTCAGGCTGCTGCGCCCAGGCTGTGCTGGAGATGAGCAGCAAAAACATCAGTTTCTTCATTTTTTCCAAGTTTTAATAACAATCTTATTTAATTACTTCAGCGAGTCTCGCATGCAGGTTTTCGCCGCGCAGGTCTTTACCTACGATCTTCCCGTTCGGATCGATGAGCACGTTGGCCGGAATAGAGCTGATCTGGTACAATTGGTTCACCTCGCTTTTGGAGGCTTTAAAATCACACAGCTGCTTCCAGGGCAGTTTATCTTCAGCGATTGCCTTCAGCCAGCGGCTTTTATCTTCATCCAGCGAAACGCCCAGCACCTTAAAGCCTTTATCCTTAAATTTCTCATAGGCTGCCAGTACATTCGGATTCTCAGCCCGGCAGGGTACACACCAGCTAGCCCAGAAATCTACCAAAACATAGCTGCCTTTATAATCGGAGAGCGACACCGGTTTGCCTTCCACATCGTTGATGGTAAAGCCAGGGGCATCCAGCGTACCCGATAAGGCCAGTTTGGCTTGCTCGAGCCTGGGTTTCCAGCGCAAAACTTTCTCAGAATTCTTCATGCGTGTACTCAAGGCATCGTACATGGGGCCAACCACATCCGGCTGTATGCTGCTTTGCGTAAATATGTCCATCAGGTCAACGCTCACATAAGCGTCCGGATATTTCCGGGCCATATCCAACACCATCTGCTCAAAAAGTGCCATACCTGCAGGGGCATCCTTTGCGCTGCTTCTCGACATGACTGCATCACCATAGAATCTCCATGCCTCCTGCTCCTTTCCTCCGCCCTTGTAAGAGGCCATGCCTGCGGTATCAAAAGTGACGGTGATGTTTCCATCCAGGTAAAACAGCCCAACATTCTTCATGTTATTACCCTCCTCGCCGGTACGCCTTTCGCCTGCCGGACGGGGAACGATCAGGTTTAGTTCTGCCAGTTGCGGCCTGCCAATGCTACCGGCAAACTGAAACTTTCCGCCTTTGATAAGCGCGGTGTCCGCGCGATATTCTCCGCCTTTGTCGTCCGGTGGGTAAGACATCACCGCCAATGTGGCCTTGTGGCTTGCCGGCACTGTACCCTTGATATGGTACTTTGTTTGCGCCAGGCCGATTACAGGCAGCATCGCAGCAATTGCCAAAACTTTTATGCTCTTCATATTCATGCTGTATCAGATTAAGGGTTTTCTTCCAGACCTTTACTTTCATTGAGCATACGCTCACCAAATTTCAGCGCGAACCTTTCCGGCTTAAGCTGGTGTGTGGAGGTTACGGCCCCGTCCGGACCGTAAATCCTGTGTGTATAATCAATATGATCGTTATATACAGGATCAACAGAGAGCCGGCGCATATCCAGCCAGCGTAATCCGGTGATCGCAAACTCACGGATGCGTTCATCCAAAATAAATCTCACCAGGTTCTGCTGACTTGAAGCAACGTCTGACGGAACAAGGGCGTCTGTGCCGGAGATTCGTTTGGCCCGCAAAAACTGCAGATCGTTTACTGCGCCCGGCAGATCATTCGATCTTGCCCGGCACTCCGCACGCATTAAATACAAATCAGGCAGCGAGGGTCCTACATTGATACCCAAAAAGAAGTCCGTATTCCGGCGTCTCATGCCAAGCGGATATGCCGTGGTCGTAAGAAGCTTATAAGGTGAATACAAGTTCACACGCATGTCAGTTTCGCTATACAAGGCAGCTGTTTGGGGGCTGAAAACAAATGCATCAACAGCTTGAAACTGAAACCATCCTGCATTGATATTATAGATGATTTCTTTATTGTTCGCTGCAATAGGCACATTATCCAACCCAAAAAAGCCTTCCGGAAACCATGATCCTGCCGCTTCCTGATCATCCGGGTTCAGCACCACGGTATAATCGTAGAGCTCCATAGGGATCTGAGCCCGGTTAACTTCTTCAAACGCAGCATCCAGATGTATTTTAGCTGCAGCGAAATTATTCATCGCCATATACACCCTCGAAAGGTAAAATTCTGCGGCCAGCCTGGATATCTTCCGGCGATGGGTAAGTCCGCCCAAATGAGGCAAAGCTTCGTTCAGATCACTGATGACCAGATCATACCCTGCCTGTAAAGTTCCTCTTTTAAAATCCTTTTGTGTCACATCTGCCGCGGTAAGGTTTGGGATACCTAAATCAGTGTTCGCAGTAGTGGCATTATAGGGCTTGGTAAAATCGGACAGGAACATGAAATTACAGATGGCACGCCCGGCCATGGCTTCGGCCAGCAAGGCACGCTTCTGTGCTTGGGTTCCGCCTTGAGAATCCATAACTTCATTAATCACTTTATTAAAAAGGTACAGCTTCCTGATGTAGTTCGATTCGCCTGTGATCTCTATGGGCAACTCGGCAGCATCGTATACCCGCGCTTCATACCTGAACAAACGTTGCTGCCGGAGCAAGGCAGAGCCTTCCAGGTTACTGAAATCAGGCTGCAATGCAGCCATTTCATCGCCCTGATATACGCCGGCAGTGAATATGGTCGACAGATAATTTGCATTCAGTATCTTCTCATAGTCGGCTGTAGTAATTGCAATAGCCTGACCTTTAGGTACAATCTCCAGGAATTCTCGTTTGCAGGACGTCTGAACGACCAGCACCATCAGTGTGAATGCACCTAAAATATATTTTTCGAAAATTTTCATATCTGATTCTGTTTGATAATTAAAAACTTATGTGTGCACCCAGACTTACTGTTCCCTGGGCATCGCGCGTCCCGCCTAAAAATTCCGGGTCTATACCGTTTTTATTGGCCGTCCATAACAATAGATTGTTGACCTGGAAGCGGAAGGAAACGCCTTGTGCATGAATTGATCTTACCAGCGTCTGAGGCAGGCTGTAAGACAAGGTGATGTCGCGCAGCTTAACATAGGCGCCATTTAGTGCATAACGCTGAGACTGATTAAAGTAACCGATATTGCGGGCACTGGCCAGATCACCTGAAGCTACATATCTTGGTATATCCGTTCTTTGCTCATCACCCGGGGCCTTCCAGCGGTTCAGGAATTCCACTGGCAGCGTATTGTTACCGAGAATGGATTCATTTGTTGCAGGATTGACGTTATTCGTAATCGTATAGCCGCCGCTGTAAATCATGCTGGCACTGAGGTTGAATGATTTATACTGGAAGCTGTTCTGCAGCCCGCCCGACCACACAGGCTGGGTGGTACCGGCGTACAGGATATCTTCTGGTCTGGTTACATTGATTTCCGAGGTTACTGTACCGTCTGCAAGTCTCACTTGCGGATCGCCCTCCGCATTCAGGCCTCCATAATTGTAGATGAACAGGGTATGTAAAGGATAATCTACCATCCTTTCCCTTAAAGTCAGCTCATCTCCTGTAACCGGCGCATTCTGACGCAGAAGCGTCAGTTTGTTTTTGTTGTAGCTAAAGATCAGCCCTGTACTCCAGTTAAAGTTTTCCGTACTGATGTTTGTGGAATTTATACCAATGTCTATTCCTTTATTATCTAAATTTCCATAATTACCGATCACACTGTCATAACCCGTGAACGGCGATGTGGCCAGCTCGCCGATGAGGTCCTCCGTCTTCTTAATGTATCCATCAATCGACCCGCTCAGCCAGTTTTCAAACAGGGAAAAGTCGATACCCGCATTGTAAACCGTTGTGCCTTCCCAGGTCAGTTTGGTGTTGGCGGGCGAGCTCAGCAAATAGCCTGCCCCGGTCACATAGTTCGGGTTACTTTCAGCAGTCAGAATATCGTACGATGACGCCGCTCCGGCAAAAGGGGCATTACCCGTGATTCCGTAAGTCAGGCGAATATCCAGCTGATCAAGCCAGCTCGCCGTTTCCATGAATCTTTCGCTGCCTAAAGCCCATTTACCCCCAATGCTGTATACCGGTCTGTTCTGTGCAGATTTATCCCGCCCGAACAAATTACTCTCATCGATTCTCCAGCTGGCGTTCAATGTATATTTCCTGTCGAACGTATACCCCAGGTTAGCAAAATAAGATGTGGTTCTGGCAATGCGCCCCTCCGAACCGCCAACATTGTTTGGCAATGTAGCGAAGCCGCTTACCCCACTTATTCCTTCACCTAAAGCGGCCATATTTACCGGCCTCGAAGTTTGCAGCTGATCATCCCATCCATAATAAGTGGCTGTTGCGGTGACCGGCGTGCTGCTGGTGGCTTGCTGCCCGGCCATGAGCGTGAACTGATGCTTTGCCCAGTCGCGGTTAAATACCAGCTGGTTCCGGAGCGTCCATGCCCTCGAGGAAATCGATCCGGTAATAAGCCTGCCACCTATTTGCGGAAGGTTGTAAACAGGAGTTGCCGTAGCGTTCGGCGCTTGCGTAAATTCCACAACCTGACTCCGCATTGCGTAATTGTCCTGGAGCCTCACTTCACGTGTATTGGTATTGCCCAGATTATAACCGTAAGTGCCCTGGAAATCCAGTCCTTTCAAAATGTTGACTTTCAGGCCCCCGACCAATCTGGCGAAAACTCCGTTGCTGCTATCGTAGGCCCTGTCCTGTTCAAGCAATGGATTATAGTCAAGATTGATGCGGCTGCGCGACTGATATCTTGCCCTCAGTGAATCTGGTAAGGGAATATTCCTGTGGTAACCTAGATAATTTATGTTCAGCGGATTTCCGTTCGCATCCCTAAAAAGCTGGTAAGGAACAATGCTGCGTTCAGGCTGATACGTATTGCCGTTCCTGGTCACCGTATTGGTCAGGTCGGCAGTTATCGAGGCCGTAATCCTTTTGTTGATGATCAGGTTGTTGTTCAGATTAATTTTGTACTGATTAAATTCTTGGCCGAGTGTGTCGGTTTGCAAGCCGATGTGGTTTAATGACCCATAGAAGGTGTGTACTTTTCCGCCTCCGGAAACAGAGAGCGTCTGGTTTAACGTACCTGCATTTCTCACAAAAAGGTCTGCAATCTGACCAGTATTGGAGAGTCTGGCAAGGCTGTCCAGTTTAAAGTCGGCCTGTGCCTGGCTAATGAGGTTTCGGGCGCGGTCATATTGGATCTGCAAGTGGGGCAGGTTTCCGAAGTCGCGGTTAACCGTCCTCCAGTCCGGGTAATTTGGAAGAAATTGCGGAAACAGTTCCCTGGAGAGTGCAATAAACTGCTGGGAATTCATGCGCTTTACATAGTCAAGGTCTGGCCGGCCCTGAAATGCATAATACCCGTCGTAGTTGAACGACAGCCGATCGCTGGCCACTCCCTTCTTCGTGGTAATAACAATCACGCCGTTTGCTGCTTTTGCACCCCAGATAGATGCTGAAGTGGCATCTTTCAGGATGGTGATATCTTCGATATCCTGCTGGTTTACCTGTTCAATGTTGCCTTCAAATTCGATACCATCGATCACAATTAAGGGCCGGGTAGAAGTTAACGGATTATCGCCGGTAGGCAAAGAGCTCTGGCCCCTTACCAGCAAACCGCCAGGACCCCGGGTGGTCAAACCCGGAACCAATCCTTCCAAACGCGTTAAGATATTTGGCGTACTCGTACGGTTCTGCATCACTTTAAGGTCTGGTTTCGCAAAAGAGCCCGCAGCACGTTCCCGTGATATCTCCTGGTAGCCCGTATTGAATTTTATTTCCACTTCATTTAAGCTGCTGCTTACCGGAACCATTTTAACCGTACCCAGATCGCGGGCTGCGGTAAGCTCGACCGGTTCGTAGCCTACGTAGGCGATGAAAAGGGTGGCCTTATCATCTACGTTTTGCAGGAAAAATTCTCCCTTGTCATTCGTCGTCGTTCTAAGCTTGTAATCCTTGACAAAAACAGAGGCACCCGGAAGGGGCTGTCCCTGCTCGTCTACCACTTTGCCTCTTACATCGATCTGTTCAAATGCCGCAACGATCTTATCGATCAGGGAAGGCGGCGTCTTCTTTTTGATCGTTACGATCCGGCCGTTAATGGAGTAAGTAAGTGATGCGCCGTCAAGCACAGTTTTTAGGGCCTGGTCTATATCAGCATTCTTTAAGTTCAGATCAATGCGTTTGTTTTCCGGGATGATTTTCCCGTCATAGAAAAAATCATATTTCGTCTGCTCCCTGATCGCTTTTATGGCCGATTGGATGGAGACATTTTTTCTGCTGATGTTGATCTGTTGCCCGAATGTAGCGGCACTGACCTGCAGGATGGATGCTATCAATAATACGGTGGTTAATCGCATAATAAGCACGAGTTTAGCGCCCCGGTACTGTGGCTTCCCCGGGCATCTGTTAGAAATTTTATACATTTGTTTAGTTTGGTTTTAACACAGCAATGCGCTTTTCGACGGGCAGCTTGCTGTAAATGGTTTTTAGTTGATTCCAGACTGTCTAGTCCCGGCTTCGTTGGGACTAGTTTTTTAATTTCTATCGTAGTTTTCTCTTCATATGTACGGGTTTAGGTGGTGAATTAATGATGGCTATTTGATGTTATTTAAACAGTTGCCGGATGGTTTTTACCAATTCCTCTCCATGAAGGTCCCGGGCAATGATCTTACCCTCCCGGTCTATCAAAAGATTTCTTGGGATCGCGGTGATCTGGTGTTTTTTGCTCAGCGGTGATTCAAAACCCTTCAGGTCACTGAGATTTGTCCAGGTATAGCCGTCTGCCTGAATGGCCTTTTTCCAGGCGGCGGCATCCGTATCCAGGGAAACGCCGATGACGTTAAAGCCCTGCGATTTGTACATATTGTACACCGGGATCAGCTCCCGACCCAGCTTTCGGCAGGGGGCGCACCAGCTGGCCCAAAAATCAATAAAGGTATAGCGGCTCTTGGAAACCGATTCCTCGGAAGAGACCATCTTACCCTCCGTATCTGCCATCGAGAAATGGGCATATTGGGACTTTCCTTCAACAGCACTGGCAGCTGCCGGCGTTTTTTCGCTGTCGACCTTATCCACGGCTGCGGCCGCATGATTGATGGCCAGGCTGAACTGCTTTTTAGAGGGTGGGAGACACATCTGCTTGGTGCAGGCCATGTACTTTATGGTAAAGGAGAGCGAGGTAGGATCTTCCGATTTGAGCTTAATGGTTTGCGAAAATGTTGCCCCTTTAGCAAAATAAGCGAGCGTCTGCCCGTCTTGCTGTTCATCGCCCTTTTCAAGGATGTCCCCCTGAAGTTCCACATTGTCATGCGCCTCAAATATGATCTCCGTGGGCAGGCCCATGCCGCCGAACGACTCCTGGGGATAAATGTGATAAGGCGCTTTAACGCTAGCATGCAGTTTCACCAGGTAGGTGAGTGGTGCCGTACGCTCAGCGCTGAACTCCCAGGATACCGGATGCTGGTCCTGCGCTCCTGCGCTCAGCATCAGGAAAAGAAAAAATATAAACAGTGAAAGTTTTTTCATGATCTATAAGCTATTGTGTAACAAAAATGGTTCGGCCCGACACTTTAAATTTCACCAGTCCGGAAGATTCTATGGACTTCAGCACAGCCGAGAGCGGCTTTTTCCGGGAGATCCAGCCCCCTGATTCCAGGTTGTCCGGAACGGCCTCATCATAAACAATTTCCATATCATACCATCTGGCGATCTTCCTCATGGCCGTCTTAAACGCGATGTGGTTAAGTGCGAAATCACCGTTTTTCCAGTCAACCACATTCTCAACCTCCACCCTGCGTACCGACAGCTTTCCTGCACTTAATGCCGCTTGCTCACCTGGAACAATTTTTACTTTGCCGCTGCCCGCGGTGATGTTAACCGAGCCCTCCAGCAACGTGGTGGCAAGTACAGGCTCATCGGTATAGGCGTTTACGTTAAACTGCGTACCAAGGACCTGGATCTGCTGACCTCGGCATTCCACAATGAAGGGATGTTCCCGGTCTTTGCTAACGCTGAAATAAGCCTCACCTTCCAACCGCACCATGCGTTTGCCTTGGCTGATCAGATCAGCGGCATAACTCAGGCTGGAAGCAGAGTTCAGCCAAACGTCAGAGCCATCCGGCAGACGAACCTGGTAAGTTTCTCCCCTGGCGGTAGAAAGTTTGTTTATTCCTCCCTGCCCGGCATTGTCTTTAATCTCGTAGATCAGCTGCCCGCTGGGCGACTTGCTGATCAGGACGCCAGCCTCCCTGGCCAGTTCGCCATTAGCAGCGTCTGATAGGCGGATGGTCTTGCCATTGGCCAGGGTAAGCGTCGCACTGTTCTTCCCTGGGCCCACATGCACCTGATTCTCCAAATCGTAGTCTGTTTTAACAAACGGCCGGGTTTTAAACAGTGAAATGCCCAATGTGATGATGGCGACGGCTGCCGCAGCAACCGCGATGCGGGGCCAAAGCCTCACCTGAGTTTTTTCATGTACCGGATACGCTACAATGTATTCGAATACCGCGTCGGCCCGTTCTCCTTCCGGAAACCTGAGGTCATCCTCCGCCAGCTCATTCCAGTGTCGCTCCATCCGGTCCGATAACATTTCTTCCTGCTCGGTATCCAAAACGACCTGACGGAATTCCTCCAGTTGTTCAGGAGACATGTCTTTATTTAAGTATCGCTGGTACAGCGAGTTGAATTGATTGGCATCCATAAAAATGATAACCGGTTAACGGCCTGTTTCCTGTATAGACACCTGACACCCTAAGTTCGGGGTACCTGCATCTGAAAATTTTCAGTTGCCTGTAATTTACATGAGTTTTAATATGATCAGGATCGCTGCAAGATCGGTGTTCGCTTTCACATACGCACGTACCGATCTTAGTGCCCGCTTCACATGGGTTTGCACCGTCAGGGGGGAAAGATTCAGGCGTTCAGCCGCCTCCTCATATTTGAGGCCCTGCTGCTGACACAAGATGTAAGCTTCCCGCTGTTGTCTAGGTAAGAGATCAACGGCGCGGTTAAGAACGTCCCGTACATCACGGATGAGGATTTCGTCCTCAATATCCGTATTCTCTTCCCTCCATTCTTTCCCCAGTGCCTTTTCGATTTTACCTTCCAATACCAGCCTTCGCAGCACATTCAGCGACCGGTGCTTGGTGGCCGTACGCAGATAAGCATGGAGATTACCGATGCTAAGAATGCGGTCGCCCATCAGCCACAACTTCAAAAAAACCTCCTGAAGTACTTCTTCGGCCTCTGTCTCAGAATGCAGCAACTGCAAAGCATAGGTATACACCTGCTTCCCGTAACTATCGTAAATAATACGGAAAGCCTTCTGATCCCGTCGGGCCACATCGGCTAGAAGCCGCTCATTGTCTTCCGGCGAAACACCCATTGCCATTGTCTTCTCGAATAAAGCCTAGATTGAGCAGCAATAGTAACAATAATTATCGAGGAACAAAAAAGGGGTGCTTACAAAAGCACCCCACCCTGTTGTCGCTGGTCCAATGTCATCATGTATCGTTTCAATTTATCAATCCAGCAGTTCCCTCAGCTTATTTTCCAGCATCTCTCCCCTTAAGTCCTTCGCCACGATTTTTCCTGACGGATCCACCAGTAAATTGCTGGGGATGGCCCGGATACCAAAAAATACCGACACCTCATTGTCCCAGCCTTTCAGGTCCGACAGCTGTGTCCAGGGCATTTTGTCGTCCCGTATAGCCTTTTTCCAGTTGGCCGCTTTGTCGTCCAGTGAAATCCCCAGAACAGTGAAGCCTTTTTCTTTAAAAGTATTATAGGCTTTCAGTACATTCGGGTTTTCTGCACGGCAGGGCATGCACCAGCTCGCCCAAAAGTCCACCAGCACGTACTTGCCTTTAAACTCGCTGAAGCTTACCGGCTTACCGGCAGTATCCGCCTGTACAAAATCTTTTACCTGCGCCCCGATCTGGCTGTTGGCCATAACACTTAATAGTCCGGCAATTCTCTTCCCGGCACGGGTCTGTTTTGCCGATTCGTGAAGCATGGCGTACAAGCGGATTTTCTCCTGGTATTCACCTTCCAGCCCAACCAGATACACGCTGAATGAACTTTTAGGGTGGTTGGCAATAAACTGTGCCGTTCTAAGTGCAAACTGCTTTCGGTTTTCATCCCGCTGCTGCTCAATCGCAGCTTTTTTCGCCTCGGAAGTGGCACTTTTTAAGCGCACATACAGCGAATCCCACTGTACCCTTAAGTCCTTGGTCATGGCTACAAACACATCATTATCGCGTTGCATCGGTGCGCCGGTCAGTTTGTAAGATGCCAGGGAGTCCTTTATTCCGGTGAGGTTCATGCGACCGGGCTCGGCAAAAAAATAATAATTGTTACGGCCGGTTATCAGGGCAATCCGCACAGGTTCTTCCAGGTCCGCTTTCCAGGTAAAGGCATCATTGGATGCGGTTAGGGTATCTGTTGCAGATACCCCGTCCTTATTGTAAAAGATTTCAATGGTGCCGTTGGCAAGTCCCTTGAGCTTTCCCGAAAGCACGGTGTTTTGTGCTCGGGAAGTCATGGTCAGGGTAAGCAGTGCAAGGAATACACCACTCAGGTATTTCAGTTTTTTCATCAATGTGTGTTTTACAGGAATAATAAAAGCCTCTTAGTGTTTAGCGGTATCCGTCATTTTGGTCGAGGGAGGTGTTAAGGTCCCGCTGAGCCTGGGGCACCGGGTACAAGGCTGCCTCTGGGGTGTAACCGGCCTTCACGGCGTTCAGTACAGTTGCGGCTGAGGTCGACGGTGTCACGTTACGTTTCAGATCAAACCAGCGGTTTCCCCATTCAAAACACAACTCCACCTGGCGTTCATGCATTATGGCATTTAATACCGCATCCTGTGAGGTCACATCTGCCGTGCTGGCTTCCAGACCCGCGCGCTCGCGGATGATATCAACATCTGATAAAGCGTTGGCGAGGTTGTTCAGACGGGCAGCGGCTTCGGCCCGGATCAGCAGCACTTCGGCCAGCCTCAAGATCATGTATCCTTCGAGCGGCAGATTGGTTGCCTGTCGGTTACGATACTTGGCGGGATAGCTGAGCGGGTTACCGTTAACGACCGTGGTACCCACCCAGCGCTGCCGGCGCTGGTCTCCTGCCTCAAACTTGTTCAAAAGAAAAGGCGTCACCAGATACCTTGGCGTAGATGCTCCGGAAGGTATAAAATTCTGCGCCTCGGCGGTCTGCTGATAGGAGTTTTTCGCTGGTATCTGCCATATGGCTTCTTCACTTCCGTCCAGGAAAACCGCGTTTAAGGGAACCTCGCTCAGGCGGTAAACATTCGAGCCGACAACATCATCGGCCTCATCATACGCCGCCTGCCATTTGCCCTGGTACAGGTATACTTTAGCTAGTAAAGCTTTCGCGGTATACAGGTTCGGCCGGTACCTTGCCTCTGAGGGGTAATCGGGCGACAGCCTGTTGAGCGCGTCATTCAGGTCCGCTGTAATCTGTGCATACACCGCATCTACGGAAGCCCTGGGCAAACGTGCGTTTACGCGGTAGTCGGTCGACGTGACCAAGGGCACCCCGCCGAAAATATTGACCAGGTTAAAGTAATACAATGCCCTCAGCACCTTCATCTCCCCTGTTAGCTGATTTACGAGGGAGGCCGATAACTTATTATTGTCAGAAATTCCTTCCAGCACATCGTTCACCTGGTAAAGGGCCTGATAGGGATATTGCCACAAGCCAATAATGCTTCCGTTTAAGGGGGTAAGGGAATAGTTATAGAACTGTGGCCTGTCTGAAGAACTGAGGGTGGTCGACAGCTCATCGGCGGAAAGTCCTGTCGCTATGGTAAAGTTGGCATCGCTGTAGCCAAAGCCTTTCGACTGGTTATAGGTATACACGCCGGCTACGACCGACATCACTGAGGCGCTGTCTGCAAATTGCTGTTCCCTGTTAATAAAAGATGGCGGGTTACCCGGTAACTCGACCAATTTTTTACAGGACGCAAGTATGCCTAACATGATCAGCAAATAACCTGCGTTAAATATATTTTTATTAAATGACCTTGCTTTCATGACAACGAGTTAAAATTTAAAGTTCATACCAAATGCGACGATCCGTTGAATCGGGAAGGCTGTATACGTGCCCGGCTGTTCAGGATCGCCCGCCTTATAATTCGTAATCGTAAACAGGTTCTGTGCGTTTATATAAATACTGCCGCCGCGCACATGCATTTTCTTCAGAAAATTGTCCGGTAGGGCATACGACAAGGCGACCGTTTTTACGCGCAGATAGGTATTGTTGCTGTAAATGCCGTCCGACTGCGTAAAGGGCGGAATCGTACTCAGTGAACCGGAGTAAAAGCTGCTGCCCAAGCGCTGTATAGTAGCCTGATCATTGGGGTTTTTCCAGTAATTGCCCAATATTTCTGCGGGTTGGTTCACCATCGATCCCGGGAAGTCACTGTAATAAAGCCCTGCCAGATAATTCGGCGCATTGCTGCTGGAGAACTGGCAGAAAACGTAGAGCCCGAAATCTTTGTACGTAAAGTTATTACCAAAACCACCCATATACTTCACCTCCATATTTCCTATCGGCACCTGGTCGCCGCCATTGGCTACCCTGCCCGATTTCGGACTGGAAGTCACATCGCCGTTCCTATCGTAAAACTCATAAAGGCCGGTTTCTGGGTTTACCCCTTTATACTTGTAGCCGATGATCGTCGAGACGGGCTGTCCGACAATATATTTGTTGGCATATGCCGATGACTCCAGGTTGGGAAACTCGAGCAATTTGTTCCGGTTTAAGGTTAAGTTGAAGGTGGTCGACCAGGTAAAGTGCCGTCCTTTAACATTGGCGGTTGTCGTCGTAAATTCCCAGCCCTTATTTTGTACTACCGCATCCAGGTTTCCATACACACGGGTGAAACCACTTTGTGCAGCCAGAGGCATATCTACCAATTGGTTGCCTTCCCTGTTCCGGTAATACGTCGCGTTCAACACTACCCTGTTATCGATGAAACCAAGATCCAGCGCCAGGTTCAGCGATTTCTTGGTGGCCCAACTGAAATCCGGATTGTAAAGATTATAGGCATAAGCCTGTTTGATGTCCTGGAATGCCGGTACACCAGATAAGTTCTGATACAGCGCCTGGTAAGAATAAGCCCTGGAAGCGTCACCTCCCGAGGTGCCATAACTTCCGGATAATTTTCCATAGGTCAGGATTGGAAAGCTATCAAACAGGCTTTCTTCTGAAAATATCCAGCCAGCTCCCACAGAGCCGAAATTACCGAACTGCCTGCCCGGACCGAAATTGCTGGAACCGTCTCTTCTGCCCGACACCTCCACAATGTACTTCTCGTCGTGCACGTATTTAAGTCGCGCAAAGCCCGCACTGTACCTGAGCAGATTTAACGTTTCGGAAGGATAGGTCGTCGTAGCACCGACAATGGTCCGCAAAAAATAATCGCTCGAGTAGCCGTAGCCCTCCACGCGGTAGGCATCGCTGCTCACCTTCTTATAGGTACCACCCAGTAAGGCGGTCAGCACACCTTTACCCAAAGGCAGAGTATAATTCAGCTGCGGCTCCACGTTAATCGTCTGGGCCACGTTATCTCCAAAAGCTGCACTTGGCTCCGCCCAGGTAGGCTCCTGGGAACTGGCCGGGTTTTCAGAACGCTCCACCGTACTGCTCCGGTTAAAGCCGATGTTCGCACCTAAAGTCAGGCCGGCCAGCACCTTGTAAGAAACATTTAGTGCCGTGTTAAAGTTGTAATTCTGAAGATATACAGGCCGCAAAAGCCCGGCGTAGAAATTCTGCCCGTCCAAAGAATATCCCTTATAGTTCCAGATCAGGTTGCCCGAGGCATCTTTAAGATCGGGCAGATTCGGGGCAAGTACGATATTCTGGTTCCCGCCATAAGCGGCAGAGTTGTTCTGGTCATAGCCATAGTCAGTGACCAGGTCGAGCGCAAGACGGTTATTGGCCGAACTGCTGTGCAAAGCACTATGTAAGGTGAATCGCTGATCTGAAAAATCTCCCGGATAATTATAGTTAGAGCGTGTATAGCCTGCCGCCACCAGGTAGGTGTTCGACGCAGTTCCGCCAGATACGGTGGCATGGAAGTCGGTATTATTTGTTGTCCTTCCCCTGATGATCTTTTGCCAGTCGGTATATTTATTCTGGTCGAAAAGCGTTAAGTCAGGGGCATAACCCATGTAATCGTCCGGGTCACCGGAAGGTGTAATTTCATCCGCGGCAAAAGCCTCTCTCCGCAGCTGAAGATATTGCTGCGTGTTCAGCATTTCCACCGGACGGGCCACGTAGTTAAACTGCGTATTCAGGTTTACATCCAGGGTGGTTTGGCCCGACCTGCCCCGCTTGGTGGTGATCAGAACCACTCCGTTCGCACCCTGCGAACCATAAATAGAGGTGGCAGCGGCATCTTTAAGGATGGTGATGCTTTCGATGTCGTTGGGATTGATGCTGTTAAACGGACTAATCCCTGTGGCCTGACTGATACCGCCGGTAAAGGATTGTGCCGTGGCCAGACTGTTAAGCTGGTTGATGTTCACGTTTTGCTGGGCAAAAGGCACACCGTCGATAATAAACAGCGGCTGGTCGTAAGGCTTTACCTGCAGGGTAGTACCCAGCGTATTCTGGCCCCGCACCTGCACCAGCGCTGTAGAACCGGGTACACCATTGGTGCCGTTCACGGCAAGTCCCGCAACCCGGCCCTGCAAGGCAAGCAGCGGATTGGTCACCGGCTGCTTCTCAATCTCACTGGCATTTACCGAAGCGACGGAACCGACACTAAAGCGCTTCTCCTCATTGCCGTAAGCGATAACCTGCACCTCGTTCAACTTCGACTCGATCAGCTCCAGGGAAATATCCCCAAGCTCTGGTCTTACAACGACTCTCCTGGTCAGATAACCCACATAAGAAATTTCGATCTCTGCTTTTTCATTCACCCCGCCCAGATAAAAGGTTCCGTTCGGGCTGGTCTTCGTGCCGTTAGATCCTCCTACTACCGAGATGCTGGCGCCTGCAAGAGGCTTGCCGTCCCGGTCTACAATACGGCCGCGCACATCAATATTTGCAAAAATGGCGCTCACCTTCTCAAAAATGGAAGGCTCCTTCTTTTTAATGACGATCGTTTTTTCGAGAAGTACATAGGTAAACGGCTGGTTTTCCAGGCAGGCACTTAAAGCGTCCTGAACACTGGCGTCGTGGATGTTCAGGCTAACCGGCCTGGCGTTCCGCAGCAGGTTCTCCTTCACGACAAAATCGTACCCGCTTTGCTGCCGGATCGCGTTGAAGACCTGTTCAAGCGACAAATCTTTTCCTTTCAGCGAGATCCTCTGCCCGTAACTGGCAGCCGCGACCTGCATAAAGGTGAATAGCAATAATACGGTGGTTAGTCGCATAATAAGCAGGATTTTTGCGGCATAGCGTTTAGGCACCGCACGGTTGTTGGTGTAAATTTTATACATTTGTTTGTCTTGGTTAGTTGATAAGTCAATTTTTTTCGCCTGATCCGGACATTGGCCAGCTGTGTTGCAACCACATCTGGCTTTTTCATGGATCATTGAGAGATAGTGTTGGTAGCTATTTCGTCACAGTAACCCTCCTTCCTTCTATCTCAAAGTGAACTTCCCCTGTTGCTTCTATGACTTTTAATATGGCAGATATATTTTTAGACCTGGAAACCACGCCTACCAGTTTCAGGTTTGAGGGGGCAGACGGCGTGTAAACGATTTCCACGTTATACCATCTTGCGATCTTCCGCATCAAAACATCGAAATCAGTATCCCTCAGCACAAAATCACCGTTCTTCCAGGCAACAACACCTGCGGTATTTACAGCATTTACCTGGATCTTACCAGCGGGGGTCAAGGCCGACTGCTCACCGGGCCGCAGCCTGGCCTTCTGTAACGACAATACGTTCACGCTGCCCTCCAGCAAGGTGGTCTTAATGACCGGCTCGTCATCATAGGCGTTAATGTTAAAATGGGTACCCAGCACTTCTACCGTCTGATTTTTAGAGGACACCAGGAATGGCACACGTTGTGCAGTTTTCGCAACCTCAAAATAAACCTCACCGGTGATCTCCACTTTACGGGCTTTCAGTCCCGCAAAGGAGGCTGGATATCTGACAGACGAACCTGCATTCAGCCACGCTTTAGTCTGGTCGGGCAAGATCAGCTGATACTGCTGTCCTTTGGATGTAGTCAGCGTATTAAAAGATTGCTCCCCGCCCTGCGCTTCAATTCCCTTGGTGTGGTACAATACCTGACCATCCGTGGTCTTAACAATGCTCGTCCCGGATTCTTCTGCAAGCTTACCTTCCAGGGCATCAGAAAGGCTGATGCGCCGACCGTCACCCAGGGTTAAGGTAGCGCCATTTGTCCCGGCCGGTATGTCTTTCGAACGGCTTATACCTACAATTTCCCTTTCCCTCGTATTCCAGCTAAACCACAGCAGCGCAACCGATCCAACGATCAATAGCATAGCTGCGGCAATGATCTTATAGGAGAAAGGATAACGCTTTTTGGTTTCAAGCTTCTGGAGCGTCTTGTTCCATACGGCATCCTCATCAAAAGCATTATACTGAACCAGCAAATCCCGCAGCCGCTCCTCAGTACCGAACTGCTCGCTGAGATAACTGCTGTTTTCAGGGGAAGCGGCGATCCATGCGTTCAATTCAGCCGCCTGTTCTTCGCTCAGTTCCCCTTTTAAGTAGCCGGCGATAAGCCTTGAAATATAAAATGGTTCTTTTAGCATCGGTCGGGTTTGGTTCCTGCGTTTAATATAGAAACGAAGCAGCCTCCGGTTCAACCCATAAAACCTGAAAAATATTTTAGCGGCTTTCAATAAAAAGAAGCAGGGCTACTATGCCCATTGATGAAATGCCCCTTTTCAGCATTGCCGTTTTGAGCAAATTTACCGCCCTGGTTTTATAATTACGCACCGTTTGCTCAGACAGGCCCAGCCGATCTGCAATCTCCTCGGTCTTTTTGAGATCAAAATAAATCAGCTTAAAAACGTCTTTATAATTATCCGGAAGCATCTCGATCTCCTCGTCCAATATCGCAAGGACCTCCGCCGTAATCATGTGATTTAAAATCGTGTCTTCGCCTCCCTCCTGCGCATCGGAATATGCTTTTTGCGCACGGGTTTTCACCTTAGCGCGACGTATAACGTCCAGACAGGCATTTCGGCAGCTGATATAGAGAAAAGCTTTGATGTTTTCCTCCGTTTTAAAATCCCTTCTTCGCTCCCAGAGTTTAGCGAAACACTCCGCTACAACATCTTCAGCCTCCAGCGGATCGTTAATAAGACGGTTAGCAAAAAAGCCGAGCGACCTTGCATGAAGCTTAAAACAAAAAGACAAGGCCGAATGATCACCACTACGTAGAGATTCCGTCCAGTTCTTTTGCCCCTGCCATGCCATCATAAGCCTTGTATTTTATGATGCAATATCTTTAATTATTTTGACTTCGCCAGATTTCAAAGACCAGCTACTAATTCAATGCATGCAAAACAGGCTTCTCCCATTCCCGCGGGAAATTGGCCGGCGCAGCCTGATGATTAAACATACCCAGCCATAACCATAAAAACAAATATACTTATGGCTGATTTTAATTTTTATATCCAGCCACAAGTACTTATATAATACACTAAACCATTTCCCAAAAGCAAATGTTCCTCTACCAGAACTAAAATCACCCCTATGAACTCCAGGCCCATCTCAAAAACAGCCCATGGTCTCATTGACTATGCATTCGCTGCAGCACTTTTTTCAGTTCCTAAAGCAATCGGCTGCAAGCCGAAGACCGTAAACCTCTACCGTGGAATCGCTGCGGAAGTATTCCTCTATGGCGCTATGAGCAAACATAAACTAGCACCTTTGCCACTCATTCCCATGAAGGTTCACAAGGTGATTGACATCGTTAACCTAAGCATGCTAAGCCTGCTCACCAGTTATAAAGGCATCCGAAAAAACCCTAAGGCCGTCTGCTTTAACCTAACGATGGTCGCCATGGGTATTACCGCTGTATTACTTACACGCTGGAAAAAACACACGTAATGGCAGCATTTTTTTGGACCGCGAATTATTCGTGCAGGGCCTGGTTAAAACGCTGGTTAAGCTTTTTTATCAATTCGAATAGCTGTATTTCATCTGGCGCATCGCCATAGATCATATTTTCCAGCATTACCTTATAATCTGATTGGTACCCTTTCAAAATGTGGTCAGGCGGATAAAAATTTATATGCGGTTTATGGAGCAACCTGTAATCAACACCAGATAATTTGCTATAATAACTGCGGTGTTTTATGATAGCAGTATAAAGATCTTTATCGGCCAGTGCTTTCGTTCCAATTTCCGTGTCCATCATCTGCACAAGATCATGAAAATGCCTTGACATCCTTTCCGTCTTGATTGGTATTCCTTCTCCTCTATGAAACTGTTCATGCAACAAAAAGGCTTTTTCAAGGAAGGTTTTATGAGGTTCTACCGCAAGCACGGAAAAAGGGCGTTCCGGATAAACCGCGCTCGGAAAGTATTCACTTAAAAGGGATTGTATAGGCATGGCGCTATATGGCTCAAGTTTAGAACGAACACTGACCTCAATCTTTACTGTATCCGGCAGATATTGGTTAGGTTCATACAAAGAAGTATACTTTACATACAGCTCCTGTGGATCTTTGTCTGGCATAGCTGTTAAAATAATTCCTTCGGTTACTGTAACAGTATCTTCTGGAAGCCCTAAAGCGGTGAACTGTTCAATCAGCGCCTGCTTTAACTGATTGCTTGTAAACTCGCATCCAGCCTTTTTCAGTCGTTGCAAATAGCTTCTCCCTGGTGTTTCCTCGTATGACATGCCGAAAAGATTCGGTGCCATTGCGATATCTATGTCTTCGGAAAAGCGCCTGATCAACTTCCAGCACTTGCTCAATGAAGTACCACCCTTAAAAATGAGGGAATCAGCATACTGCGTTTGGAAGAGCGCCTTAAGTGTAAGTGTTACCCACCAATCTTTTTCCAGAGCAGTTGGAATGACACCACTTTGTATCTGTGCTTGGGCCAGAGTTGTTCTGCGCTGGTCATCGCTTAATTTAAGCCATTCTATCATTTAACCGAATTTAGCTTTATTAAAAAATCATGAACCTTGGCTGATGCGAGTTTCAAATCATGCTTCAACATTGCGGGATTTTCATTAAGCAATAGGCCGCCCAGTTTTTTAGCCGTAGTTTCATCAATCTGATCCACCCCCAACTCCTCCAATGCGAGAATGATCAATCCACTGAGTTCTCCCCTGAAAGCCATTTTTTTTGGCGTAGTTGGCTTAAACCTGATTGTATTTCTACCGATCTTGATGAGCCTTCCATTCCCATCTGTTAAATAAACAAGTTTGGTTGGCACCTGTACACTCAATCCCAGTTTGTGAAGAGCAAATGCTCCGGCGGGTTTTATTTTTACCTTTTCCTTTTTTGCCAGTGCCGATGCAATATCCTCAATTGAAGGCAGTACTTCTCCGAACAGGGAGTCTTTTTTCGGAAGTATATATAATCCATGTCCCAATCGCCTAATCGTTCCTTCGGCAGCAAGCCTAGATAAAGCCTTCTTAATGGCATTTTCAGATCCCTTGCCCCTAAAATCAGAAGGCACAATCAATTCCCCACGTCTATAACGTTTAATGTTACCCTCGATGGCTGCATGCGTAGTAATCATATTATTTCCTTTCAAAACAAAGATAAACAAATTTATAAATGTCACCTTTTTAAAAATTAAAGTGACATATAAAAGTGCAATTTTGTCACCTTTTTTTAAATAAAGGTGACCTATATTCTAATTAAATAGAAAATATAACATTATATATCAGTTTTTTAAAATAAAAACACACTTAATCAATTATTATATTTACTGGTTTATGAAAAATAACCAACATACAAATACAATGGGTTAGCTCACCTAAAATTCCTCCCCCCATGAAACGCCTCCTTCGTAACCTCTTCCCTTACCTGCGACCGCTTATTCTGGCTCGGATAAGGCACCTCCTTCTCATCTGCCCTGGATAAAGTCAGCACAGGCAGATCATCCACCTCCCGCTGCACCAGCTTGCCCAGCATCTTCGTCAGATCCATACACTTGCTCACAATCACATGCACCACGCGGCCTTCCCGCTGCAAACGCCCTTCCACCATCAGCAGCCGCGCATGCAAGATCTCCTTCCGGTACGTCTCAAACAGCTTCTCGAACACCACCAGGTTGGCATAACCCGTTTCATCTTCAATGGTAATAAAACACACCCCTCCGGCAGTTCCCGGCCGCTGGCGCACCAATACCAAGCCAGCCACCTTTACGAGCTGACCGGCGCTTGCATCGTTATTGATCGCATGGCAGGAACGGATGTTCAGCATCTCCAGTTGCGGACGCACAAAGCTCACCGGGTGGGCCTTTAGCGACAAGCCCACACTCGCGTAATCCTGCACCACGTGTTCTCCCTTAGTCATCAATGGCAATTCGACCTGGGCTTCCAGCTGACTTTCCGAAACCTGCCCTTTAAAAATCTCCACCGGCATATCCGCCAGGGCCGTCACCTCCCAAAGGGCCTTACGCCTATCTAATCCTAAAGACCGGAAAGCATCGGCATCCGCCAGCACCTGCAAAGCCGCCAGGGAAACACCCGCATCGCGCAGGGCTGTTACGGTCACATACCGCGAACCACGGCCGCCGACCAAAGCTTCCACGTCTTCTTCCCGGATCCCCTTGATCTGCCGGAAACCCAGTCGCAGCGCGAAATACTTCCCGGACTGCTCCTCCAGCACATTATCCCAGAAAGAATAATTCACATCCACCTCCCTTACCTCTACCCCATGCTTGCGTGCATCGATCACAATCTGCGCAGGCTGATAAAAACCCATCGGCATACTGTTCAGTAAGGCCCCGGCAAAGGCATCCGGATAATAATGCTTCACCCAGCAGGAAACATACACCAGCAGGGCAAAGCTCGCGGCGTGACTTTCCGGGAAGCCATAACTCCCGAATCCCTCCAGCTGCTTAAAGATCCGCTTGGCAAATTCTACGGTATAGCCTTTGGCCACCATGCCGCTGATCAGCTTCTCCTCCCACTGGTTCACCATCCCCTTAAACTTAAAAGTCGCCATGGAGCGCCTCAGCCCATCTGCCTCAGCAGGGGTAAAACCCGCCGCTACAATCGCGATCTTCATCGCCTGTTCCTGGAACAGCGGCACACCCATAGTCCTGCCCAGGATCTCCTCCAGTTCTTTAGAAGGATAGGTCACCGGCTCCTCGCCATTGCGCCTGCGCAGGTAGGGATGCACCATATCACCCTGGATCGGACCGGGACGCACAATCGCCACCTCGATCACCAGATCATAAAAACAGGCAGGTTTCAGGCGGGGCAACATCTGCATTTGGGCGCGACTCTCAATCTGGAATACGCCCAGCGTATCGGCCAGCTGGATCATGCCATATACCGCATCGTCGTCCTGGGGGATGTTTGCCAGGGTTAGCTCGCGACCGTACTTCAGCTTCACCAGGTCGAAAGCCTTGCGGATACAGGTCAGCATCCCCAAAGCCAGCACATCCACTTTCAGGAAGCCCAGGGCTTCAATATCATCCTTGTTCCATTCAATATTCGTCCGGTCGGCCATCCGCGCATTCAGGATCGGGCAGAGGTCCGTCAGCTTGCCGTTGGTGACCACAAAGCCGCCGGTGTGCTGACCTAACTGCCTCGGGAAGCCCATCATCTGGGCGGTCAGCGCGAGCGTCTTTTTCAGGTGCGGATCATTCGGGTTCAGCCCCGATTCGGTCACCCGCTTGCCTTCAAACCATTCGTCGGTAAACTCCCATAGGGAAGAGGATAGCTTGTTCACCGTATCCAGCGATAAACCCATGGCCTTGCCTACATCGCGGATCGCGCCTTTCTGGTGCAGTTGGGTCACGGTGGCTACAATCGCCGCGCGGTCGCGACCATACTTATCATAGATGTACTGAATGATCTCCTCCCGGCGTTCATGCTCAAAGTCCACATCAATATCCGGGGGTTCATTCCTGGCCGATGAAATAAAGCGCTCAAAGAGCAGGTCAAACTTCATGGGGTTTACGGAAGTAATGCCCAGACAAAAACAGATGGCCGAGTTGGCTGCCGATCCCCTGCCCTGGCATAAAATCCCACGGCTCCGGGCTTCGCTGACAATATCCTCCACAAACAAAAAGTAGTTCGCATAATCCATCTTTCGCACAAATTCCATCTCATGGGCAATCATGTTCACCACCTTTTCCGGCACCACTTCCCCGTAAAAGGCATGGGCGCCCTTCCAGGTCAGATATTTCAGTTCTTCCAGGGGCGTCCTACCGCTCGCATTAATCTCCGAAGGATACACATACCGCAGTTCATCCAGCGAAAAAGTGCAGGCAGAAACAATCTCCGAAACCGAGCGCAAAGCCTCGGGATATTTTCTGAACAAGCGATGCACTTCCGCCACCGGCTTCATATACCGCTCCGCATTGGCGTGCAGGCGGAACCCGGCATCCTGGATCGTGCATTTCTCCCTCACGCAGGTCAGCACATCCTGCAATTCCCGCCGCGAGGGATCATGATAATACACATCACCCGTAGCCACAATAGGCAGGTGAAAACGTTCGGCCAGCTGCTGCGTGCGAAAGATCAGCTTTTCATCATAACCGGTGTACATCCGGGAAACGGAGAGATAGAGCCGGCCTGGCAATTTCCAGGCGTAGTCCCGCACCGCAGCGATAAAAGATTCCTCATATTCAAAACGCCTGTTCAACACCGAGGGCATCACCAGGATATACAGCATCCCTTCGGAATGGGCAAAAACATCGGCTCTCGACAAATGGCATTCCCCTTTCTCTGCCCGCATATTGCCCAGGGTCAGCAAAGCGGAAAGCCGCCCGTAAGCAGCTTTATCGGTAGGATAAGCCAGTAAGCTCGGCCCGTCCAGTAGATCCAGTCGGCAAGCCGGGATAAAGCCGATCCCTTTCTCCTTACAGGCCACATGCGCCCGCACGATGCCCGCCAGCGTATTCCGGTCGGTTACCGCGATCTTTTTGTAGCCCAGTTCTGCCGCACGCGCCGCCAGCTCATGCGCATGGGAAGCCCCGCGCAAAAAACTAAAATTAGAGGTAACCTGCAACTCACTATATTCCATATCTCTCAGGCAAAAAATCCATGTAAAAACCACTGCCAGCCCTTGCGGTCGTTGTAGTGACCAGAGCGGTACATCCAGAAGCGCTGACCTTTATCATCTTCGATCCGGTAATAATCCCGGTGCTCGCCCTCATCCATCCACCATTCCCGTTCTATCCTTTCCGGCCCGTCGGCACGGATCACCTGGTGCTGCTTGCCCTGGTACACAAAAAACCTTGGCGGATGATCCGGAACAAGAGCCATCACCTCCACCGCCACCGGTCGCTCCAGCAGTTCCGTCGGACGGGGCTTGTCTACACGCCAGTCGTCCAGGCGCACTTCCGTGACCGAGCGTGCATGGCCGATGCTCCGTTCCGGCCAGTACCTGGAGGCGGGGATATAACGGTGCACGGCTCCGGGGCCAACCTTACCGGCTACCCGGTCGATGAGCTGCAACACACTTTTGTTGTTCAGGCCAGGCTTCGAACTCCATAAGGCCTCCTGCGGCACTTCCATTGCATCCACCTGGCTGGCTTCCAGCTCAAACAACTCTATGCCCAAACCCGGGCGGATCTGGTCAATCTTCAAGGCAAACAGCGCAAGCAAATGACTCACGCTGTGCGAGGCCGTGCTCGTCCCGATGGTCACCTGCACCAGCTTGCCGTCGAGCCGGTAGCCCGACAAGGTCCCTTTACGCAAGCCCTTGCCTTCTGCTTCCAGGCGTTTGCACAGGGCCGACAACAATTCTTTGATGGCCAGCTCAATCCCTACGCGGGTGCGGATCGGTTCCAGGCAGGGCAAACGCTCCCGGAAAGCCACCGGCAGTTGCAAGGGCACCAGCACCTCGTCTTCCGTACCCAAAGCCTGGGCGATGCGCAGCAAAAAGCCTTCACCGAAACGTCTGCGCAGTACCGAGCGCGGCATCCCCAGAAAACTCTTGATCTGGCAAAAACCCAGCTTTTTCAGCTTAGCCAGCGTATGCTCTTCCAAACGCAATGCCGATGGTGGCAGCGGAGAAATAACCTCCACGATCCCGCCTTCAGGCACCAGCGGAGATACCTTGCCGAAACGCGATACCGCCCATGCCGCGCCAGGGGTGTCGGCAATTGCGCAGCGCACGGAATAGCCCTTAGACTTCAGCCTGGAAATAATCTCTTTCAGATAACCCCGTTCACCGCCCCACAAATGCGTACAGCCCGAAGCATCTACCAGTAAACCATCTTTACCAAACGCATCCACCGCCACAATGGGCGAATAGCGGATACACCACTCCCCCAAAGCCCGAAGCAACTTTTCCGCACGGCCAATCTTATCATCCAGCACCTCAAGTCCCGGACAAATCGCCCTGGCATCCGCACCGCGCATGCCTAAGCTAACGCCTCGTTCGGCGGCCAGCGGACTAACCGCCGTTACCAGCATACGCCCGTGATCGGGCAATACAAAAACAAAAGGAACCTCCGCCAGCTCCGGTCTGCGGATCACCTGCCAATCGCTCAGCAAATGATAAAACCATATGGAAACATAGCGGCGCCCCATCACTAACCAATATTTTCAAAGGGCAGGTATACCGGCGCTTCTGCGGCAGAACGATCCAGCTGTACAAAACCATCCCCCTGCCATTCCAGTAACCATTTACCCGGACTCCCGCTGCGCACCTTCAGCAGCTCCACCTCCCAGCGCGGAAAACCAACGCCCGGCATCCCGCTCTCCTCTATGGAAGGCACCGGAACAATTCTCCAGCGCGCGGTAGACACCGTGCTCGCCATCCGCTTCAAGTCCTTACGGATCACCAGGCCCGGGATCCCGTTCTTTTCCACCGCCAGTTGCAGGCGCCTGGAATCAATGAGCGACAAACCATCCACTTCGGCAACCACCGCGGCCAGACCATCGCAACGCAAAGCCTCTTCCATAATCCACAGCACCTCCTTTTCCGACTTTACATCTATGAAGATGATGCGGTCAGGCTCCAGACCAAAAGATGCCAAAGCCGCCGGAAACAACCTTCGCCGGGTACCAATCCAGACACAGCCCGCCCCGTCAGTCATCAAACTGCCAAGCAGTCCTGCGATAAAGCCATCCGCAGCAGCCGCTTCGGCGGGGGTGTGACAAATAAATTCATGAATCGCCTGGCGCGGAAAAACCCCATAAGGAAAAGCCTGCTCAATCTCCCCTAGCCCCACACGCTCAGCCTTACCCGAAGCCTGCGGCTTGAAGCCCTGCAAGAGGAGCAGATCCTGCTGCAGCTTGAGAAATATTTCCTTTTTTGAATCCATCACCAATTACACAACAAAGTAAAGCTAAAATTGTTAGTAAAATACAAAATGTTGAAAACTATACTAATATTTTTAGTTATTCCCAAGAATTGATATCTTTGTATTATGAACCTTTTTGCAGAGACCGAATTGTTTGACGGAGGCGTAAAAAAGTATACCGACTTTCAATTGCCGGATACCGAATTACGGCTGTGGCAGCATTTTTTCGAAAAGCAGGAAGCAGATAAGTATTATCATACCCTACTCAAAGAATCCCCCTGGCAGCAGCGCTCCAGGAAGATGTACGACAAGATCGTTGCCGATCCCAGGCTGACCGCATACTATGGCGGAGAAAGCGGCCATCCCTGGACACCCCTGTTATTGGAAATTAAAGCCACGATTGAAGAGATCACGGAGATCAGCTTTGACCGCGTACTGCTAAACCTTTACCGCGACGGCAAAGATTCCGTAGCCTGGCATAGCGACAACCTCCCCGCAGACGGCAAACACCATCACATCGCTTCCGTAACCTTTGGCGATACCAGAGTTTTCAAAGTCCGCCATAAATACAACAAAGACATCAGGCAGCTAGACATTCCATTAACCCACGGAAGTTTGCTGCTTATGGGCGAAACCATGCAGGAATACTACGAACACCACGTACCCAAAACAGCCAGAGCCATTGGCCCCAGGATTAATCTTACTTTTAGAATATCGGAGTCGTCTAAGCCAGTTTATGATGTTAGAAAGCTATCTCATCTTCCATAACTTTTGGTAACCGTAGGTTGATTTCACTGAGCTCGTTTCTAACAAAGAGCTCACCCAGACGTGGAATCTATTTTATCATCACTATTGGCTAAATTGTATATTACAATGAATGTGCCTCCCTCATTTCAGTTCAACGTGGCCGACTGAAGAGGTTCGAATAGATCTTATTGATCTAAAAGATAAGAAACATCTAAAGTCTCCTGGTATTCCGCCACAAGCATAGTGATTTTGGAGACCTTCAAATGAGGACTTTCAATCCACTAAACTAGCCTCAATCACACGACATCATCTTCCAAACAGATCACTCCCAGACTTTCTAGAATTGCTTAAATTAGAGCCTGCAATTCGTAGGAACACTGTTTAAAGACAATCCTTAGATGTCAAACGGCCACTTTTTCGTGTAATTAAGACGAGCAGAATTCATGGGTGTGTATTGGAGACTTTTGTGAAATTTCCACGTAAAGAACCGATAACAAATGAAAAGATTAGTCATTCCAGTTACACCTTCTATACGCATGGAATAAACTTAAATTCACAGAATATTTTATCGATGAACAGGGCTCTAAATCGAATTGTATTTTTGAAAGACGCTAAGTCTTTGGAGTAATGTTCTAAAACTGTAAATTGGTTGATCAGCGATAAAATTTTAACATCTTACACATACTGTCTAAAATATCGAAGATACAACTTGGCCAATAATGAATATTGAAAAACTATCAGAAGACGAGGTACGAACCAAGATCGTAAACGACTGGTTGAAAGACTGCGGTTTGGCAGCCGACCAGATCCGTATCGAGTATTCAATTAATCTGCGTCTCGGAAAAGGAATTAGACCTGTGAACTCACGTACTGACCTACTAGTCCAAAACTTAGCCGGCGATAATCTTCTAATTATTGAGCTTAAGAAGCCAACCCATAAATTAAGGGATGCGGATAGACAACAAGCAATTTCATATGCAAGATCGCTAGCAGAAGGCGGTATTGCTCCATTTACCATACTAACTAACTCAAAAGAGGTCCAAATTTACGACTCCATTACCGGTGATGAGATCGGCACTAGCGTACCAGGAAATCACCCAGTCATAAAAAATAATTTTAAGGTGAGTGGCGATGTTTTATTAGCGCGGTCCGAAGCCTTAGCATATCTCATTACGCTATCGAAAGATAATTTAATGGCATTTTGCAAAGGGCAAGTCGATCATCGTATGACCTTGCTGAAAAGTGATAATCCCTGGAGTGAAAAGAAATATATTCCACAACTTTATGTCAATAGAGCAAATGCTGAGCATGAGATTAAGACCAAACTCTTCCATCCAGAGTTTGATAAGGACATAGTTTTGGTGGTTGGCCCGCCTCAACATGGCAAGACCTGTTTAATGTGCCATACGGCCGATCAATATTTATTACAAAATATTCCAGTTCTTTTCTATCCAGCTATCGGATTAGATAAAGGACTTCTAACCGCTATTCAGGATGATTTTTGCTGGACTTTTGGGGAGCGTCTAACCCCAATCGAGATAGTTTCCCGGTTAGCCAGAATAACAGCTAACATAGAATCCCCACTTTTAATCATTGTTGATGGCTGGAACGAAATGGGAGATCACGCTATCCGCATCAACAACGAAATACAACGGCTGGACAATAAAAACATCAAAGTTTTGCTGAGCACAACATCTCCATCCTTAGGGCAATTACTTATTGATGACGCAGACAATCTCTCTTATGTCGCAGTGACTACCCGGTTGAAGAATAGTCTGATAAAACGGATATCGTCCGAACCCTTGCAAAATGTGGAAGAATTGGATGTGGTTCAAATCGGCAACTTCACTTTCAACGAAATGGAACTTGCCAAAAAATTATATGGCGAGATATTTAATGTCACTTTTGCCAATAGTGATTTACCTTATGACCCGTTTTATCTACGCATCGCTTCGGAACAATATACAAATTGTAGCGTACCTAACTTTTCAACACTCACTGATCTTATCGGCAATAGCTTGGTACGGAAGGCGCGACGGCGGGCCATCAAAGAAATTGAGCTCTTTTACCTACTGAAGCAGTTAGCGAAAATCATGCTAAAATATGACACGCCTTTCTTAAGCACCTTACTTGTTGGACAACTTTCCAGTCAAGACAAATTTTGTGCATGGGCGGAAAGTGGGATACTACAGATGATCAATACTGAACCGATACCTCATATTGATTTTTACCTGACTCATCATAAAAGTTATGCAATTGCAATCGTACACCGAAGGTGGCAAGATACGCTGTTGTCGGGAGAGGAGAGCCAAATCAATACCGAAATGAATTTGGCATTGAAAACCGTAGCGGGTCAAACTGCACTTTTATGGTTCCTCAGTGTGCCCGAACATGCTACAGCATTTAAGGCCATTTTTAAAACCGGCAGCTATTTCGACAATATCTCGCCTAAACACCTTAAAGTTTTTTCAGATGCGATTGCTAATCAAATTAACTTTAATCAAAACTTGAGCTTCGATTGGTTAGACCCGTACATAGAAAAATTGTGCGCGTCATCGCAAGACCAAAGTACAAATATCGAACAGGTCACCATTCTGATTTATTCGCTCGTCAAAAGTCTCGACAGGAGTCTTCAAAAAGACAAATACGAAATGTGGATGCGAATCTTATTAAAGACCGATAACAGCATTGATGAGATCGGGATTGAGGAATCTTACGTCCACAAAATTTATGGGGAGGACATAAGGTCTGTTGACGGATATGATTTTTTTGTAGACGGAGACTTTGATTTGCCCTTATTTGAAAAATTTATCTACGATGGTGATATCGTCGTAGCAACAAGAGCACTCACTTTTATGGCTTACGCGTCGCCATATTATACGCAAGAAATTTTAATTAATGTTATCAACCATCATAAAGGTATTCTGGCCCAAGAGGCAGTTGAAGATCTCATTAATGAATCTTGTAAGATTATAATAAATAATTTAAGCACCCATTACTGGGGTGACATGTGCCGTGGCTGGTTTACAGATGCAGAGCCTGGTGATCAGGAAGTTTTGGAAGAATTCAAAAAACAAAAAGCGGCCTGGTCTCCAATATTGAACTTTTTAAGGTACAATATGGCACTATATGCAACAATAACCAGTGAACTAAAAAACTTGGCAGAATATGTTATTACTTCTGCTGATGCAGAAATTGTCGATGAAAATGGACACGATCCAAATCAACTAACGTTTGATTTATGACTTGTGAAATTTCTTAAATAGCAACGGCTGGCTAAAATTCAGGGAATTTCGAGTTCACGCCGGATATCATCATATAATATATTAATAGACTTACTGGTAAATGGATATCTTTTTTCCTGACCATTGTCCAGCCAGTTGATATTTTTCACTGCTGATAGGTAACGCATATAAATTTCCTTTTTATCCCGATCAGCCTCTGGGATAACCGGAAGCAAATATTTTAAAACTTTCATTAAAGCCTGGTATCCGACATTGGTTTGCAAAACATTGACTTCCTGGGTACTGCCTATATCCCAGTAAAAAACAGGGCCAGGCCCAATAAATGAATCTCGAACAGCCTTGAAAAATGTATACATGATCCGGATAATCATACGGTCGTTATCCTGCGCATAGTAAGGACGAAATGGAAGATTATAAGGATTGTTACTTAACGCCCCACGCTTTTTATTACGTTCTATCTCAGCTTCCCGCTGGTTATGACAAATATTATAAAGGACTGATTTTACCATAGTCGCCTGAGAAAGTGGTATGTCAACGCCGCGTTGGTAGTTACCTCCTACCAATTTGACTCGCTTAAAAAAGGGAGATTTTTCCAAACCATTTAATGCTAGAATAACTTCCAACGCGGTTTTTTGCGGCGTATCTTCTAAGGTTAGGCCGAACAAGCTGAAAACCAAGTTTTCAGGCACTTTTGTTTGTGTTTTGTTGATGATTGAAAAAATCATAGCCTGGTACTCCAATATAGGATCTATGAAAAATGTGACAACTAATTCCAGATTCATTAAGCGATTCAAGATAGCCTGGTTTCTTACTTTATCAGTCTCCTGTCGGGGATCTGCTAAAGCTTTTTGGAGTCTTTCTATAGCCCGTTCAAGACCTTTTATTCGATGTTGTCCGTCAACTATCGTTAAAAAAACAATTCCCTCACTTTTCTCGAGCTCTTCTTTAACAATCCTATTGAGCGTTAAAACCATGTTCCCCTCCTGATCAAGTACCTGGTTATCGATAACCTGCTTGGGAATTGCTAGAACAATATTAGTAGGAAACATTGCCGTCGGATCGGTGATTAAAAAATCCGCGATACGTTCGATTTTAGCGCTATTAGTTTTACGCTGAATTTGGGGATTATACACTGGAGAAACCTGGCTAAGTTCTTCAAATGCCCGGTCTTCATCATCTACTTCCGCATAACCTGTGATTAGGCGCTCTGTATATTTGGTAAAATTTTTAAACTGGCTATACCGGAAAACACCCAATAAAAACTCCTGGTTGTTCTGAATAACTTTTCTCGCTTTGATTTGGTTGTCCATACTTATAGATCTTCTAAATCATTCTGACGTTGCTCAACACCATCATGTATCTTGCCTGCAAAACTTTTGATATTCTTGCTTTGCAGAATAAACATCTTATAACCAATTGAGGCACAAAACAGAAAAATATAAGCAGAAAGTAGAAATGAAGTCCAATGTGTTAATGCTCCGAGTTTTAACCCGCTCATAGTCTGAAAAATATACATTGTCGCAGTTAAAAACAAAAAAATCATTGCCACTGCCATCACCCTTCTGCGAATGATGTGGAAATTGGGATATTCTTCCAATTGTACCAGGAGATAAGGCATGCCTGCCGAAATAATTCCGAATGAAATAATCGGCAACGACCCATTGTTAACAAATGTAAACTATAGAGAATTGTCTTGGGGATTTAGTAGAATATTTAATAAAAGAACAATCGTGTAGGGGACCACTGGCAAAAAGACGGTAATCAGCTTGTAAGTAATGAATTCGCCAGGAATGTCATTCTCTTGATTGTCTTCACTAATTAATCCATCTAAATCTTGACGATTCTTGACATTGAAAAAAAAAATCCAGTCAGTGAGGCGAAAACCAGTTTTATTCATAACAGATCATGTTTTGGGCATGTTACCACTAACAATATTAATCATATTTATTCACTATTTATATTTTACCTACATGCTGCCATTAAGTATTTCATTCGTTCAGTTTAAATATAAAAAAATAGATGTTCTTCGACCTGGACCTTTTTAAGAACTGCCATGGCACTTGAATCATTGGCGAGTTCGGCCGGGTAAAATGTTTGTACACGCAGGTAAGCTGACGTCCCTCCACCTTTGATGTTTCGTTCAAACTGTTTGAACCAAATGACATAGTTGCGCCCATTAAGTTGAAAGTATATATTTTCGCGGGCAAAGCTCGCGCCACCAAAATAGGCATCATAAATACGAAGAAACTTAAAAATGGAGCGTGGCAGATTGGCTACCTCTATGGCAGGATCGTGATGAAAAGTAAGCCCAGGTCTTCCAAATTTATTGTATGGTGAAAAATGACGCATCAGGATGTGCGTATATGCAAACCCATCCACAATTGTCTCCTGTCCGCAGAAAACCATTGTATCTTTACGTACATCATACTCCTGATAATATTCTTCTACTTTGATAAATACAAACTTACTTTGCAGGATAACTGCACGTTCTACATACAGTCTCCTGAAATGGCCTTCTCCCATTTGCTTTGACCAGGCCATTGATTCCTTCCATTCTTGCCTAGCCTGCTTGGAGAGAAATTGCATAATCGTATGTTTATGATTTGTTTTTTGAATTTGCTGCTTCCAGGCGTCAAACTCACGCTGCAGATACGCAACATCGATTTGTTTTTGTAGCATCGGCACAGGCCCGCGCGGAGAGTTGATCACACCTGTTCCATCCAGATCCTGTGCATAAAGCATATAGATATTCCAAAATTTGTAAATATCAAGTTGCACATATATTTTTTCCAGCAGAACTATCGCCCCCTGTTCAAACGTATAACTAGCTTCCAGTGAAGTGCCCAGATATTTTGCCTCCGCAAAAGTCAGTGGTTGTCCGTTAGCTACCGCCTCCATCAGGGTAGCATTCATTTCCGCCCGAGTTTCTAGCGGCAAGTCCTGACGGTCAAGATGGTCTCGGGTATAAAACATCAGTGCTGAATGTGAGTATTCTAATATATAGTTAAAAGTGAAAAAACATTAATCTCAGTATGCAAACCACGTACTTAGGACAGGGTTGGAATAAAAATGCTCGGTTTCTAAATGTTTATTTATAAATTCACAATCCAAGCGCTGGACTAGGACATCCAATTTAGTGCTTCGCAGATTAGATTAAAAGATTATTCGCTCGATGAAACTAACGTCTGACCAGTGTACACGACTATTTTTTACAAATCATTGCTTCTACCACATTACACCCACTGATAATCTTTTGGATATTCTAAATCGGGGTTTAGAAAGGCGCAATTCAATAGGCATATGCACATTAATCGTTGCCGATAGCGCAATCGTGAAGTACGTGATCGAAACCCAGCTCAGGAGCTCCGGTGAAGAAAATTTCTCCATCATAAAAATTTGTCCACAAAAGCACCAGTTGGTTTTCCAGGATCTTCTATTGGACAGCTCATCAATGATTTCCAACCCGCTGCATATGTACATTCTCAAAGAGAAAATAGTTATCTTCCAAGACGACATCATTGATGAAATCCATGTCCCTTTAATTGACCTGAGTGATGAGCGAATAGTTACTGATTGTGTCAAACTGGCTTTTGAAAAACTGATTGCGACATTGATTTAAATCCGTAATTTACCAACAAATTCCCAAATATTTATCTCAACACTATGCATCTCACCGTTAGAATGGCCTGGCACGACAATAAATGGAATGGAAAAATTTGTTGTAATCCTGCTGGCAATACCTATTGTACAGGGGTGCATTCGCTCTTATCGGGCCGGATTGAAAAGCGAAAAGACACTGAAAAAGAGCAACAAGAAGGTATACGTGGTGAATATGTAGCAATGAATTTTCCTCCGGCAAATGTTCCGCCATGTTACTGGAGTATTAATGCATTCGGTGACCAAGACATCCCGGTGGAACATCAACACGCCTTTACATCTATTGAACAGACTGTTCCTGAAGTACTCAGAAAGTTTTCAGTGATCACATGGCCATTCAAGTTATCATTTGTTCATGGTGAAGAGAACAAAAAACTACACGGCAATTACTGGCCCGATTTGGATAGACGAATTGAACATTATATAGCAAAATTTAAACCCAAAAGCTCTATCATTTTCTTTTATGCGAATTATGACAACCCGGTCTCTGGAGATGAAATGAAATACCTCGTCCTTGGCTGCTCTCCGATAAAAAATGTCCCTACCCCCTTACATTTTCCTTTAAGCAGTGACGAGCTTGAAAAGTGGCGAGCACCAAAAAGGCGAAAAATTGGCGATCAATGGGTCATCGATGACCGGATGAAAAACTTTCCTACTATGAACTGGATGCTTCAGTTTAGCCATGATCCTGAAAGCGCCATATTGCTGCCTTACCATGATTATCTTAGCTACATTGAGCAACATCCCAATGCTTCTAGGCTTTTGGAAGATATCAAAGTAACCGTCGACGAGGAATCGCTCGTTAAAGGCTTTAAATACGTCAGTATGGATATTGATGACGACAAATCATTATATCTGCTCTATAAGATCCGAAAAGCCATCCTCAAAGTTCAGGAGCATGGGCAAGCTGTTGTTCCCGGTGATCAGCGAGTTGAACTAGATAAAATCAACCGGCTCATTGCCGGCGTCTGGAAAACGCGAGGCATATATCCGTCATTGACGGCTGTTTTAAATTACTTTATCGAGGATAAGCATATTGCATCAGCCATCGCGCTGGCTATCGTTTCAAACATTGATACAGGAACTGACCTGAATGACATATTCTGCCGAATTACTAGCCAAGCATTTCCGGCATATCTGGAAAGCTTTGAAGACACCCTACTTGATCTGGCTGAAGACCGCCAATTTAAAAAATATACATTGTCATTGGCCAAGCTGTCTTTATTTGTACTTACTCAGGCGCAAGTATTTAAGATTATAGAAGACAAAAAATTATTAAATGGCATTGCGGAAAATCCGTATTGCTTATTTGAACAGTATCAGCCTGGAGAAGACAACTTGGATATTCCGGATATGCAGGATGAGCCTATCGACGTTTTCAAAGTGGACATGGGTATGATTCCGGATAAAAAGTTTGTCACCCGTCATCGGCGCTTACAAAATCTAACAGAAGACAGCCCGCAGCGACTGCGGTCGGTGATCGTTAATTATCTGTGGTTGCTTGCGCAGTCTGGCCATTGCTACAGTGCTGCAGAACAAACTGTTAAAAGCTTATATGAACATCCTCTGATTTACAAAAACGGCATCAAACTGGATGATCAAGCGATCATCAACATCGAAGACGATTACAGGGATCATTTCATCGAAAAATTAGCCATTGAAACCGTAAATCAGCATAACTTCATCTACCTTAAGATTGTACGGAATGCGGAGAAGTTTCTCGAAAACACAATCGATGGATTGATTGCAAGAGCACCACATGGCTTAGTCAATATTAACATGGCTACACATATTAACAGTAGTCTGCAAAAACTTGATCACATACTCATTACAACCGAACAAAAAGAGAAATTCAATTCAGAACGCGCACAGCTCTATCAAAATGTATTTGAACGATCTTTCTTCTTGTTAACCGGCAGGCCGGGTGCTGGCAAAACGTATGAAACCAGCCAAATTATATCACATCTGGTTGCTAAAAACGAACAAGTTGTCATCCTCGCGCCTACAGGAAAAGCTGCTTTGCGGCTGAGTGAAAACATCAAACGTTACACTGCCTTGGACAGCATTCAAGCGCAGACTATTGACAATTACGTATTTCAGCAAGGTTTTGGCGATATTTATGAAGATTGGGAGAACTGCTTTTTGGTACCTGAAGAGCGAAAGTTGGTCATAGATAACTTGATCATTGATGAATCATCCATGCTAGATTTGAAGAAACTTTCGGTGCTATTCTCCATGATTCGGTTTGATCACCAGTATCCAAAACGAGTTATTCTGGTCGGAGATGAAAATCAACTACCGCCTATTGGGTTTGGAAAACCTTTCCACGACCTCATTACCCACGTCAAGTCTATGAAGGAATTGAATGCCCGTCATTATATACACTTGATCTCAAACTGCAGACAAGAAAACGATGAGCAAATCTTGCAGCTCGCTGAAGCATTTGCTGAAAAAAACAAATATTATGAAGCATCATTCAATTTAATCGATAGCGGGGAAGGTCAAAAAAGTAAAGGGCTATTTGTTTACAAATGGTCGGATGAGCTGATATTAAATGAGAAGATATTGGCTGCAATGGATACGGTTTTCCATTTGGACTTACCTTTCCCCACTCCAGATAACAGCAACGAAAAACTTAATTTACTATACGGCCTTTATAAAACTGGCTTCGTTAATAACCAAAATTTTGACTTTCAGAATAGCCTTAAACTGGAATCACTGCAGCTGCTCAGTCCTTATCGTACAGATTTCTTTGGCACGCTTGGCTTAAATAAAATGGTGCAAAAAATCTTCCGCTATATAGACAAACGTGAGCGGGAAGACGACCTTTTTCATCATGGAGAGAAGATCATCAGAATAAACAACTGGTATAAAGGCTACGGCGTAAACCGTCAGCTAGTTTTGTCCAACGGCTCGGTCGGCGTCGTTAATCTCAAATTTACTGAGAATAAACATGGTGCCTGGGTAGTCGAAAAGAAATACTATTTCAAAGATCATCAATACATGTTAAAATGGGTAGATAAAGAAGAGCATTTCGATCTGGCCTACGCAATTACGGTGCACAAATCCCAGGGCAGTGATTTTAGAAATGTATTTTTAGTAATTCCAAAACGCACAGCCCTGCTGAATAAAGAATTAATTTATACCGCTTTAACCCGGTCCAAGTTCCGGCTATTTCTCTTTATCCAGGACAGCGAGGAAAATTTGCTGATGAAAGCGAAAAAGACGTCTCAATTGCTATTGAGACGCACTTCGGTATTTAGATTTCCGAAAATTAATAGTGGAAAATTCTCTCCTGAACCAGGTGTAACAGTCGTGTCAAAAGTTGAATTTATCATTTATCAGGCTCTAAAAAGAAGCGGTCTAACCTTCAAATATGAGCATCCCCTAGAATTGAGTGGGTTGAGTTATAAAATCCATCCCGACTTTACAATCTATCTTGAAGACGGAACAATAGTCTATTGGGAACACCTTGGTATGCTTGATATCAGGAATTATTACAATGACTGGCAAGATAGATGCAAGGAATTTCGACGCCATGGGTTACAAGACCAACTCGTTACTACTGATGACCTGAAAGGCATCAATATTGTCAAGCTGGAAAAAGTGATCTCAGATATCAAAGGCCGTCATTTGGAGTTGACCCTAGGAAGCCAATTTTCTGATCATCATTACGAGCTGAATTAACGGTTTAGCTGCACTCAGCGATCATGTCCCACCGTCTTTACAAAAATTATTTAGCAAAGATAGCCCGTTCTGCCATCTCAGCTACTCATTGTGTATATTACAATGAAGTAGCCCCCTAATTTCAATCCTACGTCGCGGCCTGAAGGGCTTCTAAAGTGTAGGTCTTAATAGGCCTTTTTTTGATCCCGAAAATAAGAAACATCTAAAAGCTGTTGTAATTCTGGCGAAATGCCGATATTTTGGAGACTCTTAAGTGAGGATTCAAGCTATTCAACTAGCCGAGCCTCCACGACATCATCCACACAGATTACTGCCAGACTACAGAAAATGCTTAAAAATACCTTGTAATCCATAGAATCACTCACTTAAAACAGTAGATTTCAAAGGGCTACGTTCGCGTGTAGATAAGGGATCAGATCAATGGGTACGGAACGGGCACTCTAATTGTATTACTGGACACTCTCGCTGAAACTTCCGTATACACCAATGCGATTGATCTTGTGGTAGAAGAAGGGGATTAATCCTAAGGAATTATACCCCCAAGTGCGCTAACCCTAACTCTACTTGATTAATTATAAAATCATTGCCTGAAATGGAATTTTTAGTTTCGATTTCGTCATAAATTCCCTGCAAGCCGTCATCGATGTGCATTTTAATGTATCGGGCAATATCCTTGTCGCTTTTATAAATATTGTAATGCACACAAATTAACGCGATATAAATTTCCGCATAGTCGCCGAAAAGAACTTTTACATTATACTCTTTTCCCGAAGAATCCTGAATCTGAGTGAGATCCATGGTTTTCTTTTGAGAAAGAGAGTAAGCAAATGCAATCCTGGCGATCACATTTTCAGCCCCGAGATTTAGTTTATTAGTCAGTTTAGTGACTAGGTCCCTGTTTACTTTTGATGTTTTTATACTGCTAAACATGATATACGGTTTGATTAACGTGTAAAAACAAATGCTCCGGCGCTACCTCTTTAAACTTGGACTGGTATTTGAAATCCTGTTGGATCAGGTACGCTTTGCCAACTTGAGGCAACAACCATTGGAATTCTTGCTCGTTAAGCTCCTTGTGCAATAAGGGAAAAAGAACAACTTGATCAGCAATATGAGGATAAAATTCTTTTATGATGTTCCGTGAATGCTGTTTGTCGAACTTTTGCAACGGGCTATCAATGAATACTGGGAAATGAATGTTTGATTCCTGAATCAACGCCGTAAGCAATGCTGTAGCATACAACTGCTGCTCACCCTTTGAGAGCAAGTCTTTCTCGATCAATTGATTGTGCTGGTCGTACAAATCAATATCTATCAAATCGCCCTGGATACTCACATTGACACCACCTACAAAATTATTTTTGTGCATCAGGCGGTTTAATTCTGTATGTATGTTATTTTCTAGCGAGGCTTTCTTTTGCAGCTTTAGCTTTAAAATGAACTTATCCAGGTTTGCAATGGCACGCTGAGCAACAACATCTTTAAGCTGGTCATTATCCTCCAGTTTAACATGTTTCGACAGTTCAGAAACTTGTCTTGATACAGACTGACTATCAGTACTCAGTCCAGCGATTTTTGCATTTAGCCTCTCAATCTCATCCTCTAATAGCCTGATTTCCAAATCCACCTGTACCTTCTTCTGACGGATGGCGCTCACTATTGTATCCTTTTCCTTAGATTCCGCATCTTGCAATTTACGGTAAACAATATTGTAATTACTTTGAAGACGTTTTTGGTCGGCTATGATTTGTTTGAAGTACTTACTAAATGAGTTGGACAGATTATCGAAAATACTCAAAAATTTATTCTGCTGCTCTGAACTAAAATCTAAAAGGATCTTGGAGCTTACCGGTGTATCAGGTAATAGTGATTGCTCAATCAGTAAAAGCAGGTCATCCTTTTTAGTTTCCGGTATTTCCAGGTTCTCCGACTGGGCCATCAATTTCATTTTGATGGCTTCGAACTTTTGCAACAATAAGCTTCGTGACATCACGCTCTGCGTAAGCTCGTTCTCCAGTTGGCTTTTCACTTGAAGCACGTTGGATGCAGCAATTGCGAAGGGAGCAAGTTCCAGCAGATCATTGAACAGTGATTTATTCCTGGACAATCTTTCAGTCAATTCATTTTGGGACTCCCTTAATGTTTTAAACTGCTCCATTGTCATGCCACTTCCCTCACGAATCAATTGTTCTTGATACCTGTCTGAAGCTGATTTTTTTTGGATCAAGATTTCAGACTTCTCGACAATCTCCTGATGATGAAGATTTACCAGCTTTTCATTTTGAGCCAATTGAAGCTGTAATCTGGCCAATTTGACTCGATCGCTCTTGCTGGCAGACTTGTTTCTGAGCCGCATCCTGACATTTTCTAAGTTATGTTTCAGATCCGTGTATTTCTTGATACCTAAAACCTCTGCGTAGGCCTGGCTTAGAAACTTCTTTTCGTCTGCGGTCTTAATATCCGATAATGACACGATTTTCTCCGCGTCAAAAAAGAAGAACTTCGCAATCTCTTTGGGAAGAATAAAGTCATTGATAAAGATCTCTGGCCCCACACTTTTGGTCAATTCATTTGTGATCCCGTCGATTAATATTTCGACCTTTTCATGGCCGGTTTTTATATTGTATGACCGCTTGATTTCTACCTCTTCACAAGGAACAAAGGGAATTAATAGCTTTTTGAATCTTAAGGTAACGCTAAACACATGGGCGGACTCATAATTTAAGTCCTCATTAGCGGCAAGCTTATTCATTAGCTTTTCGCAATATCTCTTGTAACCGCCGGACTCTGTGATTTCCTGGCGATAACGCAGGTCAACATCAACCATCAGCTTCCCATATAACCCCCATACCAAGCCGGTTAAAAATGAGGTCTTGCCAAATCCGTTATTACCGGCTACGATAGAGATGTGCCGATTCTTATCCCCAGCTAGTATCACCGGATTATCTCCGTAATAAACTCTGAAATTGTTGAATGTTATTTGCTCAATAAACATTATTATCTGTTTAACCGGGTGTGATTTTCTAAATGATTCTCGATGTCATGGTGCAACCCATAGTTATTAACCAATATGTAACGTGACTTCTGTATCTCAAGAAGTTCGTTGATCAGGTCAAAATCCCGAGAGTTGTCGCAGATTTCTTTCAGAATCTCCTTTTCGAAGACCTCCTGATTATTAAAATCAGATCGATCTAAGTCGGTACCGTATACCTCGTTGTAAATATCTGCTACACTATAATTAAAAATGGAATCGCGATGCCAGGTTACCTGGATGGCCACTAATTCTTGGTAGTTGATAATTATTAAATCTTTTTCGGTACGCTGAACTTCCTTTTGCGCTTGCAGCAGAATTCTGAGCATTTCAGCCCTCTTCTCAGGAATATATGGTCCCCAGCGTTCCTCATTTTCATCTTCCTCATTTTCATTACGTCCCCATTTCTGACGCCATTCCCGGTTGTTACGATTCTCCTGGAGCATGTCCCTGAAATCTGCAAGGGGCTCCATCCATTCCTCCCCGTTATCAATCAGGGCATCCATCGACTTGTCCTTCTTTACAACGGTACAAACCCAACAGCCAAAACGGCTGTTGCCACAACTTGGCGTCGTTTTATCTATAACTAATGGACAGTCTCCGCCCGTAGCATTATTGTACAATGTGACTAAGTCCCGGTGTGTTCCGCCCCATGGTGGATTTACCTGAAGTAAATACGGCCACAACTCCTCTGTGAGCACTTCTTTAATAGGTGCGAAAACATAGGCATTCGGCAAAACATGTTTTTGCAGACGTTCGCTTTGAATATGAATTTTGCTTTTTTCGATACTCCTTGCCCGTGTCGAGCTCTCATCGCTACGGGTACCGAGCAATATAATTGCTTCGCCTACTTCACTAATTGTCGATTTTATGAACTCTGTCGTTGGGTTGATTTTCAAACGATCCGTACACCACCGGAAAGAGTTATTGGGCGCCGGGTAACCTTTACCTAACAAGTTTACCCAGAAAGTATCTTCTAGCTTAGGCGTTGTCTGATGTACGGTTAATGGCAATCCCTGTTTAGCAGCTTCGGCCTGAATGGAATCCAGTGTCCTATGAATAAATTGCGCAATTTTCGGGTTCTCGACTAGTGTGTCATTACACACTACATAGATTCTCCGCGTACGCAGTTCGGCTGGAATCCTCAATAAGGTCAACCATACGACCTGTAGCAGCATCGTCGAATCTTTCCCACCAGAAAAGCCAATGATCCAGGGTCTTGGATTATCATCGCCCAGGTATTGTTCTTCAATTTCGCAAAGAATCCATTTAATATCTAATGCCATCGTCGCTTTTTTTTAATAAAAATTAAATACCACCTACACGGCCGACATTTAAGTTACCAAATTTAATACATAAGCTAGCTAAAACAGAAGTATGTTAGAAAAAATTACAATTGTTTATATTATTGGGGCGTATAGATCGCTGCCTGCACACGGACCATTTGTCCGGTTCCATTTTTAAATAAACTGTCACCTTTACCTGCAAGTGTTTCTGCCCCGTTATCATCTAGAATAACCCGACTGTCATTTGCTGTCCGAACTTTCAAGGCTATCACACCTGTCAAATTCGATTTGATTACAGAGCTCACAATCGTAGCTAATGGTTTTTGCGTAGCAATGGTTACATGGATCCCGGCTGCACGAGCTTTCTGAGAAAGTCTTTTCAGTAGTGTCTCTATAATACTCTTATTACCGGGATTCTCATCGAGTAGGTCCGCATATTCATCCAGGACAATTAGCCAACGAGGCAATCGTTCTTCCTGTTGTTCCACCATGCGATTATATTCGATGATATCCTTTGCAGCGCGACCAGCTCGAAGCCTAATCTCCCGAAACAGCACATAACGGCGATCCATTTCACCCACAGCTTCGGTAAGCAATTCGATGGCATCTTCGGAGGTTAAACCATTATTTTTTGGAAAGTGTGGCAATCCTTCGAAATCAATCAACTCATTTCCTTTGGGATCAATCAAAAATACTTTCAGCTCATTAGGTGTGTAGAACTTGGTGGCGCTGCGAATCAAAGTATCCAATACCACTGATTTCCCGGAACCCGTTGTTCCAGCTAAAAGTAAATGCGGGGAGTTTGTGGAGGAATAATTCACACTCTGAACCTTGCCTTCAATGTCTGCACCAAATGGAACCCGGAATTCTTCATTCCGCTCAAATAGAGGCCAGATGTTTGAAGTCGTTACCATTACTTTCTGATTGTCCTGTTTTGGAGCTTCCAGCCAGATTTTTCCTCGGTCAGAGAATATCCGAACACTGGATTCTTCAGGAAGGTGTAGCGCGATATTAAGCTCTTCGGCTGCACCTTTGATTTTTTTAATAGTTGTCGTTGGTTCAGGCTTGATCTCAATTCTGTAAAATGCTGGTCCCTCAATAAAACTAATGTCTTGCGGCATTTCTTTCTTAATGCCAATATTGATTGCCGTCAACTTTTCATAAATCGCTGTACTGATTGTGGCTATCTCAGATTTACCGATTAAATTAAAAGCCAGATCTGCTTGCTGCTCTCCCCGTATTTCTGTTGGCAGCGGTCTTGTAGACTCTTCTTTAGATATTTGAACCCTGTTTAGTAGCTGAGCGCTTATGACAATTTCCTCATTGTTGGTAGTACTATCAAACCCAGAACTAGATATTTCAGGACTTGCAGGCGCTCCACCTCTATCTGTGGACTGGACAACTTCTTCAATAGGATTGTCATTTTCATCTTCCGGTTCTTGAGACCCGTCAAAGCTATCCTGGGAGTGTAGGCGGTTACGTAGTAGTTTAAAAGGAGACAGACCTTCGATACCCCCTTCACCCATTTCTTCACTGAGATCGTTGAGGCTCCTTGTTAGGTAATCTAAGCCATCATGCTTTAACAGCGTCATCACGCAGCCATCATTTTCGTAAACGATTGAACGGGATAAATAGTCCGCACTCCATTTAAACGCAATGACACCATAATACCCTACACGATTATCCAGATCTGTGCTTATTTTGAAATCATCACTTAACAAACGTGCCCGATAACTTGCCGCATTTATCCATTTCGACTCATATTCGGGCCAAACATGATAGATTGCGCATTTTTCAGCGCCAATCAGGAATAATTTGGCAAAAAAGTTCCGGTAAATTTTACTCGACAGCAGTTCCTTTTCCATCAAAAATTTGCGTAGCAAACTTGCCGAGCGAAAACTTTGATCGATGGCTTTGGCTATTGTGCCTGATTCGACATGGCCAATTTTAACTTCCCATGGATAAACGTACATATGTAATTCCCCGCTCTTGTCCTCCAAACCGATCAACAGCAGGTCATCACTATGGATCCCTTCCTCACCCAGGTTTTTCACTGAAAACAAACCGTCTGCCTTTTTCAGTCCAACAGCGCCAGATATCCTTAGAATTTCTTCCAGTGATACAGGTACCCAGGTGATCTGCTCGTCATGTAGCACGGCCATAGCAGCTTTAACCGCACTCAAAAGACTTACCTTTTCCATACGGAAGTAAGGGCTATTGGTCTTTTGTGGCGTGTTCATGCCCAGTAACCATTCGCCGTTAAGGGTATTGAACATATCAATGATGTGTATCACATCCTGTTCGCTGACGTGAATATCCTGTTCTTTAAACAACTCTAAAATGGTCGTTTTATAGGGTTCCCACTTGCTGGTGATGGTGATTGCATCATAGCCGCTGGCATTGTTGTATTGATCGCTGTAATGAATGATCACTACGTCATCGTAACCTTCAAAGAAGCTCAGATTGACTTTAGGCTCAATAAAGGTAACCCACTGTGATTTAGCATAGATTGCCCTCACTGCATTACTGACACTGCTATTGATGACAAATGCTGCTGTCATCTCTTGCTGAAATTGGTGGTCAGTATTGATCACATTTGCAACGGCATTCAATCCTTTCGTTAATCTCAACAACTCATTCTCTTTGGCTTGAAGACCACTATACCCAAAACCTGTTCTGAAAGCACCTGCTTGACTGATGGAAGGAACGTCAGCCAATAAACCATCTAAACTTATACCGGATGAAACCTCCAACATATTATTAGAGGAGCGGCTAACTTCCTCATAACCAAATTGAAAAAAAGATAAGTGTGCGTAGTCAATTGAAAAGGCATCGTCTATTTTAAAGAAAGTCACCTTGCGATTGTAAAGGTCCAGCAAGTTTTCCGGTTCGTTGACTTTCGGCAGTTTAAAATCAAAGGCCCGCTCGATCAATCGAACATCGTCGCACAAGGCAATTTCCTCAAATTTGGTCATATAATCCTTTGATCCATAAATGCGCACCTGGATAGGTACTGCCTCATCCGGATTATCCTTGCGATAGTAACGAGCATAGTATAAGAATATACCCTGCAATATTTCACGAGTATCACCCTGGTTAAAAAGGTTTATCCTCAAGGTAGATTGCCCGTTGATGAACAGATAACGAAAGTGCTTTAGAAACTGCTCGATCTTCTGATCTACCAATTTGTCCACAAAGAATCTGGAAACCTGTTGACTGGATGTCTCATCGAAGAAATAATACAACCATTCCGGAGAATGGGCTTGCTCTAATGGCTGGTAAAAATTCTGGCCGCTGCGCACAGATTTTTGCGGACCTTTTATGTAGGGAACTAAATTCAGCGGACGTAGTTTGTCAAGTAGGTGGCTAACTAGTTTCCCATAAAGCACATTTTTTAGTTGTAACTGATATGCTACATTAAGCGGATGCAAAGGTGTAAACTTTAAAAGCTTATTCCCATCCACCATTTGTATGGTGCCAATTCGAAGCAAGTTCATTTGCCTTACACTCAATGGTTGGCCATTGATCAGTGTTCCTAACAACGTATTGAAAACCTTGACATATTTTGTTAGTAATTCTTCTAAAGGCTCTGTGATGTATGCCAGGCTGGGAAGTAAGTCGTTACTCTTGTAGTAGCTTATAATCTGGCGGTACGCATCGGTCAGTTCATCGTCAACAGCTACCTCCGGGTTGTGATATATTTTTTTATTAGCATCCTGGTAATAAGCTAAGTTGCCTTCAGCGATTATTTGGCGCTCAAGGATTAGGTTTTCTCTAAATTCATCGACACAATAATATTTGGCGGTGTCCTGGATAAGGGTAATGACATATCTACCTGTATTTTCGTCAAGCCAACTATGATACCGGAACGACTTTTTATTTTCGATCTTTTGATATCTTACCTCAGGTCCAGAAATGTACTGCGGCTTTTCCGTTTCTACAGGAATGTGAATCGGAATTAAATTATCCAGGTAATTCAGCCTAAATAATACTTCTTCCTGTTCGAATTGTGTATTGAGCTCGGGAGCTTTTAACTCAAGGGTTTGATTCTCCCGAATTTCAAATTCACTATCTTCTTCAATCGCGTCGATCAAACGGGCTGGTTTGCCATCATTAAGCACCAATGCCCCATCGATAGCAATTTCTAAATACCAGGCTTTATGTTTGGCCTGTCGTATTGTAAAGAGCGGTTTTATTTCTTTTATAAGATCTTCTGGAAAAGGCAGTACAAGAATGTGAAACTGATATTTGGCTGAAAAACCAGGGTGCTCATAAACGAGCGATTTGTAAGTTATTTGGTCAGGCTCTGCCAATGTGCAGGTCAAGATGATTTTCTTGCCAGATATCTGATATTCGTGTTCGCCCAGATTTATTTTAGTTCCAAAGCCCTCTTTCCTAGGCTTATTGTCAAAGGTTAGCGTGATATTGATTTTATCTCGGTGTTCGTAGTTAAATACGACGAGATTACGGATGCGCGATTTAGCCACTGTCGCACCACTTGCTTTATCCCACAAAACAAGAAGGTCATCGGATCTACCAGAAGTGTTTTCCAAATAACTGATGTTCTTTGTTTCAGCCTTCTCGTTCTCCCAATGGATTAGTTCAGTTAAGTCATATTTTGTCCAGTCATCTTCCAATAACCGATCCACACCCTTTTGACTAAATTCTTTCTCCAGCTTTTTCTCCAATCCACCATACTGATGACCCGTATTGATGTCTTCGAACCATTCCTCATTTTTTCGCAAGCGCTTTTCCGCTTCTTCTTTATTTAAAGAAACCAGCTTACTGTCCTGAAATAGACCCAGTTTCACGTAATCCTCGGATTCAATTCTTTGCTTACCGAGTACCTGGAGGAAAATTGAATAGTTGAATAGCGAATAGTCATCACTATTACCGACGCCAATCTTTGCCAATTTAAAGTTCAGCAGGTGCTTTTCATGAGGTTTAAACACATCATCGGAATTGATTTTCTTATGAATGCTTGCCCGGATAAAATCTATATTCAAGGGCATGCCAGTGTCAGATAAACTTTTACACCCACCAATTAGACTGTCTAATGAAGTGTTGTGAATAAACAGAATCGCAGTGCCTTCAAAACCATCCCTATTGTTATCTGCAACCCGGTTTCTCAGGCCAGTTAAAAAATCAACTTCCACTCCAGGGCTGCTTGCAGCGATGATTAATTTTAACTTACCAAAATTAATGAGGTAGGAAGAATAGTCATTAAAGCTGAAGGGTTCGATAGCATAGCTCTTGGCTTTGGCGACGTCAGGAATGGCATTGTACTGCTCTACGACCTGTTCGCGCTTTTCGTACCTGATGTGGTAACGCTCCCCTGCGGATATGTTAGCCTCATCAAAAAAATTCAGAAGAACTTCAGATAAATAATCGAATATATACTGCTTCATAACTATGCTAGACTGACATTAAACTTTTTGATGTACTGTGCATCACCACTATCACTTTTCTTTTCCAAAAGATTCACCCTCTCAAAATGTGAGATGACATGATCCTGGGAAACTTTGTCTAGAAGTATTCCCCGCTTTGAAAGGCCTTCCCAAAATTCCTTGAGCCGTACCTTTTCCCCGTTTCCAACGCATAACCTGGTTAACAAGAGCAGGAAATCTTTTTTGATCGCCAATGAATACCCTAGCTGACCCCGAGGCTTTCCGTAACCTCGTTTAGAGAAATCCATCATCCATTGTTGATAAGCATCGTAAGCACGCTTACGCTTACTCTCTTTAAATTGGAAGGACACGGCATCATATAGGGCGATAATTGCCTGCTCCACTGCTGATTTATGGGCATCAATTTTAGGTTCAAATTTTGCCCATGAAACATCAGTTATTCGACTCTGATATAATGAGGTTAATTCCCTGATTTCTTCAGCAAGTTGCTCTTGTTTTTCCTCATTTAGTTTGGCAACCAAATCTCTTATATTGGTATACGCAACTTGAGTGCCGATCCCATCGATGTGATTCAGCATCTCCAACGTAATTGCATGTGCAAAGATCGGAGAAATTTGATGGGTAAAGCTATCCCAGCCATTAATCATGGCATCGCGGTATTCCTGCATCTTTTCCCACTCAACGGAAAAATATAATGGAGCTGGATGGGGGTTAAAAAAGCCATTCAGACGAATGGAGAGATCACACACATACTTGAAAAAATAATAGCGCAGCAGGTCGTGGAATCCGGCAATAAACAATTGCTGATCTTCCATCAACACATTTAAATCTGCACGGAACAATTCCTTAATTTCCGGGCTTGCCTGATAGTATGGATCCTGGATGAATTCCGCTGGCTGATTACCGGGGAGGCACTCAAGAATTAATTTATAGAATAAATTCGAAGGATCGGCTTCAGCAAGAGTTTTAAGACGGTCCTTATCTTCCTGTTCGAACCACAGCGCTACCATAAAGCGTGCGATGTCCGTCAGGGTTTTATTCTCCTTCGGTGTGCTGTTTCGAATATGCTGATAGACCAGTATATCAAACAAAATCAATTGCCCATTCTCACTGAAGGCAATCTTACTAACTATGTTTTTCAGGTGCTCATCACCTGGTGCCCCCGCCAAATCACAGATCTTCCTTAAAAACTCATCGTTGTCGAAAGCTGTTTCATGACTTAAATTCAAGCACTCCCGATAACAGGCACCCGCAATCCCCTTGAAGTTTTCCAGATCATCTAAAACAGCTTCATCCTTTAAGGTAACAGCATTGGCGATAAAAGGAAATAACATAATCTTGTTGCCCGGCCTGTGGATAAATCCACTCTTTGTAAACATGTTGCGGGCCAATTCTTCGCGGTTAAGCTTAAAAGTCATCGTCTCGTGTAAATTGAAAAGTGTTGAAGCCGGTGGTATAGGTCAGCTTAAATTTCTTTCTGGTCTCTCCATTGAATTCCTGGATGGTAAGTTCTTTAGTTTCCGACTTATACTGAATAAGTTCGTTTACAAATTTCGAAAACTTCACTTGAGTGTCCTTATCGACCCTATTAGGCTTGTAGCCTTTATTAACTAGGGCAACCAGCTGAAAAAGTAAAAAGTCAATTTCCAGTTCGAAATATCTTTCACCATGATTTTGTACTGCGAAACGAAGCCTTAGTGTATCCATAAACCGGTTCAGCTCATTACCACGAACAGGATTGACCCCGAATGGTACAAATTCCAAAATCAGGCTTCTTGAAACTTTGTATACACCCTGTTTGCGGCCGATATCTAAATTTATGAAATCTGCACCAAGTTTAGTGCTACCGTTCCATTGATATATGGCCGTGGAAACCATACGGTATAGCGGCAACAAATTCCTTACATTCCCCCTGTTGTAATCCAGCAGATACTTGATGAAGCTGTTAAAGATCTCATCTTTTCTGAGATCAAAGGCATTGTAGATAAAACTAAGCCTTAGAAAAAGCTGAACCCGTTGCTTGATGCCGAGCTTTTCAAGTGTAGCGAACAGGGCATCGTCAACCGTAAGTATCCCAAACTTTTGAAAGTAGCTGCCCGGCTCGGCTGCGCTGGAAAGTTTTACAATGACTTCATCCAGCTCCTCATTATCATCGCTCGCAGGATCAAGTTTGACGAAACTCTTAAAGATACTGGAGGTGGCGGCACTTTCAAACAAGATTACTGGAAGCGTATGCTTATAAAATTCAGAACGAAATTGCGCGGACAGTACTTTGCCTTTAATTTCTAAATCCGACATGGACGACAGCTCTGGTGGCACAATTAAATCATAAACAAGATTCATCAGTAAACGTACTGAAATGATCAACTTGTCAGTAACAATCGACTTCACCAGTAAACTATTTACAGCTGTCTGCACATGCGAATTATTCAACAATTGGTAATTGTAGTACAAAGGGCAGGCTAAGGGCTCAGGATGTGCAGCATAGGTGGATTGAAACGCTTTGTGAAAGGGGTTATGCGCAACAGGCGCGGTGATTTTTCGAATGATATCAGTCAATACATCCGACCTTGCTCCCTCTTCTGACAAGGAGTAAATATGGTAATCGGTCAGATTGAGCGCAAAGAAATGGGTGTGCTGAGCAATTTCGCTCTGTTGGATCTGTTGTTCTACCAGATGATTTTCAGCCACATATTGTTTCAATTGATTGAAACCAATAGGACATTCTTCCAAAAAATTTGTTAACGTACCAAGATTTATAGCGATGATGGTCTTGGTATGATGATCTCTGCTGTCAATATTTTCGTCATTGTAGGGCGCGAATACTTCCGCGAGATTTTGGAGATAAGTTTTGTTGGTATAGACACTTTCCGTTGCATCATTACACAAGATAAAATTTTTCAACAACTCTGGATGGCTTTGCCACATTCTGGCCAGCAAATGTGACTTACCGTCGCCCACATTCCCAAGCACTAGGATGAGCGAGGAAAGAGGGCTACTGGCAGCGTGGGAAATCAATTTACTGAGATCTTTCTCGACAGGACGCTCAATGTGTAAATAAGTTTTAAGTTCATTAAAAGAGTTTTTTTCTCCGTCTACAATAGCCTCCTTAGCAGACAGCCGAAGCGTGTCCAAATGTTGTTTGAAACTCATCCAGTATATATTTGAATTGAAATTACTTCGACCTAGCGTTCTGGAAGCCCTCTGCAAAAAATTCAGCAAGTGAAACATTCATCCCGTCCAGAATCTTACACAGGGTTAGAAACTTAAGATTATCCCCAGTTTCGTAACGTCCATATTGGGTCCGGGATATTCCGTACTCATTCGCGAAGTGCTCATAGTTGGTATATCCTTTCTTTATTCTAAACTGTTTGAGGCGTTTACCTAACTGAGTGATCAGTTCTCGTTGTTCATCTGTCTGACTTTTCATTTCAGAAATCTTCTAAACAAATGTTGTAAAATAGAACTGGTTATAGTACCACTCTAAAGCGGTAATTAGAACTGAATATTATAATGCTGCTCCGCCTTGAAGGATTTAGTTTTTTGTCTTGAGATCGAATACTCTCCTCTCCTAACCTTAGTTTATTAAGGCAAAGACTGGAATCGGGGCAAGTTTACCTACGTGATAGTTATCGCGGGAACGTAGTCAGCCTGAACAATTACCACGATTTGTTAGACATTCAACTGACTTGCAATAAATGCAGCCAGTGGAGAAGCCGCTTCCAAAAGACTGAGGGCTGGTCATTTGCCAGAATATAATACCCTGGTTGAACATATTCTAGATTTTTATAATGATCAATTTAAGAAGCTAGGCTGGTAAGTTTGACGAATTAGAAATCAGTACGGATTTGCTTGGAGGTCATAATCTTGGAAGTCAGTATCTTGACATACTGAAGATCTTTTTCTTTGTTGAGATGACTTTCTAAATGTTGAATAATGTCGAAAATCTCTTCTTCGTCTTTGACAATAATATAGGTGATATCCCTAATAGTAAAGGCCAGCCTGGTATCTGAAAGTCTTTGGTTAATCAGCTGCTTGAACTCCTTATAATATTCCACGTCGTGGATAATCAGCTCGTTGTCATGCAATTGCTCAAAATCTGGACAAAACCGCCATTCCCTCTCGTCGTAAAAACGATAAACTTTGTTAACCAATTTGTTATTGCGATAGAGTGCACCCTCATAGTTCTTAGTAAAGCGAAGGAATCCTTGAACTGCTCGATTTCCTGAGTTTTCAAATTTCTCCTTTATCAAAACGTCGTTTAATATAGCGGAATGCTTCTCTAAATACAACACTGGGTTCAATCCCTTTCGTTTAGCCCAAGCCTTTTTCAAGCCAATACCATAACCACCATATTTATCTACGTGTGTAATTACCTGGGAGAGCGGAATGTCACAAAATGAAGCCATTGGTACAGCATATGTTATAACTCTTTGCTTCGCCTCAATGGTTTCGACGCAGTATTTTATCCTAAAATTTGAAATGAGGATGCTTTTTATTGCTTCTATACTTTGAGTAAAGTGGAAAACGGAATTAGTACTAAGTGCCATGAGCGTATAGTGATTAGTTTAGACGGGTGCCTTTGAATGGCTATACCTTCTGATTGAGTAAAAATACTAAAAGATCTTCATAGATATATTGAGCGCGCCTACGATGTAGTTTTACAGTATGCGTTGAAAGTTAGCGGAGTCGATCTTCCATGCATTCATCTGAGAGCTCTTTTAACTAGAGCTGTAGGCTATGTAGTTTAGAGAGCATAATTAGCCCTGTTAATAAAGAGCACTTCTCGGGTCTAACCAACGGACACATCCAATATTGAGGGGAATGTTCAGCAGGCTTATTGATGTAGCCGACATGATTGACCACATAGGAGCAGGGAAAATCTCAACGTCATGCAGCTAATCAAAATGTCTTGATGCATTTCAAAGGGCGATTACACGCTTGCTTATGCGGTTCAGACATGCACGCATTTTATTTAAGCATTCGTCGCTTTCGAAATTGAAAAGTCTGTCATTTTCCGAATCTTTCTTGTATTTTGGCAAGAAGACAGCCCCCCCTCATCTCAACACCGAACTCTTCAGATAATACTCCTGCCGTCCACTCTTCCTCACCACCCAGCCATCGGTCTTCCTCCTCCTATAAAAAGTCCTCACCCCAATACAAAGCATTTCGATCACCGCCTCCCTGGTCAGCCAGATCTCCTCCTGCTCCGCCGCCGAAGCATCCAGGGCAGCTACCAGCTTCAACTGCCCCGTGCCCAGCCGGGCCAAACAATCCGAAACCTCCCGTTGCCAAGCCCGGAGCGCCTCCACATCTAGCCTCAGTTCCTCGCGCAGCGAACCATGCAATTCCACAAGCTGCCGCTGACTCTTCAGCACCTTCCGCTGGTCAATAGCCAGCGCATGCAGCTGGTCCAGCACCTCCTCGTTATTTTCCATGAAATTTTCTTAGAAAGGTTCCGCTCCCAAAAAGACGAACCAGCAGAAATCAGCCTGACACGCTACTCAGCACCAGTCCCCTCAGCCAAGAGCGCCAACTTTTCATCAATCCACTCCAGCAGCGAAGCATCCACCGCAGGCCGGTATCTATTATACCGCAGCTCCGTCACCAATTCCGCACGAGCAATCAACTCCCACTGCTCCCGCAGCACCCTAGCGCGATCAGCAGCGTCCAACTCAGCAATCAAACCCTCCATATACTCCACATAATAAGCCGCAAAGCGTACGCTATTAAAACCCAAGCCCACCAGATACAGCCTCAACAACTCATCTACATCAACTGCCTCCTCACCAAATCCCTCCTCAACCAGCCGAACCAACGCCTCACTGTACACAATCAAATAATGATAATCACACCACTTAACATCCGAATTCACTTTAAACTTCCGAAACGGAATACCCGCCAGGTTAACCAGTTCTGGAGAAACACCAGCACCGCGTAAGCTATAGTTAATCCGGCTCCACATATCCCAATACAGCGGGAACTGCGACTCGACCTCCGGGGCCGGCACAACTGCATCAGGATTTAACACCTCATCCCCAGACCCAGCCACAACGAAGCCATCAACTTCACCGCTACCCCGCACTCCCGAGCCCGAAGCAGCCTCCCATGCCCAGCCCAAAATCTGCGCTATAGTCTTATTCAATACTTCTAACTCCCGATCATTGTTGATATCTATACCACTTACAGTACTTCCGTTATTCTGCGCGTGAAGCACCAAACCATAGCACCCATACAACACAACAGCAAGTACCGACTTAAAACTTACATCTGTACCGGCGAAATACTTGTCTGTCAAAGCCAACAGCCGACGCGCCTCCAACTCTCTCTTATCAGACACTGCCCGCATCAATTTGTCCTTCACCGTCATTTGTCTCGCAATCAACACCTGCATCTCGAGATCCTCCCAAAACACTTTCAAATTATCCTGCATCAACCGCACAAACAAATCCTTCAACACCACCGCATCCAAACCATCGACGTCCAAACCCTCAATTACCCCCTCAAACAACAACCGCCAATGATCTTTACCCTCCACATAAGCCTGCATCAATGCCCTCAAAGAACCAAAAGCCTGGTTCACTGCCGTAGGCGCTCTGCCAGCTTCACGACCTATCGCACTCGCATTCAACGCTTCAAACCCTTTTTCTTTCACTATTCTGGATGCTGCTTCAAGCAGCAAAGCCTTTGTCTTATCTTTATCTCTCACTTTGTTTAATTTTTTTCTTGTCACAGTAACTATAAAAAATAACTCTATTCAAAATTCTTAATATTCGCTTTCACCTTTACCCATTCCCAGGCATTCAGCACGTGATCTAAATGCTCCTGCGTATGCGTAGCCATCACGCTCATGCGTATCCGCGCATCCTTTTTCGCTACCGCAGGGTAGCCCACTTGGTTCGCATAAACTCCCGCCTCCATCAACAGCCTGCACACTTCGGCATTCACACCAGCATTGCCAGTCAATACCGGCACAATCGCCGAAGCAGAATTCCCGGTATTCAAGCCAAGCTCATGCAAACCTTTTTTCAAATAATCAATATTCCGCCAAAGCCTTTTCCTCCAGTGTGGCTCTTCGTCTATCAGATCAATAGCTTTCAGGATACAAGCAGAAGCCGGAGTACCAGACACCGAGAAGATGTGCTGCCTCGCATGAAACTTCAGATAGTTAATCATCGCCTTACTACCTACCACGTAACCTCCCAAATGCGCAAACGTCTTACTGAAAGTACCGGTGATCAGGTCAACATCTTCATAAGCATTATGTAATTCTAAAACACCGCGCCCAGTATCCCCAACCACGCCCACACCATGGGCGTCATCCATAGCCAACAAGGCACCGAACTCCTTGCACAGCGCCACAATCTCAGCCAGCGGCGCCAGGTCTGCAGGCTGGCTGTACACGCCATCAACCACTACCATTATTGTTCTGAATTTACCAATCGCTTCCTTCAGCAGCTTTCGCAAATGCTCCATATTGTTATGCAAGAACCGCCGAACATTCGTGCCTGAAAACCCATCATACATGCTCGCATGAACACTCATGTCCGCAAGTACCAGGTCCGATTTCTTCATTACCGCGTGCATCGTAGACACATTAGCCGTATATCCTGTGGTAAACAACAAAGCTGCCTCTCGTTTAAAAAACGCAGCGATCTTCTCTTCAATAAGCCGGTGGTAAGTCATATGCCCACCGATGGCCGGGCTGGCCGCAGCGCCAACGCCGTACCGAACAATCCCATCAATAGCCGCCTGCTTAAGAGCAGGGTGCTGCGCGAAGCCCAGGTAATCGTTAAATACCATGGCCACGTACGTTCTACCAGAACTGCCAGGCAGGCTTAGCTCAACCTCGGGTGCGCAGCCATTTAAAGATTCCTGCCTGTAGTTCCAGTGCCCCCGGCTATCCCAATCATCAATATACTTTTCAAATTCTTTGGCCTTTTCGTAAGGCCCGCATCCTTCTATATCTTCAAAATCTTTGAAGCTCGCATTACGATAATCAATCGTGCTCATCATTGTTGTTTTTTACGTTAATAAGTTAATGATGCAAATATTGATCGTGATTTGAGTTTTAGTTTTTCATTAAGGGACATATTTTAATTCATTGGTTTTTTGTTATAAACAGCCTTTGCCGTTTCTGTCCTGTCGGGCATCAACAACACTCTCGTAAGCGTCAGGCTCTTTCCGTCCTTTTCAAGTTCATAGGTTTCCGTTCTTGAGTAATCGAAAGGCTCACCCTCTTCCGGAACCGTATGGGTTTTTGATTTTACAGTCAGCAGCATTTTGTCGGCCGACAAGGTCAACGTGCGTTTCGTTTCACTCCCTCCTTTTGCCGACACCAATTCAGCACCATTCAGCTTGAGGACCTGCTTTGAAGGATCGGGCATACTGTTAAAGATCCGTTCAAAACTTACTGTGGAATCCGTCATTATTAGACTTATCGCAGCCGGCATCTCATTACTTCGAGAAACGCTGCTCAGGTCGGTGCCAGCATCCAGTTTCCAGGTGCCGTTAAAGTCAGCGGCTATCATTGTATAAGCACTATTTACCACAAGCACCAGCAATAGCGGTGCGATCACTTTCATTAATTTTTTCATGATGTTTGTTTGCTAAATTATTAGGTATTAAAAGATTTTTTCTGGCGGTACTGGTCGGGCGATACCTTCACCCGGTGTTTTGATTTCTGTATCGTATTCAAGGCCGCTGTCAATTCCTTTCATCGCTGCCGGAATCCCTCGTGTCATCCAACGTGGGGCCGGTGCGCCTTTGAGGTAATGGTCGAAGAATTGCTGCATGCGGATGGTGAAGTCTAGTTTGTTTTCATCTTTTTCGATTGTGTGGCCTTCTCCGTCGTACTCCAACATCCAGATTTTCTTGTTGATTCTTCTCAATCCCAAAAATAGTTCCATAGCCTGTGAAAACAATATGGCACCATCTCTTTTGTTGTGTACTAATAACAAGGGTGTGTTCGACTTGTCAATATGAAAAACTGGAGAGTTTTCAATAAATACTTCTGGTTGCTCCCATGGGAACACGCCCAAATTCCTTTGTCCTCTATCTGAAGATGATTGATTGCTAAAACCGCTTGGCCGAATACTTCCATACTCACTAATTATATTGGAGGGACCTGCCATAGCACAAACTGCTTTAAAGAATTTAGTCTGGATTGCCAACACATTTGATTCATAGCCGCCAAAGCTTTGGCCTTGCGCACCCATTCTCGAGGTGTCAACATAAGGTAATTTGGCTAATTCAAAGATGGCAGCTTCGGCACAATTAATCACACTTTTAGATGTCTCTCCTCTCTTATAGTAAAAATCAGGCTCAAAAACCAGATAACCTCTGCTAACATACCAGGGAATGTTGATGTTATGTCCTGAAAGTTGAGGTGTCCTATTTACATTGAGTAGTTCACTTCTGCGCTCGTAATAATTAAAAATAACTGGATACTTCTTTTTCATATCCAGATCATCAGGCAAATGCAGTATACCCTCCACTTGCCTGCCATCCGGTAGTGTGTAGGTAATCAGTTTGGAATAAACTTTTACATATTCATCACTTGCCTTGATGCCCGAAAGCTGTTTAAAGTTTTTAAAATCTAAGGTACTATACAAATTAGCAGGATTAGCCGAATTCATCTTTCTTAACACAAATAGATTTTTCTTAAAGGCTTTTATCGGCTTGAAACACTCGGGATTTTCAGCTGCATTTGCTGTAATGATTGGCGCAAGAGGAGCAAAAAAATATGCGTCATCAGACATAACTAGTTTCACGGGCTCTACTGACTTTCCGACACTGATTTTCCAAAAGCCGTTCTGTTTGGACCGATTGTTAAATGCCGACACCAAATATTCCTTATCATTTATTTGAAACGGTGCATTTTCCTGGTCTATTATTTTAAAACGGATATCATGTCGGTGACCATAAGCATTGGTCAGATTAATTGGTTTTCGAACTCCTAACGGATCCAGTTGCCATATGTCATTTTTAGAATGAACAATTAGTGAGGCATTGTTCGCCACCCAATACTGTCCGTTTTGAGGATATCCATGAGATATATAACCTGCCGACTCTGCGCGTTGATCTATTAATCTTAAAGAGTTGTCCTTGAATCTAGAAATATTGATGATTTTTTGGTTTTCAAAATTATAGCTATAGTAATTTCCGTCCTGACCATCAAACCATACTAAAAATTTGTCATCAGGAGAAATCCCAATAACTGCGAATCCAGGAAAACCTGCCTTCTTAACTAACTTTCGTTCTCCAGTAGTAGTCGAAAAGAGATACAGACTCATTTTCTCTGTATTCCAATAAAATTCGTTTTCATTTACCACATTGGTAAGCAATAAGTATTCACTTTGTTCCCGTACAGATACAATGTTCATAGAATCAGATTCCAATTGAATCGTTTTTCCAGTTCTAACGTTAATCATTGCGGTATATGCGTTATGCTTTTTCAAATTAGCTAATTGATTTTGCTGTACATAGAAGTCTCTATTTGACCAAACATTCACGTCTTTGGTAATGACTGACTCCGATTGATCGTCAAGATTAATAACCCGCTTAGCAATTTTAAAGAAAACATTCCCATGCCCATTGTCAAAAGATATTCGATACGGTTCAAGCTCCCACCTGCTTTTTAGAAAATCTGAAGATTCATCCAACAACGTGATGTTTTCTCCGGTATAAATATTTGCACACCTTAATTCGCGACCAGTTTCTGTGTTCAAAATATAAGCAATCTCATTTCCGCTTTCACTGAAATCAGCGGCGTCGATATTCGCATCTTTGGATAAAACAGTATGATGGTATGTACTTAGATCAAGATAGATTAAGCCATTTTTCCCCTTTATCAACATCCCCTTTCCACCTTTATGCAGCCAATAATCATCTACATAAGATATCTCTTTAATTTGCTTTCCATCGAGATCACATATTGTAAGAGATTTCTTGCCACTTGTTTCAGTCAAATATGCAAGCCGATTACCGTTGCTAGACGGAATAACAAAGCAACGATTTACCGCGTTAATATAATGATACACACCCCGTTCAGTATCAAAGATGGCCAGCGAATCTTTACCGAATTGAAACGCAAACATTTTGTCGTTGTTAAATAGCAAATCATTTCCAGTACTTTGAAACTTTCTTTCGCTACCAGATTGAATGTTTTTTAATATTGTCGTAGCTCCTTGTGTCTCAGATTTTTCTTTGAATAAAATGTAATTGCCATTGGCACTTAATAGACCACTTTTACCGTTTAACTCCTCTAATTGTTCCCACTTGTTACAGGCAGCAACGTCAACAATTTTTTTTTGTCCAAAAGCACTAGTGACAACTAACACCAGGCAGAGTAATATGAAAGGTGATATTTTCATAGCTTCAATAATTCATATAATTATGGTTTTGTCCAGGTCGCTGTACCAGCTTTTAATTTCTTAAGGACTTGTTGATATTCCTCTTTCCCAGGATCTAAAGCTATTGCCTTTTGCTCCCAAGCGATAGCTTCCTTCGTTCGCCCTAGCTTATGCAAAATATTTGCGTGTGTATCTATTAACAAATCATCGTCCGGACTATATTCCAAAGCATTCGCTGTCATCTCCGAGACTGCGTTTAATATTTTGCTATCTTCAATTTGCTCAAAAGCTTTCCACGCCAAACTATTTATAAGTCCGGTGTTCGTCCGGCTCCTTTGAACGCCAAATCTCGAATACCATGGAACAAGGGAAGATTCAAATAGCTGCCACTGTTTATTATTCACGCTAAAGACAACTTTTGATAACCAAACAATGCTCGTTCCTATTTCTCCGTATTTCGAGGTTACTCTTTCCTCAATTTCCTTCCAATTCGGATTTCCGTCTTTCGTATTTGGGGCAATTTCTGATTTCTCGATCGCTGCTGCGATACAATCTTCAGCTGCATATTCACCAAGAACCTTGTTTACCCTGTCGACATTATTAAGGAAAATAGAAAAGCCGATGTCTGTTGTATTTCGTGTAAAACGCTTCAAAAACTTAAGATTATTCTCTGAAAATGGATTTTTGATTTGCGTAAAATAGGCCTCTGATAAAGACCTGGTCCAATCCGCATTCCTTTTTGCTGATGCCAGAAGCGTCAGGCTTCTGAGAAATACAGAATCTCTTTTCCCTTGTTGATAAAGAGCAATCTGCTTATCAAAATCAATATCGGATGTATCCGCAGGCCCGATTCGTAGGTTTTTTTTGCTGGATACAACTGGCCAAAGTTTGCCATTTATTGCCCGCATCACTTCAAAGGGTATTTTTGTTTTTTCCCGGTCGTAGGTCATTAGTCCGTTTTGCTCTCCTTCCACATCATAGGGTTGAGTATATATAGAAGCACTTAGCCCAATTTTTTCAAGCTTGATCAAGGAATCTGTCATCGTAGAATAAATTCTTCTCATTTCGCCACAGCTAACCATTTTCCCATAGCTGTATACGCTTTGCAGATCATCCCAAAGGTGTCCTTCTACCGAAACGCCAATTCCCCCAAATTCTCCAAGCACCATTGCTTTTCCCGGAATGTAGTTAGGAATTGCAGGGGGCGGGTAAGAATGTACGTCGGTCATATCACTATTAATTGATTTATTGGTTACCTCTGCTATATGTCTTTTTTCCAGCTTTCCATTAACTATAGCCGACCCTGAGTGGCCATTCACTAATCTGGTCGGATCGGTTTCTTTTACCCACTGTGTTAGGCGTTCCTGGTCATAGACACCCCAGCCTTCATTAAACAACACCCATGTCGTTATAGATGGGAAATGATGAAGCTGTGTCATCATTTCAGCACTCTCTTTTTCAAATTCTTTTTTGGACTCTTCGCTAACTGGTTTGCCAAACTTTACACCCGGCTGGACGAAATCCTGCCAAACGAGCACACCCAATTTATCTGCATGGTAATACCACCTGGCCGGTTCTACCTTAATGTGCTTACGAATGGTATTGAAGCCCATTGCGTTTGCAGCTTCAATATCAAATTTCAGTGCCTCATCGGTTGGTGCGGTATACAAACCATCCGGCCAAAAGCCTTGATCCAGTACAGCGAGGTTATAAGTGTACTTGTTATTTAAGAAAATCCGGTCAATTCCCTTCTCGTCCTTCTTAATCTCCACCTTCCGCATCCCGAAATAACTTTTTACCTTATCCTTACCGAGCGTTACCTCCAGATCATACAGAAACGGATCATCAGGACTCCACAATTTGGCATTTGGTACTTTCAATGTAATATTAGTATGGTCGTCATCCTGAACTTGTTTCAGAATCCTGCATTCGCTACATCCGGGAACCTTGACGGAGATTCCGGTCTTCGCCGGAATGACGGAAGAGGCATTTACAACAAGATTCAATAGACCCTTATCGACATCTGGCGTCACCTTAATCGACTTAATATAATGCTCGGGAACTTTCTCCAACCACACTGTCTGCCAAATACCACTGCTAGCGGTATACCACATTGAATTGGGCTCTAAGGTCTGCTTACCTCTAGGCCCGATCCCTTTTTCCAAAGGATTCCATACCTTAACCTCTATGTCATTCTTCCCGGCTTTAAGCAAACCGGTAATATCTAGTGAAAAAGAAGTATAAGCTCCTGTATGTTTCCCAGCCATTTTGCCGTTGACATATACAAAGGCTTCCCAGCTCACCGCCCCAAAATTGAGCAGTAGCTTTTCTCCTGCTTTTAGAACAGGCCTGTTAAAAGCTCTATGGTACCAAAGCGCCTGATCGGGTTGTAAGGGTCTTTTTACTCCTGATAGAGCGGATTCCAATGGAAAAGGAACTAGTATCTTCCCATCATATTGCAGAATCTTATCTACTTTTGCACCAGTGATTGCGTAATTCCACAAACCGTTCAAGCTAATCCAGCCTTTTCTTTCCAGCTGTGGCCTTGGATATTCTTTTAACACGTTATTTGGCCCGGCCTCTTTCGCCCATCTGGTTTGGATGGCAATTTGTTTCATCCGGTAATTTGCACCATTATTTAGCTGTTGCGCTTTCAAGGATATCGATATCAGGAATACTAATAAAAAATTAAATACAGATTTCATGTTGGTGTTTGTTTATGAATAATTGAGTTTAAGAAGCCTGAATGTAGAGGCACAGCATTCCCCAGCCGATAGCTTTACACTTCTGCATTCAGGCCTAAATATTTAACAAATGTTACTGTTCGGTATATCCTGGATTTTGGTGTCCTCTCAAACTCGGATTGTTTAACAATTCATTTGCTGGTATTGGTAGTAATTTATCCGTTGATTGCCAGTTATTACCTTTTATCAGTGAAAGTACCTCATCTGCCCTGCCAGTTCGTTTCAGGTCAAACCAACGGTGGCCCCATTCAGAAAATAGCTCCAGTTGCCTTTCCTTTTCGATCGAAAGTAAAAGTTCTTCTTGATTAAGAGAACTGTACAGCGGAACACCAGCACGTTTCCTGATCACATTCAAATCGCCAATCGCTTCGGTAAGATTATTTAGATGAGCCCTGGCCTCCGACCTAATTAAATATTGCTCTGCTAACCGAAATATCATTGTATACTCAGTAGTTACGCTACCAACATCGGTAACTCCTTGCTTATATTTAAATGGATAGTAAAAGATCTCAGACCCAATTGAAACACCATTCAGCCAATTTATTCGTCTTTTATCACCGATAGTTAATATGCTCATCAAATTATCGCTCAAAATAACGGTTGGCATGACACTGGAAGAGGGAGGTATAAAGAAGGCACCATCTCCTGAATTATCACCGATTGAAATATCACCTTCAATTTGCCAAATAGCCTCTTTACTATTCATTAAAAATACTTCATTAGGTAAATCCAAAATCGAATAGTTAGAATTCTCAATAACTTTAGTTGCCTCAATTTCCGCTTTCTCCCATTGTTTATTGTACAAGTATACCCTCGCTAAAAGCGATGTAACTACTGCTTTATTCGCTGTGACGCGCTCATTTGTAACAGTAATGAGATCCGGCTTCAGGTAATCAGCACTTACCAAGTTTTGCGCTTCTGTTAAATCTCTTATAATTTGATCATATACATCATTAATAGAACTTCTGGGAAGTACCATATTAATTTTATAATCAGTTGAAATAACTAGGGGAACATCACCATAAAGATTAGCAAGATAAAAATAGATAAACGCCCGAAGAAATTTAGCTTGCCCAATTAATTCATTTTTTGAAATATCGGGTATTCCATGTGAGCTTTGCACCCCCTCTATTACAGCGTTGACACGAAAGATCAGATCATAGCAACTGCTCCAATAATTAAGTCCACTTAGGTTAGAAGACAAAGAATTGGAAAACAGAGCCTGCAAATATAAATTATCCTCATTATGAAGGAAAAATTCATCTGCTGTAAGCCCATTTATAACCGACGGACTACTTGTCCCCGTTGCTATTTTACTTCTTATTTGATAGTAGATATTAGAAAGGGCAGCCGATGCTCCACCACTATTACTAAACACTGCTTCTGCAGTCGTTTTATCAATTGGAAGTTCTACTTCCACTAGCTTTTTACATCCTGTATCTAACAATATGCCAACGCAGATCATCAGAATTGCTAATAAAGTTTTATGAGATTTAGTTTTCATGATCGTTATTATAAAGTAAGCTGGATGCCCGCAGTTATGGTTCTAAGTGGCGGCAATATATATGGATTCTGCGTTTCAGGATCAGTTCCCTTGTAATTCGTCCAGGTATAAAGATTTTGTGCTTGGGCAAAAAACCTTAGGTTCTTTAAATGCAATTCTTGTTTTGCAAATCTAGTCAGATTGTATGATAGAGAAACTGTCTTCAGACGAACGAATGAAGCATCCACCCAGCTAATGTCACTTTGATCTCTAACTGCGTTATATGCATTAGTTACACTAATTGCGGAAACTGGACTTGTTCCTCCGGCAAAAAAACGCTGAAAGCGATTTTTATCACCTGAAGTCCTCCAACGGTCCATCACTTCTATTGGTTGATTGAAAGCCAATCCTGGTGGTTGCTGGAATTGAAACAAGTAATTTTTCCCATGTTGTTTAACGAACTGAAGGAAAACATTCAAAGAAAAGTTTTTATAGATAAATGCATTATTGAATCCACCAGAAAATAGTGGTTGAATTCGTATTTCCTTTCTGGCAGCATCTTCTGGTAAAAAAGTTGGACTACCATCCTTTCCCAAAAATTGATATTGCCCTGTAACAGGATCTACCCCATTAAACACAACAGCAGAAGTAAATCCGTAAAAAGGTTTGCCTACACCAACATCTGTCCTGCCACCTTCAAAATCTGCAAGTCTTTTATTCCTAAGAAAACCGATATTCAACGAGGACTCCCATGAAAAGTTAGTTTTTGTAACATTAGAAGAATTGATTAAAAACTCCCAGCCCATTGTTTGAATCAATGCTGGTTGATTTACTCGCAAACTTCCTGGCCCTGCCATATCAGGTAATGAATATGTTCCCAATAAATTAGAAGAGCGGTTCCTGAAATACGAACCTGAAAGGTTTAGTCGATCAGCAAAAAAACTCAGATCTATCCCGAATTCCATTTTTTTCACATTTTCCCAGCCGAAATTAGAATTTGAAAGCCCTGATGAGCTTAACAGTTTAATCCCTCTATAGCTTTCAATACCAACCACAGGAGTATATAATTCAAAAAATTGGTAATCTCCTATACCATCATTTCCAGATGTACCATAGCTAAATTTCATCTTACCAAAGCTTAGGAAAGGAGCGAGATATTTAACTAAATTTTCTTGGGTAAATATCCATGCTGATCCTACGGACCAAAAATTTCCAAACTGCCGACCAGGACCAAACCTGCTGCTTCCGTCCCTTCTTGCGCTTACATTGACGAGGTATTTATCGTTTAAGTTGTAATTTAGACGGGCAAATACCGCATTGTATTTGTATTCAGATAAAGTATTACCTATTAATTGGTATCCGGTAGCTTGACTTAAACTTTGCATGACAGCGTCACTATTGAAACCATATCCCTGAATTTGGTCAGTGGATGCTTTTTGGCTTTGTAGGGATCCTCCTAACAAAGCTTCAAACAAACCTATCCTAATCTTCTTATTGTATGTTAATTGTGGTTCTACGCTCCAGCTCTCGCTACTACTATCCATAAAACTGGCCATGCGCAAAAAGGAGCCGTAACTACTTGCAACTGCAGGATCAGTTGAAGCTAAGTTATTTACAATAATAAATGACCTTCCGGCTAGTTTATTATAGCCCATCGCGGTCTTTATGAATAATCCGGGAATAATTTCATAACTCAGAGCGGCGTTGCTGATCAAATTATTAACTTTTTGAGAATTGGGCCGCTCTAATAACGAAAATGGATTCAACCAGGTGCCCTCTCCTCCGGGAGAATAGGTATTAGCCCCCCAGTTTAAATCTCCATTGGTCAGATACAGATTAGGAGCATTGGGCGACAAAGACATAGCATAGCGAGTAAGATCTTCTTGCAATAAGCTGTTTTTATTGAACGTATAGCTCGCACTAAACATCGACCTAAATTTTTGATTTGTTGATGCTCCCATCACACTTAAATTTGCAGTGCCTTTTTGGTCGTAACTTTCTCCCGGGAATACATAGGCTTCATTATGATATGTACCGCCTAACCTATATTGCATATTATTGGTCCCGCCTGACACATTACCCTGTATATCAGTATACGTTGCTGTATTTCCTATCAAAACCTTTTGCCAGTCAGTATATTGTTTCTGATCCCAGACCAACAAATCGGGATACACTCCAGCATAGACTGAAGGATCATCCAAACGAGATATCCTATTAGCATTTTTTAATCCTTCCCTTCTCATCTCAATATATTGCTCGGTATTCAATAGGTTAAGCTTCTTAGCGACATCTTGCCAGCCGGTATTCAAGATGACATCAACCGACGTCTCCCCTGCCTTTCCCTTTTTTGTGTTGATCAGAATTACACCTTTACTCCCTCTCGAGCCATAAATAGATGTGGCATCAGCATCTTTTAATACGGATATACTTTCAATTTCATTTGGATTGACAAAACTAAAGGCTGACATTTTCCCAGCATCAGTTCCACTGCCGCCTCCAGCAATTGATCCGAGCCCTGCAATATTATTTGCCTGCGGAACTCCATCAATAACGATCAATGGTTCATTGCCACCACCTTCATCTCTAAGAGAATACTCCCCTCGGATTTTAATATTCACCGGCGCCCCTGGCAGTCCATTTGACGTTATTACCTCCACGCCTGCAACCCTCCCTTGTAAAGCTAAAAGAGGATTATTAATATTTTGCTGGGAAATCTCCTTGGAGGTTATCATTGCTACGTTTCCTGTGCTAAGTCTTCTTGTTGTTGTGCCATATGTTTGTACCAGAACTTCGTCGAGTTGCGATGTGCTTTGTTGTAGGATTACATAGTTAAACTCCTTACTTGCTGACTGTTCTTTCGTAATATAGCCTAGATAGGAGATTACCAGTATGGCGCCTTCTTCTACGTTTTTCATGTAGAAGTCTCCGTTGGCTGCGGTAGATGTAGAGCCTTTCCCGTTCTTGATGCTTACGGTTGCTCCGGGGAGGCCGTTGCCTAGAGAGTCCACCACTTTACCTCGAACGTCAATCGCTTGAAATCGGGCGATGATCCGGTCTATGACGGATTCTTCTTTGGGTTTGAGGCTGATGTTTTTGTCGTCGAGGCTGTATTCCAGGTTCTGGCTGTTGCTGATGACGTCGAGGACTTTGTTTAGTTCGGTGTTCCTGAAGTTGACGTCGAGTCTGGCTTCTTTGTTTACTTTGTTTTCGGCGTATACCACGTAATAGCCAGTTTGTTTCCTGATCTCGCTGAAGATCTGTTCTAGCGTTGCGCCTTTTTTGCTGTAGGTGATTTTCTGGGCAAATCCGGCGGCGCTTACCTGCATCAGGCAGGCGGTCATTATGATGATAATGAGTTTCATAATGAGTAATATTTTGGGCGGCAGCCATGCTTGTGACAGCCGCAAGTTAAAAGCAGTTTTTTTCATACTTTTACTTTGGGTTTAAGTTTAATCGATAAATGGTTCGCACAATTGTTTTTGGGTTTGCTTAGGCCCGCCCGCCGGGTGGTGTTCCCGCACCATTCGGCTTCTTGTTCCTAATACCCCTTTCTGCTTCTGCTAACTTCGCTGTCGTAAATGTCTTTTCATGTTCTTTTGGTTAGTTTGGTTTATATTCTGTTTATGGTTTGATTCTGTATTTGTTGTTTAACTTTATCTGGCTTATTCTTTAACAAGTATGGTTTTTCCTTTAATTTCAAAGCGCACAGCGCCGGTGTTTTCCAGGGTTTTGAGCATACGGCTCACATTGTCGTTTCTGGATACAGCACCTCCTATCGGTACCTTCTTCAGGCTTTCTTTTTCATAGCTTACGCTTACATTATACCACCTGGCTATCTGCCGCATCACTTCCTCCAGCGGGGTATTGTTGTAGGCAAAGCTTCCGTTCTTCCAGGCTACCGCCTCCTCGGTATTCACCTCCGCTACGCGCAGGTTTTGGTTTGGGGTTAGCATGGCCTGCTGGCCGGGTTTCAGGGTTGCGGTCGTGGCCGCCGTTACACGTACACTACCTTCGAGAAGGGTGGTCTTTATATTCACTTCATCGGCATAGCCGTTAATATTGAAATGGGTACCCAATACCTCTACCCTTTGAGCTATTCTATCATCCAATTTTTTGACGTTTACTACAAAGGGTTGCTTTTTGTTCCTAAAAACTTCAAAGTAGGCTTCGCCACTTAATCGAACTTCCCGCGCGACTAACCCATCGAAGGAGCCGGGAAATTCGATTTTCGAAGCAGCGTTAAGCCATACCTTCGTTCCATCCGGTAAGGTTATCTGGTATGTTTGTCCGGGGGCTGTACTGGCGGTCAACGAAGCGGTCTCGTTTTGTACGATCTTCGCGCCATCGCTATATTCGATATCCTCTCCAATCACCACACCTTCTTTGGCCTCGCTTAGTGCAATCGTCTTCCCATTCGCCAGGGTAATCGTTGCGCCAAAGGTTCCGGGTTTGATGTCCGAGGCATAATTATGCTCGGTGTTATTGCTGGTCTTGCTTGTATTTCTGTAATTAAAAAACCACAACCCGAATATTATGGCCGCTACCGCAGCTGCCGATACTGCAATGCGCGGCCACAATCGGGTTATACGAGGTTCTTTATTTGAATGCAGATAACTTTCATTCAAACGCATCAGGATCGCTTCTTTCCGCGCCTGCAATTGCTCATCACTAATGCTGCTGCGCTCCTCTTCCGGAAGGCTCAGGTACCAGCCATCAAGCATCGCCTCATCCTCGGGGCTCAGCCTCCCCTGGCGAAATCTATTGATCAGTTCCTGTGCTTTCTTTGTATCCATAGTGTTCAGGGAATATTAATTTTCTCCCCTTATACCTACACTACAGTTCAGACCGCCCTTGGTAGTAGATTTATTTTAAATTTTTTTTTGAGCGGGTTGTGGGATAATTATTTCTACGGTCGTACCGGTGCCTGGTGTCGAATCCACCCTGACTTCTCCGTTCAGCAGTTTTATCTTACTTCGTATCGAAGCCAGACCAATACCTGGTTTGTTTGTTTTGGTGTCGGTCATTCCCTGGCCATTGTCTCTTACAACGATCGTAACTTGCTTGCGGTCTATATGAATGCTGACATCGCACACTGTTGCCCTGGCATGTTTCACAACGTTTGTCATCAGCTCCTGCGTGGTACGGTAGATGGCAAGTTCCAGGTATTTGGCCATGCGCGGACAAACGCCTGTAACCTGGCAATGGAAAGTGGTGTCACCGCTTAATTGGAAACAGATGTCATCTATGGCGCTTTTTAGCCCAAACTGTTCCAATGTGGTCGGCATCAGTTCGTGGGAGATCCGCCGCGTCTCAACAATGGCTTCTGTAAGCAGTTTGCTTAGGTAAGCTTTGTTTTCTTTAAAATCCTCGGGCAGCATATCCGGACGGAAGGCCGTCAAATTGATCTTGATCCCGTACAAAATCTGGGCAATGCCGTTGTGCAGGCTCTCGGAGATCCTGTACCTTTCTTCCTCGAGCGTACTCAGCGAGACCCTGAAAATTTCCAGCTGCTGTTCTGCCTCCATCTTGCGGATTTTTGCCTCAGACTCCCGCACTGTTCTGAAACGCTCGTTTTCTGCTTCCTTGCGGGAGCTGATGTTTACGGTATTCGTTGCAACCCCGTCATTCAGCTTTACGACCGATTGGTGAAACCAGCCGTTGAATTGCTCATGCACATAATGTTTTTCATACTGCTTTGGTATACCTGTTTCGGTCACTTCCACAAAAGCATCAAAAATGCCCTCGTCTTTTACACCGGGATTGTAGGTTAACAAACTTTTCCCGATCACATCACCATACACCTCCGCTGCAGCATTGTTATTCAAGATCCAGATGAAATCAATGATCTGCCCGTTTTGATCACGCACCGCCTCAAACACCTGGATCATTTCCTGGTTGCTGTCCAGCGTAGCCTGCAACAGCTTACGGCTGGCTTGTAATTCCTGGGTTCTTTCCTGTACTTCTGCCTCCAGCTGTAAGCGGTATTGCCGTTCGGTTTCCTGCAGCGCCGCCTCTGCCTGTTTTCGTGCACTGATGTCGATGGCAAACTCCACGATAGTCCCGTCGCCCAGGTCGCGGGCGGCGATGAGCATCCACACCCGCCGGCCATCTTTATGCAGGTACTCTTTTTCAGAGGGCGGGATGCTCCCGGTATTTTCGAGCTGTTGCACCAGCGAAGCACAGGATTCCAGCCATTCGGGCGGGGTCATCATTTGCCAGGTGAGTGCTCCTCCGTCGATATCCTCCCTGGTCCAGCCCAGGGTCTGACGGAAGGTTTCATTGGCATCGACCACCTTTCCGGTTTGATTAAAGAACAGCACCGACACTGCGCCGGTATCAATGATCTTGCGCGTACGTGCCTCGCTTTCCCGCAAAGCAGCTTCTGTCCGGGCACGTTTCACCGATTGCCAGAGCCGCTCGGCAACTTCTCCCAGCAGTTCACGCTCGCTTTCCAGCCAGTGCCGCGGAGTAGTATTTACCGCAGCAAGTGCCCATACAACTTTTTCCGGTCCCCTGCGTAAAGCCACAACTAAAAGCGCTCTCAGGTCTAAACCGGCCAATAATGCCTGTTCAGTTTCGGAAAAGCGTGAGTCAACCCGCACGTCCGGAATAAACATAGACTCGGTGGCCAGTTGCCGCATGGTTTCGGGGAAATCTGTAAGCTGGAAAACTTCCGGCATCGGCATCAGATCAGGCCGATGGTATTGCGGCGCTACCGTCGAATGTCCGTTCTCCTCAAACACTTCGCTGATCCAGCAGCGGTCAAGCCCGAGATATTCGCTAAGCATTTTAACGGTTTGCTCCTTAATAGAAACCTCGCTGGATAACGTACGCAACATATCCGAATATTCCAGTAAAAAGGCTTGCTGTTCCTCGCGCCGCTTGCGTTCGGTAATCTTATCAACGATTTCTGCAGCAGCCCACATCCTTTCCGCCACGGTTTCAACGAGTGCAACCTCGTTGTTGGTCCAGGTTCGCGGGGTGTTAACTGCAGCGGCAATCGACCATAGTACGTTCTTTTCGCCTTTTCGGACACTCGCGCAGATAAAAGCCTGCAGATTCACTGCGCGAAGGGAGTTTCTGTTTAGATCAGAAAGCCTGACATCGCTGTCGATATCATTGAACACAATGGTTTGGTCTTCGATCTGTCGCACGGTTTCTGGAAAATCCGACATCCGGACTTCGCCCAGTATAGATACGAGGCTTTCATTTCGGTATTCCGCCCGTACCACAGCCCGGTCATCAGCAGGATACAACACGAACACATAAGCCCGGTCCAGTTTCAGGAACTCAGCGAGCATCCGCAGGCCGGTCTCTTCAATTTCCGCTTCGCCCGGCAAGCTGCGTAACGAATCAGAAAATGCCAACAGAAACTCCTGGTGTTGCTGTTTCATTTGGTCAGTGTCGTTCTCGGATGGTCCTGTCATAGGCGAATTTCAGATATTTCTAAAACCCTCCGCGGGGCAATATTGTTTCCAACCGCTGAAATATCAATGCTTAATATATGCTTCGTTACGGAAACGTCCCCTTCAACAACGCCCCCATGCCTCTCTTTGAAGCACACTTTGGGGGGCTTCTTCGTTTATAGAGTTTTACAAATTGTCTAGAATATCTTTTTCTGTGGGTTTACTAAAGTTATAAACACCCAATATCTTGCGATCCCCGTCCAACATAAGCGAAAATGGAATATAATTGATATAATTATTTTTTACCGGCTCAGTCTGCCAGGCTTTTAAGTCAGAAACATTGATCCAGCTCCCTATTTGATCTTCTTTAATGGCGCTAAGCCAGTCTTCAGTGTTATTATCCAAAGATACGCTCACAATCTCCAGGCCTTTGTCTGCATATTTTTTGTAAAGTTCAACCAGTTTAGGGTGACCGGCACGGCATGGTGCGCACCATTTCGCCCAGAAATCCAAAACAATAATCTTTTTGCTCTTTAAAGAGGAAAGTTTAAAATCCTTGCCGTCTGTTGTCTTAAGTGCAAAGTCATCAAAGGTCGCACCGATTGCCAGGCGCTCTGATCGTTTGATATCATTTTGTACGTTCTGAATAAGTTCGTTTTGTTGCATTTCGGGGCTGAGGAGAGCGATATATTTTTTGGTAGCGTCCAAGCCAACAAAACTGCGGGAACTGAGAACAACTGCGGGAAGGAATTTGGAGTTGGGATAGTTTTTAAACAGACTGTCAGCGTAGGCCTCTGCTATTTTCCGCTGGGCCTCACCTCCCTTAATTGATGCGTCGATGAGAAAGTTTTTATCGACCGCTTCACTAAAGCGACCAAAAACACTGGCATCAGGCGGACCGTTCTTCACTACGATCTTCAATTGAGTGGACGTATGCCCTTGGGGTTTTTCTTCCTGGCAGCTAAGAAGATAATCGCCTGGCTCCAGCCATAACAAGCTTAAGCTTGAGCTGTCGAGGTGTAACGCTTCTAGTTTCGGCTCCGTTACCTCACCGGCCAGTTCGAAAGATCCGTCCTCTTGTATCGGAGCACTTAATCTCCCCATTTGGATCGTCTTGCTACCCGATATACGGTTGACATTACCTCTTATTTTGAAGGTTTGCTGTGCTTGTAACACGTTCATTTGTAAAAAAACACAAACGATTAGTACGGATGTCTTTAAGATACTGGTCATTTTTAACGGTTTAGAGAACTTTTAATATGATTTATATGAATTTAAGTATCACTTGGTTAGCCACAGATTAAAGGTAGCGAACAAAAGAAAATCTCCGCGTTAATTAACACTCTTTAACACAGTGCTCCCTACACACTGAAAGCCTTCGTGATGTCGATAGACTAACACGTCATTGCACTAAACTTAACCGGTTATAATTTGTATGATTTCTTGAAAAGCAATTAAACTTGCATTTAAAGAAAACAATCATGGAGAAGCACACCAAATACATTAACCCATTCGTCGACTTTGCATTCAAGCGTATTTTCGGTACTGAGCCAAATAAGGATTTGCTCATGGGTTTCCTAAATGCCATTTTCAATGGCCGTAAAACTATTGTCGACCTGATGTACAGTAAAACGGAATACCTTGGCGACAACACCGAGGAAGCTAAGACACTCTTCGACCTGCTTTGCACCGGCGAGAATGGCGAAAAATTCCTGATCGAAGTGCAGCACAGCAGTCCGGTTAACTTTAAAAAACGAAGTATATATTATACCTCGAGGCTGATCAGCGAACAGGCACCTAAAGGCGAAATGCGTCAATGGAAGTATAACATTTTGTAAAGTCCGAAGCCGAATGTAACGGAGAGCTCGACAAATGGTTATTCAATCTCAAACACCTGGAGGAAATGGATCATCTCCCACCCCACTTGAGAAAAACCATCTTTGAAAAGCTCTATAAGGTGGCCGAATACGCTAAGCTAACTAAGGAGGAACAGAAAATGTACGATCAGGACTTAAAACGCAAATGGGACAATGCCGCTGTACTCGCTCAGGCTGAAGAAACCGGCGAAGCTCGGGGCGAAGCCAGAGGTATGCGAAAAAAAGCAGAAGAACTGGCCAGGGTATTCAAGAAAAAAGGTATTGCGCTGGATTTGATTGCTGAAGGCACAGGTCTTTCAATTCAGGAGATCGAAAAGTTATAATCAGGTTCCAAAAGTTACATCCGGCACCTTAATTTATCTCAGCAACCTCCCCCATGCCTCTCTTTGAAGCACACTTTGGGGGCTTCACCGTTATGGAGTTTATTAAACCCAAGGGATAGTGTCCCCCCGGGCAGCCGAACGTATGGAAATATTCAGCTTCTCGCATCCATACATAAAAATCAACACAAACTGATGCCAAAAATCATTATCGCAGGTATTCTCCTGCTTTTTATAAATTTCAATGCCATCGCCCAGGTCGATACCCTTAAATGGATCGATAAAAATGCTCAGGTTTTAAATTCGGATGGTCGACTTGGTGAATCTGACTTAACATTTTTAAAAAAGGACCTGAAAGGCAAGACTATCGTCGGACTCGGCGAGGGGTCACATGGAACTCACGAATTTTATGCAATTAAACGCCGCATAATCAACTACCTTATTAAGCAATGTGGGTTCAGATCCGTTGCGTTTGAAGCTCCCGATTCCATAATGAGGAGCATAAACACATTTGTTCAGAATGGCCGGGGCGATCTTAAGCAAGCTATGCTGGGAATGGGATTATACCGTACCGAAGAAATTCATGAATTGTTCTTAAATATCCGAGATTATAACCAGCATCAGGATTCGGGAAAACAAGTAACGCTAACAGGGTTTGACAGAAGGGAGTATTGGCCGGACCCTTTCTCCCGAGATAGCTTTATGGCTAAAAATGTGATAGATATAGTCAAGGATAACGATATGAAAGTGATTCTCTGGGCGCACAATGTTCATATCATGAAGGACACGACGGCCGAGTACCTACCCATGGGCGGACATTTACAGAAGCATTTTGGTGACCGGTATTTCGCGCTTGCACTGGATACTTACCAGGGATCGGTAAGCGTGCTTGATCAGCACAGAAATTTTGAGTCACATCAGTTCCAAACCAATGAAAATACATTATCGGGCCTGATGTCCAAAGCAAACTCCGGCCGGTTTTACCTGAAATTTAATGAAAAAACCGACCCTTTCCATGTCGGCACAAGCTTGATCACCAATATATACTCGAATTGGGGAACTCAAAAAACCCTCCCTATCCGTCCGGGAAAGGATTTCGATGCCATTCTTTTCATTAGGCAAACCACACATTCGATTGAACTGAAATAAGCAATTTCATGAAACATTGGCGGTATCCACGCGGAATATGTCATTGTATGCACTTAACCGGTTATTATTTGTCTGTTTCGTTAAAGGTAACTAAACTTGTCATTCAATATCTATATACGTAGTGGAATATGCTAAGCTAACTAAGGAGGAACAGAAAATGTACGATCAGGACTTAAAACGCAAATGGGACAATGCCGCTGTACTCGCTCAGGCTGAAGAAACCGGCGAAGCCAGAGGTATCGCAAAGGGAAGACACGAGGCGAAACTTGAAAGCGCTCGGTCATTAAAGGCACAGAAGATACCCATGGATGTCATTGCAGAAGCGACCGGCCTTTCGATTCAGGAGATCGAAAAGTTATAGTAGGTCTACTGATGTGAAAACTTGTCCCTCATTGATTTGTTATTTTGATACAATCATTGAGCGTACTGTAATATGAATAGCACAGCAGATCATAAAAATACATTGGAATTAGCAAATGCCGCAGCTTCCCGGGGCGACTATGAAGCTTTTTTAAGCTATTGCACAGACGACACCAAATGGGATTTCGTTGGTGAGCAGGTGCTCCAAGGCAAAGAGGCGGTCCGGCAGTATATGGCGGAAACATATCTCGAGCCGCCACAGTTTGACGTGGAACACATGGTTGCTGAAGGAGATATGCTCACTGCCATCGGCAAAATCAGCCTGAAGGACAAACAAGGCAAGACAACAAACTACGCCTACTGCGATGTCTGGACCTTCAGAGCTGGAAAAATGCATGAACTGCAAGCCTTCGTGGTGTCCGGAGACTAGGCCTAAAACAACTCAATCTGGTAGCTGAACCTGGTTGGCTTGGCATAAACCAGGTAAGGCTCCAGTGGTCTCGGACCGCATCCGTAGGAGCCGACCCCGAGTGTCTTGTGACTCACGCATAATACCGTTCCCTTGCTCTGCGGAAGGTCTATCTTGTATTCCACAGGCTCCAGTTCTTCATCGCTGTAGGGCAACGCGGAAACCTGCATGAGCGAGTCAACCCGCTTCACGGCAATGCCGCTGCCTTTGTGCGACGTTAGCTTCGCCCAGCGCACATCTTCGTGGTTACCGCATTCCATCGGCTTTTCATAAGGAGTCAATTGCTGCATTACGCTGCTGCTGTATTTCCCGACATCAAACCCGCTTTTTCGGTCTGCATAGTTTTCCATCGGGCCTCTCCCAAAGAAATCGAAACGGTCCAGCGATTTGTCCAGGAACATGCGGACACCAATTCTTGCCAGGATCAGCTTGGGGTCGCTAAAGCTGACGTCGTTTACAGACTTGATCACGCCCTCCCCGCTTATGGTATAGGTCACTTTATGCTGGACCGTAAAATTCTGTTTTCCCGTTCCTGTCAGACTTACCTTGATTTCCACAGTACCAGATGCAAGCTGCGTGCTGCTGACTTCATTGGTTACCCAGCTCAGGTTCTTCAAACCGTTCCGCTCCCAGTCCGGATAGGCCCACATATCGTCTATCTGGTGCGGCGCCCGCCATAAATGCAGGGCCGGACCGCCGTTCTCGCGGATCAGGTTTTCGCCCGACTGCATCATTTTGGTGAAAGTGCCTTTGACTTTGTCAAAATCAAGACTGAACTTGTCGCCGCTCACCTGTACGAGATCCTTGGTCTCGGTCAGTGTAAGCTTATCGCCCTGAGCACGCTCAATCTGTGCTGCCAAAATACCCTCCAGTTTCAACTGCTGCCAGGCCACTTCATAGCCTTTCGGTGCCCAGGGCAGGTCTTTGTTCAGACTAAAGGAGATTCTGACAAAATATTCTACGCCTGGCTTAGGGTTAAATGCAAAGGGTATCGTAACGTCTTTTTCTGTGCCTGGAGCTATCGTACCAACGTCGAGCTGGCCTTTCGACAAAGGCATGCCGTCAGCTGTAAGCTCCCAGGTCGCGTTCAAATGATCCAGGTTAAGAAACTGGTACCGGTTCTTGATGCTGACGATGCCTTTCTGAAGATCTTTGGCGCGGATGCTGATCCACTGGTAAGCATGTTTTAACTCAGGAAAATGCGGTTTCGGGGAGCGGTCTGAGAAAACAACGCCTTTGTGGATATAGTAGCGGTCGTTCGGGAATTCTCCGAATCCCCCACCAAATGCGGTGATCGGATGCTCCGGGTTACGGTTATTGTATATGCCCTGATCCTGCCATTCCCAGATAGCGCCGCCAAGAAGCTGCGGATACTTATCAAACATCTCATTATAAAGGTCAACCGACCCCATGGAATTAAACATGGCATGGGCGTACTCGCATAGATAGAAAGGCTTAGTAAGTGTAGTATCCAGCGCATGTTTTACCATAGGGGCAATCTGCGTATACATCCGGCTGTCTATATCTGCGGGGTTTTTAGCGCCGAGCCCGAATCCCTCGTAATGGGTCGGACGGTCGGGGTCAATCGCTTTAATGGCGGCCAGCGCAGCCCTGAAATTGGATCCGCCTTCACCGTTCTCGTTGCCGAGCGACCAGATCAGGACGGATGGATGATTTTTGAAATTTTCTACGTTAGCCACATTCCGGTCGATGATGGCTGCTTTGATCGTAGGCTCTTCGTTAAATTGGTTCTGCACGTCATGGCATTCTACATTGGCTTCGGCAACGAGATAAATGCCGTATTCGTCACAGAGCTCATACCACCTCGGATCGTCCGAGTAATGGCTGGTGCGCACATGGTTGCTGTTGGTCTGCTTGATCAGGATGATGTCTTCGATCATCTGCTTTTCGGTAACGGCGTGACCGTTATCGGGATAGTTCTCATGCCGGTTTACGCCTTTCAGCTTTATCGGTACGCCGTTGACCAGGAACAAGCGTCCTTTGATTTCGATTTCCCGGAAGCCGGTGCGCGACGACAAGGTTTCCTCGGTGCGCTTGCCATCGGTCAGCGTAAGTACTGTGGTATACAGGTTAGGGGTTTCGGCGGTCCATTTTTTAGGGTTTTTCACGGGGAAACTCAGCTCAACGTTAACCTCCTCACCTGGTCCCAAGGCTGGAACGGCTTTTTTGGCCCTGGCACCTGCTACTGCGGCATTCCCGTTGTACAGGGCGACATTCAGCACCCGGGCATTGATACGTTTGCTGCTGTAGTTTTTTACTTTGGCGCTAACCTTCACGGTCGCATCCCGGTACTGCTGGTCTAGATCTGTTTTAACGAAATAATCCCTGATATGCATTTGGGGTGCACTCCAGAGCCTTACACCTCTGAAGATCCCGCTTAAACGCCACATGTCCTGGTTTTCCAGATAGCTCCCGCTGGTGAAGCGGTAGACCTCCACGGCCAGGACGTTCTTGCCGGGTTTTACATATTTCGTCAGATCAAACTCAGCGGCATTCCGGCTGTTCACGCTATAACCGACCTTCTTTCCATTTACCCAGAGAAAGAAACCGGCATCCACACCGTCAAAAGTAATGAAGGTGCGACGGCCGGCCCAGTCAGAAGGCAGTTGGAAGTCGCGGCGGTAGCTGCCTACGGGGTTTCGCTCCCGGAAGTTGGTATACTTCTCCGGCGGCGTGCTCATCACCCGGGGGAAGTCCTTTTTAAAGATATATGTAAAATTGCTGTAATTAGGGGTACCGTATCCTTCAACCTGGAAATTCGAGGGTACCCTGATGTCTTTCCAGCGGGAAACATCATAAGCCGGATCATAAAAACGAACCGGACGCTTCTGGGGCCAGTCTACCCAGTTGAACTTCCATATGCCATTCAGACTGCGGGTAAACGTGGAAGCTTCCCGTCTTCCCTTGAGCGCTTCCTTCAGCGATCCGTAAGGCATCAACGCAGCATGGCTCAGCTCCTTATTGATCCCGATAACCTCCGGGTCCTCAATTTCCTTTGGCACGCCTGCGGTGTCCCGGGCCGACAAAAATTTCCCTGCGTCTGCCTGACCAAAACCTGATAAGGGAGACACTACGTTGAAAAAGCAACTGCAGATACTTAAGACAAGTAAGCGTTTGAATGATCTGTTCATGCTTACAAAGGTCTGTATCAGCAGCATCGTTAGTCCTGCCAGACATGCATTTTTCTTGACAATATGTACTTTTCAATACCTGGAATTCCTGTTGGGCTATGAAATTCCTACCTTCATCTTCAGAATCCATGAACTGTTTCAAGAAATACGCTTTACTGTTAATTTTTATTGGATGCATTGTTCATGTTGATGCGCTGGGACAATCTTTCCCCTTTAAATTCAGTTATTTAACGGTCGACGAGGGATTATCACATACCGATGCGAACGACATTACCCAGGATCGCCGTGGTTATATCTGGGTGGCGACCAACTTCGGGCTCGACAGGTACGATGGCTATACCATCAAAAAGTATTATAACCAAAACGTTCCTTTAAACAATTCCTTCAAAAACCGGATCACCTGCCTGTTCCCCGACAATGATGGCACGATATGGCTTGGCACCGAGGGCGGCGTACAGCGTTTCGACCCGGTGCAGGAAAAATACACGGACTATCACCTGAAAAATGCTGCACCCGGTCCGCGGCTCTGGAAAATAGGGAAAGCTACCGGGAATGTGATTTACGGGCTTACGGATGGCCGGTTTAAAGCCTACCGCGCTGAAAATGGCGCACTCCGGGAAATACCCCTGAACGCTCCCAAAGGAATCACTTTTACGCATTTCGCCAGGGCGCCGGGCAACCGGCTATACTTGTCGGGTAGCAAGGGGCTGTGGGTGGCCGACCAGAACATGAAGTTTCGCAAAGTGGTTGTTGGCGGTCTGCCAACGGAAAATCTGTCCCGGGTGTATGTCGACCGCGCCAATAACCTGATCCTGTCTGGAGCAAACCAACTATTCAGGCTGAAAAAGAACGCATCAGGGGTCGCAGATAGCTTCGTCAGGCAGCAGGAATTTACCATGCCTCAGGATGCTCCTGCATACGATATTCAGCAAAGCGCCAATGGCGATTACTGGATCAATACCGGAGCGCAGCTGCTGCGGCTCGACCCTGATTTGAACCTGGTTCAGACGGTAAATAACCACCAAGCCTACAGCCTCAACTCGAACGCACTGAACGGGATGTTTATCGACCGCTCGGAGTGCCTCTGGGTTTGCACCTTTGGCGGGGGCGTCAATTATTGCGACCTGAACCAGAAATTATTCTACACCCTGCAGCATCATCCGGGCTCCGGCAACACCTTGTCGGGCAACCACATCCGTTCCGTACTGGAAGACAAACAGGATCTCTGGGTGGGTACCACGGCCAACGGGTTGAACCTTTATAACCTCACGACGCACCAGTTTAACCATTACAACACCTACAATTCACCTGTTCGCCTGAAACACGATGAGGTGGCCGCGCTGGCCCTCGATGATGAACGGAACTTATGGATCGGGACCGGCGCGGGCATCGATATTTTAAAACCAGACAGAAAAAGCCTGTGGAAACCTCTTGGTTACGAGCATTTCCCGAATTTTAAGATCGAAACGCTGACCAAAGATATGTTCGGCAACATTTGGTTTGGCAATCATACCGACCGCTTTGGGGTGATCTGGAAGGACAAAGCAAACCGCTGGCATGTCAGGTACTACGATGAGGGCTATTTTATTTTTGCGGAGCAGAACCGGCCGCAATTGTTTGTCTCCAGCACAAAGGGGCTGAGGCGCATGGTCATCGACAAGGAGGGGAACATCCTCCGCAGCTACCATTATTCGGCCTCCTCAAAACCGAATGCCCTGAGTTCAGACTATACCTATCCTATTGCCCGGCAAAACGACAGCACTTACTGGATTGGCACGATCGGCGGGGGATTAAACCGGCTCGCCATCCAAAAAAACAACGCTTACACCATAAAGGCTTTTGCGGACCGCTACGGAATTTTCAAAGATGTGGAGAGCCTGGAGATCGACGACATGGGCAACGTCTGGATGGGCGGAAACGGCTTGCTGTGTTTCAATCCATCCTCGCAACAGCTAACGCGGTACGAGCGGAACGACGGTCTGCAGGGAAACAGTTTCAAGGTCGGCGCATCGAATAAAGGTTCGGGGGGCCGACTATATTTCGGCGGCATCAACGGGCTGAATTATTTCTATCCGCAGCAGATCAAAACCAATAAGATCCCGGCTACACCCGTGCTTACCGGCATTTTGATCAACAATGAAAAACCACGCTACGGATCAGCCTCCGAGATAGCGCTCGGGTATCGCCAGAATAACTTTGTGATCTTCTTTTCTGCCATGCACTTCGCTAACCCCTTGAAATGCCTGTATCGTTATAAGCTCGAGGGCTTCGACGCAACATGGAAATATACCGACGGGACCAACCCAAGTGCTTCCTACAGCAATCTGCCCTATAAAACCTACCGGTTTGTGGTGCAGGCCTCTAACAACGACGGGCTCTGGAGCAGCGCAACGGCGGAAAGCCGGATCACGGTCAGTCCGCCCTGGTGGAACTCGAACCTGGCCAGGGCTTTTTACGGACTGCTCCTTGCATCGGGCTTAATCGGAATATATGTGTATCAGGCACGCTGGTACAGGCTCAAACGGGAGGTGGCAGTCCGTGAGCTGAATGAAAAGCTTTATCAGCAGCAGCTCACCTTTTTCACCAATATCTCCCATGAGTTCCGGACGCCTTTGTCCCTCATTATCGGCCCCCTCGAAGGCCTAATCAGCCGGAATACCAACCCGGCTGTACAGCAGTCTTACGAACTGATGCTCCGGAATGCCCGTCGCCTGATCAACCTGGTTGCCGAACTGATGAATTTCAGGAAGGCGTCCGACAGCTTGCTTAAGCTGCGCGTGCAGAGAGTGTCCGTCATAGATTTTTACAAAAACGTAGCCGAAGAATTTCAGCCCCTTGCGGTCAACAAAATGCTGCGTTTCACCTTAGCGGACCGGGATGCAGCGCTAAGGGCCGGCCAGCCGGACGGCTATTTTGATCTCCAAATCGTCGAGAAAATCCTCTACAACCTTTTGAACAATGCCTTCAAATATTCCGGTGCAGGCGGAAGTGTATCCTTTGAAATCCTGGATGACATCGGCCAGTTCAAGCCCTCCTTCGCTACGGGCTTCAGTTTGCGGAACGATTACCGGGGGAAGCGCTATGTGTACTTTAAGATCAGGGATGAGGGCATAGGGATCTCAGCGGAGTCCATAGATAAGATTTTCGACCGCTATTACCGGGTGAGCAACGACCATCTGGGTTCCGGCATCGGTTTGGCCCTGGTTAAAAGCCTCACCCACCTGCATAAGGGGGATCTGCACATTTACAGTGAACGCCACAAAGGCACAGAGATCCTCGTAGGAATCCCAATTGATGAAGAAGACTATAATGAATCTGAAAAAGCGGGCAACGAAAATGATCCGGGGATGTATCTGGAAGCGACTGGGGCTTCCGACCAGGAGGCAGTTCCTGGCGCACCCAGTGAGCCTGCTGTAATTCCGGGCAATAAACGGATCTTGCTGGTGGAAGATAACGATGAACTCCGGGGTTTCCTTAAGCAAACGCTCGGAGCCTATTACCAGGTATACGAAGCCGAAAATGGCCGTGCTGCCTTCGATATAGCTTTAGAGGTTAAGGTTGATCTGGTGATCAGCGATGTTATGATGCCCGAAATGGACGGCATTGAGTTATGCCGGCTGATGAAGGACACTTTTGAAACCAGCCATATCCCCTTTCTCATCCTTTCGGCCAGGGATGCATTGGATACGAAAATAGCGGGGATGGCCTCGGGTGCCGACTACTACTTCGAGAAGCCTTTGAACATGGAATTGTTGCTGCTAACACTGCAAAACCTGTTTGCGAAGGGAGAAAGATTGAGGGAAAAATATATTGAAAATTATCTCTCACAGGCAACCGAACTTGTCTCCTCCGAGAAAGACATCAGCTTCCTCAATAAAGTGCTTACTGTTATTGAAGAGAACATCCAGGAGCCCAACCTTGATGTGGAGTTTTTGTGCGAACACTTATACATCAGCCGGACGAAGCTGTACAACAAGATCAAAGATATCACCGGCCAGTCCGTCGCAGAATTTGTCAGGACCTACCGATTGAAAAAAGCCGTCGAGATGATGACCCACGAAGATGTCAGTATGGCGCAGGTAGCCGACCGCATCGGCATGCAAAGCAGCACAAACTTTTCACGGGCATTTAAAAAAGCCTATGGAAAACCCCCGCTGCAATTCATACAGGATTTAAGGAAGTGACACTTTCTATACTTGACAATGCTTAATATTATTAGCATTTTTGTGCAAAACGCCTAAAATATTAAGCATGAGAACCAAAAAACCCATTTTATTCCCTAAGCACAAAAAGATCCTCGAAGTAGTGGGCGAGAACATCAAGCTGGCGCGTAAGAGACGTGAACTTACCATCATGCAGATTTCCGAACGCGCAGGCCTGAACAGAAATACCGTTGCCAGTATCGAAAAAGGCAGCCCAAATGTTTCCATGGGAGCGTATTTCAATGTGCTCAGAGCAATGAACCTCCAAGGCGATTTCTACAAGCTTGCAGCCGATGACGAATTTGGAAAAAAATTACAGGACCTTAACCTACTTAAAGGACAGTAATGGCAGAGCGTACAGACATCCATATCTATGCGCACTGGATAGGCATGGAGGAACCGAAGGAGATTGGTGTACTGACTGCTGTCCAGGGAAAAGCGAAAAAGACCTTCAGCTTTGAATATAACCGGGAGTGGCTCAAGGATTCGCGCTTCTTTCTGTTGGACCCCGACCTGGATCAATTCACCGGCCCGCAGTATCCAAGGAACAAGGAGAACTTTGGCGTCTTTATGGATTCCATGCCCGACACCTGGGGAAGGACATTAATGAGAAGGCGCGCCGCAGATGTTGCAAGGGAGCAGGGTAAGCCAAACCCCACGCTGTATGATATCGAATACCTTTTGGGAGTAAACGATATGAGCAGAATGGGCGCACTAAGGTTCAAACTCGATCCAGGCGGGCCATTTCTTGATGACAACAGGGATTCCCCAACGCCACCATGGGCACATATCGGCGAACTGCAGGAAAGTGCTTCACGCTACGAAAAAGACGAGGATGCTATCGATGTTAGGAAAGATGTAAAAATATTGCTCGCACCAGGCTCCTCACTGGGCGGAGCAAGGCCAAAGGCGAACATTATCGACGAAAAGGGACAGTTATGGATCGCCAAGTTTCCGTCCAATAGCGATACAACAAACAAGGGGGCTTGGGAATATCTCGCCTATAGACTCGCAACCGGTGCAGGAATAAACATGGCAGAATCACAGCTCCTGCACGTATCGGGAAAATACGATACTTTCCTGACCAAACGCTTCGACAGGGAACTGGGGCACCGCATCCATTTTTCCTCGGCGATGACCATGACCGGCAATATTGAGGGTAATATTCCTGAAGAGACCGGTTATCTTGACATTGCTGAATTCATACAGCGATACGGCAAATCGATAGAGGCAGACCTGCACCAGCTCTGGAGAAGGATCATCTTCAATATCGCCATTTCCAACACTGACGACCATTTAAGAAACCATGGTTTTGTGCTGACAGACAAGGGATGGACATTGTCCCCCGCCTATGACATCAACCCATCCATCGACAAAGACTCTCTGGCGCTGACCATCGACAGCTCAAGCAGTGCATTAGATTTTGACCTGGCCTTCAGTGTCGGAGAATATTTTCGTCTTGACAAACGCCAAATGGAGGATATTTTTCACCAGGTCAGCAAATCGGTATCGAACTGGAGAACAATTGCCAGGGAAATCGGCATCTCCAGAAGCGAGGTGGAGCAGATGTCCACAGCATTTCAGTTCGATCAATAATGATCACCTCCGTGCGATTCATATTTCTTGTAAAGTTCAAGCAGTTCAGGGTGACTTCGATTGCGCTGCTGTTAAAACTTGTTGCTGGGTGAATTGTTAGTGTGATGCAATCATGCTAATGAAAAACTTGGAACATAGCCAATGAGTACGATTACAGGTATAGATAAACTAGCCGGGCAGGTCTCGGCCGAGCAATTAAGCAAACTTAACAAAGCTGCCGAACGGCATGAACGAGAGTCGAGCATCACTTTCAGCATTAAGTATACAGACGAACATGTCACTGAGATTGAATGCAGGCAGCAGGAAAACAGATCCGGCAACTACGCCACCGAAGCTACTTTAATCAAAAGAACACGAGAACTGTTCAGCAAGTTTCTGCCCCAGTCCGAACTGGTCATCCTGCCTGTCACCTTTCGCCCTTCTCCGGCGAGTGAAGTAACGCCCGCCTGGCTCGATCAGAAAATGAACGAAAAAGGTATACGGATTAAGCAGATCGCATTCGATACGGGTGTAGACCGGGAAAGCATCTCAGACTGGGTTACAGGAAAACGGAACATGAGCCAGATCGTTAAGGCCATGTTTTATTATTACTTCGCCAGATAGCCAGCGCGGATCCTTAAGCTAAACAAAGCCGTTTTAGCGTTATTTTTGTTGGAAAGGGCTTCCTTTCTTATTCGGTGAGGGAACACCTTTATTGGAGTCTTTAACGAGGTTAACGGCATAAACCGCCAAAATGATGAATGCGATCAGCAGGATAATCTTTAATACTTTGTTTCTCATACCCTAAAAAAACCAAATGCACTTCGAAATGTTTCAATGGTCAGACATGATCATCCTTGTGCGTCTCAGGTTTGATTTCAGCATTGATAGATTCCTGTTCAAACTTCTTCCTGTCTTTGGAATTTCTCCGGATCAGCCAACCAACGAGCAGCAGCACAACCAAGGCAACGGGAATGACAATGACATAATTAACTTCCATAATACAATTTATTAGGTTAAGTTACACAAAGCGAAGACATTATCAGAACTAAAATGAGAATTTAATAGTCGCTTAACGTTCCAGTACCTGGAACAGCGGTTAGTGAACCCTTAATTCCCGGACATGTTCATATTGAGCGAAACAGCCACCCCCATGGAGCGCAGCCGGGTATTGTATTCGCCGATGCCTGTAAGCGGCACCTTCAGGAAGGGCTGCAGACCAACATTTACCTTGTTGCTCAGCTGGCGGTTCAGGCTCAGGGAAATATTGCCGACACCGAAAAGGTGCTGGTTCTTGTTTACGATCTCGCGCCGTGACACCTGTGCAGGTGACCCAGCCTCCCCGATATGGTATTCATATTTTTCATTGAGCATGAGATAGCTGGATATTCCGGGATTGATGGTCAGGGAATTGCGACCCTTTTCAAAGATCATATAGTTCAGGTTGAGCGGAATATCAAGTACCCGGCAGTCGGCAAATACGTCCGACGACCTGGATCCAGCTCCGTAGGCGCCGATGGTTGTCGACCCATAGCCATACCGTTTCACAGCATACACCAGTCCGGTCGTCACGCTAAGCCTGTCAGACAAGGCGTAAGTACCCAGCACACCTATGTTGGTACTGATCTTAGTGGAAAGGTTTGAGGGACTGGTAGAAATGTCCGGCGCAGCGATAATGCTCAGCACAAAGGGTTTGCCTCCCGCACGAAGGGGTTTGGCTTCGCTGGGCGGTGGTAATTCCGTTGCGGGTTCCGTTACAGTTTCGGTTGCGGGTTCCGTTACAGGTTTCGATACAGGTTCCGCTACCGAAGCAATAGCTTCGGTCGGAGGCTGCTGCGGAATAAGGGTCGGTTTAGCTGCTGTATCAAGATCTACCAGCCCTTGAACCTCGGCGAGCGTCTCCCCTGCTATGCGGGGCTGTTCAGATTTCGCAGTCTGCATGGGGCTTGGTATTTGTACCGCCGTTTGCTCCTCTGCCTGCACCGGCTCTTCCGATGGCTTTTGCTTCGGCTCCCGTGCAAGATTTTGTTCTTTTGCCGGGATCAAGGTAGGCTGGTTAAGCACCACAAAGAGCCCGATCAGCAATGCAGCAGCGATGCTGCCTCCGGCGATGAGCCATAGCGGAAGTACGCGCCGGGGTTTATGGTCGTCGAGCATGGCCGACATCTTCTCCCAATGGGCCTCATCGAATGGGATGTCGGGCTCGGCTAATCCCTTTTTGAAATACTCGTCTATATTATTTTCAGTTTTCATTTGCCGTATGGTATTGCAGACTCATCACGAGCCGTATTTAATGGTTGTTTCCGGAGCATCTGCTTTCTGCGCGGCATCTGTTTCGCTAAGCATCTCCTGTAGTTTTTGCCGGGCTTTGAACAGATTTGATTTAGATGTCCCCACGGAAATGTTCAGCATTCCGCTGATCTCCTCGTGCGTGTACCCGTCGATCGCAAAGAGGTTGAACACCATGCGGTAAGCGGGCGGCAGGCGCTGCACCAGCAGCAGCAGTTCTTTATATGCGAGATCGGCATATACACTCGCATAACTGCCGATGTCCTGGTGATCCGACAGATCTTCGTGTCCGCTGAACCGGAGATTGGCCCGGTAATGGTCTATCGCCGTATTGGTCATGATGCGGCCGATCCAGGCCTTGAAGGGCTTGGCACTGTCGTACTTTTCGATATGCGTAAACACTTTCAGAAACCCATCATTTAATACGTCAGCAGCCTCAAAATCATTGATGGCATACCTGCGGCAAATGGCCATGCAGTAGCCATAGTATTCCTTATACAGTAAATGCTGACTGGATCGCTCCCTATTGATACAACCTCTGATGATGGACTGCACTAGCTGTTTATTTCATTGATATATACCGCGCATACGCATGGCAACCGGAAAAGGTTGCCCGGCATAGCAAAAATATATTTTTCCCGACTTAATTAAAGCGGGACAACCTTCCCGGGCTTCGTCCCGTAATGCAGATATGAACAAAATTTTAACCTTCGCTATGCTGACATGCTTTTACCTGACTATGGTAAGCTGTTCAAAGAAACAGGCCGCCGAACTGAAACCTGATGACGGCCCGCCCGATCCGCCGGCAGAGGAGATCACCTACGCCAACTTCGCACAGGCTTTGTTCCAGAACAAATGCAACGCTTGCCACGCTCCGGGAGGGACTGCCTCGGGCATGTGGACTTTCAACGGACATGCTTCCGTTGTGGCCAATTCGAACAGGATCCGCCAGGCCGTACTGGTCAACAAAACCATGCCCAAAACAGGCAGCCTTTCGGCAGCTGAGCTGACTTCGCTGCAGACCTGGTTCGACAATGGTTTACCGCAATAGCCCAATCTATGAAACAGATCTCAACCCTATTTGTGCTGCTGTTTACGTTGGTACAGGTGCATGCCCAGGTGCTGATCAGCAGAAACGCAGCGATATCCTTTTTCTCGAGCACGGTGGTCGAAGACATTGAAGCCAAAAGTAATACGGCAGGTTCTGCCATAAACACCGGCAGCGGGGAAATCGTGTTCCGGGTGAGCAACACCTCCTTCAGGTTCCAGAAGAAGCTGATGCAGGAGCACTTCAATGAAAACTATATGGAATCGGACAAGTTTCCCCATTCAGAGTTTAAGGGTAAGATCACGGGCGCCTTCGATCCGCAGAAAGAGGGCAATTACCCGGTGAACGTAAGCGGCAACCTGAATGTACATGGGGTGACAAAAGCGTATACGGTTCCGGCTAACCTCACCGTGAACAAGGATAGCATAACGGCACGCGCCACCTTTAAAGTCAGGATAGCCGACCATGGCATTAAGATCCCTTCGCTGGTATTTAAAAACATCGCAGAATTTGTAGAGGTGAGGGTTCAGGCCCTGTATCTCCAGAAAAAATAACATCTATATGAACATAGAATTTAACCAAACGAATCAAAAAATCATGTTTGTTCTGGTCTTGTTGTGCCTTGCCCTTTCGGGAATGGCGCAGCAGGATCTTGAAAAGGAACTGGAGACCATACCCCAGGAACGCGAGAAAGTGACCGCCACGTTTAAGTCGGGTAAACTGATCAACCTGCATACCAATGAAACCATCCACCGCAATGAGCTCGACTTTAAGGTCGACCACCGCTTTGGTGATATTGCAGGTGATAACGGTGGCATCAGTCAGTTTTTCGGACTCGACAACTCTACGGATATCCGCATTGGGTTCGACTATGGGGTAAGTGACCGCCTCACTGCCGGGCTTGCACGTGCCAAGGGAGCTACGGCCGTTCAGCAGCTCATTGAACTCAGCCTGAAATTTCGCCTGCTTCAGCAAACAAGCGACGACCGGATGCCGCTGTCGGCCACCGCTTTTGTCAGCAACACCATCGCTGCAGTAAAGGCCAACAAAGACGACCCAACTGCGGCAACCTCTTACAGCAGTTTTACCGACCGGATGAACTATGTAAGTCAGCTGATCCTCGCCCGCAAATTCAGTCCGGGCCTATCGCTTGTACTCATCCCAAGCTATATTCACCGCAACTACACCCAGTTCAATGATCAGAACGACCTCTTCGCACTGGGCGCGGGAGGCAGGTTAAAACTAAGCAAACGGATGTCACTCGTGGTAGATTATACCGTTCCTTTCCGCAACAAGGAGGAAAAGCAATATCTGGAAACACTCAACCAGACCAGGTTTTACAACGTGCTGGGCGCCGGACTGGAGATGGAAACCGGCGGCCACGTATTCCACTTCAACTTCACCAATGCCACCGCCATTCAGGAAATGCAGTTTATTCCGCAGACCACCAGCTCCTGGACAAAAGGCCAGTACCGCTGGGGCTTCAGTATATCAAGACGGTTTTCTTTTAATAAAAGGTAGCGCGGCCACATCCTCACGTCTTTATCCCAACCACAACGGGTTATACCTGAAATTCACGCCGGCAAAACCTTTTCCCGATAATGGTGCTATATTCTTATGATTCAGCTTTTAATCGTAGATGACCATCCCATTGTCCGCGCCGGTTTGATACAACTTTTTGCTTACGAACCCGATATCGTAGTCAGCGGAGAGGCAGAAAATGGTGCCGTGGCCCTGAGCCTGATACGCGGCGGCGTCCCTTGTCAGGTAGTGCTTACCGACCTTAACATGCCGGAAATGGACGGCATTGAACTTACGAGGACCCTGACAGCTGAATTCCCGGAGATCAGCGTCATCCTGCTTACCATGCATGCGAAGGAAGGCTTTGCAGAAAAAGCCATGGAAGCAGGCGCCAAAGCATTCGTCTTAAAAGATACCGAAGCGGAAGAGCTTATTGGCACCGTTAGGGCAGTAGCGGCCAGGGGCAACTAAAGCCTTATCGTAAAGGTTGTACCCCGACCCACTTCACTCTCCACGGCAATCGTTCCTTTTAAAGACTCGATCTGTGTCTTGGTCATATACAAGCCCAGTCCTTTTCCTTCGCGATCTGAATGCAGTCTGCCGTACAGTGCAAAGATCCGGTGCTGATGCAAATCCAGGTCTATTCCCAGGCCATTGTCCTGGATAGAAATCACGGTATGAGTTCCCTCTTTGTAAACGTTTACGGCAATGACGGGCGGTCTCTCCGGCGAACGATACTTCATCGCATTACTGATTAGATTGAACAGTGCGCTCTGGACATAGCTTTTGATGCTGGTCAGTTCATCTGCCAGAGGATCCACGGTTACATGAATGCGTGCAGCACTCTCATCTATCTCTTTTTTCAGGTTGATGCACACCAGCGAGATGATCTCACTTAGCAAAAACGTCTGCATTTTTTCCTCCAGGCTGGACCGTACAGACAACACTGTGTTCAGGTCACGCAATACATGATCCATCGACTGGGCGGCTTTGAGGATATACCCCGTGGTCTCAGCCAGTGATGCTGAAGGAACATCTTCATGGAGAAGCTGTGCCAGGCCAAGGATATTCGCCACGGGCGACCGCAGATTGTGCGATACAATATGGCTGAACTGCATCAACTCGTCATGTCTCCGGTTGAGCTCCGCAATCAGTCGCTCGCGTTCAAGTTCTGCTTCTTTACGTGCTGTAAAATCACGCGCCGATGCGTAAAACTCCTGAATGCGCCCGGTTTCATCCAGGATAGGGACGACATAATCTTCCAGCCAAACGTACTTTCCTGTACGTTTATGCTTCATACGGTACACCCGGGTTCTCGGACTTTTAGACGTAAACATCTCTTTTGTAGTCGCTTTCACCCCTTCCAGATCCTCCGGATGTATGGAGTTCAACCAAAGCAGCGGCTCGTTGCGTACATCATCCACCGAGAACCCGATAATGCCTTCTACATGCGGACTCAGATAAGTGAAGGTATTTTTAAAAGGGTCTGTCTGGTCTATCGAAACAATATAAAAAACCTGGTCCGATGAGGTGATCAACCGCGTCACCAGCTGATTGGTTTTTTCAAGTTCTTCACCAAGCCTGTTCAATCCCGCAGTCACCGTATTCAGCGGATCCCCGTCATCCGAAACATCCAGCCGGACAGCGAAGTTACCCCGGCTGAATTCTGTAAGCGCTAATATAATCCCATCCAGCCGCGAAGCGGTTATTTTGCACATATCCAAATCTTTGAAAAGTGAAGATCGGTTATTGCCGCGAAATAACAGCCATGTAAATACTAATCTACCTTACTTTTTATTAAGTTTGATCATCACCTGCTGATATGAAACATCTGGTCCTCTACATACTCACCGCAATTTGGCTGCCGGCTGCGGCACAATTGAAAGTGAGCCCCGACAAACGCTATCTGCATACCAGTACTGGAAAACCGTTTTTCTGGCTGGGTGATACTGCCTGGGAGCTGTTCCATAAATTGGACCGACGGGAGGCAGACCGGTACCTGCGGGATCGGGCATCCAAGGGCTTCACCGTCATCCAGGCCGTGGTGTTGGCTGAACTTGATGGGCTCAGCACACCGAATCCTTACGGCGACACTCCGCTTATAGACAATGATCCAGCAAAGCCGAACGAGTCATACTTCAAACATGTAGATTACGTGGTTCAAAGGGCTGAAAGCCTCGGACTGATCGTCGCCATGCTGCCGAGCTGGGGCGATAAGTGGAACAAAGCCTGGGGTCAGGGACCGGAAATATTCACGCCTCAGAACGCGAAAGCTTTCGGGGAATACCTCGGTCGCCGGTATCGTAAGTATCCGATCGTTTGGGTGTTAGGTGGCGACCGCCATATTGAGAATGCCGAAGACCGGCATATCATTCATGCCATGGCTGAAGGGCTTAAGTCGGGCGACGGCGGCAGGCACTTAATCACCTTCCATCCAACGGGCGCCAGATCCTCTTACGATTACTTCAAGGACGCCACCTGGATAGATTTTCATATGTCCCAAACGGGGCACAGCCAGGATTCCAGGAATTACCGTTTTAATCGGCGGAACCTATCGCCGGTATTACCACATCTGGACGGCGAACCACGTTATGAAGATCACCCGAACAAATTCAAACCGGGCGAATTTGGCTGGATGGATGATTTCGATGCACGGCAGACAGCTTACTGGAGTATGTTGTCGGGTGCGTGCGGGCATACTTACGGGAATCATAATATCTGGCAGTTCTATAACGGCAGCAAGCCCGTATCCTGGGCACGCACGCATTGGACAGTCGCACTGGATCAGCCTGGTGCAAGGCAGATGGGGTTTATGCGAAGATTCTTTGAACAGTATAACTGGCAGTCCCTGCAGCCCAACCAAAGCGCCATAGGGAAAGATAACCCTGAAACGCCGGAGTATGAGGTGGCCGCCACCTCCGCAGATGGGCGATTGCTCATCGCCTACCTGCCGTATGGCCGGAAAACGACCATCAATACATCCATGCTAAAGACCGTTAAACTGAAGCTGTCTTTATTCAATCCCAGAGATGCACAGATACTGCCCCTCGGGGAATTTAAGAATGAAGGAAGTAAATCCATTGTGCCGCCCTCGGAAGGCCGCGGCAGCGATTGGGTTGTCGTGGTGGAGGGATTATAATAATAAGTTGTTTATTTTTGGGCATGAAAACAGCAGATCAAGATCAAGCGCGGGAACTTACAATCAGTGCCGGTCAGGCACAACTCAAATCGATCGCCTATTTTTTACCCTTTGCATTCGTATTCGTGTTGGTTTTTTATTTGCTCTGGCCTAACCAGCTTTCCCTCGCTCATTATAAAGAAATTTTACCTCCAGGTGTCCAGGGTTTAGTTTGGCTGGTTGGCATCATGCTAGCCGGCATTGTTGTGCATGAACTGATCCATGGCCTTGCCTGGGCGCTTTTCGCCAGTTCAGGCTTCCGGACCATCAGGTTTGGGATACTATGGAAATCTTTGACGCCCTATTGCCACTGTACGGAGCCATTACGGCTCAGGCATTACCAGATTGGGGCGGCTGCGCCCGGAATCATTCTTGGAATAATCCCTACACTGATCGCCATACTTACCGGCAGCATTTCATGGCTGGCTTTCGGACTGTTCTTTACGCTGGCCGCTGGCGGGGATCTATTGATTATCTTAATGCTGCGAAACGAATCTAAACAGAGCTTTATACAAGATCATCCTAATAAGATCGGTTGCCTGGTCTATAAAAAACCCTGACGGGACAAGCCCTGAACTTCATGTATGTATTTCAGAAATACACATGATATTACGGCACCAACAACCCTCTTGTTATGAAAAAGAAAATTATTTTTATTGTGACCTCAGTGCTGTCAATAGCTTGCCTCTGTGGCCTGGTCTATTTTATTAAGGTCGACAGCTTTGCATTCGCGTGGGTACTTAATTTCCTGCTCATGGCATGCGCGGCATTCCTCTCCGACGCGATGCAAAGCAGATATGCTTCCCCCTACTTCCTTGAGAAAAAATGGGAACAGAAAGGCAAGCTGTACGAATACTTTGGCATAAACATCTACCGGAAATTATTGGTTTGGACCGGCTGGGAAAAGCTGACCAGAAAAACGCTCCCCATAGGAAACAATACTGAAGCCCTCACTAAGCTTTATCAGCAGACAAAAATATCCGAACTTAACCATACCGTCATCTTCATGATCGTGCTTGGATTCAATGTGTACGTAGCGTTAATATTCGGTTTTTCTAGATCCCTTTCGCTGCTGATACTAAATATCCTGCTAAATCTGTATCCCATATTTCTCCAGCGCTATAACCGCCCGCGAATAAAGCGGGCTTTGACCTTAAGTCAAGTCAGACATCAATTAATCAACTGAAATTTAGCTGACCATATAGGACTTTTATATAACTTTTTTGTCATACAGGTAAGTAAGTCTTTTACTGCTAACCAAAAAACCACTACGTATGACATTATTCCGCCTGGCAATACTGTGTGCGCTCTTTCTGCTGTCGTGTGCAGAAACTGAAAAAACCGCTCAAACACATGTAAGCCCTAAACCTCGTTTCAAACTGCTCGACTCTTCTTCCACCAGCATCCTGTTCAACAACGTTATCCAGGAGAAATTCGGCAAGGAAGTCACCAGCTTTTACCAGGGCTTCTATAATGGCGGCGGCGTGGCCACCGGGGACCTTAACGGCGACGGGCTCGACGACATCTACTTCTCCGGAAACATGGTCAGCAACAAGCTTTACCTGAACCATGGAAACATGCGGTTCAGCGACATTACACGTAAGGCAGGCGTGGGTGGCAGGCTTTCGGGATGGCGAAACGGTGTCAACATGGCCGACGTGAACGGCGACGGCAAGCTTGATATTTACGTATGCCACGCCGGAAGGGTCGCGGGTCCGAGGTCGCGCAACCAGCTTTTCATTAACCAGGGACTGAACAGCGACGGCATCCCGACTTTTGCAGATGAAGCGCTGACTTACGGCCTGGCAGATACCGCATTCAGCACACAGTCAATCTTTTTCGACTACGACCTTGATGGTGATCTGGACTTGTTCCTGATCAATGAGAACATACAGGTACTGAGTAACCTGGACGATGTGGCCATAGAAGCCTTGAAAAAGCAGGCCGACCCGCTCTCCTGCTCTAAACTTTATAAAAATGAAGGCCAACGTTTCCGGGAGGTGACCAAAGAAGCGGGCTTGAACATGTCGACCCTCTCGTACGGACTTAGCGGCGGGGTGGGCGACATCAACAACGACGGCTGGCCCGACATCTACCTGTCAAACGATTATGCTATTCCCGATGTGTTGTATATCAACAACGGCGATGGAACGTTTAGCGATCAGATGCAGAAACAGCTGGACCACATCTCCCTCTTTTCCATGGGTAACTGCATCGCCGACGTAAACAATGACGGTTTGCAGGACATCTTCACGCTCGACATGCTTCCGGAAGATAACAAACGGCAGAAGCTCCTGGCAGGGCTCGACAACTACGAACTGTTCAACATCAACCTGCGCAATGGCTTTTACTACCAGTATATGCGCAATATGCTTCATATCAACAATGGCAACGGCACATTCAGTGAGATCGGGCAGCTTGCCGGGGTTTCAAATACCGACTGGAGCTGGGCGCCGCTCTTTGCCGACTACGACAACGACGGCTGGAAAGACCTCTTCGTTACTAATGGTTACATGCGCGATTTCACAAACCAGGATGTCCTAAAGTACAATGAACAATACATGCAAAGTATTCAGGGACAGATTCAGCCTCACCATCTGGAAGAAATGCTGAAACGCGTGCCCTCTTCCGATGTGAAAAACTATATCTTCAGAAACAACGGAAACCTCACCTTCAGCAATAAAGGAGCCGAGTGGGGCATCACCCTGCCATCTAACAGCAATGGCGCTGCCTACAGCGACCTTGACAATGACGGCGACCTGGATATTGTAGTCAACAACATCAACAAGGCCGCATTTATCTACGAGAACCAGGGCGACACCACTTCCAGCTACCTGAAGGTTAAACTGAAAGGCTCCGGAAAGAATACAGACGGACTGGGCGCTACCGTAACCATCTATCAAAAGGGCAGGCAACAGTGCCTTGAACAGATGCCATCCAGGGGCTTCCTGTCCAGCGTTTCAGCCAACCTGCATTTCGGCCTGGGCAACGCGAAAACGGTGGACTCCGTCCGGGTGGTATGGCCGGGCGGCAGGCAGCAGGTGCTCAGCAATATTCGCGCAAACATGCAGTTGCTGCTTTATGAACGTGATGCCACGCAGCGGTATGTGAGGCAGAAGTCTCCCGACCCTCTGTTTAAGGAAATCTCTTCCCCTATAGCTTACAGCCAGAAAAAGAATCACATTAACGACTTTAAAAGACAACCCAATCTCGTGAACGCCCTTTCGTTTTCAGGTCCGTGCATGGCAAGGGGCGACCTGAATGGCGACAGCCTCGAAGACCTCTTTATCGGCGGCGACGTGGATCAGCCCGGGGCAGTATTTATTCAGCAAAGAAACGGACAGTTCAGGGCAGACAGCCAGCCCTTTCTAGCAGACGTGGCCAGTGAAGATACCGACGCCGTTTTCTTCGATGCGAACGGCGACACGCATACTGACTTGTATGTAGTGAGTGGCGGTTACGGAAACTTCAAAGAGGGCGACTCCCTGTTTCAGGACAGACTCTATCTAAACGACGGCAAGGGACGGCTTACCAAAGCGGCCGCTGCCCTGCCTAAGATGCACTCAAGCAAAAGCTGCGCGCGGGTAGGTGATTTCAATGGCGACGGGAAGCCGGATCTTTTTGTGGGGAGCCGCGTTAAGCCAACCAGATACCCTGAAACACCGGCAAGCTACCTGCTGATCAACGACGGCAAGGGCCGGTTTACCAATCAGATCAGGAAGATGGCCGCCCAGCTGGAGCACATCGGTATGGTTACCGATGCCGCCGTAACTGACCTGAACCAGGACGGTCGGGACGACCTGATCGTGGTGGGCGACTGGATGCCTGTGACAGCTTTTTTAAACGAAGGCGGGCAGCTTAAAAACCAGACGAAACAATATTTCGGCAAATCGTACCAGGGCTGGTGGAACACCATTCAACTCGAGGACCTCAATGCCGACGGCCGCGCAGACCTTGTACTTGGCAACCTTGGCCTAAACAGTCAGTGCCGGGTAAGTGACGCCAAACCCGCAGAAATGTTCTACAAGGATTTCGATATGAATGGTGCTATGGATCCCATTCTGTGCTTTTACCTGCTGGACAAAAGTTATCCCTATATGAGCCGGGATGAGCTGCTCGACCAGATGAGCATCATGCGCCCGCGCTTTCCCGATTACAAAAGTTATTCAGAAGCAGGTTTGAAGGAAATGTTTACCCCCGATGAACTCGAGGGGGCCAGACGACTGAAAGCAAACTGCCTGAAAACAAGCTTTTTTATAAGGCAGCAAAATGGCAGATTCAAAGAAAAGGCACTGCCCATACAAGCCCAGTTCGCACCAGTGTTTACCATAACTTCTCTGGATTACGACAGCGACGGATACAAAGACCTGCTCCTCTGCGGCAACATCAACCAGTCGAGGATACGTTTCGGAAAATACGATGCCAACCACGGTATACTCCTTAAAGGGAACGGAAAAGGCGACTTCAGCTACGTGCCCGAACTTCAAAGCGGCCTCCGCCTGAAGGGCGATGTACGCAGCACCGCCATCATCAACAATACCCTGTTTGTCGGTATCAACCAGCAAAAGCTTCGCGCATTTCGTTTCGGATCTGGCAAATAGCGTTGCCATAGTGGTTTGATTTTTGAATGTAGCAGGGCATGAGAGAAATTTTCCTTGCGATCAGAAACTTCATTTCCTACCGCTTCAGTTTGCATGAAGACAATGCCGACGAACAGGATACGGTGGAAGCCCTGAGGCGGAATGTAGAGTTTAAAGGGGCCAACTTATGGACGCTCATTTTCGCGATATTCGTGGCCTCCATCGGTCTCAATGTCAATTCAACAGCTGTGATCATCGGGGCTATGCTCATTTCACCGCTTATGGGGCCGATCATGGGCGTCGGACTTGGCATTGGCATCAATGATTTTGAGCTCGTTAAAAAGGCGGCGCGCAACCTGGCTATTGCCACGGTGATCAGTGTGATCACCTCAACCTTATACTTTTTGATAACACCTTTGCATGATGCCTCCTCGGAGCTATTGTCCAGAACATCTCCCTCGATCTGGGATGTGTTCATCGCCACATTTGGCGGACTTGCCGGGATCGTTGCTGCCACGCGCAAGGAAAAAGGCAATGCCATACCCGGCGTGGCGATCGCCACGGCACTCATGCCTCCGCTTTGTACCGCCGGGTTCGGACTTGCTTCGGGCAACCTTTACTTCTTTCTTGGTGCCATGTACCTGTATTTTATAAACAGCGTCTTTATCTGCGTGGCCACTTATTTAATTGTCCGCTACCTGAAATTTCATAAAAAGGAATTTGAAGATAAGGCCTATGAAAGAAAAGTACGCCAGTACATCTGGATCCTGGTGCTGGTCACAGCCGCCCCCAGCGTTTACCTGGCCTACCGGATCGTGGATAAGAGTATCTTCGAGACCAACGCCAATGCCTTTATTCAGAAAGAGATGAACTTCGCAAGCACACAGGTCATCACCAAAAATTTTAATTACAGCAGAAGCATGGGCAATGAAATTGACCTTTTGCTGCTCGGTGACGAGTTAAGTGGCCAACAGATTGATACGCTGAAATCCAGGCTGCCTGCTTATAAGTTAAACAATACCGAGCTCCGCATCCGGCAGGGACTGAACGCCAAGAATGAATTGGATTTCAGCCAGATCAAAGCCAGCATCCTGGAGGCCGTCTATCAAAACGACTCCACACGAAAGAGTTCCTCAGCCAGGTTAGACATGCCCATACCAGATGTCCGTGCTGAACTCGCAGCATTATATCCAGCACTGAGCAGCTACAGCATTGAAAATGTAGTCCGACAACGCATGGATACCCTTAGGCAGGATACGGTAACGCTTGCCCTGGTAAGCTTCCGAACCGATCCGGCACCGGCGGAGCTTGTACGTTTAAGAGACTGGTTAAGATCAAGAATTAAAGCCGACTCCCTTACCCTTGTAGTTTCCGATTAGAACGCATGAAAAAAAACAGGAACGACTTATTCCGGAAACAATTGTACGTGATCATCTTCCGGTCTGATACGCCCGCAGGTAAGCTCTTCGACCTTGCGCTTCTTGTCTTTATCCTGCTCAGCATTCTGTCTGTCTTCCTGGAAAGCGTAGCTTCCGTAAGGGCCCGGTATGGTCACATCATTCATGTATTTGAATGGCTTTTCACCATCCTGTTTACCGTAGAATACGCCCTTAGGATTTACAGCAGCCACAGACCATGGCGGTACGTTTTCTCTTTTTACGGCTTTATAGATCTGATCGCATTCCTGCCTACTTACCTTAGCCTGATGCTAACAGGCGCACAATACCTCGTAGTAGTACGCGCCTTAAGGCTACTTCGGGTGTTCAGGATATTGAAGTTGACGCGGTTCATGTATGAGGGCAATATCCTGCGTGCAGCCCTACGAGCAAGCCTGTACAAGATCGTCGTATTTCTGACCAGCGTCGTCACCCTGGTTACCATAATCGGCACACTCATGTATATCGTTGAAGGAGAGGACAGCGGCTTTACCAGCATTCCCGTATCGATCTACTGGGCGATTGTCACCATTACTACCGTTGGCTATGGAGATATCTCGCCTCAAAGCCCCTTGGGCCAGTTTCTGGCAAGCATCCTGATGATCATCGGGTATGGCATTATAGCCGTTCCGACAGGTATAGTTTCTGTGGAAATGGCAAGAGCTACCGAAGAGGCCAAACGAAAATGCCCGCATTGTCATCATGCCTTACACAGCCCCACAGATAAGTACTGCGCTCACTGCGGTACCCGGGTATAATCTTACCTCGTCACCCGCTTTAGCACTATTGTACCAGCGATACCGGCCACAACAGAGGCAATCAGGATACCGTATTTCGCCTGATCAATAAAAACCGGATGCTTAAAGGCCAGTCCGCTGATGAAAAGCGACATGGTGAAACCTATACCTGCCAGCAGGGAAACGCCTGCCAGGTGGTTCCAGCCTGCGCCCTCCGGCAGTCCGGCAAGTCTTGACTTTATCATGATCCAGCAAAAACCCATGATGCCGATGAATTTTCCGATGATCAATCCGGCCGCAACACCAAACGAAACCGGGTTCGATACAGAACTCAGGAAATCGGAACCGATCACAATACCAGCATTTGCCAGGGCAAAGAGCGGCATAATGCCGAAGGCCACCCAGGGATGCAGGGCATGTTCTATCGTCTGCAGTGGTGTTTCAGCGGCCATACTCAGCCGCTTAACACTCTGTATTGTCTTATTTTGCTTGGGTGTGATCAGTTTGCCGCGCTCCGGGATGTCAGACTCAAAATCATACGACAGCTTACGGAGGTTACCTGCATACACTTCCTCGTTGATCCTGGTAACCGCGGGAATGGTAAAGGCAACCAGTACGCCCGCAATCGTAGCATGAACGCCGGAGAGCAGAAACCCGATCCAGACACCGATACCAATGATCAAATAGAACATGCTAGCCCGGATACCTATGATATTGCCTAATATCAATACGCCAAGAAATGCGGCTCCGATGCCCAGCGCGAGGAAATTAATCTCAGCTGTATAGAAGAACGCAATGACGAGAACAGCGCCCAGATCATCTGCTACGGCTAGTGCCGAAAGAAACACTTTAACTGATGTTGGGATGCCTTTGCCGGCCATGGACAGCAAAGCCAACGCGAATGCGATATCGGTAGCCATCGGGATGCCCCAGCCGTGCGCGGCCTCGGTGCCCGCGTTAAAAGCGGTATAGATCAAGGCCGGGACGATCATCCCGCCCAGAGCCGCCGCCATCGGCAGTGCGGCTTTGCTTACCGAGGATAGCTCGCCTTCCATAAACTCCCGCTTAAGTTCAAGGCCGATCACAAAGAAGAAAAGCGCCATCAATCCATCGTTGATCCAGACATGCAGCGGGTGGCTAAGCAGAAATTTATCAAAGCCTATCGAAAAATTGATGTGCCAGAGGTGTTCATAAAAATCGTGGTAAGCAGAATTTGCCCAGATGATTGCCGCCACCACGGCGGCCATGAGCACAAGTCCGCTCGTATATTCCAGATGTACAAAACGGCTAACCGGCGCCATGATTCTCTCAATCGTCGTTTTTTCCATGCAGGCAAGATAAGCGAAATAATATTATTACCGATATTTTTGGCAGGTAGATTGCTTTTGGTGAACCGCAATACAAATAGCTTATGACACCGGCCAAACGATTTTTTAGCCTGCTGAGGCTCGACAGGAAAGATGTCACACAGATTTTTTTCTACGCGTTGTTCGCGGGTTTGATCAGCTTGTCCCTTCCCCTCGGTATACAGGCCATTATCAATTTTATACAAAGCGGCAGGGTAAGCGTTTCATGGATCGTGCTGGTTGTCATCGTGGTTGGGGGAGTGGCATTGGTAGGTATACTATCTTTGATGCAACTGCGAATTACCGAAAATCTTCAGCAGAAAATATTTGTTCGTTCCTCGTTTGAATTCGCGTACCGCCTGCCCAAAATACGCTTTGATGAACTGTACAATAACTTCTATCCGCCCGAGCTGGCCAACCGCTTTTTTGACACCCTGACCATACAAAAGGGGGTCTCCAAGCTGCTGATCGATTTCTCAGCCGCGCTGCTTCAGATCGGCTTCGGAATTATACTGCTGTCATTTTACCACCCGTTTTTTATTGTGTTTGGCCTCTTGCTGGTGGGCTTGCTTTACCTGATCTTTAAATTCTCTTACGCCCCGGGGCTAGAAACCAGTCTCAACGAATCCAAGTACAAGTACCGGGCGGCCGACTGGCTTCAGGAAATAGCCCGCAATAATTCATCTTTCAGAGCAAAGCTGAATTTCAATTTTGCCCTGTCTAAAACAGACGATATCGTTGGCGGCTACCTCACCTACCGGGAAAAGCATTTCGGGATTATCAGGCGCCAGTTTATCCAGCTCATCGTATTCAAGATCATCATCACTGCCGGTCTGTTGCTTATAGGCGGCCTGCTGGTATTAAACCAGCAGATGAATATCGGCCAGTTTGTCGCTGCCGAGATCATCATCCTCCTGGTGATCAATTCCGTGGAGAAGATCATCCTGGGTCTGGAGAGTTTCTACGATGTGCTCACCGCCGTAGAGAAAATCGGCGAGGTTACGGACCTGGATATAGAGGATCAACCGGACGCTGCGGAAATCACCAGTGAAAAAGCCATAACGATCAAAACTGATGCTTTAAGGTTCCGTTATCCCGGTGCCGCAAAAGACACGCTGAAAAATATTTCGCTGACTATAGCGCCCGGCGAAAAGATTCTGCTGAAAGGTAACAACGGCGCAGGAAAAACCACCCTGATCCGTATACTGTCCGGGCTGCTCCAACCCAGCTCCGGTACACTGTCTGTAAACGACGACACCTTCGTCAAAATTGAGGGCGCTGCTTACAGGGCAAAAATCGGCCGCATCATCCAGGGCGAAACCCCGTTTGAAGGTACAATACTGGAAAATATCACCTTCAGCGACCCCGCAATATCACCTGAAGATCTGAAATGGGCGCTCGACGCCGTTCAACTCAGCCAGGTGATCAAATCACTGCCTGAGGGCCTGAACACCAAGATCTTCCCCGAAGGCAAACAACTATCCTCATCAAATGCTCAGAAGATACTTCTCGCACGCAGTATCGTGCATAAGCCTGCTGTACTCTTCTTTGAAGACCCGACCGACCGTATGGACAGAGATGCTGCGGCAGCACTGATCGACTTTATATTTTCCCCGGAAAACTCCTGGACCGTGATCGTATCCTCCGCAAACGTGCATTGGGAAGCCCGGGCCACCCGGCAGATCACTATGGAAAACGGAAAAATAATCCATGATACAAAACAATAAGCCATGCTAAATATTTCGACCAACAAAAAGGCTCGGCTTGAAACCTTACAGCATTTCAGCACTGTACGGCAGCTATCCAACAGGCCGCACTATAAAATATTAAACAGGATAATCCTTGGCCTCTGCCTGCTGGCCCTGCTGATCCTGTTTCTGCCATGGACACAAAACATCTCGGGCACAGGCGCAGTTACTACACTGAAACCGGACCAGCGGCCTCAGACCATACATACCGCGATTGCAGGACGTATCGAAAAGTGGTATGTACGGGAAGGCGATTACGTGGAAAAGGGTGATACCATATTGTTTATTTCCGAAACAAAGGAGGATTACTTCGATCCCAACCTGGTAAACAACACCAAACAACAGGTAGACGCCAAGAAAAACGCATTAAAGTCTTATGATAGTAAAGTACAGTCGCTGGAATCACAAATGGCTGCGCTGGCGAATGAACAACGTCTGAAAATTCAGCAGGCCAACAACAAAATACGGCAGGCCCTTCTGAAGGTGAAGAGCGACAGTATTGACCTGGAAGCCGTAAAAACGCAGCTAAAGATCGCCACCACACAGTTTGACCGGGCAGTTCAGCTTAATAAAGAAGGCCTTAAACCGCTTACTGATGTAGAGGAGAAAAGGCTGAAGCTGCAGGATGCCCAGGCGAAAATCATCACGCAGGAAAACAAACTGCTCGCCGCGCAGAATGACCTGATCAATGCTCAGGTGGAGATCGGAAGAATAACCGCTGAATACAATGAAAAGCTGGCAAAGTCGAGCAGTGATAAGTTTACCGCATTGAGCAGCCAGTTCGATACAGAGGCCCAGGTCAACAAGCTGCAAAATCAATATGTGAATTACTCCATCAGAAACGGCATGTACTACATCAAAGCGCCTCAAAGCGGCTATGTAAACCGGGCGCTGCAGTCGGGCATCGGCGAAATACTCAAGGAAGGAACGCCAATAGTCAGCATTATGCCTGCCGGGTATGAGATCGCGGTCGAAACCTATGTAAGGCCGATCGATCTGCCCCTGCTGAAAAAGGGTGACGAAGTGAGGGTATGGTTCGACGGATGGCCAACCATCGTATTTTCCGGATGGCCCGGAATGTCATACGGCACTTTTGGCGGCCGGATCGTGGCTATTGAGAATTTCATAAGTCCCAATGGCAAGTACAGGGTGCTTATCGCCCCCGATAAGCGCGACGCGGCATGGCCAAAGCAGCTGAGCATAGGCGCGGGGGCACAAACGATTGCCCTATTGGAAACCGTCCCGGTCTGGTTTGAAGTGTGGCGTACGTTAAATGGTTTCCCGCCCAACTACTACCAGCCTGCGGCGGCAAATGAAACGGCGAAAGACAAATGAGAGCCGTTATCTATATCCTGTTATGTGTGCTCTGCACGCTTCATGCAGCGGCCCAGGAGCGCTTGGCCGGGCAACTGAGCTTTGCGGAATACCTGGGCTACGTCAAAAAATATCATCCGCTGACCCGGCAGGCCAATCTTACGCTCAGCCGTGCCGAAGCAGAACTTATGGCTGCGCGCGGCGGCTTCGACCCAAAGCTGGAGGTCGACTACGATAAGAAAGAGTTCAAAGGAACGGGATACTATTCGCTCCTGAACAGCAGTTTTAAAATACCCACATGGTATGGCATTGAAATTAAAGCTGCCTTTGATAACAGTACCGGAAAGTATGTCAACCCACAAAACATTACCCCTGAAGGCGGACTCAGCTCTGCCGGAATCACCATCCCGCTGGCACAGGGATTACTGGTCAACAGAAGGATGGCAGACCTGCGCTCGGCCAAGGTGCAGCTGCGACTGAGCGCGGCCGAGCAAAAGTTGCAGGTTACTGAAGCCGTTTACGCCGCGTCGCTCGCCTATTTCAGCTGGAAACGTGCGTTTGACGAGGTAAAGCTTTATCAAACCTATCTTGATTTTGCAAGGGTCAGATATACGGGTATCACCAAACTCATACAGGCAGGGGACAAGCCGGCGATCGACAGTATTGAAGCGGGAGTGATCGTGAAGTCGCGCAGGCTAAGTCTGGCCGATGCGCAGCTCAAGCTGACTAAAGCACGCCTGGAATTATCCAATTATCTCTGGCTTGAAAACGTGCCTGTAGAACTGGCCGAAAATATCGTCCCTGAAGAAAACCCCGCCGAACATGCGGCTTCTATCCTGAACCTAACCGATGCAGCAGCAATGCTGCAACTCGGTGAGCATCCTAAGGTACAGGCATTACAGGGCAAACTTGAGCTTTTGGAGATAGAACGCCGGTACAAGGCGAACCTGCTGCTGCCTAAGGTCGATTTAAGCTATAATTTCCTAGCTGAACCGAGGTATGTGGACAGATACCGCTTTCAGGATTACAAACTTGGCGTCAATTTCAGTCTGCCGGTATTTCTCAGAAAAGAACGCGGTGGTTTAAGACTTGCAAAACTTAAAATACAGGACGGACAACTTGACCTCGACCTGGCCCGTGTGGCATTGAGAAACAAGATATTGGCCCAGCAAGCCGAGATCGATGCCCTTGAAAATCAGAAAGTCACCGCATCAGAACTTGTGAAAGACTATTCCACTATGCTCACTTCAGAAGAACGCCTGTTTTCTTTCGGTGAGAGTTCCCTTTTCGTCATAAATTCCCGGGAAAACAATGTGGTCAGCAGCAGACTTTCTGAAATCAGCATGGAGAACAGGCTGCTCATCGCCATCGCAGATCTTTTCAGGACTTTAAGCAATCCTCAGTAGTCTTTGATGGCTAGAGGCCAAAGCCTTGACTCAAAATTTGTGCATTTTTCTTGTTTGCAACATAATTGCATTTATATTTGCAGCATGAAATCACTACTGAAATCAGAAAGACTTGACCAGCTCGGCATAACAGCCTCTGTGGGATGCGCCATTCACTGCGCCGCGCTTCCCCTGATGGTCACTTCCCTGCCGCTAATCGGCATGGAGTTCCTGGCCAGCCCCTGGGTAGAAACCAGCATGATCGTCCTCTCGGTGATCATTGCCGTAACTTCGCTATCCACAACCTACAAGAGACACCGGAACACGACGCCGCTGCTCGCCCTTCTTTGCGGATTTGCCCTCATCGCATCCGGACACTTCCTGTGGCATGAGGCGGAAGCCCTGCTTATCCCTTTAGGCGGCATCACCATCGCCGCTGCACATTACATCAACTGGAAACTTAACCGGGTATGTACCCACAATATCGACCAGCGTGAAAATCCATAAACTCATATTCGGCACCTTCCTTCTATTGATCAGCATGATCAGCCCCGGCTGCAGGCACGGAAAAGCAAACGAGGAAAAGGAATGTCGGCATTCAGAACCTCATCTGCATTGGAAAAGTCATAACAATTGGAACAAAAGATAATAGCTGGCCCAAAGCGTAGCGCTGAGAAACACAAGTGCCGGCAGAATGACAAGTCGCTGAATTTTCCGGTAATTGACCAAAAGAATACTTACAGCCATACAGCTGCATACATTGAGCAGTATAGCAGTGTTTGCCAGTATTTCGAGAAAGCCACCGCTCAGAACGAGGGCCACCGTAATGGAATATTGTGCCAGAACAGCACCCAACGGTATCCCATCGCTCCCCGGCTTAATCACGCGCGGCCCAACCCAGATCATCGCACTCATACCAGATACGAGCAGCAGACTGACCATACCTGAAACGAGCTTGGCTACGGATGCCCCAAAAATCTTCTCGGCAGCAAGTGCGCCCACTTCAATAACTCCGGTAAGCTCCTGAAGCGGCACAACCTTCAGAAATATGTAATTCAGGAGAACATACAATACCGTAACCAGCAGGGTACCAAGCGTGATGGAAAGCCGTATATTCCTGAGCGGCATCGCGATCTCGTCAAAAATATAGACACTGGCATTCCAGCCGGAATAAGCGAACGACACATACACAAGCGAAGAGGCAAACGCGGGGCTGAACACGAGCTCTGCGGTTGTGGAGATCTGCAGTTCTTTACTGTAGGAAATCCCAGAGTGTGCCAGTCCCGCAATGATGAATACCAGGATGAGGAGCAACTTAAGCAAGGTAGTGATGAGCTGGAACCGGCTGCCCAGTTTCAAGGTAAAGCAGTGAAAGCCCGTGATGACGGTGATGACCGCTATGGCGGATACTTTAACATCGACTTGCTGCAGGAGCTGTGCAAGATATGCAGAGAAGGCGAGTGCACTGAGGGCAACGGGTGCGGCGAAACCGGCGAGAACCGAGACAATCCTTGCCATCTGGCCGGCCCAGGGGTGGTAAGCCGACTTTAGATAATGGTATTCGCCGCCCGAGCCCGGAAAGAGCCTTGCAAGCTCTATATAGCAGAACCCACCGCACAGCGCAACAATGCCACCGCATAACCAAAGGAGCATGAGCACGGTTACGTCCGGCAAAGCTCCGGTCTGAAAACCGAGACTGGTAAAAACCCCTGTGCCGATCATATTGGCCACAACCAACGCCGTTGCTGTTAAAAATCCGATCTTATTTTTCAACTTCCCTCAATAAATGCTTCAGAAGTCTGTAGGCGTCCAGGCGCTGGTCGCTCTTCTCGTACTTCTTACGGTACAACTGGTAGCGCGAGAGCCAATAGGCAGCCCTGGCTTTGATCTGTTCATCCCGGGCAGAAGGCTGACTTCCCTTGGGGAGAGCATAGACGAAACGGCCCTTCTGATTACTGTGAACCGGTATCTGGTAAAAATCACGTGCCACAAAATCTCCGGTTTTTTCTTTGCTTTGTTCTGCTTCAACAAAGAAGTTGACCGCACGTGGCGGATAACCGAAAAGGTTGCCATAGGACCGGAAGCGGATCAGCTTGTTTTCATATTCCGTAGTATTGATAAGCAGCCTGGCATCAGCGCCTGCCACGTAGCCCATTTCGCGATAAAATGGCGCGTTCGCCCTCACCATGGAATCTACCAGACTCTGCCGGTAAACGTTGATCTGAAGGAGGCGTTCCCCATCTTCATGCAGGCGGAAGGGAGTCATCACAAACGCCAGGTCGCCAAACTGAAGGGTGTTGAGCACGCGCTGGTACTGCAAGAGCTTTTGACGATCGCTAGTAAGCGTATCTCTAACACTAAAGCGGATATCGCCTGCTGAACTGATGGGCTTAAGGCGTCCGATGACAGTGAAGAGCCCTTCGTTATCGAGAACTTTCTTAATCAGCGTATCGGCAAGAGCCTGGTCGGCCGCGCTAAGTTCTTCATAACCTTTACCCTGCGGGGAACGGCCATTTGCAGCGTGTGGCACTATGGCGCAGCCGCTGAAGAACATGCTGGCCAGCAGTATAAGGCTGCAGCATATCATGAGTTTCAAAAAATCAAGGTACATGTGGCGTGGAATTGGTTACGGTTTGTACGGTTAAACGGATAGTCCTTTGCCTGGTGGGCAGGGGACTGGGTAATGTAAGCCAAGGAAATCCGGTAATGCCTTTCAGCACTCCGGAAACGGGCATGTGCACAAAAGCCACCTTCGAGGTAGCTGCTGCTCAGGAATTGATAATCGGGCCGGATCAATAGTTCCGACATAAGTTGAGGGGCATTGATCTTTAATTCAGCCGAAAGGTTTTGGTAATAGCCTAAGCGTGGTTCGGCCGTCAGGGAAAACCGGGAGGAAATCCTGTACCTGTAACTTATCCCTGCGGTAGCACCGGCCATTATGCTGGTCCAGTCAGTTTCGGCGATCTGCTCAAAATAATTGCTGTAGCGAACGGACGGATCGACGCTCAAAATGAGCAGATCGCCCCGCTCCCGGTGTTTCCACCAGTTGAGGCTGGCATTCAGGCCCGAAAGGTAATAAGCCGGGTTGATGGCTTGCTGACTCTCATCATAGCCGCTTCCGTCGCGAAACCAGCCATGGGCCCCCAGCGACCAGCCCGTGTTTAATCCTTCTTGCTCAAAACGTGCAATCAAAGACCACCGGTGCTCATCAAGCCCCCCTACGAGCAGGCCGGCATAGCCATCACTGACATCCTCCCGGCGAAGCCCAAATTTGGCCGAAGCAAAGAAGGCATTCCCTCCCTGCCGGTATTGGTAGTCGGCGCCCGCCTCCCAGCCCGGGCCGCCTCTCAGCCGTTCAGCTGTTACAACCGGGCTAACCGTGGCATATCCATAGCCACGAAGGGTATACAACAGTGGATTATTCCGCGAGTAAGCGCCAATTTCCACAACTTCATTCACCTTGCTGAACGCCGCGTTGAAACTAATTCTATCGTGTTGGCTAAGCTGGTAGGAAACTGCCGGGTTAATGCGATAGTTGATCAGCCGGTACAGGGGCCTTGGCTCATTTCCCCTGGCGCTCTGCTCGGCCTCATAGTCGACGCCCAGACCTAAAACCCATTTGCCCAGACTGGGTGTGACAAACTGAAACTGTGAAACAAGCTGGTCCCCTTTCCAGTTGCCTCCGGCCAGGTCGGCCACCATAAAGGGATTCCCATCAAAAGGCCTGGCGGCAAAGCTGTATTTCACACTATCGTCCACAATTTTGCGGTAGGACACCGCGCCCTGAAAGCGCCAGCTTCTGTAGGTTTTGATGCCTGAAGCACCAAAGCCCGTTGCCCTTTCTGACAGGGCTTGCTGCGGGCGTTTAAAGCGGCCCTTTGCATACTCATAATGAAATCCGGCTTCACCGAAATCCGGCAATGACTGTTCATTGAGCCATACCGGATTTCGTGTCGCCGTCCAGCTTGCACCATAAACCTGGTGGCGGACAAGTTCAAGACTGTCGGAAAGGTCCTGGGCCCCTACCCCGCCCGCCATCAGGAGCAGCGTGCTGAATAAGCACCTGAAGGTGTTTATTATTTTCATGGTTTATTTAAATGATTTCGGGGTCGGCACCGTCAGCTTTTCAAAGTCAGTGCCGCTGTTGTTGGTATCCTGCAGGATAATGCGGCCGCCCGATACCGAGGCTTGTTTCCTGCGGAAGCTCTCGGCAGTATAAGTTCCCGAGGCAAAACCGAAGCCCGCATCCAGCGCCGCAGGAATACGTTTAAAACTTCCGCTATTGCCGTCTTTAAGCGCCTCGAATGCGTCCAATACGATAGTGTTCGGAACCTTAACATATTGGGTCGTACCTCCGGGCACAACAACCTTCTCAAGAGCGTTTGCATCCTGCGGCTTGTAGATAACGATGCCAGGACCGAATACAGTGACGAGCCAGTCAAACCCACCCGTAAAATAAACCCGTTCGAGGTTTGGAACGCCGGGAGCATCTGCATCTCGGTTGTCCGGCCGCTCGTTATATGTTTCCCAGTCGGCCTTCGACAGGTCTACCGGACTGTTCGGGTTAAGTGTAGCCTCTTTGTGGTTTACGCCATCCTGGGCGATGATGATGCTGGCTCCCGGGTTCAGCGGATGCTGCTTGCCCGTTCCCGGAATCCGCCATACATTGCTTCCATAGACGTGGTCATGATCAGTGTTGAACGGCGTGGGCAGGGAGTTCGTATTGATCAGCCCCGAATTGCCATAAATATCAGAAATGCATAGCCCGTCCAGGTAAATCACTTCCGCCGAATTGTTATACAGTTCGATAAACTGGTCAGAAAAATAGGTTCCGCCGCTGGCGGTCTTGGAGCCGGTATAATAAACCTCTTTGATCACCAGGTTTCCGGCCGCAGAACCAGCGAGTTTCAACGTGATCGTGGATACGCCGGGGTTTACAGGCACATCCGGTTTGCTGGCATTTAGCGACATCGCAAGCAGACTGCCGGTCTGCGCGGCATGCTCTTCCGCGCTCAAGGTCCGGCTGCTGCTCAGATCGTAAGTTCCTGAGATCACTTCAGCAAACGTGGCAATACCTTCAGCGTTGGTGGTCGACGTGAGCACCGTTCCGGTACCTTTGTTGATCAGTTTCACCTCCGCAGAAGCGGCAGCGGTGTTTTTGAAGCCGTCAGGGAAATCGACTTTAACGGTTAGGTTAACTTTTTGGAGTTCTGTTCCTTCGCGTTTCTTGCAGCCTGCAATAATGGCTGCGGTCATTAAGATGAGCAAAATGCTTCTTCTCGTGATGTTCATATGCATAGTAGTTAAATTTTGATGGTGAATTCGGCCCCGAAGAAGAGGTCCTGATTGCGTTTGATATTTTCCCTGCGCACCTCACTGAAAAAAAGTCCACGGTCGCCAGGTATATTGTTGATATAAAAAGATAAACCGCTCCTGTTGCTAAACTCTTTCGTCGCGCGAACGTTGAATAGCCACAAGGGTTTCTGAAAATCTGTTCCGGTTAAGACGATGCGCTTTTCCAGGTCCTTGTAAAGTTCCGACCTTGCCTCAGCCCGGCTGAGATAAACCTTCCTCCCGCTATTGTCCAGAAAGCCGATCGCGTCCGGCGCGTCATTATAATTTTCGTTGCTGCTCATCCAAACGGTTTGCACAAGGCCCGAAAACAGGAATTTAAATGCAGGAATCCGGGTAATGAACCTGAGGCTGGTGTTAAAGCGCGTGCCTTCTACCCTGTTTTCATAGCCGTTTGAAAAGATGCCGATCCTGCTGACCTCCGCCGAGGAGAAACTGCGTGCCACATCAATAAAATCACCGCTGCTGTAAGACTGGGTGCGGATCCAGGCGCCACTGACGTCGAACGAGGTGTTGATACTCCTCAATGCCTTGGTTTCCAGCTGGAATTCAAATCCCCGGTTCTCTATTTGCCGGTTATTTACCGGCATATCATAAGCCGCAAAGAAGGCCTTTGTTCCAAAGGGGACGGGGTCGAGCACAGGCGGCTGTCCGACAGGAAATTCCAGCGCACGCAGCTGGTCTACCTGGATAACCTGCACATCCCGGTCGGTACCAAAAGCATTCCTGGTACGCTCTATGAACGCCGTCACATACCCGCGGAAAAAAGGATGCTTATAGTCTGCGCCCAGCTCCGCCTTACGGCTGGTATAGGCCTTAAGCCGCTCATTGTTCAGGTCTCGAACATGCGTGGTCAGCACAACAAGCCGCTCAGCCGGGTTTGCCGCGTAATAATTGAAATTCTGGAGGTCATAATAGCGTGGGCCGGGGTACAGGAAGGAGAGCGTGGGCGACTTAGCCGTGAGGCCATAACCCGCTTTAAGACGTAAATTGGAGAAGGCTTCGACCGCGAGGTTAATGCGCGGGACGAGAAGGTCGTCACAGCGAAGTCCTGCATGGAAACTATAGTTGCGGCCCAGGAACGTTCCGGCCGACCTGCCCTCCAAATAGTAGGCAAGCTGGCTGATAGCCGGCACTTCCGCATAGCTACGTGGCCGGTCGCCCGTACTGTAGTTTTGTCTTGGCGGCCGGAGCGCATCGAACTGGCGCCCCGCACCTCGGTTTACATCATGCCGGTACTCCGCACCTGCAATAAAACTGCCTCCCATAGTGTTCCTTGGACTGAATTTTTTATAAAACTTCAGCATGCCTGCCTCTAAACGGCCGTATATCGACATGGGACGACCGGATACTTGCACCTGGCTCAGATACTCACTGTCTCCGAACCGGGCCACATGCCGTCCTTCCGTTTCCCTGTCGGTCACCGGGTATACATCACGAACCACACGCTCCTGCAGGAAGCTTTCCTGGCTGGTATAGCTCAGTCCGGCGTCGTACGACAAGTAAGAAATCAGGATGCTGCCCGGGGCATATTTTCCGTTGCTGCTCAACCGGAAGCCCCTATCCTTGCTTGAATACTTCCGCATTCCAGCCTGATCGGCAGGGTCCTGTTTATGAGTATCCCTGGTCTGGAAAAGTGACAGACGGGTGGTCGTCAGGATTTGCTTATCCAGCCAGGGCTTGGTCCATGCAAACTGCGATGTAAACCGGCTATAGCCGGAGAGCTCGTCACGTGGATCGGCGTTCCCGGAGGCCAGGTCGCCATCAAAGCTGACGATACCTGCATTTGCGCCGAGCTTCACGCCAAGGCCTGCCGATTGCTGGATCAGGTTGGGATTCACGCGCGTGGTAAATTCCGGCGCAAAAACACCCGCTCTCGTAGCAACTACAATTGCCCCGGAGGTCAGATCACCATACCTGGCAGAAGGAACCCCTCGTATCACCTCGATGCTTTCGATCTGATCGGCCGGAATCTGCCGAAGATCATTGCCACGGCCTGCCACCGAAGCAAAGGCCGGCAAAGTTCCCGGTGCCGCATTCAGGATATTGACGGTGGTCTGCATATTGGCGTTATTAGACAAAGGGATTCCATCGAGCACAAGGGCTGTCCCCAATGCATTGGCCCGGGCGGCCTCGGCCGAGCTGGGGACCTGGCGCAGGTTGATTTGCGCAACGGCAGATAAATCTGGGTTAACGGCCAGTTGCCCGGGGATAAGCTGAAGCGCGTCGGCCAGGCTAGCTGGCTGCGTATGCTGTATAGCCGTTTTTTCCAATAAGGAAGACGAACCGGTAACCGACTGCCTTGCCACCACAGGAACCTCTTTCAGGCCGAGCGACAACATTTCCATGGAAAGGTTAATGATCGTGTCCGATCTGAGGTTCACTTGCAGCGCCACAGTTTGAAAACCCAGGCGCTTGTAAGTCAACGTATAGTGGCCCGACTTTAAGCCGCGGATCAGGTATCGGCCCTTCTCATTACTGATCGAGAACCGGCCATAGGCATCAGCCTGTACCTGAACGTCGGGCAATACTGTTTCTGTACCCTTTTGTGTCAGGTTGCCGCCGATCGTGAGCTGGGCCTGCGCAAAGGAATTCGAAAACAGTACTACGCACAATGCACATAGTAATTGTTTAAGCATTAAATTTTGTGTTGTTTAAAGAATACGGAACTGACAGGGAATATCAACTCCGGGGCGGGCCCCTGCTGCTGGAAGCGTCTGTATACCTTCGAGGGCTGAACAAAACGCGGGCATCAGATCTATCTTTTAAACTGACCTCAAAGAAAGTAAACCTGTAGCCCGGAACAGGCGCCTCTGCGGGCTGTTGGTGGGCCAGGTAGTCACATACGGGACACTTGCTATCTGCCGCAGCATGGCCGTGGCTGTCTGTCAGGGAAACCTTATGAAGATCGTCAGGATCACCAAGCTGATGGTGCTCCTGAAATACATGATGGTGATGATGCACAAGCTGCGCGAAAGGCTGCAACACAAATTGCAGCAACAGCACCGCAGCAACCACTCTTATCATTGCAGTTACATCAACAGAACCAAATATGCCTCTCTTTTTCAATTGCACCAAAGTTGCATTTATTTTTAAGACCAGTCAACTTTTTTTGCAATGATTTTTTCTGGACCCGAAAACACGAAACTGAAAAAGGCCCGTACGAACGCGGGCCTTTTTCAACGAAGATATTTTGACCCAGCAAAAATCTCAACACTTGGAGAATCGAAAATTGCCATTTCAAAGCTCCAAAGCGCTTCGTATCGCCTCTTCGACCGGACTATCACCCCTCTTAATATCGAACGCACCTCTTAGCAACAAAGGCGGTTGCGCCATAAACTTGGGCGCCGTCCCGCGATGCTTTTGCGCGGCATGGACCAGGAAAGGGTGACAAAGATATACGGTACCAGCTTTTCCAGTGGTGAGCGCTTCCTCTCGTTCGGGCAACCCGGCAAGCCTGCCCGCGAGTTCCATAAACGAAAGCCCTGTCTCCCCTTCGGGCTCCAGCAGCCTGGCCACATCATTATGCGACCCCTTGCGTATGCGGGTGGGTGCGTCATGTTCACCCACATCTGAGAACAGAAATAGCATAAGCAAAGCACGGCCTTTGGAATGCACGTTAACCCGCGCGCTAAAAAAGTCGGCCGGATCCTCGCCAGGAAAACCGGCATCTACATGCCATCCGGTATCACCTGAATCTACCGCCGAGGGAAACCGAACCGGGAAGGCGCCCATGCTCATGCAGGGAATCCACTTACCTTTACCTGCCAGCTGGTCGAATGCACTGTGCAGGGCCGGGCTGTTAGCGGCTTTAACAAACGGTTCCTGTGTATACATGCCGAGCCATACCACGGGTTTCGTCCAGGTAGATGGGTCATCGGGTTTCGCAGGAATATCTTTCCAGAGAATTTCTCTCGCCTGTGCAGCAAGATCGGCAGAAAAAGCGTTGTCCAGACGGATAAAGCCGTCGGTAATAAATGACTGTATTTGTTGAGTGCTTAAGGTGTTGTGCATAATGTTTCATATAAAATTCAGACAATAAAGAATTCGTGCTCCTTCCGGAACATTGGTCTTTTAAGACGTGAAATTGATATTATAACATTACGGTCATCCTCATATACCAAATATACGGACTTATTGATCATTTTACCAACTGTAAAAACTCCGCCAGTCCAATTGCTTCCGTGTTTTCTTGTAGGGGATATCGCTCTTTGCCGCCGTAAATGACGAATTTCTGCGTCGCCCCGATATCCTCACATGCGGCGTAAAAGCCCCGGCCCGGCCGCGGAGCAGAGGATCGCTTCACTTCCAATGCCCATACCTGATTGTTCGGCCCTTCCAGTACAAGGTCGACTTCGGTCTGGGTTGTTGTTCTATAATAGCTGTATTGCCATGTACCCGGCAATTGCACGATGATGTTTTCTATGACAAAGCCTTCCCAGCTTGCGCCGAGAACAGGATTTCCCATGAGATCGTCGAAACCCGGTATATTGAGTAGCTTGTGCAGTAAACCACTGTCACGGATATATATCTTCGGTGACTTGACAAGCCTTTTCTTTGTGTTTCCAGACCAGGGCTGAATCTGCCTGACCATGTAAAAATCTACCAGGATATCCAGATATGACTTGATGGTTGTATGGCTCACTTCTAAGCTTTTGCCCAGTTCTGAATATACTGCCTGCTGGCCGTGATAATGTGCTAGCATAGACCAGAACTTCTTCATCCTGTTTGGCTGAATTTGCGGTCCCATGAGCGGGATATCACGTTCCACATAAGTGGAAATAAAGTCGTTACGCCATTCCCAGCTCTGCTCATCGCTAGAAGCCAGGTAACTATCAGGAAAGCCCCCTCTGAACCACAGTTTATCGGGATTAAATCCGAGCGGGTCATGGTTTATGATTTCAAGTGCATTAAAGGGCGTTAACTCAATATACCTGATTCTGCCTGCAAGCGTTTCGGAAGATTGCTGCAGCAAATCGCGGGAAGCTGAGCCGAGCAACAGAAAGTGTCCCGCTTTTTCTCCGTTGCGCTTTCTCATGTCTACCAAACCTCTTAATACACGGAACAGATCGGGTTTACGCTGTACTTCATCGATGATTAAAAGCTGACCCGAGAACTTCCTCAGGTAAGCTTCCGGATCGTCCAGTTTATTCATATCTGAATCCAACTCTAAGTCGAGGTATTCAGAAGTTTTGGAAAGCTGCTCGGCTATCTGCAATGCCAGTGTAGTTTTACCAGCCTGCCTTGGCCCTAATAGTGCCACGACTGGTACATTCTGTAGCCCAGCAATCAGCTTTTCAGTTAAATTACGCCTAATCATTTTTTCTGCAATTTGAAAGTTAAGCTTTCAATTATATATCAAATATACGCTAAAACCTTGCAATTTGAAAGTTAAACTTTCAAATTGCAAGGTTTTGCTGGCTATGGTAATGCTTCGTTGCGAAATTCAAATCGTGAATTTTTGTTTAGTTATGCAGATTTTGAGTTATATTGACTTGGATAGCACACACTAACCAAGATCAAATGAGAAAGCTTATTTATGGAATTAACCTCACAATGGACGGCTGCTGCGAACACACCAGTATCCCGCACGTTGGAGATGATGTTCACCAATACTTCCGCGAATTGCTGGAAGATTCCGGCACGCTGCTGTATGGGCGGAAAACGTATGAACTGATGGTTCCGTTCTGGCCGGATATTGCCCGGTCGCAGTCCCTGGACGAATCCTCTAACGCCTTTGCCAAAGCATTTGACCGGCTTGAACGCGTAGTGGTTTCCAGAACGCTCGACAATGCAGATGAGCGTACGACGATCATTCGCGACAACCTGAAAGAAGAGGTTCTGAAACTTAAGCAGCAAGCGGGAAAAGCTATCTCCACCGGAGGCGTTGCGTTACCCGCTGAACTGATCGAACTGGGTCTTATCGATGAATTTCATGTGGTAGTCCACCCCTTCCTCTGCGGTCAGGGGCGTCGCCTCTTCAGCGAAATGCACCTGCCCGAAACTATGGAGTTGAAACTGCTAAGCACTAAAACACTCCCCAGCGGTTGTATTGCACTACGGTATGAAAAATTTTGATGCTTCTATGAAAGGACTTCTCACCGCCTTCTTGCTCGTAGTAACTATTTTTAGCTGCGATGCCAGGCAATCTACCCGAACCGATACGACATTTGCTAAAGGTTCAAACATCAAACTCGCCAGCCCAAGCCCGCAGCAGGTTTCCAACCTCGCTTTTCTCGGACAATTTTGGGGCTTTCTGAAATACCATCACCCATCGGTTGCGAAGGGCGCTTACAACTGGGACTTTGAGTTGTTCCGCATGCTGCCTGGGGCGATTGCTGCAAAAAACAATGAGGAGTTGAGCAAGTCGCTGGAAGCTTACCTGGAAGGCCTGCCCAGACCCGCATCATGCCCCGACTGCGGCATAAAATCCAAAAAACGGATCGCACTTAACCCCGATTACGGCGAACTTTTCAACGGTAAAATTGCCAATGCATCCCTAACCGAAAAACTGAATTACATCAGAGACAACAGGCACCTCGGTGCGGGATATTATATAGCCTATGCCAGCGTTGGCAACCCCGATTTCAGGAACGAAAATGACTATGCTGATATGCCCTACCCTGATGCTGGTTACAGGCTGCTTAGTTTGTACAGATACTGGGCCATGATCAACTATTTCTTCCCTTACAAAGACCAGATTGATCAGGACTGGAACCAGGTGCTCAAAGATTTTATACCGGCCTTTGTGCAGGCAAATGACGAACGGGCTTACGTGGTGGCAACAACCAAACTTATCGCAAAAATAAGCGATACCCATGCCAATCTCTGGGGCAGCCGTCGTGCGGTGAACCTTTTAAAAGGCGACTATCTTACCCCGGTTCAGGCAAAATTCATTGAAAATAAACTGATCGTTACAGGCTTCTATACCGATACTCTCGGACTAAAAAGCAAAATGACGATTGGGGAAGAGATCGTGGCCATCAATGGCAGGCCTGTACCCGAGCTTGTCAAAGCATATCTCCCCATGGTAGCAGCATCCAACTACGACACACAATTAAGGGATCTGCCCTTTAACTTTTTACTTCGCGGCCATGAACCCAGCATGAAACTTACCGTTAGAGGCGACAAAGGCAACAGAGAGGTGATGCTAAATATGCTTACACAGGGTTTCAGGTTCACAAACATTGATTATACCAGACCCGGTGGGTATGAACTTATTGATGGTAATATAGGCTATGTGTATCCGGCAAAATATAAGAATACCGACCTTCCCGCCATAAAGAAGCTGTTTGCTAACGCGCAGTCGATTGTCGTTGATATGCGGTGTTATCCCTCCGACTTCATGCCGTTCACTTTTGGCAATTACATCAAAAAAAAGCATTCCCCTTTTGTGAATTTCACCAGAGCAGATCTTCAGCGCCCGGGTGAGTTTAGCTTCGCGGACCAGCCTTTAAAGAATGGAGGTGGTGGACAATTCAGCGGAAATGTCATCGTCATAGTTGATGCCAGCAGCCAGAGTAATGCGGAATATACGACTATGGCATTCCAAAGCGCAGCAAACGTAAGAGTGCTCGGCAGCACAACTGCCGGTGCCGATGGCAATGTCTCCCGCATCGTTTTACCCGGCGGCTTGTCTACCATGATCTCTGGAATTGGCATTTTCTATCCTGACGGCACCCCTACCCAAAGGGTTGGCGTTAAAATCGACTACCCGATGAAACCGACCATTAAAGGCATACAGCAAGGCAAGGACGAATTGCTCGACCGGGCCATTGAACTGCTGCGCAAGGGCTGGTAAAAATCCCGGCGAACAGCCCTCGATTTATCCACCTTTACCCTTGCTTTTGAACAGCCCTGGCCATTCCGGACTTGTATTTTTGCCTTAAAAAAACACTTTATGGCAAACATGATGAAGAAGGCGGTAGACGGCCTGCTGGAAAGACTATTAAAACCGGCCCGGGTGCTCGACATCAGGGAGTGGGATGCTGCACCGGTATTTGAAATAGACCTTTCCTTCCCGGCAGCGAAGATGATGACCTGGAATGCGGTGAAACGTTTGAAGTGCAAGGTGGGCATGCTGGAATACCGCGATTATACCCCCGCCCGCTGGGATGGTGTACGGCAAACCTGTACCTTGATAGTGGAGGCGGGTCACCGTGGTGCCGGAAGCCGCTGGGTTCGTGAACTGCAGGTGGGCGACGAGGTACTACTCGACGAGGCGCATGGCGCAAACCTGCCATCGGCTCCGGGCCGCGTACTGGGACTGGGTGATGGTAGTGCAATAGGCCATTTTATTGCCTTAAAGAATCTTCTGCATGAGCAGAATCCGCTTGACACGACTTTGTTCCTGCCTGAGATTTCGACAACGCTATATCATACGCATGACGACTCGTTTGAGAATAGGTATTCAGACCTGACCTTCGTCCGTGGTGCCGAAAGGTTTGCGGCACATCGCAACTGGCTGCTGGAGCAAGACCTTTCTGTTTATTCTTTTATTTATCTTGCGGGTAATATCCCGATGATTAAAAAGCTTCGTGCTATGCTCAAAGAACGAACCGCCCCGAACGTAAAGATATATACCCATGGCTTCTGGTCGTAAAATCGCGCTGGTGCCCATGCAAAACGGCTTTTCCGGATTCAGCATTATGAGTTTCGACTTTGACCATGAAAAAGCGACTTCCAATCCGTATCTGCCGCACCGCCACGACTATTACTGCTGCTTCCTTGCCCTTACCGGATTTGTCCGTTTTGTGCTCGATTCGGTCGCGCTTGAAATAAACGAACCCTCCCTGATGATTTGCCGGCCGGGCCAGGTACATCATGTTGAGGCAGCCGATGGGATCAGGGGCTGGATGCTCTGCTTTGAGTCGGGGCTGGTCGACGATGCAGCACGCCAGGTATTCGAACAGCACCCGTCAGATGCGCCCCTGATCCTGTCGCTGAACCATGCCAACCAGTCCTGGTTTTCCGGTCTTCTGGAGAATATTGCGCAAAATGTCTCTTCCCTTCAGGGCGACCGCTTTTCCAGGCAGACGAGCCATGCATTGATCAGCGCCTTTATTTACCGGACAGCATCGCTGCTGGGCGGGCGGCAACCGGGTCTGCAGGTCGCAGCTCACGCGTCTAGAGCTAGTGAAATCGCTCAGCAATTTCAGGAACTTGTGAGCAGAAATTACACGAAGCTTAAGAATGCATCAGCTTACGCCGAACTTTTAAACATATCCACCGGACACCTCAACGACTCCGTCCAGCGAAATACCGGACTCTCTTCTTCTGACATCATCCAGCAAGCAATATTGGTCGAGGCCAAACGCCTCCTCGTATACACCACCAAAACCGTCGGCGAGATTGCCCGGCAGCTGGGCTATCAGGATGAGAAGTATTTCAGCAGATTCTTCAGCAAAAAGGCGGGCATGAGTCCGTCAACATTTCGCAAGCTCAGCTTATAGCGATTACCACAACACCGTAAAATTGATGTTGTCTTTCAGGATCTTAATAGCATTTCCGACCTGCTTCTTTACCGTTTTGTCGGAAATGCCTAACTGCTCGGCGATTTCCTTATGGCTTAGATTTGCGTTGCGGCTGAGAAGAAAAATTTCCTGCATTTTCCTGGGCATACGGCTCACCTCTTTCTCGATTTGTTCCGCAAGCTCTTTGGCACGCATGGCTTCGTCCGTGTTGAAGTCGCCGGCGTCTATATATTGCTGCAGGGAATCGAGGTAATTGGTTTTGATGTGCCGGTGTGCCAGGGCATTGATCACTTTATTCTTCACCGCCCGGTACAGGTAGGCGGATAGCGCGCCGCCAAAATTAAGTTCCGAGCGTTTTTCCCAAATGGTTATAAAAAGATCGTGAATGAGGTCTTCGGCCTCGTCTTCATCCTTAAGTCGTTTCCGTGCATGCAGGTAAAGCAGCTCCATATAGCGGTTATAAATCTCGGTAAACGCATCGCGGTTGCCCTCGCGGAGCATTTGAAGCAGGTCCTGATCGCCATATGTGCCCAAATCCGTCATTGAATATTACATATTCCTTAAACGAATTTACTCATTTCTCCCCGTTTTAACAAAGGAGGAAATTTTGACTTCTGCAAAATTCCTCCGCCTGATGGTTGGGTATCTCCTGGGCATGACTGGGCTCAAAGCATGCTTAGCCCGGTAAATGCCCAGCAAATGCGCAGCCAGGCCCAAGCGAAGCCAGAATTGATATTTTGGTAGTATATATGGTTATAAAATGATTCCTTTGTAAAATATTTCTGGACCGCATTTTTAAAACCCTTACACCCAGCACATGCAAGACGCAACTATTCGTTTAAATAAGTACATCAGCGAGAGCGGCCTTTGTTCGAGGAGGGCGGCCGACAGGTACATTGAGCAGGGAAATGTATTCATTAACGGGAAACGCGCTAAGGTGGGCGACAAGGTCTTCTTTGGTGATGTGGTTACGGTAAACGGCCAGACCATTGAACCGGCGCAGGCAGAAAACACGGTGCTGATCGCGTATAACAAACCCGTGGGTATTACAAGTACTACCGAAGCCGGGGTTAAAGGCAATATTGTAGATCATGTGAATTACAGCGAGCGGGTCTTCCCTATCGGGCGTCTCGACAAGGATTCGCAGGGACTGATCTTTCTGACAAACAATGGCGACCTGGTGAATAAGATCCTGCGCGCAGGAAACAATCATGAGAAGGAATATGTCGTGACGGTGAACAAGCCGGTAACGGATGCCTTTGTGGCCAATATGGCTAAAGGCGTGCCTGTGCTTGGCGTTATGACCAAAAAGTGCAAGGTGATAAAGGAGTCGGCCAACGTATTTCGCATTACGCTCATACAGGGGCTCAACCGGCAGATCAGGCGCATGTGCGAGCATTTTGGATATGAAGTAACCAAGCTGGAGCGTGTGCGGATCATGAACGTCAGTCTGAAAGGCATTCCCCTGGGTGAATGGCGTGAACTGAGCCCGGAAGAACAGCAGGAGCTGTATAAGTTGCTGGAGAAATCGAGTTCACTGGAGCAGGCTTCCAAACCGCAACCGGCAAAGAGTTCATCCAAACCGCAGCGCGAGAAGCCGGCAAAGGAAAAGGCTAAAGGCCGGCCGGAAAAAACTTCTAAGGCGGCTGCGGCTACAGGCAGGAATGCCGACCGACGCTCGGGCAAGAAACCGGCGGCTGCGGCGGGCGACTGGAACCGGACGGGCGGGCCGCCTAAACGTGCAGCAAAAAGACGTTAATTTTTTTTGGTATCTTTGCACCCGCAATGCTTCCTACGAAAAAAACAGATATCCGCGCACTCGATCTTACTCAGTTACAGCAACATCTTGCTGAAATGAAAGAGCCAGCCTTCCGGGCCAAACAGGTTTACCAATGGCTTTGGGAAAAGTCTGCCCGCAGCTTCGAGGAGATGAGCAACCTCTCTAAAGACCTGCGACGAAAACTTGATGAGCATTACTCGATCAACACGGTGGAAGTGAACAACGCCAAAATCAGCAGTGACCATACCATTAAGAGTACGTTCCGGCTGCACGACGGCAACCTGGTGGAAGGCGTCCTGATTCCTATGGATGAACGCATGACGGCCTGCGTGAGTTCACAGGTGGGCTGCAGCCTGACCTGTAAATTTTGCGCCACAGGCTATATGGACCGCAAACGCAACCTGAATGCCGACGAAATCTATGACCAGGTAGTGCTCATTGATCAGCAGGCGAAGCAGAACTACAATGCGCCGCTGACCAATATCGTTTATATGGGCATGGGCGAACCCCTGCTGAACTATGCCAACGTGTTGAAATCGATTGAGCGCATCACGGCTCCTGACGGCCTCAATATGTCGTACAAGCGCATCACGGTGTCTACAGCCGGTATTGCCAAGATGATTAAGAAACTGGGCGACGACGGTGTAAAGTTTAACCTTGCTTTGTCGCTCCACGCAGCGAACGACAAAAAGCGAAACGAGATCATGCCGATCAATGAGGCAAATTCGTTGAAGTCGCTGGAAGAAGCGCTGAAATATTATTTCGCAAAGACCAAGAACCCAGTCACCTACGAATATATTGTGTTCAATCATTTCAATGATGAGCTGGAGGACGCAAAAGAACTGGCCAGGTTCTGCAAGCATATCCCCTGCAAGGTTAACCTGATTGAATACAACCCCATCCAGTTTGCCGATTTTATAAATGCGGAGGGGGACAAAATAGATGCTTTCTCCAATTATCTGAAAAGTCAGGGCATCACCACCAACATCAGAAGAAGTCGCGGTAAGGATATTGATGCGGCATGCGGTCAGCTCGCCGTGAAAGAAGGTCAGTAAATACGGCTCCCGCCTACCGCGGAATAGCGGAAATTCATTAGCTTAGCCCGTGAAATTTCTCTTTAATGCAGTGGCCGATCTGACGGCGCTGCTCTTCCCTGTACGCTGCTGTGCCTGCAATCGTCACCTGAACCGTGGCGAGTCTGAGCTCTGCACGATGTGTTTGTTTCAGCTGCCTTTTACCGATCATCACCTGCATCGCGACAACCGCGTGGCGCGTAAATTATGGGGAAGAGCGGAGGTCGCACATGCCATGTCGCTCCTCGCTTTTAAAAAAGGGAACTTGACCCAAGGTCTGGTACATCGCCTGAAATATAAGGGCAGGAGATCTGCAGGTATTATGCTGGGCAGAATGATAGGCAGGAGGCTGGAAGAGGCGGCGCAACAGCATGAAGGCCGTGGTGGGTTCCGAAACATCGACCTTATTATCCCGGTACCGCTGCACAAAACCAAACAGCGCATGAGAGGTTTTAACCAGAGTTATTTTCTGGCAGTCGGGATAGCCGAACATCTGTGCATCCCTGTAAGCACAACAGTGCTGCTTAGGACACGTGCCGGTTCCAGTCAGACCACCAGAAACCGCTACGACCGGACGGAAAATCTGTGTAATGCTTTTCAATTGAAAAAGCCGGGGGCGGTAGCAGGCAAGCACATCCTGCTGGTCGATGACGTCATAACCACAGGCGCTACGTTGGAAGCCTGCTGTCTGGCCCTGCAGCCGTACCGTCCAAAGCGTGTAAGCATAGCCGCTCTGGCAAGTGCCGACTAGTTTTTTAAAAAAAATAAAAAAATCAAAACCTTTTGTACGCTGCCGGGTTATTATACCCGAGAGCGTTAATTTAGATGGTAAGAGTCGGTATTTTCTTCGTGAAGTACCGGCTCTTTACTTTTATAGCTTTTTTCCTTTTGAAGGCCAGGCAACTAAACAAATAAGTAAGATTTATTTTGCTAATACCGGTAAAAGTCGCATCTTTGTGGTGAGAGCGTTAATTTAAGGGTCGACGCTTCAACGCCAGTTGATTGTCGGCCCTTTATTTTAAAAAGATTGCCCCTTAAATAACGCTAAGCAAGTATTTTCTAAATAGATCGAGTTACCGAATGGCTTTGCTCTTTGGGCTTATTTTCTTAGATAGCTATCTAAAATAGCTTTCATATCCGCGGGGCGGAATGGCTTCAGCAGATGTCCGTTCATGCCTGAGGCTTTGAAACGGCCATACTCATGTTCCAGGGTAGAGGCGGTAAGCGCAATGATGGGAACTGTTTTGAATTGTTCGCCCTCCATTTCACGGATAATAGAGGTTGTATCGAAACCGTCCAGTCCGGGCATATTGATATCCATAAAGATCAGATCATATGCTTTAGCAATGATCTTTTCAATAGCCTCTTTACCGTTAGATGCAGAGTCGACCTCAGGCCCCCATTTGTTCAGGATACGGTTGGCAATAAGTATGTTGACGTCATTGTCGTCCACCACCAGTATCTTGCATCCGGCATAGGAGCCTGCCTGCTCGGCAGCGGGGGCATTCTGGTCGTCATGGTCAACCTTTTTATAGCTGATGCTAAAGGAAAAGGCCGTGCCCTCGTGTTCCCTGCTCTGCACCTCTATATCTGAGCCATGCAGTTGAAGCAGTCGGCGCGTAATAGCCAGACCCAGTCCGGTTCCTCCGTACTTTCTGGACACATCTGAGCCTGCTTGGGTAAATGACTCAAAAATATACTCCAGCTTGTCGGCCGGGATACCAATACCATTATCGCGCACTTCAAACAAAACATCTACGGAATCCGCCCGTTCAGCAACCAGCCGGGCGCTGATGTGTATGGTACCGTGACTGGTAAACTTAACCGCGTTGCCCAGCAGGTTCATCAGGATCTGGTACAGCCGGGTCTTATCGCCAAGAATACGCTGGGGAATCTGGTCGTCTATGTTTACTTCCAGCTTGTTGCCCTTTTCCATGGCACTTACCCGGAGCGAATTGGAAATATCGCCGATCAGCGTGCGGATACTGAATGGTATCGATTCGAGCTGCATATTGCCCGTCTCAATCTTAGTCAGGTCGAGGATATCGTTGATGATGTTAAGAAGATTCTCGGCCGAAAACTTGAGCACATTAAGGTCTTCGATCTGCGAGGGTTTCGGGTCGTTGTCTATGAGAAGATTAGTCATGCCGATCACCGCATTGAGGGGTGTGCGTATTTCATGGCTCATCACCGATAGAAACATCTCCTTGGCCTCGCTAAGTTTTACAGCCTGCTCTCTCGATTCAATAATATCCTTTTCTACACGCTTCTTTTCGGTAATATCAATGAGGATCTCTACCTCGCTCTCCAGTTTGCCCTGCGGGTCGAGCACCAGGGTGTTATGTATGGAGAGCCATATCGGCACATTGTCTTTCCTGTAGGCCAGGAGATCTACTGTGAACGACTTGTTTTCCCGGGTCATCGCCCTTGCCCGCTCCATGGCAGCGTAGTCGGTATCAGGGCCAGAGAGCAGATCGCCCAGGCGCTTGCCTCTCAGATCTTCAATGGTATAACCGGTAATATTCGTGAAAGCCGCGTTTACCCACGCTACCTTACTGTTGGCATCGCTGATGACAACGCCGTTATTGATTTTGCTGGCCACGAACGAAAGGCGCATCAGTTCGGTACTTCTCTGCCTCAGCGTAATGTGGGTGATGATTTCATTGGCGAGGGTTTTAAGTCCCTCCCGCTGTTCGGGCGTAAGTTCCCTGGGCCTGGTATCAAATACACCCAGTACGCCCAGCATATGGCCGTTGTCGTCTGTTAAAGGCGCTCCGGCATAAAACCGCACATGAGGATCACCCGATACGCCCGGGTGATCCTTAAAACGCGGATCTTTTGTGGCATCCCGGACCTCCAGGATGTCTTTGCTTTTAATGGTATGCCCGCTGAAGGAGACCTCCCGGGGGACCTCTATTTCGGTTGTGCCCTGAATAGATTTATAAAAAACACGTTCCTCGTCAACCAGCGAAATAACAGCCATCGGAGCCTGACAGATCAGGGCGGCGACTTTACTGATGTTATCAAACTCCTGTTCCCCGGGCGTATCGATGATGTTGAGATTACGCAGGGCTTTCAGTCGCTCAATTTCACTGGCTGAAGGACCGGTACTTTCGGGCATAGGCTACTTATAAAGTGGGAAACTGGCAGAAAGCTCGCGTACACGGGCCCGTACTGCAGACAGATTTGACTCATCTTCCGGATTACTGATCACCTGATCGATCAGATCCACGATGGTTTCCATCTCAGATTCCTTTAGGCCCCTGCTGCTGATCGCCGCCGTTCCAACCCGGATACCGGAAGTTACAAACGGTGAGCGGTCGTCAAAAGGAACCATGTTTTTGTTTACCGTAATATCGGCCATCTCCAGAGCGTGCTCTGCAAGCTTTCCGGTGATGTTCTTATTGCGAAGGTCAATCAGCATCAGGTGGTTATCGGTACCCCCAGAGATAATACCGTAGCCTTTTGCGACAAAAGCTTTGGCCATGGCCTGTGCATTTGCCTTCACCTGCTTGATATAAGCAAGATACTCGTCGCTCAATGCCTCACCGAAAGCGATAGCTTTGGCCGCAATGATGTGCTCAAGCGGACCGCCCTGTGTTCCGGGGAATACCGCCATATCAAGTACAGAAGACATCATTCGGGTCTCCCCTTTAGGTGTCTTCAATCCGAATGGATTTTCAAAGTCTTTGCCCATCATGATCATACCGCCACGTGGACCTCTCAGGGTTTTGTGCGTGGTGGTGGTAACAATATGGCAATGCGGCAGCGGATTGCTAAGCAGTCCGCGGGCGATCATCCCGGCCGGGTGGGAAATATCTGCCAGTACCAGCGCACCGATCTCGTCGGCCACACTGCGGATAAAGGCATAATCCCAGTCACGCGAATACGCAGAAGCACCGCATATGATCAGTTTCGGACGTTCTGCCAAAGCCACTTCTTTAAGCTTTTCGTAATCAATAAGGCCGGTTTCTTTTTTTACTCCATAAAACAAGGGCTGATAGAGCTTTCCCGAAAAGTTGACCGGAGAACCATGGGTAAGGTGTCCGCCGTGCGAAAGGTCGAAACCTAGGATCTTATCACCAGGCTGAACCACAGCAAGCATCACCGCTGCGTTGGCCTGTGCGCCTGAGTGCGGCTGTACGTTTACCCACTCGGCGTTAAATAGTTTCTTTGCACGCTCAATAGCAATGCTCTCCACTTCATCTACCACCTGGCATCCGCCATAGTACCGCTTGCCCGGAAGGCCTTCGGCGTATTTATTGGTCAGGCAGGAGCCCGCAGCTTCCATTACCTGCCTGCTTACAAAGTTCTCTGACGCGATCAGTTCAAGGCCGTTTTCCTGGCGGTCCAATTCCCTGTCAATCAGATCAAAAATTACGTTATCTCTTGTCATTTATAGAAGTATTATTTTGTAAAATTAAGATTTTCCTTCTTAGTTTGACAACAAAATACCTTACTTTGTAGTTTCTATTCTATAATTACTGCATGGAAGACAACAACGGTCCTTTATTACTGCCTGCCATCAACTACCCTGCTGATCTTAAGCAGTACAAGGAACAAGACCTGGAGCAAATCTGCAGGGAACTCCGCCAGTATATAATCGACGTAGTAAGTGTAAACGGCGGTCATTTTGGCGCCAGCCTGGGCGTGGTAGAACTGACTGTTGCCCTGCACTATGCGCTGAACACCCCCTACGATAAACTGGTTTGGGACGTTGGGCATCAGGCCTATGGCCATAAGATACTCACCGGTCGCAAATCTGTTTTCCATACGAATAGAATCCTGAACGGCATCAGCGGATTTCCGAAGATCAGCGAGAGTGAATATGATACTTTTGGTGTGGGCCACTCTTCTACCTCCATTTCTGCCGCACTCGGTATGGCCGTGGCTTCCCAGTTGAAGGGCGAGACCGACCGTCAGCATGTAGCGGTAATAGGCGACGGGGCCATGACTGCAGGCCTTGCCTTTGAGGGCCTGAACCATGCGGGCATTGAAAACTCTAACCTGCTGGTGATCCTGAACGACAACTGTATGTCGATAGATCCCAATGTGGGCGCACTGAAGGAATACCTGACCAATATTACGACATCCAAGTCGTACAACCGTTTCAGGGACGATATCTCGAACGTCCTGATCAAATTATCAGAGCTCGGCCCGAATGCCCATAAGTTTGTTAAAAAGATTGAAAAGAGCATCAAAGGCACTTTGCTAAAGCAGAGCAACCTGTTTGAAGCCCTGAATTTCAGATATTTCGGCCCGGTAGATGGCCACGATGTGGTGCGACTTACGCAGATCATCAAAGACCTTAAAGATATACCCGGACCTAAACTGCTGCATTGTGTAACCGTAAAGGGTAAGGGCTTTGCCCTGGCAGAGAAAGACCAGACCAAGTGGCACGCCCCTGGTTTGTTCGACAAGATCACCGGGGAAATCAAGAAGCCGGTGTCGGAGAAACCGCAGCCGCCCAAATACCAGGACGTGTTTGGACATACGCTTGTGGAACTGGCAGAAGCGAACAGCAAAATTGTGGGTATTACCCCGGCTATGCCTTCCGGCTCTTCCATGAACATCATGATGAAGGCGATGCCCAAGCGGGCCTTCGACGTGGGTATTGCCGAGCAGCATGCGGTAACCTTTTCGGCCGGACTGGCCACACAGGGCCTCGTACCCTTCTGTAATATTTACTCAAGCTTTATGCAACGCGCCTACGATCAGGTGATCCATGATGTGGCCCTACAAAACCTCAACGTGGTGTTTTGCCTTGACCGTGCCGGACTTGCCGGCGCCGATGGCGCCACGCACCATGGTGCATACGACATTGCTTTTATGCGCTGCATTCCTAAGATCGTGGTGTCTTCGCCGATGAATGAGGAGGAACTGCGCAACCTGATGTATACCGCCCAGCAGGAAAATATGGGTACCTTTGTGATCCGATATCCGAGGGGCAGCGGTGTGCTTACCGACTGGAAGCGGCCTCTCAAAGCCATTGAAGTCGGAAAAGGCCGGAAGATCAGCGATGGCGAAGATGTAGCCATCCTCACCATTGGCCATGTGGGTAATTTTGCTGTGGAAGCCTGCCGCGAACTGAACAGTGAGGGCATACACCCGGCACACTACGACATGCGTTTTGCCAAGCCTATCGATGAGGAACTGCTGCACAGTGTGTGCGCCCGTTACAAGCATATTATTACGGTAGAAGATGGCTGCCTGCAGGGTGGAATGGGAAGTGCGGTACTGGAGTTTATGGCCGACCACCAATACACCAATCATGTCATACGCCTGGGCATACCTGATGACTTCATTGAACATGGCGAGCAGCCTGAACTGTGGGCCATATGCAAGTACGACACAGCGGCGATTATGGCCGAAGTGAAGAAACTTGCTGTGGGTCGGACCACAAAGACCATGGCTTCCTAGCGCGGTTACCGCCTGTACAATCTCGCCAGGCGGAACAAACGGTTTTCAAGTTTCGCATCAAGTTCTTTATGCTTTAAGCGCCAGGCCCAATTGCCCTTAATGGTGGCAGGAGTGTTCATCCTCGCTTTTGCCCGTTTGGCCAGAACGTCCTGCACGGGCACAATAGCTATTTTAGCTACTGAGGCATAAGCCAGCCGCATCATCGTTTCCACCACATTATAGCCCGTTACCTTATGCCCTGCATACTGCTCCAGCCGCTTGCCGGTAGCTCCATCGGCCTCCTGCTCGTACCAGCCCTGCATGGTGTTGTTGTCGTGCGTTCCAGTATATACAATACAGTTGCTGTCGGGATAGTTGTGCGGGGTATGTATCGACTCCGGCATGTCTTCGCCAAAACCGAACTGCAATACCTTCATACCAGGAAGCGCATACTGATCGCGCAGCTGGTAAACGTCTTCCGTGATCTCACCCAGGTCTTCCGCGATAAAAGGCAATTGCCCGAAGCGTTTTACGAAGGCGTCGAACAGTGCTTGCCCCGGCCCCTGCACCCAGCTACCCTCTTTAGCTGTCGAAGCTTGTGCCGGCACTTCCCAGTAGGCCGCAAAAGCCCGGAAGTGATCAAGCCGGATGATGTCATACAATTCCAGGTTCTTGGCGATACGGTCGACCCACCAGCGGTATTTGTCTTTAGCCATCGCCTTCCAGTTATACACCGGCATACCCCAGAGCTGTCCGTCGGCGTTGAAGTAGTCGGGCGGCACCCCGGCCACACCCTTTAGCTTGCCTTGCGGACTCACCGAAAAGTATGCCCTGTTCGCCCATACATCGGCAGAATCATAAGCGGTATAAAAAGGCAGGTCGCCAATAAGCTGTATGCCAAGTACCCGGGCGGTCTGACGCAGCTCGTGCCACTGCTTAAAGAACACATACTGCTGCCACTTGATCTCGCGGAGCATATCCTGGTGTTCACCTTCGAAAGCGGCGAGCGCTTTTTCGTCGCGGTTGCGCAAAAGCGCAGGCCAGTCGAACCATGCCCTGCCCTGGTGGGCCGACTTAATGCCCTCGTACAGGGCGTAGTCGGACAGCCAGGGTGATTCCTGCTGACAAAATTCCTCGAAGGCCTGGTCTTCTGCACCGTCCAGTTTCTCTTTGTATTTACGATAGGCCTTAGCAAGCAACTTCTTTTTAAGCTGTTCTACCGGCTGGTAACTGATTTTCTTTTTAGCGCGCGACCAGTTCTTACGGATATCCTCATCGTCGAGCAGCCCTTCCTGGTGCAGCAGTTCGGGACTAATGAGCAGCGTATTCCCGGCCATCACAGAGGTGGCGCTATAAGGCGAATAGGCCTGGTCTTCGGTAAGCGGGTTCATGGGCAGCACCTGCCAGTATTTTTGTCCCGCTCTGGCCAGAAACTGCAGGAAGTCGGCAGCAGCCGGGCCAAAATCGCCTATTCCAAATGCTGAAGGCAGCGAAGAGATGTGCATCAGGATTCCCGCGCCACGCTCAGAGGGCGGGATTTTGGCATAAATCAGGGAAAAAGGCATATCGGCAAAGATCTCACTCAGCGGCAGCTCACGTGAGGCCTTGCCCTCGGCCGACTGCAGCAACTGCTGATACTCGCCGGGAAAAGCTTTTGGCAATACCAGGCGAGTGTCGGCCCAGTCGACCCCAAACAACTCCACAGCCCCTGAACCTGTGATAGACACCAGGCTAACCGGAACGGTGCAGATGACCCACTCCTGGTCGTAACGCCTTGCAAAGGACACCACCGAAGAAGCATGCTTACCCTTCACTTCCACCGGCAGGTAATCGCCCTCGCTAAACAGCGCCGGGTATTTGAGCCGGAGCTGCAGGAGTTTATGCAGCAACAGGAGCTTAACCTTACCGGTATGCGCCTCGCTCAAAAGCGAAGGCAAGGCCGCATCACCCGTCTCAAACTCCTGCAGGTAAGCGGAGCGCAGGGTATAGTCGACCGCCCTGCGGTTGTCCGGGTCTACCATACTGAGGTCCCAGAATTCTGTACCCTGGTAGGTGTCGGGGATCCCGGGACTGCACATCTTAATGATCAGCGCCGCCAGTGAATCGGCCTGTCCGAACTCAGCTACTTTATGGAGAAATGCGGCAAAGACCGGCCAGAACACACCTTTGGTATCGAGTAGGGCCAGGATAAAGTCGCGCGTACCTTCTTCATACACCGTGTCGGGCTCATCCCATTCCGAATTCCGTTTGGATTCCCTAAGTGCCTTTTCTATATATTCGAGCAGACGCTGCTGGTAGTCTTCCGCCTCAGGCCCGGTTACGGGACAGGTGGCTACCAGGGTCTGGTAAATGAAATACTCGTCGTTGGCATCCGGTGCGCCGTTCTGCTTCAGCTCCGCATTCAGCTCGCGCCAGTTGCGCACCTCATCGAGCCATTCCGAACCCAGATCAGTGAGCACATTGAGCCGCGCCCGGGCATCCTCGCCCCGCTTCGTATCGTGCGTGGCCGTGGCATTCATGGCCAGGGGCCAGTCGGAGTAACGCTGGGCAATGGTGTCATGAAACTCTTCCGTCGTGATGCCGAACTGTTCAGGCGAATCGCCCACCTCATTGTTGCCGATAAAGCGGTTGTACGTATACATCAGCGTGTCTTCCACACCCTTGGCCATCAGCGGACCGGTAAACTGCATGAGGCGCTGATACAGCGCAATGTCTTTACGGAACAGGATCTCTTTAAGCGTTTTGATTTGCTCGTGATTATCTCCATGATCGAGTTCTTTGAACAGGTCGCCAAACACCTCAGTCTCCTCCTCCGTAAGGGGATACTGATTGCTGTAATACCTGTACACCGGGCACCTGACGAGGATTTCTGATAGGATTTCCCTGTACGCCGGCAATGCCGGATCTTGCTTCCCCTGCTCCAGATGGGCCGAGACCAACCGCGTAAGGTTATTCAACTCACCCTGCATATAGGCCTGCAGAAACTCGCGTTTCTTGGTATGGATCTGCGATTGTATGGAACTGTCGTGCCGCTCCAGTCCCCGATAAAAACGATTGAATTTCTTTTCTGCTTTGCGGTTGGTAAAGAGCTGATTTAATGTACCCAGGTAGTCGTAGCCCGTAGTGCCCTGGATAGGCCAGGAGACAGGCAGGAGTTCACCGGGCTCAAGGATCTTCTCGACCACAATATAGGTATCAGGTCCGAGCAGCGCTCTTAAACGCAGCAGGTATTGTTCAGGGTCGTAGAGACCATCAACATGGTCGATACGCACACCCTGGAAAATGCCCTGGTCGACCAGCTCCTTTGTAAGCCTGTGATAGGCTTCGAACACTTCTTCACGCTGTATATTAAGGCATATGAGGCTGTTGACCGTAAAAAAGCGCCGGTAGTTCATCTGCTCGTTGCTTTCCTTATAGCTGCAGAGCCGGTAGTGCTGCTGCGCAGCAATATCTTCCAATGGTGCGGAGGTATCCGTATCCGGGCGCAACGGCCAATAGCTGTCGAAATACTTAAAGAACCACTCACCCCCGCGTTCTTCTACGGAGAGTTCATTTCTTTCGATGACCTCCTCGAGAGTACCGCCCAGGAAAGGCACCATAAGCGGCTCTTTCGACAAGTCGCCCGAGATAATATCAAAATAATGCCGGTAAGTTGATGACTCCCCGTTTCTGAGTACATCCATAAGCCAGGTATTATCCTGATGAAAGCCCATGTGGTTGGGCACGATGTCCTGAATCCAACCCATTCCCCGGGCTTTCAGTTTACCCGAGATGCGGACCAGCTCTTCAAGCGTGCCGATCTCCGGATTGATCTCTTCCGGATTGATGCCATCATAACCATGCATGCTGCCCGGAACGGCCTTAAAGATGGGCGAGGCATATATGGTTTTTACACCCAGCCGGTCGAGATAAGGGATGATGTCCTCGAAATGACTGAGGCTGAACTCCTGATTGAACTGTATGCGGTAGGTGGAGACGGGATTATACATGGATGGTAGAATAAGCGATAAAAGATTGTGGTTGGAGGTCGACCGCAGCAGCACCCTCGGCTTGTTCCGGTGCTGCCGCAGGGCCAAGCCATTGCGGATCGGCTGAGTCGATAAGTTTATGCAGTTGAGCCCCGGTGTCTGGCAGCTTTACATGCTGAACCTCAGCAGAGAAGTTCATCAGGCAGATCAGCACATCGTTGCTCCCCTGTGCTTTGCGGGTAAGGCGCAGGCAGGAACCGCCCGGGAGCACTTCGGCATCAACGGCCAGGCGGTCGGTACTGCGCAGCAGAGGGTGACTTTTGCGCAGGGCGATCAGCTCCTTATAAAAGCGGAACATTTCGGCCTGCCCTTGCTCCCTGAGGGCGTCCCAATTGAGGCGCGAACGCTCAAAGGTCTCCTCCGCCTGCGGATCGGGCGCCTCGCCTCCGTTGTGCATGGCGGCAAACTCTTCCTTACGGCCTTTACGGACGAGCTCCACAAGGTCCGGATCGGTGTGGCTTACGAAATACAGGAAAGGATTCTTTTCGCCCCACTCCTCGCCCATAAAAAGCATGGGCAGGAAAGGTGAACACATCACCGCGGCAGCGAGCAGCTTTTGCATCTCGAAGCTGTAAAGCTCCGACGAACGCTCCCCCAACATGCGGTTGCCCACCTGATCGTGGTTTTGGGAGAATACGATAAACTGGCTGCCATCACGGCCCGTTGCTTCCCTTCCAAAGGTTTTGCAGCGTTCCTCAGAAAACATGCCGGTGTATACGTAGGCATCGCGGTAAGATTTGGCCAGGTGCTCCGCACCGTTGAAATCACAGTAGTAGCCCTGCTTAGGTTCGCCGGCGGCAACCCGCAGGGTATGGTGAAACTCGTCGACCCACTGCGCGTCCATGCCCAGGCCGTTTTCACTGAGCGGACTAATGTAACGCGGGTCGTTCAGGTCGGACTCTACAATAAGATAATGCTTTCGGCCGGTCTGCGCCATCAGCTCGTCGGTATACCTGCGTATCTCCTGCAGGATGTGCACAGCGCCAAAATCTTTAATGGCGTGGACGGCATCCAGCCGGAGGGCGTCGATGTGGAAGTTGCGGAACCACATGAGCACGTTCTCAATGAAATAATGCCGCACACCGTCGCAGCCCGAATCGTCGAAGTTGATCGCGTTGCCCCAGGGCGTATGGTATTTGTCGGTAAAGAAGGGGCCAAACTGATCGAGGTAATTGCCTTCCGGTCCCAGATGGTTGTACACCACGTCGAGTACCACAGCTATGCCTTTTTCATGGCAGCGGGCGACCAGCTCCCGGAGTCCTTCGGCACCGCCATAGGCGGAATGCGCCGCAAAAGGAAACACCCCGTCATAACCCCAGTTCCTGTTGCCCGGAAAAGCGGCGACCGGCATAAGCTCGATAGCCGTAATGCCCAGTTCCTTCAAATGATCCAGGCGTTCGGCGATACCTTCAAAATCGCCGCGCGGGCTGAAAGTACCCGTATGCAGTTCATAGATGATATACTCCGACAGCGGAGGGTTCTTCCAGTCGCCCCCCTCCTGCCTGTCCTCGAGGTTCACAGCCAGCGATGGACCGTGCACGCCTTCGGGCTGACAAACCGAGGCCGGATCGGCCAGACGATGCTGCCCGTCGGCCAGGAACCAATAGGTATCTCCCGGCCTGAGTGCGTTGGTGCTCAGATGCCAGTAGCCGTACGACTGCGGCGTGAGCGGCAGTGTTTTATCGCCGGTTACGAGCGAAATCTCTTTTAATTTAGGTGCCCACAGGCATACCTCGGCCAGTCCTTCAGCATTAAAATGAACACCCAGGCCTCTTCGTAATACATCTATCTGTTTCATTTACCTTTTGCTTTCAATACCATGACGGTCCTGCCCCCGACCTCTACCATATCGGAGGCCTTGTAATCCCGGTCGCTCTTGCCGGGCTCACTGGTATCCAGTACAATTTGCCATTCGGCGCCATAGTGCGATACAGGCAGTTTGTACTGCAGGCCTTCGTGGTGTGCGTTAAATATGACGTAAAAACTGTCGTCGGTAATCCGCTTTCCTTCTGTATCCACGCTCCTGATGCCCTTGCCGTTCAGAAACACGGCGAGCGACTTAGCGAAGTCTTCTTTCCAGTTATGCTCCTGCATTTCATCGCCCTCGGGAAGGAACCAGGCGATGTCTTCCACACCGGAGCCTTTGATGGCTTGCCCCTGGAACCATTTACGGCGACAAAAAACAGGGTGCGATTTGCGCATCTGGATCAAGGTTCGGGTGTATTGCAGAAGGTCCTGATCTGCCCCCTTCCAGTCGAGCCAGGAAATCTCGTTATCCTGGCAGTAGGCGTTGTTGTTGCCGCCTTGCGTGCGACCAAACTCGTCGCCCGCCACCAGCATGGGCACGCCCTGCGAGAGGAACAAGGTGGCCAGGAAATTTCGCTTCTGCTGAATTCGAAGATCGTTGATCCGCTCATCGTCGGTCTCTCCCTCTACCCCATAATTGCAGGAGCGGTTATGGTCTTCACCGTCCCTATTGTCTTCGCCATTGGCTTCGTTGTGTTTTTCGTTGTAGCTAACCAGGTCGTGCAGCGTAAAGCCATCGTGCGCGGTGATAAAATTCACACTTGCCGTCGGACTGCGATCGTCGTCCTGATACAAATCGGGACTACCGGTAAAGCGCGAGGCAAACTCGCCAAGCATACTCTCCTCGCCGCGCCAGTAGTCGCGTATGCAATCGCGGTACTTGCCGTTCCATTCGGCCCATCCCTGCGGGAAATTGCCTACCTGGTAACCGCCCTCACCTATATCCCAGGGCTCTGCGATCAACTTCACCTGCGAGATGACGGGATCCTGGTGAATAACACTGAAGAATGATCCGAGCATGTTGACTTCATTTAAGCCCCGCGCAAGCGTAGAAGCGAGGTCGAACCGGAAGCCGTCTACATGCATTTCAGATACCCAGTAACGCAGACTGTCCATCATTAAACGGAGCACGCTCGGAAAATGCGCATTCAGGGTGTTTCCCGTGCCTGTATAATCCATATAGTAGCGCTTATCGTCGGCCAGCCGGTAATACTCCGAATTGTCGATACCCTTGAAAGAAAGTGTAGGCCCCATATGGTTGCCCTCGGCGGTATGGTTGTACACCACGTCTAGAATAACCTCTATGCCTGCCTTATGCAGCGCCTTCACCATATCTTTAAACTCCTTTACCTGTCCGCCCAGCGTACCCGATGAAGAATACCTTGTGTCGGGCGCAAAGAAGCCTATGGTATTGTAGCCCCAGTAATTGCTCAGGCCCTGTTCTATGAGGTGCCTGTCGTTGATAAACTGGTGTACCGGCATCAGTTCGATGGCGGTGATGCCTATCGACTTCAGGTATTTGATCATGACCGGGTGCCCTATGGCTGAGTAAGAACCCCGGATCTCCTCCGGAATGTCGGGGTGTAACTGGGTAAGCCCTTTAACGTGTGCCTCGTAAATGATGGTCTGATGATACGGAATCCTTGGCCCGGCAACGCCTTCCCAGTCGTAGTTTTGGTCGACCACCACCGATTTCGGGATAAACCTGGCGCTATCGGACGCATTGAAGCTCAGGTCATCTTTGCCCGGCTCGTAACCGAACAGCGAATCGTGCCAGTCTATGCGACCCGAAATGGCCTTGGCGTAAGGATCTATCAGCAGTTTGTTGCGGTTGTAACGGTGACCGTTTTCGGGCTCATAGGGGCCGTCGACACGGTAGCCGTAACACTGTCCGGGCCCCAGGCCGGGAACGTACACATGCCATACCTGCCTGCTTTGTTCAGTAAGCGGGATGCATTGTGCAGCCTCATCGCCGGGCGCATCAAAAAGACAAAGTTCTACGCCCTTGGCATTGCCGGCAAACAGCGCAAAGTTTACGCCTTTCCCATCCCAGGTGGCACCAAGCGGATAGGGTTGTCCGGGGTACGCTCTTTTAGTCTTGCTGCTCATAAACCTTACAAAAGTCTGAGAAGATAATCCGGACGTTTACGTTTGATTAACTTTTTAACCGGGACGTTTACTTGCCCCGCACCTTTATGTACGGTAAGCAGGGGAACTCCGGCCTTATCAAAAGCATCGGTCGTGTTACTTTTAAGTTGTTGCGCTTTCATAGAAATCAGTTGTGAGTTGTATTAACGCAGCACAAAAGTTTTTGTTTACCAGCCCGCGTGATTAACGTAGTTTTCCGCCTTGGTGCGTACTTTACAGCACTTTGTCAGCTTTTCTCCGGGTCTACCGGCTTTTGCTGCTGATGCATATTGTGTGCAGCCGCACTATCGGGCAGTACATTGCTCATGGCCACCTGTATTTTATTCTTCAGGCCCGATGTTACCTTGTCTTTCCCACTCATTAGTGCTTCATAGCCGTCCTTCGCTACATCTGCCGGATCAGACATGGCGTCTTTATCCTGAACAATTGTGCTGCTTTGCATATCGGCCTTATTGAAGAAGTCGGTATCTGTAACGCCTGGAAGTAGTGCGGTAACCGTGATGCCTGTCTCTTTCAGCTCCTCCCTGATGCCTTCCGAGAAAGAGAGCACGAAAGCCTTGGTACCATGGTAAACGGCCTGCCATGGTCCCGGAACCTTACTGGCTATAGAAGCGACGTTCAGGATCTTACCGGCATCCTTTTGCAGCATGTCTTTGAGAAACAGTTTGGTGAGTATAACCAGGGAGGAAACGTTGAGCTCTATAATATCAAGCTCCCGCGCTAACTCGTTGTCCTGAAACAGCCCATACACACCCTGACCGGCATCGTTTACCAGTACATCGATGTGTATCCCCATGGATTTAACCTTTTCGTGTACGGCAAAGGATTCGTCGCGGTTAAACAAATCTGCCGCAATGGCGTGCACCTGCACATCCTGCGCACGGAACTCTTCGGCTTTGCGGTCGAGCTCCTGCTGATCGCGTGATACGATGACGAGGTTGTAACCATCGGCAGCAAACAACTTTGCCAATTCATAACCGATGCCGCTTGTAGCGCCCGTAATCAGGGCAAATTGATTTAATGTTTTCATATTCTGATAGGTAGACTGCAAAAAGAACAGTGTACATCACAGAAAAGTTTACGAAAATTACGTGGAGTTGCGATTGACCTGAGTGATCTGAAATAATAAAGGGAGTTGAAATTAATCTCCTCCCCTTATAATCATCCCTATTGTTATAACAAATATAACATGTTTATTTCAATTGCAAAAAAAATAATTATTTATTTTCGCGCGGCCCGGCCCTACAGGAGTGCGTTAATCTTTTGAAGGATAACCTCCCTGCTCAGATTTTGCTCCGCATAGTCGCGTGCATTCCTTCTGATCTTACTGAAATCTGAGCTACAGCATCTTAGTATTGCTTTAGCCAGTGCTTCATCGTCTTGTGGCGGAACCACCAGGCCCATCTTATTTTCTTTAATCACCTTATACAGCGAAGTACCGGGATGTGTGGTTACGATGGCAAGTCCGCCTACCGACAAAATGGTATTGAGCTTAGATGGCATCACCATATCAGCCTGATCTTCCTTGTGCAATACGAGATGGACCGTTCCGATATTCAAAAAGTTGTTGAACACCCGGTTCGACTGTACGGGCAGAAAGGACACGTTGCCCAGGTTCAGTTCGGCGGCCATCCTGACCAGCCGCTCCTTGAACGGGCCCGTGCCGCAGATGATGAACTTGATATGTGGCTGGTCGCACAGCCGCTGGGCCACCCTTAACAGGCCGTCGAGCCCTTGCTTTTCACCGATACTTCCCGAATACACGACGAGTTCATCGGCAGAAGAGAACCCCCATCTGCGCTTCAGGTTGTCGGCATTTACGACCGGATAGTAACTTATCGTATCTACCCAGTTTGGAAACAGGGACACGGTTTTGCTTGTTTTCTGTTCCACCTTCTTCCTCATTCCTTCGGCCACCGTGCTGATATGGTCCATAGCGTTGAGCATATGCCGCTCAACCTTTAGCAGCCAGGACAGCAACCGACTGGAGCGTATCATTCCCAGGCGCTGGGCCGACTCAATCTGAAGGTCCTGAATGTGGTAGGTTACCGGCGTACCTCTCAGCATCCGGTAAAACAGGCCCAGGTAGCCAAGATGAAAAGGCGGCGCTATCACAAAAGTCATATCGTAGCGCCTCTTGAACAGCAGGCGGCAAATCATCAGAAATGCAGAGAGAAAGAAGGTCAGCTCGTGGAGCCCACGCTTAAAGGCAGTTGGCCTGGAGGGGATGTACATGGGGCAGCGATACAGGGTGATGCCTTTGGAGGGCCTTTCCTTCCGGTAGCTGAGCCCTGAAGTGGGCTGCTGCAGTTTCCATTGGGGATAGTATGGATAGGCGGTAACCATCGTGACTTCATAACCCTTTTCGGCCAGCCAGGAGAGCATCTCCCCGGTGTATTTCCCTATTCCTGTAGGCTCTGGTAAACTGTTGATCCCGATGACCAGAATTCTCTTTACATTACTCATCCCTGAGGTTATTTGGTTAGCGTTTTCCCCATCTTGTTCATAAAAATGCCCCGACCATGCCAGGCAGAAGGCAGCATATCGCCGGTGCAAGCGCTGAGAACGTCGTTTTACCCGTTTAGTTATCCTATAGTGTGCAATTGCAGTACCAATTGCTAAGTAGCTGTCTTTACGGTAAATAAATTTCAAAATCCAAAACAAAATCTGCGGCTTTAAGGTTTATACGGTAATCAAAACCTTAAAACTATGGGACTATTAAAAACAGCGTTAATTGGCGCCGCGGTATATGGCGCTATTAAATATGTAACCAAGAAAGATGAGAATGGCAGATCCATCGCAGACAATATCAAAGAAAAGGCGCCTGAATGGATGGAGAAAGCCCGGAATATGAATGCGCAAATGAAAATGGGCGTATGACAAACACATCTCAAGTGATTATCCACGCGGCAAGACAGGGCAACCTGGACTTGCTTAGCGAGTTGATACGCATGGCAACAAACGTGAATGCGCGTGATGAACGGGGACTTACCCCGCTGATCAATGCCTGTTATCATAACAAGTATGCGGCAGCAAAACTGCTTATTGATTCCGGAGCAGACGTTAATGTGGTTGACGGCGCCGGACAAACAATTTTGATGGGTGTCGCTTTAAGAGGGCATGCAGATATAGCGCAACTGCTTATTGACAGTGGTGCGCAGCTGGAACATGCCTGATCGGGACATTTAAGATCTAAGCATATGTAATCGCCCCCAGTGGGGCGATTTTTTTTTACTCTTTTTTTGTATATTTATCACGCAGCCTGTCCCAAACAGGTTGCTATAACCAAATTTAGCCTCCTAACTACCTGATGAACCATACCCGATATTGTTCTTCTCATGCTATTTCTGCGTCCGCTAAGCACGCATTATCCTGCGCTATTCAATTAACCAATATATCAAACCAAAAACTATGCTTAGAAAAAATCATCTATTTTTCCTATTGCTCATGCTTGCCGGAGCGGCAGGCTGTTCAAAAAAACAGGAGGAGCTTCCGGTTGTTGACTTAAATCTCGACAGAGCGAAGCTGGCCCTGCTTCCCAATCAAAGCGCAGAAGTAAAAATTGAGTCGGGAAATGGCGAATACACCGCCGTATCATCAAGCCCTGAAGTCGCTAAGGCGACCGTATCGGGAAACACCATTACCGTTACTGCGACAACTACGGCCGACCGCGCCAATGCTGTTATTGTGGTAACAGACAAAATGTTTAAGCGCAAGAGTATCGACGTGGAAGTAGCGAAGTTGTTTGAGCTGACGCTCGACAAATCGGAGGCCGCGCTTGAAGTGGGCGTGGCAGGTAAGGACCAGATTACGCTGAGCGTGAACAGCGGGAATTATGGCTACGAGACCACATTTATTGAAAACGCGGAGCAACTTATCCAGATAGATAAGTCGAAGCTTGAATCACATGGTAAGCTTGTGGTGAAGGCCCTGGCCGCCGGAACGGCAAAACTTAAGCTGAGCGATGCCAAAGGTAAGGAAAAGACGCTGACCTTCACGATCACTGCGCCAAACCAGGTAACCGTCGACAAAGCCAGTGTAACCTTCGAGCAGATTCAGGCAAAAACGGAGGTCAACATCACCAACGGAAACGGGGGCTATAAAATTTCTGTGGCCAACCCGGCCATCGCCCGCGTGGCCCTGAATGGCACTAAGCTCTCCATTATGGCTAAAAGCGCCGGTACCACTGCCCTGAACATTGAAGATAAGAAGGGACAGAAGACCGTAGTGAACGTAACCGTGTCGGCATCCGAAAATGCAATGAACCTTGGTACAGACTACTTTGCTTATGCCAACTTCTCCGATATCGCGGTGGTGGACCAATCGGTGAAATCCCTCAAAAAAGCTACGTTCGAGATGACCTGTAAAATCGATAGCTACCGGGGACTGCAAACTTTCATTGGGCTGGAAGGCAACCTGATCATCCGCGGTAAGCACGACAGTCACCTGCCCACTCATCCTATACAGATTGCGGGGCTGGGCGACAAGATCATGCTGGAAAGTAAAAGGAGTTTCAATCTGGATGAGTGGATGCACATTGCTTTGGTGGTGGATTGCGACCAGGCTGATGTAAAGAACAAATACAAGCTTTACATCAATGGCGAGCAGGACGAACTGGTGGTGGTAAAAGATGCGGAGACGCACACAAAACTGGATCTTACGAACAGCGGAGACGGCAACAGGTTCCAGATAGGCCGGGCCTTTGGTCAGGATTTCAGAGCGATGCGCGGCACGGTAGCTGAAGCGCGGGTGTGGACGGTGGCACGCAGCGGTGCCGAGATAAGGGCCAACATGTGCGACGTAGGTGTTACGACACCAGCCGGCTTGCTTGCTCGGTGGAAGTTTTCGTCGGGACTGGAAACAGGATTCATCCTCGACAGCAACAGCGGCAAGTATGAAACCAACCTGATTATAGCCAATGCCAAAGCAAACGGCAGCTACACGCAGGTTAAGGCACCTGCCAGCGTATTTGTAAGTAAAGGATGTCCAAACCAATAAACTCGAAACATGAAACATATATATATACTATGGGTCGCCCTTGTACTCTCGGCCACCATCCTATCCTGTAAAAAAGGCGGGGTTGCCCCGCTTCCTGAAGATAACATCGGGACTACGATCAGCCCTGTAGCGCAATTGAAAGCGCAGGCGACCACCGAAGAAAATGAGCTGGCCTTGAGCTGGACAAATCCGGAAGACGAACACCTGATGAAAGTAGAGATCAGTTATAGTCCGACCGCTACACCGACGGCAGCTTCGCCTAACCCGGTACTGGTCGACGCCGCATCGGGCGCACAGGCTACACTCAAAATAAAGCTTCCTGTGCATGCAAAATACACGATCAGGGCGGTTACCATCAACCGCGCCGGTGTAAGATCGGTACCCGCCACTGTTGAGGCAACACCGTTTAAGCCAGGCACTGTTGTAGAGCCGGAGCCTGAAGACCTGGCCAACCGCTTTTTAAAGCGCACGGATACATTAATGACTTCGCTGGTGGCTCATTTCCTGGAGGGCAAGTACATGGATATGTGGACGAATGATTATCCCTATCAAGTCGGTGACTTCTGGCAGAACGCGGCGATGGCTTGGGGGCATGGCGCTGCTTTTTCTGGCTATGCAGCATTTAAGGAAGCCGCTGAAGGAAAGACTGATTATAAAACCAAGATTCAGAATTTGTATGATAACCGCTTGCTGACCAGCATTGATAAGCTGCGCAACAGAAAGAATGGCAAGGCCGAGGCTTATGCGGTATGGCCTGGCGATACTGATGAGCGCTTTTACGATGACAACATCTGGATCGGTATCGACATGGCGGATCTGTATATGCTGACTAAAAACCAGAAATACCTGGACCGTGCAGAGATGGTGTGGACTTTCGTGCTTGAGGGTACCGACAATGCCATGGGCGGCGGGGTGTACTGGAAAGAGTATGGCGACAGCAAGAATACCTGCTCCACAGCACCAGCGGCTGTATTGGCGGCGAAATTGTATGAAGCAACCAAGAAACCGGCATACCTGAACAGCGCAAAATCCTTGTATTCCTGGGTGAAGCAGCATCTGCAGGATCCTTCAGACTACCTCTACTGGGATAACGTGAAGCTATCGGACAAAAACAACCCGAATTCAGCGCTATTGGTAGACAAAAGCAAGTTCAGTTACAATTCTGGTCAGCCCATGCAGGCAGCTGCATTACTGTACAACATTACGAACGAACAGCAATACCTCACGGATGCACAGAATATTGCAAAATCGGCCTATAAGCGTTGGTTCATTCCGTTCAACTCTTATACGATCGGTCAGTCGTTCCGCATTCTTGCGCCCGACCACGTGTGGTTTCAGGCCATCATGTTCAGGGGCTTTGTTGAACTGTATAAGATTGATAAGAACCGGGCATACGTATCTGCCTATGAGAAAACGATGGAAAATGCATGGCGATCAAACGCCCGCAATCGTGGCACGAATATGATCAATGATGACTTCAGAGGCGGTACTACGCAAACGAGCTGGGAGATATTGTTTCAGGGTGCATGCCTGGAGATGCTCGCCAGACTAGCGGCCTTGGAACAGCAGGGTTTGTGATAAGCTTTAGGCCTTCAAATCAAAACATAGAAGAATGGTCATAAAAAAAGGTGCTTCCCGTGGGAAGCACCTTTTCTTTAATTATTTGAAAAAACTCTTATCTGTTTTTACAAGCCTCAATCAAGAGCTTTCTATTGTAGTCAGCAGCGTTGCCTCCTAAGAAGCCTTCCTCATCAACTACAGCAGAATTATCTAACTCAGTAATCATACGCTTTATAACCGTCTTAGTCTGACTACCCCAAGTCGCACGGAAGTCATATTCAGTACCAACTTTCAATAAAGTGGTTTGCAAAGCACCTTTCTCAGCAGTCCCTAAAATCTCGAAATTACCTTTATTGTGTTCACGATAGAACAAAGTAAAGTTCGGCACTACGATTGGTCCTACTCCAGGACAATTTACCCCAATTAAAAGCGAAACATTCTGAATTGGCGTGCCGTTAGGCTCTCCTAAAACTATCGTGATATTTCCGCCTGAGCATGGCTCAGAAATTGCTCCCTCAGCTAGCAGTTGACCATTGGTATAAAGCACTTTATATCTTACACCAAAAGATGGCAAGCCGTCAAATGGTTCTATTTTACCATTGCTCACAATCACTTGTTCCGAGGCTAATAATTTGGTGCCGGCATCATTCCAGATCTCAACAGTCATTGGTGCTGTACCTGTATTCATCCACGGCGCAGAAAAGGTGATCTGAGGAACAGCACAAGTAGCAGGCTTAGGTACTACATCCCCTACAATAAAGATGGTTAAGTGAGTAGTCTGGAAGCTAACTGCCAACTTTCCTGTGCCGTCTGTTATAACCTCACCCATGCCCTCATACTTGAACTGGCCGTCTGAAGGGCTGTAGCTGTATATTGACAATTCGTCGCCCACTTTAATCGGCTGCGAGGTAGATCGAGGTGTAAACGAAGGGTCAACCTGGATAGAGATTGCGATGGGATTAGAAAACTGCTTCACTTCAACACCGCCTACAAACATTTGAATGTCTGCAAAACCGGCAGGTAGGAAGAATGCCTCGCCCGTGCCACCAGTTGGCAACTGAACATTTGGTGCAATTAATTGGCCGCCGGGGAACAAGGCAAGTGCTGCAGGCTCTTCCGGATCAAAATTGACCGCCCGAGCAGTAAGGGTAGAACCGGTAACCGCATTACCGTTTGCGTCCTTAAATGTTACGCCTGCAGGGATAGTTATCGTTGTCGTCTCCTCAACTGTGGCAGAAGTGGGGGTAGTCACTATAACAGGATCTGTAGTAGCACCGGTAGGCGATAGCTTCGCATCCACACTCCTCACTGTCGAAGCTGGGCTTGGAGTAAGAGTTTTAAGCAGAGTGACATTTACAATTTGCTGAAATTGATTGAAAAGGATTGTCATTGGAATACGCTTGTCTTCATAACCCGGTGCAGTAATCAATACATCAAAAGCAAGATCTTTAGTTGCGGTCGGCTCAGATTTTGGGGCAACACCGATAGTTACAATACCTGCGGGTGCATATATCTTTTTCGTACCGGAAAAATCGTAAATACCTGCGGCGTCAGGCCCTTCAACAGTGATATTAACATTGTCGGGCAGGGATCCACCTGTAGAGGTTTTTAAGATCAGCGTAGCTTTATATTTGATCACATCCGCATCAAATATAATGTTCATCTCACTAGCGGGGTTTTTGCAACTGTTAAAGAGGCAAACCGCAGCGAGAAGAAAGGTTAAAATTTTTGTAAGGTTTTTCATATTGTAAATGTATTAAAGGGCAAAATTAAAATTGATCTGCAGCACCGGCATAAATCTGTAGTGCGACATGTTCTCACGGAACTGCGCTTCGTTTTCGCTGTTATAAGCAAGCATTTTGCTTCCTGTAAGCGTTACGTCAGGCTTACCCAAGTAATATGTACCGATAGCAAAACCAACGTTAAACTTGTTTCTTGGGAAAACATGGTCAAAACCAAATCCTAAGTAAGGGGCAACATTGTTCCATTCTACAGTTCCTGTCAGCTGACCAAGATCATCGCTCGGGATCAGGATGTCGCCATACTTGTACGTACCTTTATAGCTAACTACCGCATCACCTTCAGCTTTCCAGAAATACCCGGCACCTGCAGTAACCACGATCTTGCGTGAAAGGCTTGTTTCAGCAAGGAAAGGATGCCAGTCAAACATGACATGCGCATTGCCAAAATCAACGTCAAAATCAACACTCGTGGGTTGTGTACCTACACTGTAAACAAAATCTCCCTTGACAGGCAAAATACTCGCGCCGCCACGTACTGCAAAAGCTGGCGTAGGAGCGTATTTCAATTCCAGACCAACACCCTGAGTGGCAATGTGTGCGCTGATGTAATATTTACTCCGTGCAGCGCTATCAACCGGCGTACGCATATCCTGTTCGCTGCTTTCCTGTGCCTGCACACCGAAACCTGTCAGTAATAGCAAGCCTAAACATAAATTCGTAAGTTTTACTTTCATAAGCTAATTTTATGGGGGTATCTTGTTAATTTTTAATGGTTACTTATTGTATAATTCACACTTTATCACAAATCACGGGCTAATATAGTCATTATCACCGCATTATATCGTTAGTTATGTTAATTTTTTTTTAATTTTTCATATAAAAACATTACATTTTTGACATACACCCACTAATATGCATTCTTATGACCAGCAAAGACCTGCCAAAGCGTCAAAAAAGCAATTTTCAGGTCTAAAAACATAGACCAATTCTCTAAATACCATATATCAGCAGAAACACGGCCTTCCATAGATCCCTCTTCTGAGGTTTCGCCCCGGAATCCCGTAACTTGCGCCCAGCCTGTAATACCCGGCATAATGAAATGCCTTACCATGAAACGATCTATCATCTCTGAGTAGGCATCTGTATGCTGAAGCATATGCGGCCTAGGACCAACTACAGACATATGGCCGACAAACACATTAAAAAACTGTGGCAGTTCGTCTAAACTCGTCCTGCGCAGGAAGGATCCCAAACGTGTAATCCTGTGGTCGCCTTTTATCGCCTGGCGGCTGTCACTGTCATCATTGACGCGCATGCTCCGGAACTTCAAACAATAAAATGGCAAATTGCCTTTCCCTGAACGCAACTGCTTAAAGAAAATCGGCCCCCGAGAGTCGAGCCTGATTAGCAAAGCCAGCAAAGGAATTGCCCAGCTAAGTATTGACAGGATAACAATAGACGAAAACACAATATCAAATGCACGTTTCGCAATCTTGTTTTGCACCAATTCCAACGGCTCCTGCCGCGGACTGATGACCGGGAAATGTCCCAGCATACGAACGTTCACATTTTTATGAAAATGATCCTTGACGTCAGGCACCAGCCTGAACCGGATCATCTCCCTGTCGGCAGCCAACATGAGTTCCTTTATTTTTTTTTGTGCCCGATCAGGCAGGGCGCAATAAATTTCCTTAATGCCGTTTTCTTTTGCATAAGAAATGCAGTCACAAACCCGGCCCAAAATCCGGACGTTGGCCGCCTGTAAATTGGGCTTGTCATCGAAAAAACCGACAACCTTTAAACCAAGATTCTTGCGAATTTCCATCACCTTTTCCAGCTCAACCCCCACCGGGCCGGCGCCAACAATAACCACTTTGGCATATTCAACCAACGTCTCCCTGTGCGTCCTTCTGAAAAGAAGAAAAGCAATTTTTCCAACGATCACAGAAGGTGCAAAAATCAAGGCAGCATAAACAATCTCCCGACGTTCCAGATCAAACTCACTAACATAAAACGAAAGGCAACTCACAGCAAGGCCGAACAGGAACAAGGATAAGATCGCTTGTTTAAGAGTTGGAATAGCTTCCTTGGCTACAGCATGTCGATAAAGCCCCATAACCCTGGTCAGATACAACCACAAAAGGTTTATTACAACCACATTTATGGTATTTAGCTGTTTGTCATTTTCGGGATGCAATAGAGCGTATACCAAGTATGCAGAAGCGTTAAGAAGCAACAAGTCCAGCACTACGCCGATAAGCTTGTAGATAAAAGTATACTTGTCAGCTATGGAAGAGCTGAAACTCAAATGATCTAACCTACTCGCCTGAGGCAGGGAACTTGCAGAAGACCATAAAAAAGAGACAGAGCTCACAATAAAAAACTACTTTATTCGTTATCAAATATTTAAGGGCGCAAACTTAACCAAATTAAATCAATAAAAAAATTATGGAATTTAACTAATATGCGTTGTCCTCTCCTTTCAACATGTTAATCACGGTCATAAACACAATCTTGACATCCAGCATACCGGTCCAGTTTTCCAGATACCAGATGTCAAATTCTACGCGCTTGCGCATTGCCTCATCCTCTTTGGTTTCGCCACGGTACCCATTCACCTGAGCCCAACCCGTAATACCCGGCTTAGTAAAATGTCGAACCATAAACTGTCCGATGATAGCTTTATATGCTTCTGTATGGCTCAACATATGCGGGCGCGGTCCAACCACGCTCATACTTCCGTAAAAAACATTGAAAAACTGAGGAAGTTCATCAAGACTGGTTTTTCTCAGGAAACGTCCTATCGGCGTTATCCTGTCATCATCTTTAGTGGCCTGCTTCCGGTCACTTTCTTTATTTACCTTCATGCTCCGGAACTTGTAGCACCAGAACGGTTCATCATTCCTGCCGCTACGAAGTTGCTTAAAAAGTACCGGGCCAGGACTTTGCAGCTTTATCAAAATGGCAATGATCGGATATAACCAGCTTAAAATGAAAATAATGACCAATCCGCTAAAAACCACATCGAAAGCACGCTTTTTGAAACGATTACCCATTATTTCAAGCGGCTCATTACGTAAAGTGATTACAGGAAATTCACCACCCATATAACTAATCGTGTATGGTGCCGCCAGCGAGCCTGCGATGTCTGGAATAAACTTTAGCCGAAGGCACTGCTTATCGGCTTCCCGTACCAAAGTGTGGATATGCGACATTCGATCTGGTGGAACCGCTACATAAAGATCCTGAACGCCGTTTGAGGCGGCCAGCTCCATCTCTGTAACCGCCTCGTCAGAAAGCAACCCTGTTTTATAATTGAAGCCACTGTCGGTATTTCCTACAAAGCCATAAAAATCAAAATTTTTCCGCTCTTTCAGGTATTCCGCCAAACGCAGTCCCGTTGGATTTAAACCCATCACAGCAACCTTCTTCGTTACATTATACTTGTTGATCAGCAAGAACTGTAGTGCGGTACCCACAAAGCGGTTCAATATAAAAGCAAGCCCCAGGAGGACATAGAATATAACAATGAAGGTCCTCGAAAAATCGGTGTCCTTTTGAAACATCAGGTACAGCGAAAACAAGATAAAATGCATTAGGACGCTGCGTGAAGTACCCCGATAAATCCGTTCGAGCTTGCGGGCACCATATTCTGTATACAGGCCAAAAAGCATAGCGTTAAACAGCCAGATCAGATTGCAAACAACTACATAGTGCTTCAAAAGCTCAATCCAAACATCCTTGCCCAGTAAGTTTGTCACATAGTAGGCGACAAAATATACGAGGTTAAGCATCAATAAATCTGTTACTGCAAGGATGTAGCGTAGAAGATAGAGGTACCGTGTTTGCATTTAGCGATTAAAAAATTAAATAAAATAGCCCATCTCATTTATTTTTTACTGGTTCACAACAAAATTACAAATTAATACTGTTTGTTTTAGAATTATTTTCTGTTAACGACGTTATGAAATGATATATTTACTATAAAAAAAACGTTAAATTTTAAATTGCTAATACGTTTTATTAATTATTAGCGTAAATTTATACCGAGATTGCGATGCAGTCTTAAATTTTCCTCCCTGTTCGAATATTTTACCAGCATTCCGTAAATAAAACCCTAATTGGACATGGAAAAGCATCCAGAACTTACATGGCTGAGCGAAGCCCGGGCCTATCAGAAATGCCCAAGATGCAAAATAGGAAACCTTGATACCCGAATCCACAGAGGGTTTTTGGTTAAATATTTCCTGGGCCAGAGCTTCAAAAGATACAAATGCAATAACTGCGGCGCAAAAATATACTTAAAAAGCTAAAGGCCCGCTCGTAAAGCGGGCCCAAACTTTACTAAGCCCATAGGTTCGCTGGATAGACCCCCTCGTCTACCAGTTTTTGCAACTCCTCGCGAACAACTGCGGCATCTTCTCTGAACGTCACTCCAAACCATTTGGCTGGCGTGGGAATCATTTTCAGCTCAGCTTTTCCTGCCTTGATACACAGATCCGCAACTTCTGGAATTAAAAATTCCGCTTTCATATCAGTTTCAAGATGCTTATCCAAGAACTTGCTATACTCGCCTTCACTCCATTTCACAAATTCCGGCATAAAACAAAAGAAATTCATACTCACCTTCGTGTCCAGAGGCAATTCTTTTTCTGAGTCACCTTCTGTTGTAATAGCCTTTCCGTCTACCTTGTAAATCTCCTTACGCTCAATAATTCCGCTCACATTACCATCATCATCCACACTGATCTCGCCGCGGGTCACGGATCCGTTGTCACTTAAAGTATTTTTTAACAGATAGCCCATACTGGCATATTTGCCATCCGCAGCCTCGGTGGTTAGGAAGTCATATGCCAGTTTAAATGACTCATAACCGTAGAAGTCATCGGCATTGATTACCGCAAAGGGACCATCTATCACATCTCTGGTACATAAAAGTGCATGTTGCGTACCGAAAGGCTTAACTCTCCCTGCGGGTATTGACCGGCCACCGCTAAATTTTTCGGGCGATTGATACACATACTCCAGTTCAATTTTACCGGACAGCTTCGGCTCTATTGCTGCCCTAAAAGCTTCAGCGAATTCCTCGCGGATAATAAAGATGACCTTACCAAAGCCGGCTTTGATCGCATCATAAATAGAGTACTCCATGATCGTTTCCCCAGAAGGACCAAACGATTCCGTTTGTTTGTTACCACCATAACGGCTAGCCATACCGGCAGCCAGAATTACAAGAGCAGGTTTCAATTGAGACATAAGTTGTAAATTATTTTTCAAAAATTATTTGCATTTATCAAACCAAATAGCAAAATTCAAAATCGGATACCTAAAAAACAATAACACCGAAACAATGTTATTGTTATAATCAACTTAACCAAATATTATGAACGTCGAAATAATCATCTGCACGTTAGCGTTTCTCTATGTCCTGGTGTGGCTTTGGCTGTGGTTTCAAATGAAAAAAGCAGTTACGACCGAGGATTAAAAAAATGGCTTCAGAGATAACTCTCCAAAGCCAAATATATCATTATTAAATACACTGTCCTATTAGTTACAATTTGGTAACTTAAATTGTGCTAAAACGTTAACAGTGTTTGTGGACTGAACGTAAGTCGCTGTACCGCTTACAGTACCCGGAAAAGTAAAGTTTTCCTTTTTGAAGAGGATCTCTGCAGTTTTCCAGTTGTTACCATATTGTGCTTCAACCACGTATTCAGTGTTATTTTTTAACTTTAAGTTCAGCTTTCCAAGCTTCACGTAAACGGTGGTGCCTTGTGCCCGTGTTTTGCCCTTTTCGTATACAACAGCCCAGGAATCAATGTTCTCATTCAAAGGCTTATTCGGGCAAACACCCTGAAGCGTCATCGCAACATTCACCAGATCCACGGCTGCTTTAGGGGGGAAGTTTACAGTGATGCTGCCACTGCAGCCATCAAAGTAATCTGTCTCCGTGATCAGAATAGGGCCGGAGTACACCCTTATTTTAAGATTGCCAGAAGGAACGCGTTCTGAGATGGTCTTGTTGTCCGATACAACCATCGTAGTTGAGTACCTGTATCCATTAGACGCTTCCACTTCTACACGGTAAGCGGAAACCTCATAATTCGGCGCACTGAAAGTGATACTCAATCTATTCTGACAGAAAGAATTAATCCAGTCGAAGTTCCAATACGAAAGGTGGCTGGCCTGAAAACTTGCGCTAAGCTTGCCTTGTGCGTCTTCCACGATAGTGGCATTCGATTCAAATTTCCACTGACCGGTTTTATCATCAAGGCTCCATACAGGTACAATATCACCTTCTTTTACTGTGGCGCCGGTCTGACTGTTCACAACAGCCGGGTTAACGTCCATGGTAATCTCAAGCGGCTTGGAGAAACTCTTAATCTCCGTGCCGCCCGCATACATGTCCATCGCAATGAAGCCTGCCGTTACGAAAGCCACACCTCCGGGAATAGGCTGCCCGTTTTCCCCGATAATATTAGCCACATTAAAACCACCAGGGAAAGCCGCAAGGGATTCTGCCGATTCTGTACCGAACTGTACCACCCGGCTTTCAAGCTGAGCTGCATTAATTTTGTTGCCTTGAGCATCCCGGAATTCAGTTCCGGCAGGAACCACAATGGAAGCCTGTTCAGTCATGGCCCCGTTGGACGATGTTTCAATACTAATCGGAGCAGTATTAACACCCCCCTGCAAGGGAAACTCCTCAACTACCACAGCCGTTCCAGGAACCGGGTTGGCGTATTCAATCACCGGAACAACCACCGATTGTGGTTCATCTGCAGTAATACGGAAAGTATGCGTTGCCGGCGTAAATCCAGGAACTTCCGCCGCTACGGTAAAGACGATAGGATCCGACTCGGAAGGCATTACCCCTTTCTTTAAGGCGAGGAAAATTCGACCTTCCGAAGCATTAAAAGTCGTTTTATTATCGGCAGTTACCACCTTATCAGCGTCCGGCCCACCAATAGTTACCGGAAAATTGTTAGGCTGGGTTGCCGCACCATCTACAGCGTTCACAAACTGAACAGCCGTCGGTGCCTTAAGTACATTGGTATTTATGTTAATGGTTACACCCTCACCAGGGTTTTTACAAGCATACAGCACTACGCCAGCCGACAGCAATGCGAACAGTATCAGAAGAATATCTTTAGTTTTCATAGCAGGTTATTTTGAGAGTTTAAAGGTCAGATTAAGTTGCAGTACCGGAAGCCACCTGTAGTCCTTCATGTTGCGTTCCAATATAGGGCCGTTGTGACCGTTATCTGCAAGGTACTCCGTGCCCACCATGGTCACGCTTGGAGAAGACAGATAATAAGTTCCCAAGTCAACGTTCACGTTGAACCGACCTTGAGGAATACCTCTGCCCACGCCTAGTCCGAAGTAAGGCGCAAATTCTTTATAAGTCGCCGTAGTCGTTAACTTACCTATTTCCTCAGGTTCAAGCGTAATACCATCCTGGGTAACAGACTCATTAGGTATCGTTTCCATCGTCGCCTTCGCTTTAAAGAAGTAGCCTGCGCCCGCATTAATCCGCAGCCAGCTAAGCGGACTAAATTCTGCCCACAAATGCATATTCGAAGCCTCGGCTTTCAAGGTGTTATCAGAAGATAAATTGTCAAAGCTAATACCCTTTTCAATTTTTACCGATCCGAAAGAAGCCCCGAGGCGGGCAGAAAGGTTCGGCAAGAAAGCGTAACGGGCTGCTACGCCGAATCCCTGTGTACCAACGTGGGCCTGTACGGCAGCGTTTTCCAATGAGAACTTAAGGCCAGAAGCAGATTTCGCAGAATCGGCAGGCGCGTCCTGAGCCCAAACTGCAACAACACTCAAGCACAAGACAAGGAACGAGAGGAAGCGTTTTTTCATAATTTCATAATATTTGCGGCAAAAATCTCTAAAATGCATCAAAATCCAAAGAAAAGACTTCATTTGAGCGCAAAATCCCTGTAAACGGGTATTATGCTGGAAACGAAATAGTTTTAGCAGGACATTTTTGCTGCAACGATCACAATATCCTCTACATGTATTCATTAAAGTGCTGGAAAATTACCTAAATTTGCTTACAAGTAACTAACCTCTTAAATATTGAAAGCAAATTATACCCAAACCGAACAGCACCTTATCCGAAACAGTATAGCAGAGATAGCAGCCATCGCACACAAGCTGCCCGGCGTTGTCGTCATTCACGATCTGGCCGACTGGAGCGTAGCATGGGTATCAGAGCGTGGGCTGAAGGAACTTGGCGCGTCACTCGAGGAAATAACGGCACTCAGTTCAGAACAATATCATGCCCGATATTTCAATCCGGAGGACTCGAGCGACTATGTTCCTAAAATATCCGCGCTTATGGAAAGCAATATAACCGACCAAACCTGCGCCTATTTTCAACAGGTTCGCCTTGCTGGCGAACCGGATTTTACATGGCACATGGCCAGCACCATGGTATTGCTCCGTAACGATCAGGGCAAGCCCCTTCTAACCATTACCATGGCCTTCCCTATGGATTCCATGCATCACATGGCCACAAAAGCCGAGCGACTGATGGAAGAGAACAACTTCCTGCGCAGCAACTACCAGACCTTTGCCGCGCTTAGCGAACGCGAAAAGGAAATCCTGCAATACATGTCGCGGGGCTACTCCGCCATTCAAACCGCCGATTCCCTTTTCATTTCCAAACAAACCGTGGAGACACACCGGAAAAACATCCGCAAAAAACTAAACGCACAAACCAGTTACGAGCTTACCATGTATGCCCGCGCTTTTGATCTGATATAAATGAAAAAAACCCAATGTTGCGATCTGCAGCGCTGCTTTATGTGCCAATGTACGATGAAGGAATGGCAACCCGCTATCGCGGCACACAAGAAAAACTTCGTGGTCAAAAAGAACGAAGTTATCTTCCGAGAAGGCGATCCGGTGACCGGCATTTACTTTGTTTATACGGGCAATGTAAAAGTGCATAAGCATTGGGGCGACAAAGAACTTATCATCCGTTTTGCCAACAACGGGAAAATCCTGGGTCACCGCGGTCTGGGCACTGCCGATGCCACTTACCCTATATCGGCCACCGCACTCGAAGAAACCAAACTCTGCTTTATCCCGGCCGAGTTCTTCATCAGTACGTTAAAAGTCAATCACGATTTCGCGTTCAAGCTGATGATGTTCTATGCCGCCGAATTAGAAGAATCGGAAAAGAAAATGCGGAACCTGGCACTTATGCCCGTAAAAGGCAGGCTTGCCGTCGCTTTGCTCCAGCTTAAAGAGCAGTTCGGGCTCGATGAAAACCAGTGCATTGCGGTGGATATGAGCAGACAGGACCTTGCAGCCTTTGCAGGGGCAACTTATGAGACCGTATTCCGCACCATGAACGAAATGATCCAGGAAAACCTTATCAGCCTTTCAGGCAAACGCATTGCGATCTCTTCCGAAGCAACGCTGACTGCGCTAATCACTTCTTAAAACTTATATCCCAAACCAATCCCCGCGTTCCATTTACCATTGGCAGTGGCGGTCTTTGGATTATATAAGAAGGGAACCTGCAGGGCAATATGCTTATATATCAGCGTAGCGCCGAAGCCAAGAGAAGGTATCACACTTGCATTTCGTGTTGCATTTGCCGGGGCATTGTCCTTTTTGATTTTTAGGCTGGGCAGCATTCCGGCTAAAAAGCTAAAAGGCCTATGCGTAACCTTAATGGCCGGACCAGTAAAATTAACCGTGGCACCACGGTCGATATAACCCACCGCCACTACACCCTCAAACAGGCTCGCCCGCACCGTTGTGCTTTGTGCTTTCAGGGAAAAACAAGACATGCAAACAACCAGGCCGCCAATTACAGCAGCTAAAAAAGTAACTCTCCACATAAATATTAAATAGAATTGGTAAGCACCTGTTCCTTGCTCTTTCCGTAAGTATAATAAATCGCAGCACCGGTGAACAGCAGTCCGCCTACGATATTTCCAGCCGTCACAATCAGTTGATTATACAACCACCAGTCGCCCACTGTTACCTTAGCGCCAAACATCATGCCCACGGGGATCACGAACATATTGACTACCGCATGCTCATACCCGAGTGCAAAAAAGATAAAGATCGGAATACCCGCAGCGAGGATTTTACCTACGGTCGATTTAGAAGTCATCGCCATCACCACACCCATACACACCATCCAGTTGCATAAAATAGCCTTCACAAAAGCCCCGAAGAGGCCCGCACCACCATGCGCCGCATAGCCAATGGTCTTTTTCTCAGCGGCCGTCACCAGCATCAGTTCAATATTGCCCAGCAGCGTCGCCGTACCCATTTCCGAAGAGGCACTCCAAAACAGAAAAGCAAAGAGCAAACTACCGATCAGGTTGCCAATAAACACCCAGAACAAATTCATGATCATCACAGTAGCCGATATCTTCTTCTCCAGCCAGGCCAGTGGCACCAGCGAAAAACTACCTGTTACCAGCTCAAGTCCGAGCAGCACAATAATCACAAAGCCCACCGGAAAAACCAGCGCCCCCGCCATACTCAATTTCGTTTGCGAGGCGGCCAGATAAGCCAGCGTTACCGAGATCCCCAGCAAGGCGCCCGACATCGCACCGCGGATCAGGAGATCCTTAACCGTTAATGCAGATTTAGCAAGTGCCGAACTCATCATCGTTCCGGCCACTTCTTTAGGAGATACATAATCCATCGTCTTAATTGCTAGCGGTTAAACCAATATATACCGTACCATCCTCCACCTTAACAGGATAAGTCTTCAAGCTTCCGCACGACTCCGCACTTAAGCATTCACCCGTACTCAGCGAAAAAGTCTTCTTATGAAAGGGACAGGCCACCTTAGGTTCGTCGGTAGCCGTACCAATCATCCCCCGGCTCAAGGCCATCTGCCGGCGGTGCGGACATTCATTCTGCGTGGCATACCACTCATTTCTGCGTTTAAAATAAAACAAGGCGATTTGCTCCTCCTCATGCTTCACACACACACCTCCATCTTCAGCGGCATCCTCAATACGGCAGGCTGCCAGCCAGTTTGTGTTTAGTTCCATATTCATTGGGTTTAAAAGTTTATTGCTTTATCCATTCCGCGGCCTTCTTCTGCCCGCGCATTTCCTCAAATCTTATCGACGGATCTTTAGCCACCGGGTCGTTCACAAAATAGCGGAAGCGCTTCCTGATCTCCGGATTCTCGATGGCCTCCTTCCATTCACAGGTATAATTTTTTATCAAAGCGTCCATTTCCCCTTCCCATTGTCCGGCCATACCCAGGCTATCGTTTACGATCACATTGCGCAGGTAATCGATACCACCCTCCATCTTGTTCAGCCAGGTCGCCGTGCGCGTCAGCGGATCAGCCGTGCGAATGTAAAACATCAGGAAACGGTCGATATACCGGATACAGGTATCACTGTCCAGATCGCTCGCCAGCAATAAGGCATGCTGAGGCTTGCTGCCACCATTGCCGCACACATACAAGTTCCAGCCCTTTTCGGTAGCTATAATTCCAAAATCCTTGCTTTGCGCCTCCGCGCACTCGCGGATGCAGCCGCTTACGGCCGACTTAAACTTGTGCGGCGCACGGATACCCCGGTAACGCTCCTCTATCCGGATCGCAAAGCTTACACTATCGTGCAAGCCAAAGCGGCACCAGGTGCTTCCCACACAGCTTTTCACCGTGCGCAGGCCCTTACCATAAGCATGTCCGCTTTCAAACCCTGCAGCAATCAATTCCGACCAGATCAGCGGCAGATCGTTCAGATAAGCACCAAACATATCAATACGCTGCCCGCCCGTAATCTTTGTATACAAATTGTATTTCTTGGCCACACCGGCAATCACCATCAGTTTATCCGGCGTAATCTCACCCCCCGGAATCCGTGGCACCACCGAATAAGAACCACCCTTCTGAATGTTTGCCAGAAAACGGTCGTTACTGTCCTGCGCCACGTCGTTACCCTTCTTCAGGATCATCTCGTTCCACAAACTCGCCAGCAGCGATACCACCAGCGGCTTGCACACCTCGCAGCCATCGCCCTTACCCAGCGCGTCGAGCACCTCATTAAAACTCTTTAGCTCATGAATATGGATCAGGTCGAACAACTCCTGTCTGCTATAGGCAAAGTGCTCACAAATCACATTTCTGATGTACTTACCGTTCAACTTAAGCGTATGCAGCATCAAATCTTTCATCATAGGCACACAACCACCACAGCCAGTACCCGCCTTCGTGCACGATTTTAAAGCATCCACCGTTTCACAACCACCCTCGGAAACAGCTCCGCATATCTGCCCCTTGGTTACCCCCTCACAACTGCAGATTACGGCACTGTCGGGCAAACCGGCCAGACCAGCCCCGGCAGCTTCCTGTCCGCCACGGGCGCCCAGCACCAGATCCTCCGGATCAGGCGGCAAAACAATCCTGTTATTGACCGTCTGCAGCAGCATATTATACGCTGCCGCATCACCGATCAAAATACCGCCAAGGAGGTATTGCCCGTCATTACTGATATTAATCCTTTTATAAACACCCTTGTGCCTATTCTCAAAAACAATCGTCCGGCAATGCGGTTCCGATACCAGGTTATCACCAAAACTTGCCACATCCACACCAATAAGCTTCAGCTTAGTACTCATGTCAAACCCGCTAAAGCGCTTCTGCGCGCCGCATAAATTGGCAGCCACCACCTCAGCCATCTCATAACCCGGCGCTACCAGACCGTAAATCATCTGCGCATGCAAAGCACACTCACCAATCGCAAAAATCGACGGATCGCTGGTTTGAAGCCTGTCATCTACCACAATACCACCGCGACTGCTCACCTCAAGTCCACACAGCCTGGCCAGTTCATCCCGCGGCCTTATGCCTGCCGAGATCACCAGCATATCCGTCTCCAGCACGCTATCGTCAGTAAAACTCAAAGCAGAGATGTGGTCGCCACCTTCAATAAGCGAAGTATTCTTATTCAAATAAATATCCAGCCCAAGGCTTTCCAGTTTAGCCTGTAGGATCGCACTGCCCCGCTGATCGATCTGCCTCGGCATCAGCCTGGACGCAAATTCCACAATACCCGTTTGCGGAACACCCAGATCCATCAATGCTTTCGCAGCCTCCAAACCCAGCAAACCACCTCCCAGCACCATCGCACTTTTAGCGCCAACGGCATAATCCCTGATCATGTCCAGATCCTCTATGGTGCGATAGACAAATACCCCTTGCTTCTCCACCCCCGGTATATCCGGCACAAAAGCCGCAGAACCCGTCGCCATAACCAGGTAATCATATTCTACCCTAAGGCCCCGATGCGAATGCACCGTTTTCTCCCGGGTATTGATTTCCTTGACCGGATCACCCAGGTGCAAAGTAATTTCGCGCTCCCTATACCAGTCATATGAAGCAAGTGCGAGGTCATCCGCACCCTTTCCACTAAAGTATTCACTCAAATGCACCCTATCATAGGCGATTTTAGGCTCTTCTCCGAACACAGTTATGGAAAATTCGTCAGATCGGTCAGTAATTTTCTCACAAAACTTATGTCCGACCATCCCATTTCCAATTATTACGAGTTTTTTCGAGCACATAACGGATATTTTTTAATGTTTTCTAAATAAACATGATTTACATCATTCAAATCTAGCATATTACATAACAAAAATCCAAATTTTTATGATTTTAATTATTTAATTGTTTAAAAACACAAGAATTTTATTGCAATTTTGAACAGAACATCAGTTATTTCTAAGAATATCATGAAAAAAATAGAGGATTTTGGATTATTTATAGTAGGAGGAGGTCCTGGAGACCCGGATTTATTGACAATTAAAGCATTTAAGGTGCTCCAGCGCGCAGAAGTCATACTTTACGACAACCTAATCAATAAAAAACTACTGGAAATCGCAAATCCGCTATGCAAAATTGTATATGTAGGCAAAAAACCTTACGAAAAATGCACATCTCAGGAAGAAATCCACGAGTTAATTAAACATTATATCCAAAACCACAGTGTAGTCGTGCGATTAAAGGGCGGCGATCCGTTTATTTTCGGTCGCGGGTTCGAAGAATTGCTTTTCGCAGAAGCGAACGGCATCCCGGCGCACTATATACCGGGCATTAGTACCATGCAGGCCACAGGCTTCAGCGGCATTCCGCTAACGCATCGCGGTGTAAGCGAGAGTATCTGGGCCATTACCGGAACCAAGAAAGACGGAAGCTTGTCGAAAGACCTCACCTGCGCCATTCACAGTCGCGCCACGGTCGTTATCTATATGGGCATGAAAAAACTGGCGGAGATTGCGCAAACATATATCACCGCCGGTGCGGGCAACACACCAGCGGCGATCATACAACATGCCACCCTGCCACAGCAGAAAAAAGTGACCTGCGAAGTAAAAGACATTGAGTCGGCAGCCCAAAGCGCGGGCTTGCACTATCCTGCAATCATCGTTATCGGAAACGTCTGCGCCATCTGACGAATCAAAAACCGAATATTTCCTTCAGTTTAGCATCAAGGTCGTCGGGCTTGCTGCCGTAGCGACCTATCTCCTTTCCGTTCTTGTCGAGCAGTATCTTGATCGGAAACGACCCTATGCCGAAAGCCTTAACCCGTCAAACGTGCCTTCGTTCTCATTGTTCAACAAATGAATCCACCCGATCTTGTCTTCAGCAATAGCCTTACGCCACTTTTGCTGAATCACCTCAGGTGCCGCAGGAGCTTCCTTCGCCACACCTACAATCTCAAAACCCTTATCCTTGTATTTAGCGTACATATTTTATTTACACACCTTCAAGATGACGGTATTGGCAACTTTTTGATTGAACTTTCACCACATAGCCTGACTTTTTGATTAGTTTTTCGTCATAAAGTAATACTTTGCGATTGATTTTTTGTCACGAAGTAATACTTTTTGATTAATTTTACATCATGAAGTATAGGCATATATACGAAGATTTGCTGGCTCATAGTCAAAAAAAACAAATCACGGTCATTACCGGAATGCGACGGGTAGGGAAAAGCACCGCGGTAAAATATATACTCCAAAACATCGGACACAACAATTACATTTACCTCGACTGTGAACGGGTGGAGGTGAGGCTACTGTTCAACGGACAGAACTACGAGGGCATTAAAGCCGAGCTCGAAATTATGGGTGTTGACTTTTCAAGCCCGGCCCTAATCGCTTTAGACGAAATCCAGCTTGTAGAAAACCTCCCAAGTGTCATTAAATATCTATACGACACCTACAATATTAAATTCATCGTCACAGGCTCCAGTTCCTATTACATGAAGAACCACTTTTCAGAGAGCCTTGCAGGGAGAAAACGCATCTTTGAAATGTATCCACTGTCCTTCCAGGAATACCTGGTCTTTAAAGACATACCCGTAGGAAACTATGAAAAACACAAATGGCAGCCCCTGAATATTAGCTGGTACAACAGATACAATGAACTCTATGCCGAATACATAAAATTCGGAGGATTTCCAGAGGTTGTCCTTGAAACAGATAAAGACGACAAAACTGAACTTCTTAAAGACATCGTAAACTCGTACATCGAACTCGATGTAAAACTTCTCTCCGACTATTCAGTGAGCGAAGACTTATATAAACTTGTCAAAATCCTGGCTGCCCGGGCAGGGAATAAGGTAGACTATACAAAGATCGCCAGCGTAACAGGCATCAACAGACAAAAGATAGCCACCTATATTCAACTTTTGGAATATACCTACTTCGTTTATCAGGTATCACCATTTACCAAAAACATCGACAAAGAAATATCCCAGCAAACCAAGCTATACTTTGCCGACACCGGGATATTAAACATATTGGGTACCGATCAGCTTTCAAGTGGACAACTATTTGAAAATACCATTGCCGCTCAATTGAAAACGCAAGGCTCATTACAATACTATCAAAAGAAAACCGGTCAGGAAATCGACTTCATTTTCGATGGCAAAATCGCCCTGGAAGTAAAAGAAACCCCCATTCAGAAGGACAAACAAACACTAGAACAAAGAGCCGATGCCATCGAACTCAAACAAAATCTTCTGATAGGCCGATATCCGTCAGAAAGCGGCTTTTCCGACTTCGTCTGGGGCGGAAACCTTTAAATATCTGCTGTGCTCGAAATGACGTCCGGGAAAACTAAGAAAGATATTCCCAATAATTATCACTGTTGATGACCCCTACTGCTTTCGGGTTGTAGCTTTCTAAAAACGATGGCGTAAACTTCACCCGTACCTTCGGATTCCATTTTAACTCAAAAGCCTCGAAAGAATTGTCCTGCTCCTCAATATAGTCTATCTCAGCTTTGCCTACCGTTCTCCAGAAATAAGTGTTGCCGTAAAAGCCCGAGTAAGCCAGATTCTTTTTACGCTCACTTATAACAAAGTTCTCCCAAAGTGCGCCAATATCATTCCGTTGTACCAAAGGAGCAAAATTGTTAATCACACTGTTCCGGATTCCGTTATCATAAAAATAGATCTTTCTAGACGTACTTATCTCATTGCGCAGATTTCGGGCCAGCGGGTTTAATCGAAATACAACAAAACATTTTTCCAGCAAATCTATATAATTACCTACTGTAGCCTTGTCAAGCCCCACCGTAACCGCCAGCTCATTATACGACACCTCATTTCCCACCTGCCAGGCCAGTGCCTGCAACAACTTCATCAGCGCATCTGGCCTACGTATGCCGCCCGACTCCAGGATATCCTTATATAGATAGCTTCCGGCTAAGTTATTCAACGTCTCAATGCCAGACGCCGGATTATTAATTACATCAGGGTACATACCCGTAATTAGAAATTCCTCCAATCGCGGTTGCACCTTTCCAAAAGAAAATTGCTCCTTCAGTTCCCTCCAGGCCAAAGGATACAGCCTATACTCCCATTTTCGTCCAGTAAGCGGCTCATTGATCTTACTCGCAATTTCCAATGCAGATGACCCCGAGATAAACAATTGAATATCCTTCCCGGAATCTATGATCATCTTTGCACTTAATCCGATATTCTCAAGTCGCTGCGCTTCATCAAATACGACCACTTTATTATTGCCAATATAGTTATTAATAAAAGCTTGGCTAGGATTGCTCCAAAGTGTCCTTACCGCAGGATCATCACCGTTGATATATAAAAAGTCTTTATCCAAAGCCGAAGCGATGGTTGTAATTAAAGTTGTCTTTCCCACCTGCCTAGGTCCCAGAATGACAATGGCTTTCTTGAAATCGATTTTACTCTCTAAAGTAGCTTTTAGCACCCGATTAATCATACTCAGACTGTATATTCCCCAAATATAGGCTTTTTTAGGGAATATAATCCCTAAATATAGGCTTTTTCAGGGAATAGCCTCAAGATAACGCCTCAATGCACTTTATCAGGCTGTCGCGCCAGTACGGCACTTCCAGGCCAAAGGCCGATTTGATTTTGGATTTATCCATGACAGAGAACTTCGGGCGTTTAGCCGCTGTTGGATAGTCGGAAGAAGGAATGGGGTTTACCCTCACCTGCGTAGCGCTCAGTTCAAAGATCGCCTTAGCGAAATCGTACCAGGAAACCGCCCCTTCGTTGCTGTAGTGGTACAGGCCGTAACCACCAACAGATTCCTCGCTTCGCACAGGAGGTTCCTCGCTTGCCTCGGAATGACGAGCGCTCGCGCCCGACGCGGCAATAATATCCAAGATAGCACCAGCCAGGTCAACGGCATAAGTAGGAGAACCGATCTGGTCGGCAATGATGTTTAACTCGTCGCGGTCGGCCCCAAGCTTAAGCATCGTTTTCACGAAGTTATTGCCAAACTCAGAATACAGCCAGCTCGTGCGGAGGATAAAATGTTCAGGTAACACCTCAGCGATGGCCAGTTCGCCCTCGAGCTTCGTTAAGCCGTACACACTGATCGGCTCGGCCATATCCTCCTCACGGAGCAGCTCCACCACATCACCCTCAAACACGAAATCCGTGGAAATATGCACCATCGCGGCACCATGTTCCGCACACAAACGCGCGATATTCAAAGCACCATCACGATTTACTGCGCGACAAACCTCCACATCCGACTCCGCCTTATCGACCGCCGTATACGCCGCACAATTTATGACAAAAGAAGGCTTCACCCCGGCAAACAAAGCCGAAAGCCCGTCCACATCAAGAATATTGGCGGCGGACTCCTCCGGGAAAACCAGGAAATCCAAGCTACGCCTTTCAGCAACCACCCTCAGGCACTGCCCCAGCTGACCAGAAGCACCAAGCACCAAAACCCTCATTGTTTTATCAATTTAAGCAAATACTGACCATAACCACTCTTCACCAAAGGCTCCGCCACTGCGCGCAACTGCTCCGCATTAATAAAGCCCATCCGGTAAGCCACCTCCTCAATAGCCCCGATCTTCAAGCCCTGGCGCTCCTCAATCACCTGCACAAACTGGCCCGCCTGCATCAGCGAATTAAATGTACCCGTATCCAGCCATGCCGTACCCCGGCTCAGCACACCCACCTTCAGCTTACCCTGCTCCAGGTACACCTTATTCACATCCGTAATCTCATACTCACCGCGGGGCGAAGGCTTAATATTCTTTGCAATCTCCACCACCGAATTATCATAAAAATACAAGCCCGGAACCGCATAATCCGACTTAGGCTGCAGCGGCTTCTCCTCAATAGAGATCGCCACATTGTTTGCGTCGAACTCCACCACACCATAACGCTCCGGATCAGATACCTGGTAAGCAAACACCACACCCCCATCCGGATCACTGCTCGACTGCAGCAACTTGCTCATACCTTCACCATAGAAAATATTATCACCCAGCACCAGCGCCACCTTATCGTTACCAATAAAATCAGCCCCGATCACAAAAGCCTGAGCCAGCCCGTTCGGCAACTCCTGCACCGCATACGAAAACTTACAGCCCAGTGTAGAACCATCGCCAAGCAGCTTCTTAAAATTAGGCAAATCATGCGGCGTAGAAATAATCAGAATCTCATTAATCCCCGCCAGCATCAACGTCGACAACGGATAATAAATCATCGGCTTATCATAAACCGGCATCATCTGCTTGCTCATCGCAAGCGTTAACGGATGTAAACGAGTGCCGCTACCACCGGCTAGTATTATACCTTTCATGTTCGAAATTATGCGTTAAAATATGGAAGAATTACATCCTTGTCACTCAGGCTCCGCTTATCAGCCGGAATGCGCCAGTCGATACCCAAAGTAGGATCATCATAGCGGATACCACCTTCCGAAGCCTTGTTGTACGTATTGTCACACTTATACGCAAACACAGCCGTCTCGCTCAGCACCGAAAAACCATGCGCAAAACCACGCGGCACATACAATTGCAGATTATTCTCCGCTGTAAGCTCCACAGCAACCCACTCACCATAAGTCTCAGAACCCTCACGCAGGTCCACGGCCACATCCAGCACCGCGCCCTCTATTACCCGCACCAATTTAGCCTGCGCATGCTCACCCTTCTGGAAATGCAAGCCCCTGATCACCCCGAAAGTCGAAGCACTCTGATTATCCTGCACAAAATGACCATTCTGTCCTGTCAGCTCCTCAAACTTAGGCGCATTAAAACTCTCAAAAAAATAACCGCGACTGTCCTTAAACACCGTCGGCTCAATAATAAAACAACCCTTAAGCTTAGTCTCCGTAACCTTCATCTATCTCTGAGCGTATTGCGTATCATAATAAGACTGATAAGCACCCGAAGTCACATTACTCAGCCATTCCTCATTCTCCAGGTACCAGTCGACAGTCTTAGCCAAACCCTCCTCAAACTGCAGGCTAGGCACCCAGCCCAGCTCCTGCTGCAACTTCGTCGAATCGATCGCATAACGCAGATCATGACCCGCCCTGTCAGTCACAAAAGTGATCAGTTTGGCCGACTCACCAGGCTCGCGACCAAGCTTCTCGTCCATAATGCGGCACAGCAAATGAATCAGATCAATATTCTTCCACTCATTATGCCCGCCAATATTATACGTCTGCCCCGTAGCAGCCTTATGGAAAATCACATCAATCGCACGCGCATGATCTTCCACCCAAAGCCAGTCGCGCACATTCTCACCCTTGCCATACACCGGCACAGGCCTGTTCTTTTTGATATTATTAATCGCCAGCGGAATCAGCTTCTCCGGAAAATGATGCGAACCATAATTATTCGAACAATTCGAAATCACCACATCCAAACCATATGTATCATGATAAGCACGCACAAAATGATCAGACGAAGCCTTAGAAGCCGAATACGGACTATGCGGATCATAAGCCGTAGACTCCGTAAACATACCCGACTCGCCCAAAGCACCATACACCTCATCGGTAGACACATGATAAAAACGCTTCTTATCATAATCACCCTTCCAGTACTCCCGCGCAGCATTCAGCAAATTCACCGTACCAATCACGTTCGTCATTACAAAGGCCGTAGGATCAGTAATAGAGCGGTCCACATGCGACTCCGCAGCCAAATGAATCACCGCACCAAAATTTTCCACCTCAAACAACTCATTGATCTCCGCCGCATCCGTAATATCCAAACGCACAAACTTATAATTCGGCTTATCTTCAATATCCTTCAGGTTAGCCAGGTTACCAGCATAAGTCAGCTTATCAAGATTTACAATCTGATAATCAGGATAAGTATTCACAAACCTGCGCACCACGTGCGAGCCAATGAAACCGGCACCACCGGTAATGAGGATCTTCTTGTTCATTTATAACCCATTAATTAATTCTCCAAAAATGCAAAAAAGCTACCAAAGTTTTACGGGTTAGCTTGAATTCCTCCCTTCGCTCGGAATGACGAGCGCAAAAAAAATCCCGTTACACCAAAGCATAACGGGACAAAAAAAATATACGTTAGAAACTAGTTAACACCAATAGCATTAACCTTAAAGCCAATAGCACGCAATTTCTCCGCATCCAGGATGTTACGGCCATCAAAAATCTTAGCAGGCTTCTTCATATTGTCGTATATGCGCTGCCAATCGTAGTCTTTAAATTCATCCCATTCCGTAAGAATAGCAATAGCGTGCGCATTCTCACAAGCACGATACGGATCTTTAAACACCTTCACCTGTTCGCGGTTCTCTTCAGGCTAGCTGGTAGTAAAAGTCGAGATCGTTAAGATCAAATACGGAAATAAACTATCTGGCTATCCTTTGGGTAATGATTTTTTTTGCTCGCGGGTAAACTACAACCTCAATAAGGTATGAAAAACCTAACGCAACGCCTAGGTATAAAGTAAACGCCACGTACTTATTATTAATCACGCTTAAGTAGCGGGCATGAGACACTAGGAAATAATGTGATATATATAACACATAAGATACCGGTGCAAAAACGGCGAATTTTCCAAAGATCATGTCGAAGAATCTCCATTTCCGAGATTGCCACAATAGAGCTATAAGTACTGCGACAAGAGCAAACGCAAAATGCCTTAGTTCTAACAGCGGTGAAACGCCAATTGAGGATATAGTTCCAGCATGTATGTAAGCGTTAAAACTCAATACCAATGTCGCAATTAAAATACCTGAGAAAGGCACAAACAAGTCAGAAAGGACCACCTTGTTATGCGCAATAAAACTCTTCGCCATGGCCACGCCAACCCACCAAATCCCATAGTACATTAAAAGTCTATTCAAGAAATTAGGGAAAACCAAGTAACTGACGCTGCTAACTGCCACTATTACGAATACTTCTGAATTCAAGTTGACATGCCTTGAACGTAGACTATAAAGCAAGTAGAAAGTCATATAAAACCACCACTCATAAGACAGCGACCAAAGTGGAGCATTACCCAAGAAAGGGTCTGCAATTACATTCGGTTTTAATGAACTAACGTCTTGCAGCATAAAAACGTTCGCGACGAGTTGCCATATGTCGACCTGGACCAATCCATTTGCTTCAATTGAACTAAGGATATAATGACCTAAAAAGACCAAGAACAAAGGGATGTATATCCGATAAAATCTTTTTTGAAAATAATTCCTAAACCCCTTGTCCCTAGACTTCTCAAATGAATATCCGATAACAAAGCCCGACATGAGAAAAAATAAGATCACTGCTTCCTGACCAAATTTAAAAAAGAACGAAAGGTTAAAACCAAGAACAATAAAGTGTTCAGAAAAAAAGGAATGGTGGAAAACAACATATAGCGCAGCTATTCCTCTGATCGCTTCCAGTTTTTCAAGCTTATTTTTCATTTTCAATTACAAGCATCCCTTATTAGATTCACCAACTCGGTCGTATTACCCCAAAGGCTTGGGCCGCTGTAAGGTAAAGCTGTGTATGTAATAACTAACTTTTTTATAGGGTCGATATATACAAATTGACCACCATTGCCCCGCATTTGATAGGACTGATCAGAATTCACATAAAATCCATAACCATACGGGGCGTCTTTCGCTTGTTTTTGGGAAGACACTTTAATCCAATCTGAACCAACAATCTGTAACCCATCAAAAACACCATTATTAACACACAACATGCCAATCTTAGCCAAGTCTCGATTTGTAATAAAAATAGAAAATGCACCGATATTAATGCCATCTTTTGTTTTTTCCCAGATATATTGGTCGATACCCAAAGGATCAAAAAGCTTTTGCTTCGCATAGGCTTCTACGCCGTCAGGGGTCACTTTATGTAATAAACCTGTTAACAATTGAGGCAACAAATCTGAGTACAGAAAAGTACTTCCGGTATCGGCCAGCATGGGCTTTTTTAGTACAAATTCAATTGAACTCCCGCTGGTGTTGACCATCTTTTCAGACTCCCCATTACCCCCAAATTCCAAACCGCCCTGCATAGTTAAGCAGTTCCTGATAGAGATTTTCCTTTTTGATGCGTCAGTATTGAAATATTCTGGAATATACTTTGATATTGGATCATTCACGGATGCAATTAAACCGTCTTGGATAGCCATACCGATCAACAATGCTGTAATACTCTTCGTACAAGACTGTATGTTGTCGATCTTATCAATGTCACTTCTGTCCCGGGCATACGCCTCAGCAACCAGGAAATTGTTTCTGATAATGGTTAGTCCTCTGGACAAGGGTAGCTTATTAGAATAAAAAATATCAAAGGCTTGCTTAATTTTTTTCTCATCTAACTGCTGCTCGGCCAGCGTCGATATCGCCAAACCATCATTCAATTCCATAGGCACCAAACTCCTGTTATCTGATTTCATCGGATTTTCCTTCAAACAAGCGCAAAAGAACAACAACGATAACAGCAAGCTAAGCACTCTCATCTTAAAACTCTATTATGTGAAACAACAATACCGAACCCATTTTGAAACTCTTCATACCGGCCGCTGTTCTTGGGTACTGTTTTCAAATATTGGCTTCGCAAAAATAACCCCATTGCAACGCCAGTTGCAACTTTGAAATCATACATCACTTCTAATTTTGGGTTTATATATTGATTAGCTAGTGCAAAAGAATAGTTACTATGATTCAACTTAATTAAATTGCCTAGAGACGGATCATCTACTTTATAATAGCGGTCTATCGCAGGTCTACTAACAAGTCCAAACACAGGGATATTGAAATGCATTGTTAAGTTCGCGGAGTTCCCCACCCTCTGCTTAAAATCACCCGATAGACCACCTCCTAAAAAACTTGTCCAATATAAATGGCTTTGATCTATGGCCTTATAAAAGCCGTCGCGATAATCGGCATTAATAGAGAATCCTAAGAAGAATTTCTCCTTTATATTATAAAGCCGGTCATAAGATAATGACAGCTTGCCCGTATAGGATTCCCTCACATTCTCAATGGCCGTTTTTGGTAGAGTAAGCGTGGAACTAAGTCTAAACAAATCTATACTTTCGAACCTCTCAATAGAATAGGCTACCCCGATGTGAACCGCCGGTCCTACATTCCTCAGCGGCACTAGGTTGTCCTCAACGTTTTGAAAGTGGGCTGCCTCTAAATCAAGCGAAAACTTCCGCTGCTGAGCAAAACCATCCGTTGATACTATAACACTCAAAAAATAAATACAACCTTTGAAAATCCTGTTCATGCTGATTAATTCACCCCAATGGACTTCACCTTGAATCCAATCGCTCGTAGCTTTTGCGCATCCAGAATATTACGGCCATCGAAAATTTTCGCGGGCTTCAGCATGTTATCATAGATACGCTGCCAATCATAATCTTTAAATTCATCCCACTCCGTCAGGATAGCGATTGCGTGTGCACCTTCACAGGCACGATACGGATCCTCAAATACCTTTACCTGCTCACGATTGTCTTCAGGACTACGCGTATTCAGATAGTCTAGATCACCAAGAATTTGATGCTCCTGAACCTTAGGATCATAGACCCCGATCTGTGCCTGCTCATTCAAAAGCTCATCCGCAACGTAGATCGCTGCGGACTCACGAGTATCGTTGGTATCCTTTTTAAATGCCCAACCCAAGAAAGCTATCTTCTTGCCTGACACTGTATTATAGAGTTCTTTCACGATATTGTTCGCAAAACGCTTTTTCTGATGATCGTTCATAATAATGACCTGCTCCCAGTAGTCAGCAACTTCCTTTAAACCGAAAGTACGAGAAATATACACTAGGTTAAGAATATCCTTCTGGAAACAAGAACCACCAAAACCTACTGAAGCTTTCAAAAACTTAGAGCCGATACGGCTGTCCGTACCAATCGCACGCGCCACTTCACTCACATCTGCTTCTGTCTTCTCGCAAAGTTCAGATATAGAATTAATTGATGATATTCGCTGCGCTAGATAAGCGTTCGCTACTAACTTTGAAAGCTCGGAAGACCACACATTCGTTGTTAAAATACGTTCTCGCGGAATCCAGTGTGCGTAAATATCAACCAATGCTTGTATAGCTTCTTTACCTTCAGGTGTCTGATCACCGCCGATCAACACACGATCGGGCATTAACAAATCTTCTACTGCAGTGCCTTCCGCTAAAAATTCCGGATTAGAAAGGACTTGGAAGTTCACACCATTACCGGTATTATCTAAAATATCACGAACCGCCTCAGCAGTACGCACAGGCAAAGTAGATTTCTCTACAATGATCTTATCACTCTTAGAAACACGCGCAATTTGACGTGCACAAAGCTCAATCCATTTCAAATCCGCACCCTGCCCCTTCCCGGCGCCATAAGTCTTCGTCGGCGTATTGACCGAGATAAAAACCATCTCGGCTTCTGCAATTGCGTTATCAACATCTGTTGAGAAGAACAAGTTCCGACCTCGCGCTTCTGCTACAACCTCACTTAGACCCGGTTCATATACTGGGATGTTTTCCGTATCAGGATCGTTCCAAGCAGCAATCCTGGCCTTGTTTAAATCAACTACAGTAACTTTAATTTCAGGACATTGCTTTGCAATTACCGCCATAGTGGGTCCACCAACGTAGCCCGCTCCAATACAACAGATAGATTTGATTTTCCTCATATTAAAATACAGAATATTTCTGGAGCCAAACTGCGACTTTTTTTCCAAATAATCCATAAAAATGGAAAGTAAATTATTACCAGAAACAAATTACTTAGTGTACTATATACACACCAACATTTTTACACTATATTTGTAACAACAATAAACTACCATTATGAGTCAAGTCAATATTGTTGTAGCCATAGATGGGTTTTCATCGTGTGGCAAAAGTACGCTCGCAAAACAACTTGCTACAAGGCTAGGAATCACTTACGTGGATAGCGGCGCAATGTACCGCGCAACCACACTCCACTTCATCAATCAAAAAACAGACATTAGATGTGAGAAGGATGTGAATCGCTCCCTTGAAACAGCCGAAATCTTGTTTGAACAATCGGAAATCGGAAACCGCATAATGCTAAACGGTGAAGACGTAACATGGGAAATTAGGAAAATGTACGTTTCAGAGATGGTTAGCAAAGTCAGTCAACTCACTTCTGTACGCAAAAGATTAGTCCAATTGCAGCAAGCTTTAGGCCGACAGCAGAGCATCATCATGGATGGCCGGGACATTGGTACGCGCGTATTTCCTTATGCCCAGGTGAAACTGTTTATGACTGCCGATCCTGCAAAGCGGGCCGAACGCCGGCATGCTGAACTTGCTGCTAAAGATGTCGATATAACCCTAGATCAGGTACTGGCTAATCTCACACAACGGGACTACGATGACACTACCCGCAGCGAAAGCCCTTTGATCTGCGCAAAAGACGCATTTATTCTGGATAATACTAACCTTACTCTGGAACAGCAATTTGACATTGCCCATGGGATGATCGAGCCATTGCTGAAAGAAGCCGTTAATAAATCACTAAACTTTTAACAATCAATAGCATAATACGGCAAACTCATTACATTTGTCGGCAAAATCGTCAAAACAAAACTTTTCCAAAATTAAATCGATGAAAAAAGCACTCATTACAGGAGTAACAGGTCAAGACGGCTCTTACCTAGCCGACTTTTTACTAAAAAAAGGTTATGAAGTACACGGAATTAAACGTCGTAGCTCTCTTTTTAACACAGATCGTATCGATCACCTGTACCAGGACCCTCATGAAAGTAATGTTAAGTTTGTTTTGCATTACGGTGATTTAAGTGATTCTACAAATTTGATCCGTATCATTCAGCAGGTACAACCTGACGAGATTTATAACCTGGGTGCTATGAGCCATGTGCATGTAAGTTTCGAGACTCCAGAATATACTGCCAATGCAGATGGTATTGGAACTTTAAGGATTTTAGAAGCCATCCGCATACTAGGTCTTGTTGAAAAGACTAAAGTATATCAGGCTTCTACTTCAGAACTGTACGGTTTGGTTCAGGCAGTGCCTCAATCAGAAACCACACCATTCTACCCCCGTTCTCCTTATGCTGTGGCTAAAATGTACGCTTACTGGATCACAGTAAACTACAGGGAAGCTTATGGCATGTATGCATGCAACGGTATTTTATTTAACCACGAGAGCCCATTACGCGGCGAAACATTCGTTACCCGTAAAATTACGCGCGGTACCGCTAAAATTGCCTTGGGTCTGCAAGACAAACTATACCTTGGAAACCTTAATGCACAACGCGACTGGGGTCATGCTAAAGATTACGTTGAGGCCATGTGGTTAATTCTTCAGCAAGAAAAACCAGAAGACTTTGTGATTGCGACTGGTGTAACCACCACCGTGCGCGACTTCATCAAGATGGCTTTTGGAGAAGTGGGTATCACGCTTGAATTTAAAGGTGAGGGCGCAGAAGAAAAAGGCTATGTGGTATCCTGCAGCAAACCAGAATTCCAGATTGAACCCGGTAAAGAAGTCGTTGCTGTTGACCCACGTTATTTCAGACCTACGGAGGTTGATTTGCTTATCGGCGACCCAACCAAGTGCAAAGAAAAACTAAACTGGATGCCGAAATACGACCTGGCAGGATTGGTTAACGACATGATGACTTCAGATGTTCAGCATTTCCAAAAAGAAAAGATGCTGAAAGACGCTGGCTATGCAGTTAAAAACCAATACGAATAGTAATGGAAATCTCAGACAAAGTATATGTAGCGGGTCATAACGGTATGGTAGGCTCTGCTATCGTCAGAAAACTGCAAAGTGAAGGCTATACTAACATTATAACCCGCTCTTCAAAAGAATTAGACCTGAGAGATCAGGCTGCAGTCGCAGCATTTTTCGCTGCAGAAAAACCAGACTATGTTTTTCTTGCGGCAGCAAAGGTTGGCGGCATCCTTGCCAACAATACCTACCGTGCAGATTTTCTGTACGAAAACCTGATGATCCAGAACAACGTGATACATTCGTCTTATAAAAACGATGTAAAGAAACTCATGTTCCTCGGTTCTTCCTGCATTTATCCTAAACTGGCTCCGCAGCCCTTAAAAGAAGATTATTTGTTGACCGGTGAACTGGAGCCTACCAACGAGCCTTATGCCATTGCCAAGATCGCAGGCATTAAGCTCTGCGATGCTTACCGTTCGCAATACGGCTGCAACTATATCTCCTGTATGCCCACCAATCTTTACGGGCCTAACGACAATTACGACCTGAACAACTCGCATGTATTGCCGGCATTGATCCGTAAAGTAATCACAGCCAAAAACAACAACGAACCGTCAGTTACCATCTGGGGAACCGGCACACCGAAACGGGAGTTCCTGTATGTAGATGATCTGGCCGATGCTTGTTACTATCTGATGCAGACCTATAATGAGCCCGGGCTTGTAAACATCGGCGTAGGCGAAGACGTAACCATACTTGAATTAGCTCAACTGGTGGCTAAAGTTGTAGGCTTTGAAGGTGAAATTAAAACCGACACCTCTAAGCCTGATGGCACTCCAAGAAAACTGATGGATGTAAGTAAATTGCATGCACAAGGCTGGAAAGCTAAGGTTACGCTGGAAGAAGGCATTACCAAAGTTTATACTGACGTTAAAGACTTGAACTGGAACTAATGTCGAATAATTATGTATTCATTATGGCCGGAGGCGTCGGAAGCCGCTTCTGGCCAAAAAGCCGCAATAATTTTCCTAAACAGTTTATTGATATCCTCGGTGTCGGAAAATCACTGCTCCAGCTCACCTATGAGCGGTTCCTGAAGCTTTGTCCGGCAGAAAACATATATATTGTAACCAATGGGCAATATGAGTCTATTATCATGGATCAATTGAATGGCATCAAAAGCCGGCAAATCATCTGTGAACCCAGTAGAAATAACACTGCACCATGCATTGCGTATGCGTCTTTCAAAATAAGCGCGATAAACCCTGAGGCAAATATTGTCGTTGCACCCTCCGATCACTTTATTCTTTACGAAGACATCTTTATTCAAAAGATCAGGCAAGCCCTTGCCTTTACCGAAGCAAATGAAGCGCTGGTTACTTTAGGTATAACTCCGACAAGGCCGGATACCGGCTACGGCTACATCAATTATTCTACCGACAATCTTGCCGGGGTTCATAAAGTGCTGCAATTCCGGGAAAAGCCCAGCTTAGAGAAAGCAAAGGAGTATTTAGCTGAAGGCAACTATCTGTGGAATGCCGGAATCTTTATCTGGAAAGTTGAGTCAATTTTAAAGGCCCTAAAAGAACACTCCTCAGAAATACATACGCTTTTTGAAAAAGGGAATCCTGTATACAATACGACTGAGGAACAAACATTCATTAACAGACATTATCCAACTTCGCCCAATATTTCCATTGACTATGCCATTATGGAACAGGCGGACAATGTGTATACCATCCCTGCAGAGTTCGGGTGGTCTGACTTGGGCACGTGGGCTTCCTTATATGAAGCGGCTCCAAAAGACGAAAACAATAATGTGATTTCTGCAAAACAAATAGATGTTAGGGATACATCTAATAGTATCATTCATATCAACTCTGATAAACTGGCTATTATAAGAGGACTGGACAACTTTATCGTGGTGGATGAGGGAAATTCTTTACTGATCTATCCTAAATCATCTGAACAGCAAGTTAAGGCAATCGTTTCTCAGATCGGTAAACAATTTGGCTACAGATTTATTTAGTATATCTGACGACTATCTAGCGAAAGGAATACGCAAATCCTAAACCGCTACCAAAATTGTTATATAACTTTCCAAAATCACCCGCTAACGAAAACATCAAGCCCCAGTTATCACGTTGATATTTCCCTTCAAATAACGAATAACATTGGAATACGCCTTTGCCTCCTCCGTAGAGATGAATGAAATTTCTAGCGCCGTAATTAATAACTGGTGTGACTTTAGTCCGGATTGATATATATTGATTAATTCGCCAGCGCGTTCCAAGATTTGCGCCAATAAGTCGATTATTAATAATATTGCTATTCCCTGGTATCGGATCGGAGGCCTTCCAATTAAAAGGTGTGATTGGTAGATAATTCGCACCTTCTGTTCTGTTGGTTATGATTGGTGTACCAATCACCATACCTTGGTATTCCCATCCAGTCTTCATTGGACCGTTGTTATAGTAACTTTGTAATTCCTTCCCATACTCTTCCATCTGCTTCGTATGTATAAATTCAAGTAAAATATCTCTGAGACTAATATTAGCCTTTGGGCTAATCCGAACTCCTAAGATGCGATCGATGTTCCGTACATCTATACCAGTTCCACTTTCAAACGGAGTTTGGTTGTATATCTGCAAACCAAAATTCTCAAATTCAATTTCAGCGCCGAATTCTATTAGTCCTCGTTGATCACCTGCTCTGTTTGGTCGGAACCCGTTAAGCTCGTCTTCGAGCGGTAATGATCCATCATTAGCCTCTGCTACTAACAAAACATTAAAAAATCCTTTAAGTGAGCGATCAAGATATACATCATCCGCCGGCCTCTTTCCACCCCATTCCGCATAATGTTGGACTCCGCCATAGAGTTTAACTCTTGATAAATTAAGCCGTCCATAGAAACTCTTTTCATGTAACCAAGACTCCATGAATCTATCTTTGCCCATCCATCCGTGGCTCATCATCCCTTTAAACTGTAGCCGCCCTTTCGTTAAGGGGACGTTAACATAATCGTTGATAACAGCACTAATTTTTGGAATCGGAAGAGCATTTCCGCTGGTGCCTAGTGAGCCGACAGAAAGTTCTGGATTTAGATCATCCCAAAGGTCACGATGCCGCCCTGCACGAACGATAAAACTTTTATATTTTAGCTGTGCATATGCTTGCTGTATGACGACTCTGCTATAAGCATTACTATTAAATATTGTTGCTCCATACTCTAGCTTCAGCAAAGACGAGGTATCGCTTAAATAATTCCAATTGCCTAAATAATACTTATTTACCGCCTCAAAAAACGTAACCTGATCCACTTGACTATCACTCGATATCCCAAAGCGATTTGCTTTAGACCATAATGGCTGAAAATTTTTCGACGCCACTTGTACCTTTGACGTAGCATATATCTGTAATGAATCGAAGTGTTGAGCTTGCAAAGTCAAACCAACCAAAACGAAGAAAGCAAGGCTAATCCACCTCAATATATTATTCATTAAGCAAATCTTTAATTTCCATCTCAAATTTACTCAATAGAGTATCTTTGTCTAAATACTGCTCTGCATATTTGCGAGCATTGGCACGAAACATATCATTTTCCTCAAATAAACCACGTCTGATGCCGATTTCTAAGGCCTTATCGTCCTCCGGGTTAACTACAATACCTAAGTTATGCTGTGTGACAACCTGATGCAATGATGTTCCAGATTGGGCAGTAACTATCGCACAACCTCCTGCTGCTAAAATACCGGTCAGCTTACTTGGCATAACCAAATCGGCGGCTGAACTTTTTTGTAATACAAGATGCACATCTGCCATAGCTAACAGCGCTGAAAACTTTGCATAAGGTTGAAGAGGATAGAAAAGAACATTTTTCAAATTAGCAGAATTGGCTAGACCTTGAAGCTTCTCCTTACCACCTCCTGACCCACATATCACAAATTTGACATCCTCATCTGTAACGGAAAAGCTTTGGGCTATACGGATGATAACCTCCAGACCTTGTTTTTCTCCTAGATTACCACTATAAAGTACTATTTTGTCTCTGCCGGTGAAACCAAATTCGTTTTTAAGAGACTGGTCTTTTGTCAAGGGCTTAATTACCTCGCTATCAACCCAGTTGGGAAACAAGAGAATTTTCTCATCAGGAACACCCTTTACACTTATCTTTCTTTTCATCCCCTCACTAATTGTCGAGACCCTTGTGCCCTTCTTTAGTAAGAGACGTTCAATGGCAAACATAATCCTAAGCAGAGCTTGACTTTTGATCATCCCTAGATCTTTAGCGGCGTCAACCTGTAAATCTTGAATATGGTTAATCCACACGCTCCTTCGAAAGCGTGTGTAAATCCAAGGCATCACAGCAAGATGAAAAGGAGGTGCAATACATAAGATGGCATCAAATCGCTCACTAAATATACTTTTTATCCAAAAAGGGATACTCGCCCCGAAAAAGGAAAATTCGTGAATAATCCGCTTTACCGATGTAACTTTTCGTGGAACATATAACGGGACTCGATGTACTTTTACATTTTCAATAATCTCTGTCGTCCAAGATCTTCCAGCGTAATTCGGATGAACGCGCCACTCGGGATAGTAAGGCAACGCTGCCAAAACATGTACATCGTGACCTTGATTTGCAAACCAGCTAGCCATTTCTCCAGTATATTTGCCGATGCCTGTTAATTCAGGCGCATAGTTTATGCCGAAAATAAGAATCCGCATCCTAGATCATTTATTTAAATCTATCCGATAATTATCCAATATGTATGCTTTGATTTTTAGGGTATCATTCCCACAATGCTTTTTGATCTCAAAAATCTTAGCATCTACAAGGGTTCTGTACCACCAACCTTGCAAAAAATGCCACAAGAAACCCTCTTTGCCCTCTGTAAATCCAAATTTAAAAACATATCTATAAATAAAGTAGATAAAGGTTCGCCAGAATAACGGCATTGAAGTATATTTCTCCTTTTTACCTCGTTTGTCCTTTGCATCCTTGGACATCGAAATGGACGAATCTTGTCCCTTTTCGGGCAGAAACTTTAATTCTATATTTAACATATCTATCGCCTCTCGAATTGCATATCCATTATGCTTATTAATCCACCATCCCAAGGAATTCAAGTTATCATCATAAAAGCAATTCTGCCACTGTTGACTGATACCTTCAGTTAAAACCATATGTTCATCCATCCAACGTTCTTCACAAAAACTTTTCTTATTGCGGAATAGCCGTAGCATGTTCCATCTTATATTGCCTTTGTTTATAATTCGACCTAAAAAGATCATCTTTCTCTCCATCACGATACCCGATATTTCGAGCGGTACATTAGGTAGCTTGAGTGTCATTTCCGAAATTAGAGCATCGGAAAGGTACTCATCAGCGTCCAGTCGAAATACCCATTCGGTTTCGATGGGAAGATTTGATAAGCCCCAATTTAGTTGCCTGGCATAGTTATTCTCCCATTTGTTTTGGTAAACGATTGCCCCGAGGGATTCGGCAATCTCACATGTTCGATCTGTTGAGTAGGAATCCACGAGATAGATTTTCCTGGAAAAAAGTTGAGCATTATGAATGCAACGCTCAATATGTTTTTCTTCGTTGTAAGTTAAAATTACTGTCGTTATATCTAGCATAGTAAATTTAGTCTGTTATGATACGTGGTTTCAAAGGTTTGCAAGGGTGGCCGGCACATACGGTCCATGCCGGCATATCTTTCGTGACCACTGATCTGGCCCCTATGACTGCGCCTTCACCGATATTAACGCCGGGATGAACAAAGGCTTCTGCTGCAACCCATGCATGATCCCCTATTATTATCGGTGCGGTAACTAAAGGATGGCCAGATTTTGTGTAATCATGAGTACCAGCACAAAGAAAAACCCGTTGCGAAATAATAGAACGGTGGCCAAGTTTAATCTTCCCTTGACTATAAAGGTCAACTCCGTTTGCAACACCAGCCTCATCTCCAATCTCCAGATTCCATGGAGCCCATATAATGGCTTTAGGGTATATATGTGCGCCTCGGCCAACTTTAGCCCCGAAGATAGTTAGTAAAAACGCCCTCCATTTATGCAGAGGCTTTGGTGAATATCGAAATAAAAGAAAATAAATTACATTCCAAACTAATCTCATAACACGATTTGCTATAGAGAATGAAGGGCTAGTGTAAGAATCGTAATCCTTTGATGTCATATCCTATATACTGTCAGTTAAAATGGAATAAATCTCTCTTGCCGACGAAATACGGCAGATACTTGTTAAGAAAGAAAATTATTGGAACCTCTGATATTAATACAATTCCAAGTTTTATAAAGTCTACCCAGGGGCCATTGATCAAGACTACTCGTCCAGTAACAAAGGAAGTAATGATGATTAAAAGTTGATGCGTACAAAGTACTATGAGTGAGTTTCTGCCCAGAAAATTAATGCTTGGTATGCTGATTATGACTTTTCCGACAAAGAAAACACCAAATACACCGGTTAATGCACTTACTAACAAAAGTATGTGTTCTCCCTGATAGGAGTTTAACATCACCTCAGCGCTTATCCTGTTGGTTACTATGATTATCGTGTATGGGACCAAAAGTATGATGCCTAACCATAGGTCATATTTAGTCGAATTAAGAAACCATTTAAAATTCTTAAGATAATGCCCAGCCCCAAAGAAAAACATCATACTGATTGACGAATCAATGAAATATGGGAGATTCACATGCATCTCACCTAACAAATATCCTAATCCAGATAAAATAAAGCAGGTGCCTAAACGAATAATTGGACTAGATATCTTAGAGATAAAATAGTAAAACACGAACAAATTAAACAAACCTATTAAGAACCAGAGCGCGCCGGCGTAAGTAAAATCCTCCGTACCGTCAAAAAGTTCCAGTAAGCTCAGCATTTCGAAACGTTGCATTTTGCCAGATTTCCCTAATCCTACGATGTCAGATGCGAAATAAATCGCAGCATAGTTTAAGATAAAAAAAAATAGCAAGGGTACTATTAACCTGTTAATCTTACTTATCAAATACTTAACAAAGTCTACTTTGGTAGATACAAATATGCCCGATATCATGAAAAAAAGCTGCATAAAGAACGGCGTAACTACATATCTTGTTAGTTCAGTGTTTATATGAAACAGAACAACCAAAATTATAGTGCCCCCTTTCAACAAATCTAAAAAGTCATATCTAGCTTTAAGTTTTGACGCAGTGCCTGCTACTTCAGTCATCTTAGTTGAATTATACATGAATACTGTTAGAACTTCCCTGAGGATCCATAAGATTTACGAAATGGGGAACATCGCCGCCATATGTAACATATCTGTAAAGCTCACTCATTTTTTTACCCGAAACTTCCCAGGTAAAATCCTTTTCAACTAAAGCCTTACCCCTCAAACCCATCTCAGATCTTTGCACATCAGACATCTTAAACAATTTAGTTAAACCTTCAACGACCGACTGGATTGAAGCCTCAATTTCGATAGCCGCGCCAGCCTCAAAGCCTTCCGGCAGGTTACAGTTTTGGGTAATAATCACGGGAAGTTTCCAAGACCACGCCTCTAAAACAGTCATTGGCAACCCTTCGCCATGCGATGGTAGGATATACGCGTCCGATTTCTTGTATAATTCATCTTTAGCGGCATCAAAAACTCCTCCGTGAAATTTCACAAGATCCTGTAGGCCAAGTTCATCTGCCAACACGCGCAGTTTTTTAGGGTAATTATCCTGCCCCCACCCTACAATATCAATACCCCAATTATTTAATAGGTCTGGGTTATTCTGCTTTATATCTCCCACCGCTTTTAACAGAATATCGACTCCCTTTTTCGGGTGTAGACGCGCTAAAAACAGCAGTCGCTTACTCTCTTTTTTTGTATTTCTGACAAAATTCTCTTCATTAATGTTGATTCCGTTTGGGATAATAGCAACTGGGGAGGTAATCCCATAACTTCGTATATCTTCAAGTTCTTTAAGAGACAGAGCATGATAACAATCAACCAGATGAAAATCTATTTTTGAAAACATAAGATTTCCTATAGCACGCTTAACCTTAGATTGATGAGCGAGTATATATGGATCAAACATACCATGAGGACTTACTATGACCTTATTAGATGCATTCTTCCAAAACCGGATAAATAGGTGTGGGTACCGCCAGAGACCATGAACATGTAGCAAAGTAGATTCGCTGGCGATCAAGTCCTTGCTAATACTATAAGAATAAAAAAAAGGTAGCTTTTTATAAAGAAGGACTTTCAGCGGATGCCAACCCGCCAGATCATCGACCGCGTGAACATCTCGGTAGGAAAATATTTTTAAATCTATACCTTTTAGAGCACTACTCCTATATAAATCTCTAATAGCGTCTCGTAATCCCCCGGCCATACGGGAAATAGAACAGGTTATAACATCAACTCTCATGAACGATACAACCAATATCTTTTAAAAAATGAGCTATTTTGTAATGATAATCTTTCCAATCGTAATCAGAAATCGAATTCCTTGCATTTTGACTCATATAATTTAATCTTTCTTTATTATCTAAGAACCAATCAATCCTACCTCTAAGATCATCTGTTGAACTGCTTTTAATGACAAAGCCGTTTTGACCATCTATGATCAAATCATTGACGCCGCTGTTTTGTGTACAAATAACAGGTAGTCCAGACGCTAACGCTTCCAGTCCGACTAAAGCAAGACCTTCAGCCAAGGAGGGCAAAACAAACACATCGGATTTTTTATAATATTCGGACATCACATCTCTTGTTACAAATCCCTCGAAGTGGATATTTGGATATTCTTTATATTTTTCATATAAATCAGACTTAGCATCAAACCCGCCGGCTAAGGTGAGAGCAACCTGATCGCTATCATAGAGTGATACGACCTCAAGAAGATGGTGCACGCCTTTCCTTCTGTTAATTCCTCCGACGAAAAACAACTTTAATGGTTCCTGCTTACGTGGTAGGCTTTCTCGCTGGTGAAATTGGGAGGTGTCTACTCCATAAGGAATCATTCTGATTTTGTCTTCACATTCCAAGCAGTTAGCAAGTATACTGTTTTTTACAAAGGATGACCCGACTAATAAATGATCGGCAAGCAGAAACTCATTTTCGTATCTTTCCATTTTCCTTTCATTCCAAAGGTGTCTTTGTTCCTCATAAATTTCTTTGCTATTTGTAATCTGCATATCGCGCTCATAAATTGTCTTCATATAAGACCTACTAGCTATGGTCACGTCAAGTATGCATTTAATGTCCGGCCTATTAGACTTTATCAGAAGGAAAGAGTCATACACGTTTGAATCAAATAGTATTACTGCAGGAGAGTTATTTTTAATGGCGTATTTAGCAACTTTAGTTGCAAACCTTTTATGGATGACGAGATAAAAGTAATCTCGTATAGATTTGCTAACCCCAATCTTTGCGAGAAGTATCAATAATAATCCACCAAATTCACCAATTAGTGACACTTGACTATCATCAACTTGTTCGCATCTTCTTGAAGAGGCTTTTTTGAAGTCCTTCCCTTTTAAGAATCTCTTCAAGATATTCGTCAAAGACGATTCTTTGTCATATACCGTAGTAAAAAATCTGAACGGCACATTGGCTTTTTTCAATGCAATTAATAACTGAAATACGTGTTGTTTGCCAGGATGTGCAACAACTACCTCTCTATTCTTCATTCATTATGTGATTAATATGAGACATCGCCATGTTTTCGAATGTGTTTAATCTAATATTTTTTAAACTATTAAAGCTCAATTTGTTTGCGTAGCCTGGATTTAGAGCAATCGTATTGATCATCTCCGCTAAGGCATGCGGATCTTCAGAAGGCACAATACATTCCGAATCCTTTATAAGTTCTATTCCGGCGATACACTTATCGGTCGTGATAACAGGAAGTCCACAAGCCATTGCTTCGTTGATCACGAGTCCCCATATGTCTTCCCGCGTAGGCAGAACGAAGAGATCACACGCTTTAAGCCATTCCTGAATCTCAAGTTGTCCCATGAACTGTCTATAATGAATGTTTCGCAAGCCTAATTCCTGCTGGAGATCAAGGTATTCTTGCGTTGCCAAGCCACCAATAATATAAATCCCAACATCACTCTTGTTAATGGATTTTGCAGCTTTTAAAAGTATATCAAACCCTTTACGATGAATAAACTGTCCGATCGAAATTATTGCATAATTTTCTTTGATGCCTAATCGCGATTTTAACTTGGCTTTGGTTGCCGCATCAACCGGTGATTGTAATATGTCTGCACTTTTTAATGATGTAAACGGATAGCGAACGATGTTCTTTGCACCATAGTAAGTTAAATAAGCATCAGAAATCGCACTTGGGCTAAAATACTTCTTTGCGCCACTGATTAAAAATCTTTTAATTTTCTTTGATAGTATATTCTCTCCGCTTGAAATCATTCCTCCATCCGTCTCCAGATAGTAAGGAATACCTAGCATCTTCATATACAAAATTGCTAAGGATTGCGTGCGTGTATGATAACAGCCAACTATAATAGCATCATATTTTGATGTACTTAAATGTTTGAAAACTTCGGCTTTGATCTGCTTATCATTTAAAAGAGAATTGCCTACAAAAATTGGTTTAAACGTTGATATCTTATCCTCATTCCAGTTAAAAGACTGTTCTCCTGACCGACGAGCTTCAAAAATAACCGTCAAATCGCACAACTTTCCAAATTCATTGAAGAAATCGACTCGATAAGGTGTAGACAAATTAGTTAAAAATAAAACCTTTTTCATTTAATACTTCTCAATTAGGATAGTTGCAGACTATATGGCTTGTAATGACTGACACGCTTCTTTTTATAGATGTTATACAAAAGAAATGGAAGGCAAAAAAGCAGGAAAAATTCTATTCGTATAAAGACATATTGAGTGCTGTGTGTCGAGACAGAACTCACCTGAGTAAAAAGGAGCATATAGACAATTCGATAAAGCGACGATATGAAAGACCATGACCAAAAAACCCCTAAAATATACCCAACTAAGAAAAATTTGATAAACCCAAAATATGAGAACGATGCGAAGGCATCAAAATATCCAGTCATCGTGGTTATATTTTTAGTCAATTCGGGGAGAACCTTTTCGTAGTTAAAATGTACTTGAAGACCTTCCTTAATCTCCTCGCCAACCAAAAATCTTGGGACAAAATTATAAATAAAGTTATTCCAGATAACTATACCATAATCATAAGAGTCATTGTTATAGCAGTAATCTATTCCCAACGCTGCGTTACCTAAATCCATACCAAGAGTAAAATCATTTTGGATAAATGAATCCTTAAAATTATCCACGAATTCAATGCTCTCATTTGACTTGTTGCTGATATTTAACCGGATGGCTTCAATACTTGCATTGATTACGCCTCCAAAAACAAACAGTACGAATACGACGATTTTGATGTATTTATAACTTTGGTAACGTATTAACGAGAATGCAAAGAAAAGGTTAAACGCTAGACGAACTGTGAGGTTACGTCGACCTAACAGTACAATACTTTCCAAATATAATAGCGATGCTAAGACTACGATAAGAATAATCAGCTTGTCTCTAATACTGTATTTGGTAAAAAATACCAACCCGTATATAAAGCCTAATTCCAGATAGCTGGCCAAATTTACCATCACAATAAAATTGCTCCTAGACCCTCCTTCCAGCTCACTCATCCAAACACCTCTAAGTAGGAAGGACGCGATAAATCCGATCGAGCTCAAGACTATAATAGTCGGCTTTACCTCAAGCAGTTTAATATCCCTTATTAGGTTTGGTTTAGATTTTCTGGCTCCGAGTTCGAAGCCGAACTTAAGAGCCAAATTGCATGTAATCATTACAAACAGAAGATTATAGAGAAGACGATTATCATAGTACTCGCTGAAATAAATAGAAGTTATCTGAGGAAGTAATATAGAAATCGAAACTGCAGCGGTTAAAAACGGAGCCTGGAAAACGCCTAGGTCCTTTTTAAAATACTCTATCAGAATGTAACAGTTGATAGCAATAAATACAGCAATGAGGATCAATTCCATAAGACAAAACTATTCTGTACTCATTATGCGGTTCTTTCGTCTATTAAACTAATCAGCAGATCGGACTTTCCTGAGTTGACCTTTCTTGCGAAGATGCCATTCGACCGTTCTAAATCAACCCAATCTGAGGTATCAAGAAGCAACTCGTTAGACTTCTTTCCAAAAAATCTCAAATTGTCATTAATCGCATACTCTTTCCGGGGGCCGTTCATCAGTATCATAACAAAGAAGGTCTCGTCTGAAACCGCTGTATGCTCAAACCTTTTAATAATCCACTCATTCTGTCGTAAATAGTTAACGATATATTCGGCACTTGAACGTGAAATCGAGAACCATTGAGCTCCAAATGCATGATAAAACGTCCCGGGAATTTGCTTTCGTAATTTAATATTAAGGTACTGATAGAGCAAACGACTCGCCCGCTGCATTGCTACGTATATAGGCTTTAAAAAATAGTAGTTGAACTTGTTGGCTTTGCTCTTGCCGAAATAACGATCATAAAAATAAAAGCAATCAATATAATAACGTTTATGAGCCTCGCTTTCATCCCAAAGAATATAGTCATTTACATTATTTTCGAAAAAAGAATATAAGTGTTGATTACTAACCATAGGATAGTCCACACCTGAGATTAAATGAAACCTTTCATTGTCACAACTATCATACGCCGCTTTCAATAAATCTATTTCAGCTTTTACCAAGGAGAATCCTCCCCAGTGCGTTGACCTGCTGGTAACAAAAGTGACATTCGAATAAGCTTTAAGTAATTGGATTTCATCACTTTCTATCAAAACTTTTGACTTACTGTCGATATGAATATAAAAATTAGCAAAATCTGAATTAAGTTTGTTGACTAACTTGAGCAGGTGTTTCGGTTGCTCGTGCGCAAGTATTAGGAATGCATGTTTCATCCGCTTTCGTATTTAGATCATTGTAGAAAGTTCGTCAATCGAAGCTGGTGTTAAGACGCCAATCTCTTTATAAAATTGCAATACGTCGGAATCACCTTCATCAATAATAAGCGAAGTTGAGATAGTCTTAAATCCCAGCAGTTTTGCACTTTGCAAAGCTGTGCTCTTCACTCCTATAACTACCACGTTTGAATTAATTCCTGCAGCTGAATAATAAGATTCGATACCAATTGAGCTATCGAGCATGTACGCAGAATTCGGTATGTTAATAAAGTCTGTGGTTTCTCGAGGATGTAATTTATAATAAAGCATTCGTCCAGACCTCTCCGATACTTCAAAAATTTTCATGACAAGTTCCCTTACGCTGGCGAGACTCTTATATACGTTTGATTTATCCATTACTAAAAGTATAGAATTCTCTCTCAACCTTATATTCCCGGAGCCGAACAGAGTCTCAATTCCAAGTCGATACTCAGAAGCAGAGATCTCCACAATATCCTTCGATGCATAAATATCACGCTCCTTCCCCTTTAGGGTTAAGTAGGCAGTTTTGAGCCATCTATTGGCTCCCATATGCGCGCCTTGAAAATCATAAAATTTCCCAAGCATGAACACATATTTAAAGATAACTTTGCGTAGAAAACGCATTCTGTCATTTGAATTAAATCCGTCTACATCAATGACATTCTGAAAATACGGATAAGATCCATCCTCAAGCCATATGAATTCTGTATGTTTATTTAAACTGAAACATCGCTTAACTATATATATTTCGGGGATATTTCCATCGCAAACCTCAAAAACGCGATCATATTTACGTCGGATGAACTGACCTATTCGTACTAAATCAGTTGGCATGCTCAAAAGCTTACGACGCCAGGATTTATTTGAAGGCGGAAAAATCCCGGGGCGAAAAAGAACTGTTTCAAAACTGTCCGTCAGCTTTTTTCTAGTGTCTGGGGTTATTGCAAAATCGATGAACAAAATAAGATCATTGCTGTCGGCCTTAAATCGGCCTTTGATTAAGCCGATAGCTAACATTAATTGAGCTTGGGAATGACAAACAAAGAGATTACGCATATGTTATTTATTGCTTCACTATTTTATTACTGATCGTATCTTCCTCGAAAAAGAATTAGTCAAGTTTATCAGATCACCGCTGCCATTTCTTATCAACTCCCACACTGACATCCCCAACATTTTGCAGCACATCGGCAGCGCGTAACAGATCATCAAGATATCTAGCAACAAACTTCCCATAGCTGCACCAACTAATCCAAAATGCAGTGTCAAGAAATACGAACTAATTACTGCTAAAACAGCGCCAGCAGTTCCTGCTGACGTGAAATGGTAAGGCTTATTGAAAGCCCAAAATACAACTACTGTTGTCCACCAAAGTGCATTAAATAAGATACTACTGATAAAAATATACCATACGGTATCAGGAATATGTAGCGCATGGTTCGTCCATATTTCGTAAAGCCAAGTTCCAAATAAGCCCAAGAAAATTACACCAAAAACACCAATCACAAATGATGTCCACACAGAGGCACTAAATAGTCGCCTTGCTTTGTTAAAATTGCGTGCACCAACTTCGTACTGCATCTCTGGAAAAACGGATGTTTCTACCATTTGAAATAGTTGAGTGACTGAACGAGTCGCTGTTCTTGCGGTGTTAAAAATGGTTACTGACTCCGGCCCTAATGTCACCCGTACTACGAATGTGCTGCCTTGGAAAAACACTGACTGCCAAATAGGGTTCATAAGATAACCAAATCCCTTCTTAGTGATATCAGTGACTTCTTGTTTTACTATTTTCCCCTTATAAACCTTCAACAGACCTAATGTCTCTTTGGCTTTATAGGCATAGAACAAATTAAACAGGACAGATATGATAAGTTGAGAAATAGCATATTCTACTATTTTATATCCTGACAATAGCACAATGATTCCACCGACTATATTGCAAGCGCTATTAATTGTCTGGAAATTAATACTCAAGGATGCTTTTCTGGCCGCACGAAACTGAGATTCAAACAATTGGCTGTAAAATCCGATAAACCTGGCGCCAATCAAGATTGAAACAGCAAGAATTGTGTCTTTCGAATCAATCAGCGACTTATCGAATACCTTATAATGATCCAATACGAACAGTGCCATGACACTAACTAATACCCCAAAAGTGATCATGCAACTTATAATCGCAAATCCCGATCTGAATACGTTTGCTGCCCCTTGCTTATCATCAGAAGCATACTTTAGAACGAACGAGCTGGCAGCTGCAGAACCAAATCCAAGGTCAGAAAACGCCAAAACACTTGGGATAATGGTCAAAGTTAACCATTCTCCGTAGTACGCAGCTCCCCAAGCCGATATAAAAAAAGGGACAAGTGCTAGTTGATCCAAAACACGTACTGCCTTTTGGATGCCAGTAGCAATGCCATTTTTAAATAAATTTGATCTAGTAGACATGTGGCTCAGGCGATATAATTACATTTTCAGTTGCTGATTTGAAAGTTTTCACAGACTACTGGTTAAGCGCTTCGAAATTTTCAATATAAGCGTACGCTATATTCTTAATGTGTTGGTTGTTGTATCCTATAAAATCTATCCCATTCGTCGCAGCAGCCTCATAGTCATTTATGGAGTCGCCTATCAGGACGCATTCAGATCGCTTGTATTCATATTCATCCAGCAAATCCCCAACGAGCTTATTTTTCGGGGTTGGCGAACCATTAATAGTTTCAAAAAATCTGGCTAAATTCAAGGCCTGACAAATCGCATTCAATTCAACTCCATCTGAACCGGAAACGATATGCATTTCATATTTATTCCAATTCTGTTCAATAAAACCGACGGCGTCCTTTATTAACAAGTCTTTATTGACAAGAGAGGCCAGCATTATCTCCGAAAAAGACTTCGCTAGTGTATTAACCTGAGCTTCGGTTATCACCTCACCTCGTATAGCCTCGAAAAAATACCTAAATTTTACGTACCTAGATAATCCGCCATTTAAATTATGGAAATCCATCAACTGGCTAATTTGCTCTTCAGGATACTCTTTCAAGACAGCGCTAAAGCCATTACTTCGCACTGGCATAGAATCCATGATAACTCCGTCAAAATCCCACAACAGTACCTTATACTTTTCTAGCATCGGCTTCTAATTTATGAATGACATCATTTACATCTTCTGGGTTGTCAACTGCAATTGATTCACTCGATAATTCAATCATCCTTACTTCATAGTCTAATTCGAGGAATCTCAAAATCTCTATATCTTCCTCCTGTTCCAACTCCGTCTTGCGGTCACAACTAGAAAAAGACTCCAGGGCATCAAAGGGAAAAGCATATATACACACTTGTCTCCAAGCCTTGGCGAAAGTAGCCTGTTTGTTCCCCGGTATAGGACTTCTTGACATATACAAAAGCTTACCATTCGGCCTGAACACCACCTTAGGAACCGAGACACTCGTATACTGTTTTGGATCGGTGATTGAGCAATAACCATTTAATATCTCACCGGGATAGGTATCCAAAAAGCTTATCACCTTGACTATGTCGTCGGGGTTAAATAATGGTTCATCACCTTGAACATTGATATAGTAATCTACCTTAATTTCTTTTGCAACTTCCGCAATTCGATCAGTTCCTGTTAAACATTCATCACTCGTTAAGATTACCTGCATATTATGTTGATTACAGTGATCAACGATACGCTCGTCTTCTGTGGCAACATAAACTTTTTTAGAATCAACGGCTTTGATGCACTGCTCATATGTTCGCAACAACATACTCTTACCCAATATATCCGTTAAAGGCTTCCCAGGGAACCTTGTAGATTTATATCTTGCTGGGATTACTACTATATAACTCATTACCAAATAAAACTATAAACCGAACCTGATTGTAAAGCTTTGTATCTTGTTGGGGTCAATGAAATCAAACTCCTATCTGTAAAGTTTTGAAAAGTGCTAAAAAGAAATTCATTTTCTTCCACCAATGTTCTTTCCAGTTGAGAGATTGAAGCTTCTTGATATCCGTCAAAACCAACTACAAAAATTTGATTTGCTCCTAACTCCAGTGCAGTCTGTAAAGCCAACACGCTATGTGAGTCGGTTAGTTGGTTTGTGAATGTGATACTGGTTAACTCAAAGCATTGATCATGAATTTTTGGGGGCACATAGGTTCCCATTTTACGAGGGAAAGGCGGCAAAATGCATATCCCTTCAAAATCTCCTAAATCATAAAATACCTTTTCCAACCGGTGCCCTTCATTACCAACTAAACAGTAAAACTGATCAGCCACAACATTTTTGTAAAAAATTGCGTTTTTTGAACTGGCATGAATAACTGCCAAGTCGAGATTCTTATTAATAAATTCTATAATTGCCTTCGAGTGCTCAACAGAATTTGGACCCCCGCCGACGATCAAGACATTATTGTATTTTTTGCTAGGCTTAAAACTCGGTAACTGCTCGTTATCTTTGATGTTATTTTTTTGATTTTGCAGTGCCCTGACCATACTGTTCAAAGAATAAACCCGGGTAGTGTACCAGTCCATTACTTCTTTTTGTGGCAATGAATTCGACCCTGAAATCATGTAAGGAACGTTAGTACCCCATTCGTATTTTTTTAACAGCTTATCAAAGGCATCAACAGCATTTCCTATAGCGTTAAAATCAACAGACCAATCAAACTTCGTATTTAATACCGACAAAAGTAATTCCGTCTTTAGATTACCGGCACCTCTTCCCATACCTAATATCGTTGAGTCTACAATGTCAGCGCCATACTCTATCGCCGTCAGTGTATTAATTAAAGCAAGTTCTAGATTATTATGCCCATGAAACCCTAGGCTACAGTTTGTTTTGGAACGCACTAAATCCATAGTCTCTTTCACGTCATCAGGAAAAACGCCGCCGTAACTATCCACCATATAGAAATAATCCGCCAGACCGTCAAGCTCACGCAACTCCTCGACGAAGCTTCCGTATTGCTTCCATTTCGACATATACATCACGTTGAAACCGACCTCAAATCCGTACTTCTTAATTTCTGCAGCCAGTTTTAGTGCCCTGCCCAACTGTTGCGGGTCTAATGCAATCCTTACCATGTCGACTAAACCAATGATCGGTTGCAAAAGATCGGCAACATGCTCGACACGAATATCCTTTTCGTTAAATATAATTACAAGCTTTTTATTGCTGAGTTTTCTTAGCTCTTGAAGCTCATAAACAGGCGAATAGAAGTATTTACCAAAATATTCCTTTATTGGTACACTTCTATAGCCGACTTCGATATACTCAATCGGTAAGCTATTCAATGATGTTAGATATGTTTCGACTAGGCCTTTCTCAAAATCCCAATTTGTATAATAACCTCCGTCTCTTAACGTACAATCTAATAGCTTAACCATAACATTGATTTTAAATCTTAAATATTTTTTTTAACAAACTTTTCTTCTTAACCTCATTATCGCCATACGTCCCATAACCGTAACCATAACCATAACCGTAACCATAACCATAGCCATAACCATAGCCATAGTTGTCTGTCGCATCGATGTCATTGACCACAATACCTATACTTTTCATCTTTTTGCTTTGATAAAGGTCCTGGATAATTTGTAGCTGCTGTTTGAAAGTATATTTTTGTCTAACCAGATAGAGGCATATATCAGTATAAGGCTCCAACAATTGAGCATCAGTTACAATTCCCACCGGAGGTGCATCGATTATAATGTAATCAAACTCCAATTTCATAGTCTCAATCAAATCCTTAGTTTTACTATCGAGCAGCATTTCTGCCGGGTTTGGTGGTATAGGACCAGAGCTAACAATCGAAAGATTCTTATGAAGCTTTAATGGTTTAATAATGTTATTAGCCGACAAATCAGAGTCCACTAAATAGTTTGTAAATCCTATATTATTTTGGATACCCAATTTTGCTGAAAGACCGGGCTTTCGAAGATCTAGTTCCATTAAAGCTACCCTTTTACCAGAAAGCGCTAAAACATTCCCTAAATTGATAGCAATAAACGACTTACCCTCCCCCGACATACTTGAAGTGAGCAGTATAACTTTCTGGTTAGGTTCCTTTAAGTAAAAAGATAGATTGGTCCTCAAGGCTCGAAACTGTTCAGCTATCGCAGATCTTGAACTGTTAGCAACCACTAAATTATCATTGCCATCATCGTGACTAATTTCTCCCAAAACTGGAACATCCGTTTTAGCGCTTATGTCTTCCCGCGTTTCAACCTTTGTATTGGTTAGTTCACGCAAATATAAAAACACGATAGGGACCAAAACACCGAAGATTAGTCCTATAAAATAAGAGAAAGATCGCTTAGGGCTGACCGGATTTTTAGCGGCTTTGGGCGGATCTATAGTCTTGGAATTTGAAATATTGGCAGTCTTTGAAATCGCCGTTTCCTCACTTTTCTGCATTAAAAACAGATACAGCTCTTGTTTGATTTGTTGTTGCCGAAATAAATTTAAATAACTCCTTTCTGTAGCTGGCACTTGCTGAATGTCACCTTCCAAAGCACCAACCTGGCTCCTCAAGCGATTTCTGGATATATTTAAGGAACTTGCTGTGCTTCTCAAGTTTAACAACATATCACTCCTCAAATTTGATATTTGCTCGTCCATATTAGCAACAACCGGATTATTCTCCGTAACTCCTAGTAACATCCTGTCTCTTTCTAATAGCAGAGCGTTATATTTCTCTACCAAACTATTAAAAGTTACATCTTCACTAACTAAAGCACTCGGAAGGACTCTCTTAACATCGGGGTTACTTAAATAGCTCTCAAGATCTCTTGAAATACTAATTTTTGTTTCGATTTGAGCTAACTCTTTCATTAACTCCGAACTTGAAGAAATCAAAAGCTTGCCCTGCTCTGTCATGTCAGTAAGCTTATTCTTTTGCCTAAAGCCCTGAATATTTCCTTCTAAATCCCCTAACTCACTTCCGATAAGGACTAGCCTATTTTGAATGAATTGAATCGTACTGTCTGCTACTGCATTTTTATCATCTAAGTTCGTTCTAACATAGTTATAAATCAACCTATTCAAGATATCTTCGCCTTTTTTCGGAACAGGATGCTTTAATACCAAATCAATAATGCTGACCAACTTATTGTTTATTCCAATATTGAGTGCGCCCATTAAGTGTCCGACTTTATCGTCTACTGAAACTATGTCCACACTATAACTACCTGCATCCAAAGGAACACTGTAATTTCTTACAAACTGCAAGTTTCCTACTCCTGGCAATTCAATTGCTTTGCCATATTGAATGGTTTTCCGCTCGTCCTCCAGATTAACTACAATATTTGATGCGGTTAGTTCCAGTTCAAGATGTGTTGCGGGCACTGTATCGCGATTATCTAACCGTTGAACAATAAAAGGCGAAGCATACAGCTCTACATCGCGAACGGCTCCGTTTTTATAATAAGTGATATTTAATGTTAGATCCTCCACGACCTGTTTCATCAATGATCTGGTTTTTAAAACTTCCACTTCATTGTCAACTGTACTTTTTGCTCCGAAAAGTCCACCCAGATCTCCTAAAACTTCCGTTGCACCAGATATGTTTCCACCTTTCTTCTCATCATTTATCAGGACACGTGCAGAAATTGTGTAAATGGGCGTTTGATAACGGATATATAAATAAGAGAGCATAAAACCAACGATGGCAGACAGGGCTATCCAATACCAGTTACCTACTATCCGAGCAAAAAACCGCTTAAAATCTAGTTTATTTGCTTTATCGACTACTTGAATATATTGATCTTCGTTATTAATCATAAGTATGTATCAGATGCTTTGCTTAAAAAAGTCTCGCTACAAGGGCAGCCACTACAGTCAAAGCCGTTCCTATTAAAGCAATCGTTTGAGTTCGAGCTTGATTGAGGGTTGCAGCTTTACCTTTATTTGGTTCCACGTATATCACGTCGTTTTGTCTTAAGTAATAGTAGGGACTAGTGAATATGTCTTTCGAATTAAGGTTTATTCGAGCAAACTCCTTTTTCCCATCGATGTCTCTTATTAAAATTACGTTTTCTCGTCTTCCGTATATGGTCAAATCGCCCGCCAAGCCAAGAGCATCCAAAATACTCACTTTCTCATTAGGTATGATGTATGACGCTGGTTTAGTGACCTCTCCTAAAATTGTAATTTTGAAATTAGCGAATCGAACTTGAACATTTGGATTCTGATACGAATTGGAAGCCCGATTTCTAATCAAGTCCTTTGCTTGAAACGTTGTTAACCCCGCCACCTTCATTTTGCCCAGTAAAGAAAGTTCAATTTCACCATTTTTATCAACAATGAATCCTGAGGTTGACGGAGTTGCATTTTGTGTGGAAGCGGCATTTCCTTGTGTACCCATCACCTGGCTAGCCACTTGGTTAACAATCATTCCGGTAGCTGGATCAATTGTAAATATTGAAACGGATAGAATATCATCTGCCTGAATTACAGGTTCAGTGAACTTAGCAGTATTAGATAATTCAGACTGAGCATCCAAGCTGACATCCTGAAAATAAGGAACATTCTTAGTGCTTCCGCAAGAAACGATGAAAACAGCAGAAAGGACAATTAGAGAGGTAAAGCGCGTTTTGCCTAAAATTTTTCTTACCATATACGTAATAAAACTTTTAAATTCTTTGTAAAAAATAAGTCGCAAATTTAGCCTTTTTTACCCTGATTCTCACATCCCCTTTTCTAAGTATAGTCGTCATATAAACATTGATTTATTTTTAAACGGATAATCGCCAATCTTCTCATATAAGTATCCGCCTCTAACTGCATTAGTTAGCACTGCTAAATGTTTATCATGATGGAGGTCAGTTCCCGCTAGGTCGTAATACTTACCCTCCAAAAGGTAATCTGCAGCACGTTTCACGTCCTTGCCATAATAACCTGTTGGCGCAAGCAGGTTCATCTGGAGCATCGCACCCATATCTTTATAGCGCTCCAGTCGTGTTAGGTTTTTATGATAAAAAATATAGCGTTCGGGATGAGCCAGAATGATATTATAGCCTTTGATTTGCAGATCAAAAATTGCGTCTTCTATATTCGGGCTCTCATTCATGTAAGACATCTCGATAAGCACATATTTTCCTGGCAAACACATAAGGTCATCATTAACCTCAAAGTTTTCATCAATCATATATTCTGCGGCTGCCCCGAGTTCTACATTGATTTTCGCCTTAGCCAAAGCTTCTCTGGTTTTGGCAAGCGCCGGGTTTATGGTGTCGCAGGTATTTGGATACAATTCTTTGAAGATATGCGGTGTGCATAGAAATTTATGAAATCCAAGCTCATTTAATTGCTTAATTAGCGCTACAGATTGCACAACATCGGGTGATCCGTCATCAATTCCAGGTAATAAATGCGAATGAACATCAACTCCCAACCATTCTATGTTATCTACACGTGTTTTTTTCTTAAAAAATGAGAACATTACCTGGATTTTGCATGAAATTTTAAAAAAATAGACCTGATTTTCACAGCAAGTGCTCAATAATACTTAAGGATTCGCACAAATATAAGGAAATCTTATGCAAGTTTTAATATTAAATTTTCTTAAAATAATTTCGATATGTTCTGGTAAAATGCTAAAAATGAGCGGGATATTGCCCTGCATAGTGTACAACGTACACTTTAAAGGGCTAGGTGACGTTAAATAAGTTAAACTCTAGACGTATATCTATTAGCGTTTAGGTGTGCCGTACACCACTTGGGCGCCCCTGATATCATTTTCAGACAGCTTCATTTCGTATGAACCGCAGTCGCCGCAGATATAGTGCATTACCGAAGAGCAATCTATCTCTTCGCTTAAATTCTGAGCGCCGAGGAATTCCTCAACAATCGCCTCTTCGGGACAGTCAGTTCCGGTACGCCATATGTGCTCATGTCGAAAACCTAAGACATGGCCGAGTTCATGCCGCAGCACACCCGCCTTGCTTTCCCGCAGACTAAAAAAACGGTAATCCAACAATATCTTCCGCCTGTATGGTGGATCTGGCGGGAAGAATGCCTGTGCCACAAATGCACCATTTGAGTTAAATTGTCTTACCACAAAGGTCAGCCTGGGATCAATAACTTGGCCGACAGTGCCGTTATCCAATGCCGGCACATATTCAAACTTAACATTGCAGGCCTTCATCCAATCGGTCGTGGCTTCTTGCATCCATGCAACGGTTTGTTGGTACATCTGGGGTGACATGAACGATCTTTTTAATACCGAATATTTGATCACATACCCCTCAGGCCATTTAGCAAACTGACCGGCAGACGTAGTTGCTACGGTCAGCTTATCCGCTCCGTGCGCGCCTCGATCGCGATTTAATAGTTTGAGTGCGTATACATACAATTCATCCTGATCCATCAACAAATCACCTTCAACAACATAAAATTTTGTGCCGTCGAGAACTACTGACTTAAGCGTTCGCTGCAGGCGGGCCATAAGCTCCTGCGCTTTGCTGTTTAAAGAAAGCGCCTTAGAAGAGGTAAGAGAAATTGTATCTAGCGCAAGCGCCCCATTTGTTGAAGCTATCGATGTATCTGCCTGGGTAGTTGTGGAACCGGTGTCGTCTCCACCTTTTTGATCACTGCAGGCAACACCTAGTGTTGCTACGAGCACGCTTAAAAGCATCACTTCCTTTTTCATTTTGATACGGATAATTTAGTTAATCTTTCACACCAAACACTTTGAACAATGACTCCGGTGACACAGAGATGCCGAGGTATAGTTTCGGTACGTATTGCTTATCGGAATGTCTTCGTAAGTACTCCAGACTTGCATTGGTTCCCACCTGCAACTCATCTACATCTTCCGGTGTTTTGTTGAAACTTGTTCCCGCAACAACATTAAAGGCTTTGGAAATTGCCAAAGAGATTCCTGCAAAATAACTTTCAAGCGGGTCTTTAGATATCTTCAGCCCCGCCACGATTCCGATACGTTCATGAAATGGAATGTTATCTTTATCGGTAATCAATTTAAGCCGGTCATAATCACGGCCAAAAGGGTAAAATTCGACAAGTGCCATGAGGTTAAGTTTTAGCTCATCAGCTCGAAGAGAGTCTGTTTGTATCGTGAGTTCATTATTGGAATTCAAACGGAAATCCTTGTTTTCAAGCCGATGAAGACCTAAGCCTACCTTTATCCCTAAATAGGACTTTTCGTGGATATCCGCTAAAGTCTTTACCACCTTCTCCTGCTTGGTTAAATTTAGGGCACTCGGTGGATCGATGCTTCTCTGTTTCAACAGAAAAAAGGTTAATTGCATGGACCGGTCAGGATTTACCGGATCGCAGTCTTTGTCCCTTTCGTACTTCGCGCCATTCTTAATACCGGTAACGGTAGTCGCCAATTTCATAAGATTAGCTAACCCCACATCAACGCTCTTTTTACCATTAACCACTTGTATCGAGTGCGAATTGAACGAATTTCCTAAGAGTACGACAAGTACATTCCTTCTGTTCAGCAAATAATCAGAGCTCTCGCCATGTTCACTGGTAATAACTGTAGACAGTATCTGGGTAGTGTCTTCCACAAAAAAATTATTAGCCTCATCAAACTGCTTCTGAAGTTCGGTCAACTTGTCCGTTAGACCCATATGTTCCTTATCAAGGCTTTCAATTAACGATCTGAGCGATAGATGCTTTTGCTGGTCAATTGTATAATCTGACTGAAGCTTCTTAAGTTCGCGCTTTTCTTTTTCGGTTGCGTTTTGTATGCTTCTCTTAACAATTTCCGTCCTGTCCGCTGCCATTTTCTTTGTAAGGGTCTTCTCCTCGGTTCTGTACGCCTCCAGCATCGCCTTGATGGCGTGCTTTTCCTTGCAAACTACTTTATATAATGAATCGATAGTTGCGCTGGTATTTTGATACAGTTTATTTAGGTTGAGCGGCCGGCGTACAAAAACAATAGCAGCGCCATTTGGGTAGCTTTTAAGATGTTGGCGCATCCAGATCGATATATCCGAGCTCAATGACTCATCCGAATTCATTTTATCAAGGAAATTCTCAATTTCTTCCACACTTGAAAATGGTTGCCTGTCGCTCACAACGCTGACTTGCTGCAACGGTATATATCCGTTCATGAGCTGTTCCCTCTTTATAAGGATTGTGGATTTTTTCGATATAATATCGCTAATCGGGGTTTGTGATTTTGCGCTTAGCATACATAACATGCAGGCAACAAACAATAATTCTCGAGTCATTAGATGGTTAGTTTGGTTGGTCATTTAACAGCAACATGCTGTATTAAAATCAATTACAATATAACCAATAATTTACTCAAACAAACAGATTGTAAGCAAATACCTGAAAGCAGGTAGCTGATCTCATAACATTTGTGAGGTAATCATCTCAAAATTTTGCTCAGCTAGCTGTAAATAAATCTTTCTGTGATTATCACTGTAGTAATGTTTCCTGATTAAATTTGAACAAGAGTTTGATAAGATAACTGAAAGGAGTAATACTATGGGCTTAGAAGAACTATTATTGGACAGGGCGGAGAAACAGGGTGAAGTTCGTGGCGCTGAAAAGGAACGCGCAAAGGCCGAAGCGAAAGCAGCTCAGGAAAAACGCGATATTGCAAAGCACTTGAAAAACAAAGGAATCGACATTAAGACCATTTCGGAAGCTACTGGCCTTTCTGTTGAAGAAATCGAAAAGCTTTAACCTTTGTCCCTCACCTCCCCTTTTCCATAAGCGCCAGCACAGAGGCTTCCTGAAAGTACCTTACGTGACCGCGTTTAACAGAGACCAGCTTACCTTGTTTAATGTAGTTGAAAAGTGTGCGGTCTGTTACCCGCAGCATCCGTTGGACGGTGTCTGAGTCGAGCCAAACGTCCTTGTTGCGCGCAAGCAGCGTCTCTTGCCTTTCCTGCCGGAGTTCTTCAAAGTGTGTTTCGAGCAGCTGAATAATTTTTTCGAGCAAGTGTTTCATGGCTAACGAATCCTGTGGTGCAAAATCTGTCTGAGGTTTATGGCGGCCTGGTAGCATTCTTCCTCGATATACTGACTGAAATCGAGCCGCATATGGTGTACATGCTGCTGGAGCAGCTGCTTTTCCGGAAAGTAGGGTACCTGCACGCCTTTGCGCTCCAGCATGTCGAGCATCAGCTTAAGGTTAACCTGCGGCAGGAAACGGATCCAGATGCTTGTGCCATGATCGGGCAGTTTGTATCGTATAAACTCGTGCAACTGGGTTTTAAGTATCTCGTGCATGTTCATCAGGTCGCGCTGCTTTTGCTGCCGGGTTTGCCGCACCAGCTTCTGAAGTTCACCACTTCTCAGCATATATTCTATGGAGACCTCCATCACATGGTCGCGGTACTCATGCGGACTGCCCGGCATGTTTTTCAGCATGTCAATGATCTCGGCCGGAGCAACAATAGTGCGCAGGTTTTGCAGATATGGATGCAATCTGCTGAGCGCGCCGCAGTACACCACCTGCCCGTCGTTTTCGTAGTTTATCAGCGATCGGAAGGGTTCGGCTTTGTACCAGAACTCATGGTCGTCATCATCTTCGATGAGGTAAAACCTGTGTTTTCGCGACAGGGCTATGAGGGCCAAACAGGTGGCTTCGTCGACCGTATGTGCTTTAAGGAAGCTGCAGCCCGGCCTGATATACATGGCTTTGATGGGCTGTTTGTTGAGCAGTGCTTCCAGCTGGCTCAGCGCATCGTATCGGGTAATATCGAACTCGATAATGGTATGCCCGCTTTGCTGCATCATGTATTCGGTAAACTGACAGCCCAGCACGGTATTGATGATGGTGCTTTGCGGGGGCAGGAGCAGTTGCAGTAACCGGGCTACGGCGGCGCCCTTACCGCGGATGAGTTGCAGGTTTTGCAGCCCAATGGAAAATCCGCGTTGATTAAGATAGCCGCATACCGGGTTTGCAAGAGGCTCTGCACGGTCGGCCCGCAGCAGTTCTATCTGCGCAGCGTTGATGCGGGAGCGGATATGCGAGCGACTGTGTTTATCGATGAGCTTATAGGACAAATAGGTTTCGTTGAGCTGCTGGGGCCCGATCATCACATAGTCGCGCTTGTTTTGCGGCGCAGGTATGGTAAGTATTTCCTGCCGGGGCCGCATATTGGCCGGCACCCGATCGGGCACCCCGCTTTGGCTTCCCCTGGGTATGGGCGGGTGTTCGGCCACGAGGGTTTTGCCGCCGCGGCCTATGTGCAGCCAGCCGCAGGCACTGAGGCTTTGGTACACCTTGGATACCGTGTTGCGGTGTATGCCGTTGATGTGGGCCAGTTTTTGGCATGAGGGGAGTGACTCTCCGGGTTGCAGGATGCCCCTGGTGATCCGGGTAACAATAAGGTCTTCAATTTGCTGAGCGTACCGGTTCTTCATGAGCGTGGGTACGATCCATCTGTGGTGTTCATTCTCGTTCATAGAGCGGGTTTGTTGATGTTTGGTTAACGAATTTAGCTTATCGCAGGCTTCCGGCAGGAAAGGCATCACTTACACAGTGCATCTTTATCATACTTTCGACTGGAAACGACCACTTTAAGAAACTTTTAATACAAAAAAATGAACCGGTTTTCACAAAGGACTGGTAAAAACACCAATTTTTCGCTGATAACCAGATTGTTACAAACCTGCACATCGAAAAAAGTGCAAACCATCACAAAATGAGTCGGTTACAACCATTTAGCTTTGGTTTAGAGAGGCGTTGCTGCCCGGATACTACCCGGATACTGCCCGGTTGCTACCCGGATGTTATGCGGACTGGAGCGGGTAGCAGCCGGTAAATATTGGTTTAATATTCAGACTAGAAACTATGGCTAGATTAACTCAGGGAGTTTTCGGCGGCGCCACCGGGGTGGCGGGCGATTATGAGTGTTACATCAGGAACGGGATTCCGTATTTGCGCGCTAAGCGACGGAAAACGAAGAAACCGGCTACTGAACCGGTTAGGGCGACACGCGGTGCAATGTCGGTGGTAAACCGGTTTGTAGACACGATGACGGATTTTGTAAGGGTGGGCTTCGAGCTCACGGCCCGGGGAGAGCCGTTTTCGGCCAACAATGCGGCGAAGTCGTACCAGTTGCTGCATGCGGTAACGGGCGTTTATCCGGACTTGCGGATAGATTACCCGAAGGTGCGGCTTACTCAGGGTTCGCTGCCTATGCCATCTGGACTTGTGGCCGAACGTACGCTGCAGGGCGTGTCGTTTTATTGGTGGGCCGACCCGAACGCAGAAAATGTACTAAAGCGTTCACAAACGATGTTGCTGGTGTACTGCCAGGCGCTGAACCGTTCGGCCTTCCAGATTGGTGGTGCGCCGCGATATAAGGGTGCCGACTTGCTGGAGATCCCGGACGAGTTTAGCGGGCATGCGCTGCAGGTGTACATCGGCTTTGTGAGCGACAACCGGCAGCAGATCTCGAACAGTGTTTGGCTGGGTGAATTAGCGCCCTGAACTGCCCTGAAATTTTCCGGAACTCCGGAAAATCACCGGAAAAGTTCGGCAAATTACTGTGACCCAGTAGGTTTTGTTTGAAAGCTGCTATATGTTTGTCGTGTTGACTTGCAAGGACAACGTGAATAAACAAATTTTTTAAACTTTAAAAACCTACTAAAATGGGAAAATTATCAAGAGGATTCCTGGGTGGATTCCAGGGACAATTAGGAACGGCATATGGCTGCTTCTGGAGATTAATGGATCTGATTAAGGCGATGCCGCGCAAATCGAACCGGCCGCCAACGGTGAAGCAGATCGAAGTGCAATTGAAAATGAAATTGGTTTCGGGCTTCCTGAGCTGGGCGAAATCGATTATCAAACCGGGTTTCGACCTGGTGCGCAAGCCTAACCAAAGCGCGATGAACGCTTGTGTGGCCTACAATCTGGAGGTCGCAGTTGCGGGGGTTTCTCCGAACTACACGATCGACTTTGCGCAGATCCGCTTTAGCGAGGGCAAGCTGGGTCAGCTGAGCGCCGTACAGGTGGCGGCCGACAATGAGGCGGAGCTGAACTTTAGCTGGGCAGCGGATTTGCCGGGGCTTCCCGACAGGGATGCGACCGACCGGGTGTCTGTCATCGTGTTTAATCCGGCCAAAGACAGGTTTGTGATTGCGCAGGATGTGGTGGCCCGCAGCGCGGTGGCGTACGACATGAGTTTGCCGCTCGACTTCAGCGGCGATGAGGTTCAGGTGTATATCCTGGCCAAGGCTGTCGACGGCCGCCTCGTGAGCCGGTCGCAATACCTTGGCGAACTGATCATTGTTTAATGTTAAGTTGAGGGCGCTGTGATGGCGCCCTCTTTTTTTTCATCTAATTTTTTTCAAAATGAATATTCTTGATTTCAATATGCAGGCCCACCCGGGATGGGGAACGCCTGTGCTGATAAAGGCGTTTAAGATCGGCGTGCTGCTTACTGCAGTATGTTGGCTGTGGCCGCTGCTACAGGGTCTTGTATTTTCTGCCGACCCGACTCGCGGCTTTATTGATGGCAGCATCTGGCTGCTGGTGATGATTGGTTTGGCCTGCTTCGGGCTGATCGTAGGTATTGCCTGGTGGCTGCTGAACCATTTTTGGTTTGTATTGGGTTTGCCCGACCGGGGCGAGATGGTTTCACGCTTTAATACGCTGGAATTATGGCAACAGCTAAGTTTCTTCTGGCTTTCTTTTGCTTTGCTCTTGTTGGCGGGTCTGGGATGCCTGGCAGTAGTATGCTAGGCAAAGGCACCTTTGAGGTTGCCACGCCGCATTCAAGGGCGGGCTACTGGCTGGGCGAGCGTCTTTATGGCAGTTTTACGCCTTTGAGCAAGCCGCATGTTGCCGACGCGCAGCAGCGCAAGCGTGTGGTGGAGATAGCCTGCGGGGAGCTTTGGGTGCGGGAGGCTTCGGGCAAAAATGACGGACCGCGTGTAGAGGGCTATCTGGCTTCGGTGGGCCTGAAGAAGGGACAGCCCTGGTGTGCGGCTTTTGTGTCCTGGGTGTTTAAACAAGCAGGGTATGCCAAACCCCGCACGGGCTGGTCGCCCGCCCTCTTCCCTGCCGCGCGACTAGCGAAGGCAGCGGCACCGGGCAATGTGTTTGGGATCTATTTCCCAGCGTTGAAGCGTGTGGCACATTGCGGTTTGGTAACCGACCGCCGCGATTCCTGGATTGGTACGGTGGAGGGCAACACGAACGCTTCGGGCGGCAGGGAGGGCGATGGGGTGTATCGCCGCCTGCGGCATGTGCGCACGGTGCATTGTTATGCCGACTGGATAGCTGCTCCGCGAAATGGAAAGGGAGGTGGAAGATGAAATGGATGTGTTTTTTGGCTTGCGCAATGCTTGTCGCGGCAGGCGGCTGCTCTATGCTAGGAAAATCGACCAGCGCACGTTCGAGCTCGGAGCGTAAGATAAGCAGTGCACAGGAGCGCCTGGAATTGAGCCACAGCAGGGCAACGCGGGAGCACGAGGTGTTTTCGTACTGGACCGACAGCACACTGTACCGTTATGAGAACATAAAGGATCTGGTAAACGAACAGACGCTCCATCAGGCGGCAGCGTCTGAACAGCGATCGGCCCGGCTATCTGAAAGCGTTAAAAGCCGCTCTCCAGCACAGGGACTGTGGTTTTGGATTGCAGGCGTGGTTGTAATAGTGGTGATTTGGCGCATTTTGCGTTTGGCTTTTCGGCGTTCACGCATGATTTAAGGTCTTTCACGGTTAATTTCCGGTCTTCTGCGATTTAATTTGGTAAAGTCATTTGAGTTATTTTGAGGTGAAATCTCGTGATGTTGAGCTATTGTTCAAATCCTTGATTATCACCTCAAAATATTTCGTAACCAACTGTAAATAAATTTGTTGTGTGACTACCAGCGGATGGTTATTCCTGATTAAGTTTGCTGCTGAAAAATACAGATGCGAAAGAATTCAGGACAGACGAGCCAGTACGACAAGATCATTAAGGAAAACCTGGAAGCTACCCTGCCAGCGATTATGAAGGACTTGCTTCATCTCGACATCGTAGCCAGTGAGGAGCTGCCAGACGATATCCAGCATACAAAAGAACGTAAACCTGATGCGCTTAAGAAAGTGACCGACAGCGCAGGAGATACGTATGTTCTGCATCTGGAATTTCAGGTAGCCAATGAGGCAGAGATGGTTTACCGAATGGCCGAGTACAGCGTGATGCTGATGCGCCGGTACAAGTTGCCAGTCAAACAATTTGTGATATTTCTGAACGAGGTTACGCCTCAAATGAAAACGGAGATTGACACACCTTGTCACAAGTACAAGTATGAGTTGATCCGCGTTTCCGAGACTAACCCCGACCTGTATCTCAGATCGGAGGTGCCGCACGTTAAGATGATGGGCATCTTGGCTAATATCCCGCACGGCAAGTTAAAGGAAGACCTTCAGGCTATTGTGGATGGCATTGCCAGGTCGACCGAAAGTGACCTGGAGAAGAATAAACTTTTTAATCAATTACGTATATTTGTACAGTTGCGATCCAATCTTGTACATCAACTTGAAGAAATTATGCAGTCAGTAAGTACATTTTTTAAAGAAGAAAACGATATCTTTTATCGCAGAGGGGAAGCTAGAGGGGAAGCCCGTGGCGCTGAAAGAGAAAAGGCGGAGATAGCAAAGCACTTGAAAAGCAAGGGCATCGACATCATGATCATTTCGGAAGCTACCGGTCTCACTATAAAAGAAATCGAAAAGCTTTAGGCTCTGCTTTTAAACAATTTTATGGTCTGGATATTGCTTATGTTCAAACAAACACTAACGCATGCCCTTATCAGAACTGGAACGCCTCAAGTCTCTCCGACGCTTCTTAAATCTTGAAATAACGCGGGAGGCCGAGCTTCAGCGTATTGTTGACCTGGCAGCGAGGATATGCCATTGCGAAATTGGTCTCATTACTTTTCTGGATGAGGATATCCAGCATTTCAAGGTTAAATCGGGAACCAGCTTAACACATACCGAACGTAGGGACGCTTTTTGCAACCACACTATACTTGAGGAAGAGATCATGGTTGTTCCGGACGCCGAGAAGGACAGCCGGTTTGCGGAGAATAACCTGGTTACAGGCCATCCGAATATCCGGTTCTACGCGGGTGCGCGCCTGAGGGCTGCCGACGGCGCCCTGCTGGGGAGTTTGTGCGTGATTGATATGAAACCGAACGACCTGAACGAGGAGCAGCGGCTGATGCTTGGTGTACTGAGGGACCAGGCCATGATGCTGCTCGACTTTGAGCTGAGCGTGGATATTCTTAAGGAGCAGTTTGACCGGGCAAAGCGTTCTGAATCTAAGATCAGGGCCTTTTTTGAAAGCTCAGCGGCCTGTCACCTGTTTCTGGGGTCCGATTATGAAGTGCTGCATTACAACAAGGCTGTTGTCGATTTTGTGAAACGCAACTCAGGTATGAGGATCAACATTGGCGACAAGATCACGGATTATGTGCATCCGCAGCACCTGGATGTCTTCAAAGCAAACTTCGAGCGGGCAATGAAGGGCGAGAGTGTCAGCAATGATGTTAAGCTAAGTTATGCGCAGGAGGATATCTGGTGGCAAATAGATTATGATCCGGTGTATGCTACAGACGGACGTATTATCGGGGTGTCTTATAATGCAACGGATATTTCTGCGCGAAAGGCTCACGAACTTAAGATCACCCAGCAGAACGAAGCGCTGACGGAAATCGCCAGGATCCAGTCGCACGAGATACGCCGGCCGGTTGCCTCTATCCTTGGCCTTGTGAATGTCATCAAAACATTGCCGCAGCATGAACTCTCGGAATATATAGATATGCTTGGTACGGCTGCCGGGGAACTTGATGGGAAAATTCACACCATGATGGGAAAAATTAACGACAACGGAAGCTTGGGTAATTCGTTTTAAGATGATATCTTGACGGGATGAACCTGAATATAATCTCTAAACTTATGCTCGCGCTGCTCCTTACCGTAGCAAGTGCGGGATGTACTACTCAAAAACTCACGCAGCAAAACAGCAACTGGACCATGACGCCGTTTGTCCGAGGCAGCAGCGCGCCGGTTATTTTGCCGGATACAACTACGGTATTCCCTGACCCGATGTCGGGAAAGCCGGTACATTGGGAGGCCAGCGACACCTTTAATCCGGCTGCGGCCGTAATGGGCGATAGCATCTACGTGCTGTACCGCGCGGAAGATATGTCGGGCATGGGGATAGGCAAGCGTACTTCCAGGCTTGGGATCGCTTCCAGCGCTGATGGCATCAGCATGAGGAGAGATGCTAAACCGGTGCTGTATCCGGCCAATGACGACCAGAAGGAAATGGAATGGCCGGGAGGTTGCGAAGACCCCAGGATAGCGCGGACTGAGGATGGCACTTTTGTGATGTTGTACACGCAGTGGAACAGGAAAGTGCCCCGACTTGCGGTAGCTACATCAAAGGATTTGCGAATCTGGAAAAAGCACGGGCCGGCATTTAAGCGTGCGCATAACGGACGGTTTGCCGACATGGCCAGCAAGTCGGGCTCGGTGGTTACGCGCTTGAAAGGCAACAAGCAGGTAATCGCTAAGGTAAATGGCAAATATCTGATGTACTGGGGCGAACGTTTTATTAACCCGGCTGTGTCGACCGACCTGATCAACTGGGAACCTTTACTAAATGAATCGGGCAACCTGCTCCATATCGCTAAACCCAGACGGGGTTATTTCGATAGCGATCTCACGGAATGCGGTCCGCCTGCTGTGATGACCGACAAGGGCATTCTTCTTTTATACAACGGTAAAAATTCGGGGGGCGAGACCCGCGACAAGCGCTACACAGCGAATACTTATGCTGCCGGGCAGATCCTGTTCGATTCCAAAGATTTTACAAAAGTGCTGAACAGGCTCGACGAGCCATTCCTGGTTCCAAGGGAAGCCTACGAGAAGAGCGGTCAGTACCCCGCAGGCACCGTGTTTATTGAAGGTCTGGTGTACTTCAAGAAGAAATGGTTCCTATATTATGGCTGTGCTGATTCGCGTGTTGCCGTGGCGGTATTTGATCCCGCGTCGAAACAGTGATTTCCATATATTTGCAAGCTCTAAATGAGCGTAGCAAATGAACAACTGGTTCCGATCCCTTGATTTTAAGGTCATTTTAGCCTTTGCGGCTGTTTATATTATCTGGGGGACGACCTATCTGGCGATTAAGATCGGTCTGGAAGATTTCCCCCCTTTTTTGATGGCGGGCTTTAGGTACGTGGTTGCCGGCTTGCTGCTGGCGGTTATTTGTGTGGTGCGGCGACAGCGGCTTATTGATGCTACAGTATGGAGGAATATCCTGCTGGGGGCGGTGATGCTTACGCTGGGTCAGGGTGTGTTGTTCTGGGCTGAGTTGTATTTATCGTCGGGACTTACTGCGGTGCTGGTGTCTACCCTGCCGATCTGGTATATTGTGGTTGACCGCAAAAACTGGAAGGGCTATTTCAACAGTTGGCTTACGTTCGCGGGCATTGCGCTGGGACTCGCGGGCATATTGTTACTATTTAAGGATCAGCTTTCGGGCGGGTCGGAAGACGGGACGATGAAGCTGATCGCCTCGCTTACTGTGCTGGGCTCTTGCTTAAGCTGGGCGGTGGGCTCAATTTATTATAAGAACCATGCGCAGGCTGGCCGCCTTTTCCCGGATGTGAGCTGGCAGTTGCTGGGCGGCGCGGTGGCCTGCCTGATTGTGAGTGTGTTTGCCGATCCGCTGGCCTCGTTTAGCTTCAGCCAGGTATCCCTGCGCACCTGGGCTGCCATCAGCTATCTGGCCGTTGCGGGTTCGGTTGTCGCTTTCACGGCCTCGTACTACCTGCTGTCTGTACGGCCACCAGCGGTAGTGGGCACTTATGCTTATGTAAACCCTATTATTGCGGTGCTGCTGGGCGTATTGGTGGCCAATGAACATATCTCTGTAAGCCAGGTCCTGGGCATCGCCATTATCCTGGTAGCGGCGTACTTGTCGAACCGCGCAAAGCTTACTAAGAGCTGATGTCGTTATTGTTCAGGGTTTCCAGCATCTCGACCAGGTGTTCTTTGGATATGGGCTTGACGTAAAAACGGGATACTTCGCGGTACTGGGCTGCCCGAAGGTGGTCCTGCTGATCAATAGAGGAACTGACAATATATATGGTGATCTTTTTACTGGGCTTGAATTTGGTGAACTCGTCGAGAAACTGCCATCCGTCGAGCACCGGCATATTCAGGTCTAAAAGGATAACCGAGGGCAAAGATTCGGGCGATTCAATAATGGGTTTGAGGTATTTGAGTGCATCGAGACCATCGTTGAAAACAAGTACGCCTTCACAAAAATCCATCAGCTTCATTTGTTTACTCAACAAATAGGTAAACATCCTGTCGTCGTCGATCAGGCATGCAATATCAATTTTGCTCATTCGTGTGTGTATGTGTGGGTGTTGATTTCTATGGTAAATTTGGTTCCTTCTCCGGGCTTGCTCTCCGCATGGATCCTTCCGCCCATGGCTTCGACATGGTTTTTGACGAGAAAGAGCCCCATGCCACGCGCGTCCTCATGCTTATGGAAGGTTTTGTACATGCCGAAAAGTTTATGCCCGTGGAGCTCGAGGTCTATGCCCAGGCCGTTATCGCTTATGCTGAGCAGCACAAAGGAATCGACAAGCTCCGCGCATATGGATATTTCGGGCTTGCGGTCGGGGTGCTTATATTTTATACAATTGGTAAGCAAGTTGATAAGGATGCTTTCGAGGTAGGCCGGACTGTAATTAATGACCAATGCAGGATCTATCTGCAGGTCTACTTTTGCCTTGGCGGCGCGGAACGAGGGGCCGAGTATTTCCATGACGCGCTCTACCTGCTGCCGGAGGTGTAGTTCGGCAACATCGGCCTGACCTTTGTCGTGAATTTTAACGACTTCATTAAGATGGTTGAGCGTTTCAAGGAGATTGCTGGCATTGATGTCGAGCATCTCCACGAGTTTAATTCTTTCCTCTTCATCTTGTTCTTCGGAGATCATGCTCGTCATCATCCGGATGTTGCCCGTGTGAGAACGTAGATTATGGGAAATTATATGCGCAAAATTCAACAGCCGCGCGTTCTGATCGCGGATGGTTTCCATGTTGCGCTTCCGCTGTGTAATGTCTTTAACCTGCGATACGAAATACAGGGGATTGCCGGCGGCATCGCGCACGAGCGAGACACTAAGCAGGGCCCAGATGAGGACGCCATTGGCGCGGTAGTAGCGTTTTTCCATACTGTACCGCTGTATCTTGCCGTTGAGCAATAGTTTCATTTGACGCAGGTCGGAGTCGAGATCTTCGGGATAGGTAAATTCCTGAAAGGTATGGTTCATGAACTCCTGCTCGGTATAGCCCAGCAGCTGGCATAAGCTCTCGTTTACTTTGATCCAGTGGCCCTCGGGCGACACCAGTGCCATGCCTATAGGCGCGTGGTCGAAAGCTTCAGAAAACCGCTTTTCCTTCTCCTGGAGCTCGTTGAGCAGCCTGACGTTGTCGGTGATATCTTCGATGGTCCCGTAAATACGTTCGCATGCACCGCCTGCGATCTGGCTCTGCACGCGGAGCCTTATCCATTTCTGCTTGTTACTTGCTGTGCTGATCTCAAAGGTGCCGGTATGTGGCTGACCTGATCGCATGGCCTTGTCGAGGATGGCGCGTATCCGGGTCGGGTCTTTATAGAACATGATCACTTCGTCCATTGCAGGCGGCTCTGCGGCTTCAATCTCGAATATTTCCCGGATGATCTGGTTCCAGTAGGCTTCTCCGGTCACCAGGTTTCGCTCCCATATCCCCAGGCCGGCGAGTGGCGTTACGCGTTCATAAAGTTCCAGTTTGGTCGGCATCTTGAAGATCGGTCAGTTGATTGACTGCTCCAATGCAAAATCCTTGCCGATTATCGGGATTTGGACCGCTCGAGTGCGAACCAGATGGCCAGTAACACGCCATAGCTTCCGCCCCGCTCTACCCATTCGAAAAAGCCCCATTGGGGATAGAACATTTCGGTGGTCATTTTCCAGATAAGAACAGCAAGAACAAAAGGTCTTACAGGCCGGAAAGCGATGATGCAGGCGGCAGCAAGTTCGATAATTCCGACGATCAGGGCTACCTGCTTTGCATCCGTAAAACCTAGTGCGGCGTATTGGCTGAGCAGGCCTTCTTTACCGATAAGATTGAGCCAGCCGTGACCTGCCAGCAGCAGGAAGGCAGCGGCACGGAGTACGCGTAGTACTTGTGATAGTTTGTAGACCGACATGCCCTGCGGCGCATGCATGCGCTGAAACCAGGAAGCGACGCCCTTTGCAGGGGTGCAAAGGACCAACAGGGCCAGGGGCGCGCCGAAATTACCCGCCCTTTCGATGAGTTCAGCAAAAGGCTCGCCCGAAAGCGGTCGCATAGCGGCTGTGGCAAATCCCCAGATGACAAGCCAGCCAGCCACCGCCCGGATTGGGTAGAGCAGCAGGCTTATGCCCAGCAGGATGTCGGCCACGCCGATGACCGGCATAAGCTGATAGGCCGTATCCTGACCGATGCCGGCCACACCAAGGTATTTGGCCCAGACCGCCTTGGTGATGATGCCAAATGCGCCGTGGCCAATGAGGCACATAGCCGAGCTGATGCGAAGGGTGTGAAAGATTTTTTGTTCGGTATTCACGCCTAAATATATAACTTAGCAGTAACCAAACATAACCATGAAACACTTTTTACTATGCGCAGCGCTGCTGCTTTGCCTGGGCAGTTGCAAGAGGGAGGACAAGTACCCTGAGCTAACGAACAAAGATATTGCAGGCGTGCTGGAACAAATGACCCAGCTGATGATCCACGATGTATCCAACCCGCCGCTTGCTGCGCGTTTCTATGCATACTCGTGTATTTCGGGCTATACCGTGCTAAGTTTAAATGACTCTTCGGTGGTGTCGCTGAAAGGAGTATTCAATGAATTTCCCGAGATCAGCAGTCCGCCCGACTCTGGCGCTTATTCTACCCAGCTAAGCGCAATACTGGCAATGACGGGAACGGCTAAACGGATGCAGCCTTCGGGAAAGAAGTTAGACGTATTTGAGCAACGTTTCCTGGATTCGTGTCGCAGACTGGGCTTCCCGGAGGACGTGATAACCCGCTCGCAGTCGTACGCCACCCAGGTGGTAAAGCAGATTATGGGCTATGCAAAGAAGGACCGGTATAACCGGATCAGCAATTATCCGAGGTATACGCCGACAACCGATGAAGGCAGCTGGCACCCTACCCCACCTGCTTATTTTGCGCCGGTTGAGCCCTACTTTAATACGGTGAGACCTTTCCTGATTGATTCGGCAGAGGCTTTTAAATCGGTACCCCCGGTGCCTTATTCGTCGGATAAAAATTCGGAGTTCTATAAATTGCTGATGGCCAACTATATTGATGGGGGCTCGGGATTAACCCAGGAAAACCGCGAAATTGCGGCTTTCTGGGATTGCAATCCTTTTGCGCTGAAGAATGAGGGCCACCTGATGGTGGGCTTGAAGAAAATTTCGCCGGGAGCACACTGGGTAGGCATAACGGGTATAGCCTGCCAGAAGGAGAAACTCAGCTTTGCGAAGACGATGGAGATCTATACGATCGTGGCCGCTGGTTTAACGGATAGCTTTATCAGCTGCTGGGATGAGAAGTACCGCAGCAACAGGATACGTCCGGAAACGGCGATCAGGCGACTGATAGACAAGAAGTGGAAGCCTATGCTGCAAACGCCTCCCTTTCCGGAGTACATGAGCGGGCACTCGCATATTTCGGCAACCACGGCTGCGATCCTGACTTATTATTTTGGCGACAACTACAGCTATACGGATGATGTGGAGGAGCCTTATGGCTTGAAGCCAAGACGTTTTACTTCCTTTAACGCTGCCGCGAAAGAGGCTGCCATGAGCCGCTACTGGGGCGGCATCCATTTTATGGACGGGATTATAAATGGTGTGAACGTAGGCCGGGCTATTGGCGAGCATATTGTTGGGGAGTTGAAGACCAACGGAATTAAGCCGATTTAGTCGATCAATAAGGATGTACCGGGAATTTGCTATCTTTGGCCGTCTCCAATGATCACCTCAGATATGTTTTCCGGCGAAGACCTGCTGCTGCAACTGTTTAACCAGTCGGCCAACGAAACGGTTGTTTTTAACAGCCGCGACTTGAATATCCTATATGTAAATGATGCCATGCTGGCCAGGTGGAACCATCAGCGAAGCCTCGTAGGACAAAAGCTGGCGGAGGCTGTTTCCGGTCAGGTAAGCCCGGAACTTTTGTTGAGGCTACAGGATGCATGGGACACAGGGCTTCCTTTAAATGAGGCTGGTCTTTCTGCTATACCTTTTCCCGACAGCCTCGGACGGACGTCTTTCCTGGTGCTGACTTTCAATGCTGCTGCCGAAATTCCTGAGCATATTAAACATTATAACGATAAGCTTGCGGAGAGTGAGGCCCGGCTGCAATCTATTTTTGAGCGGTCGCCCGTTGGCATTTCTGTATTGACTGGGCCTGATCATATCATAGAGCAGGCCAATGAAATGATCTTGAAGATATGGGGGCGTACGGCTAAAGAGGTATTGGGGAAGCCGCACCGTATAGCCCGCCCGGAACTGAAAGGACAGCCCGTATATGATTGGCTGGACGAGGTGCTCCGGACAGGCGTAAAACGGGTTAACAGTGAGTTCAGGGTAATGCTGTATGACAATGGGGGCTTGCGGGAGGCTTATGTAAACTCCGCTTATCAGCCGCTTAAGGATGCTTCGGGAAATACCACTGGTGTACTGGTTATCCTGGACGAAATCACCGATATGATTAAGGCCAGGCAGGAGGCCACGAAGGTAAAGGAGATGCTTAACCTGGCCATGGAGTCGGGCGAGCTTGGCGCTTTCTATTACGACCCGGCCAATAACCGGCTTTCGGGCAATGATCTGCTAAAATCCTGGTTTGGGCTGGGCCATGCTGAACACCTGGCGCTGGAAACAGCTACAGCTGCCATTGCAGACGATGACCGTGACCGTGTTGATGCTGCTATACGACGTGCACTGACCCCGCAGTCGGGAGGCAATTATGAAATTGAATATACCATTATCCATCCACTGACAGGCGTACCGCGTATGGTGCGCGCAAAGGGTAAAACCCTTTTTGATGAGAACGGTAATCCGCTGAGCCTTAACGGTACCTTGCAGGATATTACGGAAAGGAAGAAGGACGAGCAGCGCAAGGACGATTTTATAGGGATGGTAAGCCACGAACTGAAAACACCGCTTACTTCTTTAAATGCCTACCTGCAGCTTTTACAACGGAGCGCACGGAAGACAGCGGACGCCTATGCGGAAGGTTTGCTGGAGAAATCGGGCCTGCAGCTGAAAAAAATGACCAGGATGATCAACAGCTTTTTGAACATATCGCGACTGGAAGCGGGCAAACTGCACCTGGATCCGCAGGAGTTCGATTTGAGTGCCTTGGTGTCTGAGCTGGAGGATGAAGCGAATACCATGTTCGACAGTCACCAGTTCATATTCGATCCGGGCCCATCGGCCATGGTGCTGGCCGACAGGGATAAGATTGGCCAGGTGATCAGTAATTTTTTAACGAACGCGGTGAAATATTCCCTCACCGGTACCCGGGTGGAAGTGACCTGCAGGGTAAGCGGTGGCAAGGCTACGGTTAGGGTGAAGGATGAGGGCTTTGGCATTAAGCCGGAGGACTTACCACGAATTTTTGAACGCTATTTCCGTGTGGAAGACACCAACAAGTTCGGCGCCTCTGGCTTTGGTATTGGCTTATACCTCTGTGCGGAGATTATTGAAAGGCATGACGGCCACATCCGGGCCGAAAGCACATTAGGCCAGGGCTCGGCCTTTTCGTTTGACCTGCCCCTGGCCCGTTAGTCTATAACCTTATTTTTAATCCGCCGTTGACCACGAATCCATCCAGCGGCGCATAAATGTCCCGGAATACGGGGTTGGAAACGCTGCCGGTATAAATGCTGTCGAACCGTGTTTGCCTGGTGTCCGTAAAGTTCTCGAAATTGATGTACAGCGAGAAGCGCTCCCAAAGCCGCTCGGCCATAAATCCGAAAATCCAGTACGGTTTGCCCGTGGCACCATCGTTCAGGTTTTGCCTGCTGAAGTAATAGGCTTCTGCACCCAGCTTCCACTTTTCATGGGCTTCGTACATGAGTATATTGTTGAGCCTGTGTTTGGCCGTGAGCGGATTAGGACGGAGTTCATTGCCTTCATGGATCTTGGCATCCGTGAGACTATAGCCAAGGAACAGTTTAAAATCGTGATAGCTGAGCTTAACGTTCGTTTCCATCCCCCGGGTATCGATATGCCCCGCAGCATTGATGAAGCGGTAGTTGCCCCCGCTTTCCTGCTGCATGAGGAGCGGGTGATTCAGAAAGGTGTAGAACAGCATGTGGTTGATACTGAAGGCTACCTGGTCGCCAAACAGGGCTGTGCGATAATTGATGTCCCAGTTTGCACCGTAGCTTCTCTCCAGCTTATTTATATCGGTGGAAATAGGCAGGACATGCTGGTATTGGATGCGCTCACTCTCTTCTGTGAATATGGTGGGCGTCTTGTATCCAAGTCCGCCTCCAAGCCGGGAATTCAGCCGGTCGCTGATCTTAAACAAGGCAGAGAGCCGGGGCAACACGACAAAGCCGTAGTCGACCACGTAATCGCCACGCAGGCCTGCTTCAATATCGAGCCAGCCTGAAGCCTTCAGATTCTGCTGTATGAAGGCGCCCGCGGTAGTCTGCCGATAGTCGCGCAAGGCTACGGAGGTCGGCCCCCTCTCTTTAAATCGGTCGGTCCACAAGTTAACACCTGTTACCCATTCAAGCTTGTCACCCGAGGAGGTATAGCTGGCTTCTGTGAAGGTTCCGTACTGACTGCCGTTAAAGAGGTATCCAGGCATCGTTATTTCCCGGTTAAAATAACTGAAGCTGTTCTTTATGTTAATTTTTGTCTGCGCACTCACCTGGTGATCGAAACTTAACTGAGTGGATGCCCTGTCGGATTTATTGCGTTCGAAAAAGCTGTGGGTGTCATTACCCCGGCCTTCAATAAAATCCAGGTCGCCCCCGGTCCTCGTCTCGAAGCTGCTGTTGACGCCGAAATTTAGGGAAGTCCGATCGGACAAATACAGAAACAGTTTTGGATTGAAGGTATACCGCTCGAATTTGGGTATGGCCGTGAGGTCGATCTCTGCAGGATCGTAAGGTTTATTGCTGTTACGCGCTGCGAACAATGTGAGACCAGCTTTCCCGAACTTCTGGGAGAAAAAGCCGCTTAAATCGGCACCGCCGGCGGATGTACCGTTTACATGAAAACTGAGCTCGCGCTGCTCGCCCGGCCTTTTGCTGATGAGGTTGACCAGTCCTGCAATGGCACCTCCGCCATATAGTGTTGACGCGGAGCCTTTGACAACTTCCACCTGCCGCAGATCGAGGGGTGGTATTTGCAGAAGCCCCAACCCGCCGGCCGCCCCGGTATACAGCGGAAAGCCATCTTTAAGCAGTTGCGTATAGCGACCGTCTAAGCCCTGTATACGTATAGAAGCATTGGCACTTGTGGCCGAGGTTTGCTGGGTTTGTATACCGGTACTTTCGCTCAGCAGCACGCGGATGTCGCCGGGCTTCATGTTCGATTTTTCATCGAGTTCTTCACCGGCGATGACTTCGATGCGTGTGGGGATATTGGCTATGGTGCGACTGCTCCTGGTGCTTGACACGACCACGGCGTCGAGTTCTTCTCCTTCGGCGGGCTTTAAGAAAATGACCTGTGTGGCATTGCCGCCCAGGGCTATGCTAAGCGTGTCGGTTTTCGTTTCATAGCCGATCAGGCTATAGCGAACCTGATGTATTCCTATGGGGAGAGCAGCGAAGGTTAAGCTACCTTCCGCATTGGCCGCAGCTTGCAGTTTAAGTTGAGGCAGACTTGCAGTGGCGCCGGGCAGGGCCAGCTTCGTCTCTGCGTCTTTTAATTGTATGGTTATACTGTTCTGTGCGGAGGCATGCATAGCAAATGCCGCTGCAAGAAACAGCAGTATGTATCTTTTCATTGATGTAAATTGTGTTCGACGACGGTTTAAGAAATGTTTATTTACTGTGGTTCTTAAACCATCCGCGGAGGCTGCCAAACAGCCCCGCTGATACGCACCGGGTAACCGGTATCGGAAGGGGTGTGGGCCTGCTTTAGAGGTTGAGGGCTGGCGATGGGCTCCAGGCATCGGGGCAAAAGCACTGAAAACGGGTGGTGCCCGCAGTGACAAAAGGAATTGCAGGTATCGCTTGTATCCTGATGCCCATTGTCAGTTCCCTGAGCGAGGCTGAAGACGGTTTCATCAGTGACGTCCGCACGAGTTTCTTCCTCACAGAGGTCGAACCCCGAAAGGAATACAAGGATGGTCATGATGACGGCCAGCGCTTTCATATCACGAAGTTAATAAGTTAACACAATAAAATACTAAGGTTTGTTATTCGGATATGAAAAAAGAACTTTGGTGGAAGACAAGCGTGATTTACCAGATCTATCCGCGGTCGTTCCAGGACAGCAATGGCGACGGGGTTGGTGATTTAAAGGGGATTATTGAGCGGCTGGACTATCTGCAATGGCTGGGCATTGAGGCAGTTTGGCTTTCGCCGATCTATCCTTCGCCGATGGCCGACTTCGGTTATGATATTTCTGATTACCAGGACATCCATCCGCTGTTCGGCTCTTTGGCCGATTTTGATGAATTGCTGGAGGCGGTGCATAGCCGTGGCATGAAGCTGATCCTGGATTTTGTGCCTAACCACACTTCAGACAAGCACCCCTGGTTTCTGGAGTCGCGTTCTTCACGAGATAATCCGAAGCGCGACTGGTATATCTGGCAGGATGCAGCGGAGGACGGCGGGTTGCCGAACAACTGGCTGGGTGTGTTTGGCGGAAGCGCCTGGGAATGGGACGAGGTGACGGGTCAGTACTATTATCATGGTTTTTTAAAGGAGCAGCCCGACCTGAACTGGCGTAACCCGGAGGTGCGCGAGGCTATGCTGAATACGCTTCGCTTCTGGCTCGACCGCGGCGTGGATGGCTTCAGGGTGGATGTGATCTGGCATATGATTAAGGATGCTCAGTTGCGCGATAACCCGGTGAATCCTGACTATACCGAGTATATGCCGACATACGACCGACTGCTTCCTGTGTACAGTACGGATCAGCCGGAGGTGCATGAAGTGATCCGCGAGATGCGTGAGTTGATGGACAGTTATGAGGAGCGGATGATGGTTGGGGAGGTTTATCTGCCTGTACACCGTCTGATGACGTATTACGGTGTGGACAACAAGGGTGCACATCTGCCCTTTAATTTCCAATTGATTTCCCTGCCCTGGGATGCAGCGGTGATTGCTGCTGCTATCGATGAATATGAGGGGGCTTTGCCTACTGATGGCTGGCCAAACTGGGTGCTGGGCAATCATGATCGTCCGCGCATAGTAAGCCGGATCGGTACAGAACAGGCGCGTGTTGCGGCGATGTTGCTGCTGACTTTGCGTGGTACGCCGACGATGTATTACGGTGATGAGATTGGCATGCGGGATATCCCGATCCCTTTTGATGAGGTGCAGGACCCGCAGGGGCTGAACATGCCCGAGAAGAATTTGAGTCGCGACCCCTGCCGAACACCTATGCAGTGGGATGACTCCAACAACGCTGGCTTTAGCTCCGGCAAGCCCTGGCTGCGTATCGACCAGCGCTATGTGCGGAATAACGTGGAATTGCAGCGGAATGATCCTGATTCCATCCTTTCCTTATACCGAAAGCTGATTGCGCTAAGGCAGCGTGAGCCTTCTCTTGTGCTGGGTGTTTATACGCCGGTTTTTGCAGACCAGCAGATGATTGTTTATTTGCGCACCTATGACGGCAGTGCCTCATTTTTGGTGGCGCTTAATCTGAGTCACAGGCCTGCGTATTTCCGGCCAGTTGAGGGGCAGTATTTGGGCGTTGTTGTGGTGTCGACCAATACGGAACTGGAGGGCACAAGGGTGTCGGGCAGTTTGAGTTTGGCGGGCGACGAGGCGGTTGTGGTGAGGTTGGACAGGGAGGATTAAGTTTTTCGTGTTACTTCAACCGCTTTAACCTGTTATAAATCACAGGCGGCAACCAGTTTTTGCCGAGCGTTACCAAATCGGAAAATTTGAAAGTTTGATGTCTAACATCGGTCTTTACACCTTTTCGGCCCACAAACAGCGTACTATGCTCTTCTTGCCTCCGGTCAATCTCTGATTCCGGCCGGCCGTTGGTGTAGTAATACAGAGCAAGGGACTTCCGACTGCGATCAGGTGGACAGGTCAACGGGTTCGGATGTCCATGGTAAGAAAAATCAGTAGTGGAAAAGATAGCAACGGTGTTAAAATCTGGCAGGATACGTTTTTCTGCGTGCGTCATTTCCTTATTCCAAAGTTCAAAGTGCCCCCCGTAACTCTCCTCCCAATCTTGGTTCAGATAAACGAGTAAGTTTATTCTTCGATCTAATTTTGTCAGGCGGTTCTTGTTAAAGTCTGCATGAACCTTGAGCAACCCACCAGGTTTGATTTCATGATACCCGCCGCCGATAAAATAAGGGTCCGGAATCAACGGCTCCTCAATACCTGTAAGCTCCTGCAAAAAATTCAATACCGGTTCTGAATTCAAGTAATGCATTAAGCATTTAGTTGCTGGTCCGAACCTGGATTCGCCGCGTGCAGCCAGCTTCTTCTCGTTATGATTGTCAAATTTGTAGGCGTCTTCAACTGTAGATAAGTCCGGAAACTCTTTCAGCACTTCCTTTAACAACACAGGGTCGAAAAAGTCCCGGAAAACAATATGAGGGAATGGGGAATTAGATCTATAAGCATGGCTGTTATCTCTCGCCAACTGCAACAGCCCGGCCGCCCCATTTAAAAATACCGCAGGATCAGGATACGCTATCAAATTCTTCAAACTTTGAATTCTTACTCTTGAATTCAGGCACTATGCTCTTCATCTGCATAACTGCCTTACGATTGTCGTTGATCATGGCATAATCTAAGAGTTCGTAGATTTGTGTTTCAACTTCACTGAATACATATTGACGAACCTGACCAATCATGATTTTCTCATGGTGTGTCGCAAGCGTGTTTTCACTGTCGTTAAGGAGTTCTTCAAAAAGTTTCTCTCCTGGTCGTAAGCCTGTATAGTTAATTTTTATGTCTTCGTTTGGCACCAAGCCTGCCAACTTAATCATTTTCTTTGCCAACTCAACTATCTTGACTGATTTGCCCATGTCAAAGACGTAGATTTCTCCGCCCCTACCCATACAACCTGCTTCCAGAACAAGCCGACATGCCTCGGGAATTGTCATAAAATATCTTGTGATTTCCGGATGAGTAACTGTTACCGGGCCGCCCTTCTCAATTTGTTGTTTAAATCTTGGAATAACGGAACCGTTTGAACCAAGCACGTTGCCAAACCGGGTTGTTATAAATTTGGTGATTGGCTTGATGTCAGGGTTATTTAAGTAGCTAAGGCCATTTGAGAAGATTACCTCTGGGCTATTAAGCGAATTATTGAGGGATTGCACATAGATCTCTGCTATACGCTTAGATGCGCCCATGACGTTTGTGGGGTTAACTGCTTTATCAGTAGATACCATTACAAACTTTTGCACGCCATGTTTCACAGACAAGTCGGCTATCGTTTTCGTTCCTAGTACATTTGTTTTGATTGCTTCGGAAGGGTTATCCTCCATCATTGGTACATGCTTGTATGCTGCTGCATGGTAAACATAGTGCGGCTTGAATGTTTCGAACAGAAAATTCATTCGTTTCTGGTCTTTAACATCTCCAATAAACGCATGAAAGTTGGAGTTTTTATATCTCTCATCCACTTCCAGATACAAATCGTGTAATGCGGTTTCACTTTGATCGCACATAATGATGAGTCCGGTATCAAACTCTAATAACTGTCGCACTATTTCACTGCCGATCGAACCTGCTGCACCGGTAATAAGAATCCGTTTATCGGCCAACTGATTTTGGATGCCGTCCGTATCAATCTGAATAGGCTCACGATTTAACAAGTCCTCTATATTGATATTTTGGATCTGAGCCGTACTCATACCACCTTTAACCCAAACATCCGGCGGCGGAATATTGAGAACCTTTACTTTATTTTCCAGGCATATATCGACGATTTGATTTTTCCTTTCCGTTGGTATCGTGTAGGAGGCAAAAACAATCTCGTCCACAGCGTGCTTAACGACCAGGTGTTCAAGAAGGGAGGCATCCAGAATTTTTACGCCGTCTATCGTTTTGCCAAACTTTCTGGGATCATCATCAACATAGGCGATAATCGTTTTATTTACCTTGGCGTCGTGATCGAAAGTTCTTTTCGTAGCCACCCCCGCTTGCCCCGCCCCGTAAATAATCATCCGAATTTTGGTCAGATTGGCGTTCTTAATGTACATGAAAAAGTACTTTACAACGATCCGGTAAGTTAGAAGGAACAGGAAGGTAAGCAGTGAATTAATGATGATAGCAACATTTGTAATTACAAATGAAGATTTAAATATGATAAGTAGCGCGTTACCAAAAAATATGGCCAGGGAACTGAGCAATACAGCAAAAAGAATCCTGAACGAATCCTGTGCACTCGTATATCTGACTATCCCGGCATAACTCTTTACGTTATAGAAAACCAGGGAATTCGCCACGACAACAAGAACGATGGACTTATATAGCTTAAGACCGTCGATTTGTTCTACATCAAAATTGTGCCGTAGTACCTTCGCAAGCACTATAGCTACAACGCTAAGTGAGATGTCGATGGTGAATATAATCCACCGCGGTACGATTTCTAACTTAGAGAACATCCTGGAAAAGTTTCATATTCAAATGTAAGGATAAATCAACCAAAATGTTTGCCAAAAATATGTTTCGTTAAGAGCTCAATGATTTCTCGCTTAATACTCGGGAGACAGATGTATTACACGCCTGCTATCGGAGAGCTGATGTAACTATGGAAGCTATTCTGTTTAAGTCGTCTTCACGGAGATTAGATCCTGACGGCAGACAAAGGCCAAGCTCAAATAACCTCTCCGAGGTTCCGTCACCGTAATATGGAGCGTCTGCGAATATCGGCTGCAGGTGCATTGGCTTCCAGAGCGGCCTGCTTTCGATATTATCTGCCTCCAAAGCCATGCGAACGTGTTCCCTGGTCTTGTTATTTGATTTTTTAGGATCGATCAGTATAGTGGTTAGCCAGCGGTTTGATCGGTAGCCTTTCATCTCGTCAACAAAGCTAATAGCATCAACCTCAGAGAATACGCCTTTATAAAAATCAAAATTACGGCGCCTGTTTGCGATATGTTGGTCAAGCACCTGCATTTGTCCGCGGCCTATACCGGCGCAAATGTTGCTCATCCGATAATTGTAGCCTATATTTGAATGTTGGTAGTGTGGTGCGGCGTCGCGAGCCTGTGTAGCAAGAAACCGAGCTCGTTTTATTAAAGCCTCATCAGTGGATATTAAAGCTCCGCCACCGGAAGTAGTGATGATCTTATTGCCATTGAAAGACAGGACACCCAATTTACCGAAAGTTCCGGCTGCCCTGCCATTAATAGAAGACCCTAATGCTTCGGCTGCATCTTCGATAACTGGTATCCCGTATTCAGCGGCAATTGCACTGATACGTTCCATTTGTGCAGGCATGCCATATAGATGAACTGGAATGATTGCTTTTGGCTTCTTACCTTTTGCCAGCCGATCGTCTATTGCACGCTTCAATGTCTCGGGGCACATGTTCCATGTTTCAGATTCGCTATCGACAAAGACAGGTACTGCGCCTTGATACGCGATGGGATTTGCGCTTGCCGAGAACGTAAATGACTGGCAAATGACCTCATCACCCGCTTGAACTCCTAACATCACCAATGACAGGTGCAGTGCGGCGGTACCGGAACTCAGCGCGGCGGCGTGTCCTGATCCGGTATACGCAGCTAAATCCATTTCAAAACCATCGACGTTTGGACCTAAGGGGGCTATCCAATTCTCGGCAAAAGCTTCATTAACATATTGTTGTTCTTTACCACCCATATGGGGCGACGACAGCCAGATTTTACTATTCATTTTCCTGTATTTGATTAAACTTTATGATTTTCGCAGGGTTCCCGACTACTATGGCATAGTCAGGCACATCCCTAATCACCACCGCACCAGCACCAATAGTAGCCCATTTCCCAATTTTAATACCTTGAATTATGACAGCTCCAATACCTATGTGAGTTCCTTCTCCAACCAAGACATTCCCTGCAAGCGCTGCTTTGGGTGATATATGAACAAAATTGCCGAGTGCGCAGTCATGGTCTACGGAAGCGCCGGTATTTACTATGGCATGATTGCCAACAATGCTATCGGCGTTTATGGAAACATTTGCCATCACTACACTGCCTGATCCGATTTTCACGGAGTTGGAAATAAAGGCTGTTGGGTGTACAGCAACAGACGAACATGGAGCCCCAATTTTTAAAAATAATTTCTTCCGAACAAGATTGCTTCCAATAGCAAGAATGTAGTGCCCGGAATTAAGTGCTAAGAAATCGGAAAACTTTCCCCGAACAGGATATCCTCGAAATAAACAACTGTCAGTCTGCTCATCATATATCCCTCCAATGTCCTCATTAAGTGTTTCAAGGGTATCAATGATCACTTTAGCATGTCCGCCAGCTCCGATTATGTACACCATTAGTTTCCGGTAAACCTTTCCATAGTTACTGAATTTCCTGACGATATTCCTTCCTTTAAAATCACCTTTTTTACTGTGAGTGAAAGTATCTTCAAATCTAACCAAAAAGTCAAATTGTCCACATAGTAAACGTCTAATTCAAATTTTTGATTCCAACTGATTGCATTTCTGCCATTGACTTGCGCCCATCCGGTGATGCCAGGACGGACGTTGTGACGGCGAGCCTGTTCAGGTGAATATAATGACAAATATTCTGGCAATAATGGCCTGGGTCCAATAAGGCTCATGTCGCCTTTGAGTACGTTAATGAGCTGGGGTATCTCGTCGAGTGAAGTTCTTCTAATAAAGGCTCCTATAGACGTAAGTCTTTCTTCATCAGGAAGCATGTTGCCGTTAGCATCCTTTTTGTCATTCATCGTTTTGAACTTGATGATTTTGAAAATACGGCCATGCTTGCCCGGCCTCTTTTGAACGAAGATGGGCGTTCCTTTGGTAACGAAAAGCAAAGAGAAAAAAACACAAATCAACACCGGGAGGAGGATAACAAGTACAAGCGCTGTTACTACCAGATCCAAAATGCGCTTGAATATAAATCTATATAGTTCCTTCATTTTTAAGATGAGCCCTGTACTCACATAGTATTTCTTTCCATATTTTCGACTGTTCATATCTATCAACTATCATCCTTCGAGATACCGACGCCATTTTATGATAGAGTCTCGGATCTGAAACGAGTCTGTCCATAGCTTTTTCAAGAGCGGAAATATCTTTTGCGGGTATAATTAATCCATTCTTCTCGTTGACTATGATTTCATTGCATCCATTTATGTCCGTTACAATTGATGGCAAGTGGAAACACCCAGCCTGCATTGGCACGTTTGGAAAACCCTCACGATATGAGGGAAATGCCAACGCGTTTGAGATCGCTAAAAATGGTCGTACGTCATGCTGATAACCTACTGCAATGATAGATGAGTTTTGGGATATTTGGCTTCGTATTTCCAAAGATAAAGGATCTAAGCGGGCCTCTTCACCACCCACTAGCAAGAGTTTTATGTGATTAAATTTTCTTTGAAGGTGGATAAAAGCTCTAACAAGTTCTTCTACGCCTTTTTGCTTAACAAGTCTGCCAACGAACACGAATGTGAAGTCGGATTCATTTATTCCTAACACGACTTTTAAGTGCTCGGCTTTAACTTTTATTTCGTCTGTTAAATCAAATTCAGCTACATTAATGCCATTGCTGCTCCCGTTACCGATAACTTTTACTTTTTTATCGTTCCCGATCCCGGACTTCAGAAGATAGTTTTTTAGCATGTGAGAATTAGGATAAACACATGTAGAGCAACGGTATGCCAGCCTTTCCATCATTTCGAGTAAAGCTCTCTTTAGCCCTTTAGTTTCCATGAAAGGCAGACCAGCTACGGTGTGGAGCCGTATCGGCACCCGAGATAATTTCGCAGCTATCATTCCCAAAAGGCCTGCCTTTGGGGTATGCGTATGCACGATATCCGGCTTAAAGTTCCTGAAAATTTTGATTAATTCTACCAGCGCTGCTAAATCAGCTAATGGCGTAATTGTTCTGGTCATATTGACCGGCGTAAAGATAGATTTTTCGCGAATCGAGAGTTCTTCTTTACCAGCGAAATCCGAAGAGATCATTAGAACTTCAAAACCATGCTCTGACATATACCTCATTTGCCCCGCAATCAGCTTTTCCAGCGATAAAGGAACGGTCGTAATTCGTACTAACCTCATCAGCAGTTGTAAATAATGTTCCGGAAACCAAAAAATATGCCACAGGTTATGCCGAAGCTTAACTTTGCGGTCTCGGTGATGAATCGGATATTTCGAAATCGCGTCATCTACTCGTTTTATATGTTAGCTTAAGGAGCTTAAAAAACTGCTTCAAAAAAAACAACACAGTCAGTAAGCGTTCTGAAAACGTTAGATTGCTCTTACTAACATATGCGTGCATCATTTCTATACCGCTGATCCGCTGTCCGATATTGTTTGATTGTGTTATGCTCAAGGTATGTCGCCTGTATTTTAACAGCGGTATTTCTAAATTCCGAAATTGGACTTTCTTACGCCAATTAAGCCAAAGTTCATAATCCTGTGACCGCTTGAATGTCTCATTATATTGTCCGTACTGCGCGAATTTTTCCCGCCTGATCATGACCGATGGGTGGACAATCTGATTTTTAAATAGCAGACCCCGTGTTATCTGGTGATTCGATTGGTTTAAACGAATTCTACCTATTTCATTTCCATGCTCATCAATGATAAACGCAGGAGTTCCTAACACATCGACTTCCGGATTTTCCTCCAGAAATTTTACCTGTATTTCAAACCTTTTATTTAAGGCAATATCATCAGCGTCGATCCTTGCCACATACTTTCCGAAACAATGTCTCAAGCCAACGTTTAGTGACTTCGTAAGACCGATGTTCTGGTCGTTATAATAAATTCTTATTCTATTGTCATCATAAATACTGAAATGCGTTTTCCAATCATGCTCGGGATTGTCAACCACAATGATGAACTCGAAATCTCTATATGATTGGGTCAAAATCGAGCGCAAGGTCTCGTCTACGAATTTCGTTTCGTTGTATACACACATGAGAACAGATACCGTCGGGCTCATGGCTTAAGTCTTTTGTAAATGTCCGCCACTAGCAACACTTGCTGTTTCACATCGAATTCCTGACTCCGAATAGCGCCGGCCTTGGAATAACTGGAATATAACTCTTTGTCTGACAGCAATTGGTTAATCGCTTCTGCAAGTTTTTGCGGTGATTTATCGACCACTAAGATGCCAAACTCATTATTCTCTCCAAGCACCTCAGTATTGCCATCAACTCTTGAAGCAATTGAAGGTACTCCAGAAGCCATTGCTTCTAAAAGTGATTTACACAAGCCCTCATGTTTTGAATAGTTAATATATATATCACTATCTTGCAACAATTTAGGAATCCAATCGATATTGCCTAGCAAGAAAACCTTTTCAGACAGCGCATTTTTTTGGATATAATCTTTCAGCTCAGCGTCCAGGCTTCCAGATCCAGCCATGTGTAGTCTTACATCATCCCTCCCCAGGTGCTCAATTGCCTTAATGACCAGAATTGGCTGTTTGACGGGCTCGTTTCTTCCGATAACACAAATATTAATAATCTCTCCATCAGATGGGGCCCTACGGCCGGAGGGGCTTCTATTTAGCGTACTAATATCTATTGAATTATAAAACGTAAATCGGCTAACCTTTTTGGTAAAATGAGTATCTAAAGAGTTTGTTGAACCAAAATACGACCGTTGTACGCCATTCGATGAACAAAGCACCAGGTTGGCCAGAGGATGCGTTAGGGTTTCGAGTATCCGGGCAAAAAATGATAGGTTTTTCTTCACGCATCTTTGTTCCACTATTATCTTAATATTTCTCCTGTAGATTAGGTTCACCAAGGTGGTTCCGATCTTGTTATAAAATCCTGCAATCGGATGTTGTGAGTGAACAATATCAAAATCCTTCGATTTAAGAAACTTAATGAAAGCCCATAGCTTGCCTAACGAAATCCGGACTCCCTTATAGCCAAGAGAAGATACTTTTATGTTGTTTCGTTTGTATGCTTCAATGAGTGTATTATCCGCAGCAAAAGGGAATAGGTACGCTACTTCAATAATGTGAGAAGTTTTGTCGATATAAAGTGCATAGTTGTAAAACTGCGATTGAAATTGACCATCAACCGCGTATTGAGTCAGATATAGAATTTTCATGTAACCATACCTTTCATATATCTCTCAAAATGATTTTCAATTTGCAACGCTTTTGCTTGAGCTGCGCTCAGCGATTTACTATCCTTTAGTTCTTTTGGATGATCAATATAATATCTTACCAGATCGGCGATTTCTTGAGAGTTCTCAAAGTTAGCAACAATTAGTTGATCGATCAAAGACTTTATGTAAGTGACACCTCCCCCTTGAGTATTATTTGCGATGCAAAGATTTCCACACGCTAGAGCTTCTACAACAACATTAGGGAAGCCCTCAAATTTTGATGCAAGAAGGAAGATGTCGCTTTTCTGCATAAACGAATATGGCTTGGGAGAATAACCAACGAATTCGACCCTTTCAACAAGCTTCAGGTTCTGAACCATACCTTTCAAATATGCCTCCTGCGGGCCGCTTCCAACAATTTGAAAACGCCATTCTCTGTCTTTAATTAAAGCAAGTGCCCTGAGCATTAGATCTACATTTTTCAGCTCAATTAATCGACCAACATAAAGAATGCGGACAGTTTCTCTGGATTGGGACTCGACCTTGCTGGTTATTACAGGGTCGGGTATATCAATCGGATTTGGCGCTAGATTAATTTTATTTCTGTCAACTTTCAGGATTGTATGAAGTTCTTCCGCGATTATCGGAGTTATGGCCCAAAACGCATCTACTCTCCAGTAAAGCAACTTTTGTATTCGTCGAATAAACGGATGGGTTTTGCTTAGCGGCCTCGCCTCCCGAATAACGAGCCTAAGCCTGCTCGCTGCAACGAGAGTAGCGAAAATACATGCAATATTAATATAGTTAAGCGTTGAGACCAAAATTTCAGGTTTTTCTTTCCTGAGCAACCGACTAAGCTTGAACCATCCAAACTTGGCGCTCGAATGCAAGACTAGTATTTTACACTTTCGCGATATACTTGAAAGATAGACGTCTGAAGGTTCAGAATTAAATAAAACCAATGTGATATCGTTCCTGGTATTATTGATTAAATAATTAAGGATGTGTACAATGACACGCTGAGCTCCACCGCCATGCATACGACTCACTACAAAAAAGATCTTCCGCGCCATGCAATTAAGGTTTTATGAAATCTTTTCGGATTCCGAGCTCATCAATTTTCTGCAGGATAATTCTTCTCCTCTCACTTCCCTTTAATCCCTTAGTTTTAAAGTTCTTTGATATGATTTTCTGTTTATAAGAATCTATATCGCTGATGACCCTGGCTGGTATGCCTGCTACGACACAGTTGTCCGGTATGCTTTTCGTAACCAAGCTGTTCGCACCAATAACGACATTCGAGCCAATCGTCACGCCTGGCATGATGGTGCTGTTGTTGCCAATATACACGTTATTACGGATTTCTATCTTACCAAATACATCTAAGTCAGGCACTTCCTTACGGAACACCCACACGCCACCGTCGTGAGTTATAAACTTAACTTTCTTAGTTATATGACAATGGTCTCCTATTGCGATTAGGAAGGGCTCACTGCCAAAGTCCAGGGTAGCAATCTTAGATTGATGACCGACTTTAACGCCGACATCCTTGGCGTACTGAACAGGATCCTTGAGAAACTTATAGAGTTTAAGCAAGCGCTTCAATGGGTTCACTATCATAAGCTTTAATTTTTCTCTGCTGAAGTAATTGCTTAAGTGCAATAGCGTCAATGTAGGCCCAGCAAAATACGAATGTTCTATTTTCGAATAATGTGTTGGTAAAAAAACAAGCGATAAGCATTGTCATATAAAACGACAGGCCATAGACATCGTTAAACCTAACCGACCTATACACACCAGCCAGGATTATTGTAATCAATATGATTAAACCAAATATTCCGTAATCAATCCCGACGCGTAAATACATGTTATGCGTAGCTTTATAGTAGAACTCTCTGTTCATACTCATGCCAGTTCCGTATCCAAAAGGCCTTTCTAGAATTAGTCCAAAGTATTTCTCCGCTATGGCTACCCGCCCCTGATCGCCGACATCCTGATCGTCTATCAGACTGCTCTGTCCGGTGATCTGACTTATTCGTTGTGCAGCACCCCGAGATTCAAATGACGGGAAATAACTTGTCAGATAAGGAATAATCAGAAAAAAAAACGCTGTAAGCATCGCTGCAACCGGAAGTGATCTTACGAAGAAAACCGGCAATTTTGAGAGCCGTGTTATTCCGCCAAACTTGACTGCAACAATCAGGAATGTCGACAGTGCAAACATAATGATGCCACTCCTCGAAAGCGTTAAAAAAACGAACACAAAGTTGATCGCAATAAAGATAATAACAGATCTCTTTTGCTGTAAAAAAAACAAGCACACAATGTTCAACAAGCTTAGTCTCAATGCGGCGCTATTAGGATTCTCCGCGAAACCCGCTCCTCTGGCGGCCTGGCTAACACCAGACGTCAGGTCGGTTAAAATGCTTTGCGCCAATAATGCAAATCCAATTAAAAAGACCAGTTTACTGACTCTCTCAGGGACTTTGAGAAAAAACGCCATGACCAATGCATATCCAGACAACGTTAGTAATTGATTTCCTATCGCATACCAGGGGTCATCATAAGTACTCATTAATGAATATACAAGTGACAAAAAAAACAAACCAAAAAGATACCGTAGGTTTGCGGCCTCGGACGAATACACCAGATATTTCTTTGAATAACTAAATAATAACAAAAATAGCACTGGCAATATTGTAAGTGAGGGCTCAAATGGTATAATTCCCAATCGATACAAAAAGATATCGGCAACCGATATGCATAAGACAAGCAAACCGGAGATTAAAATTCTCATACCTTGTGCCTCCCAATTGACATATAGATAATCTTCATCCAGAAAATCTTAAAATGCTTGAGGTAATCAAATATCCGAACTTGATGATCATATTTCATTTTTAAAAACCCGTCTATGTATAAACCTCGTGCCAGATCAATATCAAAGTATTGTCTTTTTGTCTTCTGGTAACGTAATACACTTTGCTTTACAGCTTTGTCATTGAAAAAAGCCAGTATATCACCTTCGTAACCAGAGATGCTGGCTAAGGATAGAGAAACCCGCTTACTAAAATTCCTGTTAAACGCTTCATAAAATATCTCGTCCGAATTTACTATTACAGGAAGCTCAGCGGAGCGACTATACACAGCTAATGGCCGTGACTCCACGATGGCTTCCATCGCCCCTCTTCCCGTGCCAACAACCAGATCTGCTTCATTTAAAAATATGGAACTCTTATTTGTAAAGTCTGGTGTGTCCAGCAAGAATATATTTTCCGATTTATCCACTTCTTTTTTGAGTTCATTATATATAATAGAACCGGGCACATCTGGATAACCAATAAAAACCAAGTTGTGAGGAATTGCATTTGCATTTAAAAAGCGGCTAAGCTTTATCGCGGAGTCATTAACTTGCTGATAGTTCGCCACAATCCGACCCACTCTAAGAATAATCGGATGATCATTGCCAACTACCTTTCTGATGGACGAACGTTTAAGTTCCTTTTCGTCAAGCTTTTTAATCCGGTTTGGGACTAGGATGATGTTAGACTTGTTAAAGATCTCATTTTTGACATAATGGTCGTAGTTTTCTTTCGAAAATGTAAATACAGTAGAGCTAAACGGACTATAGGCTGGATTTTTTCCCCCACATCTCACAAATGCTACGGGTAGCTTTCTGAATAAGGCTATGTTTCTTACAAAGAAATACGCAAAAAAATCAAAAGCAACCAGCTTTGCATTATCGTCGCTAGCGATTTGACGGGAAAAAAGACTTATGTTTCTAATAAAGTTTACCAAGTTCATCTTGATGAACGTGACCTTAATTTCATTCTGATCGAAAACCGGAGACCGGACTTTTCCTATATTGATAATCTCAATTTCTACCTCCTTGCTGAGAGAGTTTGCCAAGGTAAGACAGCTTCGGAAGTGGCCGCCTTTTGCAGAAGTATCAGATGAGGTAATAAAGAAAAGTACTTTAAGTTTTTGCATGCTATATCACTCGTTGCTCAACTTCTAGCAAAACACCAAACTGTCGATAAACCTTTGTTTGTACTTCGCCAATTAACTCAAGGATATCTCTTCCAGTAGCATTGTCAATATTAACAACAAATCCGCCATGCTTCTCAGATATCATGGCCCCCCCGACTCTAAACCCCTTGAGTCCTAGTTCGTCGATCATCGCTCCAACATAATATCCTGGCGGGCGTTTGAATACACTTCCGGCATTGGGCAAATCTTTTGGTTGCTTGGCCCATCGCTGCGCTCTGATGGTCTCCATCTTCTCTTTTATCGCCGTTTTGGACGATGGCGTTAGTTTTAACCAGGCCTTTAAGACAATTTTATCCGTATTTTTTTGGAAAAAACTATTCCGATAGCCGAACTCTGCCGCCTCTGTCTGTATTTCTTTTACTGCCAGATCTTGCAAATCCAAATAGCGAACCTTCATTAAAACATCCTTAATCTCTTCCCCGCTGGCGCCGGCATTCATAACAACTGCCCCTCCAAGCGAGCTGGGAATGTCGAAAAAAATCTCTACGCCAGAAAGACCTTGTTCCAGTGCAAACAAGCTGATGTCGAGCATTCTACTTCCACATTCCGCCTCTATAACACCATCCTCAACTGCCCTGATGCAGTCAAAGTTACCATTAAAAATAATGAATTTTTGCTCATAACAGGGTTGAGATAATATTACATTGTATCCGTTACCTAACAGAACCAACTCAGATTTGTCGTGTTCCTTAAAAAGGTTTATTACATCCTCATCCGTTTCTGGAAAAAATGCTGTGCTACAAAATGCCGTGATCCGGTATGAGTTGTAGTTTGTCAGGTCAAAGTTCTCATATATTCTCATCGACACCGATATAGTTAAATAATGCTTGTGAATAATTTGCCTCTACTTCGCTTTTACCCTCAACAAACACCCACCTATTTGCGTGTGAATCGTATGTGTAATAACCATTCGACCTCGTTAGGGTCGGCATACCAAATCCGATTCCCTGAAGTTCAATTAAATAACACTTCTTATCGTCCTGAGCAATATCCAATGAAATGAAGGGTACGTCCAACTTTTCAAAGACTTCCTTTGCATAATTCAATAACGCCTCATCAGGTGTTTCAAAATGGAATTTTCCACTTCCGCTCGCCCTGAAATCGTTGTCCCTAACATATCTTTTCAAGACAAAGTATCTCTCCCCGAATACAAGAACTTTAAAATCATGTTGCAACCCGGGTATATATTCTTGCAAAATAAAAGGTGTCCTATTCAAATAGTAATGATTATTGTAATTCTCGAGATCACTCTCCCCCTTATATAGGCTTTTTACGAATCTTGACAAATAAAACCTCAGTTGTTTCACCGAGGTAACACTTCCTTTATGTAGGTCGACAAATTTCCGGATTTCTGCCAGATTATTAACCAAGCCAACCTGCCTACTTCCAGACCCGTATGGTAGCTTAATCACACTGGGAAACACGAGATGTTTGTCTTGAAGATCGGTAATATCGCCGAAATAGTGCCCTGATAAATTCCCAAGTTTTAACTTCTTTCTGAGTAACTCTTGATAACCTTTATTCCCATAACTTAAAAACATGTCTAAACTTGGGATGAGGTTTACATCAGGCCTAACATCCTTAAGATATAATATTGCATCCAAAAGATAGCTCCGATAAGCACTATTTCGGGTTACGGTATAAAAAAGGTATGAATTCTGTGGGACATCGTTAATGTTCTCTATATATTCCCTGAAGTGCATCACAATTATTTTGACTTGGCCTGAGCACATATCTTCAAGACCGCTGGCGACCTTATTATAATTGAGTTTCGAGGACGCAGATTTTATGAAAAAGGACTGGTGAATGGGCGTTATATACAATACCTTCATAGTTTTATGATTTACGCTTTTTTGCCTTTAATATTAGTTTTCCCATGTATTCTTGAAAAAAAATCCTGTCTGACCCGGAGAAGGTGATAATCTCCTTCACTGAAATTTTTGCTTCCCTGGAATAGATAAATAAAAACAACAATGCTGACAAGCTATAACTGATGACCGAGGAAAGCGATGCTCCTATAGCCCCATATCTTGGCACCCAGATTAAATTAAAAACGACATTTAAGATAACCGCCGGCACCATAGCCTTCATGGAAAGCCACGGCTTGCCTTTCCCGGCCATATCCATGTTCAAAACAAGAAATACTGTATGTAATAAGACGCCCGGAATTAACACTTGTAAAACGTTAATGCTACCGGAAAATTGTTCACCAAACAGCGTTCTAATAATAAATGGCGATAAAAAATACAGAAGCAATGATGCGAAGAATATAATTACTATAGCAACCTTTAGTAATAACGTCACCTTAATTGAAAAAGCCCTTGAATCCTTAGCCGCAGCACTTCTCGAAAAAATCACGGTGCTTAACAGCATTGGTACCTGCCACAGATATTCAACAATATTGGCGCCTTTTGTATAAATCCCTAACTCATACGGTGTTGAAAGTTTATCTAAAAGAATTATATCAGCTTTGTAGTTCAACTGCATTACCAGAAGCGCAACTGCATAAATCACCCCAAGGGATATCATTTTTTTAATTAAGCTGAAATTGAACTTAGGCTGGAAGGGTACCATCTTAGTGACTTTGATTGCAAGCACGAACGGAAGAATAAAAACTGCAAGGAAGGTAGCGAACATAGATCCCGCAATCCCGAATGGAAAGATCACAACAAACAAAAATGTGAAGACTAGGTTATTAGCGGCAGGCAACCAGTTAATTCGGTTAAATTCTTTGATGTTCTGCCTCCCTAAAAAAATACCCGATACGTACGTATTATATAACGAAAATGGGATCCCGATTACCGCTAGAATAATCAGCGTATTAGAAAGTCCACCCTGGTCAGAAAAATATCGGATTGCAAAATAACATACCGCGATGCTTACCGAGCTTGTAAATATCCAGATAGCCAGAATTGAAGAGTATATTTCTTTGAGATCGTACTCATCCCTACCTACAAAATAAGTTGTCGCTTGTCTGATGCCTAACGAAGCCAAATTCATAATTAGCGATGGATATATCGTTATCGCCGAAATTATACCGTTGTTTTCTGGTCCCAGGTATCTAGCCGTTATTACGGAGGTACCCAACCCTAGAATCATTACGGCGACCCGGCTGGATAACACTGCAATCACATCGTTTATGAATTTATTAGTCATGCTAACTATGAACTGTTAACTTAGCTGACAGCGCCAAAAGCTTGGCATGAAGATTTTCATAGCCTCGTTCAATCTGCCACGCGTTATCAATTATGGTTTGGCCCTCAGATGCCAAACCAGCTAACAGTAACGCAATGCCGGCTCTAAGATCTAATGCGGTAACCTCAGCGCCTTGAAATGGGCTGCCGCCATCGATCACCAGCAGATCGCCTTCAACCCTACATTTCATACCCATCTTCATCAACTCTTCGGCATAGCCGTACCTTCCGGGGAAACGCAAATCTATGATCTTTGATTCCCCCTTTGACATCGCTCCATAAACCGCAAATAATGGCTGCATATCTGAATTGATTCCTGGATAGGGTCCCGTACTAATCTCAACAGGATATGGTTTACCTCCTCTCACGATCATGGAATTTTTCCCTTTAAAATACTTCATTCCACTTTCGCGGAGAAAAACTAAGGGCACCTCCAAGTGTTCGTAAGGAAAATTTAATATCTCAACATCACCGCCCGTAATTACAGACCCGATAGCCCATGTCAACGCTTCCATATTGTCGGGAATAACATGGTGCTTTGTGCCGCTGAGTCTTTCCACGCCGGTAATTTCTATACATTTTTGACCAAAAACCTTTATCTTAGCGCCCATTGCATTTAACATTGCAATCAGATCCAATATCTCCGGTCGTACGTGCGGGTTCCAAACGGTAGTGATACCTGTTGCTAAACTAGCACAAATAATCGCATTTTCGGTGGCCCCAGTCGATCGGATGGGCAACACAATCTCGGTCCCTTTTAAACGGCCCGCGGATTTTGCACACAGATAGCCTTCTTCTTCCCAAACCTTGGCACCTAACCGTTCCAAGAGCATGACGTGTAAATCGTATTTCCTTTCACCAAGTTTACAGCCACCCGGCAATGGAACTCTGCCCTCCCCAAATCGTGCTGTTAAAGCGCCCAGAATAAGCAAAGTGTTTCTAATGGACCGCTCTTCCCATACAAGGATGTTTGACAGCTCATTATTTGTTTCGACGATTTTAACTGTATCAGCGAGTGTCGAAAAATCCTTGCCTAACACCTTTAACATATCAAGATGTATTTTTACATCCAGCAAGCCATTCGGAAAATTAAATAACTCAATTGGGTCGGCGGTTAACAAGGATGCAGCTAACAGACGTAATGAGCTGTTCTTTGCCCCGCTTACTCTTACAGAGCCTTCAAGTCTAGCTTTTTCTATCGCGAAACGTCCAGTTTCTACTTTCATATTATACTAATTTCTATAAAACGATTCGTACCATCTGATGAATTTTTCTACCCCGCTCTCGATAGAAGTTTGCGGATTGTACCCTGTCTGAGATTTTAAATCTTCTATATCTGCCCAAGTGGCTACCACATCCCCAGGTTGCATCGGTAAAAATTCCTTGTTCGCATTTTTACCGATGACCTTCTCTAAGGCCAGAATAAAATCCATCAGCTTTACCGGAGAGGAGTTCCCGATGTTATATATCCTGAAAGGAGCATATGAAGTACAAAGCGTGGGATGATTGCTATCCCATTTATCATCTGGCACTGCAGGCGAATCAATTACTTTAACTATGCCATCGACGATATCATCAATATACGTAAAATCCCGTTCCATGTCACCATTGTTAAAGATCTTGATCACATTGCCGCTATAAATAGCATCTGCAAACAACATGGGGGCCATATCAGGTCGGCCCCATGGCCCATATACGGTAAAAAACCGTAAGCCGGTTGTGGCCATGCTATACAAATGACTATAGGTATGGGCCATTAGTTCGTTTGCTCGCTTTGTAGCTGCATAAATTGAAACTGGATGATTTACGGGATCCTCAACATTGAAGGGCATATTTGTATTGCTCCCATAGACAGAGCTTGACGAGGCATAGACTAAATGTTTAACCGGATACTTACGACAAGCTTCAAGGATGTTCACAAACCCTAAGACATTTGACGACACATAGGCTTGCGGATTATGCAGGGAATATCGGACTCCTGCTTGAGCAGCTAAGTTAACAACCACATCAAAAGATTCACGACCAAAAAGATCCATGAGAAAATCAAAGTTTTCGATACTTTCTCTTACGAACCGATATTTCGAGTGGGTAGTACTTTGAGAGAGCTGCCCATCAAGGATGGAACCTTTGTGGATGCCGCAAGCTTCTAACCGACCAAATTTAAGATTAACATCATAATAGTCATTGATATTATCTAAACCTACAACATCTTCTCCCCGTTTTAGTAGAAGATCAATTAAATGGAAACCTATAAATCCAGCGGCACCAGTGACTAATATTTTCATGTAGACTATTTTAGGTAGATGATCTATTGCGGGGACGAGTTACGGATTATCAGGCTTGGAATCAGCGGGCTGATTTTGGTACCATTTCAATGCAATCTCCAGTCCGTCTAACACCGAAAACCTTGGCACATAACCGATTACAGCCTTTGCTCGGTCGATATTTGCGAGACTATGCTTTACGTCCCCTTTTCGCTCTTGACGATAGATAGGAATAATTGAGGTTCCTAAAATATCCGTAATCTTACCCCATAATTGATTAAGAGTCGTAGCTTCACCGAAAGCGACGTTTAAAACTTCATGACTGACGTTCGTTGCCAGAAGCGATTTAACATTCGCCTGGACAGCATTCTCTACAAACGTGAAATCTCTGCTGGTTTCGCCATCTCCGTTGATAAAAGGCGATTCACCCTTCAGCGCCGATTGAACAAAAAGAGGAATGACAGCAGCGTAAGGACCGTTGGGGTTTTGCTTCGGCCCAAAAACATTGAAGTATCTAAGACCTATTGTATTAAAACCATACACATTCGAAAAAACCTGGGCGTATAACTCATTTACATATTTGGTAACCGCATATGGTGAAAGCGGTCGCCCAATCTTGTCTTCTACCTTAGGAAGCCCGGGGTGATCACCATATGTGCTCGAGCTTGCTGCATACACAAACGCATTAACATGAGCGTCTCGAGCAGCAACTAGCATATTGAGAAAGCCTCCTACGTTTACGTCGTTTGAAGTGACGGGGTCATCAATAGACCGCGGGACAGAGCCGAGCGCAGCTTGGTGGGATACCCATCCGATGCCGTCCAAAGCCTTTCGACAAACGGAGATATCTCTTATATCGCCCTCAATCAGTTCAAACCTGGGATCTGACGAACAAAAATCAAGATTTCTTAATGAACCAGTTGAAAAATTATCTAATACGCGAACGGTTTTGGCTCCGTATTTTAGAAGATATTCCACTAAATTTGAACCAATAAAACCAGCTCCGCCAGTGACCAAAAATGTTTTGTCGGTAAGATCGTCAGTATGATATTTATGAGTGTACATTGCTTATAGTCTTGAGTCAATTAATCGAGTGTCAAAAAAACCCTTAACATCATAAACCACACAGTTGTCACATTTAACACTGAGTAAATCAAGATCATTAAATATATCGTGTGCTACAGCCAAGATTATCGCATCATATGACTGTCCCGCAATAGCAGAGAACTCATTGACAGTAGTCAAACCATATTCATGCAACACCTCAGCCGGTCGCGCCCAAGGGTCGTAAACTGTAATATTGGAACCATATGTTCCCAGCTCAGAAATGATGTCAATAACCTTGGTATTCCGAACATCAGGACAATTCTCCTTAAACGTAAATCCTAAGACCAAAATATTAGAATTTTTAACAGAAATATCCTTCTTAATCATCAACTTGATAACTTCTGAGGCGATATATTTTCCCATTTCGTCGTTTAACCTTCTGCCAGCTAATATAATTTCTGGATGGTACCCTAGTTCCTGCGCTTTTTGGGCAAGGTAGTAAGGATCGACGCCGATACAATGCCCACCGACCAGTCCAGGCTTAAACTTTAAGAAGTTCCACTTAGTCCCAGCAGCGGCAAGAACTTCTTGGGTATCAATTCCTAAGCGATTAAATATCTTACTCAACTCATTCACAAAAGCGATGTTGATGTCGCGTTGAGAGTTTTCGATCACTTTCGCTGCCTCAGCAACTTTTATGGAGCTGGCTTTATGTGTGCCCGCTACGATAACCGATTTATATAACTCATCGACAATTTCAGACACCTGCTCTGTAGAGCCTGAGGTTACCTTTAAAATTTTAGTAACGGTGTGCTCTTTATCACCAGGATTGATTCTCTCGGGGGAATAGCCAGCATAAAAATCGACATTGTAGGTTAAACCGCTGACCCGTTCAACTACAGGTATGCATTCATCCTCCGTAACGCCCGGATAAACAGTAGACTCGTAGATAACAATATCACCCGGCTTTATTACCTTCCCAACAGTTTCACTTGCTTTGTATAATGGAGTCAAGTCAGGCCTGTTGTTTTTATCAGTGGGCGTAGGGACAGTGATAATATAAACGTTGCAATCAGCAATGTCGCTTAAATTGCTTGTGAAATAAAGACCGACGCCATCGGTGTTGTCTCTTGTTACAGCTTCAAGCTCGCGATTGTCTAACTCAAGCGTACTGTCATGACCATTACGAAGCTCGCTTATCCTGGCAACGTTAATATCAAAACCGATTACCCGGTATTTCTTTCCGAAGGCTGCAGCCAATGGCAGTCCGACATATCCCAATCCAATTACAGCTAATTTCTTACTCGATAGTTTATTATGCATTGTTAAAATCGTTTATAAACATTCCTAACTACGGACTTAAAAGTCATTTTCTTACTGCTAACGTCATCGGAATAATACCCGTAACCATAGCCATAACCATAGCCATAATTTCCATCGATCTTTATACCGTTCAAAATGATATTAGGCTTCGGAAACTTATCGGACTTAAACAAATCATCAAGTCTTTTAATTTGATCTTTAAAGGTTACACCATATCTCACTATATACACGGTGGCGTCGGCCATTCTAGCTAGTATTTGAGCATCCGTCACCAACCCTATAGGAGGCGTATCAATTATAATCTCATCAAAATCGCCGCGCAAGTCCTCTATCAATCGCTCCACCTCTTGGCCAATTAAAAGCTCCGATGGATTTGGGGGGACCGGGCCAGAACCTATCACTTTCAGGTTTGGACTTACCGGAGTGTCACGAAGAATCTGAGCCAGATCCGATTTACCAATTAAATAGTTGCTTAAACCAGTTTGATTGTCCAACTCAAGGTATTTGCTAACTTTTGGCTTACGTAAGTCCAACTCAAGCAATACTGTCTTGCGACCACTCATCGCCAGCGTAGCTGCTATGTTACTTGACACAAAACTCTTTCCCTCCCCAGACATACTGGAGGTAAGCAAGGTAACATTTCCTCGACCATCTCTCTTCTTGCCATGTATAAACTGCAGGTTCGTCCTGATAGAACGAAACTGCTCCGCAATGGCTCGCCTACTATTAGCCTCCACGACTATGCTTGCTGAACCCTCCTCATACATCAGTTCACCTAAAACCGGAACCATGGTTGCTTTAGATATATCAGCGATGGACGACACCTTATTATTCACCAAGTCTTTTGTATAAATGTAACCAACCGGAATCAGAAGTCCTATAATTAAGCAAACCAAGTATGTTAATTGCTTTTTGGGCTTAATTGGACTAGTGGTTGAATAGGCGGAGTCTACGACACGACTATCGGCAACGGAAGATGCATACGACAACGCGGCTTCTTCTTTCTTCTGAAGGAGATATAAATATAAAGATTCTTTGATAGTCGCTTGACGTTTAATATTTAAGAATTCTCTTTCCTGTCCTGGAATTTTCTTTATTGAGCCTTCATACTGCGAATTATTTAGGTCCAGGCTCCGTTTTGTGTTTTCCAGCGATCCTTCAATGTTTTCCAATGTCGAACGGATTGTAGCTCTGGTGATCGCAATTTGATCGTTTATCGGTCCGAAAATAGGATTATTTGGTTGCGTCGTTGCCAGAAGATTAACCTTTTTCAGTTGAAGTTCGGAAAGCTGACTGATTTGGCCTAGCAATACAGGGTCATCAATCCCTAGTGTACTTGGAAGCTTTTCCTGACCAGCACCATCGGATTCGATGTACTTTTTTATACCTTTAATTACACCGAGTTTCAGGTTAACTTCATTGAGTTGTACATCGTTGGCTTTTACATTTTCAAGATATAAAGCAGCTTCACTGCTAATATCAGTTAATCCTCTGCTGCTTTTGAAACCCTCAACATTCTTCTCTACTTCCACAAGTTCACCAGTCACTAGTTTTAGCCGCTCATCAATAAAACTTAAAGAACTCTGTGTTGTCCTATTTTTATCTTCCAATCCAGCTTCGTTATAGACGCTGACCAGCGTGTTTAGTATATCTTTTCCTCGCTCGGGCACAGTAGTGTTGAATGTGAGCAGCAACACTGTTGACTGCTTGCTAGCGACGGACACTGACAACTTGGATAAATAGCTATTTACGACCTTTACCGGATCGTTGAAGACTAACATAAAAATCCGGTCATGCTGCCCTACAAAACCTGCCGCTTTATCAATCTTATATGTCCCAATAAAATTCTTCTGCAACTGGTTCAATGCACCCACAATCCTCTGCCCGTCCTCCACATTTTCCAACTGATACTTTTCCATCTCCGGGAAAGTAAGCTTCCACTCCTTCCCAAAATACTTCGGGTTCATTGCGAAGGGCTGGAAGTTCACAGGTCTATTCTTGTAAAGATCAGTACTTAGAACACGTCCTTCAGCATGAATATCTACACTCAGATTTAATCTCTTAACAACGGCCGCCATTAAGGTTTTCGATTGTAAAATTTCAACTTCGTTTTCGACGACTTTCGAAGATCCGAAAAGATCCAATTGGTTCAATATGTCGTCCGAAGGCCCGCCCTTCTTTTCGTCTTTAATCAATAATGTACTAGATATTTGATAAACTGGCTTAGTATATCGCAGATAAAGGTATGCTGACAGGACTGAAAGGATAATACCGATTACAAAGACGGGCCAGTGATAAAGATACCTTGCTATTATTTCCCGAAAATTCAAATTCGGATCCTCTAAGCTTCCAGAAGCTTTAAGTGAAGTTGACTCTAAACTCATAAAATTTAATTAAAATCGGCTTATAATCACTGCAATCACAGATAATGCCGACAACAGAATACTCAGATTCCTATAATTAGAATCGACGCTAGCATATTTCGAGCTACTAGGTTGAATATATATAACGTCGTTATTATTTAGATAATAATAGGGAGAATTAAACAATTCCCTACTTTGGAGATTCAAACGAATGTATTTTCGTTCACCATCCTGCTCTCTGATTAAAAGCACGTTATTTCTTATAGCCGTTATGTTAAGGTCCCCTGCCATACTTAACGCTTCCGACAAGTTAATCTGTTCTGAATTTATCGGATAAACTCCAGGCCGAGCCACATCTCCCAATACAGAAATATGGAAATTAACTAATCTGACGCTTACAACCGGCTCTTTGAGATAGTCATTCAGTTTTTCTTCAATTATTGATCTTATCTCTGCGGTGGTTTTCCCGGACACATCAACATCCCCTACCAGCGGCAGTTGAATTGCTCCATGACTGTCAACCAGAAAACCATTTTGCGAGGCAATCGAGTTCGTGTTGCCGGAATTTGCACCTTGGTTTGATGTTGTTGTACCCAAATTAAAAATTGCGGATGCTTCAGGATTGAGGCTACTTACGTTAATAGCCAATATATCATTCTTTTTAACCCTTAATACAACATTGTTCTGAATTTGTTCGCTGACCAAGCTGTCAGCCGGAAGATCGGAAAAATATGGAATTGTTTTATACTTGACGCCACAACTACTCAGACAGACAACCAAAAGCACGTAAAAAATATATTTCATAGGCTCGAACGAAATTAATGATTTTGTAAAGATAGCATTTATGGCAGACACTGGAATTTATTCAGGGTAATTATCGGGAGTTTATTTAGGCAGTCCCGAGCCGCAACATCAACAATGGTGCCAAGCCCCGCTACCACCTGTAGAAGAGTCCTAATTGCACTTGAAAGTTGTTCGCATCCTGTTTTGGCCAATCCCAAAAGAAGTCAGGCGACTCCAGAAATCGGTACTGATAATTTAAAGAACGAACGTAACATAACTGCGACGAAAGAACTAAATGTTTAAAGTCCCAATCCAACTTACCTGTTAAACTAAAATCAACCCAATGCCTGCGATAATTCTTCTCCTCCGTAAATGCCCTGTAAAACAAATCGTTATTATTTACAATCCGTTCAAACTGAAGACCTATCTTTTTAAGACCCCGCACCCAACTGATGTCGAGAGACTGTAAATTGCTTCCCGAGCCGATCCCTGCGCCAATCACCTGCCCGTTGTTTGTGTAACCATGCAAAATCTGTCCATGATTATAGAAATAACCGGAAGATCTTATATTCTTGTTTCCAGAACCCTCTAGCTGAACAAACTCGATACCGAATTGTATAAAATCGCTGCTTCTAACTAATGGAACAAGCTTCCTATAACCGGCAATGTAGGCTCGTTGATGCTCCGGCTCCACCAAGGCGTCACGCAGATTATAATTATGATCATTTTTTGCAAACTGAAAATATACCTCTGCGTTCGATTCCGGCATCACCCACCTACCAAACAAGGACAACCGTTGGTCTCGGACCTGACTTTCTTCATCGATTCCAGTTTCATCGTCTAAGTAATTGCTTTTCGAAACTGCAGAAAAGATGGGCAGATAATCAAAGAAGCCGCCTAATTCCTTGTGATACGTTACATATGTTCTGTCAAATCCCAAAAACAGACCTGGAACCCATTTCGGTTGATAGGAAAACACAAATCCAGAAAAGTAACGCCAATCACTATTTTTTTCTGGTAAGATAAGTGTTGGCACTTTCAAATTGGAGTTTTCCAGTCTACCTGCGACCAGCTGTGCCTCGAAAGATCCGACCGGGGTATTTACAGGCCGTTTGGTGTTAAGGGTGATATGTTTAAATCCGGGTGCGTTATTACTCATTAGTAACGATGCGCGATTCCCTGGCCCCCACCAAAGGTTTTCGTTAGACAATCCAATAGATACCGGATCAAATGTTAGCCTAATGCTGCTCTGACCAAGCCCGAGCTTCGTCACACCGCCATTTCCAAAACGTTCGGGCATATCGATAGAACCCATATAGGACGCGTATGCACTAAAGATATTACTGGTCGGATCTGATTCGGATAGTTTAGTATAATCACTATTCTGAGCATATACAACTTCCGGGCGCAATTGAATACTCAGCGGCCCCCAATGTGCGAAAACCCCTGCACTAAAAAGTGTTTGATAACCTTTTGCTGGTATCATCATCCCGTCGTTCGTTCCATAGGGATGATGTGTTGTAAATTGCTGTTGCCAAACAACGGGAAGCAGCTTTATTCCAGACGCTTGACCTTCTAGTAGCGTCTTGCTCCAGTCTGCTGGGTTCCCCCTCCCATCCCCGTCATAGATATTCAGACTATTTGCTTCTGAAAGGAAGATCGGCCGGATCATAAAAGAACTGTTACTTGAGTCATTACCCAACAATTGCTGCCGGCGAAAGGCGTCTTCAACTTGTAACAGTGTACCAACGGGCAAAGTCTGGGCTATTCCAAAATTGAGGTTAAACAGTGCAATCAGGGCTATTGATAATATCTTTCGCTTCATTGAAGTATAATTTACTTTGTACGCTTAAATCACTTTTAAAGAAAACTCTCGCACCTAACAGGTCAAAAATCTGTGTATAGGCTACGAAACGAAGACCTCAAACCGATATTAAAGAAACTCTCCTGGATACTTGTCTCTACATTTTTTTCTCGACGCCAGGTGAAACCCAATTCCAGCCTAAGATTATTTTTTGGGTTTAGTATATATGCAAGTCTCGCATCCGCATAATACAGGTTCGTTCTTAGTCCGTTTCCGGTAAAAATCCCGTCTTCACTTACTCTTGTATCATAACTTTTATAAATGTCTTTCCCAAAATTCAGGCCTCCCTGATCCAGACCATACATTGCCGAGGTAGCTTGCACTCTAAAGTCAACGCGTCGATATCTGTATGTAGCAATAGCTAAAAACTCTCTGAAATTGGCGCCAAACGGATGTGCCAAGGGCTGATTATAGTGCCCGTAATTGGTAAAATGCTCTTTAGAGGAGTAGGAATAAGGGCGTACCGTATTGAATTCGACTTGCGCATTAAGTCGCTCTAATTTAAAAATATCAAATCCCTTAATGCCAAGTTGTTCTCCATGCTTGGTGGCCCAATGGCCTTTCCCGGAAAAGAAATCTTTACCCCTAAATTCGTTCAGCATGAACTGACCGTAAACGACATACCGGTCGGCTATTTTATAGCTTGCATTTACACCGGCCAGAACCTTATCAGGAGAGCCGTTTGCGAACTCAACGGGCCGGGCGAATACAAGCGGATTGACATAACTAAAATCGAACCCCCTGGGTTGCCACATGACGTTTTCAAACAAACCAATGCTTAGGCGGCGACTAACATTCCAGCTTAAATAATGAAAAAGCGCATTTTTCTTTGGGTAAGGGTTATCCTGATTGTACCGCTCGAGATCAAAATGCTCATAAAAATCGATAAGCTGCGCATACATAGCCATGTATCGGACTTTCCCAAGGGTAACAGTAACCTTTAAGAACGGATAATTAAAAGCATTGTCAGACAACAACAAAGATCTGTACCCGTCACCGATGAAATTTTTGTCGTATCCAAGCTGGAAATTAACATATCTGGATGGTGTATAAGACAATGTGCCGCCTGAGTAAGCGTAATCAAAGCCGTATTTACCAAAGGATCTGGCTCTACCCTGCCCAGGGATGACACGATTCTCGGTAGCATAATTAGTGTAATATCTTGGAAAGCGCGCTTGATTTTCAAAGAAATAGGAGGTGAAAGCGAATCCCTTGCCGATCCTACCACCAAGTTCTAATCCTCTTGTATTAAGCCACAGATTTTCGGAGCCCCCGCGTCCAATCTGCAAATCTGGAAGGAAGTCAAGATAAAAAGTATAACCCGAGTCGTTAACTTCAATGAGATGCTCAAGAAAGAGTTTCCGATAAATCCAATTTTTTTTTTGCCACTCTTGGCTTTTCGGGTTCAGTCCTACAAGGAGACTGTCACGAGTCGCGCTATCGTTAGCCACTTCATCACTAAACAAAGGGCCTAACGCCGGGTGAACCACGGAAGAGCTATCGAAATAAATCTGTCTGCCAAGTTTAAGATTTAGATCGCGACTGGTTGGTAAAAGTTGTGATTGGGATTTTGCCTGAAAGGTTACTGTAACAAATAGTAGACATAACGTTATCCTAAATTCTGCACACCATAGTTGTCTTGCCATTTCTTTTAAAGCATAGCTGCCAGCGGCATCTTAGTTTTCCGATATCTTCTCTAGAATCTCTCCGGTAAACGGTTTAGTTTGTAAAGCCCGACCACTAACAAATTGCTTTGATGTATTACCGGCTGCATTACTGATCTTCAACTCGCGCATTGCTATGTTACGCTTGTATCGCTCAATATAAAGTGATAAAAGCCCATTGACTGACAAAATGCAAAGTACGATAAGACTGGTAAGTTGGGTATTTCCTAGATCTTGAAGGGCGATTGCCACAATAATGAACAAAGTATTTAGCACTACTAAAATCAGCGTTGATTGCATGTGGCTTAAGCCAAGAAATAATAAACGATGATGCAAATGATTACTATCGGCGGTAAATGGCGACGAATTTTTAAGTATCCTCAACGTGAACACTCGTAGAGTATCAAATATAGGAACAATCAACATAGCCAGAACAAGGGCAATATCGGAGGTGATCCGTACTGTACCAGCAAATACAGCTTGGCCTTCCAGCGTATTCAAAAGCTTCAGGCTTAATACCGCAGCGAGAAATCCAATCATTAACGAGCCACTGTCACCCATAAATATACGGGCAGGTGTAACGTTGAAAAAAAGAAATCCAATTAGAGCACCGGTTAGGGATATGGATAAATAAGCCCAGCCAAGTTCGCCGCTTCTGTAAAAAAAGTATGCAAAGAGGAGACTGAACATTACTCCGAGCGAAGCAGCCAACCCATCTATGCCATCAATAAGATTATAAGCGTTAACAACTCCTACAATGAACAAAACAGTTAAGGTAACACTCGCATAATAATTTAGCTCATAAAGATTAAACAGCCCATGCAGGTTTTCAATCCTGAGATTAGCAACTACAGCAATGATAAAAGCGTTGGCGAACTGAGCCGCAAATTTGATCGTTGGGCTTAGCCCTACGACATCATCTTTGAGTCCGGTCATAAAAAGGATAAGACCTGCAGCCATTAGTAAATTAGCTTCCGGTAACAGAGAGGTCGGGATAAAGAACGCTGATGAGAACAGGAAGCCCGTAAAGATCGCAATGCCGCCAAAGTTAGGGACGATTCTCTTATGAACTTTGCGAAGTTCGGAAGGGCTATCAAACAGTCTTTTACGAAATGCAACGGTGATAACAGGTGGGATGGCGAATGCCACGACCAGCAGGCTTGTAAGGAAGATTAGAATAAAGAGCATGTAAAATTATTTAGTCATATTGCTTGGTAAGCAAGAATGGCGCCAAAACTACAAAAAAGTTACTGGAACTGATTAACCACCGTTATTTAAACGGAAATATAAACTGATGTATGCTTCTGCCATCATCTTTACAACAAATCGTTTTTGATAAAGTTCAAAAGAATTTTCCGAAGTCTCCGATCCTCTTTCTGCGGCGCTTTTGCAGGCCGAATCCAGACTCAATGTATTGTCAAGTTCAAAGAAAGCCGCCTGTCGGCTATTTAAGATAGCTCTGAATTCAGGAATATCAGAGAGAACAAGTGGTACCTTGAGTGCCATACCCTCAAGAAGTGCAAGGGGAAGGCCTTCAGATCTGGACGGCAGAATTAGAATGTCGAAATGTGGCAGATACCTATAACCTTCCGGGCGACCGCCCAGCAGGACAAAGCGGTCGGAAAGCTGATGTGCTGAAATCATTTCGTTCAGCCGGTCATGGAAAGGGCCTTCACCCACGACGACACAGGCGTAATCTGGATTGCTGGCCAAAAGGTCGATTAGTTGATCTAACCCCTTACGCCTGTCTAAAATGGAAACAGCCCCCAGCAGCAGGTAGCGGCTTTTCAGCATGCGCAGTAGTTCGACATCTAAGGGGTCGGCAGGTGGCGGTTCGGCAGGTAGATCACGACCGTTGGGAATGATCGAAACGTTTGAAAAACCTACATGGGTATAGTAATCCCTGGCCGCAGAACTCAAAATCACAACATGGTCCATACGTCGAAGCGCAAGCTCCCAAAGTTTAACGGCGAGCCAGCTTTTTAAGTTACCATGCGTGAACGCCACATCGTGGTAAATGGCGGTGTGAAGGGTTGAGATCAATCTCGGGTTTCTGATCTTCTTTCGATGCCAGAGACAATATAGATCCGGCCTCAGTAAATGGGAATGTATAATGTCGAAATCATTGAATTTGATCGGACTGAAAAAATGAATCCTATGTACAGGGCATTGAAATGTCAGTTCGCGGATTTCGTCAAAGTAATATACCAGGCAATGATGGCCTGCCTTAAAAAGATAATCGGAAAGCTCCCTGACCATAATTACAGGCCCCTTGTTGGCGAGCGATGGTATGATAAAGGCAATCTTCATGAGATCAGATGGCAACGGAATGTTTTAAGGTTGCCGCGAGTCTGGCGGTATAGTTTTCATCTTGATAATACGCGGTAAAGGCCTCATTGTACCGGTCGAAGACTTCCTCAGCAATTACCTTCTGAACTTCAAAATTATGTATTTGTTCTGCGATCTGCTCAGCGGTAGCGTCTGCCTCTACAGGCAGGGCAAAGGGAGATATCTTCAAATTGATTTTGAAGTCATCAATTACGTCCGAGTAAACAGGAATGACGCCGTGTGCGAGATACGAATTCATTTTCGTTGGTGTAGCAACGCGGTTTATCGGATGGTCATCACGCAGGAGAAAGCCGTACTTAGCTTTGGCAAGATAGGCCGGAAGGCGCTCTAAAGGTACCTCGTCTATCTCGACATTTTTCAGTCCATAGCGCTTTACTTTTTCGCGGGCGAGTGTCTTTTCAGCGCTCAGGATACAAAGCGTCGCCCGATCATTCTGTTTTTCCAAAATTGCGAAGGTGGACAGTACCAGATCGATCTGTTGCCATGCGCTTAGGGTCCCGATATAGATAAATCTGGGTTGATGATATTTTGCTGTGGTAAAAAATGATTCTCGTTGAATTCTCTGATTGTAGCAGGGCATGATAAAATAATTAGCTTTATCGTAACCATACACGTTACGGTAATGCTGCAACATAGATTTAGACACAAAAAGATTTAAGTCTGCAGTCCTTAATGTAAAGTATTCGAACACCCGCCAGAGCCATTTCCTGAGCGGGTTGCGGTAAACGACGAAGGCCTCCTCTGGGGTGATACCTTGAAACCAGTTGACTTTCCTGTTCTTGGGATATCGGAGACCGGCGAAAAAGCACTCTTTAGCTTCTACGGTAACGATGACATCCTTCTTACCAATATTTCGCAAAACACTTGTTCGCTCCGAGGTAAAACCAGCGATGGAAATTGCATTCTCGATCAGCGCGATATAATGTGCTGTGGCAGGATTGACAGATCTCCGCTTAAGGTACAGCTTGAACATATTCCTGAATGGTTATAGAAAGAATATCCGCAGCGGCATGTCCATTGCCGTACGGAAAATGATGAAGTGAATTTCTCATGGGATTATTGAGCAATACCTCCGCGCTGCTGACAATGGCTTCACTATCAGTCCCAACCAGTTGAACACCCCCTGCACCGAGTACCTCCGGGCGCTCTGTATTAGATCTTAACAGCAAAACCTGCTTGCCGAGCGCATTGCCTTCTTCCTGTATGCCGCCGCTGTCGGTAATGATAAATTTGCAGTTTTTCATGAGCCATATAAATGCCGGATAGCTTAATGGCTTGATTAAATGGATGTTTCTGGTTGCGTCGAGCTTTGCCCGAACAACGGAACTGATATTCGGATTTGGATGTACGGGATAGATTAATTGGATGTCGTGGCTTTCTGCAATACGCTTTAAAGCGGAACAGATCGACTCCAGACCGGCGCCAAAATTTTCTCTGCGATGGCAGGTAACCAGAATGAGGGGGGCCTTATTACCGAGGTATGACTTCAGTTGCTGAAGCTCGGGGGTCTCCACTGTATCTACTTTGCCCGTTGCATAATTTAGCGCATCTATAATCGTATTTCCCGTAATGAAAACTTGCTCAGCGTTAATCCCTTCAGCAACCAGATTCGCCTTTGCATGTACAGTTGGCGCAAAATGCAGAGAAGCAATACGAGCGGTGAGTTGCCTGTTGAGTTCTTCTGGAAATGGCGAATAAATATCGCGGGTGCGTAACCCAGCCTCAACATGGCACACTTTTACGCCGGCATAATACCCGGCAAGCGCACAAATTGCTGAGGTAGTAGTATCGCCATGAACAAACAGGAGATCTGGCTGGAATTCGTCCAGTACAGGTGCCATGGCAAGGATCACCGCAGCCGTAAGCTGGTTGAGATCCTGACCAGGCTTCATTATGTTCAGGTCATAGTCGGGATGAATATCAAAAAAACTAAGAACCTGGTCCAGTATTTCCCGATGTTGGCCGGTGACACACACCCGGGTATCGAAACGATCTGACCGGGCTCTAAATGCGTGGACAACTGGCGCCATCTTAATGGCCTCAGGTCTCGTACCAAATACAATCAGGACCTTTTTCATCTGCGCTTCTTTACTTTGCTGTAAATATAGTATAAGCTGTCATGGATAGCGTACAGGATGCGCGAAATATAGACGGCACTAATCCCATGACACTTTTTGAAATATATATTGCGACTTGCCTTATACACCCTGTTTATCCGCCTGGAGTCGGCAGGACCAGAAGCGCCTCCAATATGAACGATCTGTACCTCAGGAAGAATCGCACACCTGTACCCATGCCGGCGGAACCTGAAAGATAATTCCGTCTCCTCAAAGTAAAGAAAAAAATCCTCATCAAAAAGACCACACTTTTCAAGTGCCGACCTCCTAACAAACATATCGGCTCCGGATACATAATCGACAGTGAAAAGTCTTGCAAAAGATACTTTCTGCCCGCTGCTTAAGTTTTTGGTAAAATAGGATGGATAAAGGTATTTTAAGCCCAGAGACGAGATGGCTTCCGCAAGAGAAGGAAAATTTCCGTAGGATATCTGCTGGCTGCCGTCCTGGCTAACCAGTGCGCCACCGCAACATGCAATATTTGCGTTTGCGGCTGACTCCATAAATTGATAAAAAGCTGATATTGCATCGCTCACCAGGTAGGCATCTGAATTCAGTAAGAACACATATTTGCCTGTTGATGCCGCTATACCAACGTTATTTGCTCGGCCGAAGCCCTTATTTTCAGAATTCCGGATAAGCCGGAGGTGTGGGAATTGTAATGCCAGCGCCATTATGGAATCGTCTGTTGAGGCGTTATCAACCACAATGACCTCGAACGTATTCTCCCTGGTGTTAGCATATACGGAAGCTACGCTTTGCCCGGTAAGTTCGGTGGTATTGTAGTTAACAATGATAACGGATACGTCCATACTGGACAAAATACGAGTTATTGATCGAAAAAACGTCGCTTAAATAAACTTAGCATTACTGCGCGTTCTTCCGTCTTCAATACGAAAACTGCAATTAGGGTTAGCACGGCGAGAATAGTTGTCGTAAGCGAGATCGTAACGAATGCATGAGGAGATTGATAAACATAATGGTTGAATGCCCAGGCGAAACCGCACACACCGGACAGAATGGCAAGGTACTTTAGCGTTACTGTTACCAACTGCTTTGCAGCTACCGGAAACTGTAAGGCCATTATCACTGCCGCGGTCCCATGAGATATAAGCAGGCTAAACGGAAACAGATAAAAACTGAATTTGTCATATAAAGTGAGGTTCATGAGGATCATGATTAGCTGCGCAACCGTTCCGAATAGTGCAAAACGGATTCCTTTTTGTGAAGAGAGCAAGGCTGAGCCGTACATATGGTAAAGAAAAACAAAAATAGCTGACCAGCTATAATACATCGTCAGGCGTGCAATATCATCAAGACTCTGCTGCGAGATGCTTCCTTGTCTGTAAAGTAACCTGACTACTGCGCCGGGACATGCGGTAAATATACCGACAACAAAGATAAGTACAAGCAGTCCAAATTGATAGATCTTCCTGAATTCCTCAATGAACGACTGATGATCCTGCTTTACATACCTTTGGGTCAATATTGGAACGAGTAAAGATGCGATGATACCGCAAAGGACTTCGATAGGGATATCTGAAAATTTTCTCGAGTAGTCAAGTGCAGAAACAGCGCCTACTGCGGTCGAACTTGCAAGCGCCCTTTCGATGACGATGCCGATCTGGGAACTAAGGTAGATGAAGAATAGAGGAACCGAAAAAAGAAGAAAGGGCTTAAAATGACTGAACCGGACTTTGCTGAGCCCATAGAACAGGCGAACGTTTAACGCTCGCAATTGTCTGACCAAGAGAATTGTCAGCACGATGAGCCCGGCATAATAAGAAATGACGAGGGTATAAATGCCGATGGATTCGGCGAATAGCACTACCAGGATCAGGGTAAGCAGTTGCGTAAAAAGTCCTATGATTTCGGGTATGACAAAAGATCCGTAAGCATTCAATATGCTGGTAATTATCTTGGTAACCTGAGTTAACAGGAAGCTTGGTGCAACTATCCTGATCATGACTACAAGCGCATGGAGCTGTTCAGGTGTATAGGATGGCGCAAACATTTTAGCAATTCCCCCGGGAAAGGACATGACCAGGCCAAGCACTAATATGGTAATTACGTTAATGAACAGCAAAAGAGCTTTGGCACGATCGAGCGCAAGCGCTTCGCCCTCTCTATCTTTGAGGAATGTAAATTTGGCCCGGAAGGTATCATTAATGGCACCCCAAATAATCGTGTCGAGTACAATGACCGAAGTAAGTGCCAGCAGCCAGACATCGCGTTCGAAATTTACACCAAAATATTTTGCAGAGAACGAAAGGTTGATCACTGCGATGACCAGCCTGACACACCTAAGGACAAATATCAACGTTGCCTTTTTTCTCAACGGCTATCATTTATGTATTTTAAAACCTTATTGTTCAACTGGCTCCGGTTTTTGTCAAAAAACCACCCCCATTTGTTGAAATATTTGATGGCAGAGACCATATGTACCTTTAACAGAAAACGGCTCTTGTACGATCCTTTACCATGTCCATGTACAATTGAGACATTAGGGAAAAAGATCGTCTCGTAGTGCTGATTAATGCGTCGGGTGAGATCATAATCTTCAAGATACAGAAAAAACCGGGTATCGAAAAGACCGCATCTTTCCAGTGCACTTGTTCTCAGAAACATGAAGCAGCCTGACAGGCAGGGTGTGTCGATGACCTTGTCGTAATTAAAATGATGAAGTTCATAGCGCTCGTCCCTTCTCCGGAAATAGGCGATATCACCGACGAAACGTCTTGTAAAAAGGTCTAAAGGAGTAGGTAATAGCTTACAAAGCCGCTGAAGGCTTCCGTCTTCATTGTAAACTTTAGGCATCAATGATCCTACCTCGGGATGCATGTCCATATAGCTGATGATCTGCTCAAGGACATTTTCGCCAAATGCAATATCTGGGTTCATCACAATATGGTAAGGTATGCCATCTGCTATCGAACGCCTGATCGCGACATTATGGCCGGCCCCGTAGCCAATATTTTTATTATTATAGATATAATGTACGGATTCACACACGGCCAGCCGCCGAAGCTCATCTGTCGAGGAGTTATCGACAAGGTATATCCTTGCCTGAATTGAAGAATTCAGCACACACCGTATCGCATGTTCAGCTTCAGCACCATTATGGTACAATACAATCGATATCGCCAGCTTCATGTTTCCCCCAGATAGTTTTGTTTGCAATATACTCAATGATATATTGTTTATGTCTGTGTGGTATGGTTGTTATCTTACTTTATTTTCTCAATCAGTTGTGTCCATTTATGTACCAGAACATCTGTTCCGTGAAAAGACCTTACATTATGGAACGCATTGAAACGTTTTTGTTGCAGCAATGCCGTATTGTCGAGGATGGCCGCTAATTTCGAATGAAAATCGCGGGCGGTATCCCCGGAGTAATTATTGGAGTTATTGACTATCCAGCCAGCATCCATCCGATTGATCAGCGTCGCAAGATCGGACCATTCAGGCGCCACTGCCAGGATGGCCATTCCTCCCGCCATCATCCCGTAGGTTTTACTTGGCAGGCAAACACTTGCCCCCCCTGGACTCAGCGACACCATACCGATGTGGAAGTTGCGTATGTCCTGACGCCATTGTGCGCTGGGTATAGCGGAGATCACCTTAACTGGATAGCCAGCAAGAGATTCCTTCAGGTGGGCTGCCTGTGCGCCGCTCACATAAAAATTGAATTCTACACGATCCGCAATGGATGATCCTAAAACGTATTTAATGCATGCGATCAATGTATCGGCATCATGAAGATAACCCAATTGGCCCCCATAGTGGAGGATGATCCTGGAATTGTCTATATCTCCGCGGAAATCGGGAGCATATAATTGCAGGTCTGTGGAGATGTCTATAACATCTGATACAGGAGCTTTGCCCCAACGGTCTTCTGCATGCTTTTTCAGGAATTCACCAAGATAAACAGTAGCATGGCATCCAGAAAGGTTACGACGAGCGATTTTACCCACCAACCTGGAAATGAAGCTGCCAGGTTTGATCATCCCGGCGATTTCTATAGCATCTGGATAAAGATCGTATAATAAGTGTATCAGCTTGCCGGGCCTGAGCTTTAAAATCAGGTGTACGAGGTAAGGGGCAAAAAAAGTATTACTGGACACAATGAAAATACTGTTTTTTTTTGCAAAAAGCACCTTCCAGGCTAGGTATATCGGATATAAGACATACATCTGTAAGCGTAACCATAGTTTAGATATGCTTTTGCCCTTTCCCAGCCTTCTGTAATCTGCCTCTGATGTAAGGAAGATGGGCGCTACATCGAAGCCGGCTTGCGTGACCGTTCGTGTAAGAAACAGGAAATAGTCCATACCTACATTGCTGCAGGTGTAGATTTTCAGCTTCTGTTTATCCATGAGCTATATATTTCCTCAAACGTGGTATGAAGTGACTTGGTAATATCCCAGTTTGGATAGTGCGCCTTCATTTTCCGCAGGTCGCTGTAGTAACAGATGTGATCGCCGATCCTGTTGGTTTCATCGTAGCGGTATTTCATAGGCTTTCCACTGATGGCTGAAATAATGTCAAAAGCTTCAAGTATTGAACATGTATTATCCTTGCCACCGCCAAGATTGTATACTTCTGCGATGCGGGGTGCATTGATAAATTCCTCGATAAAACGGGCTACGTCGAACGAGTGGATGTTGTCGCGTACCTGCTTGCCTTTATATCCGAAAACGGTATACTCGCGCTCCTCGAGGTTACACTTGATAAGATAACTTAAAAAACCATGCAGTTCCACGCCGCTATGGTTTGGGCCCGTAAGACAACCACCGCGAAGACAAGCAGTAGGCATGTTAAAATATCTCCCATATTCCTGAACCGATATGTCTGCAGAGACTTTTGAGGCCCCAAACAATGAGTGCTTAGTCTGATCGATACGGAAAGATTCTGAAATTCCGTGTGCATACTCCGGATCTGCATAGTCATAACGCTTTTCGAGCTCGTTCATCCTAATTTCGTTAGGCGCATCGCCATAAACCTTGTTGGTGGACATGTGTACGAAAGGGATCTCGAGGCTATATCTTCTTGTGGCTTCCAGCAGATTGAAAGTCCCTACCGCATTGGTGTCAAAATCGTCGAATGGAATAGCTGCTGCCCTGTCGTGACTGGGTTGGGCCGCGGTATGTACTATAGCAGTCGGCTTAACTTCTCTAATCATTTCAATAACTCCCTGCCTGTCGCGGATATCAATCTCGTGATGTATGAAGTTCGTGAGGGTGTCGATAAGGCGGTTCTGGTTCCAGCGAGTATTACCTTGCGGCCCGAAAAAAACCTCTCTCTGATTATTATCTACTCCATGGATTTCCCAACCCAGATTTGCAAAATGGATGCAAACTTCAGATCCGATCAGTCCCGATGATCCTGTTACTAACAATTTTTTCATTTTTTATTTATGCTTGAATTTCCTGAGTATAGCTGTGGGCAAATATCTGATAATATTCCAGCGATAACCAATTTTAGCGGTCAGAGTTGCAGTACTGACTATATCGGTTGCCGTCGACACATTATCTGAATGCTTTCGATATCTGGTATATGGATAGTCGATAAATGTGGCTTTAAAAAACAGATCGGCGACAAATCCCAGCCATATATCGTGCATCGGGATATTTTTCGGAAATGGCAGCGCGACCTCCAATACCGTCCGCCTGAATGCCATACAACATCCGTAATAAGTATTTTTTTTAAGGTTCCGCAATAATCCCGGTCCTGAGGGGACCCTTTCAAAGTAGGAGGGCAGGATGACCCGGCCATGATCATCGACCACGCTATGATCGGTAACTACCATATCGTATTGCTGTAAGGCGTCTGACATCCGTTTGACCTTACCTGGTTCCCATTCATCGTCCTGATCGGAAAGGAAGATCGAATCATGCCTGGCCTGCCGGAGCGCATATTCAAAATTAAAGATTGCATTGCGAAAAGTCTGACCCTCGAAGATACGGATCCGGGGATCATTAAACGACCGGACAACCTCCAGCGTTCTGTCTGTAGAGGAATCATCAGATATGATTACTTCATCCAGCTCTCCTAGCTGTTCTAGTATCGACTGGAGCTGTTTTCCCAAGAACCTTTCACCATTATATGTCGCAATACATACGGATATCATTTCATGGTAAGATCTACTGCCTGAAGAATGCGGAAATCATGTCACAGACATAGCCGATCTGCTCCCCGGTCAGTTCAGGGTACATCGGGAGTGATAATATGGTATGCTGATAGCTGCTGGCAACCGGAAAATCATCGCGGTGATGCCCAAGGTATTGGTAAGCCTCCATATTTGGAAGGGCAACCGGATAGTGTACCGCCGTTTCAATGCCCTTTTCTTTGAGATAAGCAGCGAGTTCATCGCGTCTTTCGGTACGGATTACATATAAATGATAGGTGTGTCTGGTCTCTGGTCTTACTTTTGGAATAACTATTTCCTTAATTGCGCTTAAACGGGAATCGTATTTAGCAGCATTCTCTATACGTTGGGCAGTCCAATGAAGGATGTGGGGTAATTTCGCACTAAGGACAGCTGCCTGCAACCCGTCCAGGCGGCTATTGATGCCCTCCATCTGATGCTGGTGCTTTTTAAGCGCGCCGTGACGTGCATACATTCTGCATTTAAGTGCAAGTTCATCATCATTGGTGAGAATACAGCCCGCATCGCCGTAAGCACCAAGATTTTTACCCGGATAGAAAGAAAACGAAGCCGCCTTCCCGATGGTTCCAGCCCTTGCTCCGCGAAATTCGGAAAAATGCGATTGCGCGCAGTCCTCAATGACAGGTACATCATATCTCGCTGCGACTTCCATAATCGCTTCCATGTTGCATACCTGACCTTGTAAATGAACGGGGATGATGGCTTTGGTTTTGTCACTGACCGCAGCTTCGATCAACGCTTCGTTAATGCTATAGTAATCTGGGTCGATATCGACAAAGACAGGCTTCGCCCCTGTTTGAGATATCGTTTCTGACGAAGATATCCAACTGTTAGCAACCGTAATGACTTCGTCTCCCGGTCCTATTCCCAGCATTTTCATGAGTATATATAGCGAATCGGTACCGTTTGCTACTGGAATGCAGTGTTTGACACCGTAAAGTTCCGCAAATTCACGTTCGAACTGCTCTACATACTTCCCACCGATAAAGGCAGTTTCAGTGATAACACGTGCTATTGCCTGATCGATTTCTGTTTTGATTGACTGATACTGCGCACCGAGGTCTACGAATGGTACTTTCATTTTACGTATTTTTTTAAAAGCCTTGCAGGGTTGCCAACATAAATACCTGGCTCATTGATGTCTTTAGTTACTACAGCGCCTGCGCCGATAACCACGTGATCACACACAGCTACAGGGAGAATGGTGGCATTGCTGCCAATGGATACGTGATTTCCTATCCTGGTCGATTTCCACTTTGATTTGTCGCCCATGGCGGGACCTCCGTTTTCGAACAAGTCATTAATGAACATGACGCCATGGCCTATAAAGGAATGGTCGCCGATCTCAACGAGTTCGCATATAAAGGTGTGCGACTGGATCTTACAGAACGCCCCTATCGTGACATCTTTCTGTATTTCCACGAATGGTCCGATAAATGTATTGTCGCCTATTCTGCAACCATAAAGATTGACCGGTTTTACAACTTTGACCAGTTCTCCGAACTTGACGTCATCTGTTACCTTGGACTCGTAATACTGTACTTTTCCCATCTAATTGATTCTGCTGGCGGATTGATAGATCTTATCGATGATCTCTACCGTCTTGAGGCCTTCGAAGGCATTTGCCGATATGGAACCACCATTAGACAAAACATCCACAATGTTTTCATATACTTTGTCGTGATTAGACATCGACCCCTGATAGGTGCCGTAATTATTGGCCTTATTACCTTCAGGAAGGTTTTCAATTTTGTATCCTTCGATATTCTGGTACTCCAGCTCATTGAGGTACTGGCCCCCAATCTTTACCGTACCTTTCTCCCCAAATATGGTAAGTGAACCTTCCATATTTTTGCCGTAACTGTTTACCGTATAATTGATGGTGCCTAACGCCCCGTTATAAAATTCAAGTGCGACAACCCCTGTGTCTTCAAATTCAATAATGTCTTTGTGTGCAAAATTACCCGTAAGCGCGTAGGCTCGCCGGACATCACCAACAATCCAGTATAACAGGTCAATAAAGTGACTGAACTGAGTATATAGCGTACCTCCGTCGAGATCCTTGGTTCCTTTCCAGGAATTGGCATAGTAATCGGGGTTACGGTTCCAGAAACAGGTCAGCTGAACACTGTAGATTTTACCAAGCTTCCCCTGTTCTATCAGTTCTTTAACGGCAGCAACCGGTGGATTGAATCTGTTTTGCTTGATTGCAAAAAGACGCTTGTTATTTTTTTCTGCAGCCTTGATCATTTCACCACAATCGTTAACGTCAATCGCCAAAGGCTTTTCGCACAATACGTGTTTTCCGGCGTTGAGGGCTGTGATAGCGTGTGACGCATGGAGCCCGTTTGGCGAACAGACAGAGACTACATCTATCAAAACCCCAGATGCCAGCATCGCTTGTATATCATAGAACGCTTGGCAGCCATACCTTTCCGCAAGAGCATTGGCCTTTTCGCAGTCAACGTCACAAACTGCAGTCAGCAGCCCGTTGTTGTAGATGTGCTCTGCATGGCGTTGGGCAATTCTGCCACATCCGACCAAAGCGAAATTGATTTTATCTTTCATTGGCGAAGTTTTAAGCGTCTTGTATATGGGATGCAAAGATTGGATTTTATTTTTAATTCTGGATGATCTCCCTGGGTTTTGTAGGGGCTCGCTGGGACATGACTACACAAAATAGGATGTATATCGGGAAGATGTACCGGTATTGAATCATCGGACCTATGCAGAATACGATGAGATAAGTGCAGCAGAAATAAACTAGGTCATTGTTGAAGTCAACTTTCTTCTTAACGATCATCCATACGGTGAGTACGAAGGTGATGATCTGGTGGCCCAAAAGGAATACATTGTTATAGACATCCTGGAAGTCTGTTGCGGAGGGATTTGTTATGATTGAGAAAACCCTGAAAAAATTACCAAACAAGTTGAAGAAAACCTTTGGCCATACCGCGACAACATAAAGGTAATGTTGTTGAATTATGTTAAAAAGGTTGATGACCGCACCCGCGGTTTCCTGCTGCCGCTCTGCCGTGCGATCATCTATCACATTCGCAAAACCGGCAAAGAGCAAAGGATATGTTACTGAGATGACGACCAGGAATAAAAGCAGACTCAGCGCACGGTTCAATCTCAGGGATTTTGTAATGAACCGGAACACATGAAAAAAGAAAACGATAAATATCATTTGCCATCGGGTAAGCAAAGCAAATATCAGGCTGAAAAAAAATAATTTTTTACTCCCCTTTTTAAGGAACGCCATGTAAAAGACAACCGAAGCAAGCCCGAAAATTTCTTTATTTAAAGTGGTGATCACGGGAATCATTATCGGGTTAAGGATAATGAGGGCTGTAAAAAGTTTACTATTGACATCAAACGTATCCAGAATAAGTTTGTATGATGCGAGAAATACGCCCAGATTGATGAGGAAGATAATGAAAAAATTGTAATCTGTTGCCCTGAGTATAAATATCTGTCCGACAAAATTCGGACTTATGGAAAAAAGAACGAGCATACTTTCATAAAGCTCGCTGAGTTCTACATAAGCAAAGGAATCGGCATCGATCCTTATTGAATTTTCGCCGGGCCCTCTTAGGAAATATCCCCATACAAAAACGAAGAAATAGAAGGTGATAAGGCATATATACATGAACATATACGGACTTCCTTTCCTGACCTTGAATTCCTTGAGTGCAAACATCAGTTCAAGATTTTTCTAAAATTGCTGAAACCAAACAACTCATGCGCCTTATCGATAATCTCTTTTCTTTGCTGTACCTGCAAACGTCGCAGACCACCGGGACACTTAGAACCTCTGATAACGATATTAGTCGCCGGAAAATGTCCCTGTGAAATGCGTACGGCTTCCCCCACGTATTCTCCTACGAGAACACCCAGCCCACAGTTCGTATATTCAGCGAACTTAACACTTAAACGGGTTTCCCAATCAGGCACCTCTGGCATGATCACAACACCGTAATCACAAACCTGCAGGTAAGCGGAATAATTTTTATTTTTTTCTGTATCGACGATGAATACGTAAGGATGGCTTAGCCTGGGGTCTAGGCGAAGCTCGCGAAAATTCTGACTGACAATGCAGACTTTATAGCCATTTTCGATCGCGTAACCGAAGAACTCAGCATAAGTGTCAATATTGTTCCATCCATTGTCAAGCGATCCGTAATAGGCAATGACAACGTCTTCCTCTGTGAATGGCAAGAGATCCTGTCGCTGTCCGGCAAAACGGAGGGGGCCCGAAGCATAGCAGGGTATTGTTCTGACATCGAGTGGCTGCGCAGCCACATTATGATAATATTCTTCCTGTTTTTTGGCAACCGCAATCACTGTATCTGAACCCTCCAGGACTAATTTTTCCCAATTTAGCCACTTCCTATATAAAGAACTGCCTTCTTTGAGCAACCCTTTCGTAACTGATTCATGAACGAAGAGGCTTCTCGTGTCGAACTTATAATGGTTGCCCCGGATGAGTTTCAGGTAGCGGAGCACAATACCGGGGAAATAACTGCGGGCAATCAGTACATCGCTCGATCGAGTACAGCTTGCAAGGACGCATGCGTAGAAAAACGCCAGGAAGGGTACCATAACATGCGCGATCGGATTGAAAAGAAAGAGCCGATAAGGTACAGCAATAGGGATAGAAATACATTTGATCCCGGGATACGTTTTGCGGGAAGTGCCCGGCTTCTCCATTGAGATCACACCGACCTGGGAACCCAGCGAATTTTGCTGAATCGGCTTTATCACCTGACTATTGACCAGGCCATTAGATAGCCCCTCATTGATGATCAGGTAGTAATGCATTTATCTGAAAATTTTCTTTAACGTCCTATGAAGAAAGGTATTCGGATAGCAGGGATAGTCGAAATACTTTTTAACAGGAAGGGCCATGATCTCCTTAAACTGCTGTTCGGTAATATTAAACTTCTTTATAACGAATTCTCTGTCATCGTCTTGCATATTTTTTGGATATATGGGTTCCTCCAACATCTTAAGTGCCTGGTCCCTGGAGATTTCACCAGCACAGATAAGACTGGACAAATGCATTTTACGTTTATCAAATCCGAACTTTACTGGAAGTATATATCCTTGGAAAAACCTGGTATATATCGATTCGAAATGTTTACCGCCATAATCCCTCCAGGAAAGCTTGTCCGCAATTGTTCTCTTTGCATCTTCTTTAATATAATCTACATAGTCCAGGATGTTGACCCATTTCTTCGAGAACCTTGCAGTATAGAATGACCATAGATTACCATGAGGGAATGTCTTGAGTGGCTTAGATCCGAACTGTTTGTGGATGCTCTTGATATACAGCCAATCTTCATGGCCTTGCGACCAGGCCCTTGGATGATGGCTTTCTGTCCGTGTATTTATACCTGAAATAATATAATCGATTTTCTGGTCTTTTGCTATTTTCCGCATTAATGCAAAAATTGCATGATCTGATGGGATCTCGGAATCAGGCGTTGACGCCTTTAAAAATGCCAGTTGAAGATCTTTAAATTCTTCCCAGTTGATTACATGAGTATAGAGATCGATGTCGAGCTTCTTGAGGATATTCTCAATATTCATCACAGCAAGTTCGCTGTTCCATCCATTGTCCAGATGCACAGCAAGAGGGCGCAATCCAAGGTTCTTTACGAGATAGGCAACATAGGTACTATCGACACCACCACTTACCCCTATCAGACAGTCGTAATCCTTCCCCTTTCCTGCAGCCTTGATTCTTGCTACAAGTGCTTCCAGCGCCTGCTTTTTCTGTTCAGGAGAAGAGAATTTCGAATTGTCCTTTTCATATTTGTAACAATGATTGCAAATACCCTGGTCATCGAATGTGATATCCGGATCTGTGGTATCCATCACACATTTGGTGCAGATCTGGTACGTACGGTCTTTCGGCATGGATTCTTAGTCTGAGTTAGTATGCAAAAATAGTAAACTGACTGTTACAAACCGACTTTTCTGAGTTCTTTCTGAGCAGGATAAGTAATCAGCACGGCTTTATGTTTGCCATGAAATACGAACGTGCTACCTGCTGCCACAGCTGAAGCCCCTCCTTCGTGGGATGCTTGCACAAAGTCACCGATTTTCCCGGCACCTCCACAGGCAATTACTGGAATATTGACCTGAGAAGTAATTTGTTTGATCAGTTTGATATCATAACCCTGCATGGTTCCATCGTTGTCTACCGAATTTAAAAGCAGTTCACCAGCACCTAACGCTTCCATTTGCCCGGCAAATGCAGCGACATCATTCTTTACATTCATATTTCCTGTTGATGAATGGAGACGGTACTGGCCAAGCAGATTCTTTTTCACATCAATTGAAACCACAATAGTTGAGCTGCCAAATACAGATGCGGCTTCCTGTATGAATTCGGGATTTTCCAGCGCAAAGGAGTTAATAGCAACCTTCTCAACTCCAGATTTGAGTATGTTGCGTATCGTATCGATATCGCGGATTCCACCACCATAACAAAGGGGCATGAAACATTCCGTCGCTAGTCTGTTAATGAGGTCATAAGGGGGATCCCTATGTTCTTTTGATGCATTGATATCAAGAAAAATCAGTTCATCTACTTCCTTTTCATTAAAAATTCTGACTGCATTTATAGGGTCGCCGATGTACTCCGGATTCTTAAATTTGACGGTTTTCACCAAACCCGCCTCCTGCAGCAGCAAGACAGGTATTACACGGGTTCTAAGCATGCGCGAAGGTGTGAAAGTTCTTTAACATTTGCATCCCGAACTTATGGCTTTTCTCCGGATGGAACTGCACTCCGAATATATTGTCTTTACGGAACGCAGAGGTGAAGGGATCACCATATACAGTTTGAGCAATCTCTTGTTCCGGATTTTCAAGCCTCACGTAATACGAATGCACATGGTAAAAACGGAGTTCTTCCTCTTCCGACCTGAAGAGGTCTTCGTCTTGTCTGGGTAACACAATGTTCCAGCCCATATGAGGCACTCTTAGATTCGCACCGGTGAACCGGACTGTTTGGCCCCTGACCCAATCTAACCCGGCAACATTTCCCTCTTCACTAAATGAGGTCATGAGTTGCATACCAAGGCATATGCCCAGAATAGGCAATTTGTCTTCCAGAACTTTCCTGTTCAAAAAAGACACCCAACCACTTTCGGAAAGAATGCGCATTCCCTCATTAAAGGCGCCTACGCCGGGAAGTATCAATTGAGACGCATCCATCGCTTCTTCCGGCGCTTCAGCTATCTTCGAGGGAATACCCAGTTTTTTAAGCATGTTCTGGATAGAGCCAAGGTTGCCCATCCCGTAATTAACGATATGTATCATTTTATCAATAACTTATTCGCAGTTTTTTTGCCCGTATTCCATATTCGCCGACATACGCAGAATAGTTGAAATAAACGTACCAGTATCCATTATGTTTAAACATTCCAGGTGAAGTATAGATTTCACCTTCTTCATTTCCTATAAGATATGGAACAGACCAGCTATTGCCCCCATCTTTTGATACACTGAGACTCAACCGTTTGCGATCCTGAACGTGGATTGCAGACTCGGAATGGTTCCATATCATACCAAGAATTCCCTCTTCCATCCTGAACAATGCCGATGTGGATGCAGGCGCACTGATTTTTGATTTTTCAATTGGACTCCAGCTTATACCATTATCGGTACTTCTTGAGAACAACAGTTTTCCCAGCCCGGAGCGTATCACCATGAGCAACTTTCCAGGTGCATATTCAGCTACAGAAGGCTCCATGAGGGGAGTGGATGTTCTCAATTCGGAAGATCTGCTCCATGTTTGGCCATTGTCATCACTGAAATAGCAAAAGATGATCTGGCCATCGTAGTTATTATGTATGTCGTTTGTGTAGGATACGGGTATCATGATCCGTCCAGACGAAAGGATGATCACGCGGTCATTGATGATGCCATTAACACCTTCCAAAAAAGATATTTTGCGGTCAACAGGCCATGTTAACCCATTGTCATAACTTTCTGTAAGATAGATTTGCGATTCCTGCCATGACTCCTGCCGCAAATAGTAAAACTGCAGCTTCTCGTTGACATTAATAAACGAAGGGGTTACAGAGTTGTATTTTGCAAGGTTGGATTTGAAAAGTGATTTATCGCTGATGATATTCAGATCTAAATCTGTTTTTTTTATTTGCAGATTTGCAGGTGCAAAATCATGGTCGTACGGAGCTTCGGTACCTACAAAGGCTATTTTATCGTCAAAAGGAAGCGCTGCAGCAGAGAAATAAGCTAAGAATCCGGGAGAGGGCTCGAAGATATTTGCTACTTTAATTTGAGTAACGGAAATGGTATCGTGGGAGATATCAATATTGGAATCAATAATGTTTGGCGGTAATTTCTCTTTTTTGCAGGCGATCAGCGCACTACACAGAAGTAGGTATATCAACCTTAGATTCATGAGTATTGCGCGTTAAGTTTTTTGAATTGAGATTGCCAGCCCATACACCAGAAATAATCTACGGGATAATTAGATTGATGTGTTTTTTTTAACATTGATTCAACTTCCTCGATGGTGAAGGACTCAAATACATCAAATTCCGGACTTAAATAAGCTTGGGTGTACGAAGAATGGAAAAGATAAACTGGCTTTGAAAGTGCAGTTGCCTCAAATAAGGCCGTAGTTAGTTCTCCGATGACGATCTTCGCCTCAGCAAGTGACTTGTATAACGGTTCGCTATCGATAATTACACCTGCATCAATCTGTTTACCATATCTATTTGTTAACGAAGTGCTTTCAATTGGGTGCGGCCGATAGCTAACCACTGTATCAGTCATCTTGTATTTCAAAAGCTCCGCTAACAAATCGTTCGTTTCCTTAACCGTAACACCGGAACCAAGAACTAGTATTTTGTTTGTGTCTGCATGGACCTGAATGTTGGAAATAGATTTTTCCAGATGGGGATTTCCCAATACATAAACGTTGTTGGGTACGTTGACAAGTTTGGCCCAGAAATCACCATAACTCAGCAGTTGATCAGGAACATAACTGCCATATCTTTTGTTACTTACAATGTGCGACCCATAATTGTAGGCCGGATGCTTTTCATTTAGAAAACCATGTTGAGGTTCAAACACCACGATACCCATATCTTTGGCTGCCTTAATGATACTTGCCTTGTCACCTCCATAGTGCCCGTCCTCAACGATGATCTTAGTTATTTTCTTTACTTTATATAATCGTCTGTAAATGTAATAATTAGGTTTAAACTTTAAAATAGATTTTGCGATTTGGGATTCAAGTCTGTCGGTATCCAGTAAGATGCCTGCCATACTTTGCTTGCTGGTAATTTTGCTGATCAGCTGTCTGGAAATTGTTCGTGCCAGGTTAGCCTGCCGTTTATTGAATAGCAGTGTGAGACGGTAGAGGCCCTCAATAAGGACATCCAATGACAGTTTGGAATAACTAGGGTATTGCATTGGTGTCGGATGCGTAAACCCTTTCGGTTCCTCAATCTTCCAGATAGCCGGATCTTCCTCAAGGAAATAGTCCACGATCCGATTGAAGTAATACCCATTATCATTTTGAATATTTGAAGCTACGGTATGAAAGGCCAGCACTGGCCGCTTCGGACCGAAAAATGGATTCCTTAGCAGCGCGTAAACCAAGGATTTCATAAGAGTAAACTTTGGAGGTTTCGTACCCCCGGCTATACTATCAAGACCGCTGCTGATGTCAATACAATGCTGTAATATCAGATAGCGAATCGACTGCCAAACAAGAAATCCTTCAAATTCGACTTCAGAAATGGCTGGATCGTTATCTAATTCAGAAATCAACGACTTAATGTTCACGACTGGTTAAGAGATTGAAAATGGTTTTTTCGAATATAAAGGACTGTTGCTGCGGTTAAGACGAGTGTGATAATTGATTTGACCATCACAGAGGTATCCCGAAGTAAGTAGGCTACAAATGTACAAGCAATAATAAGTATAAGCCAAATCAGATGCCCGTAATTGTTACGATCATGAGCTTTGTATTGCTTCAGATAGAACCCGGAAAAACCGATATACATCAACGCCACAAAGGTAGTGATAGCAGCAATTTGATAACCTAAAAGCGGAATAAAAATCAAGTTAAGCACTAAGTTTATGAGTCCTCCAACTAAACTGATCTTCCACAATTGGCCAGTATGACCGTAGTATTGCAGCCTCGACACAACATTCCAATAAAGGGGGCGATAGCTATAACTCATGATGATAATAATGGATAGTCCGTAGGCAGCCTGAAGTTCCTTATTTTTAATGAAAACTGAAAAAAGTTCTCTGGACCATAGGGCAACAATGAATGGCCCGAACAAAAATATAAGCTGCAGAAATTGAGTAAGGTGATAAACCCGATTCTCTGCATCAGCTGTTTTCTCTGAAAACAGCTTCAAATACATCGGCCCGACTGCCATTCCGACTGCATTCCCAAAAATGTCGATATAATTGCCCCATGTATAAGCGACATTATAAATACCGATATTCTCTGTGCTTACTTTGCTTACATTCATAACCATCCGGTCAGATGCGTTCAACAAATAGCCTGAATAATTGTGAGGCAGCATAGGCAATGACAATCTTATCCTAGCCGAAAGCAGTCTCATTCTGAAAACAGGTATTGGCTTGAGGCCGTTTCCTGTCATAATACATAAATAACAAACTGCTGAGAACAAGGCGGATGCAAATGCAGAATAAAACCAAGCCATGTACCCTTGCTTCAACACGACGACATAAAACATCTGCACTCCGATTGAGATAAATCCACTGATCATTGAGATTAAAGCCAATGGTACAGGACGCTCACTTAACTGCAGGAATCTGGCGCCGATCTGATTCGGAATGTCCAGTACCAACGATTGGATCGCTATCAGGACAAGTATAATGTAAAGATTGCCTGAAGCTTCTCCAGGCATAATCCACCAGATGACAACCAGCTGAATAAACGTGTAGGCGATTCCGAACAACGCCAGGAATGTTATGATTTGCCTCCAGACCCAGCGCCACCTTGTCGGGTGCTGATAAAAGGTATTTACCATTGGTGCAATCATTCCTAAATCTCTTGCCGCCGAAAACAATAAGGTATATGCCATTACGGTGCCCCAGATCCCAAAATCCTCTTTCGTCAAAAACGGGGTCAGGATTGGTAATAAAAACAAGCCGGCAACTTTTGGCAATTGTGGGCCAACTGCATAAATAATCGACGTTTTTAAAAATTTCCTAAACAATTAAAGTGACTTTAATCTGATCAACCTTGCAGGTACGCCACCTACTATAGCATTTTCTTCCACGTCTTTTGTTACCACACTATTTGCTCCAACAATACAGTTCTTACCTAATTTCACTCCCGGATTAATAAAAACATTTGCTCCGATCCATACATAATCTGATATAACCACATCTCCGCTTTTAGATGCACGTGTTGGTTTGGAAAAGTCCTGGTCAGCTACGTCAGTCATCGTATAAATCCTAACGTTATGACTTATCTGACACCTGATTCCGATTTTTACTTTAAAGCCCTCAACGGCCTGGATGGTTGAGTAATCGCCAATGTACGAGTGGTCGCCTACCTGGATTTCCCCTTCACCGTAGAACAAAATGTTAGTACCATTGAATCTGAATTTGCGGTTAAGCTGATACTTTCTAAAGTAATTCTCGTATATACAGGCATTTATAAAGCTTCTGCCTTTCAAATATATTCGCCCGATCAATATTTTGACCAAACTAAACATATCAGTCCTTTACTTTAAATTTTAACTGCCAGTTGTTGTCAGAATCTTTTTCCCAAAGATGCGGTGATCTCCAGCTATCGATAACTTCCCAGAAATAGTCTTCGGTAATATCGCAATATTCAAGAAAAGTCTTGAAATACTTAGCCGGGAATTCTCCATCGAATTTGTTGACCAATGCAACACCCTCTTCCCGGGTAATATGGCCATCCCGAATTTCGTGTGCGGTGTCCGAGGTACATCGGCCCAAACCAAATTTGATATATGCCAGAAAATAATGAAATCCATCTATCTGGTCATCAAGAGATGCATATTTTGAATAGGTCCCTTCGCTGCGCACGGGGTTAGCCTGAAATCCAGTATTTTCAACACAGTAATAATAATTCTCCTGTGGAATCCACTTTTTATAATAGCCATAGAAATGAATTTCGGTTTGCAACGCATCTAAGGCCTCATTTGAAGGAGCCATATAAGGCACCAGGTCCTCTTCCCTCACCCCGTATTTAATCAGATCTTCCGGCCCAAGACCTGAGAAATAATGCTTTTTATGATCGCTTTTATAATCCCTTTTTGGATTAAATGCATTTTTCATATCACCACCGTATTCAACCTCCCCGTTTTCTCCATACATGATCAAAGGAATCTGGTGTTGAACAGCCATTTGGAGCGGAAAATTAGTCTGTCCATATATAAATGGCTGGAACGGGTCGCCAAGAATTTCAAAGGATAGCTTTGTTAACTTGCGATGTATTTTACCCGCAGGTGTTCCGAGAATGTTAGCAAGGTCGCCAACCCGTATCATATTCTGAAGGTTTTTAAACCCTATTTCAGTATAAATATGCGGAGCCCAAGTCACCGTTAACGGATTCATTCCGTACTTATGCTTGAGTTCATGTGCGATGTATGCAGCATCTTTTCCACCGCTGCAGGGAACAAGCACATCATATCTGCCGTCGCTTCTCCTAAACCTGTCGAGTAAGGTTACCAGTTCCTTTTCCCGTTCAGCCCAGTTGATTTTATTCTTTTTGAATTCTGCAAAATTACATGCAGAACAAACTCCGGCTTCGTCGAAAGATATTCTTGGTCTCTGATTAGATATAGTACATTTCTTACAAAACCTGACTTCGTTTGGCAGATTATATCTTTTCTGAGTGTCCTTATGTTCCATTGTTGTTATAGGCTTAAAAAATTCTTGTAAATGCTCACTCCCGTTTCTCCACTTTTCTCTGGATGGAATTGAAAGCCAAAGATATTGTTTTTTTTAACGGATGAACAATATTTAAAGCCTTGATAACAGGTATAGCTGAGTATAGAAGCTTCATCTTCAGGTTGTGCAAAATAAGAATGAACGAAGTACATAAAATCGTCATTTCCGATATCCTTCAACGGTGTGGCTTCCCAACGGATGTTGTTTTGAACTAACTTATTCCAGCCAATATGAGGTATTTTCAATCTTCTCCCCTCTATCTCTGAAGGAAATCTTTGTATAGCACCAGGTATCAGTTTTAACCCTTCATGATGTCCGAACTCTTCGCTTCTGTCAAACAGCAATTGCATTCCAAGGCAAATCCCCATTATCGGCCTTCCTGATCCGGCATAAGTCTTGATCGTATTGATAAGGTCTAACTCATTGAGCTGGTCCATAGCAACCTTGAATGCACCTACCCCGGGAAGAATGAGGTAATCAGCATCCATTATCTGATTCTTGTCAGATGTCACAACCGGATAATAACCAATATGGTTACAGGCTTGTGTTATGCTGTAAAGGTTTCCTAATCCGTAATCAACTATAGCTATTTTTTTATTCATTATCTGCAATAAATGTCGTTTGAATGCAAATGTTCTTTGAGGTTCTTCAAATTGAAAGGGTCAAATTTGCTGAAGGAACGCCCACTCTTAATAAACTCAAAGTTACCTTCAGTTTCAGAATTTTCGCTTAAAACAAAGGACTGAATGGCTTCATAATGAAGTACTGAGCCCAGGGCAACGGCATCTACTACCCCCGTATCGAACAATTTCTCAATGTCTTCTTTAGATCCTGCTCCGCCATGTGCAATTACCGGAATGGTGACTGCGGAAGCTACTGCAGATATTAATTCCGTATCAAAGCCTTTGCCTGTACCTTCGTTATCGACAGATGTTATGATAAGTTCTCCACAACCCAGATCCTGTACCTGTTGTGCCCACTCGATAACTTCAATGCCCGTATATTCTCTGCCGTTATCTGTAAAAGCGTAGTATTTCCCGTCATGACTTTTTATTGCCTCGATAGCAACTACAATTGTCGATGAACCAAATTCTTCAGAAGCCTGCCTGATTAAATCAGGATTATTTATGGCTGCAGTATTTATTGATATCTTATCTGCCCCGGCCCGCAGCATTTTGGTAATGTCCTGAAGTGTACGGATTCCCCCTCCTACCGTGATGGGGATAAATATACTACGTGCTGTTTCAGAGACAATATCATGTAGTCCATTCCGGTCATAAAGTGACGCCACCACATCTTGAAACATCAGCTCATCGGCTCCATGATTATAGTAGTATTTTGCAAAATCTGCCGGCTTACCAAGTACCCTGAGCCCTTCAAGATGGATACCTTTTACCAGATTTGGTCCTTTGATATCCAACCTGGGAATAATTCTAACTGTTTTCATTTACAATCTCTTTCAAATAATATTCCGCGATAAGCCAGTCTTTCATCGTGTCAATATCTACGCTGCGCTCCTCTGGCATTACAAATTTACGGATGTTCTGAAATCCTGAAAGCGGGCTTTTCAATAATGATGCTACCCTTATAATGTAGATAGATCCATTGTAAGCGTATACAGGCGGAGACTGTTGTCTCGTCTGATAGGCTAATTCCTTGCTCATTCTGAGATAGCCGTCCTCCGTTTCCTCGAAAAGGTTAAAGTAAGGATTATCCTTGGCTATACGTACGCTAACTACCATGTCACAGGATTCATCAAAGATAGCTTCCATCTTTTCATAGTCGTCAACAGTCCGAAAGGGAGAGGTAGGCTGCAACAGCAATAACCGATCGTATTCTTCACCATGGTCCCTAAAAAACTGCAAAGCATGAAGCATGACATCGTATGAACCTGCCGTATCTGTTGCCAGATGCTCAGGACGTTTAAAATCCACCGGATATCCTGTCGCTTGCGCAATCGACATTACGTCTTCATCGTTAGTGGTTATGCAAACTCTGTCTCCGGGTTTGCATATCCGGGAAGCAAACTCCATAGAATAACTGATAAGGGGCTTATCTCCAAGAATTTTCACATTCTTCCCGGGCAAGCCCTTTGATCCGGCCCTTGCAGGTATCAGAATTAGTGTTTTCATGACAGATTGATGTGTTTGACGTCATCCTGTGCTTTGAGATAATCATGGGGTCGTCCAATATCAAGCCAGTAACCTAATACCGGATAGTGTACCAGATTTCCACCATCAGCAATTATGCGGTCCATAAGGTCTGTAGCATTAAAAAATGTGTTTTTGCTGCAAACACTCTTAAGTTGAAACTTCATCAGGTAAATCCCACCATTGGAATAATAAGTGTAGGTAGGCTTTTCAACAAACGAAGACACCTTTTTCTCATCTGTCTGCAGAACGGCATATGGCACATTTACGTGATAAGGAATGCTCGCGACAGCCATTAAACTTTCCGAATCCCTGTAATAATTATAGAAGTCCTCAAAATCTATGTTTGTAACCAAATCGGAATTCATAACCAGGATATCATCATAAGGAATAGAATCAATATGAGAGATACTTCCAAGTGTTCCCAGGGGTTCGTCTTCAATTATGTAGCGGATACTGACGCCCTTCTCGCTGCCATCGCCAAAAAAATCCATGATTTGCTCTTTCAGATACTTTACGCTGATGTAAATTTCGGAGATCCCGTAAGAAATAAGACGATCAACGTTGTGCTCTAAAATCGGTTTTCCACCTACTTTCAACATAGGTTTAGGCACCGTGTCGGTAAACGGACGCAATCTTTCACCACGACCGCCTGCCATAAGCAGTGCAGCGGCGGGAAGTATCGTACGCACTTTTGTGAGGTCTAATATTCGTGTTATCCTGTTATCATCGTCTACGACAGGGACCAGGTGAATGTCTGCATCCCTGATGCCCTTGATTATCTCGACGTGATCACCCTGGGTACGAATGAACTTGTAATTCCTGTTCATGAAAGCACTAACGGGATGAGATATTTCCAGCCCGTTAAGCAATCCCCTTCTGATATCACCATCTGTGAGGGTACCAACTATTGAATTGTCCTGACGTACTATAAACAGGGTCCTTGTCACACTGTCAGGTAACTGGTCGAGTATCCTCAGTGCTTCACGGGCGATTGAATTTTCAGGAATAACATGTCTCCGATAAATGTCCATATCACAGTTTCTTTAATACGCGGATAATTTTGGCTGCTGCGCCGCCATTCCAGTAGATATTATTTATTTGTGTACCTTGTTTCAGTTCGATTTTCGTTACAGCGGCAAGTATTTCCGTAGCAGAGACGGGGATATGCAGCACATTATCACCAGCGGTCCTGCCTAATTGGCGATTGCCCAGATTAATCACATACTTATTGAAAGATGCAGCCTCAATAATTCCACTGGAGGTATTGCCTAACAGGAAACTGGCATACTTCATCGCAGTGAAGTAACTTTGAGATCCGAGATTCTCAATCAGATAGAAGTTTTTCTTGAGTTCAAAGTTTTCTTTCAAGGCTCTCCTGATAATACTACCAGCTGTATCTGCATTCGGCATGGTGATCAGGAATTGGTAGGCAGACAAACTGTTGATGGCCTTAATAAGCTCGTTTACATTTTGCTCGTTTCTCTTTAGGTTCATGGTTTCCGGATGAAAGGTTACCAATATTGTTTTATTGCCAAGATTGATGCCCCACTTGTCCTGAAACTCCTGTATTGAAAGCAATTGCATATCCATCACATTATCCAGACCTAAAGCACCAACATTATATATCCTGTCGTTTGTTCCGATGAGTGCAGCTACCTTCTCCCCATGAGCATCCGTTGAGACGAAGTGCAACGAAGACGCCAGCGTAATGCTATGTCTAAACACATTGTCAATCGCACCGAGGGTGGTTTCCCCACCATGTATATGAGCCATCCTTACATTAAATGGAACGCCAGAGCTTACCGCTGCAAACATTTCATAGCGGTCGCCAAGACAGAACACGAAGTCAAAGCGATTGGCGTTATTTTTCCAGAAATCACTAAACTTAATCATAGTAAGTCCGATTGCACTGGAAATCGATGCAGGAGTGTCTGTAAGTAACATTGATTCGATCTCATGGCTAACCTGAAAGCCTAGGGCGGTAATCTGATCAACCGACCGACCATAAAAATCCGAGAGATGTGTACCGAAGGCAATGATCTCAAGCTCAAAAAATACGTCATCGCGCAATGCCCGCAGCAAAGGCAGGTAAATGCCAAAATCGGCCCGGGAGCTAGTTAATACGCCTACTTTCATACGGATGCTATGTCATTAAAGTCGAGTTTATGCCCTGATGGTAAATCCCTGGCTACCCGTTTCCCAATAATACTGTACATCTTCATAGGTGAAATGCCATCTCCAGGCCGCAGCATCTCAAGATCAGCTGCCTCAACAATTTCGCCTGATTTTTTATCTTTCGTAAGATGGATACTCTTTCGTGCTATAGCTTTATTCTTCAGTTCAGATTGCGTGGGTAGCTTTATGCCATTACCCAGCGCAAGTTCAATATTGCGGATAGCGTCGATCATTGCCTTGAGCTCATGGGGCTCAAGTGAAGCTGCATGATCTGGCCCAGGAAGTGTCCGGCTTAAAGTAAAATGCTTTTCTATTACACTTGCCCCTAATGCAACTGCAGCCACGGGAACTTCAATACCGAGTGTATGATCAGAATACCCTACCTCAGTACCAAAATCTCTGGCCAAGCCCGGCATTGCCAGAAGGTTGACATCATAAAACGGGGTAGGATATTCTGTATTACAATGTAAGATCGTAATCTTGGCGTTTGTCCTATTTCTTATTGCAAGAACTGCATCATTTACTTCATCCATTGTGCACATCCCGGTAGACAGGATGATTTCGTCTGCAAAATCAGCTACCGCCTCCAGGTAAGGTAAATTGGTGATTTCACCGGAAGGTATCTTGAACAGCCTGATTCCCAGATCATACAAAAAGTTCAGGCTTTCCAGATCAAATGCTGTAGACAAGAACTTAATGTCCTTCTGAGCAGCATATTCAATTAATTTCCTGTGGTCGGCTTCACTAAGTTCAAGCTTCTGAAGCATCTCAAGCTGGGTTTCCTGTACATTACCCGTATTTGCATTTTGATAGTCGGCCTTTGCTGCCTGTTTGCTGACAAGCTTGGCCGCTTTAAAGGTTTGAAATTTAACATAGTCTGCAGCAGCGTACGCCGCTGCATCAATCAGCTTCAATGCGTTCTCTAAGCTACCGTTATGATTTACACCAGCTTCTGCAATAATTACAGTCCTTTTCATTTTATTATTTCTCGCGCAGGATTTCCTGCGTATATGCCTTGCCTTTCGATATCCCGGATTACCACCGCGCCAGCACCAACAATAACATGGTCTGCTACTCTCCGCTGATGTGATATGACCGCATTACTGCCGATAAATACTCCATCGCCGATGTCACAGTTCCCATTAACCACCGCTGATGTTGATATGTGTACGCTATCCCCTATTACTGCATCGTGCTCAATGCAACTTGCGGTATTAATAATACAGTTGTTGCCTATCCGGCTCTCCGCATTGACAAAACAATTATGCATCACTATGGTTCCCATACCAATGCGTGCAGATCGGGAAATGTGAGACTTGGGTGATGTAATCGAAGGAATTTTCGCTCCGTTTTCAATTAATTTGTTGAAAATCGTTGCTCTGTTTTCGCCACTCTGAATCTGCCCCACTGTGACCAGAAAAGAACAGTCCCGGGAAATATAAGCGGATATTTCATCATCAGTTCCTATAACCGGATAACCTGATACTTGCATGCCGACCATTTCCGGTCTGTCTAAAATACCTACTATGCGATACAAACCCGTATGCTCGATAACATCGATACATGACTTACAATGCCCGCCACCGCCTATTAAAATCAGATCTTCCATATCAATCAGTCAGGACGGTAACCGCTAGGAATATTTACTACCCTTTCTGCCAGATACCTGCTGTTTTCCAGACTATCAGTCTGACAATGCCGGAACATTGGCAATTTGTTCATCAGTTCCCAGATTGGCCTGGTCATCACTCCATGGGAATTACTGTATTCCAAAAAAGCATCTCTCTGGTCTATATCTTTGAGAACAATAGCATTCAGCCAGTAATTTGACTTCGTGTCATCCATGTCCTTCTGCATTGGGATATCCAAATCCTTGAAAAAAAGTGAATATTCCGCTGCTAAGCGCCGCTTGTTTTCAATGAAGGTATCGAGTTGCTCGAGCTGTGCAACAGCTAAAGCGGCATTCAGATTTGGCATTCTGTAATTATAACCGATATGATCATGAACAAAATTCCACTGATGCGGAACTTTCGCCTGTGTTGTCAGATGCTTCGCATGCTTTGCAATCTGGGGATCATTGGTGATCAGTGCGCCACCTCCTCCACATGTTACTGTTTTATTTCCGTTAAAACTGAAAATGCCGATTTTTCCGAAAACTCCAGTATGCCTTCCCTTGAAAAAGCTTCCAATAGACTCTGCGGAATCTTCTATAAGCGAAATATTCCAGTTATCGCAGATCTCCGCTATTTCATCTATCCTACACGGCATTCCAAAAGTATGCATAGGAACGCAGGCAGATATTTTACACCCTGTAGATTTGTTGTAAGTTCCTTCGGTCCGTCTTACTGCGTGCCCGTTCAGAAAACTTCTTAAAGACTCTGGAGACATACCAAAGCTGTCACCATCGACATCAATAAAAACAGGCTCAGCCCCGATATAACTAATTGCATTTGCAGTGGCTACAAATGTCAGCGCCTGAGACAGCACCTCATCACCACGATTAACACCGGCCAAGATAAGTCCCATATGTAAAGCATTCGTCCCATTGACTATAGCAATTGCGTGGTCTGCTCCGGTTAAGTCGACCATCATTTCCTCAAATCTGTTCACATATGGCCCTACAGACGATACATAGGTGGAGTCGATGGCGTCAAGCACATACTTTTTCTCATTCCCTATGAAAACAGGAGCATGAAGCGGTATAAATTCCTCATGCGGGAAGTGGCTTTTTATAAATTTTGTGATTTGGGAAAATAGGTAGTCCGACATAGGATCAAATATTGTAAATGTCAGCTTTGTATTGCTTCAAATTATCTGAATTTCTAAACCATTCTATCGTTTTGGATAAACCTTCGGACAAACTGAAGTTTTGTGTCCAACCAGTATGACACTTAATTTTTTCATTAGCTCCATAAAGTCGGAACACTTCTGATTTTTCCGGCCGTAAGCGATCAGTATCCGTAATGATCCTTGCTTCAGGGTTAATTTGTTTTATCAGTTCCTGAGCCAGGTCACCGACTGAAATTTCAGACTGTGTGGCGATATTACAGTCGTGACCAATCAGGGCCTCGGACTTTGCAATTTCAACAAATCCATTCACCGTATCTTCAACAAACAACAAGTCCCTGGTTGGAATCAGATCTCCAAGCCTGATCTCGCTTTTCCCGTTGAGTAACTGGGTAATAATTGTAGGTATAACCGCTCTCGCACTCTGTCTTGGACCATAAGTATTGAACGGACGGACAATTGTCAAAGGCAGGTTGAAACTTCTGTAAAATGAATCCGCAATGGCATCGGCTCCTATCTTGGATGCCGAATACGGCGACTGAGGCTGACGTGGATGATTCTCATCAATTGGAATATACCGGGCTGTTCCGTAAACTTCTGACGTCGAGGTAACTAAAACACGCTCGACACCCAAGTCCTTTGCGGCCTGAACAATATTCAAGGTACCTCTTACATTGGTATCTATATAAGAGTCAGGAGAATGGTAGCTGAAAGGTATGGCAATAAGCGCAGCAAGGTGAAAAACAACATCTATATCTTTCATTGCGGTACGGACACCATTAGGATCCCGCACGTCTCCCGCAAAAATTTCAATTTTTGATAAACAGTCTTTAGGCAATGCATCAAGCCACCCCCAGGAATTGAAAGAGTTATAATATACAAAGGCTCTGATGCTACAACCCTCCTTTAACAATCGCTCGACCAAATGGCTCCCAATAAATCCATCTGCGCCTGTTACTAATACCTTCTTGTTATTCAAATCCATAAATCAACTCAGCAAATTATTTAAAAGCCTCTTTAAAATTAGAAAAGATACCGTAAGTACACCCCCGATAATACCCCCTATAACAAACCATTTAATTTTACTTAATCTTTGTTTTGCTAAGGGATAAACAGGTTCATCCAATACCTGAATCAAAGGCGTTTCCTTCCTCAATGCAATCTTGGACAGTTCCAGATTTTTTACTAATTCTGCAAGTATTGCCTTGTTTGTTTCTGCACTGAATTGCGACCGTTGCACAGGGGCGACCCGTTGCTTTTGCCTTGTCAGGTTGAGATTTGGCGTTGCATCTGTGACAGCAGCTGCAGACGATATTGCACCGTTCATCACCGCCCGAACTGAATCGACTTTCTGCTGCAGAATATTTACATTTTCAAGAGACTTTTTTGTTTTGGTCCTGATATAAAAATCATTTACATTTTTTACTATCGCGCGGTTAAAGTCCATAGCAAACTCTTCATTCTCGGCCCTGATCTCTGCACTGATAATACTCAGCTTTTTGTCGAGCTTACCCACAGAAAGATAAGTCTTCCTAATATCTTCTGTAATTACACCAAGTACGCTGTCCTGTGTTCTTGTAAAAGGTTTATCCGTATTAAAAGTAAGATTTCTGAGACCTGGAACTTTATCCCATTCTTTTCTGAGAGCATTAAACTTAATATATTGATCTATTAAAAGCTCATGATCTGTACTGCGTTTTTTTGTAAGGAGTGTTTGCTGTATAATATTGCGGGATTTGTATAATTCAACGATGTTATCCCCCTGAAAAATGCCACCGCCATTACCAACATCAATGCCCACCATTGACGCAATTCCTCCTAAACCTCCCAGGACACTTGAAGCGCCCGAGCCAGGCTCCTCAAGAACAAAGGTCGTAGCAGCCATATATAGCGGTTTTTTTAAAAATGCATAAATACCACCTAAAAATGCACATAGTGTAGTGAAAAGAATTATAATTATCCATTTTGAAAGCAAGAATTTATAATATTCTCTTCCCTTGATGACAATCTCCTTCAATGTAATCTCATCAGAGACAGACGGAGAATAATTTTTTGATACTTCCATAGTTGACTCTCCTTTCCTTACTTTAGTAAGGAGACTATAATTGCACCCAAAGAAGCAAAAGCTGTTCCTATACCGATCCAACTTTGTGCAGTTAGCTTTTCCCTTTCAGCTCGCTTGGGCACAAATATTTCACTCCCCGGTTTTACCTGAGGATAATTATTAAAAAATATAAACTTCTTCGCTGCTGCCACAGATCCATTTGGATATACGATATAAGCGCCACGCTTGTATGCATTGTAACTAAAGCCACCAGCGCCGTCGATATATCCTTTAAAGCTTCTACCTTTTATATATACAATACTATTCGGCTTCAACACTTCACCCGTAATACGCACTGTCTGGAGTTCCTTTGGTATTCTTATTATATCTCCATCTTCTACGATCAGGTCATATCTGGAAGACGGGCGTTTCAGGATACGGTCAAGATCAATTCCTACCAGGTCACTACGGAGAACTTGCAAATCCTTCTCAAAGCTCGTTGTATCTCTTGCACCGGTCTGCTTAAGTCTTTGCAAGTTGAGCAACTTCTCGCGTTCTTCTTTTAACCGCTCCAAACTATCAGCGTATCTCGACTCCGGCGTGCCGGTTCGTTTGAGGGATGCGCCGTCAACATAAGCGAGGGGCGTCAAACCGCCAGCCCTGCGTATCAGATCTGATATTCTTTCGTTCTTCTTAGTAACCGTGTAAGTGCCAGGGTACAGAACTTCACCCTCAATTTTGACCTGGCGCTGGACCTGGTACCCTTCTGAATTTCTCACGGAAACAATATCGAACGGTTTTAATCTGAATCTAGGGCCTGCTATTTTGAGCCCCGGATCAATGTTAATTGTAAATACCTCTGCCGTGCGGGCTGACTCCGACATGGCATCGCTATTCTTTACTCGTCTCGAAACTTCTATCCGATTTGGAGTCGCTCCTTCTTTAAATCCCCCAGCCATTTGAACTAGATCGCCCACACTAATACTATCGCCATATTTGAAGGAGCCAGGGAAGCGCACTTCGCCTTGAATCGTCACCTTATATTCATCACGAAGATCAAATAATGAAGAAATGGTAATTTTATCTTCCCGCTGCAAGGGAATGTCCGGTTCTGTGCCCGCACTGACCTTCGCCAAATCAAAAGATACCAGAGACTGTGTGTTATCAGCGTTAAGGCGACTTATGTAGGCCCTGTTTAAAAAAGCGTCTTCAGTAAGTCCATTAGCTTTCTGAATCAGCCCCTTTAACGTCAAGCCCGGATCCAGTTCATACTGACCTGGCCTGAACACTGCCCCGAGAATCTCTACCCGGTTCTCGAAGCGATCAAGAATCGTTTCAACCAAGTATTTATCCCCATTTTTTGGCATATATTCACTGTAATCCTCTGACTGCACATCAGTGATCTTCCTTTCGCGGCTGGTATTTTGTAAAACCTTAATTTGCGCGGTATAGGCCTGACTGGAGAACCCACCAGCAAAACGGATTACATCATCTAACGATTCAGTATCCAGCACCTCATAAAGTGCCGGTCGTTTAACCTCCCCAGCCACTTCGACGCGTGTCTGATAAACGGGAACATTAATCACATCCTGGTCCTGCAGCCGGATATTACTTTTTTGAATACCATTCAGCAAGAAGTCGTATACATCTACAGTGTTTATGACCCGGTTATTGCGAATCACCTGAATCTTACGAAAAGAGCCATTTTGGTTTGGACCACCCGACTGATAAAGCACATTAAATACAGTAAACAATGAAGGTACAGTATAGGAACCTGGTTTAACAACCTCACCCAACACAGTGACTTTAATACTCCTTATATTACCTAATGTTATAGCGACGTTGGTCCGTCCACTACGTAAACCTGGATATGTATTGCCCATAGTGTTTCGAATCTTCGCTGTTGCCTGCTCTATGGTAAGACCGCTTACAGCGATCAGCCCTACGTACTGCAACCTAATCGTTCCATCCGGGCTTACCTTCAGACGATAATTAGCCTCATTGTCTCCGGAAAGATCCACAAGCAACTCATCATCCGGCCCTATAACATAGCTTTTTGGTGTAGCCATTCTTAGATTTGGCTCAAAAGTCAGGTTGCTGTTTTTAAATAATTCGGCCCCGAATATTTTAGGCTTCAGTGACTCAAATATTTCCAGTTGAAGGCGCGGGTCCTGAAACAGCCCCAGACTATCGTTACCCATCACCCCAGGCTTTTGCTGTCCCCTGTTAAGGCTATTACGAGTAGTGTCAATTCCCCGAAAACTTCTGGAACGGTCATCCTGATTCATCGTCGGTATACGGTCTCGCTCAGTACCGGCCGATGTTCCCTGACGCTCTTCCCGCCGGATCTTTTCAACCCTCAACCGCAATTTTTGTATTTCGGTTTGTTTCATCCCTTGAGCCGCGGCCATCTGTTCAAGCTGCGCGTCCGAATATCCAACTGATTCAGCCCTTTGTATCATCTGTCTGATCTGCGCATCAGTCAGCTCATCCACCCGCACGTCAGAATAATTCGTTTGAGATAACGCAACGTGTACGAACAAAACAAAGAAAAGGAAAAATACAGATAAAAATTTCTTAGTAATACTCATATTGTAAAGAGAGCGGACAAAATTTAGGGTTGGCTGCAAATATATCAAGTTTATCTATTATTCCCCAAATGAATCTGAATGCCTACGGTAGCCGGATTAATCAGAAATTCGTTCTTTTTATAACGATTTACAGTTTTTGTATTATTCACATCTTGGCTAACAAGCTCCTGTCTCTCATAAAAAATAAAAAAATCAAGGTTCGTTTCCGCAAACACAGAAACCATTTTTGCAGGATTAAGTCTGAAACCCAACAGCGGAGACACCGTCAGTCCGGATTTGGTAGCTTCTACAGCGTATGAATTGGCTCCGGCCTTATTCGCCAAAAGCGGGTTAGTAGAGATCATTTCCCCTTCAAACATATTAAACCGGTAACCTAAATCAAACCCGAAATAAGGCTGAAAACGTGAAAAGCTAAGATTTTTCTCAAAGCCGACCTTAAAGACGTAATCGGTTACTTTGCCGTCCGCCTCCTCGCAGGTAGAACAATTGTTTATTAAACGTGTATTCCGTTTGAGGTAATTGCCACTGATCCGATAACTAAACTGGTTGTCATTAAATTTGATCATGCCGCCTTTGAACCACATTCTCGTAAAATGCTCTGCATTCTTCTGGCTTAGTATTTTTGGCATTTGCATTATACTAAAGCCTTTAACCGCAATGGTGTATTTGTATTCATCACCTATTTGGGCAACAGCGATTCGTACCGAGAGTGTTAATAATAGAAGAAGTAAAGTTTTTTTCATGTACACCCCGATTATTAATGTAGCTAAAGCTAATCATAAATATTTAAATTTTATGACTGCCCTTCCTGAGCATGAATGATGCCAGGCTACTCAAAATAATTTAGCGTGCGGAAACCACCTAGTTTTAGATGCTCGTCTTTCTTCATCAGTTGCAGATCTGCACTGACCATATCTTTCACGAGTGCTGGCAGGTCGTATTTTGGTTTCCATCCCAACTTGGTGTTCGCCTTGGTTGGGTCGCCCAGTAGCAAGTCTACCTCTGTAGGCCTGTAATACCGTTCGTCTACCTGCACAACTACTGTTCCGGGTTTCAGGTTGGTATCATTAAGGCCGAGTGAATTAACCAACTCCTGATCAACATCTATGATCACGCCTCTTTCGTTCGCGTCTTTTCCACTGAACTCGATTTCTATACCAAGTTCAGCAAAGGCCATTTTCACAAAGTCACGCACAGTAGTAGTGATTCCTGTGGCAATAACATAGTCTTCAGGGCTTTCCTGCTGAAGGATCAGCCACATCGCCTCGATATAATCTTTAGCATGACCCCAGTCGCGCTGTGCTGAGAGGTTACCCAGATATAAACAGTTCTGCAAGCCTAACGCAATCTTTGCTGCAGCACGGGTGATTTTCCGGGTTACAAAGGTTTCTCCGCGAAGCGGGCTTTCGTGATTGAAAAGGATGCCGTTGCAAGCATACATATTATAGGCCTCACGGTAGTTGACCGTAATCCAGTATGCATACATTTTAGCTACGGCGTATGGCGACCTGGGATAAAAGGGTGTTGTTTCGCTCTGAGGAACGGCTTGAACCAGGCCGTAAAGTTCCGACGTAGATGCCTGGTAGATCTTTGTCTTTTTTTCCATACCCAGAATACGGATGGCCTCTAAAAGGCGCAACGTTCCGATACCGTCAGCATTGGCGGTATATTCCGGCATTTCAAAGCTCACGTGAACGTGGCTCATCGCGGCAAGGTTATATATCTCGTCAGGCTGTGTTTCCTGAATAATCCGGATCAGGTTGGTAGAATCTGTAAGGTCGCCGAAATGCAGTTTGAAGTTTGCTCCTGCTTCGTGCTGGTCGTGATACAGGTGGTCTACCCGGTCGGTATTAAACAGGGAAGACCGGCGTTTAAGGCCGTGTACAAAATATCCTTTTTTTAGTAAGAATTCTGCAAGGTAAGCACCGTCTTGTCCGGTTACTCCAGTGATTAAGGCAACTTTCATATTCTGTTTAAAATATCCGTCTCAAACATACGGAATTATTCGATTGTGAAGAATCTCACTATTCGTTACTTTTTTTTCCGATCCATACATACCGGTTTGTGGTACATTTAGGACACCAATATATACGGATAGGCAGAAAGCCTAAAATGTGTTTAAGTACAAATCCACGCGGAACTTGGTAGTGAAACACCGTTTGGCATTTCCTGCACTTATGATCCTGATAACCCATTAAGAATATTAGCTCGTTTACGTTTAGTTGGCATTGTCATACAAAGATGGTGCTAAATTATAAACGAACTCAAAAGTCAGGTACTTTTAACCTCAAAATACCCGATTATAGTGATCTTTTTACATAAATTTGCTCACACACCTAAAATATCCGATGCTATGGAAAGACTAAGACAATTACGTGAACAAATGAGTGCAGATGGGGTAAAGGCCTATATTATTCCTTCGGCAGACCCGCATATGAGTGAATATTTGCCCGATCACTACAAGTCTATTCCGTATATCTCGGGCTTTTCCGGCTCGGCGGGTACTCTGGTTGTTACGCACGACTTCGCGGGGCTGTGGACTGACTTCCGGTATTTTGAACAGGCGGAAGAACAATTGACCGGAAGTGGTTTTGAACTGGTGAAACAAAAGGTACAGCATGCGCCAGAATATATCCAATGGCTGTGCGATACACTGCAAAAGGGCGATATCGTGGCTTGTGATGAAAATCTGCTGTCTGTGCTTCTTGGCGATTTACTTAGTCAGCAGCTTTCCCGAAAGGGTCTCGAGCTTCAGCACCGTGATTACATAAGTGCTGTGTGGGGCGATAGACCCGGGTTGCCTGAAGGCACTGCCTATTTGGTTGACGACGCTTATATCGGTCAAACAGTTGCTTCTAAACTGACTGCTATTCGCGAAGCGATTGCCAGGTTGGGTGCCGACCAGCATCTCATCTCCTCACTGGACGACCTGGCATGGACATTCAACATACGTGGTAACGACGTAAGCTACAACCCTGTGGTAATGGGTTTTGCGCTGATCAATCAGGACCACGCGAAACTCTTCATCGGCGAAGGTAAACTTTCTGAGGTTGACAAAAAATCATTACTGACATCCGGCGTGGAAGTATTCGGCTATGAAGAAGTGCGGGAAGCTATTAAACACATTCCGGAGCACAGCCTGGTGCTGATCGATCCGAAGCGCAGTTGCCTGGCACTTACGAAACTTTTGCCTGTCACAGCGAGAATTATCAAAGACACCAACCCGTCTACCTATCTTAAAGCAGTAAAGAACGAAACAGAATTAATCAATACCCGGTCGGCCATGTTAAAGGATGGTGTGGCGCTGACCAAATTTTTTAAATGGCTATCTGAAACGGTAGGCAAAGAACGGGTTACGGAACTCTCTGCCGCTGCTAAACTACATAGCTTTCGCACCGAGCAGCCTGGTTTTTTGGGGGACAGCTTTAATACCATCAGCGCATACCGTGCACATGGCGCCTTACCTCATTATGGCCCGACACCGGAAAGTGATGTAGAGGTAAGGCCAGAGGGTTTATTCCTTGTTGATTCAGGAGGTCAGTACCGCTACGGCACCACGGATGTTACCCGCACCCTCCCCATGGGGAATAACACAGAAGAAGAGCGTACCGACTATACACTTGTGCTTAAGGGAATGATCGATGGATGTAAGGCGCGCTTCCCGAAAGGAACCTGCGGTTACCAGATCGATGCCATTGCCAGAAAGCCGCTTTGGGACCATGCCATCAACTACGGGCACGGGACCGGCCACGGGGTAGGTTACTTTTTAAATGTACATGAGGGGCCTCATGTGTTTAATGCTACGGCCACGCCTATTTCCATAGAACTCGGCATGATCACCTCCATTGAGCCGGGTATATACCGGCCTGGAAAACATGGCATCCGTATTGAAAACCTTGTTCATACGGTGACTGACGTGAGCAATGAGTTTGGTGATTTCTATGCTTTTGAATGCCTGACTTTAGCGCCCATAAGTACGCGGATTGTAAGAAAAGAGATAATGTCGCCGGCGCAGATCGAATGGTTAAACAGCTATAACGCAATGGTGTTTGAGCGGTTGAGCCCATTCCTGAACGAGGACGAGGTTACCTGGCTGAAAGACGAGACTAAAGCGATCGGTCGAGATGGGTATAGCCCCCGTCAACATACGTAAGTTGTCCGGTGGTATGGCTCGACACATCCGATAATAGAAATGCCACAGCGCTGGCAATTTCCTCGGCCGTTGTCATGCGCCGACCGAGCGGGATTTTTGATACGATGGATCTGAGTTTTTCTTCTGGATCTGGCAATGTTTGCAGCCAGGCTTCATAAAGAGGTGTGTAGCACTCCGCAACAATAACCGCATTTACCCGGATTCCATAGGGCAGCAATTCTACCGCCCATTCGCGGGTCAGGGCATTTCTGGCACCGTTAGACGCGGCATAGGCTGAGGTTCCGCCCTGACCGGTGTCCGCCACTTTAGATCCGATGTTAACAATTGAACCCTTGGATTCTTTAAGCGCCGGCAGACAATGAAGTGCCATAAGGTAATAATGGATCAGGTTTTTATGCAAACTAGCGAGAAACATTTCATAACTGCCATTTTCAAGGCTCACGCCATCATTAACCCCCGCATTGTTTACCAGTCCGTCAATGCGCCCAAACCGCTTCAAAACCTGGGTTACGGCCAAGGCATTGTCTTCCGGCTTCGTGAGTTCTGCGACCACCTGGCCGACCTGCAAACCCTGACTTTTTAAGTCGCTGACCAACCTAAGGTTGTCTGCTTCGTTGCGCCCTACGATTACCGGACAGGCATTTTCGCCAGCCAAAAGCCGTACAATGCCCTCGCCGATGCCTTTGGCCCCGCCTGTTACCACAATCACCTTGTCTTTCAACCGTAAATCCATTGTTATAAGCTTAAATTGTAAAACCTGGTTGCGTTAGCAGCCCAGACTGATTCCCGTTCCAGCGTTGAGAAATCTCGCAGGTATGTTTCCAGCACATCCACTACTTCCCCATAGTTTCCGGCAAGTAAACTTACTGGCCAGTCAGATCCAAACATCAGCCTCTGCGCACCAAAAGCATTAAACACCACGTCCAGATACGGCACAAGATCGGAATACCTCCAGTCCGACCATTCTGCTTCCGTGATTAATCCTGACACCTTGCAGTATACATTTTCGCAAAGGGCGAGTTGCCGCAGGTCTTTCTCCCAAACACGTATCCCGGCACCCTTGATGGAGGGCTTCCCAATATGATTAAGCACGAAGCGTTGCCCGGGAAACTTTCTGACAAGTTCTGCAGCATAGCCTAGCTGGTCTGCATAGATAAGTATGTCAAAAGTGAAATCATGTTTACCAAGAGCAGCGATGCCACTAGCAAACGCCGGCCGCAGCATGAATGCCCTATCTGTTTCAGATTGAAGGATATGCCGGAAGCCTTTTAGTTTTGGATGAAGTTTCAATACCTCCAGCTGGTCAGCGATATCATCTGCCTGCAGGTCCACCCAGCCGACAATGCCTTTGATAAATGAATGTTGATCAGCAAGCTTAAGCAAAAAGTCGGTCTCTTCTGCGGTTTGATCGGCCTGAACGGCAACACAACCAGCTATATCACACGCTTTAAGAACTGGCGCGAGCTGCTCTGGCAGAAAATCCCGCTTCAGAACAACCATGTCATCGCCTATCCAGCTGTGCTGCTCATTGTCGTAAATCCAGAAATGCTGGTGTGCATCAATCTTCACCATAGGCTTTAACCCGTTGCACCGAACTGCCTAGCCCGTCTGCGCCGAGCTCTACCACGTCGCCAGGTTTAAGATATATTGGCGGCGTAAAGCCCAGACCAACGCCCGCGGGCGTTCCTGTGGAGATGATATCCCCCGGCAACAAGGTCATAAACTGGCTCACATAAGAGACCACAAAGGGCACATTAAAAATAAAATTTGACGTGTTGCCATCCTGCATCATCTGTCCGTTCACTTTAAGCCACAGGCGTATATTGTGTACATCCGGAATTTCGTCTTGAGTCGCCAAAAAAGGGCCCATAGGTGCAAAGGTGTCACAACCCTTACCTTTATCCCAAGTGCCATTTCTTTCCATCTGAAACTCCCGCTCTGAAACATCATTGTGCAGCACATACCCTGCTACATAAGCCATAGCGTCGGCTTCCTCTACGTAACTGGCCTTCTTTCCGATGACTACAGCCAGCTCAACTTCCCAGTCTGTTTTAAGGGAATTCTTTGGAATAATGATATTATCCCACGGACCCACCATAGCTGTGGTCGATTTCATAAAGATAACCGGCTCAGGAGGCATCGGCGCGTTCGTCTCTTTAGCATGATCTGCGTAGTTGAGCCCGATGCAGACAATCTTAGAAGGCCGCGCTATGGGCGCGCCCAACCGGCATCCGTCTGGCACTTCTGGTAACTGCGATAAGTTCTCTTTTACAAAGCTCTCAAGCCTCATTAGACCCTCACCTGCGAAAAAATGCTCATCATAATCCTCTCCGAAAGCGGAGGTATCATACCAATTGTTGTCTACTATAACACCGGGCTTTTCTTTACCGGCAGCGCCCCATCTAATTAATTTCATCGATTTAAGTATTAAGCTTAATAAATCCCCCGTCAACAGCATAATCACTGCCGGTGACAAATGCCGCCTCTTCAGAACATAGGTACAACGCCAGGGCAGCTACTTCTTCTGGTTTCCCCATGCGGCCTATAGGCTGACTTGCAGATAGCTTTGCGAAAATTTCATTTTCCCGGCCCGGATAGTTTTTGGCAATAAAGCCATCCACAAATGGGGTATGCACCCTTGCCGGGGAAATACTGTTGCACCTGATGTTGTCGTGAATGTAGTCGCGGGCTACCGACAAGGTCATGGCCGACACCGCTCCTTTGCTCATGGAATAGGCAAACCTGTCGCTAAGTCCCGTTACCGCCGCAATTGAAGCCATATTTAGAATAACCCCACCTCCCATGCTTTTCATAACAGGCAAGGCTGCGAAAAGGCAATTGTACGTACCTTTCACATTCACTTTGAACACTTTTTCAAAATCTTCCTCGCTGGTGGTATCCGCCTTGCCGATATGTGCGATGCCGGCATTGTTGACCAAAATATCTATCCTGCCTAACTGCGTAAACAGGTCGACCACGGCCCTCTGATCTGTAACATCACATCGGCTAAACGTCGCGTTACCCCCACTTTCCCGGATCAGATCCAGCGTGCCTGAAGCGCCGCCCTCATCTACATCCACGATGTGCACCATGGCGCCCCGGCGGGCGAATAGCAAAGCGATTGACTGCCCAATTCCGCTTCCGGCTCCGGTGATAACTGCTATCTTTTTTTCTAAACTAAACATGCTTATAAAGAAACACCCTTTTTCCAGGGAATAAAATCATCCTGATTTAAAGCAACGGCCTTAGGCAGTATTTCGCCGCTCGCTGCTTTAATACAGTACTCCAGAATCTCAACGCCCATTTCTTCGATAGTCTTCTCACCACGAATAATGGCGCCTGTATCTATATCAATAATATCAGACATCCGGTTTGCCAGCGCCGTGTTTGTGGCGATCTTAATGACCGGGCAAACGGGATTACCCGTCGGGGTACCAAGTCCTGTGGTAAACAGGATCAGCGTAGCCCCGCTAGCTGCCTTGCCTGTTGTAGCCTCCACATCATTACCTGGTGTGCATACCAGGTTCAGCCCGGGTTTTAAAGCCGGCTCGGTATAATCAAGTACGTCGACCACCGGCGAAGTACCTCCCTTTCTTGCAGCGCCAGCACTTTTTATAGCGTCGGTGATCAAACCGTCCTTAATATTGCCTGGTGAAGGGTTCATATGAAAACCTGACCCAACCGCATGAGCTTGCTGATCATACTCACGCATCAGGCGCATAAACCTGTTTGCGGTTTGTTCATCGGTGCAACGGTCTACAATGTTCTGTTCAGCTCCGCACAACTCGGGAAATTCTGCAAGCAACACTTTCGCGCCCAGCGCGACCAGCAGATCCGAGGCATAACCGACAGCCGGATTTGCAGATATGCCGCTGAAGCCGTCACTTCCGCCACATTTTACCCCGACGCATAAACTGCTTAGCGGCGCAGGCTTCCTTTGCTGCCTGTTTACAGCAATGAGCCCCTCAAACGTATCTCGGATGGCGCGTTTAATAAGTTGCTCTTCACTTTGGCTTTGCTGCTGTTCAAAGAGCAAGATATGCTTATCGAAAGCGGGATTCCTGGATTTGATATCGTTCAGCAGCTCCGCGCTTTGCAGGTGCTGACAACCCAGGCTCAATATGGTAATCCCGGCTACGTTCGGATGATCCGCATATGCGGCCAGTAATCTGCTTAGCAACGAGGCATCCTGACGGGTACCGCCACAACCACCCTGGTGGTTTAGAAATTTGATACCGTCCACATTTTCGAAGACTCGTCTGCCGGTTGTGGTTACGCCCAATTCATCCTCGCGGAAATCGGTCAGAGACACCCCGCTCTGGTAAGCCTCGAGAAGCTGTGCCGTAAAGGCTTTATATTTATCTGTAACGCTATATCCAAGCGTATTATGAAGCGCTTCCCTGATCACATCAAGATTTCGGTTTTCACAAAAGACCGTCGGGATGAATAGCCAGTAGTTGGCAGTACCTACCCGCCCGTCTGATCGGTGATAACCGTTAAATGTCCTGTGCGATAGCGCGCTCGTATCCGGGGGAGTCCACTCATAATTTGCATGCCGGTAAGCATAATCCTGCGACGCATGCTGAACGTTTTCCGTTGTCATCAATGCGCCTGCCCGAATCGGCATTGTGGTCTTTCCAACCAGCACACCATACATAATGACCTCGGCTCCAGGGGCGAGTGCATCAATAAAAAACTTATGCTTTGCAGGAATGCCCTCCTGCAGAACCAGATTTCTCCCCTGCCATTTAACCAGCATGCCTTGCGGCAGGTCCTGAAGGGCAACCAGCACGTTATCGCTGGCATTGATCTGTAAAAAACTGCGGTTTATCGCTTCTGACATTGCTTGATATATATCGGTCACTACACTTTCCCCCCTCAAATAACGTGAGATTGGTGCAACCGATGTTTTCCGCAATTTACAAAAGTGTCAGTATTTTTGGCATTGCTCTTCCAGTTCCTGATACCAGTCTTCGCCATACTTACGGATCAGCGGGCCTTTCAGGAACTTGTACACAGGAACCTTAAGTTCGCGGCCAAACGTGCATGCATCATGGCATATGTGCCACCGGTCGTAATTCAAGACCTCAAACTCAGGATACTGCGTAACTCGAATAGGGTAGAGATGACAGGAAATTGGTTTTTGCCAGTCAATTATCCCCTGTTCATAGGCCTTCTCTATGCCGCATTTGGTAATCCCATTCTCGAACGTTACATAAGCGCATTCTTTGTTACCATCAACGCAGGGTGTGGTAAAATCGCCGTCCGAATCAATAACATGCGTGCCCTGCTGCTCAATGGCCGCGACGCCTTTCGGCTCGAGCAGATGCTGAATTTTAGGGTAAATCTCCGCCAGAATAGCCGTTTCAGCCATATCCAATGGAGCGCCCGCATCTCCTTCTACACAACAAATACCCTTACACTTATTCAGGTTACATACAAAGCTCTCCCGGATCAGGTCTTCATGCACCAATGTTTGCTGAACTTCAATCATTTTTATTTTTTAACGATGGCCAGAGGATATTTTAATCCATCGGCCGATTTTATTTCCATTACAACGGAACCTACGAGAATTTCCACCTGGGCTTTCAATGGCACCCTGTTCCCGTCATCAGATACCCATAGGTAAAGCCGGCTATCCTTCCTGAATATCCTCCCGGGCTTAATAGAGGGACTGAACTTGAGGCATCGGATCTGTCCGAGTTTAGTCTTGATTACCTCTTTTCCCAGATACTGAATCTCCAGCTGGGATATCTCGTCGCCAAGAAAATAGTTAAGCTTTACAAAATCGCCTGTCTTCATCCTGGAGACATCCAGGCTGCGGGCAAAATAATAGGATGAAACCAGGTCGAACGTTTGCTTCGTGGGGGTATTGAATGTCCCTTTGGTAGCCACCACCTTCTTGGAGTCCTGATAAAACCGGGCTTTGTCCTCACGCCGGTAACTCCCTTCCCGTATATTTTCCTGGTAAAAGTAAGGCTTTAGATTATCCTTATCGATAAAGGAATCGTAATGATCCCTGATTTTATAAAAGACGTCGAAGGTACCAGAAGTCTCACCGTCGACGCTCAGATGATGCACCGGCTTCCCGTCAAACTTCATATCGGTATTGAGAACCCGTAGCGTACCTTCCGCAGCTGTAATAAAACCGTACCTCAATTTATATTTCAGAACCTCACCTGCTTTAAACACCGGTTCATCTACAAACGGAAGTTCCTGACCTAACCCCCTGATGCTTAAGCATAGCACACCTATCAACAAAATAAATCTTCTCATACCTATGCTAAAACAAAAAGCTCTCCAAAATTAGTCCTTGCGTTTGAAGAGCGGAACCGTAGAGCAGGGTTCGCCATACATGAGGCTTTTTACTACAGGAGTTAGAAGCTTTGTGATCTCCACGTATGCTGCGACTGGAATATTGATATCGCCGCAGCCTTTTACCACAACGCGCTGACCCGCCAAAGCATTTAAGTCGACCTGTGCCAGAGCCCTGTTGAAGAGTACCGTCTCGAGCGTTTCCAGGTTCCCGAAGATGATCTCATTGGCATAAGGCTGCATTTTATTAGCCAGCAGCATATACGCCCAGGTAGGAACGATCGCATCAGCAGAACAGGTAATGGCCACATTTTTCCCCAGGTAAACACTCCAGTCATGCATCTTCACGAATTCACGAAAATCTTTCTCCCTCAGTATCAGACCGTGAAACAGGTTGTCTTTAATATCGTAAAGGACTCGCTCACCTTTATGCAGATAGTCTTCCAGATTAAAGGTAACGAGCCCGCTTGCAGCAACTTTGTTAACAATATTCTCCTGTATTTCCATGAGTCCCCAGTTTATGTACCAGACAATTACGCCAAAAAAAAGCCGGAAGTTTTTCACTTCCGGCTACAAAATTAAGTAAATAACATTAGAAGAATTTCACCCTATTGTCTTTTATATCACTTCTGTCCTGAAGCACCTGGAAGGCTAATCCCAGTGACCGCTGACCTGCCATCTGCATCATAGACTCTTTTTGCTTATAGGTGTTTGCGAGCGGTGCAGGCTTGGTGAATCCGTCTACAGCAATAGCATATACGCCTTGATCGCCTTTAATGGTTTTCGAAAGCTTTCCAGGCTGCAAACCAAACACAGTACCAACAACTCTATTTTCCTGACCAACCGCGGGAAGTACCGGGTTGGAAAATACCACATTTGTCACGGGAGCTGTGAACTTACCGAGCTTTTTGGCAACCTGATCCAGATTACCTGCGCCCGAAACAGCCTTATCCATCTTCTCAGCAAGGATTCTTGCTTTTACAGCGTTGCGTACCATCGGTTCAATATCTTTCTTTACCGATTCAAGAGGCAAGATACCCTTAGGCTTGATGTCGGTCAACCGCGCAACAACGAAAGCATTATCCATCTGGAACACCTGCTCAAGCACATCGCCTTTTTCAGCCTCGTACGCAGCACGAATCAATTGACGAGGGTTGTCTAACCCTGGCGCAAATCCTTGTGTAGGCGTTACCCGGTCAGCCACGCCAACAGTATAACCGTTCTTTTGTGCCAGCTTGCTGAAATTATCTCCGTCAACCTCATTTAAAAAACTATTCGCTTTCTTATAGGCAGCATCACGCGTCTTATTGCTTGCCAGCAGCGACTTCTCGATATAAGCGATCTTCGCTACTTTAGAAGAACCGATCTGCTTTTCTATTTTGATCAGGTGAACACCGAACTGACTGGAGACGACCTTAAGTTCGCCAACACTGCCGTTAAATACAGCGTTCTCAAACTCAGGAACCATTCTACCACGCGCAAATGTGCCTAAGTCTCCGCCCTGGTCTTTAGAGCCGTCTTCGCTATACGTAGACGCAAGATTTGCAAAACTTGCACCATTCTGGATTAACGTCTTCAGCGAGTCGGCCAATTTCTTAGCCCTGTCTACCCCGCCAAGCTTGGTCGGGTTTAGTAATATATGACTTGCTTTTACAGAATCTGGTGAAAAACGCGTATCAACCACCTTTACCAGTTTATAAGAATTACCCGACAGTTTCGGACCATAAAAACTACCTGAAGGCGAGCTAAACACTGCTGAATCAACTTCCGGATCCAGACGACCTTTCGTAAGATAGGTGTAAGGAATTTTTACGTCCGAGTTTACTGCAGAAAATAAAGAGTCGTTGGAAGTAGTTCTAAAATCAGCTGCCAGCTTCTCCACCTGACTTTTCACAGCAGCAGAATCCGCTTTAGTTGGGTTTACACTGAATGAAACATATTCAAAAGTCCTCGTCTCTGTCGGATTCTCAAAGCGCTTCTTATTCTCATCATAATATTCAGAATAATCAGATTCTGTTAACTTAACCTCCGCGTCAGGAACTGAGGTAAATTCAAGGGCCACATATTTAAAGTTAGCCTGTTTATTCCTGTTGATATATTCGTCGTTGGCTTCCAGCGTAGTTACGTATAAGGAATTACGGATCAGATTGGCGTATTTTTGCTGCAGAGCCTGTTTTTCAATTTCAGCTTCGAGCATATTCAACTGTTCTTTCATCCTAGGATCTCTTGAGCCGTCTTTGAATATTTTGATCACCTGCGTACGGTCTACCTGACCGCTCTGCGGATCTCCGAAGTACTGCATGATAAGCGGGCTGGGATTTTCTCCCTGGATAAGGTCGAATAATTCCTGAGATGAAACCGTGAGACCAATACGTTCAAACTCCTTACCTAAAAGTATAGTAGCGACTTCACCCTGCCAAACATTTTCAACAGCCATCGCTTGCATCTGGGCATTGCCTGAACCGCCATACTGCTGCTTAAACTGAGCCAGGCTTTGATCTACTTTTTGCTGAAACTGATCTATATTAATTTCTTCGCCATCAACTGAGCCTACCACTTTTTGAGATTCAGCCCAAAAAGGTTTCCCCACGCTAATTGCATCACCAACCAAAAATGCAACAATTGCAAAACCGATGGCTCCAATCAGAATATAGCCAGCGCGATTCCGCAAAAATGTCATTAATCCCATAATATGTTTATTTATAATTTTTTAAGAGGGCGCAAGATACAACTTTTGTAAAAAAACAGAAAATTATTAATTGTTACTGCGCGATGTCGTCCGGAACGTACATTTCCCCCGTTCCGTTGGCCCAGGTGATGTAGTTAAAATCCTCTGTGGCACTAAAGTTTATAGCGTTGAGCACCGTACCGTCGGGCTTGGTTACAATGCCTTTGGGCGATAGAAAAAGCTTCTTGTTCTGATCCCAGACCAGCTCTTCGGTATTGAAGGTCATTTTTTCGTTCACAACCACAACATTCCGCTTAAAGGTAGCTGTTTTCTCGAGTTCGCGCATAATGGCGTAATCGGAGGTTATGGAACCTTTTATTTTACCAAAGTCATCAATAAAATTGATCTTCACACCTTTGGGCATCTCCTGGTAACTGGCCAGGTCGGCCGGTGTAACCTTATCAAGAATGGGGGCAAAGCCCTGTGCTTTCACCTTTGCGGAGTCACTGTAAATAATTTCCACGCCCGTTGTCCGGTCGCGGTTAAGACTTATTCCTTTCGGAAGCCTGGCAGCTTTTTTCAGATCATCGTCGCCGCAGGAAGAAAGTGCCAGGGTCACACCTAGCACAATGCTATACCCGATTAAGCTCCGCCTTTCCATTACTAGTCAAACTTCCAGCGCCTGAACCAGGTATCATTCAGGGTAAATCCAATATGGAAATTAACATAGTTCTCCTGGATAAAACCGTTTGTCATATTACCACGCTTCCCTATCTCGGTGCTAAGGTTCACTTTATATAGTGCATTCCGACTAAAGGCCAGCGGCAAACCCAGACCAAAGGTAACGGCCATTTGCTTAATGTCCTGCCCGCCGGTGCGGATATACGTTTTGTCGTAAGTAACGCCCAGACGGTACTCCACATAATTGAAATAGCCGCTCAGCGCTTTTGCATCCGGAACAAACTGTCCGCCCGCCGAAAAACCCCAGCTGTCCTCCAGACCAAGGCTCTCTCCGCCTATGCTGACGTCCGACCATTTCCCCATACGGTAATCAGCCCCAAACAACCATTTATTATCGCTTTGAAAAGCAATTCCGAAATTGTGCACAAGCGGAAGCTTAAGTTTAGCCGAACCATTGTCGATCATCGACAAGGTGTCAAATGCCGCGAGGTCCTCTCCCAGTGCATTTTTAAGATACTGAGTAAGCAGGTAAGTTTTCCGGGAATTAACAGATGATGAAGACGAACCGGAATAACCAAGGGTCAAACTTTTCCTGGTACCGGTGGGAATCCTGTATTGCGCGCCATAGGAGAAAGCAATACCTCCAACACTGTTCTTATTGAATCTTCTGTTGTTTATGGCCGAAAAAGACTGGAACTCCATAGCTGCACTTTCCTGAAGGTTCCCAAACAAATATTCAAGGTTAGCGCCTACACTGAAGTTTTGCCCGATCTTTTGCCCGAAACCAATATAAGCCTTGGTCAGACCACCCTCTCCGGAATACAAATAATTGACGGTATTCGTATCCAACGTGCCCTGAACCATATATTCGTATCCAAGTTCTGAGTAGGGTTGCAACCCAAAGCTCAGCACCGATCTTTCCTGAACCAACGGAAAGGCCAATGCAAGGTGACTTAAAGTAGAGTTAAAACTCTTCTCCTGCTCGCCGGAACGTTTTAGGGTTGTAATAGATCCTGAAGCGCCGATATCTACGGTAGTCAGACCAATTCCCGTGTAGGAGGCAGGGTTCTGCATGTTAATGTTGCTGTAACCGGTAGGCTTGCCTATTGCGGTAGATATGCCACCCATGGCCCTGAACTGAGGCAGCAAAGCGCCTTTAACATTACCAACCCCAAACCGGGAGTACGGCGATTGGGTGGTAATCTGTGCGTCAGCTGAAACACCTGCAAGCAATAATACTATCGCTGCTATATAACTAATCTTTTTGTACATATTCAAATAGAATAACTTCATTTAATCCCTTTAACACCAGGTATGGATCATGTATAATTTGAGGCGCAAAGATGCTGTTTTTTAATTCTCCAAGCAAAAACTCTGCGTCACCTCCTGTGAACAGCACTTTAGTGCTGCTTCCCGACACCTTATTTCCGTTCTCAATAAAGCCCGTCAGTTCATAAACAGCCCCCTGTAAGACGCCGTTTTGGATCGCAGAACCCGTATCTCTTCCCTCGGGTATCGCTGTGCCATGCCATTCAACCAGCGGCAGCCGGCCCGTAAAATGATGCAGTGCCTTGAACCTCATGCTTAAGCCCAGACTTATACTACCTCCAAAATATTCACCTGCAGCGTTCAGTCTGTCATAAGTAATACAGCTTCCGGCGTCTATAATGAGGCAATCCATTCCCGGATAAAGATGATATGCTGCAATCACCTTTGCCCAGCGGTCGAGCCCCAATGTGGCGGAAGACTCATAGTAGTTTTGCACGCCGGCAGTCTTGGACGCAGAAAATGCTACATATTCCGTTTGGGAACGAAGCACATTTATGAGATCATGATCTTCCGATTCAGCCGCTACGCTCGATAACGACGAGTGGCTCACATTCCATTTGCTGATGATGTTGCTGAGGTGCTCTTTGAAAATCTTTTCGTGCTTTTGAAATTCAACGAGCTCCCTGTCTTTAAAAACAGCCAGTTTACTATTCGTATTGCCGATATCGATAACCAGATGATGCATCCGCACAAAGCTATCAATCTTTGACAAGTTTCAGCGTTTCAAATTGTTAAAAAAAGTTAAACGAAGAGGAAGTACTGAATCGCCAAAACCAGTGTAAGAAACAGGCTCTCGTAAAACCAGCGTTTGGTTGCATTCGCGAAATAATAGGCCAGCAAAACCGATCCTGGAGGCACACACAACAGAAAATGATACAACCTGAAATCGGGCTTGGTATAAAAACTGATCAGCGCAACAACGAACATGAAAAAAAGCATCTGGAAGGCCTTTCTGGTGCTGATAAAACTCCGGAAAAAGTTTTGCCGAAGCTGTAGGGAAGCGAGGGCCATCATCACCGAAACCGGGATAAGGACCAGATAATCGTTGTAATTAATTTGGAAGACTGACGGAAACTTATTTCCGAGAGGAAGCCATATTTTATAGAACATCGACAAGCTGTCGTTCCAGTAATAATACACGCCTACCAAAAAGAATATCGTCAGAAACCCAACCAGTCCGGATATCCACTCCCTCCAGTCGAACGACCGGTACATGAGCAGGGTAAGCCAAAGCATGCTCAGCATAACAATGAACGGGAAATAGATCAATGTACCCACGGCAATAATCATTCCTGTATCAAACATGATCATCAGCGCGCCTGCCGATTTCCCCAGTTTTAAAAACTTATCCATTACCCATATCAGCAGAAAGTTGCAGATGAGTGTCGGACTGAGGATTAAAAAGGGCATAAACAAACTCGCCGAAGTAACATACAGAAGCGCCGGCAGATATCCGGGCTTACTCAGCAAGCCATGGTTATTAACGATACGGTTAAACCAGAGCGCCTGGATATAAACCAAAAGGCCCGCCATAAAGACGTTCCCTGCCGAGGAGAAAGGATTCCGGATAGGGATTTGCACGAAAAATTTTGCATAAGGCTCAAGAAATTCAAACTGCAATACATCCGGCAAGTCGGCAAAAATTGCCATGCGCATAAAGAAGGTATATGCAAACAACAGCAACAGATTTACCGGATTTAGAGTTCTGAACTGATTAATCATCACTAAGCTTAAGCAAATTAAAGTAAATTATCTGGCAAACTGCCTGACAACCTGATCAATCACGGCTGCAGTTTCGTCAGGAAAACTGAATTGGTGCTCCTGCCTGCTTTCTATCCATGCCTTTATTTCTGGTAACCAGTTCTTGTTACTGCCCCATATCACAGGGATTCCCGCCTGCTTGAGCGCATAGGCATTGCATTGTTGCTCATACTGGAACTTCATGGGTGCAACCAGAAGTTTCTTCCCCAAAAAAAGCGCTTCTGCCGGTCCCTCAAAACCACCGCCGGTAAAAAGGCCTGTGCAGGACGCAAGGCTATGGTTAAACTGCTCATTATTGATCCGGTTCACAAGCACATTACCTTCTTCATAATTACTTACCGCATGTTTAGAGAATACTTCCCATCTTACGGAAGGTATTTGCTTTAGCAAAGGGACCAGTATGCGGTCATCAATCGCTGGCAGGTAAACGGTATAGTGTCCTTCGTCTGAAACCGGCGCATTACGAATCTCAGAACGTACCACCGGCGTATAGATAAAGTCGTCGTATTTGTCAAAATGAAAGCCAACGTAATGCGATGCCGGCGCATAGTATTTTAACACGAGCTGAGCCCAGTCGATACTTTTTGGCCTGGGCACTTTGGGCGACTGGAAGGCCGCCTGATGGCTAAGGCCCACACTCTCCACCCCCTGCTGCCGGCAGGCCCAGGCTGTGACGGGCTCAAAGTCGTTCAGGATCAGGTTATATTCTTTTAATGCGAGCTGCCGTACATCTCGGATAAACCTGCGCAGGTCCATCGTTTTCCAGGTGCTGTAATGATCTACCCCACCCTTCTTTCCAAAAACAAAACTGAAACCGTGCAACTGGTATTTTACCTGCTGCACCGGCCATACATCAGCCTGCGTGCCGCTTACAAGCAGGTCTACCTCCCCATATCTTTCCAGCAGCGGTACAATTTCACGGGCGCGACTAATATGTCCGTTTCCTGTTCCCTGTATAGCATAAAGGATTTTCAAAGCAGCCGATCTCTCCTACGCGCTTTTCTTCTTTCTTGATGTATAAATGGAGAAGCCAAAACCAGCCAGTAGAAGTATTGACCCGGCAAGTGAGATGTTTTCACCCATGTAGTAGGACACCGGTTCAAACTTAAACTCCACTTTATGGTTGCCCGCCTCAAGCTGTGCGGCCCTCAACACATAATTTGCCCGGAAGTAAGGCTTCTTAACCCCGTCAACATACATGTTCCAGCCTTTGTCATAGTAAATCTCCGAAAACACCGCAATGATATCGCGGGGAGCGGAATACGAATACACCAGGTGATCCGGGTGATAACTTTCCAACTTAATAAAAGCGGTCGGATCAGCCCCGATACCACGCTTTTCATCGATCATACCCTTAAAGCGCTGATCCACGATAGCTTCCGCCTTTGGATCAAAACTGCTGATGGCGGTCATCTCTTCGTCAGCATTTTTAACAAACTGAATACGCGGAACGATCCATGCATGTCCTGCAGCCGTAGCATTCGCCTGCATCTTTGAAGCTCCGGTCTGCGGATCCTGAGTGATCACATATTTGGTATTCAGCATATCCAGCACGTCCTGGTTGATACTTTTGCTAAACTGTTTGTCGATCAATTCCTGATAACGCTTCAATTTTACTGCATGGTACCCGCCTACAGTCTTGTGAAACTGAGATGCACTGGCATCCGAAAACGTACTTATAGTGAGATCGAGCACCCTATAGTCCGGATCTTTGTCGGCCAAAATAAACGTATCAACTTCCCTGGGCTGAAAATGATTGTCCAGATCCGACTTGTTTACGAAGTTGCTGTTGTTCAGGTAACGCTTGTCGACCTGCCACATGTCAATCAGAATGGCGAGGCCAAGCAATATGAATACAGTTTGCATAGCCATTCTCTTGTTAATGAGCGCCCAAAGCAGGCCAAACCCAATCGCAATAAATATGGCCGACCTTAGTGCGTCTGCCCGGGCAATGTCGGCACGGTCAGACACCAACGCGCCAGCGATCGACTGAGCCATTCCTGCGTTGTTATCAAGCATCTGCGTAAGCGCCTGGACCATCTGCGGGTGAAATGATGTTGTAAAGCTGAAAAAAGCGGTAGGCATAATGGCTACCAGCAAGGCAAACCCTCCGGTGATACCGGCAGCAATTCCCGCCTTTTTTGTCAGTGTCTTAGCATCGTAACCGCCTTCTTGTATTTCACGTACTGCGAAAAAGGCAAGAATAGGAACCATAAGCCCAACGACAGCAAGTATAGATTCAACCGCCCGGAATTTATTATAAAGCGGGAAATAATCGAAAAACAAATCAGACACCAATGGAAAGTTCTTACCGAAAGAAAGCAGCATAAACAATACTGTTGTAGCCACAACCCACCATTTAAAGCGGCTCTTCACGACAAACAGACCGAATACAAACAGGAAGCAAACAATAGCGCCAAAATAATACGGCCCCGAAGTGCCCGGTTTCTCGCCCCAGTACTGCTGCAGCCCGATCTGACTACCCAGTTGCTGTATTGCTCCGGTAGGATCACCGCCTACCACACTCTGCAGTGTTTTATAAGTATTGCTTTCAGGTTTTACCAGTGCGCCTGTACCGCTCGCCCCACCATAAAGATCAGGGATCAGGAATGTGAAACTTTCTGCTACGCCTTGGCTCCAGCCGTAGGCATATTCCTTAGGTACACCATTCTGCTCGTTTTCCGAAACAGAAGTCAGGTTTGCCCTGCCACGGTTCGACTCTTTACCATATTCATAGGTTGTCCAAAGCTTGCCGGCATTTACCATACAGGCCAGCAACACCGCGGCCGCCAATATGCCGATGGACTGCCAAAGAGGTTTGGTCTGCCTGGCCTTAACCGCATGGTAAATCTCTATACCAATAAAAATCAGCATGGCCATCATCAGGTAATAGCTCATCTGTATATGGCTCGCGCGAATCTGCAGCGCCATAAACAGTGCCGTTAAGCTACCGCCAAGCAAATATCTGCCCCGGAGCGTAAGCAACACCCCCGCAATGATCGGTGCAAAAAAAGCAATCGCCAAAGCCTTACCACTATGCCCAGCAGCGATAATGATAAAATTATATGAAGTGAACGCAAATGCCACCGCACCCGCGGCGGCAAGCAAGGGATGAATCCTTAAAACACAGAAAAGCAGGTACGCACCCAGCAGGTAAAGCAATACCACATCTACCGGTTCCGGGAATACGTCTTTAATAAAATCGATTACGTAGGTGGTAATATTCAGCGGGTGTTTTACCCATATCTGATAAGCAGGCATTCCTCCAAACATCTGGTTGGTCCACAGCGGCCCCTTGCCCTCTTTTTCCCTGTATTCCGTAATCTCCTTGGCCATCGCCTTGGCCTGTATGACGTCGTGCTGCGCCGGTGCCTTACCTTGCAGCACCGGGCTGAAGTACGCAAAGCAGATTACAACAAAAAACCCGATAATGGCCAGGTGGATGCCATTTGCTTTTAACCAGTTATTCATTTAAGGTTTGTTTAATATCAATCCACCCCAAACTTAGATAAAAAACTCTTCACAAAAGATGAAGATTTTATTTTATCTCTTCGTAATCTACAAAATCGCCCAGCTTGTCGGTCTTACCCGTTTTTGCGCTCGGTGGCATATAGTCGATAGAAATATCGCCTTCAGGGCGTTGCCTGTTATAGGCTTGCTGCCCCGGTTGCTGCTGCATTTTACTGAATAACCCCTTCAATACCATAGGAAAGATAAGGCGTATGATGATCCGGATGATGTAGAGTATCAGTACCGTGATCAGTATAAATTTAATTAAACCCATGTTTATTCGTTAACGCGACAAATATAGAAGTATTATCCTTTGCCAAATTTCTCCTGCATCAATTTCTCCATGGCAAACATCTCGTCCCGGAGCCGCGCAGCCAGCAGGAAGTCCATATCTTTGGCGGCCTTGCTCATTTCTTTACGCGTTTTATCGATCGACTTTTGCATTTCCGCTTTCGTCATATACTGCACGATCGGATCGGCGGCCATACTCACCTCATCTACCTCCACGTATGCCTTAGCCCTTTTTGCTTCGCCAGCCGAAAACTCCAGCACGGAGGTCTGTTCCAGGATAGCTTCCCGGCTTTTGCCGACCGTTTTTGGCACAATACCATGCTCATGGTTATAAGTGATCTGCTTTTCACGTCTGCGATTGGTTTCTTCAATGGTTTTTTCCATCGATTCTGTAATACTGTCTGCATACATGATCACCCGCCCGCGGTCGTTTCGCGCAGCCCGGCCAATGGTCTGGATCAATGATCTTTCAGACCTTAGGAAACCTTCTTTGTCGGCATCCAGAATGGCTACCAGCGATACCTCCGGCAAATCAAGCCCTTCACGCAACAGGTTAATCCCGATCAGCACATCAAACTCGCCGAGTCTAAGGCCCCGCAGAATTTCGACACGCTCCAGCGTCTTCACTTCTGAGTGAATATACCGGCAGCGAATGTTGAGCCTGTCCATATACTTGGTCAGCTCCTCAGCCATGCGCTTTGTGAGCGTTGTGACCAGCACGCGGTCGCCCATCTGGATCGTTTTGTCGATCTCGTCCAACAGATCATCCACCTGATTGATAGCCGGCCGTACATCAATCAGCGGGTCAAGCAGACCGGTAGGCCGGATCACCTGCTCAATATATACGCCGTCCGACTTCTGCAATTCATAGTCGCCGGGTGTAGCGCTCACATATATCGTTTGCGGCGCCAAACGCTCAAACTCATCAAAATTCAACGGCCGGTTGTCAAGCGCAGAGGGAAGCCGGAAGCCATATTCTACCAGCGACATCTTTCTGGAGCGGTCGCCGCCATACATCGCCCTGATCTGCGGCACTGTCACATGGCTTTCATCGATCACCATCAGGTAGTCGTCCGGAAAATAGTCCAGCAAACAGAAAGGACGCATGCCAGGAGCGCGACCGTCAAAGAACCGCGAATAATTCTCAATGCCTGAACAATACCCCAGTTCCTTCATCATTTCAATATCGAAATTAACACGCTCTTCCAGCCGCTTGGCCTCCAGCAATTGCCGGTCGCCTATCAACTGGTTCTTACGAACTTCAAGTTCCTCCTGTATACCCCAGATAGACGCATTAAAGCGATCTTTAGGCGTTACGAACAGGTTGGCCGGATACACCGCCATGTCTTCCATCTTCTCCAGGGTCTTTCCGGTTACCGGATCGATCATGGAAAGCTCCTCAATATCGTCGCCGAAGAAAGAAACCCTGTACGCCGTGTCCAGGTATGCCGGGAATATATCAACTGTATCACCCTTAACCCGGAAAGTCCCCCGCTTAAAGTCGTTGGTTGTCCGCGCATACAGAATCTCTACCAGACTATGCAGAAAGGAATTTCTTGAAATCCGCGTACCCACAGAGAATCTGAAAACAGACCTGGAGAAATCTTCCGGATTACCCATACCATAAATACAGGATATGGACGACACCACAATAACGTCCCGGCGGCCCGACATCAGCGCCGATGTCGTCCTTAGCCTTAGCTTCTCAATTTCCTCATTGATGGCGAGGTCTTTTTCGATATAGGTGTTCGTAGAAGCTATAAAGGCCTCTGGCTGATAATAATCGTAATAGGAGACGAAATAGTTGACCGCATTGTCAGGAAAGAACTGTTTAAACTCGCCGTAAAGCTGTGCGGCAAGCGTCTTGTTATGGCTAAGTATCAGCGTTGGCTTTTGGGTCTGCTCAATAACGTTGGCTATTGTGAAAGTTTTCCCCGATCCGGTAACCCCAAGAAGTGTTTGATAATGCTCGTCGGCCGTAACGCCGTTTACAAGCTGCCGGATCGCCTCCGGCTGATCGCCCATGGGTTTATAATCTGAAACAAGTTGGAATTTCATAGATATCAAAGATAAACATATATCTTTACAAATTTTTCGGCCTACTGTCATGATCAGACATATCTTCTTCGACCTGGATCACACGCTGTGGGATTTTGACCGCAATGCGCGGGAAACCCTGAGTGAACTCTATGCCAGCTATAAGTTGCACACGCTCGGGGTCGAATGCTGCGAAACTTTTATCCAAACTTACACAGAAAACAACCATAAGCTGTGGGCCGACTACCACCTAGGAAAAATCAGTAAGGATACCCTTCGTAGTCAGCGTTTTTCGCAAACTTTCATACAGCTAGGTATTCATCCCGATCAAATCCCGCCGCAATTTGAAGACGACTATGTCCGCATCACGCCCACCAAAACAAACCTGTTTGCCGGGGCAGAAAAAGTCTTGACCTACCTCAGGCAGAAATATAAACTGCATATCATTTCCAACGGGTTCAAGGAATCTACACTCATAAAACTGGAAGTGTGCCGGCTCAACCCCTATTTCGACAATATCATCATTTCGGAAGATGCGGGCGTAAACAAACCCGACAGGGCCATATTCGAATTTGCACTTCGCAATGCCGGAGCACAAAAACAGGAGTGCATCATGATAGGCGACAGCATTGAGGCGGATATAAGAGGTGCACAGGATTTCGGCATGAAGGCCATTTTTTTTAACCCGGCCAACAAAGAGACGCCGCCCGACGTGATCTGGCAGATCAACCACCTGGAAGAATTGCTGCTGCACTTTTAAATTACCATCTTTACAGCGATGAAGGTTCCGGCAATCAAAGGCTTCGACGAAGCTGCTTTTAACAAATACCTTAAGAATACCGGCTGGCTCATGATTGCCCGGGTTGCGAGCATGGGGATTAAGATCCTGGTCAGCATCGCGCTCTCGAACTATCTGCTGAAAACAAAGCTTGGTATTTACTCCTTTCCAACAGCATTTTGCACCTTTTTTATAGCTGCGGCCGCTTTAGGACTTGATGGCTTTGTTACCCGCGAACTGCTTCGCAAGCCTGAAAAGAAAGACCTGCTCCTGGGAACTGCTTTTTTCCTCAAACTGGCAGGCGGCCTTACGGTGCTTCCGCTAATCTATCTGACTTATACTTTATTAAATAATCAGGAACCTATTGCCACGCCACTAAGCTATGTGCTCACAGTAGGGCTCACCGCAGCGATACAGGCATTCAACATTATAGAGAGTTATTTCCAGTCGAGGACACAGGCAAAGTATATCATGCGGGTTCAGGTGAGTGCCAACCTGATATCGGCTGCGACCAAAATGACCTTCATCCTGCTCGGCTTAGATATTGCCTGGTTTATCGGCGCTCTGCTTTTTGATGCGGTGATACTAGCTTCAGGCTACCTGCTCAGTTACCAGAAACACGGTGGCTCGGTAAGGAAATGGACGTTCGACCGGCGCATTGCGGGTTACCTGCTGTCAAAATCCTGGCCCCTGGCCTTTTCTGCCATATTGATCTACGTATACATGCGGATAGATCAACTGATGATCGAAAGATATTTGGGCGTTGGCGCCATGGGTATTTATACCAATGTCGTGATGCTCGCGGAAGCCTGGTATTTCATACCCGTGGCCATTGTAACCTCTGTTTTTCCGGCCATCATGAACGCCAGGCGGGACGACCCGGTTCGTTACATCAGGCGGCTGCAGGACCTGTACGACCTGATGGTATGGGTTGGGCTTTCCGCTGCAATCTCAGTCTCTATATTCGCTCCCTTAATTTTCGATCTGTTGCTCAACGATGAATTTGCACCCGGCGCACCGATCTTATCGGTCCATATCTGGTCGGCCATCTTTGTATTTCTGAGCACCGCAAGCGGACAATACCTTATTGCCGAAGGCCTGGTAAAACTCACGCTGGTGAGGAACGCCCTGGGCGCCGTCGTAAACGTAGTACTGAATATCTTCTGGATCCCAAAGTATGGCATTATGGGCGCCGCCTACGCCACACTTATTGCTTACATCGTTAACAACTTTTGGATACTGCTGCTACCGAGAACGAGGCAGCAGGGTATTATGATGCTCAAATCACTGTCCCTGATTTCTCTTGTCGAAAAGCTCCGCAGATAAACTGCCCGACCGGCAACATGCTATTGCGGCATATTCATTTTTCGATTCTCGGACTTGGACTGGAAACGGCCGGGGCACGGCAAGGGGCTGGTGATTTGTTTTTAAACGCTAGCTTTTTTCATATAACCTGCTACCTTTGATTTACTAAACCATAACTGCTGATGGCATTCCTGAAACCCTTAAGAGCTAAAATCAGATCAATCGTTTATAAACCAAAGCATGCTCTGGACCTCATCCGGCTGAAATCGGTGATAAAAAACAGTCGGGGTAAACTGCAAATCATTATTGGGGCACATAATACGGACTATCCGGACTGGTATCCAACCAATATAGAAAACCTTAATCTGCTCAATGCGGAATCTTTCCGTGAGCTGTTTGGCGATAAAAAGGCGACCCGATTTCTTGCAGAACATGTTTTTGAGCATCTGACTTACGAGCAGGCGCTGGTGGCCTTAAAAAACTGTAATCGTTATCTTGAAAAGGGTGGAATAGTGCGCATAGCGGTGCCTGACGGGTTTCACCCGAACCCGGAATACGTCGATATGGTGAAACCAGGCGGATATGGAGAAGGGGCGCATGACCATAAGATCCTTTACGATTATCATAAGCTAAGTAAGGTTTTCGAGGAGACGGGGTTTAAACCCAATTTACTTGAATACTACGATGAGCAGGGCCAGTTTCACTATACGGACTGGAATGTGGAAGACGGCTTTATTTTGCGCTCGCGCCGGTTCGACAAGCGCTTTAACGAGCCCCTGGGTTATTCCTCATTAATTATTGACGGCGTCAAACTATAACGGGCAAATATGGCTATCGTAACAGACAACCTCGTCGAGGCCTACAACGATTTTTATGATGGCAGTCAGGCTGAATGGCGTATGCTCGGTGCAAAATCAAAGGCGGAGAATATCACAGACGTATGCCGCGGATTTAAGCCTGCAAAAGTACTCGAGGTAGGTGCGGGCGATGGCAGCATCCTGCACTATCTGAACGAGTGGGGCTTCGGAGAAGAGCTATACGCGCTGGAAATTGCCGATAGCGGCGTAGCAGCCATCCTGAACCGTAACCTGAACAGGTTGAAGGATGCGCGTAGTTTTGATGGTTATAACATTCCTTACGCCGACGGACAGTTCGACCTTGTGATTCTTTCACATGTGCTGGAGCACGTAGAACATGAGCGCATGCTCATCAGGGAACTTAAGCGCGTAGCCAAACACCTCCTCATTGAAGTGCCCCTGGATTATCGTTTTAACGTGGACCAGCGCATGAAGCATTTCCTGGATTACGGGCACATCAATATGTACACGCCCACGCTGATCCGCTTCCTCTTGCAGAGTGAAGGCCTGAAGATTGTGTCTGACAAAATCACACAGACGCCTGTTGCCACGACCAAATTCTGCGAATTCGAGGTACTGAAAAAACCTAAAACCCTTAGCCGTATGCTCAAGATAGAACTGGAGTACCGCATAAAAAAGCTCCTTGGAGTATTGCTTGGCAAGTGCAAGGCCGAGCAATTCGCGAATACTTATACCGTTCTAACTGAGAAATCGAACCAAAACCTGCAAATATTTTAAGCATGCAAACCTTTGCCCCTATTGCACTTTTTGTTTATAACCGCCCCAATCACACGGAACGCACACTAAAATTCCTTAAACAAAACGATCTTGCCTCCGAAAGTCGCCTTTTTGTCTTCTCGGACGGCCCTAAATCTGCTTCCGATGAAGCGAAGGTGGAGGAAGTCAGGGAACTCATAAGGAACATAGAGGGATTTAAATCCGTCGAAATTATAGAACGCAGAGAAAACCTTGGCCTGGCCAAATCCGTCATAGCCGGAGTTTCCAGGCTGGTGTCCGACTATAAGAAAGTCATTGTTTTTGAAGATGACCTGATCACTTCCCCCTATACGCTGACTTACTTTAATGAGGCCTTGCAGCGTTATCAGGATGAGGAACGCGTGATGCACATCGGTGCCTATATGTATCCGCTTCGGGACACGCCGCTGCCTGAAACTTTTTTTTACCGTGCTGCAACGAGTTGGGGCTGGGCCACATGGGAGCGGGCATGGAAACATTTTGAACCGGATGCCGATGTGCTGCTCAGGCAGTTTGACAAACCGAAAAGGCAAGCCTTTTCCGTAGAAGGCACCATGAATTTCTGGAAGCAGCTAACGGACTATAAGAGGGGGAGAAACGATTCCTGGGCTATTCGCTGGTACGCCTCCATCTTCCTGAAAAATGGTCTGACGCTTAACCCCTCACATTCTCTCGTCAACAATATTGGTCATGATGGTTCTGGCGTGCACTCTGGTATAAATGACATCTATAATGTGGTCATCAACCCAAGGCAAATCACGCAGTTTCCTTCTAAACTGGAAGAAGATACCGCCGCCTATCAGGCCATCAAAGCTTTCCTGTCCAACCGGAAAGGTTCGCTGTGGCAACGCATCAAACGCTATGTCGGCCAGCGCCTCAATCGTGGTTAAGCCGGCTTTCTTGCTTCAAGCATGATGTAGGGCGACAAAGCCCTAGAATTAAAGGGTAGCACCTTTGTAAACACCTTTCCGGCGAACCAAAGTGTCTTTTTGAGCAGCCTCACCGTAGCAGGCTTTTCCTTTTCATTTTCAAGCCAGAGGCTAAAATGCCCATAGTACCTTGATTGCACCACATCCAAACCTGCACGTTCACAGATCTGCCTGAGCAGCTGTGGATCCATGCAGTCTATATTATGTTTATCGTAATTCTCCTTGTCGAACCGCTTCTGAAACCAGCCGTTTAAAGCCCGGAAATTGGGCAAGGTGATCATCAGGGAACCGCCAGGGCGGACAAAGTCGATATGTCTTTGAATGATATCGGCAGTATCCTTAAAATGTTCGATCAGTCCGCATGACAGCACCAGGTCGTATTGCTTTTCAGGCTTATAACTGAAAAGATCGGTCTCTATAACGGCAATATCATGCACACCCAGACCATTAGCTTCCAGCAATGCCCTGGTCACGGGCTCATGAATAAAATAATCGAGCAAGGTTACGTCGAGGTTAAAATAGCGCTTCAGGAATACCGCATAATAGCCAGGGAAACCGCCCAGCTCTATAGCTGTCTGAACGTTTTGAGATTGTATCAGTGAGGCAAGCTCGCTGTGAAAAAGATAATCATCAGGGATCGGTACAGCCAGATCAGTCTTACTTTCCCAGTATTTAACCCAAAACGCCCGATCGGTCAGCAGGTTCTCCATACTATTTACCCAGGTCTTTTAAAATTTCAGAAATGGCGCGCTCCAGTTGAGGATCGCGATCCGCCAGCCTGTCTTCAAAAGTATTCTTCACGTAGATGTCGGGCGATACGCCGGTCATCTCGAGATCCTTGCCATCCAGTGTATAACAGCCCCAGGAAGGAAGGCGGTAAGACGACCCGTCTACCAATCCTTTTGCCGAGGTAAAGATGATCCAGCGATAAGTCTCCGTGCCAATAATCTTGCCTAGCTTCAGCTCCTTGAAACCAGCCGCAGTCATCTCCGCATCGCTGAGTGACTGTTCGTTAATGAGCAGCACGATGGGCTTTGCCGCAGGGGCAAAGTTACTCTGTGGCGACAGGTTTCCACCCCTGTACTTCCACTTCAGATAGGGCCGCTGCGACAGGAAGCGCAACACTTCATCGTGCACGTTCCCACCGGTATTGTACCGCAGGTCGAGGATAATGGCCTCCTTGTTATTTTCCTGGGCTACCATATCAAGCAGGAATTGCTCCAACTCTCCGGTTCCCATATTCTTCATATAGGAATATGCAATGCGGTTATTGCCCAATTGCTTCACACGCTGCCGGTTCCTGGTAATCCATTCGTCATAGAAATTTCCGCGCAGCGCGCCGCTGCTTTGTGGATGCACTTTTGCGGTGATGGTCTTACCTCCCCGCTCCAGTGTAAGGGTCATCTCCTGTTCCAAAGATGGCGTTGTAAAATACTGGTCGCGGTCTGCCGCAGGGTCTATTTTAACGCCGTTTACTGCCGTCAGAACATCACCAGCTTTTATATTTACACCTTCCCGCTGTCCGTTGCTCTTCGCGACAACGTATTTCACTTTCAGGGGGTTTTGCTCATCAAACACAATTCCGCTTTCGTTAGTCACATAATTAAGACGCTTGCCTTCTTCTGCGCCAAAACTATTGAAGCCTAAGTGAGAGGAATTCAACTCGCCCAGCATGTCGTTGAGCAGTATACGTAGATCAGTCCGACTTGTTACGTGAGATAAATATGCGGCATAACGTTGCTGCATCCTGGCCCAGTCTACCCCATGAAACTTCTCGTCATAAAAATTCTCTTCCAGTCCGGCCCATGTTTCATAAAACATTTGGTTGAACTCGCCCGCCAGGCTGCGGTTAAACTTATACCCCATATTCAAGGCGTCCATTCGGTTCATGTCGATATTATACTTGTTGATGACACCCCGGCTAAGCGCATAATATTTACCACCAGCTTCTATAATTCCCGCATACCCGTCGGCAACCTTTTCGGTCTTGTTGGCTTCAAACGGCTCCAGAATGGTACGGTATACAGCCTGCGAGCCACCCTCATGGTTGGACGTGTAAAACACATAGGTCTTATCACCTTTGGCAAATACGTCTATGGTGTACTGCCCGCCAAAACCCGGACTGATCAACTCCACCCTATCCATAATGTCTTCTGTGTTTATGGTGATGACATTGGCTGGCTTTACAGGCTTCTCCTCCTTGCTGCTTTTCTTTGCGGTGTCGGCTACCGATTTACCCTTGCTGTCTTTGTTCTTGCTATCCTTACCTTTAGTATCTTTTTTGGCAGGCTTAGGCTCAGGGGTGTCGACCTTCTTTTCTTCAAAAAGCTCATCGAATTTGTCGCTTCTATAAGGTGCATCATAATTGTTGAGCGCCATTCGATACACTTTACTGTTTTGCATGCCAAAGGGATAATTCGGCTTTGTCCGGTCGCTGGTAAAATAAATGTATTTGCCGTCGGGCGACCAAACGGGCGCGGCCTCAGTTACGCCTGTATTGGTCAGGTTTATGGTTTTGTTATTCTTGAGATGATGCACAAGAATGTCCTGCTCAAAATTGCGGAATGCCGTAAAAAGCACATATTCACCATTTGGTGAAAAAGAAGGACTGGAGTTCTGGAAAGCCCAGATTTCATCCTTCACAATCGTCCTGCTTCCCATTGACTTTAAATCAAGGAGCCTGACTTCATTCCTGCCGCTCAGATATACTGCCTGGGTACGCTCTTTATTAAACACGATGTCCCTGTTGTTGGCATTATCGGAGCTTAGCTGTTTTATGTTGCCCTTTCCATCGGCCGCAATCGTAAAAAGGTTCTGGTAACCTTTATGCGTCTGATTAAACAGCAAAGTCTTATTGTCTGAAAGCCATTTCACTTCCATAGCGCGCTCCGCAAACCTGCCATCGGTAAGCGGCCGGCTGATCTTCCGTATAAACTTACCCTCGGCATCACTCACAAACAATTCGCCCCTGGAAATAAAGGCCAGTTTTTTGCCGTCGGGCGACAAATCAAATGCTGAGATCGATCCCCGCACGTCGTACTCCTGCTCCTTGTTAAGGACATCGTTCCTGGAAATGGTCACATTTAGGAGTTCCGAACGCTTCGAAGCAACATCATATAGATAAAGTTGATAATCCTTTTCAAAAACTATTTTATTTCCTGATGCAGCAACAAAGGGGCGCTTAACAGACGAATCAAAGCGTGTTAAAGCTGTTTTCTTGCCCCCGTCAAAGGTGTAGAGGTTATATTCCTCGTTACCTTCGTCTGAAGCAAAATACACCTTACCGTTTCTGTCTACACTGGCCCAAAAATCTTTCCCGATATAGTTGGTGTATTGTTTATAAACCTTCGTCTTGGGATTATATGACTGTACGTCCGGATTATAGGCCCCCTTATAGCGTTTACGATTGGCAAAATTTCTGCTCTCCCAGGTATCGTTGAAAAACAGCTCCCCATTGGGTGCTTCAGCAATGTTATGTACCGTGTTAAAGTAATTGCTGAATAACCGGCGGGCAGTACCTCCCATCACATCCACGCGGTATCCGGCATACATATTATATCGCCCGGAAGTAAAATAAATGGTCTTCGAATCCCAACCCCAACCGTCTACCTCATCTCCTGCGTCATGATGTGTAAGCTGCCGGATGGTTCCCCCGCCTAAAGGCATAACATACACATCGTAATTGCCATATTGATCGGAGGAAAACGCCAGCCATTTTCCATCGGGCGACACCCGGGGACTGATCTCATTTCCCGGCATCGCCGTGATCCTGCTTGCCTCGCCGCCTGCTGTAGCCACTTTCCACAAATCGCCCTCATAACTAAAGATAACCGTTTGCCCGTCGGGCGTTAGCGTTGGATAAGCCGTAAAGCGGGCATCACCTTGTGCATAGACAGAAGTGCTGCAAACCATGAGCGCAGCGGCTATGCGGTAAACAAGTTTTTTCATGCGTAATTGGGGTCTGTTTGTGGTTTTTATTCTGTAAATTACCAAATATATGTATTTTTCGTCCATAATTAATTTGTCCTGTTGAAAGTCGTACACTTAAATACATATGAGGGAAATGGAGGAGCCGGAAGGGCCTGTCTGCGGCTGAATGATGCACTGAAAGCGTCCGGGGCAGACTCCAGCGTGATGGTGTACTACCAGTTTAAACCAAGCAGCAAAACGGGATCCTTCAGCAACACTGTGATTCAGAAAGCCGCCGCCATTTTTAATATCCTGTCGGAGCGTTACCTCTCTAAGGCTGTAACCAAAGCGCTTAAAACACCTTTCTCCCTCCAGTGGTTCGGACGCTCTGTGATCAAACATCCGGCACTTCAGGAAGCCGACATCATCCACCTCCACTGGGTTAATCATGGTTTCCTTTCGCCAAAGTTTATCGCACAGCTTGACGAGCTGGAAAAGCCGATTGTCTGGACTTTTCACGATAGCAATGCCTTCACCGGCGGATGCCATGTGCGGTATTCCTGTGAGCACTTTCATAAAGAATGCGGGCATTGCCCGCTGCTTAAGTCGAGCGGACCCAACGATCAGTCGCACCAGACCTGGCTGCGCAAAAAGAGGGCTTATTCTGAGCTGAACTGTCATATTATAGCGCCGAGCAACTGGATGGCGGCCTCAGTTAAAATGAGCAGTCTGATGGGTTTCCGGGAAGTCACCGTAATTCCAAACACGATAGAAACCAAGGTCTTCAAGCCTTACGTGAAGACTGAAGCCAAAAGGATACTCAGGATAAACCCTGACAAATTTGTGCTGATGAGCGGCTTTATGCCGTCGAGCGACGACAAACACAAAGGCACTCCTTATCTGCTTGCTGCGCTCAACGACCTCGCTTCCCGCCCGGGGGTCGACAAGGAGCGTATTGAGTTGATCGTTTTTGGAAATAAGCCGAACACGGAGATGCCGGATTTCCCGTTTAAAACTACTTTTCTCGGCACTATCAGCAACGACGAGCACCTGGCAAAATGTTATTCCGCAGCCGATGTATTTGTTACCCCCTCCCTGGAAGATAATCTTCCCAATACTGTGATGGAAAGCCTGGCTTGCGCAACACCGGTGGTTGCTTTCAAAACCGGGGGCATACCCGACATGGTGAAGCACCTTTTGAACGGCTACCTGGCTGAATATGAGTCGGCAGCCGACCTTGCTACCGGGATGGAATGGCTTTATCATGAAGAACATGCGGCCGAGATCCAAAAGGAGGCCAGAAAAACCATTTTATCACAATTCTCTGAAGAAGTTATTGCGCAAAAACACTTATTATTGTATCAGTCACTGATTGATTTACAACCGCGCTAACTTTAAAAAACTGCATGCTGCCCAAGCTAAGTGTTATCACCATCGTATACAATAATGTAAAGGATATTGAGCGCACCATGCTTTCAGTACTTCGTCAAACCTACAGAAACATCGAATATATTGTCATCGACGGAGCGTCGACCGATGGTACCCGGGAAATCATCGGCAAGTACCAGTCGCAGCTTGCCGGGTTTTTATCTGAACCAGACGGGGGGATTTATGATGCCATGAACAAAGGGCTTGCGCTGGCTACGGGCGATTATGTTTTATTCATGAACTCCGGAGATGAAATTTATGCGCCTGTAACTGTGGCTGAAGTTTTCGACAGTTCCGATTCGGCAGATATTTATTATGGGGAAACAGAGATGTATGACGCCGAATGGAAGAGCCTGGGACAGCGGCGACACTGCGCTCCCGAGGTGTTCAACTGGCGCAGCTTCCGGTATGGGATGACGGTAAGCCATCAGGCGATTTACATCAGACGAAGCATTACCACGCCTTTCGATCTCCGTTACAAGTATAGCGCCGATATTGACTGGATCATCAAAGCTGCCAAGCGCGCTTCGAGCATCGTTAACACCCGGATGTATGTTGCCAAATATCTTGTAGGCGGTATATCGAAAAAAAAACACCTGGCCAGTTTGAAAGAACGCTTCCACATCCTTTCGAAATACTACGGACTCATCCCCAACGTCATTAACCATGTATTTATAGCGGTGAACTTGCTCAGTTATTATATCCGGCACCGGCGTACCAACGACTAATCCGCTGGCTGAACTAGCCGGTCAAATAAAAAAATGACAAACAATCTTCCGGCCTATCTGTCCTATATTCCATGATGGGCGCAGGGGCATGCGCCTCTATTGATCATCAATTAAAATTTGTATTATGGGACAATTAAGCAACAGAACGATAGCCGTGCTATCTGAGAACGGCTTTGAAGAATCAGAGCTGACCAGTCCGGTTCAACGCCTTCGCGAAGAAGGAGCTACTGTGCATATCATCTCTTCCGAGTCTGGAAAAATCCAGGCCATGAAAGGCGATCGCGACTGGACGATTGAAGTAGATGTAGACAAGACCTTAGCGGAAGCAAACCCAGGCGACTATACCGGCTTGCTCCTTCCCGGCGGTGTACTGAACCCCGATTCACTGAGAAAGAATGAGGATGCCCTCAGCTTTGTTAAAGCATTCTTTGAAGCAGGTAAACCAGTGGCTGCCATTTGTCACGCGCCACAGGTATTGATCTCTGCCCAGGTTGTGGAAGGTCGAAAGCTGACATCGGTAAAAACGGTTAAGGTAGACCTTGAAAATGCCGGGGCAAACTGGGTAGACGAGGAAGTAGTGGTAGACCAGGGACTGGTAACCAGTCGCGGTCCGCAAGACTTACCGGCCTTCAACGACAAAATTGTAGAGGAATTTGCCGAAGGCGTACATGAAGGTCAGCATGCCTGATGGCAGTTGACCGTTCACTTATAAAAAAGGGCCTGATTAAAATCAGGCCCTTTCTCTTATTGGAACTTCTTGGCGTTTATCTTACGCTCATTTTCTGTGAGATATATTTTACGCAGACGCATGCTCTGCGGAGTCACCTCAATGTACTCATCCGCCTGGATATATTCCATGGCTTCTTCCAGCGAAAACTTGATCGCAGGCGCAATACGGGTGTTGTCGTCACTTCCTGAGGCACGCATATTGGTAAGCGCTTTACCTTTTACCACGTTGATAACCAAATCATTGTCGCGGATGTGCTCACCAAGGATCTGCCCCTCGTAAATGTCTACACCAGGCTCTACGAAGAACCGCCCTCTATCCTGCAGTTTATCGATTGAATATGCTGTGGTGGTGCCCTTCTCCATAGATACAAGTACGCCATTCATGCGTCCAGGAATTGTTCCTTTCCATGGCTCATAAGCCTTAAAGCGGTGCGCCATGATCGCCTCACCTGCTGTGGCGGTAAGCACATTATTCCGGAGGCCGATAATTCCGCGTGAAGGAATCTCAAATTCCAGGTGCTGAAGATCTCCTTTTGGCTCCATGATATGAAGTTCGCCTTTACGTTGTGTAACGAGTTCGATGACCTTACCGGCAACTTCCCCGGGTACATCAACGATCAGGGTTTCAACAGGCTCACATTTTACGCCGTCAATTTCTTTTACGATAACCTGTGGCTGGCCCACCTGGATCTCATAGCCTTCGCGACGCATAGTCTCGATAAGTACAGACAAGTGAAGAATACCCCTTCCGTAAACCAGATATGCATCAGGCGATTCTGTCTCAACCACTTTCAGCGCCAGGTTCTTCTCCATTTCTTTATACAGACGTTCCTTAACGCGTTGTGAAGTCACAAACTTACCTTCTTTACCAAAGAACGGCGAGTTATTGATCGTGAACAGCATGTTCATCGTAGGTTCGTCAATCTTAATTACCGGCAGTTGTTCTGGTGCATCAAAATCGGCGATAGTATCACCAATCTCAAAACCTTCTATCCCTACAACCGCACAGATATCACCAGATTTTACCTCGGCAACCTTGATCTTACCCAACCCTTCGAAGGTATAAAGTTCCTTTACTCTCGACTTGACCATTTTGCCGTCGCGCTTGATCAATGTTACCGGCTGGTTTTCTTTGATGACTCCACGGTGTACACGGCCAATAGCGATACGACCTACGAATGAAGAATAATCGAGCGATGTAATCTGCATTTGCAGCGTACCTTCGTTGACGGGTGCAGGAGGTATATTCTCAACAACTGCATCAAGCAACGCGAATATATCCGTCGTCGGCTTTTTCCAGTCGGTACTCATCCAGCCCTGCTTAGAAGATCCGTAGATCACCGGGAAGTCGAGTTGCTCCTCAGTAGCCTCCAGGTTAAAGAATAATTCAAAAATCTGTTCGTATACTTCTTCCGGACGGCAGTTTTCCTTATCCACTTTGTTGACCACCACTATCGGCTTCAACCCTAGTGATAAGGCTTTCTGCGTCACAAACCGGGTTTGAGGCATAGCTCCTTCGAAGGCATCACATAACAGAAGCACACCATCGGCCATCTTCAGTACGCGTTCTACTTCTCCACCAAAGTCGGCGTGACCGGGAGTGTCTATAATATTGATCTTAACATCCTTATATTGGACCGAAACGTTTTTAGAAACGATAGTGATACCGCGCTCACGTTCCAGGTCATTGTTATCAAGTATTAACTCTCCTGTTTGTTCGTTGTCCCGAAAAATGGAACAGGAGTGTAAGATCTTGTCAACCAATGTGGTTTTGCCATGGTCAACGTGCGCTATAATAGCTATGTTTCTGATTTTTTGCATAAATGCCTTGTAAAAATTTGGCGCAAAGATACGGTTTATTTTTATAAATCAACTTGTTATACTAGACTAAGATGACCGATTTGCTCCTGGCACATACACCATTGTGGTTATAAAATGGTAAGCAACGAGAAGCATGATAACAGGGAGATAACAGGGGGTTAACAGGGGCATTACAGGGAGATCATAGGGCAAAATCCCAATTAGCCCCCTTATAAAACCCTGTTAAATAACTGTTGAAATTGAACTAAAAGTTAAACAAGATCATTGCCGTTAGGATTTACATTGGAGAGACCAAGTTTTGATTTCTAACGCCTATATTTGACTTATGGATTTTCAGGTTGTACTTGCAGGGTTATTATTTGTGGCCGCACTGTTCTATATCGGTCGCCTGGTATACCGTTCTGTATCGCCCAAGCGAAACGGCTGCGGCTCTAACTGCAAATGTGGTGTAGATTTTTCGAACATTAAGCCCTAGCAGCAATGCTCCAGCGCTTCAAAGAGTACCTTCAAACCAAAGTTACCATTACAGATGAGCAGTTTGGTTTAATTACCGCGCACCTCAGGATAAAGGATTTTGACAAGGGTGAAATGATCCTGATGAAGGGCGAAGTGTCATCGCATGTGTACTTTGTACTGGAGGGGCTGCTGAGAAGTTATTCTATTGACAGCAAGGGAAAAACACACATTATTCAGTTTGCACCGGAGCAATGGTGGCTATCGGAACGGAATGGCATCCTGTTTAATGAGGAGTCGGAGTTCTTTCTGGATGCTGTAGAGGCTACTAAAGCAATCGTGCTGCCTAAGGATTTTATTATGGAATCTTCGAAGGTTGTACCCTGCATGGCCGACCTGAACAATACCATGCTCAATAATGCGATCCGCTTTATGCAGCGCCGCATCAATATGCTGTTAAGCGCCACTGCTGAAGAGCGATACCTGAATTTTATTAAACTCTATCCCAACCTTACGCTTCGCGTTCCTCAATGGATGATCGCCTCTTATCTCGGCATTACACCGGAATCACTTAGCCGGGTTAGAAAAGATCTGGCGCACAGGAATTTCTTAACATAGGTCAACGTCCGGGGAAAACCGCATGCCTAATTTTGTGTTGTTGAAAGACAGTAATTTGTTAACTCTAAAAACACGATAATTATGGCAACAACAACATGGACACTCGATCCTACACACAGTGAACTTCAGTTCAAAGTGAAGCACCTGATGATTACTACGGTAACCGGCAGCTTAAAGATTTTTAATGCATCGGTAACCACCGAGGGTGATGATTTTGAGAACGCCCAGGTAAGTTTCGAAGCGGAGACCGCGTCGATCGACACTGGAAATTCGGACAGGGACAATCATTTAAAGAGTGGCGATTTCTTCGACGCAGAAAAGTACCCTTCTATCAGCTTCCGATCTTCTGCTATAACAAAAGACGGTAGTGATTATGCCGTTCAGGGCGATTTGACAATTAGAGATGTAACCAGGCCGGTGAAACTGACCGCAGAATTCGGCGGTATTGCGACAGATCCATGGGGGAATACCAAAGCTGGTTTTACCTTAAGTGGTAAAATTAACAGAACGGACTTCGGGCTTACCTGGAATGCAGCACTGGAAACCGGAGGTGTGATGGTAAGCGAAGAGGTTAAGATTGCGGGTGAGCTGCAGTTTGTGAAAGGAGCTTAACATGAATGCAATGAAAAGTGTGTCGGCCGTGCTAAACGCGCCGGCACCACATATGGTAGGCGATGGATTCCGGGTACACAATTTCTTTCCGAATGGATACAAAATAAATATGAGCCCGTTTTTCCTGCTCGACTATAATGCCAGGATCGAGTTTTCGGCCAGGCAGGAGCCCCGGGGCGTGGGTGTGCATCCGCACCGTGGCTTTGAAACAGTTACAATAGCCTATCATGGCGCCGTGTCGCATCACGACAGTGCAGGCAACAGTGGCACCATTTTCCCGGGGGACGTGCAATGGATGACTGCGGGTCGTGGGGTATTGCACAAGGAGTATCATGAGCAGCAGTACAGCCTTACGGGCGGCCCGTTTCAAATGGTGCAACTTTGGGTAAACCTGCCTGCGCGGTTTAAAATGACAGATCCGAAATATCAGGACATCAGACGTGGAAATATGGCTGGTTATTCGCTCGAAAATGGCGGAGGCGTTGTGGAGGTAATTGCTGGCGAATACAAGGGGCTACAGGGGCCAGCCAGTACGTTTTCTCCTCTGCATTTGTATAATGCGCGCTTAAATGCTGGCGGGAAAGCTGAGTTTACGCTTCCGGCTAGCTATAACACGGGCTTTATGGTGGTGGATGGAAGCGTGCGGATTAACGGATCCGCTGATGACGAAACAGCCATAGCCGTAGCCGATCAGTTTGTTCATTTTGAGCACTCTGGTGCCCTGATTGAACTTGAGGCCATAGAGAATGCTACGGTACTCATCATGAGCGGAGAGCCTATTGACGAACCCATTGCACAGTACGGTCCTTTTCTGATGAACAAACCGGAAGAAATTGATCAGGCGATTGCCGACTATAATGAAGGTAAGTTCGGTTACCTGGAATGACCTGCCTTTTGGATAAGGCAAACCGCGTAGGCCACCACGCCCTCTTCGCGCCCAATGAAGCCCATTTGCTCATTGGTAGTGGCTTTTATGGAAATGTCCTCGACCGGTATACCCGTAGCTTCGGAAATATGTTGCTGCATAGACGGAATATGCGGATTGATTTTAGGCGCTTCGAGGCATAGCATGGCATCTATATTGCCTATAAGCCATCCCTTTTCTGAAAGAAGTTTCACGGATTCTCTGAGCAGGATCAGACTGCTTATGCCTTTCCACCGGGGATCGGTGTTTTTGAAATGAAAGCCAATGTCGCGGAGATTAGCGGCGCCAAGCAGTGCGTCGCAAATCGCATGGAGCAAAACGTCTGCATCGGAGTGCCCGTAAGCCCCCTTGTGGTGAGGCAGTGTTACGCCACCTACAACGAAAGGATGACCATCTTTTAACTGGTGAACATCAAACCCGAATCCAACTTTTATCTTCATGGTGCTGCTTATTTCAAACCGCTTTACTGCGGGTGACCAAAATTAAGCAATAAACCTAACCTAATCGTATTGGCGACAAGATTCTGTTGCGTATTCGCAATCAGATAAGAAAAATCGACTTGCAGCCACTGATGCTTTAGTCCCCCGCCCACTGTAAAATACCGCTGCCCGTTATCCCATAGTCCGTAGTGATAACCCGTCCGGAGCGCGAAACGGTTTCGGCACCAATATTCCATACCCACAGCGGTCCAACCTTCGGTATTGTAATCCGCCGCCAGCGTGAACTCATTATACTCGCCGAACAGTATTGTTGATGCCCCGCCGATACGGACAGCGGATGGCAGGGTTTGCTCTTCTCCCAGGCCGCCGGTTGTATTTACATGCATGCCGATGTTGGCGATATGAATACCGCCAGCGACAATAGCTTCCATGCCCATGATATGGGCTGGCCTCTTGTAAAATGTCGAAACATCAACAGCCATAGCCCGAACATCGGTAAAAGCTGAAGACATATACCTTAAACTCGTTGCCAGCGAAAACTGGTCGCCAAACTTACGGGCATAGGCCAGATCAAAGGCATATTCTCCTGGGGCAAACGTACCTAGATCTTGCTGACCAATGTCTGTCAGCCTGATTTCGCCTGCCGAAAAGAAACGGAGTGAAGAGGCCACCGCGCCATTTTGACCTGCACGAAAAAAGCTGCTGACGTAAGCGAGGCCGACGTCGCTTACGGCATTTGGCATCCATGGGCAGTAAGAAACGGCTAATCCATAGTCACTTTCTGCAAATGCGAGTTTAGCGGGGTTAATGCTTGGTGTGTTGGCGTCTGGACTTACGGCTACACCCGCACCAGCCATTCCGCCCGATCGAGCGTCGGGCGTGATCAATAACACTGGAAACAAGGTAGCACCACCCGGCTTCCCTGCATGGTTAGAAACGGAAGTCTGAGCTGCAAGTTTTGTAGCGCAGATGGCAATGCATACGCCCCATAAAACGCTTGCTGTTGACGAGGAAAATCTCATGGGCTAAGTTAATAAGTATTGATGTTTGGGCACAAATGCCTTAAGTTTTTTTGTGGAGTGCTTGTTTTTTCGTATTTTTAAACGTTATTGTTACAACTGCGACCGATCTGATGAAAAACATTTACATCTACACTTTGGGTTCTTTTTTAATGGCTGTGACGCTGCTTTCCTGCAAGCCTAAATCGGCCGTGTCCGACAAAACCGGAATGGCTTATAATAAACAGGAATACGGCGGCTTTCAGGTGAACAACAAGTTTAAACGGGGCCCGGGACCAGGTCTGGTGGAAATTGAGGGTGGTGTCTTTGTGATGAGCGGAAGTGCTATCGCCATTCCCGGCCAGGAGCTTAGTGAGTACAATCATAAAAGGGAGACAACAGTTTCGTCCTTTTACATGGATGAAACGGAGGTTTCAAATACAAACTGGCTGGAATATCTGAACTGGATCAGAACAAACTTTCCAACTGATTACGAATATTATTACAATGAATTGCCCGACACATTGGTGTGGCGCAGGCCTCTTTCTTATAACGAGCCGTATGTGGACAACTATCTGAGGCATCCTGCCTATCAGGATTATCCGGTAGTTGGTGTGAGCTGGGAACAGGCAGAGCGTTATTGTGCGTGGCGGACAGATCGGGTTAATGAACTTCTGCTTCGCGAGCGTGGTTATATGACCAGTTTCCGGGACTTGAACGGATCAAATGGCACGGCGGCTAATGCCACTACCACGAATAGATCTACCGCGCCGTTTAGTACTGGTGCTTATCTTACCGGGCAGCATGATGACAGGGGAAAAAACGCAATTAAGGACCTGAATCCGGCAAACGCAGCAGCAGGCCAAAACGCCGGGGCAAACTCAGGCACCAGAAATGTCAGGTTAGAAGATGGTATCCTGAAACAGCCGTATCGCTTACCTACTGAGGCAGAATGGGAGTACGCAGCATTAGGGCTCATTGGCAATACCCAATATGAAAATATTTACGAGAATAAGATTTATCCTTGGAGCGGACTTGGCGTAAGCTCTGCCAAGAAAAGTACCCGCGGTATGATCTTGGCGAACTTTAAGCGTAGCAAGGGGGATTATATGGGCGTAGGGGGCTCTTTGAACGATAAAGGGGGGCTGACGGTTGCAGTGCGCTCGTATTTGCCAAACGATTTTGGTTTGTACAATATGGCAGGCAACGTGAATGAGTGGGTAGCCGATGTATACCGGGCGAAGACCTTTGAAGCGGCCGATGCGTTTAACCCGTACCGTGGAAACTTTTATACCGATAAAAAGGTTGCTGATCCTGCTACTGGAAGGGTTGAACTAGACAAGTATAACAGGCCTGTGATGGTTGCCGCTGCTTCGCCCAGAAAACAAACCTGGGCGGAAAAACAGGCTGCAGCTGCGGCTGGTGTACCAGACTCTGCAAGGGTAACTGCATATGCGGATCAGAGAGGTTACCGTGACCCGGCTACAGATCTTTATGGCGAAACGACCTTGATTAACGATAAATCGCGTGTATACAAGGGCGGTTCATGGGACGATCAGGCTATGTGGCTAAATCCGGCTGCCCGGAGATTCTTGCAACAGGATCAAAGTACTGCTGATATAGGCTTTAGATGTGCTATGACTATGCTTGGTGCACCGGAGATTAGATCAACTGGTAAACCGCAATTCAAGCAGCGCCAGGCGAAGCCTTTTCGGTCAAGATAAGGATTTAATGAAATTGAATCAGCACCTGGTTCTTTTCTACTTTATCGCCTTGATTTACGAGAATCTTTTTAATTGTAGCATCCGCGGGTGCCTTAATGCTGTTTTCCATTTTCATTGCTTCTAATACGACCAAACCTTGCCCTTTGATTACCTCCTGCCCTTCAGTGACCGGCAGGCTTAGTACAAGGCCAGGCATGGGAGCTTTCAGCTCCTTTACTTTTCTGGCGGAAGCTGCATCTATACCCATCTTCTTTAAAAGATCGTCGAACTGGTCGGTAAGACTTACTTGATAGATATTGCCGTTGACTTTGACCTGAGCGGTCTTTTCTTCACTGTTATGCGCAACCAATTCTACCTCGTACGATTTGTTATGGTGAAGAACGTGCAGGTTTCGTTCTCCAAGCTCTTCAATATCGAAAAGGACTTCTTGATTGTCTATCTGAATGGTGTCTTTACCGACTGTGATTTCAAATATCTCCTTATCGTTGACTTTTGCTTTCATACCTATTGTGTTAATGCGTATTGAATCAGATTGGCACCCATTTTAAGCGCCTGCAAACGACTTTCCTGTGTGTCGCCTGGATATGTGCCATAGTCTTCCCATCCGTTGCCTAAATCACTCTCATAGCTGTAAAAGCAGATCACCCGGCCTTTGAGGATTAGGGCTAATCCTTGTGGGCGCTTATTGTCGTGTTCATGGATTTTGGGAAGTCCCTTTGGAAATTTAAATTTTTGATTGTAAATAGCGTGGCTGACTGGTAACTCTGTAAAACTGAGTTCAGGAAATACTTTCTTCATTTCCTTTCGGATAAACCGGTCAAGTCCATAATTATCGTCAATATGCAGAAATCCACCAGCAGTAAGGTATCTCCGAAGGTTGCTGGCTTCGCTTTCACTGAAAACAACATTTCCGTGGCCTGTAAGATATATGAACGGATAGTTGACAAGCTCCGGACTGCCCGCTTCTATAACGACCTCCTGAGAAGCAAAGTTCGTGAGCAGGTTCTTGTTACAAAAGTCAATTAGGTTGGATAAAGCGGTACGATTTGCATACCAGTCGCCCCCCCGCTATACTTAAGCCTGCCGATCTTGTAGGTTGGTACCCGAAAACCTATAAGAAGAACTGCAGCCAGGCAGGCCAGAGCAAATATATATCCTGGCCTTTTGTTCATCTGTTTAAGTAATTAATTTCAAAACATGCGGCGAGTGCAGCGGTCTCTGTACGCAACCGTGACGACCCAAGTGAAACAGGTGCGTAACCTTTATTCCGGGCAAGTTCAATTTCTGAGGACGCAAAATCACCTTCCGGACCGATCAGTATAGTATATCGCTCATACGGGCGACAAAGTTGACTGATGTAGGCCTTCTCACTGTCTTGTTCACAGTGTGCGATTAGCTTGCGTTGTTTGAGGTTACCGTCAACAGCAGAGCTGATATCAGACCGCAGAAAATCCGTAAGACTGGCCTGAGCATTCAAAATCGGATGATAGGCTTGGAGCGACTGCTTAACTGCAGAAGTGATGACCTTTAAAAGCCGATCATGCTTAACCACTTTCCGCTCCGAGCGGCTGCATATAACTGGAGTGATTTCGTCGATACCGATTTCAGTAGCCTTCTCCAGAAACCATTCGAGACGATCGATGTTTTTTGTAGGCGCAACAGCTATATGCAGGTGATGATTCCGCTGTTGATGATTTTGCTTGGATTCAAGAATATGAAGGTGCACATTCCGCTGACTTAAAGAACTAATCTCCGCGGTATACAGCCCGCCTCTCCCATCTACAAGGTGCACAACGGAACCGCGAACTAACCTGAGTACTTTGATACAATGCCTGCTTTCTTCCTCATTCAAGACATATTGATCTGAATTGATGTCTGGTGTATAAAAAACATGCATAGCACGGATTTAGTGGTTATCTACCATGTCGCTCTTGTTGATGACGAGTTCAAGTTTGATGGTTTCAATATTTTGCTCTGTCTTCTTCAAAATTGTGAAGAGATAACCGTAGCATTCTTCACTGTCGCCAACTTCGGGGATCTTACCGAAAGAATGGGAAACCAGTCCGCCCACAGTATCGAAGTCACCATCTTCCGGCAGATCGTGCGGCAAATGCTCGTTGACATCATAAACAGTTGCATAGGCATTCACGATGAACTCGTTGTCTGATACCCTTTCGACGATGGGCTTTTCTTCATCATACTCATCCTGAATTTCACCAACAATCTCCTCCACAATGTCTTCGAGAGTTACCATACCCGCGGTACCACCGAACTCGTCTATTACAATGGCAATTTGTATGCGCTTCTGCTGAAGCTCACTGAGCAGGTCGTTAATTTTCTTGGTCTCAGGTACAAAGTAGGGCTTCCGTATAATGTCCTTCAATGCCCAGTCTTTGTTATCGGCCAATAATGGTAAGATATCCTTGGCATGAACGATACCGACGATCTTGTCAATTTGCTCGTCATAAACCGGCATACGGGAATAACCTTCATTAATAACCATGGCAATGACCTCCTGCCGCGGAGCGGAAAGCTCCACTCCGGAAATTTTGGTTCTGGGAACCATGATGTTCTTAACAACACGCTCGTTAAAATCAAACACGTTCTTGATAAGCTCGTGCTCATTGGTGTCAAGCGCACCGCTCTCTTTACCCTGATCAAGCAGGTAATATAGTTCTTCGGTGCTGTGCACCGATTCATGACCTCCTACACTGGATATTCCAAACAGCTTCAGGATAACATTGGCTAAGCCGTTGAGCACAAAAATAAAGGGTCGGAAAACCCAATAGAAGGCCTGAAGAGGCAAAGATACGAATAAAGTAGTAGCGACGGGACGTTGGATAGCGACCGACTTAGGTGCGAGCTCGCCAAACACGATGTGCATCACCGTTATGAAAAGGAAAGCAATAATCGTTGATATGGAAGAGATATAAACTTCAGACAGGTTAAAATTGATCAGCAGATCATGGACAATAGTGTGCATGACAGATTCACCAACCCAACCCAGACCCAAAGAAGCCAACGTAATACCCAGCTGAGTAGCAGCTAGATATCCATCGAGGTGTTGTGTGATGTGTTTTGCAATGTTCGCTACACGGCTCCCGGATTTGGCTTTAATCTCGATCTGGGATGCCCTGACCTTGACAATAGCAAACTCAGCTGCTACGAAAAAACCGTTCAGTGCTACTAAAAAGAATGTTAAGAATATCTTAAAACCTTCCATTAAGACTGATTATTTCTAAACTTTTGGTTGTAAAGGTCTATACTTTCCTGTATGACTTTATGTGCATAACGAACTCCAAGCAAATGTTCTATTGTAACCTTCTTTTCCTCAAGCGCTTTGTAATCCTGAAAAAATTTGACGATTTCCTTCATAGTATGCGGTGGCAGATCGGCCAAGTCATTAATATAGTTTACAGACATATCGTTCTTTGCCACTGCAATGATTTTATCGTCCTGCTCGCCATTGTCTACCATGTGCATGACGCCAATAACCTTAGCTTCGATTATAGAAAGCGGATATACATCCACTGAGCAAAGCACCAGAATATCCAGAGGGTCGTTGTCATCACAATAGGTTTGAGGAATAAACCCGTAATTGGCCGGATACATCACCGAAGAAAAAAGAACCCGGTCGAGTTTGATCAGGTTGGAATCTTTATCAATTTCGTACTTAGCTTTCGATCCTTTCGGGATTTCGATGATTGCGTTTACTGTAGTTGGCAGGTTGTCTCCAGGGGATACGCTGTGCCACGGGTGATTGTCGTATTTACTCATTCGTGTTTATTGTTCAAAATTTGTTTGTTCGTCCTCAGCAACCTTTACTACTCGTTTTCTTACAAAGGTAATAATGAGCGGGATTGTTGTTATTAAAATGAATCCAATTATGATGTATAATAAATAATCATTGATTTCCTTTTCAAACCGTCGTCCAAGGAAATAGCCCAGCAAAGTTAATGATGCTATCCATATTATAGCACCTGTAATGTTATATAATGCAAATCTCCTGAAGTCTAACTTTACCACACCAGCAAAAATCGGTGCAAAGGTCCTGACTATAGGCACGAAGCGTCCCATAATCAGCGCGAAGGCCCCCTGCTTATGATAATATTCTTCTGCTGCTTTGAGGTAGCGCTTTTTAAAAAAGAAAGAATCCTTTCTTTGATACAATACCGGTCCGGTTTTCCGGCCAAACCAATAGCCGGTAAAGTTCCCAAGTATTGCTGCAATACAGAGTGTAAAGATCAATAAATAAATGTTCACGTCCAGTTTCTCGGTGGCCACAAACATTCCCGCCAGGAAAAGCAGGTAATCTCCGGGGAGAAAGAAGCCGAAAAAAAGACCGGTCTCTGCGAAGATCACGAAGGTTACTACATAAAAACCACCTTCTCTAAGTAATTTTTCGGGGTCTACAAACTGGTGTAAGGCGGTCCAGAGATCTTGCATAGTTCAATTATTCGTAAAACTACAAATAATTATCTAGACATGTGTTTATATCAGATCTAAAATTAGCCCTGGATAAATGCCCACTGCGATGGTAACAACAAGCGAAAGAAAGACAACGAGGCGGTACTGAAAGGGGCTGTCTAAGGCAATCCCATTTCCTTCTTTGAAGTACATGGCAACAATCACTTTGAAATAGTAGTAGAAGCCGACCAGCGCATTTAAGATAGCAAAAGCAACCAAATAGATGTGATATTCGTTCATCACATTCAGAAACATCAGATATTTGCCGATAAAGCCTGCGGTCAATGGAATTCCAGCGAGTGACAACATGGAGACGGTAAGCGCGAAGGCCATAAATGGGTTCAATTTAGCTAAACCATTGAAGCTGTCGAAGTGGTCGTTTCCCGTCTTCTGCTTTACAAGGATTAAAACAGCAAAAGCAGTAATACTGGCAAAACTATATGCAAGTGCATAGACCAGAACGTTGCTGGCTGACGAAGATGTAAGCGTAACGAGTGAAAAGAGCAGATAACCCGCATGAGATATGCTGGAATATGCAAGCATACGCTTAAAGTTACGCTGAAATAGTGCTGTGACATTGCCTACCAGCAACGTAAGGAATACTAGAGCTAACACCGGAGAGAGCCAGAAATCGTGTAGCGGCGCGAGCGTGTCGGCAAATAAACGCAGCAGGGCAGCGAAGCCGGCGGTCTTCACTGCAGTAGACATAAATGTTGTAATTAACGTAGGTGCACCCTCATATACATCTGGCGTCCAAAAATGGAACGGAGCAGCACCTATTTTGAATGCAAGCCCAATAAGCAGGAGAATTAGACCTGGATAGAAAAGAGACGACACTTCTGCGTGGTTACCGACGAGATAATTCTTGATATCTACCAGATTAAAGGAACCGGTCGCTCCATAGATAAGGGTAATTCCGAACAAGAGGAAGCCTGTGGAAAAAGCGCCCATCAGGAAATACTTTAAAGAGGCCTCATTCGAAGCGAAATTACTTTTACGGATTCCAGCAAGAATGTAGAGGCTTACCGACATAATCTCCAAACCTATAAATAGCATGGACATATTGGTATAGGAGACCATGATGACAATACCCGCTAACGCAAACAAAATCAGCGTCAGATATTCTGCAATATTGTCACTTTGTGACGAAAAATAATTCTCAGTTAAGAGCAGGATTAAAATCGTGGAAAGTACTGTTATAGCGGTAAACGCAAGTGCGAAATTGTCCATTTGCATCATTCCGAAGTACACACGGCTGGTATTCCAGGATGTGCATACAAATACTAGCGAGATTGCGAGACCAGCAAGGCTAATAGGAAGCAACGCTTTACGGGCTTTAAACAAGCCGGCGTAAAGTACTACTAGGGCAGTGACAGCAATGGTGATTATGATGTTCATTTGTTTATTTTACCGATGTTAATTTTTGGGATACTTGTTCTATTAGTTGCTGTACGGCGGCTTCGGAGAGCCCGAGAACGGGTTTAGGGTAAACGCCTAGCACAATGGTGAGCAGGCATACGATTACCAGTACAATACGTTCGGAACCTTGCACGTCCGTGAAAGATGAAGTTGTGTTGCTTTCCGGGCCAAGCATAATCCCCTGGTACATCCGCAACATATACACTGCTCCGAAAATAATGGTAAGACCTGCGACTACAGCGATCCATGCACTATACTGATAAACGCCTATAAGCAAAAGAAACTCTCCAATAAAGCCGCTGGTTCCCGGTAGCGCCACTGTGCCCATTATGATGATCAATGTAGCAATTGCCAAATGCGGTGCCTTGGCAGCAATACCCCCTAATTCAGCTATCCTAGTTGTATTAACTCTCCGGTTTATAATATCAAGCACCAAAAACAAACCGATGACATTAACACCATGACTCAACATCTGAATCATTGCTCCTTGCAGGCCTTGTGTATTGATTACAAATACGCCGGCAGAAATAAGACCAACGTGGGCTATGGAAGAGTATGCAACGAGCCGCTTGCTATCCTTTTGTGTAAAAGCTATTATAGAAGCATACACAATGCCAATCACAGAAAGAATGATAGCGAGATGGCCCCACTCCTGTATTCCCAATGGAACGACAGGCAACAGCCACCGAATGAGCCCATATATTCCCATTTTAAGCATTATACCCGACAACAGCATCGTACCCGAGGTAGGTGCCTCGGTGTAAGTATCCGGCTGCCAGGTGTGAAATGGGAACACAGGCATTTTTATAGCAAAGGCAATGAAGAAAGCCCAGAATACCCAACCCTGTTGGACAACGTCCAAATTCAGACTATAAAAAGCCTGTAGATTGAAATTTGATTCTGGATTCTGTAAAAAAAGGTAGATGATACCTAAGAGCATAAAAAGTGATCCGCCTATAGTATACACAAAAAATTTCATGTTTACCCTGATCCGGTCTTTGCCTCCCCATACTGCACAAATAAAATAAATTGGTATGAGTGCAGCCTCCCAACCGATGTAAAACAAAAAGGCGTCCATAGCTGTAAACACAAGTAACAGTCCACTTTGCATGAAGAGGATGAGTGCGTAAAATGTTCCCGGATGCTTATATTGGTGAGGAAAACTAGACAAAACAATCAATGGAATGAGTGCATTCGTCAGAAGCACAAGAATAATGCTGATCCCATCTATTCCAGCATGAAAATCTATACCCAGCTGTTGTATCCAGGGATAACTTACTTCAAACTGCACGCTGGAGTCGGGTGTGAATTTGGTAACAAGGGCGGCAGTAATAAGTAAAGAGACTAGTGATGAAACCAAAGCCACAAACTTCGAACTGTTGCCCGAAAAAACGGTAATCAGTGCACTGAGCAAAGGAAAGGATATCAGAAGGAGTATTAGTTCCATTAGCAGTTTTTGAACGACCTTTTATAAAGATAAATATGTATATAATAGCAGTGATATAATACCGGCAACCATCATGAAGATATAAAATCCAACGTTCCCGGATTGTAAAAGGCGCAGGCCTTTGCTTGTCTCAGCGGTTCCGGCACCAAGTCCGTTAACGAGCCCGTCCACGATCTTCTTGTCGACAACCTTATAGAATAATCCAGAAGCCGCATCAAGTGGCTTCCTGAATAGGGTGTCGTAAAGTTCGTCAAGATAGAATTTATTATAGGAGACCTTAGCCAGCATCGGACGTTCGGTCTCGTCGGAAACCGGCACCTGGGCTTTCTTAATATATCTGGCATATGCAATTATTATGGAAATAATTACCCCCAAGACGGAAACAGCCATCAATATATACTCGGTTGCGTGATCTGGCGTTTCGCCTGAATGTTTAATTACCGGGCTTAGCCAGTGGGATAGCCAATGACTTCCACCAAGTGCTTCAGGTACGCCCAATACACCTCCGACCGCCGACAATATTGCTAAAATAATAAGGGGGATAGTCATCGATGTGGGAGACTCGTGGATCTTTTCCTCGCCATAATGGGTTCCCCGATATTTGCCGTAAAATGTTAGAAATAACATTCGGAACATATAGAATGCCGTTAAGAATGCTCCAAAAAGAGCCACCATCCACAATACTTTGTTATGCGCGTAGACGTGGGCAAGGATTTCGTCTTTGGAGAAAAAGCCTGAGAATGGAGGCAGTCCTGCAATGGCTATGGTGCCGACCAACATTGTAATAAAGGTTACAGGTAGGTTCTTCCGCAATCCACCCATATGCCTCATGTCTTGCTCATGATGCAGGGCATGAATAACTGACCCTGCACACAAAAATAGAAGCGCTTTAAAAAAAGCATGGGTAATCACATGAAAGAATGCTCCTGTGTAAGCTCCAACTCCCAGTCCAAGGAACATATAGCCGAGCTGTGACACAGTTGAGTATGCGAGCACTTTCTTGATGTCATTTTGAGTGAGCGCGATGATCGCTGCCATAATTGCGGTCACCAATCCGACGATGGCTATAATATTCTGTACCATTGGTGCAAGATCGAAGATAACGCTGGATCTCGCGATCATGTATATACCTGCAGTTACCATTGTGGCCGCGTGTATCAATGCCGAGACGGGGGTGGGTCCGGCCATAGCATCGGGGAGCCAGGTAAACAACGGCAACTGTGCGGATTTACCGCAAGCTCCGATAAACAGCAACAGCGCAATTAGCGTAAGGGTCGAATCTTGTGCCAAGAGGTTTTGAACCTGGGGAAATACCTTGGAGAACTCTACACTGCCAAAGGTGGTGAATATGAAGAATACTGCAAGAAGGAAACCCAAATCGCCAATTCGGTTCATCACAAATGCCTTTTTCGCTGCAGATGCATAATTGCCGTTTGTATACCAAAACCCGATCAAAAGGTAGGAACAAAGGCCTACACCTTCCCAGCCGATAAACATAACGACATAGTTAGATCCCAAAACCAGGATTAACATGAAAAAGATGAAAAGATTGAGATAACTGAAAAATTTGCCAAACCCCGGATCGTCATGCATGTAGCCGGCGGAATATACATGTATCAGAAATCCGACACCAGTGACGATCAACAACATGATTGCACTGAGCGGATCTACTAAGAATGACAGGGGGATCTGCAGATAACCAGACGAGATCCAATCAAACAGGAAGACTTCATGGCTCTTTCCAACAGACGAACTGAGTTCTGTGAAGATGGCAATACTAAGGGCAAAAGAAAGAAATATCGCGCCGCTTCCTATGAAGCCTATCAGACTCTTTGAAAAGGTATTTCTTCCAACTCCGTTGATCAACGAGCCGATCAGCGGGATTAATGGAACCAGCCAAACTAAATCTAGTATCATTTTTTCTTCCATCTATTTATTACCATTTAAGGCGATTCAGTACATTAATATCTATGGATTGTGTGTTGCGGTAGACCATCACTATTATACTTAGCCCTACGGCTACCTCTGCTGCAGCGAGCGCCATTATAAAAAACACAAACACTTGGCCGGATGCATCATTGTGGTGCACTGAAAAGGCGGTAAGCAAAAGATTAACTGCATTAAGCATAAGCTCGACAGACATAAATATAACAATAGCATTGCGGCGCGTGAGCACGCCGATCACGCCTATTGTGAAAATAATAGCGCTTAACCAGAGATAGTGGTTTAGCGGCACGGCCTGCAGTTGATTTGTAATTTGATCCACTATACTTTTTCTTTCTTTGTTAACAATACTGAACCTACCATTGCTGAAAGCAATAAGATAGATGATAATTCAAAAGGTAACATAAACGGCCCGAATAGTTGTTGGCCAAGGTTTTTTAATAAGCCCAATCCCGGATCTTTTAATAAAACTGGATTTGATACGGTAGTGGCTTTCATGGAACCTATAAGAGTAACTACCAGGCAGCAGCCAGCAATAGTGCCAGTCACTTTAACCAGTGTGGATTTTAGTGGCTCATTGTCTTTGTTCAGGTTGAGCAACATCAACACGAAGAGAAATAGCACCATAATGGCACCCATATATACAATGAAGTTGACCACTGCAAGAAATTGTGCGTTCAACAAAATGTAATGCACCGTAAGGGTAAAGAAGGTGAGTATGAGATAGAGAACACTATGCACCGGATTTCTGGAAGATATAACCATCAGCGAAAACACAACACTAAGAGTAGCTACGAAATAAAATACAGATGCGCCCATTTATTTCTTATTTAAGGGTTGTTCCACCAACTTATCTTTTCCATAGATGAAATCCTTTCGCAAATAATCCGCTGGCACAATAGGACCATCCAGATAAATTGCCTCTTTTGGACAGGCTTCTTCACACAGGCCACAAAAGATACAGCGAAGCATATTGATCTCATAAACGGCTGCATATTTCTCTTCCCGGTAAAGATTCTTCTCTTCAGGCTTGCGCTCCGCAGCTACCATTGTGATGGCTTCTGCCGGACAAGAAAGCGCACAAAGGCCGCAGGCGGTGCAGCGCTCTCTTCCTTCTTCATCTCGCTTAAGAGAATGCATACCCCTGAAATTGACGGAAAATTCACGTTCTTGTTCCGGATACCGAATGGTTGCCTCCTTTTTAAAAAGATGACTAAATGTTACTGAAAGACCTTTAGCGATAGCAGGGAGATACATCCGCTCTGCTAACGTAAGCGGCTTTTGTGCGAGAACTTTCTTTTTATTGGTTAATGGCTCCATTAAACCTCCTATAGTTATCCGACGTTGCGGTGATTAAAACTTTTCAATTATTGCTATGACTATACCGGTAATGACAATGTTTGCGATAGCCAGTGGTATTAGTGCCTTCCAACCCAAATGCATTAACTGGTCGTACCGGAAACGCGGGATCGTCCATCTTACCCACATAAAGAAGAATATAAAGGCAAATATTTTTGCAAAGAAGACCAGCGTCCCGATCAAGGGACCTATAACCGGACCTGTTTGTGCTAAGACCCAATCCATCCCAGGATAGTTGTAACCTCCAAAATAAAGCGCGGCCATTACTGCAGACGAAACAAACATATTGATGTATTCAGCAAACAGGTAGAATCCAAGTTTCATAGAGGAATATTCTGTATGATATCCGCCGATTAGTTCCGTCTCGCATTCCGGGAGATCAAATGGTGCGCGATTGGTTTCAGCAAAAGCACAAACCATAAAAATCAGAAAGCCCATCGGTTGATAAAGGACATTCCAGCGCCAGCCATGTTGCTGCTCAACAATTTCTTTAAGACTCATGGTATTCGTAACGAGCAACAATGCGATAATGGACAGACCCATTGCAATCTCGTAGCTAATATTCTGAGATGCGGCTCTTATGGCGCTAAGTAACGAATACTTATTATTAGAAGCCCATCCGCCTATCATTACTCCGTATACTCCCAGTGAAACGACTCCGAAAATGTACAAAATCCCAACATTAATATCTGTCACCTGCAACGGTACGATTCGATCCCCAATGACAACTGTACTGCCCCAAGGTATTACAGCCGTTCCTATACATGCTGTAAGCATAGCCAGGCCGGGGCCCACCATAAACAACCATTTGTTTGCGTTGGAAGGAATAATTTCTTCTTTCATAAACATCTTCACTCCATCTGCTAATGGTTGAAGTATACCAAATGGCCCGGCTCTATCTGGACCTAACCTGTCCTGCAAAAACGCTGCTACTTTTCTCTCGGCATAGGTTGAATACATTGCGATAAGTAAGCTTATGGCAAATATGATTGTTATGAGGATAAATTTCTCAATGACAAAGGATAGTTCCATCAGAATTTGGTGGTTTTTTCTAGTTCTGCTTTATTCGACTGCTGAAGTTTAGGATTTTCCTGGATGACAGGCAGCGGCTTCAAGGTCTCGTAATGATTGGATGCAATTACCGAAGCATCACTGATATGGGTGGGATGCTCAATAACCCAATCGGAAGTGCTCTTCTTATCAAAGCGACAGGTGTTGCATATAAACTCTTCGACTTCACCATAAATGTCTTTACGGGCAGTGACACGCAAGACGTCGCTACCTTTGTACCACAGCGTAACTTTTCCAGTACAGGAGGGGCAGTCACGATGCGCATCCACTGGCTTTGTAAACCACACACGATTTCGAAATCTGAAGGTTTTGTCTGTGAGTGCTCCTACCGGACATACATCGATAACATTACCCGAAAAATCATTATCTACAGCGGTTTGAATATAAGTGGAGATTTCAGAATGGTCGCCCCTGTTTAAAATACCATGAACACGCTTATTGGTGATCTGATCAGCAGTAAATACGCATCGGTAACAAAGAATACATCTGTTCATATGCAGTTGTATCTTATCGCCTATGTCTATCCGCTCAAAGGTTCGCCGCTCAAACTCATAACGGGTTTTTTGCAATCCGTGTTCATAACCAAGATTTTGCAGATCGCACTCGCCGGCTTGATCGCATATCGGGCAGTCAAGCGGGTGATTGATCAGGAGGATTTCGACCACTCCGCTACGTGCCTCAAGTACTTCTGGAGAGGTGATATTCTGTACTTCCATGCCGTCCATCACTGTAGTACGGCACGAAGCCACAAGCTTTGGCATTGGTCTGGGATCTTTTTCTGATCCTTTGCTCACTTTCACGATGCAGGTACGACATTTACCGCCACTCCCTTCCAGTTTTGAATAGTAGCACATAGCTGGGGGGACAATGTCTCCCCCAATTTGACGAGCAGCGTTTAAAATTGTTGTTCCGGGTGCTACTTCTACTGATATCCCGTCTATGGTTACCTTAACTTTATCACTCATGTCGTTACCCTCCTGTACTAAGTTCTACTTTAGCAATAGGCTCGGCATAATTTGCTAAACCATAGTTGCCTTCCAAGCACTTAATTGGTTCCTTTACGTGCCATTCGAATTCATCTCGGAAATGCCTGATCGCACTAGCAACAGGCCAAGCTGCTGCGTCTCCAAGCGGGCATATCGTATTACCTTCTATCTTTTTTGAAACATCTACTAATAAGTCTATGTCACTCATCTTTCCATGCCCATATTCAAGCCTGTGCAATACTTTTTCCATCCAACCGGTGCCCTCCCGGCATGGAGAACACTGCCCGCAACTTTCGTGATGATAGAACCTTGAAAAATTCCATGTATTTCGTACAATACATTGATCTTCGTCGAACGCAATAAAACCTCCGGAACCCAACATAGTTCCTGTGGCGAATCCACCCTCAGCAAGCGACTCATAGCTCATAAGCCTTGGCTCACCATTCGCAAGCTTCAAAGTTAGATTGGCAGGAAGAATAGGTACTGAAGACCCACCAGCCACTGTAGCCTTCAATCTTTTCCCGTTAGCAATACCACCGCAGTATTCGTCGGAATAAATAAATTCCTCGACCGGTAAACCAAGCTCGATCTCATAAACCCCCGGGCGTACGAGATTCCCTGATGCCGAAATAAGTTTGGTGCCGGTGCTCCGTCCAATCCCAATCTTGGCATACTCCTCTCCACCGTCATTAATGATCGGAACAGTAGCAGCGATAGATTCAACGTTGTTAACCACTGTGGGACATCCGTAAAGCCCGGCAATAGCGGGAAAGGGCGGCTTAATCCGAGGATTTCCACGTTTGCCTTCCAATGACTCAAGCAGGGCTGTCTCCTCTCCGCATATGTACGCTCCACCTCCTGGCTGAACATATAACTCCAGGTTAAATCCTGAACCCAGAATATTCTGGCCTAAAAAGCCCGCGTCTTTTGCTTCTGCAATTGCTCTTTCCAATATTCTAATCTGGGGCATCATTTCACCACGAACATAAATATATGAAGTGTTTGCACCCAGGGCGAAACTTGATACGATCATTCCCTCAATTAAGGCATGAGGAATATGAGTCATAAGATACCTGTCTTTAAACGTCCCCGGTTCTGATTCGTCTGCGTTGCAAACCAAGTAACGTGGGACACCTTCTGGCTTGGCTAAAAAACTCCATTTCATTCCAGTAGGAAACCCGGCACCACCACGGCCTCGCAGCCCCGATTTTTTCACCTCTTCTACAACCTCATCTGGTGTGAGCGTTTTTAAAGCCTTCTCCACCGCACGATAACCACCCTTTTGACGATAAACATCAAAAGTGTTTATACCGGGCACGTTTATATGTTCTAAAAGTAGTTTCCGGGCCATTATCTTTTGCGTAAGTCTTCTAACAATTCGTTTACCTTTTGTTCATCAAGGTTTTCATAAAATGTATATTCAGGACCGATTTGCAATACCGGCCCATAGCCACAGGCAGCAAGGCATTCCACTCCGCGCCAGCTGAACATCCCATCAGAGGTAACCTCACCTTCTTTAACACCGAGCTCCTGCTCAAGATGATTCATAATTTTCTCCGCACCAACAAGACAACATGGGCCTGTTCGGCAAACTTCTAACATATATTTGCCCTGGGGTTTAAGGAAATACATCGTATAAAAAGATGCCACTTCATAGACCTCAATTGGCTGGATCGATAATCGGCTTGCCACTTTATCCATTGCGCTTACGCTTAACCAACCAAGTTCTGCCTGTACTTCATGAAGCATAGGCAATAAGGCTGACTTTTGCCTGCCTTCAGGGTAACGACTTAAAATTTCATCAAACTTTGAGAGCAAAGCAGATGAAAACTCTACAGGGTGTTGTTCGTCTATTCTAAGCATCTAATTCTCCAGCAATAATATTCATACTACTCATGTTGATTATCGCGTCAGACAAAAGCATTCCTTTGCTCATAGGTGCAAACATTTGATAATTTATAAAACTAGGTCGTCTGAAATGCAAGCGATAGGGTGTTCTCCCCCCGTCGTTGATTAGATAAAAGCCTACCTCACCATTTCCACCTTCTACAGCGTGATAAACTTCGGCTTTAGGGGCGTCAATTTCACCCATAACTATCTTGAAATGATAAATCAAGGCCTCCATATTATTATAAACTTCTTCCTTTGCTGGAAGATAAAAGTCTGGAACGTCAGCATGAAAAATTCCGGCGGGCTCACGCTTAATTTTTTCCATAGCTTGTTGAATAAGTTTAACACTCTGCCACATTTCCTCATTACGTACCAGATAACGGTCATAAATGTCTCCCGAGGTACCTACAGGCACTTCAAAATCGAACTCGTCGTAGGACGAGTAAGGCTCACTCACACGCAGATCATAATCAACACCGGTTGCACGCAACAATGGTCCGGTCCAACTGTAATCGAGCGCTTGCTCCTGTGTGACAGCGGCAACTTTTGCTGTACGATCAATAAAAATTCGATTCCGATTTAAAAGGCCCTCAAATTCACGAAGCGCTTCAGGAAATTCTTTGAGAAACTTATTGATCTTTGCAAAGGCTATCTCGTTGAAATCACGTTCAAACCCGCCGATACGGCCAATATTGGTCGTTAGACGCGCACCGCAAATTTCTTCATATATCTCATAGATATGCTCTCTGAATTGAAACAAATATAGGAAAGTGGTTGTAGCGCCGGTATCTTGTGCTATGATTGTATTACAAATGATATGATCGGAAATCCGGGCTAACTCCATAATTATAATCCGGAGATAATCAACTCGCTTTGGGGTTTTGATGTTGAGTAACTTTTCCACGGTCATGTGCCAACCCATGTTATTGATCGGCGACGAACAATAATTTAACCTATCTGTAAGGGGTGTGATTTGATAAAACGGCCGGTGCTCTGCTATCTTTTCAAATGCGCGATGTATATAGCCAATTGTCGATACCCCGCTGACGATACGCTCGCCATCGAGTTGAATAACATTCTGAAATACACCATGTGTAGCCGGATGCGTTGGGCCGAGATTCAGTGTTACCAGCTCATTTTGCGGGTCGTTGTCTGTATATACTGGTTGATTATTCATAACCTATCTTCCGAAATATTCGTCCTTTTTATCAACTCTGTTAGGATCCTCCAAAGGGTATTGTTTCAACATCGGGTGGACACCAAGATCGTCCATATTTAAAATTCTTCTCAAATCAGGATGACCAGTGAATACGACGCCGAACAAATCGTAAGTCTCACGCTCCATCCAATTTGCTCCATTCCATAATACAGTAGCAGACGGAATCTCCGGGCATGCTGCATCAAGAGCAACTTTAACCCTAACTCGCATACGCTTCTTCATGCTGCATAAATGATACACAACGACAAGTGCTTTGGATTTTTCCGGATAATGCACCGCCGTTATGTCTGTAAGGAACGAGAAATCTACTAAAGAATTCTGCTTCAAAAAGCTAAGCACACTAATGATATTTTTTGAGGATGTTTCAAATGTCAAAAGTCCATAAGGCTCAGAAAATCCGGAAACTTCGTCTTTAAATCTGCCAGCTAGGAACTCTACGATTGCGTGATTCGTAATCTCTGTCATTATTCTATACCGTATGATGCCAACATTTCCTTATACTGACCCGAATTCCTCCGTCTAAGCGATTCATTTTTAACCAAATCCTGTATTTTCCCAAAGCCATCTAGAATTGCCTCAGGCCTCGGGGGGCATCCAGGGACATAAACATCAACCGGAATGATCTCGTCTATGCCTTGTAGGACGGAGTAGGTATCGAATATACCACCACTAGAGGCACAAGCACCAACAGCCATTACCCAGCGCGGCTCTGCCATTTGCAGATAGACCTGCTTTAATACCGGAGCCATTTTCTTTGCTATTGTGCCCATGACCATAAGCAAGTCAGCCTGACGTGGCGAAAAACTCAACCGTTCTGACCCGAAACGACCAAAATCATAATGAGATCCCATAGTCGCCATAAATTCTATTCCGCAACAAGACGTAGCAAATGGCAGAGGCCATAAAGAATGAGATCTGGCCAGACCAATCACCTTATCCAAAGACGTAGCAAAAAAACCAGACCCTTCGATCCCAGGAGGCGCTCCTACGATATTAATATCACTCATGCTAAAACAAAAAAGGTTCGTTCTAACATAGAACGAACCACAAATTTACAATTTTTTGGAAGCAAATGAATTAGCCTAAATCATTTAGAAACGATCTAAATAATTTAATTCCAATCCAAAACCTTCTTTTTTAACACGTATATGAAGCCAAGCAGAAGCGTACCCATGAAGATGAACATTTCAATTAATCCACTCATCCCAAGTGCCCTGAAGTTGACAGCCCAAGGATACATAAAGATTACCTCGACATCAAATAGCACGAATAAAATGGCCACTAGAAAATACTTAATAGAAAACGGCTGGCGTGCATTACCTACCACCTTCACGCCGGCTTCAAAAGTCGACAGTTTGTCTGTGGTCTTACGCTTGGGTCCAAGCAAGTGCGTGGCGATTAGAGTTACAACAACGAAGCCTAAGGCCACAACGACTTGAAATATGATTGGAAGGAAGTCGACAGGTGTACTTTGTGTTCCCATAATGTTTATTAATGATGCCAAAAATAACCAAAAAAGGCAGGATAACAACCTGCCTTTCCGATTTGTGCTTTTTTTAATATTTATTTACGCTTAGCCGGCGCCTTTGGAGCAGGCGCAGTCAAGGACTTTAACCCTTCAGCCGCTGTCGCATTCTGCGGATCGATTGCTAATGTTTTATCCCAAAACAGCTTCGCTTTCTCCTTATCGTTTTTATAAGATGCAAACCCAGCTATTTGGTTATAGGCTTCTACCATTTGTCTCTTAGCAGCATCAGTCTGCTTGTCAGGATGCGCTTCCAAAGAATCAACATATTGCTGATAATATGGTAATTTCAGGCCTTGAGGATCAGTATCGCTATCCAGAAGATTGTTAACCCTACCTCTCCATAGATACGCATCATACGTTGAAGGCGACAGTTTCGCTAATTTTGAAAGCGACGAATCGGCCTTGACCAGTATATCCTTAGATGGGTTAGTATTGGCTCTGTATCCTGCAGCGTAATGAAAATATGACGCAAGCGCATGATAGAAATAATTGTAAAGAGATCCCTGACCATTTGGATTTAATGTATTAACTAGATCGTAAGTCGAGATAGCCTTCTCATAATTTTTAGCATCATAGAAAGACTTTGCTATATCGGCCAGTGCGGTTACCTTAGTCGAGTCCATTTGTACAGCCTTCACGATGTTTTTTACTCCGAGACTGTCCTGCTGATTTTGCAACTGAGATTGACCCAAATACAAATAGTCGTCAGAAATGATCCTGGATGTATCTTTCACTTTAGCAAAGAAATCATTCATATACTGCAGACTGTTTGCATAGTCTTTGTTCTCGTAGGCAGAATAGCCTCTCATTCTAAGTACGATAAGACTTTTCGGGTCGTTCTGGTTAACGCTGGCTAACTCGTTGGACACATCTGCCAAGGTTTTGAAATCCCTGGCATAGAAGAGAAACTGAGCATAACGCAATTTAGATTCAAATGATTCATCAGTTAAATCAAGATATTTCTTATAATTGGTTAGAGCCTCTGCTGCCCTCGCCTGAAAATTCTGGGGTTCCTGGTTAGCCCATTGCATATACAGCTCCGCGATCTCCCGATATGCCGGGCCATAGTTAGGATCTGCCTGAATTACGTTTTTCAACTCAAGCTCCGCATCAGAAAACGCGCGGGACTCCTTATACATCCTGCCGATTTGAACGGTTGATCTATACAAAGCGGGGTTGATACTCAGTGCACGCATATAAGCCTGCAATGCTTCCGAATTCTTCCTTTGCAAAGCATAGAAATCGCCTAGCGCAACGAAAGTCTCAGGATCTTTATCCTTATCATCTAACTCATCTGCCTTTTGTAAATTGGGTAACGCAGCCTCAAAGTCCGGTTTGTCAATATCTAAATACGCTTTGCCTATGTAAAGATAAGGCGTATAGTCCTTCTTCGAAGCTACTTCGATTGCCTTGTCAAAATTGGTTTTTGCAGATGCCCCATTGTTGGATGCTAAGTCAGCATGTCCCATTCCAATATAGTTCAGAGGATTTTTTGGATCAGCTGCAATTCCTTGTGTAAACGCAGCCCTTGCAGAATCGATATAATCTCTCTGCAGGTAAACGTCACCTAGATAATAATAATTCTCACCTTTCTTTCCCTGTGATCCTACCAATGCTTTCAACATAGTTGTCGCTTTTTGGTACTGTTCGGCATCTATCGCCTTTTTAGCGTCATCTAAACTTTGCGCAAAAGAGGCAGAACCCATCACTAATAAACCCACACTTAAGGTTATCGCTTTCTTTTTCATTTTCATTGGTTCCTATTTAATTTTAGTTCGTATGTGCCTGCTTAGCGGCGTATCATTATCGCAATTTAAAAAAGAGCAACCAGATCGCGCTCTTAATACTTCAAATATAAAATTTAGTTTGTATTCTTCAAGTTAAATTCTCGGGGAACCATTTTATGTGGTCCCAAGCCAGCCCTCAACACAATAAGCTGACCACGCTGACTCACAAGCCAATTTGCGAATCCCGCGCCAAGCCCGTTTTTTCCTTCCGCGTCTATCACATAGACGTTACGAAGAAAAGGGTAAACCCCACTAATCAAATTCGTTTGTATCGGCTTATAAAAAGCATCATCGCCGACTTTCCCTTGCATGTTCTTTACACCCATCATCTTCACCTTCGCAATGAAATCAGACATTTCTGGATTATCGCCAATAAGCCAGTTCACACCAACCACCCCTATGTAGTTCTTGTTATCTGCAATATACTTAATAACGTCATTGTTGTCCTTTAAAGTATATACACCCTCTTTTGGAATATCATTTACGCCAGAAAGCTCTTTGAAATATCTGAGAGTACTGGAATAAGCATTATCGAATACCAGATTTTTTCCCGAATTCGAGGTCCCTTTAAATATCCTAATGACTTCCTCAACAGTAATATTACTATCAACATCACCCGACTGGGTGATTAAAGCGATGCCATCAATGGCAAATCTGGACACTTTCGGAACTACGCCCTTTTTCTTGTAAACCGCCTCTTCGTCAGTTCGCAACATCCGAGACAGAATAAGCACCCGTGCAGTATCGTTCAAAAAAGCCGGAATAATCTTTTGCTCATTCTCGGACCTAACAATAAAATGAGCGTCTTTATAATCGCTTGTAAAGACTTCGATCTGATCCGAAATGATTGAAGAAAATGACTCGTCGACAAGGATTTTAACAGTGCCGGATGTTCTCGTCTGTTCATTAGAACCAGACTTTTCCGCGTTGGTGCACGAAACAAATACAATAGCTGCCAGTATAATATTTAGATATCTCATTCGGGTTCCTCTTGCTTTAAAACACGGGTCAGCCTGATAGCCGCGTAGACGATTAACAGACAGCCAAAAATAATTCGATATTTTCTTTCGATGGTCACTGGCATGTCGCTCCATGCAATCAGAATAACACCCAAAGCAAGGTAAACTAAAAACATGGCCAGCCCTAAAATAGACAGAAATCGCTGTTGAGGCGATTTCTGTCTAAACCCATTTAAATTAAACATGCTATTGCGACAATGTAAAACTAATCGGGATATTGAATTTAACACGCACCTTTTTACCGTTCTGTACTCCTGGTATCCATCTAGGGCTCGCTTTAAGTACGCGGATCGCCTCTTCATCCGTGCCGCCACCTAATTTTCTTTCTACCTTAATATCTGTCAAGGAACCGTCTTTCTCAACTACGAAAGACAAATAAACCTTACCTTGGATATTATTCTCCTGGGCCATAGTCGGATAACGAACAGCCTTCTGGACATAAGCGTAGAACTTTTCCATCCCTCCAGGGAAACTTGGTTGAGATTCCAAACTCACGAAATCGTAAACTTTCGTATCCTCAACTACCGCTGCCTGCTTAGGCCCGTCGCCAGCTACCGTGGCGATAACTATATCGGCATCAGGATCTCCGGCAATTGTCTTTTGCCCCGGATCGGCTTTTTTCAAGTCCTCAATTTCAACCGGCTCCTCATCCCGAACCAACTCATCCGGCTTAACGATTGGAGGAGGGAACTTCACCTGATCCTGCTTAGGGGGAGGAGGTTGCGGTGGTGGAGGAGGTGGAGTTTCCGGATTTACCGGTGGAGGCGGCTGAACAACAACCTCAACCTGTTTAACAACTTCTTCTTCGGGAGGAGGCCCTTCAAAAAGTTGAATAATCTTTGGGGATAAAAACACCAACACAAATGCAGTTGATGCAAACAGCAATGATCTTGTTGTATTTGAAGCACTCTGCTGACGAAGTTCGTAAGCACCGTAGCTTTTGTTCTTATTTGCAAATACAACATCAAGCCAATCCCGCTTTAATAAATCTATTTTTGAACCAAACATAGCTTAATATTTTTGTTTATCGTTATTTTAATATCCCGCCCTGCCTCATAAAAGCTTTCTCATTGTCCAGGATATTTACATCGTCAATCGCTGGAGCGGTCGTGATTCCTGCAATATTCAACTCGTCCATGATGTCAACAAAATTCTTGTATGTTGCTCCTTCTGTTGGTTTGACTACAATTACTATTTTCCGGCCGGTAGTTTTAAGCACGTTTTCCTTATTCTTAAGGATCGACATTCTGACTTCAGCAAAGCTCTCAATTACAGGCTGCGCATCCTTTGCTTCACCCATATACCAAGCCACTTTATTTTTCTCGCCAAGCAGTATGGTCATAGTTTGAGAGGCGCGAAGCTCATTTCTTACATCGTTATCCTCTTGGTCAGGCTTCGCGATATCCATCGCAATTGGTTTCGACAGTGAGGTGGTTAACATAAAGAACGTAATCAAAAGGAACGCAAGATCCACCATCGCGGTTAAATCCACTTTGGTACTGGCTTTCTTACTCCTTACTTTACCGCCCTTTTTGCCACCTCCACTGGAGGTATCTAATTCTGCCATATTATTTGTTATTTTCCGCCTTCGGCCGAAGTAATTAAACTAAATTTGTTAATTTTTTGATCCTGAAGAATATCGACAATCTTCTTAACAGTGGGATATTCTTCCTCGGCGTCACCTTTTATACTGATCCGAAGAGGTTCATTGTGCAGTTCCGCCACCGCGTGACGGTTTTGCATAATCCATTCTGCGAGCTGGTTATTCGTCGAATCGGCCGGTATTCCCTTACTTTGCTTTGCAAACTCCTCTCGCTGCTCAGCGTTCATCGCGATGAACTGTTTCATACTCTCGATTGGCACTCCGAAAGACCCCAATACAGCAAAACGCTTTCTCTCTTCAGGAGTGAACTGTATACTGTATTGTTTACCCATCCTGTCCAAAGTAGCCACTTTGATGTCCTGACCTACAATCTCATAAAACACCTTTCCTTTACCGATCGACAAAATGCCAATATCTGTATCAGGAACCTTAATCTTATAGGTTGAGCTCGGTATTCGGATATCCAAAGGATCCGGCTGGCGTGCAGTTGCTGTTAATATAAAGAAAGTAAGTAGTAAGAAAGATACATCACACATTGCGGTCATATCTATCGAAGTACTCTTTCTTTGAACCTTTGCTCTTGGCATAACTTAAAAATTACTTATTTTCTTACTAATGATGCTAACTCATCCGGTTTTCCATAAAGCCGGTAAAAAAATATCTTATTTATGCGTACTAGCGTAAGTTTGGATAATGCTGAAGCCCGCCTCATCAATTGCGTATGTTAATTTGTCAATTTTTGATGTCAGGATGTTGTACATAATAATTGCAAAAGTGGACGTTCCGATACCAGTTGCAGTGTTTATCAACGCTTCAGAAATACCAGTTGCCAACGCAGCCTGATCCGGAGCCCCAGAGTTTGCCAAGCCGCCGAAGGCCTTGATCATACCTGTAACCGTACCCAAAAGACCTGTTAACGTACCAACAGAAACCAACGTTGCAATAACCGTAAGGTTCTGCTCAAGCATTGGCATCTCTAAAGTTGTAGCTTCTTCAATATCTTTTTGGATTGCGAGACATTTTTGCTCAGTATCCATATTCGGTTCAACCTCCATTTCCCGGTATTTTTTCAGACCCGACTTAATTACGTTCGCTACAGAACCCTGTTGCTTATCACATTCAGCTATCGCTGCCTCAATATTATTTGAATTCAATAGCGCTTGGATTTTTTTAACGAAAGAGTCCAGACCACTCTTTCCGGTTGCTTTACCAATTACAATCATCCGCTCTATAGAAAATACAATCACCATCAGGAACATTCCCAATAAAATAGGTACAATAAACCCTCCTTTGTAAGCCATACCCATATAGTTACCTGGTAAAGGAAGAGTCTCATGCAAGTCAGGGTCTGCGCCATTTATGAAATTCCCTCTATCTCCAAAAATAAACTTGTAAACACAAATTCCGATAATGATACAAATTGGAATGGTTAGTGTTGCAAATAAATTTGACGCTGAAGAAGAGCCTTCTTTTTTTGCTGTTGTTGGTTTTGGTGCGTTTGCCATTTTTTTAGTTTTTAGTTTTTAGTACTTGTTGTTTTAAATTTTAGATTATTATTTCGGTATACTCACAACGGTGATTACAGATAAATGTTGCAAAAACAAATTTATAACTTTGATTTAAATTCCAAATTAAATAATCATCAGCTGTTACGTCTCTTCGCTGCCTCTTTAATACGTGCTCGTATCCTCTATAATTAAAAAAGATTGCCTCGTTTCTGAGACAATCTTTCACAATTAAAAATAAAAAAAAAATGAAATGCAAATTTTTGATTAAAAAAAAGCTTTAAACAGTATTTTCAACCAGTTTTGGTAGCGCATCCAGGATATCAGATGCAGCATGCTCTTCGAATTGCTTAAAGTTTTCCATGAAAGCATTTCGGAGTTCTTTAGCTTTCAAATCGTAAGACTGAGTGTTGGGCCAGGAATTTCTCGGATTAAGCAAACTATCTGGTACTCCGGGACAACGCAAAGGAATTTTTAAGCCAAAATATGGGTCTAACTCGTAAAGAACTTTATTCAATGCGCCCGATAAAGCCGCATTAATCATCGCCCTGGTATAAGAAAGTTTGATTCTTTTACCTGTTCCGTACGCACCTCCACTCCATCCGGTATTTACAAGCCAAATATTCACGCTACTATCGCTGAGCTTTTTACCCAATAGGTTAGCGTATTCAGCCGGATGCAGAGGAAGAAAAGCCTTTCCAAAGCATGCTGAAAAAGTTGCCTGCGGCTCGGTAACGCCTGCCTCTGTACCTGCAATCTTCGCCGTATAACCTGACATAAAATGAAACATTGCTTGGGATGAACTAAGTTTGGAGATAGGAGGAAGTATCCCAAAGGCGTCTGCCGTCAGAAAAAATATGTTCTCAGGCGCCGATCCAACTGAGGGGATCACCGCGTTATTAATAAAATCAATTGGATAAGCGACCCTGGTATTCTCGGTCTTCGAAATGTCTGAAAAATTAACTGTTCTTGTGTTGGAAAAGCACTTGACGTTCTCTAAGAGCGAGCCAAACCTGACTGCATGAAAAATCTCCGGTTCCTTCTCAGCACTTAAGTCCGCACACTTTGCATAACAGCCGCCTTCAAAATTAAATACAGCATTCTCATGCCATCCATGTTCATCGTCGCCGATGAGGCGGCGTTCTGGGTCGGCTGACAGGGTAGTCTTACCGGTGCCTGAGAGTCCGAAGAATATCGCCGTGTCTCCAGCTCGCCCTATGTTAGCAGAACAATGCATGGGTAAAACGTTATGGCTCGGAAGTGTAAAGTTTAAAACCGAGAAGACTGCCTTTTTGATCTCTCCGGTATATCCTGTACCTCCAATCAAAATTACTTTACGGCTAAAGTTAATGATTGAAAAGTTCTCCTGTCTGGTGTCATCAATCTGAGGGTTAGCTTTAAAGCTCGGGGCAGCAATAATTGTCCACTGCGGAATAGAAAATTCTTCCTCGGATTCAGATCTTAAGAACAGATTATTAACGAAAAGGCTTTGATACGCAGTTTCTGTTATTACCCTCAAGCTCGTTTGATGGTTGCTATCGGAACCGACGTAAGCATCTCTTACGTAGAACCTGTTCTGATTGAGATACTCAATCATTTTGGCAAAAAGTTGATTAAACTTGTCAGCACTATAAGGGATGTTAATATCTCCCCACCACACTTTATTCTCCGTGACAGCGTCTGTAACGATGAATCTGTCCTTTGGCGACCGCCCTGTAAACTCGCCGGTATCTATCGCAAGCGCCCCCGAATCCGTGAGAAATCCTTCCGCATTTAGAATTGCTTCCTCAATTAACCTCGGGACGCATAGTTGATACAAAGCATTCTCCGTCTTCAGTTGCAGATAGCTTAAATCAAGCTTAGGCATATGCTCTTTGCTCATAATAAGATAATAAGTTAGTTCGCCAAAGTTATATACATTCCAGGCTAACAACCACCGTTTCCAGCGAAAAAATTTACTTATTGTACCTTATACACACATCAATACATTCAATTCATTTTCAGTTTTCGGAAATAAATCTGAGCATTTATCCGCCCGCTTTTTTTGCGTTGTAACCTTCCTTAATAAGTAGCGACAAGACTTTCTCCCGGAAGTCTCCCTGGATGAAAATTTCTCCATACTTAACACCGCCCCCTACGCCGCACTTTACTTTAAGCATCTTCGATAACAATTCTAAATCCGCCCCTGAACCTCTGAAACCGGTAACTAGAGTTACGGCTTTTCCGCTACGGTTTTTTTTGTCGAGCATAACCTTAAGGATTTGCTGACCGTTCGGTATTTTAGCCGGCAACTCTTCCTCATGATTAAATTCAAAATCGGGATTGGTAGAGTACATAATTCCACCAAGTTCTGAGTGTCCTTTTTTCTTTGACATGCTAGGCGATAATTTTTAATGCTTGAGGAAGGACAGAGATATGAACATCCTTTCCCATTAAATAAGGCTCGCCATCAATATGAACGAAGCCGTCACTTTCCCGAAGGATGTTAATCTCTTTTCCTCGGATTATCTCCACCAGACCAAACCTATCTGTTTGCCGAAGAAGCATCTGGTAAGCGAGAAGGGGTAACTTGTATAACGGAAATTCCTTTATAACACATAAGTCTAAAATGCCGTCCGTAACAGAGGCATCAGGAGCAATATGAGCGTTATTACCATATTGAGAAGAGTTTGCGACACTGATCGCGAACGCCCTTCGGCTATAGTTTTTACTATCTACCGAAAAGCAATATTTTTCGGCCCTGTAATTTATCATTTCACTAAAGCCAAGTTTCAGGTAGCCTCTCAGACCCCGCAACTTCTGCTTAGCGAAAACGGCGCTGATGTGAGCATCAAAGCCAGCCCCGGCCATATTAAAAAAATATTTGTCCCCTATTTTTCCGGCATCAATTGCTTTAATATTCCGTTCATTTAGAACTTGGACGGCCCTACTCGACGACATAGGGATCTTCAGGTATCTTGACAATCCGTTACCCGACCCAAAAGGGATAATACCTAAAACTTTGTTCCGCTTAATTACTTCGCTAGCCACTTCATTGACCGTACCATCACCGCCAACAGCCACAATTACGTCGAATTCTGAAGCATCAATTGCTCCAGCCAATTCTGAAGCATGGCCTTCGTATTCAGTGAACACATACCTAGCGTTGAACTTGTTCTGGTCAAGACACGATTCGATCATAGAAGGAAGGTTTTTTTTTGTTTTCCCACCAGAAATTGGATTAATTATAAAAAGTACGTCTGACCTTCCCAAAGCTATAATATTGACCCGCAAAATAATCGATAATTTTTGACTATTTAAATATATGTCTTAATTTAGCACTCCAAAGTGGACTGATTTGCGATGCCCATACGGCAGGATTGCAACCACGTAAAAAAAAGTGCTAATCAATCATACACTTCATTTACAGCCCGTCCGGGATCTCCCTCCATTTTGCAGTAAGTTAAACTTAAAATAAATTAATATTTAGCATGTCTTATTTATTTACATCTGAATCAGTTTCTGAAGGTCACCCCGATAAAATAGCCGACCAGATTTCTGATGCGCTTATCGACAATTTCCTTGCGTTCGATGCAGAGTCTAAGGTTGCCTGTGAGACGCTTGTAACTACCGGCCAGGTAATTTTGGCGGGAGAAGTAAAATCACAAACCTATCTTGACGTTCAACAGATTGCACGCGATGTAATCAGGAAAATCGGCTACACCAAGAGCGAATATATGTTCGAGGCTAATTCCTGCGGTATTCTTTCCGCTATACACGAACAATCTCAAGACATCAATCAGGGTGTTGACAGAAGCAGCAAAGAAGAACAAGGAGCTGGCGACCAGGGTATGATGTTCGGCTATGCAACCAATGAGACTGAAGATTTCATGCCGCTTGCGCTTGATCTGTCTCATAAACTGCTGCAGGAACTAGCAGCCTTACGTAGGGAAAACAAAGAGATTACCTATCTGCGCCCGGACGCAAAATCGCAAGTTACCTTAGAATACGACGATAACAACAAGCCTGTTCGCATCGACGCGATCGTTATTTCCACACAGCACGACGATTTCGATGAAGAAGGGGCTATGCTTACCAAAATAAAAAACGACCTGGTCAACATCCTTATACCCAGAATCATTGCCAAGTACCCGCAGTACGCCCACCTGTTCAACGACAAGATAGCCTATCACATCAACCCTACCGGCAAATTCGTTATCGGCGGACCGCATGGTGATACCGGCCTTACCGGCCGTAAGATCATCGTGGATACCTACGGAGGAAAGGGCGCTCACGGCGGTGGCGCATTTTCGGGAAAAGATCCAAGTAAAGTAGACAGAAGCGCAGCTTATGCTACGCGCCACATTGCCAAAAACCTGGTCGCTGCCGGAGTAGCGGAAGAAGTACTCGTACAGGTGAGCTACGCTATCGGGGTTGCCAAACCAATGGGTATTTATATCAATACCTATGGCACATCGAAGGTAAATAAAACCGACGGCGAGATTGCCCGGATCGTTGAAGGTCTGTTCGACATGCGCCCATACTTCATTGAGCAGCGTTTGAAACTTCGCAATCCGATATACAGCGAAACGGCAGCGTACGGACATATGGGCCGCCGTCCAGAAACTATTAGCAAGACTTTCAGGAGCCCTAGCGGAGAAGAAAAAACTGTCACAGTAGAGCTGTTCACCTGGGAAAAGTTAGACTTCGTAGATCAGGTCAAATCAGCATTCGCCTTATAGCAACACCCATTGCCTGCATTATATTAAAGGCTTTCCTTTGGAAAGCCTTTTCTGTTTTAGCGCACATAAAACTTATTGCCATATGGGTTGTTTTATTAGAAAAACCAATCTATTATGGAACGTCCTGTAGAAATGAACACACTTAGCCAGATACTAGAAAAACTAAGGCTAAAAGGTCTCGACAATGAAATTAAGATGACCGATCACGGTAAGATGCAAGGCGTCGGCCTCAACAAGATTTATAACCCCGACGATCTGACTATCATAAAAACCTATCGCTTCGAAGGCGATTCAGATCCTGGAGACAACTCTGTACTGTATATCCTCGAAGATAAAGACGGGCAGGTTGGATACATCCTGGACGCTTACGGCATGTACAGCTCACAAGAGAATGCCGGGTTTGACGACTTTCTGAAGAAGATTCCGACTGCCGACCGGGACATGCAGGAACTGCTATCCTAAACCCTTAAAAATCCGGATCACAACTAATCAAGATCGATTTAAACACAAAAAGCACTCAATTGAGTGCTTTTTTGCGGTCTGGACGGGACTCGAACCCGCGACCTCCGCCGTGACAGGGCGGCATTCTAACCAGCTGAACTACCAGACCTTTTTCCCTTTCGTTTCGGGAATGCAAATATAGCTCGTTTATTTAACTTTGCAACAATTATTTCAAAATAATTGTAACCCATTAATTTACAGCACCCTCTTTTAGCTTCTCGGCATTCTCTGCAAACTGCAGCGCATCAATCAACTCCTGAATACCCCCATCCATTACACCATTCAAATTATACAGTGTAAGTCCGATACGGTGATCCGTAACCCTGCCCTGAGGATAATTATAGGTTCTGATCTTAGCCGAACGGTCGCCCGTAGAAACCATCGTTTTACGCTTAGCAGCGATATCTCCAGTCTTCTTCTGCAACTCAATGTCGTACAATTTACTGCGCAGCATTTCCATCGCGATGATCCGATTGCCCAGCTGCGAGCGTTCTTTCTGGCAAACAACCACAATACCCGAAGGCTTGTGTGTCAACTGTACTTTTGTCTCAACCTTGTTCACGTTCTGACCACCCGCACCGCCGGAGCGTGATGTCTGCAGTTCAATGTCGGCCGGATTAATAAACAAATCTATCTCTTCCGCCTCCGGCAAAACCGCAACAGAAGCTGCAGAAGTGTGTACTCGTCCTTGCGTCTCCGTATCCGGAACACGCTGCACGCGGTGCACGCCAGACTCATACTTAAGCTGTCCGTACACATCCTCACCACTAACTTTCAGGATTACCTCCTTATAGCCTCCTGCCGTACCTTCCGTAACATCAATCGTCTCAACCTTCCAGCCCCTTTGCTCAAAGAACCGGGTATACATACGGTATAAGTCGCCAGCAAACAAAGCCGCCTCATCACCGCCGGTACCGCCCCTGATCTCAAACATAGCATTCTTGGCATCTTCAGGATCCTTTGGGATCAGCATCAGCCGCACACGCTCTTCCATCTCCTCCTGCTGCGCCAGCAAAAGTTCCAGCTCTTCCTTGGCCATCTCGCGCATCTCAGGATCCTTCTCAGCGGTCAGAATTTCCCGGTTGGCTTCAATATTACTAATGATATTCTTGTAGACCTTATACTCCTCTACAACCTTGGTCAGATCTTTATATTCCTTATTTAAAGCTGCAAAGCGTTTCATATCCTGCATGGTATCAGGATTACTCAACTGTTCCTCCACATCTTCCCAGCGCAACTTTATCGCTTCTAATTTATCTAGCATGACAACCTATTATTTCGGGCAGCAAAAATACGGCTTTTTAGATTAACCTCATTAAAACTAGCCATTAAAATACCTCAAACGCACTTCCTTTCCATCAAACACAGCGTAAGAATATGATTTCAACCATTCTCCGGTATTAATATACCTCGAACCATTGCCCAGATCAATATCAAGCGGAAGGTGGCGGTGACCAAAAATAAAGTAATCGTAATGCGAATCAGTCAACCGCTCTTTTGCATATACCGCCAGCCATTCGTTGTCGACCCCCTGAAAAACTTCTTCAGCCCGGCTTGCGGCGCGACTATGGTTGGCCCATGCGGTTGCTATACCTATGCCGATTCTCGGCGGCAACAGCCCGAAAAGCCACTGGCAGAGCGGATTCCGAAAGATCTTTCTAAGGAATTTATACTTGCCGTCGCCGGGGCCCAAACCGTCACCATGATGTAAAAAGAGCCGTTTGCCGCCACGCTCAATCACCAGCTCATCGCTCACAATCTCCACACCCATTTCCCTGGTAAAATAATCCCGCACCCACATATCATGATTCCCTTTAAAAAAGTAAATCCTTATCCCTGCATCGGCCATGAAAGCCAGCTTTCCTTGCAAGCGGATAAAACCCTTCGGGACAACTTTGCGGTACTCAAACCAGAAATCGAACACATCACCCATCAGGAACAGTTCCGAACACGATGGTGTAATCTCATCCAGCCAGCGTACAATGCGGTCCTCCCGTTCACGGCTTGCCGCGAAATCCGGTGAGCCCAGGTGAAAATCGGAAGCGAAATAGATGTTTTTGTCCATGCGTAATGCACAAATATAAATTAATATTGCAAGCCCGGCGTTCCAAAATAAATTCTAGGGAATTTGTAGATAATCTAAAATAGAATCGTTATTAATAGCAAAAGTTTGTAAATTCGCCACAAATTTAAAGATACCATGATTTCTACTGATATAGCCATAATTGGTGCCGGACCTGTAGGTTTATTTGCGATATTTGAAGCAGGGCTTTTAAAAATGCGTTGTCATTTAATCGATTACCTCCCGCAGGTAGGCGGCCAGCTTTCAGAAATTTACCCAAAAAAACCCATCTACGACATTCCAGGCTATCCAACAGTACTTGCTCAGGAACTTATCGACAACCTGATGGAGCAGGCGAAACCTTTCCACCCGGGCTTCACGCTGGGTGAGCGGATCGAGGGACTGGAAAAACGCGGCGAACAGGATTTCGTGCTCACCACAAACATGGGTACCGTCATTGAGGCGAAAGTAGTGGTCATTGCCGGGGGACTAGGCTGCTTCGAGCCGCGCAAACCTGCAGTAGCTAATCTGGAGAACTTTGAAAACGGAAGAGGCGTTAATTATATGATCCTGGATCCGGAGCAGTACCGCGGACAAAAAATGGTGATTGCAGGCGGTGGTGACTCGGCGCTTGACTGGACCATATTTCTGGCCGACGTTGTAGAAGAGCTTACCCTGGTACACCGGAGCGAAAGCTTCAGGGGCGCGCCAGATTCTGTAAACAAAGTCATGGCGCTTGCCGAAAGCGGAAAAATCAACCTTATCCTTAACAGTAACCTCAACGCGGTGAATGGCAGCGGTCGACTGGAAAGTGTGGAGATCATTCATAACAAATCGCTCGAAACCACCACAGTAGAAGCAGACCACCTCATTCCCTTGTTTGGACTTAGTCCGAAACTTGGTCCGATTGAACAGTGGAACCTCAATATCAGCAAAAGCGCAATAGAGGTCAACGTAGACGATTACTCTACAAACATACCGGGCATCTATGCTATTGGCGACATCAATACCTACACAAACAAGCTCAAACTTATCCTCTGCGGTTTCCACGAAGCTGCGCTGATGAGCCACAGTGCATACCAGTACATGAATCCTGGTGTTAAATATACCATGAAGTACACTACAGTAAACGGCGTATCAGAATTCTAAGCATGCAAGACAACAACATCACCGTCCACGTTCAAAACCCGGATGGCAGCCGCACTGCCCTCGAAGCTCCTGTAGATATGGGACTTAGCCTGATGGAATTCTTAAAAGCCTGCGAATACGATATCCTTGCTACCTGCGGCGGCATGGCACTTTGCGCAACATGCTGTGTAGACGTACTGGAAGGCGAAGAAAAACTCAACGACATGTCGGACGATGAGTACGCCATGCTGGATACCCTGCCCGATCTTTTACCCAACTCCAGATTAGCCTGTCAATTGCAGCTCAATCCGGCTATGGACGGACTGGTAGTTAAACTTCATCACGCCGAATAGCGCAATTCAAAACTTAGTCCGTCAGCTCCGCTGAAGCGATGGCTTTAGCGGGACTGCCTATATTCTTGTAAGCGCCGTCACCCTTAAGGATAGCGAGCATCTTTGCTGAATCTTTTAGAAGCAGGTTGGCCTGGGCCAACTCTTTATCGTACTGGAAAGCCTGAACAACCTTACCCTTTTCGTAGTAATAGCGGCTGGCAATCTGCGTTTCCAGAATCCGTATGATCTCCGCCTTATGCGTCATGAGCTCCGTTTTCCTGGCCACCAGCATCTTCGCTTTCAGATCATCAAGCGACGATTTAACGGCGGCCAGCTTATTCTCCTTTTCCGCCTCATCACGCAGATCGACCAACAATCGCTCCGTTTTCGAGGTATACGAATAATCCTTATCCTCAAGCGAAGTCATAAACTCCGTATAGTCCGCATCCGTCAGCCGAAACTCGGCCGCAGGCGCAATCGCTTTATGCTTTAGCTTGTAAGCATTCACGTAGTCAAAAAACAGGCTCTTACTTAATATCGATGTGGTAATGGGACTCAGTTTAGAAGCGTTCACCACCACGTCGGGATAGATACCGTTGCCATCATATACCGTTCTTCCAGCCCGGGTGTTAAATTTGGACAACAGCGAATCCGCAAAACGGTGCGTCGATCCGTCCGCATCCCTATGGGCATAGTCGACCGCCTGAATGCACCTGCCCGAAGGCGTAAAATATTTGGCCACAGTTACCTTCACCAGACTGTTGTACGGCAGGTTAAACGTCTGCTGAACCAGGCCCTTCCCATAGCTCCGCTGGCCTACAATAATGGCGCGGTCCAGATCCTGCAGCGCCCCGGCAACGATCTCCGATGCAGAAGCAGAATTTGGGCCGATCAACACAACCAGCGGCATCTGTGCAAAAAGCGGGTCAGACAACGTATTGTATGCAAACGTCTTTTGCGGATTACGCCCTTTCTGGGTCACAACCAGCACGCCTTTACCGACAAACAGGTTGACGATCTTGACCGCCTCCTGCAATATACCTCCCCCGTTATACCTCAGGTCGAGCACCATACCCTTAGGCTGCTGGCGGCTAAGCTCCACAGCCGCCTCCTTCACCTCCTTTGCCGAATTCTCCAGAAACTTGTCGAGCCGTATATAAGCCACATTATCGGCTATCATGCCTGCGTAGGCTACATTAGGCTGTTTGATCTCATCGCGCACCACCGTTTTGTTTAACACAGCGCCATTTCTGATGATCAGCAGCTCGACCGGAGCACCTTTGGGTCCACGCAAAAGCTGACTGACCTGAGCCCTGTCCTTTCCCTTCACGTCACTATTGCTGATCTTCAGCAGTTGGTCGCCAGGCAGCAAGCCCTGTTTATCGGCGGGGTAACCTTCCATAACCTCATTGATAAACAGCTTGCCCTCAATAAAAAGCGTACTGGCACCAATGCCCCCGTACTGCGTGCTCACATATTTCAGCTTATAATCTTCAATCTCCGATTCGGGCACATACTCCGTATACGGGTCGAGGTCCTCCAGCATAGCATCTATGCCGGTCTTCATCAAATCTGAGGGATTGGTCTCGTCAACATAATTGATATTGATCTCCTTGTACAGCGCAGCAAAAACATCGAGATTTTTAGAAACCTGGAAAAGGTCCTCTTTAAACGACCAGCTGCCAACCGAAAAGGCGACCAGCGCAATAACCGCAGCTATCTTGTATTGTTTCTTCATCACACCTCCTAATTGCAATACAAAATAGCAATTTATTGCAGAAGATGCAATTACAATCTGTTTCCGTCCGGATCGGACAAGGCTTTCCTGATCGTAAACTCAATATACGTACGGTCTCTTTTTACAAGATCCATCAGCTGCTCAACCAGCTGATCCTCCTGTCCGGGAACAAAAACCAGGTCAGCGTTTGCCAGCTCGCGGTATTTACGTAAAAACTTTATTTTCACCTTTTGCCAGGACTCGGAGGTAAGTGTAAAATCTGCCATAGCACAAAAATAGAAAATTTATCGTAACCCGCACCGACATCCTAACAAGGGAAACTTATTTTGCCCATCGATACGGCAGGTATGCCGATCGCGGCCGAAAAGTCCTGCCCGTGGCCCACAAGTGTCTCATTGGCCAGCAAGGCAAACAGCGCAGCCTCCTTAGCATCGGGATCAAAACCAAGATCCTTTGTCGTGAAGAAATCACAACCCGGCAGCAAGGCGCGCAACTGACTCACCAAAAGCGGATTGTGCATACCGCCCCCACTCATATAAATGGCCCGCCTGGGCTCACCGCCTGCCAGATCAATTTGCGAAAGACAGCGTTCCACAGCGGCCGCGATTGCCCGCGCAGTAAAGGCCGATAAAGTCGCCATCACATCCTCATCGCTTAACTGCAGTGTAACTGAACCTTCCATAGCCTTTCTGAGCAGATCCAGATTAAACAGCTCCGGCCCCGTCGTTTTCGGGAAACCGACCGCTAAAAACGGCGTGCGCATCAGTTCCCCGAGCAGACTTTCACTTACCTTGCCCCGACTAGCTACCGCTGCGTCGCGGTCGAACGCCACACCATAATGCTGCTGCATAAACTGGTCCATCAGCGTGTTGCCCGGTCCTACGTCGGTAGAAAACATAGGCTTCCCTGCGTCACCTGGCAAAAAAGTAAAGTTGGCAATACCGCCTATGTTGAGCATAAACCTCACTTCACCCGGCTCTGAAAACAGCAGATAATCGCCATAAACCGCAAGCGGTGCGCCCTCGCCACCGGCGGCCACATGCTTCTGCCTGAAATCACTGATCGTGATGATTCCCGTGCGGACCGCAATGTGATCGCCGTCGCCAATCTGCAAGGTCGCGTCGGGATACTCCTCGAGCCCATGCAGCGAGGCGGGCGCATGAAAGATCGTCTGACCGTGACTGGCTATTACATCGACCTGACCGACTTCGATGCCCCAAAGTCTGAGCGTATCCAGAATCATCCCGGCATGTGTAATTGCAATCTTTTCGTTCATTAGTGCAACCATCTGGAGGTCGACCGCCCTTTTCGAAAAAACCTGCTTTATTTCGGCCTTCAGTTCATCTGCATACGCTATGGTTGTAAACCGTTCAAGCTGCAGGGTGGTCGACAGTCCCGATCCGATTATGCGGCACAGCGCAATATCGAGGCCATCGAGCGAGGTACCCGACATCAGCCCGATAATGAGTCGCCCCGGCTTGTTTACAATCTCAAAAATTTTGGTCCAGTTGCGGTTCATCCAGTGGTATCTTTTTTAAGCGCAAAGTATTACTGCCATTGAACCAAAGATACGACATTCTACTTTGCTGGACCGTAAGAAGATGCTACCTGGTGTCCACAAAATCTGGGATTAGTCCGGGTTTTGTTCGGGAATAGTCCACAAAAGCTACCCTTTTTGCGAACAAGCCCCGGACTAATCCCGAAGAAATGTTGGACGAGTCATGTTGCGATTGCGGCCACATAGACTTATATTTACTGCTCCGTACACTTCTTAATATAATTAAATGGCACGATTAAACCTCCTGGAAGAGACGCGCTTCGAAAAACTACCCGTTTCTGTATTTGATACTCCCCAATCTGCATCATTGCACGTTGCAAAACGCATCGCCGGGTTGATTAAGCGAAAGCAACAGCTGAATGAACAAGCAGTGCTTGGGCTGGCAACAGGCGCAACGCCTGTCGGCGTATATGCCGAGCTGATCAGAATGCATAAGGAGGAAGGCTTGAGCTTCAGGAACGTTACTACGTTTAATCTGGACGAATACTACCCGATGCAGCCGAATGCGGCACAGAGCTATGTTTCGTTTATGAACGAGCAACTGTTTGACCATATTGATATCGACAAGCAGAACGTGCACATTCCTGACGGCACATTGGACCTGGAAAATATACCGGCTTTTTGTCTGGATTACGAGCGAAAGATCACCGAGGCCGGGGGACTTGATATACAAGTGTTGGGAATAGGTCGTACGGGCCATATCGGTTTTAACGAGCCGGGCTCTGCACCCAATTCTGGTACGCGGCTGGTAACGCTCGACGACCTGACGCGCCGGGATGCGGCGCGCGATTTTGGAGGCAAGTCTTTTGTTCCTACCAAGGCGATAACCATGGGAATAGGCACCATTTTTAAGGCCCGGGAGATCATTCTGATGGCCTGGAACAAGAAAAAAGCGCCAATCATTAAAAAGGCGGTGGAGGGCGAAATCTCGAGTGAAGTGCCGGCGACCTACCTGCAACTGTCGGAGCATGTAGAGTTTATTCTGGATCAGGATGCTGCTTCTATGCTGACGCGTTTTGATACGCCATGGCTGGTGAAAGACTGTGTATGGGACGAGAAACTGACCCGTAAGGCAGTTATCTGGCTGGCCAATCATATTGGCAAGCCTGTTTTAAAGCTTACGGAAGATGATTATAACAATAACGGTATGGCCCAGCTGGCGGTCGACCGCGGCCCGGTGTATAACATCAACATCGACATTTTTAATAAACTGCAGCATACCATTACTGGCTGGCCGGGCGGCAAGCCAAATGCCGACGATTCGCAGCGTCCGGAGCGGGCCATGCCGGCCAAGAAACGTTCCATTATCTTCTCGCCGCATCCGGATGACGATGTGATCTCGATGGGCGGAACGTTTATCAGGCTGGTCGACCAGGGTCATGATGTGCACGTAGCCTATCAGACTTCGGGCAATACGGCGGTGTGGGACGATGATGTGCTTCGCTTTGTGGAGTTTAACATCGACTTCTCCGAAAAGATGGGCCATGAGCAGCCTGAACTGAAAAGGGTGTATCAGGATATGCGGGCATTTATGGAACGCAAACGGCCGAACCAGGTCGACACCCCAGAAATTCAGACGGTTAAGGGTCTGATCAGGAAGGGTGAGGCCATCGCCGGCGCGCGGTATTGCGGTCTGGACGATGATCATATTCATTTTATGGCCCTGCCCTTTTATGAAAGCGGCAAGAGTCATAAAAACCCGGTTACCGACCTCGACGTGGAGCTTACAATGAAGCTGCTGCAGCAGGTAAAACCGCATCAGGTATTCGCGGCGGGCGATTTTGAGGATCCGCACGGCACGCATATCGTTTGTTTCAATATTATTCTGCGTGCCTTGAGGCGTTTGGCAGAAACGGAAGATTGGGTAAACGATTGCTGGCTCTGGATGTACCGTGGCGCATGGCAGGAGTTTGAAACCCACGAGATTGAAATGGCCGTACCGCTTAGTCCGCAGGAAGTTGAACGGAAAAAGTTTGCCATCTTTAAGCATCAGTCACAAAAAGACAAGGCGGTATTCCCTGGCGATGATGCGCGGGAGTTCTGGAAACGCGCCGAAGATCGCAATCGCGAGACGGCGCAGGCTTATGACAACCTCGGACTGGCCGACTATGAGGCTATGGAGGCGTTTGTGCGTTTCCCTTTTTTATAGTCGCCGGAAAGGTGCTCTAATAAGCGGATATCACCTTGATTGGTAATTCTCTGGCTGCCTTTTGTCACTTGTGGTAATAAAAGACTATTTTAGTCGCCTGACTAACTTTTATTACCATACATGAAAAGAAGATTTAAAGTCCTGTACCTGGGTTTTGCCGCGCTGGTAATGCTTGGCGCTCCGGTATTCGGGCAAAAAAAACCGGCGCAGCCTAAGAAAGCTGTCGCCACAACCAAAAAGGCATCCGCAGCTGCGGGACAGCAAACCGGAACGCCGATTCCGGTAGATCCGAACGTGAAGATCGGAAAGCTGCCGAACGGGCTAACTTATTACATCAGGAAGAACACGGAACCAAATAAGCGCGCCGAATTGTACCTGGCAAACCGTATTGGTTCGCTGATGGAGGAAGACGACCAGCAGGGCCTGGCGCACTTTACGGAGCACATGGCTTTTAACGGCACCAAAGATTTCCCTAAAAATGAGATGATTAACTACCTGCAGAAGGCAGGAGTGCGCTTTGGGGCCGACTTAAACGCGTACACTGGTTTCGACCAGACGGTTTATCAGTTGCCCATCCCGACAGACAGTGCCGAGCTGTTTAAAACGGGCTTTAAGATTTTGGCCAACTGGGCCGGTAAAATCGTTATGGAGGCCGAGGAGATCGATAAGGAGCGCGGTGTGATCATAGAAGAGGATCGCGCGAGGGGCAAAAACGCGCAGGAACGGATGAGCAAGCAGTTGCTTCCGGTGCTCCTAAAGGATTCGCGGTATGCAAACCGGCTTCCGATCGGTAAACTGGATATCCTGCAGACCTTTACACATGACAAAATCAGAAACTTTTACCGCGACTGGTACAGGCCAAACCTACAGGCGGTGATTGCTGTCGGCGATTTTGATGTCAACGAGGTGGGACAGCTGATTAAGGCGAATTTCTCGGAGCTGACCAATCCGGCAAACCCGAGGCCGCGACTAAAGTACGACCTGCCCGACAACAAGGAGCCGCTGGTTAAGATCATCACAGATCCGGAACAGCAGTATAATGTTGCCCAGGTTATCTACAAGCAGCGCGGCGGATCGATGAAGACATTGGCCGATTATAAGAAAAGCCTGATGTATTCGATGATCAACAGTATGCTGCGTTCGCGTTTGCAGGAGATCCTTCAGAAAGACAATGCGCCTTTTATCGATGTGCAAACCAGCTATGGCCCATATCAGGGCGGTTTGGTACCGGGCATTATGGCCCTGCAGACTGGTGTAGCCTCTTCATCGGGTGCTACGCTTGAGACGGCTGTAAAAGCGGCCCTGGCAGAGAATGTGCGCGCCAGCAAATTCGGCTTCCTGCAATCGGAGCTGGATGTTGCCCGAAAGAACATCCTGGCCAGTTCGGAGAAACAGTTCAGGGAGAAAGACAAGACCTCTTCATCGGCTTTTGTACAGCAATACCTGAATCACTTTCTTACAGAGGCGCCGATTCCTTCTATTGAGTACATGTACACGCAAACTGCAAAGCTGATGGAACAGATCACGCTGGCTGATGTGAATAAGCTGGCTGCAACGTTGATTACCGACGATAACCAGCTTGTTATTGTTCAGGCGCCGGAAAAGGACAAGGCTACATTGCCGACGGCCAACCAGCTTTTGGCTGCGGTGAAGAATGCGGGCGCCGGTGTTACGGCTTATGTTGACAATGCGGTCGACAAACCGCTTATCGCGAACATGCCCGCTGCCGGAAAGGTCGTTGGGGAAAGCAAGATCGCGGCAATTGACGCGACCGAGCTGACGTTGAGCAATGGCATTAAGGTGTTGTTAAAACGTACTGATTTTAAGAACGACCAGATCTTATTGTATTCTTTCGGTAAAGGCGGAACATCTTTGGCCAGCGATGCTGAGCTGGAATCGGCCGGCGCGGTGGGACTGATCCCGCAAAGCGGTGTAGGGCCCTTCAACCCAACGCAGCTGGGCAAATTGTTAGCCGGCAATACCGGTCGCGCAGGCGCTTATGTGGGCGATCTTTACCAGGGTTTCAGCGGAAGCAGTTCTCCGAAGGACATCGAAACTGCTTTTCAGATGATCTATGCTTACGCTACCACGCCAAGGAAAGACCCGGAAATATTTAACAAGGCTATCAGCGACTATAAGGTTACGCTGAGCAACAAGAACAGTGATCCGGAAAGTGTGTTTGGCGATACAGTGCAGGCGGTGCTGTCTTCGTACCATAAAAGGGCTATGCCAACCGAGCTGTCTGACCTCGAGAAGATATCGCTCGACAAAGCTTTTGCTTTTTATAAGGCCCGTTTCGCTGATCTGGGTGAGCAAACATTTGTGATCGTTGGCGCCTTTGACATGAACACCATCAAGCCCCTTATTGAAAAGTATATCGCCAGTTTGCCAACAACTCCTGCTGTGCAGGATTTTAAAGACCACGGCATCCGTCCGCCTAAAGGCAAGGTGAGCAAGACCGTTTACAAAGGCCTGGAAGATAAAGCGGAAGTACGTCTGTACCTGCATGGCGATTATGACTATGCGAAGGCGACCAATACGCAGCTTCAGGCACTGAAGGCTGCTCTGGAAATTAAGGTACTGGAGCGCCTGAGAGAGAAGGAAAGTGGTGTTTATTCGCCTAGCGTGGGCTTAAGCCTGTCGAAAGAGCCCGATGCGCACTACTATTTTAGCATCTCGTTTAGCTGTGCACCGGCAAATGTGGAGAAGCTGATTGATGCTTCGCTGGATGAGGTGGCTAAAATCCGCGCCAGTGGTGCTTCATCTGAAGACATCAGTAAATTCAAATCTGAGGAGCAACGCCAGATGGAGCTCAGCGTGCGCGATAATAACTTCTGGCTCAACTACATGGTGAATCGCGTGAAGAACGGCGAACCGATGGACCAACTGCAAGGCTTTAAGCAGTCGCTCGAAGCTGTAAGTGCGGAAAGTACAAAGGCTGCGGCGCAGCAATACCTGACAGGAGAAAATTTTATCCGCCTGGTATTGATGCCTCAGAAATAAGCTTCGTTTAGCGTTATGCAGACTTATGAAAGGCCGCTTCTTTTCAGGAGGCGGCCTTTTTTAATTTAGTTGGCAGATGTTACGCCTTTGGCCTGAACACCGACCGGTCCGCTCGGTTCGCTCTCGTTCTTTAGCCTGTCGAGCGCTGTAACCAGGTAGTTGTACCTCTTGCCGGGTTCTATCTCGGTATCGATAAACGAGGTGAAGTCGTTAAAGCTTATCTTTAGGATGTGCTTAGCTTCAAGAATGTCGATTTTGTCGCCCTCTTCGAAGCGGTAAATAACATATCCTGAAGCTGTCTCCCCGTCTTCTGCCTTAAGCGGATGCTTCCATTTGAGGTGTACCCCGTCGTTCATGGCATCGGCAATAAGCTCCTGCGGCTGATTGGGTACAACATCGTCGAGCCATGGCATTTGAGGCGGCAATGCCGGGTACTGGTACAAATTCTGCCTCAAAGAATCGGCCGTGCCCCGAGCAACGGTTGCCAGCGACTTAGAACTGAAGAATACACTGCCCTGCACGCGGTTGTTGTTTCTCAGATAGCGGATCTGGTTGGGTATCTGGTTTGGCTGCCGCCATGCAGCTTCCATCTTTTGGTTTACAAGGTAGGCTGCCTGACCGATATAGAGATGTCTGCCGTAGGTATTGTTGCTCCACCAGTCGACCAGCGTACCAAAAGGCGCTGCACTGCGGGTAAAGCTGAAGTAAATCTGCGGATTGATATAGTCGACCCAGCCTTCGCGCACCCATTTTCTGGAATCGGCAAACAGGGCGCCGTAGTTGGACAGTCCGTTGGTGGCCGATCCTTCAGGATCTTCGCTCCTGTTGCGCCAGATGCCGAATGGACTGATGCCGAACTTGACGTGCTTTTTATAATGGTGTATACTGTCGCCCAGCTGCTTGATGAGTATATCTACGTTGTTTCTCCGCCAGTCGCCAATCTCTGCAAACTCACCTCCATACTGCTGAAAGGTTTTGCTATCGTCGATCCGCTGCCCCGAGACGGGATAAGGATAGAAATAGTCATCGAAATGGATGCCGTCTACATCGTAGCCTTTAACCACGTCGAGGATCACCTGTACGATATATTCCCTTACCTGGGGTATGCCGGGATCGAACTGTTTTTTGCCGGCATAGGTGAAGAACCATTCAGGACGTTTGCGGGCCATGTGGTTCTCGTGCAGCGCTGCACCGGGACTCATCGACGCCCGGTAAGGATTGAACCAGGCATGCAGTTCCATTCCACGAAAGTGCGCTTCCTTGATGGCAAACTCTAGTGGGTCGTAACCTGGTGCTGGCGCGATGCCTTGTCGCCCCATGAGCCACTGGCTCCAGGGCTCCCTGGATTTTGCGTAGAATGCATCGGCCGCAGGCCGCACCTGCAGCACAATTGCGTTCATGCCATTCGCATGATGCTGCTCCAGGATACCTATGAGCTCCTGCTTTTGTTTGTCGACGCTCAGCCCCGGCCTCGAGGGCCAGTCGATATTAGCTACCGTGGCCACCCACACACCTCTGAACTCGCGCTTTGGAGCAGTTTTTGATGTGGTTTGCGCGAATAGAGAGATTTGGACTGAGAAAAGTAGCGCAAGCCCGTAAATAATATGTTTTAGCATGCTGTATTGGTTCTCTGCTTGTGAATATAGTTTCATTTGTTGTGTTTTGTGGACTGTGTGTATCCGTAACTCTTAGCAAGTAAACGATTTTTTCGAAAGACTTATACAAAATTGTGCGTTTTTTTTACTTTAGTTGATTCGGCGCACAGCCATTGCTAGTGGATATTGTATTAATTATTGATTGATGTTGAACCAGAACGATACTATAAATAAAGGTGACCGTAATAAAATCTATTTTCTGGTAGTCGTCATTATCGCCCTGCTCGGCACAAACGCTTACCTCTTCTTTGAGGGCAAGCAGGAGAATGAGCGGTATGTGAGCATAAACACCGAAAAAGACCGTCTGCAGCTTGAGGTGGAAAAGATTGAAGTGGAACTGGACAAGCTTAACGAACTTAATGTTCAGCTTAGTGACAAGCTGGTTAACGAACAATCGCAGGCCAGAGAAAAGATCGCGGAACTGAAGGCCGCTCTTCAGAAGGCGGAGTTAACTAAGGCCGAACTGGAGACGGTGCAGGGAGAGGTTAGGAATCTCCGAGACTTTGTGCGCCAGCACAACGAACGCATCATTCTTTTGGAACGGGAAAACGCCTCACTGAAAAATGAGATGGACGTACTTAAAGAGACGGCTAGCCTGGCAGAGCAGCAGGCAAAGTCGCTTGCCGAAAAAAACACTGAACTGAATGCAAAGGTGCGTGCAAGTTCGGCGCTCAAGGCGTCAAACGTATCGGTTACGGCTTATCGCGTAAAGAGCAACGGACGGAACATTGAAGTGACCCGGGCCAGCACGGCGAAAAAGCTGAGCGTGAGGTTTTCCATAGTTCCAAATGCCCTTGCAGAAAAAAACTATCACAAGATTTACTTGCGGGTGTTTGACCCGGCGGGCAACCTTATCGCGAATGAGAACAACATGTTTGAAGCGGAAGGAGAAGATATGCAATACAGCACGTCGACCTCCATATCTTACAACGACGACAATACAAGTTACACCATGGATTGGGTTAATCCGAACCCCTTTATGAAAGGCACCTATACGGTGATCATCTATTCAGACGGTTATACCATGGGCCGGTCGGAAATTGAACTACGATAGCGGGAAAGTGAGGTAAAAGGTCGTTCCGACACCATCAAAAGATTTAAAGGCTATACTTCCTCCGGCGTTTTCAATAGCTTGTTTTACAAAGGCGAGCCCCAATCCGGTACCAGACGACTTGGTGGTGAAGTTGGGCACGAATATCTTATCCTGAAGCCCGGTATCTATACCCTTGCCATTATCGTCGACCTCGATATAGACGTTCTGCTGATCGCTTTTTACCAGAACTTGAATGCGACATGCCTCATTTGGTCTTGCAGCCTCAATTGCATTCTTAAAGAGGTTGTTGAAACTTCGAAGCAGCTGGCCCTTATCGCCCATGACCACAACGTCCCTGCCTGCATGGTTGCGGATCAGTATTTCAACGTTGGAGGTGTTTGTAAATACATCTCTGGCCTGACCGATCACAGGCAGCAGCGAAAGCCGTTCCAGTTTGGTGTCGGGCATTTTAGCGAAATTCGAAAACTCGGACGCAATAGTAGATAAACTGTCGATTTGCTCAATAAAGGATTTGTTGAAGCGCTCGAACTTCTGTTCGAAGTTGGGATCGTTTTCCCGCCAAGACTTTTCCAGAAGTTGGACGCCCAGTTTTAAAGGCGTTAGCGGGTTTTTTATCTCGTGTGCAACCTGTTTCGCCATTTCCCGCCAGGCGCTCTCACGCTCGGATCGCGCAAGCTTAGCCGCGCTTTCCTCAAGTGCGGCGATCATTTTGTTGTATTCTTTAATGAGCGAGCCGATTTCGTCGTGCCGATGCCATACAATGGGCTGGTTTCGTTGTCCGAGCTTGGTTTGCTTGATGCTTTCCTGAATAAAGGTAAGCGGAGCCGTGATCTGGTTCGCAAGAAAGACGGCGAGTATACCAATGCCGACAAACACAAGCGCATAAATATTGATGAGCAGGTTGATGAACACGCCGATTTTGTTCTGATAGTCGGCCTCGTTTGCATAGTAGGGTACGTTGATGTAGGCGACTGTCCGGTTTTGGCCATCGCGGATCGGTGCGTAACCGGAGGCATAGGTAAACATGCCGACCTTCTCAGCGGGGTTGATGTATTCCGACCTTTGTAACTGACTTAAATGTATGAAGGCCCGCGAACCCATGCGGCGGTTGATAATACCGAGGTCAAACATCCGCGGCAGGGATGTGAAGATCAATTGTCCATCGGTATCAAAAAGATTCAGATAGGAGGCGTTGATATCGGCAAACTGATTAAAGTCATTAACCGCTTTGTCGCTCGGGTATGGTATGCCCGTACTCACAATCTGCCGCTCATATGACTCCTGTACTTTGCGCACCTTTTCTTTGATAACGTCTTCTTGTTGTATGCGGTAAACTTTACGCATATAGAAGTAGGTTGTCCAGCCGACAATGAGTAAGGTAGCCACTACGGAAAGTATAATCGAAAACTGTATCCGGGTTTTATATAAGATCTTGTTTGCATTGATCATTAAGGATCGGTTGATGTTGAACCAGCCCGTCCAGCTTTCATCGATATTCTTTAGGAGCCAAATCAGGATGTATAAGGTGATCGAAAAAAGAATGAACACCAACAGAAAGAATGATAGTGTAGCAAGACGGGTGATATAAGAAACGTTCTCGCGACTGATCATGACTACCTTGGAGGCACCGGGTGAATAGATCAGGTGCGAATAATTTGCGCTGTCTGCGGTGAACTCAATTCCTGGCTGATTATCGATCAGATTGTAATTTGTAAGTTTGTAAGTGTATTTGCCCGACTGGCTTTCCAGCTTACCGTCTTTGTAGAATGCTATAGAGTAATTTGCATAATCATCATCGCTGCCCGAACTGCGGTCCAGCAGGATCTCCGGAACCTGACCCCTGAAATTATAGGGCTGCGTTTTGAGCTCGACAACAAGGGTGCCGAGGAACCTTTCGTCTTCTATGACAGGAACGATGCCAAAATAATGCTGGTACCCGAAAGCGTTATTTATTTTATAAAAGAAATCGGATTCCTGCAGCTTGACTGAGCCGGACTGCACCATATTCTTAAAATAACCAAGTTTCATGACCCGATCGCCGGTCATCGGCAGTCCGGCATGATTGTAGGCATAAATATCGAATTCAAACTTTGGCAGGTACGTTTCGAGGTATTGGCGATTGATGTGCTTCCTAAGTTCAGCACCGCTGCTGAGGGCAGGCTGCTTGAAGTAATGCAGCACAAAGTTATTGCCGAGTACGGCCTTTTCAAGACTACTGATTGCGCTTATTGTTTTGAAGTCTTCTGCATCTTCCAGTCTTTGCGCAATTGTGATCCGGCCAGTCCGTTCCTTTTCTTCGGTAAACTTCAGATATTTTACAGAGGAGATAAACGCAAGACAAAAAAACAGCGCTGCAAAGATCCCTATTGAGAATTTCGCTCCGCGCTGATAGAAGTTCCAGCCCATGATGAATATAAATAGGGCATAGGCAATAAAAAAGACACTGAATTCGCTGAGCATCCGATAGAGCAGATAAACAAGGAATAAGGTCAGGAACAGTACAAGCCGGTCTCTGTTAGATACCTTGAGTTGCAAGGTCTGCTGCATAAAGATTTGCGCAACCAAGTAGGTATTGAACCACACGAGGCACAAAATAACGATACTGACCCAGGTGATCCAGCCCAGATTGATGATATTTGTAATGTCGAAGTTGATCTTGGAGTTGATGATAAGTCCGAAAAACACCTGATCAAACAAATACGCGAGTGCAGCAAAAGCGATAAGAAAAAGACCGTGTATAATAAGGCCAACACTCCGGTTGTTTTGAAGCCAGCCTGGCGTTCGGTATTTTTCTGCATGCGTGTACATAAACAGAACAATCCAGGTTATGGCAATCACGTTTAACAGGAAATCACCCAGTGAGGGCATAAAAAAGCTTTCCGCATACACGTTTGGGCTAAAGATCAGCAGATCAAACTGCCGATTAAACCAGCCATATTCCAGGTCGCTGATCCGAACGGCCATGAAAAAACACATTAACAGCAACGTTCCGCCAACCGGATAACCTTTTTTTACCAGCCAACCGCAAAACGAATTGACAAACAGGCAGAAGCTAAATATGCCAATGATCCACAGCCACAGTTCAATGGTTGAATAGATGCTTTTGGAATAATTCGGCTTGAGCTTTACTTCGAAAAAGAGTTTACCCTCCAGATTGTGAATCCCGTAAACCTGCTTGTCGGTGAACACGGCCAGTTCAAGAGCATTAGTTTCAGATAGCAGGGGGGATATCTGGTTACTCAGATATTCGTTCTGAACCGGGTAATTTGTCCTGATCTCGATCAGGAAAATGATGTCATAAGCCCCGGAGGTTTTTTTGATCAACTCGTACCAGCCGTTAGACAACTGCACAAAGGATGAGCCTTCGCGAATGAATTCAGGGTTTGGAGGAATCGCCTTAAATGAGCTCCAGAACCTTAACCGCCCGTCTTTATATGTAAGGATATTAATGCCCTGATCACGATAGTTGTTAATAAAATTGAGCGCATATGCTTCGTTCAAATGATAACGTTTGGCGCTTTCGACCTGTCTGGCGCTCAACAAAAAGTTGTGGATGATCTCCTCTTTCTCCTTCAGGCTGTTTTGAAGCTTGGATGCCTCATATTTCAATAGTTCTTCCTTGGAGATAGAGTGCTTAAGCGAAATAGCTGTAACAATACAGCAGGCACCCAGTATCAATAATAGAAATCTGATGTTACCTGCTATACTCATCGCTATGTCATTGAATCAGGATCTGTCGAACAATTAGGCTGTTGCCGAAGCTGTTTGCACCTCTTTGCTCACCTTTTTAACCAGACCTTGCAGCACATTTCCAGGGCCAACTTCAATAAATTCGTTCGCACCATCTGCAATCATCTGCTCAATTGTCTGAGTCCACTTTACGGCACCTGTAAGTTGCGTAATCAGGTTTTCTTTAATTCTTTGAGGGTCGGTATTGGCTACCGGGTCAACATTCTGATAAATGGGGCAAACTGGCTTTAAAATTGGCACTAGCTCTATGGCCTGCTGTAGCTCGCGTCTGGCAGGCTCCATCAGCGGAGAATGGAAGGCGCCTCCTACGTTCAGTTTCAATGCACGCTTTGCACCGGCTTCGGTCAGTTTCTGACATGCGAGGTCTACACCGGCTATGCTACCCGAAATAACGATTTGCCCGGGACAGTTGTAATTTGCCGCTACGACTACTTCATCTATTTCATCACAAACCTGCTCAACAACATCATTTGCAAGCCCAAGGATGGCTGCCATTGTGGATGGCTCCAGTTCACAAGCTTTCTGCATGGCGTTGGCCCTGGTAATGACCAGTCTAAGCCCGTCCTCAAAAGACAATGCCGACGCAGCAACCAATGCCGAGAATTCGCCCAGAGAGTGACCCGCCACCATATCTGGCTTAAAACGCTCGCCCAAAGTCCTGGCGAGGATCACAGAGTGAAGAAAGATTGCCGGCTGGGTGACCTTGGTCTGCTTCAATTCTTCATCTGTTCCCGAGAACATTATATCGCTAATCCGGAAGCCGCTAATGTCATTTGCCCTCTCGAACATCTCTCTCGCTTGAGGCTGCTCATACAGCGCTTTGCCCATGCCTGAAAATTGGGCGCCCTGCCCGGGAAAAATATATGCTTTCATAATGTCGTATGCTTCTTAATGTAAATTTGCTGTAATCAGCCTTAAAAATTCCGCCCTGGTTTTATCTTTGGCAAACTCGCCGGTAAAAGCGGAGGTCGTGGTTACGGAATTCTGCTTCTGTATACCCCGCATGGCCATACACAGGTGTTTGCACTCAATAACTACGGCTACGCCCGCCGGCAGCAGCGTTTCTTGTATACAATCCCGTATTTCGTTGGTAAGGCGTTCCTGCACTTGCAGACGGCGTGCAAAGGCGTCAACAATGCGGGGAATCTTGCTTAAGCCAACAATGTGTCCGTTTGGAATGTAAGCCACATGCGCTTTTCCGAAAAATGGAAGCATGTGGTGTTCGCACATGGAGAAAACTTCGATGTCTTTGACGACAACCATCTGGCTGTAATCTTCACGGAACATTGCTCCCCTAAGGATCTCAGCCGGATTAAGGTCGTAACCGTGTGTAAGATATTGGAGTGCCTTCGCAACTCGTTCGGGCGTCTTCACAAGTCCCTCCCGATCGGGGTTTTCTCCGAGTTGTTCCAGAATATCTTTATAATGATTAGCAACCGAAGCTATCTTGCCTTCGTTATAACGGTCAATTTTAATGTACCCGTCTTCTTGCTCGTCAAAATGGTCTGTATGACTGTTCATATCGATCTGATTAGCCGAAATACTCAACAAAGTTGTTTTCGGTTTCATGAATTTTGATGGCATGCAACTGCGCGCCTGAATCATTAATTAGGGGTGCCAATATATCCCAGACAGCGATGGCGAGATTTTCAGTCGAAGCAAGCTTTCCCTGCATAAAATCTACGTCCATGTTTAGGTTTTTGTGGTCGATTTTGTCCACTACATGTGCGTTAACGACGTCCTTAAGCCACTTCAGGTCGACTAAAAAGCCAGTTTCAGGATTCACCTCCCCCTTTACTGTTACAAACAGCTGATAGTTGTGTCCATGCCAGTTGGGATTAGCGCACTTTCCAAAAACTTCCGTATTTTTATCGTCCGTCCAGTCGGGCCGGGATAATTTGTGAGCCGCGTTAAAGGAAGCTTTCCTCGTTATATATATCATGGTACTTATATTATTTGCAAATATACGCAGAAAGCTTAAAGTAGAAAGGTTTAACGAAACTTACGCAGTCCCGAAAATGTCATGATCACGATGAAAACGCTTATAATTGCTGCAACGCGGGCTGAAATAGCGCCACTTTATAAACACTTCAAATTAGCGGAGGCGAACTTTGTCCAAACGCCGGCTTTCGACCTTCTGATCAGTGGCGTAGGTATGACAGCGACAGCTTTTGCACTTGGGCAGCGTCTTAACCTCAGCTATAACCTTGTTGTCAACCTGGGCATCGCCGGATGCTTTGACCGGTCCATTCCCCTTGGCAGCGTGCTGAACATTATTGCTGATGAATTTTCTGAATTAGGCGCTGAGAATGGCGACGGCTTTTTATCGATAGACGAGCTTGGTTTTGGTCGCTCAAGAATCCCGGCCCGAGTCCCTGCTGATACGCCGTTTGTTGCCGCATTAAAAGAAGTCAGGGGCATAACGGTCAACTCTGTACATGGCCGGGCAGACAGCATAGCAGAGGTAACGAATCGCCTCAGTCCGGTAACAGAAAGTATGGAAGGTGCGGCAGTGTTTTATTGCTGCAACGAACTTTCCCTGCCATGCATCCAGATCCGTAGCGTTTCTAATTATGTTGAGGAGCGAAACAGTTCCAATTGGGACATCGGGCTTGCGATCCGGAACCTGAATACCTGGGCGATTGATTATTTGACAAATCGCTAACCGATAACTTTCCCGAGCTGAGTACTTTTAGGTTATGAAACTTACTTTAGGCTTTTCCCCGTGTCCGAATGACACCTTTATATTTGACGCCCTTATCCATCAAAAGATAGATACGGAAGGTCTGGAGTTTGACGTCAGCTTCGACGACGTGGAAACTTTAAATCATAAAGCATTCAAGGGAGACCTGCATATCACCAAATTAAGTTTTCATGCGTTTGCTTATGTATATGAGAATTATGTCCTGCTTGACGCGGGAAGCGCGTTGGGTTTTGGTGTAGGGCCAATGCTGATTGCTAAAGACGGGCAGCTTGTGGGGCGGCTAAACGATCTGCACCCGGATTTGAGAATTGGTATTCCCGGAAAATATACGACAGCAAACTTCCTTCTGAATATTGCCTTTCCCCATTTAAGCAATAAGCGCGAATTGATTTTTTCAAGCATTGAGCCCGCACTGCTGAGCGGAGAAATTGACCTCGGCGTCATTATCCATGAGAACCGGTTTACGTACGAAGAGAAGGGATTGCACAAAATCATCGACCTGGGGAATTACTGGGAAGAGCTTACCGGCTGTGCAATTCCGCTTGGCGGCATTGTTATACGTCGTGACGTGGACCCCAAGATTCAGCACAAGGTAAACCGGCTTATAAGGAGGTCCGTCGAATTCGCGTTTGAGCACCCAAAATCGGGGCTTTCCTTCATTAAATCTCATGCGCAGGAAATGAGTGAGGCAGTCATGTACAAGCACATTGACCTTTATGTGAATAAGTACAGCGCCCATTTGGGCATTGAGGGAAGAAGGGCCATCGATACCCTGTTTAATTTGGCACAGAAGAAGGGGATATTGCAACCCCTGAGCAAAAGTCTGTTCTTAACGTCATAAAACCGCTAGCGACAAGGGCCTTCGGGAATTTCTTTTGTGATTTTAAGAAGCTTTGTAACGACCATAGTCGAGTCGAAGTCGGCCGACACGACCAAACTGTCAGACTTGATCAACCGGCATTGTACCTCGATATAAACAGGCTCGTAAGGTTTCTCAAAATTGAAGTTGCTGTACGCCAGCTCAAGTGTTTTTGCACTATCAGCCACCCAATACTCTTGCCCACCCTCGCAATCGGTGAAAGATTTTATCTCAGGTCCGTAGCTGTAAAGCCCTTTAGCAATCTTAACAGCATCGCTCGCCCGCTCGGAAGTACTACTTCCATTACATGCGCTCAGACCGAACACGACAGCAAACAGTATGAAAATTTTTATATGATCCTGCATATATCTACAGATCTTTATTTAAGTAATTTATCCTCTTAACGCTTAGACTAGCTGACAAAGCTGATGCCACAAAAGAAAACACACCAACAGTCAGGAAAACAAGCACAAAATCCATTGCTTTGAACGCTACCGGATATGCATTAGCAATCACGAGGTTTTCCTGCGACATCTTAAAGAACCCAAATTGTTTCTGCAGGAAACAGAATGCAAAGCCTAACGCAAGACCGCCGATGCATCCGGTCATGGTAATCATCATGCCTTCAAGAAAGAATATTCGTTTGATCAGCTTTTTTCCGGCACCCAGACTGCTTAATATGGCTATATCTTTGAGTTTATCAATGACAAGCATAGTCATAGATCCGATAATATTAAAAATAGCGATAATCAGGATAAACGTAAGAATGATATAAACCGCCCATTTCTCGCTGCCTAGAATATTGTAAAGAACTTTGTTTTGTTCAATTCGGTCTTTTACCTCAAATCTGTCGCCAATTGAGTCTTTTATAGTTTTCTTGAAGCTATCAATGTCTGCTCCCGGAACCAGGTTGATTTCAATTGACGAGACCCTACTAGGCTCGTCGAACAGTTGCCGCGCAAAAGCAAGTGGTACAATAGCTACGTTATCGAAGTCCTGCTGCACTTCGAAAACACCACCCACGGGAATGCCAAGCATATTAAAGTCATCTGCTGGATTTAAAGCATTTCCTTTGCTGCCTTTTTTTGGAGAAAACACCTGCAACTCGTTAAACGGATCAGAAATATTTACCATCAGGTATGTCTGTATGGCTGAGCCTATCAACACGCGGTATCCGCTCCTATTTTCAAGGACGAACTGACCCTCAATTGTTATGCTGTCAAGACTCTCATTTTTTAGATAGTCCCCACTTACGCCTTTGATCATACTTACAGACTGCTTGTCGTTGTATTTTAGAAGCGCATTTTCTGAAAGCACTTCCGTGTAAGAGTATATCGATTCGTCTGCCCGCAGCGCGTTAAAGTAGGGCATCTTCGGATCAAAACTCTTTCCCTGTTGCGGCGAAATCATTATATGCGGGCTCAACGTGTTGAACATTTTGAGTACCACCTCTTCAAAGCCATTGAAAACCGACAGTATGACAATCAGTGCAGCACTTCCGACAAACACTCCAACCATCGAGATGGCCGAGATTACGTTTATCGCATTCGTTGCCTTCTTAGAAAAAAGGTAGCGCCTGGCTATGTAAAATGAAGTATTCAATTGCAGTAACAGTTAAACATGCTATCTAAGGAAAGGATTATGTTGTTTCTCGAAGCCGATTGTTGTCGACGGCCCATGTCCAGGGTAAACCTTACAGTCCTCAGGTAATACTAAAAGGCCCTCTCTTATACTGGTAATCAGTTGGCTGTAATTTCCTCCAGGTAGGTCGGTGCGACCGATGCTACCATAAAACAATACATCACCACCAATTAAAAACGCTTCTTTTGACGCATAAAAACAAATATGACCAGGAGAATGACCAGGCGCAAATATTACCTCTAACCTACTGCTTCCAAAGCTGACGAGATCACCCGTTACCAGAAAGGTTTCGGGCTGTGGCGACAAGTCGTATTGCAGACCCATTTGAGGCAGGTAGCCAGGTATAGCATGCAAAACGACTAGTTCCCCCTCGTGGAACTGCGGTTTGAGCCCCCAGTTATCATACACAAACCGGTTGCCGAAAACATGGTCGTAGTGACAGTGTGTATTTAACAATGCGACAGGTTTCAACCTGTTGTCTTTTATAAACCGGACAAACTCGTTCTGCTCCGACGAGTCGTACATACCAGGGTCAATGATTACACATTCGCCCGTCTCGTCAAACAAAACGTACGTATTTTCCTGCACCGGATTAAACGTGAAACTATGTATTGTTATCATTTGCTAAGTATTATTTCCATTTAAAAGTCCCGATCAACCTGTCGACATCCACCCTTATAAACTCCACTACGGGTTGTATCGAATCGAATTGCGGCCGTTCACTAAAATATAGGGCGCCCCTGAAATAGTGCTTTGCGCTGTCGGTCAGGAAAAACTGTATGGACGACGCCGTATTACCTTCTATCGCATAATATATGCCATATACCCGTTTGTCGGGATAATTAATTAACTTTTGATCGATTGCATTCGCTTTGACCGTGTGCTTGAAGGCGAACGTCCGAGCGTCTTCAGCGAGACTTTCAAATTCCGCCTTTGATGTCACGTCGTAATAAGTCAGATGCAATCGTCCATTAAACCTCGAGAACACCAGATTATACCAACAAGGCCGCGTATCCCTGCTGTCAGCCTCTACCGACCCGTATACCGGATAATCAAAGGTAAAAGCACAGCCCTGATCAAACTGGCGGTACTGTTTTTTCGGAAATTCAATATTAAAGTAACCGCGCGGCTTGGGGGAATAATCTTCACCCCAACAGGATGCGAACAATATAATGACAACCAAAGTTCCGCCTATGCGCCTGATCATGGGTTCCAGATATGCCAGGACCGTTCCGCCTGGAGATAGAGCATCTCCAACCCATTCTTTGTCTTCCCCGAACGCTCACGTACCTTTCTTAAAAAGGTGGTTTCCTCAGGATTATACACCAGGTCGTAAGCTAGATGTTCCGGAGTAAGCGCCTCGTATGGAAAAAGCGGATAGGTTTCATAATCGGGCGACATACCTAGAGGCGTGGTGTTTATGAGTACTGTGTATTCGGCGAGCAGTACCGGATTGAGCTGCTCATAGGGAATTGTTTTGTCTGAAAGCCTTCTACTAACTACCAGAAAAGGGATTTTCAGCTTCTTCAATACATACTTGACCGCCTTGGCGGCGCCCCCGTCGCCAAAGATCAATGCCTTCCTGTGATGGTGCTCCAATAAAGGTAACAGTGACTGTTCGAAACCGTACGCGTCCGTATTATATCCTTTCAGGAAGAGCGCGTCGGCGCTGCGGTCGACAGAAATGCAATTCACTGCGCCAATCTCAAGTGCAGCTTCGTCCACTTCCGTCAAAAATGGCATAACATCGAGCTTGTAGGGAATTGTCACGTTGATGCCCTCAAGCGTTTTGTTTTCAGCCAGCAACGCGGGAAGCATTCCGATCTCCCGGATCGGATACAACTCGTAACCGCATCCGGTGATCCGTTCTTTCTCAAACTTCTCCGTAAAAAACTTCTTCGAGAAAGAATGTGATAATGGGAAGCCGATCAAACCAAATTTTCTCATATCAGGAAGATTATTAGAGTCCAAACGCTAAATCTCCGAAAGATTAAGAAAGTGATCAAATGTATCGCCTCTTAAACCCAACCGGATTGTTTCAAGGGGAATCACTTCTGCCGGAGCTATATTGCCCAGGTTCACATTCGATCCAAGCAGTTTGATAAACCAAACCTGTTGCTCTTTCTGCGGCGCCTCCCAAATGATCGCTTCCTCCGGTATCTGGGTGAGGATCTCATCAACCAGGCCCTCTCTCACTTCGCCGGACCCCCGGTAAATTCCTACATTTCCACCTTCCCTGGCCTCAGCGATTACTTTCCAGGATCCTGCATCTATCTCAGCCTGCATCAGCTTAATCCATTTGTAGGGTGCAAAAATCTTAGCGGCATCTTTTGAGCCAACTTCAGATATCACGGTAACCTGGTCTGACAGTTTACTAATATACTCACACTTAAGCTCGTGTTCAATCGTTATAGACCCATCCGACACTTCAACGTATTCCATCTGAAATTCATCAAGCACCCGGCGGTAGTCGTCGAACTGGTTCCTGATGATAAAAGCTTCGAAGAGCGTACCACCGAAATACGTAGGAATACCAGCAGATTTATATATCGCAAGTTTTTCCTTCAGTTTAGGCGTAACGAACGAAGTTGCCCAACCGAGCTTCACGATATCAGTATGTACACCAGCGATATCAATGAAATCTTCAGTTTGTCTCATGCTGAGCCCCTTATCCATGACCATAGTAATCCCTTTGTTCCGGGGCTTAACGGGTCTGTCAGGTAAATTATTCAACGGGTAATTCATATTGATCACAAAGGTGAAAAAAAATGTACAGTTTTATTGCCAATGACCAATAAAACTGTCCGCTTTTATTTCAAATAGCGGTTGATCACTTCTAGGATCGAGCCATTCTCCTGTAATTGCGGCAGGTATTCAAAAAGTATATGATGCTTGTCGGGGTCTGTTTTCAAAGCGGTTTCCAGAAATAGCAAGGCATCGTTCTTTTCCCCCATAGCAAACAGATAGGCTACCATCCGGTAATATAGTTCGGCCGCGTCCGGGTTGTTTTTTATCGCCTCTGAAATAGCTTCTGAAGCCTCTAATAGCTTGCCCTGCTCATATAATACGGTCGAATAATCAAGCCAGGCCTCCACATCAACCGGGTTGTATTCAAGTACCTTGTTATAGGCGTCTATCGATTGGTCTATCTGTCCGAGCTTATAGTACGCATCGGCCATTGCAAACCAGAAATCCGGATTTTCTCCATCAAGCTCAAGCGCCTTTTTATAAAAGTGTAGCGATTCAAAGTAACGTCCCTCAAAATTCAGCGTAACGCCTATCCCGAACCAGGCATCGGCCATGTTAGCATCGAGCTTAACGGACTTCTTGTAATAGGCACGTGCCTCATCCATGTTTTCAAGCTTCTCATAACATTCGCCGATTGCGCAATAGGTTTCGGCATTTGGCTTTTCATACTCAAAGGTCTGTTTGTAAACCCCTATTGCTTCGGTGAACCTGTCGAGCTGCACCAATGCATTTCCCTTATTATAGTAAGCTGATGCGAAATTATCCTTGATCAAGATGGCATAGTCGTACGCGTCAATAGCCTTTTCGAACATATCAAGCTTATGATAAGAATTCGCCAGATTATACCAGGCTGCATAAGAATAAGGATCGTTATCTATGTATTCCTGATAGAACAGTATGCTCTCCTCCTGTTTGTCCAGAATATCATAACAAAACGCGAGCTCATACAGCCCGTCCTTATTTTCCATGTTTTGTTCAAGACTGCGCTTGATATAGATTATTGCATTTTCATAATCAAGCATGTTTTGGTACACATAAGATATCTGAAGGAGAATTTCATCGGTGGTCTCGGCAAAATCAAGGGCCTTTTGAAAGTTATCCAATGCTTCCGAGTAACGTTCCAGATTGTTGTAGATATTTCCTCTTAAGATGTAAATCTCGGCTTCTGAAGCCTCCAGCATTTCGGCCTTCTCCAGCGCAAGGAAGGCAAGTTCAGTCTGTTCAGTCAGATAAAACAGCTGCGCCTGCTTTACAAGAAATCCTGCTGCATAGGGATGCTGGTTTACCGCGTATTCTGTAACCTGCAAAGCCTTTACCGGGTCGTTTTTCTCAATATAATAGTCTATGATGTGCTCAAAAGCATGCGCGTCAAAGAAATACTGGTCATGATTCCGGATCATTTCCTCATACCGTTCTACTGAACGCTGTGTATCATCATTATGATCAAAATAAAACTCCTCTTCCATAAACTAACAATTAAAGAACTACTCCTTTTGTTTGAAAAATCACTTGATAAGTTTACACAATAAACTACAGTAAACCTCAATTAATTATCAACATACAAACAGCCAGGGCGCTAATCAACTGACAATAACGCATATTAAGATCCCTTATATTATACAAATAAACAGTTAAATCCTCAAAGCCTAGTAATATCTATGTCAACATTCGCCCCTGATATTTGACAAAACTGGGGATTTGATGTAAGTTTAACCTCTTTTTTAGTCACCAAGACACAGGCTTTACTTTCATCAATGTTACGCGTAGACAGCTCAAAACCTTTCAAGATCGTTTACTCTCTATGTAAGCACGCTTATCTTGGCTACTTAATCGAACCTCACGTCGTACAGCTTAATCCTCAGGGTGACTTTTCTCTCACCTATCAGCGGCTTTTTTCGCATACCGCAGGGGAATTCGCAGCACATCTCACCGACCGTGACTTCAGACTTATAAAAATTCTCGACGAAACGGAGCAGGATGCGATCATCAAAAAACATCACAAAAAAGCAATCCGCGCAGTGGAATTCTTCAGTAAAACTTTCAGCGATAAGTTCTATGAGCACGTGCGTCCGCGCATAGAAAAGCGGTTATCTGAAGTACTTACAGTTTTAAAAGCGACCGGTGGAGCATTATATCTCATGGACAGTGACGGCTGGCCTGCTGAACGGCAAATAGCACTGGCCGAAGAACCTGCTACAGTGCTGTTCCATTTTCGTAGAAATGACAAAGAGACCCGATATTTTCCAACCATCAAATTTCAGGGAATGCGTATCGATTTCATGTTTAAGGATGCGCATGTGGTCAGCAACCAGCCTGCCTGGTTGCTTTTGAACGATACACTATACTTTTTTGAACAAGATATCGAAGGCAAGAAACTGCAGCCGTTCCTTAACAAGCGTTTTATATCCATATCAAGGTCAACGGAGGAAACTTATTTTCAAAAATTTGTATGTCCTCTAATTGAAAAATATCACGTTTACGCAGAAGGGTTCGAGATCAGGACTGAAAAACATGTTGCCGTTCCGACCCTGCAAATCGTATACGTTGAAGGCGGCATCTCGCAACTGGCGCTCTATTTCCGATACGGGGATCATAAATTCTCTGCCGGCAACGAAAAGAAAGTAACTGTCGAACTGATCCGGGAGGCTGGCAACTATACCTTTATCCGGGTTAGAAGAGATGCTCAGCTCGAAAAGGCAAAGTTCGATGCGCTGATCAACATGGGGCTTAGAAAGGTCGGCTTTCTAGCCTATAACCTGGAACCTGCCGCAGCCGGCGACCGCTTTTCTTACGCCGTTATTAACTGGGTCAATGAACATTTGGACGAACTGACAAAGCAGGGCTTCGAGATTATAGCCGAGACGGGCGCCAAGAAGTTTCTGATTGCCACCAGTAAGATCAGCTTCGAGATAAAGGAAGACAACGACTGGTTTGATATTCATGCAATCGTGTATTTTGGGGAACACGCAATTCCCTTTATCACATTACGGCAGCACATCCTTCACAAAAAGCATGAGTTTACATTGCCCGACGGCACGATCGCTGTGATTCCTGACAAGTGGTTTGAGCTTTATGGAAGCATTTTCAGCTTATCAGACAGAACAACCTCCCTCAAATTAAAAAAACATCACATCGGCCTCATCAATGAGCTCGCTGAAGACAGCCTCGCCAGCGTTGCACTAAGCAGAAAACTGCAGCGGCTGAACAATTTTGAAGATATTGCTGACGTACGCATGCCTGTGGGCTTTCAGGGCAATCTGCGTAGCTATCAGAAAGCTGGCTATAACTGGTTCAGCTTTCTCCGGGATTATCATTTTGGCGGTTGCCTGGCAGACGATATGGGCTTAGGTAAGACTATTCAGACATTGGCCATGCTGCAAAAGCTAAAGGAAGAAAGCGACGAAACGGCAGGTCGCACGTCACTGATCGTGATGCCGACCTCTTTGATCTATAACTGGTTAAACGAGGCATCAAAGTTCACACCCCAATTAAAGATCCATCCGCATATCGGGTCATCCAGAGCTAAAGATGTAAGCACATTTGCGGATTATGATATTATCATCACAACTTACGGTGTTACACGCGTCGATATCAATATACTTTCAAATTTCCATTTCAGCTACGTTATACTCGACGAAAGTCAAAACATCAAAAACCCTGCATCAAAGTCTTTCAAGGCCGTGCGCACGCTTAAATCGACATACAAACTGGCGCTAAGCGGCACGCCTGTGGAAAACTCTGTGGCTGACCTCTGGTCACAATTAACCTTCCTCAATCCAGGCCTTCTTGGCACGCAATCTTTCTTTAATGAGGAATACGTGCAGGCGATAGAAAAAAAGAAAGATGAGGAGAAGAGCCGCAAATTGCAGGCTATCATCAAACCCTTTATTCTCAGGCGAACCAAAGAACAGGTCGCGGCCGAGCTACCGCCAAAAACCGAACAGACAATCTATTGTGAGATGACGGAAGATCAGTCTGCATATTATGAAAAGACAAAATCCGCTTACCGTAACGACCTCCTCAACAGCCTTGACGATGGGTCGTTTGCAAAGAAGCAGGTCATTTTACTGCAGGGGCTAACCCTGTTGCGGCAACTAGCCAACCATCCAGCAATGATCGACAATGGCTACGCATCAAACTCTGGCAAATTTGAAAGCGTAATTGAAACGCTCGACAACGTCTTGAAAGGTGGGCACAAAGTTTTAATTTTCTCACAATTTGTAAAACATCTCAGCTTGTTCAAAGATCATTTTGAGCGGGAAAATGTCGCATTCAGTTACCTCGACGGCTCTACAAAAGAACGCGGCAAGGTTGTGGCCGATTTTCAGAAAAAGCCCGATCTAAAGGTATTTCTGATCTCTATTAAGGCAGGCGGCGTTGGTCTGAATCTTACTGAGGCTGACTACGTTTTCATCCTTGACCCTTGGTGGAATCCTGCTGTGGAGCAGCAGGCTATCGACCGTTCGCACCGGATCGGACAAGGCAAAAAGGTCTTCATTTATAAATTCATTAGTAAAGACACCGTTGAAGAAAAGATTCTCGCCTTGCAGAATCGCAAAAAACGACTGGCGACCGCCTTGATTACCACAGAGGAGAGCTTTTTTAAGTCACTCAGTAAAGATGATATCCGAGAAATCCTCAATTAGCCCTCTAGCCGAGGTCGGTAATTAGACCAACAGCGCGCGAGTGAGCGATTGCCTCCGCACTGCTGTTAAAAAGACAAGTCTGGATCCCGGCCAGTCTGGCCTCTTCAAGGAGGTTTAGTGTCTCCACCTCCCTTTTCTTTCTGATGTTACGGATATATATCGCCTCTATGTTTTTCGGATATCGTTTGGCAATGGTGGTGTAAATTTGCGGATCTTTCTGTGAGTTATCGCCAAAAAAAACAAAGCGCTGGTTAGGAAAGGCGTCGAGAATACGCATAACGCGCAGCAACTTGCCTTCATGACCCGTCTTCCCGGTCTTGATCAAATCTTTCCAGCGTTTGATCTGGTTGAGCAGAAAAGTTCCTTCTGGCAACTTATTAAACCTAAAGGTCTCCACAAGGTAATCATACAGGTTCCACTCACTGCTGGAAACATAAAAAAATGGATTGGGCTGATCAGCCTGCGTATGTGAAAAGGCCAACAGGTTATAGTGGGTATACACATCTTTAAAAGTCTTTCTAGTTCGCGGATTTTTAATAAATAGCTCACGCAGCCGCCTGCCTATTGTCGCCGAATGCGACACCATTATCGTATCATCAATATCCGAGATGAACGCATATTGGGTAATATGTGGTACATATATTTGTCCCTGGCCTACCCCGATCACCTTGCCCCCATCATCCAGTGCTTCAACTTTCACTCCATGCCAACCAGCATTTATCCCTTCCGGCACGCTCCATTCAAACTTGAAAAAGCCATCATATTCAGTTTTTTGATAAACCTCCTGGCCCTCGAAAGTGAGCCTTACCTGAACAAACGGAAAAGGTTTCAATATAAATAACTTAAGCAGATGGATGATGTTGACGAGCAGATTGTTGCTGAAGGTTTGCCTTGTATGGGCTTTAAATCGAAACACATGTCCGTAAACCACCATATTCTGGCTGTGTCCGTAGCCATGATAAACTTTAACACTTACCGAATTATTCATTAAATTAAAACAGACCAACCTTGCGGTTGTTTGTGATAATGAAAACTCCCATATTACAACCTGAAATGAAATTACTGTTCATAGTTAATCCTGGCTCAGGAAGTGATGAAGTAAATTTTAACACCATCATAACAGATTACTTTATAGACCTTACCCAACACGAGGCAGAGATTTACGAATTACCGCCTAATTGCGCTTTAGATACACTCAAAGGAATTATAAACAAGTCGATGGCCGACCGTGTCGTGGCCGTAGGCGGCGATGGAACAATCAAACTCGTTGCCGAGAGTCTGCTTCGCTCAGAAATACCCATTGGGATTATCCCGGCGGGATCGGCCAATGGCATGGCAAAGGAGCTCGGAATACCGCTGGCTGCCAACGATGCGCTTGAAGTCGCTGTAAACGGATCACCTAAAATGATACATGCAGTCTCTGTCAATAACGAGTTATGTATCCACCTGGCTGATATCGGATTCAACGCCTACCTCGTAAAAAAGTTTGACACACTGCCCCAGCGGGGAATGTTAGGGTATGCTAAAGCGGCCTGGAAGGCCTTATGGAGTCACCGTAAAATGGAAGTGGCATTTGAAATCTCCGGAGAAAAAATTATTTCAGAAGCAGCTATGGTAGTCATTGCCAATGCCACCATGTATGGAACCGGTGTAAAGATCAATCCCGAGGGGCGGCTGGATGATGAACTGTTCGAGGTCGTGCTGGTAAAAAAATACGCCGTCATGGAAATTTTAAAATTGAAATTTACCAGCATGAGCATGAACCCTCAAAATATTGAGTTGTTTCAGACCAGCAGCTTATCCATCAAGACGAAACACCCTGCACATTTCCAGGTAGACGGGGAATATCTTGGCAAAGTCAGAAGCGTCGACGCCAAACTAATCATAAACGCAATCCGCATTGTTGCTTAGTTACAATGTCTGGCCAGCAGTTCGTCTGCGATTTCCGAGCCCATATCCTTGACAAACTGAAATTCCTCGCATGCACCCTGCTTATCGTTTTGTTCAAGCTTCTTCCGCCCATCGCTCAAACGCTGCTGAAGATAGGCCTCGTCATATCCTAAAGTCTCTTTCAGTGCTAAGATACGGCTTTCTTCTGCTTTCGTAAAAGTGCCGGAAGCCTTGTTCCTGTAAAAGTTCCTCACCGCAGCAGTCAGGCTTTCGTTATTTTTATACGCCCTAATCGCCTGCGCTATAACCTCCTGGCTTTTTGATGCACAATCATACCCGGAGAGTTGAAAATTAATTGGAACCAATACAGAGGTAGCGGTGTCATGCTCAGCCGGTACGGTCCACTTTCCGCTGGTAAGGCGTATCAATCTCAGTGCTTCCTTGTCCAAATCTGTACCCGGACCATTCCGAACCTCCGAGTAAAAAACATTGCCGACCCTGTCTACCTTGAAGGCGACGATTACCTGTCCCTCAATGCAGTTCTGCAGCGAATACATCGGATACATCTTATTCTTGGTAATAAAATTCTCGAGCCCGCCCTTAAAGACCGGTTGCTGGGCTTTCACCGCGGTACTCAGAACAAACAGCGCAAGAATCACTCCTTTCATACATCGTCAGTATCTTTTCGATCTTTAGAAAGCTTATCGAAAATCTTATCCATGCGCTCAACGTACTCATTGGTATCATCAACGAAGAAACTTAGCGTGGGGATGATTCGGGCCTGATGCCTGATGCGTGCCCCGAGTTTGTACCTTATCTCACCCGCGTGCGAGTTAACTTCTGCCACAGACAACGTCGTATTGCTGGTATTTAAAAAGCTCAGATAAACCTTCGCGATAGCTAGGTCTGGCGAAACACGGACACGGGTAATCGTGACAAGTGTATTTGGCAGATACGAAGCGCCTTCCCGCTGAAAGATAGCTGCTAACTCTTCCTGTATAATGCCCGCAAATTTTTGTTGACGCTTACTTTCCATAATTCTCCTTTATCAATTAATATAACAGCCTATCGTACGGATACCGCGAAGTATGCATTTCATATATCCTGTCGTATAATAATTTCTTGAACTCCTCCACATTCTCCTTATTAGTAGCAGAGATAAAAACAGCTGGGGCGTTATCGTTTCCCATCCAGCTATTCTTAAAGTCTTCGAGTGTAAGAAGCAGCCGCTCCTCCTCCTGATGATCTGGCTCGGGACTTACATAAGCATCTATCTTATTAAATACCACGATCGTCTCCTTGTCCCTGGCGCCAAGGTCTTTCAACGTTTCGTTGACTACATGAATCTGATCCTCAAAGTTCGGGTGCGAAACGTCAACAACATGCACAAGGATATCTGCCTCGCGAACCTCGTCAAGCGTAGATTTAAAACATTCTACGAGGTGGTGGGGAAGCTTTCTGATAAAACCAACTGTATCCGAGAGTAAAAAGGGCAGATTCTCGACAACCACCTTTCTAACCGTTGTATCCAGGGTAGCGAAGAGCTTATTCTCGGCAAATACCTCAGATTTCGAGAGCATGTTCATGATGGTCGACTTTCCCACATTCGTGTACCCCACAAGCGCAACCCGGATCAGTTGCGTCCTGTTCTTTCGCTGCGTTTCATTCTGCTTATCAATCTGCTTCAGGCGACTTTTTAATAATGATATTTTTTCCAGGATCATCCGGCGGTCACTTTCTATCTGTGTTTCCCCCGGTCCACGCATTCCGATTCCGCCTTTCTGCCGTTCAAGGTGGGTCCATAGCCGGGTTAGCCGCGGGAGCAGGTATTGCAGTTGTGCAAGCTCCACCTGAGTCTTTGCCTGCGCCGTCTGCGCCCTTCCCGCAAATATATCCAGTATCAGGTTACTCCTGTCCAGTATTTTTACTTGCAGCTCGCGCTCAATGTTTCTTAGTTGTGAGGGCGACAATTCGTCGTCGAATACCACCATATCGATTTCTTCCGACCTAACGTAAGCCTGTATCTCCTCAAGTTTACCGGTCCCAACAAAAGTGGCACGGTCTGGCTTCAGCATCTTCTGCGTAAACTCCTGCTCAACCAGCCCACCCGCTGTGTCTACCAGAAACGCCAGTTCGTCCAGGTATTCCCGGGTTTCCTCCGGCTTTTCACCGGGCCTGATCACACCTACCAGAACCGCTCTCTCCTGTTTTGGGGCCGTATCATAAAATTTTTGTCTTGCCATGTACAGATCAAATGTACAAAAGTTATACCGACTTAACCTGACTGACAAAACTGCGCATAGCCGCGCCAGGGTCCCTTGTCTTCATAAAGTTCTCGCCGATAAGGAAACCGTTAAAACCCGCGCTCTTCAGCAAAGCGATCGTTTCGGGGTCGCTGATGGCACTCTCAGACACCTTCATGAAATTGGCAGGAATCCGCTCAGCAAGACCAAATGATGTCTGTATGTTTACAGTAAAATCCGCCAAGTTCCGGTTGTTTACACCGATTGCATCCAGATCCTCGCATAAACTGCGGTCCAGCTCTTCCTGGTTATGAACCTCCAGTAATACGTTCAATCCGAGCTGTTTTGCAAAGGATGAAAGCTTGGTGATCTGCAGCGGACTCAATATAGCTGCGATAAGCAGAACGATGTCCGCGCCCCACGCCTTGGCCTCAAGCAACTGGTATTCGTCGATCATAAAATCCTTGCGGAGAATAGGTATATCATTATTTTCCCTTGCCCGGAGCAAATCCTGAGGCGAACCGCCGAAAAAATCCCGATCCGTCAACACCGACAAAGCCGATGCACCAGCACTTGCATAGGCCTGGGTAACCTCCACAACGGAGGCCTGATCGTTGATGACACCTTTGGAGGGTGACCGGCGTTTAAACTCTGCGATGATGCCTGTGCGGTCTGCAGCCAGGAGGTAATCCTTAAATGAATGCGGGCTGCGATTGAAATAGACACTCGCCTCGAGTTGCGCTCTGGATACCGATTGTTTGGCCTCCTGTACTTCTGCTTGTTTCCGAAGAACAATGCGATCTAAAATATTCATATACTAATTATCTAACCAGGCTTTCATCATTTCCCTACCATATTCTGTCAGCACGCTCTCTGGATGAAACTGTACGCCCCGCAGGTCGTAAATATTGTGTCTAAGCGACATAATCTCACCACTGCTGTCGGTAGAGGTCACCGTAAAGCATTCCGGCATGCCCTCTTTCTGCACTACCCAAGAATGGTACCGTCCTACATTGATTACCTCTGGGCAGTCTTTAAACAGTAACTCATTCCTATCGTTAACGGTTATCGGCGTAGCAATCCCATGCATCGGCCTGCCAAGGTTAAAAAGCGTTCCGCCGAAAGCTTCAGCAATTGCCTGCTGACCAAGACAAACACCAAAAATACTTTTCGTCGGCGCATACCTTTTAATTACGTCAAGCAGCAGACCCGCCTCTTCAGGAATGCCCGGACCGGGAGAAAGGATAATTTTATCATATTGCTCCACATCAGCCAGCTCGAACTTATCATTACGCCAAACCTCCACATCACGGCCCAGTTCATTTACCAGATGCACCAGGTTGTAAGTAAATGAATCATAATTATCAATTACCAAAACTTTCTTTTCCATATTTATATCTCTGTCGGCAACAACCCCTAAATACCAGCGGCCATTTCGATGGCCCTTCGCAATGCCGCTATCTTGTTATTTACTTCATTTAATTCACTTTCCGCTATGGAATCGGCCACAATTCCTGCTCCCGCCCTATAATGGAGTTCATTATTTTTACTCATAAAAGTCCGGATCATGATACAATGGTTAAAATCACCATTGAAGCCCATATATCCCAGGGCGCCAGCATAAAAATTACGCCCAAGTCCCTCATAGTCATCGATCAGCTGCATTGCCCGGTACTTAGGGGCGCCGCTGAGCGTTCCCGCTGGGTATGTGTCGGCAACCACCTTAAAAGCAGAGACCTGGTCCTGTAAACTGCCGCTGACTTTAGACACGAGATGAATTAGGTGAGAGTAGTACTGCACTTCCTTAAAAGATTTTACCTCCACCCCGTTGCAATGCCGGCTCAGATCATTCCTCGCCAGGTCTACCAGCATCACGTGCTCAGCGCTCTCCTTGGGATCCTGTTCAAGTTTACGCGCCTGTTCCGCATCCTCTTCATCATTACCTGTTCGTTTAAACGTTCCCGCAATCGGAAAGATATTGGCTACGTTGTTCTTAATCGTAATCTGTGCCTCGGGCGAAGATCCGAAAAGCTTAAAGCCTCCATAATCGAAGTAAAACAGATACGGCGAGGGATTTATAGAGCGGAGGCAACGGTAAACGTTAAATTCATCACCCTGAAAGCCCTGCTTAAAAGCTCTGGACGGAACAATTTGAAAAACATCTCCCCTTAGGATATGCTTTTTCATCTTTTCCACCATCTCCATGAATGCTTCGTCGGTCAGATTAGATTCTTCCTTCCCGGAAGACCTAAAGCTATACTCGGGGAAGTTCTTATTCTGGATCAGATATTCCATTTTTTCGAGATCATCAGATTTCTCCGCGTCAAAGGAATTCCCGAACAGCGTTACTTCATTTCTGAAATGATCGATCGCAATAATATAGCGGTAAACATGATACTGCATCAAGGGTATTTCTTCTATTGGTCGCGTCGGAGCCGAGAAGGAGATGTCTTCAAAATACGGCACAGCATTCCATGTAAAATAACCGAACAGTCCGTTAGTTAAATCTTTAATAGCCGGAACCGGTTCAAGTTGGAATTTCGATTTAAAGCGCTCTATTTCCTCTACAAGGTTAAATTTTTCCTTCTCGAACTTCGTGCCGTCGGGAAAATACGTGGACAACACGCCCTTCTGCAACACAATCCCGGCTACAGGCTCTGCACACACAAAACTCATAGAGTTCTCGCGGCTATGATAGTCGGAACTTTCCAGCAGGATCGTATTCGGAAAGACGTCGCGCAGCCTTAGGTAGATGCTCACCGGGGTAGTTGTATCGGCAAGCCTTCTTTTATACGTTGTTGTGATGGTGTATGTCATCAGTTATTTTTTAATCTTTCGTAAAACCACGAAAAACAAAAACCCGACGTGTGGTTCTACGTCGGGTTTTCAATGTGGTTGGTTTAGGTTGACAACTATATTGTACACAAAGCTTCGACGGAACGCTTATCAGAGTTACGACGCCATTGCCATGTATGTGTATTGTTAATCATGTGTCACAAAAATATAAATAAATCAAGCAAAGCAAAATATATTTGTAAAAATTTATGAAACACCAAAGAAAGAGCGTGTAGGATCAGCCTTGGTCATCGCGATTATTGCAGCAATGATCACAACGACAGCTAAACCGAAATAAATGGATATCGCACGATGTTTTGCCTGAGCTAACTCAAAACGCTTTGAACGTGCGTTGCCCACAGTGATCAGGATGATGGCAAAGATCATCATGCCGATGTGCTCCATCTTCCAGTATCGAGCAAGCGGAACACTGCTCTCACCAGAAAACCAATCCCCCAGAAAGTAAAGCGCCAGGCCCAAAAGTAATTGGATATGCGCAGATATCAGGGCAAAAACATTTAGCTTCCTGTTCCCCTCTGTGTAAGGTTTACTGCCAAGCCACCCGGCTACAGCCTGAATGGTGGCCAGAACTAATAGGAGCAAAACAACATAGCGCCAACCTGAATGTGCGCTTCTTAAAATATCGTACATAAGTCTTTTTCTTTCAAAAATAGTCAATTAAAATTACGGCACAACCTCAGTCAAGAACCGACAATCTGCGCCGACCTCTAAATCGCGATCCCTCAACGACCGTTGTATCAAAAAAGATACATGTCCGGCGAGCTTTTAAGTCTGCCAACGCCCTTCCGGACGCGTTTTTTTCGGGTTGGCACACTTCTTTCTAGGCATACTGCGAAACAAAAACATACAATTATGAAAAAGTTATTTATCGTAGCAATAGGCTTATTTATGGCGACAGCCGCAACCGCACAAGATGGAATCCGTTTAGGCGTTAAAGCAGGAGTGAATTTACCCAATGTAATTAAAGATGATGGCGACAATGATTTCGACACCAAGATCAATACTGGCTTTAATGCAGGTATCACCTTGGATATCCCGCTGATTACGGGTCTGGCCTTTACTCCGGAGTTGCTGTACTCGACGAAAGGTTTTAAAGTTGACAATGCCTTGGGCGAGTACAGAACAACGACTCACTTTATTGACGTGCCGATCCTGGCATCAATTAATCTCGGCGGAAGTGGACTCAACTTGGTAGCTGGCCCGCAGGTGTCTTTCCTTTTGTCTACTAAAAACAAGTTCGAAAATGACTTCGGTTCGGTAGAGCAGGAAATTGAGGAAGATAGCGACCGCTTTAAGAAAAGCCTGCTAGGTGGTGTCATCGGACTTCGTTACGACATCAACAACCAGTGGGATATCCACGGCCGTTATGCGCTTGACTTCCAGAAAAATAATGAGGACGGCACCAGTCAGACACCTGAATTCAAAAATCAGGTATTTTCCATCGGTCTGGGACTTAAATTTTAAGACAATCCCAATCAACATCAAAAGCCGCCTGATCAGCGGCTTTTTTTATAAATTTGGATCAGGACAATTCCTACCCGTAACGACATCGACATACACAATGGATTTCAAATACATTATAGCCCTTTCCACATTAATCACTGCATTCTTTTCCGCTGGCGCTCAAAGCAGCTATCTGCAGGCCTTAGAGACGCCCAACCCCTGGGTCGACTCTGTCTTTAAAAGCTTAAACAAAACAGAAAAAATTGCCCAACTTTTCTTTGTCCGGGCACATACGAACCGTGGAAAGGCCTATGAAGACTCCGTGGCAAAGGTCATAAAACGCGAGCGTATCGGGGGGCTTGTCTTCTTTCAAGGCGGGCCAGGACGGCAAGCTGTACTCACCAACACCTATCAGTCTTTAGCCGAAGTACCCTTGCTGATTATGTCTGACGGCGAGTGGGGACTTGGTATGCGGCTTGACAGCACCATCGCCTATCCTTATCAGATGGCTTTAGGCGCTATCCAGCAACCTCAGCTGCTATACAGAATGGGTCAGGAAATCGCAAAAGATTACAAACGTATCGGTATGCACATGAACCTCGCGCCGGATGTTGACATAAATAACAATATCAACAATCCAGTGATCAATTACCGCTCTTTCGGCGACAACAAGTACCATGTCACCGCCCGGGCAGGCGCCTATATGAAAGGTATGCAGGATGGCGGATTACTAGTTACACTTAAACACTTCCCCGGCCATGGTGATACCGACGTCGATTCACATTATGACCTTCCGCTGCTCCCGTTTTCCAGAGAACGGCTCGACAGTTTGGAAATATACCCGTTCCGGGAACTCATTCAGGCGGGCGCGGCCGGCGTTATGATCGCACACATGAACATTCCTGCGCTAGACCCCACCAAGAATATTCCCTCCACGCTCTCCCGGCCTATCGTACAGGGCATTCTAAAAGACGGTCTGGGATTTAAAGGCCTCGTAGTTACGGATGCAATGGAAATGAAAGGCGTTGTGAAACATTTCCCCGAAGGAGAGGCTGATGTGATGAGCATTGTAGCCGGAAACGACATTTTGGAACTTTCTGAAAACAGCAGAAGAGGCATACGAATGGTCCGCCGGGCGGTTCGGCAGGAGCGTATTCCCATGGAGCGGATCGATGAAAGCGTAAAGAAAATCCTTACCGCCAAGTACTGGGCCGGTCTTCACACCAGAGATACTATAAACGAGCATCATGTTTATGATGACGTAAACCGTGCAGAGAGTATCCATCTGCGAAAGGAACTCGCCAACGCGGCAATGACCATGGTGAAAGGAAAAAGCTATATAAATACCCTCTCCTCGGCCAAACGGACCGTCATCGTCGCTGTCGGCACCCCTGACGAGACGCTGTTCCAGCGCGAGCTCCGCTCGTACTACAGCGGATCCACCACCTACCGGCTCGATAAAAATGCCTCCGCAAACCAGATTTCGGCCGTTATGAGGAACATCGGGACTCAGGACCAGATCATCGTTAGCATTCATGACACTCGAGTTAGGCCCGGTAACAATATTCCACTCAGCGCCGACCTTAAGATGTTCATCCGCGACATGGCCGCAAGGAAGGCATCGTTTGCTTTGTTTGCCAATCCCTATAACTTGGCCGTGCTTCCGGGGCTTGAACAGGCAGGAGCTCTTCTGCTCGCCTATCAGAAAGAGGATTTTATGCAACAGGCAGCGGCAGACGTGTTTAAAAATAAACTAGTGCCTACAGGTAAACTTCCGGTGACCATCAACGCTTATTTTAAAGCAGGCGATGGCGAATAAACCTCTAAAAATACTTCAGGCATCTGCGGGCTCCGGTAAAACCTTCAGCCTCACGGCACATTATCTCACCCTCCTGCTTTCTGGCGAAAACAAATACAGGGAAATACTTGCCGTAACTTTTACAAACAAAGCCACAGAGGAGATGAAAACCCGGATACTGGACGTACTTGAGGGCTTTGCCCGTGGAGAGCCCCGATACGACAGCTACCGTGAAATTGTGTTAAAAGCACACCCTAAACTGGACGCAGCAGAACTGCGCGACCGGGCCGACCGTATTTATCGCAAGATACTGCACGACTATAGCCGCTTCTCTGTCAGCACGATTGATGGCTTCGTGCAAAAGGTGATCCGCGGATTTGCCTTTGAACTCGGTCTCGATACATCCTACAACCTGGAAATGAACTATGAAAAGGTTAAGGAAGAGCTGGTCAGCAAGCTTGACGAAGCACTGGACCACAACAAGCAGTTGCTCCAATGGATTATCGATCTGGCTATCGAACGGATCAGTGATAACAAGAGCTGGAACTATAAGACGGAACTCTACAATCTCATCGGTGAGATATTTAAGGAACGTTTTCAGTCTTTCGAAGATGCGGTGTCTGCTATGGGTGACAATGAAATAGACGCCTTGTTTAAACGCTATATTGACGTCAATAAAGAAGCCATCAAAAACTTTGAGGGGGAACTCACGAACCTCGCCATAGAAGCGCAGGATATCTTCAACCGTTTCGGAGTTGAAAAGGAACACCTCAACAGGAAATCGCAGAGTCCGCTGGCCAAAATCCCGATGATTATTGGCGGTGACCTTTCAAAGATCGAGGCGCTTTTTAACTTTGTTGACGACCCGGATATATGGTTCCAGAAAAACACGAGGCTCGACGAAGTGTATGCAGCGCTGAACCCCGTACTCAAAAAAATTCAGACATATTATACGACCCACCTGCCGCAGTACACACTTGCCCTGGCGTTCAATAAAAACTTATATTACCTGCGCCTGATGCAGGAGATCGCCGTTTTACTGAAGTTGTACAGAGAAGAAAACGATAACCTGCTTATCAGCGACGCACAGAAATTGATCTCCGGTATAACCGACGATGCCGGCGACAATCCGTCATTTATCTGGGAGAAAGTGGGCACGCGCTACCGGAACTTTCTATTCGACGAATTTCAGGATACCTCGACCAGCCAGTGGAACAGCTTTCGCTCTTTGCTCACCAATGCGATTGCCACGCCGACAGAGCATCTGATCGACCACCTGATTGTTGGTGACACCAAACAATCGATATACCGCTGGCGCAATGGCGACTGGAATATTCTGCACAGTCAGGCCCGGCTCGACGTTGGGGCCGACAGGGTACTGGAAGAAAGCCTGGAAGAGAACTACCGCAGCGCTGAAAACATCATTACATTCAATAATTTCTTGTACGTGCAGGTGCCGCGCCTCCTGCAGGAGGACTTAAACGCTACTATACAAACTAGACCGTCTGCAATCTGCGAATGGTGGCAGCAGAAAGGGTTTGAGCAGATCATCACCTCCATATATTCAACCGCGGTACAGCAGACTGCCAAATCCACGCCTATGGGCGGCACCATCCGCATTCGCAAAATCGGGAAAGAAGATGCCGACGCAGGTCAGCGCTTTTCTGAAAGTGTATTCCGGGATATTGCGCTCGATGAGTTGGTAAAAGAGATCAGCCACCTAAAAACAGATCTGGGCTATGCAGCAAAAGACATCGCCATTCTGGTGCGGTCAAATACGGAGGCTGTACTGACCGTAAAAAAGCTCATGAGCCAGGGAATTGAGGTGATTTCCGGTGAAGCGTTGATGGTTTCGGCCAATTCAGCCATTCAGCTTATAGTCGAAACGCTAAGGGTGTTCACCGGCGTCGACACACAAACCGCTCTGCACAAAGCGAACTGCATTGCATTATATCATGCCCTTAAGGCTGAGAGCCTGAATGCGAGCCATTATATGGGCTTAAATAACATATCGCTTAGCAATTTGCATCATGTTTTGCCTGCCGCACTTTGCACGAACTGGCAAAGCTGGATACAGCTGCCACTGCCGGAGCTCGTTGAGATGCTCATAGAGGCGTATGGACTGAGCGAAATGGAAGAACATTTACCCTATTTGCTCGCATTTCGGGATCTGGCCGGCAATGCAGGAAAGCTAGGTGAAAAAGGGATTGTCGCTTTTCTGGAATGGTGGAGCCAGGAAGGCATCACAAAATCACTCCCCTCTCCGGAGACTGCAGACGCCGTCCAGGTCATCACTATCCATAAGTCGAAGGGACTTGCGTTCCGTGCTGTTTTTATTCCTTTCTGTACTTGGGAGATCAAGGGCAAAGCAAACAGTATCTTCTGGGTTTCTTCTACCAATACGGCCTATAGCGAACTAAGAGGTATCCCGTTGCGGTACAGCGAAAGCCTAAGCAACTCGGTCGTCGCGCAGGCCTATTACGAGGAACTCTTTTATAATTATATGGACGCGTTGAACATGCTGTACGTGGCCACTACAAGAGCGAAAGACTACCTTTCTATCGGCACCATGGTTAAAAAGGACACGGCTAAGTTAAGCACAGTAGGTGACGTGCTGAACAATATTTTTCAACACGAATTTGACGAGAACAACGTCTATGAAATCGTCGATGTGGTTCCCGAACGGGATACTCAAACGCACGATGCGACTAAGATCAAGCTCGACCATTATCCGGTGTCGACCCGTCTTTCGAGTTTGTACCTCGACACGCAGGAGCGGCACTTGAAGCATCTCCTGAATATGGATAAGTCCAGCAGGCGGGGATCGCTGCTTCATGATGTCCTGGCCAATGCCACGACCGCGCAGCAGGTTGAGGATTACCTGTCAGTGCTCGCGCTCGATGGGATCGTTCAGGAGACGGAAAGTGAAGAATTGAAAATGGCTGCGCAAAAGGTGCTGAGCAATCCTGATCTCCAGGCTATACTTAACAGGCCTTCTGAAAGTATTACCGAGAAAAATATCATCGACCCGCAGGGCAAGATACACAGGCCAGATCTTGTCCTCTTCAATGGGGATCAGGTGGTCATTCTCGACTACAAATTTACGCTGACAGAAGCGGCAGAACACCTGCAGCAGGTTTTGAAGTACAAGTCGCTCTTTACCCAAATGGGCTATTCCAAGGTCGACGGGTACCTATTTTATGCGGTAACCGGCCAATTAAGACCCATTTAGTTTGAACAGCATGAAACCATTTTTACAGGAAGTTGCAGAAGATCTTACTGCCCGTTTCCCCAACCAGTTGCAGCATTGCGCCATCATTTTCAACAATAAGCGACCTGCAGTATATATGCAGAAGTATATGGCCGACATCATCCGGAAGCCATTCTTTAGTCCCGCATTTTTCACAATACAGGAATTCTTTGCCAGATCGACCCAACTTAAAACGGCCGACTTCTATATGCAGTTTTTCACCCTGCACAGAATCTATAATGCGCTGCTGAAGGAAGAAGGTGTGGAACCACTCAGCGGCAGTAAGTTTTTCCCGCTTGGGAAGATCATGCTGGCCGACTTTGCGCAGATCGATATAGACCTTGTAGATGCGAATAAACTTTACAGAGATATGGAAGATATCTCTGTAATCAACAAAGAATTTGACTACCTCAGTCCGGAGCAATACCAATTCCTGGCACAATTCTGGACCTCTTATTCAGAAGGCAAACACAAAAAGCAACAAGAGCTTTTTATCAGAATGTGGCGCAGAATGCCTAAACTGTATCATCGCTTTCATGAAGCGCTTACGGCACAGGGTAGCATTACTACGGGGCAGGTGTACCGGCAGCTGGCTGAGGATCCTGCACTGATCGCCAGGCTTTGTCAGGATTTCCAGAAAGGACAGATTGTCTTCGCCGGATTTAACGCGCTAAGCCGTGCCGAGATGCAGATATTCAAGATCCTCCAGGACATGGAAAAAGCGCTCTTCTATTTCGATGCAGACCCCTATTACCTGGACGACACCCTGCAGGAGGCCGGATTGTTTCTACGCAGAAATATTCACCAGCTTGAGTTGAAAAATGAGTTTGCCAACAGCCCCGGAATGATAAACACGCAATCCCACGAAGTCAATGTATATCGGGTGCAGGGACAAAGTGCCCAGGCAAAAATACTCAACACCATCCTCGAGTCCGACTACCGCGATAACCGCGAGGTCGGTTCTACCGCTGTGGTGCTGGCGGATGAATCCTTGCTTATTCCGTCACTGCAGACAGTTCCGGCAGAGTTTGAGGGATCAACGATCGACTTGAATGTGACCATGGGATTCGCGCTCGCCGCCTCAAGCGTGTTTGGTTTGGCCGACCTCTGGTTGAGCTGCCAGTTGGAAATTCACAAATCCGGAGCGGTCTCCTATAAAAACCTGTCCGCATTTATGACTCATCCGCTTACCGGACTTAGTCAGACAATGCGCGATAAGATTAATACCGCCCTCCTGCTCGAAAAAGAAATCGAAGTTCCTCAGGAAAGGCTGCTTCGGCAAAAAGGGCTCTTTGAAGTCTTCTTCAGAAGTGTTCCCGGCCCTGAAACGCGCTCAGCAGAGATCCCGCCAGTAAATCTCATTACACCGCTTCTAGACATAATTAACTTTCTGCTACAGCGCCTTTCAAGTTCCGGGAGATTAAGGAAAATAGATGCGGAACTTTTCGTCAAAACCATCCAGGAGTTAAACAGATTACATGACACCTTATCAAAGTATCTGCAGGAGGAAGAGCTCAGCTTTACTGTTTCCTTGGTGCGTAAGGCACTAATGAGCATTTCCGTACCGCTCAGCGGTGATCCGCTGAAAGGCATACAAGTGATGGGGCTGCTGGAGACACGAAACCTCAATTTCGATAAAGTGGTGTTTCTGGGATTCAACGAAGGTATTGTACCCAAGGCGTCTACCGGGACCAGCTTCATTCCCGATAGCCTGCGAAGAGTCTACGGGCTGCCTGTCCTTGAAAATCAGGATGCGATCTCGGCTTATATGGTTTACCGGCTGATACAACGGGCTGGCAACATCAACTTCGTGTATAACAGCCTAACCGACGAGTCGGCTTCAGGCGAACCAAGCAGGATTTTGAAACAACTCGCTTATGAAAGCGGGTTTAAATTCAATTATTATTCGCTCGACTTGAATGTGCGGACTGAACCGCAGCGGGAGATACAGATTGAAAAACAAGGTAATGCCGCCATACAGGCTAGTCTGCAGCGGTATTTGAGTCATCAGCGCACGCTTTCGCCATCGGCGCTGACCCAATACATCCTCAACCCAATCGATTTCTTTTTTAACTATATCGCGGGCATCCGGGAGCCCAAAGAGGTCACCTCCGTCGTAGAAGCGAATGAGGTAGGCTCCATTCTACATAAGGTGATGGAATACTTCTATGAAGATGCGCTTGGCCAGGAAATAACTGCCGAAGTGCTTCAGGTAAAAAGAAAGCAAATTCCGGCGCTGACCGAAAAAGCCTTTGCCGCAGTTATTTTCAATGACCCGCGCAGAACTGTAGCGTTTAAGGGGATGCAAAAAGTCATTCTTGCTATTGTGGAGGCTTATGTCAACATCATTGCCGACCAGGATGCCTCCCAGGCTCCTTTTCACATCCTGAGTCTGGAACAAAAAGTAGAAGCTGAGATCAGCTTTTCCCTTCATGGCAAAGAAGCGAGTATCAAAATTGGCGGAATAATCGACCGGGTTGATTATAAAGACGGCGTAACCAGGATCGTTGACTATAAGACGGGCAGCGACAAACTGAGCTACAAAGACATTCCCGGGCTGTTTGATACGGACGGAAAATACGTCAACAAGGCACTGGTGCAGACATTGCTGTACACCTGCATCTATGAAATCTCCTCCGGCAAGAAAGCTGTCGAACCAAACCTGTACATCGTAAAAACGATGAGCCAGGAAGGTGTCTGGTTCAAGTCGGGCCGTCAGACCCTCACTGGCGCATACCTGGAAGAAGTTAAACAGCAATTCATGGAAGGCCTCAGGGAGAAACTCTCCGAACTGTTCGGCTCCCCTTATTTCCGGGTAAGTCTGATCGAAGACAACTACAAGTATTCGATCTACAAAACCCTGTTTGGCAGGCAGGTCTGAGCAAACGAAAAGCCTGTCTTGAAGCTTGCATTTGAAAGCAATTTTATCTAAGTTTGCCCACAATAAACATTTGAATATACAATGAGAGAGATTCAATTCAGAGAAGCTTTACGTGAGGCCCTTAGTGAAGAAATGCGTAAGAACGAAAACGTGTTTTTGATGGGTGAAGAAGTTGCGCAATATAATGGAGCTTATAAGGTTAGTCAGGGTATGCTTGACGAATTTGGCGATAAACGCGTAATCGACACCCCTATTGCTGAGCTTGGTTTCGCAGGTATTGGTATTGGTGCTGCAATGAATGGTCTTATTCCGGTTGTCGAGTTTATGACATTCAACTTCTCTCTTGTTGCTATCGACCAGATTATTAACGGCGCAGCCAAAATGCTTTCCATGAGCGGCGGGCAGTTTTCGGTACCGATCGTATTCCGCGGCCCTACTGGCAATGCCGGTCAACTGGGGGCACAGCACTCACAAAACTTTGAGAACTGGTATGCAAACTGTCCAGGTCTTAAGGTGGTTGTTCCCGCTACACCATATGACGCCAAAGGCTTGTTAAAGCAATCTATCCTTGATCCTGATCCGGTGATCTTCATGGAATCTGAGGTAATGTACGGTGACAAAGGTGAGGTGCCTGAAGGTGAGTATTACCTCCCACTCGGCAAAGCCAATATCGTTAAGGAAGGCAGCGATGTAACGTTGGTTACTTTCGGTAAAATGCTGAGCCGTGTGGTTAACCCAGCGGTAGAGCTGCTGACAAAAGAGGGCGTTAATGTTGAGGTCATCGACCTGCGTACCGTACGTCCTATTGACTACGAGACAATCATCAACTCTGTTAAAAAAACCAACCGTTTGGTTATTGTTGAAGAAGCATGGCCGCTGGCGTCAATATCTTCAGAAATCGCGTTCAATGTGCAAAAGAACGCCTTCGATTACCTGGATGCACCGGTGCTTCGCATCACCTGCGCTGATGTGCCGCTGCCATACGCACCTACACTCATCGCAGCAAGTTTACCTAACGCAGAGAAGGTAGTGAAGGCTGTAAAAGAAGTGATGTACGTCACTAAATAACGCCAATTACTTAAAGAAAATATAATCCCGCTGGTGCAAGCCGGCGGGATTTTTTCGTTAATTTTGGCGCCATCTTATGTCAATTGAAAAAATGAGCAATCACACCAAGATCATCGCAGCAGAACTGAATTTGACCGTTCAGCAGATTGAAGCGACTACCTCGTTACTAGATGAAGGGGCAACGGTACCCTTCATCTCCCGATACCGGAAAGAAATGACCGGTAGTCTGGATGAAGTTCAGATAGCGTTGATCCGCGACCGGGTGCAGCAGCTGAGGGATCTTGATAAGCGCCGCGAAGCCATTTTAAAAGCACTGACGGCATTGGATAAGCTGAGCCCCGAACTTGAAAAACAGATCAATGCAGCAGTAACCATTGCAGAAATAGAAGACATTTACCTGCCTTATAAGCCCAAGCGCAAAACACGTGCTTCCGAGGCAAGAAAGAAGGGTCTTGAACCCTTGGCAACACTGATATTTCAGCAGGGCAAACAGGATCCTGTAGCTGAAGCTGAAGGATTTATCAATGTCAACCTCGGCGTACCTGCTGCCGAAGAGGCTCTGGCCGGTGCACGCGACATCATAGCAGAATGGATAAATGAGGACGCCGAGGCCCGCTCCCGTATGCGCGCCTACTATCAGCAGCACGCCGTGATCAGGTCGGCCGTAGTTAAAGATAAGGCCGATACCGGCATTAAATACAAAGACTATTTTGAATGGTCTGAACCTCTGAAGTCTGCGCCCTCCCATCGCATTCTGGCAATGCGGAGAGGCGAACACGAAGAGGTGCTTAAATTGGAGATAGCGCCTGAAGAAGCGGGCGCTATCGATATCCTGAACAGACTTTTTATAAAGTCTGTTCATGCCAATTCCAGACAAGTAAAACTGGCTTTGGATGACAGCTTCAAGCGTTTGCTGGGTCCTGCCATGGAAACCGAGGTCAGAAACTTTTCCAAGGAAAAAGCCGATCGGGAGGCCATTCATGTATTTGCCGAAAATGCCCGTCAGCTTTTGCTGGCCGCACCCATGGGGCAGAGAAACGTACTTGCAATAGATCCTGGATTTAGAACCGGCTGCAAGGTCGTTTGCCTCGACAAACAGGGCAAATTACTTAAAAATGCAGCTATATTTCCGCACAACGGGCAGCGTGGCGTAGCAGAGGCCGCAAGTACAATTAAAAGGCTCTGTGAAGAGCATGACATAGAGGCAATTGCAATTGGTAACGGTACTGCCGGCAGGGAAACCGAAGCTTTCATACGACAGCTCGGCCTGCAAGGCGTTACCATAGTAATGGTCAATGAAAGCGGCGCTTCAATATACTCTGCCTCAGATGTTGCCCGGCAAGAATTCCCCGATTACGATGTCACTGTGCGTGGGGCGATATCAATTGGCAGAAGGCTTATGGACCCACTCGCCGAACTGGTCAAGATAGATCCGAAGTCAATCGGAGTTGGGCAATATCAGCATGATGTAGATCAGAATAAATTACAGCAATCTCTGGATGATACGGTGATGAGCTGCGTGAATGCCGTAGGCGTCGAATTGAATACCTCATCCAAACAGCTTTTATCCTATGTCTCCGGGCTAGGCCCGCAACTGGCGCAAAATATCGTGAATTACCGGAATGAGCATGGCCCTTTTAAGAATCGCGAGAGTCTGAAAAAAGTTCCTCGCCTGGGAGAAAAAGCTTTCGAACAGGCCGCAGGATTTCTGAGAATAAGAAATGCCGACCATGTGCTGGACTCTAGTGCCGTGCACCCCGAGCGTTATGCGCTGGTTGGAAAAATGGCACGCGACCTGAACTGTACCGTGGCACAGCTTATCCGCGACCAGGCCCTGCGCAGGCAAATTAAACTTGAGCAGTATGTAACTGAAGAAACCGGCCTTCCTACGTTGAACGATATCATAGCCGAACTCGACAAACCTGGCCGGGATCCTCGTGAACAGTTTGAGGCGTTCAGTTTTACAGAAGGGGTTAATAGTATAACGGATTTGAAGCCCGGAATGAAATTGCCCGGTATTGTAACCAACATCACCAATTTCGGCGCTTTTGTAGATATCGGTGTGCACCAAGACGGTCTCGTACACACCAGTTTGCTTTCCGACAAGTTCATCACGAACGCTTCCGAAGTCGTTAAAGTGCACCAAAAGGTTGAGGTGACAGTAGTTGAGGTAGACGTAGTTCGCAAACGGATCTCCCTTTCAATGAAGCCAGAAGCGCAGGCTAAGCCGAAAGCCAGATCTGAGAGGCATCAAAACAAGACGCCGCAGAGCAACAGCACCAGGCCTCACAGAAGCTCTGGCAAAGCACCGGCAAAACCTCAGCAACAGCGACAATCGGGCGGAAAAGAAAAGCTTCCCGACGGCGACCTACAATTAAAGCTTGCCGCATTGAAAGATCTTTTCGGGAAGTAAGACCTACAGCTCTATCTGACGTTTGATACTCTCTTCAAGGGAGATCAAGGTCTCTGTACGCTGTATGCCAGCTACCGCCTGTATTTCTTCATTCAGTACATGCCGGAGGTGACTGGTGTCGCGGCAAATGATTTTAGCGAACATGCTATACGCACCAGTTGTATAATGCAACTCCACAACTTCTTTGATCTTGCTCAACTGTGCCACAGCATCTTTATACTGAATGCCCTTTTCCAGATAAATACCTAGGAATGCAGTAATATCATACCCTGCTTTTTGCGGATCGATGATAAGGTGTGAGCCTTTAATAATGCCCATCTCGTGAAGTTTTTTCATTCTCACGTGAATGGTCCCGCCTGATACGATCAGATCTTTTGCGATTTCAGTATAGGGTTTGGTCGCATCGGCCATCAACTGCTTCAGAATCTCAACATCGAGGTTATCAATTTCTAAATTTTGACTTTCTTTTTTTAGCATGGTTTTTACATTTGATAATGATATGCAATATTAATTAATAATATAACAAAAATAAAATTAAATGTTTATAATATTTGCAACACTTTAAGGTTGTTATTACATTTGTATCAAGCAAGCAAATAAAACATGTTCTTTAAACACTTGCAAACATACTGTAGGGTGGTGAAATTGGCAGACACACCTCCTTGTCTCGGTGGTGGAGAGTTCAGGAAATACTGGTTTTGGTACCAACTGCTCCATGAAGGTTCGACTCCTTCCCCTACAGCAATTAAGTTGTATTAACTACCTAAATATACATACTTAATACGTACATATACATACTGTTGGGTGGTGAAATTGGCAGACACACCTTCTTGTCTCGGTGGCGGGGATCAATGGATAAACGCAGTTTATGGGTTGACCACAAATTAATTTTTGAACTGTAGCTAACTACCCCTTGGAGGTTCGAATCCTTCCCCAACAGCCAGTTTTTTTATGAATAATAAGTTAGTTAAAATCGAGTAACCCTGGATGGGGTTACTCTTTTTTCATTTTAGGCACTGCCCGATATTTGTCACTGAACTTTTTGTCCAGTTGCTTATGGAGATTGTCAAGATTGATGTCGCGGCCCTGAATGAAGGCTTGCTCCACACGGTTGGTGCGCATATCAAGTGCATCTCCGGCAGATATAAAAAGCGTCGCGTCCTTTCCAATCTCCAGACTTCCTGTTTTGTCGGCTATTCCCAGTATCTGTGCAGCATTTAAGGTAATCGTCTGAAGCGCCCGCTCTTTATTCAATCCCCAGGCCGATACGGTTCCCGCCATAAACGGCAGGTTTCGCTGCTGCCAGTATCCTTCAACGCTCAGGGCCACGGGTATACCCGCATCCATCAGCATACCCGCCTTTCTGTACGGTAGGTTTACGTCCTCATCCGAACCGGACGGCAAGGCATGAGGCTGACCGATCACTACAGAAACACCGCTAGATTTCAAAAAGTCAGTAATCAGGTAGGCTTCATCGGCACCGGTGATCACAGGGGTTATGTTAAACTTTTTGGCAAATTTTACAGCATCCATGATATCTGTTTGACTATTTGCTGCGATAAACAGCTGTTGTGTACCACTGAAGAGCCGTTTCATCGCTTCAAGCCTGGTATTCACCACCTCAGGCTTGGTCATATCTGCATAGGCCTTTGCTTCAATAAACAGCTGTTCAAGTTCAGCTATCCGGTTCCTGCTCACTTCTTTTATCGCGTCGGCTGCAGAGTTGCCACGCAAATTGTTTCCCCGGAGCCTTAGCGTCGCCGGCCAGTTCACATGCATGGCACCATCAGTGCGTATCGCTGCATCCTCCCAGTTCCAGGCGTCAAGCTGTACAACAGAAGAACTGCCCGTCACCAGGCCACCCTGCGGCGTGATCTGCGCCATAAGCACTCCGTTACTCCGCAGTGTCGCCGGAACCTTCGAATCAGTATTATAGGCCACCAACGACCGGATATGCGGATTAAAGTTTCCCATTTCAGAAAAATCAAGCGTCGCTTTTACAGACTCAAATTCTGCCAGCCCCAGGTTAGTAAGCGGAGCAATGAAGCCCGGGTAAATATGTTTCCCGTTCGCATTAATCAATGTAGATCCGGTCGGGTCAATCCGCACGACTGTAGCATCACCTACACCGGTGATCTTTCCTCTTTCGAAGATCAGGTAGCCATTGTCAATAACGTTACCATTGCCAATATGTAGCATCGCCCCCATAATAATCACCTTCTTATCTTGGCGCGGTGCCGGTGAGATGTTTGCCTGAGCCATACATAACGAACTTAACGAGACAAATAATAACGTATATAAATACCTATTCATGTGAGTGATCCCCTTTCAAATCTTCTTCGTAAAACTCATCCCCTATCGACTCGCAATGAAACAACCTCGAACGTTGCGCCTGCGGACGTTGGGTTTTGTTACCCTTATTTTTACTCTCCTTCATTTTCCCCATAAGCCTTTCCCGCTCCTCCAACTGTCGACGCCTCAACTGAGCATCACGATCTATATCCCAGTACGCAACACCATCTACAAAGGTCATCTCTGCCTTCGCATAAATCGACAGAGGATGGTCTGACCATACCACCAGATCCGCATCTTTCCCTGGTTTCAAACTCCCCACTCTGTCATCAATGTGCAGCATTCTGGCCGGATTCAGGGTAACAAACTTCAGCGCATCGGTTTCACTGACTCCACCATAAAGTACCGCCTTCCCGGCCTCCTGATTTAAGCGGCGCGCCATTTCGGCATCATCTGAATTGAACGCTGTTGTAATACCCACGTTGTGCATAATCTTGCCATTGTAAGGGATAGCTTCGGCAACTTCCATCTTATACGCCCACCAGTCTGAAAATGTAGAAGCATTGATCCCTTTCGCCTTCATTTTATCGGCCACCTTGTAACCCTCCAGAATATGCGTAAAAGTATTGATCCGGAAACCAAGACTATCAGCCACCTTCATGAGCATATTGATTTCAGACTGAACATAGGAATGACAGGTGATAAAGCGCTTGTTGTCCAGAATTTCGACGATGGCATCAAGCTCGAGGTCGCGGCGTACGTTACTGCCCTTCTGCGTCATTGCCTCCTTGTACGCCTTTGCGCGCGTAAACTGATCTACAAAAACCTGCTCTACTCCCATACGCGTCACCGGAAACCGTACACCCGTACCAAAATTGCTTTGCTTCACATTTTCACCCAGGGCAAATTTGATAAAATGATCGCCGTCTGTGTATTTTAGTTCTTCCGGCAGCTTCCCCCAGCGCAGTTTGATCAGCTGCGCCTGTCCACCCACCGGATTAGCCGAACCATGAAGTATATGAGAAGTTGTAACACCGCCAGCCAGCTGCCGGTAGATATTAATATCCTCGGAATTGATAATATCCGCCATGCGAACTTCCGCAGAAGAAGCCTGGGATCCCTCGTTGATTCCGCCTGTCCCTGCAATATGCGAATGCTCGTCGATCAGCCCCGGAGTAATGTGCTTGCCTGTGGCATCAATAACCCGGGCCCCTGATGCGTTCAATGCTTTTCCTACCGCGCTTATCCGGCCGTTCTGAATAAGCACGTCAGCATTCTGCAAGACTCCTTCCTGCTCGTTTGTCCAGACTGTCGCGTTCCGGAGCAGCACATGCTCCATTGTTGGTACAGTAGTATTACCGAAGGCTGTAAAAGGATAAATCATCGGCTCCCTTGGGCGAATCATAGCGGCTGCCAGCGTTGCTGGAGCTACACTCGCCGAATCCTTTTTAGCCGAATCATCCGCAAACACAAGAATGTGTCGCTTACCCTGCACCCAGTTCTCCTGGATAACATTGGCTCTCGTGAACAAACTGTCCGAAGTAATGATAAAATTTGCCAGCTTTCCTTTATCCAGCGTACCCACCTTATCTGAAACGCCAATCATCGCTGCAGGGATCTCGGTGAGCGCCAAAAGCGCCTGCTTTTTAGATAAACCGTGATCGATCGCAAGTAAAAGGTTCATCCAAAAATCTTTTATATTGTCTAGTCCGTGCCCAGTTATAGCGAACTGGATCCCGGCCTTTTCCACAATACCAGGATTAGCCGGCGCCATCTCCCAGCCCTTCATCTGAGCGAGGGTGATATGCCTGCTTTCCAAGGTATCATCCACGTCATAGGCCTTAACAAAATTTAACGGCACGATCAAAGCTGACCCTATAGCTTTCACGGCGTCAATCCGCTGGTATTCGTCGCCGCTGGTTTTAATCAGGTAACTGCGGCCAAATTCTTTCGCTATTTTGTGGGCCCGCAATACATTTTGCCAACCGTCTGCTTCAAACACCTGAGGCAACACCTGTTGTCTATTAAACTCCTGCAGAGAAATATTAAATTCCGAGGTCTGCTTACTATACCACAAACCGTCGTAATAGGTTTGTCGGAGCAGTGCTATGGATCCCATCAGGGAAGTAGGATAATCATTCTGGGAGCTCCCCTTACTGAAAGAGAAATTGGCCGCCGCCCGATCCTTAAGTATGGTGATGTTCTCCTTGTCGTCAGAAAGGGTTACCACCGTCGACGTCCCACGCACAATACCATCACGGTTTACCGCATGTACCGTTCCAAATCCAATTTTACGCAAGTCAGCAGCAGCTCTATTATCGGCCGCAAAAAAGGTATGTGCATTTGTTTCCGGCCTTATTGCTTCGTTCCATGCGTAGGCACCCCGCTTGGTCGACAAGAAAATGGATTGCCTGCCGGCACTAACGTTTCGCGCGGCGTCCGGCAGACCGTATCCGGTAAATGCATCGATTAATGAAGGATATATAAACCTCCCTTTCAGATCAATCACTACATATCCCTTTGGCACCGCTAAGTCAGATCCCACTGCTTGTATTGTCTGCCCTTTTATAAGCATAGTACCATTTGTAATAGCCCTTGAGGCGCTTACAACAATATTGGCATTAGTAAAGGCATACAACCCGGGCCTGATATCATAAGAACCGTTTACCGGATAGGTTTGCTGAGCGCATAGATGCATTGCAGACAATGCAAATGCCAGCAGAAATAGCGTTTTTTTCATGAAATTCCTGTTAATGTTCTAAATCTATTAAAAATCCAGTGTAACAGGCGTAGAAACTTTGCATTATCTCTTTGGAATTCAACAAACCTGTTAACCCTTATGTCAAAGAACTCCGAAAAAGCACTGGTCAGCACTTTTATCGGAGACAAAAATCATCATTCAAAATGCAAAAGGATCAGTGCTGCACAGGAATGACACGGTATGACATCCCTTTGTCATCACCTGTCAGAACAGCGCATAAAAACTACCCATAAACGGCAAAAGCCGTCTTATGGACGGCTTTCTTTTTCTGTTTTGCGGAGAGAGAGGGATTCGAACCCTCGATACCCTTTTGAGATATACACACTTTCCAGGCGTGCTCCTTCGACCACTCGGACACCTCTCCTTCTTTGCGACGCAAAAGTAGATTTTTTTTGGATAAATGCGAATATTAATCGATAAGGGATACCTTGAGCATATTCGTCCTGCCTTGGGCTTCCAATGGAATCGCAGCTGTGTTAATAATCACGTCGCCTTTCTTAATAAGCTTTTTCGCCTTTAAAAGGTCATTAACGTCCTGAATAGTGTCGTCGGTACTCTCAAATTTGTCATAATAGAATCCCTGGACACCCCATAATAGGCTAAGCGCATTCAAGAGGGAACGGTTGCTGGTAAAAATGTATGTAAATGCCTTTGGCCGGTGGCTCGAAATCTCGAACGCGGTATATCCGCTAACAGTCATGGAAACAATTCCTGTCGCACCCGTTTGCTTAGACAGCGTACAGGCAGAATCACAAACAGCATCGCTCAGGAAGCTTTCGGTTTTAGGCTTAAGGAACTTGTCAGGATGGAAAGGATAGTTATTCTGTTCAATGTTCTGTATAATTTTCTGCATTGTTTCAATAACGATCAGCGGAAATTCGCCTACCGATGTCTCGCCGCTCAGCATCACAGCATCCGCGCCATCCAATACCGAATTTGCGACATCGTTAACCTCTGCGCGCGTCGGCCTCGGCGTCGTGATCATGCTTTCAAGCATCTGAGTAGCAACAATTACCGGTTTGGAAGCAGCGCGGCACTTCTGCACAATCATCTTTTGTAGCAAAGGGACCTCTTCCATAGGCATCTCCACACCCAGATCGCCACGCGCCACCATAACACCGTCTGCTTCCGCTATGATCGCATCGATGTTTGCAATCGCCTCTGGCTTTTCGATCTTGGCAATTACCCTTGCATTTTTATTTTGTGCTTTGATAATGTCTTTCAGTTCCACGATGTCTTCAGCATTTCTTACAAAAGACAAACCGATCCACTCCACATCATTTTGGAGCACAAAGTCCAGATTCTTACGGTCTTCGGGAGTTAGTGAAGGAATAGATACTTTTGTGTTCGGCAGGTTTACGCCTTTCCGCGAAGTCAGGATACCGCCGTGGACAACCTCGCAGACAACCTCATCTACATAATTTGTCTCAACGACACGCATCTGCAGTTTCCCGTCATCCAGAAGAATGATCTCCCCCGCCTTTACATCTTTGGGAAACGCTTCGTAAGTAATATATATACGTTCTTCATTACCGACACATTCCCTTGTTGTTATAACGGTTCTGGCGCCATTTATCAGATGGATACCCCCATCTTTAACCATACCAATCCTGATCTTAGGACCCTGTAAATCAGCAAGTATACCAACGTTGTAATCATATTTCTCATTGATAGCCCGTATCGTGTCCAACACAACCTGGTGATCGGCCTGCGAACCATGGGAAAAGTTCAGACGGCAAACGTCTAAGCCGGCATTGAACATACTATATAAAACTTCGGGTTTGGCTGATGCAGGGCCTAGTGTGGCTACGATCTTTGTTCTAGAATGAAAGGGTTTCATTTATCTTGGTTAATGTAATTCTGTTTGTTAAAGCAAACCAAATATAGTGTATTTCATACACGTTTTAAGATAAAATTTACATAATCAGGTTTTGTTTAGACTTCAATCTTGCCGGCTCGATCTGTACAGCCACCTGAATATCAGCAAGTTTATTGAGTCCGCTAATGATGTAATTAAGGTCTTCCTGGTCTATAAACTGATGGATGACCATGAAGAAATCTACTTTATTCATTTCAGGAATCAGAAAGCCTTCAGAATTCCTGTTGCTGACAATATAGAATTCCGTTTCTCCCTCTTCCGCTACATGATAATATTTTGAAAAAAGCACAGGAGGCTCGTCGATGTTGAAGAAAACCTCATGATCGGCTACCTTTTCAAAATTGAGGGACAGGGATGTATTGAGTTTGTGACAAAACATATAGTCCTTCATTGGTGCTGTAATAGCAACCAGGATAAAGTCAAGATCAAGTGATAATTTTAAGTAGGTTTTGTTCAAAATCTGTCGCCTTTAGGCGATTGCGAAATTATAAAACTATTTTTTTACTTTCATGTTCAGATAAAAAACATTAACATTGGTTGAGAAATAAAAACATTTGAAATGTGTTAGAATTTATTTTTCTTTGCACTGAATTATTTAACCATTAAATTATAAAGATTATGTCTGATATTGCTTCAAGAGTTAAGGCTATTATCGTTGAAAAATTAGGTGTGGATGAGAGCGAGGTTACCCCGGAAGCTTCTTTCACAAACGACTTGGGTGCTGATTCTTTGGATACAGTAGAACTGATTATGGAGTTTGAAAAAGAATTCAATGTAGCAATCCCTGATGATCAGGCTGAGACCATTGGTACAGTTGGTCAAGCAATCGCTTACTTGGAAAAAAACGTTAAGTAAAAATACGGTCTCCGTATAATCCGTATAAATGGAATTAAAAAGAGTAGTAGTTACAGGGTTAGGTGCGCTCACTCCAATAGGCAATACTGTTCCTGATTTTTGGGAGGGATTGATTAACGGTGTGAGCGGCGCCGCGCCTATTACGAGTTTTGATACAGAAAAATTCAAAACCAAATTCGCCTGTGAACTGAAAAATTTCAGGGCCGAAGATTTTCTGGACAGAAAAGAAGCACGTAAGCTGGATCCGTTTGTTCAGTATGCACTTGTGTCTACAGATGAGGCCGTCAAAGACAGTGGCCTTGACTTTTCGGCAGTTGACACCAACCGAGCAGGAGTAATCTGGGGAGCTGGGATCGGCGGATTGAAAACTTTTCTGGATGAGGTAAGTAACTTTGCAAAAGGCGATGGCACACCACGCTACAACCCGTTTTTTATTCCTAAGATGATTGTTGATATTGCCGCCGGGCATATCTCGATCAAATATGGCCTTCGCGGGCCAAATTTTTGCACGGTGTCCGCCTGTGCATCATCAACCAATGCAATGATCGACGCATTCAATTATATTCGTCTTGGTGTCGCAGACCTGATCATTTCGGGTGGTTCTGAAGCGATTATAAACGAAGCAGGTATCGGCGGTTTCAATGCCATGCATGCGCTTTCGACCAGAAACGACGATCCGACTACTGCTTCGCGTCCTTTTGATAAAGACCGGGATGGCTTTGTAGCAGGTGAAGGTGCCGGCACAATCATACTTGAAGAGCTCGAGCATGCAAAAAAACGCGGGGCTAAAATTTATGCTGAACTTGTCGGTGGCGGCATGAGCGCAGACGCAAATCACATCACAGCCCCCCACCCTGAAGGCCTCGGTGCCAGAATGGTTATGTCAAATGCATTAAAAGACGCTGGTCTTTCCGTAACGGACATTGACTACATCAATGTACACGGCACCTCCACCCCGTTAGGCGACATATCCGAAAGCACAGCAATTGTTGATCTTTTTGGTGAAAATGCTTACAAACTGAACATAAGTTCGACCAAATCAATGACAGGCCACCTACTTGGGGCGGCTGGCGCTGTGGAAGCGATTGCGTCTATCCTGGCGGTTAAAAATGATGTTGTTCCTCCTACAATTAATCATTTCACTGATGATCCGGACTTTGACCCTAAATTGAATTTCACGTTTAATAAGGCTCAGAACAGACCTATCCGTGCTGCATTAAGCAATACCTTTGGTTTTGGGGGTCATAACGCATCCGTGATTTTCAAAAAATACGAAGAGTAAGAGCCATTCCAGCATTTAATGCCATTATTTGACCTATATAAGTTATATCTATCATCAGATAAAGACTTTATAAGAAAGTTAAACAATATTTTGGGGTTTGTGCCTCGAAATACTGTCTTATACAAAATGGCATTCCGACACCGTTCCGTGGCTAAGGTTCTCAAAAACGGAACCCGGAGCAGCAATGAACGGCTGGAATTTCTGGGCGACGCAATATTAGGCTCTGTCGTAGCAGAACTCCTCTTTAAAAGTTACCCTTATAAGGAAGAAGGTTTTTTGACTGAAATGCGGTCCAAGATTGTAAACAGAAACAATCTGAACCGGCTTGCCAAAAAAATGGGTTTCGACCAGTTGATCGTATTTGACCAACGAACCGTAAACATGCAAACCAAGCATCATTCTATGTTAGGTGACGCATTCGAAGCATTGATCGGGGCTATCTATCTGGACCGGGGATATAATTTCACCAAAGAATTCTTACTAAAACGAATTGTCAAGCCATACATTGATATTCATACGCTGGAGCTAACTGAAACCAACTTCAAAAGCAAACTTATAGAGTGGTGTCAGCGCCATGGAAAGGATATCTCGTTCGATATGATTCAGAATGAAGAAGGAGAAAGTGCTAAGCTCTTTACTGTACAGGCGGTGATAGACGGCGAAAGCTGCGGCATTGGCAGGGATTACAATAAGAAGAACGCCGAAAAACTAGCCGCTGAAAAGGCCTGCGAACTCTTATCTATTTAATCTTATTGACGTATCAGGCTTGAGTCGGGGCAAGCTGTCTAACTTGGTAGGCGAATCAAGATATTGTTTGCTTGAGTCTTTAATATACTTAATTGCATCATACATAGTCCAGCTTTTGGCGCGCTCATAACTTGGTCTGTAGAAAAACATATACTGCTCCAGATCTTTGCCGCGCAAAGTAGTGTTCGACTGAATGATCGACTCATTAAACAGTCCATCGACATGCGTTTCCTCCATTTCATTGGTGTAATAACGACCAAATCTCCGGGCATTTTTCGGCGTCTTTCCAAGCAGTTCATATATAGCCGTAAGCGGGGTAAACAGAAACGAGAGTGCCGGCGGTTTCCCCTCATAAAAAGAACCATTGCGCTTGTGGTCACGCTTTACATCCTCCAATTCGCTTTTCCTCGACTGCCCCACAATAGTTACCTCCTTCAGCATCTGGTTGCGACTAAGGTTAATGATCATATCCGTTTTATCACTGTTAACCGCGGCCGTGAAGTCCGTAAATCCTGATTTGATAACCAGCAGGGTGTCGCCTGCCACCGCCTTTATCTGGAAAAGCCCAAGTGCGTCGCTTGAAACAGTCGCCCGGGTCCTTTGGTTAACGATCTGCGCGCCTGAGACGCGGCCCTGGCTCTCCTGATCCTTTATAACACCTCTAAGCACAAAAGCTTCCTGTGCCAGCGCGGAAACGGCCGTCATCATGAAAAGGGCTACACTCACCAGACCGGAAATACGAAAGGGCATCTTCATCGTCAACACAAAAAGTCAGGTAAACATACCCATTGTTTCCCAAATCCTTTAGTTAAAAAAAGTTAAATACGATGGAAAGATCAATAAATGATATCTTTGCACATGATAAAATCAATGACTGGATATGGCCTGGCCACTACAGATTATAACAACGTAAGATTTATAGTCGAAATCAAGTCGCTAAACAGTAAGTTCCTGGAACTTAACCTCAAACTTCCGAGAGCTTTTTCAGACAAGGAGCTGATGCTGCGCAATTTATGTAGCAAAGATATCGAACGCGGCAAATCAAGTGTAACCATTACGATCGAACGCAGCGATGAAGCGCTTAAGGGAGCCGTGATAAATACCGTTCTCCTAACTCGCTATTATCAGCAACTGGAGAAACTCAACGCCGAACTAGGCGCAAACTCGGGCAATCTATTTCAGACTGCACTGAATATGCCGGAGGTCATCAGCTACACCGAGGAGGACGCTGATGAGGGAGAGTGGGATATGCTACACGATACCTTTCTAAAATCGCTCGAACGCTTTCAGGAATTCAGAAAGACAGAAGGGCAGGTCCTCAAAGCAGATCTTGAACTCCGGATAAGGAACATTCTGCAGTTGTTCAGCCAGGTCGAAACGATTGAGCCGCTTAGAATCCCAAATATCAAATCGAGGCTCATGCAATATCTGGATGAACAGGTAGGTAAAGCTGGTGTCGACCAGAACAGGCTTGAACAGGAGCTGATCTATTACATTGATAAACTTGACATTACAGAAGAAAAGATCCGGCTGAAAAGTCACTGTGATTATTTTATCGAAACACTGAAGGCCCGGGATGCTAATGGAAAAAAGCTTGGCTTTATCTCACAGGAGATCGGCAGGGAAATTAATACCATGGGCGCCAAGGCAAACGATGCGCAAATTCAGCAACTGGTTGTAGGAATGAAAGAGGAACTCGAAAAGATTAAGGAGCAATTATTGAACGTACTGTGATGCAAGGCAAACTGATTATATTCTCTGCGCCATCTGGCGCCGGCAAAACCACCATTGTCAAACATCTGCTCGAGACATTCCCTGCCCTGAATTTCTCCATTTCGGCCACAACACGTGCGCCGAGAGGGGATGAGAAGCACGAACAAGATTACTATTTTATCAGTAAAGAGGATTTTTTACATCGCGTTGCCCTGCACGAATTCGTGGAATTCGAAGAAGTCTACAACGGCACTTTCTACGGAACACTTCGCAGCGAAATCGAGCGGATCTGGAGTTCCGGCAAACACGTAATTTTCGACATCGATGTAGAAGGAGGGCTGCGCCTTAAGCGAAAATATGAAGATAACGCACTGGCCATATTTGTCCAGCCCCCCTCACTCGAGGTACTCAAAGAGCGTCTTACAGGCAGGGGCACAGATAGTGCTGAAAAGCTCGCCGAGCGGTTCAAGAAGGCAGAGAAAGAACTTGGCTATGCAGACAAGTTTGACGTCATCCTCAAAAACTATGACCTTAAAGTCGCCTGTGCTGAGGCAGAGAAACTCGTAGGCGACTTTCTTAGTTAATCGCGAACCAATGAAAACGGGATTATTTTTCGGTTCCTTTAACCCCATTCATACCGGCCATTTGGTTATTGCCAATTATATGGCGGGATTTACCGGGCTGAAAGAGGTCTGGCTGGTCGTTTCGCCTCATAATCCGCTGAAAAAGCGAAGCAATCTGGCAAACATGTACGACAGGCTGGAGATGGCGCGGCTGGCGACTGAAAATAGTGAGCAGCTCAAAGTCAGCGATATCGAGTTCGGACTTCCCCAGCCCTCCTACACCATTGATACGCTAACATATTTAAGGGAACGCTACCCTGGAAAGGACTTTGTTCTGATCATGGGAGCAGACAATATGGCTTCTTTCAAAAAATGGAAGAATTACGAGCTTCTGCTTAGGGATTACCAGATTTTTGTGTATCCGAGGCCAGGAGCAGACCTATCGGTGTGGAAAGGTCATCCCTCCGTAACGATAACCGATACACCTCAAATGGACATCTCATCTACCTTCATCAGGAATGCGATCAAAGAGGGCCGCAACGTACAGTTCTTTGTACCCGACAGTGTACTGGACTTTATAGACGGAAAACAGATGTACCGTTAGGTATTCCTGTAAATCAGAAAAATCGCCGGACGTTTGTGAAGATCCGGCTTTTCCTTTCTCCACAGTGCAACCGACTGTGTTTTTATATATTCGCTTTCAGCGGTAAGGTCGCATGCTACACAAAAGGCAGTGCTGGGTTGACAGGTCTTCAGCACTTCTTCAAAAAGTTGATTGTTTCGAAAAGGGGTCTCTATAAACAGCTGCGTCTGCCTATTTCGCTCGGCGAGCTGTTCAAGTTCCCTGAGCTTCCTCGAACGCTGAGCCTTATCGATCGGCAGGTAGCCATGAAAAGTAAAGCTTTGCCCACTAAAGCCTGAAGCCATCAATGCAAGCAGTATAGAACTTGGCCCTACAAGCGGAACTACCCGCACGCCACGTTTATGCGCTTCAGCAACAATGTCCGCCCCGGGATCAGCCACACCAGGACAGCCGGCTTCGCTCATAAGCCCTACATCTTTACCGGACAACAGTTGTTTAAAAAAGTTACCTACGGGGCTATTGCGGTTATGCTTTCCATAGTCGTGTATAATAAGTTGCTGCTGAGGCAGCCTAATTCCCGCCTCCTTAAGAAATTTTCTTGCCGTTTTTTCGTTCTCAACAATATAAGTATCAATACTATTGATGGTGTCGACCAGGTAAGGGGTAAAGGATTTCTGCGCTGCAGCATCGGCAAGGGGTACGGGAATCAGGAACAGTGTGCCTGGCTGGGTTTTATTCATGTAGCAAAAGAACTATATTTTAGGTACTTGAACTATTTTTCTGAGAATTTTTATGGAATCAGGACAAATAATGCATCCTGATATAAGGTAAAGACGAGTTGAGTCGTCTCATCGAAACTAAATATTTTAAAAAGTTTGAACAACGAACTAATATTATGCTTTAACTACACTAGTCAATGTAATATTTCTCAGACAAATTAAACTTTGTCGCCATTTGGAACTCATATTGACATATAAAGAGCGTTAGGTAAATTAAACACACACACAAATGAACAACATGATCAAATTACCGGCAATCGTGCTGGGGCTACTGCTCCTGCTGACCGGCAGCACACAACAGGTTATGGCTCAGGACGAGGAGGTTTCGCTCCAATCCTTCTATGATGAGCTGTCACCTTACGGGACCTGGATCCAGGATCCGCAGTATGGCTATGTTTGGCGCCCCGATGTGGATCAAAGTGATTTCCGGCCATATTATTCTAATGGCCGATGGGTGATGACGGAGTATGGCAACACCTGGGTGTCTAATTACGACTGGGGATGGGCACCGTTTCACTACGGTCGCTGGGTATATAACCGCTATAACCAATGGGTATGGATACCTGATACCGTCTGGGGACCGGCCTGGGTAAGCTGGAGAAGCGGCGGCGGCTATTACGGCTGGGCGCCTCTGGGTCCCGGCATGCATGTAAATGTAAGCGTTAATATTCCATCTTTATGGTGGGTATTTGTTCCACACAGAAACATCTATTACGACAATTTCCCAAGGTATTATTCACGCAGAAACGTGACCATCATAAACCGGACGACGATTATCAACAATACCTATGTTCGGAACAACCGCACATATTACAGCGGACCGAGGGCCGCTGAAATCAGCAGGTATACCGGACGTGATGTAAATGTATATTCGGTAAACCGTACAAGCAGACCGGGCAGAAGTGGCATCAGCGGCAGGAACCTGGAGGTCTATACACCTTCAAGAAGCAGTCGCGATAACGGCCGCACGGCCGCTGCCCCAAGAACCTCGGTAAGGGGCGAAGGATACACTGCAACCCGCCCTGAACGCAGTACACGCATCGAGGCTGGCGAACGCTCATCAAGACCGCAGGGCAGGGAGACTATCTCTCGCGGAAGTGATAACGACCGCAGCGGACGGGCTGTTGAAAGCCGCAGTGCTGAAGGACGTGTGTCGAGAAACAGGACCAATGAAGTGCAGGAATCGAGGCCTCAGCCGGCAGAACAACCGCGCGTGATGAGGCAGGCACCAAACGAATCCCAGCCTGCACCACAGCGTATGGAACGCCCTGCACGCCAGGAGCGGCAGGAACGCCAGCCACAGGCACAACCGCAGCGTCAGGAAAGACGTGTTGAACCAAGGCAGCAGGCGCAGCCGCAGCGGATCGAACGCAGTGCACCTTCGAGAGGCCCTGAAAGCCGCGGAAGCCAGCAAGGTGGCGGAAGAGAGCAATCTTCCCGTTCTTCGCGGGGCGGAAGGGGTTAGAAATTCCGCTGGTCAATCATTAAACTGGTGTCCCTTAAAAAGACACCAGTTTTTTTTATCTTTGCAGCCTTTTGTCACAGGCTTAACCCTTTATGATCCATCCGGAAATAGAAAAACGTAAAACATTTGCCATCATCTCTCACCCCGATGCCGGTAAAACGACGCTTACTGAAAAGTTCCTGCTTTTTGGGGGAGCCATAAATACCGCCGGCGCGGTAAAGCGCAACAAGGCCAACCAGAGCAATACCTCCGATTTCATGGAAATTGAAAAGCAGCGTGGCATCTCGGTGGCAACTTCAGTGATGGGCTTTGAATACAGTGGCAAACGGATCAATATACTGGATACGCCCGGGCACAAGGACTTTGCAGAAGATACCTACCGGACTTTGTCGGCTGTCGACAGTGTTATCCTGGTGGTCGACTGTGTTAAAGGCGTGGAGGAGCAGACAGAGAAGCTGATGTCGGTTTGCCGCATGCGGAATACTCCAGTGATCATCTTTATCAACAAGATGGACCGGGAAGGTAAGGATGCATTCGATCTGCTTGACGAAATTGAAAATAAACTCAATATCAGTCTGTGCCCGCTTTCCTGGCCAATTGGCCAGGGCCATACATTCAAAGGGGTTTACAGCATCTATAATAAACACCTGAACCTTTTTGAACCGGATAAATCGAAAATCAGTGCTCCGGTTATAGAGGTGAGTGATCTGGACGACAAAAACCTGGTCAACTTTTTAAAGGAAAAGGAACTGGATACGCTGAAGGGCGACCTGGAGCTTGTTGAGGGCGTTTATGGCGAACTGGATCAGGAACTGTATAAAGAAGGTCTGCTTGCCCCGGTGTTCTTCGGCAGTGCCATCAATAACTTTGGAATCAAGGAATTGTTGGACACCTTCATTACCATAGCACCAAGTCCGAAAAGCCGCGAGGCTGAACAGCGGGAGGTAATGGTCGAGGAAAAGAACTTCTCTGGTTTTGTCTTTAAAATCCACGCCAACCTTGATCCGAAACACCGCGACCGTATTGCTTTTCTCCGCATTTGCTCAGGTAAGTTCGAGCGCAATAAATTCTATTATCATACGCGCCAGGACAAAAAGCTGAAGTTTTCGAACCCGATGGATTTCATGGCGAACGAAAAAAGCATCGTGGAAGAGGCCTGGCCGGGCGACGTCGTAGGCTTGTACGACAGCGGAAACTTTAAAATAGGCGACACGCTGACCGAAGGCGAGAAACTCCAGTTTAAGGGCATCCCAAGCTTTTCTCCGGAAATATTCAAGGAGCTGGAGAACAGAGACCCGCTTAAGACCAAACAGCTGGAAAAAGGCATACAGCAGCTTACAGAAGAAGGCGTGGCGCAGTTGTTTATCATGCAGCCGGGCAACCGTAAGGTGGTTGGCGCTGTAGGGGAACTCCAGTTTGAGGTAATTGCATTCCGTCTTGAACATGAATACGGTGCTAAGGCTGCTTTCAGGATGCTGAGCTATACGCGATCATCCTGGGTTACGTCGACCGACAAAAAGAAACTGGAAGAGTTCCTGAAGCGCAAACAGCAGCATATCGGCGAGGACAAAGACGGCAATCCTGTGTTCCTGTCAGACAACGACTTCATGATCAGTATGACCATGCGCGATTATCCGGATATTCAGTTCCACAAGACCTCGGAGTTCAAATAGTTACACGCACCTAGGCAAGCAGCTCCTGGATAGCGTTATTAACCTTCTCAAAGCCAAACTGGGAAAGTACCTGGCCCATCATGCCTTCAATCTCCGCATTGCAGAGATTGCCCAGACTGCCCTCGTGCGTATGGCGCAGATCGGTATCTGGTTTAAAGCTGCCCTGTTCTATCGCTTCACCAACGATCTTATAGGCCTCCCTGAAAGGCGTTCCTTTCAAAACCAGCTCGTTAACCACCTCTACGCTAAACAGGTAATCGTATTTTTTGTCGTTTAAAATGCCATCCTTGACGGAGATATGCTGCAGCATAAAGGCCGTCATCTCCAGGCATTCATTGAGCGATGTGATGGCTGGAAACAGGTTTTCTTTCAACAACTGCAGGTCTCGGTGATAACCAGAGGGCAGGTTCGTAGTCATCATCGCAATCTCATTGGGCAATGCCTGTATCTTATTGCAGCGCGAACGGATCAGTTCAAATACATCCGGATTCTTTTTATGCGGCATAATGCTCGATCCGGTGGTAAGTTCTGCCGGGAAGCTGATGAAATTAAAGTTCTGGTTGATGAACAGGCAAACGTCCATCGCCATTTTGGCGAGCGTTGCAGCGACTGAAGACATCGCCTGCGCAAGGATACGCTCGGTCTTGCCCCTGCCCATCTGTGCATAGACCACATTGTAATTCAGCGTTTCAAATCCGAGCAGCGCGGTGGTCATCGTCCGGTTGAGCGGAAAGGAAGATCCGTATCCTGCTGCAGAGCCAAGCGGGTTTTTGTTGCAGACCTTCCAGGCGGCAAGCATCAGTTCCATATCGTCGACCAAACTCTCCGCATATGCACCAAACCACAAGCCGAAGGACGAAGGCATGGCAATCTGCAGATGCGTATATCCCGGAAGTAGCTTGTCTTTATGCGTATTGCTCAGTTCAATAAGTTTACCGAAGAGCAGCGCCGTGTTACCAACCAGCTGCTCTATACTGCTTCTGAAGAACAGTTTGAGATCGACCAACACCTGGTCATTCCGTGAACGTCCACTGTGAATTTTCTTGCCTGCCTCACCGATACGTTGAGTAAGCAGCCATTCCACCTGTGAATGCACATCCTCCACACTGTCTTCAATCTGGAATTTTCCGGCAAGGATATCGGCATAGATCTGCTTCAATTCGCCTTGTACAAGCCGGAGATCCTCAGGTGTCATCAAGCCAATGCTTTCCAGCATCTGCACATGTGCCAGCGAACCCAGCACATCAAAAGCGGCCATCTGCAGGTCCAGCTCACGGTCTTGACCCACCGTGAAGGTTTCAATATCCTTGTTTACGTTTACGTTCTTCTGCCAGATCTTCATACCTCAAAAATACAATAAATTATAGCCAATCATTCTCCTGCCTGAATTACAGGCCCGAGCATCCTGATATACAGGTCAATTCCCTCGCTGATCTCGTCTACATAAATAAACTCATCTGCCATGTGCGAACGGCCGGAATCACCTGGGCCCACCTTTACCGAGGGGATACTTAGCAAGGCCTGATCGGAGGTAGTTGGCGAGCCGTAGGTTGTCCGCCCCAATGCGATGCCGGACCGGACAAGAGGGTGATCTTTGTCGATAGAAGAAGGCTTGAGCCGGATCGATCTCGGCTTAACATCGCAGTCTACATTGTTGCGGATGATCTTAAGAACTTCCTCGTTTGTGTACGCGTCTGTGACACGCACGTCAACCGTGAATGTGCAGGTCGCGGGCACCACATTGTGCTGCGACCCGGCGTTGATGATCGTGACGCTCATTTTCAGCGGCCCGAATACTTCCGAGACCTTCGAAAAGCGGTAGTTTCTAAACCATTCAATATCTTTAAGCGCTTTATAAATAGCATTATCGCCTTCCTCACGTGCGGCATGCCCGGCTTTACCGGTCGACGTGCAATCCAGGACAAGCAGGCCGCGCTCAGCGATCGCCAGGTTCATTTGTGTAGGCTCTCCTACGACCGCGAATTCTAGTTCGCCAAGATCAGGAAGCACAAGTTCCAGGCCGTTGTTTCCCGAAATCTCCTCCTCGGCCGTAGTGGCCAGACAGATGTTGTACTCCAGATCCGCCCTATCATAATAATACAGAAATGTCCCAATAAGCGAAACGAGGCATCCTCCGGCATCATTGCTGCCCAGTCCATATAACTTGCCGTCTTCCACCGCAGCATCGTAGGGATCGCGCGTATAGCCCGAATTGGGCTTAACCGTATCGTGATGGGAGTTCAGTAATAATGTGGGCCGGGCCGGATCGAAATGCTTGTTATATGCCCATACGTTATTTAGTTTCCTGTGGGTTCGGACACCGCGCTGCTGCAGGAACTGCTCAATAACATCGGCGGTCTTATCTTCCTCTTTGCTAAAAGATTGGATACGTATTAATTGCTTGAGCAACTCCAGGCATTCCGCCTGTATTTGTTCTATCATAAATGCTATTCTTTGGTGTATAAGGCGCCTGCTTTCTGGGCAGACAGCTTGATGCCTTTGATCAGGGATGAGCTGAACCCGTTATGTTCCATTTCGTTCAGTCCCGCGATGGTACAGCCTTTTGGCGAAGTCACTTTATCGATCTCCTGTTCCGGATGCGATGCCATTTGCAGGAGCAGATCGGCTGCACCTTTTGCAGTCTGAACAGCCATCTTCAGCGCCTCGTCGGCATGGAAGCCGATCTCCACTCCGCCCTGCGATGCGGCGCGTATCGCCCTCAGAAAGAAGGCAATGCCACAGGCGCAGAGCGCAGTTGCAGAGGTCATTAGCTCCTCATTGATCCTGACTACCGAGCCCACAGTTTCAAACATACTGGTTACCTCAGCTATATTTGACGCAGTTGCGGAATCGCTGGCTACGCAAGTCATCGACTGTCCGATGGCTATGGCCGTATTCGGCATTGCTCTGATCACCTGCACCTCATCGCCGAGCTTGGCGCGGATGTCAGCACAGCTTACACCTGAGGCGACGGATATAACGACATGCCTTCTGGCGGAAATGACCGGCTGGATCTGATCGAGTAGTTGGTTTAACTGCTGCGGCAGTACGGCCAGCACAATGATCTCGGCGGCCTCGGCCGCCGCCGCATTGTCTGCACTTACCACAAAACCCTGCGCCGCAAATTCGCCCAGATGAGCAATATTACGTCTGGTCAGACTGATTTGCTCCGGTCGCGCATAGCTGGCTTTCACCAGGCCTTTGGCCAGTGAGATTCCGATGTTTCCGCTTCCGAGAATGGCGATATTGCCTGCAAATTTTTTCATCTGTTCTTATTTTGTTAACCGTGTTCCAAAGCCCTGCTGCGCCAAATGCGACAGTTCATCGGCGTTGCCTATATATACATTGCTTACGCCGCTTCTAATGGCTTCAAAAGCGTTGTGCAATTTAGGAATCATTCCTCCGGAAACAATGCCCTCCTGCTTCAATCCTTCGAATTCATCCATTCTGATCTCAGATACCAGCGAATTATCATCGTCTATGTCGCGCATAACGCCCCTCTTCTCAAAGCAATAGATCAGCGATGTGTCGTATCGGGCCGACATAGCAACGGCTACTGCCGAGGCGATCGTGTCGGCATTGGTATTTAGCAGCTGCGAATCGCCGTCATGCGTGATCGCACAAAGCACGGGAACCATTCCGGCCTCGAGTAAGCTGCTCAACGCAGTCGCCGATACCGAACCCGTATCAAGATCGCCCACAAAACCATAGTCGATCTCCTTCACCGGACGTTTAACCGCTTTGATGACGTTACCGTCGGCACCAGTCATCCCTATCGCATTGCAGGCCCGGGCTTGTAGCTGGGCAACGATATTCTTATTAATCAGTCCTCCATAAACCATCGTCACGATCCGCAGTGTCTCAATATCGGTAATGCGGCGCCCATCCACCATCTTAGCCTCGATACCCAGGGAGTGACCCAGTTCGGTGGCAATCTTACCACCACCATGCACCAGTATCTTATCTCCCGGTAATGCGGTAAAGTCGGTCAGAAATTCATGCAGTTTTTCCGAATTGTCGATAACGTTTCCACCTATCTTAATGACGCTGAGCTGTTTCATATACCTTAAAGTTTTTCGAGCATTTGCTTTAAAACTGCCTGCGCTGCCCAGAGGCGGTTGCCGGCTTCATGGATTACGAGCGAGCTGGGCCCGTCGAGCACTTCGGCCGACAATTCCAGATCACGGCGAACGGGCAGACAGTGCATCACCCTGGCGTCGTTGGTCACCGTAAGCTTCTCATTGGTCAGCATCCAGCCCTCCGGATAAGGCAGCACCTTTCCGTAATCTTTATAGCTCGACCAATTCTTCACATAGATATAGTCGGCTCCGCTGAGTGCTGCGTCCAGATCGTAACTGATCGCCGCACCTTTGCTGAAGTCCTCACTCAACTCATATCCTTCCGGCTGGGCGATCGTAAAATCGAGCATATCGAGTTCCTGCGCCTTGCACATCCACTCCGCAAACGAGTTTGGCACCGCCTGTGGCAATGCTTTAATATGCGGTGCCCAGGCAAGAACCACTTTCGGCTTGCCTGCGCCCTGCCAGGTTTCTTTGATTGTCACCAGATCAGCCAGGCTCTGCAAAGGATGCCGCGTGGCACTTTCCAGACTCACTACAGGAACTTTGCTATAGGCTATAAACTTGTTGAAAAAATCTTCACTGTAATCCTCTTCGCGGTCGGCCAGCTTCGGAAACGACCGTAGCCCGAGGATGTCACAGTATTGCCCCATTACCGCTGCAGCCTCACGGATATGTTCTACAGTGGTGCCGTTCATCACAACGCCATCCTGGGTTTCCAGAGCCCAGCCTTCTTTGTCCATGTTCATAACCATAACGCTCATGCCCAGGTTCAGCGCCGCTTTCTGGGTGCTAAGCCTGGTACGCAGACTAGGGTTCAAAAATACCAGTCCGAGTGTCTTGTTCTCACCAAGGCTTTTATGCGCATAGGGGTTTTCCTTTAAAGCCAGCGCATCGCGGAGCAGCTTACCGATGTCTTGCACATCGTGTACGGAAGTAAATTGGTTCATCCTTTTAAAGCAATTTTAAATTCGTTTAAAAAATGATCTGCCTGGGCCTTGCTAAGATTCAATGCAGGCAACAGCCTGATCACATTGGGCTTAGCCTCTCCGGTAAAGATCTTATGCTTGAACAGCAGGTCTTTCTTTATGTTTGACAACGATTCAGGTAATTCTATCCCGATCATGAGTCCGCGTCCCCTCACCTCCTTTACGCCTTCTATCTTATGCAGTTCGGCGATCAGGTAACTTCCTATGTCCTCTGCGTTCTTCATCAGTTCGTCCTGCTCAATAACTTCGAGCACGGCAAGCGCAGCTGCACAAGCAAGGTGATTTCCCCCGAATGTCGTGCCCAGCATGCCATGCCATGGACTAAACTTAGGCGATATCGAGATTCCTGCAACGGGAAAACCGTTTCCCATACCCTTGGCCATCGTATAGATATCGGCATTTACGCCTGCGTAATCGTGGGAATAAAAAAGCCCGGTACGGCCATACCCACATTGCACGCTGTCGGCTATATACACGGCATTGTACTGATCACAAAGCGAACGGATCTGTTGCAGGAAACTTACCGAAGCCTCCCTGATTCCGCCAACACCCTGAATACCTTCTATGATGACAGCAGCGATCTCGTTGCCGAATTCTGCGAAGGCTTTGGCCAGTGCACCTTCATCGTTATGCGGCAGAAACACGACGTTATCGGTTTCGTTGACCGGCGCAATGATCTTCGGGTTATCTGTGGCAGCAACCGCGAGGGATGTCCTGCCATGAAAAGCGCCTTTAAAGGCGACAATCTTTTTGCGGCCATTGTAAAACGAGGCCAGCTTCAACGCGTTCTCGTTTGCCTCTGCGCCCGAGTTGCACAAGAAAAGCTGGTAGTCTGTTTTACCGGAAACCTGGCCCAGCTTTTCAGCCAGCTCTACCTGGAGGGGAATCTGAACAGAGTTGGAATAAAAACCCACCTTGTTCAGCTGATCTGTCAGTCGCCCTACATAATGCGGGTGTGTATGACCAATAGAGATCACCGCATGTCCGCCATACAGATCCAGATATTCTTGTCCCTCAGCATCCCATACGGTACTGCCCGAAGCTTTGGCTATTTCAATATTGTTTAAAGGGTATACGTCAAATAAATTCATGTTGTTGTCGTTAATGCCGGTTAAGGCAGATAAATAAATACAGAAAGGTCTTGTTGGCCCCGGTCTAGAAAGCCTGGGCCTTAAGCCGTAGCCCTTCGCTTTCAGGCAATCCGAACATAAGGTTCATGTTCTGGACGGCCTGTCCGCTTGCACCTTTCAATAAATTATCTATAATACTGACCACAAACAGCTTGCCGCCATGTTTCTCGACATGCACCAGCGCCTTATTGGTGTTCACGACCTGCTTCAGGTCGATATTTCTCGGGCTGACATGCGTAAAAGGATGACCCGAATAATACTCCGTATACAGTTTTTCGGCCTCCTCAGCTGTTAACGAACAGTCGAGATACATTGCTGCAAGAATACCCCTGGTAAAGTCGCCACGCTGCGGAATAAAGCTGATCTCGCCGTCAAATGAAGCATCAAGCTGCTTGAGGCTCTCCCCAATCTCGTTCAGGTGCTGATGTCCGAAGGCTTTGTAGACCGACAGGTTGTTGTTTCTCCAGCTGAAATGTGAAGTGGCCGACAAGCTCTGTCCCGCTCCGGTTGAGCCCGTGGTGGCATTGATATGGATCTCACGGTTCAGCAGCCCATTTGCTGCCAGTGGCAGGAGGCCGACCTGGATGCAGGTGGCAAAGCAGCCCGGATTCGCAATTTTCCCGGCTTGTCTAATGGTTTCCCTGTTCAGTTCCGGCAAACCGTAAACCCAATCGGCGCCCGCATTCACTTTCAACCTGAAATCCTGACTGAGGTCGATGATCTTTACGGTATCGGCTATTCTGTTCGCATCCAGAAATTTTTTAGCGTCGCCATGGCCTACACACAGGAAAAGCACATCGATGTTGTCAGACAAGCCCGCCGCAAAACGTAGCTCAGTATCACCAAAAAGGTCGGTATGTACATCTGAAACCAGGTTGCCTGCGTTGCTGCTGCTCTGCACAAAGATGATCTCTACCGAAGGGTGGTTGACCAGCAAGCGAAGCATTTCGCCGCCGGTGTATCCTGCGCCGCCTACTATCCCTGCTTTAATCTTCATTGCCATTCACTTTATGCCAAATCATGACCTGGTTGCCAAAAATCTTCGAAAAGCCTTTAACGTCTTCACCGCTCCAGGCATTGTTCATCTCGCCGTAGCTGCCGAACTTGTTGCTCATCAGGTCGTGTGCCGACTCGATACCGATAATATTAAAGCGGTATGGAAGCAGCTCCACGAATACTTTCCCGCTCACCACCACCTGTGTATCTTTCAGGAAGGCTTCAATATTGCGCATAACCGGGTCGTGAAACTGCCCTTCATGCAGCCAGTTGCCGTAAAACGATGCCAATTGCTCCTTCCATGACAGCTGCCACTTGGTAAGAATATGCTTCTCCAGCGTATGGTGCGCTTTTATGATCACCATCGGTGCCGCAGCTTCAAAGCCTACGCGGCCCTTTATCCCAATAATGGTATCTCCAACGTGGATGTCCCTGCCAACACCAAAAGGCTGTGCAATGGCCTGAAGTTTCTGAATCGCCTTAACCGGGCTCATCGCTTCCCCGTCTATACCAGTAAGTTCGCCCTGCTCAAAAGTCAGCTCCAGCCTGCGTGGTTCGGTTTCAGTGACCTGGGTCGGCCATGCCTCTTCCGGAAGGGTGTCGTGAGAAGTCAAGGTTTCTTTCCCGCCCACTGAAGTCCCCCAAAGCCCCTTATTGATGGAATATCTGGCTTTCTCGGCACTATATTCTACGCCATGCTTGGCCAGGTATTCTATTTCTGCCTCACGCGATAGTTTCAGATCCCTGATCGGCGTGATGATTTCCACCTCAGGAATCAGAATATTAAAGATCATATCGAAACGCACCTGATCGTTACCTGCGCCTGTGCTGCCGTGGGCAACATAGTCGGCCCCGATTTTTTTCACATAGTTTGCAATTGCCGTTGCCTGGCTCACACGCTCGGCACTCACAGAAAGCGGATAAGTCGCGTTCTTGAGCACATTACCAAAGACCAGGTATTTAATACAGCTGTTGTAATAGTTGGTGGTATCATCAACCACCGCATGAGAAGCAACGCCCAGCGAATAAGCCCGCTTTTCGATCTCCTGAAGTTCTTCATCCGAAAAACCACCGGTATTTACGATGACCGAGTGTACTTCTAATCCGCGGTCCTGGGCCAGGTAAATGCAGCAAAAAGAGGTATCTAATCCTCCGCTAAATGCTAAAACTACTTTCTTCTTCATTGGATATTACAGCTATTTAAATAAAAAGGTAAAGATCGGCAGCAGGGATTTCAGTCCCTTGCTCTGTGGTTTTGTTTTAAGTACCAGCTTTTGTTTGATGCGCATAAAGCGTTCGTACAAACTCGGGTTCTTATGTAATTCTTCAGCAAACTTCTTGGCAGCGTCATGCTTTTGCACAACCGGATCATAGAGCATAGCCGTGCACATGCAGTTCTTGCGTTCCTTCATTTTAAGAATTTCGAAGTTCACACAACTCTGACAGCCTTTCCAGAACTCTTCATCCTGTGTAAGTTCGGAGTAGGTGACTGGCTCATAACCCAGATCGGAATTGATCTTCATAACGGCAAGCCCGGTGGTAAGGCCAAAGATTTTTGCCTTCGGATATTTCTGTCTGGAAAGTTCAAATATTTTATGCTTGATGGCGTTCGCAAGGCCGGCCTTTCGGTATTTGGGACTTACGATGAGTCCCGAATTGGCCACGAACTGTCCGTGGCTCCAGGTCTCAATATAACAGAAGCCTGCCCAACTGCCATCCTTGTGGAAGGCGATCACGGCCTTACCGTCGGCCATCTTAGCGGCTACATAGTCGGGAGAACGTTTAGCAATACCTGTTCCTCGTGCTTTTGCAGATTCTGCCATTTCTTCACAGATCTCCTCTGCGAAGACACGATGTTCAGGAAGTGCTACCTGCACTATAAAATCGTTTATATTCATTAAGAGTTAACGAAAAAATATAAATGTTCTGATTAATTGTTTTTTGAGAGGCAATCCTCTTCGTAAAAGACCTGAATTAGGATTTTACTCAGATCCGCGGCGTGTAGGTACGCCGGTTCGTAGTCACAAAAAACACGGGCTCGGAACGTTCATTAAACAGACATCTCAGGACCATAGTGCTGGCCTCTTGAAGAGTCGGTTTATGCGCTGCGTGTTTGATCATTTCTTATGTGTAAATAGTTATTTGAATGTATTGAGGCGCAAAGGTTTAAATAAATATTGAGTTGTGCAACAGGTTTTATGTTTTTTTACACTTTTTAAGGGATGATGAAGGTCGGGTTTATTACCTTTAAACGCATATGAAAAGCCTGGCCTGTATTGTGTTCATTCTGCTGACTGGCTTGTGCCGCGCACAGGATCCTGATGGTGTCAAACATACCGTAGCAGAACTCTCCTCTGCAGCCATGTGGGGCCGTGGTTATACGAAGGGCGGCATGGCTCGCGCGGCCGACTACATTACCGAGATGTTAAAGCGCCATGGGCTCCAAGCGGTCGACAGCACCTACCGGCAAACATGCACTTTCCCGGTCAATACATTCCCCGGCAAGATGGAAATGAGTGTAGATGGGCGGCGACTGGTTCCCGGGCGCGACTTCATTGTACACCCCGCTTCCAGGGGACTTACTGCCTCGGGCAAACTGGTGCAGACCGACAGTCTTACGTTCATAAACCCCGAAAACCGGATCGCGCTTGTTCTGAAAGACAAACTGACATGGTCGGTGTCGCAGGAGCTGGCGGATTATACGGCGTTGGAAGTGAAAAAGTCGGCCGCCGGACTTGATCCAAAGGAGGTATCGGTCGATATTGAGAACATGTTCATACCGGAATTTAAGGCCGACAATATCAGCGCTCTCGTTAAAGGCACCCGTCGGCCCGATTCGCTCATTGTGCTGACCGCACATTATGACCACCTGGGCGGAATGGGCAGCGACACCTTTTTCCCGGGTGCCAATGATAATGCCAGCGGTGTGGCTTTCCTGCTTAGCCTGGCCGGGTACTATGCCAAGCATCCGCAGCCTTATACCATCATGTTTATCTTTTTTGCCGCAGAGGAAGCCGGACTGGTCGGCTCGAAATATTTCACCGAGCATCCGCTGGTGCCGTTAGAGCATATCCGGTTTTTAGTGAATGTCGACATGGTCGGAACCGGCGAGGCCGGAATAACCGTGGTAAATGCTACGTTGCATCCGCGGGAGTTTGGCTGGCTGACAGCGCATAACGAGCGTAAACGTTACCTCAGCAAAATCAACGCAAGGGGCGAAGCGGCAAATAGTGACCATTATTTCTTCACTCAAAAGAATGTACCTGCTTTTTTTATCTATACTCAAGGCGGCCCTTCAGCCTACCACGATATCAATGATGTTGCCGCAAAGCTGCCGCTGACCGAATACAGCGATCTTTTCCGGCTGTTCCGTGATTTTACAAAGGCGCTGATGGAAATTAGATAGTTTCACCGACAGATTTTAAACCAATTTGCTTTAATTTCGTTTCCTTAATAACGCGTAACGTATTACATAAAACCCGTTAACTATGTTCGACAAACTCATGGCCGCTCAGCAAAAAGCTGACGAGATAAAGAAAAGACTGGACACCATTTCTGTTTATGGTGAAGTTGAAGGCGGTAAGATCCGCGTAACCGCTACTGCGAATAAAGCGCTTACTGCAATTGAAATAGATGAAAGCTTCCATAAGGAGGCCGACAAAGAGGAACTGGAAGAACTTCTGCTTACGGCGGTTAATAAGGCGCTTGATCAGGCCGAGCAGGTAAGCGCGGCAGAGATGCAGAATATGACCAAGGATATGCTTGGCGGATTGAGTAACCTCGGTGCCATGTTTGGTCAGTAACCGTTAAAGTAAAGACATTTAGAGATGAAATACACCTATTACGGCCAGTCCTGCTTCCTGCTCGAAGCAGAAGGCAAGAAGTTTCTGTTCGATCCCTTTATCAGCGGCAACCCTTTGGCAAAAGATATCGACATTGATGCTATCGAAGCCGATTATATTTTGGTGAGCCACGGTCATGGCGACCACGTCGCGGATCTTGCGCGTATCGCTAAGCGGACCAATGCCCGGGTGATCGCCATGGTAGAGGTAGCCGAATGGATCAGCAAACAAGGCGTAGAGAACGTTGTGGATATCAACTTCGGGAAGTCAAAACACGACTTTGGAGCGCTCAGAACGGTATGGGCCGTACACAGCAGCGCCAATCCCGACGGCAGCTACGGCGGCAACCCGGCCGGATTTGTACTGGAGCTGGAAGGAAAAAGCATTTATTTTGCCGGAGATACGGCTCTGACCCTGGAAATGAAGATCCTGGCTGATCTTTACAACCTGAGCTATGCGATCCTGCCGATCGGCGGACATTACACCATGGATGTAGACGATGCCTTAATCGCAACAAAGTATCTGGAGTGCAACACGGTGATCGGTGTGCATTATAATACTTTCCCGCCAATCACTATCGACGAAGAAGAAGCTGCAGCGAAATTCAAACGGGAAAACAAGACCCTGCTGTTACCTGCAATCGGAGAAACGATCGAGTTGTAAAATTAATGCGCTAAAAGCCAGTTTTCACCTTCCCCGATCTCAACCTCAATGGGAACAGCCGTCTTAATGGCTGTTTTCATTCTGTAGGTGATGATCTCTTTCATAACCGCAACCTCAGAACGCAGGACGTCGAACACCAATTCGTCATGTACCTGCATGGTCAATTTTGACTGCAAACCTTGAGAAGCCATGTCGCGGTGGATATTGATCATCGCCACCTTAATCATGTCGGCAGCCGAACCTTGTATCGGCGCATTGATCGCATTTCGTTCCGCATAACCACGAACCGTCTGGTTGGCGGAGTTAATGTCCCGCAGATAACGCCTGCGGCCCAGAATGGTTTCTACATAGCCATTCTCGCGGGCAAAATTCATGGTGTCTGACATATATTTCTTAATGCCGGGATACTGTTCGAAATATTGTGCGATGATTTCGGCGGCTTCTTTCCTTGGAATACCGAGGTTCTGTGAAAGACCAAAGGCCGACTGTCCATAGATAATGCCGAAGTTGACCGCCTTGGCGTTTCTCCTTTGTGTCGCATCTACCGCAGCGATATCAACACCATACACCCGAGCTGCCGTTGCGGTATGGATGTCTATTCCTTTGTCGAATGCGTCCAGCATGTTCTCCTCCTTACTGATATCCGCGATGATGCGCAGCTCAATCTGCGAATAATCCGCAGAAAGCAGAATATGATCGGCGTCGCGCGCAATAAAAGCTCGGCGAACCTCCCTGCCCCGCTCCGTGCGGATGGGAATATTCTGCAAATTCGGGTTATTCGAACTAAGGCGTCCGGTGGCTGCTACCGCCTGGTTAAAACTTGTATGCACACGGCCTGTTTTAGGGTTCACCATCAGCGGCAGCGCATCCACGTAGGTCGACTTCAGCTTTTGAAGTTGTCTGAACTCTAAAATATCCTGTACAATATCGCTCTTGGTGGCCAGTGCCAGCAGTACGTCTTCTCCGGTCTGGTACTGACCAGTCTTTGTCTTCTTCGCTTTAGGATCGAGTTGCAATTTATCAAACAGCACCTCTCCCAGCTGTTTCGGCGAGGCTATATTGAAACATACACCACATTTGTCGTGCACATTCTGTTCGTATTTTCTGATTTCCAGCTCCAGCTCTTTCGAGTAGTTTACAAGCGTATCCATATCAATGCGTACGCCTTCCTTTTCCATATCGGCAAGTACATAGATCAGCGGGTTCTCCACCTCTACGGCAAGTCGCTCCGCGTTAAGCTCTCTCAACATAGGCTTGAACACATTAGCAAGCTGTAACGTGACGTCTGCATCTTCGGCAGCGTAATCTACTACCTTGTCGACAGGTACATCACGCATCGTGCCCTGGTTCTTGCCCTTTGCGCCAATAAGCGAGGTGATGGATATCGGCGAATAACCAAGGTAGTTCTCCGACAGTACATCCATGCTATGGCGCGTATCCGGATCGATCAGGTAATGTGCCAGCATGGTATCAAACAGTTGACCTTTGACCTGCACGCCATACCATTTAAGTACCAGCATATCGTATTTGATATTCTGGCCGATCTTAGCAATCGCTTCATTCTCCCACACCGGCTTGAACTCCTCAATAATCAGCATAGCCTCATCCCGGTCCGCCGAAAGCGGAATGTAATAGCCTTCGCCAGGAACAATACAAAACGAAATACCTACCAGATCGGCGGCATTGGCATCCGTACCCGTGGTTTCTGTATCAAACGAAATGCTTTCCTGGGCGAGCAGCAATCCGATCAGTTCCTTGCGTAATTCCGAGGTGTCGACCAGTTTATAATGGTGCGGTGTGTTTTCAATGGTTTTCGCAGCAGGCTGCTCAAACATAGCGGGCGGCACCACGAAGGTGGTCGACTGACTGCCAGCGTCTGTTGTTGCATTGCCAAACAGGTCTGTCTGCTGGCCAGCGCTGCCTTTGGCTTCGTTTACGTTGAAGCCCTCGCCAAATACCCGCTTGCCAATGGTACGGAACTCGAGCTCGGCAAACAGCGGCTCCAGCAATTCGCGACTGGGTGGTTCCAGCTCAAGTGCCTTTTCGTCGAACTCGACCGGCACGTCGAGCAGTATCGTGGCCAGCTTTTTTGAAATGATTCCCTGCTGCGCATACATCTCCACGTTCTCCCGCTGTTTACCCTTCAATTCATGCGCGTTGGCGATGATGTTCTCTACTGAACCATATTGTTTGATCAGTAACTTCGCGGTCTTCTCGCCAATCCCGGGTATTCCCGGAATATTGTCGACCGCGTCACCCCAAAGGCCCAGAATATCGATAACCTGCTCTACACGTTCTACTTCCCATTTCGCAAGTATTTCCTTCACACCAAGCACCTCCATATCGTTACCCATACGGGCGGGCTTATAAATGAATATGTTATCGGAAACAAGCTGTCCGAAATCCTTGTCCGGCGTCATGCAGAACACCTGAAATCCTGCACGCTCAGCCTCCTTAGCTAGTGTCCCAATGATATCATCAGCCTCATAACCGTCTTTGGTGATCACCGGAATCTTAAATCCCTCTATCAGCTTGAACACATAAGGCAGCGCCCTGGCCAGATCTTCCGGCATCGCCTCCCTGTGGGCCTTATAACCTACAAACTCCGTGTGTCTGTCGGTCGGCGCATCCGTATCGAACACAACCGCAATATGTGTAGGCTTTTCTTTTCTAAGTACCTCAAGCAAAGTATTGGCAAAACCCATCACTGCCGATGTGTTAATGCCTGTAGAGGTAAACCTCGGCGTCTTGCTTAATGCAAAATGCGCGCGGTAAATCAGTGCCATGCCATCAAGAAGGAAGAGTTTTTTCATAGGTAATATCTGAATTTGCCTTTAGGATCGGCATAAAGATAAAAAATAACTTATATTTAAGCATTTGACGCGAATTTATGAAAACCAAACTAACGCTTATCTTCCTTGCATTGTGTCTAACAGCCAGTGCACAGTTGCCATCAAAGGCCCTATTAGACATGGTCACACTCACTGGTCTTAAAAATGAAATAAAGCCAGGGTACGGTACAACCTTACAAGACCCCATATGCACAGGCGCGTTTCTGGATATCAGCAATACGACCGCTGTCCGCGAAAAGATGTTCAGACTAATGAACAGTTATCGCTGGGCTGACGGCAGTAAACTGAATTTTTCGAAGCGGGTAAGCTATACAAGGCCGGATGGCTCGGGAATAACGGACTGTTACATGATTCCAAAACCAGGAACTTCAGATACCCTTCGGCTCTACGTAGATCCTTACAAAAACACAGATATCCATTTCATACCTGAAGGCCTCGCCATGCTGTCGCTCGCCACAATTGGCAAAGAAATCTCGCCGTACGTTGAGGAGATCAAAGCAATTGAAGCGGCGAGCGATGCCTTCATCCTAAAGGAGGCCTCTGGAAAAATATTGCAATACATCAGCAACACCTTCGCTCTGGCTGGCTTTCTGGACCGGGATGCTCTGCAGATTATAGCGGACGACAAGCAGGCCAATGCCGAACTGAAAGGATTTCTTGTACGCGCATACATTCTGAACAAATTTTACGCCTACGCGCATAACCTACCCGAGCCACAGAAATATGCTTTCGAGAAAATGAAGGAAAACTTTGCGGAAATTACGAAAGCACATCCTGATCTTACAACCGGTAATCTTAGTGCTGCTTTGAGATAGACAGTTTGAACAACATTGTCTATCTTGGGCCGTTTAATGTCATATGAAACACCGGTATCTAATCCTTTTCTTGGCACTTCTATCTTCTCTTGCATTAAGAGCTCAGGACGTTGTCCTCATCTCCGAGGGCAACTATGTACGGGGAACCATTCAGGGCACAAACTATGCTTCTGTTATTTTGAAAACAGAGGACGGTAAAGTAAGCCAGTATGAGGCCACCAAGATCAAAGAATTTATCTGGAATGGGCAAACCTACGTAAGTAAGCCGATCATCATTAAAAAGAAGATGGAGCATCGCTTTTTCAGGCTTCTGGAATATGGGGCGGCCAATCTGTATGCCATTGGAGGTACCGACGCCGGCATCGATGAGCCGCAACCGAAAGCGGCCCCCAGAGTGCGTCCCTCAATCGCTATTGGAGGCGGAAGCGGTGGAATGGGCGGTCTGGGCGGCGGCGTGGGCATCAGCATTGGTAGCGGTCGCAGGTCTGAGCCCGGAAAACAGAAACAGAAAATGCCGGAATCCTATTTTATTGAAAAGCCGGGAACCGGGCCTATGATTGAAATCCCGGTAGAAGGCGGCAACTCGGAAAGCAAGAACCAGCACATTAAAAATGCGCTGCTGCAAAAACTAACGAACGACGAGGACCTGGCAGAGCGGATTAAAGCAACGGAAAATTTTGATGCCAAACTGATCCGGGCATTTGTTGCTGCCTACAACGATATGAAAAAATAGGCTACCTGCTGATACAATCTACCCGGTGATCGTTCACCATTCCGGTGGCCTGCATATGGGCGTAACATATCGTTGTACCGAAAAATTTAAAGCCCCGCTTTTTCATGTCTTTGGCAATCGCATCGGAAATAGTGGTCCTGGCCGGAACATCCTTCATACCTTTTACCTCATTCAACAATGGCTTTTTGCCCGGCAGAAAGCCCCAGATATAGTCCGAAAAGGAACCGAATTCTTTTTGTACGTCTATAAAAAGCCGGGCATTGGTGATGGCGCCATTCACCTTGAGGCGGTTTCTGATAATTCCGGGGTCGTTCATCAAGCGCTCAACGTCCGTCTCATCAAATGCCGCAACCTTTTCAACATCAAACCCCGCAAATGCCTTCCGATAGTTTTCCCGACGCCTCAGGATCGTAATCCAGCTTAGACCGGCCTGTGCGCCTTCCAGGATCAGGAATTCGAATAAGGTCTTATCATCATAAACGGGCTTACCCCATTCTTCATCATGATACTTCACATAAAGCGGGTCTGTTCCGCACCAGTCGCACCGGATAATCTCTGCCATATTTGATTGTTTTGCTTTTAACCATTTAACTCCATAAGCGGATCCCAAAACACCGCTTTAAAGTTCTGCACCTTATTGTTCTTCACCACAATTCCCTCTGCTTCGAGAAGCTCCTGCATCCGTTCCGGTGTTTCGAAATGAAATTTGCCGGTTAGCAGGCCACTGCTATTAACCACACGCTGCGCGGGAACCGGAGGATGCGCTTTTCCTGCATGTGCCATGGCATAACCGACCATTCTAGCAGAACCTCCAGCGCCTAGACTTCTTGCTATGGCCCCATACGAGGTGACCCGCCCTTCGGGCACCAGCCGCACCAGCTCAAACACCTGATCATAAAAGCTTTGCTCCATCCGCATAGGCTATCCACTTTTACTCGAAAGAGAACTGTATGTAATTGATATTTTTATCGTGTTTCAAATAAATACGCTCGTAGTGCGTCTTAATGCGCAGCACCTCATTGTCAAATTCCGACTGATACAGGTGATCGGTCTGCTTATGGCAAACCAGCCCGAGTTCGGCGACCTTCTCAGCGGTATAGGCGTATAAGCCGTCATTGTCTGTCTTAAGGTTGATCTTGCCGCCCTTTTTCAGGAAAGTACGATACTTGTCGAGAAAGCCGGGAAAGGTAAGCCGCTTGCGCTCGCGGCTCAACTGCGGCTGCGGATCGGGGAAGGTGATCCAGATCTCATCCACCTCTGCTTCTCCAAAATAATCCATGATATCTTCGATCTGGATTCTTAAAAAAGCCAGATTAGCGATATTCTCATCAATGCCCGTCCGCGCACCACGCCATATCCTGTTTCCTTTGAGGTCTACCCCTATAAAATTCTTTTTTGGAAACAGTTTGGCGAGACCCACAGAGTACTCTCCCTTGCCGCAGGCGAGCTCCAGCACAACCGGATTGTTATTCTTGAAATGTTCAGCTGCCCACCTGCCCTTTAAGGGCTTTCCGGCGTCGAGCTGGTATACGTTGGCGAAAGTATCGATCTCCGCGAACTTCCTTAATTTGTCTTTACCCAATGCAATAGTATATTGTCATACAAAAATATACAAACTTTAGATTCTTTGCCGCTTGCCCCAGCACTTATCCGTCGTCATTTTGTATTTTTGCACCCGCATCATAGCATTTAATCGTGGAAAAAAACGCAAAAGTATATATCGCCGGCCACCGGGGGATGGTGGGTTCGGCCATTTACCGCAAACTGGTCAAGGAAGGTTTCAGCAATATCGTCACCCGCACATCTGCGGAACTGGACTTGAGAGATCAGCAGGCTGTTGCCAGTTTCTTTGAATCTGAGCGGCCCGAATATGTCTTTCTTGCCGCTGCTAAGGTTGGCGGTATCGTAGCTAATAACACCTACCGTGCCGATTTCCTTTATGAAAACCTGGCCATTCAGAACAACGTGATTCACCAGTCGTATCTGAACGGGGTCAAAAAGCTGATGTTTCTGGGTTCAAGCTGTATTTATCCCAAACTAGCCCCTCAGCCTTTGAAGGAAGAGTATCTGCTTACTGGGCCGCTGGAGGAAACCAATGAGCCTTATGCTATCGCGAAGATTGCAGGCATCAAGATGGCCGATGCCTATCGCGACCAGTATGGCTGCAACTTCATTTCGGTGATGCCAACAAACCTCTATGGATATAATGATAACTATCACCCGCAGAACTCGCATGTGTTGCCTGCCTTGATCCGTCGTTTTCACGAAGCTAAAGTGAATAACAGTCCCGAGGTTGTTATCTGGGGTTCGGGCTCACCCATGCGGGAGTTCCTCTTTGCTGATGACCTGGCCGAGGCCTGCTATTTCCTGATGGAAAGCTATAACGAATCCGGACTGGTAAATATCGGCACAGGCGAAGACCTGAGCATCAAAGACCTGGCCGGCCTCATCAAAAAGGTGGTCGGCTATGAAGGTGAACTAAGATTCGACAGCTCTAAACCCGATGGCACGCCGCGCAAACTGATGGATGTGTCTAAGCTGCACGCCCAGGGCTGGAAGCATAAAATCGAACTTGAAGAAGGCATAGCGCTGGCGTATCAGGATTTTCTCAAAAAGCATAGTTAAAAACAATATATTTGCTAGAGACCAATCAGCTTTAGCTATATGACCTTAGTTCAGCTCGAATATATTGTGGCGGTTGATACCTACAGAAGTTTTGTGGGCGCTGCAGAGAAGTGCTTTGTAACGCAACCTACGCTCAGTATGCAAATCCAGAAACTGGAAGAAACACTAGGCGTAAAACTGTTCGACCGCAGCAAACAGCCTATTGTCCCTACCGAAATCGGGGCGCAAATTATTGATCAGGCCCGGCTGGTGCTGCATGAAAGCAATAAGATCAAAGAACTGATCAACACCCAGCAAAAAGACATCAGCGGAGAGCTGCGTATAGGGATTATTCCGACAATTGCCCCCTATCTTCTGCCAAAGGTTATTGCGGCCATGATGGAGAAGTACCCCGACCTGCGCCTGCTGATCTGGGAGTACACAACAGAAGATATTATGCATCACCTGAAGACTGGCGTACTTGATTGTGGTATTCTTGCCACGCCCCTTGCCGATCCGGGAATCGAGGAATATCCGCTATACTATGAAGATTTCGTAAGCTACATTAGCAAGAACAGTCGCCTTTACAAGAAGAAAGCGGTAGAAGCCGAAGACCTGGAGACAGAAAATATCTGGCTGCTTAACGAGGGCCACTGCATGCGCTCGCAGGTGCTTAACATCTGCCGGTCCACCAAGCAAAACCGCCTGCAGGGGCTCACTTATAACACAGGCAGCGTGGAGACCCTGATACGCATGGTAGACATGAACGATGGCGCCACATTACTGCCCGAACTGGCGCTGGAAGAACTAAGCAACAAACAACTCAGCAAAGTCCGGCATTTCAAATCGCCGCAACCGGTGCGGGAAGTTAGTCTGGTGACCAATAAGAACTTCATAAAAAAGCGAATGCTGAATGCACTCGCTGAAGAGATCCTGAATGTGGTGCCCAAGACCATGAAGCAGAAAAAGAAAAAAGATATTGTGGGCATATAGCCCACAAATCCTTATTTCTGCACTTCGAATTCTACACGTCTGTTCTTCGCACGTCCTTCTTCAGTACTGTTTGAAGCAGTCGGCTGTGTAGACCCGTGGGCTTTAATGGTCAGGTTGTTTGCGCTGATGCCGGCATTGATCAGGTATGACTTCACAGAATTGGCCCGATCATTTGAAAGCGACATATTGTGTTCTGCAGAACCTTCCACAGACGAATGTCCGTGTAGGATAAACTTCACGGAAGGATCTTTCTTCATCTCCCTGGCAATTTGATCAAGGGTTTCAAAAGAAGCCGTTTTAAGCACTCCCGAATCAAACTCAAAGAGCACATTTCTAAAATTATAATTTGGCTTTTCCGGTGCTGGGGCTGGTTTCTCCGGCGCCGGAGGTGCTGGCGGGACCGGTCTTACGGGTTCTGGCTTAGTCTCTGCCACCGGCGGCGTTGGCTTAGCGGCAATCTTCTTCGTTTTGCAAGCCTGCAGTGAAACAGCCATAAGACCGATCATCATGAAGGTTAGCGGGTTCTTTAACATTTTCATTTGTTTGTGTATTGGTTTATGCGTGAAAAATACGAAAATTAATAAAAAAGAGGACCACCCGAAAGCATCCTCTTCACCATTTTGAATTATAAAGTGCTATTATGCTTTTTTGAAGCGCTCAGCTACAGCATCCCAGTTTACCACATTCCAGAACGCTGCGATATAATCAGGACGTCTGTTCTGATACTTCAGGTAATAGGCATGCTCCCATACATCCATACCCAAAATAGGCGTGCCTTTCACTTCAGCAACATCCATTAGCGGGTTGTCTTGATTTGGTGTAGACGAAACGATCAGCTTTTTATCAGCGCCAACGCTTAACCAGGCCCAGCCAGATCCAAAACGGGTAGCGCCTGCTTCGGCAAACTTGGTTTTGAAATCAGCAAATGATCCGAAGGCGGAATTGATCGCCTCAGCAAGCTCGCCAGTAGGCTCTCCGCCCTTGTTCGGCCCAATAACCTGCCAGAAAAGGGAGTGGTTATAATGGCCACCGCCGTTATTTCTAACCGCTGCCGGGAACTTTGAAATATTTTTGATGATCTCTTCGATGCTCTGATTGGCCTCAGGCTTACCTTCTAAAGCTTTATTTAGGTTGGTTACATAAGCCTGGTGGTGCTTGCCATGGTGAATTTCCATGGTTTGTTTATCGATATGCGGTTCTAATGCGTCGGTTGCGTATGGTAACGCAGGTAGTTCAAAAGCCATAATAAATGATTTAAGGTTTAAAATTATATTTCCAATTTCTGCTCAGCACGGCCGGTAAAAATTGTTTGAGAACAAACTTAGGCAATAACGCTAAGCTTAACAAAGATAACATACCAAGGTTAAAAATTGTTCAACACTTTGTCAACTTTAACCCCTTTTGTTCAGGAAAAATTGCTTCATCAATGTAGCACACTCATCTGCGAGCACCCCGCCCTTCAGGAGTGTCTTAGGATGCAGCAGCTTATCGCCTTTAGAAGTAAAACCGCATTTAGGCTCAGAAGCGCCGTACACCACCCGGCTGATCTGTGTCCAGTAACTTGCTCCCGCACACATGACACAAGGTTCTACGGTTACATAGAGTGTACAGTCACGCAAATATTTTCCGCCAATGGTTTGCGAGGCTGCAGTAAAAGCCTGCATCTCGGCATGAGCAGTGACATCATTAAGCTGTTCGGTTAGGTTGTAGCCCCGCCCCACGATCCTGTTCTTGCATACCACAATTGCGCCGATAGGGATCTCTTCTGCCTCGTAAGCCTTTTTCGCTTCCTGCAAGGCCAGCCGCATATAATGTTCGTCTTCCGCTTCGGGCTGTGTTTCTCCTGAAAAATTGTAAAATGTCATCGGCCCAAAGATACGATATTCCCTACATCTGGATGGGACTAACGGCGTATTATACCGAAGTAACTTGCCAATCTACCGTTGACATCAATTCCCTGTACGCTAAGGTGCAATTCAGCGTCTACAACATTTTCAGGCAAAGTCAGGCTCGCGTTGCCATACTGATCTGTGATGAGTCGAGGTTCCCAAAACAGTGTCGCGTAGCCGGAAACCGAATCGCTATCTTGAAACCTCGGCACAAAAAATTTTCTGGGGAACACTATGGCCATTGGATTGGGGTCTGGTCTAAAATAACGAGAATACGTCAATTCAATTATGGCAGACTCCTCTTCCTGTGCCAAAGGAGCCGGAACACCAGCTTTTGCAAAAGCTTCAACAGTCTTTCTGGTATGACCATGTGTGAATTGCTGCGGTATCTTGGAGGGATTATAAGCATGAAGATACTTTTGGCTGTACATCACCTCAATCAAACTAAGACCCCGTGCGTCGAAGACGTTCAGTTTATCTTTCAATGCCTGCGGAGTATCCCCAAGGAATAGCCAGGGATTTCGTCCGAACTTGCCCGACAGGTCGTTAGCCCAAAAGGTTACCCACCGGTCGCCTATTTTTAGCGCATAGCCGCTTCTGTTTTCTAATTTAAGATACCTGCGTTCTATTTTAAGGTCCGGAACTTTCATACTGAGCAGTTGATAAAGGCCTATCGCCTTTGAGCGGACTATATCAACTGAATCCAAGACAACATCTGCAAAGCCCACACCATTGCGGTTATGACCGCTATAATCTCGTTTTTTCCGTTGCTTAATATTTACCTCCTGGAGGAAATTTCCGGTCAGATTAAGTCTGTCTTCCTCCCCTACCGGAATGGCCACCGACAGCCCTGGTTGAAGATTCACATACCGGGGTACGACCTGAAGATCCTGGACATTGGTGAAAGCTAAGTACTTCACATCAACTATCCGGGTCGATGTATCGGGTTCTACTTTCCGAACGGCCGGCCTCTCCAGGTCCTTCCACTCAAAATCGGTCCAGCCCTGCGTAAGCATAAGCAAATCCAGGTCGCCAGCCACTTTATCTCCTCCCTTGATGTAATACCCCGGATTGTTTATTTTACCCTTCAATTCAGAACTAAGCAGAAAATGGGTAACCAGATCGTAACTTCCTGATGTATCAGGTTTGGTGAGGCGACCGTTTGTAACTGCAACTGAAAACTGTCCCATTACCGGGTTGCCGTCTTTGTCTTTTACGGTTAGCTTCAAGCCATTCCCTGTTATGCTTAACTGATACTTCATTCTAAGCTGGTCATGATGATTAATAAACACTGCCCGCTCAGCTAGAGGGCGACCGTTGTATAGCATGACGATCCGCGCAATACCCGTAGGAAAAAGTTTCTTATCGATCATAACACTTGTTTTCTTCGTGTCCAGCTTTTGCTGATAATAGAAGACGCCATTTAGTGTGCCTAATATGCTGAGATCGCCATCATTTGCCAAAACTTGCGCAGAGACATTGTAGCAAACTTTAAGCGTGTCGGGATCCGATACGTCCACCTGCATAGACAAACCGTTTTCGGCTATCGCCGGGAGTTCAAAAGTTTGGCTGACCCCGAGCGGCTTGGTTATTTTAACGGTGTATTTCGTTTTAATGTCCGGAACCATCATAAATTTGCCCATCCCGTCATGCGAGCTCGTAAAGGTGGCGACCTGTCTCTTCGCTTCATTATACACTTCACCAGCAAGATCAACTGCCTTACCATCTACGTTAACGGCCTTGAAAGCGACAACCGCAGGTAGGCCGTTAATCAGTTTCCCGCCTTCGGGGAGAAACTGCAGATCGATTTCCGAGTTCCTTTCAAGCTGCATCAGCGGTAGTTTTGTGATGTATCCGGGCGAGCCACTGCTTATATCCTGCAACTCAATATAAAAGTTGCTCAATTTTCGCCGGCGGTTCAGCTTGTAGCTGAAGTTGAGCTTACCTTCCCGGTCAGTTTTTATCTTCTCATCAACCACGGGTATGTTGGGCGACCGCGACATAAGCTTCACATGGACATCCCGAAGGCCTATAGGCGCATGGCTAACATCCTTTACTTGCAACGCAACATCGAGTTGCTCTCGGCCGCCCTGAGGACTGGCACGTACATCTGAGTTAATGAACCATGAGTGCTGACTGGGCTTCCCGATGTAAAAGGATTTGCTAAAAGCGTGTTCGGTGCTAAAGTTATTGGTCCAATGCGTATACGCATACAACGAAAAAGTACCCTCGCTAAAGATTGCACTATCTATTGCTATCTGAGCAAATCCCAAGCCCTGTTTAATTTCAACGCTTTGTCGGCTAACCATATCAGAACGTTCATTGTAAAACTCTAGAAACAGCAACTTACTCGTGTTACTCGGGCCATAGTTTGAGGCATCGACCACATATGCTTTAAACCATAACGTATCTCCAATTTGATACGCATGCTTGTCTGTGTGCAGGTAGATCTTTTCCCGAGGCAAAAGTGCCAGATTTCGCCTGACCTGTGCAATGGAGCTATCCGCAGAATGAACATCTTCCTGTGCGAACGTAGGCCTGACGATAAAACCGACTGACATCGAAAAAAAAATAAAAAATAGCCGACTGGGCGCTAATATTGCATTGATGAGTGCATAAGGATATAACATGAGAACATTCGTTAATAACCGAATATAACAAAAATCCCAATGTATTTCTCTTACGCTCCACCTCGTTCGGGCTTAATCCGGACTTAATGGCACACTTGTTCGCAAAATGGGGTACCTTTTGCGAACAAGACCCGAATAAATACCAGATCATTTGCGAAGAGAGTGGAACCGAAAATTGGGTATGCTATCCCCGAAATTCTCCCTTAAATCTTTTTTACGCTATTTTTGTGGCATGACTGACGTGATACTAAAGAAAGGCAAAGAAAAGGCGGCATTGCTGCGTCATCCCTGGATATTTTCCGGCGCGCTCGAGCGGTTAAAAGGGAAACCGGAGAACGGTGAGGTTGTAACGGTAAGGTCGGCAGCGAACGAGTTTCTTGCCTATGCATATTACAATGATCAGTCGCGCGTTGCGCTCCGGCTGCTGGAATGGAAAGAAGACGCGGTGATAGACAAAGCCTGGTATTCCGACAAACTAAGCAAGGCAATTGCTGCCCGCAAGCCCTTGCTGGATGAAAATACGGATACCTGCAGACTGGTATTCAGTGAGGCCGACTTCCTGCCGGGCCTGATTGTCGACAAGTACGCTGATTTCCTGTCGGTACAGATCCTGAGTGCTGGAATTGAGCTGGTTAAACACGACCTGATCGATATTCTTGTTGAACTGCTTCAGCCCAGAGGTGTATTTGATAAGAGCGATGCCGGTGCCCGCAAACACGAGAACCTGGCGGCTGATCAGGGTCTGCTTTGGGGTGAACACCCGCCTGAGTTTCTTGAGGTAAAAGAGAACGGTATTAAATACCATATCAATATTGCCGGGGGACAAAAATCCGGCTTCTATTGCGATCAGCGTGATAACCGGGCGATCCTTGCGGCACACGCAAAGGGTAAAAGGGTTTTGGATTGCTTTTCTTACAGCGGCGGTTTTTCACTTAATTGTATTAAACAAGGTGCTGCCGAGGTTACGAGTGTCGACAGCTCGGCATTAGCCATCGAAACGTTACAGCATAATATCAGCTTGAATGGTTTTGATAAGGAGCATCAAAGGAGCATCCAATCGGATGTTAACAAACAACTCAGGGCTTTTAAAGACGAAGGCAGAAAATTTGACGTACTGGTACTCGATCCGCCAAAGTATGCCCCCTCACGGTCGGCGCTCGACCGGGCTGCACGGGCTTATAAGGACCTGAATCGGTTGGGTATGCTTATCCTGGAGCCGGGGGGCTTGCTGGCCACGTTTTCCTGCTCTGGTGCTGTGGATATCGAGACTTTCAAACAGATCATTGCCTGGGCCGCGCTTGATGCCGGCCGGGAGGTACAGATCATCGGACAATTTTCTCAGCCGGAAGATCACCCGGTGCGGGCTTCATTTGCAGAGGGGGAATATCTGAAGGGCTTGCTGCTCCGCGTTTTATAGCGGATCTGATGCTGTGTGACAGAGCTACTCGTCGGGAAGCCTGTTGTACTCGCCTTTAAGCGCATAGTAGCCAAAAACAACCAGTCCGGCGCTGATCGGGATGAATATACAAAGGATAATTCCCCATTGAAGTGCCGTGTTGGTTCTGGCCACACCATCCGGAGCCAGCCCGGTTTTCTCAATAGCCTGAGCAAACAGGAAAATGATCGATGCTGGTCCGAGCAGGATCCAGAATATGCCTAATGCCTTTTTTAATGCGTTCATATGGCTCAATTAATGATCGGCTTCGCCGTGATCGGGTTTACGATTGGACAGATAGACGGCGCCTATAACAAAACTTAAAGCGGCTATGCCTATAGGATACCACAAGCCTGATAGCGGCGTGGAACCAGGGAAACTAGCGATTAAGGTAGCAACGAAGGGCACCAGTCCGCCAAACACCCCGTTGCCTATATGATAAGGAAGCGACATGGAGGTGTATCGGATCTTTGTGGGGAAGAGTTCTACGAGGAATGCTGCAATTGGGCCGTAAACCATAGTGACCAGCAGGATCTGGAAAAACACAAGTGCAACGAACTTCCAAAAGACGGGGGAAGATAATTTTTTGTCTTTGTATACCGGCTCTGCGGTGCTCATCCAGTTGTCCGGCTTCTTGGTGATCAGCTGTTCTTTCGTAAAGGCCGTGCCATCATGCAGCTCATAATGCGTTTGAATCAAGGTAAGGCTATCGCCTGTCTTCACATCCAGCGACTTGGTAACAGCGCCTTCGAGCCGACTACGCACTTCTGTTTGCGGAATGTTACTGAAGTCCGTGTCGTTAAGGAAGATCTGGTATATGGGCCTGTATAACACGACGCCCAGGAGCATGCCAGCCAGCATAATCCATTTCCGCCCTACCTTGTCGCTCCATGACCCGAAGACAATAAAAAATGGCGTCGCAAAGGCGATGGCCCAAAGCAGGATATAACGGGAGTCGTTGAAATCGAGTTTGCAGGTATTCTCCAGAAAGGACTGGGCGTAAAACTGCCCGGTATACCAGATCACACCTTGTCCCATCGTAGCGCCAAACAAAGCCAGCAGAACCATCTTGAAATTGGCTTTGTTCCTGAAGCTCTCCTTAAGCGGATTTTTGGAAACCTTGCCTTCGGTCTTGAGTTTGGTGAACATGGGTGACTCGTGCATCTTCATCCGGATATAGATGGAAACACCGACAAGCAGGATGGAGAGCAGGAAAGGCACACGCCAGCCCCAGTCGGAAAACGCTTCTGCACCCAGCAGGTTTTTGGTAAACACGATGACACCCAGCGAGAGAAAGAGTCCACCCGTCGCCGTGGTCTGTATCCAGCTGGTGAAGAAGCCCCTTTTATTAGCGGGCGCGTGTTCGGCAACATAAGTAGCCGCACCTCCGTATTCTCCTCCAAGGGCAAGCCCCTGCACCAGTCGGAGTATGAGAACGAGTATAGGAGCCGCATATCCAATGCTGGAATACGATGGGATAAGACCAATGAGGAAGGTTGACCCGCCCATGAGCACCAGCGTAAGCAGAAAGGTATATTTACGCCCGATCAGATCGCCCAGGCGACCAAACACAAGCGCTCCAAAGGGCCTGACTATAAATCCAGCGGCAAAGATCGCCAGGGTGTTGATCAGCGCCGAGGCGCCCGCATCAGCAGGGAATAATTGCGTGCCTATGATGGTGGCCAGACTTCCGAAAATATAGAAGTCGTACCATTCAATGAGGGTTCCGAGGGAAGAGGCCCCGATAACTTTAAAAATATTGTTCTGTTTGCTTTCGCCGTTCATTTGGTTAAAATTGGTTAGCAGGCTGGGGCAACCGGGTTGCCGCAAACCTAAAGCTACAATTTATTCCGAATTTAAGGCAGGTGGCCGACGGATAATTTATTGTTCTTCGCGGAAGTAAACCTTGTAGTAGTTCATGGACTTATCATCGTCAAAGCCCTTTTCGATAAGCTCTTTGTCGCCATGAATATAAATGTGGAAGTTTTTGTCAAGTTTAAGTACACTCTTGTATACCCGCGCCTGCTTTTTCACAGCCGCGCCCGAGATATCAAAACTGTCTGGAATTGCAGTTTCGAATTCTTCCTCGTAACTCCGTTTAAAGTTTTTGAAAGATTCGATCCCTTCGGCATTACCGATCACTTCATTGGAGAACTCATCGAGATCAAAACTCTCCTTTTCTTTGAAGTACTTCATCGACTTATTGAGCAGGTCGATCTTGTCGGCCTTGGAGATCTCAAACTCTTCATCGAGCTTTTCGGTAACAAAGCTCTTATAAACGCCCAGTACGCTGTTGGTCTGGTTGAAATTGTCGTTACGAACCCGAAGCTTTAGAAATTCATCTTTCCAGTACACGGCTTCGCTGCTACGGTTGGTCTGGTCGATGACCGCAACGCGATAACCTTCTTCCTTGTCGGTATTGAAAATCAGGCAGCCTTTGTCGAGCTTACTGATGTTGATAGCTTCCTGTTCATAGCTTAGCCCAAAGCCACTGTTTTCCGGGTACACCTTTAGGTAAGTTTCCTTGGTCTCAGATTTAAATATTCCGATGGCATCATGAAGCCCGCCTTCTATTTGAACGTTTTCAAAATAGGCGACATAAAGTTCTCCCGACTTGATCTTGGGGTGGCCCGATACCTCGTACAGGTGTTTGGCTATTTCCTGACTGTGGCTGTGGAATTGCTGCCCGTCTTCAAATATGCTTGCGACGAAGTGGTAAACCTCGTTCAGGTTCAGATCGGCGTTCGGATGGTAGAACCTGTAAATCTCATTGACCTTTTCGAACTGCCCGAGGAAGTATTGCTGCAACAGATTGTTTAGCAAATTGTCTGAAATTGAAACGGATTGCTCCGACAAAACGTAAAACTCGTCCTGCGATTTATTTCCTATCCGGTGTATAGACAGTTCGGATAAGGAGGCCTCAAAAAATGAAATCATTACTGTGCCTGCTCCTTAACATCGCCCTCGTTTGGCATATTACGTAATGTTACAGGTCGCTCCGCATTTTTCTTCATCTTCAGGTTAAGCATCTCTACAAGTACAGAAAATGCCATGGCAAAATAAATGTAGCCTTTTGGAATATGCTGATCCAGACCCTCTGCAAGTAAAGATACCCCTATAAGAAGAAGGAACGACAGGGCAAGCATTTTGACGGTGGGATGCTTATTTACGAAGGTACTGATAGCGCCAGCGGATACCATCATGATCACGACGGCAATGACAACTGCGGCGATCATGATCTCCACGTGGTCGGCCATACCTACAGCGGTAATCACCGAGTCGAGCGAGAACACGATGTCCAGAATAAGAATCTGAGCGATGACACCGGCAAAACTGTGCACTTTACCCTTGACTTCTTTTTCTTCTTCGCTTTCAAGCTTGTCATGGATCTCATGGGTACTCTTATAGATCAGGAAGAGCCCACCCAGGATCAGGATCAGGTCGCGCCCCGAAATGGAGAGCTTTTGCAGCCACTCTGTACTGCTTACCCCAATCAGGCTGCCAAGGTTGAATATCTCTGCGGTAAGGGTCATAACCCAGCTCAACGATAGCAACAGGAGCACACGGGTGATCATGGCCAGCGCCAGTCCTACCTGTCTGCCCTTCTTTTGCTGGTGAACAGGCAGCTTGCCGGATAAGATGGAAATAAAAATGATGTTGTCTATGCCGAGGACGATCTCCAGTACCGTCAGCGTTAATAATGATATCCAGGCCTCTGGGCTGCTCAAAAATTCCATATTCTTTTAAATATTAGGCTAAGATAGAAAAAGCCCGTCGAAAGTATGAACAAGATTTGGCGGTTTTGGTTTTGCTCCGGAGAAGTTTCTGCGGCGCCCGCTCGATTAATTATTCAGTTAAATGTTCCAGACGGCAAATATGTAGTTCAAAATCAATATTTTTGCCGCTTTAATACACTAAAAACATGCTTAGAACGACAACTTGCGGTGCTTTAAACCTTGAGAATCTGGGTCAAGAAGTGATTCTGTGCGGCTGGGTGCAAAAATCCAGGGACTTGGGCGGAATGACCTTTATCGATATTCGCGACCGGTATGGGATTACCCAGCTGGTGTTCAATATGGACGACAACCGTGAACTGTGTGAAGCGGCCCGGAACCTTGGCCGTGAATTCGTGATAAAAGTGACCGGTACTGTTGTTGAGCGCTCTAATAAAAACCTGAAGATACCTACCGGCGAAATCGAGATCAAAGTTTCGGCGCTGGAAATTCTGAATGCCGCTAAACTTCCGCCTTTCATGATTGATGATGAAACAGATGGCGGTGATGACCTGAGAATGAAATACCGCTACCTGGACCTGAGAAGGAACCCGGTAAGAAATAATATGGTATTGCGTCACAGAATGGCGCAATCTGTACGTCGTTATCTGGACGGCCTGGACTTTATAGAGGTGGAAACCCCGGTCCTGATTAAATCGACACCGGAAGGCGCACGTGACTTTGTGGTGCCAAGCCGCATGAATGCCGGTGAATTCTATGCCTTGCCGCAATCGCCGCAAACATTTAAGCAATTGCTGATGGTTTCTGGTTTCGACCGTTATTTTCAGATTGTGAAGTGCTTCAGGGATGAGGACTTACGTGCAGACAGGCAGCCGGAATTTACGCAGATCGATTGTGAAATGTCTTTTATTGAGCAGGAGGATATTCTGAACACATTTGAAGGCCTCATCCGGACGCTATTTAAGGAAATAAAAGGCATTGATTTACCGGAAGTGCCACGTATGCAGTATGCGGATGCGATGAGATTGTACGGTTCTGATAAGCCAGACACGCGTTTCGACATGAAGTTCGTTGAGCTTACTGAACTTGTTAAAGGCAAAGATTTCCCTGTATTTGAGCAAGCAGAACTTGTGATCGGAATCAACGCCAAAGGATGTGCCTCTTATACCCGTAAACAATTGGACGAGCTGACTGATTTCATCAAACGTCCGCAGATCGGTGGTACTGGTCTGATTTATATGCGCCATAATGAAGATGGTTCCCTAAAGTCTTCGGTGGATAAGTTCTATGACGAGACTGAGCTTAAAAAATGGTCGGAAGCCATGAATACGGAGGCGGGCGACCTGGTGCTGATCATGGCAGGCATCAAAGACAAGGTCCGTAAGCAGCTTAGCGAACTACGGCTTGAAATGGGCAGCCGGCTTGGGCTACGCGATAAAAATGCGTTCAGCGCCTTGTGGGTGCTTGACTTTCCTTTACTGGAGTGGGACGAAGAGACCGAACGTTATCATGCCATGCACCACCCCTTTACGTCACCAAAACCCGAAGATATCCCTCTGCTTGATACGCAGCCAGGAGAGGTAAGGGCAAATGCCTACGACATGGTGCTGAATGGCACGGAGATCGGGGGCGGATCTATCCGGATTCACGATCGTGGGTTACAGGCACTGATGTTTAAACATTTGGGCTTTAGCCCGGAAGAGGCACAAAAGCAATTTGGCTTTCTGATGGATGCATTTGAATATGGCGCGCCGCCACACGGGGGTATTGCATTTGGATTTGACCGGTTGTGTTCGCTCTTTGCGGGACTGGACACGATCAGGGATGTGATCGCCTTTCCGAAAAACAATTCAGGAAGAGATGTGATGATAGACAGCCCTTCGGCTATAGACGAAAAACAACTGACCGAATTAAAGATAAGAACAGCTTTATAAGCTGTTCTTAATAGGTTTCACTATCCGGCGGGATGCCATAATCTACGTAGGCAACCTCTGGCTTAGCTGCTTTTTTCTTCTTGCCGGTGAACCACGACTTAACCGTAGCAAAAGCATTAGCTATATTTTCTGCGTCCAGCGTTTTTCCGATCTTTCCCGAGGCAAGGCCCACCACCGCCTTGGTGATGATTCCAGAACCTTTAAACAGGGTATTGTTCATCACAAACGGCAGGATCAGCGACATGATACTACTGCTGATGTGCAGTTCCTCGTCTGCTTTAAGGAGATTTGAAGGATTCAGATGCCGTTTAAATAAATATGCAGGGGTAAACTGCTTGAGGTACGCTTTGCCATCGGCAACGATCGCCTCAGCCTGCATGTCGTTCTGCATCTTCAGGCTACTCAGCCTCGCTTGAAGGTCGTCCAGGTTCCGGATATTATATTTTCTTTTCATCGTTTCCATCATCTTCATCCAGTTTAGTAAAATATCGCCTTACAGTAACGTTAATGATGCCTTTCTCGATGTATTTGTCTTTGGTGAAAAAGACAATGAGTGCCAGAAGAAGATAAATCAGCGATACAGCACCAAAGCCGGCCGTAAAGCTGCCAAAAACATCAGACAGATATAAGGCCAGCGTAACTGAACCGAAAAGGAACGCAAGAATGAAACATACCAGCACCACGGTGTTAGTGACGATATCTGCGAATATCTTGGCAACCTTTTTCACCATCATAAGGTGCATGTATTCCAGCTTTGTCTCCAGGTAAACCTTTACATCTTCGTAAAGATCCTCAATACGCTTTTCTTTGATTTCTTCTTCCTGCATCATACGAAATTTAAGCGGTTTTAAGCATGTTCTAAATCGTCAGCATATTCTTCTTCGGTCTGCCCTAGCTTGCTCTTTACGGAACTTACGACCTTTTCTTTCAGGCTGGCCAGATTATTTATCTCATCGGCAGCACGGTCTTTAATGGTGTCGCCAAGGTCTTTGAGTGACTGGCCAAGTTTATCCCGGGTATCACTTCCTTTTTCAGGTGCGAACAGTAAGCCCAACGCTGCGCCCGCAGCTAAGCCTGCTAACAATGCTACCAACACTTTTGAATTATCATTCATAACTTTAAAATTTATATGTTTTTGTTTTGAAAATTCTATTGTAATAACCCCTCTTCATCGGAATTTGTTTTGATTCTCTCCAATCTTTCCGTAGCCAGTGCGCTCGTTTCGTAGATTTTAATAAGCAGCACAAAATAAGATATCAGCAAGGGTCCAAATACGAGTCCTAATATCCCAAATAGCGGAATACCGATCACGACGCCGATAACCGTAACGATGGGATGAATGTTTCCAACCTTTTTGGCGATCATAAACCGTAGCACATTGTCGATATTGATCAGAACAATGAAACCGAAAACCAGCATAGACCATCCCGCCATGTTGTTCCCGTTTGCAATCTGTATAAGTGCCGCAGGTACAAAGACGATTGGCGGACCGAGGATGGGCACGAACGAAATAAAGGTGGTAATAACGCCCCAGAACACCGGGTCGGAATATCCGAGCACATAGAATGCGACGCCCAGCAGCGAGCCCTGTACCAGGGCAATAAATCCCTGCCCTACAACATTGGCGTAAGTCGTATTGCGCATTTCTTCAGCGAAACGCTGCGCGTTTTGCTCCCTGAACGGAGCATATTTGAGCAAAGCTGCTTCGAATTTTTCCCGCTCCGCCAGCATGAAAAAAAGCAGAAAATACATCAGCAGAAGCCCGAATACGATATTAAACGCCCCGGTGATCAAGGAAGGGAACAATCCGGCGGCCCATGCGCCTGCCTTTTGTATGCCATCCTGGATAAGCTCCTGGACGTCGCCACCAAGTGGTACCAAATGAGTAAGTTTGAACATGATCCGCTTGAAGTACGCCGGATCGTTCTGAAGTTCGGCGATTTTCTCGATGACCATGCTGCTTAATCCATAAAAAGGCAGAACAAGGACGATCAGGGAAACGAATAATAACAGCACTGCAGCAACCTTTCGATTCATCTTTTTGGTTTCAGCGAGAAATATAAATCCGGGCCTGAGTATGGTATACAAAACCAGGGTGCTTAAGATTGATCCGAATATTCCCTGAAGCGAATACAGAATAAGTATTCCGAGCGCAATAATAATGATCAGATTGATATTGTTACGCTGCTTATAGCTGAAAAGTGACATCATATTAAATTAGATCTAAAGCCAAAGTGTGCTGTCTTTATAAACCGGAACCTGAATAAGAAACTGGCTGCCTGAAGGAAGCGCCTTGTACCTGATCTCCCCATGGTGGGTGGTAAGCAGCCGTTGGGCATGGGTAAGTCCCAGTCCGTTCGCCCTTATCTTAGTAGTAAAGAAAGGTTCAAAAATCTTAGACCTGTTGCCGGGAAGTATACCTGGGCCGTTATCTTCGACTGCAATTTCAAAACTCTTCTCGTTGATAGATGCCTTTACGCGAATTTGCTTTGGGTATGTTTCCATGGCCTCGACGGCATTTACCAGCACTATTTTTAAGGCTTCCACCATCTTCTGCCTATCCACAAAGGCCTGCGCACCGGATAAGTTGACTTCCCGGCTCAGCTGGATACCATGTCCGGCGATCAAATCCTGAATACCGGCAAGCGCTTCGTCAATAACCTCGCTAAGGTCATGCCGCTGCAAATTCAACGTCTTTGTTTCCGTACTGGATATGAAATTATGGATCAGCTGATTTAGCCTGTCGCAGTTGGCACGAACGATCTCCAGATTGCGCTGTACGGATTCATTATAAGCGAAACCTTCCTCGCTGGCCAATTCCTCAAGGGCGAGATTTATGGTCGACAACGGATCCCTCAGTTCGTCACCCAAGCCTCTCGCTATATGTTCAGAAATGGCCATTTTACCTAAATTCACAGATTGATCTTCAATTTGCTTGCGATAGCTCAGGTCGCGAACAATGGTATGGTAAGTTTCCGTTACACTGATCATGTCGGTTTGAATAAATGAAGACAAACTGCAATGGTACACATCGCCTGTGCCCGACACCATCTCACATTCAAAGTCGCTTAGTAGTCCTTTTGTTTCCAGAAGATGATGGAATTGTTCGGCATCAACGGGATTTCTAAACAATGACCGGTCATCGAGGCCGGAAATCTGATCATGCTGATATCCGAAAAACCTTAATCCTCCGCTATTCATATCCTGGATCCGGCCCTTATCGTCGGATATAAAAATGGGATCTTTGGCCTGCTCGAACATCGTCCGGTATTTACGCTCGCTACTCTTCAGCGCTTTCAAGATTCCCGCCTGCGTTAATGAGTACCTGATGCAGCGGTCAAGCATATCAGCTTCGATCTCATCTTTTACAAGATAATCCGCGGCGCCATACTGCATCGCCTGCTCATCAATTGAGCGGTCACCTTTTCCTGTTAACATGATAACGGGTTGTTCGGACCCCGAATTTTTTGCTTCCTGAAGCAACTCTATACCCGTACTTTTTCCAAGTCTGTAGTCGACCAGATAAACATCGTACAATGCTTTGCGTATAGCTGAAATGCCCTTCTCATAACTATTTACCCAGGAAAGCTCATATTTATCGGCCAACTCTCCAAATATCGCTTTGGTCAAGACATAGTCGTCTTCGTCATCGTCGATCAGCAGCACTTTAATTTTTTCCATCACTTTTTAAATTGAGCGTGTTAGTATGCTTTTTAGGCAACAGCACAGTGAAAACGGAACCTTGTCCCGGCTCACTGTCTGCATATATCAGCCCATTATGGTACGACACTATCTTTTTGCATATGGCCAGTCCAATACCCGTCCCCTCATATTCACTACGGATATGCTGTCTGTGAAAGAGATCAAATATCCGTCCTGCGTCGTTTCTATCAAAACCTATTCCGTTATCTTCAATGGTGATTGAAGCGTATTGTTGCCGGGGAACTATACCTTCCAGGTTCAACTGATCGTCTGTGGCCGACTGTGCGCTGATCTTAACGTGGGGGGGCTGTCCGGATCTGGTAAATTTAAGCGCATTACCTATCAGATTCAAAAACAACTGGTAGAGCTGAGTCTCAACGCCATAAACGCCTATCGATGCACTTACACTGATCGTCGCCTGTTTCTGCTCGATCGTATAATCCATGTCGTGCGTTATCCTTGTGATCAGATCACCCAGGTCGACCACCGTAAACCGCTTCCCATCACGGGTAGCTTTTGAAAATGTAAGCAGGTCGCTGATCAATACCCGCATGCGGTTAGCTGCCTGATCCATTCTGGACAAATAATCTTGAGCCTCTTCATCAAGGTTGCCACTGTGCTGCTCCTTAAGGCGCTTGCTAAAGGCCTGGATTTTTCGCAGCGGTTCCTGCAAATCGTGCGAAGCGACATAGGCGAACTGCTCCAAATCCTGATTTGACCGGTTAAGCGCGGATATCTTTTCTTCAAGCTGTACTTGCGCTTCACGCAATTCCGTAACGTCCTGAGTTGTTCCGATATAGGCAAAATTGTCGTTGATGCCAATACGCTTATATTCGCCCGCAGTAAGTACATGCCTGATCTGACCCGAAGGGCGCACAATACGATAATTTAGTTTAAATGGCGTTTTCCTTATCTGAGCCCGTTCAAATTCGGCCGTGACCTCCTTAAGATCCTCCTCATGTATCAGACTTTGGTAAGTATTGATATTCATTGTCACCGAATGAGGGAACAACCCGTGAATATTGTACATTTCGTCTGACCAAAGGATGTACTGTTTTCCTTCCATCCACTCCCAACTCCCGCTGTGAGAAACTTTTTCCGCCTCTCTTAGCAATGTCTCGTTAATTCTCAGCTTGAGCACGGCCTCCTTCAGTTCTGTGATATCCTGGATGGTCGCCACAAGCCGGCTTTCCTCCGACAGGTAAAGTCCTTGCGCAAGAATATACTTTCTAAGACCTGAAGGCTGCATGATCTGGTATTCAACGGCGAAATTTGAATTATTGTTTACCGCGGATTCCAGTGCCTTGGCGACCTTCTCCCTGTATTCGGGAACGATGACCCGGGTGTTTAGTTCTGCATCTGGTGTTATCTCGGTCTTAGTAAAACCATAAATGCGGTAAAGCTCGTCCGACCATTCAACCGCCCCCGAGCGTGTGTCTACCTGCCATGTTCCGATATGGGCTATCTGCTCTGCCCGCTCCAGCAGTTGCCCTTTGCTGGCCAACCCACGATTAGTTTGTTCTAGTTCCGTTACATTGTGCGTATATCGCCGGATTGCCCCGCTCAACCTCATGTTCATATACAACAAGATGAGGCATATCAGGCCGATTGCGATGGAGAAAAACACGGCTATGTGTCAAGATTGATCGCTTTCATTTTATTATACAAAGTTTTGCGATCGATATTAAGGATCTTGGCTGCCTTGGTCTTATTGAAGTTGACCTCGCGCAGCACCTTCAAAATGGTTTCGTATTCAGCCTCCAATGCTGCGTTTTTCAAGTCTCTGGGCTTATCAAACCGGGAAAGCGAGTTCTCTATCGCAGAAGCCTTGGCATAGGTCGATATTTCGAGTGGAAGGGCTTTCAATTGAATTTCGTCGGTTTCCGCGAGCAGCGTAGCCCGTCGAACAACGTTTTTTAACTCCCTTACATTTCCCGGCCAGTTATAGGTCAGAAGGCACTCCTCCACCTCTGCGGAAAATCCTTTTACGTTTTTATCCAGTTCCCTGTTTGCGAAGTCCAGAAAATTATTGGCGAAAGTAAGGATATCCCGACCTCGCTGACTCAAAGGCGGAAGTTCAATGGAAAATTCATTGAATCTGTGAAACAAATCTTCCCTGAACTTACCTTTTTGGATAGCGTTGGCCAGGTTCTCGTTAGTCGCTACAATAATGCGCACATCAAGGTCTATCTCTTTGGTGCTACCGATCCGCTTTATCTTTCGCTCCTGAACCGTGCGGAGCAAGGCCGCCTGAATATCGTAAGATAGGTTGCCTACCTCATCAAGAAACAAAGTACCGCCGTTCGCCATTTCAAAGTGACCGATCTTCGTATATAAGGCTCCTGTGAAGGCGCCTTTTTCATGCCCAAAGAACTCGCTGCCGGCAAGTTCCTTGGTTAAGGATCCACAGTCCATTGCAACAAAGGGCTGATCTTTTCGGGGACTGTTGAGATGAATCGCCTTTGCAACCGACTCTTTCCCTGTACCACTTTCCCCCATCAGGATGACGCTGTAGGAAGTTGGTGCTACAAGCTGTATCTGCTTGAGCAAATCTTTTGAAGATTGACTCTGACCTACCACAAAATTGTCCGTATTAACATAGGTTGCTTTTGCCGGCTTTTGCTTAGGAGCATCTGCGGAAATATCGGATTGGTCCGTATTCAGCGCGATCTGCGTCTCAATGGCTTTGTTGATCGTGTTCAGAATTTCATCGGGATAGAGCGGCTTGGTGATGTAATCATAGGCCCCAAGTTTAATAAGTTCAACAGCCAGCTTGATATCTGAATAACCAGTGATGATAATCACTCCGGTTTTAGGGTAGCTTTCCTTAATTCTGATGAGCATTTCCTTTCCATCTGTATCTTCCAAACGATAGTCGCACAGCACCAGATCGTACTTTTCCCGGCTCAGGTGTTCCATGGCAGTAACGCCGCTGGTTGCGGTAGTCACGCTGAAAGAATTCCTGGTTAAAAACTTCGAAAGAAGCAGACCTATATTGACCTCATCATCTACTATTAATATTTTTCTCATATAGCTAACTTGGCACCTTATTTACGAAATAAATATAGGTATGTTTTTTTTATTGGGAAATATTCTCCACAGTTTTATTTAAAAAAGTCCCAATAAACCTCGAAGAAAAAAGGAAATAAGGCGTGTTCCCGAGCTATATGCCCTTGAATACCGGCTTGCGCTTTTCCATAAAGGCCTGCACCCCCTCCTGGAAATCATGTGTACCGAAGCACGCGGCAAACTCGTGAATTTCCGTCAGAAAGCCGGAATTTCCAGTCGACGCGTTTACGGCCCGGATAGCTGCGGCGATCGCCAGAGGCGCGTGCTGTATGATTTTCCTCATGACCTCTTCTGACTTTTCCATGAGTTCTGCTAAAGGAACAATATGATTCACTATTCCGATCTCCAGAGCATTCGACGCGGTGATCATCTCTGCCGTTGCGATCATTTCAAGTGCCCGACCTTTGCCGATCAGCTGAGTCAACCGCTGTGTACCGCCATAACCAGGGATAAGCCCCAAAGTAACCTCCGGTAAACCCAGCCGCGCGTGATCTGCGGCTATGCGAAGATGACACGACAAGGCCAGTTCCAGCCCGCCTCCGAGTGCAAAACCGTTGATAGCAGCGATAACCGGCTTAACGGAAGTCTCGATAGCGTTAAAAACGCTGCGTTGACCTGTCTCCGCTAAAGCCTTACCCTGTTCTACATTAAAGGATGCGAATTCAGCGATATCGGCGCCTGCAACAAACGCCTTCTCACCGGCACCTGTAAGTATAATCCCTCCAATGTTCGGATCTGCCTGCGCCGAAGCGATGACATCACTGAGTTCAGTGATCGTCTGAGTGTTTAGCGCATTGAGTTTCGGAGCTCTGTTAATCGTGACATGAAGAATACGGTCTCTTAATTCGACGAGAAGGTTTTGATAGGTCATAGTTAAAAAGTTCTGTTTACTGACACCCAGTTCTTTATATAATCGACAACGGACGCCATTGTAGTGCCCGGCGAAAACAGCTCTCCCACACCCATTTTCTTGAGCGCTAAGGCATCTGCCGCCGGAATTATGCCACCTCCGGTAAGCAACACATCGTTGAGTCCCTTCTCATTCATCAACCGTATGATCTTAGGGAAAACGGTCATATGCGCGCCGGAAAGAATTGAGATGCCGATAGCATCGACATCTTCCTGCAATGCTGTATTTACCACCATCTCCGGCGTTTGCCTTAAACCTGTATAGATGACTTCCATTCCGGCATCGCGGAGCGAAGTAGCGATTACTTTTGCGCCTCTGTCATGTCCGTCAAGCCCCACTTTCGCGACAAGAACACGTATCGGTCTTTGTAATGCGTTATCCATATTAATGTGAATAGTATGCGGTAAATGTAATTAATTTAGCGGTTTTATGTTAACTTTGAGGCAAAAATTACAGTTTTTATGAGTGAGAAAAGATCATTGAACTTTATTGAAGAGATCATTGAAAACGATTTAAAGAGTGGCCGGTACGAAACCTTAATAACCCGCTTCCCTCCGGAACCGAACGGTTATCTGCACATCGGACATGCAAAAGCCATTTGTCTTAATTTCGGCCTTACTCAGAAATACGGAGGCTATACCAATCTCAGATTTGACGACACAAACCCAGTGACGGAAAAGACAGAATATGTGGACAGCCAGCAAAACGATATAAAGTGGTTGGGCTTTCAGTGGAAAAATGAACTTTATACCTCTGACTATTTCGATACTTTATACGCTTTCGCAGTAAAACTCATCGAAAAAGGACTGGCCTATGTAGACGATAGCACGGCAGACGAGATTGCTGAACAGAAAGGCACTCCGACTGAACCGGGGAAAGACAGCCCTTACAGGACCCGAACAATTGCAGAGAATCTTGATCTTTTCAGCCGGATGAAAGCAGGCGAATTCCCTGACGGAGCATGCACGCTCCGCGCAAAGATTGACATGGCAAGTCCGAATATGCTAATGCGCGATCCGATCTTATACCGGATCAAACACGCGGAGCACCATCGTACAGGAAACAAATGGTGCATCTATCCTATGTATGATTTCGCTCACGGGCAAAGTGACAGCATTGAATCAATTACCCATTCTATTTGCACACTCGAGTATGTTGCGCACCGTGAATTGTACGACTGGCTGATTGAGCAATTGGACATCTTCCCGTCTAAACAATACGAGTTTGCCCGACTAAACCTGTCATATACCGTAATGAGCAAGCGTAAGCTTCTGCAGCTTGTAAATGATGGTGTGGTAAGTGGCTGGGACGATCCGCGCATGCCTACGATAAGCGGTCTGAGGCGCAGAGGATATACCCCGGAGAGCATTCGCGATTTTTGTGAAAGAATCGGGATCGCAAAGCGCGAAAACATCATAGAGTTAAGCCTCCTGGAATTCTGTATCCGGGAACATCTTAACAAAACCGCCACCCGAGTGATGGCCGTGATGGACCCAATTAAACTTGTTATTACCAATTACCCTGAAGACAAAGAGGAGATTTTAATTGGCGAAAACAATCCGGAGGCGGAAGACAAAGGCGGGACCCGGGAAATACCATTCAGTAATACATTATGGATCGAGCGTGAAGACTTCATGGAAGTCCCGGCAAAGAAATGGTTCCGGTTAGCCCCGGGCTCCATGGTTCGGCTGAAGCATGCATATATTGTGAAATGCGAGGATTTCAAAAAAGATGACAACGGCAACCTTACAGAAGTCCACTGTTCTTACATCCCGGAGTCTAAAAGCGGGTCTGACACAAGCGGTATTAACGTAAAAGGCACCATCCACTGGGTAAGCGCTTCTCACGCAAAAAAGGCAGAAGTGAGGCTCTACGATCGTTTGTTCACGGTTGAGTCGCCAGACGCGGAAGCGCGAGATTTTAAGGACTACCTTAACCCGAACAGCGTTGAGGTACTCCATGACGTATACATTGAACCTTTTCTGGCTCAGGCTTCATCCAACGTACGCTACCAGTTCATCCGCAAGGGATACTATTGCCTCGACAGGGACGCTACTGCCGAAAAGCCCGTTTTCAACCGTACTGTCTCTCTCAAGGACGCCTGGTCTAAAGCCAACAAATAGGCTAGAGATATTTGCGGTACAAACTGAATAACACCTGTTTATCGTAGGGCGTTAGTGCAGGGCTAATATCTGTTTGAATAAAATGCCGCTTAAAGGCGGTAATTGCGGCCGGGAGATTACTGACGTCATATCCGATAATCCGAAGCGCAGCTTTTGTATCAAAGGTATCAGGAGGCGTTATTAGAATAGCGTCATACCAATATCCGAAACCTTTCTCGGCAAGTGTTTTCCATGGAAACATATTCGGATCCTGCTTTCGGCCGGGCGCCATATCGGAGTGACCTATAAAATTGGCTACCGGAATGTTGTGCTTCTTTTTCAACGCGGCTAGTACCTCGAGAAGACTGTTGATTTGAGCGTCAGGATAGGGTTCGCTTCCCGTGTTATCCAGTTCAATGCCGATCGACGACGAATTAAGATCGGTATCATTTCCCCATTTGCCCGCGCCGGCATGATGAGATCTGAGGTAATCATTTACCATCTGGATCACTTTTCCGTCGCGCCCAATTATGTAGTGAGCACTCACTTGTGTTCTTGCCAGGATAAAGGTATTGATGGTTTGTTCGGTCGATTTTTGCGCGGTATGATGAAGAATAACAAAATTCGGCTTTCTCAGTCCGAAATTTACAGAGCCAACCCATGCCTGTTGATTCGCGGGAATTGTCTCACTTCCCTGATTTAAAGGGGGCGTTGCTTCAATTATCTTTGCATAGGCTCTGGCCTGACTTTTATAGATTTTATTCGTCGCTGCATATTTTCCGCCTCCGCAGGAGCTAAGCAGAACGGCAAAACTTATAAGGGCAAAAACATTTTTGCTGACGGGGGAGTTTTTCATAGCATAGGTATTGGGCTGTGAAATTACTAATTTTTGCTATTTTAGCCGCTATTTCTTCGGAGCTACTAGCCCGACTTACCGTTAAATTAAGAGTACGACCATTATGAGAAATATCTTTATTGCTGCCTGTTGCTTTATTTATACCAGTATCATGCTGATTTCATGTACAAATTCTACCGGAACCCGCGCTGGTACAACCGTGACAGGAGACGACAGCCTGCAGCGGTATGTTGCCGAACGCATCAGTATCTATGAACAGGTCAAACTGACGACCAACCTGAACGATCTTTCTCCTGATGACCGGAAAATTCTGCCGCTTTTAATTCAGGCTGCCCAGATCATGGACGAGCTCTTTTGGAAACAGGCCTATCCGCAACGTGACAGCCTGTTGAACGCAGTAAAAGACGAAAAGACAAAAGCCTTCATCTGGATCAATTACGGGCCTTGGGACCGCCTGAACGGCGATAAGCCATTCGTCGCAGGAATTGGTCCTAAACCTGCCGCCGGCACATTTTATCCTGCCGGTATGACCAAAGAGGCCCTCGAAAAGTCAACGGTGAGTGATAAATATGGCTTGTACTCTGTGATACGGGCGGACACTCTGGGTCGTATGACATCCGTACCGTATCATGTACTTTACGCAGCAGAATTGCAAAAGGCCTCTTCGTTACTTAAGCAGGCGGCTTTACTCACGGAAAACGCCGGGTTCAAAAAATACCTTAACCTGCGTGCGGACGCTTTGGTAACAGACAAGTATACGGCGAGTGATTACGCATGGCTGGATATGAAAGACAATACGCTGGACATCATCATCGGGCCTATTGAGAACTATGAAGATAAGTTATTCAATGCCCGCGCCGCCTACGAGGCATATGTCCTCGTAAAAGACAAAGTATGGAGTGAGCGCCTTACCAAATATGTTGCTATGCTCCCCGAGCTGCAGCGCGGACTTCCCGTGCCTGAAAAGTACAAACAGGAAAAACCGGGAACCGACTCTGAGCTTAACGCCTATGACGTTGTCTATTATGCGGGCGACTGCAATGCGGGCTCAAAGACCATTGCGGTAAATCTTCCCAACGATGAAATAATACAGCAGAAGAAAGGTACCAGACGTTCCCAGCTCAAAAATGCGATGAAAGCGAAGTTCGACAAGATCCTGATTCCTGTTGCTAACGAACTGATTGATAAGTCGCAGCTAAATTATATCAACTTCGACGCGTTCTTCTCCAATGTTATGTTTCACGAGGTTGCCCACGGACTGGGCATCAAAAAAACGGTAAACGGCAAAGGCTTCGTCAAAGAAGCACTTCAGGATCAATACTCCTGGCTTGAAGAAGGAAAAGCGGATGTCCTGGGGCTGTACATGGTTACCGGTCTTTTAAAGAAGGGGGAACTCAAAGGAAAGATTGAGGACTATTATACGACTTACATGGCCGGTATCCTGAGGTCTGTTCGCTTCGGCGCCTCCAGCGCACACGGAAAAGCAAATATGCAGTGCTTTAACTTCTTCAAAGAAAAGGGCGCATTTGTCCGCAATGCCAACGGTACCTACAAAGTAGATTTCAGCAAATTCGAAACTGCGATGAACGCGTTAAGCAGCCTTATTCTGCAGCTGCAGGGCGACGGCGACAGGGCTGCTGCGGAGCGGGCCCAGAAGGAAAATGCAGTTATAGGCGCCGAACTTAAGCAGGATCTGGACCGCCTTACTCAAAAAGGTATTCCTGTAGACATTGTATTCGAGCAGGGGGTCGATGTCCTGGGCGTAAAGTAACTAAGGCGAAATATAACGGCTTATGATATCTTCCAGATCTTGAATATCGAATGGCTTAGACAGATAATCATCGGCTCCAGCCTGTTCTGCAAGAGATTTCACATCATTGTTCGCGGAAAAATAGATTACCGGGATGTTTCTCAGCTCCGGATGGCTCTTAAGCGCCTTGGTGGCTTCAATTCCGCCAACATCAGGCAGCCAGTTGTCCATGAAAATGATATCTGGTACACAGGCCATTACCTGATCAATAATGTTATTCGAAGTCACCGAGGTTTTGATCTCGTAGCCGGCGTCCTCCAGAATGATTGTACATAAGTCGAGTATATCGGCATTATCGTCAAAGACGAATACTCTTTTGGGTTTATTCATGATGGTATTTAGATAACGTGTTTATAAACTCTGCTATTTGTGGGATAGTCAGAATATGATCTACGGATACATTTTGCTTTGCCTGAGCAGGCATATAAGACACCTGAGCTGTTTCGGGATCCTGTATCGCAGCCACCCCTCCCCATTTCTTCACCTGCCTCAGCCCTGCCACACCGTCGGCGTTCGACCCTGAAAGCAGTAAGCATACAAGACCCTCCCTGTATACTTCTGCAGCGGTATGGAAAGTTACATCTATTGATGGCCTCGAATAATTCACTTTTTCGGAATAATCCAGCGAAAACGTTTCGTCCCGCTCTATCAGGAGGTGATAATCTGATGGTGCAATGTATACAACGCCGGGCTGAACAACCTCTTTTTCATCAACTTCCTTCACCGTCAGCCCGGTCCGTGAAGTTAAAAGATCCGGGAGCAACGAGTCGCTTCCATGCTTACGGTGTATGACAATAATGATCGGAAACGGCACAGGGATACGAACGATCGGAAGCACCTTAAGCAGTACGTCCAGGCTACCAGCCGAGCCACCGATTATAAATGCTTCACACGCCCTCATTTCTGTATTTTACGCCATATTTTCTCCGTGCCGAGTCGCTTGTATTTCTTTAAGAATGGAGAAAAATTGATCGTCTCCTTGGTTCCTAATGCAAGATAACCCAGTTCCTCAAGACTGTCGTCGAAAAGTCCGAATACCTTATGCTGCAATTCCCGGTCGAAATAGATCAGTACATTGCGGCACAAGATCAGTTGAAACTCATTGAAAGACCGGTCTGACACAAGGTTGTGCGTTGAAAAAATGATTTTCTTTTTCAGATCATCATTGAATTTAGCGAGGGAATAATTAGCCGTATAATAACCGGAGAACTCCTTAGTGCCGCCAGATAAAATGTAGTTCTCAGAATATTGTTTCATGTAGCTCAGTGCAAAAATACTCTGAGCGGCCCGATCAAGAACAGCAGGATTTATATCGGTTGCATATATCAGGGATTTTTCGAGCAGATTGAGTTCCTTAAGGATAATAGCTATAGAATATGCCTCTTCTCCGGTCGAACACCCTGCCACCCACACTCTGATAAAGGGATAGGTCCCAAGCTTCGGCAGCACTTCCTCGCGGAGCGTCTTGAAGAACATTGGGTCACGAAACATTTCCGTCACATTTACAGTGATTTGCTCAACAAACCGTTTGAAATACGAACTGTCATTGTTTATCCGGTACCTGAATTCCGCAAAGCTAAGTGCTTTATCGAGCGTGAAGAGTCTCAAAATTCTACGCTTCAGCGAGGCTCTGGAATATCCGGTAAAGTCGTAACCATATTGCTCCAAAGTATCTGCGAGCAATAAATCTACCTGTTCATCACTAATTACCGCTCCCTCCACATCAAACGTATTGAGTTATCAGCTTAATTAATTCATCGACGTTGATGGGCTTCGAAACATAGCCTGCTGCGCCTGCATCCAGGCACCTTTCCCTGTCGCCCACCATCGCCTGAGCAGTAACCGCAATTACCGGTATATGCTTCAACTGCTCAGTTTCAGCGATCTTTGCCATGGCTTCATAACCATCCATATCCGGCATCATCATGTCCATAAGCACAACCGAAATCCCTGGTTCAGCACCAAGCATTCGTATCCCCTCTTCGGCGCTTGTTGCCGACAAACAGGTGTATCCTTTCGACTTGAGCACTGCCTTTAAAGCGAAAATATTACGATTATCGTCGTCAACGATCAAAATCTTATTAGCCATATTATATCCTGTCATAAAGCCAGACCCTAAGCAACGAGATGAGTTGGTCAACATCTACAGGTTTTGAGATGTAATCCGAAGCACCGGCCGCAATGCATTTCTCCCGATCTCCCATCATAGCTTTGGCAGTAACAGCCAGCACCGGCAATTGTTTGAAAGCAGGTATTTTCCTGATCTCCCGTGTGCTTTCATATCCATCCATTTCCGGCATCATCATATCCATAAGGACAATATCTACCTTTGGGTTGTCTTTTAAAATCTGTAGGGCTTCCCTGCCGTCAGTAGCCGCGAGAACCTTCATTTTATGCTGTTCTAGTGCTTTTGTGAGTGAAAAAATATTTCTTACGTCATCATCCGCGATCAGGACAGTCTTATTGTTCAGGACGTCATACAAGCCTGCAAGCTTTTCCGTGACCACAGGCCGGTTTCTTTTATCACTCTCGTTTGCTTCAACAAGATGGAGGAACAGGCCTGCCTCATCAAGGATACGTTGGTACGAATGAGCCGTCTTCACTACGATCGAATCGGCATACTGCCTGATCCGGCTTTCCTCGCCTTTAGAAAGGTTCTTCCCGGTAAAGATAATGATCGGCAGGTTTTCCAGTCCTTCACTTTTTTTGATGGTCTCCAACGTTTCATAAGCATTCTTATCCGGTATGCCCATATCCAGAATCACACAATCTACTTCTTTTTTCTGCAACGCATCGATACTCTGGTTAACATTGTTGGCAACCTGGGTCATGATATTATAATTGCTCAAAAAGTAGCTCAGCGCTTCGGCGTGCTGCTTATTCTCTTCCACAATCAACACCTTTTTAGGATGCTTGCTAAGCGCATACTCCAGTTTCTGGAAAATTTGTTTCATGTGTTCAAGCGCTACAGGCTTGTTGATAAAATCTACCGCCCCTTTAAGCAGGCTTTCTTTCTTTACTTCAAGCGATGACATGATATGCACCGGGATAGGCCGTGTAGCGGGGTTAGACTTCAATTCTTCCATCACCTGCCATCCATCTTTCACCGGAAGCTGGATGTCCAGCAAAATTGCGAGCGGCCTGAAGCTGTTTGCCAGTTCTATACCGGCATCGCCCCGCACAGCCACAATACCCTTATATCCACGCTTCCTGGTAAACTGCAACAAGGTCTTTGCGAATGCCGTATCGTCCTCAATGATCAGGATTACTTTGTCCTGTGCTCCTATGTCATCCCTGTCGTCTTCAATATCTTTCGGAATAACACTCACAGTAAATCTCTCAGCGTTGGCTTGCTTTGGTGTTTCCTGTTTCGGCTTTTCGGGTTCGGATGAATCTGATTGCGTTACTTCCTCAGTGACAGCGTTTCGGTCAACCGGCAGCCTGAGTAAAAACTCGCTTCCAACATTTTCTTTACTCGTTAGTTCTATTTCACCTCCCAGAAGTTTTGAAAGTTCACGGCTTATCGATAAGCCAAGGCCTGTCCCGCCAAATCTTCTGCGTGTAGAGCCGTCGGCCTGTTGAAATGCTTCGAAGATTAAACCCTGCTTTTCTTCAGGAATACCGATACCTGTGTCCGTTACCTTGAATAAAAGCATGCGGCCGGCATCGTCCTTATTAACCGTCAGGGCTACTTTGCCGCGTTCCGTAAATTTAACGGCGTTTGAAAGCAGGTTTTTAAGGATTTGTTCCAGACGCATTTTGTCCGTGTTAATCTGCAAGCCATCCGCTATATCTATAACAAGCTCCAGCCCCTTGTTTTTAGCAAGCGGGGTAAAAAGTGACTTCATATCTGTAGCCACCTCGGAGATATTAACGTCCGCAAATTCCAGCTTCATCTTTCCTGCTTCGATCTTCGACAGGTCAAGAATTTCATCTATTAGGCCTAGTAGGCCCTGTCCCGAGCTTTGTATTACTTCTGCGTATTCGATATACTCCTTATCCAGCTCTTTATTCTCAGACATAAGCTTAGACAACAGCAAAATAGAATTAAGCGGCGTCCTCAGCTCGTGAGACATGTTTGCAAGGAATTCAGACTTGTACTTCGTACTCTGCTCGAGTTGCTCTGCTTTTTGCTGAATATCCAGGTTCCGCTCATGTATCAGCTGGTTCTTTTCTTCAAGCAGGCTTGTTCTTTCTTCGAGTTCCTGGTTGCTTTGCAGCAACTCTTCCTGTTGTACACGCAACTCCTCTTCAGAAGTTTGTATTTTCTGTGCCTGAGCCTCCAGTTCCGCATTTAGCCCCTCCAGTTCGCTGTGCTGAGCCTGAAGCTCTTCGGTTTGTGCCTGCGTTTCTTCCAGCAGTTCCTGAAGTTTCTTTCGGTTTTGCGACACATGGATTGCCATACCAATACTATCCGCAACACTCCCTAACAGCTCCAGTTGAAGCGGGCTGTAGCTTGAAAGCGAACCAAACTCCATAACGCCGACTACTTCGCCATGACGTGTGATTGGCGCCGCCACCACATTTCGGGGACTGGTACTTCCGGTAGCATAGCTCACGGTCATCTCACCTTCCGGAATATCGTTCACCAGAATTTGCTTTCCCGACCTTATTACCTGGCCCGCAAGCCCGTCGCCTAGGCTAATCCGGTTACGCCTCGCCTGGGCTTCAAGGGCAAACCCGCCTGCAAGATAAAGACTGTTGTCAGACTCAAGAAGATACAATGCGCCGACAACACTTTCCGTATAATCTGCAACATGCTCTAAAATGTTAGCGGCCAGCATTTCCACGGTCTTCTCCCCAACCATGGTTTCGTTTAACGTGGCTATTCCCGACTGAAGCCATTCCTTATCCGCAAGCTTAGAGAAAGAATACTCGAGAGATTCGGCCATGGCATTGAGCGATCCAGACAAACTACCTAACCCGTCTTTTTCTGTTTCGTCGAGCCGCGCACCATAATCGCCTTTAGATATCTGCGCGGCAACCGTTTGAATAGCGGCTATTCTCGCCGCCGTTTGCTCATTGTTTGCCCTCAGTTCTTCCTGCAGCCTCATGCGCTCGTCGTGATCTCTAGATACACGCAGGTAAAAGAAAAGCGTTATGAGTACGGCAAGCGCAGCCGCAGCAATGATTACAAGCGGCGTGTAGCTGGCTTGCTTATTTAATTCGGTCGTCCGCTCGTTAAGGAGTCGCATCTCTTCCTCCTGCATTTTCTTGATCAAGGCCCGTGCACGGTCCATGTATGACTTTCCCACCCGCAATTCGGAAACCGTAATCTGACCTCCGCTGTCTTTGATGTCAATGATTTTCTGTAAAGCGTTAAGCCGGTTTTCAATGATGTCCTGCAGGCGCTCAATATGGTATTGTTGCTGACCGTTATCTGCGGTTGCCAGACTTATCCTGTTAAGCAGTTCCAAGGCATTGCCACGCGCTCCATTGTAGGGTGTAAGAAACTCTGTCTCGCCTGTGAGCAGGTAACCTCGCTGACCGGTTTCGGCATCCTTCAGTGCGGAAAGCACCCCGTCTAAATCAGTCATAACGGCATTGCTGTGCGATACCAGTTCTGCGCTTTTAATCAAATTCGTTATGCTCTTGTAGGACGCCAGTGATGACACAAATAAGATCAGCAATGACAGCCCAAGCCCAATACGCAAATTGTTTTTGAGTGATGTTTTCTCCATAAGTCCTTATTGATCGTTTTCGGTCCCTGTATCTGAGGGAAGTATAAAGTAAAATTCTGAACCTTCGCCGAGGGTGCTTTTAACGCCCACCTCGCCACCGTGCCGTCTGATGATTTCGGCAGAGATATAGAGACCAATGCCAAGTCCCTGAAAATGGATCGCGGTCTCTTCTACGCGATAAAATTTATCAAACACATGTTGTTGCTGCTCCCTCGCAATCCCTATACCGAAGTCACGCACACCAAGGTATACTTTATCATCCTTCACATTCAGATATACATGAATTTCATCCGTGCCAGGAGAATATTTGATCGCATTCGTAAGAAAATTGACGATTACCTGCTCAATACGCATCTCGTCAGCATATACAAGGCCTGGTGCCTTGCCTTTCCGGACAATGTTAAAGCCTGGGTTCGACTGGTGAATAATTTCTATCACGTTGTCAAGCAACTCGTCCATAACGAAATGCTTTTTGGTAAACTTGAGCTTACCGCTTTCAATTTTAGAAATGTCCAGAAGATCTGCAATGAGCTCGTTGAGCTTCTCCAACTGAACTTCTGCCTTGGCAAGATGATTCTTAACCTTATCTATATCGCCTTTTTCTACGCTTCTGGCCAACAATTGCACATAACCTTTCACGCTCGTCAGCGGAGTTTTTAGCTCGTGACTGGCAATACTGATAAACTCGTCTTTTTTACGCTCAGCGCGTTTTCTGAATTCAATCTCCTCGAGCAAAGCCTTCTGAATTTCGCGCAGCTTACGGCTTTGCTCATAAATCCGGTAAAACGTCTTTACTTTCAAAAGTAAAATGTCCATATCTACCGGCTTGGTGATATAGTCGAGCCCGCCGGAAGAATAGCCGCGTGTAATAAACTTCAGTTCCTTGTTAACGGCAGACAAAAATATGATCGCCGTCTCCTTCGCCCGGCTGTAACCGGAAATAGCCTCTGCGACTTCGAAGCCGTCCATCCCTGGCATCTGCACATCCAGAATGATAAGTACATACTCATGCTTGAGCACCTTTTTCAAGGCCTCTTCTCCCGATGATGCCGTATCTACTTCAAAATTATGCCGCTCCAGAACCCTTTTTAAAGAAATCAGGTTTTCGGGCGTATCATCTACAATTAATATCATGTTTAAATATCCGTCATAAAGTTATAACACCACAGGGATAAATTCATGTTATAACTTACATGTTACTTTTCAGTATCAAGGGAGTTCCTCCGAGCTGAATGTATCGCCCTGACTAAAATCACCCGTTTCAAATCCTTTTTTAAACCAAAACGCACGCTGCGCCGAAGTTCCATGCGTAAACGCATCAGGAACCACTTCCCCATTGGTTTGCTGCTGAAGTTTATCATCACCAATAGCATTGGCTGCATTCAATGCCTCTTCCAGATCCCCAGGGTCAAGCCTGAAGTCCTTAAGATTCTGTGCGTGATGAGCCCAAAGCCCCGCCAGAAAATCTGCCTGAAGCTCCAGCTTCACAGAGAGCCTGTTATATTCTTTTTCACTAAGCTGAGCCCTTGCCCTCTGCACTTTTTCAGAAATACCAAGCAGATTCTGTACATGGTGGCCAACTTCATGTGCGATAACATAGGCCTGCGCAAAATCGCCAGACGCACCAAAACGGTCTTTAAGGTCTTTATAGAACGAGAGGTCAATATATACCTGCTGGTCGCCCGGACAGTAGAACGGCCCTACTGCGGCACTGGCATTACCACAGGCCGACTGCACCATATTCGTGAATAAAACAAGTGTAGGTTCCTCATAGCGTTGTCCCATCTCCTGGAACTGCTGCTCCCAAACCTGATTGGTCGATTCCAGCACCCCGTCAACGAACTTCCCTTCTGCATCTTCGGGGCTACCAGTAGCCCGTTCGGCCTGAGCGCCCTGCTGCAAAGGGAGCTGACTAACTAACCCACTCAGATCAGTTCCGAAAAGCAACCCTAACACAACAATGATGACGCCGATACCGCCTCCAATGGCGCCACCGCCCATTCCTCTCCTATCGTCCACATTGCCGCTTCCTTTGCCGAACCATTGCATATTTGTAGTGAGTTTTGGTTTATCCGTGTATTGCGACAAGGATTATACCAAAATAGCAAAGGTTTCAGGTTTATTGCATAATATGCTATGCAGGAATTTTATTCACTAAACATATTCACCGCAGATCGGATGCGCTGTATAGTTTCCTGTGCACCCAGCATCGCGGCGATATCGAAGACGCCCGGACCAAATTTTCCACCAACAAGCATCACCCTGAAGGGTAGCATCACCTCACCAGCTTTTAGTCCGTGTTCGGCGGACAGCAATTTAAATCTTTCCTCAAGGTCAGATGCAGAGCGTTCATCGGTAATTGTGTCCGCAAATGCGAAGAAAAAATTGGCTTTAATCTCAGTCCATTTTGGCTTCACTGCATCCACATCAAAAACCTCCGGAGCCTTAAAGAAATAACCTGCCTGAAGTTTAAAATCGCTGAGCAATGTACACCGGTCTTTCACCAGCCTCACAACATTCAGAAAATACTTGTCGGTTATTACGTCCGTGACCTGCTCGCCCAACACGGACCTAACCAGCGGCATCAGCACTTCCGCTTCGCTTTTCTTTATCCATTCCTGGTTAAACCACTTCGCCTTTTCAAAATCGAACTTGGCTCCAGCCTTACTGATCCGGTCTATCGAGAACTTGGCTATTAGCTCAGAAAGCGAGAATAACTCCTGCTCACTACCATCGTTCCAGCCCAACATGGCAAGAAGGTTTACAAACGCTTCTGGCAAGAAACCAAGCTCTTTAAAACCCCTGGTTTCTGCTCCGGTACGCGGGTCAGTCCAATTTTTAGCATACACCGGGAACCCAAGTCTGTCGCCATCTCGCTTGCTCAGCTTTCCGTTCCCGTCAGGTTTGAGAATCAACGGAAAATGAGCCCATTGTGGCATAGCGTCGGCCCAGCCCAGATATTTCCATAGCAGGATATGGATGGGAGCTGATGGAAGCCATTCCTCTCCACGAAATACATGGCTGATCTCCATCGCCTTGTCATCTGCAACAACGGCAAGATGATACGTTGGCATGCCATCTGCTTTAAGCAGCACCTTGTCATCAACCAAATTGGTGTCAAAGCTTACATGACCTCTGATCATATCATGGAATGATACACTTTCGTTTTCCGGCATCTTGATGCGCACCACATGCGGAACGTTGCGACTAAGCAGTTCTTCCACTTCTCCGGAAGTTAACGACAGGGAATTTCTCATACTCTCCCTCGTAGCCTGCCCGTAAGTAAAATTAGGCACTTCTTTTCGCTTTATCTCCAGCTCTTCCGGCGTATCGAATGCATAGTATGCATGTCCTTCACGAATCAACTGTTCAGCAAATACACGGTAAGACGCCTTCCGCTCACTCTGCCTGTATGGTCCATAGTTACCGCCCTTTTGCGGACTTTCATCGGGCACCAGCCCAGACCAATCCAAACAGTCAGCAATATATTCCTCCGCGCCTTCCACAAATCTGGTCTGATCCGTATCTTCGATACGAAGGATAAATGAGCCCTTATTTTGCTTTGCGAACAAATAGTTGAACAGCGCTGTCCGAACGCCTCCTAAGTGAAGTCCACCCGTGGGGCTGGGAGCAAACCGTACTCTAACTTTCTTTTCCATATACTATCCGCAAAGATATATTTTTGTAATTTGCCTTTTTCATATTCTATGAATCCGTACGAAAAAAAGCGCCGTTGGAAATTCTTTCTTTTGATCTTTGCCATCGTTATCGGAACCGCTTCCGTTTTTTATAGTAACTCGTTCGTTAAGAAAATGGAGCGCGAGGAGCAGCTCCAGTTTCAGTTGTACGTTAAAGTAACCGAACAGACGTTTTTAATGTACGACGACGATCGCTATACCAGTATGATCGACCTCATACGCAGCAACACAAAACTTCCGGTAATTCTTACAGACTCTCAGGGGGAAATCATCAGCTTTCAAGGGCTTGATTCAACAAAAACCAACTATAACCTGGAGAAAAAAGAAGGCATTACATACGATCCGTTATATTTCAAGAAAGAACTGTTTCGCATGAAAAAGCAGCATGCGCCCACACCGATAATCGGTCTAGACGGCACAGTATGGTATTTATATTATCGCGACTCCCCAACCCTAACACAGCTCCGCTATTTCCCTTACATCCAGCTGGCGGTCATCGCCGTGTTTTTGCTCACGGCTTACGTAGCCTTCAGTTCGGCCAGAAAGGCCGAACAGGACCAGGTTTGGGTCGGTTTAGCAAAAGAGACGGCACATCAGTTGGGCACACCTATCTCATCACTGATGGCTTGGGTAGAACTGATAAAATCAAGGTTTAACGCCGAGGACGACCCGCTTATTGCGGAAATGGAGAACGACATCAAGCGCCTGGAAGTGATCACCGACCGCTTTTCTAAGATCGGCTCAAAACCCATCCTGGAGGACCACGTGGTCTATACCGCGATCTATAACTTTGTCCAGTACTTTAAACTACGGACATCTGACAAGATCAGATTTGAGATTACCGGTGATGAGCAGGTTCGCGCTATGCTAAATGTACCGTTGTTCGACTGGGTAATTGAAAACCTGTTGAAAAATGCAGCAAACGCTATAGATAACGAAGGGAAGATCAGCATAAACATCGCCGAGAACCTCGCAAAGGAAGAAGTTCTGATAGACGTTACAGACACCGGATCGGGCATTTCCCGTTCTAAATTCGACGCCGTATTTCAGCCCGGCTATACCACACGAAAGCGAGGCTGGGGACTGGGCCTTTCATTGACCAGGAGAATCGTCGAAAATTACCATAGTGGTCAAATCTTTATTAAAGATTCGGAAATCGGCAAGGGAACCACATTCCGGATCATATTAAAGAGCAGCATCACTTACGAGCCTACCTCAGGCGCTCCGGCATAGTAACAAAAAATTACCTCCCAAATTAAAATAATCGATATCTTTGAGCCATTAAGATATTCACTATGACTGAGCAAGGAAAAAATAACAACACTTTTGACTGGGTATATTACGTATTAGGACTCTTCTTCGGCATTGTAACCACCTTAGCGATCACAAATAATTTTTTCTGGGCAATCTTTGGAGGCATAGTCGGTTTTATATTCAGCGCTATATTTCTCAATGGCATCGTGAAAGGCAGGGAATACTAACCCCTCCTAAATTTAAGTTATTGTTTGCTACCTTTTGCACGAACTGTCAGTTCCCGCTGTGGTCCTGTCGACAGTACTACAATTACGTTTGGCTTAGTTCCAGGATAGCTCAGTCGCGGCATTTTGTCAATCGCAGGTAATTTCAAGATTACCTTTTTTTATTTTCTCAATATTAATCAATCGATTGATTAGTTTTGCGCACCCAATCAACATATGGAAATAAAAGATAAAAGAACACGTATTCTGGAAGCTGCGGAGCGGCTGTTTTCCGAACTCGGGTATGAAGGCTCGTCTACCCGGCTCATAGCGCGCGAATCAGGTGCGAACATGGCCATGATTAATTACTACTTCGGTTCCAAAGAAGGCGTATTCATGGAAATCATAAATAAACGGATTAGCGACCTAAAGGAACAACTGGAGCGAATCAGCAAGGGCAGTGAAACCGGTATCGAAAAATTGATGAAGATTATTGACGAGTATGCGGTTCGCACCCTGAGCAATCATCGCTTCCACAAAATGATACATAGGGAGCTGTCCCTCCCCCAACGCCCTGAAATGTTTGGCAACATCAAAAAAGCGATGGCTGAAAACTATCAGATTATCGAGAACATCATCAACGAAGGAATATCTGAAGGCAGCATCAGGCAGGTCGATGTCCGGCTAACCATTCTCACGCTAGTCGGAACCATTAGCAAGATAGCGATATCGCCCGGAAAGATCACACATGGAACAAGCCAGGATCTTGGCAAGCCGGAAGACCGCAAGCAACTTACCGATCGACTGATTGCGCATCTGCGCGATTTGATCACCATATACCTAGCACCCCAAAAATGAAACATCTGTTCAAAAATTTAATACTTACAGGCCTGCTGCTTTCCGGGACCACTTACGCTCAGCAGGTGAGGCACCTGGACCTTAGTGAGGCGGTCAACCTGGGAATTGAAAACAGCAAAAATCTACGCCTCTCACAAAATAAAATTGATGAAGCCCTTGCTCACCTTGCTGTAGTTAAAGACAACGCTTTGCCTTCGGGAAACGCTTCGTTTTTATATAACCACGCCGAGATCCCGGGCAACACGCTGGTCATAGGGGAGTCCGCACCGCTGCACCTACCGAAACGTGCAGACGCCTTTGTCGGAACCGCCGCAGTCGAGCAACTCGTGTATGGTGGAGGAAAACTCAGGTATGCCGAAGCGTCGACCCGACTCTTGGCCGAAGTTGCGAGACTGGATGCCGACAAAAGCAAAGAAGAAATCGCCTACGCAGTGATCTCTACCTACTATAATCTTTTCAAAATCATACAGAGTAAAAAGGTGGTTGAGCAGAACCTTGAATCGATTGCCAGCCAGCTTAAGCAAGCTCAGCGATTCTTCAGCCAGGGTATTGTCACCAAAAATGATGTACTCCGTTTCCAGTTACAGGAGGCAAATGTATCGCTTACCGGGATGGAAATCGAGAACAACCGCAAAATCGTCAATTACAATCTGAACATTATGCTCGGCCTGGATGGAAACACAATACTCGACATTTCAGATCCCGAAGCCCACCTCCAAATGGCACCAAACCTGGGCAGTTTTACCGAAATGGCCATGGAAAACCGCCAGGAGCTCCGCCAGCTGGACTTACAAAATCACGCTGCGGAAGTAAACACAAAGTCTGTGAAAGCAGAAACCCTACCTAGTGTTGGTGTTGGCGCCAATCTTTATTACATAAACCCAAGCGGCCGCTTCATTCCACCGGTCAACCAGTTTATCTCCCCCATAACGCTCGGCGCAAATCTGTCCTGGAACATCGGCTCCCTTTGGACAACTAGGCACAAAGTTGCAGAAGCGCGCATACAGCAAAAAAGCATAACTCTGCAGAAAGATGTACTTACCGATCAGGTTAAGACAGAAATAAACAAGTCTTATCATGACTATCTGCTGGCGGTAAACCGTATCAAAGTGCTTGAAGCCTCTATCGTACAGGCCACAGAAAATGATAAGCTGCTTGCTTCAAAGTACCAGAACAATGTAGCCTCGGCTACCGACCGCATAGATGCTGAAACATTGCTATATCAAGCCCGCATCAATCTGGAAATTGCAAAGGCGGATGCAGGACTCGCCTGGTACACCCTGTTAAAATCAACCGGAAAAATCGACACTTCTAAATAATCCTACTGAAATGACAACTGAAAAGAAGAAAAACAAAATAATCCCGATCATACTCGCCGTATTAATCATCATAGGCGCCGGTTTTGGCATTAAAGAATACATCTATTACAGCAATCACGTCGACACCGATGATGCGCAAATCGATGGAGACATCAGTCCGGTTGTGGCCAGGGTAAGCGGATATGTTAAGCAGATCCGGTTCGAGGAAAACACCCACGTAAGCGAAGGCGATGTATTGGTTGAACTAGACGACAGCGACTACAGCGTCAAACTAGAACAGGCCGAGGCCCGCCAGAAAGGCGCCAGCGCTGGCGTTAATGTATCGCAAGCGCAAATCTCTGCCAGTTCTGCAAATACCAGTACCGCCAAGGCGAACATAGACGCGGCTAAGGCGAAACTTTCGCTGGCCCGAAAAAATTTCGAGCGTTATGCCAATCTGATAAAAGACGGCTCTGTTACACAGCAGCAGTTCGATCAGGCTAAGGCAGAAAGAGAGTCGGCCGAGGCGGAGTATGCCGCTGCAAACGATCAGTATATCGCCTTAGTTAAGCAAGTCAACACCAGCGAGTCGCAGTTGGCGGTAAGCAACTCTGGCGTAACTCAGCAACAGGCAGAGGTAGATTTTGCCAAACTCCAGCTTTCATACACTTTAATTAAAGCCCCTGCAAGCGGCCTGGTCTCCAAAAAGAACGTACAGAAAGGGCAGCTGGTCCAGGCAGGACAGTCCCTGTTCTCTATTGTAAATGACAACAGTTTGTATATCACTGCTAATTTCAAGGAAACGCAGCTCGAAGAAATCAAACCCGGCTCTAAAGTGAAAATAGAGGTCGACGCATATCCTGACGCCGAAGTCGAGGGGGAAGTCTACAACTTCGCCCCTATAACCGGAGCAAAAGGCTCCCTTTTGCCGCCTGACAACGCCACCGGAAACTTCGTTAAAGTTGTTCAGCGCGTACCCGTAAAGATCAGGATCACAAAAGCGCCAAAAGAACTTATGTCCTCGTTCAGGCCGGGCATGAGCGTTAAAGTATCCGTTTCCGTAAACGACTAAGCATGGCCGAAAAAGGTTTAAAAAAGTGGATCATCACATTCACAGTCATTACCGCATCCTTGCTGGAGCTTATTGATACGACCATAGTAAATGTGGCAATACCCCAGATCCAGGGCAACCTCGGTGCCACCCTGGAAGACGTCGCCTGGCTTTCTACCGGCTACGCCGTAGCCAACGTCATCGTACTGCCTATGTCCGGCTGGCTGGGCGGGCGCTTTGGCCGTAAAAACTATTTCCTGTTCTCCATTATCCTCTTTACCATAGCCTCCTTTCTTTGCGGGAATGCCACAAACCTCGAAGAGCTCATTATCTTCCGCATCCTGCAGGGACTCGCTGGAGGCGGCCTGATATCGACCGCACAAGCCATTCTAATCGAAACCTGGCCAAGGGAAGACGTCGGCATCGCCACAGCTCTTTTTGGCCTGGGTGCGGTAGTAGGGCCAACGGTAGGGCCAACCATTGGTGGCTACCTGCTCGAAATCAGCACATGGCCCATGATCTTTTATGTTAACATTCCCGTTGGAATCCTGGCGGCGTATTGCACGTATACTTTTGTACGCGCTACACCTAAAGAGGATAAAGGGGCGCCGGTCGACTGGTGGGGCATTCTGCTTTTGGCCGTTGCCGTTGGCAGTTTACAAACCGTACTGGAAAAAGGAGAAAGCGAGGACTGGTTCGCGACACCATATATTACAGCGCTTGCCGCCCTGTCGGTGATCGGGCTGTTGCTGTTCATCTGGCGGGAGACCACCACTGACCATCCGATAGTCAACTTCAAGATCATGCGCCACAGAAGTTTCTCCATCGGCATGTTTACCTCGTTTATTCTAGGTTTCGGATTATACGGCTCCGTCTTTGTCTTCCCCGTTTTTTGCCAGAACCTCTTAGGCTTCTCCCCGCTTCAAACGGGGGAATTGCTGTTTCCCGGCGGACTTTGCACCATCATCCTGATGCCTTTCATTGGCATAATGCTAAAAAAAGGCGTTCCTGCTCAAATTATGGCGGCGATTGGTATGCTCCTGTTTTTTGTATTCTGCAGCATGCTCAGTAAGTCGACCCTACAGTCGGGCACCGGCGACTTTTTTCTTCCCCTGATTGTACGCGGTATTGGCATGGCTTTGCTGTTTGTTCCGCTTACCACCCTGGCCATACAGGACCTGAAAGGTCCGGAAATCGGGCAGGGCTCAGGCTTGAACAACATGATGAGACAATTAGGCGGGTCGTTTGGAATTGCCGCGCTAACTACACTAATTCATGTGAGGCAGGGATTCCACCGCAGCAACCTCCTCGTAAATATTAACGAGTACAACCCCGCGTTTACCGACCGCCTTAACGGATTCATAAAGAGCTTTATGGCACACGGTTACACCTATCTAGACGCAAAAAATCAGGCGATAAAGGCTATTGAGGGAACAGTAATTAAACAATCACTCCTACTCACCTATAGCGACGCCTATTGGGTTGCCGGTTTAATTCTGTTGTTTTCCATCCCTTTGGTCTTCCTCCAAAAATTCAGGAAGAACGTGGCGGTACCCACAGATGCACATTAACAAAACAGCCGGCAAGTTGTCTTGCCGGCTGTTCTACCCCAAAAAATTAACAATTACTACCTGTCCGCTTCTCATTGCGTTGTAACGGCAGGCAAATAAATCTAGACGGATTTGTTAAACCTCTATGGTACTAAGTTAATGATTTATAGAAAAATATCAAAATAAATTTAATCGAAATAAGCCGTCGGTATTTGAATCATTTTTGGTAGCTTAAGCGCGCAAAAAACAACCCCCCAATTATGATGCAGAAACAACGTGCAAAAGGCCAGCGAGAGTCCGTATTCAACAACGAAGTTGTATCTCGTTTCGAACTATATAACAGCCTTTTCCTTACCCTTCCGTTTTACAAGATCAAAGACACAGGAACACTGCTTCCTCTTTTTATCAAGTCCTGCGAAGACGGCGTCAATAACCGGAAAACGCCCGCAGACATTATTCGTGCATTCTTTGAAAAATACACCCAGACCGAGGGAACCAAAGATGTTATAGACCTGCTCTTTCGCTTTATCCAATACATCGAACGCCAGGTCGTTTTGTTCGATGCCATAGAAGACGCGAGCTTTACCAAGATCAATGCCTCAGATGAGCACAGCGCTTTGCTCGATTATCTGAAAAAGGGCGTCGACAACAATCCTCTGAGTGAAAAAATTGAGAAGCTTATGGAGGATTTTTCGCTCCGTCTGGTTCTTACTGCGCACCCCACCCAATTCTACCCGGGAAGTGTGCTTTCCATCATTACGGATCTGACAACCGCCATTAAAACAAACGATTTGTCGACCATCCATTCGCTCCTGCAGCAGCTTGGCAAAACGCCGTTCTTTAATAAGAAGTCGCCCACCCCGGTCGATGAAGCCCTGAGCCTTGCCTGGTACCTGGAAAACGTCTTTTACTTCGCGGCGGCCAACATACAATCTGAGATTGACCGCACGCTTACAGACTTCAATCTCGAACCAAAAAAGATCCTCGAACTTGGCTTCTGGCCTGGTGGAGACAGGGACGGCAATCCCAACGTACATACAGATGCGACCATACAAGTTGCGCGAATGCTCCGTCAGATACTGTTCCGTTGTTACTACCGCGACTTCCGTAACTTAAAGCGCCGCATCACCTTCCGTGGCGTAGAAGACGACATCGCCAAAGTACACGACATCCTGTATGCAAACGCCTTCGATTCCAGTCTTCAGATGGAAAACATATCGGATAGCATTGTCGGATATCTCAGCAACATCAAGAATACTCTGGATACAGATCACGACGGGCTCTTTACCGATCTTGTGTCGGATCTGATACGCAAAATAGAACTTTACAAATGCCACTTTGCCTCACTTGACATCAGGCAGGACAGCAGGGTACTCAGAGACGTACATGCATATTGCCGACAAAGCAAGCCCATTATTTCCCTGTTCCCTGAAAACTACGATGAACTGAGCGAAGAAGAAAAAATTAACACGCTTGTATTCAAAAGCGCGCGACTGCAGAATCCGGCTACGCCCGACCCGCTCATTGACGACACCTTACAGACCATCTCGGAGATCAAGCAGATCCAGGAAAGTAATGGAGAAGAAGCATGCCACCGGTTTATCATCAGCAACTGCCAGCGGGCAAGCGACATCCTTCAGCTTATCGAGCTGTTTCTCTGGAACGGATGGGAAGAAGACAGCTTGACCGTCGACTTCGTACCGTTGTTTGAAACCGTACACGATCTGGAAGTAGCGGGCGATATCATGGAAACACTATACGCGCACCCCTTCTATAAAAAACATTTAGCGAGTCGCGGAAACAAGCAGCATATCATGCTCGGGTTTTCTGACAGCACCAAAGATGGGGGTTATCTAATGGCCAACTGGTCTATATTCAATGCCAAGGTTGCGCTTACATCCACGGCCAACAAGCATAACATACAACTCGCCTTTTTTGACGGCAGAGGCGGCCCGCCATCACGCGGCGGAGGCAAAACACACCGCTTTTATGCCTCGATGGGCAAAGAGATCGCCAACAAAAATATTCAGCTGACCATTCAGGGGCAAACCATCAGTTCACAATTCGGGTCTATCGACAGCGCAGAATTCAATATCGAACAGCTGATCAACGCGGGGATTTCAGCCGGCATCCGGGAGAAGCACAATATCCTGCTGGATCCGGTGCATAAAAACCTGCTCGACAACATGGCCAGGACCAGCTTCAACGCGTTTGTATCGCTCCGCAAGCACCCCCTTTTCCTGAGCTATCTGGAGAAGTTCTCGCCGCTTACCCTGCTTTCTAAAATCACCATCAGCAGCAGGCCGGTAAAACGCAGCTCCGGAGGATCATTGAAGCTGGAGGATCTGCGGGCGATCAGTTTTGTTACCGCCTGGAGCCAGTTAAAGCAGAATATCCCTGGTTTTTACGGTATGGGTACGGCACTTAAAGACCAGGAAGAACAGGGCAACTGGGATAAGGTTGTGGAAACCTACAATGAGTCGGGATACTTTAAGACCATCATCGACAACTGTATGATGTCCATGAGCAAGTCAGACTTCTCGATAACCGCCCATTTTCAGAACGACGAAGAGTATGGCCAGTTCTGGAAGAGCCTGTACGACGAATTTGAGCTGTCTAAGCGGATGCTCCTTAAGCTGTCGGGACATGAAACACTGATGGAGAATTATCCGGCAGAGAAGCGCTCTATTGCCGTGAGAGAAAAGATCGTACTTCCATTGGTATTGATCCAGCATTTCGCTTTGGAACGCCTTCGCGGCGATATATCTGCCGATGAGCGTCAGTGGTACGAAAAGCTGGCGATCAGAACGGTATATGGTATCGTTAATGCAGGAAGAAACCTGGCATAAGAAATAAACCAAGCAATAAAAAAGGGGATACATCATGCATCCCCTTTTTTGCTTTTCCACCTTCGGGCTATCCCCGATCGATCGAGCCCATGACTTTCTGAGAAAAAGCATTTAATGCATCCTTCTCAGCCATTCCCGATCTCACGCTGCCGTGTACTTCGAGCGCTCCGCAGATATTCGTGATCAGTTCGCCTGCCACATCAATCTCCGCCTCGCTCACACCCCTGAACTCGCAAAACGACTCTAAAACGGTGAGCGTAGTCTCCAGGTCTTCCGGCGTACTGTTCTGATACAACTGTCTGATTACAGGAATTTTCATGACTTTACTTTTTCAAATAACTCGGTCAGCAACTCAGCTTTATTGGTCTGAACCTGCCCCGCAAGGGACCCGCCGCTAAAAGCCGCAAAGGTTGGCAGATTGTCCACGTTAGCCAGCTTACGCGACTCCGGGAACTTCTCTGCGTCTACGATCAGGAAAGCCACGTCCTCGTTCTCCGAAGCAAGCTTCTTGAACTTCGGCTTCATGATCCGGCAGTTACCACACCAAGAGGCCGAAAACTGCACCATGACCTTGTCGTTGCCGGCAATATATTGCTGAAGGTTATCTTCTGTTAATTCTACAAACATCTTTGTTTTTGTTAGTTCGCACTTACATTAGCGCTCAGGTATTCTGCCACACTGGTCCTGTTCGCACTCATCGCTTCTTTACCCTCTTCCCAGTTTGCCGGACAAACCTCGCCATGAGTTTGTACGTGGCTGTATGCGTCGATCAGACGCAGATACTCTTTTACATTCCTTCCAAGCGGCATATCGTTCACACTCTCATGGAAAACCTTACCAGTCTCATCGATCAGATAAGTGGCGCGAAACGTCACATTCGAACCCGAAAAAGTCTCATTGCCTTCCTCATCATATTCAACTTCCTGTTCTACGATACCCAGAATGTTCGCCAGGTGCCTGTGTGTATCCGCAAGAATAGGATATGTTACACCTTCAATACCACCGTTATCTTTCGGCGTATTTAACCAGGCAAAATGCACCTCGTTTGTATCACATGACGCACCTATTACAATGGTATTTCTTTTTTCAAATTCAGGAAGTGCTGCCTGGAACGCATGAAGCTCTGTTGGGCAAACAAAAGTGAAATCTTTTGGATACCAAAACAACAACACCTTGCTGTTTTTACTAACGGCCTCTTCAAAAACGTTGATCTTTAAATTGTCGCCCATTTCAGACATGGCATCAACACTGATGCTTGGAAATTTTCTACCTACTAGTGCCATAATTTTATGTTTCGTGTTTAAAATTTTACTGGTGCAAAGGTACGCCAAGCCACCGCCAAATGCAAGCAAAGCGATCGATAAACCGATATCAATTCTCGATAGAAGTATAGACAAAATCTATTACCTCAAAACGCGGCCAGTCTTATCGATGGTTACGTTGAAAGGGTTCAGATAGTCCATCATCAAAGCCGCCAGCTCACGGCGACTAACAACCTTGGAGGGATTGTAGGGCGTTTTGAAACCATAGGATGTGTTCCAGTTCTTCCTTACCTGTTTTTCTGTACTTTCGGGGGCTTTGCCGCCCACGTAACAAATAAGGCTTAACGCATCGCCCGCAGTCAGTTTATCCGACTTATGGTCATCAAACCATATCTGGGCCTTATAATAATATTCTTTGATCACATCCTTTACCTCAGAAACGGATACCGGTTCCTCAGGCTTAAAATACGCTTTACCTTTGTTCAGAGAAGCCTTGAGGACGCCGGTCAGACCGGCGAACTGAATAGCCCTCCAGTTGGTATCTGCCGGTTTAACGTCTTCAAACGGGATTAGCGCCAGGTTATACTTGATCAGTTCGCCCTGAATATCTTTTAGACTCGCCTCGCTGGTCTTCTTCTTGAAGAAAGCCGCATAAGCCGCAGTAGCGCCTGCTGCCTGACCGAACGCCAGCGAATGCTGAGTGGCAGGTAAGATGATCTCGTTCTCGTTCGAAGCCCCGAGCAAAGCATGTAAACTCAGTATCGAGGCTTCAGGTGCATCCGCACCATAATTTGCCCCGATACTGGTTCTGTAATTATTATTCTGATAATCAAAGGGCTGCCAAATCGCGGGTGCTTTAACCGTGTCAGGTCGAACAAGCACTTCGGCCCTAACCTTGCGACCATCGCCAAGTTCCATAACCCAGCCCTGCCCAGACCGCTTCAGCTTTTGCCAGCTTACACTTCTTACGACAGACAGGTTTTTAGTGCTGTCTACCCATTTCCTTATCCCCGGCTCGCCAAGACTATCCAGCAAGGCAGTAAGCGTAGCCTCCAGGCCAGTTCCTGAACTGGCTTTTTCCATCGAAAGGCCAAGGTCATTGCCCGGTAGCAGCAAATGCGTTTTAACACCTGAAATGGCCGACTGCAGGCTCGCTGCGACAGCGCTATTTCCACCGCCTAGCACCAGCACACCCGTCTTTATCGTCTGCCCCCAAGCTATATGGAGCAAACAAAACAAAAACAAACAGGTGAGCAATCCCTTCTTCATTCAGAACTATATTTTAAAGTTTATTTTGCCTGAGCAAACTCCAGGTTCAGGGTGATCTTAACGTCTTTTCCAACACCCATTCCTGAAGGATCATATTTTATGTTGTAGTCCAGCCTGTTAATGGTAGTTGTAGCCATAAATCCAGCCTTGGTATTCCCTTGCTGATCTTTAGCAGTTCCACCAAAAACAACATCAAATTGTACATCTTTAGTCACATCGCGAATGGTCAGCTTGCCCGCAAGCACATAATTGCTGCCGCTTTTCTTTTTAAAAGAAGCACTCTCAAAAGTCATGTTAGGGTACTTTTCCGCGTTAAAGAAGTCATCAGACTTTAGATGTTTGTCGCGCATTTCTACATTGGTGTTGATGCTGTTAACATCTACCGTAAAGCTGATCTTAGCATCAGACAGGTCTTCCTTGGCCGCAGTTACGGTGCCGTTAAACTTACCGAAATTACCGTCTACAAAGGAAATACCCATATGCTTCACGGAGAAGTTCACAAAGGAGTGCATCGGGTCAACCGTCCATTTGGTTTGTGCAAACGACGCTACGCTGAATGTCAGCGCGATAAAAAATAAAAATGTCTTTTTCATGTTTCTAATTTTTCATACAAAGATACATCCGCACAAAACCTAAGCCATTGATCTATGATAAGAAATCGCCTGCTATTTAATGGCATTAAAAAAATTAAACTCCGCCCGAACCAAATACATATTGCGGGTATAGCGCCCCGGAATATTACCCGCCACCTGGAAGCGATAACCAACATCGATTCGGGTGCGACTATTTAAAATCATTTGAACCGCCGGAGCAAAGTCAACATAGGAACGTCCGTTTGCGGGATTTGTTTTGCCCAAGGCCTCAAAATACAAGTTTAAGTTGGGCTGATTGTAATTCCTGTACACCAAAGGGAAAAGCAGGTAACCGGACGACAGACTATATCCGATCATTTGGTCCGGTTCCGGCATGTCAGGCAATTGCTTGTCTGCCTTAACAAACGCCTTGCTGTAGTTCAAGTTGGCCGAAAGCGCAAGCTTATGCAACAACTGCGTAAACACTACGCCCCCCTGCACGCCGCTGTTGTCGCCCTCCAGGTTAATGTCTTCTGTATAAGTGGGCCGCCTGCTGCTGCTGACCCGTGCATACGCTGCAGCCCGAAAATGCGATTGGACATCGTCTATAGATAAAAACCTGTATTTGGTGTACACGCTGCCACCTTCAAATGCATAGCGTCCATCCATATCCGACAAAAACGCCTGTCCGTGCAGCATCCAGCTCTTGTTAAAACCGACCATCAGTTCCGGGATACTGCGGTTAGCAAACTCCGGGCTGAACACTCCCTCATTGGTTAGCCTTAGTCCCACCGACTTAGCAGGCATATTGCTGGCAGGCTCGGTAAACACATACAATTCCTGAGATTGCGCAGTGCTGGCCAAAAAGACCAGCACCAGCGCATATAACAACCCCCTCATCCTTTAAATAGACAGGTGATAAACACGTGTACGCTTACCATTTACAAGGGCGTAACCCGATTTGTAGGCTTCTGATTTCACTTCTGCCGCTTTCTTCTTATACTCAGCATTAGAAATAAAGCCTTTGTCGACCACATTGGCTTTCACCTTCCCGTTGAGCACCTTATTTTTCGCATTCACGAACTGATACATTTCAGAACCAGCAAGGGCTTTGCCTGAAGGGTCGACCTTTACCTGGTTAAAATTAAATGTAGCGGCCAGATTACCCACCGAAAAACCCGCATCCTGTACCTTATCTGCGATCTTATCCAGATTAACACGTTTGCCCGCATCAAAGCTCAGCACAAAGACATTGCGGTTAAGGTCGGGTTCCACATTTTTGACAAAATCCAGCGTACGGAGCGACTTCTCGGTAGCCTGAGAACACATCGAGCAGGTAAGCCCCGTAACCTGAAGTTCTGCAGAAGAAATTTGCTGAGCGGAAACCTTTCCTGCGGTCAGCACGAATATAATTAAAGCGAAATATTGAATCGTTTTCATGTTAGAATCATTTGAAGTTAAAAAATAGTATAAGCCACGGCCAACCAATACCTGGCAAGCCGGAAAAAAACCATCTTAACTCCTAATTCCTGAAAACACAGTTGAAAAGGTGCAAACGCACAAGCGAGGAGAGCGGGGGAGCCTTACCTTCTGCATCCTTAAAAACAACGGCCAACCCGCCCACTTTGAAATACGGCAACACCGCATCAAAGAGCATTTCCAGACTAACAATCTTGGGAATACTGATCTTACCAGAAGCCTCATGGCTGTCTTCAACCTTAGCATCCACATCCGTAGTCTTGCAGCAGTCATGGCTTTTCGCATCAGTTCCTGTTGCCTTGCACGACCCGCATTTAGCCGCCTTGGTGAAACTAAAAGAAGAAAAACTGCCGTTGCAGAAATGCATACTGACAGCAATGCCGATTACGCTGAACAGGTAAAAGACACATAAGCCTAAAGCAATTTTTCTTTGTAACTTCATAAATCACTGGAGGTTGACGAGTCAACGCTCAGGTACAAATATATAAAATTAAGCCGATCAAAACCAAAAGCATTATCTTGCAGCGCGATTATGAAAAGACTTCTTACCCTACTCTTATGCCTAAGCCTTAGCGCAGTATTCGGGGCCAGGCCAAAGCACAAATATGTCCGCATTCAAACCAGCATGGGCGAATGCGTCATAAAGCTATATAATGAAACGCCTTTACACCGCGATAATTTTGTCAAGCTTGCCAAAAAGAAAACTATAGACGGCACCCTGTTTCACCGCGTTATCAACGGATTTATGATCCAGGGGGGCGATCCGGACTCTAAAACAGCCCAGCCTGGCAGCGAACTGGGCAATGGCGATGTGGGCTACACCGTACCTGCAGAGTTCAGAGACAGCCTGTTTCACAAAAAGGGCGTACTTGCGGCTGCGCGCGACAATAACCCGGAGAAAGCCTCCAGCGGATGCCAGTTCTACCTTGTCCAGGGAAAAATATTTACAGACGAAATGCTGGATGCACTGGAAAGTAAACGTCAGGGTTTCAAAATACCAGGATGGCAGCGGGAAATATATAAGACCGCAGGGGGTACACCGCATCTCGACCAAAACTATACCGTCTTCGGCGAAATCGTTCAGGGCGTCGCTATGGTCGACAGTATTGCGACGGTAGCCACCGACGAGCGCAACCGTCCGCTAACCGACGTGAGAATGGCAGTGAAACTGCTCAGCAAGCGTGAAGCACGCCGTCTGGAACGTAAACTTTCAAAATCCTGACCGTGAAAATCATATCATACAACATCAACGGCATCCGTTCCGCTTCTACTAAAAACTTTTTCGGCTGGCTTCAGGCTACCGATGCCGACATGGTATGCCTTCAGGAAGTAAAAGCACTGCCCACACAGATTCCGGAAATCATTGCCTTGATTGAACAACTAGGCTATCAGCACTTCTGGTTTCCAGCCGAAAAGAAGGGCTATAGTGGCGTAGCCATACTTACCCGTATTCCGCCAAACCACGTGCAGCTAGGATGCGGGGAGGAATGGATCGACAGGGAAGGGCGTGTTATCCGGGCCGATTTCGACGACTTTTCCCTGATGAGCCTTTATATGCCATCGGGATCCAGCGGAGAGGAACGTCAGATCAAGAAGTACGAGTTCATGCGCTTTTTCGACGGCTATATCGCCGAACTAAGAAAGACACATCCAAATCTTATTATATCGGGCGATTATAATATCTGTCATACCGCCATCGACATACATAACCCGAAAACAAACGCGAATTCCTCAGGCTTCCTGCCCGAAGAACGGGAATGGATGGAAACCTTTCTCTGCAACGGTTTTATAGATACTTTCAGGTATTTTAATAAAGATCCACATCACTATACCTGGTGGAGTTTCCGGGCAAATTCACGGGCAAAGAACCTCGGCTGGCGCATCGACTATCATCTGGCCTCCCAGCCGATGCTCAGTAAATTAAAACGGGTAACCATCCTGCCCGACGCGGTCCATTCCGACCATTGCCCGGTACTGTTAGAACTGGACCTCCAGGCCGAAGGGGGTACCCATGGCCCTCTCTGATCATCCAGGGGCGCTCAATCAAACGAGTACATGTGCTCCGGGGTAATGCAGCAATCCAGCCTGACATCATTCTCATGCACATCCTCAATTTCCTCAACCGGTCCAAAAAAGGAGACCCCCACTTTAAGGGTCTCAAGGCCGCTTAGGAAACGATCATAAAACCCCTTACCGTAGCCCGCGCGGTAGCCACGGCGATCGAAGGCAAGTAAAGGCACCAGTACCATACCCACGTCGCCCGTGTGCAAGGCCGATTTCTGCGGCTCCAGGATATTATAAAGATTTTTTTGCAAGTCCTCACGCCCAGCGTACACGTGGTTGGTCATTAAGGCAGAATCAAAGTCCGCCCGCGGCACAATAATCTTTACGTCCGGATGTTCCGCCTGTAACCATTCAATAAACAAAAAAGTATCCGGCTCGTTCTTCTCTGCAATTGGCAGAAAAACATGAAGCGTCTTTACCCCGGTAAAATCAAGCCTTTTAAACTGTTCCAGCAAACCCAAACTCAACTCGGCAACCTGCAGCTCCGACAACGCCTTACGCTGCCTCATAGCCTCCTTTCTGATCTCCGCTTTCTTCATGTAAAACATCATTATTCTCAACAAAGATATCAACAACCCCAGCAATAACATCACCCCTCATCCCGAAGACCGCATTTTTTAACTGAACCTTTCGCATTAAAATGATGTGTTGCTGAGCGGCCTAGGAAATTTTGTCCCGCGAAGCGGGCAAAAGATTCCAGCCTCGAAGGAGCACATCATTTTACAACCATAGGCACAAAAAAAAATAAGGCTTCGGGAACCACTCCGAAGCCTCAATCAACCTAAACCTAAAACTAAACTATGAAAATTCTTATTTTACTCTTTCTACGTAATCACCTGTACGGGTATCAATCTTAACCTTATCGCCCTGATTGATAAACATAGGCACTTTGATCTCTACGCCTGTCTCTACGGTCGCATACTTCAATGCATTTGTAGAAGTATCTCCTTTTACAGCAGGCTCAGAGTACGTTACTTCCAATTCCACATGAGAAGGCGTTTGCGCCATGATCGGCTCGTCACTTTCAAATGCGATGATCACGTTCATGCCTTCTTTCAAAAAGCGGACACTTTTACCGAACAATACCTTAGGGATATTGAACTGCTCAAACGTGTTGTTGTCCATCACCACCAATGCATCACCATCTTCGTATAAATACTGATAGTCATTGGTTTCTACACGACAAATTTCTACTTCTTCGTCAACACGAAACCTGTATTCAACCAGTTTACCGGTTTTCACGTTTCGCATTCTAGACTGATAAAAAGCGCGCAGGTTACCTGGTGTACGGTGGATAAATTCCTCAACCTGTACCAGTTCTCCGTTGAAGCGAAGGATGTTGCCGTTTTTTATATCTGATGCTTTTGCCATTTTCCTGAAATTGCGCCCATACTACCGGCCCTTTTTCGTGCCGCAAAGGTATAGACTATTTTTTAATTATACAATACCTATTTTAAAATTATTTTTAGCTCCTCTCAAAGATAAATCTTATCCCTTAAAATCCGCCATCTCAACAAAATGATTACAAAAGGAATATTCGTCTTCCTGATTAGATCCAACTACGACAAGCCTGTCTGAAGCAAACCTGCCGATCAGTTGTTGATACCATGCCAGTCCTTGCTTGTCTAAATTCGATGTCGGCTCGTCCAGAACAAGCACAGGCGTGTCCGAACACAAGGCCAGCACCAGCCTTGTGCGCTGCTTCATACCCGAAGAAAAATATTTAAGTGGCCTGCCCCGCGCACCGGAAAGCTCCAGTATCTCAAGCACAGATGCCTGGTCCAGGTCGGGATAATAACCCTTAAAACGAAAATGAAATTCGACGGTCTCTTCGAGCGTAAATTCCTCAATAAGGTCGAGGTAAGGCGCTGCAAAACTTACGTACCGGTAGAAATCCTCTATCCGCAAATCCTTTTGCTGATGCACATATTTCAGTTCGCCTTCCGACAAAGATAAACTGCCCAGAATCACGCTTAACAACGTAGACTTACCCGAGCCATTTGCACCGAGAACAGCATAAGACTGGCCAGACACAAAGCGATAAGATAAATTACGGAATACCCATTCCTGGTTAAACCTTCTACCCGCCCTGTCAAGCAAGATCTCCATGCGGTTTAGCTCCCCGAACCGAAGCCCTTCATCACCCCCCTGTTCGAGTTGCGAATAAAGTCAACGATCTCGTCGCGGATCTCCGTAGGCGCAAATTCTGCCTCTATCATATCCAGCGCCTTGGTCACATTGTTATGCTTTACAAAAAGCACCCGGTAAATCTCCTGAATCTCGTTGATTTTCTCAGATGAAAAGCCTCTTCTTCTTAAGCCCACAGAATTGATCCCGGCATAAGAAAGCGGCTCCCGCGCAGCCTTAACATAAGGAGGAACATCTTTACGAACCAAAGAACCGCCTGTAACGAAAGCATGGGCACCTACTTTTACAAACTGATGTATGGCCACAAGTCCGGCCAGAACCACATAGTTACCAATGGTAATATGCCCCGCCAAGGTTGTGCTGTTCGAAAAGATGCAGTAGTCGCCCACTTCGCAATCATGCGCAATGTGCGAGTAAGCCTGGATCAGGCAATTGCTCCCAATCACCGTCTTCCACTTATCCTTCGTCCCGCGGTTAATCGTTACACACTCCCGGATGGTCGTGTTATCACCTATCTCAGCCGTTGTTACTTCTCCGGCAAATTTAAGGTCCTGCGGAACGCCGGAAATAACCGACCCCGGGAACACCCGGCAATTCTTTCCGATCCGTGCGCCGTCCATGATCACCACATTAGAACCTATCCAGGTCCCCTCTCCGATCACCACATCCTTATGAATCACTGCAAAAGGCTCGATAACTACATTGTCAGCAATTTTAGCCTGCGGGTGTATATACGCTAATGGTTGTATCATGACGGAACTTCAGTGTCTTTAACTTTAACGATCTGCGCCATCATCTCGGCTTCTACCACAACTTTACCGGCTACCATTCCCACGCCCTTCATTTGGGCTATGCCCCTTCTGATAGGCTCCATCAAATCACATCTGAACACGATCGTATCTCCAGGAGAAACCTGGGCCCTGAAACGTACATTATCGATCTTTAAGAACAAGGTCAGGTAGTTTTCAGGATCAGGTACCGTGCTCAGCACCAGCACCCCGCCGGTCTGCGCCATAGCCTCAATCTGAATAACCCCGGGAAAAACCGGAGCGCCAGGGAAGTGCCCTTTAAAAAACTCCTCGTTCATAGTCACATTCTTCACCCCAACCACATGTGTTTTCGAGAGTTCGAGGATCTTATCGATAAACAAAAAGGGCTGTCTGTGCGGCAGAATATTCATGATCTGCACGGTGTCGTAAAGCGGCTTAACCGTTGGATCGTACACGTGCTGTACCTTCTTGTTCTTTTCTTTTTTAATAGCTGCTTTAATCTTCTTGGCAAAGGCAACGTTTGCGGCGTGACCAGGGCGCGCCGCCATGATATGGCCCTTCAGGTGAACCCCTACCAGCGCAAGATCGCCGATCATGTCGAGCAGCTTATGACGGGCCGGCTCGTTCTGATAACGCAGTTCCATATTGTTCAGGATACCTTGCGGCGCTACTTCCATGGCTGTGCGGTTAAAGATCGTAGCCAGGTGATCCAGCTCATCTTTGGTCACCTCCTTATCCACAATCACAATCGCATTGTTCAGGTCGCCCCCCTTAATTAAGTTGTTCTGCAACTGATACTCCAGTTCATGCAAAAAACAGAAAGTCCGACAGGAAGCGATCTCCTTTTTAAACTCTGCTATGCTTGTAATGCCAGCGTGCTGACTGCCAAGCACCGGCGAATTATAATCGATCATGCAGGTAAAGCGGTAATCGTCCAGCGGCATCGCCACAATCTCCACCTTCCTGTCGGCCTCGGTATAGGTAATATTATGCGGGATCTGGAAATACTCACGATCTACCGCCTGCAGTTGAGATCCTGCCGCCTCAAGCGCTTCAATAAACTGTATGGCGCTGCCATCCATAATCGGCGTTTCAGGCCCATCCAGCTTGATCAGCACATTATCCAGGTCCATACCCACTAAAGAAGCCATCACATGCTCCACCGTGCTTACGCTGGCCCCGTTCTGTGATATCGTCGTTCCTCTTGCGGTATCCGTTACGTTATCGCAATCCGCGTCAATAACCGGCTCTCCCGGCAAATCTATTCGTTGAAACTTAAAGCCGTGGTTTTCAGGTGCCGGACAAAACGTAAGTGTTACGTTTGCCCCTGTATGCAAGCCTACTCCCGTTACCGATACCTCGGTTTTTATCGTCTTTTGCTTAACATTCATGCTATTCTCTTGGTCTATTTTGTGTTCTTTAATGCGGTTAGCTCCTTAATTTTTGCCTCGAGCGCTGCAATCCTTTTTTCTACAGACGGAAGCTGTCTGAATATGACGGAAGCACGCATCCATTCGCGCAGCGGCTGCGCCGGACTACCGTGCCATTGTTTGTTTTCTTCTTCAATGTTGAAATTGATCCCCGCCTGGGCACCGATCTGTGTTCCCTTAGCCAAAGAAAGATGCCCTGCTATGCCCACCTGACCGCCAATCACCGCACGTTCACCTATTTTGGTACTGCCGGAGATTCCCGACTGGGCGGCAACCACTCCATGCGCACCGATATCCGCATTATGCGCCACCTGGATCAGGTTATCGAGCTTTACACCCTGCCGTATAAACGTAGAGCCCATCGTCGCACGATCGATCGTAGTGTTGGCACCAATCTCCACATCATCCTCCACCACCACATTGCCAATCTGGGCAATCTTGGTATAAGTACCATCGGCCTGGGGCGCGAAGCCGAAACCATCGCTCCCAATTACCGCATTCGCATGAATCAGCACGCGGTTTCCGACCACACAGTTATGATAAATTTTAGCGCCCGCATATAATGTACAATCCGAACCAACCTTCGTGCCCTGCCCGATATACACCTGCGAGTTGATCTTGGTATTGTCGCCGATCTCCGCATTCTCCGCGATATAAGAGAATGCCGCAACGTAAACATTGGCACCGATCTTAGCTGTTGGATGAATAAAAGACGGTTCCTCTATGCCACTCTGCAAACGCGACTGGTCTACCGCCTCATTGTAACGCTCCAGGAGCATGGAAAACGCACTATACGGATCCGCTACTTTTATCAGCGTACTCTTAACAGGCTGTGAGGGCACAAAGTCCCTGCTCACAATCACTGCCGAAGCACTTGTGCTATACAAAAAGTTCTCATAGCGCGGATTAGACAAGAAACACAGGGAGCCAGATTTACCGTCTTCAATCTTCGAAAGCTCACTCACTTTTGCATCTTCATCACCCTCAATGGTTCCGTCGATAAATTCGCTAATCTGCTTGGCAGTAAATTGCATTTTACAAAGTTAAATGTTAAATTGACATGAACAAATAAACTAACGGCGCGTTAAATCGACGCAGGATAGCATAAAATATACTTTCTAACGGTTTTATCGAGCGATTCGATATTCGACAGGTCGGAAGCTTTTGCAATATCAGTAGTTTGGTTATTTTTCATTAATATACTAATTCTTCCGCTTCCCGGATCGTAAGCCCTGTTGGTAATTACATCCGTAAACACAAAATATTCTGCCTCTTCGGCCGTCAGTCCCAGCTTTTCCATGGCCTGGTCACGGATATTCAGCACCCGCAGCGGATCGGGAGCCTTGTTGCTGATCTCCACCTTATACAGATTCCGGTTTATCATCATGCTGCATAAAGCCGACAGCACCTTGTCTTCATGCCCGCTCCAAACCTTCACCGCAGCAAAAATATCCTGGTCATCAAGCTTCAAAAACTCCTTCAAATGACTTTGATCCTTAAAAAAATCCGCACTGTTCAGGTTCCGGGTCAGGAAATAAGCCAGGGAAGGCGTAGCAAACAGTTCTGCACCTGAAACAGCCAGCAATTTCGCCCGCTTTAAGATCTGCACCAGCATCATCTCGCCCGAAACGACCGTTTTATGCAGATACACCTGCCAGTACATCAGTCGACGCGCCACCAGAAACTTTTCTATGGAATAAATCCCCTTCTCCTCAATAACCAGCTCATCATTAAGCACATTAAACATCTTGATGATCCGGTCGGAACTGATCACACCCTCGCTCACGCCCGTAAAAAAACTGTCCCTGTTCAGGTAGTCCATCCGGTCCAGATCCAGCTGACCAGAAACCAGCTGCGCAAGAAAAGGCTTGTGGTACTGCCCCTTAAAAATCTGAATAGCGCCGGTCAGCCTTCCCTCAAACTCCTCATTCAGCCGTTCCATCACCAGCATGGAAATAGCCTCGTGCCTGATGCCATGCACAAGCGAGTGCTCCAGGGCATGCGAAAAAGGACCGTGACCAATATCATGCAGCAAAATCGCCACCGTAGCGGCCTCTTCTTCCCCGGCGGTGATGTGCTGACCTTTATTCCGCAGCACCTCAATAGCCAAACCCATCAGGTGCATGGCGCCAAGGGCGTGATGAAACCGTGTGTGCAGTGCGCCAGGGTAAACCAGATGCGTCATGCCCAACTGTTTTATATATCTAAGCCGCTGAAAATAAGGATGAGAAATCAGGTCGAAGACGAAAGCTGAAGGTATATTAATGAACCCGTAAACCGGATCATTTATAATTTTCTTTTTGTTCAATAGGTGAAATAAATTTATACGGTACAAAAATTGCTATTTTTATTCACAACTCAAACTATCCGATACATGCAGGAGACCAAGATTCTATGGGCCGATGACGAAATTAACCTGTTAAAGCCGCACATCCTTCTTTTAAACGAGAAAGGCTATCAGGTAACCACCTTTACAAACGGCAACGACGCCCTCGAAGCATTTGGCAAAGAACATTTCGACCTCGTGTTTCTCGATGAAAACATGCCCGGATTAAGCGGCCTTGAAACGCTGACGGCCATAAAGAACCTGAATAATGATATCCCGGTAGTCCTCATTACCAAGAGCGAAGAAGAAAACCTGATGGAAGATGCCATCGGCTCCAAGATAGATGATTACCTTATTAAGCCGGTAAACCCCAAGCAGGTATTGCTCACCATCAAGAAGCTGATCGACAATAAGCGCCTCGTTAGCGAGCGCACCTCGATGGCCTATCAGCAGGATTTCAGGCGACTGGGCATGACCTTAAACGACAAGCTTACCTACGAGGAATGGGTTGATGTGTACAAAAAACTGGTATTCTGGGAACTTGAGCTCGAAAAGCTCGACGACCCGCAGATGCACGAAATCCTCACCATGCAGAAATCGGAGGCCAATGCGCAGTTTTCCAAGTTCATAGAAGACCACTACTTAGGCTGGGTAAACGGTCAGGATCAGGCCCCTTTACTGTCCAACGAGCTGCTCAAGAAAAAGGTGTTCCCGCTCATCAACAGTACCACACCTACCTTCTTTATCCTGATAGACAACCTTCGGTACGACCAGTGGCGCATCATAAACCCGCTCATCACCGAATATTTCCGGCTGGAAGAAGAAGACATTTACTCCAGCATCCTGCCCACGGCAACGCAATACGCTCGGAACGCTATTTTTTCGGGGCTTATGCCGCTGGAGATGGAAAAACGCTTCCCGGGGCTTTGGCAAAACGACGACGATGAAGGCGGCAAAAACATGCACGAAGAAGCATTTTTGGCCGACCAGATCAAGCGCAGCTTGCGAAAAGACTGCAAGTTCAGCTACCATAAAATCCTGACCTACGACGATGGCCGGGCACTTAACGACCAGCTGAACAACCTGCTTAAAAACGAATTCAACGCCATTGTGTACAACTTTGTCGACATGCTTTCCCATGCACGTACCGACATGCAGATGATCCGCGAGCTGGCCAACGACGATGCCGCATACCGCTCCCTCACCCTGTCATGGTTTGAACATTCCCCGCTGTACGACCTGCTGAAACGCCTGTCGCAGAAAAACGTCAAGGTTGTCATCACCACCGACCACGGCACCATCCGGGTAAAAAACCCAAGCAAGGTGATCGGCGATCGTAACACAAACACCAACCTGCGCTACAAGCAAGGCCGCAATCTGAACTATAACGCCAAAGAAGTCTTCCTGATCAAAAACCCGCACGAAGCCCACCTGCCCAAAATCAACATCAGCTCCAACTATATCTTTGCCAAGGAAGACAAATACTTCGTGTACCAGAACAATTACAACCAGTTCGTCAACTATTACAACGAAACCTTCCAGCACGGAGGCATTTCCCTGGAAGAGATGATCATACCTATTGTAACATATACGACGAGGTGATATGAGGCTTGTACTCGAATCGTTATATAAGTCGATTTTCAATTATTGGGTTAGAAAAAATGGCTATACATCACTAACTCCAACACTCGCTTCTATCTGTTCGACATTAGTTCTACTTATACTCTTCTTCGACATTTTGTTTCTGATTAACATTTTTGAAGATAATATAATCCGGTTTAATGTAAATAAAGGCATCTTGTGGCTCAGCATTTTATTGGCAGTATTATTAAATCATGTTCTATATTTCGATATTTTAAGAATACCAAAAGCTGGAAAAACCAATGATTTATTATTCGAAGTAGACGATCGGAAATCTGGCCGAATACTAAAGTTTGTGGTGATTAACACGATCGTCTTCGTAGTACTTGTATTTACCTCTATATTTGTATCCTACGCTCGGTCTTAGCGGATCAGCGGGCATCATTGACCCTCTTACTCTATAACCGTTTTGAAGACCGGAGTCAGCTATATTAAAGTAGACAACAACTCCCTTAATCCGATTACAGTAATGTTATGCGCCGTAGGATAGCTTTCCCCTTCAGGAACGACAATGTAGCTCCGGTCTGGCTGAAGGTCATCAATACAGCTTAAGAAGCCTCTTGACACAGACGGAACGTTCGACAGCTTAATTTCTATACACACCACCGGTCTGATGCCGTCAACCAAAACTAAATCACATTCTGCTCCCGCCTGAGTGCGGTAAAAGAACAGGTCGAGGTGAGCCGGCTTAGTCTGATAGATTTGCTCCACTACATAGCCCTCCCACGAGCTGCCCGCTACCGGATGGCCCAGCAACGCATCGAAAGAAGGAATATTTAGCAATCTGTGCAAAATACCCGTATCACGAATATATGTTTTAGGAGATTTGACCAGCCGCTTTTTTGCGTTAACAAACCAAGGCTGTAATCTCCTCACCATGTAACCTCCTTCCAGAAAATCCAGATACTTCATCACCGTGGTTGCGCTTACACCCAGCGAACGCGCAAACACCTCAGCATTTAACAAGTTTCCATTAGAGTGCGCTAGCATACTCCAAAAATTACGCAGGGTAACGGGCGACAAAGCCACACCAAACAACATCGCCAGATCCCTTTCCACATAACTCCGGATAAAGTCATTCAGCCACGCTTTACTATTCTCGTCATCAACTGCAAGCAACGCCTCAGGAAATCCCCCTTTGAACCAATGTTCTCTATGGTTGAACTCGTTCTCTAGCTCTGTAATGCCAACCGGAGTAAGCTCCCTGTACGATATACGACCCGCCAGCGACTCCGACACTCCTCTCACCAATAGCGGCGATGCAGAGCCCAAAAGAACAAACCTCCCAGGTTTCCTATTGGCATCAATCAGCGGACGAAGTATGGAAAATAAAGATGGCATCAGTTGTATCTCGTCTATAATTACCAGCGAATCCTCATACTGGCTCAGATAAGCATACGCGTCGGCCAGCCTGGCCTGATCTGCAGGGTTCTCCATATCGAGATAAACATACTGCCCGTCATCCGAAGCCAGGTTTTTAGCCAAAGTAGTTTTACCCGCCTGCCGCGGACCTAAGATCGCCACAGCAGGGGATTGACTTATTCTCTTTTTAATTTCCGCCTCAAGATTCCTCTTAATCATGATTCAAAGATACCGATTAACCTAGTAAATCCCAACTTTAAGTTTGGATTTACTAGGTCGGCATATTAGAAGAACTTTATGGTCAATACTCATAGATATGCTCAGACTTAACACCACCCGGTGTAAGCATCGACAGACATCTCACCGGGAAACCAGCTTTATTGTACGTATATTGGTTAGTAGTTAACATATCCATATATCCCGCACCCTGCCTGGTTACATTGTTCGGAAGGAAATAACCGACGGCATTAAAGCTAAACGCGTACCCCTTCATCTGTTCATACTCAAAATGTATTAGCGAGACATATGGTAACCCGCGTAGCGGATTCCTCTTGTCGTCCAGTTCAACATCCTGCATCATGTCTGTCGTCGAAACAGGCGGCATTCCCGTACCATCTTCCAGGTAAGCACCCTTGGGCAGTACCGTCGTTACCTTTGGAATCTCCCCTGAGCTGTAATCGAACTCATAAACAAACTTTCTCGCTGCCTGCGTTGCTTCCACCATTTCAACACGAACTAGCCTGTCGCCGGCATGAACAAAGCTGGTTTCCAATATTAATCTTGCCGCCTTACCTGAAAACTGCTCATAGGTTTGGGCCGCTGCTATCTTTCCGGATGCATATTGGTAATCTGTATACGCATTAATCTGACTGTTCTGGTAGTGCTTTGTTTGCATAAGCAACCCACTCCGGTCATATAGAAACACTATTTTCCTGGAAATCTGCCCCTCCACAGTGGCAATCGACTTTAACCTTGTGTCCGCATTTGCCGGATTATCTTTCTTGCAAGAAGTTAAGGCAGCCGCTATAAGGAGATAAAAAATAAACGGTGATATTAGATTGAGACGTTTAGATGGTTTCATTGATATTGAGAAGTTTCGTGCTAATGTATTAAAATATATGCCTCATGTAAAGAAAAGTCGATTTTCTTTACATGATAAGTGTTTCATGTAAAAGTTCTGTGCATGACACGCTTTATCGCGTTCTAAATGTGCCTCTGCTTACTTTTCGCTAACACCATTGCCTAAATCTTTTTTTCATATACATTAATTCAGATGAGACTAATGTAAATAAAGAAACCAATATCACTTTACTGAACCTGCTCTAACTCACTTACTAGTTCCGCAAGCGCTCCCAAATACATGGCCTCTTCAGAAAGCGGCGCATCTCCAAAAGAATTAAGAAAAGAGTTTATCTCTGCTACAAGCGGCTTCACACTACCAACGATCTCTTGGATCTTTACCTTAGACAAGGTCTCCACTAACTCTGTTCGCAGATTATCATCTATAGCGTTCAATTTCATCGCCAACTTGACGAGTGGCTGTAGCCGGTTTGGCACTCGCATCTCGCTAAGTGCGACAGCCCGGTCGTGTAAAAACAGATCAGCATGCGAATCAAGCATCTCAGAAAACCCTTCGGCAATGCTCAATACATCCCTGTTCAGCTCTAACAACCCGCACATGCGATTACGATATACATAGACTGCCTCCGCCTCGGTCAGTTTTAGCAGAGACAGCAGGTTTCCGAAAACGGACCAAAATTGAAGGAACTGATCTTTCGCTTTATGCATATCTAAGGACGAAACATATACATCGTACAAGCATTCAGTCTGCTGAAGCTTTCTGTTTATTGGAATAATAACATCCGGCCGACCGATAGCCAACACGAACTTACTGTCAAGATCAAGATAAAATTCAAGTAGATCATCATATTCATTAATCTGTAATCGGTGTCCTCTAAAGTCAGTGGCAACGATGCTTTTTAGCGACACCCGTTCAATGTTCGGATTTATCAAATGTTGGGACTTGATCCTTAGTCCTGTATTAGCTGAGATTGTCTTTAGGGCTTGCGATATCATTACATAAAGATATCCATTTAAATGACCTTTCTTGTTAAAAGAGTTGTACGAGATTCACCGACGCTGCGCACACAGACATCCGACCTTGAAAAACCGCATCAATCAATAAAAGAATGCTTATATATGGTCTCAGGTTTCAATCTAACCGTTCTTACACTATTTTGAAGAGTCAGCTTACCAGGTTCTTTTTTAACAGGATTTTCCGATTTATCTGGATCATAGTAATCCTTCCAATTCGGTGGATGGGGATATGTTATCGATAAAAAATATCCGAACTCTCGCTTCGGCGCCCAAAATGTCTTGTCGATATATCTTTTCCCACCGATCTTTGTTGTTACTCGAACAGTCGAATTTAAACTATAATCAATACAAAACTTCCTGTATACGCTTACGGAATTTGAACTATCAGCTTTGTACCAGAATATTCTTTCTTGGTCGACATACAAGCTTACCTCTTCCGCTCTGTATAATTTGGCCACAATCAACACTAAATTAGAACAAGTGTCTGATTGCTCATAAGTTTCACTTGACGTGTCGGTACAACCAGCTATGGTTAGCACAACAGTCATTAAAGTCCAACCGGATATCTTCATAGCTAAATGTTAGACTGTGGAATCATTGCATACCTCATCAATCAACCATGGAATTCTTTCAATATTCATAGTTAATTATCTTGGTAAATTATATTTCTCTATAACGGATTTATCAGCCTTAGTGAGATTCATTAACTATTAGAACGAGGTCTTCAATATCTTCAAGTCGTTGATCAAATCATAGTCATTAGCCAATCCCGTATCAGTTCTTAAGTAAAAAAGATGACCTCCTTTATAGCTTGAGTCATGAATTATTTTATGACTTAGCGTTGGATTTTTAATTAATTGTCTTTTGTAAGTAACCCACCCAACCTCATTAACCACATCAAGTTCCTCTTGTAATCTTCTTGAATTCAAAACTAAAATATCTGGATTGAAATTTTCAACTACGAGATCAATAATTTGACGAACTTTAGGTAGTCCGAGTAATCTCTGTTTAGCTTCACCTTCAGAAGGGAACTTAATCAAAATATTATTGCCTAAACGTGGGGAGCTACAGCCAACGTTGAAGGATACAGAACTAGATTCATAATCACTTTGACCATTCCATAAGCCTAACCTATATCCAATTGAATTATATCCTTCCCAATCAAGATCATTTTTTTTTACCCGTAGTAAAAAAAGGCGATGCAATTCATTTTGACGTATAACAACTTGTTTTTCTAATGCTTGCTTTCTACTATTACCTAATTCATAATAATATTGAAATTGATTGTCAATTACACTAAGTCCTTGTAGAACATTAAGAGCAGGTTGTAGTATTTCCTCGAGCTTCTGCTTTCTGTTTGTCCAATATGCTCCTATATAAAACACGTCATTCATAAAATTCTAGTTTTACATCACCAAAAGCTCAAAACACAATCTTCAACAACGTTTTAAAGTAGGCTTGGATTCCTTTTGATAAATTCTTCTTACATATCTACACTCTGTGCTAAAATGCTAATTTATACTTAACTACCCTAGACTGCCCAATACTAAGATGACATTATTTTTTTAAGCTTAATTGTTTCAAGTCTCTAGCAATTCCAACTGCTCTTTTATGACTGGCAGCAAAAATAGCTTTCCGGTGCTAGCCATCTCCTTAGTTTTTTTTCTTGACAATGCAACATCTGCTAGCGGATTGATTAAACTCTGAAAAAGCTTTTGTATTTCTAAACTAGTATGCGCTTTATCGTTATGTATTTCGAGGTCCAATGCACTATTATCATTCACTTGTTTTGAAATATGTCCCGCCGCACTTTTAGCAAGCTCCTTACTTTTACTATAACTTCTACCAAATACACCCTTTATGTAGCCCTTAATGTTTAAATAGTAACTATTAGAATAACTGGATTTTTGTAATTCAAGAACAACAGTACCGTCATCACTCTCCTTAAACCAGGCGCCATATGCCTTCACAAAGCCGTTTTCTTTGGCTAATAAATCAAAAATTTCCTTTAATTCTTTACTGTCCATTCTAATATGTGTCTAATACAGTTTTCCAATTAATGCCTTCAAAATGCGGATACTTTTCAAGCATTTCCGGAGATTGTAGTTCTTGAAGATACATCTTTAATTGATTCCTCCCTGCTTTGATAGCTCTTGGATTGTTAGGCTTTAGTTCATAAATCACACCATTTTCGATATCCAGAAAGTCTATCCTCTTTCCAGAGAGCAGTCTAAATTCTTTAAACCCTTCTTCACCCACTTTATAAAGCTTATGCATCTTTTTGCCTAGCGCAGTAGCCGCTGTCTCTCCGTTCTTGGCAACATTCTCAACTAACTTCTCCGCCGCTTCCCCAACAATCTTTTTCAATGCCGGACCGCCAGCCGAAACAACCTTTCCCGCTATCTTACCACCAACAGCATCAGCCGCACCAAAATAGTAAATTAGGCGTATCCAATTCTACTCCAAGTTCACTTTCGGAATCACAGAAGGAAAACCTGCGCAGCGTTGCACTTTCCGCTTCCCAGACCGGTAGCACTTTTATTAGCGCTAGCAGCAAAGTAATCCAATGAGGTCGAAGAACTGGAAGCTACAAAGTCCCGCTGATTGGTGGGACTCTGTAGCTATATAAGGCTTAGTTTCTCTCTTACATCGATAGCCTTTTTCCGTAATTCTTCTACAGTGGAAAAAGCATTAATATCTAACTCATGATCACTTTCAAACTCCGAAAATCTGCTTACAACTAAATCTAATTCATAAAACATCTTTCTTTCAATATCTGTTAATTCTTCATTGTTAAGCTCTAGGCTGTAACTATAATAGAATTCATCGCAAAAAGTCCGCTCATCTATCTCATTATTAAGATATTTATTGATAAGCCAATACAATCGCCTTTTATCGCTTTTTTCGTACATAACAATTCTTACTTTGGCGTGAAATATTTAAAATGCCAAATGTCATTTGTTGTCTTATCATAAAGAACTTCAAGATTATATGGGACATTATTCTTAAACATCTCTATAGTATGCATTAATGCTCTTGACCCTCTAGGATCCGCAAGTCCCGGTGCCCCTTCAATTGCCTCTTTAAGTATCTGAACAGGAACTGCTCTACCCGGATTTGCCATATGCCTTGCAGCGGTAGCGCCAAAATTAAAAATTTCTGCCCCTGTCTTAGCAGCAATATTCTCCGCCAGGCCAGCCATAAATTCTGTCCTTCTACCTGCCTGCCCCAAAAGGAACGTTGTCCCGCTCTCCGCCGCACCAACAGCCCCTGAAGCTACAATTGCACTTACTGTCGCTATCCCTTCCGCTGTATTCAATACCGGCATCATCTCGCAAACGGCCTCCTGAATCGTTGGCCCCTCAGGTTGGGGTGTCGGGGTCCAGGTTACTAACGTATGGTACCGTCAGCATTGAATTTGTAGGTATATCCTTCTTTCGTTGTTCCTTCTGCAGTCTTACCAGCATATCTTTCGCCTTCCTTGAGGTCAACATCGTCTTCACTGGTAACGTCATCTCGCCAACGCATTTTATTATCTGCTCCCCAAACCCAGTCATAAGGCATCATACCATCCGGATCAATAAACCTCACCGGATTGTCAAAGGCATAGTTATACGGGGAATGCCTCCGCATCTTGTCAGCCATTGGGTCGATCACATGCCATCTGCCTATCACCGGGTCATAGAACCTTGCACCATAATCCAGCAGTTTCTCGTGCTCCTGCTTCTCCTTACCGTTGTAAGTGTAAAGGTTCTTAGGGCTTGGAACCAACCGGTCTATCTCTTTACCAAAAGGATAGTAGTCAAGTTCCTGGATTTTCACCGCAGCATTGCTGCCATCTATCTCAAAGTACACACGGCCATTACCAAGGTGGTCTGTCAGCAGGTATTCATATTTGTAAGTGTTGGTGCCGGTTCTTCTTACCCTGCCCTCCCCCGTATTTACAAACTGTAATACACCACCCTCGTAATGGATACCACTAATATACTCATTATTTAAGGTTGCGCTACCGCTGACCGATTTTTTTAGCTTTTCCCCATTGCCGCTGTAAGTATGGGTGCTAACCGCACCATTCGCGTTGATATTAGTTGGCAGGTTGAGATGGTTGTAAGCCATATCATACATGTTGTTACCTGCGCTTGTGGTATTAATCCTGGTTGTCATGTTCCCGTTGCCGTCGTAGCCATATGTGGTCGTTCCGGGGTAATGTGTGCCTGAAAGACAAGACCCTCTAAATTAAGGGTCTTGTTATATCTCATTATTTTATGATATCAATTAGAAGATGGCATTGGCATATCTGATGACATGGCCGATGGCCTTCTTTTAGGCACACAATAATAGTCATCATTTTTATATGCTTTTGCTCGAAGCCCCCTAAACTCCTCGCCGTCCAGGGAAACGTATGATACTCTGATCGTTTTGAACCTTTCACCTACATTATAGGCGACCTCTCTGTCGAAATAAAGGGTCAAGCTATCATTTTTGAAACTATATATAAATGGCTCCAGGCCTTCTATAGTTCCAGCAGTATCGGTTCGCTCACTAAGCTTATTTAGATCAGTTGAAACAGCGGAAAGTTGGTGGTCATCTGTTACTCCCCAATTCAAGGTATTAACGTAAATTACCTCCCCCTTGCTCGAAGTGAGCGCTTGGCTAGTGAAGGAGTCTCCAAAGTCTGACGAGCAACCTTGAAGAACCAAAAATACAAAACCGAATATCGGTGTTCTCATATTCTATCAAAGTTCATAATATTTATCGAAAATAATCCCAACTTTTTCTGAAAGTGGGTATGTCGGCAACTGGTCGGATTCCGTAGACGAGCTATAGCAGGATGAGACACCTGCAAGTGTTGCTGAAATACTCATTCATAGTAATATCAACGCCTATAAAACTCGTCAAATTTTAAACAGTCCACATCAATCTCCCCTTTATTCAATATAGCTCTTGAGGCGAAAATTGTTAGTGGTGATATCATTGCGGAATTTTCAGACTCGTATCTACGTATTGTATTGGTATCCCAGGCCTGTACCAACTTTAATGTCTCCGCGTCAAAAAAAGATATGTTACTAAAAGTGAGCCTATCCTTAAAACATTCATATGAAATAGCCTTTCTGCTATTCCAAATCCTACCATAGGATGTACCAGTTTCTAAATCGTATGTCTCAATAAAAAAAACGGTATCGCATTGGCCAATAAAATTCAAGCTATCCTTAGCGATTAGCTTGTTTCGAATATTCTCATAAAGAGCTATGCCGCTTCTTCTTTCAATTAGCTTTCTTTCCAATTGTCTCTCTGTGATTTTTGAAGAGACATTAAGGATAGCTCTGGTCTGCGCGAGTAAAGTATTAATTTTAAACAACATAACTAATACCACAAACAGAAACTTCTTAATCATATTCAATACATTTTTTAGTACGTAAAATCCTATAGTTACCTCTATGCCGTTTCGCATTATGCACGCATAACAGCATCACCACATTCTGTTCAGTAAACGCATTGTGGCTCCCTTAAGCCCATTTTCTCTCTATTGGTTATCACATTCTGTGATTTCCAATCCGACAATTCCTCACTGCGCTGTGTCGGTTACAATAGCGCATGGAGATAATCTGCTGTATTTTTTAATCCGTTTCTTCGTAGGCTTTCCAGTACCTGATATTCATCCATTGCAGGATTTCTCCGGTTGAGTACCATCTCTTTAAAAGCTTCTATTGCTTGCTCTTGATTCAAGTCGATGATATCTGTCAGAAAATCATCAGCGCTCTTAGCCTTCAATCCAAAGGTAGTAAGATAATCATCGGGAAAATCTTTGAGGTTGTTCGTGACAATAACATTCGCATTAGTCTTAATTGCCGCAGCAAGCACATGACGATCCTCTTCGTCCGGAAGCTTTAAGTCTATTATTAGACCGTCGTAGTTTAAAACCATCGCATCTGGAAACGCCGCATTAGCCTTTTGCACACGTTTCACCGCTTCAGATTCACCTACTCCTTTTCTGATCATCACATGCATCCACTCACTAAAAATATTCGCACTCCATTTTGGGGTATAAAGTTCATAATGTGCAAACCAGAACAGCAAATCTCTGATCACTACCGGGAACATTACGTTAGTATCCAGAACGGCTTTAAACCGGACGCTATGAATCATACAAGCCTATCTCTTCATCAAAGCCCATAATATCAATAAGATGAGTCTTCTGATCTTTCTTCATCTTTTGCTTATATGCCAACACATCCTCAAGCATAATTCTGCGATGTCTCCCAACTTTGACAAAATCAATTTTACCTTCTTCAAGAAGCTTAACAAGATAAGGTCTCGAACACCCAAGTATTTCAGCGGCTTTTTGTGTCGTCACTTCAGTTGCCAGAGGAACGATAGAAATCGGCTTACCTTCACTCATCGCCTTAAGAATTTCTCCCAAAAGCTCAAGTGCTCTATACGGGATTTTAATCCGTTCCTTTGTCTCCTCGATCTCAATCTCGGTTTGCTCCCCGCTAATATGTGATAGCACGGAAGACAGCGTTGGATATGATTCAATAGCCATCTTCTGTTCCAGCTTAGAAGGCCTCCGTATTTGTTCCATAATTAATAAGATTTATGCACAAAAATAAACGAAATAAACGAAACAAACAAAATAGACGAAACACGATTATATTAACAACGATCTAAAATGCCAGTCGTTGCTTCTATAAAATGGGCACAATGAGAAAATTAACTTCGTATATACCAGCGCCCTTTATAATGCTTAAATCCTAAGAACTTCCCATGTTTAAAGAATCCCTGACCGTGAAAGGGGGGTTCTTTTAATTTCTCTTGGTAACGCTCTGATTCTGTGCTCGGCATCTTCATCATTCCATCCAATACTCAAAATCTTCCCAGGCTTCGGGAGTAAAAACGATATTCATGCTCAGTCTTTCACGTGAGTTTCATCTTCAGGAATAAATAATTTTCGCACTCCCTTGATTTAGACGCTCAATAGACTGTTCAAGACGTCTACGATTGGCTTCAGTGGACATCAAATGTGATGTTTCAATAAGCGAATTGTATTCTTCAGTGGAGATCACTAAGACAGCGTCATTCTCACTATTATTAGCTATTACTTTCATAATTAAGTTTTCAATGGCTCACTCCCCATAATCAAACATCACCTCGAGTCTTGACGCTGTTGCCGCATTGCCAGTCGTCACACGCTTAACCGGCAATCCTACCGCATTGTAACTGTACTGACTTGTTCTTAATTCACCCCAATCCATTTTCTGGCTCGTCAAGTTATTCGGGAGAAAGAAGGCTCTATAATCGAAATCACAGGAAATCTGCTTGAAAACGCCCACACTATAGGTAACAGACAGGACTGGTATTCCTTGGAGCGGATTCTGCTTGTCGTCGAATATACAGTCTTGCTTAATATCAGCAGCCAGAGGAGGCAGGGTCATCCATTCACTTGAATCGTCCTCTTCGCTTCCCGGGTGTGTCCAGTAGTCAGGTATACCATTTCTGTGAACCCTTCGTGTCACCCGCAGCGTATCACCTAAGCTATAATCAAACACGTATGCAAACTTCTTTAACGCAGCTGGAACGTCCGAGATCTCCACACGGGAGAGCCTGTCGCCCTCGTGGCTGAAGTTCGCCTGGGCACATAACCTTACGGCGCCGTCTGTCAATTGCTCATAAGTCTTGGCGGCGGTTATCTTGCCGGCCGAATACTCGTAATCCGTGTAAACTTCAATACTACCATTTTTATACTGCCTTGTTTGTTTCAGCAGCCCTTTGTCATCAAAATAAAACTCCGTTTTGCGGGATACCTCAGCCTCAACGGTCGTGATCGATTTGATCCTGTGCTGGGATTTTTGCGGATTATCTTTCTTGCATGAGGAAAGGCTGGTGCCAATCAGCACTGTCAGAACCAGCGTTAATACTTGTAATGTTCTCATAAGAGCCTGAGCGTTTGTTTTTCGTCCCACTAATGTAATTAGAAAACTTTGACAAAAACAACCATTTAAAACACTGAAATTAACGCCACTTTTGTACAAATCAACTCCGCAAATGATGAAAGCCATTATACTTAAAGAACCTGGCGAGGCCGGGCAACTGGAATACACCGACCTTCCTGTACCCACAATTGTGCAGGGCGAGGTCCTGATCAGGGTAAAAGCGATCAGCATTAACCCTGTCGACGTGAAAACGCGTGCTGGCAAGGGTGTTTATGGGCGCATCAAAGCTGAGCAGCCCTTGGTTATAGGCTGGGACGTTTCGGGCGTGGTGGAAGAAAGTCTGAGCGACTTGTTTAAGGCTGGCGATGAGGTGTTTGGGATGGTCGACTTCCCCGGCCACGGCAAGGTTTATGCTGAGTATGTAGCTGCACCTGCTGCTCAACTGGCACTGAAGCCGGCAAATGTTTCGCACGGAGAGGCCGCAGCTGCCACGCTGGTGGCGCTTACAGCATGGCAGGCGCTGGTTAAGAATGCCAAGGTTCAGCAAGGGCAAAAAGTGCTGATTCATGCGGCATCGGGTGGCGTCGGTCATATCGCGGTGCAGATTGCCAAACATCTGGGTGCTTTAGTCACCGGAACTTCCTCCGCAAAAAACAAAGACTTTGTGCTGTCGCTTGGGGCCGACGAGCATATTGATTATACCGATTACAACTGGAGTGCACATCCGCGTGAGTACGATTTTGTACTGGATACCATTGGCGGCGAAAACATCGATCACTCGCTCGAAGTAACCAAAGAAGGTGGCACCCTGATCAGCATTCCATCCGGACTTAATGAGCAGGTGACGGACAAGGCAAAATCGAAAGGTGTGAACGGCTACTTCTTCCTGGTGCAATCGAACGGCGAAGACATGAAACACATTGCTGATCTTCTTGAAAAAGGCGTGATCAAGCCGCATGTATCGCAAACTTTCTCATTCGGGCAAATGGCCGAGGCTCACCGGCAGGTGGAAAGCGGAAGAACGGTCGGAAAAGCAATTGTAGCCCTTCCCTGATTTAGCCTGTTAGTTAATCAGCAAGATGCCACTTCGTCTGTGCATGAAAGCTAAATAACAGGGGGAAAACAGGGGCTTAACAGGGGCATAGCCCGGATCAAACATAGCCAAATTCGGGTAAGGTCCGGGTTAATCCTTTATAAACTATGTATTAAAATTTTGTTTTCATGCCACTATTCCTTAACTTAGTATAAACCAAGTATCAACGATATGGCAAGAATAAAAAAAGGAATTTTAGGCCCGTTCAGTGGCACAATTGGCACGGCAGTGGGGTATGAATTGAAGGGACAAGGCGTTATGCGCTCCCGACCAAGGGTAAACAAAAAAAGGAAAGTTTCAGATCCCGAGCAATCCAACAGGGATTGGTTTAAGGTGCTCCAGCATTGGCTGCAGCCGATCACGCCATTTCTCAGGATCGGCTTTAAAAACTATGCCGAGACATTCGAGGGTTTTTTAGGCGCTAAATCGTACAACAGTAAAGTTGCCAGAGGCGGTGAATACCCGGAGATATGGGTTGATCCGGCCAAGGCATTGGTTAGCTACGGACATTTGAGTCAGGCCGATCAGGCCGGGGCAGACTGCGCGAAACCTAATACGATTACGGTCAACTGGAGCGGAGGCGAACAGGTAGCCATGGAGAAAGCCATGATTTTACTGTACAATATCGAGAACAGGCATGCTTACATAGACACAGCCGCAGCATGGAGGGCCAAAGGCACATTTGATTTTGAGCTGAGTCCGACCGATGTGGGCAGGGTGTTTCATGTTTATCTTGCTTTCGTTACGATCGATCAAACGCACCAAAGCAATAGTCAGTACCTTGGCGCGGTAACCCTGCAATAGATAGCGCGTTATTTGCTAGATTTGCAGGCTATGAACAAGCTTGAAATTGAGGTCAACGGATTGGATGAATTATCTTCCGCCGCAGCGCAGATCCTGGATTTTGCCGCCGGTGAACGCATATTTATCCTGCGGGCAGAGATGGGCGGGGGTAAAACGACGCTGATCAAGGAACTGGCACGGGAGCTGGGGGTGACCGAGGTCGTTTCGAGCCCTACTTTTTCTATTGTAAACGAATACGATGCGCAGGGCGAGCCGGTCTACCATTTTGATTTTTACCGGATCAAGGACATCCGGGAGGCGTACGACATCGGCTATGAGGAGTACTTTTACTCCGGACACGTATGTTTTGTGGAGTGGCCGGAGAAAATTGAGTCGCTTTTGCCTGAACATTATGTGGAAATCAGCATTGTTGTGTTGAGCGATACAGCGCGCTTGCTAAGGTTATCAAAAATTTAACAGTATAAGTACCTTTTTTTCAGCTATTATGCTTAATTTCAGCAACTAAAATAGTAAGATGGCAACAGGATTACGCGAAGGAATGGCCGCTATTGCACAAAAAGGTTTGTTGCAGCCTAAAGAGGCAATGTCAGAAATAGCTCCGAAAAGTAACAGTCTTTTTATCGGTATCCCTAAGGAGATCTCTTTTCAGGAAAACAGGGTTCCGCTCACACCTTTGTCGGTAGCCCTGCTCGTAAACAACGGGCATAAAGTACTCATTGAGTCGGGTGCGGGACAGGGCGCTAACTTTTCCGACAAGGATTACAGCGAGCAGGGCGCGCAGATTTCCTTCGATAAGAAGGATGTTTTTGCTGCCGATGTGCTGGTTAAGATCGCTCCGCCGACACTGGAGGAGATTGAACTGATGCACAAGGGGCAAACGCTGATCTCGGCCATGCAGATGGGCGGCATCAATGAAAGTTACCTGAAGGCCATGCTGGCGAAGAAGATCAATGCTTTATGCTTTGAGCATCTGCGCGATGAAGGGAATGTGCTGAGCGTAGTGAGGGCCATGAGCGAAATTGTCGGGGCCACCTCTATCCTGATCGCAGCCGAATACCTGAGTAGCGTAACCGGCGGCAAGGGCTTGATGCTTGGGGGTTTCACGGGCGTTCCGCCTACGGAAATTGTGATCCTGGGCGCAGGCACGGTGGGCGAATATGCCGCACGTACGGCGCTTTCGCTGGGTGCCGAGGTTAAGGTGTTCGACAGCTCCATATACCGGCTCAGAAGGCTGCAGAATAACCTGGGAAGCCGGGTGTTTACTTCCGTGATGCAGCCGATTGTCCTTGAAAAGGCGATTACGACTTGCGATGTGGTCATCGGCGCGATACGGGCTACCAATGGCCGCAGTCCTTGTATTGTAACGGAAGAAACCGTGAGCCGCATGAAGCCTAATTCGGTGGTGATCGACGTGAGTATAGACCAGGGCGGTTGTTTCGAGACCTCGGAGGTAACCAACCACAAAGATCCGGTGTTCCGGAAATATGATGTGATCCATTACTGTGTGCCGAACATTGCTTCGAGGGTTCCCAGAACGGCTTCTTATGCCTTAACAAACATCTTTAGCCCTATTTTGGTGGATATTGGTGATATGGGCGGCTTGATGAACGTGGTATGGACCAAGCCGGGCATCAGGGAGGCGCTGTATATTTATCAGGGGCATCTGACCAATAAGGATCTGGCAGGCATGTTCAATATTCCGTATAAGGACATTGAACTGCTCGTGGTATCGAATCAATAGTTACATGTTTTCGTATACGTAGGTCACGACATCGGCTACGGCGGCCCTGATCTGGGCGGTAGGCTTCACGAAATTGTTGTTCATAAAGGCAAACAGGTAGGTATTGCCTTTTTTTGTGACGATATAGCCCGCCTGGTTATAGTTGTTCGAGAAGCTTCCTGTTTTGCCAAATACAAAGGGCTTATCGGTAGCCGGATAGGCGGCTTTCAATGTACCGCGGTTGCCCCCGGCGGGAAGCAGGTCGTAAAGGGCCTTATCTTCTTTAAATTCCAAACGTATGCGTTTGAGCACCTCGATAAGCGAGCGAGGTGTGATGAGGTTGTACCGCGTTAGTCCCGATCCATCTACCCACACCGGCTTATCGGGCAAGTCCGACAAATACCTTGAAAGCACGGTTTTGATGGTTTTTTCGCCGGATAAAGTATCACCCAATCGATCCGCACACACCAGCAGCAACTGCTCGGCAATGAAGTTGTCGGACGGCAGCATCATTTCCTTAATGGCCAGTTTGGTGGGTGTACTATAAAGGGTTTTGGCATCTGACGGAAGTGTACGGCTTAGGGTGGCTACCCGCTTTTTCAGTGTATCGCTAAGGAGGGCAAGTGTAAGCGTATGACTAAGCTTATAGGGCAGTTGCTGCGTGTAGTTCGGCGGAATGCTGAGGGGCGGGTAAGTAAAGCTGTTCTGTGTAAATGCCCTGGTGATATGGAAGGATGTATCGCGGTCGGAAGAATCGGCGGCAAGATAGGCTTGGAACAGTCGCGGCAAAGTTTGGAGTTTTCCCTCGCGTTCGCTTATGCTCAGCACATTGCCCATCACCGGAAATTCATTGATCTCCGCCTGGTAATCGTCATTATAATCGTCCCATTGCCAGCCGCGGCCATAAAAGGCGCCGGTATACCGGCCTGGGACAAAGAACAGTTGCCGGCCACTATTTACCAGGAAACTGGCCGCCTTGGTGCCCTCCAACCTGTTATGCAAAAAAGAGGGGTCGCCAGTACCCCAGAAAATCAGCGAATCGCCGCGTTCCTGGTAGCGGAGCGCCGGCAGGGAATCGGGCAGCAGCTTGAGTGCGGCATACATGGTCAGCAGTTTCATGTTAGAGGCCGGCGTAAAGTATTTATCGGCCTGATGTGCCGCAACCATCTTCTGCTTACCGCTGTCGTACAGGGCAAAGCCGGCGTGGTGACCGGTAAGCTCTTCAAAGCGCTCCAGTCTGCGGCTGATCTCCTTTTGTCCGCGGTTCTGCACAGAACAGCCGGGCATCGCCAGTAAGGCGAAGGCTGCTGCGGAAATGCGGTACCGGTACTTTAGCTTAATTTTAAACATGCTGTACAGGCTAATTTATTAAATTAGTTTGATGAAACGCTGGTTGACCCCCAAATTGCTGTTGCTGGCCATACTGCTGCTGCAGGCATGGCCTGTCATGTCGCAGACCTTCCGGCTGGACGGCAAGCGCAAACAGCAGCGTGTGGCGTTCGACCATGTGCGCAACCTGGTGATCGTGAAGATGTATGTGAACGACAAAGGCCCGTATAATTTCATCCTGGACACTGGGGTCGGGCCTATGATCGTTACCGATTCGGCTATTGCGAGTATGGTCGACCAGCATAAACTGCGCCCCATTACCATTGCGGGTATGGGTGGAAATGTTGTGCTCAACGCACTGGCCTGCGACCACATGAAGGTCCGGCTGGGCAGGGCTGTGGCCTCCAGCATCCCTGCAGCAATACTGGAAGATGACGCTTTCGGGCTATCGGCCTACGTAGGCATGAAGATTTCCGGACTCCTGGGGTACGATTTCTTCAGCAGCTTTGTGGTCGATGTGAATTATTCTGCGCGTAAACTGCGCTTCGGCTCTGGCAAGGATACGCCGCAGCGCAGGGGCGAAAAGATTGACATTGAACTGATTGGCAATAAACCGCATACTGTGGTTGAACTGATGGTGCCGGGCCGGGGCAAGATTGCCGCCAGGGTTGTGCTCGACAATGGCGCCAGTCACGCGCTATCACTGGAAAGTCTGGACAACCTCCCCTTCCCTGTACCGGACCAGTCGATCGCCGCCAATCTGGGTGTGGGTTTGGGCGGACCAATAAGCGGGCGTATCGCGCGGATGCCAGAGATGAGGATGGGTGGATTTGTGTTTACCGGGGTGCTGACTTCCTTTCCTGAATATGACCGCCAGGCGGGACTTCGTTTCCTGGAAACCCGTCATGGCAACCTGGGTGCCGATATCCTGAGCAGGTTTAACATGGTGATAGACTATGCCGGCAATGCCATGTATTTACGGCCCAATAGTACCTACCGCAAGCCCTTTGAGCACGATATGTCGGGCATGGAACTGTTTGCCGACGCTTCAGGCTCCCGCTTCTTTATCGGCCGCATAGAACCCGGATCGCCTGCAGAGGAGGCAGAACTAAAGCCCGGCGATGAACTGATCACGGTAAACTTTAACCGCTCAAAATCCCTGAACCTGAGTGCGCTCAACATGCTGCTGCGGTCGGGCGACGGTACCATACTCTATTTTTCTGTAAACCGTGGCGGTGAACTGCTGGTGAAGCGGATAAAGTTGAAGAAAAGAATATAAATCTCTAATTTTAGCGTTTTATGTGTACTTACATATTCTGCGCGACTTAAGATGATTAACAGACTTTTCCTTGCCCTGCTTTCGGGGTCCTTCCTGGTGTTATCAGGATGCGGCAACCGGGAGGGCGATAAAAATGATCCCGGCAATACCACAATGCCCGACGGGCGATACGATTTCAATACGATTAAGGACATTACTTTCTACGAGGCTAAGCGTAAGTTTGCTTCGGGTTTGATATTCAACGAGTCAGGCTTTCAGCAGGAACCGTCCTGGGAGATCCGCTTCCGATCCAATGATACCGTGGAAGTGTACAGTCCGGATGAAGACAAGATGTTCCCCTTTTACATCACCTACGATCACGGACAGGTCTATAATTTTGCGAAAAACTATTTCAGGATCATGCATGTGTCTAAAGACAGCCTGGTGTTTCAGCGCCTTCACCTGAAGCGCAAGGAAATCTCCAAGGGCATTGAGTCGGACGTGCACATGACCTTCTATACGGATGCATATATCACCAAGAAGCTGAAGACAACGCTGGAAGAGCTAAGAAAGCCTCTTCCGAAAGACTCGGCTTATATTCGTGAGCTTACAGCCAAAGCGCAGAGAAATCCCGGCAATGCCGACAGTGCCTTTGCGGCAAGGAGTCCGGTCGCTTTTACGCCTGTAAGCGATATGATCAAGGTGGAAAAGAAAGACAATACCGATCCGGTGATGGGTTTAACGGCCTACGATTATATGTTTCCGAGGTACCGGATTGAAATCTCCAAAGCGTACAAAGACTTCGGTTATGAGTTTTCCGTAGTGGTGGATGAGAACGGAAAAATCCACCTCGGGAAAATTGACAATGTGATCCCGGAACAGATGGCCAGCAGGCGAAAAACCATACAGGCAATCATCGATGTGTACTTTTATAACCTGCTGAAAATAAGCCCGGGAACTTCGCTGGGCATCCCTCACCCGAGCGAGGTGAAGATTGTGGCCGTGGGCAAAACCACCAAAAAATGAGGGGCTTGCATTTTTAAAAAAATATTATGTACATTGCAGACTTAATTATAAAAACAATACAATGCAAGAAGGAACAGTAAAATTTTTTAATGTAACTAAAGGTTTCGGTTTTATTATCCCATCAAATGGCGATAGCGATATCTTTGTACATTCAACAGGCCTTATCGACGAAATTCGTGAAAACGACAAAGTTGAATACGAAGTAGAGAGCGGTAAAAAAGGCTTGAACGCGGTTAATGTTAAAGTAATCTAGATTATTCAAGACATAAATTGTACAGCATCGCAGTGTTACTGCGATGCTTTTTTGTTTTAGGGGGCGGATTATTTCCTATCTCTTGACGCAAGAATATTGAGCAAGCGCTCCGGCTGATCGGTAGTGATGAACTCAACCTTATTATCGAGCAGCCAGTTCATGTCGGCCTCTTCGTTGACGGTCCATGAGTTGATGGTTAGCCCCAGTTCTTTGGCTTTGGCAAACCACTCCCCTTTCTTATACACATTCATGTGGTAGTCGGCACCGTAAAAACCATCGGCCTTGAGCTGCTCCAGGGAAACATCACCTTTCAGGTAAGCTACATTGGCTTTTGGCTGTATCTGACGAATATGCTTAAGGATGTCATAACTGAAACTGATATAGTCGACCCAGGCTGTAGCTTTTAATTTGCCTACCATGGCCACAGCTTTATCCGTCATGCGCAGATCGCGCTCTGTGCTGATATTGGATGGTTTAAGCTCCAGGATGAGCTTGGTTTTCTTCTGTTTTTTCCCTGCTTTAAGGTACTCTTCCAGCGTGGGGATGTTCTCGCCATTCGGATGCTTTTTGGTAAGCAGGTCTTTATACGTGGAACGAGGGATGGACAGTCCGTAGAAAACATCATCATGGTTTACCACCAGTACACTGTCGGACGTCATATGCACATCGAATTCGGCCCCGTGGCAACCGAGCCTGACGGCTTCCTGCAGGGAGGCGATGGAATTTTGAGGGAGGTTTTTCTGTTTCCATGCGCCGCGATGGGCGATGACGGGGTTCTTATTCCAGGATCCCTTGCCCGATGACCGGCCTGCTGGCGTACCTGGATTGATCTGCATGCTGAGCGCTGCAAGTGTAACGGCTATAATGGTTGCTTTCATATGTGATAATTTAATCAAAATTATCCGTTTATTATTAAGCGAATGTTTTGATCTGTTTATTTTTATCTTTATTTACATTGTGCAAACTTAATGAAGAGCAATTACGATCTTCTGGTATCTAAAATCAATGAGTTTATTCAAAAGTTTTACCTGAATAAACTGTTGCGCGGAAGCATTTATACCGCGGCACTCATGCTGAGCGGGTATTTATGCCTGTTCCTCTTCATCTATTTTACATATCCGACGGTTCTGGTCAAAACGGTATTGTTCTTTGCTTATCTGGGCGTTTCCCTTACAGCCATCGCGTTCTGGATCGGCAAACCTGCGCTTCATTATTTCAGGTTGGGCGACAACCTGAGTATGGAGGAAGCCGCCGTGCTTATTGGCGATCATTTCTTTCATGTGCGGGATAAGTTACTGAATACGCTTCAGTTGAAAGCGCTTGCAGATGCCAATCCGGCACAGAATGCCTTAATTCTGGCGGGTATCGACCAGAAGATCATGGAACTTCGTCCGGTGCCGTTCTCCAGTGCGATCCGGTTTAAAGACAACAGGAAATATTTGAAATATTGTCTGCTGCCACTGGCCGTGATCGTACTCATTGGCGCTGTTTCTCCAGCCATACTGAAAGAGGGTACCTCGGGCTTCATACAGTATAACCGTGAAATCCTGCCTAAAGCCCCGTTTAATTTCGTGGTGATGAACAGGTCGCTCCAATACACCCAGGGCGACGATGTGACGATAACGCTAAGGCTGACCGGCGAGACGCTGCCCCAGGATGTGTATATCGTAGATGGCAAAAACACGTATAAACTGATAAAGGCGGACAAGACGACTTTTACGCACGTCTTTCCGAACATTCAGCAGAGCAAACAGATTTTCTTTTCAGCGGGTGGTTTCAGTTCTGCGGGCTACCTGATTGAGGTTAGGCCGCGTGCGGCGCTTACGGGGGTTAGCGCAGCGTTGCATTTCCCGGCCTATCTGAACAGGAAGACGGAAAGGATAAATAATGCTGGCGACTTGACGGTGCCGGAGGGCACTAAGGTTACGTGGAACATGCAGACCGTGCATGCGGAAGAACTGGAGTTCTCGCTGGGCAATAAGGTTTATCGCCTGCGTCCGCAGGAAGATGGGTTCAGCTACAGCGCAACGCTGAGTGAGACCACGCGGTACCGGATCTTTCCAAAGAACAGGGCTACTGTTTCACGTGATTCGTTGTCGAACCAGATCCTGGTGATGAAAGACCAGTATCCGGCGATCAGCGTGTCAGGCACACTGGATTCGATTACGCAGAAGGCCATGTACTTTGTGGGCAGCGTAAGCGACGATTATGGCTTAACGGCTCTTCACTTCAAAGCGGAAATACGGGGCGCTGGTGCCGAAAAGCGGCTGATCAGCAAAAGACTGCCTTTGAAGCCGGGGCAGGCGGGACAAAGTTTCACCTGGCTGTGGAACATCAATGATCTGGCGCTGAAGCCCGGGGAACGGGTGTCTTATCTTTTTGAGGTGACGGATAACGATGGCGTGAACGGCGGAAAGAAATCCCGTACGGATGTACGCACTTTCGAGAACCCTACGGCGGCGGAGGTTTCGGCCCGGATAGAAGCTGGCAGCTCGGCCTTGAAAGGACAGATGGAACGCGCCATTAAGCTTGCGGGCGAACTTGAAAAGGAAAGCAAGAAGCTTGCGGGCGAGCTCCTGGATAAGAAGCAGCTGGGTTATGAAGAGCGTAAACAGATTGAGGCCTTGCTGAACAAGCGGAAGGAACTGGAACGCAGTATAGAACAGATGAAGCTTGAGAATGAGCAAAACACCTTGCAGAAGATAGAAAACCAGGCGCTTAAAGAGGAGATGCTTGAAAAGCAAAAGCAGATCGATGAGCTGTTTAACCAGGTGCTTGATGATAAAACGAAATCGCTGCTGCAAAAGTTGCAGGACATGATGGACCAGCGCAGCAAGGATCAAACCCGGCGCGATCTGTCGGACATGCAGATGGACAACAAATCACTCCGTAATGAACTCGACCGCATTCTCGAGTTGTATAAACAGCTGGAATTTGAGCAGCAACTGGAAGGGGCAATCGACCAGCTTCGCGAACTGGGTAAGGAACAGCAGTCTCTTGCTGAAGAGACGCGTAAAAATGCATCTGATCCTGCCGCGTTGAAGAAAAAACAACAACAGCTTAATGAGGCGGTCGACAAGGTTAAAAAGGACCTTGCCGAACTGGAAAAAAAGAATGAGATGCTGGAAAGGCCCAATTCTTTTAATGCTCCCGAGGAGAAAATGGAGTCGGTACAGAAAAAGCAGGAGGAAGCGAATAGACAGCTTGACCGCAAAGCGCGCAGCGAAGCAGCCGAAAATCAGCGCAAAGCGGCCGAAGAGATGAACGAAATGGCGAAGCAGATGGAAGAAGAAAAGGCGAAGTCGGAAAAGGAAGCGGAATCTGTGAATGCACGCGACCTGAGGCAGCTTCTGGAAAACCTGCTGAAGACTTCATTTGAACAGGAGAAATTGATGCTCGACCTTAAGGAAATGAATGTTTCGGATCCGAGACTGCGTGCCGCGGCGCAAAAGCAACGCGTGCTTAAGGACTACATGAAGACGGTGGGCGACAGTCTTTTTTCGCTGAGTAAGCGGGTTCCGCAGATTGAACATGCCGTGAATGAGGAGATGCATAAGGTAAATCAGAACGTAGACAAGAGTCTGGAGTATCTCTCGGACCGTAATCTTTTTAACGCGGGCAGGCATCAGCAGCAAGCCATGACGGCGATCAACAATCTGACGCTTATGCTGAACGAGGCCCTGGAGCAGTTGCAGCAGTCGAAAAGCAACGCTAAAAGCGGTCGCGGCCAGAAAAACAGCATGCAGCAACTCAGACAAATGCAGCAGCAGTTGAACGAGAACATGCAAAAGGCCCGGGAACAGTTGCAGAAAGGCGGCGGAAAGGGATCGGTACCTAAGGGACAGATGAGTGAGGAGTTTGGTCGGATGGCACAGCAGCAGCAGATGATCAGGGAGGGTTTGCAAAAGCTGAACAACGAGGGCAAGGCCAAAGGCGCCGGCGGCAATATGGACAAGCTGATCGAAGAAATGAAGAAGACGGAAAGTGATCTGGTGAATAAACGCCTGGAGCTTGAAGCCATGAACAGGCAGCGTGATCTGCTGGTGAAAATGCTGGACCTGGAGAAGGCGGAAAAGGAACAGGAAGAGGACAGCAGCAGGCAGAGCAAGGCTGGTAGGGATTTCCCCCCGCACTACCTCCGCACGCTTGAGAAAATGGAACAGGAGCGGCGACCAGGGACGCAATGGCTGGATATTATGCCGGCGGAATTGAACCACTACTATAAAAACAGCTTAGCGGAGTATTATAAAATGCTAAATTTGAGGCCTTAAATGATTAAAATGCCTAAGCCCGCTATTTTCTTTTTTTCGGAGGACCTGAATTTTACGCTTAAAAATAAGACCGTTATCCGTTCCTGGCTGCTTGATGTGATACAGGCAGAGGGTTATATGTTAAGTGAATTGAACTTCATATTTTGCAGCGACGCCTATTTACTCGATATAAACAAGCGTTTTCTTCAGCACGACACGTTTACCGATGTGGTGACTTTTGATTCGTCTGAGGAGCCGAAAACGATTCAAGGCGATATTTTTATTAGCGTTGACCGGATCAGGGAAAATGCATCGACGTACAAAGAGCCTTTTTTAAAGGAGCTTTGCCGGGTGATGGTGCATGGCACCTTGCATCTGCTGGGCTATAAAGATAAAAGCAAGACGGATAAAGCCAGGATGACAGACAGAGAGGATCATTACCTGGCTATATTAACCCTCCTGCGTTAAGCGCGATTTATAATCCGTACTTTTGCAGTAATTTTCTGACTATTACATACGTTAATCATACACTTTGAGTACACTAATTGCAGCTGAAAACCTTGGCCATGCTTATCATGAGGAATGGCTTTTTAAGAATCTGACCCTGGGCATTCAAACCGGACAGCGCGTTGCGCTGGTCGGAATAAACGGTGCCGGTAAAAGTACTTTGCTGAAACTGCTTGCCGAACGCTTTCTTCCCCTGGAGGGCAAGATCGTTAAAAATAAAAGCGTGCGTATTGGATTCCTTGATCAGGAGCCCTCCTTCCCTGACGGTTATTCGATCAGTGATTTTATATTTTCCCAGGAAAACAAACAGCAACAGTTGATCCGGGAATATGAGGAACTGATTGAACAGGAGCATCCCGATGAAAATGAACTGAACCGCCTGTACGGAGAATTGAGTGAGCATAACGCCTGGGAATACGAGCATGAGATCAAAACGATCCTGAGCCGTATGGGCATTACGCAGCTTCAGCAGAAGATTTCTACGCTTTCGGGCGGACAGAAAAAGAGGCTGGCTTTGTCTAAGCTGCTTATCGAAGATCCGGATATCTATGTGTTGGACGAACCGACCAACCACCTGGATATAGACACGATTGAATGGCTGGAAAAATTGCTGACCTCCGGAAACAAGACGGTATTGCTTGTGACACACGACAGGTATTTTCTGGATAATGTATGCAACACCATCGTGGAGCTGGACCGTGGAAAGATGTATATCTACAATGGGAAGTACGCTTATTTCTTAGAGAAAAAATCGGAGCGTGAAGCTGCCGATGAGGCGACTTTCCAGAAGAATAAGAACCTCCTGAAAAAGGAATTGGAATGGATGCGCCGTATGCCTCAGGCAAGGGCCACGAAATCTCAGGCGAGAATAGATGCTTTCTACGATTTGGAATCTAAAACTAAACAAAGATCTGATAATCAAAGTATTACGCTTAATATCAAGATGGCCAGACAGGGCGGTAAGATTTTGGAGCTGGATCATGTAGGTATTGCCTTTGAAGGAAAGGAAATATTCCGTGACTTCTCTTATGTCTTTAAGAAGGGCGACCGGATTGGTTTGGCCGGAAAAAACGGGACTGGCAAGAGTACCTTACTTAATATCATTACAGGTGATCTGAAGCCGCAGCAGGGAACGGTTAGCGTCGGCGAGACTACGGTTTATGGTTATTACAAACAAGGCGGACTGAGCTTTAATGATAAGGACCGGGTGATTGATGTTGTGAAGTCGGAAGCAGAATATATACAGATGGCGAACGGCCAGCAGATCTCCGCATCGCAGCTGCTTACCTTATTTCTCTTCCCCCCGAAGAAGCAGCATGGGATGGTTGAGAAACTGAGTGGCGGTGAAAAAAAGCGCTTACACCTGATGCGGGTCTTAATGCAAAATCCGAATTTCCTGATCCTGGATGAGCCGACAAACGATCTTGACATTGATACACTGAACGTGCTGGAGGAATTCCTGGAAGCATTCCAAGGGGTATTAATTCTGGTGTCGCACGACCGATATCTTCTGGATAAAATGAGCGATCAGCTGTTTATCCTGGAAGGCAATGCGGAGGTAAAATTGTACAATGGAAATTACTCTGATTACCGCAACAGTTTGGAAGCGGCGACAGCTAAACCTGAACTGGTAAAAAAAGCTGAAGTAAAGGAAGAAACGCAGACACCACAAAAGAAGCGCTCCTATAAAGAGGAAAAAGAGCTCAACGATATAGAGAAAAGTATAGCCGACAGGGAAGCACAGATTGCATCTCTTACCCAGCTTTTAGCGCAGATCGATGCAGCCGATTACATGGCCTTGAAAGAGAAATCGGAAGACATCGAACGCCTGAAAAAGGAGCTCGACACGCTTACCGAACGATGGATAGAACTATCCGATATTTAATGTAATTTTGTGTTGTTCCACGTGAAACAAAAAGCACTGTTCCACGTGGAACTTATAATAAAACAAGGATGTTTAAAGAATACGATGTGATTGTGGTAGGTGCCGGACACGCCGGTTGTGAAGCTGCGGCAGCAGCGGCAAACTTGGGCTCGTCTGTGCTTCTCATTACCATGAATATGGAAACCATTGCTCAAATGAGCTGCAACCCTGCTATGGGAGGCGTAGCCAAAGGTCAGATTGTGCGGGAGATTGATGCTATGGGAGGCTATTCTGGCATCATTAGCGACAAAACGACGCTCCAGTTTCGCATGCTCAACCTTTCTAAAGGTCCGGCAATGTGGAGTCCAAGGAGCCAGAACGACCGTAAGCGCTTTGCTGAAGAGTGGCGGCTTGCACTGGAACGGACGCCAAATGTCGACTTCTGGCAGGATATGGTATCCTCTCTAATCGTTAAAAACAATACTGTTATAGGCGTAAAAACTTCCATCGGAAGTGAGATATACGGAAAGGCCGTGGTGCTTACAAACGGTACATTTTTGAATGGAAAGATTCACATCGGAGAGAAGAAATTTGGCGGAGGAAGAACAGGTGAGAAAGCCGCAACCGGGCTTACTGAACAGCTCACCGAGCTCGGCTTTGAAGCAGGCCGGATGAAGACCGGTACACCTCCAAGAATCGATGGTCGCTCGCTAAACTACACCGTGATGGAGGAGCAGTGGGGAGATGAAAATCCTGGAAAATTCTCATATCTCGATATACCGCGATCGACCGAGCAACGCTGTTGCTGGATCACCTATACAAACAGCCGGGTTCACGAAACACTCAAAGAAGGTTTTGAAAAATCCCCAATGTTTACCGGACGGATTAAAGGATTAGGTCCCCGTTATTGCCCGTCCATAGAAGATAAAATAAACCGCTTTGCAGAGCGCGACAGGCACCAGATTTTCGTTGAGCCGGAAGGCTGGAATACCTGCGAAATTTATGTCAACGGTTTTTCTACATCCTTACCTGAAGATGTGCAGTACAAAGCGCTCACCCAGATACCGGGTTTTGAAAATGCAAAGATGTTTAGGCCAGGCTATGCGATTGAGTACGACTACTTCCCTCCTACCCAATTGGATTTAACACTGGAGACTAAATTGATCAGCAATCTGTTTTTCGCAGGACAGATTAACGGTACCACCGGTTATGAAGAAGCAGCGAGCCAGGGTTTCATTGCAGGAATAAACGCACATCTGAAAATTAACGATGCGCATGAATTGATTATGAAGCGCTCTGAATCTTACATAGGTGTACTCATCGACGACCTGGTTACCAAAGGCACGGAGGAACCTTACCGCATGTTTACGTCACGGGCAGAACACCGCTTGCTTTTACGCCAGGACAATGCTGATATTCGCTTGTCGCCAATAGGCTATAAGCTGGGGCTAATTGATGATGAGCGCATGGATCGCGTGAATGCCAAGATTTCTGACTCCGATGACATCGTCGCATTCACTAAAGCGCAGTCGGTAGCGCGCAATGACATAAACGCTTTGCTGGAGCAGATGAATACCAGTCCCCTGACACAGAACGTTAAGCTCTTTAACTTACTAACCCGGCCACAACTTGACATTAACGCACTGAGGAAAGCACATCCCGGGTTAGACGAGTATTTATCAAAGTATTCTGAAGAGACCATTCAGCAGGCTGAGATCAAGATCAAATATGAAAGCTACTTTCAGAAGGAGCAGGAAATAGTCGATAAAATGCAGAAGATGGAAGATAAAGACATTAACCCCGACTTTGACTATACAAAGCTCGTATCGCTGTCAAAAGAAGCCAGGGAAAAACTTTTGAAGATTAAGCCCCGTACTTTGGGCCAGGCTTCAAGAATTTCAGGCGTTTCGCCCTCAGATATATCTGTTTTGATGGTGCATATCACAAAATAGAACATATCGCATTGATTATCAACTAGATATGATACAAACAGCGCTAATTTTAAATGAACGATTTTTAAGCGATTTAAGACATTATTTAGAAATCGGAGACATATTTATCATAAAGAAGATATAATTGATTATAAGGCCTTAAAATGCGAAATTCAGAGATTCTGTTTAAAACCATGATCACGTGCATGGGCGTTGGACTGATGTACAGTTGCGCGAGTATTCAGCAGCCCCAAGGTGGCCCCAGAGATGAGACGCCGCCTAAAGTTGTACGGATGCTGCCCGAAGATAAGACCGTAAATTTCAAATCGAAGGAAGTCATCATTGAATTTGATGAATACTTTAAGATTCAGAATGAGTTCAAGGAATTCTCAGTATCGCCGGAAATGAACGTCGCGCCTACCCTGAAAAGAAAACAAAAATCTTTGCATGTGGTATTTGCTGACTCAGCGCTCGAAGCAAATACAACCTACACACTCAATTTCGGTCAGGCCATCGCTGACGTGAACGAAGGCAACGCTGCAAAAAATCTTACCTACGTCTTTGCCACGGGCGATAAACTTGATTCTTTAAGCATTAAAGGAAAGGTGAGCAGTACGCAGACTGGCTTGCCCGAACTAGATGCGCTGGTATTCCTGCTGCCGATAAACCGCGATACCTTACTTGGGAAGCGGCGGCCCTCCATTTATACGTATACGGACAGCAGCGGAAACTACAGCCTGAACAATTTAAGGGAAGATACGTACCGGATCTATGCCCTTAAGGAGAAAAACGGCGACAAAATCTATCAGGAGAATGTTGATGATATCGCGTTTCTTAAGGACTCGATCAAATTAGAGGGTAACCTGACGGATATAAATCTTAATCTGTTCAGGGAGGACGCTACGCAATTTCGCATCGTCGACAAGCGCATACATAACGATGGCAGCATATCCATGATTTTCAATCAGAAATTGAAACAACCGGAAATCGTTGTGCTGGATCCCCCGGCGCTCGATGTCAGCAAAAAAATACGCTTCAATAATGCTAAAGATTCCTTAAAAATCTGGCTGACGGACATGAGTTTTGATTCCACAAAAATAAGCATTAAGGATCAGGGAAAGCTACTGCAAACAACCACTTTCAATAAAGGTAAAAACGAGAAGTATACCAGGACACTGGTAACAACAGACAACCTGGAAGGCGGCTTGCTTAATCCCAATAAGCGCTTGAAACTGTCTTTTAATCTTCCTATTGAAAAGGCTGATGTCTCAAAGATCACCCTTTTGGAAGATTCCTCAGAAGTATCGGGATTGAGCATACAAAAAGATTCTGCCGACTTCCTGTCGTATTATGTTATATATCCCTGGAAGCAAAAGCGGCAATATGACTTGAATTTCGCCGACAGCGCTTTTACAGGATTGTTTAATACCAACAATAAGATATTTGACAAGAGTTTCCGGTTGATCAGCAAGGATGAATACGGGACTTTAAAAGTCCAGATCAAAACACCAGAGCCCGACAAACAATATATTCTGGAGATCGTAGATGAGCAAAAAAGAGTGATCAATTCTCTCGTTGTAAGGCAAGACACCTCGGTGAGTTATGCCAATTATAAGGGTGGAAAATACTTTATCCGTATTGTATATGACACCAACAAAAATGGTGTATGGGATACCGGGAACGTGCCGCAGAGGCGTCAGCCGGAAAAAATATGGAATGAACCTAAGGAACTTTCCATCAGACCTTTATGGGAAAGAAATGAAGTGATAACGATTCCTAAGGAATAATTAACTAAACCAACTGGAGTACATGATATAGTTGTCCGGCAATCTATTCAATAAAGCCCTTTGCTCTTCGGTAATGGGCTTTATTTTTTTTGCAGGGGTCCCTGCATAAATGTATCCTCCTTCGCAGTGCGTCCCTTCCAGTACTACGCTCCCAGCTGCGATAATCGTGTATGGTTCGACCACAGCATGATCCATCACTATTGCGCCCATACCTATCAGGATATTGTCGTGCAAGGTGCAGCCATGGACGATGGCGTTATGTCCGACAGACACGCGATTTCCAATGCTTGTAGCGGCTTTAAGGTAGGTAGCGTGTATCACGGCGCCATCCTGTATATTGGTTTCGTTGCCGATGGTAATACTGTTTACATCGCCCCTGATCACCGCATTGAACCAAACAGAACAATTATTTCCCATGACAACCTCTCCTACTATAGTAGCATTCGGGGCAATGAAACAATCGGAACCCCATTTAGGAGCGATCCCTTTAACTGGTAATATTGTCATAATCAAAAAATCGTATCGGTAAGCTGGCCGGAGTGTTGAGGATAATCTGTGGTGTAATGAAGCCCTCTGCTCTCCTTACGGGACATGGCGGCTTTAATGACCATATAAGCAACCTGGATAACATTTCGTAGTTCACAGAGCTTGACAGAAACTTTGTTGGCCTTGTAAAAATCCTCTGTTTCCTGATGCAGCAGATAAAGTCGCCGGAGCGCCCTGTCGAGACGGAAATCTGACCGCACTATACCTACATAATCGCTCATAAGCTTCTGGGTTTCACGAAGATTATGGGTAACAAGAATATCTTCATTTGACTGCACTACGCCCTGATCGTTCCACTCTGGAATATGATCTGGAATATGGTTGTTCTTATAGTTGGCCACCGCATGCTCGTAAATCCTGTGCGCAAACACAGGCGCTTCAAGTAAGGAATTGGACGCCAACCGGTTGGCACCGTGAAGCCCGGTCGAAGAACACTCCCCGCATGCATAAAGATTGTTAATACTCGACCTCCCATACTCATCGACCAAAATACCTCCGCACATATAATGGGCGGCCGGCGTTACCGGGATGAGGTCCTTAGTCATATCTATGCCAATAGAAAGGCACTTCGCATAGATATTAGGGAAATGGGAAAGAATATCGGCCTGACTCCTGTGCCTGATATCCAGGTATACAAAATCTTCCCCGGATTTCTTCATTTCAGCGTCGATAGCCCGTGCTACGATATCGCGGGGTGCAAGCGAACCCCTGGAATCATACTCGTACATAAACTCTTCACCATTCTTACGCCGCAAGACACCACCAAAGCCCCGTACTGCTTCTGAGATCAGAAAAGCAGGATACTCGCCTGGATTATATAAAGCTGTAGGGTGGAATTGTATAAACTCCATATTCCTCACCTTGCCCTTGGCTCTGTATACCATAGCCATTCCATCCCCAGTGGCAATGACCGGGTTAGTTGTACTTGAATAGATATGCCCCGCGCCTCCCGATGCCATTACGGTGACGTTTGCTAATATCTTTTCCACATCGTTAAGCTCTGTATTAAAAGCATATATGCCGTAACAGTTAATATCTCCGGTACGTTTATCCACATGTTCACCGAGGTGATGCTGTGTAATCAGCTCCAGACAGAAGTAATGTGTTAATATCTCTATATTCTCATTCTGGTGAATCTGCCTTAGCAAGACGCTTTCAATCTCGTACCCGGTAACGTCTTTGTAATGCAACACACGGTGCTCAGAATGACCACCTTCCTTGGCCAAATCATATACGCCAAGGGCGTCCTTGTCGAAATTTATACCGTATTCTATGATCTCATTGATGCGTTGCGGACCTTCTTTGACCACGATCTCAACAATCCTCGGATCACACAATCCATCGCCTGCGATCAGGGTGTCTTCAATATGCTTTTCAAAAGAATCATCTTTGTCGACAACTACAGCTACACCACCCTGTGCATACTTGGTATTCGACTCATCTTCATTGGATTTGGTTACAATAAGAACTTTGCCGTGCCTGGCTGCTTTGAGTGCAAAACTCAATCCTGCTATACCTGATCCAATGACTAAAAAATCGACTTTTCTCATTAAAAATTATCTTAAATCCGGTGCAATGTTAACAACATTGAAACAGCTGTTAGTTGATTGTATATATTATCTGAACAAAAAAATTTGATTGTTTAAAGCTAAGCTAAAATGACAATTATGCGCAATATTTTAAGTTATTTTTGATCAACTTTGCATGGTTTACTAACGTTTCAGCGTGTCCTAAAAACTTCACAAAAACGTATTGATAAGTTTTAAAGAGTAATGGTATAGCTTTGTAAATCAGTCTTGAAAATGCGATTACATGCAAATAAAATGTTAGTAAATTACTAATAACTCGACATTCAATATTAAAACAAAAGTATTTTTTCACATTACCAACACCCTAATAAACCTTAAAAATCTATTTATATTAAATCATTATATTTTATTGAAGCGTTGAAAGCTCCGTATCTTTACGAAGAAAAAAAAGCCGAGATGTATACCGTCTGACGAATATGGATATTACAGCAGAATTAAACAGGAAGGGTTTTGTAGACGAAACTATTGATCCGTCGCTCGACCTTTTCGATGAGATTGAGAAGTTAAAAAAGGAAAAGAATGCCATCATACTGGCACACTATTATCAGGAACCTGATATACAGGATATTGCAGATTATATTGGTGATAGTTTAGGACTCTCTCAGGAAGCCGCAAAGACAGAGGCCGACGTTATTGTTTTTGCAGGTGTACATTTTATGGCCGAAACTGCGAAGATCCTATCCCCGGATAAGAAGGTGCTTTTGCCTGATCTGAAGGCCGGCTGCTCTCTTGCAGACAGCTGTCCGCCGCATTTGTTTAAGAAATTTAAGGAGCGGCATCCTGACCATGTGGTGATCACTTATGTGAACTGTACAGCTGAGTTAAAGGCTTTGAGTGATATTGTGTGTACTTCCACCAACGCGGTGCAGATTGTAGAAAGTTTACCAAAGGATACCAAGATCATATTTGGACCCGACCGTAACCTTGGGGCATGGGTGGCTAAGAAGACCGGCCGTGATCTGGTCCTGTGGAACGGTGCCTGTATGGTGCATGAGATCTTTTCGAGGGAGAAGATTACGCGTCTGAAAGAGCGTCATCCGAACGCGAAGTTTCTGGCCCATCCGGAGTGTGAGGAAGCTGTATTGCAGATGGCCGATTTTATAGGATCTACAACCGGTTTGCTGAAGTATACGATGACGAGCGAGGCTGACGAATTCATTGTAGCAACGGAAAGCGGCATTATCCATCAGATGGAAAAGGCAAATCCTGGCAAAACCTTTATACCAGCTCCGCCAAACAATAGCTGTGCCTGTAATGATTGTCCGTATATGAAGCGCAATACGCTTGAGAAACTGTATTTGTGTATGAAAAATGGCTTACCAGAGGTAACGGTACCGGCGGATATCATTGTACAGGCCAGAAAGCCCATCGAGAGAATGCTGGAGATTTCAGCAAGTTTAGGATTGTAAAGAAATTTAGAGATCATGTTTGAAAACAAGGAACGTACGGATATAGCGAATTTGGGTGAGTTTGGATTGATCAGGCACCTGACGGAGAACTTTAAGATCAGGCATGAAACGAGTGTTAAGGGTGTTGGAGACGATGCAGCGGTGTTGAACTTTAAAGATAAAGAGGTGCTGATATCGACGGATCTTCTGCTGGAAGGGATTCATTTTGACCTGGCATACGTACCACTGATGCATTTGGGATATAAGGCTGTACAGGTCAACCTGAGCGATATTTATGCGATGAACGGTATGGCTACCCAGGTTACTGTTTCTATTGGTTTATCGAGCAAATTTCCGCTGGAAGCAGTAGAGGAAATTTATAAGGGTATAGAACTGGCATGCAACAAGTTTAATATTGATCTTATCGGCGGGGACACGTCGGCAAGCAAACAAGGGCTTGTGATTAGTGTTACAAGTATAGGTTACGCGGAAAAAGAGGCTGTTACGTATAGAAACGGTGCGGAGGAAGGGGATCTTATTTGCGTTTCCGGGGATCTTGGTGGTGCGTACGTAGGGCTTCAGATCCTGGAAAGGGAAAAACTCATATTTTTAGAAAATCCGAATATTCAGCCTGATCTGGAAGGCAAGGATTATATTATCGAAAGACAACTGAAACCGGAAGGGCGCCGGGATATTGTTGATCTTTTAGCACAAATGGGCATCAAACCTACTGCAATGATTGATGTGTCTGACGGTCTGGCCTCGGAGATATTGCATATTTGTCAGCAATCTGACAAGGGGTGTAATTTATATGAGGAAAAATTTCCGATTGATCCGCTGACTTATGAGACAGCGCGTGAGCTCGGTCTTGACCCAACGGTTTGTGCCCTAAGCGGAGGTGAGGACTATGAGCTCCTGTTTACTATTAAACAGGCTGATTATGAAAAGCTTAAGCACGATGTGGATATCAGTATCATTGGCCATATCACAGATAAAAACTCGGGCTGCAAGCTGATCTCGAAGTCGAACGTGGTGCATGATATAAAGGCACAGGGCTGGAAGGCATTCTAATCCAGGTATTTACCGTCTATCTGTTTGGTAGCCCTGGCGCCTAGAAGTCTGATTTTTTCGGAGGTGCCCGAGAGGTTTCCATTGCCGGTAGACAGTTTATTCATCGCCTTATCAAAAGCATCCTGGCTTTGCCTGATGTTTTTACCGATGTTTTCCATATCGGCAAGGAAGCCTACGAATTTATCGTACATGGTACCGCTTAAGCGGGCTATTTCCAGCACATTTCGTGTTTGACGCTCCTGTTTCCATATACTTGAAATGGTTCGAAGGGTGGCGAGCAGTGTGGAAGGACTTACAATGACTACTTTTTGTTCCCATGCATAGTTAAAAATTTCTGCATCTTTTTGGACAGCAATTCCGAATGAGGACTCTATGGGAATAAAAAGCATGACAAAATCCGGCGAGTTGATTTGCTGAAGTTCCTGATAATTCTTTGCTGATAGTCCCTGTATATGCGCTTTAATGGATGCAAGATGTTGTTTAAGATATATCTCCCGCTCCGTATCCGTATCTGCGTTGACCAGGCGCTCATAGGCCACTAAGGATACTTTTGCATCGATAATGATGTGTTTTTCATCAGGAAGGTTTATAACTACATCGGGATAGAAGCGAGAACCGTCTGCGGTTTTCAGGCTGTGCTGGATGTGGTATTCACGGTCTTTCACGAGTCCGGAGCTTTCCAGTATCCTTTCCAGGATCACTTCGCCCCAGTTGCCCTGTTTCTTGCTGTCGCCCTTTAACGCCTTTGTGAGGTTTGCTGCATCTTCCTGGATCTGCCTGCTTTGCAGCATAAGCTGGGAAATGACGCCTTTCAGTACGTTTCTTTCATCTGATTCGTTCTTGTAGGCTTTTTCTACTTTTTCTTCAAAAGCTTTGATGTTCTGCTTTAGGGGATTCAGAACCTGGTCGAGCTGATATTTGTTATGCTCGGTGAACCTGGATGCCTTATCGTCAAGTATCTTATTGGCTATATGCTCAAATTCCATTTTCAAACGGTTTTGAAGTTCATTGATATAACTTTCCTGGCGGATGTGATTCTCTTTCTGAAGTTCCAGTTGATACCCTGCCCTGACAAGCTCGTTATGCTTTTCAGAATGACTGATGCGCAGCTGCGCAAGTTCATCGGTAAGCTTATTTTTTTCCTTTAGCAGAACTAGGTATCGCCACACCAGGACGATACTTGCTGCTAATATTATGATCAATACAATTATCACGTTCATGAGTATGCTAAATATTTAAGTAATACTAATGTAATTTTGGATCAGTATCAAATTAGTTTTAAAAGAAATTTCCGCTTGGCAGGGAAACGGGTATACTTTTTGATTTGTAACTCTTTGAAAAACATACACTACGACAATGGGAGCATATTTTATATTAATAATCCCGGTTCTACTTCTGAGCATGTTCGTGCAATGGCGATTTAAAAGTAAGTTTGCACAGTATGCGGAAATGCAATTGAATTCGGGGTTTTCGGGTAAAGAGGTGGCGGAACGGATGCTGCATGATCATGGTATTTTTGATGTACAGGTAATGAGCACAGACGGACAGTTGTCTGATCACTATAATCCTGAGAATAAAACAGTCAATTTAAGTACTGATGTTTATTACGGGCGAAGTGTTGCAGCGGCAGCAGTAGCAGCGCATGAATGCGGTCACGCGGTTCAGCATGCGAAAAGCTATGCGTGGCTCAGTTTGAGAAGCAGTATGGTCCCTATAGTAAGTATTACGTCGAATTTGCTTCAGTGGGTATTGATTATTGGGGTCTTTTTAATAGCCTTTACCTTTAACCCTATTGTTTTGGCTATTGGTGTGGCCGGTCTGGCGCTGATTACGCTCTTCAGCATAATTACCCTGCCGGTTGAATTTGATGCGAGCAGGCGGGCGCTAAACTGGCTTAAATCGAATCGTGGGGTCTTAGCTACTACACAGGAGCATGTACAGGCCAAGGACGCACTGTGGTGGGCGGCTATGACTTACGTGGTGGCGGCGTTAGGCGCAATGGCCAATCTGCTGTATTACCTGTCTATTTTATTCGGCCGCAACAGGGACTAGGAGATTAGTTGAGCCGGTAAGGCACGATCAGCTGGAACTGGGGAATTTCAACAATAAACTCCGTGTCGTCGCTGAAGCGATGCATCAGATAGTTGCCTCTCATACTTCCCATATCTGTAGTAAGATGGCATCCGGAAACATAGGAGTGGCTATTGCCTGGCTGAAGCACCGGTTGTAAACCTACTACCCCCTCGCCTTCTACTTCTCTCTGCATCCCGTTTGAGTCGAAAATGAACCATTGGCGGCGTTTGAGCTGGATGGTTTGGTCGGTAAGATTTTCGATAGTGATACGATAAGCAAACATAAAGTGCTCTCCTTCCGGACTCGAATATTCGTCCTGAAAAGTTGTCTCAACGGAAATCTTAACGCCTTGTGTTATTGCTGTAACCATGATTCCTGATATTTATCTGCGATTTCATCCAGAATGCTGTGGATGGTGCTGATGTCTTCTTCTTTGACGAGTTGCATGCGATAGGGTTTAAAGTCGGGCAGCCCTTTGAAATAGTTGGCGTAATGCCTTCTCATCTCAAATATTCCAACCCGCGGTCCTTTCCATTCGATAGATTTTTCGAAGTGTGTACGGCATACAGAAATACGCTCTTCGATAGTGGGTGGCGGAAGAACCTGACCAGTGTTGTAGAAATGGCGTATTTCCCGGAAGATCCAGGGATAGCCGATAGCCGCTCTTCCGATCATGATTCCGTCAACTTCATATTCCAGGCGCCAGTCTGCCGCCTTTTGGATGCTATCTACATCTCCGTTACCAAAAATAGGTATCTTGATTCTTGGATTCCGCTTTATCTTTCTTATAAGGGTCCAGTCTGCCTCCCCTTTGTAGAGCTGGGCCCTGGTTCTACCATGTATGGTAAGCGCCTGGATGCCTATGTCCTGAAGTCTTTCCGCAACTTCTTCAACGTTTTTGGTGTTGTCATCCCAACCCAAACGGGTCTTTACGGTAACAGGTAAATGTGTAGCCTTTACTACCGCGTCGGTCATCTTAACCATTTTATCTATATCCTGAAGGAGGCTTGCACCAGCTCCGCGACAGGCAACGTTTTTAACCGGGCAGCCATAGTTTATATCCATCAGGTCTGGTCCGGCCAGGGTAGCTATTTCGGTAGCTTCGCGCATGTGGTCTATTTCACTCCCGAAGATCTGTATACCGATAGGGCGTTCGTATTCAAATATGTCCAGCTTAGCTTTACTTTTCGCTGCATCCCGGATCAGTCCCTCCGACGAGATAAATTCGGTATACATCATATCTACCCCGTTCTGTTTGCAGACAAAACGAAATGGCGGATCACTCACATCTTCCATCGGGGCGAGCAATAATGGGAACTCACCCAGATCTATATTTCCTATCTTTACCGACATTTTCTATCTTCAAGCCAAATTTGAGTACAAAGGTACTCAATATGCATAATGAATTTTATACAAAAAGATAAAGCGGAGAATACGCCCTATATTCAGATCGTTCTGCTGCTTGCCTATGCGCTGATCGGCTTTGTCGTTTCGTCGGTAATTGCTATAGCTGTGCTGGTGGGAATGTATGGCATGGAAATGCTGGCTAACCCCCTTTTGCTGACCAGTGGAGAAAATGAATACCTGCCTGGTTTACGGCTGTTGCTTATCGCGAATTCTGTGGGCCTTTTCCTTTTCCCACCGCTCCTTTTGTCGTTTACAGAGAAGCGGTCGCCTTATGCTTTGTATCATTTTGAGCCGCTTCAACTGCGACTGTTTGCTATGGTGTTTGGAATTGTACTTGTGTCGATGCCCTTTATGGAATGGGTAGCCATTGCAAACCAGAAAATGGTATTGCCCTATTTCTTGCAGGATTTGGAACGCTGGATACGGATGAAGGAGGACGAAAACATGCGTACCACGCTGATTTTGCTGAAAATGGCGTCTGTAAAGGATCTGTTGATCAATCTTTTCATGATAGCCCTGCTGCCTGCCGTTGCGGAAGAATTGATGTTCCGGGGCGCCGTGCAGCGCATTTTCGGGAGGTTTTTTAGCAATATACATGTGGCGATATGGCTTTCAGCAATATTGTTTAGTGCAATCCATGTGCAGTTTTATGGCTTTGTTCCACGTATGCTGCTTGGTGCAGCCTTTGGATATCTGTACTTCTGGAGCGGAAGTTTGTGGTATGCCATTGTTGCGCACGGCTTGAATAATGCCTACGCGGTATTGGCGGCCTGGTATATGCAGCAAAAAAATATACCATTATCGGAAGATTCAGTGAGCACTCCTCAATTTACCTGGTATGCATATGTGGTAAGCTTTGTGCTGACGATAGCTGCATTCCGCTACTTTAAAAAACAAGCCAAATGAAAACACGGGCAATTACTGCATTTTTTTTTACGATCGTCATGCTGGGCTCTATCCTGCTGGGTGGCTATACGTTTACGGTGTTTTATTTGTTGCTAAGTCTGGCAGCACTGCTGGAATTTTTTAAGCTGATAAAAACGTCTGGCATCAGGCCGCACAGGAATGTTGCACTGGTGGCAGCGGCACTTATTTTCTTAATGACGGCGGGCTTTCATTACCTGAAATTTGAGTCGAAATTCCTTTTCCTGCTGGTACCGCTGATTTTTTCAGTTTTTATCACGGAGTTGTACAAAAAGTCCAAAATCCCTTTTGCGAATATCTCTTACACTTTTGTTGGCTTTATATATGTAACCATCCCCTTCTGTTTCTTCTTCTCACTGGGGTTTTTGTATAATGGGAATTCCTACAGTTTTCATCTGCCTCTTGCGTTCTTACTGATGCTGTGGGCAAGTGACACGGGCGCTTATCTGTTTGGTGTTAAGTTTGGCAAAACGCGATTGTTTGAGCGCCATTCTCCTAAGAAGTCCTGGGAAGGACTGGGCGGCGGAATGCTGACGAGCCTGCTGGTTTCCTATGGTATATCACTTTGGTTTACCGAGATAAGTTTACTTGTATGGGCCGGAATGGCCTTTTTAATCGTTTGTTTTGGAACGCTGGGTGATCTGGTGGAGTCGATGCTGAAGAGAAGTCTGAACGCAAAAGATTCGGGATCTTTACTGCCCGGTCATGGTGGAGTGCTTGATCGTTTCGATGGGTTATTAATCGCCGCACCGGTGGTGTATGCCTATCTGTATCTGATTATAAACTAGATTCATGCGGGTGTGCAGCCTGTCCGGTAAAATATTCGGCATCTGCCAGGTATTTCAATATGGATTCAGGGTCCTTGTCGCTTATTTCGTGCTGGCTAAACTCCTGCAGGTGGCTTAGCTTAAGCAGTGAACCGCAACCGGCATCAGTAAATAGTTTGCTCAGCTTTTCGTTCTGATGGATATGATAGGCGTTGAAGGTCGACAGTTTATCTATCATCAAATGTTTTTTGTCTTCCTTCTCGAGGTCTATAAGCTTTTGCAGTTTCCGTCCTTCCGGGGTGTTGTCATTCGTCAGGAACAGGAATGTGCGGATAATAAATCGATTATCGTCTAATGTAACCAGCAGGTAACCCACTTTTTCATCTGATATGTAAAATGGTACCAGGCTTCGGGAGTTTTCCCGGTGGTACTCGATATCATCTTGCTCAAAGGTTAGAAATACGATAGAATGCATGATACCAGGGGTGATGTCAATTCGTTCCTGAAGCCTGTTTAAAGCGTGCTGCTGGATGTATACATCGAGCGGCATGTCGATGCCCCGCGATTGAAATCCTAGCTGAGAAGGCTTTATTTTTGACCATACCTGCTTAAGTTCTGGGTCGACCCATCCGAGACGGTATACGACGCGTTTTTCTCCGTCGATGATCATACTGCTCTTTTCTGTTTTGAACTCATGGATCATGATGTCATTATGCTGGCTGAGCATATTGCAGGCCGCTGTCTGATTAATGTCGGCCTTAATGATACTTCGGTTATAATCGCTCAAAAAGAGTGTTACATCCTGCATAAGTGTCGCCATCATATCCATGATCAAATCGTGGCTTTCTGTTTCGGGAAAATAGTCACTAAGCGATTCGCGGACCTGATCGGCATGTGCAAAGTAATTGTCGGACATGACCGATACGTAGTTGATAAGAATCAGCCCTTCGGAGAAAAGCAGGTTTAACGGTACTTTGTTCCCGTTGGTAAGCCCAATGAACTGATCTTCCATAAACCTGTTCATGAGTTTGTTAAACTGTATAACGAGGGACTTGGACATATCTGACCCGGGTGCGGCCTTGGCTTTAAGGACCGGGTATCTGGATTCATATATTTGTTCAAGCGCTGCGGGGGGGAATTTTTTAAATATGCCCGGACCCGCAAGCATGTCGCACATGTAGGCGATGCGCTCCATAAAACGCTTCTTGTGTCGCATGGCCTGCGCTTTGGCTTCTGCTGGGTTATACTTCTTTTTTGCTTTGGCCATGAGTCTCAGGTTTCTTTAATGCAATACCATTTCGAGCATTTCAACTGCTTCGTCTACTGTGTTTAAGTTATCAAAAGCGATGCGCAAACTGTCTTTAACTTCTTTAAGATTGCATAGTCTGGGATGCATCTGCGCAAAGTGCAGAATCTTATTGAATGTATTGGAATCAAAAAAAGGTGATTGCTTATCTGACACAAAGTAACCACGTAATATTCCTTTTTTGAACGTTATTTTTTCAAAGGCAAGTTTTTTAGCCACCCATTGTAAACGTAATACGCTAAGCATGGTTTGTACCTGCTTCGGAACCGGACCAAATCTGTCGCGCAGGGATTTTTCAAAGGCTTCCAGCTGTGTGTTATCCTCTATCTTCGATAGTTCTGTATACAGATTATACCGCTCAGTGATGTTGGTTACATAGTTGTCTGGAATGTATAACTCCAGATCAGTATCTATTTGAGTGAAGGTTACAAACGGTTTTTCCGGCTGATCTTTGAACAGGTCTTTAAATTCATCGTCCTTTAATTCCTGTATGGCTTCGTCGAGTATTTTGTGATACATCTCAAATCCGATTTCGGCAATAAAACCACTTTGTTCTGCTCCCAGAAGGTTACCGCTGCCGCGGATATCCAGATCGCGCATAGCGATATTGAAACCACTGCCCAGATCGGAAAACTCTTCAATGGCGCTGAGGCGTTTTCGTGCTTCAGAGGTTAGTGTGCTGAGCGGAGGACTAAGCAGATAGCAGAATGCTTTCTTATTGGAACGGCCCACACGACCACGCATCTGGTGCAGATCGCTTAACCCAAACATATGTGCATGATTAATGATGATGGTGTTCGCGTTGGGAATATCGAGGCCTGCTTCGATGATTGTAGTTGCTACAAGTACATCTTTTTCTCCGTTTATGAAGTCGAGCATAACATCTTCAAGCTGGTCGCCATCAAGCTGACCATGAGCAATACCTATGCGCGCCTTGGGTACCAGTCGATGTATTAACCCGCCAAGCTGGGGCAGGTCGTTTACCCGGTTGTGGATGAAAAATACCTGTCCGCCACGGTCAAGCTCGTACTGGACCGCCTCCTGGATCAGTTTATCATTGAATACGTGCAGTTCAGTATTTACCGCCTGCCGGTTTGGCGGTGGCGTACTCATAATGGAAAGATCCCTGGCGCCCATCAGGGAGAAGTGAAGCGTACGGGGAATGGGCGTAGCAGTAAGCGTAAGTGTGTCTACATTGACTCGTAACGCCCTCAGTTTTTCCTTTGAGGAGACACCGAATTTCTGTTCCTCATCGATAATCATAATGCCAAGGTCCTTAAATTTCACATCCTTACTTAAGAGTCGGTGCGTGCCAATGATAATATCAACCTTTCCTTCTGAAACTTCCTTCAGCGTGTCTTTAATCTGTTTGCTGGTTTTAAAGCGATTTATATAATCGACTTTACAGGGAAAGTCTTTTAAGCGGCTTGAAAACGTTTTGAAGTGCTGGAGCGCCAGAATTGTGGTGGGGACAAGTACTGCTGCCTGCTTGCCGTTTGCAACGGCTTTGAAAGCCGCACGAATGGCTATTTCGGTTTTGCCGAAACCTACATCGCCACATACCAACCGGTCCATAGGATGCGGGGCTTCCATATCCCTTTTGACGTCGCTCGTGGCCTTTACCTGGTCGGGGGTATCCTCATAAATAAACGAGGCCTCAAGCTCTGTCTCCAAAAAGCCATCGGGAGCGAAAGCGGTACCGATCTGAGCTTTGCGCATGGCATAGAGCTTGATCAGGTCGCGCGCAATGTCTTTAACTTTTTTTTTTGTTGTTTTCTTCAGCTTGTCCCAGGCTTCCGTCCCAAGCTTATTCATTTTGGGAGCCGTGCCGTCTTTGCCGGTGTATTTGGCAATCCGGTTCAGGGAATTGATATTCACATACAAAAGATCATTATCGGCATAAACAAGCCGGATCATTTCCTGTGTCTTTCCGTTTACATCTACTTTTTCCAGCCCAGCGTATTTTCCGATTCCGTGATCGATATGGGTGACATAGTCGCCAGGTTTGAGATCGCGTAGCTCTTTCAAGGTGATCGCCTGACTTCGCTGGTAGCCTCTCTTTAGCTTATATTTATAAAAGCGGTCGAAAATCTGATGATCGGTATAAAACGCAACATGTTGACCAGCATCGATAAAGCCCTCCCTCAGAGAGATATTTACCGGCGTAAACCGTGCTGTTTTGTCGATATCATCCAGAATGGCATACAATCGCTCTGTTTGTTTGGATGAAGCGCTGAATATGAAATTGTGAACGCCTTCTTTTTCGTTTGCTTTCAGGTTGTGAATAAGCAGTGAGAAATCTTTGTTGAAAGATGGTTGAGGCCTTGTTTCGAAATTGAGGAGATGTTCAGTTTTATAAAAGAACTGTTTTCCAAACTCGATCAATGTGAAATCCTGCAGCGTGTCAGCCAGCATCTTTTCGTCTGAAAAAGCGAATTTCGGATCAATCCAGTCGGCGTTTTCCTGTTTTTCTTTACTGGGAAGTGCTTTCCAAAGCTCTACAGCTTTCTTGTATCCGGACTTCGTGATGTCGAGCGTAAATTCCACGTCTTTGAACCAAAGTTGCGTGTCAGAATCGATATAATCCAACAGACTGATGTTGTTCTCGGTAAGATATTTGGACTGGACGTTTGGAATGATCGTAAGCAGATTAACGTCCTCCACAGACAATTGGCTCTCTATGTCGAATGTTCTTATGCTTTCCACTTCATCGCCGAAAAATTCGACACGATAGGGAAGATCATGGGAGAAAGAAAATATGTCTACAATACCACCTCTTATAGAAAATTGTCCGGGTTCATAGACGAAATCGGTTCTTTCAAAATCGTAATCTATCAGAAATTCATTTATGAAGTCTATGCCGAGTTTGGCGCCAAGGCTAATCTCAAGTGTGTTTTTTTCAAGTACTGACCGGTTTATAACCTTTTCCGCCAATGCTTCGGGGTAGGTGACCACCATGCGTCCGTATTCGGAATGATGGTTGAGCTCGTTGAGCACTTCTGCCCGGGCCAGCACGTTTGCCGTATCAACCTGGGTGAATTCAAATGCTTTACGAAATGAGGATGGAAACAGCAGCACTTCGTTATCGAGTATACTCTCCAGATCTGATTGGAAGTAGGCTGCCTCTTCCCTGTCGGGCAAAACAAAGAGCATGGGTTTATGCAGCAGGAAATAGCTGGCGACAGCAACAACGACGTCTGATGACCCGACCAAACCACGCATTTGAACTTTTGTCCCCTTGCCTGTATTCAATGACTTTGCAAGGGACTCTACCCTGCTGTCCGTCTTGTATCTGTTAATGAGGTCGCGGATATTCACACTACAAATGTAAGACTTATGAGTATTTTAGCTGTAACAATGGTCCTATTAATCAATCTTAGTAATAAATTGCATCATGAAGTGGTTTAGCCAGATGCCTTTGGAGCTTACTTTCTGGGTGATGGCGATTGTGCTTCTGGCGACTGCAGAACCGGTAACCCACCACGACGCAAATCATTTGACATTATGTCCGGTTGCGTTGCTTGGTCTGGACTGGTGTCCGGGTTGTGGGATCGGGAGAGGAATCACTCAAGTGCTGCATGGGAATATAACGGAGAGCTGGAATCATCACAAACTGGCCATTCCTGCACTGCTGGTCATCGCATGCCGGGTTGTTGACCTTAGCGGATTTAGACGAAACCATTTAAATATTATATCAGGAGGAAAAAAACATGTATGATTCACCATTTATGACATTGCCCGGGATTACACCTCAAGAGTATTCCTATTTACAAACAGCGACTACGGGGTTCAGTGACCAGCAGTTGAGGGGATTTTTGATGATATATGGCAGTAAACGAAGAAATCCTGACGATATGGTTCTGTACGCGATCCTTGGTTTTTTCGTTCCGGGCTTACCGAGATTTCTTGTTAACCAAATTGGGATGGGTGTCCTCTATTTTTTCACGCTTGGATTGTGCTTTATTGGAACGATCATAGACCTGGTAAATCATAAAAACCTTGCATTTGAATATAACCAGCGTATGGTATTTGAGAGCCTGCAAATGGTGAAGATGGGTAATATACATTGACGATATGTATATTTAGTGCATGAAGTTAGGTATTTTAATTAAGCACCTTGAATCTTTTGCTCCGCTGCAATATCAGGAGGATTACGATAATTCCGGACTCCTTGTGGGTAATCCGGATCAGGAAATATACGGCGCTTTGGTGGCGCTTGATTGTACGGAAGACATTATAGGGGAAGCCATAGCAAATAGCTGCAACCTGGTGATTACACATCATCCTATCATTTTTAAGGGATTGAAACGAATTACGGGGTCTACGTACACGGAACGTGTAGTTCAAAAGGCACTCAAAAATGATATAGCTATTTACGCAATACATACCAACCTGGATAGTGTGAAGCACGGTGTGAATGGAGTGATTTGTAAGCGCCTTGGGCTCAGAAACACCCGTGTACTGAGGCCTAAGGGCGATTTGTTGAGAAAGTTGGTTACTTTTTGCCCTATGGCTCACGCGGATGAAGTTAGGGAAGCGCTGTTTTCGGCGGGTGCGGGACACATTGGTCAGTATTCCGAGTGTAGCTTTAACAGTCCGGGCTTTGGTACTTTTAAAGCAGGGGAAGGAACCGAACCCTATGTTGGGGAACGGGATATTCTTCATGAGGAGTCGGAGCTCCGTATAGAGACCGTTTTCCTCGCTAAAGACCAGCGTAAGATCTTGCTCGCGCTGCTTGAGTCGCACCCTTACGAGGAGGTGGCATACGATATTATTCCACTCGCAAACGGTTTGGATACTGTTGGTTCGGGTATGATAGGATGGCTTGAACAGGAGACGGACTGCCTTCAGTTTATGAACTTCTTAAAAGACAGAATGGACACAAACCTTATCCGGCATACCACATTGCTTCCAAAGAAAATAAGACGGGTTGCCGTTTGCGGTGGTTCGGGAAGTTTTCTGATCAAGGACGCAATAGCGCAGCATGCCGACGTGTTTATTACATCTGATTTGAAATATCATGAGTTTTTTGATGCGGACGGAAAAATAGTGCTGATGGACATCGGACACTTTGAAAGTGAACAATTTACATGCGACCTGTTGATAGACATTATTCAAGAAAAATTTCCTAACTTTGCAGTCCGCTTAACGGAGCGTAATACAAACCCGATAAATTATTTTGTTTAATGGAACAAACTGTAGAACAAAAGCTAAAAGCTTTGTACGAATTACAAACCTTACACACCAAAATTGATAAGATACGTCAGATCCGCGGTGAACTTCCTATGGAGGTGGCTGATCTTGAAGATGAGGTTGCTGGTCTGGAGACCCGCATTCAAAAGTTCAAAGCCGAACTGGATGATACAGAAGATGCCATTGTAACCCGCAAGAACATGATCAAGGAAGCACAAAACCTGATCAAGAAATACGAGACCCAACTTAAAGAGGTTAAAAACAACCGGGAATACGATGCTTTAACCAAGGAGGTAGAAATTCAGAATCTTGAGATTCAGGTATGTGAGAAGAAAATCAGAGAATACGGATTTGAAATCACCCAGAAGAATGAGGTTTACGAAAAGGCACTTGAGGATTTGGAGCTGAGGAAGAAAGATCTTGAAGTGAAAAAATCAGAGCTTCAGACAATCACCGCAGAGACCGAGAAGGAAGAAGATACCCTGACAAAGCGGTCGGAGGAAGCTTCAACTCAGATCGAAGAGCGTCTGCTTACTGCATATAATAGACTTAGAGGAAATGCTAATAATGGTTTGGCGGTTGTGACAATCGACAGGGATTCATGTTCTGGTTGTTTCAATCAAATACCTCCGCAAAGGCAATTAGATATACGTCAACGCAAAAAGATCATAGTATGTGAACACTGTGGTCGTATTTTGGTAGACGAGGCCTTAACTCAGGAAGTGATGGAGGAGGCGTAACAGCGTTTTAAATTATTATTGAGGCCGCCCGATAGGGCGGCTTTTTTTGTGCTTAAGAATTAAAACCGATAAAATATTTAGTTTTTAGAAAAATTTGATTTTATTTTGATGTAGTTTGGCGGATTTGTGATTTTATATTACGTTTGTATAAAATATCTGTGATGAGTAAGAAAACGTGTCTATATTGCGGTGCCGTGCTTAAGGGCCGATCTGACAAGCAAAGCTGTGATGATCAATGCAGAAGCGCAAAGAACCGGACGGATAACAAGAGTACAGAAGCGGGAAGGCGGGTGGGGAGGGCACTACGTAGAAACAGAGATATCCTTCTTAAAGTAAACCCATCAGGTTCAAAGCGCGTCCTGATCGCTGATTTGATTGAGCAGGGTTATCAACCTGAATTTTTCACATTTCTTCGAACTGGCGAAAGTGGAGTTTATTTCGGGGTTTATGAGACCGTAATTGTACCCGTTGACTCCCAGTATTGGCAACTCACCCGGATTAACACGTTGGTGTAGTTGTATTGCACCCAGTCTACTCTTTACCTTTAGATCGCCCTCTGCCCTGTGTTTTCCGTTCCGGTAGATTCTTGTAAAATGGGGCCTGGATCTCCGCATTGATTAGCTCTCCCGGCATAATTCCAAATATTATCTCCAGTTTTCTGACCTTCGTATAAGGGATATCCTTATTGCTAGTGAGAGGAATTTTACCGTAGTTTATGAAAGTATTAACTGAGACGTCTAACAATTCATGGATTATGGGAGCTAAATTTCTATGATCTTTCTGTTGCAAGCTTTCCAGCAATTCGATAATTTTATACTTATACATGTGAGCCTTTTATTTTTTATCAAAACGTTAGGCTACAAAAATATGTCGTTGAAAATAATTTGCCCAAGTATAACCGGTTAATTTAAATTGACTGGAGTCAGTTACAAATTACTTTAATGAAAATCATCGACCATAAAGACAAACAGTTCCTTTGGTCCGTGGGCGCCTAGTACGAGTGTCTTTTCAATATCAGCGGTGCGGCTAGGGCCGGTTACTGTACTGATCATTGAGGGCAACTGATTTCCGTACTTATTGCGCATTTGAGTGAAGGCGTCTTTAATGTCCATAACAAGCTGGCCAGTTCGTGCTACAACGATATGATGATGCGGAAATATACTGAGCCTCCGTCCGGCAGCATTGTTATTAGAAAGCATTACAGAGCCGTTTCGCGCAATAAGTGCTTCACAGAGGGTTATTCCAACCTCGGCAAATTCAAAGTCCTTATCTGTCTTATAAAAGGGGAATTCGTACTGTGTGAGTAGAGCTTGAAGTTCCGGCTCCCAGCAGTATATTTTCCTCCATTTAAACTGGTCTGCAAGCTGAAGGATATTTTCCATGAATTCCAGCCCGTTTTCGCAATAGATGAAATGACCAGACACAGCAGTAAGCTGCTCTGCAAATAAGACCTCAGGAATCTCTGTTGCCTCTTTGTATACGGGAGTATCTTCTATATTAGGATAAGGATTATCCCTCTTCTCAAGGAGGGCTTTCCTTATCCTTTTTAGCATGAGTTCTTTTGGTGTGATGTTTTCGTGCATCGCCAAAGGAATTATTCCGACGGGGTGTTTGGCAGATTGACGGTCACCGGAGAATCGTTCGTTTCAGTGACGCCATCGTGCAAAAGCCCTTCGGCTGCCGGTTTTTGGTCGCCTGTGCCGTTAACAAACTCGTCGTAAGTTGTCCGGTTGTCAAAAGGCCTCTTTCCTAAGATCTCCTCGAGATCTGTTTGAAACAGAATTTCCTTCTCGATCAGTTTCTGAGCAAGTTTTTCCAGCCCGTCGCGCTTCTCAGTCAGCAATTGTTTGGTACGATCGTAGACTTTAGCGATCATGCCGCGGACTTCGCCGTCAATCAATTCAGCAGTTTTTTCAGAATATGGTTTACTAAAGTTGTATTCGTTCTGAGGATCGTGAAAAGACACATTGCCGACCGAATCATTCATTCCATAAATAGTCACCATAGCATAGGCTAGCTTAGTGATGCGCTCCAGGTCATTTTGTGCTCCGGTAGAGATTTTACCAAATACGATATCTTCTGCAACCCGGCCACCCATGGTCATACACATGCCGTCCGTTAACTGTTCGGTTGTATATAAAAACTGTTCTTTAGGCAGATATTGGGCATATCCTAATGCCGCAACACCACGAGGAACTATAGAGACCTTAACCAGCGGGTCTGCGTGTTCCAAAAACCATCCTGCGATTGCGTGGCCAGCTTCGTGATATGCTACAATCCTCTTTTCTTCAGGAGATATGATCTTGTTCTTTTTCTCCAGTCCGCCGATTACCCGGTCGACCGCATCCTGAAAATCCTGCATATCTACCGTTTCCTTATTTCGTCTGGCTGCAATAAGCGCAGCCTCATTACATACATTCGCTATTTCCGCACCGGCAAAGCCCGGGGTTTGGGCCGATAGTTTCTTTGCATCAACCTCTGGGGCCGTTTTTATCGGTTTAAGATGGACTTTGAAAATCTGCTCGCGACCAACCAAATCTGGCTTGTCTATGGAAATTTGCCTGTCAAACCTTCCGGGCCTCAATAAGGCAGAGTCCAGCACGTCCGGACGGTTCGTAGCAGCAAGTATAATAATGCCAGAGTCAGTTCCGAAACCATCCATTTCTACTAATAACTGGTTCAGCGTGTTTTCGCGCTCATCATTTCCGCCCATCATGCTGTTCTTACCACGTGCACGTCCTATAGCGTCAACCTCATCAATAAATATGATACACGGTGCTTTATCTTTAGCCTGTTTGAACAGATCTCTTACGCGGGAAGCTCCAACGCCCACAAACATTTCGACAAAATCTGAACCGGAAAGAGAGAAAAATGGAACCTGCGCTTCTCCCGCTACGGCTTTCGCAAGTAAGGTTTTACCCGTGCCCGGAGAACCTACAAGCAATGCGCCTTTTGGAATTTTACCACCAAGGTTTGTGTATTTTTTAGGGTTCTTAAGAAAATCAACGATCTCCATCACCTCCTGCTTTGCTTCTTCCAGACCCGCGACATCGTTGAAAGTGACGCTTACCTGGCTTTCTTTATCAAATAGGGTAGCCTTGGATTTTCCAATATTGAAGATTTGTCCGCCTGCTCCCCCTGCGCCACCACCCATACGGCGCATAATGAACATCCAAAACCCTATAAACAGCAACACGGGAATAATTACGGTGAAAAACCAGGAATTAAATGAACTTTGCCGGGTTTCCTTTTCAGCCAAAATACGCTGATCAGGAGGAAGTGACGCCTGAGATTCCTTTAGTTGCTCGTCCACCGCGTCCATAGATCCAGCGGTATAGTATACTGCCGGGCCGCCTGAGCTAAAATTTCCTTTCGGCTGATATTTTTTATACTTAGGATCGCTTAGCCGATCTTTTTTGATATAGACTTCGACTTTCACCAAATCTTCATGTTTATACGCAACCAGCTTCTGCACATCGCCAGGCAGAAGCATTTGTTTCTCAAATTCACGATAGTCTATTTTCGTCGCCGTGTCGGAATTGAAAAAGAAGTTCAAAAAGATCAACCCAAGTATAAGCGCTGCATAGACCCAGAAGATATTGAATTTAGGCCCCTTCTGTGGCTTTTTTGGAATATTGGGGATCCTTTTAATAAGTTTCGGTTTTGTATTTTGGTCTTCTTTCATTTGTCTTGGATATTATTGTTTAGGCGCTTTTATATGACGTTGCCTGGGCATCTCCCCACAAATCTTCAATGCCATAGAATTCGCGCTTTTCCGTTTTAAAAATATGTACTACGATGTCAAGGTAATCCAGGATAATCCAGTCCGCAACATCGTGTCCCTCTTTACGCCAGGGATCTGTTTGTGTGGCTTTAAAAATTTCTTCTTCTACGCTGTCGGCAATGGCTTTAACCTGAGTAGACGAATTGGCACTGCATATGATGAAATAATCGGAAACGGAACTATTAAGGTTTCTCAAATCCAAACGCACGATATCATTTCCTTTTTTTTCCTGAATGCCTTGAACGGCAACTTCTGAGAGGTATGTAGAAAGGTTTCCTATTTTCTTTTTTACCATTAAATAACTTAAGTTTGATTAACAAATATACGATCAACACTTGCAAAATAACACTTTTCCAACATTATTTGTTGGTCACAATCTGATCAGATTATCTTCGGTGGGTTCTACAAATGACTTTCTCAAAATGATGTTGTCAAATTCCGAGCCACTGTTGGAAGGCACTGTAATTATGGCAGATAACCAATTTGCGGGGCGAGGGCAATACAGCAGTTCGTGGCAGTCTGAGCCTGGCTCAAACTTGACGTTCAGTATCTTCTTAAAGCCGGGTTTCGTCCCGCTCGAAAAGCAGTTCTTATTGAATATGGCAGTTTGCGTGGGCATAAATGAGGTTTTATGCAAGCTCACTCCTTCTGGCTTTTCGGTCAAATGGCCGAACGATGTGTATTACCAGGATCGAAAGGTTGGCGGCGTTCTCATCGAAAATGGCGTCTCTGAAAGAATAATAAGTTACAGCATTGTCGGAATAGGAATAAATGTCAACCAGCAGAACTTTGATGGTCCAGGTCTTGCAAAGGCAGTTTCAATAGGTAAAATTTTACAGCAGCATGTCGATTTGCAAGATCTTTTAAGGCAGATATGTGGTGGCATTGAAGCCGAATATCTGAAATTGAAGGCAGGCAGACAGCAAGATCTGCATGAAAGGTATCTGTCTATTCTTTATCGCCGTGGTATAACCGCGCAATACGAAGATAAAACGGGTGCGTTTGACGGGGAGATAACCAGGGTGGATGAACGTGGCGTTATGTTCGTAAAACGAGAGGGTAAAGATTATGAATATCGGGTTAAAGAAATAGAATTTTTACCATGACTAGGCAGAGATGCGGGAGCTAAATGAAAAATATTAAGTAATTTCACGGCCATATTGAAAATATAACAAACGATATTTTCAATGAGCAACCAAATGAATAAGATTAAAAATATAGGTGTATTAACTTCCGGGGGTGATGCTCCGGGCATGAATGCAGCGATTCGGGCTGTAGTGCGGGCGGGTATTTACTACGACTTATCCGTTACCGGGGTACTCAGGGGATATGAGGGTTTGATTAACGGTGACTTTATTGAAATGGACCGTAAATCGGTAGCTAATATCATTCAGCGTGGCGGAACGATTTTGAAGACGGCTAGGAGCGATTCTTTCCGCACCAAGGAAGGACGAGCTGAAGCTTTTAAGCAAATTAAGGAGAAGCAAATAGATGCATTGATCGTTGTTGGTGGCGACGGAACATTCACCGGGGCAAACATATTTTCTCAGGAATACGATATCCCTGTGGTAGGGTTGCCCGGCACTATCGACAATGACTTGGAAGGGACGGATTTTACCATAGGATATGATACCGCAATCAACACGGTAATTAATGCCGTTGATAAAATCAGGGATACCGCTGAGTCGCATGACAGACTGTTTATCGTTGAGGTGATGGGAAGAGACTCCGGCTTAATTGCGCTAAGAAGCGGAATAGGTGTTGGCGCGGAGGCTATTATGATTCCTGAGGCTAACATGGGCGTTGAGGGCCTTGTTACAAGGCTTGAGAACGGACGTAAAGACAAAGCTTCAAAAATCATTATTGTGGCCGAAGGCGATGAGATTGGTGGAGCTTTTAATGTTGGGGAAGTTCTTAAGAAAAAGTTTCCAGCATATGATATACGCGTATCGGTGCTGGGGCACATACAGCGCGGTGGAAAACCAAGTTGCATGGATCGTGTGTTAGCGAGCAGGTTAGGTGTAGCAGCTGTTGAGGGCCTGCTTAGCGGTCAGTCGGGCGCTATGGTTGGATTAAAAAACAGGGAAGTCATCTTTACGCCTTTTGATCATGCTATTAAGCATATTGATGCAAAGGAAATTAGTCCGGCCTGGCTCAAATTGGTTGAAATACTATCTTTATAACAAAAGGCCCCGGAGGGGCCTTTATTATTCAATGATAACGGCTGTCCCCGTGGCGGCAACCATAAGCATGCTCCCTCCATTGCCGACAGTTTCGTAGTCTAGATCTACACCAATGATCGCATTAGCGCCCATTGAGGCCGCATATTGCTGCATTTCATTAATGGCGGTGTTTTTCCCTTCGCGTAAAACCTGTTCATACGAACCGGACCTGCCTCCTACGATATCTCGGATGCCGGCAAACAAGTCTTTAAAAATATTTGCACCGATGATGGTTTCGCCAGTAACCAGCCCGATGTACTTCACGATTTTTTTGCCTTCTACTGTATTTGTTGTTGTAACTAACATACTGTGGTCTTTTTTGTATTCGACTAAAATCCTAAAGAAATGTTACAAAAGTTTTTCCAATACTTCCCGCCAGTTGTTTACGCGCTCATATTCGGTAAGCAACAGATTATGAGGAGAGGTAAACAGTAATTTCCTGCCTTTAAACCCTACGAAATTTTTGGCTCTATCGTCAATCATTACGTCTACATCAACGATCTTGTTCCCACAAAAAATAATATTCTTCCATCCTATAAAAGGGAAGTGTTCATTTAACCAGTCGTACTTATCGATCAGTGAGTTCCGGAACTCCATAGCGGCAGAGACGATATACACCTCATATTTTTCATGAAGGGCTCGTACTGCGCTCACGCTTCCTTCCAAAGGTTCCAGGTCCCTGAAAAATCCAGGTTCGTTAATATAGTCAAACCATTTGTCTTTCACTGCCTCCGGAACATGCTGATATATTTCGTTGCCAGGGATAAGAACCGTGTCGAGAGATACCCCGTAATCTCTGTTATATAATTTTATAAACTTCTTTATCGGGTCTGCCAGGACCTCATCCATGTCAATAGCTATTCTCATTACGCAGTTGTTTGTAACCAAATATGGGTATTCTGGTTTTAACCCGTGTACGTGAATTTAAAAAATATTGCATGTTGCTTATCATTAGTATTTTACTTAAATTTGCCACCCCGCAAGCACGGAGCTCCGGGAACTATGTTGAATACATAAACAAAAAGAAATGGCAACTAAAATCAGATTGCAAAGATTCGGAAAGAAAGGTAAGCCTTTTTTCCACGTAGTGGTAGCGGATTCCCGTTCACCAAGAGATGGTAAGTTTATTGAGCGTTTGGGATCATACAATCCAAACACCAATCCGGCTACCATAGAGCTTAATTTTGATAAGACCTTAGATTGGGTTAATAAAGGAGCTCAGCCAACAGATACTTGTCGTGCTATCCTGTCTTACAAGGGCGTACTATACAAAAAACACCTTGAAGGCGGCGTTAAAAAGGGTGCATTAACTCAAGAGCAGGCAGAAGCTAAGTTTGCGGAGTGGCTCAGCGCTAAAGACAACAAAATTGAAGGCAAGAAAGAGAGCCTTACAAAATCTAAAGAAGAGCTGAAGCAGGCAGCATTAGCCGCAGAGTCTAAAAAGAAGGCTGAGCGGGCAGAAGCACTTGCCGCTAAAAATGCACCTGTAGAAGAGCCAGCTGAAGAGGCTGTGGATACTGAAGAAGTAACTGCTGCCGAAGGTACAGAAGAGACTCCTGCAGCTGAGGCAAGCAGCGAAGAACAAGCATAATTTTCTCAGTACTCAATGATGGCGAAGGATTTTCTGACTGGAAAAATCCTTCGCTTTTTTTTTGAATCTATTTATAATACTCATGACACCGGAAGAGGCGTTTTATATCGGATATATCACAAAAACCCGCGGACTGAAGGGAGAAGTCCAAATTTTCTTTGAATATGACAGTCCCTCAGAGCTGGATTTAAGCGTGCTATTTGCTGATATTCAAGGCAAGATGGTACCCTTCTTTACGGCATCTTACAAATTGCATACGAATAATACCGGCTACTTTACCTTCGATGATCTGGATCACATAGACAAAGCGCAGATCCTATTAAAAAAGCGAATATATCTACCTCTCTCTAAGAAGCCGGAGCGGACGCCAGATGAGTTTTATTATGAAGACCTTGTAGGGTTTTTCGTAACCGACGAAAAACTTGGAGCACTGGGCAAAGTGATACAGGTGCATGAATATCCGCAACAGTTTGTAGCCACAGTGAAGTATCAGGAAAAGGAAATAATGTTCCCACTTACAGATGAGTTTATTCAGGAGGTCGACGATGAGGAAAAACGCCTGCTTGTTCAATTACCGGAAGGCTTGCTCGACGTTTACCTATAAATTGTAGATTTGCGCATGCGTTTCGATATTATAACCGTTCTGCCAGGCTTGCTGGAAAGCCCCTTTGCCCACTCAATTTTGCAGCGCAGTCAAAAGAAGGGACTGGCGGAAATCGTCGTACACAATCTGCGGGACTACGCGTCTAACAAGCAGAAAAGTGTTGACGACTACCCGTACGGAGGTGGGAGCGGGATGGTGATGTCTATAGAGCCTTTTGCAAAATGTATAGAAGCACTAAGGCAGGAGCGTATGTATGACGATGTTATTTTCATGACGCCAGATGGGAAGACGTTTAATCAGTCAGTAGCCAACGAACTTTCGGTTAAACAAAATCTGATTATACTATGCGGGCATTACAAAGGAATAGACCAACGCATCAGGGATTTGTATGTTACGCGGGAAATATCCATTGGGGACTATGTTTTGTCAGGAGGGGAACTTCCTGCCGCTGTAGTAGTTGATGCGGTCGTTCGCTTGATACCCGGTGTACTCAATGACGAAACCTCTGCGCTTTCAGACAGCTTTCAGGGCGATCTTCTGGACGCCCCTGTTTACACGAGGCCGGCTGACTGGAACGGGCACAGGGTGCCGGATGTCCTGCTCAGCGGACATGAAGCTAAAATCAGTGAATGGCGGTACGAGCAAGCCCTGGCGCGAACGAAAGACAGGCGTCCCGACCTGCTAAAAGATTAATGGTTGTTGAAATCAAAAGCATTGTGGAAAAAAATAAATTATGCTTTTTTTTATCAAATAATATTCATAATATTGCAATCCGATTTTTAGAGAACAAAAGTCGGCTTAATAGCTTAAAATCATGGATTTAGTAAAATTTGTTGAAGAACAGGTAGTCGCAAAAAATGAGGTTCCTGCATTCAAATCAGGAGATACAGTGAGCGTTCACTATAAGATTCGCGAGGGTAATAAAGAACGGGTTCAGATTTACCAGGGTGTTGTATTACAACGTAATAGCGTAGGTGCTAATGAGACCTTCACCGTTCGTAAAATGTCCAATGGTGTGGGTGTTGAACGTATATTCCCGATCAACTCACCAAATATCGCTAAAATTGAAGTGAATAGCTATGGTAAAGTTCGTCGTGCAAAACTATTCTATTTGCGTGAACTTACCGGTAAAGCTGCCCGCATCAAGTCAAAAAGAGTATAGCTCCATACTCCTTAAAAATATCGCCTCCAGGTTTTCTGGGGGCTTTTTTTTTATCTAAGTTTGCGGTCAACTAACTTATGAGATAGCCAAAAAGATTGGTTGTCTGACACATCATGAAAGAACTTTTAAAAAAATTCGAAGAAAAGAAGCCTGAAATTGTTTTTGAATGGAAGGACCGGGAGTCGGAAGCAGAGGGATGGGTAGTGATAAACTCTCTGCGGGGTGGTGCGGCAGGAGGAGGAACCCGGATGCGGAAGGGGCTCGACAAACGTGAAGTAGAATCCCTCGCCAAAACCATGGAGGTTAAATTTACGGTATCCGGCCCACCCATAGGTGGTGCAAAGTCTGGCATTAATTTCGATCCTGCAGATCCGAGGAAAAAGGAGGTCTTAGAAAGATGGTATAAAGCTGTGATGCCCATTTTAAAGAGCTATTACGGCACCGGCGGAGATCTTAATGTGGATGAGATTCACGAAGTTATCCCGATCACGGAAGATTATGGTTTGTGGCACCCTCAGGAAGGTGTAATTAACGGGCATTACCAGGCCCGGGAAAATGAACGCATCCATCAGATCGGCCAGCTTCGCTATGGAGTGTCTAAAGTACTCGAGGATCCTGCGTACACGCCCGATATCAAGCGTAAATATAAGGTTGCCGACATGATTACAGGTTATGGGGTAGCAGAGTCTATACGCCACTATTATAATATCTGGGGAGGCCAGCTAGAAGGTAAGCGGGCAATTATCCAGGGCTGGGGCAATGTAGCCGCCGCTGCTGGATATTATTTATCGCAGAACGGCGTAAAAATCGTTGGTATTATTGACCGGGTAGGCGGGGTTATTAAAAACGAAGGGCTCGGTCCCGATGAGGTTGCGCAGCTTTTTAACAATAGACTCAATAATACCCTGGTTGCTCCGGATTTAATGTCTTTTGATGATGTATATGCGCAGATATGGCAAACAGGGGCAGAGATTTTTGTGCCTGCTGCAGCGTCAAGGCTGGTCACGTTAAGCGAGGTAAATCAACTTATTAACAATGGCCTTGAAGTGGTTGCATGCGGGGCGAATGTTCCCTTCGCTGATAAGGAGATTTTCTTCGGTAACATCATGGAACAGGTTGACAACCACATAGCCTTGATTCCGGATTTCATATCTAACTGCGGAATGGCACGTGTATTTGCCTACCTGATGCAACGCAATGTAGAGATGAGCGATGATGCAATATTTACGGATGCATCCAACGTGATATATGAAGCGATGCAGGCCATCTTTGTTCAGTCAAGGTCTAAAACGGGGCTTTCCAAAACTGCTTTCGAGATCGCATTGAAGCAATTGTTGTAATGAAGGGCGGTATAAAGGCTATTTAAGCTCTCCGAGCACGGTCACGCCGCCCTTTACCATTTGCCCAAGCTGGAGGTCTACTTTAGTCCCAAGTGGAAGAAATACGTCTACGCGGGATCCGAATTTTATAAAGCCAAACTCCTTGCCTTGTTCCACCTGGTCTCCCTCTTTCACATACCACACAATTCTTCTGGCAAGTGCACCCGCAATTTGACGAAAAAGCACTGCACTGCCATTTTTATGTTCAACTACTACTGTTGTGCGCTCATTTTCGGTGGAAGATTTTGGATTCCAGGCTGCAAGATATTTTCCGGGATGATACTTAAAGAATTTTACCATACCCGAAATGGGGTTCCGATTAATATGAACATTTACAGGCGACATAAATATAGAGACCTGAAGACGCCTGTCCTGAAAATATTCGCCTTCTTCAGTTTCTTCGATAACAACGACTTTTCCGTCTGCCGGGCATATCACAAGGTTTTCCCCCGATGTAAATAGTCTTTTCGGATTTCTGAAAAACTGCAGAACGATAAGGAATAAAGCAAGCGAAAAGATATAGGTGATCCACCGCAACCATGCTACGTCAGCATATTTATAATCTACAACTGCATTTAAAACAAAAATAAAAAGCAGTGACAAAGCAATCGTGGTGTACCCTTCCTTGTGTATGGTCATAGTATTAATTAATGCTAAGCGCAAAATTCGGAAAAAAATATCGCATTCGACGCAACCGGATCAAACTGATTTGGCGCTATAAATGTCCTTTAGGTTTCTTCCGAGCCCATCATAGTCTAATCCGTAGCCAACAACGAAGTTATTGGCTATTTCAAAACCGATATATTGTTGTTCGTTAATCTCGGTACGCAAGGCAGCTGGCTTAGATAATAAAGTACATATGGCCACTGAAGCAGGGTTCTGCTCCTGAATGCGATCAAGAATATATCGTAGCGTTAAACCCGTATCAATAATATCTTCCACAATAATAACATCGCGGTTATGTAGGTTCTTCGGAAGGCCAAAGATTTCTTTAATTTCTCCGCTGGTTTCCTGGCCCTGATACGAGGAGACCTTTATGAAGCTGACCTCACAGGAGCCGCTGATCTCTTTGAGGAGGTCTGCCATGAACATAAACCCACCGTTTAGCACCCCAATGAAAATCGGACACCTTGTCTCATAATCAACGTTCAGTTGGATCCCAATTAAACGGGTTCTTTTTTTAATCTGATCGTTTTCAATCAGGATTTCAAAATATTTATCCGCTACTTGAATGGTGTTCATGGCGATGGTTAAGGCTGTTCAGTGTTGTTCTCTCTTCTTCTTTGTTCCCGGCGTTCTCTCCGTAATTCCCGTCTCGACTTTTCGACGGTGTCCGAAGGAGCCGTCTTTGATACGGTGTCACGTTTTGATCCACCGAAAAGACGATCAAAAAGGGACTTAGAATCGTCCTGGGTTTCGATAGGGGGTAGCTGATCGTCTAATTCTACTGCATTCGTATCAATTGTCGCTGAATCTGGCAAAAGGTATTGCCTCAATCCTTCTCGTAGCCTGACGGTGTAAAAACCGTAGCCATTGGTGTCAGGCGGCGTCAGGCCCCTGCGGGCCATGATATTCCCGATATAACGAAAGTAATTATACATATACCCCTTCAGGCCGCCATCACTGCCAAATTTATACATAGCTATTTTCGGTCTCGGCACAATGTTCGCAAGAAATATACCCTCGCCAATGTTAAGTTCCGAAGGGTGCTTTCCAAAATAGTGCCGTGACGCTTCGCCGATCCCATAGATGTTCTGTCCCATCTCAATGATGTTGAAATACACCTCAAGCATTCTGTTTTTGCTTATAAGCCGGTTATTTTCAATCAGCCATACGATCAATATCTCTTCCGCCTTTCTGGCCAATGTTTTTTGTCGGCTAAGAAAAACGTTTTTAACGAGCTGCATGGAGATCGTACTTCCGCCACGAACGAAGCGTTTCTCTTTAAAATTCACCGCAAATGATTTCCTGATCGATTCCTGAACGAAACCTTTATGGGAAAAGAACGACGGGTCTTCTGAGGTGAGTATGGCGTTTTTGAAGTTGCTGGACACCTCGTTCAGCGGCGTGAAGTTAGCATTTGCCGGGCCAATCAGGATATCACGCATGGGTTTTCCATATTCATAAGGCGTGTAGATGAAGTCTTTATTGATTTTCTGAAGATTTGTTTTACCCCATTGAAGTATCTTAAAGCCATTGGGTGTTAGCCCCGAAGAAAATTTAACACTGTCGGGTATGCTGCTGTCTAAATGAAAATAGAGGTCGTAACGAACTTTTCCGGCGACCTTGATGCCCTCCAGCGATTCAAACAGGCCAGCAGGCAGCGAATTAAATAGCTGTTGAGCGTCCTGTTCGGGAATCCTCAGTTTCAGTTCGTATATCTTGTTCGGTTTAAGCGTATACTTCAGGTAAGGCCTAAGTTCAACATCCCGAAGGAAAATGGAGGAAGAACTATCCAGGGCAACGTAATTTTTTCCAACAAGCATATCCGCGTCTATCCTGGCATCCCTGATCACGATGTCATTTGAGGCGATTTTGGAATGATTGAAGAGCAAGTTATGAACAGCCCATGATCCCTCGATCCTATATCCTTCACCCGAATTGTGCGCATTTGTCATCTGAGTTCTGACCGTGTCGAACCGAATGCGCGCATGTAGCTTATTGTTCAAATAAGGCAGTTCTACGCTTCCTTTTTCGGCATATAGCTTAACGTCAAGCTGCTTTTTTCCAGGCTTCAGCAAACCTGAGAGGTGCCAGGTCGCTTCACCCGAGTTTACCAACACCGTAGAGGAGAAGTCGCCGTCGTCGATATTCGCCTCAATAACCCTGAAGGAGAGCTTAGCGGTATCGTTGTCATTCACATCAAGCACAAAATTTTTCACGGCCATCTGATCCGGAATCTTATATAGCAGTTGGTTCACGATATTATGGGCTACATCTGCCAGATTAAGCTCCCCCTGGGATTCCGCATTTTCGCGTTTTTTTCTCTTAAGAATAAAATCTAGATTGCTTACAGAATCTCTAAAAACGGCCTGTACTTTTCCATCAGTCAGGTTAACCTCCGAAAGCTTAACATCTCCGAAGAGCAAAGGGAACAGTTTAACACCAACAGTCATGTCCGAAATCGTCAGCAGCGTGTCCCGCTCTTTCGGCACCACGGTTACACTTTTCATACGCACGGTACTCAACCCGCTAAAATCTGCTGAACCAATCTTAACCAGAAGATCGTAGTCTGAATCCGCTTTGTTTACCGCTTTTGCCATAACCTTTTTTAGCAATGACTCGCGCTTCGTATAGGCCACAGTGCCAAAAACCAATAACAACAGCAAAATAACCCCAATAATCCAGGCGCCCATTTTCAAATATTTCGCAGGAATGTTCAATTTTTTAGGAAGCATGCTGTGGTACAGAGTTGATCAAATGTAGTGGATAAATGTTTTTTTCGTGTTAAAATTACACTAAAAACCCTAATGTCAACGATTTGTAGGCCTGTTTTGTTTAAATTTGAGCAATGATAATTACCCCAGAACAAGTTCTAACAGCACTAAGTCATGTCGAGGATCCCGACCTTAAAAGAGATCTTGTATCCCTGAACATGATCAAGAATCTGAAGATAGATGGTCCTCATGTCTCGTTCACATTAGAATTGACAACGCCAGCGTGTCCGATGAAAGATATGCTGACCAATGCCTGCACAAATGCCATCAAACATTTAGTGAACAACCAGGCCCAGGTTTCTATAGAGGTCACTTCCCGGGTAACCAGGCCTCTTGACAGCTCGCAGTTGAAGGACATCAAAAACATTGTGCTTGTCTCATCTGGCAAAGGAGGCGTAGGTAAGTCGACCGTGTCGAGCAATTTGGCAGTTGCGCTTGCTGCAACAGGAGCGAAGGTAGGTCTTATCGATGCGGATATATACGGACCCTCCATACCGACAATGTTTGGGGTTACAGGGATTAAACCCGGAGCCACCGAAACAACCGGAGGAAAGGCGCTTATTACCCCGGTTGAAAAATATGGCATCAAACTGTTGTCCCTGGGGTTTTTTGCAGATCCTGATCAACCAGTTCCGTGGCGCGGGCCCATGGCTTCAAATGCCGTGAAGCAGTTATTTAGTGAGGCCGACTGGGGTCAACTTGACTACCTGGTTGTAGATCTGCCCCCGGGAACCGGAGACATCCATATCACCATTGCACAAAGTTTCCCGATAGCTGGAGCAGTAATAGTCACCACCCCTCAGCAGGTAGCTCTGGCAGATACCCGGAAAGGACTAGGCATGTTTATGATGCAGGGAATCAATATCCCGGTGCTTGGGGTTATTGAAAACATGTCATATTTTACTCCGGCCGAACTACCGGAAAACAAGTATTACCTTTTCGGTAAAGACGGAGGCAAGACACTCGCTGAGTCTTTCCGTGTGCCGTTCCTGGGTGAAATCCCTATCCTTCAAAGCGTATCCGAAGCAGGTGACCAGGGGAAGCCGATAGCGCTGAACAACGAGGATCTGCTTGCGAAAACATTCTCTGTCATTGCAGGGAAAGTAGCCCAGCAGGTTGCTATAAACAATGCGCAAAAGGTTAATTCATAAAAATTTACTATTTTTATATTTTAATAAACATCCAATGAATTTAACAGAACAAGTTGAACAGGCATTAGAAACCATCAGACCATATCTGGTGGCAGATGGGGGTGACGTAGCGATTGAAGAGATTACGCCGGAAAAAGTAGTTAAATTACGATTATTGGGTAATTGCGGCTCTTGCAAGATGAGTTTTATGACGATGAAAGCAGGCATAGAGCAAGCCATCATTAAAGCTGTACCAGAAATCACCGGGGTTGAAGCGATCAACCTGACCGAGCCCGTATGATCTTTTAACACTATTTAACGGAAGCGTTGTTTATACAATAGCTATCTTTGTATATATGAGGTATTTGTTAATTGTCTTGTCCTTCTTCCTTGCGGCTCCGCTGTTTGCGCAGCAGACTCCTGTCAGCAAGAAACTGATCCAGTTCTCCGGGATCATTACGGACCTGGACAGCAATACCGCGGTGCCTTATGTTACGGTAACTAACCTTACCAACAAAGACCAAAGGTACGCGGCAAACTACAAGGGCTTTTTTTCGTTTATTGCCCATCCTGGCGATACTATACTTTATTCTGCCGTGGGATATCGTGAACAGATGTTAGTCATCCCCGGAAAGATCGACGACACCAAATATACGGCAATGGTAAAAATGAAAGCCGAGATCATAAACCTGCCTACCGTCCGGGTCTTTCCGTGGGCTACCGTTGAAGAGTTTACGCGTCAGTTTATGACGATGAAAGTTGCGGATGATGACTATGTCATTGCAAATAAGAACCTGTCACGGGAAAACCTTAACGGGATGATCCAGAATCTACCACGGGATGCCGGAGAGATATCCAGTATCAACTACCGCCTCAATCACGACAGGGCGTTGAATAAGAACATGGTTCAGACAAACCCTTTGCTGAATCCATTTGCATGGGGAAAACTCATGCAATCGATCTTCAGCGGTGATAAAAGCAGAAGTTCAGATAACTAACGCCTCTTGGATTGGTTAGGGAAGCGCATTTTATATTCCGCCTTTACGTTGCCTTTTGAAATGGCGTCCAGCCTGCTCTTCAACATACGTTTTCTGAGTAAGCCAAGCTTATCTGTGAAGAGCGTTCCCTGAATATGATCATATTCATGCTGTATGACGCGCGCAGGCATACCTGTAACCTCCTCTTCCTGCAGCACCCAGTTCTCATCATAATATCTGATGCGCACGTTCGGCTTTCGCATCACGTCCTCACGAATATCTGGAATACTGAGGCAGCCTTCGTTAAAAGCCCAGGGTTCGCCGCTTTCTTCAATGATCTCAGCGTTGATAAAAACCTTCTTGTAACGATCCTTATCCTTGTCGTCCCCGCCGCTCGTGTCAACAATAAACAACCTTATGGCCAGGCCAACCTGTGGAGCAGCAAGCCCTACACCGCTTGCGTTATACATGGTTTCAAACATATTGCTTATCAACTTATCCAGGTCAGGATAAGATGCATCAATTGGTGTACAGACCTTTTTTAAGACAGGATCTCCGTAGGCTACAATCGGTAACTTCATTTGGCAAAAGTAGTAAATTAGCTTATAGGAAAAAAGCTCAGGGAACTCAGGTTTTCTTCGTCGAGCACCTCATTAGCAATGTCAGCAAGCGCGTCAGAAGATACCGCTTCTATTTTATTGAAAACCGTCTGCAAACTATCCACAAACCCATAGTCGAGCAGGCTCTTTGCCATCGAAATGATCAGACCGATACGGTTCTCTTCACCCAATGCAATCTGACCGATAAGTTTCTGCTTTGCTTTTTGAAGCTGTATGGGTGATAAGGACTTATCCTTTATTTTTTTCAGTTCTCTGTTAATCAGCATCCATGCCTTGTCAACCTTCTCCTTGTCCGTTCCGAAGTATATGGTGAAAAGACCAGTGTCGCTTAGCGGGCTGTAGCTCGACTCGATCGTGTAGGCAATGCCATGCTTTTCCCTGATCTGCAGGTTTAAGACGGAACTCATCCCATTGCCCCCAAGGAAGTTGTTGAGCAAGAGTAAACCGGTTTTATACTCATGGTGCAGCGAGTACGCCTGAGCGCCTAGTACTGCGTGAACCTGCTGAATCGGCTTCTGTTCAACAATGGCTCGCGGGCGAACCTTTTTAGGAGGCGTGCGCGTTATCGAGGGCGTGTTTTCAGCAATGTCAGCATAGTGCTTTGTAAACACAGCCTTGGCTCTGTTAAAACTATAATTACCCAAAACGGCAACCACAATCTCGCTTGTCCGGTATTTAAAGGCAAGAAACTTGAATATATCAGCTCGAGTGATCGACATAACGCTTTCTGAGGAACCAAGTATATTTCGGCCAAGCGCATTTCCCGCAAATATCAGATCTTCAAAATCATCATATATGGCTTCTTCCGGCTGATCGAGATATGACGCTATTTCATCCAGGATCACACTTTTCTCCTTCTCCATCTCATCCTCAGGAAAGGTAGAATGAAAAACGATGTCGTTAAAGAGTTCTAGGGTACGATCCAGATAGGGGTTGAGAAATGAAGCATGAATACAAGTGTATTCCTTTGTTGTATAAGCGTTTAAATCGGCTCCCACGCTCTCAAGCCTGTTTAGGATCTGGTTTGTCGTTCGCTTCTCGGTGCGCTTAAAGATCAGATGTTCTATAAAATGCGCAAGGCCACTTTTATCATCGGCTTCATCTCTGGAGCCGCTATTGATAACAATGCAGGCATGTGAAATCGGAGAAGCTGAGGGGACGTGGAGCAAGCGTATGCCATTAGGCAACGTGTGAACATTATATTCCATTCCGCACAAAGGTACACAAAGTAAATTGACTGCTGCGGTTTGATCAAAGCCGACTGTCAATTTGACAACAAAATTATTTTTGGAATAGGCCTTGATATGCAGCACATGTACTTTTAAAAGTTAAAAATATGAGCGTAGAAGAAAAAGGAACCATATCCATCCACACGGAGAACATTTTTCCTATTATCAAGAAATTTCTTTATTCCGACAACGAGATTTTCTTGAGAGAACTCGTTTCCAATGCCGTTGATGCGGTGCAGAAAATTAAACGACTTTCATCGCTGGGCCAGTATAACGGAGAGCTAGGAGCACCGCTGGTAGAGGTGGCACTCGATAAGGAGAAGAAGACCATAACCATATCCGACAACGGACTGGGGATGACTGCCGAAGAGATAAAGAAATATATTAACCAAGTGGCTTTCTCGGGCGCAAGCGAATTCGTAGAGAAGTTCAAGGACGCAAAAGATGCCAACGAGATCATTGGCAAATTCGGGCTTGGATTTTATTCTGCCTTTATGGTGGCCGACTTAGTCGAGATTCAGACTCTGTCTTACCAGGAGGGAGTGGAAGCTGCTCGTTGGGTGTGCGACGGAAGCACTACCTACGAAATTACTGCAGGTAGCCGCACTACTCGGGGAACAGACATTATTCTTCATATCAACGCAGAGTCTGAAGAGTTTCTGGACAAGTTTAAGTTAGAAGGAATCCTCGACAAGTATGGAAAGTTTCTTCCTGTTCCCATTAAGTTCGGCACCAAAACCGAGCAGGAGCCGGACGGAGAAGATGAAGAAGGAAAGCCAAAATACAAAAGCGTGGAAGTTGATAATATCATCAACACCACGAATCCGATCTGGACCAAAGCGCCTGCAGATTTGTCAGATCAGGATTATCTCGACTTTTATAAACAGTTGTATCCATTCTCCGAGGATCCGCTTTTCTGGATACATCTTAATGTAGACTATCCATTTAACCTGACCGGGGTACTATATTTCCCTAAACTGAAGAACGACTACGAGTTTCAGCGTAACAAAATCAAGTTGTTCTCCCGCCAGGTATTTATTACCGACGAGGTTAAAGACATTGTTCCTGAGTTTTTAATGCTTTTACACGGTGTAATAGATTCTCCGGACATTCCGCTAAACGTATCACGAAGCTTCCTTCAGGCCGACAGCAACGTTAAAAAGATTAACAACTATATTACACGTAAAGTAGCCGACAAGCTTCAGGAGTTGTTTAATAAAGACCGTAAAGCGTTTGAAGAAAAATGGACAGATATTGGCCTTTTTGTTAAATACGGTATGGTAAGCGAAGAGAAGTTTTACGAAAAGGCCAAAGACTTTGCGCTGCTTACAAACACCAAAGAGGAGCACTATACGCTGGAGGAATACCGCGAAAAGGTGAAGGACATACAAACCGATAAAAACGGCCAGGTTGTTTACATTTACGCTAATGACCCGGCTAAGCAGGACAGCTTTATCCAGTCGGCAGGCAAAAAGGACTACGATGTACTGGTCATGAATTCTCCGATCGACAACCATTTCGTGAGCCATCTCGAACAAAAGCTTGAGAAAACTTCGCTGAAGCGTGTCGATTCAAGCGTTGCCAGCAAGCTTATCGAAAAAGACGAGCAGATCGAATCTGTACTTACCGAGGAGCAATCACAGCAGGTTAAAGAAATCTTCGAGAAAGCTATTTCGAAGCCGGGCTACACCGTTGAGATCGTAGGCCTCAATCCTGAAGAGCTGCCAGTTACCGTTACCATGGACGAGTTTATGCGAAGAATGAAAGACATGGCCGCAATGGGCGGAGGCATGGGTTTCTACGGCAGTATGCCTGATAGTTATAAAGTAGCAGTAAATGGCAACCACAAGCTCATCGGAAAAATAGCGGCTGCAACAGACGAAGAGACCAAAACCATGCTTGCCAAGCAGGCGATGGACTTAGCATTACTTGCGCAAGGCATGCTAACGGGAGCCGAACTAACGGCATTTGTCAGCAGAAGCGTAGAACTCATTTAATTAAGCGATCCTTAACAGATCATGAGCTGGCTGAGCAATCAGCCGGCTTTTTTTATGTTTTTTAATTCGATGTAGCGTTTTGTCAGCTTTGCCCGTTTTAGTATCAAACTGTTAGCGGCCATAACAAGATTGAAACAAATTTAAAGAGACAAACACTATGAAGATTTTAACAAATATTAAAACCATCTCAAGAACTTTCGCAGCACTGGCCTTTGGTGCAATCGTTTTATCCGCGTGTTCAAAAGATGATGACGATTTTACGCCTCCTGAAATCGCCGGACTAAACGTTGTGCATGCCTCTCCCACGACAGAGAAGCTTGATGTTTATGTCGAAAACACTTTGGTGCCCAACAATACCGACTTCAGTTTTGGAGGTAAGATCGGTTATTTGAATCTGATCACTGGAAATAGGACCATTATTGTAAAGAAAAAAGGAACAACCGCGAACCTGCTTTCGGAAGGCTTTGACTTTGAGGTTCAAAAAGGGTATACCTTGTTTGTTGCCGATAAATTTGACCAGTTGAAGTATGTCATGATCAAAGATGATCTGTCGTACCCGCAGAGTGGTAAGGCGAAAGTGCGGTTTGTGCATATGAGTCCGGATGCTCCGGCCCTAAATTTGGCTATAGCGGGTAAAGACACCGACTTATTTACAAACAAAACGTTTAAGCAATACACGGAATTTGTAAACATAGATCCGGCACAGAATATTACGTTCAATGCGGAGGATAAAGAAACCGGCGCCGTGGTAGCTACCGTCGCCAACGTAAAGATTGAAGCAAATAAGATCTATACCATTTGGGTAAAAGGCCTTGCAGAATCTGATGATGATCAGTTGAAGCTGGCCGTAAACGTTTTTGCTCACTAGGCCCTGTGCCAGGCAAACCGACAGCCGGGACTTATATTGGTTCCGGCTTCATTAATTAAAAAATATCCAGGATATTTGCGGGTCAACTGACTGATATAAAACGAATTCCCAAATAGGAATGCTCCATTTGCATCAAGCAATCAAAGGTTGCTTAAATAACGACAACAAATGCAAAGAAATGGTCTACAAATCATTTTACGGATACATTATTGGGGTTATTTTACGCTACGTAAACAACCGCGATGACGCGGAGGAACTCGTCAACGACAGTTTTATCAAGATATTTAAAAGCATCGCACAATTCAGTTTTCCTAAAGAGGACGACCAGCTTCAGAAGGCTTTCAAGGGATGGATTGCCAGAATATCATCCCGAACTGCGATCGATTTTCTCAGAGCCAGAAAAGAGTTTACCTCGATAGACGATATTGCAGAGGGCGACCAGCCAGTTACCCATCTAAACGCCATCACTCAACTTAACGTGCGGGACATCATGAGCCTGCTCAATGCCCTCCCGGAAACCCAGCGCCTTATTTTCAATATGTATGAGATCGAAGGCTTCTCGCACGATGAGATTTCCAGGGCACTGAGTATCTCTGAAAGCTCGAGCAGGGTTTATCTTACCAGGGCCAAGACAAGGCTGAGGGATTTATATGTTAAAAATTTAAGTCATGTTTATGCGACCAACTGATCATAGAGAGCCAGGAGAGGACGAGCTGATTGCCCGTATTCGGGAGGGTTTGATCGGGCATGAGGAGCCTTATCGCCCGGGCGCATGGGAAGAATTTAGTACGAAGAAGCAGCCAGGACGCAAGCCGCTTATATTATGGCTCGGCGCAATAGGCTCTGCTGCTGCAGTGGGACTCATTGTAGCCAAATTGTTCTTCTTTAACCAGACGCAAACACCAGACTCACTGATTCCGGCTCAGGAACAGCCAGGACTTACAAAGATTGAAGATACGGGTATTCAGAAGGCCCCCGAAACAACTGCACCTGAAACCCATATTTCAAAACGGGAGCAGATCATTGTTCATCCTGCGGTAACTCCGGGCACTGAAACGCAGGGATATGCCGTTGCGCAGGACCCTGAAGCTAGTCCGGTACAGGCAATCGCTAAAAACCCGGCATACAACATAGCCAACGTTGTACCTAAGCTGGAACAGTCGGCCTCAGAGAGAGTAGCCCGTCCTCAGGAAGAAACAACAACTACGCCGGTGACAGCCAGAAGGAACGATATCGAAACGTTCCTGGCGCTCGAGTCGGCGAGGAACCAGGCTCAGCCTAAAAAAGATGCTTCGTCCGCGGCCGACAAGTGGGAAGTCGGCGTTATGCTGGCGCCCTCTGTAGGCAATGCAGGCAAATTGAATATGGGTTACGGCTTAAGTATGGCCTACGCGCTTTCCGATAAAGTATCCTTAAGCTCAGGGCTCTCTTATAATGAAATGGCGGCATCTAAAGGTACTGAGGACAACCGGCTGATGGAATCGCCTGCGAAGACTGCCATCGCCAGCGAATCGAAAAGCCTGGAGTCTGTGGATGCCAGGGTAGTAGGAATAGACATCCCGCTGGAAGTAAAATACCGCTTCAGCGAAAAGGTATATGCAAACGTAGGCGTCTCGGCTTTCGCGGTCATCAATCAGCGCCAGAACAACACCTATATACAGGAGCGCCTGGTGCAGAACGCCCCCACCCTGGCCGGTGAGGAAGACAGCTTTAAAACCGTCATTGTTGCCGAGAAAGCTAGAGAGGAGGCTCCGCGGTCTGAGGTCAACCAGCAGAACTACCTTGGCTTCTATAATTTTTCTTTTGGATTCAGGCAGAAAATAGCGGGCGACAAGGCAATTTCCATAGAACCCTTTATGAAGGTGCCGATGAAGGAAATTTCTAAAGAAAACCTGCGCTTCATGGGTACCGGTCTCCGATTGAAATTCGACTTCTAAGTGCTGAAACAGCTCCGTAATTCTGATTATCTTTACACCAGAATAAAACAGTAGCCATGCAGCAACCATTTGATATCATACTCGGCGATGTGAACTATGCGGTATTTCCTGAAGGAAATGATACCTACGCCATATATAAGGACGGAAAAGAATACGCTCTTATTCAAAAAGATACCGATACCCAGTGGATCAAGTTGGATGCTGAGACCGGTACACCTGACTTTGAGGCCGACGAAGAGATCAATCAAATCGGCCGTGAAATCGTTGCCTATGTGCCTCCTGCAGAAGATGATGAACTGGACGAAGACGAAGATTAATCTACCGGTTCCAGCTGCTTCTGTCCAGGCTGCGGTAATGGATTGCCTCCGCCAAATGCTCCAGGCGGATTTCCGGTGTCCCCGTCAGATCCGCAATGGTGCGCGAAACCTTCAGTATACGGTCATACGCCCTGGCCGAAAGCCCAAGTTTTTCCATGGCACGCTTAATTAACTGCTGTCCGTCAGGATTAATTTTACAAACTGCGCGGACCATATTGGGGCTCATTTGCGCGTTGTAGTGCAGCGATTCCTGCTGCCTGAATCTTTCCGTTTGCACTGCCCTGGCAGCGATCACCCTTTCGCGAATCGCACTGCTCGGCTCAGCCTCCGCAGCAGATGTCAAGGCATTAAAGTCAACAGGGGTTACTTCCACGTGCAGGTCAATCCGGTCCAGCAAGGGTCCTGAAATCTTTCCAAGATAGCGCTGAACCTCGCCCGGACTACAGGTACATTCGCGCTCGGGGTGGTTAAAGAAACCACATGGGCACGGATTCATAGAGGCGATAAGCATGAAGCTGGCGGGGTAATCCACACACATCTTTGCTCTTGATATCACCACATTCCTGTCTTCCAGCGGCTGACGCATCACTTCCAGTACGCTTCTTTTAAACTCCGGAAGTTCATCCAGAAATAGTACGCCGTTATGCGCAAGGGAGATCTCCCCAGGCTGCGGATTAGCGCCACCGCCAACCAATGCCATATCCGAGATTGTGTGATGCGGACTGCGGTAAGGGCGTTCGGTCATCAAGGCATTTGCGGCACTTAACTTACCCGCGACCGAATGAATTTTCGTGGTCTCCAGCGCTTCATGCAGACTAAGGGGAGGAAGGATCGTTGGCAACCGCTTGGCCAGCATCGTTTTTCCCGCGCCCGGTGGACCAATCAGAATCAGGTTATGCCCGCCAGCAGCTGCAATCTCCATCGCGCGTTTGATGTTTTCCTGGCCCTTAACATCAGCAAAGTCGTAAGGATACCGGTTTATACTCCTGAAAAAGTCAACGCGGGTATTTACCACCACCGGTTCAGGTCTCTGGCCTCCGGTAAAAAAGCTAACCACTTCGGGCAGCGTGCGCATGCCATATACCGAAATATCGCTTACAATAGCTGCTTCCCCAGCATTTGCGTCCGGCAGAATAAAGCCACCGAAGCCAGCCTGTCTTGCTTGTATTGCGATTGGCAAAGCACCTTTAAACGGCTGGAGTGTCCCGTCGAGCGAGAGTTCGCCCATAATAAAGTAATTGCCTATGTCGTCCGCTTCAATCTGACCTGAAGCTGCCAGGATGCCAATAGCAATAGGTAAATCGTATGCAGAACCTTCCTTCCTGATGTCGGCAGGCGCCAGGTTAATCACAATTTTCTGTCTGGGCATTTTGAGACCGGCCGACTGGATCGCGTTTTCTACTCTGCGCAGACTTTCCTTGATCGCATTGTCGGGCAAGCCAACGATATGATACCTATTGCCACCACCAATGCTCACCTCAAGCGTTATCGTAAGCGCATTGACACCAAATACGGCGCCTCCATATGTTTTTACCAGCATAGCTTTTACGAGGGGCTCGTTGCCCTTGTCTAAATTAAGCTGATTTACCGCCACGACGGTTGCCGTAAAAGAAATTTATTTTTTAGGCAGAAGACTACATTCTTCCCTGAGGCATTTTCGGCATGTTTCTCATCATCTTTGCCGCAGCGGCCGGATTTGAGAATTGCTTCATCACCTTACGCATGTCCTCAAACTGCTTGATCAGTTTAGTAACCTCCTCAACAGGTCGGCCCGAGCCTTTAGCGATCCTAAGCCTTCTGCTTTGCTGAATGCTATCCGGGTTTTCCTTCTCAAACGGCGTCATAGACTGGATGATCGCTTCAATACCTTTAAACGCATCATCTTCGATCTCGATGTTCTTCATCATTTTGCCAACGCCTGGGATCATCCCCATCAGATCCTTCATGTTGCCCATCTTTTTAATTTGCTGGATCTGATTATAAAAGTCGTTGAAGTCGAACTTATTCTTACGGATTTTCTTTTGAAGTTCCGCAGCCTCTTTCTCGTCAAACTGCTGCTGCGCGCGCTCTACAAGGGAAACCACGTCACCCATACCCAGAATACGGGAAGCCATACGGTCCGGATAGAATACATCCAGCGCCTCCATTTTCTCACCCGTGCCAATAAATTTAATGGGCTTGTTTACCACCGATTTGATAGAAAGCGCAGCACCACCGCGGGTATCACCATCAAGTTTCGTTAAAACCACCCCGGTGAAATCAAGGCGGTCGTTAAAAGCCTTGGCAGTGTTAACCGCATCCTGTCCGGTCATGGCATCAACAACGAACAGGATTTCATGCGGTTTAGTATTGGCTTTAACAGCGGCAATCTCATCCATCATCTGCTCATCTACCGCCAACCGGCCTGCTGTATCTATGATAATAACATTGTTATTCTGTTTTTTACCCTCGGCAATACCTTCCACGGCAATACCTACCGGGTCTTTCGAGTCGCGGTTTACATACACCGGCACACCAACCTGTCCGCCCAGAACCTCCAACTGATCAATCGCTGCAGGACGATATACGTCGCCCGCCACCAAAAGAGGCTTCTTACCTTTAGCTTTAAGGAAGTTTGCCAGTTTACCGGTAAAGGTCGTTTTACCCGCACCGTTCAAACCCGCAATCAGGATAATCGTAGGATTGTTCTTAAGGTCAAGCTCCGTAACCTCACCACCCATCAGGGAGGTCAGCTCATCGTTCATGACCTTGGTGAGCAACTGTCCGGGCGAGATAGACGTAAGAACGTTCTGACCAAGCGCCTTCTGCTTCACCTCATCCGTAAAGGTTTTCGCTGTCTTATAATTTACGTCGGCATCCAAAAGCGCCTTACGGATCTCCTTCATGGTCTCGGCCACGTTGATCTCTGTAATGCTACCCTGACCCTTTAAAACTTTAAACGCACGGTCCAGCTTATCCTGTAAATTTTCAAACATCTCTTAATCCTGTATTTATGGTGATTATACTCGCTCCAAAGTTAGTGAATTTTTTGACCCCACATAAGGCTTGTACCTGTTTACTTATCTCGGGAAAGTGAACCCAAAACCTAAGGAAAGGTTTTGACTGGCCTGTATTTCGCGGTCAGCATCTTTATCAAACAGACCTACGCCGTTGATCTGCACCCGCATAAACTTGTTGATCTGAGACTTCAAGGTAACATCCAAGCGGTGGTCAATATGCTCAAGCTGCCTGTCGTAAGGGATAAACATGTTATAACGAGCATAGAGGAATACATTCTTAAAGATTTCCTTATCGCGGAGTTCGCTGGTTACCTGAAAGGCGAGCTCATTTCTGAACGTTTGAGGAGGCCTTGCACCTTCACGCTTTCTTAAGCCGTAATTTCCGTTGTTAAACCGGGTGTTTATTACCGTTGTATCCAGCATAAACGTTTGTTTTGCCGTACCAGTACCGATCCTTGTTGAAAAATAAGGAACAGGTTTGTACTCAAAACCGATAGACTCCGTAAGGTATCCCGGAGACATGAACTTGGAAATCAGGGACGACTTCTCTTCCCCTTCTTCCCTGTAATAGGCATAACCCGCATCAAACTGCGTCTCAAGGGTTACCGATCCAAAGAAGAACCAACTCTTCGACAGCTGCAAACCCGCTTTGTTATCCCAGAAGATACGGTCTTTCGTTTTTTTCTGCAATTGGTCCTTATTTTTGATCTTACCGTATTCCAGCCTTACCTCGCTGGTATAGCTGTAGCCCTCCTTGCTGTAGGCTGTCCTGTAATTCAACATGCCACCCACGGCAAATGAGTTTACACCACCGGCTTTCCAGTTCTTCGAAAACGAGCCCTGATTTACATCTACGCCAATCTGCGTGGTCGTCTTCCAGTAGTTTACTTTTTCATCCACCACAACCGGCAATATCTGTACAGGTTTGAATACCATGGGCGTTATACGCACCGGGATAGGACTCCGCTTTAACTTAATTTCAAGTCCTTTAGTTTCAATAGGAAGCGTATCTATCTCCTGTGCAAACAGAGGAGATACTGCGCCGAGCAATAAAAAAAGACAGATCTTAAAAGGCTTCATTTTATACAAAGTAAAGCAAAAAAGTGACTTATTAAAAGTTTAATGCTAAACTAATTACGGGCATAAAAGTTTTCCAGTCAGAACTCTTCCATTTTTACCTTAGGCAAAGGAGGCAGGCGAAAAGCGGCCGGATTACGCTTATAACTCGCATAACTGTTCCTCAGATACACCACAAAAGCATAGTCAGACGCACTAAGCACAAACTCATAGGTAGGCCGGTATTGCTGCATAAAATCCTGCGCCTCGTAGTCACTGATGTTGAGAACCTGCTTCACATGTTCAGGCCTGAACCGATAATCAATGATCGACTCCCGATAGTCGCGCTCCAGAATCTTCTGCAAGTGCCGCGCATTTTTTCCCTGCCGGCTCAGCAAGTTATAAATCGCGTCTATCCCCAGACCAACGCCACCCATGCCCAAATTGAGAAGGTCTTTAGATTTACCCCTTTCAAGGGCATATTTATATTCGCGCTGTGTAAGCTCGTACTGTTCTTGAGGCGTCAGCTTCCTGCCCATGATGGAAACCTCTTTAAGCGTAATTCCGCGGGATTTAAGTTGGAATAGCACCGACGACTGCCCGTGGAACACCACTGTATCTACCGCATATCCTTCCAGAACGGCAAAGATTGTGTCGCCCGCAGCGGCACTGATCGCAAACTCACCCTTAGCATTATTATAAATGCCCTCATCGCGACTGCTGTTATAGATGTAAACCTTTGCCAGGCGCTGTTTGGAGTCTGTGTCAACAACGAAGCCCCGCAGGTTGCTCGTCTGAGCAAAAGCCCCTGCAATGCAAGAGCAAAAAAGAATAAGCAGGCCTAAAATCTTCATTGGATAACTCAAAGCTACAAGATAACATCATGAGCCGTAAAATATTAACATTATTTAACTACAATCAGTTTCTGCCCAATTTTAATTCCGGAGTCAGTCAGACCGTTCAGCGTTTTCAAGTCCTCCACCGAAATATTAAAACGTTTAGAGATACTGAAGAGGGTGTCGCCCTGTTTTACGACATAATTCTTTTCAGCTGGAACAGCAGCCGGATCAGGTGCGGACGTTGGTTCCGGAGTTGCGGGCGATACCACAACAGGCTTTTTGTCGCGTTGCTTATATGGGCGGTATACCGGCGCAGGCGGGATGTCGCTGTTTACCGGCGGAGCGGAGATTTTCAATGTGTCCGGCACTTTAAGCACCTGTTTAGACGGAGGCGTCTCCACGGGCTTAAACTTCTTGTCTTCTTTAGGAATGTTGGCATTGATCTCTGTAAACACCCTGTCCTCCCGCTTCAATTTTTCCGTTTCCGTTTCAGGCTGATCGTAGCGGTATAACTGATACTTGTCGATCAGGTTGATCAGCAGTTCCGGGTATTTAGGGTTGGTCGCATAGCCCGCCGCTTTCAATCCCATCGCCCAATTGCGGTAATCGTTTTTGTCGAGCTCGAATAAAGCACTGTAGCGTTTGCGCTTTAAAAATTCCGAATGGTCGCGGTACGACTCACGCGCGTCCTTATAGACCCGGAAACAATCATCCTTCTGGTCATCATCTTTATAATACCCCTTTCCCTTCCAGTCGGACGTACATTTTATGCCGAAGTGGTTATTAGCAAAGCGCGCCAGACTGCTGTTGCCGCTGGCCGACTCGAGGATGCCCTGCGCAAGCGTGATACTGGCTGGGATCCCGTACTTGTTCATCTCTTCAATGGCTACCGACTTGAACTCCTCTATATAAGACAAGGTTGTCCGCGATTTGTATTCAGGATTAGCTTTTGTGGCTTCCTTTTCAATTTTTTTATTGTTACGGCTGTATTGTCTCGTCTTACAAGACGAGAAAAACAGGATAATTGCAGCAATGCCCAGCAGTTTATATTTCATTAAAACGCTCGTTTTCAGTGTTAATTATTTTTTTCTAATGATAAACAGACCGTCCCTAACCGGAAGGATCAGCTTCTCTACACGGTCATCGGCAGCGATCTTGTCGTTAAAACCCGTAATGTTTTTCGTGTCCTTATCCTGTTTTTCCTGCAGCACCTTGCCGCTCCAGAGCACATTATCCACAATAATCAGTCCCCCGCTCCGCACCTGGTCGAACACCATGTCATAATACGTCCCATTGTTTTTCTTGTCGGCATCAATAAACACTAGGTCAAACACCTCGTCAATCTCCTGAAGCGTGCTTGTCGCATCGCCGATAATATACCTGATCTGATCCTTGAAAGGGGATGCCGCGAAGCTCTCACGCACCATGTCTTCCAGTTCTTCGTTGATGTCGAGCGTATACAGCATGCCATCATGCTGCAGACCTTCGGCCAGGCATAGTGTGGCATAACCCGTAAAGGTACCTACTTCCAGTATCCTTTTTGGAGAAATCATCTTGCTCACCATGCTCAGCACGCGGCCCTGGTAATGCCCCGAAAGCATTCGAGGCATCAAAACCTTCAGATTGGTTTGCCGGTCTATGTGCTTCAGTAGCTCGCTTTCCGGTTCACAGTATTGAAGCAGCAGTTGCTGCATATCATCATTGATCAGGCTCATATTGTGCTGTTATAAACGAGGGTGCTCCATAAAATATTGTAAAATGATCGTAGCCGAAATGGTATCAATACGCTCCTTGTTTTGCCGGTCCTGCTTCCTGATCCCGCTCTGCAACACCGTCTCATGTGCCAGTTTGGAAGTGAATCGCTCGTCGACCCAATACTGTGGAATATCCGGGAAAGTCTTTTTCAGGGTACGCGCAAAACCCTTCACATGCTGCGCGGAATCCGAAGGGGTACCATCCATTTGTTTCGGGTCGCCAAATACAAAAGCCTCCACAGTTTCCCGAGCCAGATAATTTTTCAGATATTGCACTAAATCCTTCGGATGCACGGTGTCCAAACCAGTGGCAATGATCTGCATCGGGTCGGTAACCGCAATACCAACACGCTTTGTTCCATAGTCGAAGGCCATAATACGGGGCATGGGTCCAAAGATAACCAATTATTTAAGTAACCACGTTTGGATATTGTTGTTGCTCGGGCAGTATTCCCGACTTCATTCTCTACGTTATTTTTACTATTTTGCATGCCATGCAGTTCAGGAAAATCATTGGTCAGGACGCTGTGAAGGCGCAGTTGATCCAGTCGGTAAACGACAACCGGGTAAGTCATGCCCAGCTGTTTTTGTCGTGCGATGGTAGCGGGGCGCTTCCTCTGGCCATAGCCTATGCACAGTATCTTAACTGTGGCGACCGGCATGAGGGTGATAGCTGTGGCAATTGTGCTTCATGCCGCAAGTATGAGCGGTACATCCATCCGGATCTGCATTTCTCTTACCCCTTCTTCGCTTCCAAAGATATACGAACGGCGGTAGATGTGCTCGAAGAATGGAGAAATATGCTGCAGGAAGATATCTATTTCGATATGGATACCTGGCGCTCCAGGCTGAACGCGGAAAACAAGCAGGCCAATATTAATATCGCCGAGTGCCACGATGTCATCAAAAAGTTGAGCTACAAAGCCTTTGAGGCGCCTACTAAGGTGCTTATTATGTGGCTGCCCGAGTATCTCGATAAAGAAGGAAACAGTCTCCTTAAGATCATTGAAGAGCCGCCGCAGAACACGTTATTTATATTGGTAGCGCATAATCAGGACCAGATCCTACCCACTTTGCTGTCTCGTACGCAAATTGTTAAAATACCTAAACTGGATGATGAGGTTATTGAGGAACACCTGCTGGAAAGCTTTGGACTGTCCGAAAACCAGGCGCGTGAGTACAGTTTTTTGGCCGACGGAAATCTGATTGAGGCGAAGCGGCTGGTAGTGAATACGCACAATGAGAATGCCGACCTGTTTTCCGGTTGGTTGAGGATGGGCTATGGCAACAGGGTGGCAGACCTGATTGGCTTTGTGGATCAGATCGCGGGCTGGGGCCGGGAAAATCAAAAGAACTTTCTGAAATATGGCATCAGCTTTATGCGGGAGTGCAGTCTGCTGCTCAGCGGCGCTGAAGACCTGGTTAAACTGCCCGCGAATGCATTAGATACCGCAAAGAAACTGTCGGCCAACGTGCTTAGTCTGGCCATGGCCGAAGCCGTGGTAGAGGAGCTCGAGAAAGCGCACTATCATGTGGAGCGAAATGCGAATCCTAAAATTCTGTTTTTAGATGTATCTTTACAGCTGGTTAAAATAATCAAATTTAAAACGTTCCCTTCGGGGACTCAACATATATTCAACTGATATGGGATGTGGAAGTTGCTCTACAGGAGGTGGTTGCGCACCCGCGGGCTGCAAAAGTAATGGCTCTTGCCTTACAAATGGCTGCGGTAAAATGGATGTTTACGACTGGCTGTCCAACCTGGATATGCCAACCAATTATAAGCCTTTCCCCATTGTAGAGGTTAAATTTAAAGGGGCCAGGAAAGAGTTTTTTGTGAATGCAGAGAACATTTATCTGGAAATAGGTGAGCTGGTAGCCGTTGAAGGGGCTACCGGAGGTTACGATATCGGGCACGTTTCGCTTACGGGCGAACTGGTGCGCATGCAGATGAAACGGCGTAAAACGCATGCTGATCAGGTAACCCGGAAGGTGTACCGTAAGGCTACGGAAGCCGATGTGCAAAAATGGAAGATCGCAAAGGATCTGGAATGGGAAACCATGCATAAGGCCCGGACGCTTGCGCTCGATCTCCGCTTATCGATGAAAATCAGTGATGTGGATTATCAGGGCGATAAGACCAAGGCGACTTTCTTTTATACTGCCGAAGGGCGTGTCGATTTCAGGGAACTGATCAAGAAGATGGCCGAAACTTTTAGGGTGCGTATAGAAATGCGTCAGATCGGTATGCGCCAGGAGGCCGGGCGACTAGGCGGTATAGGTTCATGCGGACGGGAATTGTGCTGTTCTACCTGGCTTACTAATTTTAAAACGGTATCTACCGCTGCTGCGCGGTATCAGAACCTTTCACTTAACACGCTTAAATTGGCCGGACAGTGCGGCAAGCTGAAATGCTGCCTCAATTACGAACTGGACACCTATCTGGATGCATTGAAAGATATTCCCGACCGTGTGGACAGTCTGCATACCGAAATTGGTGTGGCCCGTCACCAGAAGACGGATATTTTCAAAAAGGTGATGTGGTTCAGTTACCCGAACACGGAGGACTGGATTCCGCTTAAGGTTGATCGCGTGAAGGAGATCATGGCGATGAACAAGCGTGGTCAGAAGCCGGTTAATCTGAAGGAGGAAGCCATAAACCTTGCTCCGGTTGTTGTTGCCGAGAAAACACACGATTACGAAAATGTGGTGGGGCAGGATAGCCTGACCCGCCTGGACGATAAATCGAGAGGACGCGGGAACAAGAACAAGAACAAGCAGGGTGGCGACAGGAACAACCGGCAAGATAGAAATCAACGTCAGCAGAAGCCTTCACAAGCAAAACAGGGCGGTGGTGCTGGGCAGATAAAGCAAGCCGGACAAGGCCAGCCCGCTGCGCAAGCGAAGCAGGCACAACAGCCGAAGCCACAAGGACAGCCACAGGCCAAACCAGCACAGCCAAAGCCACAGGCCGTAACGGGAGTTGAAGGAGGCGAAGGACAACCGGCGGCAAACAGGAATCGTAACCGTAACCGCAACCGGAGAAATAAGCAAAAGGACAAGCCTAAAGATGAGTAGACCGGGGCTTCTTGTTGTTGCAGCCCTTCTTTGCCTGTTTTTTTATGGCTGCGAACCCGGCACAATTGCAGATACCAATGTGTCGGTACCCGCTCGCAACTGGACCTATGTAAATAAAGCACGTACGGTGGTCGACATCCAGGACATCAGCAAAGCCTACAATATCTATTTCAAGCTCCGTCATACTTCCGATTACAGGTATTCAAACATCTTTATACTGATGCATATGGGTGGTGCTGGAATTAAAAAGCATACACACCGGTACGAATACCGCCTGGCCGAGCCCGATGGCAGATGGCTGGGTGCCGGATCTGGAAATCTGTATACCTATACTTTTCCCTTGCTTACTAACTACCGGTTTACCAAGCCTGGTAAATATGCCATTGAGATTGAGCAAAACATGCGCGACAATCCTCTGAAGGAAATCAGCGATGTTGGGATTAAAGTATCACAGCAGGGGCAGTAACTGCTCAAGAGCCATTCCGCGCGATCCTTTTAGTAACACGAGGCTGTTTCGGACCGGGTGCTCCTGGAAATAATCTAATGCCTCGGCCGGGGTAGCGAAATACCTGCCGGGCTGCTTGTCGCGCAACCGGCTAAATGCCTCGCCTACAAAATAAAGCTCGTCGGCACCCACAGCGGCAGCTTCACCGGCAATGTTAGCATGCTGAGTTTCCGATTCATTACCCAATTCAAACATATCGCCTATAATAATCACCTTGCGGTTGGCGGTCAATCGGCCGAGGTTGCCCAGGGCGGCCGACATGCTGCTGGGGTTGGCATTATAAAAATCGCATATGACTTTATTGTAAGACGTTTCGGTCAACTGTGAACGGTTATTGTTGGGGTGATAGCCCGCCAGTCCCTCAGCTATCTGGCCCGCACTTACACCAAAATAATTGGCAATGCAGATAGCAGCGAGAATGTTCTCAAAATTATATGCTCCGGTTAAATTCACGCTGGCGTTGTAGGTGCCGGTGGTGTCAGACCAGAAGAGGCTGATCAGCGGATCGGCCGTAAGCAATTCGCCCCATACATCGTTTCCCGGATCTTTGCCGTAACTGATGATCTGCTGCAGACCGGCGATGCGGCCCATTTCCTTTAGGTGGGCATTGTCCTGGTTAACGAAAGCTTCCCTGCCGTGGTTTGCCAGGTAGGTGTATAACTCACCTTTACCTTTTTTAACGCCCTCGAATCCGCCAAAGCCTTCCAGATGGGCCATGCCCACATTGGTGATCATGCCGTGGGTCGGGTCGGCTATACCGCAAAGAAATTCAATCTCCTTCTGGTGGTTGGCGCCCATCTCAATGACGGCGATTTCCGTGCCGCTTGGTATAGACAGGATGGAAAGCGGCACGCCTATATGGTTGTTCAGGTTGCCCTGGGTAGCGAAAGTGCGGTATTTAGGCAACAAAGCAGCATTGATAAGTTCTTTTGTGGTCGTCTTACCATTCGTGCCGGTCAGCCCCACAACAGGTATATTGAGCTTGCTGCGATGATGCCGGGCCAGGTCCTGCAAAGCGCTGAGCACGTCGGGTACCAAAATGCAGCGATCGCTCGTTTTGTATTTGATATTGTCGACTACCGCATAGGCAGCTCCCATCGTTAAGGCTTGTTCCGCAAAGGTGTTCGCGTCAAATTTATCTCCCCTGAGGGCGAAAAATAAACAGCCAGGCGTTATCCTGCGGGTATCGGTACAGATCAGCGGGTTTTTCAGATAGTGTTGGTAAAGCAATTCGGTGCCGGTCATAGCAGATAGTTAATGCGCGATAAAAATACACGATGAACAATAAACAAAAAATTTATCTTTAGTAATTGTACAACAAATTTTATGGCCAAAAGTATTCTGCTTTTTTTTGCGTCCCTCCTCCTGGGCAGCGGTGTACTTGTAGCCCAGGTAAGAACGCCGGACGACTACCTGGGTTATGAGTTGGGAAGCAGATTTACAAGTCACGACCAACTGATCGCTTATTTCAAACACGTAGCGGCGGCCGATAAAGAGCATATAAAGTTAATCAGCTACGGCACCTCCTATGAAGGGCGCGAACTGATCGCTGTGATAATATCCTCCACGGAGAATATGAGCAGGCTCGAAGAGATCAGGCAGCAGAACCTTCGTCTAAGTAAAGGGCGTTTTGCCGGTAAAGCCTTGAAGGGACAACCAGCCATTATGTGGATGAGTTATAATGTTCACGGTAACGAAGCTAGCACGTCAGAAACGGCTGCAAAAACCCTGTACGCGCTCACCGGGGGCAGGACGAATGAGATTGAGCGCTGGTTGAGCAACACAGTGGTCATCATAGATCCCTGTCTGAACCCCGACGGCCGGACACGCTACCTGAACTATTTTAATGAAGTGAGCGGTGCTGCGCCTAACCTTAGTCCGCTGGCCAGAGAGCATAACGAACCCTGGCCGGGCGGTAGGAGCAATCACTATTACTTCGACCTGAACCGAGACTGGGCCTGGCAAACGCAGCAGGAGACGCGTCACCGCCTTAAGCTATACAGGCAGTGGATGCCTCAGGTGATGGTCGACTTCCATGAACAGAATTATAATGAACCCTACTATTTCGCCCCGGCCGCGGAGCCTATTCATGTCGATGTAACGCCATGGCAGCGGGAGTTCCAAACCATTGCTGGAAAGAACAATGCAAAATATTTTGATGAGTATGGCTGGCAGTATTTCACCAAGGAACGTTTCGACCTGCTCTATCCTTCGTATGGCGATACCTATGCCTTATATAATGGCGGCGTGGGCATGACCTACGAACAGGGAGGTATAGATGCCGGTCTTGCCGTAATCACCCTGCAGGGCGATACCCTTACCTTAAAAGATCGCATCGCACATCACTACACCACCGGACTGGCTACGCTGGAAACCGTTTCGCGGCATGCCGACAAACTAGTCCAGGAATTTAAAAGCTATTTTGAGAAGGCATTGATCGCTCCTCCGGGGATTTATAAGACATACGTAGTGCGTGGGGTAAATGGGGGCAGACTCCAAAAATTGGCCGAATTGCTCGACCGGAACGGGATAAGCTATGCATATGGTCAAAACACCGCATTGAGGGGGCTGAACTATGAAACCGGAAAAACAGAGCAGTTCCAGCCCGGGCGGAACGATCTTTTTGTGAACCTGCACCAGCCTGCGGCTATGCTGGCCAACGTGCTGTTTGAGCCGCGGACAGAAGTGCGCGACTCCAACACGTACGACATAACGGCCTGGTCGCTCCCTTATGTTTATGGCTTACCAGCATATGCAGTAAAGGAGTCTGTGAAAGGACTCTATCCATCCCCGGATACGGCAACGCAGAAAACAGTCGGGCCGCCCGCCGTACGGCCATACGCCTGGGTGGTCGACTGGAATTCGCTTACACATGCCCGGCTACTGATCGATTTGCAGGCCGCGGGAATTAAAGTGCGCGTAGCTGAAGAGCCGTTCACCATTGCCGGGAAGCAGGTTGCCGTAGGTGCGCTGCTGGTATACCGGGCGGAGAATGAAAAGAACATCCCTGGTTTGGTCGCGAAGATTGAAGCTTTGCAACGTAAGCATACCATTGTGTTGCAGGCTATAGCGAGCGGTTACGCCGAAAAAGGAAAGGATCTGGGTTCGTCGGCCTACCCCGTTCTAAGAGCCCCTAAAATTGCCTTGCTGGCTGGCTCCGGTAGCACAGCCCAAAACGTGGGGGAGATCTGGCATTTTCTGGAGCGTGAGCTTCGCTGTCATATTACCACTGTGAATATCGAGTCGCTCGACCTGATTGACATACGGAATTTTAACGTATTGATTGTTCCAGATGGCCTATACGACGCAGGAATAAGCGAACATTTGCAGGACTGGATTAAGGCGGGGGGTAAATTGATTTTGATAGACCGCGCAGCGGATGCGGTTGCAGATTGGAAGCCCTTTCAGATCCGCATACGTGAAGCAGGTAAAGAGAACAGTTTGCCCGGGGCAATTTTCAAGCTCCAGATGGACGCTGCCCACCCGCTTTCAGCGGGAATTGAAAAGTGTTATTTCGCACTCAAAACGGATGACAAAGTTTACGAACCTCTTGAAAAAGGAAAAAACGTGGGGTCATTTCATTCGGGAAGTTACGTGTCCGGTATAGCCAGTAAAGCAGCCTGCCAAAAGCTAAATAGCGGAATGCTGTTTGGTGTAGAAAAGATCGGCTCGGGAACCGTTATATATCTAGGAAACAATATTTTATTTCGTTCTTTCTGGGAATCCGGCAAACAAATCTTCGCCAACGCTGTTTTTCTAGTTAATTAGCAGCAACAGGGCTGTATTAGAAAGAAAGGAGGGCAAATTCCTTAAAACGTTAAAATTTGTTAATCATTCTGTTTGTTCGACGAGGGAATTCCCAAACAGAACAAAATTCTATTGAATCAAATTGAATAAAATAAAATTTTACGTGCGCATTTGTTAGTCGGTTTTTAGATTCCTGTATTCTGTCATTGTTTTGTCATTAAAAGCTGCTTCGCGATGAAATAGCTATGCATGCATACTAAAATCCCTATATTTAGCGCAATTATTAACTAACCTAAATTTTTAATTTTATGAAAAAACTTCTACAAAGTTTGTTCATAATCTTGTGCATGGCATCCACGGCTATGGCGCAAGACCGAACAATTACTGGTACAGTTACCGGACAAGACGATGGTCTTCCGCTTCCGGGCGTTTCTATTTTAGTAAAGGGTACAAAAGTTGGTACTCAGACGAGTTCCGAAGGCCGTTACGCGATTACAGTTCCGGCAGGCTCTACAGAACTTGTTTTCTCTTATCTTGGTTATGTATCGCAAACAGTTACACTGCCTTCAGGCAATGTTGTCGATGTTGCTCTGGCATCAGATTCACAAGCTCTCTCAGAAGTGGTTGTTACTGCACTGGGAATATCGAGGGAATCAAAGTCGCTTGGCTATAGCGCTTCGGTAATCAAAAGCGAACAGCTCACTGAAGCACGTTCAACAAACGTATTGAATTCTCTTGCCGGAAAGGCTCCCGGGGTGCGGATCAATTCAACCTCCGGAACGCTTGGAGGTTCAGCAAAGATTGTCATCCGTGGAGTCAATTCGTTGGGAGTAAATAATCCTCTTTTTGTCATTGATGGCGTACCTGTTACTGACGGGACATCTACTGGAGGTACCACGGCCAATAATGTTGACTATGGAAACCGTATCGGTGACTTAAGTTCCGACGACATAGAATCTATGACCGTGCTGAAGGGAGCTGCTGCTACCGCGCTTTATGGTTCTAGAGCTAAAGACGGTGCTATTATTATCACTACCAAGAGAGGTGCAAAGGGGTCTAAGACATCGGTTAGTGTTAATTCATCTGTACGTTTTGAAAGTCCTTTGATATTGCCGGATTTTCAGAACGAATATGCACAGGGCATTTATGATGAGACCGAGGACGCGTACATCTATGACTTGAGATACTCTAACGGTTGGGGACCAAAAATTTCTGATGTTCAAGGCCAGCAGTTTACGGATTTTCTTGGCCGGCAGGTTACACTTAAGGCATATCCTAATAATGTTAAAGATTTCTTTAACACCGGAGCCTCTTACATAAACAACGTGGCTTTCGCTGGCGGAGGCGACAACTCAGACTACAGGCTGAGTTTCACTGCTGTGAACGAAAAAGGAATTATCCCTGAATCTAAACTTGGGAAATATAACTTTTCTGTAAATGCGGGACGCGAATTCAGTGAAAAGTTCTCCTCAAGATTTGTTGCAAGCTATAACCGCATCAACGCAGACGGAAGACCTTCTCAGAGTTCCAACAATACAAACATTATTACATCCGCTATTTATTCGTTACCGAGGGTAGTTGATATTAATGACGTAAGAAATAATGTGATTGATGAAACCGGAAAACAAATTTTCCTTACGACGGACAGAACAGGAAACAACCCTTACTGGATTATGCAGTATAACAGAAACTCGAATAAGGTGGATCGTTTTCTGGGGTCTTACACGTTGGATTATAAACCGCTCGACTGGATAACGATCACCAATACTTTAGGTGGAGATATTTATACAGAAAAAAGATCTAGTGTTACCCGGAAAGGAACTGCTGGTACAACGAACGGTGCGTTTACAAATACTGACATTTTCCAGCGTCAGATCAACAACGACTTGGTTGAAGACTTCGACTTTCAATTGGTTGTTGGTGGTAACATCAACGAGCGGTCGTCCGAAAGCACAGTAGTTGACGCGAGGGACCTTACTATTGATCAGTTGTATAACTATTCGAACGCCGTTCGTACAGTGCCAACATTAGCTTACAGCAAAAGACGACTTTTGGGCGCTTTTGCAGCATTCAGTGCCAGTTATAAGGACTTCCTTTATCTCGATGTTACCGGAAGGAATGACTGGGCTTCTACACTACCTATAAATAATCGTTCATATTTCTACCCTTCGGTAAGCGGAAGTTTCTTATTCTCCGAATTGCTCAAAGATAAGAATATGGATTGGCTGAGTTATGGAAAGTTGCGGGCTAGCTGGGCAAGTGTCGGAAGTGACTTGCAGCCATATAATTTGGATTTCCAATATAATCCGGTAACAAGTGTATTCATGCAGTATGTAAGTTCTTCAGCGCCTATTTTCCCGATCGGAGGTGTAACTACCGCATTCACCGGCCCGCGGATTTTGCCTAACGCTGATCTGGTTCCTGAAAAACAGAACTCTTACGAGTTGGGTGCAGATGTTCGCTTTCTGGCAAATCGTATCGGCTTGGATTTCACCTATTACAACACAAGAACTACCAATCAGTTGATCCCGATTGACGTTGCTATCTCGACAGGTTATTTCTCTAAATATGTTAATGTTGGCGCCATTAGAAACAAGGGTGTCGAAATAGGATTAAACCTGGTCCCGGTTAGGAGTTCTGATTTCGAATGGAACGTTACCGGTAATTTCTCAAAGAACGTTCAGCGTGTGGAGGAACTTGCAGAAGGCCTAACTGAGTATAGCCTTGCAAGTGGTTGGAGCGGATTGCAGATAAAAGCTGCCGTTGGCGAGGGCTTCGGTTTATATGGACTCGGATGGGAAATGGATCCAAACGGTAATCATGTTATAGATGCAGAAAGTGGATTGAAGAATCCTTCGGCGACAGCGCAGCGTCTGGGGGATATTTATCCGGACTGGATGCTAGGAGTTAACAACCAGTTCCGATACAAAAACTTCACTTTGAGTGGACTTATTGATATCCGCCAGGGCGGAGTGTTCTATTCAGGTACGGTAAGTAACCTCAGAAGCGGAGGCTTGGCTATAGAGACAGGTGGAGACCGTACGCCTATCGTCGATCCGGGTGTAAATTTTGTAGATGGTGCTTATCAGCCAAATACTACTCCGGTTAAGAGTATGCAGGAATACTGGGGCAATGAAGCTGGTGGCAGCAATACAGCCGGAAGTATATTCGATGCATCGTATGTAAAATTGAGGGAGATAAGGTTTTCATACGCATTGCCTGCTAGTCTGTTTAAAACGAATTCTGTATTTAAGTCCGCCGAAATCGGTGTTGAAGGAAGAAACCTCTGGCTAATAAAAAGTCATGTGCCGCACGTTGACCCAGAGCTTAACTTCTTCGGTGCAGGATCTGTTGGTGAAGGAGTTGAATTTAACAGTATTCCTTCAACTAGATCTTTTGGTATGAACTTGAGATTCACCTTTTAATTTTGAAAAATCATGAAAATTAAAAATAAGATAATATATATGATGCTTCTGGTTTCAATTACAGCCGCGTCATGTAAGAAATATTTAGACATAAATACTAGTCCGCTTACCTCTACGGTGGTTGAGCCGAAGCTGTTGTTTGGCTACGCAATAACCGCTTGGGATGTGAACAAGAATAGTGGTGATGCATGGTTGCCAATAGGATTGATGACTCAAAACATCGCCAGTGGTGCCAATTACGGCTGGGGTAAGGATAATGTATATAACCTCAGCACTTACACACTCGGTAATACTTGGAAAGTTTTCTATAGTTCAGGAGGGAATAACCTTAAACTAGCGATTAAAGCTGCGGAAGAGGCCAGTCCAGTACAGAATAACACAGCCGCTCAATGTAAAATTGTGCTTGCGCAAATGATGTACGAGGCTACTACATTGTATGGAGATGTACCATTTTCTGAGGCGTTTCAACCTGAACAGTTTCCCTATCCAAAATATGACCCGCAGAAAGACGTGTTCGAGGGGATAATAGCGATGCTAGATCAAGCTATTGGGCAGATCGACCCTGCCAGTCCGTTGAAGTTGACAGATTATGATGTTTACTATGGAGGCGATATGGCAAAATGGACCCGACTGGCAAATTCTATCAAATTTAAGGTTCTTATGACGATGGTTGACAAGGATCCATCAAAGGCAACTCAGATAGGACAGTTACTTGCCGATCCATCTTCCATGCTTAGTTCTGCAGTAGACACGTGGCAGCAAAAATATTATGCCACGACAAACAACGAAAACCCTAAGTACCGTCTTCTGAAGGAGTACACCAACGGAGAAAATCAATGGTTCTTTGCAAACAACAATGTATTTAAATACATGGAGCCAATAGACGACCCGCGTATCCCACAATTTTTTGATCCGGGTGCCGATGGTGAGTATAGAGCAGTTGAGACGGAAGCGACCGCAAATGCAAATACCTCGCTCATTAGTGCTTACTTATACAGACCGGACGCCCCTTCGGTGATTCTGTCTTATCAAGAAATACTGCTACTACAAGCAGAGGCATATGCAAGAGGGTTGGGTGTCGGACAAAATCTTGGTACTGCTCAGCAGCTCTATAGCGAAGGAGTTAGACAGTCAGCCTTGTTTTACGGTGTGAGCGCTTCTGATGCTCAAGCGTTTGTCACTGAAGACTTGCCGAATTTGACAATATCGCCTGATCCGTTAAGACAAATACATTTGCAGCAATGGGTTGATTTAATGGACCGTCCTATGGAGGCGTTTGTACAGTGGCGCCGGTCAGGTCCGGAGGGATCTGAAGTGCCGGAATTAACTTTGCCGTTGGGCGCATTTTCTGGTCCGCTGATAAGAAGATTTACTTTGTCAGAGGATGAAATTGCCGCAAACCCGAGCATTCCAAATCCACAGCCGAAGTATTTCGACAAGATGTGGTTTGACTTATAATAAGCACACACATAAAGGGGTCATATTAATATGGCCCTTTTTTATGATCTTTGTTTTGCCTTAACAGGTCCGACGCCAGACAGGTTCTGCCCACCATTACATTGCCCGAATTATGAAGTACCCCATAGAATCCACACGAATTTTTTAAGTAGGTCGGTCGTAATCAATCATTAAGATTGATAGACTTTTGCGCGATTCAATGTATAATTGGAAGTTACTCTAAACAGGTCTTCATGGGGTATAAACTGAATGTGAACAACCTTAGTAGAGTTTCAGAGAGAATAATTATATAATTGCCTAAAGTTGATAAATTTTTGACTATCTACGGGTTATAGGCCCTTTGGTTCCTATGAGTTGGTTATCGATTCTGTGTTAACTTTTGCCGGCTTATCGTCTATGTGGATAGACATAATTCCATTGTTATTGTGCTTATTTCTAACTTCTTAAGAAGAAGGGCAGTGCCAAAGTAGAGTTTGATAGGCTTTATCCCAGTCCTTTCCCCACCACTATAGCACGATTGTCGTCAATGTGGCCTGCAGGAAAATCAAAGTAGACAAGGTAGTCATACTTGCTGACGACTTGTAGTATGATTTCTTGAATCGTTTGACCGAAAGGGATTTTTTCTTGCGGCATTTCGTTGAACGCGCCGACGATGAGGCCCTTAAGCTTTTTCAGCTTTCCCGATCTGTCTAACATCCGCATCATGCGGTCCACAGCAGCAGGTCGCTCCCCAATATCCTCAATAAAAAGAATTTTATCTGTATAGTCCATTGCAGAAACGGAGCCTTCCAACATCACTAATAACGTAAGGTTTCCCCCGATGATTGCTCCTGATTTAGGCAGATTTGGATACCTATACTCAATCGGCTCCCCAAACAACGCACACCTTAAAGATTCCAGGGATTCAGGCGTGGCATCATCAAAAGTATAGGGCATCGGACCGTGTATGCTTTGTATGCCATATACAGCGTACAGGTGGGAGAGCAATACGGTAACGTCGCTGAAACCGACGATCCATTTAGGGTTTTCAACAAAGTGAGTAAAGTCAAGCTCATCGATAATACGAAGGCAGCCATAGCCGCCCCGTCCTGCTATAATAGCACTTACTGAAGGGTCGTCCATGAACCGTTGAAGGTCGGCGCGGCGCAACTCGTCGGTGCCGGCAAACTGGTGATGTTCAGCGGTAACACTTTCTCCCAATACAACCTCCAGTCCCCACGACAGGAAGACTTCTATGGCCTTATCAATCGGTCGGGGCAGCCTGCTGGCAGGGCATACAATGGCAATCTTATCGCCCTTTTTTAAATAGGCGGGCTGTTTAATCATGAGGTAAAACGCTTATCTTTGCCAAAATAATAAAAATAGTTTTGGATAATAGTAAAATAAAACGATATACGGTTACGGCCGCCCTTCCTTATACAAACGGCCCTGTGCATATTGGTCACCTGGCGGGTGTGTACCTTCCGGCGGATACCTATGTGCGCTACCTTCGGTCGAATAAAAGAGATGTGAAGTTCGTGTGCGGATCAGATGAGAACGGGGTTCCTATTACGCTAAAGGCTAAAAAAGAGGGCGTATCTCCCCAGGAGGTGGTCGATAAATATCACAAGATCATTGGTGATTCTTTCAAAGAATTCGGGATCTCTTTTGATATCTATCATCGTACTTCGTCCCTGATGCATCATCAGACGGCGTCCGATTTCTTTGAGACGCTCTATGAGAAGGGGGTGTTTACAGAGGAGGTAACCGAGCAGTATTATGATGAGAAGGCGCAAACCTTTCTGGCCGACCGCTATATTACGGGTACCTGTCCTAAGTGCGGCAACGAAAGCGCTTATGGCGATCAGTGTGAGAGCTGCGGCAGTACGTTGAACGCGACCGACCTGATCAATCCAAAGTCTACACTTTCGGGCGAGCCTCCGGTTAGAAAAGAAACCAAGAACTGGTTTCTGCCGCTCGACCAGTACGAAGATCAATTAAGGGCTTATATAGACAGCCATAAAGAGTGGAAACCAAATGTGTTCGGTCAATGCCAGAGCTGGCTTAATGCTGGTCTGCAACCCAGGGCTATGACGCGCGACCTCGACTGGGGCATTAAGGTGCCGCTGAAAGACGCAAACGGTAAGGTGCTTTATGTTTGGTTCGACGCACCGATTGGTTATATCTCGGCAACCAAGGAGTTGTTTGAGTACGCCCGTCTGGATGTGTGGAACCCGAAATCAGAGGAATATTATATCAACCAGAAGGAGCTCGAAAAAGGTAACTGGGAAGACTACTGGAAAAGCGATGAAACCAAGCTGGTGCATTTTATCGGGAAGGACAACATCGTGTTTCACTGCATCATCTTCCCCGCCATGCTCATGGCGCACGGGGGCTATACCCTGGCCGACAACGTGCCGGCCAATGAGTTCCTGAATCTGGAAGGACAGAAGATTTCGACGTCTAAGAACTGGGCGGTATGGCTCAACGAGTATCTTGAGGAATTTAAAGATAAGCAGGATGTGCTGCGGTATGTGCTTACCGCCACCGCACCGGAAACGAAGGATAACGACTTTACCTGGAAGGACTTTCAGGCACGAAATAACAACGAGCTTGTGGCTGTGTTCGGCAATTTCGTAAACCGTGTGGTTGTGCTTACGCATAAGTATTTTGGAGGCAAGGTGCCAATGCTGATGAACGTCACACCGGAGGATCAGCAGGTTATTGATGAGCTTGCGGCATACCCGGCACGTATAAGTGCCTCGATTGAAAACTACCGTTTCCGGGAAGCGCTTGCCGAGGTGATGAATGTGGCGCGACTGGGTAATAAATATTTGGCTGATACGGAACCCTGGAAAGTGATTAAAACCGATGAGGACCGCGTACGTACCATTTTAAATATCAGCTTACAGATCGCTGCTTCGCTGGAGATATTGATAGAGCCGTTTTTGCCTTTTACGGCCGACAAGCTGATGAAGATGTTCAATTACGGTGGGTACCTGTGGGAAGATGCCGGCAAGATGAACCTGCTGGCACGGGGTCACCAGCTCAATGAACCTGTATTGCTGTTCGAGAAAATTGAGGATGAAACCGTGCAGGCACAGATAGACAAGTTAAACCGAAGCAAGGCAGATAATGAAGCAGGCGCTGCAGTCGCCACAGTAGCTCCCGCGAAGGAAAACATACAGTTTGAACAGTTTAGCGCCTTAGACATTAGGGTTGCTACTATCGTAGCAGCAGAGAAAGTAGCTAAAACTAAAAAATTGCTTAAGCTAACGCTTGATACCGGGCTTGATGAGCGAACAGTGGTGTCTGGCATTGCCGAATACTATCAGCCAGAGGATATTATCGGTAGGCAGGTCAGCGTGGTGGTTAACCTTGCTCCCCGCGAGATCAAAGGAATTTTATCCCAGGGGATGATCCTGATGTCTGAGAATGCTGATGGATCTTTGGCTTTTGTGGCCCCTGTCGTAACACATAAAGCAGGCAGCGTGATCCGCTAGCAACCGACGAGGCAAGTAATGCCGCCAAACTTTCCGGGCTGCATGGTGTTTAACTTAGAAACATTTATGTGGATTGTTTGGGCGGTACTCGCATCGCTGTCGGCAGCGCTGGTTATTATTCTTACGAAGGCAGGACTAAAAAATGTGGACTCGAGTCTGGCATTCGCTATTCAGGCGGTTTTAATTTTGTCGATCTCATGGTCGGTCGTCCTGTTCCAGGATACCCAGGGAACATTGAAGGACATTGACCGGAAAGCCTGGATATTTCTGATTTCTGCCGGAGTGGCTACCACATTATCGACATTGTTTTCTTACAAGGCACTGTCTATGGGGCCTTCGTCGTTCGTAGTCACTATTGAGCGAACGTCCCTGGTTTTCACACTGATCTTGTCGGTCATATTTTTAAAGGAAAAGCTTAGCTGGCAACTGGTACTGGGCGGCGTGCTGGTACTTTCAGGCGCTATCATCATAGCCCTCTCCGGCAGCTCGAAATAATTGATAAAGGCTTTAATATTATTTTTATATTTGCGCCTGCCTGCATTTGTAGGCGTCTGGTCTCATAGTTCAACGGATAGAATAGAAGTTTCCTAAACTTTAGATGTGGGTTCGATTCCCGCTGAGACCACTCGATTACAGCGTCTGAAAATCAGGCGCTGTTTTATTTTTCCAAATTGTTGTTATTTGCTCTCGTCAGAACCTCATAGATAGCCCCAGTCCATACTCTCTCCCGTTATAAAACGGCATAACAGTTCCGCTTAAGTTATCTTTTTCCTTGAAAATGGCTTTCTTTATGGCGGGATGAATCCAATAAGCAATTTTGGTGCTTAAGATTCCGATTCCGGCGCCTGTGGCAACATCCGTAAGCCAATGCCTTTCGTTTGACATTCTGAATAAGCCGGTACCAGCGGCGACTACATAGCCTGTAATACCATACCACTTCGATACGTCTTTATATTCCTGGTATAAATATTCAGCACCCATAAAAGCTGTAGCGGTATGCCCGGAAGGAAACGATCTTTTGTCTGAGTCATCTGGTCTGGTAACTTTTGAAGTCTTTTTGATGATGTTCACCGAGCCACTCATCAAGAGATAGGCCGTGGCCAAAACAATGGTTCTATCTTTGAAACTATTTTTTCCTGGTAGGCCTAACGCATTCAGGGCATAAACAGATAAAAAAGGGCTGTATTGAGCATAATCGTCCCAGTTTACCTTCTTATCATCATGATCTCTGAATTCATTTTTTACGCGGATGTTGAAGTCTTTTAAAGCAGGGCTGACAAGACCGACCATTCCATACCCGATCAGCACACCAGGTATGATGAGCGATTTAGGTTTGAAAGGAATATTCTTATTATTTATTGTCGTGTCAATCGAGGCATCTTGTCCCTGCACCTGTAAGCTAGCCGCCGACAATAGAAGAAGCATGATAATTATCTTATTCATGATTTAAGTTCGTTGGTTCATTTTTTGGCTAAAGTATATTTCTCCTGAACCCCTAATTTTTATATATACAAAGTGTCTTACTTTATAGATTAAAGCGGCATTTACATCTAGTAAAGTAAAATCGCACATGCAGATTTCAATAATGCATCCCTGATCTTCGTTTGGTATATATTTAATGCGCTTTTGTATAGTCAAAATTTGTCTCTCCCGTGTATTGCTTATTTTGCTTACGCCCAGAAATAGACTATGAATAGAATTCTACGCAGAAAGACCATGGATGCAAACTGTATACTTCAGTTGATCATTTCAGAAAAGTACCGGTTTCAACGCCATTTGCTACTGATCGCATTTTGTATTGTGGTCTTATATTATAGTCCGCCCGACTACCAAGAACCCTTTGAAACTTACAACCGACTGGTCATTTTTTCGCAAATAATTCTGCTGGCCTATAGCAATATGTATTTTTTTGTCCCGGTGTTCCTGTTCAGGCAAAAATATCTCAGCTATGGGCTCTTTGTGCTTTCAGCGATGGTTCTATCGTTCTACATTCACGAGGCCTTTTCTTATATTTTTAAGCTAGATCTATTACCGAATGAGGATGACAGTATTAACTTTTTTACGTTCTCCTTTATGACCATGGTGCTCATTATTGCTTCGGCCTCAGTTAAGCTATTTCAGCGTTGGGTAGCTGATACTCAGGTGATTCATGGTTTAGAACTGGCGAAAACAAACGCCGAACTGGAACAGCTCAAGAATCAGATCAATCCGCACTTCCTTTTTAATATGCTTAACAATGCGAATGTGTTGATTGAAGATGATCCCAGAAAGGCTTCTCAGGTTCTGATGAAATTAAGTGATTTACTTCGTTATCAACTTTATGACAGTTCAAGGGAGGAAGTGTTGCTAACTTCAGAAATTCATTTCCTGGAAGATTTTTTAAACCTGGAGAAGGTTAGGCGGGATAATTTCAAATTTCTCATCTCCAAGGAAGGTGAATTGAGCGGTGTGCAGGTTCCTCCGTTATTGTTCATTTCATTCGTCGAGAATGCAGTTAAGCACAATAATGATTCGGTGAAATCATCCTATGTTAATTTGTTCTTCGAAATGCGTCATACAGAGCTTTTTTTCAAGTGCATAAACTCGAAACCGGCGGTAAAAGCAGTGAATAAATCGGGCGGGTTGGGCTTGTCAAACATTAAACGACGACTAGAGCTTTTATTTCCCGCTTCTCATGACTTGAATATCAAAGACGATCCGGAAGCGTATTGCGTTACCTTAACCATAAAATTATAGCATGAACTGCATCATAGTAGATGATGAGCCACTAGCAAGAAAAGCGATCCAAAAATTGGTTTATCAGACAGAAAATCTAGAATGTATAGCTTCATTTAACGGGACTGATGCTACACGGGAATTTCTGTCAAAAAATGCGGTCGATTTGATATTTCTAGATATTCAAATGCCAGGGGTGAATGGAATTGAATTTGCCAGAACTATCGCTAAAACGACCTTAGTGGTGTTTACAACCGCTTTTCATGAATTTGCCTCTGAGAGCTATGAAGTTGATGCTATCGACTATCTAATCAAGCCAGTGAAACTGGAACGCTTTCAAAAAGCGGTTGAAAAGGCGCAAACCTATTCCAAATTATTCCGTACGGATCAAACCAGCAGCAATATTGAAAACGTCACCGACGATTATATTTTTGTAAGGGCCGACCGCAGGATGTTTAAAGTGTATTTGAATGATATACTTTATATCGAAGGCTTGAAAGACTATGTGATTATTTACCTCGAGAATCAGAAGGTAATTACGCTGATGAATATTAGGACCATTCATGAACTGCTTCCTAAAAGGCTCTTTGTAAGGATAAGCAAATCTTACGTCATTAACGTCAACAAAATGGATTCGGTAGACAACAATACCGTTTACATCGGAAAGAACGAAATACCGATCGGCAATATTTACAGGGACTTCTTTTTCAGTGAATTTGTAACCAGGAAAGTTTTAAATAGGTGAGTGATAGGTGCCGTATTGCCAGGCGTTCCTATCTGGATATTACCCAAATGCTAAACGCTTACTAAGCGGTTAAACCCGGGCAATGTCCGGGTAACATCCGGGTAGTATCCGGGCAAGAAGGCTTGGCAGACTAACACCTGATACTCCAGCGAGGAGGTAAAAACTAGAAAGTTTTAAATCGCACCTGAAATGCAAATTTGGTGTCGGTAAGGATAATCCCGGCAGATATTAAGCGATTGGTTCAATTTTTTGAGGATGCTACAGGACCACAGAAATTGTTCAGGAGCCGACCACAATGCCTTGGGGTAATCGTTCCCTGCTATTCATAGATCCGGACGGCAATCTAATCAATTTCTTTACGCCCGTAAGCGATGAAGCAAAGAAGAGGTTTGCGATTTAATGAGTACCTGCGTCTGCCTTGCTTAAAACAACGCTTGCCACGGTTTGCCAGTTCGCAATAACCTGATCGTAGAAAGGTTCATCTTGAGAGCCGCCTTTAAAAATGGCGTAGCTACGTTTCCCGTCTTTGCCGATATAGCTGCGGGTCGACTCGAGCATCCGTGTGGATATACCAGTTAATACCTTATCCAGATCAAAATTGAATGTTGCCAGATAGTTGTCGGATGGCTTTACCATGATCTCGGAGAGATCAAGATTGGCTTCGAAAGGAAATGAACTGCCAACCAATACACTATCGGTCCCTCCATAAGAATTTCTGAACGTGCCTCTAAACCTAAACGCCAGGTCCGACTTTTGTGATTTCCTGCAAAGTAATTTTATCTCGACGTTCCTGTAGGATCCGGATGGCAATTGAATAATGCCGGCAAGCGCACCGGCGCTTAGGATGTCCAGGTTCTTTTCAATAGAAATTGTGGTATCCAGATCGCTATTGCCTCTGCCGGCAAAAGATATCTTCTCGACATAAACTGTAGCCGACGACCAGGCTACATCGACTGTGGTGGAGGTGTCGATAGACCGCGCGCTGAGGGCTTTTGCAGCAGGTACCGAAGCTTTTGCCACGTAGGCGATGTCTCCGAACCCCGAAAGCGGTTCTTCGTTTTCGACGTTTTTTTCGCAGGCCAAGATGGAGATCATCAAGAGGCATAGTCCTGCATAAAGTTTGGCGGCAGAGAGCATTGTTTTCATAGATGCATAAAGGTGTTTGGTTGTCAGGTAAATATAGGAAGAGTTTACAATTAAAAACCTCATAAATTAACTTAAGTGAATATTTGGTTTTCCCAGAATCTCAAACTTTGGAAAAAAAAGAATTATGGGACTATCAAATCTGGGCATCTTCCACACGGTTGTTGGAATTGTTGCCATTGTAGCGGCGCTGGTATCTTTTGTAAGATACCGTGGAATCGCCTTAAGTAAGTTTTCGGGGAAAGTTTATTTGTACACGACATTGGTTACATCGCTCACTGCACTTGGTGTATCGAAGCATGGTGGCTTTAACGCTGGACATGGGTTTTCTTTGTTTATTGTTGTGCTGGTTCTTATCGCTGCATTTCTTCACTATAAAAAACAGTCGGCCAACAGGGCGCGGTATTTCGCAAACTTTTTGCTGTCGCTAAGTTTCTTCTTGTCGCTCATTCCGACAGTAAATGAGACAATGACACGTGTGCCGGTTGGTCACCCCCTGGCGGCGGGGCCGACTGATCCCCTGATCGCGAAGACGATCCTCGGCCTGTTTGTTTTGTTCATCACTGGTTCGGTTTATCAGTTCTTTGCTCAACGCAAGGTGAGCAGGGATGCGTCAAATGATGTCAGCCAAAGGTGACTTTTTGAATTGTAATATGATTTGTTCGAGTCGTGCAGAAGCGAATGGTTGGTGATGACGTACTTTTGCATCATAATGCGTTGAATTATGATAACTAAAAAAGTTTGGGTCACTAAAGTAGTTCGCAATGAATGAGAAATATCAGGTGCTGTCGCAATACCTGCATGATTTTGCCGGACTGAGCGACAAGGACATAGCCGAGAGCCAGGCTTACTGGAGGTTGCGCAAAATTGCAAAGGGCGATTTCTTCAACATGCAAAGCATGGTGTGCAACGACCTGGGCCTGGTTCTTAAAGGCATCTTCAGGATTTATCACCGCGATCCGGAGACCGACGAGGAAAAGAACATTTTCTTTTTCTCAGAGAACCAGTTTGTCGTCTCGTTCAGGAGCTTTATCTCCAGGAATCCCTGCTGGTATTTTATAGAGGCTATGGAAGACTCCGAGATCATATTTATTTCTTATGCCGATCTAAATGGCTTGTACGAAAGGAATCTGAAGTGGGGACGGTTTGGGCGTGTGCTGGCGGAAACCTTTTTCGCCTATGCGCAGTCAAGGACAGAAGAGTTTTTATTTTTCTCGCACGAACAGCGGTTTTTGCGTCTGCAGGAAGAACATCCAAACATTGTGGAACGAATTCCAGCATACCATATCTCGTCGTTCTTAGGAATCACTACCCCCTCTCTCAGCAGGATCAGGAAGAGGTTGAAAGCAGGTAGCAGCTAATGAGCAGCAGACCGGTATCGCGGTGTGTAAGCATATAGGTTTTGATCGACTGCAGGGCTTTGGTCATGTGGCTGTTTACAGTCGCCACGGAGATTCCGAGAATCTTGCTTGCCTCTTCGTAGCTTCGCCCTTCAAGTTTACATAGTTCAAACACCTGCTTTCGCTGGGGTGAAAGCTGATTGATCGCGTCCTTCAATAAGGCCGAGGCTTCTTTGCTGAGCAGAATGTCTTCACCGCTCAGGTAATGCTCGGTACCGCGCAAGATCAGCTGTTCGATCAGCGTGTTGTCTGACGCCACTTTCCTGAAGTAGTTGTACACCAAATTTCTGGCGACCGTATATATGAAGGGCTGGAAAGGTTTCTCTGGGATAATTTTTTCACGGTTGTCCCACAGCTTAATGAACAACTCCTGCAATAATTCGTCGGCAATATCCTTATCCCTCACCATCCTGAGCATCTTTAGATACATAGGTTTGCCGTAAGCCGCATAAATTCCATTGAAAGCTTTCTCGTCGCCTTTTTTGAGACGGGCAAGCAAGTCGTTTTGATGAGAATCTTCTAAAATTGTCAAAAGGCTAAGGGGCTATTGCACATCAAATCTAACGATTTTAAAAAAAAGTTGAGAATTTCCCCGATTGGAGTCATTGTTTTTTGGCCCGGGCGTGTATTGCTTAATAATGGGAGAAATGAAAGCACCGGCCGATAGCCTGTTTGCGAAATATCTGGAGGGTAAATGCAGTGCGTCGGAAACGCGGACGCTGTTGCAGCAGTTTGGCCTTGCTGAAAACGAGACACTTTTAAAGGAGGCCATATTGGCAGAACTTGAAAGGGATTTTGTTACTGTTTCGGAGCCGGCCGATCTTGATGCCCGGCTTAGTGCAATCGGGTCATCCCTCAATGCACACATCACGCATAATAAAGAAACAGGCAAGCCGTTCTTACTGAAGTTTTGGCCTCGTGTTGCCATTGCTGCGGCTGCGGTAGCGACAATAGTATTGTCTGTACATTTCTTCTTTCCGGGATATACCGATGTAACGGGAACTTCTGAAAAGATTGTATATAAAAACGATGTAAACCCAGGAACCGACGCCGCTACACTGACTTTGGCCAACGGGGATACCATACAGCTTAACGGATCTAAGAAGGGTGTGATTATAGGAGGGGATATCAAATATCACGATGGGGATGTTGTAGAAGCCGGGCTCGCCGAGTCGCAGGAGTTGACTGCTCAAACGCCACGTGGAGGTACTTATCAGTTTACACTTTCTGATGGTACACGTGTATGGATGAACGCAGATTCTAAGATTTCATTCCCGTCACGGTTCACCGGAGATAAGAGAGAAGTGAGGTTGGAAGGTGAAGCATACTTCGAAGTCGCAAAGCAGGCACAGCTATTTATCGTTACAACCGGATCTCAGAAGGTTGAAGTGCTGGGGACGCATTTCAATATTAAGGGTTATACAGGCGACAGCGATATTAGAACAACGTTGCTGGAAGGTTCGGTGCGCGTTAGCAGGGCTGATGAGCGTATCTCCGCGGTAATAAGGCCGGGCGAGCAGGCCATCAATCGCGGGAATATACTGGTTGAGAAGGTAGACGTATCGGAGGCTGTAGCCTGGAAAAATGGCAGTACCTTATTCAAAGAAAGAACACTCGAAAGTATCATGCGGGAATTGTCGCGCTGGTACGACGTGCAGGTCGTTTACGAGCCAGGCGCGCCCAAACAGGAAACCTATAGCGGCGCGGTATCGCGAACAAGGAATCTTTCGGCAATATTGGAAAGAATGCAGACCACCGGGAGCGTGAGGTTCAGAATAGAAGGCAAAACCGTAGTGGTAATGAAATAATTAAGATCGTCCTAAACAGCTAATATGAGTATTAACCTAAAACCGATTATGAGAAAAATTCTACGTTACTAAAGAGGAGAAAACGGAGCTTAAATAAAAGCCGGAAAGTGCTACCAACACTTCCCGGAAATAGTTTGAGCGACCATTCCTGAAAATCAGGAAGAACATTTTTGCTAAACAATTAAGTACCAACTCAAACCGATTCAAACTTATGCATTATTGCTAAACAAAGCAATAAGTAACTGGTCTGTCGTCGACCACGCTGGGTTTGAACACTAAACAAACGACGAAGTATGAAAAATGCTTTAAACCGAGGTGAGCCATTTGCAGGGCTGCCAACCAAAATCCTATTGATTATGAAGTTAATCATAGTTCTAATGACCACTTTATTCGTTCACGCAAGTGCTGCGGGTTTTGCTCAGAAAGTAACGCTAAACGAAAAAGGCGCCTCTCTTGGAAACGTAATCAATAAGATCCGTGCACAGACCGGGTATGATTTTGTATTCAATACCAAAGAAGTTGAAGGGGCAAACAAAGTAACGATCTCTCTAAATAATGTGGAACTGGATGAAGCTTTGAAAGCGCTTTTCAGGAACCAAAATCTTAGTTATTCCGTAAAGGACAAGTTTATCGTTATTGAACCGGTAAAACGCTCTTTTATAGATAACCTTGCCGCTGTTTTTACCAACATCGACGTGCGTGGCCGTGTAGTTGATTCACTGAGCGGCGATCCACTTCCGGGTGCAACCGTGGCTGTAAAAGGGCAAAAGCAAGCTGTTCGCACAGGCGCCGACGGGTCTTTTTATCTCCAGAATGTGGAAGATGATGCCACGCTGGTCATTACTTATACGGGTTACGGCGCAAAGGAGATCAGGTCATCAAAAGATGTGGGTACAATCCGTCTTTCCATGACTGCCGGCTCCCTTGAGGAAGTAGCTGTTACGGTAAATACAGGTTATCAGCGCATCAAGCCCGAGCAGAGCACAGGCGCAGTATCTCAGATCACAACCAAGGAATATTCATCCAGGGTAAGTACCAATTTTCTTGATGGCTTGGTGAACAGGTTGCCTGGTTTGATGATTAATAACTCAGTCCAGTTTACAAGTACTACTCCTGGCGTTGGTCAAACCGAAAGGCCGTTATTCAACATTCGGGGTATTTCTACAATGTCAGCCAACCAGAGTCCACTCATAGTAGTGGATGGATATCCCACGGAATTGACGCTGGAGATGCTAGATCCCAATGAGATTGCCTCTGTTACCATATTGAAGGACGCCGCCGCCGCTACTGTGTATGGAGTAAGAGCCTCGAATGGTGTAATTGTTGTTGAAAGGAAACAAGCTAGACCCGGCGCGGCGCAATTTAACTTCAATACTACAGTAGGCCTTACACCAGAGGAAAATTACAGCCGTTACCGCTGGGATCCACAAGCGTCTGCTATCAATGCAGATTACGTACGTGAAAGACAGTCGCTTATTGTCAATTCATCCAGCTGGAATGCATTGTATGCGCCCAATGCTGTGACAGGGGGTAATGTACGTCGTGCTATACCTTATTATATTGTCGCCCAGTTGGCTGCAGGCATTATTACGCCTGAACAGGCTGAAAGTTCTTTTGCAGAGCTAGCTAATTATGATAATCTTGACGATTACAGTCGCATATTCCAAAGAACGGCAGTTGCGCAAACTAATACCCTGAACGTTTCGGGTGGTGTGCCTAATGCTTTATATTATATTACGGCGAATTATACTGGAAACCGCGGTAATGCAATCTTGAATGACAATAATAGGTTTCAATTGACTGGCCGTACCACACTTAAGCTCGCAAAACGACTAAGCCTGGAATTAACCACTGAATACCAGGAAAATCGCCTTAACAATGCTCCTGTACCTGCCCCAGATGCTTACGCCGGGTATGAGCGCTATGAAGATGTAAACGGTAATCCAGCCGCCATCATTTCACAAAGTTACGCTCCGGTTTATAATAACCTGTTGCTTTCGCAAGGCTTTTTAGATCAGAATTATTACCCGCTGATTGAAGCGAATAAAGTAAGTAATAAGACAAGAACACTGAATAACAAGACTATCGCAAATTTCACTTACGATATTGGGAAAGGGTTCAACCTTTTGTTCGGTGGTGTTTATGAGACGTCGCGTACAGAGTTTAAGCACCTGGCTGCCCAAGGCTCAAATGAAGTGAATTCAATGGTTAATACCTACACAGTTACGCCGACCGCCACTAACCCTTCGCTAGCTTTCAAGAGGAATATCCCTGACGGCGATTTCCTGCGCCAGCAGAATACCAATGCCACTGGTTATACCGCACGGACGCAATTAAACTATAACAAAAGAATTGGCGACCATTCCCTAAACGGGATAGTCGGTGCTGAAATGCGCAACCTGGTGAACAAGGGTAATTTGGCGTCTTATTTTGGCTACAATGATCAAAGTCTGCTGCATCGGCCTGTGGATTATGCGGCTATATTTAACGGCGCATCAGGTGTAAGAGGAACTTTGGTTAGCGCCAGTTCTCTTGGAGCCTTAAACAGTTACTTTAATCAGACCTATGAGGATGACAGATTCTTATCGGCCTTTGCCAATGTTGTATATGCCTTTAAAGATACCTATTCTCTATCAGGGAGTATGCGCATTGATCAATCGAATCTGTTTGGTAGTGATCCAAAATACAAATACAAGCCGTTATGGTCGTTAGGTGCAGCCTGGAATATTCATCGGGAAAATTTCCTGAGCGATGTAAGCTGGGTTCACCAACTGAAACTACGGGGGGCTTATGGTTTTAATGGAAATGTGGCTAAACTTTCGCTTCCACAGGTTATTGCCGAAGCTCAGTTGAATAGACAGACTACTCCCGACCTTCCATCACTCGTCCTATTCTCCAATGCCAATACAGGGCTTCGTTGGGAACAGACAGAGAACTTAAATCTCGGCCTTGATTATAATGTTTTCAAAAATATCACTGGTAGTGTAGACTATTACACTAAAAAAACAACCGATGTGATGGGTAATTCAACGATTGATCCAACGCTAGGCGCCAGCTCTGCCTTGGTTAATTATGCGACCATCAAAAACAACGGTTTGGAGTTTAGCCTCAGAGCAGACTGGATATCCACAAGTAACTTCAACTGGAATACAGGTATTGTGGTAGCCAAAAATAACAGCAAGGTACTTGATGTATTTAGAACAGGACGTTACGATCCACAGATACTTGATATACTGGGCTATGTGGATGGTCACCCGGTAGGCGCTATGTTCTCTTATGATACACGCGGACTTAATAATGAAGGTCACCCTATTATTTACGATCAGAACGGAACGCCATTCGTGGTAAACACCAGTAGCACAGGCACCCCATTGGTCACTGCGATGTCAGATAAGAATTCAGGACTTGTTCAATATTCTGGAACAACTATTCCAACCATTAGTGGCGGATTAAGTAACCGGGTGGATGTAGGTAATTTTTATATTTTCGCGATGATAAACTACTATGGTGGTTTTAAAGTAAGAGTTCCTAGGCCGATGCCGTCAGACACCAGGCCATTAGTGGGGTCTAATAACTATTGGAGAGTTCCAGGTGATGAATTAAAAACGGATATTCCAAATCTGACTGATCTAAGCGCTCCAAATCCATCTTGGGCATACCGTTATAATAGCAATTACGTAGTACATGGAGATTATATGACACTAGGAGATTTAACCGTTTCCTATCGTTTAAATGACCTTGGTTTTGTCAAAAAGGGAGGCTTTAAGAATTTTGAGATTAAAGCCCAGGCTTCAAACCTATACTCTGTTGGGTTCAATCGCTATAACTTTAGTATGGCTACGGGAAGCTATGCCAAATCGTATTTAACGCCTACGTATACGCTTGGTTTGTTCACTAATTTTTAAAATTTACACTAATGAAGAAATTTAAATATATAGCCGCCCAATTGCTTGTTTGCTGCATGGTTTTTAGCGGTTGCGATAAGTATCTAGATGTAGAACCAAAGGGTAAACAACTGCTTAAGACAACGAATGATTTTGATCTTTGGTTAAACGCATATCCGTTCACATCTGAAATGAGCAGTCCGTATCTGGACTATATGACGGACAATATCGATTACTTAAGCGTTAATACGCCGCCCATTAGTCTTGCTGACTTCGTTTATACCTGGCAACCACAGTTCACAAATGATGTACAAGCTCCGGCCTATTTATGGGCTGACCACTATCAGCGCATCAGTTTGTACAATACTGTATTGATCGGCATCGATGGGGCTGAGGGTGGTACTGTATCCCAGAAGAACAGCCTGAAGGCGGAAGCCTTGCTTGGCCGTGCATATTCATATTTTTACCTGGTAAATGAATATGCCAAGCCTTACGACGCGGCAACTGCAGCTACCGATTTAGCGGTGCCTTTCGTAACTTCAGATAATGTGAGTCAAAAAGCTCCGCCAAGAGCTACAACCGCTGAAATTTATCAGCATATTATAGAGGATATCAATGCGGCCATCCCGAATCTTCCTGATGACAACAGCGGAGCAAGGTTTCGTGGCTCTAAGGCTGCAGCCTATAGCGTACTGGCACGTGTTTACTTGTACCGGAGGGAATATAACGAGGCACTGCGTTATGCAGAGCTTGCCTTGGCAAACACCCGTGCTACTATGATCGACTATACGAACCCTGCTTCATTTCCCACTACACAAAATGTGGTGTCTCATCCAGACGCTATCTACGGTAAAGGATATGCCGCTGCCGGTATCCCGATCACCCAGGACTTAAAAGCTTCGTTTGCAAGCAATGACGCAAGGAGGACAGTGCTTTATGTAAGCTGGGCCAGTGCTGCAAGAGGCGCTACAGCCTTTTATGCTGCTGCAGTTACACAAGTTTTTCAGCTGACAAACTCCGGCACAACTGTGCAGGAAATGCGCTTAGTTGCTGCGGAATGCTCCGCTAGGGCAAACAATCTGACAGACGCGTTAACTCATCTGAACGTCGTTCGTAGGGCTCGTTATACTGGTGCTAATAGGGATTTCAATTCGACGGATCGAAATATTGTATTAGACGAAGTGCTGGCTGAACGAAGAAGAGAATTGCCTTTTCATAGCTTACGCTGGTTTGATATGCGGAGGTTTGACATGGAGGACGAAATGGAGGCGGTAACCCGGACAAATGGGCAAAACCAGGTGATTGCCACCCTTGAACCGCACAGCCCAAGATATACCCTCCAAATACCCATTCAGGTGACGGCCTTTAATCCAGATATGCCTCAAAATCCATAACTAGAAAATTTCGAAATGAAGACATACAAATTAAATCTATTGACAATATGCACGGTTGTGCTATTGTTTATAGCTTGCAAAAAAGACAAGACTGAGCGCCAGGCGTTACCTGAAGGTAGTGTAACTTTTGATGTGCCGGCTTCAACAGATGTTGTGGCGAGAGATCTAGACATCAGAAAAGTGTCGGTGGTAAGTGTGGAAATGAAGGCGGCCCTTCAAGGCAACGCTTCTTCTGACGTGCATTACGTAACTTTTGCGCCTGATACGGCTAAGATTGCTGAGTATAGGCTTAAGTATGGCAATAGTGCCCTTTTACTTCCAACTAAAAGCTATCTTTTTTATAAAACAACCGTAGCTATCGCTGCTGGGACTAATATTTCAGAAGCTGCAATCCTGAATCTTGGTTTTCAGACCACATTGCAGCCATTCAGCACCTATGTGCTGCCGTTAACTATTACTTCAGTCGATGGCGTAGTACAGGATCCAAAGACTCGTAAAGTTATTTACTATGTCTTTAATACAAAAGAGCCACGTTATGTGAGCCATGCCGGCTTTACGCCTACGGCTACTGCTTCGTCTACATTAGGCGCAAACACAGCGAGCAGAGCAATAGATGCAAATACGGGTACAACATTTTGGGCAAGTTCTAATACAGTGCCGCTGCCACAATTCCTCACCATTGATTATAGTCGCAATGTTACATTTACTGGTTTAGACTATTTCTTTCCGACGGGTTTAACCCCTGCTAACGGAGCTCAGACGACCTCTGCAAAAGTAGAAACAAGTGTAGATAATGTAACCTGGACGGACAAGGGCACATTTGCGATTGATGTCAACAATAGTGCTAGAACGCATACGATCAATTTTCCTTCGCCAACTACGGCGAGATACGTACGATTCACAGTTTTAGCGGCAAATCCATACGTAGCATCAGCAACGATCACGTATCACATAGGTTTTGTGGGCGGGATTTTATTGTTGAATTAGAAAATAATTCCTAATCGATAAAGGAGAGAGATGAAAAATACATTGTTTTCAATTCTAATGCTGCTGCCATTTATGGCAGCAGCTCAAAAAACTTATACCATCACAGGTAAATTGCCTGCAATAAAAGGCGAGGCTAAAGCTTACCTCGTGCTCTTCAAAGAAGGAGCCTGGAAAGAAGTGGACTCTGCTGAGATTAAGGCGGGTAACTTCCAGTTTACGGGTAGTGTAGATGAGCCGCAGAGTGCTTTGTTGACCGTTAGACAAAAGGGAAAAGCAGATGCCGGCCAGCAGCGTGATAGTCAGGATTTCTTTATTGAAAATTCTAAGATCGAGGTTGTTGGTACAGACGCTGTCAGGACTGCAACAATAACCGGGTCGCTGTCTGACAAAGAAAACGCTGAACGGGAGGCCTTGATGAAACCTGTTACGGCTAAGATCATGAAGCTGCAGGATGTGTATGGTGCCAAGACGGCAGATGGCGCGTACGTAAAGTCTTTAGATGAGCGTAAGATGGCTGCAGACAGCATCCAGAAGCTGGTGGCCATGAACAAGAGCATCAACTGGCAGTTTGCTGAAACTCACTTGAATTCTTTCATGGGGCTTTATACATTCAATATGTCAGTGCTCGACAGTTATTTTGATCCGGCCAAGGTTGAGCCTCTTTTTAACCGGTTTTCGGCTGAACTAAGGTCGTCACCATTAGGAAAGCGTACAGCTGAAAAAATTGAAATTGGCAAGAGACGCCAGGCTGGGTCTAAAGCCACCGATTTTACCCAAAACGATATTAATGGTAAGCCCTTCAAACTTTCTTCGTTGAGAGGTAAGTATGTGCTTGTTGATTTTTGGGCAAGCTGGTGTGTACCGTGTCGCGCTGAGAACCCTAATGTGGTCAAAGCATACAATGCATTGAAAGGTAAAAACTTTGAAATCGTAGGGGTGTCGCTCGACTATCCCGGAGGCCAGGGTGCCTGGGAAGCCGCAGTACAAAAGGATGGCTTGCCATGGATTCACGTAAGCGATCTGAAAGGCTGGAAAAACGAGGTAGCTGTATTGTATGGGATCAATTCCGTACCTCAAAATCTGCTTATAGATCCGCAAGGCATGATCATAGCTAAAAATCTGAGGGGTGAGGCGCTGACGGAAAAGTTAAAAGAACTAATTAAATAGTCGAAATTTATGTTATTAAAAAAGGCAATTGCCCTTCTGATGATGCTGCCCTTTGTTGCGTCGGCACAGGACAAATTTGAGATAGCGGGTAAGATTCCCGGTGCGGGCAGCGACAGAAAGGTAGTACTGAGCTATGTAAACGCCGAGGGAAAAAGTGTTAAGGATAGTGCAGTGTTAAGGAAGGGTAAGTTCAGCCTTACCGGCACTACGTTATATGCTAATAAAGCATATCTATCTTTGTTGCCTCTGCAAAAGGATACAGTAAGGCGCAATTCACAAGGCGATTACCAGGAGTTTTACCTTGAAAAGGGCAAATACAAGGTGGTAGGTAATGATAGTGTCTCGACTGCAAGCATTACCGGCACACAGGCCCAGGCAGATTTCAATGAATATAACGCTAAGACTAAAGTGCTCTTTGCACAGTTTCAGGACATCACGGAGCGGTTCACTAGGGTGTATTATGCGAAGGTAAAGGACACCGTGGCCATCAAAACCATACAGGCTGAAGCCCGACCTGTACATGCGAAAATTGAGGCTCTGGTTGATTCTTTTATTTTCAGTCACCCCGACTCTTACGTAACGCTCGATCTGATCAGTGCAAACAAGACAGCGGTTATTGATCCGGTTACGTTTGAGCCGTATTACAAAATATTGAGCCCAAGAGTTCTGGCGAGTAGCGCAGGTAAAAAGCTGACGGCAAAGTACGACAAGGCCAAACAAATTGCACTCGGAAAAACGGTCGACTTTACCCAGCCAGATGCTGAGGGTAAGGAGTTTAAGTTGTCTTCGTTGAGAGGTAAGTATGTTCTGGTAGATTTCTGGGCCAGCTGGTGTGTGCCCTGCCGTGCAGAAAATCCGCATTTGCTGAAAGCCTATAACGAACTGAAGGATAAAAACTTTGAGATCGTTGGGGTTTCGCTTGATGAAACTAAGGCCGCATGGTTAAACGCGGTAAAGCATGATGGCATGCCATGGATTCAGGTGAGTGACCTTAAAGGCTTTAAAACGGACATTGCTGTGAAATATGGCATTTCAGCTATCCCGCAAAACTTCCTGATCAATCCAGAAGGTGTAATTGTCGCGAAGAATCTTAGAGGCGCGGATGTGAACAAGCAAATCGCATCTTATATAAAATAAGGCAGGATTAATAATTTTTTGAAAGAGGCTGTATCATTGATGAAATGATCAGCCTCTTTTTTTATTGTCGTAGTTATCGGCTCTTATTTAGCTACCTTGCTAAACAGAAACAGGTCGTTATAACTGTACTTTCCATCTTTAGGATTGCCAATAGCGATGGCGAACTGTTTGTCTCCACGCTTCTCATATAGTACACGCATCTCTCCGCCTTCTTTCTGAAACACCGCGCGGTCTTTGCTTGCCTCCACAAAAGCATAGCGGTCCTGCTTATCTTTTTCCTCCTGTCCTATCAGTCCTGGTTTAAAATGCTTCACCATAGAAATCAGGCGGTTATCGGTGTACTCATACGCGAGGATTTCATATAAATCTATTTTGTCGCCACGCATCATCCGCATAAAACCAACCATATGATCAGGCTTAGGTGCCAGCCATACCGCCTCTATGTCCTGTCCGCTCGCCGTCTTGGCGGTCCAGTGCCCCTGGATAAAGCTGATGTCAGAGAATGATCCTTTAATGGTACTTTGCGCCTTAGCGCCCTGAGGCATTAGCCCCGCAAACGATAGTAGAATAAAAAGATATACGTATTTCATAAATCACTGGTTAGAAAAATAAATATACATAATCGGGTGTTAAAAGATAAACATATCCGAAGCCCATCTGTTATTTATGCAAAATCTACAGCTATGGAAAATTTAAATCAAGATCAGTTTACTGAAGAAGAAATCCCGAATTTGGATCAGTTTCAGGTAGGCCGCAGTGCCTCGTCAGATGATGAACTATCGCCTACGGCCCAGAACCAGGAAGATGATTTGGGTGGTGGTGACGATGATGATGCCGGTTATACCGAAGGAGAGGTGGAGTACGCAGATGGTGAAGGTACAATGCTGGACGACGAAACCGAAGACTTTGAAGACGAAGATGATGACATGAATCTCGATACCGACGACGACGCTGATTTCGAGAACCCGGACGATGATCCTGCCTAATCATAAAGCTATGAAACCGCTCAGTTTTATTTTGGTATCAAGCCTGTCGGCCTGCATGTTATTATCCTGTGCAGGCCGGCGTAATTCGACAGACTCGGGTTCTGGGATTACCACATTAACTCCAGCAGAAAAGAACCCTTCCGTTGCTGTAATGAACGCCACCGGGGATGCGCTTACACCAAGTGTAACCCGAACAAACGGGGCGGGCAACAGGGAGAATGCGGAACGTATTGCCGACGGAGCTATTAATCAGGCCCGGGCAACAGTGCAGGCTTCCGGAGGTGCGGTTGTGCAACCCATAACCACCATAACTCCGGGTAGTTTTGCTACCTCCGCTATGGAAGATCACCAGTTGCTTCGAAATGATTTGAAGAAATTCAGTTCGGGCAGGCAAACGGTTTGGCGCGATTCCGTAACTGCCCGGCTTGGGGCAGTGAACCCCTCATTGCTTTCACTGGTAGGCCCACAAGCCTCCCAAGAAGGAACAGAAAGGGCAAAAAGTCTGGCCCAGATTGTAAGCCAGTACCGCAGTACCATTGCCATGTTTGAGGCCAACGCTAAATCGGACGATAAGGAAGTAAGCGCTTATGCGAGTAAGTACCTGCCAGTGTTACGGCGGCACCTGGCACAGGCGCAACGACTCATCGTACAAATCCCATAACTCAATTTCCGAGGGCTTTTCGGACCGCAGGCGCTACCTGTGTGCCGAACAGCTCTATCGAACGCATCATATTCTTATGAGAAGGGTCGCCCACGTCCATATGTCCGATAAACCGGGTAATCCCGAACAATTCGTGCATGTACAGGATTTTGTCGGTCACAGCCGATGCGTCGCCAATAAACAACGCGCCTTGTTTGCTGCGCCCGCCATTGTACTGTACCCTTGTATAGGGAGCCCAACCTCTTGAGGCGCCTATCCGGTTCATTTGTTCCGCATAGTTGTCGAAATATTCGCTCGCTCCCGCTTCGTTTTCACTCAGGAAAGAATGTGAGTGTATACCGATCTGCATTTCTTCGGCCGGGTGACCATGACTGATGTATTCCTGTTTGTAGAATTCAACCAATGGCTGGAACTGTGCCGGCATGCCGCCAATAATGGCAATGATGAGCGGCAGACCTAATCTTGCTGCGCGAAGTACAGACTCTGGCGTGCCGCCTACAGCGATCCAGACGGGAAGCTTGCCATCCCGGGAGGCCCTGGGCAATACGGTCTGATTAACCAGCGGTGCGCGGAGCTGGCCCGACCAGCTCACTGGGCCATTGCTGTTATTTATCTTTAACAGCAGGTCGAGCTTCTCTTCAAAAAGCTGATTGTAATGTTTAAGGTCGTACCCGAACAATGGGAAGGACTCAATGAAGCTGCCCCGGCCTACACCTATTTCGGCTCGTCCGCCCGACAAAAGATCTAGCGTCGCAAAGTCCTGATACACTTTCACCGGTTCTGCCGAACTAAGCACCGTTACTGTGCTCATCAACTTGATGTTTTTCGTTACGCTCGCCGCCGCGGCCAGCACGATCTCGGGCGACGATACAGCGTAATCAGGGCGGTGGTGCTCGCCTAGTCCGAACACGTCCAGACCTATCTCATCAGCAAGTTTGATCTGCTCGATGATTTCCCGAAGTTTTGTCTCTGCCGATCTTGGTTTCCCGGTCTGCCGATCGTTGGCGAGGTCGCCAAACATTCCAATGCCTAATTCCATATGCTTTTGTTTTCTTTAACCCAAAACTACCGCTTTATACACGCTATTACATTGATCCATGTTAAGAAACACGTTACGCGAGGAATCAATGCGCGGCTAACTGGCTGAGGTACTCGGGTCTGATCAGACCCTCAAGATCTTTCAGCGGTATGTGAAGATCGGTTTTGCCGGCGGCGTAAGGTTTTATCTCGTAAGGACTATACGTGAAGATGATGCCGCTTTCATTAAATGTGAACGTTTTAGTCAGTGCAAAGCGATCGTCAATAAAAAAATACCGCCCTGCAAGTGTTTCTGTGGGCTTTAGCCCCTCGTCTTTTCTAAAGACCTGCTCGGCCAGGCTTTCGAGTTCCTGACGTTTTCCAGGAACGAGCAGCGAGTCGAGCGTGAGGAGCTGGCCGCTTGCCGGGGATATGTTGTACGACAGGAAGACGGTGTTTGGATGAGCACCGCCCTGGTAATAGAAGTAGGTATTTAATATGGAGATGAGTTCGGGTTTATTTAACTGCACCGTCATATTCATGCCCATAAACCAGGTAAACCTCCGGTCCTTATTGGCTGCACGGTCGTTTTCATATTGCTGTATAAATTGCTGGGCAATATCCTGGTAGCCGCTGTATTTGATGTCGTTGCCTATGGTTGACGCAACATGCTGCTCCAGCAACTGGTTGATCTTTTTATCCGCAAAAACCGGGTATACGATCACTGCCTTTGCGGTGTCCGTATAATTTGTGTCGGCCGATACAGGGTTCTTTGCATACACTTTCACCGAATCGTAACGAAGGGTGTCTTGCGATGGGGAGGCCGTCTGGTCGGGTTGGCTGGTGTTGTTACATGCTGCAATAGCAAGCAAACCAAACATGCATAGGGACAGGATTTTTTTCATCGTTAGCTTAAATTATGTCTATTTTTATCGAATGTTTAAAAGACCGGCCTTTCTCTTGATCATGATCTTCTGTTTAAGCGGAGCTTACGGCCAAGATACAGATTCTCTCGCTTTAGTCCGCGCCAAATGGACTAAAAAGCGCATCGCAAAAGGTGTAAAGCTTTTGGTTCATCACTTCAGTGACAAGGAAATGTTTGGGGCCAACCAGAACATCAGTTACCTGGAAGTGAAGCAAAAAAAAGGACGGGCGCCTTTTGCGCTCGGCAGCGAACCGTCTGTACTTCGGCCGACCAGTGCTTTTGGTATCTCTGCAGATGCCCTGGCGGCGGTCAACGGCACCTTCTTTGACGTCAAAAACGGCGGTTCGGTTGATTTTATCAAGGCAAATGGTCAGGTTGAACAAGAGAACCGTCTGGATAATAATCAACGGGCGTCACATCAGCGTGCAGCTGTGGCAATTAGAGACGGGCGATTGGATATATATAAATGGGACGGCAGCGACAAATGGGAACAGGATCTTCCGGCTACGGAAGTAATGACCAGCGGCCCCCTGCTCAGCTTTAAGGGAAAGCAGGAGGTGCTCGACAGCGGCGCATTTAATGTTTTGCGGCATCCGCGAACGGCTGTTGGTGTCAAGGCAGACGGGAAAGTGTTACTCGTCACCATCGACGGTCGGCATACCAGCGCCGCAGGAATGAGCTTGTTTGAACTCAGCAAGGTAATGCGCTGGCTGGGTTGCGTTGATGCCATCAATCTCGATGGCGGAGGTTCTACAACGCTTTGGGTAAACAGCACAGGGGTGGTAAACTATCCCTCCGACAACCGCTCCTGGGACCATAAAGGCGAGCGTAAAGTCGCCAACGTTATTCTCATCAAGAAAAAGAAATAAACAATGATCAGCAACAAGGAGCTTTTTCTGCTCAATACTGCACAAACTTCCCTCTCGCCGCGGATGCTGGAGATAGAGCGTGCGGAAGGATTGTATCTGTACGACAGCTCCGGCAAGGCCTATATGGATCTGGTATCCGGTTTTGCCGTGAGCAATATTGGTCACCGCCACCCAGCCGTCGTAAAAGCGATAGAGGAACAACTGCAGAAGTATATGCACCTTACGGTGTACGGGGAGTTTGTACAAACCCCTATGGTACAGTTTGCGGCCCGGCTCTCCGAGGTGCTTCCTGATCCGCTCGACAATGTTTATTTCGTCAACTCAGGCGCCGAAGCTACGGAAGGCGCCCTGAAACTTGCCAAGCGATATACCGGCAGATCACGGATACTGTCCTGCCATAATGCTTACCATGGTAGCACGCACGGTGCCCTCAGTGTTATGGGAAACGAGTATTATAAAGAAAAGTACAGGCCTTTGCTTCCAGATATAGATTTTATCTATTTTAACGACGAGGAAGGTTTGGAACAGATCAACACAAGCACAGCTTGTATAATTTTAGAAACCGTACAGGGCGAAGCAGGCATACGGGTAGCTTCGCCAGCATACATGCAAAAGCTGAGGGAGCGCTGTACCGAAACAGGCACTTTGCTTATCATGGATGAGATTCAGGCGGCGTTCGGGCGTACCGGTAAACTCTTTGCTTTCGAGCATTACGGGATTGTGCCCGACATTCTGCTGCTGGCCAAGGCCATGGGCGGCGGAATGCCCATAGGCGCATTTATTTCTTCAAAACAGATCATGAGTGTGCTTGCCGAAAACCCCATCCTCGGGCACATCACCACCTTTGGTGGTCATCCGGTCTCCTGTGCTGCGGGCCTGGCTGGTTTAAACGTCATCCTTCAGGAAAACCTGCTGGCCGAAGTACCTGCAAAGGAGCAGCTTTTCCGTTCACTGCTGGTACACCCGCTTATCAAAGAGGTCAGGGGTGTCGGACTCATGCTTTGTATTCAGCTCGACCACTTTGAGCAGGTAGAGAAGGTGAGTGAAATCGCTACACGCAACGGCGTGATTATAGACTGGTTCCTGCATTGCGAAACTGCATTGCGGATCGCGCCGCCGCTCATCATCTCGGAAGGCGAGATCCGCAAGGCCTGCGCTGTAATCCTTGATGCCTTGGATCAGCTATGACAGGGGTACAAAAAACAAGGGTATATATGGATTTATCAGAATTTTTGACAATTATTGCAGCATAAAACAAGGGGATGTTTCATAAAGAGAGTTACGACAGGCATGGCGACTGGTACAATCAGCAGTTTCCAACGGAAGAATCAAAGCGGGCATACCTGACTAAAAGGAAGCCTCTGGACTCGCCCGACCTGGCTACCTGGCTTCAGCAGTTGTTCTTCGATTGCCTGGATCCTCTTTTAAAAAGCGGTCGGTCGGAGTGGCTTACCATCGGTGATCCCTACGGATTCGATGCGGAATACATCCTGAAGAAAGGAAGCAATGCCATCGCGTCAGACCTTAATACCGACATGCTTTCGGTAGCGTTTAATGAAGGCATTATCAAAGAATACCGCTCAGAAAACGCGGAACAACTCTCTCTGGCAGATCAGGAGGTCGACTATGTGTTGTGCAAAGAGTCCTACCACCATTTTCCCCGGCCCTACGCCGCAATGTATGAAATGATGCGTGTGTCACGGAAGGGCATTGTGATCATTGAACCGCAGGACCCTGTCTCCAAGATGCCTTTGCTGCTCTTCGTTGTGAATACCATGGGCGCTATCAGCGACAAGCTTGTCAGGAAGTTCTGGAAGAACAGGTTTTCTTACGAGCCAGTGGGTAACTTCGTTTATAAAGTATCAGAGCGGGAGTTCGAGAAGTTTGCTGCCGGACTTGATTTGCCTATGGTGGCTTTTAAGCGCTTCAATCCAAACTTCTATTTCAAAGGGGCCGATGATGTGCCTACGGCTATGGGCAACAGCAAGTTCCGCAAGGTATACTGGAAGAAATCGCTGCTCGATATGCTGGTGAAACTGCGGATGATTCCCAGCCAGGTGCTTGGTACCATTATCTTTAAGCAAATGCCGACATCCGAAGAGCAGGAGCGACTCAGAGCGGCGGGTTATCACCTGTTAAAGATGCCCAGAAACCCTTATTTGAATTCATAAAAAAAATTCAGGGATTTTCAGATAATTGTTAAGTTTACCAAAAATAACACACTTAACAAAAGCCCTTTATGTTTTTATCCAAGTATCTCAAAATACACCTGTTTGTATTTTCGGCGATTTGTGCTTCGATAGTTTTTTACGCCTGCAAAACCGTGGTCCCAAAACCGTCGAAAGCATCCGAATCTGGCAAACCAGCAAGGGTACTGGTGTTCTCCAAGACCAAAGGTTTCTATCATACCTCTATACCTGCAGGTATCGCAGCGATTCAGAAGCTGGGAGCGGAAAACAATTTTACGGTCGACACCACCAAGAACTCTGCCTATTTTGTTGAAGACAGTTTGAAAAACTATAGCGCTGTCGTGTTCCTGAGCACCACAATGGATGTGCTGAACAGCGATCAGCAGGTGGCCTTTGAACGTTACATCCAGGCTGGCGGGGGCTTCGTCGGTATTCATGCGGCGGCCGATACGGAGTATGACTGGCCATGGTTTAATAAACTGGTCGGCGCCTACTTTTTAAGTCACCCCCAAATCAGCAATGCCGTGGTGATGGTCGACGATACGACGCATATTTCGACCAAGGGATTGCCAAAGCGCTGGGAGCGCAGAGATGAGTGGTACAATTACAAGAACATACAGGAGGGCATCAATGTACTGGCGCGCTTAGACGAGAGCACCTACGAAGGTGGCGCCAATGGCGATAACCACCCGATTGCCTGGTACCGCGAATTTGATGGCGGTCGGTCTTTTTACACCGGGGGCGGACATACCGACGAGAGCTTCAGTGAGCCTCTCTTTCTTAAACATATACTTGGCGGTATCAAATACGCTATCGGAACTCAGCCTTTAGACTACAGCAAAGCTTACGCGGTTAAAAAGCCCGAAGACAACCGCTTTATCAAGACCATCCTGTCCGACGACCTGAACGAGCCCATGGAACTGGCGGTTGCGCCCGACGGCCGGGTGTTCTTCATTGAACGTGCAGGTAATTTTTATGTCTACACGCCGTCCGACGGCAAGACAGAGCTTGTCTACAAATTCCCGGTAAAGGCTGTAGATAAATATTTAAATGGTTTGCTGGGTATGACCATCGATCCTGACTTTGCCGTCAATAATTATTTATACTTTTTCAATACAGCTTCTGCGGGCGATAAGGTGAAGCAGCATATTTCCCGTTTCAGGATCAGTCAGGATAACGTGCTCGACCTCCAGTCTGAAAAAGTACTGATCGAAATCCCCATAGATCTGGAAGTAAGTGCGCACACTGGGGGGTCTATGGCGTGGGATAAGCATAAGAACCTGTTTATTTCAACAGGCGACAATACCGTGCCTTTTGAGTCGGACGGATTCGCGCCTATAGACAGACGTCAGAACCGCCTGACCTTCACTGCAGAGCGTTCGGCTTCGAACACAAACGACCTTCGGGGCAAGATATTAAGGATCCACCCCGAGGCCGACGGAAGTTACACCATTCCCGAAGGCAACCTCTTTCCTAAAGGAACAGCCAATACACGTCCGGAGATTTATATTATGGGATGCCGTAACCCATACCGGATATCGGTAGACCCGGTAACTTCAACGCTGTATTGGGGTGAGGTGGGTCCGGATTCGGGTACTGACGGTGTGCAGGGACCGCGCGGTTATGACGAGTTTAATCAGGCCAAACAGGCGGGCAACTATGGCTGGCCGTATTTTGTGGGCGACAATAAGGCTTATAAAATGTATGATTTCGCCACGAAGCAAGTTGGCGCCCTGTTCGAAGCATCAGCCCCGCAGAACACATCTGAGTATAACAATGGATTGCAAAACCTGCCTGCGGCACAAAAACCGATGGTTTGGTATCCGTATAACCGCTCTGCTGAGTTCCCTGAAATTGGCCAGGGTGGCCGTTGTGTCATGGGCGGACCGGTATACCATTTCAGTCCGGCGCTTCAATCGCCCACCAAACTACCTGAGTACTACGATAAGGGCGTGTTTGTGTACGATTGGATGCGGAACTGGGTGTATGTGTTGCGTCTTGACGAGAACGAAAACTACAAAAGATTGGAGCCGTTTATGGAAACTAACGGCGACTTCAGAAGGCCGGTCGACATAGAGATCGGATCTGACGGCGTGATGTATATGCTGGAATACGGTTCAGTATACGGTATTGATAACGTTGACGCTCGTTTGGTGCGGATCGATTACAACGGGGGCAACCGTGCTCCGATCGCTAAGATCGAAACGCGTGATACCATCGGCCTGGCACCTTTTAAAGTGAACCTGGCCTCGAAGAGCTATGATAATGATGACGACGACCAGCTGACCTACGAATGGCGTCTTGAAAACAACCAGGTTGCTTCAACCAATGCCAACCTGAGCTATACTTTTAACAATAATGGCATTTACAAGGCAGTGCTTAAGGTCACTGATGCAGGCGGACTGAGCAGTACCGATACCCTGGAAATTAAAGTTGGAAATACCTTGCCACAAGTAGCCATCAACACAACCAGCAATGCTTCCTTCTTCTTTCCTAAAGCTGAAGCGTTCAAATACCAGGTAGACGTAAAGGACAACGAGGACAAGGTTGTTGATCCTAAAAAAGTACTGGTTAAACTGGATTATATTGCAAAGGTGGAGAACAACCAGTCCGTTGTGGGGCATCAGCAAATCACGCCGACCTATAACTACGGTAAATCACTGATTGCCGGCAGTGATTGTAAGGCATGTCACCAGTTGGACGCCAAATCAGTAGGCCCCTCTTTCGTGCAGGTCTCCAAACGGTATGCTACCAATAAAGCTGCGGTAGATCTGCTGTCTAAAAAGATCATCAAAGGCGGCGGCGGTGTTTGGGGCCCGCATGCGATGAGTGCACACCCGCAGATATCTACTGAGGATGCTTCTGAAATGGTCAAGTACATCTTGTCGCTTACCGCTAAAAAAACCAATACGGCATTGCCGCAAAAAGGCAGCGCAATGCTCGACAGGCACCTGGACACCAAAGATCAGGGACGATATATCTTCTCTGCGTCTTACACAGACAAAGGCGGTGCAATTACCCCGCTTACCAAAAAGGAAACACTGGTATTACGTCCTGCAAAAGTACAGGCAGAAGAAGCTGATATTTTGAGCAATGTGCAGAAGAATAAAACCTACCTGGGCAGTATTCACAACAAGTCATACTTCGTGATTAAAAATGTTGATCTGAAGTCGATCAAGCAGCTGACCTATTTCTACGCTTCGGCGAATAGGGATGCCACCATAGAGGTTCGTGCAGATTCGCCTAAAGGAGCTCTGGTGAGCACGGTAAACTATACCGCTACGGGCAACTGGGATACCTTCAAAACCTTGACCGCACCGGTTACCGATCCGGGGGGTCGCCACGATCTTTACTTTATATTGTTAAAAAGTGCTGCACCAAACCGTGATCTGATCAGCATAGATTGGATCAGTTTTGACCGCTGATATAACACTTTATCGTGTTAAGCACGAAATCAAGCTTGAACGGTTTGCTGATCATCGCGTCAGCACCGTTCTTACCTACCATCTTTTCAAGCGGTACTGCGGCCGACATCATGAATATCGGGTGTAGGACAGGCTCCTCTGCATTCTTTATTTCACGGCAAAGATCCAGGCCGTTGCCGTCCGGCAGCATGATGTCCATCAGCAATAAATCCGGCTTTTGATGCGCCATAGCGGTTTTCAGGTCGGTAAGTGTATTAAACACGTCCACTTCATAACCTTCGCCGGTAAGCAGTGTGTTTAAAATATATGCGATGTCTTTATCGTCCTCTGCTACAAAAATTCTCTTTCTCATAATGATATAAAACTCAAAACAGGTACGAATGTTTGTAAAAGGGATTAATTTTGGCCTATGTCTTCACACCATATCATACGCGAAAAACAGGAGCCTGCATTATATGTTCACCGGCTGGGCGACTTCCACGAGGATTACCTGGGTCAGATGCTGGAATGGAGTCCTACGTTGATCGTCAACGAAACCGAATACGACAAGGCGCTTAGCCTGGGTCTCAAAGTGGATCTCGTTGTTGCAAAGCCGGCTTTCTCTACCCTGCAGGAAGATACAGGGCTTATCCCGGAAAGTGATAATGCGCTGCATGCCGTCCTTAACCATCTGGCGGAGGCAAAGTATCCGGCAGTCAATATTATCGGTGCAGAGGTAGAACTGCATGAGCTTGAAGCCTTTCTGGACAAATTGAATATTGTCCTGTTTACGGCGCGTGATAAAGCTTACGCCGTGAAGTCCGGCTTTAAAATATGGAAGCCTGGCGGACAGCTCTTCGCGCTCAGGCCAGTCGCCGGACTGCAGGTGTCGAACTTAAAGGCCTGTGATGATAGGTATGAGGTAGAAACAGATGGCTTTGTTGAATTTCATTTTAATGCCCCGTATTTATTTATAACGGAGCAACTATAAACAATGATGATCCTACTTAGAAGAGCCATGGAGGGGGATATAGATAGTATCCGGGATTTAGCGATGAGAACCTGGCCATCGGCCTATGGCGAGATATTATCGGAAGAGCAGATCAGCTATATGCTGGATACCATGTACAGTAGAGCCGAACTGCTCAAGCAGTTCAGGGCCGGGTATGTCTTCCTCATGGCAGAGGAAGATGGTATGGATATCGGCTTTGCCGGATACTCCGGTCTCCCGGAAAACGATACCATCTATAAGCTACACAAGCTATATGTGTTGCCGCAGCAGCATGGTAAGGGAGTTGGCAAACTGCTGATCAGCGAAGTATGCAGGTTGGCCGCCCATGCCGGGGCAAAAACGCTTCAGTTAAACGTAAACCGTCACAATAAAGCCCGGGGCTTTTATGAAAGCTTAGGCTTTAAGATCGTTGAGGAGGTCGACATCAATATTGGTAAGGGCTTCTTCATGAACGACTTTATTATGGAAAAGGAGCTTACTCAATAAGCCGCGGTATCCTTGTCGGCGTATCCTGCCCTTTAATGATGCTTACGGCGCTCCGGGCAATGGCTTTTATCGTCGACAGGATATTCTCCACATCAAGCGTTTCGTACTCATCCTTTACCGTATGGTAAAATTGGTCGGTATCGATCTGGTCGGTACTGATGGTATGTGCAGGTACGCCCAGCGCAGCCAGCGTGGCGTTGTCGCTGCGGTAAAACAGATTTTGCTTAGGGTAAGGATCCGGGTGAAAGGTAAATTCAGTTCCCTTCAGGTTCTTTTGCAGGATCTTTCCGAAATCCGACTTATCAAAGCCTGTAATGAATGCGGCGTTCTTCCCGAATTTACTGTCCTTGCCGATCATCTCGATATTGAACATCGCCACCACATGATCCGGATTTAGTTTTCCTGAAAAATGTTTAGAGCCAAAGCCGCCGATCTCCTCTGCGGTAAAGGCCACAAAGATCAGGGTACGTTCGTTATTGTTCAGGGCCTTATAGTACTTAGCCAGCGCGATAACGGCAGTTGTGCCCGAGGCATCGTCATCTGCCCCATTGGCAATACTGTCCTGCGCGTCTCCTTTAACGATGCCGATATGGTCATAATGCGCAGAAAAGACCACGATCTCCTTCGCTTTAGATTTGCCCGGGATCATGCCCGCAACGTTGAAAAGAGCTTTGCCCTGGCGTTCAAAGCTCTGACGAAAGGAAGTTTCTCCCGGAAGTGGTTTCAGACCGATCTGCTTGAATTCAGCTTCTATGAAACTTGCCGCTTTGTCGATGCCCGGACTGAAAGTTGCCCTGCCCTGCATATCGTCACTGCTTAGTGTCTTGATCAGTTTGTCTACATAGGTTCTGCTGATGATCTTGTTAATGTCCTGCGCATAAATGTAGGGCGCACTGATAAGCAATAATAAAGCGGTTAAAATTCGTTTCATTGATCGGAGTTATATAAAAATGTTCTCTTTCGGCGGCCCACTTCAGCATCTACGCGCGTGTCATGTACGCCGTCTACCACGCTAACCTCATAGTCTCTTTCCCGGTCCGATTCATGTACCTGGCTGATCTCTATGTTGTTAACGGCTTTGTCGTACGGGCCGTTACTGCTCATCAATTTAACAAAAACCGGCAAGCATTCAAAGAAAATAAACAACAAACCTATAAATGTTACCGCCAGTGCCGTATCGGTGTCGGGCTTGCCGGCAGGTGTAAATTTAAGCTGACCCAAAGCCCAGTTGCGGTCGGCAAACCCCGCCACGCTGACAAGACTATCCAGCTGTTTGCCGGTATACAGCCGTTCACTCATCATTCCGTCGAAAGCTTTCCGGTCGGAAATGAAATTCTCGAGCCTGAGGGCTGCCGCACCCAGCGTATCCAGATCGCTCTGCCTTTGCTGAAGTTCCGCTTCCTTTCGTTTGGCGTACGGGCCATAACCCATAATGCCCGATGTCTCGGTGGTTTTATTGCCAAAAATTTCATAATTGAGTTTCTGCCTGTCGCTCTTAATGGCTGCCTGCAGCGAGTCACGCTGTGCCCGGATGTCGGCAAGCTTAGCCATTTCAATTTTGTATTTATTATTGAACGCCGCATTTAATGTGTCAATCCGCGAGCGCTGATTGTTCAGATAACTCATTTTCAGGCGTTCCCTGATTTCTTTGTCGAAGATTTTAAGTTCAAGCGGGCGGGAGATTACAATACCGATCATAATCGCAAGCAGGATACGCGGCGTAGCTTGTAGAATTTGTCGCGAGGCAGAGGCGCTTTTATCAATGCTCGATACGATGTAGCGGTCCATATTGAAGATCGCCAATCCCCACAACAAGCCAAACAACAGCGCATACCCTATAGCTCCTGGCTCGCCCTTAAAAATAAAATGCAGGGCATAGCCGCCCGATAAAGCAGCAAACAGGCCGGTAAAGAAAATCGTGGCACCTATGCCGGTGTATTTCGTGTGTTCGGTAGGGTATTTTTCCAGTGTCGGGATATGGGCCCCTGAACAGAACCAGAAAAACCGCTGTATGGCGTTCATGATGTACTTGATAATGTTTACGTTACTACTATTAAACGCCCGGCACGTTCAGTTGTTACAATACAATTCGTATCTTTGAAAAAACAGATTGCTATGATTAAGGAAATAACGGTCGAAGAACTAAAGCAGAAGATCGATAATAACGAAGATTTTCAATTGATTGATGTCAGGGAACCCTTCGAATATGAAGTGTCTAACCTCAACGGCGAGAATATCCCCCTGGGCGGTATTTTGATTGAGGCCGATAAAGTAGCCACAGACAAGCCTGTCATCATTCAGTGCCGCAGCGGTAAACGCAGCGCAGCCGCAGTAATGCAGCTTGAGCAGCAGCTGGGGCTTACCAATCTGTACAATCTTAAAGGAGGCATTCTAGCCTGGCAGGAAGCATTTGACCCTGAAATGCCTGTTTACTAGATGGTCAAAAAGATCGCGTTAAACGTTTTTTACACCCTGGCGATTATTATATGCATCATAGGCATCGTATGGTGCGTTAGTAATAATCAGTACCCTTATATCGCCGCTTTTATTGGTTTTGCCGTGTTCTTTGGATATCTGAAACTTAAACTGTTCAAGGAGATGCGCAACTTGTTAAAGAAGTAGCGGAGACATACATGAGCACAGTTTACCAGCCCTTCCGCAGTTTCGACTTTCATTATAAAAAGTGTTACCTGAGCGGCGATACATTTTCGACACCCATAGAAGAAAGCAATATCCTGCCACGCTGGCTGCTCGATATGGCGGGACTTAGCGGAGAGGAGCCGATTAAACTGCTCGATGAAAGTATCCGCAGCTACAACAGCCTGAAGGTTCCGGTGAATATCGAAGTGCAGGAACACTTTGTTGATGCGCTGGAGCAGAGAATGCAGCAGGCTTTTTCTGAGGGGTACCAGGGAGTGTCGCAGTTAGTTCAAGCCGACATCTTTAACTGGATCGGGAAATTCCTGTATGGGCTGGTGTACCTGGAAATGAACGCCGCAGTGCGCCAGCAGCAATTGAGTGCCGACGGACTGAACATGTCGCAGGGCCTCATGCATAAGTTCGGCAACCTGCATACCATGATTCAGGGCATCTATACACCGGTGGAGTTCGAAGAATTTCAACCCTGGTCTATCGTGGTCGTCGAGCTGGCGGAAGATACACCGTTCAGCTTCCGCGATGAAATCAACACGCTTACCTTTTCGATGAAGATGAAGAATTTCGGCATCGTGGCCTGTCTGCAGGACAATGGCACCAATGCCCGATTCCATCAGCAATTACTCGATCAGATCAAAGGGACCAAGCTTTCCGCGGAGCAGTTTGAAGAACTCTGTGCCAGGTTCTATTATTCGGCATATTTGTTTAACCGCCTCCCCGAATACGCGGTGATGCCTGTGGAGGGTACCATTTACATCGAGCCCATGCCGCTCAAGGGCACCCTAAACAAGCCGATCTTTGATCACTGGCAGCATAAAACCTATGCGCAGGTGCTACAGGAATTCTGGAAACCATGGGGCCACACCCTGTTTGAAATCATCAAAGATCCGGCTAATCCGATGAGCTATTTCCATCCCCCGGCACTTCCCGCCGTATTATAAACGCCGGTTGCTAGGCAAGCTTAAGCATAATCTGGTTCAGGAAATGCGGGATCACGCCCGGCACAAGAAGAACGGTAAGGATCAGACCCGACAATGCGCCAAAAAAGTGGGCATCATGGTTTATATTGTCCCGCGCCTCTCTGGAGGCGTATACGCAATATACAAGATAAAGCGGGCCAAACACGATTGCCCAGACCGGAATGGGAATAAGCATAATATACAATGAAGTAAAAGGCGAATAGAGAATGTATGAAAAAAGCACCGCACTGATCGCCCCCGACGCTCCGAGGCTGTTGTACCACATATCATTCTTATGGCGGACTACAGTAGGGATATCGCTCAGAATTAGACTCACGAAATACAGGATCGCAAAGTTAACTGAGCCGATAACCTTTTCAAGCCCGAAGCCGAACGACCAGAAAGTGACCATGTTAAAGATCAGGTGCATCCAGTCGGCATGGATCAATCCGCTCGTAATCAGCGTATGCAATTTATAACGGCGCGAAACACTATAGGGGTGCAGCATAAACTTCCCATACAGGTCCGGATTGCTGAACGCATAAAGGCTGGTCACAATGGTAAATAAAAAGATGATTGAGGCAACGGGCGTTTCGTGTAAAGATTCCATATTATTTTAATGATAAGGGCTTAGGGCTAAGTAAACGTGCAACAGGATATCGTGAATGTGTCTTTTCGTAGTAGGTAGAGTTTTTATATACAAAGTCCAGCTGCGCGCCTGCATCCTGGGCCAGCTTAGGGTTCTTTTGCTTTTCCTTCTCAAGCGCTTCCCGCAACTGCGGCTGTGCTTTGAGCAGCTCGGCCGCAGTATCCTCAAAAATATAGGCAGAGTAATGTTCCTTCATGCTCAATACTGCGTCGAAAAAGTTCCAGTTAAAGAAAGAGTCAGTCGCCTGCGGTTCCAGGGTTTCTACAATATAACGGTTGACCGCCTGGTTTGTGTACACCACATAATCTCCCTCGTAAAAGTAGATCTTTTGCCGGACGGGCTTCAACTGCAGGGCGGAGTGCAGGTAATGCCCCTCATAAGGTGCGGTGCTGGTCTTATACTCCCCAATGTAATACATTTCAACATCAAGCTCTGCCTGTTCCGTTAATCTGCCCATTTTCACGCCGTTCAACCGCAGCAAGGCGATCACCTTCTCCCAGGCCTGCGGAATGATATATGCCACGGGCTTTTTAACAACCACCGAAGCCTCAAAGTTATTCCACTGCTTTATGGTTTTGGTAAAAGGCGCATTCCTGTCGTAATACAGGCGATCCAGACCGCTTACCTCGCTGAGTTTATACTTGGCCTCATAGCCTTTAAACTGCAGCTCGTCATACTTGTCGCGGTTAAGTTTCCAGGCAAGCGGGAAATCGGACTGGGCCGACACCGCTTCATCTGCCTTGCGTTTGTTTTCACGGATCAGCCGGGCATCTCGTTCTACCAGATCGACGTAAATCTGGAGCAGTTTGTACGTAGCGTCTACCCGCTGCGGATAAGGCTTCAGCATGTGCGTTTCCGGCATAAAACCGATGGTGTTGTGCAATGCGGCGTAACCCGTGGAGTACCGCGGCGTTTCCAGGAAGCCCATAATGCCGGCATCCGGTGTTTCCTCTATGCTGTTCACGTAAGGCGTCATTTCATAACCGGCTTTCTCCATCCTGCGGTAGAGTTCAGGCAGCATTGTCGAGGTCAGGTATTCACTCAGTAAAGGCTGAAGCTTGTCTTTTTGGGTTGGTATCAGCGTCATGACGTACTGGTAGTCCGCGCCGTTGCTCGTATGGGTATCCACAAAGATTTCCGGCTTCCAGGTATTAAAGATCTCCTGAAAAGCCACAGCATTTCTCGAGTCAGATTTAATGAAATCACGGTTCAGGTCGTAGTTCCGGGCGTTGCCCCTGAAGCCATAGGCGGCCGGACCGTTCTGATTGGCACGTGAGGTACCGCTTCTGTTAAAACTTCCATCAATATTATATAACGGAATGATGCAGATAACCACATTTTCAGGCAGCGCGTTGTTCTTAAGGAGATCGCGCGCCAGCATCATGCTCGCATCAATACCCTCAGGCTCGCCGGGGTGAATGCCGTTGTTGATCAGCAGTACGCATTTGTTCCTGCGCCTGGCTTCTGCCGGATCGGAAATACGATCCTTTGAAAGGACCAGCACATGCAGGGGTTTACCGAAATCCGTCTCACCGCATTCGATCAGTTTCGCCTGTTCGTACTGCATGTCCAGACCGGCGTACCAGGCAATAACCTGATCGTATGTAGCCGTTTCCTTTTTGCCGCTCTGTTCATACGGCGTAAGCTGTGCAGATGTATGCATGGTTATGGTATAAAGCAACATGAATAATAAGGGCCTTTTCATTGAAGAAAAACTAGTTAAGTGAGCGTTTCGACAATCCTGTGGGGCCAAACAGGTATCTCAGTCCCGCACTGTAAAAATGATAACGGTCGGGCACATCCTCTTTGAAGGTAACGTTCGACCTGTCGTATCCGTCCAGACCCTCTCCGAGTGAAAAATTGACCTGTATATTCGCGTTTATGCCAAGTCGCGGCATGCCCGCCCGGTCGTTGAAGTAATAACTGAAGCCCAGATTCAGGGGGAGCACAAGTTCCCGGGATTTACTTTTACCAAGGTAGATATCATCTTCCAGCTCATTTTTGTGGGATATCTTATTTCTGATGATCGCTGCACCGGAGCCCAGGTACAGCCATTTCAGTGCATCCAGCAGTCTGCCCGAACGATGGTCTGTCACCGCCCCGAGGTACAACTTTGCATTCAGGCCTGTAAGCGTATAATCGTTCACAAAAGCACGGGCAAGCGGGTCGTCCGACGAATTTCCTGATTTGATCTTGCCTTGCTGTATCTCGGCGCCTATACTCACGAAGGGGCTAAAGAAAAACTCCGCCTGTCCGTAAATGGCCTTCGAAAAGTCCTGGTCCAGCAGATCTGTGAAGGCCTGGGTAAAACCGTATCCACCGCCAATGCCCAGCTTATAATAATTCGACTGTGCAGTGGCAGAAAGGCACAGGGTCATAAGCGCCCATAGCGCAAACAGGCTTTTTGTCGATATAGCTCGGGTACTGGTCAAATTATAATCTAATGGCTAACTTTGTGACTTACCTTACGGATATGCTAAATTATCAAAATAAAACTAAAACGCTCCAAAACCGCTTCATTAAGTACGTGCAGATTGATACGCAGTCTGACCCGATGTCGCCCGCCACACCCTCTACCGAAAAGCAGAAGGATCTTGGGAATGTCCTGGTACAGGAACTTCAGGATATGGGCATAGCTGATGCGCATATGGACGATCATGGCTATGTATATGCAACCATCCCTTCCAATACAGAAAAGCAAGTGCCGGTAATATGCTTCTGCTCACACATGGATACTTCGCCCGACTGCAGCGGACATGCTGTAAAACCTATTATACATACCAATTATCAGGGCCAGGACCTGGTTTTGCCCGACGATAACAGTATTGTCTTGCGTATGCATGAACATCCGGATCTCAAAGACCAGATCGGAAACGACATCATTACCGCGAGCGGAACTACGCTGCTGGGGGCCGACAATAAGGCAGGCGTGGCCGAGATTATGGAAGCTGCGGCCTTTTTTATGCAGCATCCGGACGTAAAACACGGAACGATCAAAATACTTTTTACACCCGACGAAGAGATTGGTCGCGGTGTGGATAAAGCCGACCTGCACAAGCTTGGGGCCGACTTTGGTTATACGGTAGACGGTGAAACCTTGGGTTCCATAGAAGACGAGACCTTTTCTGCCGACGGTGCCTTGCTCACCATTCATGGGGTAAGCACGCATCCTGGCTTTGCCAAAGGCAAAATGGAAAGTGCCATCAAGATATTGTCAGACGTGATCAGCGCGCTGCCGTCTGACTGCCTGTCGCCCGAGTCCACAGAAGGGAAAGAAGGCTTCATTCATCCTGTTTCTATCAGCGGTAGCGTAGAACGTGCTGAAGGCAGGTTTATCCTGCGCGCTTTTAATAATGAAGAGCTTGAAGCCAACGGCGAGTTTCTTGATGCGACCGTCCAGAACATTATCGAGGATTATCCCAACGCTACCTATACCCTCGAAATCACGGAGCAGTACCGGAACATGAAGCAGGTACTCGATCGGCATCCCGAGGTCATTCAATACGGCATTGAGGCTATTGAGCGCGCAGGTATAACGCCGAAGCGTCAAAGTATCAGGGGCGGAACCGACGGCTCACGCCTTTCCTTTATGGGATTGCCATGCCCGAATATTTTTGCGGGTGAACACGCCTTTCATGGTAAGCAGGAATGGGCCTCGGTACAGGACATGGAAAAGGCGGTGCAGACCATCATCAATATCGCCTGCATCTGGGAAGAAAAAGCTTAAGGGTTAACCGGCAACGGTCAGACGCGCCAGGTACTGATCGTTGCCGTCTTCAAACAGGATTTCTGTGAGCCAGCCAGCTTCACGGGCCGTCCGCATGAGCGTCTGCTGATCTACATACACCCATTTAAACCAATTCCCTTTCAGGCTTTTGTATTCGTATCGGAAACTGACTTCGCCGTAATATCCGTTTAAGGGAAAGGGCACCGATTCGTACAGGTACATCAGGTCGGAACTGTCAAAGACGAGTTGACCGCCCGGGTTGATCAACCCTTTAGCTTTGCTGAGAAATGACCTTAAGCCCTGGAGCGAACCCGTCAGCCCAATACCGTTCATCATAAACAGCAAGGTATCGTACCCCGCCCCGGAATATTTCAGGATATCGCCGGTCAGCGCTTTTTTCAGTCCCCGCTGCTTCATAATGGTCACAGCCTCTTCTGAGATATCCATTCCCGTAACATCAAATCCCCGGCCCTGTAAAACGAGGGCATGGCTTCCAACCCCTGCGCCCACATCAAGCACCTTGCCGCGGCAGGCATCAAGTGCTTTGAGCTCAAGTTCCGGCATTTCCTTTTCGCTTCGGAAATAGATGTCGACCGGCATCTCCTCCGGTTCATCGTAAGAATTATGTACCCAGAGAATATCCGAAGGGGGGTTACGGAACTGATCTTTTAGAGCCTGGCCAAATACATCCATCGGGCAAACTTAGACAAATCCCTTTAGCTACGCAATGCTCATTTCTGCCAGACTACAGCTCGTACACCTGCCGGTATTCCGGGATGGTCACGTTCTTAAAGCCTGCGTCGCGCACACGCTGTGCGAAGGCCTGCTGCACCTCGTACTCCCCATGCACCAAAAAGATCTGCTTCACCTGTTCCGGGTCCTGACATTCGAGAAAATGAAGGAGGTCCTCATAATCGCCGTGCGCGCTCATGGATTGTATCGACCGCACATCCGCTACCACATCATACTCTTCGTTAAACATCCATACCGTGCGGCTGCCTGCCACCAGTTGTCCGGCTAGGGAATTCGGATCCGCATAGCCCACCATAAGAATCGTATTCTTCTGGTTGCCAATTGTATTACGGATATGGTGCCTTACCCGACCGCCCTCGGCCATGCCCGAAGAAGCGATAATGACACAAGGCCGGGTATCTTCGTTTACCGCTTTAGATTCCTGTACGCTTTCTATAAATTTCAGTCCCTTGAAGCTGAATACATCGTCATCGATCTTCATCAGTTGTTTTACGCCATTGTTATAGGCTTCAGGATGGTTTTTCAACACTTCAGTGGCCTGGAGCGAAAGCGGACTGTCAACATAATACGGTACGTCCGGCAGTTTATTTTTCAACTCAAGGCCATTCAGCGCATACAGAAGTTCCTGCGTACGGCCTACGCTAAAGGCGGGGATCACCACCTTGCCCTTTTTGATCAGACAGGTGTGGTTAATAATTTCCAGCAACGATTCCTCTATCGGTTCCAGACTTTTGTGAAGGGAATCACCATAGGTAGACTCCATCAGGATATAGTCGGCCTGCGGATAGGTCTGCGGACTTTTCAGGATCAGGTCGCCATAACGGCCCACATCCCCGCTGAAGGTAATGCGGTGCTCCTTTCCATCTTCAATAATCCGCAGATGAACGGCCGAACTGCCGATAATATGGCCAGCGTCGGTAAACCGGAGTGTGATCCTGGGGTCTATCTCATAATCTTCCAGATATTCGACCACCTTAAACTGACTCAGGGTTTTCACCACATCGTCGTCGGTATACAGCGGTTCCTCGCTGGTCTCGCCGTCCTTTACATGCCGGTTTGCATATTCCGCATCCTGCATATGGATCTTGGCCGAGTCCATCATAAGGATTCGTGCAAGGTCCATCGTTGCAGGAGTACAAAATATCTGTCCCTCAAAGCCATCGGCCACCAGCCGCGGTAACAAACCGCAATGATCGATATGCGCATGAGAAAGGACAACGTACGACAATTTAGCCGGGTCGAAGCCGAAGCGCTGATTAAGGCCATCGGTTACCTCGCCCATCCCCTGGAACAGGCCGCAGTCGAGCAAAAGTTGAGTACCGTTATTTAGTGTGATGAGGTGCTTGCTGCCCGTTACAGCCCGCGCAGCACCATAGAAAGCAATTTTCATTCAATAAACCTACCCGTTTACTTTCGAAATGGTGTCTTTCACTTTGTCGGTAACGTTTGCAAGTTTGTCTTTTGATGAATCGAGAACATCGCTAAGCCAGTCAGACACCTTATCTTTCAGGTCGCCCGACTTGTCTGATGCCAATATTAATGCCACTGCCGCGCCCAGCGCCGCTCCCGCTAATACGCCGGCGATAATCTTAGTTTCTTTCTTCATGATTTTTTGTTTTATGTAAGCATAACAACAAGTGTGGTCAAATGGTTTTTTTGTTAACTTTATACCAGGGAACACACAAAGCCATGCCGATATCTGCTTTACTTACCGATGCTGAACTGCTTGAACTGATGGCTCAGGACAGGCGGGAGGCATTTTCGGAGATTTATGATCGGTACTGGAAAAAGATGCTGCTGGTTGCCTGGAACCACACCAAAGATAAAGCCCAGGCCGAAGACATTGTTCATGAAGTCTTTATTGCCTTGTGGGAGAAAAGAGAAAGCCAGAACATTGTGAATGTTCCTGCCTATTTGAATACCGCGGTTAAGTTTGCTGTTTTTAAGCACTACCAGCGACGAAGGCACAGGGAAAAACTTGCAGAAGCCCATTACGCCTTTGTTGATCTTGAAGACGATGAAGCAAAGCTGGATGCCTTGTTCCTGAAAGAATACATCAACGGCATCGTGGAGCAGCTCCCCGAAAAATGCCGGCTCACGTTCTATTATAGCCGTACAGAGGGACTGAACAACGCTGAGATCGCTGCGCGCATGGGAATCTCCGAAAAGGGTGTGGAGGCCAATCTGACCCGGGCGCTCAAAGTGATCAGGGGCAATTTAAGAAACACAGGGCTCATAATATTACTGTCTCCGGGCATCTTTAAAGACCTTTTTTAATTTTTTTTGATAACCATATAGGGTAAGAGGCGGTTCAGGGTACCTCCTTTTGAAGCGATATTCCTGCGTAACGATATGGATCAGAAAGAGATCGACCTTTTATTGGAGAAATACCGGAACGGTTATGCCAGCGACGATGAAGTGGCACGGCTCAACCGGTGGTACCGGAATATCGCTTACCAGGACGCCATATATCCGGAAGCGGAAGACCAGGTAAAGGATCGGGTACATGCCAGACTGATGTCGTCTATCCGTCCGGCGCGGAGTCCGCGGCTCTTCCGATATGTCGCTACAGTGGCCGCTATGTTTGCCATCGTGTTGGGTGGTTATATGCTCGTCAAGGAAAGCCCCGACAGTTCAGCGAAACTGCTCGAGGCCGGCGCTCTGATCAAACCCGGATCTGGAAAAGCTGTCCTGATATTGGGAAATGGTGAACGCATTGCCTTGTCCGACACAACCGAAGGCGACCTTGGGGTCCAAAACGGAACAGACATGATACGGGCGGTCAATGGCCAGGTGATCTACACCGACCAGCCTGGGGTCGGCAAAGAAGGCCGCGAGCCCTCGCCTTTCAATATGCTTTCCGTTCCCCGGGGCGGACAGTACCGGCTGCAGTTGCCCGACGGTACTCGCGTATGGCTTAATGCGGCTACGACTTTAAAATACCGGGCCTCTTTTAAAGGGCTAAAGGAGCGGCTGGTTGAATTGGATGGTGAAGCATATTTTGAGGTTGCAAAGGATGCTGCCCACCCATTTATTGTGAAGGCCCGCGGGCAGCAGATCAGGGTTCTTGGAACACACTTTAATGTAAGCAGCTATGCCGATGAAACGGTGGCCAAAACCACGCTGCTTGAAGGCTCGGTAAACGTTGAACCTGCAGCGTCTGCAGTTCAGCCGGTCGTGCTAAAGCCCGGTCAGCAAGCCCTGCTGTTTGCGCATCGTCTGCAGGTAAGCCAGGCCGATATAGACCAGGCCATAGCCTGGAAGAACTTATTGTTTGTGTTCGACCACGATGACCTGCAAAGCATTATGAAAAAAGTTTCCCGGTGGTACGATGTGGAGATCGTATACCAGGACGATGATGTTAAGCAGGAAGTCTTCAGTGGGCGGATATCGAAATTCAAGCACGTGGCAGAGTTACTGAATAAGCTCTCGCTTACGGGGGCCGTTAAATTTAAAATAGAAGGGAGGCGAATTTTAGTTATGAAATAACCACTACTAAGTTCGCCGGATAAAGAACAGCCCCGGGTGGAGCCAGGGCTGTCCGTCTTGTCTGGCTGTAATCATTTAATCTTGTCGTACTAAACCAACAACCACACAAACAAATGTATAAAATTTATGAAAAGATTTTATGCGTGCCGCCCGGCCGCATAAGAAAGCTCCTGTTTATAATGAGGTTAACCGTCTTATTTATTATAGCAGCCATGCTGCAGGTGAGCGCCAGTACCTATGCCCAGCTGGTTACCCTCAACAGGAAAAATATCCCTATGGAAGAGGTGTTTAAAGAGATCATGGTGCAGACAGGCTATAACGTGCTGTGGCAGCCTGATAAGGTCAGAAGCGCCAGGCGGGTAAACGTGAACTTCCGGAACGCGAGCATCGAACGCGCTTTTGACGAACTACTCGCAGATCAGCCATTCCACTATACCATCGACAATAAGACAGTTGTGATCAAGGCTAAAGAGCAGTCCTTTCTGGACGAAACCATTGCGCTGTTTAAAAAGTATTTTAAGGCCATCGACGTAAGAGGCCGCATCGTCGATGAAAAAGGAGCGGGAATGTCGGGCGTTACCATCAAAGCCATGCCCTACAATAAAACGCTGAGTACGGATGCGGAAGGCTACTTCGAGATAAAAGGCATCAGCGAAGACGCCGTGCTTCATATCTCCTATGTAGGTTACAAGCCTCTGGAGCTTAAAGTAAAAGAAGAAATGGGCAGCATCCGCATGGTACTTACAGATAACGATCTGGAGGAAGTGATGATCAGTACCGGATATCAGACGCTTCCCCTGGAAAGGTCGACCGGCTCATTCGGGGTGGTGACCGAAAAAAACCTGAACACCAGGCTGGAAACCAGCATCATCGACAGGCTGGAAGGCACAGTGCCCGGACTGTACATGCAGAACGGCGCGGTCACCATCCGCGGCTTGTCTACCCTGTACGGCAACCAGGCGCCGCTCTACGTCGTTGACGGTTTTCCCTATGAAGGCGATTTGAGTTTTATAAATCCTGCCGACGTAACCAGCGTTACCGTATTAAAAGATGCAGCCGCAGCCTCCATATATGGAACAAGGGCAGCAAACGGTGTCATATCCATCACTACCCGCTTCAGCGCCGCCAGGAAGCTGCGGGTTAATTACAACAGCACCCTTTTTGCCACACCTTTGCCCGATTTCTCTTATCTCAACCTGATGAATTCCAGCGAAGTGGTAGGTCTGCAACAGGAGCTTTTCAACATGAGGCACCCCAGCTATAATGATGGGATCAGACGAGCTGCACAGCCTAAGGCTATCGAAGCCCTGTATCAGTTTGAGCAAGGGGAAATTTCACAGGCCCAGCTCGATGCTACCTTAAACCGGTTAAAAACACTCGACGGCCCTTCCCAGGTGCAGGACGAAATGCTGCAGCAGATGTTTAAGCAACAGCATAGCTTTTCTGCTACCGGAGGTAACGAAATTAACCAGTTCAGTACCGGCCTCTATTATATTGGCAACCGTGGGTATAATAAAGGCAGCCGCGACGAAAGCGTAAATATTAATCTGAGGGATCAGGCCAAAGTATTCAAATGGCTTACTGCCGACATAGGCGTTACCGCCAATCTAAGCGCCGGGAAGTCTAAATTGCTCGGGGGAATGGATTATACCTATTACATGCCTTACGAGATATTAAGGGATGAAAATGGCAATACTGTGCCATGGAATGATGGAAAGTCGGCATACGAAATAAACCGGCTGAACACCTTGGGCCTGCTCAATGAGACCTTCAATCCGCTCGATCAGCTGAACAATGGCGAAAACAAATCCAGAAATAATTATATCCGGCTGCAGGGCGGTTTCAACGTTAAATTTCTTGAAGGGCTGAACCTTGACGTCAAATACCAAACCGAGCGCGGCAGCTTTTATAACAGGACCTTTCAGAGCAAAGATTATTACCGTGTGGCCCGGATGATTAATGATGCTACGCAAATACAAAACGGCAATATCATTAAAAACGTTCCCGATGGCGGACAGCTTTATGAAACCCGCGGCGACTCCAGGTCATATACACTGCGTACCCAGCTTAACTATGATAAGCAACTAAATGCTAAACATCATTTTACGGCTTTAATAGGCGCCGAGCAAAGAGCGGTGGCCCAAACGTCAACTGCGGTTCACCGTATGGGGTATAGCGACAATAACCTGATATTTAAACCGATAAACGAACTCGCCCTAACCAACCTCACCGGTACGCAGTCGCTCCAAAGCACTTTTGGCTACAACTACAGTTCCTATAATTACTTCACGGCGCCGGAAGATCGCTATGTTTCTCTTTACGCCAACGCGGGCCATACATACAACAACAAGTATAACATTACCGGAAGCATCCGGGTAGATAATTCCAACCTGTTTGGATCCGATCCTAAGTATCGATATCTGCCGCTTTGGTCGGTAGGCGGAAGCTGGAGAATATCTGACGAGGAATTTATGAAGAGCGCGGGCTGGATAAATACGCTAAGCCTGAGAGCTACCTACGGTTTAAGCGGTAACGTGGCCAAAAACGTAGGGCCCTTTCTGCAAGCCAGGGCCGGCTTGAACTCAGATACAGGAGCACCTACCACAGAGATCCTAAGTCCGCCTAACAAATCCCTCAGATGGGAGAAGACGGCAGTAACCAATATCGGGCTCGACTTCGGCATCATTAAAAACCGCTTATCCGGATCGGTCGACCTCTACAACCGTAAGACCACCGATCTGCTTGGTGAGCGCCGTACCGACCCAACCAATGCCTATCAGACCGCCCTGATCAATTACGGTAGCCTGCGCAACCGCGGTTACGAGCTTGCGCTGAACACCGATAACGTTCGCTCAGCCAATTTCAGCTGGCAAAGCCGGCTCGCCTTTAGCCATAACAGCAACAAAATGACGGAGATCAGCACCGATAACGAATCGGTATATACCTATACCTCCGGAACGGGGATGGAAAAGGTGGGATACCCGATGAAGAGTGTCTTCAACTTTCGTTACGCCGGCCTGAATCCGGAAAATGGCACCATCCGTGTGTTCGACAAAGACGGCAATATCGTAGAAAACTACAATGAGCAAACCGGTTACCTGGAAGCCATGACAGACGTGAACGGGCTTGTGTTCAGCGGTACGATGCTGCCTACGTATACTGTTGGCTTCACAAACAGTTTTAATTACAAGCACCTCAGCTTAAACGTTATGATCATTGCCAATGGCGGCCATGTGATCCGTGATGCGGTTCCCCGAGTACTTCAAAACAGCAATTTCGACCGGAATACCGACAGGGCTGTGCTGAACTTCTGGAGAAAGCCGGGCGATGAAAACATTCCCGGTATTATGCCGGCACCTGATTTGAGCAATTCCGCTACCTTCTACTATCAGTCGCTCTGGGTTTTAAACGATAGGAATACCCTGAAGGCCGACTATGTAAAGGTCCGCGATATCTCATTGCGGTACGACTTTGCGCCTACGCTGCTTAAGAATGCTAAAGTGTCGTCCGCAAAGCTTACCCTGCAGGTTCAGAACCCCTTCAGCTGGTTCCGCAATTCGAAGGGCCTTGACCCTGAAGCGCACATTTCCCTGCCAACAGAATTTTACCGGACACTTCCCGTAACGCCGGTTTATATGGCGGGCGTGGATATCACCTTTTAAAGACATCACCATGAGGACAAAATATCTATATATAGCACTGCTACTCGTCATATTGAGCAGCTGCAATAAGTTTCTTGACATTGTACCGAAAGACAAGTTCATTCCGACAACCGTGGAGGACTATGAGAACATGCTCAATTTTGCTACGGTGACCACCTTCGGCGATTTTTATGAAGACCTGATCACCGACGATGCATTTCTTCCGGAAGGGGAGCCTGGCAACCTGTATACCAAGCAGAGGCTGAATAATCGTAAAATATACCTTTTCGACAAAAATGCTTTTGGGGAAGGTGACAACGACGTCATATGGAGCGAGGGTTATAAACGCATCTTTTATTTCAATACGGTGATCAATAACGTGCTGGATGCACAGGGGGGCAGCGAGGCAGCTAAGCGCAGTGTTCGCGCAGAGGCGCTTCTTGGCCGTGCGCTCGAACATCTCTTGCTCGTGAACATTTATGCACAGCATTACGATGCAGCTACCGCGGCCACCGAACCGGGCGTACCGCTGGTACTGGAAGCAGACATTAGTGCCAAGCACCGGAGGAACACCGTCGGCGAAGTATACAACCAGGTCATCGCCGACCTGCAGGAGGCGATCAAAGACCTGCCTTTAAACAACAAACTGAATAAATTCCGCGCCAGGAAAGCGGGCGGATACGCCTTGCTGAGCCGGGTATATCTGTATATGGGTAATTATGAGCAGGCTTTGGCCAATGCCAATGAAGCGCTTGGCCTGTACAGCACCCTGGCCAATATGAACAATTACAAGGTCATTATCCCGGGGCCGTTCCCATTTGTTCCCGGCGCACCTGTGGGCTGGACCGACGTACCGCGCGGGATAGATCATCCCGAAACGATTGTGGCAAGAACCTTCCTCAGACCGTTTGGTCTGGGTCAGGATGTGTGTGCTTCCCAGGAACTAACGGCCTTGTTCAATAACGATGATAAGCGCTGGACCCTATATTATGCAAATGGATGGCCGCCTGCGCCGCCCTTCAATTACATGAACAGATATGGGGTAAAGATCTTCCTCCGCGGCGATTTCTTCAGCAATGCCATAAACACCCCCGAGCTTTATCTTACGCGGGCCGAATGCAAAGCCCGTGCAAATGATCTTGGCGGCGCGCTGGCCGACGTAAACCTGCTGCGGCAGAACCGGATTGTTCCTGCAGCCTATACCGAGGTAACCGCTGCGAGTCTGGACAATGACCCGCTAAAAGTTCTGCGCTTCGTCCTCGACGAAAGAAGAAGAGAACTGGCATTTACCGGTATGCGGGTAATGGACCTCAAACGCCTGAACAAAGATCCGAGGTTCGCCAAGACGATAAAGCACGTCGCCGAGGGGAAAGAATTTATTCTGGAGCCAAACAGTCCCAATTATCTCCGTCAGATCTGGCCGGCGGCCTCTGTGATGAATCCCGACTGGAAGCTGAACCCTTAGTCATTTCTTTTAAACTACATTTAAATGCAAGAGAGTATTGTTAAGCTCGAGCGTTTATCGCACCGGTATAGTAAAGACTGGGCGATAAAGGACATCAGCTTTGAAATTTATAAAACAGGAATCGTAGGTTTGCTGGGCTCCAATGGCGCCGGCAAATCTACCACGATGAACATCCTCTGCGGTGTGCTGAGCCAGACTGAAGGCCGTGTGATCATCGACGGCATCGACCTCCGGGAAAATCCTGAGGAAGCTAAAAAGCGAATCGGCTTCCTGCCACAGAACGCACCGCTGTACCTTGAACTCACGGTGGATGAGTATCTGACCTATAGTGCAAAGCTGCGGCTCATTCCCGACAACGAGATCAGAGATGCGGTAGAGGCGGTTAAAAAGAAGTGCGGCGTGGCCCATTTCAGCAACCGGCTGATTGGCAACCTGTCGGGCGGTTACCGGCAGCGCGTAGGTATTGCGCAGGCCATTATTCACAAGCCGCTGCTGGTGGTGCTCGACGAGCCAACCAACGGGCTCGACCCGAACCAGATACTGGAAGTGCGAAACCTTATCAGAGAAATTGCTTCAGAACGCTCGGTCATCTTCTCTTCACACATTCTGGCAGAAATACAGGCGACCTGCCACGACATCATCATGATTGAAGGAGGCAAAATCGTGTTTTCCGATACCATGGAATCTTTCAACAACTATATAGAACCAAACAGCCTGGTGGCGGTTCTGGAGAATCCTCCGCTTCCGGCTGCCCTGTATGAGATCCCCGGCATCAGCAAAGCGGAATTCCTAAACAGTAAGACCGTAAGGATGCATTTTACTTCATCGCCGTCTATATCGGAAGAGATCGTTCGTATAAGCGTAGCTAAGGGCTGGCGACTAAGTGAGATCACACTCGAAAAGAGTTCACTGGATGCCATTTTCGCTCAACTATCCAATAAAAAATCCAATACAGCGCCTACCTCATGAAAACCATATTAAGAATAGCCAGATTAGAGCTAAGTACACTGTTTTATTCGCCGGTTGCATGGCTGGTGCTCATGATCTTTCCGATCCAGGCGGGGCTCGACCTTACAAAATTCCTGCAAATGCTTGGTCGCGCCCACCGTATGGGGCAGGAGTTTAAGGAAGTAACCGGACAGGTTTTCGGCACGCAATACGGTTTTTATGCCGGGGTAAAAAACACGCTTTACCTGTACATCCCCCTCCTTACCATGGGGCTTATCAGTCGCGAAATACATAGTGGTTCCATTAAACTCCTGCTGTCCTCGCCCATTAAGGTGATCGATATCGTGTTGGGCAAGTACCTCGCCATCTCCTGGTACGCCTTGTTTTTGCTGGCCATACTCGGTCTTTTCGGCCTGGCTGGCGCCTGGTCCATTACACACATGGACTATAAGATCGTTATTTCCGGCGCCATAGGCCTCTACCTGCTTATTTGCGCGTATGCATCCATCGGGCTCTTCATGTCATCCCTCACCTCCTACCAGGTCGTGGCTGCCATCAGTACGCTGGCAGTTCTGGGTGTGCTCAACTTCGTTGGCGGCTTGTTCCAGGGTGTAGATGCAGTGCGGCACATCACCTACTTTCTATCGATATCGGGGCGTACCGAGCAGTTCATCAACGGTCTAATCAGCACAGAAGATGTTATTTATTTTATCCTCGTTATCGTGCTCTTCCTGTCGCTCACCGGCATCCGGCTCCAATCATCGCGGGAGGCCAAGCCTCTAAGCGTTAAACTGCTTCGCTACGCCCTGCTGATCGGGTTTTGCTGTCTCATTGGCTACATCAGTTCGCGCCCTCAGCTTACGGGCTACCTGGACATGACCATGACCAAAAACCGTACGCTCAACGCAAACAGCGTAGCGATCATTAAAAAGATGGATAAGCCATTGAAGATCACTACATATATTAACCTGCTCGACGATAACTACTATCTGGCAAAGCCGGAGAGCAAAAGCGCCGATGAGAAATACTTTATGCAGTACCGGCGGTTTATGCCCGACCTGACTATGGAGTACGTCTATTATTATGACAAGTCGCAAAACGTCAACCTCTATAAAAACAATCCCGGCTTGTCCGACGAAGCAATAGCCCGCAAAGTAGCAGATATTCAGGGTGTGGCCTTCGAAGACGTACTCAATCCCGCACAGATCAGAAAAGGGGTAGATCTCAGCACAGAAGAGAACCGTTTGGTGAGGCAGTTGCAGTATGGCGACCGGACAACATTTCTCCGGTACTTCAGCGATATGATGATCTATCCGAGCGAGCAGGAGATCACCGCCGCCATAAAAAGGCTGGTAGAGCCGGAGAAGATTCCGGTAGTTACCTTCCTTACAGGCAATGAGGAGCGAAGCAAAGACAGGGCCGGGGATGCCGACTACAAGACTGCGACCGGGGAACTTACTTTCAGGTATTCGCTGGTAAACCAGGGCTTTGATGTAGATACCACATCGCTGCAGGCCGGAGAGATACCTGCAGCAACGTCTACACTGGTTATTGCTGATCCGAAGATTAAGTTTACGGCCACAGAGCTCCAAAAGATCAACAATTACATAGCTCGCGGGGGCAACCTGCTTCTTGCCGTTGAGCCCGGGCGACAGTCCATCATGAACCCCTTGATCCAAAACCTGGGTGTCACCGCTTCCGGCGATACGATCATAGAGCGGAGCAGGGACTATGCACCCGATTTTCTGCTGACCACCTTTACCGCCCAGGCTGCGGAAAAGTATAAGCGGTACAGGGTGTTGAAGCAGGACAGCGGACTGGTATCAACGCCTGGCGCCACAGTACTGAATTACACGACCAAAAGCGGTTTCCAGGTAATCCCGATATTACAAGACCGCAAGGGCAGTGCGGTAGCTGTTACACTGACACGAAAGCTCTCCGGCAAAGAGCAGCGTATAATGATTACCGGAGATGCCGACTTTATGAGCTCCGCTGCATTATACAGGCAGCGCCCCGAAACCAAGAACTTCGATTTCATGACTGAGATGTTCAGCTGGTTCTGTTATGGGGAATTTCCGGTAGACACATACAGGCCGAAGTCGAGGGACGTAATCAAAGGGGATGAAACAGCCCTGCTTGTCACCCGGATATTCTTCTTCGGTATTTTGCCCGGAGCTGTATTAATTGCCGGTGCTTCGCTGCTTATCTATCGGAAAAGGAGATAACGGGCGGTATCATCGTTTCATTATACCAGTAGATTCAAATGAGAATTGCATGAATTTAACAGGGAGTTAACAGGGAAAAATGCCCTTTTACTCCCCTGTTATTCCCCTGTTAAGTCCCTGTTATTCCCCTGTTATTAACCTTCTCTCTGGTAGCCGTGTGATGCCTCGCCTTAACTATAACGCAATCTTGCGTGAACGGAATTCAAGCATTTTTTTACCTTTGCCAGGAACTCTAACCAAGTAACCTGTCATATGAAGATGATAAGATCAATACAATTCACTTTTATTGCCGCTTTATGCGCGTTTAGCCTGACTGCCGTGTCACAGACTGTGAACCAGAACAGCGGCTGGCTTTTTTTATTGAACAGCACGAAACTCAATGATAAATGGGGACTTCATTTTGATGTACAGCTTCGTTCTCAGAATGAATGGGATGGCGTCAGGAATATTTTGATCAGACCTGGACTTACCTATTTTATCAATCCCAAAGCAGATGTAACCTTAGGCTATCTGTACACGCCCACCTTCACAAAAATAGCAGGAGCGCCCGATCTTACCCTTACAGAGCACAGGGTTTGGGAGCAGTTTATTTATAAACATAAGATCAGTAAAATTAGTGTAAGTCACCGCTTCCGGCTGGAACAACGCTTCATAGAACGGAACGGGCAGGATGATCTGTTCTCGCAACGCGGGAGATATTTCGTAAGGTTCATGTTGCCGCTGCAGGAAGGTACTCAAAGCTTTAACAAAGGCCCTTTTGTCGCCCTTCAGAACGAGGTGTTCCTGAACCTGCAAAATAAAAATGAGCTTAATGGTCATGTATACGACCAGAACCGGGCATATATCGCAGGCGGGTACAGGATTAGTCCGAAGCTCGATATAGAGGCCGGATATATGAACCAGGCGGTAAACGGAGCTGCGGTAAACACCAGCAACCATATTGTCCAGCTGGCGCTTTACACCAGGTTTTAGGCTTAGAACTGCGTGTTATAGATTATTCAGTTATCAGACCGTTAACGATCTGATAAGTTTCTATTAGCATTTAGCATGTATCGCGTTTTTCCGGGCGCGTATTTCATGTCTTCATAAATCAGGATAAACAATGGGTTAACAAGGCCGGGATAGCTTTGTCAAAAAAATCCAAACTCATGTTTAAACTAACAAACCAGATCAGAGACCCTAAAGCAAGGTCTGTGAAATCGGCTTTTTTGGAGGCCGCTCTTTTGCTGATCGCTCTCATTAGCCTCGTGGCCTTAAGTTCTGTTGCCGCCATGGCGCAAGGCATACTTGTAAAAGGCGTTGTAACAGACGGAGAAACTAAACAGACTATTCCTGGGGTGAGCGTGCGGGTTGCGGGCGCTGCTGCAGGTACGGTGACCGACAAGAATGGTCACTACGAAATTAGTGTCCCCAATGAACAGGCCGTTCTCGAATTTGCCTATGTGGGTTTCAGCAGGCAGCAGATCGCTGTGCGCGGGCAGCGTAATATAGATGTGGTATTGCGTAGCGACAACAACCAGTTGAACGAGGTTGTGGTAACCGCACTGGGAATTACCCGGGAAGCAAAATCCATTGGTTTTTCTGTACAGAAAGTGGATGGCGAACTTCTGCGGGAATCGCACGAAACCAATTTACTGAATACCCTTAGCGGCCGGGTGGCCGGTGTGCAGATTACGAGCGCTTCGGGCGGAATCGGCGCTTCTTCCAATATTCAGATACGGGGACAAAACTTTGTGAGCGGTTATAATTATAACAACTCACCACTGTTTGTAGTAGACGGTGTGCCGATAAGCAACAACAACGAGCAGTCGACACGCGCGTTTACTGGTCGCCAGGACTTCAACAACCCGAATTTTACGGCCAACGAAGGTGAGGTAGACTATGGCAATGCTGCGGGGGAGATTGACCCGAACGATATTGAATCGATCACGGTATTGAAAGGGCCGAACGCGGCGGCATTATATGGTTCAAGAGCGTCCAATGGGGTAGTGCTCATCACGACCAAATCGGGCAAGGGTGTAAAAGGCCTGGGCGTTTCTTTTAACTCGCAGGCCAGTTTCGAATCGCCGCTGAAGCTGCCCGACTACCAGTATGTGTACGGGCAGGGGCAGGATGGCAAATATGCGTACAAAGATGGAATGGGCGGGGGGACCTTTGATAACATCATCGAGAACTGGGGCCCGAAGATGGAGGGACAGCTGATCCCTCAGTTCGACTCGCCGCTTGACGCGAGCGGTAACCGGATACCAACACCTTTTGTCGCACAGCCCAACCAGTTGAAGGATTTCTTTGTGAACGGTCAGACTTACACAAATAACCTCTCCATAGCCGGAAGCACCGACAAGCTGAATTTCCGCCTGTCGTACACCAACTTGGAGCAAACAGGTATTGTCGAGAACACAGATCTGAGCAGGAACTCACTCGGACTGAACTCGGGCTATGCGATAACCGATAAGCTGAAAGTTGATGTGAACATGAACTATGTAAACAACGGAAGCGACAACCGGGCAAGCTACGGGGCAAAAAACGACGATGCAATTATGAAGATCTTCCTGTACATGCCAAGGAACCTGAACGTGGCCAGTTTGCGCAATTACTGGAAAGGCGGGTTGGCAAATTCAGTACAGAACTCACCGATCTATAATCCCAATGGCGCAAGGTGGAACAACCCCTATTTTGTGGCCTACGAGAACCTGAACGGCAATAACCGTGACCGCGTTTACGGTAATGTAAAGCTGGATTATGCCATCATGCCAAACCTGAAACTGATGCTGCGTACGGGCCGCGATTTCTATAACGACAAGCGGACGATGCGTCACGCGATGTCGTCGGCACAATACGTAAACGGCTACTACCAGGAAGATGACGTTGCTTTTCTGGAAACGAACCATGATTTCTTGTTGTCGTACGACACGAAGTTTAAGGGCGACTGGAGTTTTAATGCGAATGCAGGTGGTAACCTGCTGATGCAAAAATCCAAAAGACTGGGTGCCATTGCAGGTCGCTTGTCGATACCCGGTGTGTACAACCTGACAAATAATGCCCAGCCTATTCAGGCAGGGAATGTTTACCAGGAGAAGCGCATCAATTCGATCTATGGTACCACACAGCTGGGTTATAAAGACAAGATCTTCTTAGACCTTACGGGCCGTAACGACTGGTCGAGCGCCCTTCCGAAGAAAAACAATGCTTATTTCTATCCTTCGGCATCGTTAAGTGTGCTGGCCTCTGAGTTGTTTGGTATCCAGAGCGAAACGATGAGTTACCTCAAACTGAGAAGCAGTATTTCGTCGGTGCGCCGCGACCTTGAACCTTATCAGACTTCGGCTAATTTCCAGGTGTCGCAAGGCTGGGGCGGTGAGACCGTAGCGGTACATAACAACAATTATCCGAATTCGGATATCCGCCCGGAGAAGGTGGAATCTTATGAATTCGGGTTCGATAGCCGGTTTCTGGACAACCGGATCGGTCTGGACGTAACTTACTATAAGAGTACGACGACCGATCTGATCATTCCTGTTACCCTGAACCCTTCTGCGGGATATGATACCAAGCTGATGAACGTAGGAAAGATGACGAACCAGGGTCTGGAAGTCATGCTGAATGCTTCGCCCGTAAAGGCGGCCAACTTTAACTGGGATATCTCGGTGAACTTCGGTCTGAACAGGAATAAGGTTATCTCATTGGCAGAGAACATTGGTATCTCGAGGATCCGTCAGCTGGAACGCTGGGCTTCACTGGAATTGCGTACGCTGAATACTAAGGGCGACGGTTCCTTTGGGTCCTTGTACGGCGACTACCTGATTTATAACCCATCGGGTCAGCTGACCCACAAGAACGGTCTGCCGCAGGAAGAAAACGGCGACTGGGGCTACCTCGGCAACGTTAACCCGGACTATACAGCCGGGATTACCAATAACCTGCGCTATAAGCGCTTTTCGCTGAGCTTCCTGTTTGGCATTCAGAAAGGTGGTGTGGTGCATTCCAGAACTTATATTGAGGGTATAAACGCCGGAAGTTTGAAGGAGTCGTTGGTGAACCGGGATGCAAATGGTAGCGGCAATATGGTAGGCGAGGGTATTGATATTGATACCGGTAACCCCAACGCAACGCCGGTTACGGTGCGTAACTACTGGAGGGCCTATTACAACAATGACATGATCGCGACTTTTGATGCCTCTTATGTGAAGCTGCGGGAGCTGAAGATCGGTTACGCCCTGCCATCAAGCCTGATGCGTAAAATTGCGGTGAAGAATGGCAGCATCTCGCTGGTTGGCCGCAACCTGCTGCTGTGGTCGGACGTGCCAAACATAGATCCGGAAGTTTCCGCATACGACGGGCAGTTCCAGGGTGTAGAGGCGATGTCGCTTCCTTCGCTCAGAAGTGTAGGCATGTCGCTCAACCTTAATTTTTAATCCTTCCGCTCAGTTTAAGAAATTATCAGATATGAAAAAGATAAATATCGTGTTGTCCTTGCTGGTTGTCCTTTTAGGGTCCTGCAGCAAGTTTGAAGAGATCAATAAAAATCCGAACAACCCGTCGACGGTTCCTGCAGAAATGTTGTTGCCGCCTATTATCAGCTCGGCAGTCGGTTCGATGAACGCAAGCGGCAGTCGCGCCGGACAATATGTGCAGCACCTGGCATGGCTGGGCGGCACAAGCGAATCGGATGGCCGCTATAACCTGACCGGAGCTTCTTACCGGGAGGAATGGAACGGACCTATGCGATTAATTAAAGACGTGAATCAGTTGGCCGGAATCGCACAGGCTAACGGCCAGACGCAGTACCAGGCTATTGCGGCCATTATGAAAGTGTATATCCTTTCGCTCATGACAGACGCCTATGGTGATATTCCCTACGATGAAGCAGGCATGGGTAATGTTACCGGCTTAGAGTTTCCAAAGTACCAGGCACAGCAGGAGGTGTATGAACGGATGCTGACAGATCTGGAATCGGCCAACCAGTTGCTGAAAAATCTGCCGGCAGGCACAGTGATCAGTCGCGATATCCTCTTTGCAGGTAATGCCGCAAGGTGGAGGAAGTTTGCCAATTCGCTAAAGATCCGTATCCTGATGCGGCAATCGAACAAAGCAGATGCGGCTGCACGCATTGGCGAAAGAGTGGCGGCAATTTTTAATAACCCCTCTGAGTATCCTGTATTTACAAGCGCGGCAGAACAAGCGATGCTGGTATACAATAACAGCACCGATTTCTACAGCTGGTATATTCAAAATCCGCCTGCAGATGGCAGTGGTGTGAACTTTGGCGACAACGCCCGGGTAAGCGATGTGATGGTTAACTTTTTGAAGGCGGCAAACGATCCCAGGCTGACCATTTTTGCGGCGCCTACCAAAAAGTCGTACGACGCAAACAAAGCCAATCCGGCCCAGGCGCTCGTTTACCGCGGCATACGTGCCGGTCTGAGCAGCGAAGAACAGAAGAACTTGTATCCGGGCCTGGACAACAACGACTTTTCTGTCATCGGCAGCCGCATCCGCAAGGAGAACCGGGCATTTTTGCTTACCTATGCGGAGTTGATGCTGCTGAAGGCCGAAGCGATTCAGCGGAACATGGGCGTGACGGGCGTTGCAGCTACGGCATATCTGGATGGTGTGCGCGCTTCATTTGATAACTGGCCTCAGCTTGCCGGTGCACAGGCCGCTGCGCCGTATATATCGGATGCACAAAAGACTGCGTATTTCCAGCAGACAGGTGTCGGTTTATCGGCTACCGAGCCGCTGAAACAGATTGCTGAGCAGCTTTGGGTAAACGCTTTCCTTAACGGATTTGAAGGATGGGCAGGATGGAGAAGAACGGGATATCCGCAACTGGTGCCGGGCCCGACCGTTCTATCACCGATCCCGGTCCGCTATGTTTATTCCGACAACGAGCAGAACAGTCCGAGTCTGCTAGCCTGGGTTAATGCCAATATGGGGGGTAAAATGCCGACACACAATACGAAAGTGTGGTTTCAGCCCTAGCTTGATTACCGAGTTTACAATATATTAGAGGATGAATATAAAACACATATTCGGCTTAAGCCTGCTTATTGCAGGCTTAAGCATTTCGCTGGTCCGCGCCCAGAAGTACACGGCAAACAAAAATGCGCATTCACATAATGATTACTTGCAGCCGAGACCCTTTCATCTGGCCTATGAAAGCCGTTTTGCTTCTATGGAGATCGACGTGTTTGAGGTTGGCGGGCAGCTTTATGTTGCGCATGAAAGGAATGAGATCGATACCGCAGGTACTATAGAACGGCTTTATATCAACCCTTTGCTCGACATGATCAGGGCAAACGGCGGAAAGCCATATAAAAACGGGGGCAGTCTCCAGTTCATGATCGATTTTAAAACGCCGGGCACTACGGCATTAAAAGTGCTGGAGGCTAAACTGAAGCCTTACCGGAAGTACTTCGACGTAAATAATAATCCGGATGCGGTGCGTATTGTGCTGAGCGGCGCTACACCTGCTCCGGAACGGTGGGGCGACTATGACCCGATTTTCTTTTTTGACGGACGCTTAAGCACCCCGTATACTGCAGAGCAGCTGAAACGTGTGGCTTTTTACAGTACCGCCTTTCAGCAGTTTTCCGCATGGGATGGCGTAGGGCGTCTTGCCGATGCCGACCGCGAGAAGCTTGCGGCTTATGTGCGCAATGTCCATGCGTTGGGAAAGCCCGTCCGGTTTTGGGGCAACCCGGATACCCCGGATTGCTGGCGGGCGTTTATGGAAATTGGGGTCGATTACCTGAATACCGATTCGCCTGTGAAGATGGCAGAATTTCTAAACAAACTATTTGTTAATTAGATATTTTGCGCTATCTTTGCAGTCCCCAAAAAAGCGGGGAATGAATAATTGTTTAACAAATTAAATACAAGCAAGTGAATACGTTAAGTTACAAAACTGTCTCTGCCAATGCAAAAACTGTTAACAAACAGTGGGTTGTTGTGGATGCTGAAGGCGAGATTTTGGGGCGCTTGTCATCGAAGATCGCTATGATCATCCGTGGTAAAAACAAGCCTGAGTACACCCCACACGTAGACTGCGGCGATAATGTGATCGTTATTAATGCAGACAAGGTTAAATTGACCGGAAGTAAGTTCTCCGATAAGGTTTACACTTCTTATACCGGCTATCCGGGCGGTCAGCGCTTCATTTCTCCTAAGGAGTTAATGGCTAAACACCCTAAGCGTGTTATCGAGAAAGCGGTACGCGGTATGCTTCCTAAAACTAAACTTGGTGCAAAATTATTCACCAACCTTTATGTTTATGCAGGTTCAGAGCATCCTCATGCAGCACAATCACCTAAAACCATTACACTTTAATTAAGAAGAAATGTCAGTAACAAATACTTCAGGAAGAAGAAAAACTGCTGTTGCACGTATCTATCTAAAAGATGGCAATGGCACCATTACCGTAAACGGTAAAGACCATAAAGAATATTTCCCTACCCTGCCTTTGCAATATATCGTAAACCAGTCGTTTGAAGTGGCCGAAGTGATCGGTCAGTATGATGTTCAGGTAAACGTTGCAGGTGGCGGTGTTAAAGGTCAGGCAGAAGCTGTTCGTTTGGCTATCGCTAAGGCTATCGTTGAATTAGATGCTGATAAGAAGTCGGCATTGCGTGCTAAGGGTATCATGACCCGCGACATGCGTATGGTGGAACGTAAGAAACCAGGACGTAAAAAAGCACGTAAGAAATTCCAATTCAGTAAACGTTAATCTTAAGGAGACAAAACAATGGCAAGAACTACATATCAAGACTTATTGGATGCAGGTGTACACTTTGGTCACCTTACCCGTAAATGGAATCCAAAAATGGCGCCTTACATTTTCATGGAGCGCAACGGAATCCACATTATCGATTTAAATAAAACTTTAACCAAAACTGAAGAAGCTGCTACAGCGATCAAGCAGATTGTAAAATCTGGCCGTAAGATCCTTTTTGTGGCTACTAAAAAACAGGCTAAAGAAATCGTAGCTGATCAGGCTAAAAAAGTAAACATGCCTTACGTAACCGAGCGTTGGTTGGGTGGTATGTTGACCAATTTTGCAACGGTACGCAAGTCGATCAAGAAGATGGCTAACATCGACAAGATGACTAAAGACGGAACTTACTCTATCCTTTCTAAGAAGGAGCGTTTAATGATTCAGCGTGAGCGTATTAAACTGGAAAACTTATTGGGCGGTATTGCTGACCTGAACCGTTTGCCAGCTGCAATTTTCCTGATCGACGTGAAGAAAGAGCATATCGCGGTTAGCGAGGCGTTGAAGCTGAACATCCCTACCTTTGCAATGGTGGATACCAACTCTGACCCTTCAAACATCGACTTCCCGATTCCGGCAAACGATGATGCAACTAAATCAATCTCTTTGATCACTGACATCATTGTTAAGGCTATCGAAGAAGGTTTGGATGAGCGTAAGCGTGAAAAAGACGAAGAAGCAGAAAAAGAAGCTGTAGCGGCTAAGGCTGCTGCTGATGCTCCTGAAGTTGCTGCTCCGGGTTCAAGAAGACAAAAAGTTCAGGCTGAGAGCGAAGAAGGCTCAGCTGAGGAAGCTTAATATAATTTAATTTGGGTTGTATGATGTGTTGGAGGACAGAAGACCACCGCATTATACAGCCCATAATTTTTAACTCATAAAATAAAGGAAACTAAAGATGTCAGTACAAATTACTGCTGCAGATGTAAATAAATTGCGCCAGCAAACTGGTGCAGGTATGATGGACTGCAAAAAAGCACTAACTGAGGCTAACGGTGACTTTGAGGCTGCCGTTGATTATTTGCGTAAAAAAGGTGCTAAAGTAGCTGCGAGCCGTCAGGATCGCGAATCGAACGAAGGTGTGGTTATTGCTAAAGCTACTGCTGATGGTAAGCGTGGTGTGGTGATTGAGCTGAACTGCGAAACTGACTTCGTAGCTAAGAACGCTGACTTCGTAGCATTGGGAAATAAATTTGCAGACCTGGCTATCGAGCAGAACCCTGCTTCCCTGGAAGAACTGCTTGCTTTGGAGCTGGACGGACAGAAAGTTGCTGATGTAATTGTTGACAACACTGGTAAGATCGGCGAGAAGATCGGTATCTCTAAGTTTGAGACCGTAACCGGTGAGAAAGTTGTTCCTTATATCCACGGTAACTACCGTTTAGGTGTACTTGTTGCGCTTAACCAGGCAGGCGAAGGTGTTGAAGAAGCTGGTAAGGATGTGGCTATGCAGATCGCTGCTATGAATCCTGTGGCGCTCGACAAAGCTGATGTTGATGCAACAACAATTGAGCGTGAGACCGAGATCGCAAAAGAGCAGATCCGTGCGGAAGGTAAGCCTGAGGAAATGGTTGAGAAGATCGCTGCAGGTAAACTGAACAAGTTTTACAAAGACAGCACCTTGCTGAACCAGGAGTTTGTGAAGGATTCTTCTAAAGATGTACGTAAATTCTTAAATGATACTGCAAGCGGTCTTACCGTGACTTCATTTAAGCGTGTTCAATTGGGCGCGTAGTCAATTTGACAATACTTTTAAGAGCCTCCTGAGTCAGGGGGCTTTTTTTATGGTTTTTTTCCTATTTTTGAGGCCATGAAATATAAACGGATCCTCCTTAAACTCAGCGGCGAATCGCTGATGGGCGAAAAGCAATATGGTATTGATAATGAGATGGTAAGGCAGTATGCTGAAGACATCAAAGCTGTACACGATCAAGGTTTGCAGATTGCTATCGTCATTGGCGGCGGTAATATTTTCAGGGGTTTAAGTGCGGAGAAGTCGGGTATGGACCGGGCGCAGGCCGATTATATGGGAATGCTGGCTACGGTAATAAACAGCATGGCGCTTCAGGATGCGTTGGAAAAAGTTGGCCTGAAAACCAGGTTGCTTACGGCTATAAAAATGGAGCAGATCTGTGAACCATTTATTCGGCGCCGTGCCGTGCGGCACCTCGAAAAAGGTCGTGTGGTGATCTTTGGTGCGGGTACCGGTAACCCTTATTTCACCACAGATTCTGCGGCTGCTTTACGGGCTATTGAAATTAAGGCGGATGTGGTATTAAAAGGTACGCGTGTAGACGGGATCTATACTGCTGATCCTGAGAAAGACCTTACGGCAACAAGATACGATGAGATCAGCTTCAAAGAGGTATATGCTAAAGGCCTGAATGTTATGGATATGACTGCATTCACGCTTTGCGAGGAAAACAAGCTTCCGATCATCGTGTTTGATATGAACAAAACCGGCAATTTTATGAAGATTGCCAAAGGTGAAGCTATTGGTACACTGGTGAAAGGATAGTTGGATTTTATTGATAATAACACGATATATGAATGACCTTATAAAAAAACAGTTACAGGACGCGCAGGCTTCGATGGACAAGGCTATCCTGCATTGCGAGGCTGAGCTGACTAAGATCCGGGCCGGAAAAGCTTCTGCGGGAATGCTTGACGGTATCATGGTTGATTATTATGGCAATGCGACACCGCTGAACCAGGTGGCCAGCATCAATACGCCGGATGCGCGTACCCTGATCCTGCAGCCATGGGAAAAGCAGTTGCTCGTACCGATCGAGCGTGCGATCATGGAGGCCAATATCGGCATCAATCCGCAGAACGATGGTGTGGTGATCAGATTGGTGGTGCCGCCGCTTACGGAAGAGCGCAGAAGGGAACTTGTTAAAAAGGTAAAGGAAGAAGCCGAGCGTGGCCGGATCACGGTTCGTAATATCCGCAAGGATGCGAACGAAAAGATCAAGCGCCTGAAAGGTGAAAGCGTTTCGGACGATGAGATCAAAACCGGCGAGGCAGAGGTACAAAAGATCACGGATGCCTATATCGTTAAGGTCGACAAGCACGCCGAGGCGAAAGAAAAGGATATCATGACTGTATAGCCAGATGAAAATTTTATACAGTTATCTTAAAAACTATAAAGGGTTAATATTATTAGCCCTTTTTTTGGCTGCAGTAAATCAGATATTCTCCTTTCTGGATCCATATGTGTTCAGGCTGATCATTGACAAATATGTAACCAATTATAAGGAGTATTCTACCGACGAATTCATCAAGGGGGCGGGCGTGCTTATCCTTCTTGCGATGGGGGCGGCTATGGTTTCGCGTATTGCCAAGAACTTCCAGGACTATTATGTGAACGTGATCACGCAGCGTTTAGGGGCTAAGATTTACTCCGACGGACTGGCGCACTCGCTTGAACTTCCTTATCAGGTGTTTGAGGACCAGCGGAGCGGTGAAACGCTTGGGGTATTGCAAAAGGTTCGCATAGATACGGAAAAGCTGGTTCAGGCGGTGATCAATGTACTGTTTACCAGCATTATCGGGATCATCTTTGTAACGGTCTACGCGATATCGGTGTATTGGGTGATTGCCGTCGTTTACTTTTCGTCTATTCCATTGCTGGGTTTTCTGAGTTCTTTCTTAAGTAAGCGCATCAAAAAGGTGCAGAAGAACATTGTTGCAGAAACTACAGCGCTGGCGGGCTCAACGACCGAGTCGCTGCGCAACATAGAGCTCGTAAAGAGCCTTGGCCTGGCCAATCAGGAGATCAACAGGCTGAACGCGACCACAACGAAGATATTGGGCCTGGAGCTTAAGAAAGTTAAATACATCCGCAGTTTGAGCTTTATTCAGGGTACGTTTGTAAACCTGCTTCGTAACGGTCTGCTCTTCCTGATGATGTATCTGATCTTTGCAGGCCGCATTACGGTGGGTGAGTTCTTCTCGCTGTTCATCTATTCGTTCTTTATTTTTGGTCCGCTGCAGGAACTCGGCAATATTATCAATATATACCGCGAAACAGAGGTGTCGCTCAACAACTTCGAACGGATCATGTCGATACCGAAGGATAAAAAGCCTGAGCGCCCGGTTACGGTCGACCAGATCAGGACGCTGGAGTTTGATGCGGTAAGCTTCAAGCATCAGTCGGCCACCACAAACGCACTGAACAGCATCAATTTTGAGACGAAAATAGGCGAAACCATTGCTTTCGTTGGTCCGTCAGGATCGGGTAAGACCACGCTGGTAAAACTCCTCGTAGGCCTTTACCAGCCGAAGGTAGGCGATATCCGTTATAATGGCATCACCAGTAAAGACATTGATCTGGATGCACTTCGTGAGAAGATCGGTTTTGTAACCCAGGATACGCAGTTATTTTCCGGAACAATACGGGAGAACCTCCAGTTTGTAAGACCCGACGCGACAGACGAGGAGTGCATGCGCGTGCTGCATCAGGCGGCTTGCCAGAACCTGCTTGCGCGGGCAGATAAGGGATTGGATACGTTGATAGGCGAAGGTGGTGTAAAGGTTTCCGGTGGTGAAAAGCAACGCTTGTCGATTGCACGTGCCTTGTTGCGCAAGCCTGATATTCTGGTGTTTGATGAAGCAACCTCATCACTGGATTCGCTGACCGAAGAAGAGATTACCGCAACCATCCGTGAGGTTTCCGATATCGCCAACCACATCACTATATTGATTGCGCACAGGCTTTCGACCATCAGGCATGCCGACCGCATTTATGTGCTGGAGAAAGGTAATGTGATTGAAGAAGGCAACCACGAGTCGCTCGTAGCCCGCAACGGCTTATACTATGCCATGTGGAGACAGCAGATCGGTGAACGTGCCGAGGCCTAGTTCATAACCCTCGAGTAGAAGTCGAGATAGGCCGAACGCATGTCTTCCGCCTGGTTGATGGCAGCTGAGGCTGCGATGCCGAAAATGCCGGTCTGCATCAGCTCGTCTACGTCCTCCAGGCTAACACCGCCAACGGCAAGCACAGGGAAATCCGGGTGAGTTTCCTGCAATTTATGCAGTGCCTTGCGGTATCCCTGTAAACCAAGCAGCGGAAAATTATTGGGCTTGGTGGTCGTGTCTGCAAAAGGGCCCAGACCTGCATAGTCGGCACCCTCATCGGCGATGCGTATCAGGCCCTCAATGCTGCTAGCCGATCCACCCAGCGTTACAGCATCGCCGAGCTCTTCGCGCAAACGTCGAAAATCGGCATCCATATCCTCGATATGAAAGCCCTGTATATCGGCCAGACCATTGAGGTGCACATGATCTGTAACGATCAGGGTAGCGCCCCAATCGTCACAGAGACCTGCGATTTCATTAATGTCGTTAAGCAGTTCCTCGTCCAGCTTTGTAAGGCAGCGGTATTGAATCCATTTCGCCCCTGCTTCGCAGGCTATGCGCGCTTGTTCAGGATGGCTCAGGTGGTCAATGTCGTGCGTAATAAATTGCAGCTTTTCGATGAACTTTTTCATAGGGTTAAAATTTGAGGTTGAGCGAGAACAGGAAGTTCGTTCCTGCCTGCGGGAAGTAAAAGTTTTCCGTAGTGGTCAGTCCCTGATAAAGGAAACTATAGGTGTAACCGTTGCTTTCGTATCTTTCGTCCAGGATGTTGTTGACCAGCAGTCCGATATTAACACTCTTAATGCCGCTGAGTTTGAAATCATAGCCCAGACGCAGATTGTTGACCAGGTAGGCATCAAGTTTCCTGTTCTCATTCTGTGTGTTGTCCATAAACTGATCGCTCACATACTTGGCCTGCCAAGCAGCCGCCAGCCCTTTAAATGGCTTATATACCAGTTCGCCAAATAATACGGTGTTTGGCGAGAAGGCGATGTCGGGCCGCTCGTACGTGGTAGCCACCAGGCCGGCAAGGTCAAAGTTGTCGTCGTACTCCGGAACATAGTCTACATAGTCTTTGATCTTGTTCCGGCTGAAGGCCGCATTCGCATTAAGGGCGAAACGTGAGCTCAGGACGTATGATGCGTCAAGTTCGATACCCATCCTGTAGCTGTCGTCCACATTCTGCCTGTAAGCATCCGAAAACTCGTTGATCTCGCCCGTAAAGATCAGCTGATCCTTGTAAAACATCCCGTAAAGGTTTGCCCCGGCAGTGAGCCGTTCGTTTTTAAAGCGGTAGCCCAGTTCCACGTCGTTCAGTATTTCAGCCTTGGGCAAAGGAAGGCCGGCTTTTAAATTGGTGAAATCATCCCGGTTGGGTTCCTTATTTGCCCTGCTGAAGGAGGCATACACGTTGCTTTGCGCGTTCAGGAACACTGTGGCCCCCAGTTTGGGATTAAAGAAGTTGTAGTTGTTGTCGAAATTAAGTGTCTTGAGATTCTTATCGGTCCCGCTGATCCGGTACCCTACGTTCCTGTACTGGAGGTCGGCAAACAAGCTCAATTTTTCTACAGGGCTGAAATTGACCTTGCCATAGATGTTAAAGTCATCCTTACTGCCTTTTCCATCATAGTAATGGAAATTCTCCGGAATGGAAGAAGCGAACTGCGCCCAGGTAATTTCGCCGAAATGCTTGCCGCGGTATTCATTGTACGCCCCGCCAAGGGTGAAGTTAAGGCTGGACGCCGGCTGATAATTTAATGCGTAGGTGAGGCCGTAAAAGTCATTGTCGAGCCAGCGGCGGCGCACCAGGTCGCTTTCCTCTACCTCAGTGCCGCCCACGGTAACGTTTGGAAGACCGTAGTTGTCGAAACCCGCGGAGGCCTTAAATTCTTCAAAATAGCCCCTTCCATCAGTATAGTGCAGGGCTGCGTTGAACGACAGGTTATCGCCCAGTTGTCGCGCGTACAGGGCCTGATAATGGTTTTGCCAGTAATTGTCGGTCTGATCGTCGTACGTAAAGGAATTGTACGTTCTATTGCTGGAGTTGCGCAGGTTGGCCGCATCAGCTTCACTTAAATAGTTTCTTTCGATATACGCCTGTATACCTGCCGCATCGTTGCGCAGCTTGGCTTCCGGAACGCCGTTCCAGGCCTGGTAGGTTTGCTCAGAGCCGGCAAACACGTTGACCCGCAAAAGGTCATTTTTGCCATGATACGCGCCGGAGAGAAAATAGGACTTCAGATCGGAGGCTGCTCGGTCGATGAATCCATCAGACTTTATCCTGGACAGGCGGCCGTCGAAGCTGAATTTGTCGTTGATCAGTCCTGTTCCCACTTTGACGGTATTTTTCAGGGTATTGAACGAACCGAAGGTGTTGTTTAGTTCGGCATACGGCAGTTCAGACGACAAGCTGGTCTGTATGTTGAGGCTTCCGCCGAAAGCACCTGCGCCGTTGGTAGACGTCCCGATACCGCGCTGGATCTGTATGTTCTCCACCGAAGATGCAAAGTCGGGCATATTAACCCAGAACGTTCCCTGGCTTTCGCTGTCGTTGTACGGAATACCGTTGATGGTAACGTTGACCCTGCTGGCGTCGCTGCCCCTGATCCGTATGCCTGTGTAACCTACACCTGCACCTGCATCGGAGGTAACCACCACTCCGGGGGTATTATTTAATATGAAGGGCAGATCCTGACCGAAGTTGTTCTGTTCGATCTCCGTTTTGCTCAGGTTCCTGTAGGTTGTGGCCGATTTGTCGTTGGCGCGGGTCGACTGGATAATGATTTCGTTGAGCACAACGGCAGAGTCTTTGCGCTTTTTTAAGTCAGGTTTGCTTTGTGCGTTTACCGCAAACGGTGCCAGCACAATCAGTGCAATAGCTAGTCTTTTCAATGTGTTTGTTTTTAGTTAAACCACCATAAGTAAGGGGCACTTACAGCATTAGTTAACTTCATAACTCCTCCCTACGCCGGCATTACCCGGATCAGGTGCATACAACCATAATGTTGTATTGGGTATGATCTCAGCCTGTTTTTGTGTTTTCGGAAAAACAAGGCACCCCCTTTTGATGTGTAAACCTACAAAAATTTAGTTGGTTCCTCAAAAATCTGAGTAATTTGCAGCTTTGTGCAGAAAGGCATCTACGGCGTCGACAGCATTTTGAAGACGGTTCTCAATCCCTTTTACGACGATATAGTTGCCGCCTAATGCTTGCAGCTCGCGGTGCCAGATGTTCATGAAGTATTCCCGTTTATCGGGAAAGTCACGAAGGGGGTCGTAGGTCCAGGGCAAGTCAATGTCCATGAGCAGGTACAGGTCGTACGGATGCCGTGGCAGCTCGCTTAGGACTACAGATGGCGTATGGCCGAAGACTTCATCGCACCATATCTTCACGGTTAGAAAAGTGGTATCGCAGAACAGGAGTTTGCCGGTATTTACCGATGAGATGGCTTCTTCAAGCGCGAGCTGTCCGTAGAACATATTGATCTCGTCCTGTTCCGTACAAGGGGCTGTGAGGGCGGCGCAGTAATACCTGGCATATTCCGGTACCCAAAGACTATTGTAGTGACGGGCCAGTTGGGCGGTTATGGTCGACTTCCCCGTACTCTCGGGGCCTACTATGGCTATTTTAAGAGGTTTGATTGACATAGGTTTTCTTCCAGTCTGAATAACCTTTGAAGGCGATTACGATTAAGAAAGCATAAAATACGGCGCTTAGATTCAGGTTTTTGTATATGTAGAGCGGGATATAACAGAGGTCGACGATAATCCACATCACCCAGTTTTGCAGGACTTTTCTGGTGAGCAGGTATTGGGCAACGAAACTCATGGCCGTGCAATAACCATCGGCATACGGAACGTCTGAATTGGTGAAGTGGTCGAGAAACAATCCGAGAAGTACAGAAAGCAGGCTCACGGAAATAATTGCAAAAACCCAGTCACGCAGCCGCAGACTTGTCACGGCCTTTTGCGGCTGTTCGGTCGTTCTGTTCCAGTAGAACCAGCCGTAAAAAGCTGTAAGCAGGAAGTAAAACTGCAGTATCATATCGCCATACATCCGCGCATCGTAAAACACCCAGGCATAGGTGAGTACGCTGACGATGGATACAGGCCAGCTTAAGACTTTCTCTTTCGCTGCAAGGTAAATGCAGGCAAATCCGGTGATGACGCCCAGCCACTCGGGCCAGCTGGTGTAGGCGAACTGCTCGGCAATATGCCGGAGAAATGTTGAGATGGAATCCATTATTGTTGCGGGTTTGGAGCAGCAACAAAACCCAGTGACGCCCGGAGACTTACATCTGATTCGCTTTTTGAACGCAATATATATTCAATCCGGATGTGAAGGTCTTCGCCCATCAAATAGGTGTCCAGAATTTTCGTGTTGTCAATATCAAGTGCCAGTACCGGGCCTATGTTCTCCTGAATATCACTTCTTGAGGCTACCATAATTTGGTACCCGGCGCCGTTAGAGAGGTATAACTTCACTGACCGGAATATGCCCAGGTTTTGATCGCCGGGTTTAACAGCGGTAAGCCTTGCGCTGGCCATCACGACGTCGCGGACATAGCTTTTGCCTTCTTTGTTGCCGAATATCTCGTCAAAGCTGGAGGCGGCGAAGCTGGCCGTTACGACTTTGCCGGCCGGGGTATCTGCCGGCACGACAACCGTTGCTGTATAGGGAAAAGTCGATTTAATGATGGACTGTACCGTTGCGCATCCTAAAAGGAAGGTGGCGCTACATAGGAGAATAATTGCTTTTTTCACGGCTTCAGGTTATGTGTTATTAAAGGTCTCTTTTTTGCTATAAACTGATCTGCAAAAAATAACCGATTTATCAGCTTAATGATGTATCTTTGCATCCCGACAGAAGAGTCGGGGATTTCAACGCATCTCAGGACTGTTCGGTCTGCACAAAACTACATTTTTTACTACATTATAATAAGTTTAGACTTTTTTAAGCCTTATGCCTAAAGACACCTCCATACGCTCAGTATTGATTATCGGATCAGGACCTATCATCATCGGCCAGGCCTGTGAGTTCGATTATTCGGGATCGCAAGCCGCGCTTTCCCTGAAAGACGAGGGAATCGAAGTTTCGATAATTAATTCGAATCCGGCGACCATCATGACAGATAAGGTGATCGCTGATCATGTTTATTTGAGGCCTTTGACTGTGGATTCCATCGAGCAGATCCTGATGGAGCGGAAAATTGATGCGGTTCTTCCTACTATGGGCGGACAGACCGCGCTTAACCTGTGCAAGGAAGCGGAAGAGCGGGGTGTATGGGAAAAGCATGGTGTGCGTGTAATTGGTGTAGACGTTGCCGCGATTGAAAAAACAGAAAACCGGGAAGCTTTCCGCCAGCTGATGGTGGATATAGGCGTGGGTGTAGCTAAATCAAAAATAGCAAACTCTTTCCTGGAAGGTAAAGAAGCAGCTCAGGAGATCGGTTACCCGCTGGTTATCCGTCCTTCGTACACCCTGGGTGGTACGGGCGGTGGCTTCGTACATAAGAAAGAGGAGTTTGATCATGCGCTTAAGCGTGGTCTGGAAGCCTCTCCTACCCATGAGGTACTGGTAGAACAGGCTGTGCTTGGCTGGAAGGAATATGAGCTGGAGTTACTTCGCGACGGCAACGATAACGTGATTATCATCTGTTCTATCGAGAACTTCGACCCTATGGGTATTCATACCGGTGACTCGATCACTGTAGCGCCTGCGATGACTTTATCGGACCGCTGCTACCAGGAGATGCGTAACCAGGCGATCCGCATGATGCGTGCCATCGGAACTTTTGCCGGTGGATGTAATGTGCAGTTCTCCGTAAATCCGGAAAATGATGAGATCATCGCCATTGAGATCAACCCGCGTGTATCGCGTTCTTCAGCTCTTGCAAGTAAAGCAACCGGTTACCCGATCGCGAAAATTGCATCAAAGCTGGCTATTGGTTATAACCTGGATGAAATTGAAAACCAGATCACTAAAACGACGTCGGCTTATTTTGAGCCTACGCTCGACTATGTGATCGTGAAAGTGCCGCGCTGGAACTTTGACAAGTTTAAGGGCGCAAATATGGAGCTTGGTCTGCAGATGAAGTCGGTAGGTGAGGTTATGGCCATCGGCAGGAGCTTCATCGAGGCCTTACAGAAGGCTTGTCAGAGTCTCGAGATCGGTCGCGCCGGCCTTGGTGCCGACGGCCGCCATAACCGCAGCATCGAAGAGATTATGCATGGCCTTGAGCATGCAAGCTGGAACCGCTTGTTCCTGATCAAGGATGCCATGAGCATGGGTGTGCCGCTGGAGTCTGTTCGCAAAGCGACACGTATCGATAAATGGTTCCTGAACCAGATTCAGGATCTTGTGCAGCTTGAAACAGAGCTGAAGCGTTATTCGCTGAATAATATTCCGAGAGACTTCTTCGCTACATTGAAGCAGAAAGGTTTCTCCGACGTACAGATCGCTTATCTGCTGGGTAATGTTACCGAAGATGAGGTGTATGACCGCAGACGTGAGCTTGGAATAAGACGTGTTTATAAGATGGTTGATACCTGCGCCGCTGAGTTTGCAGCCCAGACGCCTTACTATTACTCGACTTTTGAGGAAGAAAATGAGTCGACCCCATCCGACAGGAAGAAGGTCATTGTACTCGGCTCGGGTCCTAACCGGATAGGTCAGGGTATCGAGTTCGATTACTCCTGTGTGCATGGATTGCTTGCAGCCAAAGAAAGCGGATTTGAGTCGATCATGATCAACTGTAACCCGGAAACGGTTTCTACCGACTTCAATATGGCGGATAAGCTATACTTTGAGCCTGTGTTCTGGGAGCATGTGCGTGAGATCATTGACCTGGAGAAACCTGAGGGCGTTATTGTTCAGCTTGGCGGACAGACCGCGCTGAAAATGGCGGAGAAGCTTCATGCCAAAGGCATCCGTATCATCGGAACTTCTTATGAAGACATGGATGTTGCTGAGGACAGAGGACGGTTTTCTGATCTGTTGAAAGAGCTGGATATTCCTTATCCGAAATATGGGGTTGCTGAAAATGCAGAAGAGGCTATTAAGGTGGCCAACGAAGTAGGTTACCCGGTGCTGGTACGTCCTAGTTACGTGCTTGGCGGCCAGGGCATGAGCATTGTAATCAACGACGAGGATCTTGAGAAAGCGGTGGTTAAATTACTGGGCGACCTTCCTGGAAACAGGGTGCTTATCGACCACTTCCTGGATCGTGCTGAGGAGACTGAGTCTGATTCAATTTGTGACGGGGAAGATGTACATATTGTCGGCTTGATGGAGCACATTGAGCCTGCGGGTATTCACTCGGGCGACTCAAGTGCGGTATTGCCCCCGTTCAGTTTGTCGGACAAGGTGATCAGCGATATGGAGACTTACTCTAAGAAGATTGCTAAGGCGCTTAATGTAATCGGGTTGCTAAATATCCAGTTTGCCGTAAAAGACGACAAAGTGTATGTGATCGAAGCCAACCCGCGTGCATCGAGGACGGTGCCGTTCATCGCGAAAGCTTACGACGTGCCTTATATCAATATTGCAGCTAAGGTAATGCTTGGTGTAAATAAACTGAAGGATTTCACGATTGAGCGCAAGCTTGAGGGCTTCGCGATTAAGGAACCTGTATTCTCATTCGATAAGTTCCCGGAAGTGACCAAAGAACTCGGCCCGGAAATGAAATCTACAGGAGAGGCGATCAGGTTTATCAAGGATCTGGAAGACCCATACTTCAGAAAGCTTTATAAAGACAAGTCAATGTATCTGTCGAAATAGATAGATGCTGATAAGCATATCAAAGTCCCGAAAGGGACTTTTTTTGTTAAAAAAAATCCTCGCTACCTTACGGTAACGAGGATAATCATCCCTATTGTATTATCAAACATCAAAGCGTGATAACAATATCATATATACAATTAGCAGGCCAATGTAAAGTTGGCCGTTATCTGCAATGTAGTGACTTAGTAATGAGTGTTTTACGATTTTTTGGGTTTCAAGGCATGAAAACACAGGTGTGAAATTCTTTTCTCAGATTGTAGATAACAAATAGACTTTTTTCACGTAGGGGGCCTTACCCAAACAGCACAGAGAACGCGTCATCAATTTTACTGACCTCGAGGATTTCGATATTAAACTTCTCTTTGCTCAGACCTTTGCCGTTGAAAGAAGAAATGAGGATTCGCTCGAAGCCTAATTTTTCAGCCTCCAGGATGCGCTGCTCGATGCGGTTGACCGCCCGGATTTCCCCGGACAATCCTACTTCGGCAGCAAAGCAGGTTTTTGCTGAAATACTGATGTCTTCATGCGACGAGATGATGGCGGCGACGATAGCGAGGTCAATGGCCGGATCTTCCACTTTAATACCACCCGCAATATTCAGGAAGACGTCAGACACGCTAAGCCTGAATCCGCATCTTTTTTCAAGTACGGCCAGCAGCATATTCATCCGTCGCGTGTCGAAGCCGTTTGCCGACCGCTGAGGCGTTCCATATGCTGCGGGACTTACCAGTGCCTGGGTTTCGATAAGCATTGGTCTGGCGCCCTCTAAAGTCGCCGAAATGGCAATTCCGCTAAGCTGCTCATCACGTTGTGAAAGCAGGATCTCCGAAGGGTTTGATACTTCTCTTAAGCCTTGGTTGTGCATGGCGTAAATGCCGAGCTCAGCCGCGGCACCGAACCTGTTCTTCACAGATCGCAGGATTCTATAGACATGATGCCTGTCGCCTTCAAACTGCAGCACAGTGTCGACCATATGTTCAAGAACCTTAGGGCCGGCGATAGTGCCGTCCTTAGTAATGTGGCCGATCAGGAATACGGGCGTATCTGTTTCTTTTGCAAACTTTAAAAGTTCAGCAGCGCATTCCCTTACCTGCGAAACGCTTCCGGGCGTGGAATCGATGTGTGCTGAATGGAGCGTCTGAATGGAATCGACAATAACAAGATCTGGTTCCAGCGCTTCTATCTGTTTAAAGATATGCTGAGTGGAGGTTTCTGCCAGGATATAACAGTCCGATGTCGGATTTGGCGTGATGCGCTCCGCACGCATCTTGATTTGTTGTTCACTCTCTTCGCCTGAAACATACAAGACGCGCTTGCCATGTACGTTCAACGCCAGCTGGAGCATAAGCGTAGACTTGCCTATACCCGGTTCACCCCCGATCAGTGTGACAGAGCCGGGTACGAGTCCACCGCCCAGCACACGGTCAAGTTCCTGATCGCCAGTGCCGAGCTTTTCTTCGGCTTTCAACTGAATATCGCTTACTTTTGAGGGTTTGTTAAGCCTTTGTGTGCTTTGCGTGGTTTTCCATGCCGGTATCTTGGAGGCAGGTTTTTCAATGAGTTCTTCTACAAAAGTATTCCATTGGCTGCATGAAGGGCACTTGCCTAGCCATTTTGCGGATTCATATCCGCAACTCTGACAGAAATACGCTGACTTGGTTTTGCTCAATGAGGTTTAGGGTTATTTCAACAAACGGTTGTTGTCGTCGGGAAACACAAGTATGGGCTGATACTTTTTCGCGTCCTCTACCGGAAGTGATCCATAGGACATGATGATAAGGATGTCGCCTACCTGAACCTTCCGGGCAGTTGCGCCATTCAGGCATACCATACCCGTTCCGCGCTCACCTTTGATGACATAGGTTTCGAAGCGCTCACCATTGTTATTGTTAACGATCTGTACTTTTTCGTTGGCAATGATCTGCGCAGCGTCCATCAAATCCTCATCAATCGTAATACTTCCCACGTAGTTCAGTTCAGCCTGCGTTACCCTAACCCGGTGTATTTTCGATTTTAATATCTCGATAATCATGAGGCAAAGTTAATCAAAAAGCAGCATATTGTCTATCAGGCGAGTGTCACCTACTTTGGCCGCAACCAGGGCGACCAGATTAGACTGTTGTTTGCTGGTTGCCGGAAGAAGTGTATCACCATCGGCAATGGTGAAATAATCCAGTTCGATTCCAGGCGTAGCTGTGATCATTTCTGCAGCTTTATGAAGCAGTTCAGCCAGGCTGTATTGCGAAAAATGCTCTTTAACATACTTCAGCGCTTTGCTTAGCACAAGCGCATGCCGGCGGTCTTCGGCCTGCAGATGTATGTTTCTAGAACTCATGGCTAAACCATCGTCCTCCCGGATTATGGGGCAGGAAATAACTTTAAGCGACATGTTGAAATGCTTAACCATCTGCCTGATCATAAGCACCTGCTGATAGTCCTTTTGTCCGAAAAAGGCCAGGTCGGGACTCACCGCATCGAAAAGTTTCTTAACGATTTGTGTCACGCCCTGATAGTGCCCCCTTCTGAACTCCCCTTCGAGCAGGAATTCAGCAGGGCCGAGATCTATATGCCATTCCTCTGGCTGAGGATACATCTCTTTCACGGAAGGCATAAAAACTACATCGCAGCCTGCTGTTTCGAGCATAGCGAGATCGTGCGCCAAAGGCCGCGGGTACTTTTCCAGGTCCTTAGGATCAGTAAATTGAGTTGGGTTTACAAAGATACTGCATACCACGATCCGGGCTTGCGCCTGTGCAGCGCTGATGAGTGAAACATGCCCCTGGTGCAAGGCCCCCATCGTAGGTACCAAAGCAACTTTACCCCCGGCCAGACGAGCGGTTTCAAGCAGCGACTTCAAGGCCGCAATCGTGTTTACAATTTCCAAAACAGCATATAAAATTTGAGCCGGTAAAGTTGCTTATTTATCTATTCTGAACAAAACATCTTGCTTGTTATATTGATAAATGTTATTATTTTGATTACCTTTGCCCCTTGATAATCTTTTCTTTAACATAAATTTTTATTTACGAATATGGAGATGGCAAAAACGAAGCTACTGATTGTTACACACGAGATGTCGCCTTTCCTTGAACTTACAAAGATTTCAGAAATTACCCGTCAACTGCCCCAGGCCATGCAGGACAAAGGATTTGAGATCCGGATCCTCATGCCCAGGTTTGGAAATATAAACGAGAGAAGAAACAGACTACATGAAGTAATCCGGCTGTCGGGCATGAACATCATCATTGACGACAACGATAACCCCCTGATCATTAAAGTTGCGTCTATCCCAGCTGCACGTATGCAGGTGTATTTTTTGGACAATGAAGATTATTTTCAACGTAAACATGTTTTCAGGGATAAGGAAGACAAATTTTATGCAGACAATGATGAGCGTACCATATTCTTCTGTAAAGGCGCGCTTGAAACCGTTAAGAAATTAGGCTGGTCGCCAGACATCGTGCACTGCCACGGCTGGATGACTTCACTTGTGCCGGCATACATCAAGACCACTTATAAAAATGATCCGACCTTTAAGAACTCAAAGGTTGTGTATTCCATATACGAACAGTGTTTTACCGAGAGCCTCAACGCCGACTTGTATAAAAAAGCGGTTATGAATGCGATGTCTGAGGAAGATACGAAAGTGTTCGAAAAAGCCAACTGCAGTGCCATGCATATCGGCGCGGTAAGTTACTCGGATGCTGTTGTGCTTGCCGATGAAAACATTGAAGCTGATGTGTTAAAATTTGTTAAAGATTCCAATAAACCAACTTTAGCTTATAATTTAACCGAAAATTTCGACAATTTCTATTCATTGTATGAAGAGATTTCAAGCGAAGAATTGGTTTCAATTGCATAATATCAGGCACTTAAATATGAAATTTATAAAACAAGACTTATTAACCCTGTTGATAGGTCTTTTTCTTTTTTCCGGCTGTAAGAGCACAAACTCTATAGGTATTGAGCCTGATCCGGATATGGCTATTGAGGGTGAGCTTGCCGTAGTAGGTGTAAATACGGTTACCGTGCGGGACGACGTTGGCTCAACGCTTGACCTCCCGAGGCACCCGCTTGGTTTTATCAGCAACGACCCGGTTTTTGGCAGTACGGAAAGTGCACTTGCCATGACCGTTTCACTTCCGGCTGAGGGGTTTAGCTTTGGTGAAGATCCTGTAGTAGACTCTGCCGTTCTGGTGTTGCCCTACGCAACTTCTGTGTCTCCATCCACGACGACGCACTTCTACGGAGATACCACCACCAGTGTGTATGCCTTTAATGTGCAGCAGCTTCAGGACGATCTTGCTTTGCAGCGCTCGTTTACAAGCGACAGGGAATGGCCGGCTAAACCTGCTGTGATAGGTTCTTTCAAAGGCAAACTCCAGCCTACGACCAAAGGACGTATCGTTGATATTGTGCCTGGCAAGCCTGATACTTCTAGAACGGTTTCTGTGCCTCAGCTGCGCATTCGCCTCGATAAAACTTTTATACAGAATAATATTGCCGACCTGGATTCGGCGACACGCTCAAAAAACATGAAGTTTACCAGCGTCTTCAAGGGACTTAAAGTAAGTATCAATAAAGCGGAAAGTACTGGTCCGGGCGGCCTTTTATTTTTAAATCTTTCGAGTACGGAAGTTTTAACCGGGGCTAATCTGGCGATATATTATAAAAAGAATATTGAAGGCTCTTTGATAGATAAAGATACAGCATCGGTGTACTTCCCGATATCTACGTCGACCGGCCGAATTGCGGCGACAATTAAACATGACTATACCGGGAAACCTGTGCTGGACCAGTTGAATAACCCTAGTCCAGCTACGCCTTATCAGGTGAGTTTTCTGCAGCCGATGGCAGGTTTAAGATCGAAAATATCTTTTCCTGAACTGGCTTCTTTTGTTAGCAACGCCAAGGCCGGCAACGCGAACGCTAAGGTTGTGGTGAGTAGAGCTGAACTCGTCGTCAATGTCGCCTCTGGTACAGATGTTGCGCCTTTTGTGCCCGGCGAACGGCTGTCACTTTACCGGCTTGACATAGCCGGTCAGCGTGCCCAATTAAGAGATAACATCCGAAGCACAGTTTCCACTAATCCGCTTGACTTTGGTGAGGTTGCGTTTGGTGGATTTTATGACAAGACCAATAAGCGTTACATCTTTACCGTAACCGGATATATTCAGGATCTGATCAATGGTGATACCATGGATTATGGCACTTATCTGGCGCCCAGTGCATTTTCAGAATTCAACCTTTCGACGCCTTTAAGTTCCGGCAACAGGACCGTGATCACATCCGGGACCCCCGGGGCGGGCGACAAGCCATTGAAGCTGAATATATATTATACCGTGGCGAACTAAAATTTTTTTCTATTTTCGCTGCATAACTTTAACCTATGAATTTATGTGTGGAATAGTTGGATATATTGGTCACCGTGAGGCCTGGCCTATTGTGATAAAAGGACTGAAGCGACTCGAATACCGTGGGTACGACAGTGCGGGAGTAGCACTTTTGTCAGGAAGCGAGCTCAATATCTATAAGAAGGCAGGCAAGGTGCTGGAGCTAGAAAACTTTGCCGAAGGTAAAGATGTATCGGGTACTGTGGGCATGGGACATACCCGCTGGGCGACACATGGTGCGCCGTCTGACAGAAACTCACATCCCCACACTTCAAATGATGGTCGCTTAACGATCATCCATAACGGTATCATTGAAAACTATGCAACGATTAAAGAGGAACTTCTTAGCCGCGGCCACGAATTTAAAAGTGACACGGATACCGAGGTTCTTATACATCTGATCGAGGAAATCCATAACAACGAGAAGACAGATTTACTGGAGGCCGTACGTTTAGCGCTACGCGAAGTGAATGGGGCCTATGCGATCGTGATTATGGATCAGGACAATCCGGACCAGCTGATTGCGGCAAGAAAGGGAAGTCCTATGGTGATAGGCGTAGGTGAGGGCGAATATTTCATAGCCTCAGACGCCACGCCGATTATAGAATATACGAAGAACGTGATCTATCTTAACGACAATGAGATCGCCTTCGTTAAGCGTGATGAACTTCTTATCAAGCGCTTGGATAACGTAATTCAAACCCCTTATATCCAGGAGCTTGAATTGAAGCTTGAAATGCTGGAAAAGGGCGGTTACGAGCACTTCATGCTTAAGGAGATTTATGAACAGCCACGTTCGGTTCGCGATTGCCTGCGCGGGCGTATCTACCCGGATGAGGGACGTGTTCAGCTTGGGGGCATAAGTGCCTACGCGGAAAAGCTAAAGAACGTTGACCGGATCATTATTGTGGCGTGCGGAACTTCCTGGCATGCGGGTCTCGTAGGCGAGTACCTGATCGAGGAATATGCACGCATCCCTGTGGAAGTGGAATACGCTTCGGAATTCCGTTACCGCAATCCGATTATTACCGAAAAGGATGTCGTTATAGCCATTTCACAATCCGGCGAAACTGCCGATACCATGGCTGCCATTGAGATGGCCAAGGAAAAAGGGGCTACTATTTTTGGTGTATGTAATGTGGTTGGGGCATCGATACCACGGATCACAGATGCTGGAGCTTATACGCATGCCGGACCCGAAATTGGGGTCGCCTCTACCAAGGCTTTCACAGCGCAGGTAACCGTACTTACTTTGATAGCCTTTAATCTGGCACAGCAGAGAGGAACGCTGAACCGGTCTGAACTGGCCGAACTGCTTACAGAACTTGATCATATTCCTGCTAAGATAGAGGAGGCACTGCAATCTAACGCGCTGATTAAAGATATTGCTGCTAAATTTAAGGATTCAAGAAATTGCCTTTTCCTGGGCAGAGGCAGCGGTTTTCCTGTTGCGCTGGAAGGTGCCTTGAAACTTAAAGAGATATCCTATATACATGCCGAAGGGTATCCTGCTGCAGAGATGAAACACGGCCCTATTGCACTTATCGACGAGGAAATGCCGGTGATATTCATCGCTACGAAAAACTCTTCCTACGAAAAAGTGATCAGCAATATCCAGGAAGTAAAAGCAAGAAAGGGTATTGTACTGGCCATTGTGACGGAAGGCGACGTTGAAGTGCGCAAGATGGTGGATTACTCTATTGAGATCCCTGACACCAATGAAGCGTTTCTGCCATTGCTCGCTACGATTCCACTACAGTTGTTGTCTTACCATATCGCAGTAATGCGCGGATGCAATGTAGACCAGCCGAGAAATCTCGCTAAGTCGGTAACGGTTGAATAGTTGGTCCTAGAACGGCAGATCGCCGGAAGGATCGTCACTTTCATTATAATTTACAGCACTCCTGGAAGTACTGCCGTTGGTATTACTTTCAGGAGTGGCTCCTGTTGCTGGTTCAAAATCACTTTTGCGACCAAGTACGGTGAAATTTTCTGCCACTACTTCGGTGATGTATTTTTTTACCCGTTCGCGGTCTTCAAAAGAGCGGGTGCGAAGTTTGCCTTCTATATAAACCAGCTTTCCTTTTTGAAGATATTTAGACGCTACTTCGGCAAGACCGCGCCAAAGAACAATATTATGCCATTCTGTTTGTTCAATTCGTTTGCCATCTTTAACATAATTCTCTGATGTAGCCAACGGAAAGCTGGCAACGGTTACCCCGCCATCTAAATGTCTGACTTCCGGGTCCTTACCCAGGTGACCAACTAAAATAACTTTGTTTATACCTGACATGAATTGCTAATAATTTGCTCGTTTAATTACTTCAGTCATAAAATCGTGAATCACCTTCGGCAGCGGAAGGTGATGGAACTCCTCCGTCGACACCCATTTTATATCTGCATTCTGATTAAAGTTAATGATATAATTGTCTAATACAAAAAATTGGACAAATATCGTTTGGTGTGTCAGCAGGTGCCTCATTTCTTTAAGGTGCGTAAGCGAGGCGTCTTTACCGAACAGATCCTGAAAGCGGTTTCTGAAGGAAACGTCCGAAGTGAAGTTGTCGGCGGTTTCTATCAGGGGAAGATCGTAGAGTCCCTGCCAGATGTCTCCGGCCGGCCGCCTTTTAACGAGAATAGCGCCGCTATCGTTCTGACACAAAAAATAATTGAAATGTCGCACGCGCTTTTCCCGGCCTTTCATTTTTACAGGCAGGCTGGCCGTAAGCTGATGCTTATAAGCATAACAGCCCGTTTGCAAGGGGCAGGTATCACAGGCAGGCTGTCTGGGCTTGCACTGCAATGCGCCAAATTCCATGATGGCCTGGTTGTAAATAGCCGCTTCCTGACCGGCGGTCAGCTCTTGCGCGAGTTGTTGAAATGCTTTGATTCCCTGGCTGCTGTTTATGGGCGTCGATATCCCGAAATACCTGGAGAGGACCCGGTAAACATTGCCATCTACAACGGCCCTGTTCTCGTTGGAAGAGAACGAGGAGATAGCCGCGGCAGTGTAAGGTCCGATGCCTTTCAGCTTAATGAGGTCCTGATATGCGGTTGGGAAACGGCCACCGTGAGTTTGTACTACATCCTGTGCTGTTTTGAGCATATTCCGTCCGCGCGAGTAGTAGCCCAGTCCCTGCCATAGTTTGAGCACCTCGGTTTCCGATGCGCGGGCGAATGCTTCGACACTGGGGAAGGCGGCGAGGAACTTATTGAAGTAGGGCAGCCCTTGTTCCACCCGGGTTTGCTGCATAATGATTTCCGAGATCCAGATCACATAGGCATCGGTAGTTTCCCTCCACGGCAGCGCTCGTTTATTATACAAATACCACTTAATCAACTCGTTCTGAAAATTCATAGCCGCAAAAATAGGATTATTGCTGCGCTTTTTACAAAACTTGCAATCGGCTGATATTCTACCCGGAAATAAATGATCTTTTATTTTCCTATCTCGCTAAAAAGCAATACTTTTGCAACCCCAAAACACTTATAAGTAACGGAGCAAACATTAAATAAAACTAACAAATAGATTATGACTAAGGCAGATATTATTTCAGAAATATCAACAAAGACAGGGATTGAAAAGGTAGATGTTCAGGAGACGGTTGAGGCGTTTTTCAAAGTGATCAAGAACAGCATGATCAGCGGAGAAAATGTCTATGTAAGAGGTTTTGGTAGTTTTGTTGTTAAAAAAAGAGCCCAAAAAACTGCAAGAAATATTTCTAAGAATACAGCGATCATCATTCCGGAGCATTATGTTCCAAGCTTTAAGCCGGCGAAAGTATTCGTGGACAAGGTAAAAAGCAATTCTAAGAAAATCAGCGTAGAAGCATAAGCTATGTTTAAAAGTATCAGGTCTAAGCAAATAACCCTAATCAGTGCGATTGTACTGATTATGGCTTTTTTGTTTAGCCGTGATATTAAAGGGCTGGTAAAACCCAAAGAAGAGCAAAGCGGTTTCAGGAAGGAAGCTGCGGCTGATATGATCAGTCTCGAAGAGGTTTCTCAGGAAGCTAAGCGTTTATTAAACACGGATTTAGCCAAAGAGGTTATCGATCTTGAGGCTAAATTTGAAGCAGCTGATGAAAACGGAAAGGCAGATGCTGCTTTAGCTTTGGCCCGGAAGTGGGATGATCTTGAGCAGAGCACCCCAAGTGCTTTATATCTGGAGATCGCTGCAAAAAAGCAGCCTGATCTTATGAGCTGGGTGAATGCCGGAGAGCGACTGCTTACTGCCTTTGACAATAGCCGGGACACAATAATGCAACCGGTGCTTTTGCAGAAAGCGAATAATGCATTCAAGGAGGCTATGAAGATCGATTCGACGAGCCTTGATGCCAGAAGCGGATTGGGTATAACAATTGTGAATGGTATGGGCATGCCCATGCAGGGTATAGCCATGCTGATGGACGTGGTAAAAGAGGATCCGAAAAACCTGAAGGCAAATATGAGCCTGGCTACCTTCGCCATTAAATCCGGACAATTCGATAAGGCTATATCCAGGTTTAAGGATGTTGTTGCGATAAAGCCATTGCCGGAGGCCTATTTTTACATGGCTACTGCCTATGAAAACCTGGGCAAGAACGCAGAGGCTATTGATGCCTACCAAACAAGTAAAAAGTTAGCTGCTGATCCAACTTTATCAAAATTTATTGATGAGCGGGTACAGGAGTTAAAACAGAAATAATAAACAGATTAAAAAATATTTAAAAATTAAACACTATGCCAAGCGGTAAAAAAAGAAAGAGACATAAAATGGCTACGCACAAACGCAAGAAGCGTTTAAGAAAAAACAGACATAAGAAAAAGTAATTTTTTCTTATTGTTACGGCACCAAAAGTACAGGCTAAGATTAAGTTCCTAGCCTGTGTTTTTGGTTGCATTAGTTTTTTTATAGTTCATGTGTTAATCATGAGGCATGCTGCCTCAAAATCTGTAGCTTTTGGTAAAAGAATTAATTGTTGATTCCTCCCCATTGGGAGTAACCATAGCTTTAGTTGAAGACAAACAACTTGTAGAACTTCACAAAGAACAGATCAATAACAACTATGCCGTAGGCGACATTTACCTTGGGCGCATTAAGAAAATAATGCCCGGGCTGAATGCTGCTTTTGTTGATGTGGGATATGAAAAAGATGCCTTCCTGCATTACTTTGATCTTGGTCCGCAAGTACAATCTTTAATAAAGCTAACTCGAATAAAGCGCAATGGAACTGTTAATGGTACATTGCTTGACAACTTTAAGCTGGAAAATGACATTAACAAAGCTGGTAAAATATCGGAGGTTGTAAGTAAGAACCTGCTTCTTCCGGTTCAAATTGCCAAAGAGCCCATTTCCACAAAAGGACCCCGGCTTAGTTCCGATCTTTCTATAGCGGGCCGTTATATCGTATTGGTACCATTTTCCAATGTGATTTCCATTTCAAAAAAGATCAAAAGCAATACCGAGCGTAACCGTCTTAAGAAAATCATCGAAAGCATTAAGCCGAAGAATTTCGGAGTAATTATCCGCACGGTATCTGAAGGCAAGGGGGTTGCGGAACTCCAGAAAGACCTGCTGGATTCTGTTGCTAAATGGGAAAATTTCACCAAGAAACTTCCTGAGGCTGAACCTTCCAAACGTGTATGGGGAGAAATGGACCGGACATCAACATTGATCCGTGACATCCTGAACACCGAGTTCACGAACGTTTATGTGAACGACAGTGGGCTGTTCGAAGATATACGGTCTTATGTGCATGAGATATCGCCAGAGATGGAAAAGATCGTTAAGTTTTACAAACACAAGGAGCCTATTTTTGAACACTTCGGTATCGAAAAACAAATAAAGGGAGCGTTTGGGAAAACGGTAAACCTTGCGGGCGGTGCTTATCTAGTTGTTGAACACACGGAAGCCCTTCATGTCATCGATGTAAACAGCGGCAACAGAACTGCAAGCAAAGAAAACCAGGAGGAGAATGCTTTGCAGGTGAACAAGGAGGCCGCTAAAGAAATAGCAAGGCAGCTCCGTCTTCGCGATATGGGCGGTATTGTCGTGATCGATTTTATCGATATGCACAAGCCGGCTAACCGTAAGATTCTGTTTGATCACCTTAGGGACCTTATGTTGCTTGACCGTGCAAAACATACCATATTGCCGCCAAGCAAATTCGGACTTGTGCAGATCACGCGTCAGCGGGTGCGTCCGGAGATGAACATTGTGACGAGCGAGAAGTGTCCGACCTGCAACGGTACCGGAGAAATTAAGGCCAGTATTGTTTTAATGGATGATATTGAAAACAATCTGACCTATATTTTGCAAGAGCAAAACGAAAAAAATATTACGCTGTGTGTTCACCCATACATAGCTGCTTACATCAAGAAAGGGTGGCTTATGTCATTGCAATGGAAATGGTTCTTTAAATTCGGTCAGCGAATTAAAATTAAATCCGTACCGTCTTACAGTCTGACGGAATTCCACTTCCTTAGCGCTAAGGAAGAAGAGATAAAACTTTAAGTCGTTCCTCTTTCCTTATAGCATGCCTGAACCCGACGGTTCAGGCATGTTGTTTTATGGCTAAAGGCGTAGCTCGCGGCAAAATTTGTTATGCCACCATAACAGTTTCCCCCAGATTATATACATTTGGCATAACTTGTTATTCTAATAATATTATTATGCTGTTTCAACTAACCGAAGAACAACTAATGATTCGTCAGGCTGCGCGCGATTTTGCGCAGAACGAACTGAAGCCTGGCGTTATTGAGCGTGATGAACATCAGAAATTTCCTGCTGAGCAAATAAGGATGCTGGGTGACCTCGGGTTTCTGGGTATAATGGTATCCGAAAAATACAACGGCAGCGGAATGGACGCCCTGTCTTATGTGTTGGTTATGGAAGAACTCTCAAAGGTTGATGCCTCTGCCTCTGTAGTTGTTTCGGTCAATAATTCGCTGGTATGCTATGGGTTGGAAGCCTTCGGGTCGGAGTTTCAAAAAGAGAAGTATCTGAAGCAGCTCGCCTCAGGCCAGCATATTGGTGCATTCTGCCTGTCTGAACCGGAGGCCGGTTCAGATGCCACCTCGCAGCAGACCACTGCTGAAGACAGGGGGGACTATTATCTGCTTAACGGCACAAAAAACTGGATTACCAACGGTAGTACCGCCAGTACATACCTGGTTATTGCGCAAACGGACAAAGGGCTTAAACACCGTGGTATCAATGCCTTTATCGTTGAGAAGGGGATGGAGGGCTTTACAGTAGGCCCTAAAGAAAATAAGCTCGGCATACGCGGATCGGACACCCACTCCCTGATGTTTAATGATGTGAAGGTGCCGAAGGAGAACCGTATCGGCGAGGATGGATTCGGTTTCAAGTTTGCCATGAAGACCCTCGAAGGAGGACGGATCGGTATAGCTGCACAGGCCCTGGGCATTGCAGCCGGAGCCTATGAACTTGCGCTGGCTTATGCGAAAACACGTAAAGCTTTTGGAAAGCCGATAGCAGATCATCAGGCGATTGCCTTTAAGCTGGCTGAGATGGCGACACAGATTGAGGCGGCGCGGCTGTTGGTGTATAAAGCCGCCTGGCTGAAGGATCAGGGTCAACCCTATACGCTTGCCGGTTCAATGGCGAAGCTATACGCCTCCAAGGTGGCTATGGATGTTACGGTTGAGGCCGTGCAGATTCACGGCGGTTACGGATATGTAAAGGAATATCATGTTGAGCGACTGATGCGTGACGCCAAAATAACCCAGATCTATGAGGGAACATCAGAGATTCAAAAGCTCGTGATTTCCCGGGACATCCTCGCTTAAGTCAAATCCGGATGTCGCCGGGGATCAGGATCAATCTTCATCGCCCCGCAGCGCGCTGAAAATCGCCTTAATGATAGCCAGTACAATGGCCAGCAGCGCGGCGGCCCAAAATCCGGTCGTCTCAAAAGAATCCATCACGTTGTCGACCATCAGTATCATGAGTACACTGATTACGAAGGACACCAGTCCCAGGGTCAGAAAGTTTATGGGAAAGGTCATGACGCGTAAGATGAAGCCTACGGTGGCATTGGCCAGCGCTATTAACAGCGCAGCAATAATGGCGTTGCCAAATCCGTCTATGGTAACACCAGGAACCAGTTTGGCGCCGATGAACACAGCCAGCCCCATAAGTAAGATTTCAATGATCCATTTCATTGTTGTAAGTATAAGAAAATAATGCCTGTGTTCTTATATCAAACAATGCGCCAGTTTGCCTGGCTTTGTAAGCCGGATACTAAGCAGGCGTCGACCGCATCCTAAGCGCTTGAGCCCGGGCAGTATCCGGGCAGCAACCGGGTAGTATCCGGGTAATATCCAGAGAGTATAGGGTAGCATATTTTGATCTTAGAAACTTTATTACTATATTTGTAATTAATTGAAGACGAGAGGGGACATGGGTCCCCTCTTTTCTGTTAACGGCATTTTTGTGGAGTATGCAGATAGAAAGCAGAGTAAGAGAACTTGTTGAAGAGAAAATAGCTGACCGGCCTGAGCTTTTTCTGGTTGATGTGAAGATGTTGCCCAATAATAAATTGATCATTCATGTTGATGGTGATCAGGGAATTAATATTCAGGATTGTGCAGCAATTAGCAGGCATGTAGGTTTTCATCTGGAAGAAGAGAACGTCATCGACCGGGCTTATAACCTGGAGGTTTCCTCGCCGGGAATTGGTGAGCCGCTTCGGATGGAACGTCAATACAGAAAGAACATCGGTCGCGAAGTAAGTGTGAAGCTTGTAAGTGGTGAAACTAAAGAAGGAAAGTTGCTGGCTGTAAACGAGGCCGGAATAAGCATAGAGGCAAAAGTAAAAGAAAAAGGAAAGAAAGCAGTGCTGGAAGAAACCAGTATAGCTTTTGATGAAATAACAGAAATAAAGGTTTTAATTTCATTTAAATAAAATGAGCAATATTAATTTAATCGATTCATTTCAGGAGTTCAAGGACTTCAAGAATATCGACCGCCCTACAGTAATTAGCGTGCTGGAAGAGGTATTTCGCAGTATGCTGCGCAAAAAGTATGGTACAGATGAGAACTGTGACGTAATTGTGAATCCGGATAACGGGGATTTGGAGATCTGGCGTACAAGAAAGGTTATGGAGGATGGGTTTTCTGAGGATGATGACCTGGAGATTGAGCTTGCCGAAGCCAAACAGCTTGATCCTGACCTGGAAGTAGGCGATGATTATATTGAACAGATCACACTGGAGAGCTTCGGGAGACGGGCGATCCTGGCTGCACGTCAGACACTGGTATCTAAGGTTCTGGAGCTTGAAAAAGATGAGATATTCAAAAAATATAAGGATCGTGTAGGTGAGATCGTAACCGGTGAGGTTTACCAGGTTTGGAAGAAAGAAACGCTTGTGCTTGATGATGAGGGTAATGAGTTGCTCATGCCTAAATCGGAGCAGATACCTGCCGATTACTTTAAGAAAGGTGACAGCGTTCGTGCCGTGATCCTTAAAGTAGACATGGTTAATGCTACGCCAAAGATCATTATTTCAAGGATTGCGCCTGAATTTCTGCAACGTTTGTTCGAGATTGAAGTCCCTGAGATTTTTGATGGGCTTATTACCATTAAAAAGATCGTTCGGGAGCCGGGTGAGCGTGCCAAGGTGGCTGTTGAGTCTTACGACGACCGGATTGATCCGGTTGGTGCCTGCGTGGGTATGAAGGGTTCACGTATTCACGGAATTGTACGTGAGCTTAAGAATGAGAACATCGACGTGATCAATTTTACCAATAACATTTCGTTATACATCACCCGGGCGCTTAGTCCTGCAAAGATCACATCGATTAAACTGGATGATGAGCGTAAGCACGCGGCTGTTTACCTGAAACCTGATCAGGTGTCACTCGCGATTGGTCGCGGTGGTCACAATATTAAACTGGCAGGTAAATTGACCGGATATGAGATCGACGTATATCGTGAGACAGATGAAGAAGATGAGGATGTGGATATTGAAGAGTTCTCAGATGAGATCGATAGCTGGATCATTGACGAACTGAAAGCGATAGGCTGTGATACGGCAAAGAGCGTTCTGGCCCTTTCGGTAGAGGACCTTGCTAAACGTACGGATCTTGAAGAAGAAACCATCAAGGAAGTAATGAGTATTCTGAAATCAGAATTTGAATAGTCGGTTATGACTCTTCTAACATTGGGCACAATTTTAAAAACTAATTGCCTGAGCATGAAATAAACAAGAATAAACGTTACTTTTGTAATAGAATAATAATAGAAAAAGGAGATCAATGTCAGACGACAAACCAATAATTTTATTTAAGGCAGTTAAGGAACTTAACGTAGGGATTGCTACGGCTGTTGAGTTCCTGGAAAAGAAAGGCTTTTCTGTTGAGAATAAACCCACTACTAAACTTAGCCGCGATATGTACAACGCGTTGCTTAAGGAGTTTCAGGGCGATAAGATCGTAAAAGAAGAAGCCAATCAAATTGTCATTGGTAAAATTCGTCGTGATGAGCCAGAAGTTTCTGAGCGTGTACCGGAGCCGCCAAAGAAAAATGTTGATTTTGAGAACGAAGGCGTTCTGATCAAGAATTTAAGTGCTTACACGCCTCCTGCCGAAAAGGTTAAGGAGGATGTTCCTGCAAAGCCGGCGGCACAGGATAAACCAGAAGCCGATAAGACCGAAGATGGGGCGCTTCCGGGGGTTAAAGTTATCGGCAAGATTAATCTTGATGATTTAAACAGACCGAAAGCACCAAGGAAGGAGGAGACTCCGGACGTACCGAAAGAACCGGTGAAGGAAGCCCCTAAGGCCGAAACACCGCAGCCACAGGTTGAAAAGCCTGTAGAGCCGAAGGTAGAGAAAGTTGAGCCTGCTAAGGAGGTAACTCCTCAAGCTGCGCAGGTGCCGGCAGAAGCCGCTCCGGCTAAGCCGGTAGAAAAGCCTGACGAGGAAGTGATTAAGGCTCGCTCCGTAAGGCTTTCGGGGCCGAATATTGTAGGGCGAATTACCTTGCCTGTTACTCCTGAGCGTAAATCGCAGCCTGTAGCTTCTTCGGCAGACAGCGCTGACGCGAAGAGAAAGCGCAAACGCAAGAAGACTCCGGGACAGGGCTTTACGCCAGGTGCGGGTCAGCAAGGCGGGCAACCTGGTCAGCCAGGGGCACGGCCTGCGGGCGGTCCGGGCGGCCGACCTGATTTCAGAAATAATCCGGGCGGCAGACCTAATTTTAGGGGAAATAACAACAGACCGGGAGCACCTGCTGCCGGACCTAAAGAGGAGCCAACGGAAAAGGAAATACAAGACCAGATTAAGGCAACGCTTGCACGTCTTAGCGGCGCAGGCAAATCTGGCAAGTTTGCGCAACGTGCCAAACTTCGCCGCCAGAAGCGGGATGATGTGGCCATGTCTGCTGATGAGGCGGCAATGGAACAGGAACTGCAATCCAAAGTGTTGAGGGTTACAGAGTTTGTTACAGCAAACGAACTGGCCAGTATGATGGATGTGCCGGTTACCAAGATCATTGCGACATGTATGAGCCTAGGTATGTTCGTGTCGATCAACCAGCGTTTGGATGCGGAGACGCTAACGATCGTGGCGGATGAGTTCGGTTACGAGATCCAGTTTGTGAAGCCGGATGATGAAAGCGACGTGCTGATTGAGGAGGAGGATGATGAAGAGGATCTGCTTCCTAGAGCTCCGGTTGTGACGATTATGGGTCACGTGGATCATGGTAAGACTTCGTTGCTGGATTATATCCGGAAAGCAAATGTGGTTGCCGGTGAGGCGGGTGGTATTACCCAGCACATCGGTGCCTATATGGTTACGACCTCTACCGGCAAAAAAGTGACCTTCCTGGATACACCAGGTCACGAAGCGTTTACCGCCATGCGTGCAAGGGGTGCCAAGGTTGCGGATATTGCCATTATTGTGGTGGCTGCGGATGATGCGGTGATGCCGCAAACCAAGGAAGCCATCAATCATGCACAGGCTGCAGGGGTTCCATTGGTATTTGCTTTCACTAAAATAGATAAGCCGGGAGCCAACTCTGATAAGATCAGAGAGCAGCTTTCGATGATGAATATCCTAGTGGAAGATTGGGGCGGTAAGTTCCAGTCGCAGGAAATATCGGGTAAGAGCGGATTAAATGTGGATCTGCTTCTTGAAAAGGTATTGCTGGAGGCTGAATTACTTGAGCTTAAAGCTAACCCGAACAAGCGTGCTACGGGAAGTGTTATTGAGGCAACGTTGGATAAAGGACGTGGTATTGTAACTACCGTGCTTGTTCAGGCTGGTACCCTGAAAATAGGTGATCCTATTCTGGCAGGAAGTTACAGTGGCCGGGTAAAGGCCCTGTTTAATGAGCGCGGTCAGAAAGTTGATAAAGCTGGGCCTAGTGTCCCGGTACAGGTATTGGGTATGCAGGGCGCACCTACAGCGGGCGACAGATTTAATGCGCTTGAGAGTGAGGTAGAGGCCAGGGAAATTGCGAATAAGCGTTTGCAACTGATGCGGGAGCAAGGTTTGCGTACGCAAAAACATATTACACTGGACGAGATCGGAAGACGTTTGGCTATTGGAAACTTCAAGGAGCTGAACCTGATCATCAAAGGTGACGTGGACGGATCTATCGAAGCACTTTCTGATTCGTTATTGAAGTTATCTACACCAGAGATACAGGTTAATGTAATCAGCAAAGGTGTGGGTCAGATTTCTGAATCGGATGTGTTGCTGGCATCAGCTTCTGATGCGATCATCGTCGGTTTCCAGGTTAGACCTTCAACCGGTGCACGTAAACTTGCTGAAGCGGAGCAGATTGATATCAGGCTGTATTCCATCATCTATGATGCGATCAATGAGATCAAAGCTGCGATGGAAGGCATGCTTGCTCCGGAGTTCGAAGAGAAAATTACGGCGAATGTGGAGATCAGGGATACCTTCAAAATCACGAAAGTGGGAACCATCGCCGGATGTATGGTGCTGGATGGTAAGATCAACCGGAACAGTAAAATCCGTATCGTTAGGGACGGCGTGGTGATCTACACCGGTGAGCTGGCTTCATTGAAACGTTATAAGGACGACGTGAAGGAAGTAAGTGCTGGATATGAATGCGGTCTGAACATTCACAACTTCAATAACATTGAAGTAGGGGATATTGTGGAAGCATACGAGCAGGTAGAGGTGAAGCGGAAGTTGTAAACTGTCCGTTTACCTACACACAGATAAAGAAGCTGCTTTTAAGCAGCTTTCTTATTTTAGCATCCGATGAAGAACATGAACCTCGACTTTTCTATAGTCATCTGCACTTATAATCCCGACCCTAGAATACTCGGGCGTTGCTTGGCTGCAGTTGACGCTTTAAACAAAAGTGCTTTGGATTATGAGATTATACTAGTCGATAACAATAGTACCGTTCCTCTCGCGGGTCAAGATTATATCGAAAAATACCGGAGTAGATTATCGAATTTCCAGGTTCTTTTAGAGCCGGAACAAGGCCTTACTCCAGCTAGGATGGCGGGTATTAACGCTGCGGCAGGAAGGCATGTTGTTTTTTTTGATGACGATAATGAGCCGGAGAGCCATTATCTCCAGGAGCTATTGGTATTGATCGAACGGCACAGCCATGTAGTAGCATGGGGACCCGGAAACATTGACGTTGATTTCATCGATGGCATTCAACCAGGCATTGAAGCGTTTGCCAGGTCGGTATTTCAGGAGAGGCGCAGCACTCATGTTGAATATGCTAATATCAGGTCATGGCAAGCATGTTATCCTTTTGGCACGGGGATGTGTGTACGAACATCCTATCTGAAAGAATTTGCGCGCCGGACCAAAAATGGAGAGTTCACGCTTCCGGATAGAACAGGCGATGCGCTGAGTAGTGGTGGTGACGTTCAGATTATTTTGTTTGTCCTAAAAAGCGGAGCAGCAGCAGGCATCTCCCCCGGCTTGAAGTTGACGCATATTATTCCCTCGAAACGTGCTAACTTCGAATATATTAAGCGATTATTATATGCTGTTTACTTAGGGGGCGCTATAACTATTCTGGAAGTTTTTCCCGAGCAAAGGGACGCCATATTAGGCGCATCAATATCCAAATCAAAATTCTCGAGAAGGGCACTGAAGAAGTATCTGGGCTTGCTACTTAATAACAAGCCAACGAGAGTTTTCAAGTTCATTATATATATAGCGTCTGTTAGCGGCGAGTACCTTGCCTTAAAAAGGCCGGTGCCTTCTCTTGTAACCTGGATTATCCGGAGAATGGTATTTCGGTAAAGCTTGCCTAAAGTTTTAGGAAACGACGGATTCTATTTTTGGGCTTATTATATACCCGCCATTTTTCTTTCAGATTGAGTTCTCTGAAAGTAACGGCAAAGTCTGCATCTTTTTGCGGAAGCACATACTTGGGGAGCGTGATTTGTCCAAGAGTCCCCGTTTCGATCTGGCTGTACGCGTTCGCCTCATCTAATGTGTGTGTTGCCCCTTTGCCAAATCCAATGTTCTTAATGAGACTCACATTTGGAATCACCGACAGCCCGTTATTAAAGAAATTAATGATGGTAAGCTGATAATCCCAGGTATCTATCTTGCCGGATTTTAAGTCTTTGAAGATTTGCACCCAGAACTCAATAGCAAAACGATCACTGAATATTTTGGCGAATTGATCCTCTACTTCCGATGCTTCGTATCGGCTTAAATATTTGTCGTAATCTTTCCACACACGCGCCCAACTTGCCCATCCCCAAACGTTTGTCTGGTTGGAATAATATACGCTGGCAGTGTTCCATATTTTCCCGAGTTGCAGATTACAACCGGCTACATGCCTGAAGCGCGTGTCATCCCGGAAATGTTCCAGCATGTAATCACAATAGCGAAAAAAGTCCGGTTCGGGCAAGCAATCGTCTTCAAGAATAATGCCCTCCGGTTCGTTTGAAAAGAACCAGTCAATCGCTCCGGAAACTGCGTCGCGGCAGCCCAGGTTCTCCGTCCTGACAAGGCGCTGAACGGTACAAGGCCAGGTTATCTGATCGACGATTTCAAGAACTTTTTTGCATAAGTCTGTTTCGTCTGGACGATTGCCTCTGGGGCCGTCCGCGGCTATGTACAGGCGCGAAGGCTGCGCCTTTCTGATCTCATCGAACACTAATTTTGTTACTTCCGGCCTGTTAAACACCAAAAAAAGGATGGGCGACTTAACCTGATACGCTTTGGTCATTTCTGGAACTTTTTGTAAACATCTATGGTTTTTTCAAGTGATTCTGCGATAGAGAATTTTTCTAGCTGGATTGCTCCGGCAGCATTTAAGTTAGCCCGCAGTGATGAGTTGTACAATGCCGCCTTAACTTCGGAATAGATGCTTTGAGGACAAGTCGGGTCAAAATAGCGAACCGCACCCTCGCCGATTTCTCTGAAACAAGGGGTATCGCTCGCCAATACGGGGCAGTTGCAGTCAAAAGCCTCCAAAATTGGGAAGCCAAATCCTTCATATAAGGAGGGAAATACGAAGCAAAGTGCATTCTCATATAGACCCCTTAACTCCCCGTCGTGTGCATTGATCTGAATGACCTTGTTAGATATTTTTAATCGGCGCAGAAGCTCTATTTCGGCAGTTTGCAGTTCTCCTCCGCCAGCACAGACCAAATGTAAATCTTGTGTTTCGGACAAGATCGGGGCCACCGCTGTAACGAACGCTATAAAGTTCTTGTATCCACCCCTGTCGCCCACGAAGAGAAGGTATTCCCTGAAACGATCTGGTTCTGAATGTGTAGATTCGGACAAGCTTTTGTAGCCGTGATGGATAACCGAAATACAGTCAGGCTGTACTCCCAGGATGTCTATGAGGTCTTTTTTTGTTGTATCAGATATAGCGATAATATGCGATGCTTCCTCAATACATTGTCTTTTATGCGCAGCGGTAGGGTCTGTTCGATCAAAGAAAGCAGGATAACGCTCATGTATCATGTCGTGGACAGTCAGAATAAAACCGCTCTTGCAGTATGGTATGAAATAGGGATCGTAATAGGTCGGATGAAAGATATTGTAAGACTCTTTTTTCAAGAGATGCACACTATATTTTTGGTTCCATTTGTAAATCTTTCTTTGTTTCTTTAACAGCATTTTGCCAACGGTTTTTTGCCGGGGGGTTAGCAGTGATTGCAAGTAATAGTTTGTGCTGTATAAAACGCCAAGCGAAACGCGGAGGTGCTTTTGTGCTTCTGACTGAGAGATTATATTTGCAAAATACCGTGAAATTCCTCCGTACGAACTTTGCAGGGAGAAGATCTGGTGATCAATTAGAAGGTGTGTTGACTGATCGTCCATATTATTTTATTATCCTCTAATCATTAAACGCCTGCATGGAAATCAGACGTTTATAGAGGCCGTTTTGAGCAAGTAGTTCAGTATGATTGCCGGCTTCTACTATCTTCCCTTTCTCGATAACTGCAATCTTATCTGCGTGCTGAATGGTACTTAACCTGTGGGCGATGATCACGCATGTGCGGTTTTTCATCAGGTTATTTAAGGCGTCTTGTACAAGTCTTTCGGACTCTGTATCGAGCGCTGAGGTCGCCTCATCAAGCAGCATGATAGGAGGATTGGCAAGTACTGCCCTGGCTATGCAGATTCGTTGCCTTTGGCCTCCTGATAATTTATTGCCGCGGTCGCCCACATTGGTGTGATATCCTTCCTCGGTGTTCAGAATGAACTCGTGTGCATTCGCGATTTCGGCTGCGCGGACGACCTCTTGCTCTGTTGCCCCCGGCTTACCGTAAGCAATGTTGTTGTAGATTGAGTCATTAAACAGGAAGGAGTCCTGATTTACAATGCCCATCTGTGCACGGATGCTTTCGGTATTCAGGTCGCCGTAAGGCTGGTCATCGAGGTAGAGCGTTCCGGAAATGGGTTCGTGGAAACGAGGTATCAAATCCATAAGGGTGCTTTTTCCCCCTCCTGAGGGCCCTACTAAGGCTACTGTTTGACCTTTCCTGATTTCAAGGCTGATGTCATCAAGCACAATCTTGTCCCCATAACCGAAGGTCACGTGTTCAAGTCTAAGTGCTTTATCGAATGTCTCGACTTGCCTCGCCCCCGGTTTGTCGCTAAAAGCCGGTTTAGTGTCTATGAGCGCAAGTACGCGCTCACCTGCAGTAATTCCGGAATGAATTCCGCTGAATGAATCACTTATTGCCTTAACAGGCTGCATTACCTGCGAAAAAGTAGCAATATATACCAGAAATTTGGCCGGTGTAAGATCACCCTGACCATTCAAAATAAGCATGCCTCCATAAAGGACAATTCCTGCAACAACAATTACACCGAGCGTTTGAGATACAGGCGAAGCCAATTGCTGGCGCCTTGCAATTTTCCGGTTCAAATAAGAATAGAACTTGTTTTCCTCGTTGAAGCGTTCCTTTGTTCGCCCGGTAGCGTTGAAGGCTTTTACGATCTTGATTCCGCTCAGCGCTTCGTCAAGGAAGCCCAGCATCTTGGCGAATGATTCGTGAGACTGATTTGTTTGTTGCTTAAGGCGTTTAACGATCTTACTTATGATTAGTCCCGCAACCGGGATTACCAAAAGTGAGAAGAGGGTGAGTTTAACCGAAATAGACAACAGGATAGCAATATAGAAAAGCAATTGCGCGGGTTCTTTAAAGACTACCTGAAGCGTATTTGTAACGGTAAACTGAACGATCTGCACGTCTGAAGCGACTTTTGATATAATGTCTCCTTTTCGCTCATTGTTAAAGAACCCAACATTGAGGTCCATGACATTATTAAATACGGTCCGGCGGAGGTTTAACAATGTATGCACCCTCAAATCTTCCATATAACGCTGAGAGAGATAGCGAAAGAGATTGGCGAGAATAACAACGACAACAATAGTGATGCAGACAATCTTCAAAGTATAGATCTTTCCCTCTGTCTGGATCATGTAATTGACATACTCGTTGTATTTGCCGACAGGGTCAAAAAATGCATCGGAGGTGTCTATATTTCGTGTAGTGGAGGAACTTCCTGTAAACAGCGTCTCAAGCAAAGGTCCGATAAGGGTGAACAGCGCGGTGTTGAAAAATATGGCAATAAGTGTAGCAATGATATAAGGGATCGCAAATTTTTCAATTGGCTTTGCAAAGGAGAGAAGTCTGAAATATATCTTCATTAAACGGGTATAAAACGCTAAGTTAAGTATAGTTAGGGTTTAACCGTGGAACTTGACCGAAAATTGGATAAAAGATGACAATGCTTATTTCTCCTTTGGAAGAAAAACAGTGATTATACTCATCATACTTTTTAGCAATGACCATGCGACTTTATGCTTCCGGATTCTTAAGAATTGACGACCACGCCTCGATCTTAATACTGTAAGGGTTTCGCGGTCCTCATAAAAGGCAGGAAAATGTCGTTTCAGGACCAGGTTGCGTTCGCCGTGCATGGATACGTGATTATTTATCTCGGAAGAGATGCCCGTCGCATCGTAATTTGTAATGATCATGTCTAAATGTTGATATGAAACATTTTCCTTACATATGGTATAGATGAAGAATTCCCAGTCTGACACTATTCGGAAATTTTCATTGTAGAGGAAGAATTTTTGAAATAATTCCCGTTTGATAAAGCTTGCCTGGTGTGATATGTTGTGTTCAATAAAAAACGAAAACGATAATAAGGGGGGAAAGGTCCTGAGTTGTTGTTTTCCAGGCTCTTCATAGATTATATTGCCGTAGTATATGTCCTTGCTGCCCGCAATAGATAACGCGACACTCTGCAAAACCATTTTGTCATGAAGATAATCTCCACTGTTAAGAAACAGCAGATAGTCGCCCGAAGCCTTTCTAATGCCTTTATTCATCGCGTTGTAGATGCCTGTGTCGGGCTCGCTGATCAGGACGTCTATTTTATCTTTGTATTTACCTAAGATATCTCTACTGTCATCTGTACTGGCGCCATCAATGACCAGGAACTCAAAGTCACGAAATGTCTGCTCAGTCACACTTCTGATTGTTTTCTCCAAGCCGTAAGCGTTGTTCAGGTTCACCGTTATGATGGATATTTTGCTCGTCATGTTATGAAAAGTTCTGGTCGTCCAAATGTGCAATAAGCTCTTTTATAGTTTTCCCGATGGCTTCAGGATTATATTCTGATATGGCTTCTGACGAGTTGCTGCTAAGCCTGGCCCAAAGCTGAGCGTCGTTGTAGAGCCTCATTACTTGATTGGCAAAAGATTTAGCTGTGTCGGCAATCAGGACATGTTTCCCGTCGACTAGACCCATTCCTTCAACACCGACCTGGGTAGATACAATGGGTAAGGCGTATTCAAAGCTCTGCCCAAGTTTGCCTTTCATTCCGGCCCCATAACGTAGCGGTGCCACAAAAACCCGGTGATTTATAAAATATTCGGAAACGTCTTTTACATAACCCGGTACATGGACCTGCCCGGATCGTAAATTTAGAATTTCATTTGTAGGGTCGCTTCCGAGCAGGGTTAATTCGACATCGGGATCTTCCTTCCAAACATCCGGCATAATTTCGTTTACCAACCAGAGCGCAGCGTCAATATTCGGTTCGTGTTTGTATCCTCCTATAAAGAGAATCCCTTTTCGAGACAGGAAAGGCGAGACATCCCCAACCGCCCGCGAATGGACGTTGGGTACGACCCAGACATTCTTGATTTGCTCATTTATCAGCAGTTCTTTTTCAACCTGGGTAACCGTAACTGTGATGTCGCTTCGACGGGCGAGGTGCAACTCCCTTTTTTTTGTTTCAAGTGCTTTTTTCCTTAACCTGGGATTTTGTGTTTCTTCCGCCTGTCGTAACATCCGTACATAATGGAGGTCGACAGTATCAAAGATTTTCTTTGTATGCTTATTTAATCGAGGTTGAAACCGGCTGTTTAGCGCCGGTCTGGACAACCAGGCGTAATGAATCAGGTTAAGGTTTTTATTCAACAATCGTTGCGCGACGGCACGGTCCTCACATATTACCTCTACCCCCATTGATTGGAGTTGTGAATAATAGGGTTCTTTTCGCATGCCGTCGTCTGCAATGAATATGACATTAAGATCCATCTTCAGGAAGATCTTAATCAGTTCAAACAGCCGTCTTGATCCGGACGACTGATCATAGAGCGGCAGCGTGTCGTCAACAATCAGCAAGCTCTTTGACTTTGCTTGAGCCAGCGGCTGCTTCCGCTTTGAGGATAGTATATTGAAAATTGTTGCTATAAAGTCTCTCATTAACGTTTTCTATTGAACCGGCCAGAGTTGGCAAGGCATTCATTAAGGATAAATTTGAATAAGGTGAAAGCCGACCGTTTTCTGACAAAGAAAAGTTTGCTTCTATGTCGAAGCAACGTTACCAAAAGTGTGCGCGAAAACGGCTGCCGCTCTAGTACTGCATATCCGTCTAGGAGCTGGTCGATCAGCTTGCCTGTCGCGCGGGGAGTAACAGCATGGTTTTTAAACAGCTTAAGTGTATTGATGCGTCGTGTACGTTCGGTCGTACGTGTGTCAGAAGATGTTGTATTGGAGGCATGCCTGCGATGGCTCACCAAAGGCTCTGTTATGAACTTGATTCTGCCTAAAGAGGCGGCGGTGTAAGCCATCCACCAGTCATAGTATGTTTCTTTCGGAAATGGCAATACATATGCCTTAAGTGAACAATGGAATAAGCTCGCATGGCCCGAAACACAATTGTTGTAAAGGAGATATTGTTCGCAATGTCCGCTAACAAAGCGATGTCCGTCTGACAATCTCTTTCCTGTGAGCCGATCTTCTTCGATAACAGCCGAGTCGTGATAGATCAGCAACGAAGAACCGATAGCTGCGTAGAGTTTTGAAAGTTTCTGCAGATCCCATACGTCGTCCTGGTCTGCAATGGCAATGTAGGTTCCCTCACAAAGCCCAAGCGCCTTCTCAAAGTTTCGGTTAAAGCCAATATTGTTTTCATTCCGATATAAACGGATTCGCTTGTTTCGGTCGCGGTAAGACTCCAGAATGTCATACGTGCTGTCGGCAGAACAGTCGTCTACAATCACCACTTCGAAATTAGGATAGTCCTGTGCGAGAAGGGTGTCCAGTTGAGCCTCGATATGCTTTTCACCATTATAAGTGCACAGGGCAATAGAAATGAGTTCATTTTTCATTTTATCATCCTTTTTTTCGCGCCGTTCACGATCTTCGATAAGAAAAGACTTAGCGGATTATTTAGTAGTGGACGCATAATAGATCCTGACAGATGGAATACTGTCGTATTCGTCTGTATCCACCGGCTTTGGAAAAACTGGTTATATTTTTTTACCAGTTTTCCGCGTATCCTGTAGAAATCCTCGTCACGGATGCCGCGGCTTTTGTGTGTAAGGTTAAAGGGGATCACATATGCACTATAACCGTTCATCTCGGCATGCAGACACAGATCAGTGCCATACATGTGAAAGCCTGAAAGGTTGCCGGATACATTTAATGGGATTCCGTTTTTGAGGAGCAGGAAATTCTCATCGAGCGATCTTACTTTCAAAGGTAATTTGCCTTTTGACACAAGGCTGCCATCTGTATAGGTAATATGGTACACCACATGATTTGGCGCAGCTGCGCCGGCGTTTCCGCATATCCCCCAGGCGGGGTCGAGTTCGTCGAGCTCTTTCAGTAAGTGACGAAGTTTCCCGATCTTATCACCTTCGATCAGTATATCCTGGTGGCAAATGATAATGTATTTACCACGGGCTTCCCGAAGGAACCGGTTTATACCCGCATAGGCGTCAAACGTACAGCCATTCCGATTGTCGACATGCATGAATTCTGTATTGTCCGTAAATCCGGCAGCCAAAAAGGAACTAAGCATAGCTTCATACTCTTCCTGGCGTGTAACAAAGGTACATACCGAGAACTCAAAACTATATTGAATTGGCCCAATGACCCTCGAAATGTTTGCTGCAGAGCTCATCCAAATGCTTAAGTTAACGGTTCAAATATAGTACAGATCGTAGCAGGTTTCTCAAAGTTATTAGATGATGTTCCTGAACCAGTAATCAAACTTCCTGAAGTCTTTCTTCGCTAAGGGCTTGTGCTTATCAAAAATCCAGTACAAATCTGCATTTGAATAGAAAGATGCGACGAGGGAAAAGGTACTTGGTGGGCCTATAATATACTCACATTTTGAAAGCAGACAGAGGTCTTCTCCAGGATTTCCGTTTAGTGTATAGCATCGCTGTTTTGTTATCCCTTGGAAAACGTCGACATCAACCTTGTGATTACTGACGATATAAATACTTACGTCATCCATCCCAGACTCCTGAAGAAAGCCTGATATGATCTCCGCATAATCTTCGTCAGAAAAAAAGTATTTGCCATCGTGCCAGGTAGCGTAATCGCCCCGTCTGATATGAAGGCCAATACACGGTTTGTTTGCCGGATGCGATGCCATAAATTGTTCCACGGCATTGCGAGTCCTGGTGTTAAATTCAAAAAGTTTTTTGATTTCCGTCCGGTATTTCAGAAACAGCTCATACTTGCGAAAATACCAGCCGTTGACCAGGATGGGTTTGCTGGTTTTTAGCAGTTCAGTTTTTTGCGATTGATCTTCTTCAGGTTCGTTAAGTTCGATGCAGGGTATTACACCTAATTTTGCGCCATATTTTGCTGATAAATAGGTGATCCAGTTATACCCACGTTCGTTGTTGATATTGAAATAAGGATATTTGTAACAAAACCTTAGTCCGATGATTTTGAGGTTATTCTCGCGTGCAAATGCATAGTAATGTCCAAACTGTAAGATGTTGTTGCACATTTGACCGTATCCGGAAAGGTATATCATAGCCGGCTCCTTTTTTTTGACAATGCCATTTTGTATTTCAGAAAGGTGCCTAAGGCCGCAAAGCTGCTAATAATCAAGCCGGCTACGCCATCCAGAAATCCAAGCTTGATAAAGTAGGACCGGACAAAGATGCTTGCTGGAGAGAATACCATCTTGAAAAATAGTACTATAGAAGTTCGCTTTAGCTGGTCTGCCGATCCGAGTACAGCATATGCTCTGGTTTTGGCAGCAAGTTCACTTCTTGTGCTATAGGCATAATGAAGTAGCTTTCCTTTTAAGTCCTCTACAGTAAGCCCTGACAAGGTCAGTTGTTCATGGACTGCGGCCTCGTTCCATCTGACATGCCGCGGGAACAGGCGAATCTTTTTGTCGGGATTCCAGATACCATATCTTATCCACTGTCCGCAATAATTGTTCAGCCGGCGGAATCTGTAAGCTCCAGTTAAGCTGGATTTAATGGTCTTAATTTCTTCTATGAGATCATGGGACAGCTCTTCATCGGAATCCATCGACAGTATGAAAGGAGATTGAGCTTCTTTATGGCCGATGTTCTTGGTGGGGCCGTACCCAAGCCAAGCAGTGGATATGACTTTGCAGCGGTAGGAAGACGCGATTTCGACAGTGCGATCCGTACTGCCCGAGTCGATGACTATGACTTCGTCTGCCACCTCACGAGCGCTTTCAAGACAGCGCCCAATAGTGTGCTCTGCATTTTTTGTAATCACGACGGCCGAAATCTGCATCTCAGTTCAGTTTTTTTAAAAGTTCTTGCCTGTAAATTTTCAGCGCGGAGAAAAGACCTTGATTTTTGGGCTCCGAATATTTGAGCATCTCCTGGAACCGTTGCTTTGATGCACTTGCTTTTTTTAAATTTCGGATTATGAGAACTAATGCACGCCAATAGATCAGATTTAAGGCGAGCGTGCGCAAAAGAACTTCCACAACTGTTTGTATCCACCACATGGTGAGGCTAAGCCCTTGAAGGTGGATGTAATGCACGTAAAATTTGTTGCGAAGCGTGAGTAATTTTATTTTTCGCTTTTTGCTGTGTTTTTTGATCGTAGTTGAGACCTGATGCATGCATGCTGCCCCCGGAACGTAGTACATCTTCCAACCCATACGAAGTGCTCTAAGCGAGAGCTCCACGTCTTCCACATAAAAGGGGCTGAGCAATTCGTCATAGCCACCGAGGTCAAGTAATTTTTTCCTGTCTATCAATGCATTTGTTCCCGATAGAAACATGGTAAGTAATGGCTCGTTTTTCAGGGCTTGGTCTGCCTTAACATAATAGTTTTGGTTGGCTTTAATTTTGAATAGGTGACGGTTGATGAGTTTGCCTCCTCCCTGAAGGATATCGCTGTTCCAGTTTAGGACAGTTGCGTTGATGCCGAAGGTTTTCGGATCCTGGAAAAAACGCAGTTGTGGTTCAAAATATGGCGCAATGAGTTTAACATCATTGTTTAAAATCAGGACAAGATCCATCTTCGCAGCGTAGATACCCTTGTTTACCGTTCCTGAGAATCCGAGGTTTTCCTCGTTTCTAATAACAATTATTTCAGGGTAGGTCTGTTGGATAAACTCGACGGACTCGTCGTTTGAACGGTCGTCGACGATGATCACTTCATAAGGCGCTGTTGTAGTGGAAAGACAGTGAAACAAGTCTGGCAATATTTCGGCCAGGAGACTTTTTCCGTTATAATTAGGGATAACTACAGATATGCTGAAATTCATTCACCGATTAATTACATATTGTCTTTCTTTGTACAAAGATATATATATTATAATGCATTCATTTACGCAATTGGTGGCGGAATTGAAATCGGGCGATTTCAAGGCGCTCGCCAGAGTGCTTACATTGGTTGAGAATGATATAGAACCAGCTATGGATATTCTGAAGGGGCTGGAAGCAAGCTCGGTACCAGTGATTGGATTTACCGGTCCCCCTGGAGCGGGGAAGTCGACCTTGGTCAGTGCCGTTGCCGGCAGGCTTTCCGCTGAAGGTAAGCGAGTGGGCATACTGGCTGTCGATCCTACTTCGCCGTTTAATTTCGGTTCCTTGCTTGGAGACAGGATCAGAATGTCCGGGCATTTTAATGATCCGAACGTGTTTATCAGATCGCTGGCGACAAGGGGTGCGTTGGGAGGTATTTCTGCCAAAACGATAGAGATGACGGATGTTTTCAAAGCCGCTGGCTTTGACGCAGTGCTTGTTGAAACTGTTGGTGTCGGACAATCAGAGATCGAAGTTGCGGGTATCGCTGACACAGTGATCCTCGTGCTGGTTCCAGAATCCGGAGACGAGATCCAGCACATTAAATCTGGGATTATGGAAATAGCGCAAGCGCTTGTCGTAAATAAGGCCGACAGGGACTACGGGGATGCTTATACGGCCAGATTGAAAAAGTTTGTGTCTTCAGTACAACACCATGTTCCCGTGTTTAAAACGGTTGCAGACAAAGGCGAAGGTGTCGACGAGTTAATGGACTGGTTAAATACTGCCCCTGCTTTCGACCAGGACCGCCGTGTTTTCCTGCTGGCAGAGAAAGCCTTTAAAATCATTCAGCACCATAGAATGAGAAATGTTGACAGAGACCGGTTGTACGCCGAGATCAGCGCAGGTCTTCGATATCCTGGGTTTAATTTATATCGGTTTGTTGACCAGTACAATTCGGGTCAGATGTCTTAAAAACAGGACTAGTGATGCTAAAAATGGACTTGCACGACGGTCTGACCAACAAATAAGATGTCTAAACGAAAGAAAAATTAGACGGATTCTGACTTTGGAACGGAGTTTGTATAAGTGTTTGGGAAATTAAAAATTTGTTTAATTTTGCTACACAAAAAAATTATACAATTAAAAATTTGTTTAACCTTAAAAAAGAAAATTATGAATTATTCTACTTTAAAAAAGAGCTTGGCGGTTTCCTTCGCGGCTTTAGTGGGAGTTACTTCTCTTGCTAGCGCTCAGGAAGCTACTACTACAAGTTCTTCTTCTTCAGCCAAGGTATTTGGCGGAAGAGGTCAGTACAGAACATGGTCTTTCGGTATCAATGCAGGCGTTTTGTCTCCATTCGTTGCTGTAGGTGGATCTAACGATTTCACCAACTGGGATGCTGAATTAGGTTATGGTATCTCTTTAAGAAAGCAATTAGGTCATTCTTTCGCTATCGAAGGTAACTTGTTCCGTGGAAAAGTAAGTGGTCACAATGAGGACAATGACGGAAACGAAATCGCTGTTAACGGAAACAGAAACTTCACTACTGAGTTAGGCTATGCAGCTGACATCAGAGGTGTTGTTAACGTAGCAACCATCGATTTCCTCCGTAGAGAAAACTCTGTAAACTTCTTCGTTACTGCTGGTTACGGTTTAGTTGCTTATAACCCAATGCTGAATGGTGTTGACCTGACTGCAAACGGTGGTGTTTTCGGTGAAGACGGAGACAACGACTATATCAAAGAAGCTTACATTCCTGTAGGCGCTGGTATCAAGTTCAAAGTTTCTGAGCGTGTTTCGTTTAACTTAGGTTACACTATGCACTTTATTGATGGTGATAACTTTGACGGACTTTACGCGAAAGCTACTTCTAAAGACAAGTTCTCTTACGGATATGCTGGTCTTGAGTTCTCTTTGGGTTCAAGCTCGAAGCCAAACCTGGATTGGGTAAACCCAGTTGCTTTAATGTATGATGAATTGAAAGATCCATCACTACGTCAGGAAGTTGAGGCGTTGAAAAACCGTGTGGCTAACGTAGAGCGTTCTGTGGAAGATCTTAAGAAAGATTCTGATGGTGATGGTGTTTCTGATCAGTTTGACAAGTGCCCTGGTACTCCTGCTGGTACAGCTGTTGACGGTTCAGGATGTCCGCTTCCAGCTCCAACTACTGCTGCAGTAGGTACTGCTACTGGTTTCGAAACAATCCAGTTCGAGTTCAACTCTTCAGTTCTTAAAACAGAAGCTTACCCAGTATTAGATAAACTGTCTTCAGTTTTGCGTGAAAGCGGTGGTAAAGTAACTGCAAACGGTTACGCTTCTAGCGAAGGTACTGCCGCATACAACCTGAAGTTATCTAAAGACAGAGCAAATTCTGTTAAAACTTACCTGGTTAACTCAGGCGTAAGCGCTAGCCAGGTTACTACTAAAGGATTTGGTGAAGCTAACCCTGTTGCTTCTAACGATACTGAAGAAGGTCGTATCCAAAACCGTCGTGTTGAGACTGTTAGAAATTAATTTTCTAATTATCAATAGAAAAGAGGGCTTCAATAGAGGCCCTCTTTTTATATATATGAACTTTATTACCCACAAAAAATGAAAAGAACAATAAATACTACAAATGCACCAGCACCTATCGGTCCGTATAATCAGGCTGTGGCCGCGGGAGGCTTTCTATTCTTATCCGGACAAATCGCTATAAATCCGGAGAGTAATGAATTAAGTTTGGGAAGTATCGATAGTGAAACCCATCAGGTGATGCGCAATATCAAGGCTGTCCTGCTTGAAGCTGGCTACGGATTAGAGGATGTGGTAAAAACAACCATCTTCCTTTCTGACATGAGTCTGTTTGCAGAGGTGAATGAAATTTACGGTTCTTATTTCACTTCCGAATTCCCGACAAGAGAAACAGTTGCCGTGAAAGGATTGCCTAAGGGCGTAAATGTGGAGATTTCCGTGGTTGCTTTTAGAGCATAGTCTTGAGTGCGGCTTCACGTTATGTTGCTGCGGGAATACTTTCCGCTGTTATCTGGGGTTTCTTCTCTATCCCGCTTAGGAATCTTAAGGCATATCCTGCAGAGGAAATACTTTATTATCGCATATTCACGTCAGTCATTCTGATCTGGGGTGCTATTCTCTTGTTCAGGAGAAGGAAGTTGGAGGCGGACAAACTGTATCTGCGTTCGTCAAGTTTCAGGCAGCGCAGGCTTATATTCTGGCAGATTCTGCTTTCAACAGTTTTGCTAGTGAGCAACTGGTATACTTTTATCTATGCGATCAACAATGTAAGCCTGAAATCTGGTGCTTTTGCATATATGGTTTGTCCGCTTATTACGGCTTTTGGAGGATTTGTAATCTTAAAGGAACAGTTGTCTGTAACAAAATTTATTGCGCTTGGTCTGGCGCTTTTGAGCATTATGCTTCTGGCTACTGGTTCTCTTGTTGAGGTGACCTGGTCGGTCATTATTGCTGCATTATATGCTTTTTACCTGATCATACAGCGTAAAATGCAGCACCTCGACAAACTGAATGTTCTGGCAGTACAGATCTCGCTGGCTGTGGTTATCCTGCTCCCTTTCTATTTCTCGGGTCACCATGAACTCCCTGAGACACTTTTGTTCTGGACGAACATTATCGTCATCGCGGCTCTATTTACCATCATTCCATTGTTTCTTAGCCTGTACGCGTTGATCGGAATATCATCGTCGACTCTGGGTATCATGATATATATAAACCCGATCATTGCTTTTGCCGTCGCTATCCTCTATTTCGGTGAAGGGGTTGATCATCACCAATTTTTCGCCTATAGTCTGCTTTTGTTTGCCGTATTCTTGTTTAATTGGAACATAATTAAAGATATTTTTACCTTTAAAGTGAAATAATCTGATACCTTGTACCCGTCTATTCTAGATACACAGATTGAGTTTCTTAAGGGTGTGGGCCCAAAGCGGGCTGAACTCCTGCAGAAGGAGCTTAATATATTTAGTTACTCGCATCTGCTCGAGTACTATCCGTTCCGTTATATCGACCGCACGCGATTTATTAAAGTGGCTGAACTCAACGCTGATCTGCCTTTCGTGCAGATTGTGGGTAGGGTAGTCCGCAAGGAATTGATTGGCGAAAAAAGTAAGAAGCGCATCGTTGTACGGTTCGGGGATGAGACAGGCGCTATGGAACTGGTATGGTTCCAAAGCTTAAAATGGGTAGACGAACAGGTTTCGGTAGGGAAGGTTTATATTGCTTTCGGCAAACCGACGCTTTTTAACAATATGTACAGTATTGCCCATCCCGAAATGGAGACTTATCCCAGAAGACAGGATGCGGTGGGTAATCTGAGTTTGCAGCCTGTCTATTCTTCTACGGAAAAACTAAAGAAATTTATGCTCGACAGCAAGGGCATCCAGAAGTTACAGATGCAGCTTTTGGAGCAATGTTTTTCCGAACTGAGAGAGACTATTCCAACTTACGTGTTGAGGCAGGAAGGCTTGGTGTCGAGGAATACGGCGATACTCAACGTCCATTTTCCCAAAACTCAGGATATGCTTCAGTCGGCATTGCGGCGACTGAAATTTGAAGAGTTATTTTTCATCCAACTTCAGATGCTGTATGCGAAGAAGGATCGGGAACTTCGCTTTCTTGGCCATCCGTTTGGTCGTGTTGGCAGCAAAGTCAATACGTTTTACCACGAGCTCCTCCCGTTTGAACTGACTGCAGCGCAGAAAAGGGTTATCAGGGAGATCAGGCATGATACGCAAATGGCGCGTCAAATGAACAGGCTTGTCCAGGGAGATGTTGGTAGCGGTAAAACCGCGGTCGCTTTAATCAGCATGCTTCTAGCAGCTGATAATGGTTTCCAGGCTTGTATGATGGCGCCAACTGAGATCCTGGCACGACAGCATTTCGAGTCGATCCAAAGCCTATTGAAAGAAAGGATTGTAAACGTGGCAATTCTGACCGGAAGTACGGCCAAAAAGGAGCGTGCAGCCTTACATAAAGCTTTGGAATCAGGAGAGATCGATATATTGGTCGGGACGCATGCACTCATTGAAGATCGGGTAGTGTTTAACAATCTTGGTCTCGTCGTCATAGACGAGCAGCACCGGTTCGGTGTGGAGCAGCGCGCCAGGTTATGGAGGAAGAGTTCCATTCCACCCCATATACTTGTTATGACAGCTACACCGATCCCGCGCACACTCGCCATGACCTTGTATGGTGATCTGGACGTCTCCGTCATAGACGAACTGCCGAAAGGAAGGAAGCCGATTGATACCAGGCACTTTTTTGAGGGACAGCGGTTAAGGATGTTTGGTTTTTTGAGGCAGGAGATAGCTAAGGGTAGGCAGGTGTACATCGTTTACCCCTTGATAAAGGAGAGCGAAAAACTTGATTTGCTGCATCTGGAAGCAGGCATTGAGCAATTGAGTTATCAGTTTCCCCGGCCTGACTATCAAATCAGCATTGTGCACGGCAAGATGAGCAATGCTGATAAGCAGTTTGAAATGCAGCAGTTCATCGACGGTAAAAGTCAGATTATGGTTGCTACTACGGTAATTGAGGTTGGTGTTAACGTCCCTAACGCTTCGGTGATGGTTATTGAAAACGCCGAGCGCTTTGGTCTTTCGCAACTGCATCAGCTTCGGGGACGTGTGGGAAGGGGCGCGGATCAGTCATATTGTATCCTGATGTCTGGTAACAAGTTGAGCGCAGAGGCCAAACTTCGGCTCGAGACCATGGTGAAAACCAATAACGGGTTCGAGATATCCGAAATTGACCTGCAGCTACGTGGACCGGGTGACTTGTCTGGTACTCAGCAAAGTGGGGTGCTCAATCTTAAACTTGCCGACCTGACTACAGATCAGGCACTCCTTACACAGGCGCGATCGACGGTTGCCCGGATATTGGAGTCTGATCCTATGCTGGAGAATCCTGATAATGGCGTGCTAAAAACCTATCTTCAGCGTAAAAATCCCGGGATCGGATTTAATAAAATTTCATGATCAGTCTTCGTCACTTCCCGGCGCAGATCCAGCACCGCTATATGCGCCCTTACGGATGACTGGCACACCGAGATGCTTGTACAGGTCGTCCAGATGAAGCAAACTGCCATTTACTTTATTGCCAAGTAAAATGATCACAATATCTTTGTCGATGTCGCGAACATAAATGTGGCGGAAGCCGTGCCACCAGCCCGTATGGTACACAACCTTTCTGTTGCCTTCTCCATCAAATATTCTCCAGCCGTAGCCATAGTTAAAGTGACCGTTAACCGGCTTGTTTCGCCCTTTGTAGGCCGAATCGAGGGTGACCTTTTTAAGCAGGCGTCCCTTCCTGAGCGCATGGTCGAAAAGCAAAAGATCATGAATTGTACTGTAGATACCTTTATCACCTACGGGGCCATCCAAAAAATTCTGGGCAACTGAATAACGCCATGAGTTGCGGTCGTGGCCAACGACATCGACCGGTATTTTCGGGTATACAGTCGTTGAATAGACATGCGTGTTTTTCATGCCTGCTGGCTTAAACACATGTTCCATCATATAATCGGCGTATAGTTTCCCAGTCACTTTTTCAACGATCGCTGCCAGAACCATATAGTTAGAGTTATTATAATGGAAGCGTGTATCAGGTTTGGCGTACGGGTTCGGTTTCCGCTCGGCAATGATCTTCATGACCTCCTGATTAGACACACCTTTTTTCATATCCCTCTTTTCTTTTCGCCATATCTCGTCTATGAAATAAACATAATTCATCATGCCGCTGCGATGGCTTAACAGTAACCTTACAGTAATCCCGTCATAGGGGAAATCGGGGTAGAACTTTTTCACATCATCGTCGAGAGATAGTTTGCCCTGCTCCACTAGTTGCATAATGGCTGTACCTGTAAACGGTTTCGACACTGAGGCTAATTCAAATTCGGATGCTGTTTTCAGGCTATCCCGGTGAAGGTAGTCGGCCCAGCCAAGGGCTTTCTGATAAATGATCCTGCCCTTTTTTGCAACAAGCACATTGCCGTTAAATCCTGACCTGGTATGAAGGCGCTGCATAAATTCGGCAACGTACTTGTCTTCCTTACTGCTGTCGTATACAAGAAGCAGACTGTCTGTTTTATCATCCTCTTTAGTGCGCACTTTAGGGTCGCCCTTAGTCTCTGAGCTTAAGCAGGATACAAGAGAGAACGTAGCAAATAATATAGAAGCCAGCAAAAATCTGTGTTTCATTGAGGTGTGATCGTGTAAAAGGGCCGAAAATTAGCATAAATAACCCTGAAAGCGCAAAAGAGTTTTGAACATTATCCAATACTTTACATTCACGTATGCCATTAAAAGTTAAATTTGCCTTTAAACAATACTTGAAAACAATGAGCTTTAGAATTGAACGTGATACAATGGGTGAAGTGCAGGTTCCTGCAGATAAATATTGGGGTGCACAAACTGAGAGATCAAGGAATAATTTTAAGATTGGGCCTGAAGCATCCATGCCGAAGGAGATTATTTATGCCTTTGGCTACCTGAAAAAAGCAGCGGCATACGCTAATATGGATTTGGGAGTGCTTTCTGCTGAAAAAGCTGAGGCTATAGCAAGTGCCTGCGATGAAATTATAGAGGGAAAGCTTGACGACCAGTTTCCTTTGGTAATTTGGCAAACTGGATCTGGTACACAAAGCAATATGAATGCAAATGAGGTGATTGCATACCGGGCACATGTGCTTCAGGGAGGTTCACTGGAAGATGAAAAGAAGATTCTGCATCCGAATGATGATGTGAACAAGTCACAGTCCTCAAACGACACCTATCCGACTGCCATGCATATCGCGGCATATAAGCAGGCGGTTGAGATTACAATTCCCGGACTTGAGAAACTTCGCGCAACACTTTCTGCAAAATCAGCCAGTTTCAAGGATATTGTAAAGACCGGTCGCACGCACTTTATGGATGCCACTCCCCTGACGTTAGGGCAAGAGTTTTCAGGTTATGTCCAACAGATCGATAACGGGTTGCGGGTAATTAAGAACGCATTGGAAATGGTGCGTGAGCTGGCATTGGGCGGCACGGCTGTTGGTACAGGGCTGAATACCCCGAAGGGTTATGATACCTTGGTCGCCGCAAAGATTGCAGCGCTTACGGGTCTGCCGTTTGTAACCGCTCCTAACAAGTTTGAGGCTCTTGCGGCGCATGACGCCATGGTAGAACTCTCTGCAGCGTATAAGCGGGTCGCAGTCTCACTGATGAAGATTGCCAACGATATCAGGATGCTGAGTTCAGGGCCTCGCTGTGGTATAGGGGAAATTATTATACCCGACAACGAGCCGGGATCCTCGATTATGCCTGGAAAGGTTAATCCGACCCAACCAGAGGCTCTGACGATGGTTTGTGCACAAGTGTTAGGAAATGATGTTACGGTAAGCATTGGAGGAAGTAACGGGCATTTTGAATTAAACGTCTTCAAGCCAGTTATTGCTGCCAATGTGCTGCAGTCGGGCAGGCTGATTGGCGATGCCTGCGTGTCATTCAACGATAAGTGTGCGGAAGGCATAGAACCGAATCTGCCTGAACTTAAGAAGCACCTGGAAAATTCATTGATGCTGGTGACATCCTTAAACCCTCATGTAGGTTATGAAAACGCGGCTAAGATTGCAAAGAAAGCGCATAAGGAGAATAAGACTTTAAAGGAAGCCGCTTTAGAACTGGGCTTGCTTACAAGCGAGCAATTCGATGAGTGGGTTCGTCCTGAAGATATGGTGGGAAGCTTGAAATAATATGTTTGTCTCAAGAACTGGCGTCCTGCTTGTTGGGGTAGCCTTGTACGGTCTTACCGGATCATGTACCAGACTTCCCGATGTACAGGGCAATGGGGAAGCTTTTTTACAAGGTAAATGGGATCAGGACAGCGCCAAAGTCACAGGTGAAAGGCTGAATTATTCACTTCACAAGTTTAGTTTCACCTGTGATTCCTTCTATTTAGATCTCACTACCTATTCCAAAGTAAACTATTATGCCGATTCCTGCTTTAATAGTGGGGTCTGGCAGGAGTATGCCAAAGGAACTTATGTCGTCAGGGGCGACACCTTATTACTTGCGGGCGTTTATACCAAAGCGAACTACAAACAGAAAATCAGCGGATGCTATAACAGCGGACAATACATCAGAAGCTTTAAGATACTATCAAAGTCGGACAGCACGCTCGATCTGGAAAGTACGGACAATCAAAAGATTGTTTCTATGAACCTGAAAGAACGAAAGGCTTGTGTTCCACAGCCGCTGTAAGACAGCTACCGGTACTGTTCGCTTTTTTCTGCATTTAGCAGGTAGATGTAATTGAACATGCTGAAGGACGCGAGTGCGCCAAACGTATGCCAAAGGAAGTGTGTACCCGATTCAAGGAGAAGCCAGTTATCGGCGATCCGGAAGGTAAGCGCCAGGATGAACGACAATAAAGCTATCCCTACCCATTTCCCGTGTACCCAGCCGGTGTGCTTTAAATAAGCCGTAACAGGCAGCAGAACAAACATGGCCATGAGCGCATAATTTATGTTGATAAAGAGATGAGGGTTTTGCGCCATTAATCCTCTGAGTACCAGTTGAAGGGCGCCGTAAAGAACGATTAGCCATAAAGCCCGGCTCCACTTGACGATTTTCGCTAAAAAGTACACACCGGCCGAGAGGCAAAGTAAGAGGATGGGTAGCCAGTCCATCATAATAAAGAATCCCCATTGCCGCAGGCCGTGATAGATGGTGCCGCCGACACCTCCGATATAAAGCAATGCCAATGCAATGCTTAGAAACCGATGCTTTCTATATTCTCCTCTTAACTTAATAGTCCAGTATATCGCGATGGCCAGAAAAAAACAAGAAGTAAGTGCGTTGAGCGGCTCAGGGAACAAGCGCGCCATATTCGTTTCGGCATATGCGGCTCCGCCGTCTGGAGGTGTATGAATGAAAATAAGCATAGCGTATTCTTTTTGGTGTAAACAAGCCGACAATTTCAAATGTTTGCTCTATCCTGTAGTTCTCCGGCGCTGTCTAACAGATTTATAAGCTTCTGTGTTTTGTTAATTAGTTTTGTTATATCTTTACATTATGGATAAGAGTGTGTTAGCGGCAATTTTTATAATGATGTCTGGATTGGGAGGGGTTGCGCAGACGGCTCAGCAGTTTTCAGAAGAATCCCCGGCTTTCGGAGCGGTCAATATAGTGGTGTCAAACCTGGAAAGCGAAGGGAATGCCTATTTTTCCGATGCCGAACTTAGCGAACGTTCCGGCAGGTATGATGAAGCGATAACCCTGTTTAGTAAGGCTGCCTTCGAGTATAACAGTTCAAACCAGCTGTCACGTTATGGTTTGGCTTTAATGAGATTAAGCAATGTGCATTATCTGATGAACCATTATGTCGAAGCTGAACAGGTTGTCTTAAACGTTGCATTGAAAAACTATGCGAAAATGGGTAGCAAGATGGGTCAGATGGAATCTTACGGGCAGTTAGGCAGGATTTATCTGGCTTCCGAACAATTAACCCAATCGCTATGGTTTTACACACAGCAGGGTATTTTAGCGAGGCAGCTACGCAATAGCGGTGCTCATATCGAATCTGTGCTCGGCATAGCCAATGTCAAGATTCGTAAAAGAGAATATCGTATGGCTTCTGATGACCTTAACCAGGCTGAAGCGCTGGCCCGTGCTTCGAACAACAGCCGTTACGCGACAAAGATTAAGCAAGCCAGGGCACTCATCCAGGCAAACCGGAGCAAAAGTTGATCGACATCGAAGATTACAGAAGAGCGACAGTATTATTACGGTCTCATTGTTCGTTATTTGCAAAATTGGTATCATATTAGTGTGATTATAAAAAATGGATTTTAATTTATTTAAAGAGATGTTGAAGAGAGTATTTCTGGTTATTTTTACTGCAGCTGTGCTTGCATGTCAGGCGTCGCCAAAGCAGCAGCCGGTTGTTCAGGGGGTAAATAATATCATGCCAGATGAAAAGCAGGCTTTGGTCTGCAAGGAGATCGTCGCACTGATAGAAAATTATAATTATAAAAAGCTGAAGGTTAACGATTCGTTATCTTCCGTTGTTCTCGACCGGTACATCAAAGATCTGGACCCATACAGATATTATTTCCTTGCCTCTGATATCAAAGACTTTGAAAAATTCAGATACCAGTTGGATGATGATTTTCGAAACGGGGATCTAACCGCTCCGTTTTATATTTTTAACGTTTATTTAAAGCGGTACGGCCAGTTTATCAATTTTGCGCTCGCAAAAGCAAAGTCTAAGTATGATTTTACTCAAAATGACACTTATGTTTTTGATCGGGAAAAGATGCCCTGGACAACTTCAGCGGCTGAGCAGCAGGCCTTGTGGAGCAAACGTGTTAAATATGATCTGGTGAACCTCAGGATAGCTAGTGCCGATGCGGCCAAGAACATCGAAACATTAACCAAACGCTATGAAAACCTCAAATCGCAATCGGCTAAGGTTAATAATCAGGATGTTTTTCAAACGGTGATGGACGCATTTACTGAAGCAGTTGACCCTCATACCAACTATTTTAATCCTGTGAATGCCCAGGCGTTTAACGAAGATATGGCGAGGTCATTTGAAGGGATCGGTGCGCGCCTGCAGTTGGAAAACGAGATACTGAAAATTGCTGAAGTTATCCCTGGAGGACCTGCCTTTAAAAGTAAGTTGTTGAGCGCGGGCGACAGGATAATAGCTGTTGCGCAAGGAAACGGAGAATTTGAGGACATTATTGGGTGGAGGATTGAAAACTCTGTCGCAAAAATCAAAGGACCAAAAGGAACTAAAGTAAGATTAAAGATCATCCCGGTGGGTCAGGAAATGTCATCAAAGCCAGTCATCATCGAACTTGTGCGCGAGCGAATTGTCATGGAAGAGCTTTCGGCGAAGAAAAAGGTAGAAACGATCCAGTCGGGCGGCAGGTCGTACAAAATGGGTGTCATAACAGTTCCTGGCTTTTATGCAGATTTCAAGGCTGCAAGAGCAGGCGATCCCAACTATAAGAGTACAACCCGCGACGTGCGTTTGTTAATCGATACGCTTAAAAACCTGGATAAGGTTGATGCCATCGTTATGGACCTGAGGGCCAACGGCGGAGGATCGCTGGTAGAGGCGATTGATTTAACCGGGTTATTTATAGACCGTGGTCCCGTTGTTCAGGTAAGAGATTTGAAAGGAAATGTAGAGGTGAACGAAGACAACAATGCCGGTATGGCCTGGAATGGTCCTTTTGGTGTTATGGTGGACCGCCTTAGTGCCTCGGCCTCAGAGATTTTCGCAGGTGCTATTCAAGACTATGGACGGGGAATCATTATGGGAACCCAGACCTTCGGAAAGGGAACGGTTCAATCTTCAATTGACATGAGTCAGCTGGTGAACCCGTCTCTTTTGCAAAGACTCGCTGCGCTGGTAGGTAAAAACGCTCCTGCTTCAGGACGCGAAGTGCCTCAGCTTGGGCAAATCAACTTAACCATGGCTAAGTTTTACAGGGTTACCGGAAGCAGTACCCAGCATAAAGGTGTTATCCCGGATATCCAGTTTCCGTCGCTTTATCCTATGGATAAAATTGGGGAGGACACAGAGAAATCTGCCCTGCCATGGGACGAGATCAAGCCCTCTGACTTTAAGCCCGTGGCAAACCTGGGGCCGGTAAAAGCGGAATTGTTAAATGCGCACAACGAGCGAATGAAAAATTCTCTTGAGTACAAAATGCTTCAGGAAGATATTGCAGATGTACAGAAGCGTCAGTCGGAAGTGTCTGTAAGTTTAAACGAGGCGAAACTCAAAGCCGAACGTGACAGCCAGGAAGCAAAGGCATTGGCCAGAACGAATCAGTTGCGCGTCTCGCGTGGGCTTGCTCCTTTAAAAAAGGGGGATAAGGCGACCAAAGAAGAGAGCTCCGATTTTGTGCTTGATGAAAGCATGCAGATTATGGGCGACCTGCTTCGCCTATCTGGCATATCCAAATAAGGCATAGAAATTGCATAGCGTAGGAAAACATCTATGCTATGAACGTTAAACGAACATTTGGGACGATCCTGACAATCCTGGGGATCATCGGGCTTATTTACGCTGGTTATGGATTTGTTAATCAATCCATTCAGGTAAGAGAACTTGTGGTGATTGCGGCAATCGGAGTGATCTTTTTCTTTTCCGGGATTGGCTTGGTTAAGAACACTAAAGATGCGGCTTAGGTATGCCTAGGCCGCTATTCTTCAATAAGCTCTGACTGCACAGCGTCTATAATACGCCCGCCTTTGTAGAAATACCTGGAGTAATAAGGCTCGTTTAAGTTACTTATAACGACACCCCTTGTAGAAGAAGCATGCGCAAAACGGTTGTCTCCAAGATAAATCCCGATATGGGTGATGCTTCTGCTTTTTATTTTAAAAAAAACAAGATCGCCTTCCTTTAGTTCACTTTTAGGAAGCGGGTCTACCATGCTGAAAATATCTCTTGAATTCCGGAGTATCGTTGTGTTGAAAACTTTATCGTAGATAGCCTTGGTGAAAGCCGAACAGTCTATCCCTTTCTCCGTATTGCCGCCAAAACGGTAAGGGGTTCCTATCCACTCATATATGAACTTGTAAAGCTTTATGTTTGAAGTAGCATCCACTGCCACACCCATAACCTGAGAAAAATATTGAGAAGCCAGGTTGTCCGGATCTGCCAGTTTGCTGGTTTGTTTAGCTTTTGTTTGTGCATTTGCGGCAAATACAGTGCACGAAAACAATGCTACAGACAAGAAGAACTTTTTTGTCATGTTGTTCGGTTAAGTTTGGTAAAAAGCAACTTACACTCTAACGTAAACCTTTAAGGCTTATTGTTTGGATAGCAAACATATATATTTTAGCAACCTTATGCAAACGCCCGTTGCAAAATCCTGAAAGTTATCCACATATTCGTAGGCTTAGTGTTCAATTTACAATCATTTTCTTCCTAATGTTGCAATAAAAAACTAGATTTGCTAGCGTAAAATAAATCTATACCCAAATAATGAGTGCAGTAGAAATTAATAAAGATACTTATCTAAAGTGGTTTGAGTCGATGTTGCTTATGCGCAAGTTCGAAGAGAAAACAGGTCAGCTATACGGGCAACAGAAAATAAGGGGTTTTTGCCATTTATATATCGGTCAGGAAGCTGTCGTTGCAGGAGCTGTGTCAGCTATGCAGAAGGGAGACTCTATGATTACGGCGTATCGGGACCATGCTCACGCGCTGGCTCTGGGTGTGAGTGCTAATTCAATCATGGCTGAAATGTATGGAAAGGCCACTGGCTGCTCGAAAGGCAAGGGTGGTTCTATGCACCTCTTCAGTAAGGAACATAATTTCTACGGCGGACACGGAATCGTGGGCGGGCAAATTCCTTTGGGGGCAGGGATTGCTTTTGCAGAAAAATACAAGGGAACATCTAACGTAAACGTATGTTACATGGGTGATGGCGCCGTTCGCCAGGGGGCGCTTAATGAGGCATTTAACATGGCTATGCTTTGGAAGCTGCCTGTAGTATTCGTTTGTGAAAATAACGGATATGCAATGGGTACATCTGTGGAGCGCACTACCAATATGACCGATATTTATAAGATTGGTCTCGGCTTCGATATGCCTTGTGCACCGGTAGATGGTATGGATCCGGTAGCCATACATAACGCTATGGATGAAGCGTTCCAGCGGGCAAGAAACGGTGAAGGCCCCACCTTCCTTGAAATGCGCACGTATCGTTACCGCGGACATTCCATGTCAGATCCTGCTAAATACAGGACAAAAGAAGAACTTGAGGATTATAAATCTAAAGACCCTATCGAAAAAGTAAGGGAAGTTATATTAAAGGAGAAATATGCTGACGAAGCATGGATTGAAGGCATTGAGTCCCGCGTGAAAGAGATTGTTGATGAGTCAGTGAAGTTTGCCGAAGAGTCGCCATGGCCGGAAGCTGCGGAGCTTTATAAAGATGTTTACGCACAGCAGGACTATCCTTACGTTTTAGATTAATTACACACGCATTTCAAGAGATATTAAGATGGCTGAAATAATTAGAATGCCAAAAATGAGCGACACCATGACCGAGGGGGTTATGGCTAAGTGGCATAAAAAAGTTGGCGATAAGATAAAAAGCGGAGACGTTCTTGCTGAGGTTGAGACTGACAAGGCGACCATGGATCTGGAATCTTACTGGGATGGCACCATATTATATATTGGTGTGGAAGAAGGTAAGGCAGTGCCTGTTGACGCCGTTATCGCAGTAGTAGGCAAGGAAGGTGAAGATTATAAAGCGCTTTTAGCATCCGAAGACAAGCCGTCAGGAGCTGAATCTGAACCGGCTGGTAAGTCTGAAGATGGGCCAGATAGTTCAGCAGGCAATGCACCGGCATCCGGGGGACTTTCAGAGCAGGATCTGGAGAAAATGGGTGTTAGTGTAATCCGCATGCCTCTGCTTAGTGATACAATGACAGAAGGTGTTATTGCTGAATGGCACAAGAAAGTGGGAGATAAGGTGAAGGACGACGATATACTGGCCGATGTTGAAACCGACAAGGCAACGATGGAGGTGATGGGCTATGCGTCAGGAACACTTTTACATATAGGCGTTGAAAAAGGCCAGGCGGCAAAAGTCAATGGCATTATTGCCATTGTAGGACCTGAAGGTACAGACATAAGCGGCATTTTAAATCAAGGCGATGTTAAGCCGGCTGCTTCCGCTAAGGAAGAGAAGCCTGCTGCTGGTTCCGACGCCCGCTCAGTTGATCATAAAGAAGAGAAGGCCGTAGTCTCGGGAACAGGCGATCGCGTTAAGGCATCTCCGCTTGCCAGACGGATTGCGCTCGAGAAAGGTATTGACCTGACACAGGTTGCAGGCAGCGCGGACGGCGGACGTATTATAAAAAAGGATGTCGAAAGCTTTAAACCTGAGGCTGGTTCTACAAAAACAGAAGCTACCACGGGTGCAGACACAGGAAAGTCGGCTGCGCCAGTGATACCACAGTTTGTAGGTGAAGAAAGATTTACTGAGAAGCCTGTTTCACAGATGCGTAAAGTGATCGCGAAGCGTTTGTCAGAAAGTTTATTTACCGCACCTCATTTTTATCTCACCATTAGCGTAGATATGGATAGTGCCATATCAGCGCGCACAGCGATAAATGCGGTTGCGCCTGTTAAAGTATCATTTAATGATATCGTAATCAAGGCAGTTGCTGTCGCACTTAAAAAGCATCCTGCGGTCAACTCGTCATGGGGTGGTGATAAGATCCGCTTCAACGAGCACACGAACATTGGTGTGGCTATGGCTGTTGAGGATGGCTTGTTAGTTCCGGTAGTTCGCTTTGCAGACGGTAAATCATTATCCCACATTTCTGCAGAAGTGAAAGAATACGGACAAAAGGCGAAGGCTAAGAAACTGCAGCCGTCGGACTGGGAAGGCTCAACCTTTACCGTGTCTAACCTTGGTATGTTCGGTATTGACGAGTTTACTTCAATCATTAACGCTCCCGATGGTGCTATTTTATCTGTAGGAGCAATTCAGCAGGTACCTGTTGTGAAAAACGGCGCTGTCGTTCCAGGAAACGTGATGAAGCTGACATTAGGATGCGACCATCGCGTAGTTGACGGGGCCACTGGTGCCGCTTTCCTTCAAACCCTAAAGGGTCTACTGGAAGAGCCGATCAGATTGCTTGCATAATAATGATCTTTATAAATAAAAGGTTGCCCTCGCACAGGGCAACCTTTTTTTATGCCTGTTAGTTTTTGTATTTTTGCGCCATGTCGAGTATTAAACCCTCATTAGTAAAAGGAACCCGCGATTTTTCTCCAAAGGAGATGGTTAGACGTAATTATATTTTTGAAACCATTAAAAGGGTTTTCAGAAAATATGGCTATGCTGAGATACAGACACCTTCCATGGAGAATCTGTCAACACTAACGGGTAAGTATGGTGACGAGGGAGACAAACTGATCTTTAAAATATTGAACAGCGGAGACTTTCTATCGAAGGTGGATGCTGACATCCTCAACAGTCGAACAAGCAACATTCTTCTCCCGTCAATTACAGAGAAGGCGCTCAGATATGACTTAACTGTTCCGTTTGCGCGATATGTGGTGATGCACCAGGCAGATATTTCCTTTCCCTTTAAACGCTATCAGGTACAACCTGTATGGCGGGCAGATAGGCCGCAAAAAGGTCGTTACAGGGAATTTTACCAATGTGATGCCGATGTAGTCGGTTCGGAGAGTTTGCTCAATGAAGCTGAGTTCGTTCTGATCTACCAGGAGGCGCTGACTAATCTCGGGCTGAATGATTTCACTATAAAAATAAATAATCGCAAGATATTGTCTGGAATCGCTGAGATCTTAGGTAAGCCGGACTTGATCGTTGACATGACCATTTCCATTGATAAACTCGATAAAATCGGATTAGATGGTGTAATTGCTGAACTTATTGAGAGAGGGTTTTCAGCTTCCGACATCGAAAAGCTAAGGCCAATTATTTTGCTTTCGGGATCCGTTACGCAGAAGCTGGAGAACCTGGATATGGTATTGTCGTCTTCACCTATAGGTACAGAGGGTCTGAGCGAGCTGCGGCAGGTGTTTGAATACCTTAGCTTATTGTCCGGAGATAATGACCTTGCGGGTAATGTTGACCTGGATGTAACCCTAGCCCGCGGGTTAAATTACTATACGGGCTGCATCTTCGAAGTAAAAGCCAATCAGGTAAGCATCGGCAGTATCGGCGGCGGCGGTCGGTACGATAACCTGACGGGCATGTTTGGTTTAAAGGGACTTACCGGCGTAGGGATATCATTTGGGGCCGACCGTATCTATGACGTGCTTGAAGAATTGAATCTGTTTCCAGAATCGGTGCTGACCGGTACGCAGGTCCTGATCAGTAATTTCGATGCAGAAGCCGAAAGATACGCGTTGCCATTACTCAAGCGACTACGTACAGCCGGAATCAGTGCTGAGCTCTATCCATCTCACGCGAAGCTGAAAAAACAGATGGGTTATGCTGACTCTAAAAATATTCCGTATGTGATCCTGATAGGAAGTGAAGAGATGACAGACGGGCAGCTTACTTTAAAAGACATGCAAAGCGGCGATCAAAAACGCCTGTCGATCGACTCAATTGTCGCTTTACTTCAGGCCAGTAAGGCTGACTGATATTTAGTAAGATTTTCCGGATAGAATGCCTTCGATCTTGTCCAGCAGATCGTCAATATCGAACGGTTTAGCTAGAAAGCCATTGGGTTTAAACTCACCATGCTGTATATTTTCCGCTGTGTATCGTGCCGATATCATCAGCACAGGAATATGTGCCGTTTTTTCTTCAGACCTGATTTGTTTCAACAGATCTCTCCCGTCCCCGTCTGGTAACATGATATCGAGTATAATCAGATCCGGCTTTGAGGCTTCAATATGCGACATCATGTCTGCGCTTTTGTTGAAGCCAGATACTTTGTACGCTTCGCTCTGTAAAATAAGCGTGATCACGTCAAGAATCGCATGATTATCCTCGATGACCAAAATGTTTTTGTAAACTGCGGTGCCCTTTGCCAAGTCAGATTAATTTGTTGAATACAAATATATTAAGAAATTAGATTGTTTATATTTTTTTTAAAACTAATAAACAAAATTAATGCGCATTGGTGGAGTTTAAAGACCCTCACATTGTGTTTGATAGTTTTTTTAAATATGTTTATAACCTTATACAGATTAAATTGTTTGAAGTTAATAAACAGCCATGTTGAAAAGAATATCCTTTGTATTGTCGCTGCTCTTCTCGTTATCAGCGTTTGCACAAAAATCAGACACCTTATCTGTAACCCTTGAAAATGTAGGTTATCCTCACCCGGTAAAGTTCTTTCCGGTGCATACCGAGGGCCAGGATCTCCGGATGGCCTACATGGATATCATGCCTGGCAGGATAAGCAACGGCAGAACTGTCGTATTGTTTCATGGAAAGAACTTCGGTGGATATTACTGGACTAATGTTATAAAGGCGCTAACCGATCGCGGGTTCAGGGTTATCGTGCCGGATCAGATTGGATTTGGTAGGTCGTCAAAAGCATTCATACATTATAGTTTCCATCAAATGGCGCGCTGGAACAAAGCACTTCTTGATACCTTGAAGATCCAGCGGGCAAGCGTGCTCGGCCACTCGATGGGCGGAATGCTTGCCACGCGTTTTGCCTTGATGTATCCGGAGCGTACCGAGAAATTGCTCTTGGAGAACCCTATCGGTCTCGAAGACTACCGGCGTTTCGTACCTTATATAACCACGGAAGAGCAGTACCGCACCGAGTTGAAATCGACCGCAGAAAGCATCAGACGGTATTATCAGAGTTCTTATTTCACCGTCTGGAAACCTGAATATGAAGAACTGGTGAACATTGCTGCCGGAGTTACGGCGAGCGCAGACTTCCCCAGGTGGGCCAGGGTTGCTGCGCTAACATATACTATGATTTATGAACAGCCGGTAGTATATGAATTCTACAACATCAAGGTTCCTACGGTGCTTTTTATCGGGAAACAAGACCGCACGATCGTGGGGAAGGGCTTGTTAACACCCGATCAGCAAGCTTTATATGGGCGTTATACACTTTTAGGCAAGCAAACCGCAGCTAAAATCCCCGGCGCCAAAATCGTAGAATTCGACGCGTGCGGACATATCCCCCATATCGAGATACCCACAGAGTTCAATGTGTCACTTCTGGGAAGCCTTTAGTTGGCGGCTTCCAGAATTTCCAGTTGAGCAATGACCTGATCAGGGCTTACCGGGTATGGGACGTCATTCACTATGTTTTGGTATACGGCTTCAAACAAGTCCAGGTAATTTCCGCGGAGCGAAGGAACTGTTTCGACAGTCTTGTTTCCCGACTGGTCAACCAAAGTAAGCTTGCCGGCTGTGCCAGCCGCTTCTATACCATAGGTATCGTTGTCCAGCTTCATGCCTCCCAGCAACTGCTCTTCCTGACTATCGGCCCTCACCTTATGAAGTGAGCCAAGATTGCCGTGGACCACAAAGGCCGGCAAAGGATCCGCCAATAATAAGTTAGCGTGCACAAACACGTTTACGCTGTCTGGATAGCTTAAATGGATAGAGAAATAATCATCCACGCGCGTGTTCTCCCGGTTCATTCCCAGTATCTTATGAAAAGAAAGCGGCTTGCCAAATACACTGATCGCCTGATCCAGTAAGTGCGGGCCAAGGTCATACATCAGGCCGCTTGCAGCATACGGTTCTTCCTTAAAAGTCTTCGGGCCAATTGCTGCCCTGTATCTATCGTAGCGGAAGTGAACTTCGTTAAGTTTACCCAGTCTACCGCTGTCTATAACCTCCCTAACCGCTCTGAAGTCGCTGTCCCAGCGCCGGTTTTGATAAAACAGAATTTTCCGGCCAACAGACTCCGCCAAAGCAAATAACTCCAGCGCTTCTGCCGAAGTCGCGGTAAAAGGCTTCTCAACAAGGATGTGCTTACCCGCCCGTAAACATCTGGCTGCATAATCGTAATGCGTATAATTGGGGGTGTTGATGATCATCAGCTCGATGCGCTCGTCGGCTATCAACTCATCAATAGTATCATAGCTAATTAGCCCGGGGTAGTCGCCTGCAGCAGCTTTTTTGCTGCGTTCTGTAACCGCATGAAAATGGAAGCCCTGATGCGCATGTACAAAGGGAGCGTGAAACACCTTCCCCGACATGCCATAAGCCATCAGGCCTGTAGTTATTTGTCTATTCATAGGCTAAAAATAGTAAATCATCCAGCGCCAAGCTAATTTATAACGAGAAAGCTGAAAGGTGTCGTACATTTGCATTATGAAGCCTGCAGAAATACATACCAAGTGGAAAGAATTGCAAAGAAGGATCGCCCAAGATTTCGAATCCGAGGAACCTGATTTGAAGGTGGTCTTGTTTTTAATAGGTGTTCAGGAGTTGGGAAAAGGACCAGGCAAATACAGCAAGCGTCAAAAAGAAGAACTCATGCACATCGCTACCTGCCGCCTGCTTAGCGAAATGGGTTTTTACGAACTGGAGGGTCTGGACCAGGATGGCTGGCCCCATTGGAAGCTGGTGAAAGCCGTCCCTTCATACGCATTAATGGAGCAGGAGCTTTTACTAAAGTCGCTGGCCATTCATTATTTCGAGGACATATACGAGTAACCAGCTGTATTAAAATGAAAAAGACCCCATTGTCATAATGGAGCCTTTTTCAATAGGTAGATGGAAATGCCGATTATTTGCCTTGTTGCTTAGCTTCCTGAATTAACTTATCGTTCGCAACGATAACCACCTCAACTCTTCGGTTGGCCGCGCGCCCATCTTCAGTAGCATTATCTGCAATAGGCTCGGAGAATCCTTTTCCAATTGTGATCAGGCGCGATGAAGGCACACCCTGTGAAATCGCATAAGCTTTAACTGCTGCCGCTCTTCTTTCTGAAAGACCCTGATTGTAGCTTTCTGATCCCTTGTTGTCTGTATGACCGATGATCTTAATGTCGGTATTCGGATACTGATTTAATGAACTGGCCAGGGCCTGAACGTTAGTCTTCGCTTGTGCGGTGAGGTCCGATTTATCGAAACCAAACAAGATACCACTGTCGAACTTAACAATAATACCTTCTCCTTCACGAATGACTTCAGCGTTCGGAATAGCATTTTGGATCTCGGCAGCCTGCTTGTCCATTCTCTTACCAATGAAACCCCCAGCAGTACCGCCCACTGCAGCGCCGATTACTGCACCAACCGCCGTGTTACCTGCTTTCTTTCCAATGATAGCACCAATCACACCTCCCGTTGCAGCACCGATTCCCGCGCCTTTTTGTGTCTTGGTCATACTGTCGCAACCTTGCAATGTCATCGCCCCGATGGCTATCGCCATACTGAAAGTGGCTATTTTAAATCTCGATGTTGTCATAACTTTTCTATTTATGATCGCCATAAATCAAACCTAGTGCCAAAACCTTTAGCTTGCTCCCTTTAATTACCGCAGACCTCAGCCCATGTAAATGCGACCAGTATACTGTACACTCAAGCAGAAAAGTAGTTTTCAAGCGCTTTGAGCGTGTTCTCGTCCTTCATGAAATCCTTTATAACGACGCCCTTCTCAAGCAAAATGATCCGGTCGCAAACCTCAGTTACGTGGTTAAGGTCATGGCTGGAGATCAGCGTAGTCATGCGTTGTTTCAAATCCGGGCTCTTCAAAAGCGTCTTTAAACGAATCTGGGTGGTGGGGTCCAGATTTGCAAAGGGCTCATCGAGAATAAGAAGATCCGGGTTCTGCATCAACCCCGCCGCTATGCCAATTTTGTTTTGGTTGCCTTTGCTGAAATCGCGGATATACTTGTTCTTCTTTAATATTTCGCCGTTAAAAAAATCCTGATACTGCTCCAGGTAAGTAAAAACCGAGGCCTCATTTATGTTATGAAGACTTCCGACAAACAAAAAGTACTCCTCGGCGGTCAGGTAGTCAATCAGGAATCCCTCGTCGAGATACGATGCCGTGTATTTTTTCCAGGCATCGCTTTCCGACACATCTACGCCTCTGGAAAGCACCAGGCCCTCATCAGGTCTGATCAGGTCAAGCATCATTCTGAACAGCGTAGTTTTGCCTGCGCCGTTATTCCCGACTAAGCCGATGGTTTCGCCTTCGGTAATGCTCAATGATGGAATATTGACAACCGTCCTGTTGCCATAAACCTTTTTTAAATCTGTTATTTCCAGGATCATGATGTTTCTCTAAAGCCAGCGGCGATTTTATATTTTTGTTTCTCAAATTGCTTCACAATAAATCTTATCCAGAACCTCCTCGTCAGCAAACACACAAGTCCGGCTGCTCCGAGCGCTGCCAAACCCCAATAAGGAAGGCCCGCTATAGAAAAAGGGAGGTAAAAGAGATAGGGAAGAAGGAAATAAGGAAGGATAAGAACAAACTGGCTTGCGCCCACACCCTGGTAGTTGAATCCCGCGCCTTTGCTCAGGTCAATCGCCTTGTAGTTGCGCGTGGCAAAATAAAGCACCACCACGCTTCCGATGCCGATATTATAAAGATATGCGGCAAGCTGGATCATCACAATTTTCCAGTCGATGAAACCATAAAAAGAAACAAGCAGGGTAATGATGGTAGACGAGACCGTAAAGATCAGAAACTTTGCACGTATAAAATTTACTGTGCTTAGCCGGTTTGCCAGCAGACCATCAAAGTGTGCGCCCTGCCATCCGAACATAAACTGACCATAGATACTGATTGCGCTGCCGGTCATGAACGTTGCAGCGAAAATCATTGCACCGAAGGAGTTCGTTGCAAGAAGTTTCTCCTTATAAAACAGAAAGCCATAAAAGACAAAGAGCAGGCTCATGATCACCGCAGACCGCGGCCGCTTGTGTCGCATAATCAGTTTAACTTCAAGCGCGGCGAGAATGCCCGCCTCTCCGAACCTGCCTAGAAAAGGAAGATCAGTGCTCACCTTTTTTTCCGTACCCGCACTTAGTTCCTCAGCATACAGCCTCGAACGCAGATATCTTGCATGGGCAATGAACACGCCAATAGCTAAGATAGGGAACATGACAGCCAATACAGGCGTAGCGGCAATAAGCCTGAACAACCTGTCAGATAGCCCTGCAATCGAGAATACACCCATGTATTCAAGAAGCGCTACCGCAGCTACAACGCCCATGACCACAAAGATCAGATAAGCATGAGTTGTTGTTTGCCGTTTTACATAAAGGGCGGCGTAATTGTTGAGCAAGGCCAAACTTATAACAGCGAGGCAATACATGGCCGAAACCAGGCCTCCGAGTGTGGACGCGACTACCGTCGCGCAAAAGGGCAGAAAAATGATGAGCGGGAAGAGATTAAATGCAGTGAACACCGCCCTTACGTTTAAAAAAGACACCAGTTTGCTTCTGGGAATATTCAAATGCAGGTAGGGGACAATACTTAGGGTGGGCAGGTCCTGCAATTGTATGCGGGCTACAAAGTCAACCGCAAAATAATAAAGAATAAGCCCGTTAAATACCAGCATCACATCCTTTCCAGGAAGCATCATGGGAATAATCTTTTCGAAAGAGAAGCCGATAACCAAGGCTATGGCCAGAAGGTACAATACGGCAAAACCCATAAAAATTTGTGCGGCAATGGTGCCGCCCCGGTTTTGCGACCGCCAAAAGCCCTTCCACTGGTGATGTAAAAATGTCGTCAGCATAATCAGTATTTATATTTATCCTTCCAGTTTTGCCTCAGTTTTTCCCTGAGCTTCTCTTCGGCGGCATTGCGCCCCGGGTTATAAAGTAAAGTGCCGCTCAACTGTTCAGGAAAATACTCCTGCGCTGAAAAATTTCCCTCAAAGCTGTGCGCATACTGATAATCCTTCCCATATCCAATGTTCTTCATCAGCTTGGTAGGCGCGTTTCTGATATGAAGCGGCACCGGTAAATTTCCCGTCTGCCTTACAAGAGCCTGCGCCTTATTGATGGCTTCATAAGATGCATTGCTCTTGGGCGACGAGGCAAGATAAGTAACCGTTTGTGCCAGTATAATCCTGGCTTCCGGATTACCGATCACATTAACCGCCTGAAAACAGTTGTTGGCCAGCAAAAGTGCATTCGGGTTTGCATTCCCGATATCTTCGGAAGATAGTATCAACAGGCGACGGGCTATAAACAGCGGATCTTCCCCGCCTTCAATCATCCTGGCCAGCCAGTATACGGCAGCGTTAGGGTCGCTGCCACGAATGGATTTAATGAAAGCAGATATAATATCATAATGCTGCTCACCAGCCTTATCATACATGGCCATATTCTGTTGCGCATGCGCTAAAACACGCTCATTCGTCAGCACAACCGTTTCGCCGCCGATTCCGTTCACTGCAATCTCGAGGACGTTCAGCAGCTTCCTGGCATCGCCGCCCGATAAGCGGATCAGGGCCTCATGCTCCTCTATCCGGATGTTTTTCTGTTTCAGTAAAACGTCCTGGCTGATCGCATTCTGCAACAGCAGAACCAGCTCTTCCTCTTCGAGAGCCTTAAGGATGTACACCTGGCAGCGCGACAGCAAAGCCGATATAACCTCAAAAGAAGGATTTTCCGTTGTCGCGCCAATCAGCGTCACCAGTCCGCGTTCGACTGCACCCAGCAGGCTATCCTGCTGCGACTTGCTGAACCTGTGTATCTCGTCAATAAAGAGTACCGGCATACCCAGCAGACCACCCTTGAGTTGCGCTGCTTTGTCAATGACCTCCCTCACGTCCTTAACACCAGAGTTAATTGCGCTCAGGTTAAAAAATGGGCGGTCGAGTGTTTGCGAAATAATATAAGCAAGCGTAGTTTTACCAACCCCCGGAGGCCCCCAAAAAATCATAGAAGGCAGCTGTCCGCTTTGAATGGCTTTTCGTAAAACAGCATCTGAACCCACCAAGTGTTGCTGCCCCACATATTCATCCAGGCTTTGCGGGCGCAAACGTTCGGCTAAGGGCGGGAGATTCTGCATACAGTAAAGATACGAAAATCCTGCTAAAAATTATAGTTTTTAAGCCTGTGGGCCTTTGTTTTTTGCCGGTTTTTTCTTCCAGAACTTCCGCTTTGGCTTACCGTTCGCCTGTTCAGGCCTGGCCTCACCTGAGGGCTTCTGTCGGGCCGATTTCGGTTCCGGCGCATCTGATGGTGCTTCACCCAGTTCGGCAGGAAGCGTCATGCGCTCAATAGTTTTTCCAATTAGTTTTTCAATGCTTGCCAATTTACGTTTATCGCGCGGGTTAACGAGTGTTATCGCAGTGCCCTTGCTGGCTGCCCGGGCCGTCCGTCCAATGCGGTGTACGTAATCTTCAGCATCATGAGGGACATCAAAGTTGACCACTAGATCGATCCCCTCCACATCAATGCCCCTGCTGAGCACATCCGTCCCGATCAAGATAGGAAGCTGTCTGTTCTTAAACCGCAGGAGCACCTCCTCACGTTCCTTCTGCCCAAGGTCCGAATGGAAAGGCTCTGCTTTAAGCTTAAGCCCCCTAAACACCTTGCCAAGGTTTTTCACCTTTTCCTTGGTCGAGGCAAAAATGATAATGCTCTTGAAGTCGCCTTTTAGAATATCCGTAAGCAGCGGTACTTTCTGTTCATCATAGGCCATATAAACCTGCTGTGATATTCCTTCAGCCGGTTTGGAAATAGCAATGCTGATCTGTTCCGGGTTCTGTAAAAGCCGGCCGGCGAGCGTCCTGATTTTAGGTGGCATGGTCGCCGAGAAAAGCACCGTCTGACGTTTGGCAGGCAGGAAGCTTACAATACGCATAATATCATCATAGAAACCCATGTCGAGCATGCGGTCGGCTTCATCCAATATGAGGTGCTGCAGTTGGTCCAGTTTTAATACACCCGAGGAAAGATGCGAAATAAGACGGCCGGGGGTAGCAATAATAATGTCTACTCCTTCACGCATCGACCGCTTTTGCTGTTCGTAAGCAATACCATCGCCACCGCCATACACGGTAAGTGAACTGATATTCGTAAAATACGAAAGCGCCTCCACCTGCACATCGATCTGCTGGGCAAGTTCTCTGGTTGGCGCAAGGATCAGGGTATTGTTATGACGTTCCGGTGTCTGGGTTATTTTATGCATCACAGGCAGTAAATAGGCGCCGGTTTTCCCGGTTCCGGTTTGTGCACACGCGATCAGATCTTTGTTTTCCAGTATAAGCGGAATGGCTTGTTGCTGTATAGGCGTCGCAGCCTTAAAGCCCATAGCCTGTAACCCTTCAAACAAATCCGGGTTAAAGTTAAATTCTTTAAAATCCAATAGTTATATAAAAATTAGTTCTGTAAAATTAGTCTTTTTTTGTGACACCCCGTACTGGAGTGCCGACTAAATCTACGCTCACCGGTTCCGGTCGGCATACCCGAACACCTTTTGCAGCAGGACTGTCGACCGCGAACCTATATCCTGCCTGATCTTAAGCTCTTCCAGCGCCACCTGAGCAAATATCCCGTCTATCGCTTTTTGTGTTACGTAGGCAGAAAGATCCGTTGTAACCGGTTTGACCAGCGGGAGTTTATTATACTGGCTCGCCGCCTCTCCCCAATACCGCGTTGCCCCAACCTTGCTCAGGCTCCCGGCTATTACGGGCTTAAATTTTTCCATCAGCTGAGCCGAAGTAACCCGCTTAAAATAATTCGTAGCAGCATCTTTGTCGCCAAAAAGAATATTGGTGGCGTCTGCTATGGTCATTTGCTTAATGGCCGATAAAAAGATCGGTTTTGCTTCTTTTGCCGCATCCTCGGCGGCACGGTTTAAGCTCAAAATCACATTGTCGGCCAGAGCGCCCAGACCAACACTCCAAAGCGTTTGCTCTACCTTCTGGGCTTCCGGGGGGAATAATATTTTTAGCGCAAGATTTCCGAAAAAGCCGTCCTTAACCGAAAGCTGATCCGTACCCCGGCTTGTCCCAATTTCAAGCGCTTGCTTAAGGCCAAGTCCAATCTCGGTGGTTGTCGGCTTTGCGGTTGGAATTTGTTTAATAATGTTACCCAGCTGCGCCTGACTCTGAACATCACAGCCGCTTGCTGTCAGCATCAACAGGGGGATTAATACAAGGCTAATTCTTTTCATCGATTTCATCAGTTCTTTCCAAGACAAGCAAATCTTTGGCCAATAGTTTAGCAGATTTCACCAGTCTCACAAATTCAGAACGATAACCTTCAGGATCCTTTCCCAATCCTGCACTGGCATTTCTGATGGCCTGTTCAAACGACGCATTTTGTTTATAGGGCGACTGACGAAGGAGCATGCCGAACTCTGCAATCGACGCATTGAACTTAAAATCTTCTGAAGTCCGTGCAAAAGATACCGGAATGTCCAGCACAGCCTTTTTGATCATTTTACTTGTTCCGCCATCAGGCTTCTTATAACGTACCTTTACGGTCATCAGTTCCCTGCTGTTGCTATACACTGCCGGTTTATCTTTCTGCTGATATTTCAACGGATCTACACTTTCTGCGAAAGAACTTTTCACCCCTGCAGGAATAATTTCATAGAGCGCTGTTACCTGATGGCCGGCCCCGATATCCCCGGCGTCTTTCCGGTCATCATTAAAATCCCCTGCCTTAAGCTTACGGTTTTCATACCCGATCAAGCGGTAAGCCTGTACCCTCGACGGGTTAAACTCCACCTGCAGTTTCACATCTTTAGCAATCGTAAACATCGTACCTCCGAAAGCGTTCACCAGCACCTTCCGCGCTTCATTAATATTGTCGATATACGCATAGTTCCCATTTCCTTTGTCGGCCAGCAACTCCATTTTGCTGTCTTTAAGGTTGCCCATGCCGTATCCCAATACAGTAAGTGAGATACCTGTATTGTGTTTCCGTTCTATCAGCTTCAGCATATCCCCATCGCTGCTCGGGCCCACGTTAAAATCCCCGTCCGTAGCCAATATAACACGGTTGTTTCCACCCTTTATAAAGTGCTCCGACGCAATGTTGTAAGCCAGCTCAATGCCCCGTCCTCCAGCCGTAGAGCCACCTGCGGTTAGCTGAGACAAAGCTTGTTTGATCTTCATTTTCTGGCTGCCCGGCGTTGATGGGAGAACCACGCCAGCGCTCCCCGCATACACAACGATAGCTACCTTGTCCGACGCCCGAAGCTGATCGGTTAACATTTTTAGCGAAGACACCAGCAGGGGAAGCTTATTGTACGCGTTCATTGATCCCGACACATCAATAAGAAATACCAGATTGGACTCAGGAAGGTTGCCGGTCTCTACCTTTTTACCCTGAAGTCCAATCCGCACCAGCTTATGGTTGGTATTCCATGGAGCGCTTGAAATTTCTGTATGAATATTCAGCGGGTTGCCGCCTTTCGGCTGTTCGTATGCATAGTCAAAATAGTTGATCATCTCCTCTATCCTAACGGCATCGGCAGGAGGCAGGGAGCCGTTGTTAAGGAACCTCCGCATATTGCTGTACGATGCAACATCTACATCGGCTGAAAAAGTCGACAGCGGTTGCCGGGTTGGCGAACGGAATCCGCTCTCATTTATCGTAGCATAAGACTCAGACTCGCTCTGGTAGCCCCCATTCTGTATATTGAGGCCTGCAACTTTTCCTTGTAAAAGCTGAGGGATGTTCGCTACAGGCACATCCCGCACCTTCGAATGGCCTCTTATCACCGCCTCACTATTAGTCACGCGTGACGTACTTAAAACGACGTCGACCGAAGTGCTACCGATGATCGACACAGTTTTAGTGTTATAGCTCATGTGTTCTATTACGAGCTGCGTAGCCGTTTTCGGTATCTTTATCTGGTATTTTCCGGTTCTGTCCGTATGGCCTGCCAGTTTAGGCTGGTCTCCGGGCACCACGTAAGATATTCTGGCATTTTCCAGACCGCGATTGTCTTGAGCGCTGGTTACGGTGCCGCTGATGGTCTGCCAGTCGCCCCGAACCTTAAAGGCGGTGAACAGCATGATAATGATTGCAGGTAAAAACAGGTTTTTCATACATTTGGATTTCAGGAATGATGTGGGCATGACAGAAATTCCACAATGCTTTCAAAAAATATTTTTATACTTGAGGAAATTACCGCAGCTATCTATTGAAATTTATAAAGAACATTGCGAGGATCCGGGATCAGGACGATGCCGCTTTGATTGCCAGCTATAAAGCCAGCGGCGATCTGGAAACCCTTGGTATTCTTTACAACCGGTACATGCACCTGGTGTTCGGTGTATGCCTCAATTACCTGAAAGATGAGGATCAAAGCAAAGATGCCGTGATGCAGATATTTGAGGAACTCGTCGTAAAGCTGCGTGTCCATGAGGTCCATAATTTTAAGAGTTGGCTGCATGTGCTCTCTCGCAATCACTGTTTAATGCTGCTTCGCAGAACATCCAGACACAGCACAGTATCTTTAGAAGATTCATTTGTGGAAAATCAGGATATTGTGCATCTTGATGTAGACGATGTTAAGGAGCAAAAGCTTACACTCATGGAAAAGTGTATGGAAAAGTTGCCCGAAGAGCAACGCGTAAGTGTGGATCTGTTTTATTTACAAGAGAAGTGTTATAAAGAAGTGGCGGACATGACGGGATACGATATGCAAAAGGTTAAAAGTTACATTCAAAACGGCAAACGTAATTTAAAGATTTGCATAGAAAGGAACAGTGGTGAATAAAGATTGGTTAGACGTTGAGATTTTAACAGATTACCTTGACGGCAAGCTGGACGCCCGGACCATGAATAAAGTGGAGCGCGAGGCGCTTGAGGACCCCTTTGTTGCCGAAGCACTTGCCGGCTTAAGCCGTTCTCCTAAACGGTCAGCCGACTCATTGTCCCTGCTTCAAAGACAGCTTCAGGAGCGGATCTCCGAGCAGCAAAATAGCAAAAAGACTTCTGTTATCACCTGGCAAAGGCTTAGTATAGCCTCGACCGCTGCGGTACTGTTTATAGCGGTTGGTATTGCCTTCTGGATGAGGCAAAACAATTACCGTGACGCGCAGGCCAACCAGGAAAAACGGGTGGAGGTGTCCATTTCACCCAAAAAGGCTCCCGGCAAGCTTGTCCGGCCGGAAGAACAGCTGGCAGCGAGTAAACCTGCCGAGCCACTGGATAAAACAGCGGTTAACGCAAACGTGATCTCTACAGCTGTAGATGATAAGCATAGCCCTGAACTTGCGGAAGCCAGGCAAAATAGCACGGCTGCATCCATTACTGTGGCGGTAGCCGACGATGGGCCGGTGGCCGCGCGGGTGGCCGATAGCGCTGTGCTGGCTGCGGCCAACATCAGTCAGGAGGTTCTGGCAAAGACCGACAGTCTTACAGCCGAAGAACCGGTCATTCGTGGTTACCAGGCGCGCACTAAATCTGCAGTGAGAGGTAATGCACTTACCGCACCCGGACGCGGGATCGCCGATGTGCCGGTCGCCAATATAGAGCAAATACTGCAGGGAAAGGTGTCGGGACTGAATATCCGTGGAGTGGCACAGCCAGGTATTAACCAGCTTAAAACTTACCTTATCAAGGAAAACCGCTTTTCAGCAGGGATTGCCGCTGGAAGTTCTGCGACTTTTCAGATCACCTTAAAAAACAGAAGGCCCGTGAACGTTCAGGTTGTCCACGGGCTTTCGAAACAATATGATCTTGAGGCGGTCCGGCTGATCAGGAATTGGACCAAATGGACCGATGTTCCAGATTCGGTGCCCTTTACGGTAGTAATAAACTACTAAAACAGGTAATGAATTATAGCAAAGGTAAGCGCTGCAAGCGTAGCTGATACCGGTATGGTTAGTACCCATGCCCATAGCAAACTTACCGTAACGCCCCAGCGAACAGCCGAAACCCGCTTTAATAAACCTACACCAACGATTGACCCGGTGATGGTATGCGTGGTAGAAACGGGAATGCCAAAATGTTCGGTGATACCAAGCGTTACCGCACCAGCGGTTTCAGCTGCCACACCTTCAAAAGCGTTCACCTTGGTGATCTTGGAACCCATGGTTTTCACAATCTTCCATCCACCACTCATCGTGCCGAGCGCAATTGCCGCATAACATGAAATCGGAACCCATTCCGGCATCGGGTCGCCCGTGTTCAGCGTATTGGCTGCTACCATGGCTACGTAAATAATACCCATAACTTTCTGGGCATCATTTCCACCATGCGCAAAGCTTAAAGCTGCCGATGATAGCAATTGCAGGCGCTTAAACCATTTCTCGGCAACCGACGGCCTGGCGTTCTTCGACAAATGAAGGATGATGATGGATATGATCACAGAAATAAGCATGCCCAGTACCGGGGCCAGGACAATAAAACTCACAACCTTTAGGATAGGTGTTATATTGATCGCTGAAATCACGCCCGAACCCATGCTGGCTGCCTTCGCCATCCCTGCTCCGGCAAATCCTCCAATGAGCGTATGCGATGAACTGGAAGGTATACCAAACCACCAGGTAAACAAGTTCCATGAAATAGCCGCAATAAGCCCCGCAAGGATAACCTCCAGCGTAATGAAATCTTCTACCACCGTTTTTGCGATCGTATTGGCTACTTTGTGGTCCGTAAAATAAAAGTAGGCTGCAAAGTTGAATACTGCCGCCCATAATACAGCCTGGAAGGGCGACAAAACCTTGGTAGACACGATGGTCGCGATGGAATTCGCGGCATCATGGAAACCATTGATATAGTCGAAAGCAATAGCAAGTACTATTACGACAACCAATAAGGTAGTTACCATTTTTTAAGAATTAAGCGTTCTTCACCAAAATAGACTCCAGCACGTTTGCCGCGTCCTCACATTTATCCGTCGCCAGCTCCAGTGTTTGCAGCACCTCTTTTTGTCTGATCAGCTCGATGGCATCTTTTTCGAATTCGAACAGACGTGCTATAGCCAGGTTGCAAACGTAGTCAGCCTGATTTTCACCGCTGTTGATCCTCACGCAAGCATCAGCAATGACACGGATGTTTTTGAAACTTCTAAGTTCCTTGATCGCCTTCTCCAGGTCGGTACACATCTCTACCAGCAATTCAGCCAGTTTAATCATGGGGTCCGCAATCTTCGTGATGTTGTACAGCTCTATATTGCTTGCCGAAGCATGAATATAGTCAGCAATATCGTCAACAGCACTTGCCAGTGAGTGGATATCCTCGCGGTCGAAAGGTGTGATGAAGTTCTTGCTCAGTTCCAGAAAAATAGAATGCGTGATGTCATCGCCCACGTGCTCCAGGCGCTCCACCTCCTTAATATATTCTTTTCTCTTCTCCAGGTCCGGGGCGCTAAGTGCAAGCAGCAGAGCCTCAGAGATCTGGCGAACGTTACTTCCCGCCTGTTCAAACAGCGGTTGAAATTTTTTATCTTTCGGTGTGAAGAATTTGAAAATGCTATTCATCTTTGATCTAATATGATACAAAAGTATGACCGCAATGTTAAGTTAATGTTAACTGTTGTGTTTTTCTGCTCCGGCCCTCACTAACCGGTTTTTTCCAGTGTAAAGGCAAACGTAGTGCCTATCTGCAAGGTACTGCGCACAGAGATAATCTGCTGATGGGCCTCCAGAATGTGTTTCACAATGGCAAGCCCCAAACCTGTGCCGCCTTCTTCTCTTGAGCGATGGGTATCGATCCGATAAAACCGCTCAAACAACCGGGGCAGATGCTTTTCGTCTATGCCCATGCCGTCATCCGTAACTTCAATCAGGTACTGGTCGTGCAATTCAAAGATTTTAATGGCCGTAGATCCTCCCGGGCGACCATACTTTAAGGAGTTGTCCAGCAGGTTTATCATCACCTGTCTGATCTTTTCGCGGTCGGCCCGGACATAAGCCGGATTCGTGTATTTTTCCTTAAAAAAGAGCTTTATGCCCTTGGTCGCAGCTTTATCTTCCAGGCTTTCCATTACCTCCTTAGCCAGAATCACAAAATCAAACTTCTCGTAATTTATGGGTATCTCGCCGGTTTCAAGTTTCGATATCGAATCCAGATCATTGATAAGATAGCTCAGTCGCTCAACATTGTTGGCTGCTTTCTTCAAAAAACCCTCGGCCATTTCCGGATCATCATGAATGCAGTCCTGAAGTGTATCAATATAGCCCTGTATCGCAAATAACGGGGTCTTAAATTCATGGGACACATTAGAAAGGAATTCCCTGCGGAATTGCTCCTGCTTTTTAAGCAGGTCAATCTCTCTTTTTTTTGCGCCTGCCCACTCCTTTACCTCCTCTTGTACATCGTTAATCGGGTCTGCGCTCACATATTCGCCAAGTGCATCCTTGAGGTCTTTCCCCAGTTTAAGGTTGTGGATCAACTTATATATAAGGACAATCTTAGAGTAAATGTACTTCTCGAGAAGATAGTAAAACACCACAAAGCTTGTAAGGAAAGAAGCGCCGAAAGACACCAGCATATAATAAAGACTATGTTGAAAGTAGAAATTGACCAAGCCAATTGATATGCCCACAGCGAGCGCAGTAATGAGAACTAGTATGCTTAATTTCATGATGTTAATGTCCTTATGGGTAAGCAATTTACAAGTTAAAACCAATAATCACTGCTTTTCTGTAAGATATTTCCAATACCGTTTGGGGACATGTCTGAGATGTAGTTTTGTGTTCTTTCTGGCAGGAATATTGGTACTGTTAAAATAACCTTTCCACAAACCTGCATAAGCGGTTTCTGTCAGGGAAAGCTGGGCTTCGCCTGGTCTGGTCATCCGGTCATACATCTCTCTTTCGAAGCTAACCTGCTCAGGGAGGCCATCTTCACACCATACGCCATAATGCCGTTTAAGATCGTAAATCAGCCAGCGCTGATCTGCATACCGGTCCCTGAAATGCTTTACGATCAGCGGAATAACATTAAAATCCGGCTCAATGCCACAGTAGTAAAGGCCGTCGGCCGAGTGCTGGAAGCGGATAAATGCCTCCATCCTATGCTTTTCGCGTTCCACCATCTTCGCTGTCTTGGAAACGCTGAGCACATTTGGATCCCCATAGTTGTTCTCCGCAGCTTCCGGCGACTGAAAGATAGTACAGGCGAAGTCAAAAAGCGCCTGGTACATTTCGGGGAGCTCCGAAAGGAAGGCCGCATAAAACTTACGGCGCCATGCCGGAGAAAGTTTGCGCTGTAAGCCTGCCCAAACACGGCCAGCCTTTTTTTCGTCCCGGTCTACCGTAAAGACCTGTCCGAACGCATCGGGCTGGTAGCGGTCGGCCAGTCTGAGCATCACCTTGCCAGGCTTGCGCTCAAACCATTCAAACACGGCGCAAAGCAAGCTTTCAAGGCCTCCGTCAATAATGAATATGCAGATGGCGTGCCTCATCCTCTAAAACAAAGTCATTTGGTTTTGTGCTACCTTCAGGTATTTGCTTTCGCTTTCAGCCAGAATAAAAGATTTGATCTGCGTGTGCTGATATTCCTTCATCTGATAGGGGGAGTCTGCGCACCGGATAAAGTAGCGGGCGCGATTATACGCAACACCGATCTTTTTGATCTGATCTATTCGAAGCTTCCCAAACTGACGGGCAGCCACGATTTTTTTTGCAGAATCAACGCCGATGCCCGGAACCCTCAAAATCATTTGATAAGCTGCCGTATTCAGATCTACCGGAAAGCACTGCAGGTTTCTAAGCGCCCAGCTCAATTTAGGGTCAATGTCGATATCGAGGTGCGGATTTTGGTCATTTAGCAACTCATTTACGTGAAATCCATAAAACCTCAGCAGCCAGTCGGTCTGATACAGCCTGTTTTCCCTGGTCAGCGGTGGCTGAGTGCCAATGACCGGCAGTCTGCTGTCATAACTGATCGGGATATAGCCCGAGTAGTAAACCCTTTTTAAAGAGAACTCCCGATAGTAAGCCGCTGCGGTATGCATAATGTCTTTATCAGTTTCCGGCGTAGCGCCTACCACAATTTGTGTGCTTTGGCCGGCAGGCACAAATTTGGGCACACTTTTAATCAGTTTCTTCTCTTCGCCATATTGAACGATCTGCTTTTGCACTAGGCCGAGCGGCTTAATCACGTCGGCATGACTCTTATCCGGCGCCAGAAGTTTTAAGCCGGTTTCCGTAGGCATCTCCAGGTTTATACTCATCCGGTCGGCATACAGCCCTGCTTCCCTGATCAACTCATCACTAGCACCTGGAATTGTCTTCAGATGTATATAACCATTAAACCGTTCCTCCAGCCTCAGTTTCTTGACCACCCTTAGTAACCTCTCCATGGTAAAATCGGCATTTTTAAAAATTCCTGAACTCAGAAAAAGGCCCTCAATATAATTTCTGCGGTAAAAATTAATAGTCAGCGATACCACTTCCTCTACAGTAAACGCAGCCCGTTGTATGTCGTTGCTCTTTCGCGACACGCAATAGGCGCAATCAAAGATACAGTGATTGGTGAGCAATATCTTGAGCAGGGAAACACAGCGCCCGTCTTCCGTGTAGGTATGGCATATGCCAGAAGCGTGACTGTTACCCAAACCCTTATTGTCATTCTTTCGAGTCCCGCCGCTCGATGAGCACGAGACGTCATACTTAGCAGCATCTGCAAGGATGTCTAATTTCTGATTGATCCGGTCGAAGTCCATAGCCAGGTGTTTAGCTAACAAATATAGCAAAAATGCTAATATGGTTAGCTGATTATTCCTGGGATTACTAGTTTATTTGGGCAGACCGGCTTCTTTCCCGAACTGCTCCAGGAATTTGAGCATAAATTCGTGTCTTTCTGCTGCCATTGCCTTGCCGGCAGAAGTTCTCATCAAATCCTTCAGCAGCAGAAGTTTTTCATAGAAATGATTGATGGTAGGCCCCTTCGCCGCTTTATATTCTTCTTTGCTCATGTGAAGGTTCGGCATTACGTCCGGATCATACATCACCCGGCTTGTAAAACCGCCATACGTGAAGGCCCGGGCAACCCCTATGGCACCAATGGCATCCAGGCGGTCAGCATCCTGCACGATATCCAGTTCCCTGGATTGAAACGTCACGCCACCCAGGCTTGCTTTGAAGCTCAAATTTCGAATGATCTGGACAACATGTTCAATGACCTGCGGACTGACTTGCTGCGACTCGAGAAAATTGCGCGCCATGTCGGGACCCAGTTCTTCGTCGCCATTATAGAACTTACTGTCCGCAATGTCGTGCAGTAAGGCTGCAAGCGCGACGACCACGGGGTCGCCCTTTTCGGTGGAATTGATGTTTAACGCGTTCCGGTAAACCCGCTCAATATGCAGCCAATCGTGCCCTGCCTCGGCGTCAGCCAATTGCTTTTTTACGTAGGAAATTGTGTTCGCGATAATTTGCCCCATAAAACTGTCTAGTTGCGCTACTTTTTCCTGGAAATACGCTGGATGATGTCCTTTGCTTCCGTGGTTAAAAGAACAGTAGCCTCAACTTCGAGCAAGATAGCAATATTAAAAAGCCGGTCTATAGATATTTTGCTGTATCCCAATTCGATCTTACTATATGCGTTTTGCGAGATGCCAAGCTTCGTAGCAAGGTAATCCTGTGTATAACGCTTGTGCTCACGAACTTTTCTGATATTCGTGGCCACATTTTTGGTCATCTCCCGGATAAGGTCTTTCATAGAAATAAATGTTCTTAAGCATAAGAACGAAAAAAAAGGGCATGCAGATTTAATGAGAGGTATTTTAGTTTCAGGTGAGTCCGCCTTATGGCGCCGTTGTCTAAGCCATGAGTCCGCCTTTTTTCAGGGAAAAGGCGGACTCACCCCGGACTCATGGCGGACTCACTGCGGACTCACTACCTACTAGGTGGCTACCGTGTCAGTGTTCAGTCTTCTTGAGCCGTCGTATAACTCATACTCCAACATACGGCAATCAAGTTTACCATTGTAAAACTCTATCTTTCGTTCCGCCTTTAAGCCGATCTTCTTAGCCAGGTCGGGATTTCCGGTAAAGATGTAACCAAAATAACCTTTGCATTTTTGCTTCATAAAATCGCCCATGCGCTTGTAAGTGAGCTCCAGTTTAGAATGCACGCCCAGGCGCTCGCCGTATTCAGGGTTAAATACAACCACTCCGGCACCGGTTTCCGGTACCGGGGTCTCCTCAAAGTCGCACACCTCAAATTGAATCAGTCCGTCGACACCTGCGGTCTTTGCATTCTTACGGCTCACTTCAACGGCGTCTTCCGAGATATCACTGGCCACAATATGGATATCCGGATTCTTAATGATCTGATCTTTTAGTATTCTTCGTTCGGCGAAGAAAACCTGCTCGTCGTATCCGATTATGTGCATAAAGCCATAATTCATGCGATAGAGGCCCGGACGTCGGTTCGTTGCAATCAGGGCAGCTTCAATAGCCAGTGTGCCTGAACCGCACATCGGGTTCACAAAAGGCGATTTTCTGTCCCATTTTGTGTTCAGAACTGCAGCTGCAGCAAGTGCCTCAAGCATCGGTGCTTTTCCCGGGATTTTACGGTATCCGTGTTTGGCCAGGGTTTCGCCGGATGTGTCGAGGAAAATATCTGCCTCACTGTCTTTCCAGTACAGGTGTACCACGGTTTTATTGGCATCAGCGCCAGAGTTGGGGCGTACGCCCTTTTTATCTTTAATGCGGTCCACAATGGCATCCTTCACTTTCAAGTTGGCAAACAAGGGCGTTGTAATGGTTGGGTTATCCACGTTGGAGGTCACCGAGAAATATCCGGTAAAGTCAATAAGTTCTTCCCATGCCAATTTCCTTAGCTCCGAATAAAGCTCGTCCGGGTTCCTGGCCTTGAAATGTTTCAACTGGTAAAGGATCTGGCTGGCACAGCGCAGGTTAAGATTCAGTTTGATACACTCTGTAAGGGTTATGTTTAACTCTAATCCGGTAGGGAAATCGCGCACAATCGTAAAACCGAGTTCTTTTACCTCTTCAATCAGATATGGGGAAAGGCGCTTGTTGCAAGTGATGATGACCTTGCTTTTCGTGTGGAAAACTTGCATAATTTATTCTACAAAGTTATCAATAAAAATATAGAGATTTGACTTTCGGATAAGAATAAAAATAGTACTCGATATGGAAATAAAAGGAAAAGTGCACGAAATTGGTGCGCTGCAGCAGGTGAGTGAGACCTTTAAAAAGCGTGATCTGATTGTTGAATACGCAGAGAACCCGACTTATCCTGAATATATCAGGTTCGAGGCGTTGCAAGATAAAACAGCATTGTTTGACAGCTTAAAGCCAGGGGATGATGTTGAAGTTTCCTTTAACCTTCGCGGACGTCCGTGGACTGATAAAACAGGCAAGACTTCGTACTTTAACAGTTTGGTAGTATGGCGTATTAACACATTGACCAATACTGCTGCCGCAGCACCTGCACCGCAGTATGCGCCCCCTGCAGATCTGAACAGTGCACCGGGCGAAGATGACGACCTGCCATTCTAAGCGATAAAGATCTTTTTTAAATAAACAAATTAACCACCGAAGCCGCCTTTGAACAGAGGCGGCTTTTTCTTTTCGATGTTTCCGGTCAATGATTCGTTGTTTTGTCTCATTCGCATACCGGGAGGCTCCGGATGCTTGTCGTGTCTGGGTGTTTGACCGTAAATATTATGTAAGTTTGAAACAGGTGTAAGTCGTTCCGCCCGCATCCTAAACCAATTTGACCAAATTTAGCATGCTAACCTGTAGCGGGAATATCATTAAGCGGGCTTTTGTTGTTTTATGCCTTGTTTGTCTTTCGGGCTTTGGCCATGCCCAATATCATTATTTCGAGCGGCTTCAGGCCGATGAAGGGCTGCAGCACAATTCCGTTACCGCAATTACACAGGATCGTAAGGGTTTTATCTGGGTTGGCACTAAGGGTGGACTGAGTAGGTTCGACGGTATTGCTTTCAGGAATTTCGTCATGCCTGATGAGCGGTCGGGCGCGAACTCGATCAGCGCTTTACACGAAGACCGCTCAGGCAGGTTATGGATCGGCACATTGGCGGGCCTTTTCATATTCGATCCGCTTAATGAAAAGATCGAGCGGGCGGCTTTTCGGGCGATTACCATTACCAATATACAGTCTGACAGTGCGGATAATATTTGGATGGTCGCCGGCGGCAGGATACATTCGTACAGATACCGCACAAAAAAGGACATCAACACGGGCGTGCTTGCATCGGCATTTGGTTTCGACGAGCGGGACGTTTTGTGGCTCGGTACGGCGAAAGGTAAACTGAAAACGCTTCGCATTAGCGGATCAAAGCTTTTCCGAACGGATATCGAAGCGCCCGGAGACCCACTCGCTTCAACACCTGTCACACGCATTCTTCCCGTAAAAGAGGGCCTGCTGATCGGCACTAGACGGGGCTTCTTTCGTTATAACGCAAAAACAGAGAAAATCCAGCCCTTGCTGACAAAAAATCCGGATGGTACACATGTTTATGTAAGGGATATCAAGGTGATGTCGGACGGAAAATACTGGCTGGCAACCGAGTCGGGGATATTTATTTATGACGCCCTGAACCAAACGTATACAAATATCCGCAAGCGAGCAGGTGACCGGTATTCACTCAGTGATAATGCGGTCTACACGCTTTTCCAGGACCGGAGAAAGGGAATATGGGCAGGGACTTTTTTCGGAGGATTGAACTATTTGTCGAAAGAAAACAATGCATTCGAAAAGTTCTTTCCGCTGAGTTCAGCTAACTCGATCTCCGGAAATGCCATACGTGAAATTTGCGAGGACCAAGACAAGAATATCTGGATCGGGACGGAGGATGCTGGAATTAACAGGTTTGATCCGGCGACCGGCGAGTTTGCCCATATATCGAACGGGAAGCTGCCCTCAGACCTTTCTTATCCGAATATTCATGGTCTGCTGGCGGTAGATAACCGTATTTATGCTGGCCCGTTTTTGCAGGGACTTGAGGTGCTCGACAGGCATTCGGGAAAGGTAGTTGAGCGGCATCCCATTGTACAGTATCCTGAAAACAGCTCGAACGCTTTCGTAATGTCGATCTTTAAGACTTCCACCGGCCGGATACTGGTAGGTACCACCGCTGCCGGAGTGTTTGAATACGACCGGACAAAGAAACGGCTGAGGCAGTTTCCACATATTCCTCATAAGTCTTTCGCTTTTGCGATCGCTGAAGACCATGCAGGCACCATCTATACGGGAAGCTATGCGAACGGCATATTTTACTATAATCCACGTAGCGGAAAGCGGGGAAATATCAGTTTCAAGAAAAACAGCGACCTGTCGCCCGGCGACGATATTGTTCATGGGATCTATGAAGACTCGAAACATAGCCTTTGGCTTTCCACGGAAGGCGGGGGACTGATCAGGTTGTCGAGGGACCGGAAAACATTCAGGCGGTTTTCAACCAGGTCTGGCTTCCCAACAAACAATATTTTCCGGGTGTTGGAAGACGGGAAACAGAATCTTTGGATCAGCAGTTTGAAGGGGCTGATCTGCATGGATCTTAACAGGGGGCAATTTCATGTGTACGGAAAATCGAATGGCTTGCTTACAGATCAGTTCAACTACAATTCTGCATACAAAGATAAAGCAGGCAAGATGTACTTTGGTTCGGTTCAGGGAATGATTGCCTTTCACCCGGATTCCCTGAAGGTAAAGACGGCGGTTCCGCCGCTTTACATTACCTCAATACATGTTGGCGAAGGCAAAGCAGCCGACGAGCAGCATGACAAGCATTTTCAGAAGCCAGCAATCTATTCAGATACGGTAGAGCTCACATACGATCAGTCGACTTTTGATATTGCCTTTGCTGCCCTGGATTATTCGGCAGCCGGTTTAATCCGGTATAAATATAAAATGGAGGGCTTAAACGAAGATTGGACCTATATGAACAGCAACAGGAAGGCCTACTTCACGGACTTGTCTCCCGGCACCTATAAATTCATTGTTCAGGCCAGAAGCAATATCGGTCTCTGGGAAACGCCTGAACGTATTTTGACGATCAGAATTTCGCCGCCTTTCTGGAAGAGCATCATCGCCTATGTATTGTATGGTCTGCTGGTCTGCGCCGTCATATATACGATCGTTTACTTTTATCATAAAAGTATCGAGAACAAAAACCGCCGAAGAAGGCAGCTTTTCGAACTCGAGAAGGAAAAAGAAGTATATCAGGCTAAAATTGAATTTTTTACGAGCATTGCCCATGAAATTCAAACACCGCTGACACTGATAAAGGGACCGGTTGACTGGGCGCTTAGTAAAATTGAAGACGTGCCTACGGTACGCAGAAACCTGAAACGGGTGAAGAAACATACCAACAGGCTGATCACACTCACCTCACAACTTCTTGATTTCCGGAAAACGGAATTGTACCAGTTCAGCCTGAATTTTGTCTCCGCAGATATCAATCAGCTGGTGTTGGAACAAGTGAATTTGTTCTCTTCACAGCTCAAAGAGAGAAACCTGGTTGTCGAACTCGATCTGCCTGAGCGCCATATAAAAGCCTATGTCGATAAAGAAGCCTTTACCAAGATTATCAGCAACCTTATATCGAATGCGGGTAAATATGCCGAAAAACATATATATATCAGGCTTTTTACACCGGATGATACGACGGATGTTTTCAAGTTTCGGATAGAAAACGACGGTGATGTAATCCCGGAACGGTTCGGGCAAAAGATATTTGAGCCCTTTTACAGGATCAAGAACGAAAACAGTATTCATGGTACAGGCATAGGGCTTTCCCTCGCGAAATATTTAGCCGAACTTCACGAGGGCAATCTGATGTTCATTGTAAATGCTGAAATAAATATTTTTGAGCTGGCGTTGCCTGTACACCAAAAAATTCAGTTTGATTTAGAACGTTAAAACACGATAATATGAATGAAACGATTCTGCTTGTAGATGACGAAACAGATTTACTGCAATTTCTCTCGGAGGTGCTTTCAGAGCAGTATACGGTACTTACTGCGCCTGGAGGAAATCAGGCGCTGTCGCTTCTGGAGGAATATCCTGTTCATCTGGTGGTCAGCGACGTGATGATGCCGGGCATTGACGGATTTGAATTATGTGCAGAAATCAAGTCGAACGTTGAATACTGCCACATTCCGGTAATTCTGCTCACAGCAAGGAATACAATTACGGCAAAAATTGAGGGACTTAAGCATGGTGCTGATGCTTACATTGAAAAACCTTTTTCTCATGACCTGGTAATGGTACAGATTGCTAACTTGCTAAAAAACCGGTCGAAGATAAGAGATCATGTTGTACATGATCCGTTCAGCCACATCAGTTTCGGCGAGCAGTCCAGGTCGGACGCACAATTTCTGAAAAAGCTTAACGAATACATCCAGCGCCACTTGGGCAACAGTGATTTCGACATCGATGACCTTGCGCAGCATATGCATATGAGTCGCCCAACGCTTTACCGGAAAATAAAGCATTTGCTGAATGTACCGATCAAAGATATCGTTACCCAGGCCCGTCTTAAGAAGGCTGTTGAACTGATGGCCGAAAACAATCATAAAATTTTTGAAATCGCTGAAATTGTGGGTTATAAGTCGCAGACGGTGTTCGGTAAGAATTTTCAGCGCCACTTTAATCAATCGCCACTTGAGTATATTGCCGCTTTAAGGAACAGATCAAAATTGAGAAACAACTGATTATCTTAAGAGAGTCGGTTGGGGTTGATAATGAGATAAATAGGCTAAACAATGAATAAAATAGCTGTTCGATAGTGTTTTTATTTGTAGTAGCAATAGTGCTACTGACCAAATAGACCTAGAACAATGTTAAAACGAAGTGTGGCCTTCTGGCTGCTTCTTGTATGCTGGCTCCCGGCATTTTCGAGCACCTGGCAAGTTCAAGACAGTATCGTAAAGGGCGTAGTGAGCGACGCCCAGGGAGAGCCGATACCAGGCGTTACAGTTTCAGTAAAAAGCAAAAATGCACGGACAGCAACTGATGCGGCCGGCAGATATTCGATTACTGCGTCTGGCAGCGATGTGCTTGTTTTCAATTATATCGGCTTTCTACCGCAAGAGATACGGGTAGACAAACGACTTATCGTAAATGCAAACCTGGAAGCCTCTCAGGAATCACTTAATGAGGTGGTTGTAGTGGGCTATGGCGCGCAGCGAAGGGCAAACGTTACGGGTTCGGTGGCCACTGTAAGTTCACGTGAGCTGACGCAGAGTTCTGTGCCGACAGTTTCGCAGGCATTGGCAGGAAAAATACCTGGCGTAAATTTCCGGTCGCCCGACGGCCGGCCCGGTGCGGAAGCGCGAATCCAGATCCGAAACCTGGGCGACCCGTTGTACGTGATTGATGGCGTACCCTCTGGTGCGCAGCAATTTAATAACCTGAGCCCGGAAGATATTGAGAGCCTGTCTGTCTTGAAGGATGCCTCCGCGGCTATTTATGGGTTGCGCGCATCGAACGGTGTAGTGCTGGTAACAACTAAAAAAGGCGGCATCAACCGGGAAAATAAGGTCAATGTGAATGCTTATCATGGCTGGCAGAGCTTGTTCCGGTTTCCGGATGCGGCTAGTGCTTCGGAGTATGTGCGTGCACTTGCCGAGGCGGACATCAACCAGACCGGGACGTCTTACTGGACCAGGGAAGAGGTGGAGAAATGGCAGCAAGGCTTACCGGGCTATGAGGGTTTCGATTGGGGAACCTACCTTAAAAGCGGTGCACCGCAGTCTTACATCAACCTGAACACAACCGGCGGGTCGCAGAAAACCAGTTACTATCTTTCCATGGCAAGATTAACACAGGATGCGGTTTTTGAGGGCTACAATTTTAACCGGACCAACCTGCAGTCGAACATCGAAACGCGAATCGGTGAACGGTTTAAGGCAGGCGTGAAAATCAACGGAAAGATCGAAGTTCGTGACTTGCTGGGGCTGCCTGGTGAAGATGACTATTTCCAGTCGCTTCTCGGCCAGTTCAGAAATTTGCCTACCGAGGGCCCCTATGCGAATGGCAACCGGGAATACCCCGCAACGAACAATAACTTCGCGACTAACTATGCGACATTTGAATACTCGGGATTCAGTAAAACGGAACGGCGTACGCTTCAGACCAGCTTCGACATGGAGTATAGGCTTCCGGTTAAAGGCCTCACCGCCACGGGGATGTACGCTTTCTTCTATAATAATTTACTAAGCAATGTATTTGAAAAAACCTATAAAACGTATACTTATAATTCGGCCACAGGGAGCTATGATGCGACCGGCGGGCAGCAGAATCCATACCGGTCGAGGGATAACGGTTACATCATTGATAATGTGCTGCGCCTGCAATTGAATTACAACGGTACGTTTGGTCGGCACGGGCTTAGTTTGATGGGCGCAATGGAGTCGCAGGACCGCACGGATAAGCTGTTCTTTGTACGGTCGCAACCCGCGAGCAATCACATCGAGATTATGAATTTCTTTAACGAATTGCAGGCGGTGACAGACCGGGTAGACGAGCAGGCAAGGGCCGGCTTTATTTTTCGCGGGAATTATGATTTTGACAAGAAATACCTGATCGAAATTGGTGGCCGGTACGACGGCTCATGGCGCTTTCCTGAAGGACATCGCTGGGGATTGTTTCCTTTCGTGACCGGCGGATGGCGCATCTCAGAAGAAAGCTTTTTGCAGGGAAGTGGAGCTAGAAAGGTCATCACCGATTTAAAGCTTCGTATGTCGTATGGTGAAACCGGAAGCGAGGACAACGGCGTGGGTCCGTTCGCTTATCTTCCGGGATACAACTTCGGTGCAGGAAACGCTTACCTGGATGACAAACTGATCACCGGGATTGCGGCGCGCGGATTGCCGGTGACGAGACTAACCTGGATCAAGAGCGCAATCAGCAATGTTGGGCTGGACTTTAACCTGTGGGAAGGTAAATTATCCGGAACGTTTGAGGCATTCAGAAGAGATCTGACAGGTATACCTGCACCGAGGTATGATGTTTTGCTTCCTGTTGAGGTGGGCTTTACAGCGCCAAGTGAAAATTTGAACGCAAACCGCACCCTAGGTTTAGAGATGGCTTTAAGTCACACCGGGAAAAGCGGGCAGATGGAATACAATTTTGGTATAAATGCCACACTGGCGCGATTGAGAAACAGGTATACGTATAAACCACGCTTTGGTAATTCCATTGATCAGTATAGAAATTCTGTGGAAGACCGCTGGGCACGGATTAACTGGGGCTATGAATATATTGGTCAGTTTCAGTCGGAAGAACAGATTGCGAACTATCCGGTAGATGTCGACGGTCAGAATAACAAGACGTTATTGCCTGGCGACTTCATTTACAAAGATCAGAATGATGACGGGGTGATTGACGGACTGGACGAACGGCCAAATGGCTATGCGGAAGGGAATCTGCCTTATCTTAACTTTGGCTTCAATGGCTCAATTAGTTTTAAAGGTTTTGATCTGCTAGTTAATTTTACCGGCGCAACTATGCAAAGCAGGGGCCGGGCAGCGGAACTGAAGCTGCCTTTTCAAAACGACGCAAACTCCCCGGACTTCCTGCTTAACGACCGCTGGCATCGCGAGGATATTTTTGATCCCACCAGTCCGTGGGTTCCCGGGACTTATCCTGCCTTGAAGAAGTCGAATAATGAAAGCAATCAGCGTGCTTCCAGTTTCTGGTTCAGGAACACCTCTTATCTGCGCCTCCGCGATCTCCAGATTGGATACACCCTTCGCGGTAAATGGCTTTCGGATGCAGGGATCAGCAGAGTGCGGTTGTATGCAAATGGATTTAACTTGTTCTCGATTGACAATTTGAAAGACATTGGCGTAGACCCGGAAACACAACTGAATACCGGGCTGGACTATCCGTCGGTAAGGGTTTATAATGTCGGATTAAACTTAACTTTTTAGCGTAATGAGACGATTGAAGGAATATTTAATGTGCGTGATCGGCGCAGTAATGCTGATTCAGGTTGCCGCTTGTAAGAAATACCTGGAACGTGAGCCTACAGATATTTTACTGGATGAGCAGGTGTGGAGCGACCCGAAACTTGCTGTCTCCGTACTTGCCAACATGTATAACCGTTTGCAGCCTACCGGAGGGTTGGAAGGAGGCAAACTATCGCCCACAGATGTGGATGAGGCCATGTGGTCGGGCGGCCTGGGCGGAAACAATGCGCGTAATACACGCGTGAATTATCCGTATACCGATAAGCAGCTGTGGGACTATGGTTTGATGCGGGATGTAAATATGTTCCTCGAAAAGCTTGATGCATCATCTGCCATGGAGGCTGCTGATAAAAGCCATTTGTTAGCCGAAGCACGATTTATTCGGGCGTACATCTATTTTCTGCATGTACGCAGTATGGGCGGAGTGCCGCTCGTGCTTAAAACCTACGGATATAATGGCCCGGAAGACGTGGATGCGCTCAAAACGCCGAGAAGCAAGGAGGAGGAAATATATGATTTCATTGCCAGCGAACTCGACGCGATCAAGGAAAGCCTGCCACTTACTGCAACCAGTAAAACTCGGGCAAACAAATGGACGGTCCTAGCGCTGAAGTCGCAGGCAATGCTGTACGCTGCCTCTATAGCTAAGTATAATAACCTGATGGTTGACCCGATCAGTACAGCTGGGGGAGAGGTTGGAATTTCGGCTGGCCGTGCGGAAGATTATTATATGCAGTCGATCGCTGCTTCCCGAGAGATCATCACCAGTAAGCAGTTTGCGCTATATAATGAGAATCCGGATAAAGGGCAGAATTTCTATGATCTGTTCACAAAAAAGTCGAACAACCGGGAAGTGATTTGGGCGATGGACTATACGCTTGACGGGAAATATCATGATTTCACGGTGGAAAACATACCGCGTTCGCTGCGTGAAAATGCTTCCGGTTCGGCGGGAGTCACACCTTCCCTGAACATTGTGGAGGCTTTTGACTTCCTGAACGGCAACTCCGGTGAACTCAGAATTCGCACAGCCAATAATGCAGATTATATTTACTATGACAAGCCGGAAGATGTATTTGCCGGTAAAGATCCACGGATGTTTGGCAGTGTTATTACGCCTGGTTCTACTTTTAGAGGAAAGCGAATAGATATACAGGCTGGAGTTATGGAATGGAACGCGTCAACGGCCAGGTATGTGACACGTACGTCCACTGAACTGGGAAGTTTGTTTGCAGACGGCGGCACGCTGGTTGCGCCAGACGGTCCTTTGCCTAATGCAGCAAACATTACCAATACTGGGTTTTATATGCGCAAGTATGTAGACTCGCGGATAGGCTCCGGTCAGGGTGGACAGGGAAGCGACGTCTGGTGGATTCGGTACCGGTTAGGCGGGATTATGCTCAACGCCGCTGAAGCCGCTTTCGAGCTTGGCCTGACCAATGAGGCGTTAGGTTACATCAATGAGCTAAGGGAACGTGCCGGGTTTGGGCCGAATAGCTTGCAGTCGCTCACAACCGAAAGGATCAGAAGGGAATTTCAGGTTGAACTTGCTTTTGAAGAACAGCGTTACTGGGACCTGAAGCGGTGGCGGATTGCGCACGAGGTCTTCAATGGCAACAGACAAACACCAAGCACGATGGTGTATGCGTTGTGGCCCTATAGAGTGGTCAGGCCATCTGATCCGGCTAAACACAATAAATATGTATTTGTAAAGCAAATTGCGCCCCGCTTTACGCAGCCAAGGCTTTTTCGTTTTGGTAATTATTATTCGATTATTCCACAAAACGCGTTGAATGCTAATCCGCTTCTGGTTAAGAATCCATTCCACTAATTTGAACACGATGAAAAAAATATATTACTTGTTTGTCGTTTTTGCCGCTGCCATCAGCGGATGCGAACTAGATAATTACGAACCGCCTCAGTCGCCGCTAACCGGGCGGATCGTCTTCGAAGGCAATGCTGTTGGAATACGGCAGGGTATTAGCGTACTACAATTGTTTCAGCCCGGATTTCAGACGGTGACTCCGATCAATGTGAACGTGAAGCAGGATGGTACATTTGCCTCTATGCTGTTTGATGGCAATTACAAGCTGGTGCGGATTTCGGGAAATGGCCCCTGGGAGGCAAATACCGATACTATAGATGTGGTGGTAAAGGGTGCTACCAGCGTTGATGTGCCTGTGAGGCCGTATTTTACCCTCAGCGATGCAAGCTTTTCCGTTGAAGGGGAAGTGCTGAACGCAACATGTCGTATCACCAATGTTGTAGCGGGCAGGCAAATTGAACGTATTTCGCTGATTTTGGGAAAAACCATTATTCTGGATGACCCGACTAAACTTGGGCCATCGCCCGCAGATCCTTTGAGTACGAAAGCAGGTGCGGGGTTGGACCTGTCGCAGCCGGTTAGCCTGAGCCAGAATTTAACTGCAGAACCTTTGGCTTCTGCGCCTTATCTTTATGCAAGGATAGCCCTGAAGGTTGTCGGTGTTCCTGAACTGCTTTATTCTGATGTATACCCAGTAAAAAAATAGTTAGTAAACATGCTTAACATGAAATACATTGCCCCTTTATTAGTTCTGCTCTTAACAATCTCAGCATCCTGTCTGTCGGTTGCACAATCAAAAAGTCAAAAACGGCCAAACGTGGTCGTCATCATGGCCGATGATCTGGATACCCGGCAGTTAAGCTGCTATGGCGGGCAGAACATCCGTACGAAGTATATCGACCAGCTTGCAGGCGAGGGGCTGCAGTTCAATAACATCTATGCTTCAAACGCCACCTGTGTTCCTACGCGGGCCTCTCTGTTCACCGGGCTGTACCCGATCAGGCATGGCTCCTTTCAAAACCATAAGCCCGTTCATCCTGGTATGAAAAGTATCGGGCATTATCTGGGCGCGGAAGGTTACAGGGTTGCCCTCAGCGGAAAGGACCACAGTACCAGGCCGCGAACGGTGTTCCCATTCGATATTATAGCAGGCTTTCAGCCGAACTGTGTGGCGAGCACCGATGAGTATTCGCTGACTGAGATTGAAAATTATATGAACACAGGCGATAAACCTTTTTGCCTGTTTATCATGAGCATAAACCCACATAAGCCATGGGATTTGGGCGACCCTACTGAATTTGATGCGGACAAGCTGGTGTTGCCACCGTATATGGTCGACACCCGCGAAACGCGGTCGCAGTTTCGCAAATATCTGGCTGAAATCCGCAGGCTGGACAACCAGGTGGGTGATGTGATGGAACTCCTCCGGAAAAGCGGGCAGGATAAGAACACCGTGTTTATGTTTCTGGGCGAACAAGGCTCTCAGTTTCCCGGCGGCAAATGGACCTGCTGGGACGCTGGGCAAAAAAGCTCCATGATTGTGCGCTGGCCTGGCGTAATAAAGCCCGGAAAGAAAACGGATGCGATTGTACAGTATGAAGATATTACGCCGACCATCATCGATATTGCCGGAGGCAGCCCCGTAGACAGTCTTGATGGTAGGAGCTTTTTAAAAGTACTGAATGGCTCCTCCCAAGTGGCGCGGTCGTACGCTTTTGGGATGAACAATAACATACCTGAAGGTCCGCCTTATCCAAGCAGAAATGTTAGGGATGGCCGGTATAAGTTGATTCTAAACCTGACACCGGAAAATACTTACTCCATTAAATGGTATAACAATCCAGGCGACTTAGGCGTGTGGAATTCCTGGCAGGAAAAGGCAAAGACGGATGAGACGGCCAGTTTTTTAGCGACCCGGTTGAGTAAAAGGCCGGCTGTGGAATTTTATGACACATCAAAGGACCCTTATGAGCTGAACAATCTGGCTGGCAATCCTGCTTATGCAAGGCAGATCAGCAAGTTTACCGGCGTGTTGAATGATTGGATGAAACAGCAAGGTGATGAAGGGGCGGCGGTGGACAGGGTTTACGTAAATAAAAAGAAATGAGACGGAATTTGATCAGCGTTTTTCTCGCTGCTGTACTAGTGACGATCTTTTGTGCCAGCTATGCGCAAACGCGGAAGCCAAACATCATTGTTATTCTGACGGATGACATGGGTTTTAGTGATATAGGTGCATTTGGAGGTAGCTTTGTACCTACGCCAAATATTGATGCGCTTGCAAAGAACGGACTGAAGCTGACCCAGTATTACAGTGCTGCACCGATTTGTTCTCCGTCCAGGGCGGGCATGCTCACGGGTATGTATCCGGGAAGATGGAACTTCACAACCTATCTGGACAATAAAAAGCACAACAGAGATGCGGAGCAGACCGATTTCCTTGACCCGGCAGCGCCATCGATGGGACGCGTGTTTCAGTCGGCCGGTTACGCTACTGGCCATTTTGGGAAATGGCATCTGGGCGGCGGCCGGGATGTGCGCAACGCGCCAGGATTTGAAGCCTATGGTTTCGATGCGCACATCAGTACATATGAAAGTCCCGATCCCGACCCGCTGATTACTGCCACCAACTGGATCTGGTCGGATAAGGACAGCATAAAACGGTGGGACAGAACCCGGTATTTTGTAGATCAAGCCCTGAAGTTTGTGCAATCTAATAAAGGTAAGCCCTGCTTCGTTAACCTCTGGCCGGATGATGTGCATACGCCTTGGGTGCCACGCAGGGATGACAGCTATACCGGGAACTTTCCGATGGGTCATGAAGATGAGATGCCATTCAAACTGGTGCTTAAAGAGTTGGATGTACAAATTGGCCGGTTGGTGGCCGGTTTAAAGGAAATGGGCGAACTGGAGAATACGATCATCATCTTCACGAGTGATAACGGCGCATTGCCCAGTTTCCGGGGAAGTAGGAACGGCGGTCTGAGGGGCTCTAAATTATCGCTTTATGAGGGGGGCACACGTATGCCCTTCATTATTAGCTGGCCGGGAAAAATCGCCGCGGGAAGGGCGGACAACCGCTCTGAAGTTAATGCGATCGATTTGTTACCCTCTCTGGCTAAAATGGCTGGTGTGAAACTGCCCGCGAAATATGCCGGTGACGGCCTGGACCGCAGCGCTGTTTTTACCGGAGGGCCCTCGCTCCGCAACGGGCCTATGTTTTGGGAGTATGGGCGAAACGATATTGCCTACAGGTATCCGAAAGCTCCGCACAGGAGTCCGAATCTGGCCGTACGTTCAGGGGAGTGGAAACTGCTTATGAATAGTGACGGCTCTGATTTGCAGTTGTATAACATTGTTCAGGATAAAAATGAAACCACTAACCTTAGCGAAAAGAAGCCCCAAGTTGCGGGAAAGCTTAAAAAAGAACTCATGGCCTGGTGGAACAGTCTGCCTCGGTTAAACAAATAACAGAAATATACTTATGAAATCTAAGATCAAATTACTGGCAGTGCTGCTGCTTTGTACAATGGGCGCGCGTTCGCAGACGCCAGATTATTTGAAACCCGTAGCGGGACAATGGACCAAAGAAAAAGCAAATCACTGGTATGCAGCGCAACCCTGGCTGGTTGGCGCAAATTATCTACCTGCGACGGCCATTAATCAAATTGAAATGTGGCAGGCTTCGACCTGGGATCCGAAGACGATAGAGAAAGAATTCGGCTGGGCACAGCAGATTGGTATGAATACCATGCGCGTGTTTCTTCACGATATGGTTTGGGCTTCAGATAAAAAGGGGCTTTACAACCGTATGGATCAATTTCTAAATATTGCGCAGAAATACGGTATACGGCCATTCTTTGTGTTTTTTGATGATTGCCATTTTCCGAATCCCGCACTTGGTGTGCAGCCGCTGCCGGTTATTGGTTATCACAATTCGGGTTGGGTGAACTCCCCGGCGAGGGACTTGGCGGTGCGGTTTGCGGAAGGTAAGGCCAGTGCAAATGAGGTGGCGCAGTTGAAAGGCTACGTTCAGGAGACAATGACGCATTTCAAAAACGACAAAAGGGTGCTCATGTGGGAGCTATACAACGAACCGGGACGTGGTAACAATCTGGATGGTGCTGAAAAAGCCGCCGGCATTGGTGATTTGTCTAACAAACTCTTGTACGAATCCTGGAAATGGGCCAGGGAGATAAACCCATCACAGCCAATAACCGGTACCGCCAAAGGCAGTCTGGGCGAGATGAACATCAAGATGAACCGGATTAACGCTGATGTTCTTTCTGTGCACAGCTATGAAAATGCAGAAGTTTTGGAGCGTGTGATTAAAAACTATCAGGCTGAAGGCCGCCCGATTATCATGACGGAATGGCTGGCCCGTACCCAGGGAAGTACTGTTGAAGACTGCCTGCCGATTTTGAAAAAGCATAACGTCGGCGCGGTTAACTGGGGTTTTGTGTCAGGCAAGAGCGCGACAGTGTGGCCGTGGACCAGCCGTCGCGAAAATGGCAAGAACATTAGTTTAAATGAGCGGCGGGCCGAGGGAAAAGTGCTGAAACCCGGAGAACCTTTTCCGGAACCGGAATTGTGGTTTCATGATCTTTACCGTACAGACGGAACTCCTTTTAGCGAAAAGGAGATTAAGGTTTTTAAACAACTGACTTCTGAAAGAAAATAATCATTTAAGTACCACCAGGGGCATGCTGTGGCTGGCTACATTCTTGTGGCTATCCGTTACATACAAGAAAAGCCGGTAGTGCCCCGCTTGTATGGGGACGTCAAGCATAATGTTTTGTAAAGCGCCGGTCACCATATCAGGTATGGGAACCGGCGCTCTTTTTTCTTTGTCGGCAGCGCTAAGTTCCTCTTCAGAGAACAATTTCCAACGGGCAGCAAGGCTGTCCTTTTCCGGGTCGGAAACCGATACTTTGATGAGGTACTTCTCGCCAGGATTTAGGTAAACCGTAGCTGGCGACTTTTTGCCGTCAATCATGATATAGTCTACCTGTGGCGCTTTATTTTTGGCCTGCCCCTTCGCCGCCAGGCTGTAGCCCAGCATTGCGGTCAGCAGAAATATATACGTTTTCATTTGTGGTAATTGCATCCACTAAGATAACGCTTATTTTTCTATGCTGTTGCCTCGCGGGCTGGAACCTGGTATTTGCCTGGTTCCGGGCCGAAAGATTTGACGATGCGGTTCCAGGTGTTTATTTGTGCCACAGCTAAGGTGATGTTGGCGATTTCGTCCTGGTTGAAGTACTTCCGCAGGTTATCGTGAATGTCGTCATTATGATCGCCCTGCGGCATTAGTGTCAGACGTTCGGCAAATTCAAGTACGGCCTGCTCTTCAGGGCTGTAATAGTTTGTTTCACGCCATGCTGAGACTGAGATCAGTCTCAGTGCGTCTTCTCCGGCGTGTACCGCTTCTTTATAATGCATATCGAGGCAATAGGCGCAGCCGTTCAACTGCGAAACCCGCATACGCATCAGTTCGAGCATTTTAAAATCGAGGCCACATTTGTCGACATAGTTTTGTACCTGCATCAGTGATGCATAGAAACCTTTGGGCAAGGTGTTAAAAGATATACGTTCCATAATCTATTTTTTGCCCTAATGACAAACGGGAATCCGGAAACGTGACAAGGTCAGCATATTTTTTGCAGATGCTTTAATTTATCAGGGTTGCGTACAATAAACACTTCTGCTATTTTGCCCGTGTCATCCAGCGTAAAGATCTGACAGGTGGTGAGGATTCCGTTATCATAAAGAAACAATGCTGGCTGATGGTTGACAGTACCATAGTCCAGCGGCTTGTCGTGATAGAACTTACGGTAAATGCCGCTAAGGTAGGCACAACTATTGTCGCGGCCGCGTACAGGGTTAAGGCTTGCGCTGGCCTTCCCGCCACCATCGGCGATCACGACAGTCTGTTCGGTGAGCAAATCCAGCAGTTGTGCCGCGTCAACGCGTTCTAGAGTCTCAATATAACGCTGCAGGAACGCTGAAGAGGTTCTGCTTCTGGTTGCAGGGCTTGGCTGTTTTATTAACTTTCTGGCACGACTTAGGAGCTGTCTGGAATTTTCTTCTGTGACGCCCAGCAAATCGGCAATTTCGCTATGATCATAGTCGAACGCCTCCCGGAGTATAAACACGGTGCGCTGCTGCGGGTTTAAGCGCTCAAGCAAGACCATAAGGGAGTAGGATAATATCTCTCTACGGTTGATCGCTGTGTCTGCTCCGATTTCTGAGACCGGTTCGGGAAGCCATTCGCCGGGATAGTCGCGGAGGAGTCTCTCCTGCCTTTTTTTAAAGTTGATCGCCGTATTGATGACCATCCTTTTTAGATAGGCCGGGACGTTTGTGATCAACCGCTCATCGGCTTCCATAAACTTCACATAGACATCCTGCACGATGTCAAGCGCATCCTCAAAAGAGCCCGTAATGTTGTAGGCATAGGTGGTTAAGACCGGCCTTAAATCCTCCATTATGGAAAAGCTTTCCTAAGCCTGTCCACCTCTTCCGGCGTAAGCAATGAAACACTCCCGTGGCGGGCATCTTCGGGCATAGCTGCGTCCTTGACCACGGACCAGTTGAAGAGGTCGGGCGACCAGGACACGCCGTAGTTATCTACCATCGGGTAGTCGTATAGCAATAGCCATCCTTTTTTCAGCGGATCTTTCATTACGCTTGGTCCCTCGGTGATGGTTGGCGCAATCTGTCCCTTATTAAGCGGGCCTTCATGAATCTTGTAAGGGCCTTCAATATTTTTTGAGGTGGCCACTCTGATGCCCCGGCGCTCTCCGGTTTTAACGCCAAATTCTTCTTCTTTATGGAAGAGGTAATAGGTGTCTTTTTCTTTGATCATTGTGCCATCGATGACAGAATAGGGTGGAGCAAAAAGCACTTTTGCCGGAGTAAAAGTTTTCCAGTCGCGCGTTTTGCAGTACCATAATCTGCTTTTCTTCCACCCGGCGTCTTCGAATGTGGACGACCAGAACAAGGTATATTCCTTGGTGTCTTCGTCATAATAAAATTCAGGCGCCCAGATGTTCCGCACAAGTGCACCCGTATCGTTCCTTACGTCCTTCATCAGATGGAGATAGCCTTCCAGTTTCCAGTTGACCAGGTCGGTCGACGTCGCATAGGTGCATGCTGGTCCGAGTGCACGCCTGTTTTCACGGTTGCTCCCGCCTCCAGTGGCAATCAGCCGCCATAGTCCGTCGCGCCCCTTGTGTATATATTGGTCGCGCATAAACTGGTCCCACACGGGCTTGTTGTCGTTGAGCGCCTTCCAGTGGCGTCCGTCGGTCGACAATGCAATATGCAGCCGCTCTATTGCCATCGGATTTGGCAGAGGAACTTCTACTGTCTTGCCCTTGGCATCAATTTCTATGCGCGTTGGGTAGCGCTGACGAAAATAGGTCAGCATCCAGGTCTTCTCAGATTCTTTTTGCTGCGCGAAGGATAACTCCGTAGCAGCAGTTAGCAGGACAAATACGGTTAGGATTAACTTTTTACACATGCCATAAATATATCTGTTAAATTTTGTTAAATAAAACCATTTCTTTCATCGCTTCGTTATTTTTGAGTAGATATCGATATGAAGAAAAGGAGTCTTTGGCTGATTACAGCGCTCATGACCGTTGCATTGCTCGGGGTTTTTGTAATGCAATTGTATTACATCAGGGAGGCGTATAATCTAAAGTCCCAGCTTTTTGAGCAGAGCGTGAATGAGGCGCTGAATGCCGTTGTCCAGAAAGCGCAGAAGAAATATGCAGCGATGCACCTCACCAGAAAGGACTATGAGATTAAAGAAGCTCGTGAGAAGGATTTCAGGGATCGCGCTCAGGAAATCGTAGATTATAAAGAGCTTTATAAGAAGGAGCAGGAACGCAGGATGCAGGAGCGCGAGAAGCGGATTTACGCGGATCTGAATGTGCGCGACAGTATGTTACGTGCAGCTTTTCTCGATGCCCGCATTATTGGTGAAGATGTTTTTCAGGCGATATCAAATACGGAGAACAAAGGCAAATCGCCGCTACAGGTACAGGTGGATGTAGCCTGGGATGAGTATGGCAATGTGAGAGGTAACATTAATCAGACCATCAACATGCCCAGAAAGCCAACCTTTTCCAGTTCTTCGCTGAGGCTTCCAGATAGCATACGGTACCTGGCAACTAATCCCAGAAATTTGAATCCAATTGTGATTACGCTGGAGCGGGTAAGGCCGGAGGATGCTTTGAGATATAGTATGGAAGACCGGGCCGCGGAGAAAAAGTATAAGGAAGGTCTGAAACTGCTGATGGAAGACACCGTAGTACTGGAAGGTAATAACCTGAACCTTATTGCTGATGTGGCTAAAGAAATGCAGCAGGAGTATATCCCGGTGAATCAACGCGTTCCGCATGATGTGTTGGATACTTTGCTGAAAAAGGAACTTGCAAACCGTAATGTAGATCTGCAGTACGATTTCTGGTTAAAGATGGCGACGAAAGACACGGTATTATACCATAAGGCAGCTCATTCAGATCAGGAAGCTTTGCCAAAAGACACGTATAGGACAACCCTGTTCAGCAACGACCTCTTCGGTGACCCTGGGATGCTCTACGTGTATTTCCCTAAAAGGAACTCTCTCATATTGAGCAACATGGGTGTCACTATGGCGTCTTCAGCCGGTTTGCTTCTGGTGCTCGTATTCATTTTCTCTTATACCTTGTATTCCATCGTTCGTCAGAAAAAAATATCGGAGATGAAGACTGACTTCATCAACAATATGACGCATGAATTTAAGACACCGGTTGCAACAATCATGATTGCCAGTGAAGCGCTTAAAGACCCGGAAATTGCGGAAGACAAAAAGCGGATTAACCGGTTGGCCGGCATCATCTACGATGAAAATGTGCGCTTGGGTAATCATATTGAACGGGTATTGAGCATCGCAAGACTGGAGAAGAAGGAAATTAAACTGGAACATCACGAGATCAATATCAATGAGCTGATCGTGGCGGTAACAGACAGCATGAGTTTGCAGCTGCAAAAGCGCAATGCTGAAGTAACGTTGGCGCTTGATGCCGAGCAGCCGGTTGTTTATGGTGATGAGCTTCATTTCTCTAACGTGATCTATAACCTGATTGATAATGCCAACAAGTATAGTGCAGACGCGCCGCAGATCAGTATCCGGACTAGAAACACGAGCAGGAGCCTGGTGATTGAGGTGGCAGATAAAGGTATAGGGATGACCAGGGAGCAGTCCAAACGTATCTTCGATCAGTTCTACCGGGTGCCGACAGGCAACCTTCATGATGTGAAGGGATTTGGCCTGGGGTTGAATTATGTGCAGGACATTATTACGCAGATGAACGGCGCTGTGAAGGTGCATAGTGAAAAGGATAAAGGATCATTATTTGAAATCAGCTTACCACTAACTAAAACTAAGGACGCATGAAAAAAATCTTACTTGTAGAGGATGATCCTAATCTGGGACTGCTGCTGCAGGACTATCTGGATATAAAAGGTAAGTTTGATGTTGTGTTGTGTGCCGACGGTGAAGAGGGGTTGCGGGCCTTTACCCGTGATCGGTTTGACTTGTGTATCCTGGATGTAATGATGCCAAAAAAGGATGGGTTTACACTCGGCAAGGAAATCCGCAAGATAGATGAAAACGTGCCGATCATTTTTGCTACGGCAAAAGGGATGATGGAGGATAAGACTTCGGCATATAGTCTGGGCGGCGACGATTACATTACCAAGCCCTTCCGTATTGAAGAGCTTTTGCTGCGGATCAATGCTCTGCTTAAGCGAGTGGCGGTGAAGGATGCCCCGGAGGAGCAGGTGCAGCAGACTTTCTTTGAAATAGGAGACTACACCTTTGACTTCACATCGCAACTGATCGGGTACAAAGGGCAGCAGCAGAAGTTGTCGACAAAGGAAGCGGAATTGTTAAGGCTGCTATGCTTAAAAAGAAATATGGTGCTGACCCGCGAGGAGGCGCTGCTGAGCATTTGGCACGATGATAACTATTTTAATGGCCGCAGCATGGACGTTTTCTTAAGCAAGCTCAGAAAGTACCTGCGTGAGGATCCCCGGGTAGAGATTCTGAACGTTCACGGTAAAGGATATAAGCTATTGGTCAACTAAGATAGTGGGCTTAGCTATAGCAGAAAAGATTTTAGCATAGTCTGCGCATACTGTCCCCAGTCTTTGAATACTTCATTTAGTGCTTTGCTCAGACTCGAAATGTCTGCCGGTTTTCCCTTTTTAGGCTCCGGAAGTGCTGAAGGCTGAATGTCCTTGTCGGTCACCGACCTTGCAAACCAGGTGATGTGTTCGTGCGGGAGCGCGACGCCCAGAATCATGCCTGGCAAACCCTGAAAGGATTCGGGGCCGCCCGACACCGGAATCTGATCGGTATAAAATGCTACGACATAAATGGAGTCCATAATTATAGCATTTGCCCGCCTGCATTCGTAACCGGCGATCTCCCGACGCTCACTTGTTAGTTTCCAGTTGATCTTTCTGACCGTATCTTTCAGAAGGAAGGTCTGTTCGAAAACTTTCTTCTCGGTAGTAAACCTGCCCGCGGCAAGGTCGGTCAGAATGGTGTTTGGCTGGGAACCGGATAAATCACTGTAATGTTGTGCCGTAGTTTGTCCGGGCGTAAATAGCGTGCGGTTTCCGGAGAAAAGTAAAGTGCTCTCGTATACAGTAAACTGCGGATTGCTCCGTTTGTATTCGCTAAGCTGATCCGTGCCGCCCGCGGCGGAAGAAGCATTTCGGATAAGCGCATACATGTTGACCTTTTTCTCGAAAAGAATGGAGCCGCTTTTTGGAAAGCGGGCCTGCTGTGAATATGCAGACAAGCTGCCCATTAAAAATGTGATTAATATCGTGATGTGCTTTCTCATGCGGTTAGTTCTTATTGCTTCCCATTTTATTAAAGTCCCATATTATACTGCCCAAAAAATAGCGGTTGATATTTGTGAACCTGTTCTGGACTATCAGGTTTCCGTTGATGGACTGGTTGAACCCTTTGTTTTGATTCAGGAGGTCGTTTCCGCGTACAGTAAACCTTAGATTTTCCGTTTTAAAAAACTTTTTGCTGATGCTCGCGTTCCAGTTGAACCGGTTCAGGTTCTGGTCGAAAGCCTCGGTTTTTGTTTTATATGCATAAACTGCGTCTGATCTGATTTCGAATTTTCCGGGGAGGTTAACGGAAAAGTTTCCGGTGGCGTCTATGCCCCAGTTAGCACTCCTCGTATTGCCTAAAGACGATGAAAGCACTGTGTAAGCCGGACCTACCGACGCACGGAAAGAATAGGAACGGCTGTTGTATTTAGCCAGGTTAACATTACCGTAAATATCAAGGAATTTGTTTTCGTTAAGGACGTTGTTAATCATTCCGTAACTGTTAAAATTCATAAAGGTAAACTCAATACCTCCCATGGCATCCAGGCTCTTGATTTTTCTGTTCAGCGCAGCCTGAATGGTAAGGCCGTTAGGATTTTTATTTGAAATGTTCACGGCCTGGTTGGTGCTGGCTCCGGATACAGGATCTGTTACCGTGTTGTTGGTTATCGAATTAAAAGTATTGTTGTAAGAAGCATATACATGAATATACTGTTCGGTCAGCATCTTGAACGATGAATAGCTCAGCATTACATTGTTGGAGAAGGAAGGCCGCAAGCCCGGATTGCCCAGGATCACGTTCAGCGGATCGGTATTTTCCCGGAAGGGTTGGATCTGTTCTGGTTGGGGCTGGGAAGTATTTCCGTTGTAATTCAGTGTTAAACGGCCTTGCTGTGAAATTTTGTACTGATAGTTGAGCTGAGGAAACCAGTTTACAAAATCACGCTTATATGTGTCTCCTGTGTAGTAGTCGTGTTGGTTGAACCGGACTGCGCTGATACGTGTACCGGCGGTGAGGCCGCTTTTTCCTTTATTATAGCTGACCGAGGCGCCGCCCTGGTTGCTGTATTCATTTAATTCGAAATGGTTGCTGAATACGGAATCCAGTATGTCGTAGCGGTTGGCGTCCGACTGGTTAAAAGATCGCCGGTCGGAGTTGCTGTTGTTGATGTTAAAGCCATAATTGGCAACAATGGCCAGGCTTGGTGAAAGGGCTTCTGCAAAGGTGACATTGCTGTTGAAGGCCGAGCGGGTGCTGAGGTTCCTTTTATACTGATTGACTTGCTGTGCGCTGCTGAGGACGCCTGTGCTATCGAAGAACTGGTTTGTACTGTTCAGATACCCATCGGTCTGATGATCGGACAGCGATTGCTTTACATTTACGGAAAGAGTTCGGCCTTTCTTCTTCAGCCTTTTTGCCCAAAATGCCGAAGCATTAAGCGACTTATCTTCTCCGTCGTTATCAAGGCTGCGAAAGCCAGTGTTGATGGGCGTATTATCTGCACGGCTGCTGATCGTGTTGAACGTATTGCGCGTTTTAGAATCCGCCATGCCGCCAGATATGGTGACGGTTATGGTCGAGGTCGAGTCGAACTGGTGTTTATATCGTCCATCAATACTTTCTTTGAGTGACAGGTTGTCGAAATCCTGACTGGATACGGTATTGATCAGGCCTGTTGGAAGGGTGTTGACACTTCTGGTGTTGGTATTTCCCCTCAAGCCGGTAGAGCCTATTTTGGCGTTGCTGTTGAGCGAGCGTTTATTTTCGTTCCATGATTTTTCAAAATGGACCCCGCCAACATGATTCGTTGGTATACCCTGACCATTGTATCCACCGTTGAAGTTTTCAAAGTCGTCGCCGGAAGACATGATCCCACCATCGCCGGAGACTTCCACGGCTCCTGCACCGCTAAAGCGGTTGCCTATGTTGTTTTGGCCGGTATTGCCCGATCCGGCGATCAGTGCAAAGCGTTGATTCTGTTTAAAAAAGCTTGCAGTGCCTTGTGCTTCGTAGAAATTATCTGTCCCGGCTCCTGCCGCAAGTGTTCCGAAATGTCCTTTCTTTTTATCTTCTTTTAAGGTTAGGTTAATGGTTTTCTGTTTTTCCCCATCCTCTATTCCGGTAAACGTGGCCTGGTCGCTCTTTTTATCGTAGAGCTGTACTTTGTCTATCATATCCGACCGGATATTCCGGGTCACAAGTGTAGGGTCGTCGCCAAAAAATTCTTCTCCGTCCAGCAGCACTTTTTGTACGGTTTGTCCGTGCGCGGTGATCTTTCCGTCTTTGTCGACCTGGATGCCGGGCAACTGCCTGAGGAGATCTTCCACTTTGTCGTTAGGCCTAATGTCATAGCTGCCGGCGTTAAACTCCGTAGTGTCGCCCTTTATACGTATGGCGACAGCCCTGCCTTTAATAATCACGTCGTTAAGGAGGGTGGCTTTGAGTATGAGATTGATTTTACCAAAGTCTTTTTGCTGTTGGGCGCTGTCGAGCCGAAACATTTCAGAGTAATCGGCATAGCCTGGATAGGTGACAAGCAGAATGTAGTTTCCGGCAGTCAACCCTGATATGTTGAACCGGCTTTGATCGTCAGCCCGTGTATATCTGACCAGTGTAGAATCTTTTTGCCTGAGGAGCGTTATTGTCGTATTGACCATCTGGTAGGTTGCCGCCGTGTCTGTGATTTGGCCCTTTACAGCATACGGGCCTTGCCCGTATGTGCAAAAGGCGACGCACCATATTGAGAGCATCAACGTTAATTTCTTCATGTAGTTTGGTTACGGCTGCAAGATAGCCTTAAACAATAATTTGAAATTGTTAATCTTTGTTAAGAAATAGGGCCGAAGTGTTAAATGTAAAAGCTAGATATGGGTTCCATGAAAATAAAACTTCCTTCAGTTAAGTCGCTCTGGTTGCAAGCCAGTATGGTTGTACGCAGATTTCCTTTACAGGTGCTGATTGCTGTGGCCGCCTCTGTGATCCTTTGCTTTCTTGTCGCTCTCGATTCTCGTAACGGTTCGCTGAATGATGTATTGATAAAATCACTTCTTGTGTTGAATTTCGGGCTGGCGCTGCTGTTGTCGGCCGACCTCTTCGCAGAAGCAAGGCGATGGTCGGCCGGCCCGGTATGGACAATGCGTCTGTTGGTTATCTTGCTTTGCCTGGGTCTGTTTCTTTTACTGGATCCGCAAGTGTTTACTGCCGATAAATACCGGGTTGTACTTCTGGCTTTTGCTTTCCATTTACTGGTGTCTTTCGCACCTTTTACAGGCGGTAGCGGGACTTTAAACGACTTTTGGCTATATAATAAAAGTCTTTTCATCCGGTTTTTAACCGCTGCGTTATATGCTGCGGTACTTTACGCAGGATTGGCGATCGCGCTTGCGGCTGTGGACGGGCTCTTCGCTGTGCAGATCAGCTATAAGGTGTACCTGTCGCTTTTCAGTATAGTTGCCGCCGGCTTTATGACAGTGTTTTTCCTCGCAGGAGTTCCGACGGTTTTTGTGCGGGGTGATTTGAAGGAAGCGTATCCTAAAGGACTTAAAGTTTTTACGCAGTATGTTCTGATACCCTTAATGACAATTTATCTGGGGATTTTACTGGTGTATGAACTAAAGATCATTGTGAACGGGGAGTTGCCGAAGGGATTGGTATCGATGCTGATCCTTGGTTACGCAGTATTCGGCATATTATCGCTGCTGCTGGTATATCCAATCCGCACGCAGGAGGGCCACGGGTGGATAAGACTGTTTTCCCGGTTTTTCTATGTGATGATGATACCGCTTGTCATTTTACTACTGCTTGCAGTATGGGCGCGGGTAAGCCGTTATGGTATTACAGAGCCGAGATATCTATTGGTGATTCTGGCCTTATGGCTCGCCTTTATCACGGTTTACTTTCTGCTTAGCAGAAAGCAGAACATCATGCTGATTCCGGTTAGTCTCTGCGTGTTGGCACTCCTGGCAGTCTACGGTCCACAAAGCGCTTCCTCGCTGTCGCGCTTCTCGCAGCAGAGCCGCTTAAAAAAGCTTATGGCATCGAAAGACAAAGAAGATGTAGCCCAACGGGCAGGAGTGGTTGATTATCTTGTTGACATGCATGGGCTACCGGCTTTGCAGGCCTTTACGAAGAGGGATTTGGCAGATGTTGAGCAGCGAATATTGCGGGCTACTGAAAGCGCCCCACGCTTTACGCGGCTGGCCGCGCAAAAGGATTCAGCATTTGCCATACTTAAAGTAACGAGGCCTCATGAAGTGATGCGGTATGTTGTCCTGAAGCCAACAGGCGGTGCCCTTCAGGTAAGCGGTTACGATTACGTGATTCCCGTGAATGGTTATTCGTCGCGCACGGAATCGGAAATAGGCAGTGTTCCGGTTGTAGTAGAGCACGTCGCGGCGGGGAAACTTCATTTACAGATCGGTACGGCCAAGGTAGTACAACTAGATTTGACGAGTGCATTCAATAAGCTAAGCAAGATCTACCAGAAAGGCGCAGCTTCTCATTTTTCCGGCGATAGCTTTAGTCTGCCGGAGCAATATTTCTCGCTATGCGCATCGGCCGCAGGCTATGACTATTGTCTGAAGCTAACGAGTGTTTCTTTTTATCATGGCGACGCGAAGCCTGATGAACCCGAGGCGCAGCCTGCTTATGAAGGATATCTGCTGATCAGGGTCAAGTGACCTTTTCTTATTAACTTTGCTAATAATGCAAGATGAAACCGCCGGGCCTGCTCAATTGGCAGCAAGATACGTTAACTACACCTCCAGACATATTTTTCTCACCGGTAAGGCCGGGACGGGGAAGACCACTTTTCTCCGTAACCTCATTGCGCAAACGCACAAGAAGGCAGTAGTAGCGGCGCCGACAGGGATTGCTGCCATTAACGCCCAAGGCGTCACGCTCCACTCCTTATTCCAGCTGCCTTTCGGTACTTATCTTCCAAAACAGCCAAATACCGAAACGGCGGATTTAAGTGCTAACTATCATACTCCGCAGTCCATAGTGCGCCATTTGAATATGAATGCTGCGAAGCGTAAGGTGCTGACCGATATGGAGCTTTTGATTATCGACGAGGTGAGTATGCTTCGAGCTGATCTTCTCGATGCCGCTGATATGATGCTGCGCTATGTGAGGCGAAACGCTAACAGTTTTGGAGGAGTTCAGGTGCTTTTTATTGGTGATCTTCATCAACTGCCACCCGTTGTAAAGCCGACGGAATGGGGTTTGCTGGGGCAGTTTTATAAAAGCGTCTACTTCTTTGACGCACTGGCTTTGCAGCAGCATCCGCCTGTGTATATCGAACTGAAGAAGATTTACCGTCAGGCAGATAATACGTTCATCAATCTGCTGAATAACTTAAGGAACAACGAAGTGAGCCCGGAAGACCTGGCGCTTTTGGACAGGTATTACCGCCCGGACTTCAGGCCCTCTCCTGATGAAAAATATATTACGCTCACCACGCACAACAATAAGGCCGACGGGCTGAATAAGGAGAGCCTGGACTCCCTTGGAGGCCGTGTTTTCAAGTATGTAGCCAAGGTAGAAGACGAGTTCAGTGACTATGCTTATCCAGCGGATTACAGTCTGGAGCTTAAGGTTGGCGCGCAGGTCATGTTCATAAAGAACGATCCGAGCGGGGAACAGCGGTTTTTTAACGGTAAGATTGCTACGGTGACTGACCTTGAAACTGATCGTATTGAGGTGCAGGCCGACGAAAACGGGGATAAAATTGTCGTCGAAAAATATAAATGGGAAAATTTCAGGTATAGTCCGGATAAGGTGAGCGGAGAAATAAATGAGGAGCTTATCGGTACGTTTACGCAGTACCCGCTAAAGCTGGCCTGGGCGATTACGGTGCATAAAAGCCAGGGGCTGACCTTCGACAAGGCCATCATTGACATCGGAAGTGCTTTTGCGCCGGGTCAGATTTATGTTGCCTTGTCGAGGCTCAGATCACTTGATGGCCTGATTTTGACGTCCCGGCTCCAGGGCTCTGGAATCCGTCAGGACCATAATGTGTCTTCCTATTCAAGAAACAAGCCCGTAGTGAAACAGTTGGAAGCCCAGATGCTCGCCGAGACGGAACATTACCTTAGATCCTATTTGCTCGAAAGCTTTGATCTGACGCCACTGGACAATTATGTGTATGAACACGTTCATTCGTATACCAAAGACATTAGTAAATCGGCCAAGCAAAAGCATGCACGGTGGGCGGCTGAGCTGTTGAAAGACCTTGGCGGGTTGAAAGCACATGCCGTAAAATTCCTTCAGCAGATCAGGAGAATGACCCAGGCACAATCGCCCGACGCTTTGGCGGCACTGCTAGACCGGGTAAAGGCGGCGGCCGACTATTTCACTCCCCGCCTCTCGGAATTTTCAGCGCGTATATTTGAACGGATTGAGCTCGTAAAACAGGACAAGCAGGTGGCGGCCTATCTAAAGGAACTGCAGGAGATGGAAGCTAACTTTTTTGAGCAAGTGAAGAGAATTAAGAAAGCTGAAGCCCTGTTAAGGGCTATGCTGAACGGGGATGAATTTACCAAGACTCACGTTAATGGGTTGATCAACACTGAAGAGCGCGCAATACAAATGGAGAAAGCGGGCTCGGCAAAGGGTAAACCTGCCAAACCGAAAGATAAAACAGATACCAAGTTGCAGTCGCTTGAGCTTTTTCAGCAGGGTAAGACCGTCGCCGAAATAGCCGCTGAACGGAAGATGGTTGTTGCTACCATTGAGGGGCATCTTGCGCATTATGTGGCTACACAGGAGATCAATGCAGAAGATATTATCGGACCGAAAAAGCTTCAGAAAATTGTGCAGGCCATAAAAGTATTGCAAACCGTTAATTTAACGCCCATAAGAACTCATCTCGGCAATAAGTTTACATTTGGCGAAATCAAGATCGGATTAGCGGCTTATCTGGCGGATCGGGACTAGCCCAGTCTTTCAGATTTGAACTGTGCCCCGAAAAACTTGTTTAGCTGGCCCGCAAAGGAAGATATTGGAAAAGCGGTTTCCGTCGTAGTCAAACCTTATGGTCAGATCACCACCTAATACTTTTACAGGAGTTTCAATAGCTCCGTTTTGGCCCTTATGTGCCGCCATAGCCAATGCAACAGCGGTTACGCCTGTACCGCAGGCATAGGTTTCATCTTCTACACCACGTTCGAAAGTTCGGACAAATAAATGGCTTCCCATATCTTCGACGAAATTGACGTTTATGCCCTCTGCGCGATAAGTGTCGTTGTTGCGAATGGCTTTCCCCTGATTGTAAACGTCGTAGGTTGCCAAGTCGGCCGTTTGCCGGACATAATGCGGGGATCCAGTATTTAAAACCCAGGAGGTATCATCTTTCGCAATTGAGTCAACGTCAATCATTTGAAGGTCAATCCATTCCCCTGATTCCGAAATTTTGGCATAGTGCGGTCCGTCTACTGCCAAAAAGTTTGTCTCGGTTTCGGCTATATTAAGAAAGCGGGCGAAGGAGACGATGCATCGGCCCCCATTTCCACACATGGTTCCGGGTCGGCCGTCAGCGTTATAGTATACCATTTCGAAGTCGTAGCCTTCACGGTTCTGCAGGAGCATGAACCCGTCGCCCCCAATGCCAAAACGCCTGTCACACAGCTTTTTTATGCCTTCGTGATTGCCGGAAGGGAAGGTCTGTGACCGGTTGTCTACTAAGATAAAGTCGTTTCCGGCACCTTGATATTTATAGAATTGGATTTCCATTTAGTTGTTGTAACGGCCTTTTAACATTTTTTAACAGAATTGATGGCGTGTTACTGATGCAAATATCGTTCTTATGGTATTAAATTTGAATAAATGAAACAAAAGAAAATGTATCGGCCTTATATAATGAGAATGATATGATTAACAGCTATAAAAGTATGACGATAAACAGGATAGAGATGAAAAAAATGGGAGTAATTGTGCTTGCGGCATTCATAGGTGGTGCGGCGGCAATTGGCGGCTACAAAATGCTCGAGCCAAAGCAGGATGCGCTATCATTCGAAGAACAACAGAAAGTGATCTTTGCTAATAATCCTAAGTTGTCTTCAGCGGGCACGATAGATTTTGTGGAGGCCGCTGCTGCGGTTTCACCCGCGGTGGTTCACATTAAGACAAGTTATGGAAGCGGCGCTGCGCAACGCAGTGCTTCGCCGTTTGATATGTTTGAAGACTTTTTTGGCGGCAGGGGCGGTAGAAGGATGCCTTCTGTTCCGCGGGCAGCGTCTGGCTCTGGTGTGATATTAACGCCTGATGGTTACATTGTGACCAACAATCACGTGATTGACAATGCATCAAAAATTGAGGTGATTTTATCAGACCGCCGGAAAGTAAGTGCTACAGTGGTTGGTAAGGATGCTAATACGGACCTTGCCTTGATTAAGGTTGAGGCGAACAATCTGCCGGCTGTCAGAATGGGTAACTCGGATAATGTACAGATTGGTGAGTGGGTTTTGGCGGTAGGTTTCCCGCTGGACTTACAGACAACTGTTACCGCAGGGATAGTGAGTGCCAAAGCAAGGAGCATTGGTATACTGGCACAAAACAGGGAAATGACAGAGCAGGAATATGAAGAATATCAGCGCACCGGAAAGGCACCTGTGCCAAGCAGTATTGAATCGTTTATACAGACTGACGCGGCGATCAACCCTGGTAACAGCGGTGGTGCCCTTGTGAACGCTGCCGGAGAATTGATCGGTATCAATGCGGCTATTGCGTCTAGAACTGGAACGAATGAAGGATACGGTTTTGCGATTCCGATTAACCTCGCAAAAAAGATTCTGGATGATTTCAGAAAGTATGGTGCAGTAAAACGTGGTTATATAGGCGTGTCTTTCGCTCCGCTTGACGCTGATCAGGCTGAAAAACTTGACGTAAAAGATATCACCGGGCTATATGTGAGTGAGGTAATGCCGAATAGTGCAGCTGCTGCAGCTGGCTTGCAAAAAGGAGACATCATCAAAAAAGTGGACGGGAATGTCGTTTACGATTCACCTGATCTTCAGGAAAAGATCGGCCGTATGAGTCCAGGTGATAAAGTGCAACTCACTTATTCAAGAAATGGACAAATGAAGAATGTTACTGTAACTCTAAAGGGTGAAAGCAGTGTTGGCGTGAACACTTCAACAGCTTCGGCATCAGGCACGAGGGTAGAGCGTCTGGGCGCATCATTTGCTCCGGCACCTGCCGACATGAAGGCGAAGTTTGGGGTTAAAAATGGAGTGATTGTGACTAATGTGGAACAAGGAAAAGCATTTGATTCGTTCCGGGACCCTAAAGGTTTGGTGATCACCAGCGTGAACGGAAAGCCGGTAAACAGTGCGGGTGATGTAAAGGCTGCTATGTCCAGCTCAGGTACAAACACGATATCAGGGGTGAGTGCCAGAGGTTCGTTCAGCTTCACGTTCTAAGTACCTCTGATTAATTAATTTTTTTGGACGGGAGACTGATTATTGGTCTCCCGTTTTATTTTGCATATACAGCCTAGTTTTAGAATGTTTCTAAATAGCTTATTTCCCGCTATTTTGCCCCGGGTATTTACTAAATAATTCTTTAATTAAATACTTTTGCACAACAGAACTAAAAAATAAATCTTAAATGGCTAGTTTCGGAAACGCACTTTCCTCATCTATAGGGAAGAAATTAATTATGGGCATTACGGGCCTGTTCCTGATCACTTTTTTAATTGTGCACTGCTTTCTCAATTCACTCATATTCGTGAACGATGGTGGACTGACATTTAACATGGGTGCCCATTTTATGGCTACCAACTGGATAATTAGGGCTATGGAGATCGTTTTGTTTGCAGGTTTGCTTCTTCACATCTATCAGGGCTATAATCTTGCAGCGCAGAACCAGGCAGCAAGACCGGTGAAATACGCGGTCACCAACGGGAAGGCCAATAGTAAATGGTATTCCAGATCAATGGGCTTGCTTGGAACGCTTTTATTGATTTTCCTCATTGTTCATATATCGAAATTCTGGGTTGTGTCGCGTTTTACCGGTATCCCGACCACCGATGTGAGGGGGCAGGAAGATTTGTTCGCGGTTATGGTTGAAACATTTAAAAATCCGTGGATTGTGCTGTTATATGTGCTGGCCATGATATCTCTGGCTTATCACTTATTGCATGGGTTTGCTTCGGCTTTTCAGACCTTGGGTTGGAACCATAAAAAGTACTCGCCGATCATAAAGGCTGTTGGTGTGTGGTACTCCATCATCATTTCCCTGCTTTTTGCAGCTATGCCGATTGCAACGCATTTTGGATTTATTAAATAATCGTTGATCTTAAGTTGAATAAAATGGCAGAATTAAATGCACATATACCTGAAGGGGAACTAACTGAGAAGTGGACTAAGCTCCGCTCTTCGATGCCTTTGGTGAATCCGGCCAACAAACGCAGTATTGAAATCATTGTGGTGGGATCTGGACTTGCCGGAGCTTCTGCGGCGGCCACGCTTGCTGAAATGGGATACAAAGTCAAGTGCTTTTGTTTTCAGGACTCGCCAAGACGTGCGCATTCGATTGCAGCGCAAGGCGGAATCAACGCTGCAAAAAATTATCAGAATGATGGGGACAGCGTTTATCGCCTGTTTTATGACACTATAAAGGGTGGCGACTATCGCGCCCGTGAAGCAAACGTACATCGTTTGGCGGAAGTGAGCACGAGCATCATTGACCAATGTGTAGCTCAAGGTGTTCCACTTGCAAGAGAGTATGGCGGTTTGCTTGACAATCGCTCATTTGGTGGTACGCAGGTACAGCGGACGTTTTATGCAGCGGGCCAGACAGGTCAGCAACTTTTGCTTGGCGCCTATAGCGCGCTTGAGCGTCAGGTTGGCATGGGAAAAGTTCAGATGTATTCACGTCATGAAATGCTCGATGTTGTGGTTGTTGACGGCAAAGCCCGCGGTATTATTGCACGTAACCTGCTTACAGGCGAGTTGGAGCGTCATTTTGGCCACGCCGTGCTGTTGTGCAGCGGTGGCTACGGCAACGTATTTTATTTGTCTACGAACGCAATGGGCAGTAACGTGACTGCTGCATGGAAGGCACACAAAAAGGGAGCATTCTTCGGAAATCCTTGCTATACTCAGATTCACCCAACTTGTATCCCGGTGTCGGGCGATCATCAGTCGAAGTTAACCCTGATGTCTGAGTCATTACGTAACGACGGGCGTATCTGGGTTCCTAAGAAAAAAGATGATAACCGCAGACCAACGGATATCCCTGAAGATGAAAGAGATTATTATCTGGAGCGGAGATACCCCGCGTTTGGTAACCTTGTTCCTCGTGACGTTGCATCACGTGCAGCTAAGGAGCGTTGTGATGCAGGTTATGGGGTAGGAAATTCCAAATTAGCTGTTTACCTGGATTTCACCGCAAATACCGAACGTTATGGCAGAATTGAGGCCAATAAACATAATATCCATAATCCGGATAAGGAAACCTGCATGCGTTTGGGCCGGGAAGTAATTAAGGAGAAATATGGTAACCTGTTTGATATGTACGCACAGATCACGGGAGAAAATCCGTATGAGACGCCGATGCGTATTTATCCGGCGGTTCACTATACCATGGGCGGACTATGGGTAGATTATAACCTAATGACTACTGTGCCAGGTCTTTATGCGCTTGGCGAAGCGAATTTCTCTGATCACGGAGCTAATCGTCTTGGTGCATCTGCGCTGATGCAAGGTCTGGCAGACGGCTATTTCGTTATACCGTATACCATTGGTGCTTATCTATCGAAAGAGCTGGCTACCAAACCAATACCGGTTGATCACCCCGCTTTTGTGGAAGCAGAGGCAAATGTGAAGGCGACGCTTGACAAGTTCCTCTCAATCAAAGGAACAAAGTCGGTCGACTATTTCCATAAAAAGCTTGGGAAAATTATGTGGGACAAATGCGGAATGGCGCGTAACGCACAGGGATTGACAGAAGCTATAGCTGAGATACAGCAGTTGCGTAAGGATTTTTGGACTGATTTGCGTGTACCCGGTGAAGCAAATGAGCTCAACACGGAATTGGAAAAGGCCGGGCGTGTTGCGGATTTCATTGAACTCGGAGAGCTCATGTGTATGGATGCGCTGAACAGAAATGAATCTTGCGGTGGTCACTTCCGGGAAGAGTATCAGACGGAGGAAGGTGAGGCGCTTCGCGATGATGAGAATTATTCATATGTGGCCGCCTGGGAATACACAGGTGATGTAACCTTTGCCCTGCATAAAGAGCAACTGGCTTTCGAAAACATTAAGGTTGCACAAAGAAGTTATAAATAGGAGTACCAAATCTCAATATTATGAGTACAGGAAATATGAATTTGACGTTAAAAATCTGGCGTCAGAAAAACAATAAAGCTAAGGGTCAGCTGGTAGATTACAAAGTCTCTGATGTTTCACCGGATATGTCGTTTCTTGAGATGTTTGACGTGCTGAATGAAGATCTTATTGCAAAAGGCGAAGAGCCTGTCGTATTTGATCACGACTGCCGCGAGGGAATCTGCGGCGCCTGCTCAATGTTTATCAATGGAAGGCCGCACGGACCAAAGGAAGGTGTGACGACCTGCCAGTTACATATGCGTTCGTTCAAGGACGGTGACACCATAGTGGTTGAGCCATGGCGCGCGAAGGCTTTTCCGGTTATCAAAGACCTCATGGTTGACCGGTCTTCGTTCGATCGCATCATTGCTTCTGGCGGTTTTATATCGGTGAATACAGGTAATGCCCAGGATGCAAATGCTATTCCTATTCCTAAGTCTCAAGCTGATGCAGCTTTTGAGGCTGCGGCTTGTATTGCCTGCGGAGCCTGTGTAGCCACCTGCAAAAACGCCTCGGCAATGTTGTTCGTGTCAGCAAAAATTTCACAATTGGCGTTGTTACCACAGGGTCAGCCGGAACGTTACAGGAGAGTACAAAGCATGGTAGCGCAAATGGATGCAGAAGGATTCGGTAACTGTACAAATACGGGTGCATGCGAAGTGGAATGCCCCAAAGGCATCTCATTGGAAAACATTGCCAGAATGAACCGAGACTTTTATTCTGCCAAATTTGTATCTGAGGAAGATATTTAATAGTTTTATGCTACGAGACAAGGGAATACATTAATGAAGCCCGGCTTAATATAAGCCGGGCTTTGTTTTGAGGCATTAATTAATTGTTGTCTTCCTTCGCTAAATTGAATGCAATTGGTAGATTAAATTTCACACGTACTGGTTTTCCGTCCTTTGTTCCCGGCTCCCAATTCGGGCTGGACTTGATTAGCCGAACCGCTTCCTCATCAGTTCCATACCCTAGCTTTCGTTCGATTTTTATATTGGCTAGCTGCCCATCAGTTTCCACTATAAAGGAGACGTACACTTTTCCATGCACATTGTGCTGCAGAGCTTCCTGTGGGTATTGAACGGTTCTTTGAATGAACGCAAAAAACTCCTTTATCCCCCCTGGAAATGTAGGTTGTCTATCTATGGTGGTGAATTCATAGACTTTGCCGCCTTCCGTGTTTGTCGTGGAGGAAGATTGAATAGATACATCGCTAGGAGGTTCTGCTACGGTGGTATTTATCTTCTGTTTCGTATATCCACGGATGACTATCTTGCTAAGTCGAGTATATCCCGGTATGATCTGAGAATCTGTGTCCGATCCCTTTATTTCCTTGCTGCTGTCAGCTAAAATGAACTCAACGGGCAAGCTGAATTTTCCATTGGGGAGCTTTGTGTAATCGTCATAGCGTTTCATAACTCGAATGATTTCCTCATCCATGCCAAGGCTAGGCGTCTCAGATGTCTTAGTTATATCAAATAGCTCTCCATCTGTAATGGTAAAATTGATAATACGTGTGCCGGCTTTTCCTTGTTGTGCCGCCAGTGGCGGATAGCGCATAGCTTTCATCATATAAGTATAGAACTCCTTGAAAATGTCTTGGTTGGTTTGCTTAGTCTCCTCTACCCTTACTAGCTGTTGTGCTGCCTTGAGGTTTGGGGCTTGACGCTCGACTGCTGCTACAACCCGCTTAGCTACCGCTATAGGCTGCTCAGCCGGTATTTCATCTGCGATTGCTTTAATCTGTTTGCTCCGCCTTATTGTGGCAGAAGACATCACAAGTGCAATAGCAAATAGTGGAAGGAAAAGGCCGTATTTGATCAGACCAATTTTCCGAGATCTCTCTTTGTGTAACATAAAAATTCTTTTTTTGATTAACGATTTGTTGAAAAAGCTGTTGACCAACTCGCTCTGTGGAATCTTGAATGCGTTACTCAATAGTAACAGCGCATATTGTTCTTTGTCGCCCTGGAATTTTGCAGCGGCCTCATCGGCCAAATATTCATGTATGTTCTGGGCTGCCTTTTTATACAAATATATCACCGGATTGAACCAAAGGAAGGCGGAAACCAGCTCAAAAAATATCAGGTCGGCTGTGTGCCACTGCCTGATATGTACTTCTTCGTGACGGTTGATGGTGCTTAGTCCTGGAAGTGCGGGATCTACCAATTTGGTCCTGAAAAACGAAAAGGCGTTGCCGTCGGATGGACGGCTCAGCAGCTCTTTAACTGAAAGCAAACGTACAGCGAGCCTAATGATCATGAATGCTACCCCGGTAAAATAAATGAGCACAAGCCATTGCCCGAGACCGAATGACTGGGGTTGAGCTTCTGCTAAAGACACCTGGGCGAGATAATCATTAATTTGCACGGCGCCGGTGTATACGGGCTGAACTGCCGGCTGTGATACAAACCACTCTATTCTCAAGAATGGTATAATCACTGAAAAAACGCCAGCAGATAACAGATAAATTCGGTTCAAAGTAAAGTAGGTCTCTTTATCTAGCAAGAGCTTGTAAAAGCCATAAAATACCACCAGGTAAATGTTGACTTGTAGAAGATAGTGTGCCCAGGTCATCTTGGTCGGTTTTTGAGGTCCTTAATCATTTTGAGAATTTCGTCAACATCGTTCAAGTCAAGTTTCTCCTCTTTTACGAAGAACGAGAACATGCTTTCCACGGAGTTTTCAAAGTAACCTCCAAGAAGCTTTTCGGTGGCGTGACGTTTATAATCCTCTTTGCTGATGAGTGGATAATACTTGTGTGACTTGCCAAAGCTCTCGTGGTCTACAAAGCCCTTTGTTTCGAGTATCCGGACGATTGTGGATACGGTATTGTAAGCAGGTTTGGGCTCTGGCAGGTGATCGATGATATCCTTGACGAAGCTCTTCTCGAGCTGCCATAAGATTTGCATGATCTGCTCTTCTGCTTTTGTTAAATCTTTTATTTCCATACAGTCTTATAATTAGGTTACAGACCCGTAACGGCAAACTGCGCAATAAGCCATCAACTAAGTCTTTAGTACAAACGTATAACTAATATTTTAGTTTTTAAAATATTATTAATAATATTTTGTTGTTGAGGTGATTGCAAAAAAAATGGCAGGTATCCACCTGCCAGATTTACTATTAACTAAAAACTAAACTTTACAATTTCTGTGCCGCAGAGCCACCCGGTTACCTAACCGCGGAAGTGCCTGCCTGAACGATCATGTTGTTACTTACGGCCTGCTTGTTCCCAGCGGCCTCTATTTCTCCTACGGTATTTGCGTTGTGAGCTACCAGCGTAAGTATCATTACGATAAACACGGGTACCAGCAACAGCAGGAAGGGTGAAACAGATTGGTAAAGTGGTGACGTTTTCATAATCGTTGAGTTTTGATGAAACAAAGAGAATGAAATAAAAATTGCCACTAAAATCTTTTAGACGAAGCATATATAATTCTAGATGAACAGGTAAAAACGGTAGTTTTGTCGTAAATTGGAACATTTGCCGTATTGGTAGATTAAAATCGCCAGTTCGTCGATGCCCCGAACCCGTTATGAAGAATAAAAGTGCTTTTACCGTTCACCTCATTTTCTGGCTTATGATGGCCATTGTACCCGTTGTTGGTGCAATAGGGCAAAATTTGGGGGGCTATGATATCGTCATCAAATATGGTTACTATGCGGTGATCAACCTCTCGATTTTTTATATCAACTATACCCTGCTCATACCTATGCTGATCCAGGAGCAGAAGCGATATGGAGTGTATGTTTTTGCAATCTTCCTTGTTATTGCCGTCATGGCATTTATTAAGACGTTCCTGGCCAGTCTCAACATCGATCTGGTACTAACACATCGTATGGACGGCAACACCATTATGCGTGAGGACCTGGAGAGCTTTGCGGTAAAGTCTGTCTTCTTTTCCGGCTTTTTTATCGTTGTCAGTTCACTGCTGAAATTCGCTATCGACTGGTTTGGTAATGAAAGCGCACAGCGCAACCTGATGAACGAGAAAAGGGAGATGGAACTTCAGTTTCTGAAATCTCAGCTTAATCCTCATTTCCTCTTTAATTCTTTGAATAATATCTATTCGCTTGCTTACCAAAAGTCTGATAAAACCGCAGACGCGATCCTGAAGCTCTCTGAGATCATGAGATATATGATTTATGAAAGCAACGATAGCTGGGTTTCTCTTAGCAAGGAGATTGAATATGTGCAAAGTTTTATAGAGCTACAGAAATTAAGGTTCAGAGACGGTGCCTACGTAGACATGACGATGAGCGGCGAGATTGATAACCAACGGATCGTCCCTCTTATTCTTATCTCTTTCGTTGAAAATGCGTTTAAGCATGGGGTTGCAAACGATCCCGAAAATCCAATACGGATCAATATTATCGCTAATCAGAAAATATTGCATTTCAGCATTAGCAACAAAAAAAGCCATGGCAACAAAGACAGAATGGGAGGCGTCGGACTAAACAACGTGGAGCGTCGGTTGCAACTGCTCTATCCTGATAGGTACAAGTTAAACATAGTGAATACCGCGACGCACTACACCAGCGAATTAATGCTAGACATATGATCAAATTAAAATGTATTGCGGTTGATGATGAACCGCTCGCCCTTGATATCATTGAAGATTACGTATCCAAGGTGCCCTTTCTTGAACTTGTTACAAGAACGGAGAATGCTATTGAAGCGCTGCAACTTGTTCAGGCTGGTGGCATTGATTTGGTTTTTCTCGATATTCAAATGCCGGAACTTACAGGGATACAGTTCCTAAAAATAGCCAACGCTAAGGCTCACTTCATTCTTACCACCGCTTACTCTGAATATGCACTTGAAAGTTACGATCTCAATGTTTCCGATTACCTGTTAAAACCGATAGCGTTCGATAGGTTTTATAAGGCTGTTGAAAAGGTTCATGCCAAGGCGGCACATGTAAGTCCTGTGCAGGTCATCCAATCGCCCCATCTGCCTGCGGTAAAACCTCCCGCGGCTTCGACTCCTGTGCAGGATTTCATTTTTGTAAAGACCGAACATAAAATTCAGCGAATCGCGCTGGAAGACATCCTATATATCGAAGGGCTTAAGGATTATATCTCTATTTACACAAAGGCAGAACGGGTCATTACATTGCAGAATATGAAAAGGATGGAGGAGACTTTGCCGGCCAATCATTTTATACGTGTGCATAAGTCGTATATCATATCGCTAGACAAGATTGAAAGCATTGAACGGAGCCGAATTTCAATCTGCGGGAAGGTGATTCCCATAGGAGATACATATCGGGACGAATTTTTCAGACGTATCGAAAATAAAAATATCTAGCTGTCGGCGATAACCTGGCGAAGTTGCATTCTGATAGCTGTTTCGGCCTCAGCAACCACCTCTTCCACTGGCCTACCGGCAGGCTCAATTGGAGTCAGTACCGTCCATCGCAACCGTTCGCCAAAGCTGAGCGGATAGGTTCCGTATTGGACGAGCTTCCAGGAGTTTTCTATGGCTACCGGGACAACCAAAGCCTGCGGTACTATCTTGAGCAGGGTTGCAATGCCGCCAACCTGAAATGGTTTTAGCTGACCTGTTTTGGAGCGGGTGCCTTCAGGAAAGATCATTGTTGACCAGTTGTTTTCCTTCATTCGCCGGCCGAGCTTGATGATCTCGGAAATAGCTTGTTTGCTGTCTTTGCGATCAATATTGGCGCCGCCCCCGTATTTCAGGTTATAAGATATGGAAGGGATACCTTTGGTAAGTTCAATTTTTGAAATGAATTTTGCATGATATTTCCTCAGGAACCAGATCAATGCGGGGATGTCGTACATGCTCTGATGGTTGGCAATAAAAATGATCGGCCTGCCCAAAGGGAGTTCATGGTCGTTTCGGAAGCTCACGGAGGCACCCATTAGCAAATCACTATAAGTGAGAAAAAAATTCAGTATATCCACCGATTTCTTATGCGCCTTGTAACCAAACACCCGGTAGCAAATCCATTGTATGGGATGGAATATTAACAGAAATGAAAAAAAGGCAATATAGAATAACGGACTAAAGATGTAGCCTAATACCTTATTCATCATTACAGCTGCCCCTCCAGGAGCATGATCTTGGTTTTCAGTATTGCGGCAACACTCATGCTGTCGGTAATCTGCCCGTTCAATACCATTTGATATACCTCTGAAAAAGGAAGTTTTCGTATAATTAACTGCTCGGTTTCCTCAGGCTCAGCGTCGCCCAGGCTCAACCCTCTGGCTATATAAATAATCGCCAACTCATTGGTTACCGAGTTCGATAAATGCATCCGTTGTATTTCAAGCCAGTCCCCGGCCGTTATTCCGGTCTCTTCCAGCAGTTCACGCTGTGCGCTTATAAGCGGGTCAGTATCGAGGGGGCCGCCGCCTTCCGGAATCTCCCAGCTGTAGGCTTTTAGGGGAAATCTGTACTGACCAACAATCCATGTATTCAATGATTCATCTAAAGGCAAGATGCCAATAGCAAGGTTCTTAAAATGAACCTCGCCGTAAATTCCCTTTCCTCCGGATGGGTTGATCACCTGATGTTCGGTCAGGCCTATCCAGTTATTCTCATAAATCTTATGACTTGCTATAGTAGTCCACGGATTGGTCTCTTCCATGAGTCAAATATAAGAAAACTTAAAAAGGTTCTTCGCCGGAGCCCATGTCTTGTGTTTCAGGCTTCCTGCTTCGTTTTGGCTTGAAATCAGTTTGCCCAAAACGATATGAATAAGTCAGATTGGCCATTGTGCCCTGCATTCTGCGCTTAAAATCGATCGTCGTGTTATCAGCGGTCGTGGTCATGCTCCAGTTTCTGGTATTGAACACATCGCGCACATTCAGGCTAAGCGATGAGCGCTTGTTTTTAAAATCATACTTAGCACCTGCATCAACCGCATACATGGCATTTCTTTTCCCCTGCGACATCACCTCTGGTGCCCTGTAATCTCCTTTTATCTGAAGCGTAACCCCGTAAGGGAGCACGAAATTATTGGTAAGATTAGCATTCCAGCTGAAACCTGATGTTTTTGTCAGACCGAACTCGGGCACCGCATCTATGTGTGCCTGATAAAGGTTCACGTTACCAGTAAAATTCCAAGCCTTAGCTACATCGACACGACCGATAAGCTCTAGTCCGCTGTTGATGCTTCTGGTCAGGTTCTGCGGCGTGGTAAGCGTAACGCCGGGGATCTCCTCATATAAAGTCCGCACCCGTTGGATCACGTCGTTCGTTTGTCTCAGATAAGCACTTGAGGTCAGCGTAACCTTCGACCAGTATTTACTATAGCTTAGTTCAAACGCATGAACATCCTCTGGCCGAAGATTAGGGTTGCCTCGTCTATAGTTCAGCTGATCAGATACATCCAGGAACGGATTGGTGTCCCACCCGCGCGGACGGTTTACACGGCGACTGTAACTGAGTTGAACCTGCTGCTCACCCTTGAATTTCTGCGTCAGGAACACGCTTGGATAGATGCGCGTATAATCTACCTTGCCCGGTGTATAGTTTAACGCGCCGGTATAATCAAAAGTCCCCAGCCTTGTATCTAATCTCGCATCTTCACCTCGCAAACCAATCTGGTAGCCGAAATTGCCCACCTGTTTCCGGAAATTCAGATAGAGCGCGTGCACCTGATCTTTATTGTTAAATTTATTTGTCAGTTGGAGATCGGTATAGTAAACTCCAGTGATCTCATTAAGACGATCCGCATAGGTGGCGTCGTCAGAGATACGTATCTGGCTTCGGTAGCCCGCTTCGAAGGTTCCGGTTTCTCCAATAGGGAGCGTGTAGTCGATTTGCCCAACATAATTTCTGTTGATGCCGCCTCCGTCGGTTTGCAACGGTGCTTCACCATCAGCCCCGAACAACACATCCGTTGAGTAAAATTGGAAATTGTCATTAGTGCCTTCCGAAAAGCTGACGTTAGCCGTCAATTCTTCTTTAGGCCTGCTGAACTTCCGGCTGTAGTCAAGACTGAGATCATAACTGCCTCCCGACCTCGTGTTATCGTTCTTACGGTTGCTCAGGTTAATGGGATCGCCTGAAGCATTAAGTTGGTCTACGCGCAGAAGTTCATCCTGAGTGTTATCCCTTATGTTGAATCCACCAGAAAAACTCAGCACATTCTTTGCGTCAATCGTGTAGTCGACCCCGCCTTTTAAGTTATGATTTTTGTCAAGAGAACGCGAGTCTGTCGTCTGATCGGCAAAACCGGTAATCACATTGCTGCCGTTTATCGTTTCAAGATACGTCACGTTGCTATATCCTCCTCCTAAACGGTTTCCGTAGCGATAACCGTAGTTTCCGTATACATTAATTTTGCCATTTTGGAAACTCAGGCTCGCATTCCCGTTATAATTGTCTCGATTTCCTGCAGTTAAGGCAACAGATCCGTTAAGGCCAAGTTTTTTATTCTTCTTAAGAACAATATTGATGATGCCAGACTGGCCCTCGGCATCGTATTTCGCCGAAGGATTCGTGATAAGCTCCACTGTTTCGATGGAGCTGGCAGGTATCGATTGCAGAATTTGGGCGACATTACCTCCTGCTATTGCAGAAGGCTTACCGTCGATCAGCACACGTACGCCGCTTGAGCCCCTGAGACTTACATTCCCGTCTATGTCCGTTTGTACCGAAGGTACGTTTTGGAGCAGATCAGAGGCCGACCCGCCCTCGCTAACCAAACTTTGATCAACTGAAAATACTTTCTTGTCAATGCCCAGTTGCATAGTAGCCCTTTGTGCGGTAACGTTGACTTCATTCAACACCGTGCCGGCTGATGGTTTCATCTTGATGGTCCCAAGATTCACCGGTGTGGTACCAATAGCGACAGAATCGCGCACCATGGTTTGATACCCTACGTAACTAATTTTGAAAGTATAAATACCGGCAGGAATTCCGACGATGTTCAAATTGCCGTTTGCGTCAGACTGAGCACCCTTCACTACAGCTTTAGTCTGTCTGTTAAGTATAACGGCAGAGGCAAAAGGTACCGTCTCTCCGGTAGAGGCGTCGGTGACCTTAGCAGATATTGAACCATCTGCAGGCGCTTGGGCAAAAGCCTGGACTGCGCCGGCAAAGCAGAATAGTATAAGGAAATGTAATAGTGTCTTAATTGTCTTTTTATTCATCTAGGTCTCCCGTTTGTGTTTTAGAGGGACAAAGAAACGGCCAGTTCGTTTAAAAAAGAAAGCAGTAACTATTTTATTACCGAATCAAGGCATTAATATTAACATTCCGGCAAACTAAGCGGGATATTGGTAGCAAGACCCCCGTCGGAGGTTTCTTTATACTTGGAGTTCATGTCTAAGGCGGTCTCCCACATGGTGTTGACTACGGCATCCAGGCTTACTTTGGCTTTATCCGGGTTACTCTGAAGCGCAAGCTGGCTTGCGGTGATGGCTTTGATAGCACCCATCGTGTTCCGTTCAATGCAGGGAATCTGAACCAGCCCGCCAATCGGATCGCAGGTCAGCCCCAGATGATGTTCCATTGCTATCTCAGCAGCCATCATCACCTGTCGCTGCGATCCTCCGAGGCATTCCGTAAGCGCTGCGGCTGCCATAGCAGACGACACTCCAATTTCTGCCTGACATCCGCCCATTGCAGCCGAAATTGTCGCACCTTTTTTAAAAATGCTTCCTATTTCGGAAGCACAGGCAATAAACTGCGTGATCCTCTCATCCGAAAAGCCATTACAAAAAGTAATGTAGTATTGAAGCACCGCGGGAATCACACCGGCCGCCCCATTCGTAGGTGCGGTAACCACACGGCCGAAAGAAGCATTCTCTTCGTTGACTGCCAATGCAAAGCAGCTTACCCAATCAAGTGTATAATTAAAGCCGTTTCCGCCCGATCTAATGGCTTGTACCCAGCTTTCATAGTCGGTGTAACTCCGCCCGCTCATGAGGCGCTTATTTAAAGCTACCGCCCTGCGTGCTACGCTCAGCCCTCCAGGTAGAAATCCCGGGGTATGGCAGCCACGGTATATGCAGTCCCGCATCACGGTATAGTGTTGTAGAATTCCTTTGCGCGTTTCTGCTTCAGGCCGCCAAGCAAGTTCATTTTCCATTACGACCTCAGACACCTTCAACCCGGTAGTGAGGCACCAGTGTAGCAAGTCCGCCGCTTTTTCAACCGGGAAAGGAAGCTCCACCTGTTCTTTCTCGTTTCTGTCCTCGCCTTCTTTAATAACGAAACCACCGCCAATGGAATAGTAGGTTTCCGATATCGCTCTTCCTGTGTTCAAAAACGCCTGGAAGGTGACTGCATTAGGGTGGAAGGGGAGGCTTTCTGTAAAAAGAAAGATCAGATCGGTCTCATAATCGAAGCTAAGTAATTTTTCTCCTGCCAGCTTAAGTAGCTGGTCGTTCCGGATTGCAGCAATGGTCGAATCAATGGCATTGACATCAAAAGTCACCGGATCGCCGCCAGCTAACCCAAGAAGAATAGCAATATCAGTACCGTGGCCTTTACCTGTTTTAGCAAGCGAGCCATATAAAAGAATCTTTATTTGCTCCACCTGCTCAAGTGCGCCCTGAGTCTTAAGCGAGGTTGTGAATTGCTGTGCAGCGCGCCATGGGCCAAGCGTATGTGAGCTCGACGGACCAATACCAATCTTAAAAATATCAAATACCGAGATCTGTTCCCTTTGCATCCCGCAAAACTAAGCAGTTTTATTGTTATTCCACTCTAAATACTTGCATACAAAAAAGCCTGCAACCAGAAGATGCAGGCTTTTTGTATTTATCTGAAATGATATTACATCATGCCGCCCATGCCGCCGCCGCCCATTGGAGGCATACCAGCACCAGCTGCAGGAGCATCTTCCGGATCGTCCGCTAAAACACACTCAGTTGTCAGCAACATTGCTGCAATAGAGGCTGCGTTTTCGAGTGCTACACGGCCCACTTTGGTCGGGTCGATTACACCAGCAGCGATCAGGTTTTCATAAGCATCTGTACGAGCATTATAACCAAAATCAGCTGTTCCTTCTTTAACCTTTTGTACAACGATTGAACCCTCAATGCCTGCGTTTTGGCAGATCTGACGAAGAGGCTCTTCAACAGCACGCTTCACGATAGCGATACCTGTAGTCTCGTCATCGTTAGCACCTTTCATGCCTTCTAATGACTCGATAGCGCGGATGAAGGCAACACCACCACCAGCTACGATACCTTCTTCAACCGCAGCACGTGTCGCATGTAAAGCATCATCAACGCGATCTTTTTTCTCTTTCATTTCAACCTCAGAAGCCGCACCAACATAAAGTACTGCCACACCGCCAGCCAATTTAGCTAAACGCTCCTGCAGTTTCTCTTTGTCGTAGTCAGATGTAGTTGTTTCAATCTGAGCTTTGATCTGGTTAACGCGGGCTTTGATATCTTCTGTCTGACCAGAGCCATTGATCACCGTTGTATTGTCTTTGTCGACCACAACTTTCTCTGCAGTACCTAAGTAAGACAGGTCCGCGTTTTCAAGTTTATAGCCTCTCTCTTCTGAGATCACCGTACCACCGGTCAGGATAGCGATATCTTCAAGCATCGCCTTTCTGCGATCGCCGAATCCAGGAGCTTTAACAGCAGCAACTTTCAGTGATCCGCGGATCTTGTTAACCACTAGCGTAGCTAAAGCTTCACCATCAAGGTCTTCAGCAATGATCAGCAAAGGTTTGCCAGTCTGCACTTGTTTTTCAAGAACAGGAAGCAATTCTTTCATGTTGCTGATTTTCTTATCATAGATCAGGATGTAAGGATTCTCCAACTCAGCCTCCATTTTGTCGGCATTTGTTACAAAATACGGAGAAAGGTAACCACGATCAAACTGCATACCTTCTACAGTCTTCACTTCAGTTTCTGTACCCTTTGCTTCCTCAACGGTTATTACACCATCTTTGCCGACTTTACCCATGGCTTCAGCGATCAGTGAACCGATCACTTCGTCATTGTTTGCAGAGATTGAGGCAACCTGCTTGATCTTGTTGTTGTCTTCGCCTACAGTCTGCGACTGAGATTTCAGGTTATCAACAATCGCAGCTACCGCCTTATCGATACCACGCTTCAAATCCATAGGATTAGCACCTGCAGCTACGTTTTTGATACCTGCAGTTACGATAGCCTGAGCCAATACAGTTGCGGTAGTAGTTCCATCACCCGCAATATCCGCAGTCTTAGATGCAACTTCTTTCACCATCTGAGCGCCCATATTTTCGATCGGATCTTTAAGTTCGATCTCCTTTGCTACCGTAACACCGTCCTTGGTCACAGCAGGAGAACCGAATTTCTTATCGATAATTACGTTACGTCCTTTTGGACCAAGCGTCACTTTTACTGCGTTTGCCAGGGTATCAACACCTCTCTTAAGCGCATCGCGTGCTTCAACGTTATATTTTACTTGTTTTGCCATTTGTCTTTAAAACTTAAATTAATAAAATGTCCTTAAGATACCACTGCGTAGATGTCAGTCTCACGCATAATTAAATAATCTTTGCCTTCATATGGAAACTCAGTACCGCCATATTTACCATAAATTACCACATCGCCAACCTTAACTGTTGGTTTCTTTCCCTCTGAATCTTCTTCTGACACAGACACTACAGTTCCTTTTGATGGTTTTTCTTTTGCAGTATCAGGAATATAGATCCCTGAAGCTGTCTTTTCTTCTGCCGCAGCAGGCTCAACAATTACTCTGTTGGATGTGCCTGAAATGGGTTTAAGGTTTAAAGCCATAACTTGATATTAATTTATTTTTTTAGTTTAACATTAATGCGCCTCCAGACGCAGCCCTAATATATCAGTTATTATGCCAAGCAAGCTCATTTGCCAAATTTACACGACTATGTCAGCTATGGCCGTGCGCGCCCTGAATTTTTAGTGTCAGAGTGTCATGCAGACATAAAAAAGCCCGATCATTAACTTAATGATCGGGCCCAGTATCGTTGGTTATCTATTATTTAGCAGTATCTCCGGCCGCCGGCGCTGTGTTAGCTGGCTTTAGTCCACTCCCAATAGGAGAAGGGGTTGGTGTCTTATCAAGCTGCTCTTGAATCTTCGAGCTCCCTGCAGATGAACCACCGCCGGATTGAGCTATTGTTGTGATGGATAAACTGATCACTACAATCAGGGCCAGCAGCACCCAGGTGCCTTTTTCAAGAACATCGCCGGTACGTTGCACACCAAACATGTTACTTCCGGCCCCGCCGGTAGCTAAACCGCCACCCTTAGGGTTTTGCACCAAAACAAATAAACCTAGTGCGACGCAAACAACGATCAGCAATATGATTAAAAACACCATAACGTATATTTTTTATATTTTCTTTTCTATAGATTGGATAAGGTCGGCAAAGTAACGGCTTTTTTCCGGAAACATCAAACTTAATTTTTGATAAGTATCAATGGCTTTATCGTAAAGCATCTGCTCAATATATATTTTTGCGAGCGTTTCCGAAACCAGGTCATTGTGGTCTTCGGCACTCTTTTTAGCTTTATTCTCTACATTGATCTGCTCAGGCCGGGGTGGAGTAATCTGAGGCTCGCTTTTAATAAAGTTTTCAATGATCTCATCCCCCTTATGTCTCCTTTGTGCTGCAGGTGCTGGCCTATCATCATCCACCATCGGCCCCTGCAGGTGAAAAATATGCTCCACATACTGCTGTTGCAAAGGGCCGGCTGACGCAGTTGCTTTCGCTCCGCCTGAGGCATCCTGTCGCGGCGCTGCATAAGGCTGAAAGATCTGCTCATGCTCTTTCCTTGTTTTGGCCAGCCACCATAGAAAGGTATAAGGAAGACGGTCATCGTCATACTTACTAATTACTGTGTCCTGCTCCAGTTCAGCTTCAATGGAATATTCTTCAATTTCAGGAGCTTCCGGCTGGGCTTCCGCGCTAGCGGGCTCCGGTTTGAAATTCTCCTGAAAAGCAAAAAAATCCGACGTTACGATGTTTTCCAGCATTGGATCCGCCTTACTAACGCCTTCAGGCAGGCTGTCGGCAATATCATCGCTTTCGGCCGATTGGAAGGAATGAATATCTACCTCAGCAATTTCTTCATATACCTCGTCAATAACATCCGTCTCAGCAAGTTCTGTTTTAAGTTGTTCCGGCTGCGCCTTTTCTGAAACAAAGCTAAAGTTACGCAGCTGATCCGGGTTGTAGATTATATCGTGTACCAAAGCCCCTCCATTATAGAGCGCTGCGGTCGCAAGCTGGCTGTTGTGGATTGACCGGCCCGAAGTAGCTTTCGCAAGCAAAAGGTGGGTAGCCCGGAAATACGGATACCGACTAACGAATGCTTGTAGCCCATCAACATCATCTCGAGCCGCTTGTCCGGGATTGTCTATCAGCCGCCCAAAGTCAAGATGGTTATATGCTTCCTCCTCTACCATTGCGCAAAAGCTGCATTAAAAATATCCTCAGTTAGCTGTGCGGTGACATCCCTAATGATAGCGGTTTCCTGTACCTGCGGGTTGCCCTGGGGCTTATAGTCCTTATACCGTTCAAATGACTGCTCAAAACTTTGCTGCGGATTCAGGTTGTTCGTGTACTTTACCTGCACACGAATAGAAAGTCTGTTGGCACCTGCCAGCGCTTGGTTGCCTCTTCCTGTGTTGTTATTGTCCTGGAGTGCCACAGGCCTGATATCGTAGCCGGTTATGTTTCCTGAAAACACCGCATGCGCATCGTTAGGGGTTATGCTTAGGGAGGTCTGGTTCCTGATTCGTGTTTTTAATTCCTCGGTAAACTGGGAGCTTAACGATGCAACCACCAGGGGCGCATTGTTCTCAAATACCAGTACATTCACAGTCTTCATGTCCGGCGGTATAGACGCGCCGTTGAGGCCTATTTTACAACCGGCCACAACCAACAAAACAACAATAGCACACAAATATCTCATGGTATAACCTTATAAGTTCAGTTCTTTAATTTTCCTGTATAGGGTACGCTCAGATATGCCAAGCTCCTGCGCAGCAAATTTGCGCTTCCCTTTATGCTTTTTTAGTGCCTTTTTTATCAGGTCAGACTCCTTTTCAAGCAGTGACAGCGATTCCTCCACTTCTTCGGCCTCGTGCGTAAAATTATAGTCTACAGGACCTGGCTGCATCGGTTTCTGTATGGTCATCGCAGGCTCCAGTCCCATAGGTTGGTCTACCTCCCTGTACAACTGATTGATATAATGCGGATTCTCAGCGACGATATGTGACGTATTGCCCCCACTTTGAATAATCTCGGCGACCAGCTTTTTAAGCTCCATCATATCCTTTTTCATGTCAAACAAAACCTTGTAGAGAATGTCGCGCTCAGAAAAATCGTCCCCGCCGCCCTTGTTTCCTATTGCCATTGGCAAATTGGCCCCACTTTCATTTGGAATATAATTGAGCAGCGCGGTGCCATTTACATCACGGTCCTTTTCCAGAACACAAACCTGTTCGGCGATGTTTTTAAGTTGCCTGACGTTACCAGGCCAGCTGTAATTCGTAAGAATCTGAATAGCGTCCGGCTCCAGATGAATGCCAGGGCTACGGTACTTATCACTAAAGTCGGCCGAAAACTTCCTGAACAACAGATAGATGTCTTCTTTACGCTCATGCAAGGCCGGAATACGCAGCGGGACGGTATTTAGCCTGTAATAAAGGTCTTCACGGAACTTGCCCGATCTTACCCGCTCATACACATCAACGTTCGTAGCAGCTATAATGCGTACATCAGTTTTTTGTACTTTCGACGAGCCGACCCTCAGGTATTCCCCGCTTTCCAAAACCCGGAGCAGGCGTGCCTGAGTACCAAGCGGCAATTCAGCTACCTCATCCAAAAATATAGTCCCCCCGTTTGCTACCTCAAAATAACCCTTGCGCGCTTCATGAGCGCCGGTAAAAGAGCCTTTTTCATGGCCAAAAAGTTCCGAATCAATCGTTCCCTCAGGTATTGCGCCACAGTTTACCGCGATAAAAGTTCCGTGCTTCCGTGCGCTCATATGATGGATGATGTGCGAGAACACTTCTTTACCGCTTCCGCTTTCACCGGTAATCAGCACAGACATATCTGTAGGCGCCACCTGTCTGGCAATATCTATGGCCCGATTGAGCAGCGGAGAATTCCCTATAATACCAAAACGGTTCTTTATATCTTGTACATCCATGTGTCTAATCTAAATTAATGCTGTGCCAAGCAAGGTAGCTGATGTGCAGCGGTCTACCTGCACATATACGTACTGTCCGGCCTCAATGCCGTCAGTGGCAGGGAATACCACCATCGCATTCTGGTCGTTCCTGCCGCAAAGATCCTTTTCCGACTTTTTTGACGGGCCTTCAACCAGCACTCTCACCGTCTTTCCCACGAATTGCTGCAAGCGGAACAGCGAAGATTCCTGCTGTTTTACCAAAATCTCGCTCAGCCTTCTTTTTTTCACCTCTTCCGGAACATCGTCAGTGAGTTTACGTGCCGCCAGCGTTCCCGGACGTTCCGAATAACAGAACATGAAGCCATAGTCATACCTCACATAATCCATCATACTTAACGTATCCTGATGTTCTTCTTCAGTTTCCGTGCAAAAACCAGCAATGATATCTGTAGAAATTGCACAGTCAGGAATGATCGTTCTTATCGCGTCGATGCGGTTCATATACCACTCACGTGTATACGTCCTGTTCATCAGTTCAAGGATACGTGTATTGCCCGACTGCACAGGCAAATGAATATAATTACAAATATTGTCATGCCGCGCTATAGTATAAAGCACCTCGTCCGTGATATCTTTAGGATGGGAGGTCGAGAACCGAACACGAAGGTCCGGGCTTACCAGAGCTACCATTTCCAGGAGTTGTGCAAAATTGACAATACCGTTCCACTTATAGGAGTCTACATTCTGACCCAGCAGCGTCACCTCCTTATAGCCCTGGCTAACAAGTTCCCGGGCTTCTGCCACAACCGACTCCGGATCCCGGCTCCTTTCCCGGCCTCTGGTGAAGGGGACAACACAGAAAGAACACATGTTGTCACAGCCGCGCATAATCGATATGAACGCGGTTATCCCGTTGCCGTTCAGCCGTACCGGACTGATGTCCGCATAGGTCTCCTCGCGCGACAGCAACACATTGATTGCCTTCTGGCCTTCTTCAACCTGTCCGATCAATTGAGGGAGGTCGCGGTAAGCATCAGGACCAACAACCACATCAACAAGCTTTTCCTCTTCTAAAAACTTCGATTTAAGACGTTCAGCCATACAGCCAAGTACGCCTACAATCAGCTTTGGATTACGTCGTTTTACCGCGCCAAACTGCGACAGTCTGTTGCGAACCCGCTGCTCCGCATTCTCGCGGATAGAACAGGTGTTGATAAACACTACGTCAGCTTCCTGATAGTCACCGGTAGTTTCAAAGCCCTGATCAAATAATATCGAAGCGACGATTTCGCTGTCTGCAAAATTCATCTGGCAGCCATAACTTTCGATATACAGTTTTCGTCCATTGCGCGAACGCGGCGGCTCGATGACTAAAGCCTCACCCTGCCTCGCTTCATCATGTGTCTTGTCTGTCAGCTGTAAATCAATCATAATGGTTTTTAGATATTGAAAAGTTCAAAAATACAAAAAAATAATTGCAAATGACAAAGTGGCAGAGACCAAAGATTTGTAGATTTACAGCATGGCGGAAGAAATAGATTGGAGCGACTTTGAAAAGGTGGAATTAAGAGCAGGAACCATACTGGAGGTATATGATTTTCCCGAGGCTAGGAAACCTGCGTATAAAGTAAAGGTCGACTTTGGCGACTTTGGTGTTAAAATGAGCAGCGCACAGATTACAAGCCACTACCAGAAGCATGAACTGATCGGCAGGCAGATCGTTGGCGTTATTAATTTTCCAAAGAAGCAGATTGGGAAGTTCATGTCTGAATTTCTGGTGACCGGCTTCGCAGATGAGCATGGAGATATCGTACTAACCACCCTGCTTGGCAAAGTCCCCAACGGATCAAAAATGGCTTGATGGTCTGGCTACGGTATAACTTATATTCTTTGCCTGGCTTTAACTTCGAGGTAACGGTTCACCACGTTAACCGTGAGGTTTTTAGGCTGGGTGAGTATACTGAGTATGCCGTGTCTGGCCAATTCCATCACCATTAGTTTCTTCTCATAAGCAAATTTCTCCGCTATGGTCTGGATATAGATGTCCTCCACTGTAGAGGCCGGGTCCATGATAAGCTGGTGTAATTCCGTGTTCTCAAAAAAGACTACCAGCAGTAAATGGTGTCTCGCCAGGCGCTGTAGATAAGGGAGCTGGCGCTTCAAGGCCGACATACTTTCAAAATTCGTGAAAAAGATAAGCAGACTGCGCTGTTTTATCGTTTGCCTTACATTTGTATAAAGTGCCTCGATGTTTAGCTCGAGGTACCTGGTTTGCTCTCTATAGAGCATAGCCATAATCTTCCCAAGCTGTACAGGCTTCCTGTCTGCTGCAAGCACACTACCCGACTGTTCCGCCACGGTGATCAATCCGGCTCTATCTTGCTTAACCATTGCAACGCTCGACAAGACCAGGCTGGCGTTGATGGCATAGTCGAGCAGTGTCATACCTTCAAATGGCATTTTCATACTGCGCGACTTATCAATTAAGCAGTAAACATGCTGGGCTTTTTCATCCGTGTAGGCATTCACCATCAATTCCCCTCTTCTCGCAGTGGCTTTCCAGTTAACAGTACGGTAATCGTCGCCCTTAACATAGGTTCTCGTCTGATCAAATTCCAGACTATGGCCCACACGCCTGATCTTTTTAATGCCGATCTCACTCAAACGGTCAGATATTGCCATGAGTTCATATTTTCTTAAATGCAGGAACGATGGGTATACCGCAACCGCGGTGTCCTCACCAAAATTGAACCTTCTCACAATCAAACCGAGGGGTGAACGTAAGAACAGACGGACCCGCCCAAAAACATATTCTCCCCTCGTAGTTGGCCTGAGAAGATATTGTATATGCTTTTTTTCGCCAGCAGTTAAAATGGTCTCGAACCAAAGATCACGCTTTTGGAACTGAGCGGGTATTTCGTCGATGATTCCCACCTTAACCCGGAAGGTATAAAAGTTCTCCAGATAGATCGATAGCTCATTTTCATCGCCATTACTTAGTCGCTCGGGGAGCTCCCTGACCACGAAAATCGTTTTGCGCTGAGCATAAAGTAATATGAAGTCTGCCGCTATCAAAATAATAAACACCAAGAACAACAATTCCGGCAGCCGGCTCAGGGCGGGGAGGAAGAATGTTAGCAGGAACAGCATTGCTGTACAAGCTATCCCCGCATAGAGTCGCCTGCTCAGGAAGAGGTCCTGATAGTACCTGATAAAAATTTCCTTGAGCTGCACACGCATCGGTTATCGGGGTACCTCTATTTTTTGAATGATCTGTGCAACTACGTCTGCCGCAGTAAGCCCTTCCATCTCCTTGTCGGGTGTAAGTAAGATGCGGTGTGCAAGCACCGGTGCAGCCACGCGGATCACGTCGTCCGGTGTTACAAAATCGCGACCATTCATCGCGGCAAAGGCTTTGGCGCTGTTCACCATAGCCAGCGAGGCGCGCGGCGACGCGCCGAGATAAAGCGATTTGTTGATGCGCGTTTCATGCGTAATGGCCGCAATATATTCCAGAAGTTTAGGTTCTACATGCAGCGACCTGATTACGGCACGGCTGGCCATGACTTGTGCGATGCTGAGTACCGGATGTACCGCGGCAAGTTGCTCCTCAAGCTTTTGCTGATGCTGGTTCACCAGTATGGCCGTCTCCTCCTCAAGTGTTGGGTATCCCACCACAATCTTGAATAGGAAGCGGTCAAGCTGTGCCTCAGGCAATCGGTAAGTACCTTCCTGTTCCACAGGATTTTGTGTAGCCAGAACCAGGAATGGTTCTTCCATCGGGTGCGTAGTTCCGTCTACCGTGACCTGCCGTTCTTCCATCACTTCAAAAAGCGCAGACTGGGTCTTTGCCGGCGCCCGGTTTATTTCGTCAACCAGGATAATATGGCCAAAAACAGGCCCTTTGCGGTACTCAAAAGAAGCAGTACGCGGATCAAAAACTGAAGTTCCTATAACATCAGACGGCATCAGGTCTGGCGTAAACTGTATCCTTGAAAAACAAGCATCGATGCTTCTTGCTACAAGTTTGGCACTGAGTGTTTTCGCTACACCCGGCACCCCTTCCAAAAGAATATGCCCATCGGCGAGAAGTCCGGCGATTAAAAAGTCAATCACCTCTTGCTGACCTACAATCACTCTGCTTAAGCTAGACCTGATCTGGCTCACGGCTTCCTTAAGCTGCGTTAAATCTGTTCTTTGCTGATATACTTCCTCCATTGCTTTTATTGCGCTTTTTTATAAAAATTTTCTATAGTTTTATTCAGACTGCTAAGCATCACATCATTAACGCGGTCAGCCTGCTGGATTTCAATGATCTGTTCAGCCATCCGGCTGGTTTCTGCATCAGGTACACCTGATTTTCTGGCCAGTGTCCCTGCAAATTCAGCGTTAATATGATTTGTTTTAAGACTATAACGGCTGCGGATAAATTCGAGCAGGTAATTGATCTTTTTAAGGGCGATATCGTTGTTGTCGCGCCGCTCGTAATAAACGCGGCCTACAGTCGTCACGAAGTCCACTGTACTGTTAGCCGGCTTTTCGATCACCGGAATCACCCGCTGCCGTCGTTTCATTTCAAAGAGCACATAAAGCAGCAGGCCGGATACAGCCAACCAGTACGCCCAGCGAAGCGAGGGATACTTAAAGATCACCCTGAGTACGGCGCTATTGTCGACATTGCCGCGGGTATTGTTTTCATCCCATATTACTGTGCCCACCTGCGGTACGTGTGAAAGTGCCTTAGCTACAAAATCAGCGCCACGCGGCTGAATAAAACTGAAATTGCTCAGTAATCTCGGGTCGGCCAGTAAAAGAAGTGAGCCTTTGCCTATGTTGTAGCGTAGAAAGGTCGCGTTTCCGTCCTCATTCCGGGCCAAAACCCTAGCGCTCTTATTGTGCTGTGCGAAATATCCACCTCCTACGCCACGGTCAAACACGAACGGCTTTGCCTCCCGGAGGGCAGAATCTGTAAAGTTGAAGGGCTTACCAGAACTAACTATTCCGAGCATATCAACACTTATATTCAACCGGGCGCTTAAATTCCTTCCGAAATTGGCGGTTGCGATAAATACATGGTTTCCGCGGTGTATGAACGATCTCAACGCCTCAAAATCGGTATCCGCCCATTTCAGTTGCTGACAGATGACGAGGTAGGCCACACTCAGTTTGGGGCCACGACGTTCTTTCAAGGTGTTGTAAGCCGGATTTCTCGAAACAACTATATCCGCGCCCGGAAATATGGAAGGTAACTCTTTGCGCAGGATATATAAGCCAAACGGGATCTTATCGTCCTTGAGGTAAGTTGGCGACCAGTCGGTAGGCCTTGGCATTGCAAATTGTACCAACAGGTATACCACCACAAAGATAGAGCCCCCAATGAAATATAAACGCTGTCCGTTCATAAGCTCCGGTGAAATTGGTCGAACTCTGTTTTGAGTTGTGCGAAATCTGACTTTTCAACGCCAAAACCGCCGTACCAAACATACTCGAATCGGCTGGTCAGCCGGCCGAAAGCCGTCCTGTTGGCCTCGTCCTGAAGTTCGCGCAGATAAACCTGGTTCGTTTTGTCGGCCTGCCAGCTGATCAGTTCGCGTTCATTAAGCTTTTTGAGGCTAAGCAGATAATACAAACGTACCGCCACCCGGTAGTTCCCCCTATCAATCGCCTGCGCTATTTCCTGATCGAAATCAATTTCATGGATGTTATCTTCTGCCTCCCGATAAGGCACAGCTGTAATTTTAGGTGTATGGGTAAACAGGTGCAGATTCAGCCCTGAAATTCGAAGAACCAGGTAAACGAAAACCAGAACAGCCGTTGCCCATACCACATAGTAAAGCCATGTAAAGATTCCGGTTTTGGCTCCGAATCTGTCTAACTGCTCCTGAAGTTTCCGCCATAGCTTCTGAAGAAGGTTTTCATTCAGCGGTACCTGCCCATCGTACCGGAAATCCTTTTGCAAGCGGTACGTGTCGATCCGCTTTTTATCGAACTCTCGCAAAAGAATGCGCTCCGGCGGCACGGGCAGAGCCGTTGCCGTCCGGGCCGGGTGCAACCAGGCGCTGCTCCCAGAAAAAAAGCTGAACAGTATGAATGCCAGGAGAACGTTACGCATCATAAAGGCTCTTCACCAAACTTATCTATTCGGTCAAGCAATCCTGCATTTTCCTGCTTCTCCACCAGGCTATAGTAAAGCAAGGCTGAAGTAATGATTGGTATGACGGAAAACAATGCAGGAAGGTGTTGAAGGATAGACGACAGGATGATTGTCAGGTTACTGCCCCCGCGTGATTCCGGGGAAAAAGTATTCAAAATATTCAGAAAGGAATTCGGCACCGACACCACAAGACTCGTGGCCGCCGTGATAAGAAAAGAAACGAGTAATGTGCCGGCGCTTGCCCACCATTGCCCTTTCAGCAATTTGAAAGAACGGCTCATGCCCTTGTCAAAACTAGTATTTTCCATCACCATCACTGGCATGAACAAAACCATGATCGGCCACAAATATATTGCTGGTATAACAAGCAAAACAAAGGCAATGACCAGTATGATGGTCCACAGTAAGCTGCTGCCCAGCAGGCGAAAGTAATAATATCTGAAATAAGCCCAAACCTCTGAATTATCAGGGGCAACATTTCCTTTTTGCACATAGAGATCAACATAACTCAAAACAGTTACGTAAAGCGCTGTATAAGTAAGAAGCATAAACACCATCGCCGTCAGAGACTTTACCGCCATGCCCATGGAAAGATTCGTCGGATCCATATAACCGCTGCCCCAAACCTCCTTGCGCATATCCAGTTGTTGAAACATCGTCGCCAGAATCGCGGCCAGAAAGAAGAATCCGGTAAGATACAGGAGTGTGCGCATGAGCGGCTTAAAGTTCTGTTTGATAAAAACAAACGTGTCCCCGATCATTTCCCCAAAGTCGCGGGCCTTCTTAAATTCAATCTTGTTTTGCATGATATAGCGTTTTAGTCTTTTTTGCCAGCTTCCAGGGGTATATAACAACATACCATAATATAAAGATAAACGACAAAGCCAGGATACTGATGCTTAAACCTAATGGCATCTCTGTGTGCCTGGTCACGAAGCCCTCTAAAAATGCTGCGGCAATAACGATCGGCACAATACCAATTGCGATCTTGATGCCTTCCTTCGCTCCGCGCATAAATGCCTGCCGCCGGTTGTAGGTTTCGGGGAACAGTAGTCCCCTGCCCAGCACCAGGCCAGCCGCTCCCGACAAAATAATAGCAGATATCTCCAGCACCCCGTGAATCCAGATCACAAGAATACTTTCCGCGCCCAGGCCCTGGCTAAAGAAAAAGCAGTGAAAGGAACCTATCATTACGCCATTGCGAAGAAGGATACCGAGCGTACCAATCGAGAAAAAGATTCCGGCAACAAAAGTCATAAGACAAACCTGGACATTGTTTGCCGCAATGCGCAGAAACATGGCGATTTCCCCGGAGCGTTTGTAAACGCCGAAAGGATCACCTGCAGCGATGTTTTCCAGCGTCATATTTACATAAGCATCACCCATAATCAGGCGAACGAAAGTGTCGTCATAGGCTGCCGACAGCACGCCAACAGCATTGAATACCATGAAAAAGATGAAGGCATACAACAGTTCAAGACGGTGTTTGTAGAAAAGCTGCGGAAGCTCTGCCGTCCAGAATTTTAAAATACGTGACGAACGTTCCCTTTTGTTTTTATAGATCGACTGGTGTAGTAAGGAGGCAGCGCCATTAAGATAAGCCGTGGTTTTAGATTGCGGGTAGAAAGTTTTGGCATAAGCCAGATCGTTCGTGATTTCTACGAAACGCTCCGCAAGCTCGTCCGGCGTAGCAGCTTCCATTTGCTCATAGCGCTTCCATTTACCGGAATTTTGCTTAACAAAAAGAGCTTCTCTCATAAGGGCGTTTTATTCCGTTAAAATAAGCACAAAAATTATTTTTGCAACTAAAAAATTTTAAGTTTGGTTTCATGGAAACCGTACACGTTAATACAGCGCAGCACGTCAGGATTGACTATCCTGTGGCCGGACTGGGCGAAAGAATCGTTGCAAGATTAATAGATCTGGCCATGTTTATCGCCGGTTTTATAGCGCTAATGATCGGTGGCGTTACCGCCAAAACCCAGGGCTCGGGATATTTGGCTATCGGCCTCATGATTGCTTTCTATGCATGCTACGTATTCTACAATCTGCTGTGCGAGATCTTTATGAACGGGCAAAGTGTAGGTAAGCGGATCATGAAGATCAAAGTGATCAGCCTGGACGGCGGTCAACCCACCCTGGGTCAATACCTGCTACGCTGGCTGTTCAGGATTGTCGACTTCGTGCTTACCGCGCAGGTGGGGGGACTTATCTGTGTAGCGCTTTCCGAAAAAAAGCAACGTATAGGGGACATTGCGGCTGGAACAACGGTCATAAAAACCGAAAAGCGGACAGAAATCGGACAGATCGCTTTTCTTCAGGAAGACGCGCAGGATTACCAGCCAGTGTTTAGTGTGGTCACCGAACTGGGCGACCGGGATATTGAATTGATTCACGAAGTCATCCGTACCTACGAATTATCTAAAAACCCTGGTATCGTACTCGCTATGGCAGGCAGAGTAAGTACTAAATTAGGACTGTCGCTTCCCGAAGGCATGAATGAATTGCAGTTCCTCAGAACCCTGGTGAAAGACTATAACCACCTTACTGCGCTGACCTGAGCGCAGTTAAAACAACCGACGCGAGTTTCCCCGCCCAGGCGGCATACATTTTTTCCGAAGGGTGTAGACCATCCGGAGCCAGGAGCGACAAATCGCTTTTGGCCAGCCGGGAATCTGGTGTGATGTCAATATAGCTGAGGCCCAAATCTTGCGTCTCTTGCCTGTTAACCGCATTAAAAGCGTCAATTTCCGTGCTGATTTGATCCAGATCTCGACCACTTTCTCTAGCGAAAGGAGTAAGGCCCCAGTCAGGAATGGAAATCACATACACCCCCGACTTTTTCCCTCCGGCAAGGCTAAGCGTCCTTTCCAGTAGCAACCTGAATTCCTGGCGGTAACTCTCCAGGTCTTCGCCCCTATACTGGTTGTTCACCCCAATCAGTAAGGTCACTATATCGTAACCGGACACAAGCTGTGCGGCGTCGATGGCTTCCTGCAGTTCACTCGTGGTCCAGCCTGTAGTAGCTATAATCCTAGGTTCACTAATCTGCCATTCCGTATCGGCCATCAAATCCACGAACTGGCTCGGAAAATTCTTGTCGGATGCTACAGCTTCGCCAATCGTATAGGAATCGCCGAGCGCAAGATAGTTCAACCGACCGCCCCGCGTCTGACCCTTAGTCTTAGTGTCAACCAGCCTCATGTGAAATAAGCTGGCAATATGGCCTCTGAGCCGGATCTTCACCTCTTCCATATCAAGCTGCCTGCCCAGTTCCCGCTGCATAGAGGTTACATCTTTGTCGTCTATACCGCAGGGAACAATATGTCTGAAATAGTCCAGATCCGCATTCACGTTAAATGCAAAGCCATGCATGGTTACCCAGCGGCTGCACCTTACCCCCATAGCGCAGATCTTTCGCGCCCGCTCATTGTCGGCATCCAGCCACACGCCGGTGTAACCCGGGTACCGGCCGGCTTCAATACCATAGTCGGCCAAGGTCAGGATCACCGCCTCTTCCAGCGTTCGAAGGTAAAGATGGATATCCGTAAAGAAATTGTCCAGATCCAGAATAGGGTAGCCCACAATCTGACCTGGTCCGTGATAGGTAATATCACCGCCCCGGTTGATCTTATAATAGGTTGCCTGCTTTTCCCTAAGTCCAAACTCGTCCAGCAGCAGGTTTTCAGGGCTACCGCTTTTACCCAGTGTATATACATGCGGATGCTCGCAAAATACCAGGTAATTGGGTGTTTGTAACGCAAGCTGCTCCGTCCGGTTGCGTGTCTTCAAAGCTACCGTTGCATTAAAAAGTTCCTCCTGCCGGTCCCAGGCCTCCTGATAGTCCAGCAGTCCCCAGTCCAAGAAATTAACCTCTTTGTTAACCGACGACATAGCCCAGCATATAATCCCCGCCCATTTTAAAATATGTCACTTCAAGTTCTGCCGGTCCCTCCGGTAAGTCGGCCACAGCCCGGAGCGTACCTTCCTGTTTCAACTTGAAAGGTTTTATGTGGATGTCCTGCTTAAACTCCAGACCCCTACGTCCATTCCACTTGTAAATGGCTTCCTTCGCGCACCAGCATACATACAAACCCTCCGTATTGTCCCCAATCTGCTTTTGCGACAGTTCCGAATCCGAAAGAAATTTATGGCGTATGCCTTTGATCTTGTGTTTGATAAGTTCTATATCCACACCAACTTTCCGCGTTTTGCCTACCATTACGGCGGCATAATCGTAAGAATGGCTCAGTGAAATATGATAGCCCAAACCCGGCAGGTAAGGTTTGCCATGCTCATCAAGCTGGCAATCAATATATTCAGCAGTGTTGAGCATTTTCCTGAGCAGCACTCGCGTGCTCAGCCAGTGCAGCAAACGTTTGCCATGATTCAGGGTTGCAATAACATCGTGCTCGTGCTGTCTGAGCTGGAGGCTCGCAAGAAGTTCAGCTTCCGTTTCTTCGATTTTCCATACGGCGAGCATGGTATCATCGTCGATATCTTTATTAAAAACTACCGGCATCTCTTTTAGAAATCTATGCAAAAGTATCTTAAATTAATCATAATTTCGTCCAAATACTTGTAAAATGATACTATCTGACAAACGCATTCTTGAAGAAATTGACAACGGGAACATCATTATAGAACCCTTTAAGATAGAGTGCCTTGGCACCAATTCATACGATGTACACCTCGGAAAGTACCTCGCTACCTATAAAGACCGCGTACTGGATGCCAAAGCACATAATCAGATCGATCATTTCGAGATACCAAAAGAGGGATATGTCCTTCAGCCGGGCACTTTATATCTGGGCGTTACGTTAGAGTATACAGAAACGCACAAACACATACCTTTCCTGGAAGGCAAGTCGAGCACCGGCCGGCTGGGTATCGACATCCATGCTACAGCAGGTAAAGGCGACGTGGGCTTTTGCAATACCTGGACACTGGAAATATCCTGTGCGCAGCCGGTACGCGTATATGCCGGGATGCCAATTGGACAACTGATCTATTTTAAGGTAGAGGGCGATATTGCCACTATGTATAATACCAAAAGCAACGCAAAATATAACAACAAGACCACCAGGCCTGTGGAAAGTATGATGTGGAAAAATAAGTTTTAACCTGATGCACTGAATATGAAATTTAAGCCAGCATTAGCAGCGCTGATCTCCCTGAGCCTTTGTCTGGCTTTCGCGGGAAAGATACAGGACGATCCATTTACGGCGCTGCTTTCAAGGCTCGCGGCTTATAACGAACAGTATGCTCAGGAAAAAGTACACCTTCACCTCGATAAGCCCTACTATACCGCCGGTGAAGATATATGGTTTAAAGCCTATGTCATAAACGCACGTACGTCCGCCTTATCAACCATCAGTGCTGCGCTTTATGTCGAGCTGATCAGCGAATCTGATTCAATCAGGCAGCAGCGCAAAGTGGCCCTCACATCTGGCATTGGCTGGGGAGATTTTAAACTCCCCGATTCACTTGCCGCGGGCAACTATCGCATCAGAGCCTATACCCGCTGGATGCGCAATGCAGGCCCGGAATACTTCTTCGACAAAACAATAAAGATAGGACAAGCAAGCGCGGCGGTCTCTGGTGCTTCATCGCCCCACAGCAGTGCAGTAAAATCACCTCAAACCGGCAATGCCCCCAAAATCGATGTCCAGTTTTTCCCTGAAGGCGGCAATCTGGTCGAAAACCTGCCCGGCAAAGTGGGCGTTAAGGCCTTAAACCCATCTGGCAGGGGCGAGGACATCAGTGGTGTGATTGTAGACGCCCGCGGTAATGAAATTTCCAGTTTCCGGACAGCGCATCTCGGCATGGGCAGTTTTATGCTGAACCCTCAGCCGGGCCAGGAATACACTGCGATCGTCCGGTCCGACAGCGGCCGACAAGAGCAGCGGGTCAGATTGCCACGTGCGCTGGCCAACGGCTACGTGCTTTCCGTAAACCAAACACCTCAAGCCATCAGCGTACGTGTCCTTATTAGTGCCGGAATGCAGGTCGCCGGCGAGCTTAAACTGGTTACCCAGCATAACGGCAACGTATATTTTACTGCACGCTCCAATGCCGAAAAGCAACTCTTCACGGCAAATATCCCCAAAAAGGACCTACCGACCGGAATTGTACAGTTAACTCTTTTCAACCCTGCAAATCAACCCGTTTGCGAGCGGCTGGTGTTTGTGAAGAACAATAATAATCGCATCGACCTGCAGGTGAATACGGCAAAAAAGCAATACGAGGGTGCCGACAGCGTCTCGGTTCAGCTCCGCGCAAGTATTTCAGGCAAACCAGTACAGGGAAGTTTTTCGGTGTCAGTTACTAACACTTCGGTAGTGCCGCCTGATGAAGCGAACGAGACGAATATTCTGACCAGCCTGCTTTTGTCGTCAGACCTTCCCGGTTACATCGAGCAACCAAACAGCTATTTTCTTGAAGACGATGAGGAAACAGCGCAGCGACTGGATCACCTGATGCTTACTCAGGGTTGGAGGCGTTTCCGCTGGGGCGATATTATCAATGGCCCTGAGCCAGTGATGGCATTCAAACCAGAAAAGGACCTGCAGGTAAGCGGCAGTGTTGTTACTCTTGGAGGCAAGCCCTCCCCACAAAGTACAGTCTCCTTATTCTCTACCACCGGCGGATTCTTTGCGGCCGATACGGTTACAGATGCCCAGGGGCGGTTTAGTTTCAAGGGGATGGCTTTTCCCGACAGTACAACCTTTGTGGTTCAGGCCAGAAATGCAAAGAACCGAGCTAATGTCGAGATCCGCATGGACCCTCAGCCCGGACAGCCCGTAACCAGGAATAAAAATCGTGGCGATATCACATCCAACATACAGGACGCCTTGTCGGCCTACCTGAAAGCAAGCAGTAATGTGTTCGATGAACTTAGAAAACGCGGACTCATCCAGAAGGCCATCGTGCTCGACGAGGTCAACATTGTGCAGAAGAAAAACGAAGCGAAGAACTCATCCAACCTGAATGGAGCGGGCAATGCCGACGCCATCATCACGGGCGAGCAGTTGTCTATGTGCAATACCTTGTCCCAATGCCTGCAAGGCCGTGTAGCCGGACTGATGATCCGTAATGGCATGGCCTATTTGCTAAGAAACGGCAATCAGCCCATGCGGATCATGCTGGATGGTATGATGATGGAACCCGATTTTCTGGACAATATTAACCCCTTCGACGTCGAAAGCATAGAGGTACTCAAAAGCATCAATTATACCGCAATATACGGTCTGCAAGGCGGCGGCGGTGTGCTCGTGATCACAACTAAGCGCGGCGGTGGCTCTGCCCGTCTGGTAGCGGCGCCGGGCATTACTACATATTCCGCTAAAGGGTATTACACCCCCCGGGAGTTCTATGTACCTAAGTACGGAACCCCTCAGGCAGCGGCAGATCTCCGGACTACCGTATACTGGCAACCACATGTGTCTACCGACAATGAAGGCCGCGGAGCTTTTGGTTTTTACAACAGCAGCAAGCCAGGCATTTACCGTATTGTGGTTGAGGGGATTGACCTGGAAGGAAATTTGGCCCGGAGCATATACCATTACGAAGTAAAGTAGCAACGATGAAGAATATACAAGTAACCATAAAAGACCGCCTAGCTATGATCACGCTCAACCGGGGCAAGTCTAACGCCCTGAACGGCGAAATGATTGGCGAACTGGCGGACATGCTGAAGAATATAGACAGCGACCCCGCTATTGGCGGGGCGATCATACGGGGAAAAGATAACTTCTTCTCGGCCGGACTGGATCTCATCGAGCTTTACAACTATACGGCGACCGAGGCCGAGCAGTTCTGGAAACAGTTCCTGAACTTCGCCGCTGCAATCGTAGCATTCAAAAAGCCCCTGGTAGCTGCCATAAACGGACATAGCCCTGCAGGCGGTTGCATCATTGCGCTGGCCTGCGATTACAGGGTGATGGCCGAAGGCCAGTTTATTATTGGGCTCAACGAAGTGCCCGTAGGCATCATTGTGCCGAACAGCATCTTCAGGCTTTACGCCTTCTGGCTTGGTGAGGCGCGAGCCTCACAAAGCCTGCTGGACGGCCGGCTGTTTAGTCCCGCCGAGGCGCTCGAAGTAGGACTGGTAGACGAGGTCGTGAACCCTGACAGTATCATCACCGCGGCTGAGCGGCGCGCCCGCAGGTACATGGCCATGGAAGGCAACACCTGGTCGCAAAGCAAAATGCATATCCGGAAAGATCTGATCAGCGCCTTGAGGGCCGACCAAAGTGAAGAGCTGTCGGCCATGCTGCAGCAGTGGTGGTCGCCCGCCACAAGAAGCATCCTGAAAACTATCATCGACAACCTTCAGCGTAAATAGCCATGTATAACGAACCTATGCTGCGTGAAGACGCCCTTAAGGGAAAAACCATTGTGGTAACCGGCGGTGGCACAGGCTTGGGCAAAGCCATGGGCACCTACTTTCTAAAGCTTGGCGCCAACCTGGTCATCACCAGCCGAAAGCTGGATGTATTGCAGCAAACAGCCTCCGAAATGGAAGAAGCTACCGACGGGAAAGTACTGGCCATTGCCTGTGATGTGCGCGACTACGCACAGGTTGAGCATGTGCTCAGTGAAAGCCTGCGTGTTTTCGGCAGGGTTGATGCGCTGTTGAATAATGCGGCGGGTAATTTTATCTCACCCACCGAGCGATTGTCGGCCAACGCCTTTTCCTCTGTCATTGATATTGTGCTAAAAGGCTCTGTGAACTGTACTCTGGCCTTTGGGAAGCACTGGATTGGCCAACAGCAGCCAGCCAGCGTGCTCAATATCGTAACCACCTATGCCTTCACAGGCTCGGCCTATGTGGTGCCCTCGGCCTGCGCCAAAGGCGGGGTACTGGCCATGACGCGCTCGCTCGCCGTAGAATGGGGCAAGTATGGCATCCGCACCAATGCTATTGCGCCGGGCCCGTTTCCTACCAAGGGAGCATGGGACCGCTTGCTGCCCGGCAATTTGGCGGAGAAGTTTGATTTTAAGAACCGCGTGCCTTTGAAGCGTGTGGGCGAATACCAGGAGCTGGCCAATCTGGCTGCCTTTCTCATCAGCGATTTTGCCGGATATATTAACGGGGAGGTGATCACCATAGACGGAGGTGAGTGGCTGCAGGGCGCAGGTCAGTTTAACGGTATGGAAGCTATTCCGGATGAGATGTGGGACAGCTTTCTACCAGCGGATAAGCGCACTCCCCCAGGTAAAGCCTGATCCGAAAGCCGCAAGGCAAACGAGGTCGCCATCATTGATGAGCCCTGCTTCCCAGGCTTCACATAGAGCAATGGGTACCGAGGCTGCCGTGGTATTGCCGTACTTCTGAATGTTATTGAATACCTGTGCGTCACGCAGACCCAGCAATTGCTGTACATACTGACTGATTCTAAGGTTGGCCTGATGTGGCACCAGCAGGTCGATGTCGGCCGGGGAGAGGTCATTTGCGCTCAGCGCTTCCTTAATCACCTCCGGAAATTTAACCACAGCTTTTTTAAACACGGCCGGCCCGTCCATATACGGCAGCGCTGCGCCCTGCTCCAGTTGTTCAGGCGTAAGAAACAGTCCGCCCAATTCCTGGTTTGGAAAGCCGGGCTTCCCTTCCAGCCATTTATTCGCATGCGAACCGGGGTAATACATGGCCAGAAGTTCGGCTTCAGCACCATCGCTGTGCAGGTGTGTGCTAAGTATACCCTGACCCTCTTCCATTGCCGGCTGCAGCACTACTGCGCCCGCCCCATCACCAAAAATTACGGAGACGTTACGGCTTCGCGTCTCAAAGTCCATTGCAAAAGAATGCTTTTCACTGCCCACCACGAGAACGTTTTTGTACATCCCCGTGCGTATAAATTGGTCGGCCACCGAAAGCGCGTACACAAAACCAGAACACTGGTTACGGATGTCCAGCGCGCCGATCTCCCGCATCTTCATTTCCCGTTGCAGCAATACCCCGCAGCCGGGAAAATAATAATCGGGACTAAGCGTCGCAAAAATGATGAAATCCACATCCTGAGGAGTGATGCCAGCCCGACCGATGGCGATCTTCGCTGCTTCGATGCCCATGGTCGTGGTGGTTTCCCCCATCCGGTCCGCAAAACGCCGTTCCTTAATACCAGTGCGTTCCTGTATCCAAGCATCGTCGGTATCCATAAACCGGGCGAGGTCGTTATTCGTATACACATGATCAGGGACATAGTAGCCGATGCCGGCAATTTTAGAACGTTGCATCATATTTGGTTGGAGTTGTCGTTTACGCAAAAATAACTTTCCCTGTGATATTGTTTTCAAATAAAGTAATTTTGTGTGCATGTCTACAGAAACCAAAGAAGAAACCTTTACCCTTGAGGAAATCCTGACTTCGCTGAAGACCGTCCACCGCCTGATCCTGTGGAATGACGACATCAACACCTTCGATCATGTCATCTTCTGCATGATGAAGTACCTTGATTATTCCGAAAACCAGGCCGAGAAGATTGCATGGAAAGTGCACAATGAAGGCAAATGCGCCGTATTGGAAGGCTCTTTTACAGAAATGGAAATATACCGTAAAATCCTGCAGCAGGAAGGACTCACGGTTTCGGTCGACTGAGTTCGCGGAACACTTGGCCCGGTTTTTATTACCTTTACACGTATGTCGGGATCCCTGTTCCAGAAAATACGCCAGCATCTCAAAAATGCTTTCGACCGGGTCAATAATCAGGCGTATAAGCGTACGATACTGCAGGCTATTCCCTTTTGGATCGCATCGGTGCTTACCGGCCTGATTGCGGTGGCATATGCTGAACTGTTCGGACTTGCAGAATCGGTATCGAAAATCATTATTAGCTATGCCCCCTGGGCACTTTTTATTTTAATGCCCTTTTGTTTTCTCCTGGCCTGGTGGATCGTGCTCCGCTATGCGCCCAATGCGAAGGGTAGCGGCATACCGCAGGTTATTGCTGCCATAGAAATAACCGGAGCAAAAACGGAAGACAAGGTTGACCGCCTGCTCAGCGTTAAAATTATCATTGTGAAGATCGCCTCCAGCCTCATTATGGCAGCCGGCGGCGGCGCAATAGGTCGGGAGGGCCCCACCATACAAATTGCGTCTTCGCTATTCCGAAAGGTCAACGAACTTCTTCCTCCCTGGTGGCCCAAGATTGCCCGCAAAAACATGATCACCACCGGCGCTGCGGCCGGACTTGCTGCTGCCTTCAACACGCCGCTCGGAGGTATTGTGTTTGCTATCGAGGAGCTTACCAAAACGCATTTCAGTTATTTTAAGACGGCTATCTTCTCTTCTGTAATCATTGCAGGCCTCACGGCCCAGGCCATCATAGGGCCTTATCTTTATCTCGGTTATCCAAAAGTATCGGAGGCCTCCAAACTCATCTTTCTGGCCATCGTTTTAGTTGCCGTGCTTGCCGGAATGCTGGGTGCTATCATGTCTAAACTTATACTATGGGGCATGAAGTGGAAAGCGAAGCTCAAATTTACCCACCAGCATGTACTTTACATAGGTGCCGTTGCTTTAGTTTTAGGCACACTGGCCACGCTGGTCAGCTATGATGTACTCGGTTCGGGCAAGGAGATTATGCAGCACACGCTGTTCACCGACAGTAAGTACCTGCCCTGGTATACGCCCGTTCTGCGTGTAATTGGCCCGGTACTTTCCTTCACTACCGGTGCTGCAGGCGGTATCTTCGCGCCCTCGCTTGCATCGGGGGCCAGTATCGGCTCAGTACTGTCGGGCTGGATGGAACTCAGTGAAAGCAATACCAATCTGATGATCCTTTCCGGGATGGTCGGATTTTTGACCGGTGTAACACGGTCGCCCTTCACCTCTGCTATCCTGGTGCTGGAAATGACCGACCGACACGGCGTAATATTCCACCTCATCCTGGCTGCAATGACCTCCAGTGTAGCTGCCATCCTTATCGACAAACATTCGTTTTACCATCATTTGAAGAATCAGTATATCGCGGATCTTCAAACTGATGATCCTCCAACGCGCAGTTAGGTAGCCACCTGGTGGCAGGTGACTGCGCTTTGCCACCATAATGGTACCGCCATGAGTCCGCCTTTTTTCAGGGAAAAGGCGGACTCATGGCGGACTCATGGCGGACTCATGGCGGACTCACTAGCTACGCGGTGGCTACAAATTCCGGGAAAAATGCTATATTTGTAATTATCGGCTTAAGAAGCACTCCAAATTGCCCCTCCTTGAATAGGGCAGCTCCCGCAGTTACATGTTTTATACGATGGCTAATGTGGGGGAATTATTAATTTTTTTGTTAACCACTAAATCATTCAATTTGGCTTTAAAAAGAAAACCTGTAAACAGGGGACCACGTATTCCCGTAAAGCGAGAAGCAGAACACAAAATTAACCAACACATCACCGCAACAGAAGTGCGGATAGTGGGTGATAATGTAGAACCAGCGGTGTACCCAATAACTACCGCAAGGACAATGGCAGAAGAGCAGGGACTCGACCTGGTAGAGATTTCCCCTAAAGCGGTACCTCCCGTTTGCCGCATCATCGACTACAATAAATTCCTGTTCGAGAAGAAAAAGAAAGACAAGGAAATCAAGGCAAAAACCAAGCAAACGGTCATTAAAGACATCCGCTTCGGTCCGAACACCGACGATCACGATTTTCAATTTAAACTTAAGCATGCCATGTCTTTTCTGCAGAGCGGAGAAAAAGTTCGAGCTTTTGTACACTTTCGGGGTCGTTCAATTGTTTATAAGGAGCGCGGTGAGATCTTGCTGCTGCAATTTGCCCAGGCGCTTGAAGAATACGGCAAAGTTGAACTTATGCCGAAACTTGAAGGAAAGCGTATGTTTTTGACCCTTGCACCTAAAGGCAGCAAAAAATAGTCTTTAATTAAAAAGAATATGATGTTAGTATATGCACACCAGCTTTTAAAGTTTACGCTCTCGGCTTCCGACGGGGAGATTGGTAGCGTAAAGGACGTTTATTTCGACGATCATAACTGGACATTGCGTTACTTCGTGGTGGATACCGGAAACTGGCTTTTTCAGCGCAAGGTGCTGATCTCGCCGGTTGCGGTTGATGGGGGGCAGCAAGTCAGTCAGGGTAAACTTCCTGTAAAACTAAGCAAGGAACAGGTAAAAGACAGTCCCGACATTGATATGGACATGCCTGTATCGAGGCAGCAGGAATCCAGTTTGTTCGACTATTATTCCTGGCCATCGAACGGCCGGGCCGGGATGGGCTATCCAACCTCAGGAATGCTGAAAGGGGCCTCAGCCTTCTACAATAAGATAGAAAATCAGGCAAACTTTGATCCCCACCTGCGCAGTTTCCGGCATGTATCTCAATATGAAGTTCATAATGAGGAGGGCTTAGTCGGCCGCGTGAAGGATCTCCTTATTGATACCGCCGACTGGTCGGTCCCTTACCTGGTTCTCGACGGTGTATTTGCTTCCGGCAGCGAGCACGTTGCCATACCAACCGACAAGATACTCAGCATTGATTGGGATACCTATACGGTAAATGTCTCTGTTAAGAATGCGGAGTTGAGCAATGATGCTCTGATAAATCTTTAAATTTCCTGACTTCTTTTTTTGCAGCAAGCCTTAAGAGGCAGTAGACGTTCTGAGTTTGCTGGTCCTCGGTTTGCCTTAAGCTTACAAGCCTTTCTCTTATAAGCTCATATCATGCTGGTTTTTGTATGTGAAAGCTTTAACTTTAGTTGTATGTTTAAATGTCCGAACATTGTGTCGGTTGATGGTAAGTTTTATCTGATGAAAAGGCGCACGGGGAACTGTTTAGAAGCCGACGCGTCGGACGAAAAGCTAGATATGCCACTCAGCCTGCGAGTTAGGGCGAGGTTACGTTCTTCAGGAAGCATCGTTTACTAAAATAATACTGATGAGAAAAGTACAGAGCATGTCATTACGTTTAATGGCCACCTTTATCGGGCTGGCCACATTTCAGGCGGCCTTTGCGCAGGTTGCGGCCCAGACGCCGCTACGACAGATGGCAGATTCGGTTAAAGTGATGGCCGAGCGCCTGGTCAGGACCGGGTTTACAGCGGGCGACGGATACGGGGAGGTTTGGATCCGAGATCTGAATACCTTTATTGAGGTTTCTTGCATAGTCAACGACCGCGATGCGAATAAGGTACACCTGCTAAATTTTCTTAAATTTCAGCAGCCCGATGGTGCTATCCTGGATGGCTATATCCCTAAGACCAAGAACGGAGGATATGCATACTACTATTCTGACCTGCTTCCGCAGTATGCCGGGCACAAGAATACGGTGGAAACAGACCAGGAGACTTCGCTGATACAGGCTATTGCCAAGTATATCCGGGCTACTGGCGACCGAAGTATTCTTTCGGAGCACATCGCGGGTGCCAGCGTTCAGGGCAGGCTGGCGAATGCCCTTAAATTTCTCTTGAAGGAACGTTTCGATAAAAAGCATGGCCTGCTCTGGGGAGCAACGACTGTAGACTGGGGCGATGTACAGCCTGAGCATAACTGGGGCGTGGTGTTAGACAGCAGTTCACATAGAAGCATCGATATCTACGATAATGCCATGTTCCTCATAGCGCTCAGGGACTATTTGGAATTCGCAGAATTGAACTCAAATGATCGCAGGTACTGGCAGCGTATACTGGCAAGCTTTAAGACAAACATCCGTAAGCATTTATGGGACAAGCAAAAAAGGAAGTTCAGGCCGCATATTTATCTTGAGGGCTCTCCGTTTCCGGCCGATTTCGATGAGTCGGAGGTGTACTATCACGGTGGAACTGCCACTGCGATTGAAGCAGATTTGCTTACTAAAAAGGAAATCAGGGAAGCTTATGTCAGAATGCAGGAGAATGTCAGGAAGGCAAATGCTTCCTCTATTGGCCTCACCATCTATCCGGTATATCCAGTGGGCACCTTCAAGAACACGGGCATGGTACCTTATTCCTATCAGAATGGTGGCGACTGGACCTGGTTTGGCGGTCGGATGGTGATACAACTGATCCGCTACGGCCTCCTGGACGAGGCCAGGGAAGCCATCACACCGATGCTGGAAAGGGTAATCAAAAACAAGGGCTTTTATGAGTGGTACACGCCCGATAATCAGCCTAAAGGTTCTTCCAGTTTCAGGGGAGAAGCGGGGGTGCTGTGGACCGCCATCAGGGACTTAAACAATAACGTATGTATAAACATAAATTAAAATTTGTTTTTGATTCCATAGTCTTTATGTTTGTACATACATGCAAAATCGTTTAAAATAACCCGATACAATAGAGAGATGTACGACATAGCACAAGCAGAAAGTAACAACCCAGCTTCGGCTGACAAGGAGGTTGATCGAAAACCCACATTACCACAGAACATTTCAAACAGATCAGACATCGCAGCCTACGATATTTTCCCATTCCACAAGCTTGGCTCTGGTAAAATTCATTCTGGCTATGACGGCCTGGCTGCCTGGATGAGCGGTTATGATGCCGTTGTGATCGACGGGTTTAACGGTGTTTTCTGGGCCGTAGTTCAGCATGAACTGGATAATGCATTTGAGCGTATCGGAAAAAGAGTGAACTGGGTGCTGGCTGCGGATTTCATGCGTGCCGCTGGGGAAATAGACAGAATGGTGCAACCCTTCCTGGGCAGCGGTGATTCTGTGTGGGGGACTAAGTCGACCCTGCAGATACAAGATTTCTTTGATATGGATGCTTTTAAAGCAGTGCGCCCGGCCGAAGGATATGACCTGAACATCGTTGTTGGCACAGGAGCCACATTGGCAGGCTGGGAGGCACCGGTGGTATATATCGATTTGCCTAAAAACGTCTTGCAATACCGTATGCGGGCTGGCAAAGCTACAAATTTTGGTGCAGCGCGGGCAGAAGAATCCGGACACATGTATAAGCGGGCCTATTTTGTGGACTGGGTGGTACTTAATAACTATAAGCAGCAGTTGCTTTCTAAGATTGCTGTAATGGCCGACACCCAATGGGATCAGTCGGTGAATTGGCTGCTTTACCCTGATCTGGCCGACGGTCTGACCAAACTTAGTCGCTCGGTATTCCGGGTGCGGCCGTGGTTTGAGCCTGGCGCCTGGGGTGGGCATTGGATGCAGGAGAGGATTGAGGGACTGGACAAGTCGGAAGTAAACTACGCCTGGTCGTTCGAGATGATCGTTCCTGAGAACGGGATCGTGTTTGAGAGTGATGGCAATTTGCTGGAGGTATCGTTCGACTGTTTGATGTTCCACGATCACAAGGCTGTTTTGGGCAAGCATGCCGATGTGTTTAAAACAGAGTTTCCGATCCGTTTCGATTTTCTGGATACCTGGGATGGAGGCAACCTTTCGATTCAATGCCATCCGTCTAAAAACTATATCCGGGAAACCTTTGGGGAGAACTTTACGCAGGACGAGACATATTATATTTTAGACGCCAAGGAAGATGCGGGTGTTTACCTTGGTTTTACGGAAGATATCAAGCCTGAGCAATTCAGGGAGAAACTCGAATACAGTCTGGCTCACAATGAAGAGATAGACGTGCTTAACTACGTGCAGCTTCATCCGGCTAAGAAACATGATTTCTTTTTAATCCCGAACGGTACAGTGCATAGTGCTGCCGCAAATAATCTGGTGCTGGAGATCAGCGCGACGCCTTACATTTTTACCTTTAAGGTATACGATTGGGTGAGGCTGGATCTTTCTGGAATGCCGCGGCCGATCAATATCGATCATGCGTTTAAAAACCTTGATTTTAGCCGCAAGGGCAATAAGGTGCAGGATGAGCTGATCAGTAAGCCACAGGTGATTAATGAAGGAGCTGACTGGCAACTGGTGCATCTGCCTACACACGCGGAGCATTTTTACGATGTACACCGGTTGGAATTCGACAGCACGATAGTGGTGGAAACAAATGGTCTGTGCCATATCCTGATGCTGGTGGAGGGCACAAGCCTCACCATCACTACGGCAGACGGCACGGCATCGCGCTTCCATTATGCCGAAACTTTCGCTGTTCCAGCTGCGGCCTTGAGCTATACCCTGCACAATGAAGGGGGGCAGAGAGCCAAGGTGGTAAAAGCTTTTGTAAAACCGGATTTCAGTCAGCTTTAAGCAGACAAGCCAAAACCTAAACCAAATATAACATGGATATGAACAACACAACCAAGATCCCTAACCTGGGTCTGATCACCGCCGTGGCATCGCTGGGCGGACTGCTTTTCGGCTTTGATATGGCCGTTGTTTCGGGTGTATTGCCACTTGTGCAGAAGCAGTTTGTACTTAACTCCGTCCAGGAGGGCTGGTTTGTGTCGTCCGCACTGCTGGGCTGTATTATCGGCGTTGCCGGTTCCGGTGAACTGGCCGACCGGTTTGGCCGACGAACCCTGTTGCTTATGTCGGCCGTCCTGTTCCTGGTCTCCGCTGCCGGCTGTGCCTTTATGCCTTCACTTTCAACGGTGATTGCTTGTCGCCTGCTCGGAGGTATAGGCATAGGGATAGCTTCTAACGTGGTGCCGTTATATATTTCTGAAATTGCCCCCGCGAATATCAGGGGGCGACTGGTAACCTATTATCAGCTTGCGCTGACTTTTGGGATACTGCTCGCTTATCTGACCAATGCGGGACTGTTGAATTATGCGCTTGCCAATGACGCCTCACAGGGGGGTACCTTCGCCTGGTTATTTATAGACGAGGTCTGGCGTGGAATGTTCGGTGTGGCGCTGATACCGGCGCTGCTTTTCCTGGTCGGCTTATTATACGTGCCTGAAAGTCCGAGGTGGCTTCAGTCGAGGCATTCCTCTGGCGAACCACAGGGAAGCTATAAAGAACTCCTTGCACCCGGAATGCGTAAAGCATTGCTGATAGGTATTTTTCTGCCTTTGTTTTCACAGTTCAGCGGTATCAACGCCATTATTTATTACGGGCCGAGCATATTAAGCGATGCGGGACTCAGCCTGAGCAACTCCCTGATGAGCCAGATCATTCTGGGACTGGCAAACATGCTGTTTACGCTAGTTGCTATTTGGAAAGTGGATAGCTGGGGGCGCAGGCCATTGTATATCTTCGGCACGATCGGCGCTACCGTTGCGCTGTTTCTGACTGGCCTTTGCTTTTATATGGGGGCAACCACCAGTCTTGTGCTCCTCATTTGTGTGCTGGCATTCCTTGCGTGTTTTGCCTTTTCGATAGGACCGCTGAAGTTTGTCGTAGCTTCGGAGATTTTTCCCGGAAAGATCCGAGGCAGGGCAATGGCCATCAGCATTATGGTGATGTGGGTTGCCGATACCATTGTTGGCCAATTAACACCAATGCTACTGCGGAATGTGGGCACAGCCAATACTTTCTGGTTCTTCGCCTTCTTTTGTTTGATAGCCTTTATTGTTGTGTATCGCATGTTGCCCGAAACCAAAGGACAATCATTAGAGCAGATCGAAGAGAAATTTGTGGGGCATTAAAGACTTTTTGCTGTCAGCAAGCAGCAGGCGGGAGATTTTGCAGGATAATTGGTGATTTCCTGTGAACAGCAGATCAATGCTCTGACTGACCGGGTATTTCAGGGACGCCCGGATCATTCAGTACCTGTACGGCAGTCCCGTCGCCAACGGATTTCCAATCATGCAGTACCCAAACCACTTTCTTGTCTTTTGTAACCTCGATCATCTGCGGACCCTTGCCGTTTTGTCCGCGCGAGGTGAATATGGTGTTGCCATTGGCCAGCCGGGTGCAGGTTTGGGGAGCTGAAGCAAACTGATACTTTGTCGGCAGGTCAGTTTTGCAATTGAACTCCCAAATCGTTTCCTTTTTGGCGGTGACCTCGAAACTGCGCCACTCGTTCTCGTCAGTGATCAGGGTATTACCGTTTTTCAGGCGAATGGCTGCCCAGGGTTTTGGAGTTTTATAACGCCAGATTTCCTTAAAATCCTTATCGTATTCCACAACCTTTCCCTGACTTAAATACGAAAGCAGATAAGTTCCCTGTGCCGTTACCCTGCCACGTCTGAACTGGCCATGCACACCACGCACATCAGCATTTTGATAGGGTATTTCACGTTCGACCTCGGTTTTTCCGGTGATGTAATTAACGATATACAGCTTTGGTTTAGCCGCGTTGACGATAAACATGATCTTGTCAAGACCAATGGGCTGACAGCTGTGCACTTCAGCATGATCCGGGCCGCTTTCTGCAAAATCTTTTTTCCAGAGCACTTTTTTGTCGGGTGTAATCACCGCCACGTACTTCATCCGGGTAAAGAGAATGTTTCCGTTGGAGATCATCCACACGTCGTCGTACTCATATCCCTTACCGGTCTGATAAGTCCAAATTACTTTGCCATTATGGACTAAACACATGCGGGTATTGTTTTCGCCTACATACAGCATGGAATGCTGAGCCAGGCCTTTGCCGGGCAGGTTTGCGGGCGCTTCCTCACCCGGGGTGATAATTACCGAAGCTTCTTCCTGCGGCGCCATAGACGGCACATTGGCTGCGGTGAACAGGTGAAGCACCTCCATACAGGGCGTTGCAGACAGTGCGTTACGTTTTTTACTTTGTGCTGATGCCGTATTTGCTACCATGACCAGGCAAGTCAGTAACAGGAAGCAGGTTTTTAAGTCGTTTTTCATAAAGAGCTAAAAATTAATTGGTTATTTGTTGCGTAGCTTTAGATGATCCCTGACGAATGTAGGTGATAAATGTACAGAAAGAAGCGAAGCAGCCTGGAAATATTTACGCAATCGTGCCCGGAGTAAGCGGGCAGGTTAACTGCGGGGAAGTTCTAAGTCACTAAATTTCGTCGTCAATATATTAGTGGTGTTAAAACAAAATTCAAGGCATACGCTCTGAACAGATGAAATGTTACTAGCAAAACGGAGGCTAAAAAATAGGATTTTGCCCGGGATAGGTTGTTTTTTGTCAGATTTCTGTATAAGCGATAGCTTAAGAATATGAGCGGCAACATGAAGGCAAGGCGGTCGCCGATGAGGTTGGTTATTGAATGAACCAACGGGTGATTTCCGTTCGTGTCACCGATATAAATCGCCCAGAATATAAAGGGTCCCAAAAGGAAATACATGAGATACATCGAAAGCGTAAAAGCGCCCGTGATGATGATGAGGTGCTCCCACTGCGTGCGGCTACTCATGATTTGCTGGAGCGTGTATTTTGAATTTCCTAATTGCATTCGATCACGTTTTAGGAACTTGTGGTTGCAGAGACTAATCTTCTTTAATATACAGCTCGTCGTATATGATATTTTCGCCAACTGTACCTACGGTGTGCAATTTGCCGTCTTCTATACTGAGTTTATAGTTCACCTTCATGGTTTCGAACCCTTTGAAGGAGGCGTATTCTGTGAGTTCTTCGTAATTGCCGTTTACTAATGTATAGTGCCCACCTGCAACTGAGGTAGCCAGCTTTTTGTTGTCATAGTTTGCCATCTTCTTCTCTATAACGACTACAAAGGTGGCTGGTGTAAGTATTTTCCGCTGGAATACGGTTGAGCTGTCGCCTGTAAATATCTGCCCGTCCGGATAAGTGACTTTTTGTGAAATGAGTTTCCAGGTTCCGATGTGGGAAGCGTTTTTAGTTGCTGATTGTGCAAAGGTTGTTGCGGAAAGGAGTGCGCATAGGAATGTGCAAAGCGTTAATTTTAATTTCATATGGGTACTTTATTTGGTTACACTAATATATAAATATTTTACGTGGTTTATTCATAATGAATGACCTGTTTTAAGTGATGCTCCATATGTTCGACATAGTCCTCAATCAAGAAGGCGATTGTTAAAGGATATTCCCCGCCTGTATCTATGCAGTTGTTGAGCTTGTCTCCTGGGATGTTCCTTAACAGACTTACGAGTTGTTTATTGTAGGATTCCCAGAAGGTGATAAGTTGCGTAATATTCACGTCTTGGTAACGATTGGCTATATTCCACAAAACTTGGTCGTAAGTTATGCGTGGGGTATCCTCAAACTGACCTCTAACAAACCGCTGATGATTATTGGCCGCGCTGTCAATGAGGTGCCCAATGATCTCTTTTTTGCTCCATTTTGCAGCGTTTGGCTTGTCGCTTAACGCGGCTTCATCTACTTCTCTTAATAATTTTGGAATTATCTCAGTGAGCCGTTCAAGTCGGTTAATGGCTGAATTTGTCATGGTCGACTAAGATATGCAATGTTTTTACTAAATTTAGATATGCAAAACTCATTTCAGCCTGTTAATCCTTTAGTTCAGTTGCTTAGGCGACTTTTGATCTGGAGCACTTTTGAGGTGCTCTTCCTTCGCTTTGTACTGGGCGCATCGTGGTTTATTATTGCGCTGTTTATGCTGGCCTTGTTTATTTTTGAAGCAGGTAGGTTCTTTTATAAGAAATCGAAAGCAACGCCATTATCTTAACTTATGCAAAGTGATTTATTTCAGTTAGAAAAGGAGATTGCCTGGGAAGATTTAGGAAATGGAATCAAAAGGCAGGTTTACGGCTATAACGACAGTATCATGTTGGTAAAGGCTCAGTTTGAAAAGGGTGCCGTCGGGGAGCTTCATCAACATCCGCATACACAGGTTACCTATGTGGCAAGTGGTTTATTTGAGATGACGATCGGAGATACGGTGCAGGTTATTGCAGCGGGCGATGGTTACTATGTGCCACCCAATTCCATTCATGGGTGTGTTTGCCTGGAACCTGGCGTGCTCATAGACTCCTTTACGCCGCACAGGGAAGATTTTCTTTGAGAACAGACGAGAAAGGTGGTAGTTGGATTAATTGTTGCTACCAGCTTTTAACTATGAAAAACTATTTGATTTTTTTGCTGTGCCCTTTGCTTTTCTCGTGCGTACAGCGTGGGGCTGATGAGGTTAAGGCTTTTCCTGATACCAGCTCGGTTGCCGCTGTAGCTAATGATAGTTTGCTAGCCGGCACGCCCCGTTCTATTGATGAGGTTAAAAAATTTTATAGCCAGACGGCTCATAAGTTGCGGCAGGGTGTGCTGGATTCGACCGGGTTTGAGTATGACTGTTCTGGAGAACGGGCGGGTACGGTGACTTATTTTTCTGAACAGGGTGAGCTTCGGATGATTCGGCATAGCTATAGTGAATACAGTCACTTTTCGGCGGTAGACCAGTATTTTGTTAGTGGCAACAAGCTATATTTTGCACATTTGACTGAGACGACCTGGAGTTTTGAATCAGGAAAGGCTGCGGAGGGCGCTACCAAAGATGATATTAAGGAAAAGCGCTTATATGTTGTTGGGGGCAAGCTGGCGCTCTGCCTCCAAAAAACGTATGAGCGAAGATCGCATGCATCTGATAACCCACTGCCGGAGCAAGTAAAGAGCCGGGAGGTCGATTGTAAGCCTTCGGAGAAAAAGCTTGCAGGTTTTGATAAGTTGCTGGCACTTAAGGACAGCACTAATGTCGATTGTTGGGAGTAATACGCTATGGTTCTCGATTATTGCAAAATCAGGACTGCTGAGTGCTCACTGCCCAGAGGTTTCCTGCAAAGTCTTTAAACATGCCGCGTTTATCTGAATCGCCTTCGGCTGTCTTGGGTGCTCCCTGATCTTCGCAGCCAAAGGCAAGTGCACGCTGGTAGGTTTCGTCGGAGTTTTCTACGTAAACGTGCAAAAGGGTGTTATTTTGCGGATACTGCGCACTGGCTTCTGATATCATTATAATGGAGTCCTGTATCTTGACTTCTGCATGCATAATTTTCCCATCGGGTGTATTAAATCTTCTGGTAGGTACGCCGCCGAAGACTTCAATCAGTAAGTTGATCATTTTCTCGGCGCCTGTAACGATAAGATAGGGCGAAACGGAGTTGTATCCTTCTGGTTTGTAATTGCTCATTATATACTTGGTTATTGTTCTCCCTAATGTAGGACAAAGTCCTGTAATATTGAAATTCTGTGGCTTTCTTTGGCATTTTATTGGCGAACTTTACCTAGCAGAAGATTTATTGAAATGGCTAAACATCATGTGGAATACTCGCTTTTGGAACTTGCAATTGTTCCTAAGGGAAGTACAATAAAGGAGACGCTGAACAATTCGCTGGTGATAGCGAAAGAGGCGGAACGGTACGATTATAAAAGGTTTTGGTTTGCAGAACATCATAACTCGGGTTACATTGGAAGCAGTGCACCGTCGTTGCTGATTGGCTATGTGGCTGAGAACACAGATAAGATAAGGGTTGGTTCGGGGGGTGTTATGCTTCCAAACCATTCGCCGCTTGTGGTGGCTGAACAGTTTGGTACGCTTGCTCATTTATATCCCGGGCGCATCGACCTGGGGATTGGGAGGGCACCAGGCACAGACCGGGAGACTGCGGAGGCGATACGATCAGATTTTATGATGGCTGCGCATGCTTTTCCGCGTGAGCTGGAAAAGATTCAGGATTATTTTTCCATAGAGAATAAGTTCTCGAAGGTTAGGGCGGCGATTGCAGAGGGTACGGATGTGGAATTATACCTCCTTGGATCTAGCACGGATAGCGCCCATCTGGCTGCCAAGAAAGGCTTGCCTTATGCTTTTGCAAGCCATTTTGCTTCTACACATCTTTTTACGGCGCTGGATATCTATAGGGAGGAGTTTAAGCCTTCTGAGTTTTTGGCAGCGCCTTATACCATGGCAGGCATCAATGTTTTTGTCGCGGATACGGATGAAGAGGCACAAAGGTTATTTACCACCATAATCAGGATGTTTATGGGCGTGTTAACAGGAATGCCTCAGCCGCTGCAACCGCCAACTGATATGACGGATGAATACTTTGAGTTGCTGAGCCACCCTTCGCTGCAACAGATGCTGAAATTCTCGTTTGTGGGTAGTAAGGAAACGGTTGAACGACAGGTCCGGGAATTTCTTGAGGACACCGGGGTCGACGAGCTTATTGTCGTATGTCCGACATATTCGCTCGAAGACAGAATTAAGTCTGTCCGATTGTTTGCCGAGGTGATGACCGGCATCAATGGAACAGAATTAAATCCTGACGATTTTAAAAATTTTATTGGGTGATATAGGACTTTGTGCAAATGTGGTTGTCTTTAAGTAAAAGCATAACCAAATATGTTCAAAGCACTTTTGTCAAAGCGTAAAAAAAGCGACTGGGGCTGGTCTGGCGACTACCCTTCCTGGGACGCTGTCAGCGCGTTGTCTGGTGGTTATGATCAGGACGTGATTCTTGACCGGGTTGGTTCTGCGCTGATGAAGGTAAAGATGGGAGAGGCGGTTTACGAACGCGATTCTGCGCTGTTTGATGAGCCTGAGATTCCTTATTCGATACTAGGTTATATTCTTGCAAGTGCGGCAACGAGCGGCCGGGCACTGCATATACTTGATTTTGGCGGTTCGCTGGGAAGCAGCTACTTTCAGTTGAGGCGGTATTTGCCGGAGGCGACCTGTGCCAGCTGGAATGTGGTTGAGCAGCCGCATTTTGTTGCGGTGGGCAAGCGCGATTTTGAGGATGAAAGACTAAAATTCTTTAACAGTATTGAGGAATGTCTTTCCTGCACAGGGGTAGATTTGGTGCTGCTTTCGGGTGTTGTACAGTACCTACAGCATCCGCATGAGTTTCTGGACCGGTTGGCCGGATATGGTTTTCCTTTCCTGCTGTTCGACCGTACGGCGGTTCATCATGTGAAGCGTGACAGGCTTACTTTGCAGGTCGTTCCGCCGTCGATATATGAGGCAACGTATCCTGCCTGGTTCCTTAACCAGGAGCGGTTTTTAGCACATTTCTTTTCGCAGTATACCTTGATCGCTGAGTTCCCGTCTTATGTTCAAGGCGAAGAAAACCTGCTTATTGATGGCAAACCGCAGGGTTATGGCAAGGGCTTTTATCTGGTTAATTCGTCGAATCCACTTAGTTGAATATAGGTATGCTAAATTTCTGTACGCTTTTTAATTCTACTTATTTATCAAGGGGCCTGGCTATGTACCAGTCGCTCGAAGAACACTGTTCAAGTTTCCATTTGTATGTGATTGCATTTGACGACCACTGTTATGAGGTGCTGAGCAGACTCGGACTTGTTCATGCTACCGTTGTAAGCCTGAATGCCTTCGAAAATGAGCGCCTGCTGAGTGTAAAGAATGACCGCACAGCTGGGGAATATTGCTGGACCTGTGCGTCGTCTACGATTAAGTATTGTTTGCAGACTTATGCGCTGGACCACTGCACCTATGTGGATGCTGACCTGATGTTTTTCAGTGATCCGCAGGTACTGCTTAATGAAATGGGGGATAAATCGGTGTTGATTACACCGCACCGCTATACGCCTAAGTATGACCAGACTGCCATGAGTGGGGTTTACTGCGTGCAGTTTATGACTTTTAAATCTACACCCGAAGGTATGGAGGTACTGGATGAATGGGTGAATAAATGTATTGAATGGTGCTACAGCCGTTGTGAGGATGGTAAATTCGGGGATCAAAAATATCTTGACGACTGGCAGCAAAAATTTAGTACCGTTCACGTGCTGAAACATCTGGGGGGTGGCGTTGCCCCCTGGAATGTTCAGCAATATAAACTCTCAATAAGGGATGGTCGCCTGCGGGGAAAAGAGATTGCATCAGGCAATACGTTCGACCTCATCTTTTATCATTACCATGGGTTTCAATATACAGCTAAAGACATTTACAGCCTTTCGGGCAGTTGCTATACGCTCCTCAGGAATGCTGTTAAATATGTGTACAGGCCATATATCCGACAGTTAAATAAGGCGGAACGGGTGGCACGTTTGATCAACAGAAATGTGAACGCTCATGAAATCACCGATGATCTGCAGTGGATTAAATCTGTTCCTGGTCGCGCGCTGGTATTTTTTCTACGTGGCTATTATAAAAACCTGTACAAGAAAAATGCACTGACTTACGGCTTTTTGAATTGATATGCTATGGCTTCACTGATCAATCTGAAAACATTTACGGACACGCGGGGCAATTTGACCGTGATCGAGAAAATCGTTCCCTTTGATATCAAACGCATTTTTTATATCTATGGCGTAGACAATTCTGAACGTGGCGGGCACCGGCATCATGAAACTGTTCAGGCCGCGATCTGTTTGCGGGGTAGCTGCGTGATTTACAATGATAATGGTATTGAGGAGTCTTCATATCTGCTGGATAGTCCGGATAAATGTTTGATTATACAGCCATGCGACTGGCATACGATGCATAGTTTTAGCGACGACGCCATCCTGATGGTGCTTGCCTCGGCTTACTTCGAACAGAGTGATTACATTTATACGCCATATCGCATCAAGTGCGCCATATAATGGAAACCGCTACGCTTACCGGCCAGGACATTGCTTACGAGGATCTTCATGCCTTGAATAAGCCGTTCATGGAAGCTTATCAGCAAAGTTTTACTGATAGTTTGAACAAGGGCTGGTTTGTTCTGGGTGATAAGGTCCGTGCGTTTGAACAGGCCTTTGCCCGGTATAACGGGAGTGCGCACTGCGTTTCTGTGGCCTCAGGGCTCGATGCGCTGGTGCTGGGTTTGCAATATTTTGATTTTCCTGAGGGTTCGGAGGTCATCGTCCCTTCCAATACGTATATCGCTACAATTCTGGCCATCTATCACTGCCGGCTGGTGCCTGTACTGGTTGAGCCCGACCTGGCGACTTATAATATCGATCCGGAGCAGACGGCGGCCGCTGTAACGAGTCGGACAAGGGCAATTATGGTAGTGCATTTATATGGCAAGCCTTGCAATATGGAGGCAATCATGGCTATTGCCACACGTCACGATCTGCGGGTGATCGAGGATTGTGCTCAGTCGCACGGGGCTGAGTTTATGGGTCGGAAGACGGGTACCTTCGGTGATTTTGGTGCGTTCAGCTTTTACCCTACCAAGAATCTGGGTGCGCTGGGCGATGGGGGGGCATTGCTCACCTCTGATACTTCCAGGGCTGAGAAGATAAGGTCGCTACGTAACTACGGCTGCCATGAAAAGTATTATAACGAATATATTGGGACTAACTCCCGGCTGGATGAAATACAGGCTGGCTTTCTATCGGTAAAGCTGGCTGCGCTCGATCAGATCAACGCGCATAAAAGGGCGCTTGCTTCTAGATACGATGAGGGTTTGAAAGCTGATTTTATAAAACCATTAAAGCAGGAAGGTTACACGGACGTGTACCATATTTATACCGTGAGGCATCCCGAGAGGGATAAGCTAAGGGCTTACTTGTTAGCGAATAACATTAAAACGGAAATACATTATCCGGTGCCGCCGCACCATCAAAATGCGCTGAGGGATAAATTAAAGGGAGCTTTTCCAGTATCGGAACTGATACATCGCAGTACATTGAGTTTGCCGATCTCTTTTTGCCATGCGCGGGAGGAGATTGACAGGGTGGTGGAGGTGATGAATGCTTTCTAAACTTTTAGTATTTTAGCCTTTGGTTAAGATACTTAGAGATGATGAATAAAAAAAGCAGGGCAATAGTACTGCTGGCGTTGTTTGCTTTGGCGGGATGTGAGAAAAAGGTGATTGCAGAGGGAGCGAAGACGGCGCCGCCTGTGCGTACTTATGCTGTTGTGGCGCGTATAGACAAGAAAGGGACAAACAGTGCTTCGGAAGGAACGGCGTTGCTAAAGGGCACGTATGACGAAGGGACGAAGGTGTTGGTGTATTCCCTGGAATATCATGATGTGGTACCCCAGTTGATTACGTTAAGGAGCGGAGCGAAAGGCTCATCGGGATTGTTCATTAAAGAGGTGTACAGCAAAGATAAAGTTCCCGACGGAAGGGATATTGCGGGATCGTTCAGTTTAACACCGCTACAGGAACGGAGTTTACTGAAAGGGCAGTGGTTTGTGGCCGTGAACACGTTATTGATGAGTCCGGAGATATCGGGTTATCTCACGCTAAAGCAACAGTAAAATGGAACGCGGGCAGCTGAGAATAACTGAACAGGAACTGATAGCGGCTATTAAGCGCCAAGACAAGGTGGTCTTTGAGCAGCTGTACAAATTGTATTATCAGCGCTTGTTTGCGCTGGCTTTCCGGTATGTTGGCCATATGCAGACTGCCGAGGAGATTGTGCACGATGTATTTATCAATGTTTGGAATAAGGCGGAACAATTAAACATACAGTATACGATGAAAGGATACCTTTTCAGGTCGGTAGTGAATTCGGCGCTTAACGTGATCAAGAAAGATAAGTTGACTGTACAGAAGCACGAGGCTTACCTATCTGCACAGCCTGCGGAACTGGTTAGTTCGCCTGAGGGGGGTGATGAAGACGATTTGATGCTGCTTAGATTGGAGGAAGGTTTAAAACTGCTTCCCGAAAAATGCCGGCAGGTCATGTATCTGAGCCGGTTTGGAAAGCTTAAACAGCAGGAGATCGCTGATCAGATGGATATTTCGATAAAAACTGTGAAAAATCATCTCACTTATGGGTTTAAGCTGCTGCGTCAGCATATGGAAAACAATAAAGAGGGCATCATGATGTTGTTGATGCTTTTCATACATAAAACGCTCTAAATAATAAATTATGAAAAACCAGGAAGCAGAGGATGAACTGATATACGCGCTGATAATTGAAGAATTAGAAGGCGATATCACACCTGTTAATCAAAAAATTTTAGTGGACTGGAGGGGAAGGGATAACCGGAATGAGGAGATTTATCAGGATTTGCTTTTCGTGCAGCACAACATGGAAAGGCTTTATGATCGCAGCCGTCGAGATGCGAATATATCGTGGGTATCGCTGGAAAGCAAGCTTGAACAGACTGAGGAGCCTGTGGTTGTTCAACTGCCGCCTGCCAGGAAGCGATCGGCCTGGTATGCGGTCGCAGCATCTGTTTTGCTTATCGCTTCCCTGGGCTTTTCTCTTCTTCAGCGCAGCCGAATCGTAGATGTCAATACGGAAGCCTATTCGGAGGTTTCCCATCTTGTGCTGCCCGATGGTACGGAACTTTCGGTGAATCTGGAGACAAAAATCAGATACAACAAGGCACGCTTCAATGAAGATCGTGTTGTTGAGTTGCTTGAGGGAGAGGTTTTTGTTGACGTTAAAAAGCACAACGGACCCCAGTTGAAGATTAAGATGGACCGTCTGGAGGTGGAAGACATAGGCACGCGATTCAATATACAGAAGAAGGGGACTATGGCTTCTGTTACTGTTGACGAGGGTGTTGTTGTTATGCAAAATAGGGAGACCGGTAAACGCGCGTTGCTTGAGGCCGGCAAAACCGGTGTTTATCATTTTGATACTGATCAATTGAATAGCGGAACCAACACGAACCTTAATTATAAAGCCTGGGTAGACAAACGTTTTGTGTTTATTGAAACTCCACTACAGAAAGTGGTTGAAGATATTGAACGGGTTTACCGTTACAAGATCGAAATTAATGGGGAGTCTCTGAGGTTAAGGAAACTGACGGGAAAAATACATTCTGAAACTTTAGATGGCGTGCTAAATGTTATTTCTGCATCTTTACAATGTAAGGTGACCAAAGTGCAGAATACGTATGTTTTATCGGAAGAATAAATGGCTCTCTGTTTCATTTGTTGTTTGCTTTCTCCTGACATCGGGTTCAGCCGCCTTTGCTCAGCGCCGGGATCTGCTGAACCAAAAGATAACTATTAATCTTCCGGCAGATTCGCTGATCAGCGTATTGCAGGAAATTGACAGGAAGACCGAGGCAGGGTTTGTCTATGATCCGGATCGCCTTCGCTCAAAGCGCACGGCATCGCTCAAGTTTTATCAGACTCCGCTGCGCCACATTTTGACTATGCTGCTGGCCGGCAGTAAGCTTAAGTTTTCGCTGATAGGTAATGAAATCGTGATTGGTCCGGAATCGCCCGACATTCATACCATACATGGTTATGTACGCGACGTTTCGAGTGGTGAGGAGCTTATTGGTGCTACGGTGCAGATTCCTGAGCTGAGTGTAGGCGTTGTAACCAATCAGTATGGTTTTTATTCTATCTCTGTGCCTGAGGGAAATTACGAGCTGTATATTACTTATCCGGGATACCAGCGCCAGGCAAGGATGGTTGATCTTGCGGGAAGTATCCAGCAGGAAATCGAGCTTTCTTTGCAGCCGCACCATCTGCAGGAGGTCGTGATACGGCCCACGCGGCTTACGCCCAATCCTATTCTTATGAATGAATATAACCTGACGAGCAGTCAGCTTTATAACGCACCTTATTATGCGGGCGAAACGGATGTGATGAAGCGACTGCAAATGCATAGCAGCATTAAGACCATTACGGAGGGCAGTTCCGCATTGTTTGTGAGAGGAGGCAATTCGGACCAGAACCTGATTCTTCTTGATGAAGCTATCGTATATAATCCCTCTCATCTTTTTGGACTGGTGTCTGTTTTTAATGCTGATGTGGTGAATAATGTGCAGGTTTACCGCGACTATATGCCGGCTAATTTTGGCGGCAGGTTATCTTCGGTAATCGTTAACAGGATGGCTGAGGGCAATAATAAGGAATTTCACCTAAGCGGAGGGCTGAACCAAATGTCGGCTCGTTTGGCTGCGGAGGGGCCAATTGTGAAAGATAAGGCCTCGTTTATGGTGGCATACCGGCGCAGTTTACTTGATATCATTCCAAACCGGTTTAAGTTGTTTAATCCGAACTCGGTTTACCACGATGTAAACGCCAAAACGAACGTGAAACTTAATCGTGACAATAGTCTTTATTATTCATTTTATGTGGGGCAGGACAAACTTTTGAGCGAAAATTCATATACCAACAACTGGGGCAATTTTACATCTACGTTGCGCTGGAACCATATTATCAGTTCGAAACTATTTCTGAACATATCAGCCATTTACAGTAACTACAGCAACGGGTTAGATCTGAATGCCGATACCTTGTCCGAGAAAAGTCAGTGGGACACCAAAATTCTCGACGCAACTTTAAAGGCTGATTACACCTATTACCGTAGTCCGAATAACCAGATCAAGTTTGGGGCTTCCACCACGTACCACAGGTTTTCTCCTGGGGAGATGCATCGGCAGCGCAATTTTGAGTTCAATATATCACGCGAGCGCTCGATTGAATCTGCGCTATATTTCTCTCAGCAGATCGGCATCGGGAAGTCTTTCGAGTTGAACTATGGTTTGAGGCTAGGAGCTTTCAGGAATGCTCAGGAAAGACGAAATATTTTTGACGCTAAAGGCAATCCTGTGTTTGACGAGGATCTTAAGACTTTTATAAACCCGGAGCCAAGGGTAAATTTTAGCTACCTGCCGAGCACGTCGCAGCGTATCTTCGTAACGTACAACCGAAACTTTCAATATTTACAGCTGGTTCAGAACAGTGTACTTGCTTTTTCTTCGCTTGAACCATGGATTCCTGCTTCAGACCTGGTCAAACCCCAACGTTCTGATCATTATGCTGTTGGTTACAGGTATGCGCCAGGGCAATATAGCTTCAGTTTGGGGGGCTATCATAAGTTGCAACTGAATCAACTCGAGCTCTTAGGGCATGCCCAAATTATCAGGAACCCGGATATCAGAGGGCAGCTCAGGTCTGGCACTGCTAAGGCCTACGGTATCGAGGGCGAGGTTAGCAAAGCAGAGGGCAGGTTTTCAGGCACGCTTTCTTACACGTATTCCAAAGTAAAGCGTCGGATATCCGGAATAAATTCAGGTGATACGTTTGTGTCGAACTATGATATCCCGCATGAGTTTAAAATGCTGGGCAAGTATGACGTTAACGCGGCACTGAGTGTGCAGGCATTTTTTGTTTACACAGCAGGAAGGCCGCTTACCCTTCCTGTCGGCTATTATCAGCATGATGGCGTAAACGTTCCGCTATTTGAGGGAAGAAATGAGTCGCGCTTTCCAAATTTTAACCGGCTGGATGTTTCCGGACAGTACCGTCTTCAATCTGGTGGGTTAAAAGGGCGGCGACTTCTGCATACGATCTCTGCCGGTATTTACAATGTTTATAACCGAAAAAATCCATTATATTACCATCTGGGCTCTCCGGATGCAGGAGGAAGGAGGAATCGTTATGAATATGGCTTTGGAATATATCCATGGCTGGCTTATAGTTTTAAATTATGATGCCACTAGTGATGAGAGTTAAATTACTTTTTTGGGTCATGACGTTGGCCGCGTTTCTTTCTGCTTGTAAAAAGGCTCAGGAAGGGTTCTTCAATGAGCCCAGGCAACCTTATGAACTGGCAGTTGAGGGCGGTATAAATACACTTACTACTGGCCAGTTTATCCGGTTGATGAAGCCTTCAACGCATCCGGATTCCTCGCCAGAGCCTATCAGTAACGCCAAAGTAAGTGTTTTCGATGGCACCGCCGACCTCGTGTTCAGAGAGTCGACCCCCGGATTGTATACGGCCACTTACCGGCGCACGCCGAACTACAATGGGGCTTATAAACTGACCATTAGCTATAACGGGAAAATGTATACTGCGGTAGACACACTTCGTCAACTTGTTAATATCGTGGATGATTTCCTTCCGCTCTCTGCCAGGGCGGTTAACGGCAAGATCGCCGGCACTATCCCGAAGCATACGTTTGGGTATCTCAATCCAAATAAGTGGATGATTACTTACGGCAATATCCCTTTTTGGAACCCGTCCAGATTTGATCAGAACCGTTATTATAGCTATACACACTTGCTTGGATCTCCCAATTCGCTTTATCCGCTGGACAATCTGAAAAGAGAGTTCCTCCTGGAACCGGATGAGTATGTGACGATCTACAAAATTTCTCTCTCTGAGCGGTATGCCAGGTTTCTCTACTCTACCTTTATGGAAACGGATTGGAGCGGACTTTTCTCTGGGGTTCCGGTCAATATCTCTGGAAATATCTCAGGAAATGCCCAGGGCTATTTCTCCGTATGCGACGTCGATTTCAGCCGGTACCGGGCAAAGGAACTCTGAAGGGGGAATTATGGCCTTGATATTGTATGGTGTTGAGGATATATCAGGGATATGGAGGATAAAAAAAGGTCGTCGAAACGCAGAGTCCTAAAATGGATCGGGATTGTATTGGCAGTGGTGATTCTGCTGGCAGGAGGCGTTGCGCTCTATTTCAGCGCAAAGTGGAAGCCGATACTGACTGAGAAGATCAAAGCCGGGGTGTATGATGGTTCGGACGGCCTTTACCGGATATCTTTCGAAGATATACATTTAAACCTGCTAACCGGTACTGCAGTGCTTGATAGTGTAAAACTTACGGCTGATACGGCGGTTTTCGAACGCCTAAAGAAGACAGGTAGAGCGCCGGGTCATCTATTTGACGTAGGCCTAAAGAATTTGAAGCTTAGCCGCACGGCGATACTGACTGCATATTTTAAAAAGCGGATAGAGATGAATGCGATTGTACTGAATCAGCCCTCTGTCCGTGTTACCCGGTATAAGGTAGTCAAGCGGCCGGATACCTCTGGTGACGACCGCAGCTTATATCAACGTATATCAACAGTGTTAAAGTCGGTCCATGTAAAAGCTGTTCAGATAATAGATGCAGACGTGGATTACATAAACGGGGATAGGGCAAAGAAAATGAACTCTATAAAACACCTGAATGTGACTGTGAGGGATTTACTGATCGACTCATTATCGCAGTTCGATACAACACGCTTCTATTATACCAGGGATATCAGTTTTAAACTGGCGGGCTATGCCTCTTCCAGCACTATGTATACGATGAAGGTAGATACGATAAGAGGGTCGGCGGCCAACCAGTCAATCGTCGTTAAGGGGTTCCGGATGATCCCGAAGTATCCCGACCTGGCCTTTACTCGTAAATATAGGTATGGCCGTGATCGTTACGATTTAAGCTTTGACGCCATAACGCTGAGTGGGGTAGACTTTGGTTTGCTGAACAGTTCCGGCAAGCTCCATGTGCGGAAGCTGAAGCTTGGTCCGGCCAGGCCTAAGATCTTCGTTAACCGTGAACTACCGCCCCCTCCTGGCTTAGACAAGGGAAGAAATTTTCCTCATGTTGCTGTAAGACGTATCCCGATTCCGACAAAGATTGACAGCGTTGTGCTAAACAACATAAACCTTTCATACACCGAATACAATCCTGTTAGCCAAAAACGCGGAACAATTTATTTCTGGGATCTAAAGGGCGATATTTTGAACGTGACTAACGATAGCATAGCCTTGGTACAGAATAACCATGCTGTGGCGCGGTTGAGCGCCATGGTGATGAAGGCCAGCAAGATCGATGTGCGGATTAACTTTAATCTTAACGACAAGGACGCTGCGTTCAGCTATTCAGGGAAAATAGGGCCGATGGATATGAAGATTTTAAACCCGATGGCTAAAAACATGGGTTTGGTAGAAATAGAGCGGGGAAAGATGCAGGGTGCAGATTTTAATATTAACGCGAATCTCAGCGGCTCGTCGGGGCGGGTAAACTTTTACTATACAGATTTGAAGGTGAAACTACTCAAAGAGAGTGAGAATGGCGAGCCGGAAAAGAAGAAGGGCCTGCTTTCGTTTCTAGCTAATACTCTACTCATCAAAAATCAGAACCCGGATAAAGGAGAAGCGCCGAGGACCGCACAGGTGGCTTTTACCAGAACACCGGCTGCCTCTTTCTTCAATATGATGTGGAAGAGTGTGTTTATCGGTATTCGGGAAACGGTAGGCTTGGGTGTGGTGCCCGTAAAAACCCCCGAACAGGGGCTGAAGAAGATAAAGGATAAGATGGAGGACCGTCGCAAGGAAAGAGCAGATAAAAAAAAGAAGCGTGACTAATTATCTGTATATTAGGTGAAGGACAATGAAGCATGACTGAACGAAAATGGAAAAAACATAGCGTGGCGAAATGGGCAGCCATAACTTTAGTCACGCTGGTTGTTGTCATTGCTTCGGTCACCGTATACCTTAATATCAAATTCCGGTCAGTTGTCGAGAAACACCTTAATCAACTGGTTGCTGAAGCCACTGACAGTCTGTACAAAGTGGAGTTTTCAGAGATACGCACAAATGTGCTTACCCATCGCGCCGTACTGAAGGATATACGCGTCATCCGCGACACGCTTAGGTCAGCCCAGCCTGCAAAGCAGCGTCCGGAGCCATCAATCACATATGAAATAAGTATCGGGTCCATCATCATGGAAGATTTTCACCCTTTTACGCTTTTAAAGTATAAAGATCTTCATGTTGACCGTCTATCGTTACAAAATGCTGTGGTCCATATGTTCAATAGGCATCAGGATTTTAATATCCGGGTAAGTGACGCCCATATGCAGGGCATTAATTTACCGCTTTATCTGCGGAAGCGGGAGTTGTTTATTGGGGATGTTAGCCTCTCCAATGGTTCAGTGGAGGTCTTTAACAATAGGGCAGCTGCTGCTCCCGATACGACTTCTGCGCGGTATTTTCCGCATCAATTGCTAAGACGTCTGAACAAAAAGATTACGGTTAAACGGCTTAACCTGGAGCATATTGATGTGAGTTATGCGGAATACAGCAGGAAAACGCTGCAGACAGGGAAAATAACCTTTACCCAAACGTCCGGTACTATCAGGAATATCACAAATTCCTCGATGGCCGAGCAGTTTATGCGGGCTGATCTGAGCACTTACCTGATGGGGCAGGGCAAACTGGACGTGCATTTCCGGTTCGACTTAAGGGCAAACAACGGCGCTTTTCGCTACAAGGGGTTACTGGCGCCCATGGATGGAAGGGCGCTTAATCAGATCACGAAGCCGCTGGCTATGCTCGAAATTAAGAAATGCAATATCGGGAAACTCGAATTCGATATCCAGGCCAACAATAAGGAAGCCCGCGGAACCATGAAACTTTTGTTTAAAGACCTGTCTGTGAAATTGCTGAAGAGAGAACAGGAGCGGCTCGTAAGAAATGGTTTGATGTCTTTTCTGGCAAATGCGGTGGTGATTCGCCCAGACAATCCTGATGCTTCCGGTCGACTTGTTACAGCAAATATTCGCTATGAAAGAGTGACTGCCAGTCCTTTCTTTAAATTTACATGGAAAGCCCTTCTAAGCGGGATAAAGTCTAGTATAGGAATAAGTCCGGCTAAAGAGCGGGAAATAAAGGCCGCTGTAGCTCGCTTTAATCAGAAGAAAGCCGAACGGGAACGAAGGCGATTGCATAAGCGCGACTAGGAAGCACCTATTTCAATAGGTGCTCCGGTACTGGTTTTTCCAGCAGGTTTTGATAATAGAACCTGATCCGTTCAGCCCTGTCGTGTGCTGACTTCTCTCCACCCCATCCATGCCTTCCTCCGGGATAGATCATAAGTTCAAAGTGCTTGTTGGCATTTTGGAGTTTGTCAACCAACTGAATGGTGTTTTGCATATGTACGTTATCGTCCATGTCTCCATGCATGATCCGCAAAAGGCCCTTATAGCGATCTACGTATGTCAACACCGAGGCATTTTTATACCCTTCGGGGTTTTCCTGTGGTGTGTCCATAAACCTCTCCGTGTAATTCGTATCGTACAACTCCCAGCTGGTCACAGGAGCCCCCGCATAGCCGAAATCAAAATCCTCCGCACCCATAGTGAGCGCCAGACAAGTCATGTATCCGCCGTAGCTATGACCCGTGATGAGGAGTTTGCGGTTATCGACCCATGGCTTTGCTTTAAGCCACCTCGCAGCGGTTGTGTAATCTTTCATCTCCCATTTCCCAAGATTGCGGTGCATAAGCGCAACACCTTCTTTACCAAACTGACCCGATGCGCGGTGGTCTACAGATATCTGGATGATGCCCTCATTCGCCCACCACTGGTTGCCCGTTCCCTTCCATGTGTTGCTCACATTGCCAGCGTTAGGACCACCATAGATACTCATGATTACCGGATAACGCCGTGTCTGATCAAAATCTGTCGGATAGGTAATGACTGCAGGCAAACTGTAGCCGTCATCAGTAGGAATGGTAATCATTTCGGTTTTTCCAAATGCATATTGGTCAAAATCGTCGGCTTTGCTGTTGGCAATTTGTCTGATTACTTTTCCGGTATTGCTCAACAGGGTTGTTTGAGGCGGCGTACTAACATTAGAATAGGTACTGATAAAATATTTTCCGCCCGGAGACATAGATATCTGATGCGTATACTCCCCAAAAGTAAGCCGCTTAAGGTTTTTGCCATCGTAGTCTACACGGTAGAGGTCCTGCTGTGTAGATTTTTCCTTTCTTGCTGTAAAATAAACCACCCTGTTCTTTTCATCTGCGTGTACCAATCTGCTTACCTGCCATTTCCCGCTGGTAATCGGGTTGACGAGTTTGCCGTCCAGCGTGTGAAGATAAAAGTGGGCCCAGCCGGTTTTATCACTTTTCATGATGAAGTGTTTTTTATCGCGGAGGTATGTCACACGTTCGTCGTAGTCAAGGTCAACCCAGCTTTGTTGCTTTTCATCGTAAATCTCCCTCTTTACTCCCGAGATTGGATCTACGCTATAAAATTTCAGGTTGTCTTGTCCCCGGTTCATCCATTGTACCATCAGGCTGGTTCCATCGTAACTCCAGTATGGCGTACCGAAGTACTGGTCGTCTTTTTCGTTAAAGTCCGCCCAAACAACAGTTCCGCCGCCTGCAGGCGTAAAGCCAACGCGCACAGCAGGATTCGGGTCGCCAGCTTTTGGATATCGCGTTTGTTCGGTATAGCCGTGCTGACCGGTAGACCCATAGATCGGGAACATGGGCACCTTGGTGTCGTCGAAACGCATAAATGCAAGGTACTTGCTGTCCGGCGACCACCAGAAAGCTTTGTAGTTGGTTGCACGGCCCAGTATCTCTTCGTAATATACCCAGGACGACCAGCCGTTGTAAATTACGTCGGTCCCGTCATTTGTGTATCGAATCTCCTTTCCCGTGCTTATTTCAATTGCGTAAAGGTCATTGTTGCGTGTAAAGGCCATGTATTTTCCATCGGGCGAAAATGTCATGTTTTTGTCTCCAGTTTGCCGGGCTATTGGTACGTTCGGAATGTTTTCAGGCGTGTAGGTATACGGGCTACGCTCGCCGGTACTAACATTCACCTTATATCGTTTCTGGTCGGCATCCGTTTCGATGTAATGATTGTCGTCCGCCCAGCCGCCAACGTAGACGGTCCGTTTGGTTAGCGAGGGCTTGCCAGAAAAAATATGCTCCCGTGTTAAACGTTTCTGAGCCTGAACTTCTGAGGCCGGGGATGCTAAAATAGACATGATACAGGAAATCAAAAAGAATCTTTTCATATGCTGCGGGCTTGTTTGGTTTTGCGGCAGTAAAGGGCTAAAATACTCAAAAAGGCGCAATGTCAATGCGCCTTTTTGAGTGATAAAGTGTTTTTGGTTTAGATCGTCCAGTTCCAGCCAAGCTCGTCTTCACTGAGGCCGTATCGGATGTCGTTAAGGGTTTTAGCTATTCCAGATGAGATTGTACGGGAGGCCGGGTCAGAAAGTTTATAAAGGGAGCCCTGATACCCAATCTCTCCAATAGGAGTAACCGTAGCGGCAGTACCTGCGGCGAAGGCGTCAGTGACAGAGCCATCGTTAATTCCTTCGATGATTTCTTTTACGCTTACACGGCGTTCTTCAACTTCGATTCCTGCTTTCTTCGCCAGCGTCAAAATGGTGTCGCGGGTAACCCCATCCAGAACAGTGCTTCTTACTGATGGTGTGACAAGCTTGCCGTTGATCACAAATATCAGGTTCGCTGTTCCCGCTTCTTCGATATACTCATGTGTTGCGGCATCTGTCCAGATAAGCTGGTCATAACCTTCTTTTTGGGCTTCCGCAAATGGATATAAAGAGCGGGCATAATTACCAGCTGTTTTAGCAAAGCCAACTCCTCCGTCGTCTGCGCGTGTATATTCAGTTTCAATCTTAACCTTAAGTGGCTGACTGTAATATGGTCCCGTGGGTGTAGTAAGCAATGCAAACGTATAGGTCTCGGATGCTCTCACGCCCAAATAAGGATCCGTTGCATACATCACCGGACGAATATACAGGGAATATCCATCTTGGGAAGGAATCCATTTTTCGTCGATATCAAGAAGCGCAGCGATGCCTTGCATAAAAATCTCCCTGGGGATGGCGGGCATAGCCATGCGGTGAGCGGATTTATTAAAACGTTCGTGATTTTTATCGGCTCTGAAAACATTGATCTTCCCGTTGGCCTGGCGATAAGCTTTTAGTCCCTCAAATATTGCCTGTCCGTAGTGCAAGGCAGATATAGCAGGGCTCATTGGAATAGGACCGTAAGGCAGGACCTGCAGGTTTGACCACTCGCCATCCTTGTATTCAGCAATAAACATGTGATCGGAGAATACTTTCCCGAAGGGCAACTGCGAAAAATCAGTTCCCGTTAATCTGCTTTGATCAGCTTGTGTGATCGTGATGTCCAACGTCTCGTTCATGAGTTTAAATAATATAGCGCAAAAATAACAATAAATAGCCTAAGTACCAATGAGCTGGCTCAGCTGGTAGCCCTTAAATCTTTAAGAACACTTAGTACCCAGCCCTTTCCCCATTCGTCCATCTCTTGTTCTGTCCAAAGAAAAGGATAGAAGATCCGCTTCTGAAAGCGCGGCGGCAGATACTTTTGCCAGTTAGTACCGCCGGTTGCGGCGATGTCGACGGGATCCCGCTCAAGATACCTCACGGCCGATTTATAATGAGACAGTGGCCACTCAACGTTTACGAAGATGTCAAGTTTTCTAAGTTCTTCTGCCAGCTCCGATAGATCCTGGCCTGAGTTTTCAAGCTTACGGTAAAGCGCTGTGAAATTGGTATGCTGCCGGTCTTTAGCAAGTTGCAGGAACTGGTCTGCATATTTTCCAATAAATTGCTTCAGCGTGAGCGTCTGTTTTCCGCTGGAAAGTTCTGTAGCACCAAATTTCCAGTAGATGTGCTCAAACTGCTCATCAATGGAGGCTCCTGTTAGCACCTCCCGCTTACTCTTGTCTACTAACCTTATGAATTCAGTAGCGCTTATCTCAATCATTCGGTACTGCCCCGACTGGAAGCCGCTTGCTGGTAGTAAAGACATCCGGAATTTGAGGAATTGCTCTTTCTCCATTCCGTTTACCATGACCTCAAAGGACGTTACCAGCGCGTTGAAATAGGCGTTGATCCGCTTCACCCGATCAGTGAAGAACTTTACGCTAAGTTCCGGATGTCCGGATATTTGTTTGCACTCATGTAACGCAAGTTTGAAGTAAAGCTCTGTGATCTGGTGATACATGATGAAGATTTCTTCATCGGGGAAAGAGGTTTTCGGGCTTTGAAGGCTTAGAAGGGTATCCAGGTGTATATAATCCCAGTACGTAAGAAAATCGGCATAAAGCAGGCCATCCAGGTAGGCAGACATGTCCTGTCCCATAGCCTCATACTTCTCCTGAAGCTTATTCAGCTTTTCAATAATTTGAGGGGTTAACTCCATGTAAATAAGTTAGTGGCATCAAAGTTAACAAAGCGAAGCATAACCTTAATATAAAACCCTGAATTTTATCGTATGTTCAATCTTTTTAAGCGATTTGAATAACTGCTTGTCATATTGAGTATTGATATCTGTAATCACATATCCAATCTCCGGATTCGTCATCAGGAACTGCCCCACAATGTTAATGTCATGTTTGGCAAACACCGTGTTTATTTTGGCCATTATACCAGGGACGTTCTTGTGAATATGAATCAGTCTGTGGGACCTTTCAATTCTCGGCAGTTGCAGGTTCGGAAAGTTACTGCTCAGATAGGTGGTGCCCGTGTTCATAAAGTCGATCATACGTTTGGGTATGAAGGTGTAGTTGCGCGGGTTGCCCTTAGGGTCGTCAAAGAGAACAACGCCTTGCTGTACGCAGAGCGCAGCATCTACCCGGTTTCGCGCGTTGCCCAAATACCCAACCGTTTTTAGTTTCACGGCACGCTTCAGTGTTTCCGGATCAATTTTTTCGCCATTAGCGAGTAAGATCATATGCACATCTGCGACGTATTTTTCTTCAAACGTAGGTTTGTGCCGGATGGAGAAGCCGTCTTTCTTGAGTAGTTCGATGCTCAACGGATCAGCATCGCCAAGAACCAGGCAAAGGATTCGGTTTTTAGGATAGGAGATAGCCCTCGGCAGGTTATTTACATATAGGAATTCGTCGAAGCTTGGCGTAACATGGTCGGCTTTTTCTATGATGTTTGCTCTGGAGATGTTCTCTGTGAATGCATAGAACTTTTTGATTAATCCGCTTTCCCGGAGTTGAAAGTCCGAATAACCATCTCCGATCCCGTAAAGGTCGCCTTTAAGATCAAGTTGCTGCATCAGTTTTACCTTCCCGCCCTCTTCGCTGAGTGGATTTGCGTGGTCATAATCAATGATCTGCCCGTCGCCATTCGTTACAAACGTATTTGCATAGATATTTTCTTTCCTGATATGGTAGCGGCTCACGACCGGGGTTATAAATTCCTTGAATCCGCCCGAAACAATCAGCACTTCGTCTGCATGTTTTCTGAAGAATTCAGCGTTTCGTGAAAAGGAAGCCGACACTTTCTTCTTGAGCCGGGTGATTAATTGTTTAAGGTGGTCTTCGTTTGCCTCAAGCAATTTTACCCGCTGGCTCAGGCTTTCCCCGAAGGAGAGCCTGCCTTCCATAGCCATATTCGTATACTCTTCGATTTTTTGGAATATTGCCTCGCGATCAGGATGATTTTTAAGTGAGATCCGCGCAAGTTCGTCAAGCGCCTCTACCTGCGTGAAGGTGCTGTCAAAATCGATAATGTAAAAGTTTCTCTGTTTCATGTGGTTATTTAAATTGAAGTGCCGAGCATGTCTCAGCAATGCTCTGGCTTAGCGGCTTAAACGTTATGTTAAAAGTTTTACGCGCTTTGTCATTGTCGTAATAGCTTTTGGTAATGCTGCTCTTTATCGCATCGCGGGTGAGGTTTGAGGACTTTCCGCTTAGCAATGACCGGAATTTTCCGAGCATCCAGCCAACCTTCATCATCCAGGGCTTTGCTTCTATTGTTGGTGGCTTTACGCCAAATCCATCAGCTATTTCTTTGAAAAGGTTTTGATAAAGATAGTTTTCGGCCGATATAATATATCGTTCGGCAGTATGATTGCTTTGCATGGCGAGGATCATGATTCTAGCAACGTCTTCGACATCTACCAGTCCCGTCGCCCCCCTTGTGTAGAAGCTGAAGCCTTCTTTAATAAGCTTAAACAGTTGGCCGCTGCCGTTAAATCCAGCGCCGCCACCAATGATCACAGACGGGTTAACGATCACTGCGTCTAGTCCCTCAGCAATTCCCCGCCACACCTCCATTTCCGCCTCGTATTTCGATTCAGCATACGCATGCGTTTTTGTTCCATATTCCCAGAAGTCTTCCTCTGTGATCATTTTGCCGCTCTTTGAATCGCCGAGTGCCGCCACGGAACTGACGTGAAGTAAACGCACGCCATTTTGCAGGCAGAGATTTACAATGTTTGCCGTTCCCTCTATGTTGATCCTGAACAGACGGCTTTTGTCTGCCGGCCTGAACGATACTAATGCAGCGCAGTGATATACCTGCGTAACCCCGCTAAAGACATCTTCAAGGGTAGCCACGTCATTGATATCTGCATTTATCCACTCGATCGCGTTATTGCTTGCAATGCGAGAAGGAATCGTTGAATGCTCTCGTTTCAGAGCTTTCACATACGCGCCCGAACGGGTAAGCTGATGAATCAATTCTGCACCCAGAAATCCCGTAGCACCCGTAACTAATATCATTGCAATTTTTTTAGGATGTTTGTTAAAATATCCCCCCAAAAATAGATATTTGACCGCATACATTTAAGCCTTATATGTCATTATCAGATTTTTTTTTACCACTGGATATCAACAGCTTTACGCCAGGAAGCGGCTTTTTATCGAGTCAGATGGGTGCTAAAGTGACATTTTATACGGGCGAGTTTCCTGATCTTTCCGATGGGGAATATGATATTGCGCTTATAGGGGTGCAGGATGATCGTGCTGCCGTGAATAACCAGGGTTGTGCACTCGGGCCTGACTATTTCCGGGAGAAATTTTATAGCCTCAATGAAGGACCCAATCCAACCAGAATTGTCGATCTGGGCAACATCAAAGCAGGTGCGGCTATATCGGATACTTATGTGGCCGTCAAGACCACAGTTTCTGAACTTATCAAACTGAGTATTACTCCCGTGATCATCGGCGGCGGGCAGGACATCACCTATGCTCAATACCTTGCTTATGAAAGTCTTGAGCAAAAAGTGGATCTCGTAGTGGTTGACAGTAAGTTTGATTTGGATGAAGAAGATGGGGAAGGTCTGGCAGCAAGATCCGATACATACCTCAATAAAATACTGCTGCATCAACCTAATTACCTCTTCAACTTCAGCAATATTGGCTACCAGACCTACTTTGTCAATCAGGAAAGTTTGAAAGTAATGAGTAAGCTCTATTTTGATGTTCACCGCCTTGGAGAGTTCTCTGACGATATCTCACTTACTGAGCCGATACTGAGAAATGCCAGCATGATCAGTTTTGACATAGGCGCGGTTCGCTCATCCGATGCGGCGGCGAATGCCAATGCGGGACCTAACGGGTTTTATGGTGAACAGGCCTGCCAGATTTCGCGTTATGCGGGTATGAGCGATAAGCTTACCTCAATAGGTTTTTACGAGTTTAATCCCGTTTTCGACCAAAATGGGCAAACTGCCATGCTGCTGGCGCAGATTATATGGTATTTCATCGATGGATTTTACAATCGGAAAAAAGATTTTCCGTTGGTGCCGAAATCCCAGTATCTGATATACCGGGCAAGTTTAAGCGACGGAAGTGGTGAAATGTTATTTGTTAAAAGCAAGAAGTCTGATCGTTGGTGGATGCAGGTGCCGTATCCTGCCGGAATATCGAAAAATGAACGCTTTCATCTCGTGCCTTGCCGTTATGAGGATTATACTCTTGCCGTAGAAGGTGAAATGCCGGATCTGTGGTGGCGCACTTATCAAAAGCTACTATAATTTTACAGCATATTTTTACGTTATTATGCTGATTCCGACTTATATTTGAATTAACTTAAAAGAACTAACACAATAACTCATGAAAAAATTAGTATTATCCGCTGTGGCATTGTTGCCGTTAGCGGTGCTTGCCCAAAAACCCTTTACTATTAACGGAGACGTTAAAGGGCTGAAAACCGGAGATAAGGTTTACCTGGTTTATCGGGCAGCCGGCGAGGAAGTCACAGATTCTGCTGTCGTAAGCAACGGAAAGTTTGGCTTTAAGGGCACGTTGGCTGAGCCCGCAAGAGGCAATCTGTTCCTTAATAAAAATCCTTACGTAAACCGGCCGGCCCAGGGTGAGAGACTCGATCTTGCTTCCCTATATATTGAGCCGGCGGCAATGAAAGTAACTGCCGCTGATTCTCTGAAGAACATTGTAATCACCGGTTCAGTTGTTAATGATGATGAAAAAAAACTGAAGGCCTTAACCAAGTCACTTTCGGATCAAATGGCGGCGGTGAATGCTCAATACGCAGCGCTATCTCCCGAAGAGCGCAAGGTACAGGAAAAAGTGCTCCGCGATAAGTATATGTCTCTGCAGGAGCAGGTCAAACCTATACAATTGAATTTTGCAAAAGGCAATCCAAAATCCTACATCAGCCTCTCCGCGCTTTCGCAACTTGCGTCGGAGCCTGAGCTTGCTGCAGATGTAGAAAAGGCATACGCTGCGCTTAGCCCTTCATTGAAAGCTACTCAATCAGGCAAAGACCTGGCGCAGCTTCTTGCGGCAGGTAAAGCGACAGCCATTGGCGCAATGGCGATGGACTTTACGCAGAATGATGTAAACGATAAGCCGGTTAAGCTGTCAGATTTCAAAGGTCAATACGTCCTGTTAGATTTCTGGGCATCTTGGTGTGGCCCTTGCCGGGCTGAAAACCCCAACGTGGTAAAAGCCTACAATACTTACAAAGACAAGAAATTTACAGTCCTGGGTGTTTCTTTAGACAATCCTGGTAAAAAAGATGCATGGTTGGCTGCGATCGAAAAAGATGGCCTGACCTGGACGCATGTGTCTGATCTAAAAGGATGGGACAACGCTGCATCAAAAATGTATGGTATCCGCGCCATTCCGGCTAACTTTCTGATAGATCCAACTGGAAAGATCATCGCTAAGGATATACGTGGAGAAGAACTGCAAACAAAGCTTGCCGAAGTGTTGGGCACATCAGCGTCTAAATAAACTGCCGAAGTTTCTATATAAAAAAAGCCCTGGTGGAAACCAGGGCTTTTTTTATATCAAATCAAACCCAATATCTTCACGAAAATACTTTCCATCGAAATATATCCGGGCGGCATCCGCTGTAGCAGACTGTAAAGCCTGAAACTGATCGTCTTGTAAACTGGTTACTGCAATAACTCTGCCTCCATTGGTTTTAACAATGCCGCCTTCCAATGAAGTTCCCGCATGAAATACGAGTGATTCCCTTACGTTCTCTATTCCGGAGATAGCCTTTCCTTTTTCGTAATCGCCAGGGTATCCACCTGCAACAATCATAACGGTCGCTGCTCGCTTATCGCTTATCTGCAATGTAAAGTTATCGAGGTTCTTTTTCGCCGCCGCCATGAACAGCTCCACAAGGTCGCTTTCAATACGCGGTATCACACTCTCCGTTTCCGGATCACCCATCCGGCAGTTGTATTCAATCACATAAGGTTTGTCACCCACCTTTATCAAACCAAAAAATATAAAGCCGGTATAGTCTATTCCATCTTTCTTAAGTCCTTCAACTGTCGGAATGATGATGCTTTGCTCTATTTGGCTGAGAAAGGCTTCGTCCGCGAAGGGAACCGGCGATACCGATCCCATTCCGCCGGTATTCAGGCCGGTGTCTCCCTGTCCTATCCTCTTGTAATCTTTTGCTTCAGGCAGTATCACATAATTTTCTCCATCTGTAAGGACAAATACCGACAATTCGATACCTGTCAGGAATTCTTCTATAACCACTGTTGTGCCTGCCTCGCCAAATTTGCCGCTAAGCATGAGTTCCAGTTCCTGTTGGGCTTCTGCTGTGTTTTCCAGAATAAGTACGCCTTTCCCCGCCGCAAGTCCGTCGGCCTTCAGTACCACGGGCAAGGCATGATCCTGCAGATAAGCGATGCCTTCTGCAAGCGTTTCCTTAGTGAAGGAGCGCGAGCTTGCCGTGGGTATACCATGACGTGCCATAAATTGCTTAGAGAAGTCCTTGCTGCCTTCAAGGATAGCGCCTTCTTTTTTTGGCCCAATTACAGGAATATGCGCAATTGCCGGATCGTTTGTGAAAAAATCGTGTATGCCTTTAACCAGTGGTTCCTCCGGGCCTACAACGACCATTTGAATATTTTCCTTTGTTACGAGACGTTTAACTGCCTCGAAGTCGTTAATGTTCAGGGGGACATTCTTTCCGTAAGCGCCGGTGCCGCCGTTTCCTGGGGCAATGAACAATTGACTGCAATGTTCCGACTGACTGATTTTCCACGCAAATGCGCTTTCTCTGCCTCCTGATCCTAATAACAAAATATTCATTGGTGTGTGTGGTTTAAATGTCGCTAAACCGCAAATATACCGCTTAGATTTCGGTATGTGAAAGATTAAAATTAGATTTGCCGGCGGCATGAGACATATTGTTACTCTATCTCTTGTATTTTTCAGTCTTGCACATTTGGCAAAAGCCGAGCGTGTTGAAGGGCTTAGGCTTGTTGCCGAAAAATATTGCAATAAGCAGCAATCTGCAGCTTATGAAGTAGCCGCACGGGCAGAGCGCAGTGGCGATGCACATACTTACCCCTTCTTCTTATCATACAGCGCACTGTCAACCATTGGCATTCAGCCAACGCTTCGTCTGCTAAAATATACGCATCGTAATAGTATTGTCGCCGACCTTACCATTCGGGCTAAGCCCAAAAATAACAGTCCTTAAATCTTTATTCATTGATAGGCGTGGCCGCATTGGCGGTTGTTAAATCCCCTCAGGCACCGGTGTTCACAGACTGGATTGGTTGTTGTGGGCAATCATTTAATTTTTATACAAAGACAAAAATATGTTAGGATTTTTAGCCAAGATATTTGGAAGTAAATCAGAAAGAGATATAAAGGCGATACAGCCGGTAGTAAGTCAGATCAACGAAGCTTATGCGAAGCTTGCAACACTTAGTAATGACGAGTTGCGAAGTAAAACAGCCGAATTTAAGGAGACCATCGCCATTGCCCTCACAGAAATAGATGGCAAAATGGAGGTACTGAAACACGAGGCAGAACAGCCTGAGAAGGGCCTCTCTGAAAAGACAGCGTTGTACGACCAGATTGATGCTCTTGCCAAAGAAAGAGATAAAGCGTTAGAGGTAGTCTTAAAGCAGATATTGCCCGAGGCCTTTGCCGTGGTAAAGGAAACTTCAAGGCGTTTTTCTCAAGGCGACCTAGAGGTTACCGCGACCGACTTTGACCGGGAATATGCTGCCAGGAAGAAAAACGTGACCATCAGTGGTAATAAAGCCGTGTGGGCCAACAAATGGGAAGCCGCAGGTAATGACGTAGTATGGAACATGGTTCATTACGATGTGCAGCTGATCGGGGGTATGGTGTTGCATGAAGGCAAAATTGCTGAGATGGCTACTGGTGAGGGTAAAACCTTGGTTAGTACATTACCTGCTTACCTTAATGCCCTTGCCGGCCAGGGTGTTCATATCGTTACGGTCAACGACTACCTTGCACGTCGTGACTCTGAGTGGAACGGTCCGCTGTTTGAATTCCACGGTTTAAAAGTTGATTGTATCGACAAACACGAACCTAACTCTCAGGAACGCAGAAATGCGTATCTGGCCGACATCACATATGGCACAAATAATGAGTTTGGTTTCGATTATCTGCGCGATAACATGTCGCAAACGCCTGATCAGTTGGTACAGCGCAAACTGCATTTTGCCATGGTAGATGAGGTCGACTCCGTACTTATCGACGATGCACGTACCCCTTTAATTATCTCAGGTCCTGTCCCATTTGGTGATCAGCATGAGTTCTATGAGCTGAAGCCAAGAATTGAACGCTTGGTTACAGCCCAGAAGGAATTCGTTACACGTGCGTTAAACGAAGCCAAGAAATTGATCAATGATGGTAAACCCGGCCCCGAAGAAGGGGAAGGCGGACTTGCATTATTGCGCGCTTATCGCGGTTTGCCTAAAAATAAAGCACTCATTAAGTTTTTAAGTGAAGGCAGTGTAAAGCAGACTTTGTTAAAAACGGAACATCACTATATGGCAGATCAGTCGAAGAATATGCCTAAAGTCGATGCTGAACTGTATTTTCATATTGACGAAAAAAATAATCAGGTCGAATTGACAGAAAAGGGAATAGAACTGATTACCAAATCAGGTGAAGATCCGCAATTCTTTGTTTTGCCGGATGTTGGTACAGCCATCGCCGATATAGAAAAATCTTCATTAAGCAACGAGGACAAGATTACGCAGAAGGATGCCCTGATGCGTGATTATTCTATCAAAGCAGAACGCATTCACTCCGTAAACCAATTGTTAAAAGCCTATACGCTTTTCGAGAAGGATGTGGAGTATATCATTGATGAAGGTAAAATTAAGATCGTTGATGAGCAGACCGGCCGTATTATGGACGGGCGCCGTTATTCTGATGGATTACACCAGGCAATCGAAGCAAAGGAGAATGTTAAAGTAGAAGATGCTTCACAGACATACGCAACGGTTACCCTGCAAAACTTTTTCAGGATGTACCACAAGCTTTGCGGTATGACAGGTACGGCAACAACGGAGGCCGGGGAGTTCTGGTCTATTTATAAACTGGACGTTGTGGAGATACCAACCAACCGGCCAATCTCCAGAAAGGATCATCAGGATTATGTATACCGCACAGTAAGGGAGAAGTATAACGCCGTAGCCGAAGAGATCGTAAAACTGACTGAAGCAGGCAGGCCGGTCCTGGTGGGTACCACTTCTGTGGAAATATCCGAGTTACTTAGTCGCATGCTTAAACTCAGAGGGATTAAGCATAACGTACTGAACGCAAAAATGCACCAGAAGGAAGCGGACATTGTTGCTGAAGCAGGTCAACCGGGTCAGGTTACCATTGCTACCAACATGGCGGGCCGTGGTACCGACATCAAATTGGGCCCGGGCGTTAAAGAGGCCGGAGGTTTGGCGATTGTAGGTACTGAGCGACATGAATCGCGGCGGGTCGACAGGCAGTTGCGTGGTCGCGCAGGCCGGCAGGGCGATCCCGGTTCTTCCCAGTTCTTTGTCTCCCTGGAAGATAACCTGATGAGGCTTTTCGGGTCGGAACGGATTTCTAATATCATGGTGCGCATGGGCATTGAAGACGGTGAAGTGATTCAGCATTCTATGATTACCAAGTCTATAGAACGTGCACAGAAAAAAGTAGAAGAGAACAACTTCGGTATCCGTAAGCGCTTGCTGGAGTATGACGATGTCATGAATTCTCAGCGGTCGGTAATCTATGCAAAACGCCGTAATGCGTTGTTTGGCGACCGTCTGGATGTAGACATGAGCAACATGACTTTTGATGTTGCAGAAGATATTGTTACTGAATATAAAGAAGCAGGCAACTATGAAGGATTTAAGCTGGAGGTGATCAAAAACTTCTCAGCCGATACAACTATTGACGAGGCTGAATTCGGTTCTAAAAACATCGCGCTCCTGACAGAAAAGCTGTTTGAAGAGGTGAGCGCGTTTTATGTACGTAAGTCAGACGCCATTATTGAGCAGGCCTTGCCGGTGCTTAAGCAGGTTTATGCCGAAAGAGGCGAGCAGATTGAGCAGATTGTTGTGCCTTTTACAGATGGATTGAGACATGTCCAGGTTCCGGTCGGTTTAAAGAAAGCGATTGAGAACAACGGCCGGGAGGTCACAAAGTCTTTCGAAAAGACAATAGTGCTAGCCTTGATCGACGAGTCATGGAAGGAACATTTGCGTGAAATGGATGAGTTAAAGCAGTCCGTGCAGAACGCTGTGTACGAGCAGAAAGATCCGCTGATTATTTATAAAATGGAAGCTTTCAATCTGTTTAAAAACATGCTGAATGCTGTTAATAAGGAGGTAGTAAGCTTCCTGTTTAAGGGCAGCATCCCCGTCCAGGCCGACCCTAACGATGTAAGGGTTGCTCAGCAAGCCCCACGTCCGGCACCGGCTAAACTTAAAACCTCAAAGCCAGAGTTTGCACAGTCGGGCAATTCGGGTATGCCGGAAATGGAAGATACCAGGGAAATGACACCTCAACAGCCTGTCCGTAAAGAAGTAACTATAGGACGGAATGAACCCTGCCCATGCGGAAGCGGGAAGAAGTTCAAGAACTGTCATGGTGCCGGCCTATAAATAAGCACTCAGATGAGACTATCGTTCATATTGATTTTTTGTTTCTGTTCACTGCAGCTGTTCTCGCAGTCGCGCGGCACTGTCACGGTTATTAAAGATCCCATGATCGATAGTCTTATTGCCAAAAGAATTCAGCTCAGTACCAAAGCAGCCAGTCCGGGAGCACCAAAGCCAGGCCCGGTTGTTTCACAGACGGGTTACCGCGTGCAGATATTTTACGGATCAGACCGTCGGAAGGTGTTTAGCGAACAGGCTCGCTTCAAAGTACTGTACCCCTCCTTAAATACTTACATCACCTATAAGGAGCCGAATTATTATTTAAGAGTAGGAGATTTTCGTACCAGGCTCGAAGCCCAGCGATTAATGAATGAGCTTAGACCCGACTTCCCTACACTCTTTATTTACAGAGAGAAGATCAATGCACCAAGCTTAGAATACTAATGATACACAAAGACCAGATCAAACAGTTGTCTGCTGATATCTTTGAGCAGGTGGTGGGTTACCGCAGGCATCTTCATGCGAATCCTGAACTGTCGTTTAAAGAGTATGAGACTTCTGCATTTATCAAAGCAAGGCTGTCCGAATGGGGAATTCCTTTTAAAGAAATGGCGGATACCGGTGTAGTGGCATTGATAGAAGGAGCTTTGCCGTCAGAACGCGTTATCGCCCTGCGGGCGGATATGGATGCTTTGCCTATTTTGGAGGCAAATGATAAGCCATACGCGTCAAAGAATGCTGGGGTTATGCATGCATGTGGTCATGATGTACACAGTTCTTCTTTGCTCGGTACCGCATATATCCTAAATACACTAAAAGATAAGTTTGCAGGAACCGTTAAACTTATCTTTCAGCCCGCAGAAGAATTGCTTCCGGGTGGTGCCAGCATTCTGATTAAAGAGGGTGTTCTTGAAAGTCCTCCAGTGCAGCACATCATCGGTCAGCATGTAATGCCGCTTATCGATGCAGGCAAGGTAGGTTTCCGGTCGGGCATTTATATGGCCTCTACCGATGAACTTTATGTGACTGTCAGAGGAAAAGGCGGACATGGGGCACAGCCACATCAGAATATTGATCCCGTCCTCATCGCATCGCATATTATTGTAGCGCTTCAGCAGATAGTAAGCCGCAATGCCGACCCTAGATTGCCCTCTGTCCTTTCGTTTGGTAAACTGGAGGCAAACGGAGCTACCAACATTATCCCCAACGAGGTCAAGATAGAGGGTACGTTTCGTACACTTGATGAGGACTGGCGAAGGGAGGCTAAGCTGCGTATGAAAAAGATGGCTGAAGGCATGGCGGAGAGTATGGGCGGTAGTTGTGAATTTCGTATTATGGACGGCTATCCGTTTCTCATCAATGAACCGGCATTAACGGCTAACGTCCGTGAATTTGCAGAAGATTACCTGGGCAAAGAGAATGTCGTCGACCTCGACATCTGGATGGCCGCCGAGGATTTTGCCTATTATTCGCAGGTCACCAATGCATGTTTTTATCGGCTGGGCACAGGCAATAAAGCGAAAAATACAACGTATTCTGTACATACGCCAAATTTTGATATCGACGAAGATGCACTTCAGCTATCAACCGGCTTAATGGCCTATGCTGCACTGAAGCAGTTGGGTAATTAACAACAAATTTTATGAGGTATTTATGGCTGTTTGCAGTGGCGTTTTTGCCTGTCCGAGCATATACACAGGAGATAGAGCGGTTTAATCCGGACACGATCAAGACCATACAGCTCGATTCTGTAATTAACATCAAAGCGCAGAAGTTCGGCGTGGAAACATTCATCAATGCCATTATCAACGACAATACCTTCTATCAGGCATTCCGTGAAATGAAGCGTTATAGCTTTATTGCCGAGAACAACATCTATACATATAACAAACAGAACAAGGTAGATGGCCAGTTGTATCGTAAAATCAAGCATTACAACTCGGGGCCTAAGAAAATGGAGTATCTGGCTAAGTCAGATCAGGGGAACGTGTATAAGAAGAACGGTAAGTATCAGCTCTATACGGTCGAAATGTTCGATTTCATATTTCTGAACGCTTATCAGACGCCTTATGTGGAGGCTACAGGAACAGCGGGGAAGCCCGGCAGTACCAACGAAAGTTACAAGGACAAGCTTAAGACGCTTTTGTTTTCACCTGGGAAGCCCATTAAAGGATTGCCTTTCATTGGCAATAAAACGGAGTTGTTTACGGCAAACATGCGTCAGTACTACGACTATAAGTATGAAAGCGGAACCTATCTTGATTCTATTCCGGTGTACCGGTTCACGGTATCTGTAAAAGACGATATCAGCCGCGGTACCAAAAATGGACTGATGATCAAGACGCTGACCACCATCTTTGACAAGCGAAACTTCGAGATACTGGGCAGGTATGTAGATATGAAGTATGGAAATATGCTGTTCGATTTTGATGTGCAGATGAACATAGAAATGAGCTATTTTGAGGGCGAGAAACTACCCACAAAAGTTGCGTATCAGGGAAACTGGGACCATCCTTTTAAGAAAGAAGAGCGCGCCAGTTTTCTCATCGTCCATAAGGATTACCGGCTTGAAAAGGGCGAGTAATTTTATAACTTCGCAAACAGACCAGCAATACTTAACCTTAATAAACCAACACAATGAAAACCGCTACCAAAACCCTTACTGTTACCCTGGCCATCGCCGTGGTTGTATTACTGTCGGCAATGACCTTCAAACCCAAAAAAATTATCTTTTTCGGAGATTCAATTACCCAGGCCGGCGTGCAGCCTGGAGGGTATGTCGACCTCATCCGCAAGGCTCTCGATCCGGCCAAATATGAAGTCATCGGCGCAGGTATCGGAGGCAACAAAGTTTACGATCTTTACCTCCGCATGGAAGAGGATGTGCTTAATAAAAAGCCCGACCTGGTGGTTATTTATATCGGTGTAAATGATGTGTGGCACAAACAACTGAGCAAGACCGGCACAGATTACGACAAGTTTATCCGTTTTTACGAGGCACTTATCAAGAAGATTCAGAACAATGGCGCTAAAGTCGTCCTTTGCACGCCAGCAGTGATCGGTGAAAAGAAAAATGGTGCTAACGAAATGGATACCGATCTCGATAAATATTCAGGGGCAATACGTGAAATCGCTTCGAAAAACAACCTGCCACTGTGCGATCTGAGAACCATTTTTACGGAGTATGCCAAGACTAACAACCCGGGCGACAACGATCGTGGCATTCTTACGACTGATCGGGTACACTTAAACGAGAAAGGGAACAAAACTGTGGCCGATAGTTTACTGCCACTGGTTAAATAGGAACCTAACAAGTGATCAACCAGGATACCATAAATAAAATCATGGATGCCGCCCGTATTGAAGAGGTGGTTGGTGATTTCGTAGCTTTAAAAAAGCGTGGTTCCAGTTTGATCGGTAATTGTCCCTTTCACAACGAGAAAACCCCCTCATTTAATGTTTCGGTAGCCAAAGGCATATATAAATGCTTTGGCTGCGGCAAAGGTGGCGATGCGGTCCATTTTATCATGGATCACGAGAAGTATTCTTATCCGGAGGCACTTCGATACCTGGCTTCCAAGTACCATATTGAAGTAGAGGAAACGGTACAATCGCCACAATACATTGAAGCCCAGAATGCGAGGGAAAGCCTGTACATTGTCTCGGAATATGCGGCTTCGTTCTTTGCCAATGAGCTTTGGTCCGGCCAGGAAGGTAAGGCAGTAGGCCTTAGCTATTTTAAGGAGCGAGGTTTTCGCGAAGACATTATAAAAAAATTCCAGTTGGGCTATTCCCCGGATGCCTGGGATGCGCTTATTCAGCATGCAGCTAATGCCGGACACCGCGAGGAATACCTTGAAAAGACCGGACTGGCTATACGGAACGACAAGGGTAAGTTGTACGACCGTTTCCGCGGTCGTGTCATGTTTCCCATCCACAACTTTACAGGCCGTATCATTGGTTTTGGCGGACGTACTTTAAAAACCGACAAAAACGTCCCTAAATACGTTAACTCCCCGGAGAGCGATATTTACCATAAGTCCAACGTTCTATACGGCCTATATCATGCCAAGAAAGCTATACGTGATGCGGATAACTGCTATCTGGTAGAGGGATATGCCGACGTCCTGTCGGTACACCAGGCAGGTATTGAAAACGTTGTCGCTTCTTCTGGTACTTCGCTAACCACAGAGCAGATCAGGATGATCGGCAGGTTCAGCCAGAATGTGACGATTCTGTACGACGGTGATGCCGCAGGTATTAAGGCGTCATTGCGCGGACTGGACATGATCCTTGAAGAAGGGCTCAACGTCAAGGTCGTCCTGTTTCCGGATGGCCACGATCCCGATTCCTATATGCACCATGTAGGGTCTGGCGAGTTCAGAAAATACATAGAGAACAACCGGAAGGATTTTATTCTTTATAAGGCAGGTATCTTGCTCGAAGAGGCTGGAAAGGATCCCATCAGGCGTGCGGGCATTATACGAGACATCGTGGAAAGCATTGCGAAGATTCCAGACGATATAAAAGCCTCGGTATTTATCCGTGAATGCAGCCACCTGCTGCAGATCGAGGAACGAACGCTTCTGTCTGAGCTTAACAAGATCAGAGCAGCAAAGCTGAAGAAGACTGGTCAGGCTGCGCCCCAGGTTAAGGCTCCTGAAGCATTTTCTGCAGATATGCCTCCCGACAATCTGTTTGAGCACCCTGACCCGCTTTCTGGTGGAGCAACTGAAGCTGCTGCCGATAATGATCAGATACAGGAACGTGAAATTGTGCGGTTACTGCTTGCCTTTGGTCATGAGCTCGTGAACTGGGACGACATAGATAACATGTACATAGGTTCATTTATTGTTCAGAACCTCGCTGATGTGACCTTTGAAGATCCACTTTGTGTCCGGATCATCGACACCTACCGGCAGGAGATAGATAGTGGTCACCTCCCCGTAGCCAGTCAGTTTATTAAAAGCCCCGACCGCGACATCGCTGATCTCGCCATTACGCTTTCAACTTCGCCCTATACCTTGAGCGATAACTGGTATAACAAGCATCTCATCTACGTGCGCGATGAAACGGTGAACCTAAAAGCGACGATCCTTGGAGGCCTCTTTCATTTAAAAAAGCGCAAAGTAGAAAGGATGTTAGACAGCCTGCTTCAGGAGCTCAGGACCGAGACAGACGCCGCCAATCAGGAAATATTAATGCAGCGTTATACGTTCATCAAGGGCGTCGAACGGGAAATCTCGAAGTACCTTGGATCGGTTATTATAAAATAAATGGCATTTCACAACGATCTGGGAAAGCGCGGAGAACAGATTGCGCGGGAGTATCTGGAAAATTTAGGCTATTCCATTCTTAAAATGAACTGGCGATGCGGACGCGCTGAAGTTGACCTGATTGCAAGTCACGAGGGCACGGTGATCTTTGTCGAGGTAAAAACACGCAGCTCGGTAGATTACGGTCAGCCCGAAGAGTTTGTAAGTTATCATAAAGAACGGCAGCTGGAGTACGCTTCGTCCGTTTATATAGACATGACGAACCATCAGAAGGAGATTCGGTTCGATGTTATTGCAATTGTTTTTGAAAATAAGGACATTTATAAAATTAATCATATTGAAGATGCATTCTGGCCCAGTTGAGACTTTTAATAAACCATCTAACGCATTATCCATGGTATGCTTACTGCTAGCCCTGTTGTTTACCGCCTCCTGTCAGGATAAGCCGGGTGTTTCAACCCTCTGGTTTAAGTCGCCCATAGCCGATCAGTCCCTCCCCCTGGGTCAGGACATCAAAGTGGAGCTTGATGTGCCAAAAGGTGAGGATATCGGGTCGGTCGAATACCTGATTGACGGTAAAAGTATAGGTACAGGGCAGGGCGCAGCACCTTTCATGATCAGCACCAAAGGGCTATCAGTAGGTTTTAAAACCATTGCCGCTATTGTAGACAAGGACGGCGATAAAGATACACTCGAAATAAAGGTACAGATGAACTCAGGTCTGCCTCCGGAAGAATATGCCTACAAGATTGTTAAGGAATATCCGCACGATACCTCCGCCTACACTCAAGGCCTGGAATATCACAACGGCCTGTTTCTGGAAAGTACAGGGCAGGAAGGGCACTCAACGATAAGGTGGGTTGAACCTGCGAGCGGTAAGCCGGTGCAGATGGAAAAGCTGGCTGACCAATACTTTGGTGAGGGCGCAACCCTGGTTGGGGATAAGATCGTTATGCTTACCTGGAGAAGCAACATCGGCTTTGTGTATGAAGCCAAAACACTCAAACAGCTTTCCACATTTCCTTACGAAAACAGTAAGCAGGGCTGGGGCCTGGTCTTCGACGGCAGCCGACTGATCAAATCAGATGGTACTAACCGCCTGTACTTCTTAAACAAGGATACCTATAAGGAAGAAGCCTATATCGATGTGTACGATAACAAAGGTGCAGTAACATACATCAACGAACTGGAATACATAGACGGAAAAGTTTACGCCAACGTTTATCAGGAAGACTATATCGTTGTCATTAATCCGGCTACGGGGATTGTGGAGAAAAAGATAAATCTTCAGGGCCTTCTCAGCAAAAGCTATTTCAAAGATGAATTCGAAAGAGCCAATGATGTCTTAAACGGTATAGCCTGGGATAAGCAAGGCAAACGCCTTTTCGTTACCGGCAAAAAATGGCCGAAACTTTTTGAGATCGTATTATTACCGAAAAAATAGCCAGGTACACAGGCCGCCTCATTATTTTGAAGCCTGTTTCTTTGCCGGCTCGGAAATGAAGCCGTTGAAACTTATGGGCTGACGGTAATTGCTGTTCACGTGAAGTGAAGCGTATCCGTTCTGAGTAACGGTCAGCGTCATCGATTGCACATCCCTGGTGTCTTTAGGATCAATGCTGATTATCCAGTTTCCCTTCTTATTCTTTTTGCTGGTGTACTCAAAGTCTTTCGACTTGAATTTGATCCCGGAATCATTAATATCGCGTGTTGGCGGACTGAAGGCTCTTCCATAGTACGGAAGATAAGCTTCAATGCTGTCCTTGCCAATCACAAGCTGGTATTGTCCGCCGCTGAGCATGATGTTTCCGCCCTGTCCACCAGGTATCTTGCTAAGCACAGCATTGATGTCGGCATTGGCAAGCGGCATAGCGGTTGTGGCGTTAAAAACAAGTGTTTTAGCGTCAACCAGCCTCGCAGTCGTCGCTTTGTCGGTCTGCGCCGATGCATGTCCCGCCAACAGCACAGCTACAGCAACCAGAAAATTCTTTATAGTGTTCATAACAACTCCCTTTATCATAAATATACGAATTTATATCTACGGTATTGTATTAGAACAAATTAGCGCCGGTATGGTTTAAACTGCCGTCGCCGAATTTTATAAAACCAAGGTCATTATCGCCAGGCTTTATACTGGTTGATCAGGCCGTTTGTAGAAGCATCGTGCGAAGAAACAGGTTGCTCATCGGCGAGTTCAGGCAGAATGTTCTTGGCAAGTTGCTTGCCAAGTTCAACACCCCACTGGTCAAAACTGAAGATGTTCCAGATGATGCCCTGGACAAATATCTTATGCTCATAGAAAGCAATCAGACTGCCCAGGCTGCGTGGCGTAACTTTTCTCAGCAAAATAGAATTCGTTGGCCGGTTACCCTCAAACACTTTAAAAGGCGCCAGTTTTTCAATCTCACTGGTAGTCTTGCCCTCTTTCTCAAGTTCTGCTACCACCTGCTCGTGAGTCTTTCCATTCATCAGCGCTTCTGTTTGCGCAAAAAAATTAGACAACAGGATAGGATGGTGGTCGCCTAGCGGGTTCAAACTTTGCGCCGGAGCGATAAAGTCGCACGGAATAAGCCTTGTCCCTTGGTGTATAAGCTGGTAAAAAGCATGCTGACCGTTAGTTCCCGGCTCACCCCAAATAATTGGCCCTGTTTCATACGACACTTCAATGCCATTGCGGTCTACATGTTTTCCGTTGCTTTCCATATCGCCCTGCTGGAAATAAGCGGCAAAGCGGTGCATGTATTGATCGTATGGCAATATCGCCTGGGTCTCAGCTCCGTAGAAGTTAATATACCAGATACCGATCAGTCCGAGGATTACCGGGATATTGCTGCCAAACTCTTCCTTCTCAAAATGTTCGTCGGCTGCATTAGCCCCTTCAAGCAACTGCCTGAAGTTGGAAAAACCGATGCTAAGCGCAATCGGCAATCCGATAGCACTCCACAGCGAATACCGTCCGCCTACCCAGTCCCAGAATTCAAACATGTTTTCGGTGTCGATACCAAACGCAGATACATCCTTAGCGTTTGTAGACAAGGCGGCAAAGTGTTTCGCAATATCGCCCTTGGAAGCGCCGCTGTTCAGAAACCATTCGCGTGCTGTATTCGCATTGGTCATGGTTTCTTGTGTAGTAAAGGTCTTCGAGGCCACCAGGAACAGTGTGGTCTCCGGATTTACCAGTTTTAGCGTTTCGGCGATATGCGTGCCGTCGATGTTCGACACGAAATGCATGTTCAGATGGTTCTTGTAAGCTTTTAAAGCTTCAGTGACCATAACCGGACCCAGATCTGAACCACCTATGCCAATATTCACAACATCAGTGATGGCTTTTCCGGTATAGCCCTTCCATGCACCTGAAATCACCGCATCACTAAACTTCTCCATTTTATTCAGGACAGCGTGAACATCCGCAACAATATTTCGGCCCTCCACTTCCAGAGCACTATCTGCCGGCTTACGCAAGGCCACATGAAGCACCTGCCTTCCCTCTGTCTGATTTATGCGGGCACCGGTAAACATAGCCTTAATGGCCTCGTCCAGTTTACATTCCTTAGCGAGCTGTATCAGTAAGGCCAGTGTGGTATCATCAATCCTGTTTTTCGAGTAGTCGACCAGGATATCCTCAAATAAAATGGAAAATTTTTCAAAGCGGCCCTTATCCTCCGCAAACAATTCTTTCAGGCTCTTTTCGTTAATATCGATAAAATGGTCAGCAAGGTATTTATAAGCTGCTGTTTCAGTAAAATTGACCGTAGGAAGCATAATTAATATTGTGTTTTTGTAAATGTAGGGGTTTTCTCTAAGTTTGCAGTTATGACAAAAGAACAAATTCAGGATTTAAGGGATAGAGTAACTTCCCTGAGGAGGCATCTTTGACGTCGAAGCACGTTTAGAGGAAATACATGTGGAGCAGCAGATGACGCTCCATCCCAACTTCTGGGACGATCCCAAAAAAGCCGAACAGCTTCTCGCTTCCATCAATTCCAAGAAAGTATGGACCGATGGCTGGCAGCAGGCCAACGCTGTTCTGGAAGACACAGAAGTTCTTTTTGACTTTTTTCAGGCGGGCGATGCTTCTGCCGAAGAAATGCAGGAGCAGTTCGATAAGGCGCTGAAAACCATAGAAGAACTCGAACTGAAGAACATGCTGAGCAGCAAAGAAGATCAGTTGCAGGCCGTGATGCAGATCACAGCCGGTGCCGGCGGAACGGAGAGCTGCGACTGGGCAGGCATGCTTATGCGGATGTATATTATGTGGGGCGAGAAGAATGGCTACAAGGTCACCGAGCAGGATTATCAGGAAGGTGAGGTTGCTGGCGTTAAGTCAGTTACCCTCCAGTTTCAGGGCGACTTCTCCTACGGTTATCTCAAAGGCGAGAACGGCGTTCATCGCCTGGTGCGTATTTCTCCCTTTGATTCTAATGCGCGCAGGCATACCTCATTTGCCTCAGTGTATGTTTATCCGCTGGTCGACGACACCATAGAGATCGAGGTTAACCCCGCAGATATAGAATTTGAGACCTTCCGTTCCGGTGGGGCCGGTGGGCAGAACGTAAATAAGGTGGAAACCGCAGTCAGGCTTTATCACAAACCGTCCGGTATCATCATTAAGAACCAGGAGTCACGTTCACAGCTTCAGAACAAAGAAAACGCCATCCGCTTGCTAAAGTCGCAGCTCTATGAAATCGAGATGCGCAAGCGCATGGAAGCCGTAGCCGCCATCGAAGGCAGTAAAAAGAAAATAGAATGGGGCTCTCAGATCCGGAGTTACGTGCTCGACGACCGCAGGGTTAAAGACCACCGGACCAACTACCAGACCTCCAATCCGCAGGCAGTGCTCGACGGCGATCTAAATGGCTTTCTGAAAGCCTACCTGATGGAATTTTAAACAGGCAATACGATGCAGGCTTATACTTCAGGAATATTGAGGATATCCTGGAGTTCTTTAAGTTCTTCGACCTTTTCTGCCGACCCAAGATTCTGATAGGCCGTAATCAGGTTGCGGATCACACGCCTGATGATTTCTACGTTGCTGCAGGGCATATAAAAACCGGGCATCGGCTCTATGTTTAGCTGGCGCAAAAACTGGTCTACATCATGTTTGCCAAAAATAGCGCCCTTGTTAAAGGCGTTGATGTAGAACAGTACGCCGAATTCCTGCTCATCGCGGCGCGTTTCATCAATGTAGCCCAGGATAAAATGCTGTGGCAGATTGACGCCGTACACAGGAATATCCAGCTTCTGTGCAAGCGTGGAATAGATAATCGCCAGCGAGATCTGATTACCTTTTTTACTCTCCAGCACCTGGCTGATGTAGGAATTCTGCGGATCCTGATGGTTCTTCGTATTGCCCCCGAAGCCGTAAACATTGTAAAAGATGTGGTTAATCAGTTTAATTTTCTCAATCGCACTCATTTCGTACTGCAGACCTAGCCAGATATCACGCTTAATATCCTCAATCTGTAGAATCAGTTTCTCCTCATCCAGGTCAGGATACTGGTAGCGGTTGATGATGAGTGCCCCCTGAAGCAGGTCAAAAGCCCCACTCTGAAACCATAAACTAAGATCTTCCTTAACCGTAGAAAACTGAATTTTATGGATGATATTTTCGATACGCTGCTGCAGCAGGCTGTCGAGCGACTGCTCCCAGGCATTCTCCAAATACCCGATCACCTCATTGCCATAGCCAAGAAGCTTGTCTTCCACATGCTGATAAATTTCCATATCAGGGTCATCTAGCAGCCTTACTAAAGCACTTATTTCTTTACTGTGTTCCACTTTATTGTCCAATCAAATTGAATGCCTATTTTTGCCAGCTATGGTCTTGAACTTTTTCAGGGATTATGTGGCGCACCGGCTCACTGCTAAGAGCCGGCATGGGACACATTCCCCATTCATATACAAGCTAGCCGATGAGGTAATTTACGACTTTAGCAATAAAGATGCATACGAAGCCGTGGAGGCGCAGCGAAAAAAACTTTACCGTGACGATTCCACCATTACAGTGACCGACCTAGGTGCTGGTTCGCACCTCAACAGGAATCGGCGCAAGAAGATCAGTCAGATTGCGAGGAATGCGTTAAAAAGCCCGAGGCTGGCGCAGCTCATCTATCGCCTTGCGAAAATGGCCAAGCCAGATACCATCATCGAACTGGGCACCTGCTTGGGGATCACCACCGCTTACCTTTCCAAAGCATGCCCCAATACCAATATTATCACCATAGAAGGCTGTCCTGAAACAGCGGAGGTAGCCTACCGGAATTTCAGGGAACTCGGACTCGAAAATGTAGAGCTTCAGGTAGGAAACTTCGATCTGCTACTGCCCGATCTGCTCGAACAGCAAGAGAAGCTCGATTTTGTTTATATCGATGGCAACCACCGTAAAGACGCAACCTTAAACTACTTCAAATGGTGTTTGCCCCGAGTCCACGAAGACACACTGTTGATCTTCGACGATATTTACTGGAGCCCGGGCATGAAAGAAGCCTGGGAAGAGATCAAGGCTCATCCCGACGTGCGGGTAACTGTAGACCTCTTTTGGATTGGATTGGTGTTTTTCAGAAAAGGTCAGGCCAAAGAGCACTTTAAGCTGAAGTTTTAAAACGCTTCGGCCAAGCTTACGTAAAAGCCGGTCTGACGCTTCTCGTTGGCGCGTTTCTCGCCTATGCCGTAGTCGACCCGAACACTCAGGCCTTTCTCCGGATCAAAGAAATAGCGGCCACCAGCGCCGTACGATGGTTTGAAAGACTTAAAAGCAAAGCCGCCATTGTCGAAAACTTGTCCGCCTCCACCAAATACAGCCAGTCCAAACCGGTTATTGTACCGGAACCTCAACTCTGCCTGTGCTGCAAGCAGGTTCCTGTCGCGGTACCTTCCGGTATAATACCCTCGCATCATCTCATCGTTGCCGAGTTGCGGCAACATATAAAACGGCGTATTTTTGCCTTGTACGGTGTGATAAAGACCGTTTAGTCCGAGAACAAGTTTGCGGTTGAGCGACCAGAAGTTGCGTACATTGACCCTGATCATGGAACCCGTAAAGTTATCGCCCCCATAAAAGTCGGGCGCATACTGGTAGCTTATCCTTCCCAGAAAACCTGCAGTGGTATAGTTTGCATTGTCCCGCGTGTCGAAACTTTGCGAAAGCCCGGCATAAATTACAGACCCCCCTACCTTATGGACCAGTTCTTCATTCGCAGCAAATGTTCCCGTTACCTGCTTATCGGTAAAATGATAGTTTTCAAATCCCGCAGAAATACCGGTATACATTCGTGGTACAAGCTTCTTTTCTGCTTCCACAACTATTTTTACCGAGCCCTGTACCAGCCTGTTTTTGTCTGCCTCGATGGTTTCATTACCAACTCCGAAGAAGTCGAACGGCATTTTTCTGAACCTGATCTCGTTGACGAGGTGATAGATGTTTCCTTTAGTCCAAATATCGCTTTTTAAAGAGATGTTGTACTGCCCCTTGGTAGAAGCAGAGGCCACGCCGGTAAAGTTCGAACTTCGGTTAGTCAGGTCGGCCCGGTCCATATAGGCCGAATAAATCAGTCCCAGCCCCAGTTCGGCGCCAATTTCCTGACTGTAGCGGAAAACAGGCACGGGCATAAAACTTGGCCCTCTGGAAGAGTCCGTTTTATTTGATAAATAGCGCTCGATTAACTTTTTCTGTCCCACAACGTTTAACGCCAGCACGACCAGCATGGCGCAAAGCGATAGTTTCTTCATCTGCCTAAAATAAAAGAATATTTTTGTTTTTCGTTCAGCGAAGCAAGTTTAAGGCCATAATACGGCTACTGCCCTATATCCTTTTGGGGTGAGAGCGCCTTGCTACCACTATGGCACTGCCATGAGTCCGCCTTTTTTCCGGGAAAAGGCGGACTCACCCCGGACTCACCCCGGACTCATGGCGGACTCACCACCCACGAGGTGGCTGCAAATGGTGATTATGGAAGCTGTAATTAAATAGCTATTTTTGCGCTTCAATAAGAAAATACAAAAAAGAGCATGAATACAACGAGAGGACCTATATCACAATTTATGGAGCGTAACTATCTCCATTTTAATGCGGCGGCCATGATGGATGCAGCGAAAGGATATGAAGCACATCTGGATGAGGGCGGCAAAATGATGATAACACTTGCCGGCGCGATGAGTACAGCCGAATTAGGTATTTCCCTTGCTGAAATGATCCGTCAGGATAAAGTTTCTATTATATCATGTACCGGGGCCAATCTTGAAGAGGATATTATGAACCTGGTAGCACATTCGCATTACAAGAGAGTGCCAAATTATCGCGATCTTAGTCCACAAGACGAGTGGGACTTACTTGAGAACCATTATAATCGCGTAACCGATACCTGTATCCCGGAAGAAGAGGCCTTCCGTAGACTGCAAAAGCACATTCACAAGATATGGAAAGATGCCGATGATGCAGGTGAGCGTTATTTTCCGCACGAATTCATGTATAAAATGCTTCTCAGCGGCGACCTGGAGCAATACTACGAAATAGATCCCAAAAATTCATGGATGCTGGCAGCTGCGGAAAAGAACCTCCCAATCGTGGTTCCGGGATGGGAGGATTCTACCATGGGCAATATTTTTGCGTCATATGTGATGAAGGGCGAAATCAAGGCTTCTACCATGAAGAGCGGGATCGAATATATGGGCTGGCTGGCCAACTGGTATATCGCCAACAGCGAAGGTAAGGGCATTGGTTTCTTCCAGATCGGGGGCGGTATTGCCGGTGATTTTCCGATTTGCGTGGTTCCTATGCTGTATCAGGATATGGAAATGGAGAACATTCCGTTCTGGAGTTATTTCTGTCAGATTTCAGACTCAACAACCTCTTACGGATCATACTCAGGAGCGGTGCCAAATGAGAAGATTACCTGGGGGAAACTGGACATCAACACCCCAAAATTTATCGTCGAATCGGACGCTACCATAGTGGCTCCGCTGATGTTTGCGTGGATATTGAAAATGTAATTTAAATATGCAAATCCGGCAACGGATACACCCTCATTTGAAAATCAGCAATCTTCAAAAAATTGCTGATTTTCTTCGTTTAAAGGCCTTTGAAGGCACCTATTTAGATTGATTATAAATTGTATTTACTGTCATTTCTTTGTCATTGGTAATTTAATAAATTTTACTTTTGTGGACGTTTTGGTGGAGTACCTGAGTTCAAACATCAATTACGTTAAACAAGTTTTTTAAAAAATAGTATAAAGTACTCATTATGAGGGATATCTCATTGATCGTTAAAAGAGTTTTGAAGTCGACGTTTATGCTGACGGCTTTATCTGTTTTAACCGTTTCTGTAACACACGCGCAAGATGTAGCTGAGGGCCGAAAGTTATTTAAGGATAATTGTGCCTCTTGTCACCAGTTAGACCGCAACAGCACCGGTCCGGCGTTAACACCGAAGCTTACAGAGCTTGATGAAGCTTTTGCAATCAAGTGGATCCGGAATGCTCCGGCGCTGATCGCCTCAGGTGATCCTCAGGCGGTAGAGGCTTCGAAGTTTTCTCCTGCGGAGATGACTGCTTTTACCCGTCTAACTGATGATCAGATCAGAAACATCATTGCCTATGCTCAGGCCGGCGAGCCTAAGAAGGAAGGTGAAGCTGCCGGAGGACAGGGTGCAGAAGCTGGTACATCGGAAGGTGTTTCTGACTTCTCAATTGCCGGTATTGCTGTAATCATCCTGATCTCAATCGTTGTTCTGGTTGTTTTAGGACGTGCGATAAAAATGCTCGAACGCCTGATTCTTCAAAAGCAGGGTGTTGTTGTGGTGGAAGAGGAAAGCCTTTCTTTTGCTGAGGGCTCCAGAAGGTTGTTCAAAAACAAAAAGTTTGTATTCTTTTTAATTCTGTGCCTTGTGGTAAGCCTGGGTACTTACGGATGGATGGGCATGTGGGATACGGGTGTTCATACCGGATACCAACCTGTGCAGCCAATCAAGTTCTCTCACGAACTGCATGCGGGAACTAACCAGATAGACTGCCAGTACTGCCATGCGGGTGCGTTTAAATCTAAAAACGCGACCATCCCATCTGCGAATGTTTGTATGAACTGTCACAAGTCGGTACAGGCTACAGAAAAGTACGACGGGGAAATCTCTCCGGAAATTATGAAGATCTACAGCGCTATCGGTTATGATCCGGAGACGATGACTTACGATAAGAGCAAAGAGAAGCCAATTGAGTGGGTGCGTGTTCACAACCTGCCGGATTTTGCTTACTTCAACCACTCGCAGCACACTATAGTTGGTGAGCAGGCGATCAGAAAGCAGAAGGGCTTGCAGCCGAATGAGCCGGTGTGTTTCGCCTGTCACGGTCCGGTGAATACCATGGAAGAGATCTATCAGTACTCTCCGCTTACCATGAAATGGTGTATCGACTGTCACAGGGAAGCTGAGCTTGACGTAAAAGGCAATGGCTACTATGACAAGGTTATTGAGGCTCACGAGAAGATCAAAAAAGGCGAGAAGATGACTCCTGCTGCCCTGGGTGGTTTAGAGTGTGGTAAGTGCCATTATTAATTAGAGTTTATTAAAAAGAACGTTCGATAACAGTAATATAGCTTAAATGGAAAGCAATAAAAGATACTGGAAGGGTTTAGAAGAGTATAACAACACTCCGGATTTTGTTGAAAAGAACAAAAACGAATTTGCTGAACCGCTTCCAATAGAAGATGTTTTAAACGAAGCAGGATTGAGTACTGTAACGCCGCGCCGGGACTTTCTTAAGGCCCTGGGTTTTGGTTTGGGTGCTGTTACACTGGCTGCATGTCAGTCGGCCCCGGTTCACAAGGCCATTCCTTACGTAGTTAAGCCTGAAGAAGTAACTCCGGGTATCCCGAATTACTATGTTTCCAGCTTTAACGGTCAGAGTGTATTAGTTAAAACGAGAGAGGGAAGGCCGATCAAGATCGAACCAAATCCAAACGCGGGTGAGTTTTTCCGCGGTACGGATGCTCAGGCACAGGCTTCAGTTTTGGATCTTTATGATGTGTCTAAACTTAAGTCTCCCCTGGTTAAAAAGCAGGAGAGCACCTGGGCAAACGTTGACCAGTTCATCACGGCTGAATTGAACAAGGTTCAGGCCTCGGGTAAAAAGATCAGAATCGTTTCATCTTCAGTGCATAGCCCTTCTACAAAGGCTGTCATTGCAGATTTTACTGCGGCGTATCCGAATACTAAACATGTTCAGTATGACGCAATTTCATATACGGGCATTATTAAAGCCAATGAGAACAGCTTTGGTAAAGCGGTTGTTCCTAAATACAACTTTGATCGGGCAGACCTGATCGTGAGTTTCGCAGCGGATTTCCTGGGTACCTGGATCAGCGGCGAGGAGTTTACTGCCCAGTATGTAAGTAACCGTAACGCGAAATCACTGAAAGCGGGCAAGATGTCACGTCACTTCCAGTTTGAAGCAGGCATGAGCCTTACAGGTACGAATGCCGATACGCGTATTCCGGTTAAATTGTCTGAAGAAGGTCCGGCACTGATCGCTTTGTATAATGCCGTTACCGGTGCAAATCTGGCCGGCGGTGCTTTGCCAAATAATACTATCGCGGATAAAGCGATCAAACTTGTAGCCAAAGAACTTTTGCAGAACAGGGGAAAAGGCCTGGTTGTCTGCGGATCAAACGATGTGTCTACCCAGATCCTGGTAAACGCTATCAACGCCGCTATAGGCAGCTACGGTACAACCATTGACCTGGATAATCCATGCAAGCGTTTTGCAGGTAATGACGCAGAGTTTGCAGAGTTTGTTAATGAAATGAACAGGGCTGAAGTTGCCGCGGTATTTTTCCTCGACAGCAACCCTGCTTACGACGCGGTAAATACCAAAGCATTTACAGAAGGTTTGGCTAAAGTCGGATTGAAAGTTTCTTTCTCCGACAGGAATGACGAGACTGCTGATTTGTGTGATGTTGTAGCGATAAACCACAACTATCTGGAATCATGGGGTGATGCCAACACTTATGAAGGGTATTATTCTATTGTACAGCCTACCATCAACCCGGTGTTTAACTCACGTCAGGCAGAGCAGAGCTTACTGATCTGGTCTAACGCACCAGTTAAAGATTACTACCAGTATGTACGCAACAACTGGGAGTCGACCATTTTACCTGCTTTAGGTAAAACATGGCAGGATGTTTTGCAGACTGGTGTCTTTGCCTCTGTGGCTAAGCCAGCTGGGACATATGCTTTCACACAGTCACTTGCCGCAGTTGTTCCAACAATTGTTAATAATAGCAAGGCGCTTGCTAAAGATATTGAGCTTCAGGTTTATGAAAGCGTACCGATGCGTAACGGTAAATATGCCAATAACGCATTTCTTCAGGAGCTTCCTGATCCGGTAACCAAAGTTACCTGGGACAACTATATTTCCCTTGCACCTAAGTTTGCAGAGAAACTGGGCTATAAGGAATTTGATATTGTTTCGATTAAAGACGATAAAGGATATACCATTGAGTTACCGGTGTTGATCCAACCCGGACAAGCTCAGGGAACTGCTTCGATAGCTTTAGGTTACGGTCGCGTTAAAGCGGGTAAGGCCGGTGATAACGTTGGTAAGAATGCTTATCCGTTTGTAGGTTTCGCTAATGGCACGTTAAAGTATGCCACCACGGTTAAGTTAGACGGAACAGGCAGAAGGGAAGAACTGGCGCAGACACAAACGCACCACTCTTTTGAAGGCAGAAATGTTATTCGTGAAGCCAGCTTTGAGGCCTATAAGAAAAATCCGGCCGCAGGTTCGGGTAACGATCATCCTAAGCACAAGACCTACGATCTTTGGGATACCTACGAAAAGCCTGGTCATAACTGGGTAATGGCCATCGACCTTAATGCTTGTACCGGCTGCGGTTCATGTGTGGTGGCTTGTAACGTAGAAAATAATATTCCGGTCGTTGGTAAAACAGAGGTGCGTAACCGGAGGGAGATGCATTGGATCCGTATCGACCGTTATTATAGCTATAACAATGTAGAAGGCGGTGAAGATCATGGTCAGCACGACAAGTCTCAAGGTGCCCACGGTACGCATGGCAATGGTATCAATTCGGTAACCAAAGAGAAAGAGATCGCCGAGATGGAAAATCTTGACAACGTTTCTGTGGTACATCAGCCGATGCTTTGCCAGCACTGTGAGCACGCACCATGCGAAACGGTTTGTCCGGTTCTCGCTACTGTACACTCATCAGACGGCTTGAACCATATGGCCTACAACCGTTGCGTGGGTACACGTTACTGTGCGAACAACTGTCCGTACAAAGTACGCCGCTTCAACTGGTTTAACTACTGGAACGATTCCCGTTTTGACAACTATCTTAACAATGAATTTACGCAGCTGTTGTTAAACCCTGACGTAACCGCACGTTCAAGAGGGGTGATGGAGAAATGTACGATGTGTATACAGCGTATACAAGGTGGCAAACTGCAGGCTAAGATCGAAAAGCGTCCGCTAAGAGATGGTGAGATCAAAATGGCTTGTCAGGAAGCATGCTCCGCTAACGCAATCATCTTCGGTGATGGCAACGATCCTAACTCGGAGGTTTCAAAGGCCTTGCGCAGCGAGCGGACCTACTATGTGCTGGAAGAGATCAACGTTCAGCCAGGCATCGGTTACATGACAAAAATTAGAAATACAGGTACAACAGTTCAAGCGTAAGCTTAAAGAATATAAATTATGTCAGGACATAAGGAATCAATATTAAGAGAACCACTAATCACCGGAAAGGATATTACCTATTCCAGAATAACGGACGAGATCCTGTTGCCGGTTGAGAACAAGCCTAACAGAGCTTGGTGGATTGGATTTATCATGGCGCTTTGCGGCGCTGCACTCTGGGTGGTAGCTGTAGGTTACACGTTTTGGGAAGGTATTGGAGCATGGGGTCTGAACAAGACTGTAGGATGGGCCTGGGATATCACAGGTTTCGTATGGTGGGTTGGTATCGGTCACGCCGGTACACTAATCTCTGCGGTACTGTTGCTTTTCCGTCAGAACTGGCGTAACTCCATCAACCGTTCTGCTGAGGCGATGACCATCTTTGCGGTTATCTGTGCGGCGACCTACGTTGTTTCTCACATGGGCCGTCCATGGCTGGCATACTGGGTACTTCCCCTGCCAAACCAGTTTGGTTCGCTATGGGTAAACTTCAACTCACCGCTGGTATGGGACATGTTTGCGATCTCGACTTATTTCTCGGTATCTTTGCTGTTCTGGTATACAGGTCTGTTGCCGGATATCGCTACCATCCGCGACCGTGCTACCGGTTTAAGACGCCGTATTTATTCCATCTTTTCTTTCGGATGGAGTGGAAGTGTTAAAACCTGGCAGCGTTTTGAGGCCGTTTCGCTGATTCTGGCTGGTATCTCCACACCACTGGTACTTTCCGTACACACCATCGTATCCATGGACTTTGCTACTTCGGTAATTCCGGGATGGCATACCACGATCTTCCCGCCATACTTCGTGGCAGGTGCGATCTTCTCTGGTTTCGCGATGGTATTGACACTTTTGCTTGTTGCCCGTAAAGTTTTGGGTCTTGAAAACTACATCACCATGTTCCACATTGAGTCGATGAACAAGATCGTTATGCTTACAGGTTCTATTGTGGGTGTCGCTTATTTAACAGAGTTTTTCATTGCCTGGTATTCAGGCTCTGAATATGAGCAGTATGCGTTTATCAACCGTTCAACCGGTCCTTACTGGTGGGCATACTGGATGATGATGACCTGCAACGTGATTTCACCACAGTTGCTGTGGTTCAAGAAAATCCGCACCAACATCGCGGCTACCTGGATTCTTTCTATCGTGGTAAACATTGGTATGTGGTTCGAGCGTTTCGTGATCATCGTTACGTCACTTCACAGGGATTATATTCCATCAAGCTGGACCATGTTCTATCCAACCTGGGTAGATGTGAGCGTTTTCGTAGGCTCAATTGGGGTATTCTTTACTTTGTTCCTGCTGTTCTTAAGGGTATTGCCGTCTATCGCGATTGCTGAAGTTAAACTTCTGCTGAAGAGCGCGAGTGAGCAGGCTAAGCTTGAGGAGATCAAGGAAGGTCATCTGGATAAAGAGCAGGTGGCTGAGTATATCGACTCTTTAAATAAGTTTGATAGTGTTAAACAAGAAGAATACGCAAAAATATAACAATGAGTAATATCAAATATATTTTAGGCAGTTTTGGTGATCCTGATGAGATGATGCATGGCATTGAGAAACTGCAGGAAAACAACATCAAGATTTATGATGTGTACACGCCAATGCCTATTCACGGCATCGAAGCAAAATTGGGGGTTAAAAGATCACGACTTGACGTTCTTGCGTTCTTCTGCGGATTGACAGGTACCGTGTCGGCATTTGCGCTGATCTATCTGACTTCGGTAGTGGACTGGAAACATAATATTGGCGGTAAGCCCGCTTTTGCGCTTCCGGATTTTATTCCGATTATGTTTGAGCTTACCGTTTTGTTCTGTGCATTTAGTTTGGTGGGCGCATATTACGCATCTACGCATTTGTTCCCTGGTCGCGCACCAAGGGTAATGGATCTTAGAGCTACTGACGACAGGTTTGTAATCGCTATTGATGCAAACCAGAACGTAGCCCACAGTAAAATCGATGAATTATTAAAAGATGCGGGTGCTTTGGAAGTGAAGTACAATGAAAGGAAGTATGTTAGCTATGAATAAGAATAGAGTGGTTTTAGCTTCGTTTTGTATCCTGGCAAGTGCTGTTGTATTTTCGGCATGCAGGGATAAGCGCAGCACGGGAATGGAGTATGCAAGAAATATGTATGATCCGCTTGCTTATAACCCGGACCAGCCGAATAAGAACTTTGCAAACGGACAAACGGCACAAACGCCTCCTGCTCACACCGCTCCGGTTGGATTTGTAGAGTCGGATGTTTATCCGAATACTAAAGAAGGTTACGAAGCTTCAAGCAGCCTTGCTAACCCGCTCGAAGTATCTGAGAAGAACCTTAAAGACGGACAGCATTTGTATATGGTGATGTGCGGACCTTGCCACGGCGAGAAGGGTGACGGACAGGGACACCTCGTAAAGATTGAGAAATTCAATGGTGTACCGTCATTTTTTGATCCGGAGAAAGCATCGTCACGCGGTGGGTTAATGAAAGACCTGACTGCAGGTAAAATCTATCATACCATTAAGTATGGGGTTAACATGATGGGTTCATATGCTTCGCAGCTTACGCCTGATGAAAGATGGAAAGTGGTGATGTACGTACAAGAATTACAAAAAGGAAATTAGTAAAGAAGAAAAATGGGAACTCATAATTATAATTTAACTGAACAGTTTGAGTTTGCAGGAAAGGCAAAAACGTTGAGCATCATTGGCGTTGTGATCGGACTGGCAGCGATTGTCTACGGATTTTCGAGCCACGACCACATCATGCATGAGCGTACGTTTGCGAACCTGTTGCTAATGGCTTATTACTTCGCCTGCGTATGTATGTCGGGTGCCTTTTTCCTTGCTGTACAATTCGTTGCTCAGGCGGGATGGTCGGCTTCCATTCTACGTGTACCTCAGGCTATGGCCAGAACACTGCCTATTGCAGTTGTTATTCTGATCGCCGTTATCGGAGCCGGACTTTATACACATAACTTATACCACCACTGGCATGCTGAAGGTCTTACCGACCCTAACAGCCCCAACTACGACAAGCTGATCGACGGAAAGTCGTCTTTCCTTAATGTGCCTTTCTTTATGGCACGTCAGGTGATTTTCCTGGGTGCATACAGTATTTTTGCGGTGCTTCTTTCCAAGCTGTCTGCAAATGAGGATTTGGAGGGCGGTTTGAACTCTTACAGGAAGAGTTTCAAATACTCTTGTATATTTTTGGTTATTTATGGCTTTACCACGCCGGTATTTGCTTTCGATACGGTGATGTCTCTTGAGGCGCACTGGTTCTCCACCATGTTTGGCTGGTATAACTTTGCTGCAATGTGGGTGAGCAGTCTGGCAACGATAGCGATCATCATTATCCTTTTGAAGAAGTCGGGTTATATGAGTTGGGTGAACAATAGCCACCTGCACAACCTTGGCCAGTTTATCTTTGGTTTTTCTATCTTCTGGACTTACACCTGGTTTGCACAATTTATGCTGATTTACTATGCGAACATTCCGGAAGAAACCGTATACTTTTACAAGCGCTTCGAGAGCTATGAGTTTTGGTTTTACCTGAACCTGGTCCTGAATTTCCTGGCTCCTGTGCTGTTGCTGATGGACAGGGATAATAAACGTCATGAAAATGTATTGCTTGGTGTATCTATCGTAGTATTGTGCGGCCACTGGGTAGATTACTACCAGATGATCATGCCGGGAACTGTTGATACCCATAACGGCTTTGGATTTATCGAGATCGGTGTCGCTTTAGGATTTGTCGGATTGTTTACTTTCACCGTATTATCAGCGCTAAGCAAGCGTGCGCTAATAGCAAGGAACCATCCGTTCCTGCAGGAGAGTTTACATCATCATTTGTAGGATTGATTCAAAAGAGTAAAATAAATAATAGTACAACAGAAGTACAGCGTTACTACTTTAAGGAAATGAGTTTAAGAAAATATATAGGTAATAAGACAATAGCAGCATTGGCGGCGATTGTAACTGTGTTTGCTGATACACGCGGGGCCTTCGCCCAGGCGGCTGCAGGCGCTGCAAGTGCAGAGCAGGCCGTTGATATGGGACCTGTTTATAAGTCGGCAGTTTTTTATGTGATGGCCTTTTTACTGGTTTGCTTATTTATAGCAATAGTCGGTAAAGCGTTAAAGGTATACGAACTTACAAGAGAGGCACAGGGAAGGACACGGGGTATCAACTGGAATACCGTTAACGGTGTGCTGTTCGCACTATTCCTTATTGTTGGTTTGTATGGTGTTTACTGGGAATATACCGTACACGGAAGCATGATCCTTCCGGAGGCGGCCTCAGAGCATGGTGCCAAGATCGATAACATGTTTGAGATCACACTGATCATTACTACCATTGTATTTATCCTTACACACATCCTGCTGTTCGCCTTTGCTTATTTCTATAAGTTCGACGGCAAGAGAAAAGCCTATTTCTATCCGCATAATAATGCTTTGGAGCGAATCTGGACTATTATTCCGGCATTGGTGTTAACCGTTTTGGTACTTATGGGTTTCTTCACCTGGAGGTCTATTTTCTACAAAATTGAGGATCCGAATAACAAGCCGATCAACATTGAAGTTACCTCATCGCAGTTCGCCTGGGCTATCCGTTATCCCGGAGCTGATGGTGTGGTAGGTTTAAAGAACTACAAGCTGATCACGGCAGAAAATGCTTTGGGTGTTGATTTCAAAGACAGGAAGGCACTGGATGATCAGATCGCCGACGAAATGGTTATTCCTGTAAATAAGCCGGTACGTCTTATTCTGACCAGTAAGGACGTTATCCACAGTTTTTATATGCCGCATTTTAGGGTTCAGCTCAATACTGTTCCTGGTATGACCAGCTACTTTGAGTTTACTCCGACGATCACCACAGAGGAGATGAAGGCGAAAACAAACGACCCTAAATTTGATTACCTGTTTCTTTGCGCCAAAATATGTGGCGATGGTCACTACAAGATGCAGCGTAAAGTTCGCGTGGTTTCGGAGCAGGAATACAAAGAGTGGGTGGCTGAGCAGCCAACGTATATTACCGATGAGCTGAGGAACAGGTACATTTCCCCTGTAATCGCTCCACCGGCTACTTCGCCAGCGTTAAACGATTCAACGTCGACAGATAGTGATACAACTGCGACTTCTACCCCAAACAATTAATATTTATACTGGATTAGCATATTATGTCAACTATATCATTACACGATACTCACCAACACGATAGCCATGACGATCATGGTCATCACAAAGAGACGTTTTTCACGAAATACGTCTTCAGTCAGGACCATAAAATGATCGCCAAGCAGTTCTTGATAACTGGTATTATCATGGCTGTGATTGCAATGATCTTATCGATCCTTTTCCGGTTACAATTGGCCTGGCCAGACAAAACTTTCCCGCTTTTGGAGAGCTTCCTTGGTAAATGGGCTGAGGGCGGCAGAATTAAGCCTGATTTCTATCTTGCGCTGGTTACTATACATGGTACCATCATGGTATTTTTTGTATTGACTGCAGGGCTGAGTGGTACGTTCAGTAACTTGTTGATCCCACTGCAGATTGGTGCACGCGATATGGCATCTCCTTTCCTGAACATGCTTTCGTACTGGTTCTTCTTTACCGCCTGCGTTATCATGATGAGTTCGTTCTTCATCCAGACTGGTCCGGCCAGTGCGGGGTGGACAATTTATCCGCCGCTGTCAGCTTTGCCAACAGCAATCAGCGGGTCCGGACTTGGTATGACGCTTTGGCTGATCAGTATGGTGCTGTTCGTTGCTTCATCGCTTATGGGTGGTATCAACTATGTGAGTACAGTATTGAACATGCGTACAAAAGGCATGGACCTTTGGAAAATGCCGCTGCCTATCTGGGCGTTTTTCCTCACCGCTATCCTGGGTATCCTTTCATTCCCTGTGTTGGTTGCGGGTGTCGTCCTTCTTATTTTTGACCGTAGCTTTGGCACAAGTTTCTACTTATCCGATATTGTTTTGGGTACACAGATTCTGCCAAATGAGGGTGGATCGCCGATTCTGTGGCAGCACTTGTTCTGGTTCCTGGGTCACCCGGAGGTATATATCGTTATCATGCCTGCCCTTGGTATCTCATCGGAAGTAATTTCGGTTAACTCAAGGAAGCCGATCTTCGGATACCATGCGATGATCTATTCACTGATCGGTATCACCGTATTGTCTTTCATTGTTTGGGGTCACCACATGTTTGTGACGGGTATGAATCCGTTGCTGGGTGGTGTGTTCATGATTACCACACTGATTATCGCTGTGCCTTCCGCTGTAAAGACCTTTAACTACTTGGCTACACTTTGGCGTGGTAATATCAAGTTTACGCCAGCTATGCTGTTCGCAATTGGCTTGGTGTCATTCTTCATCTCAGGTGGTTTGACCGGTATATTCCTGGGTAACGCATCGCTCGATATCAACCTTCACGATACTTACTTCGTTGTCGCTCACTTCCACCTGGTAATGGGTTCGGCGGCTATCTTCGGTATGCTTGCTGGTGTATATCACTGGTATCCCCGGATGTTCGGACGTATGATGAGTGCCAAATTAGGTTATCTGCATTTCTGGTTAACATTCATCGCAGCCTATCTGGTGTTCTTCCCATTACACTTCCTCGGTCTGGACGGCGTTCCGCGTCGCTACTATGCATTTACGGAATTTGAGTTTATGCAAAAATGGCTTACTGTAAACGTATTTGTGACTTGGGCGGCTATCATCGGAGCTTTAGCTCAGGTAGCATTCCTTTGGAACTTCTTTTATTCGATCTTCAGAGGAAAGCGTGCACCTCAAAACCCTTGGGGCGCGAATACACTAGAATGGACCGCTCCTGTAGAACATATCCATGGAAACTGGCCAGGAGAAATTCCGACAGTATACCGCTGGCCGTATGACTATAGCAAGCCTGGTGCAGAAGAGGATTTTATTCCTCAGACAATTCCTTTCTCACAAACCATGAGTTCTAATATGCCGCACGATTTTGAAGGAAATCCTGAATTTGAGCGTATCCAAAGAGAGTGGGAGGAGCAGGAGAAAGCTTCAGCAGGATCAAAACTAGACTAATTTATAGTTTATAACGGGACGGGTATCTGCTGTAAGTATAAGCTTACCAGATACCCTTCTTTTTAAATTCACATATATAATGGTTCCTAAATCTGAGCGTAGGTTTATCAGGCTTAACTTAATTACGATTGTAATTACCCTACTGGTTATTCTCGCAGGAGGGGTTGTGCGGAGCACGGGCTCAGGCATGGGCTGCCCGGATTGGCCAAAATGCTTCGACCAGTACGTGCCGCCTACCTCTGCCTCTCAGTTGCCGGCCGACTATAAGGAGAAATATGTGAACGGGCGTATTGCCAAGAATGAGCGTTTTGCCAAAACCCTGGAAAGGTTAGGTAAGGGGCACCTCGCTGACAGCATCAGGCATGACGAGTCGATTCGTGAACCAGAGGAATTTAATGTCGCAAAAACCTGGACGGAATATATAAACCGTCTGGTCGGAGCGCTTACAGGCGTTATGCTTCTGGCGGTTGCCATCGCATCTTTTACGTATCGTAAAACAGCGAAGCGCATCGTTGTGCTCAGCATACTGAACATTTTTGTAGTGGCTTATCAAGCCTGGCTCGGATCCATTGTCGTGTCTACCAACCTGATGCCCTGGATTGTTACTGTACACATGTTATTGGCCTTGGTAATCCTTGCCATACTCATCTACACCTATTATTACGCGAGGAAGATGAGGCAGCAGGCTGTTCTTGCTGCCGGTAAAACCGGTACATTAACAATGATACTGTTTCTGTCAATCGCATTGAGTGTTGTGCAGATCGTAGTGGGAACGGAAGTAAGGGAGGCTATCGACGCTATTGCAAAGTCACTTTTTTATGCTCAGCGCGAGACCTGGGTGGGCAAAGTAGGAACACATTTTCTATATCACAGGGACCTGGCAATCGCTGTGCTGGTCATAAATATTATTATATATGCGATTATGAGGCGCCTGTACAAAGGTAGCAAAGAACAAATGTTCGTTGCCAATGCCGTCGTGATCGTTTTGCTGATACAATTGCTCACCGGGGTGCTTCTTGCTAATTTTGCCTTACCGCCGTATGCACAGGCTATGCATATCCTTTTCAGCACCATGCTGTTCGGGCTGCAATATTATCTGTATTTATTAGTTTACAAGACAGGCAGCTTTAACCAAACGAATTAATATAAATATCTTGAAGCAGTTTTTGAAAGATTTTTCCAAGCTCATTAAGTTCAGACTTACCTTCCTGGTGGTGTTTTCTGCTTCGGTCACCTTCCTGATTGGCTCTAAGGTACCTGTAGACGGTGTTGTGCCTGGAATCAACTGGATGAACTGGCTTATCCTGATTGCGGGAGGTTTTCTGGTAACCTCGGCCGCCAATTGTTTCAACGAAGTTATTGAAGTTGACCTGGACAAGCTGATGAGCCGTACCAAGGACAGGCCTATGCCGGCCGGCCATATGACCACGGGTCAGGGACTCGTATCAGGCCTGGTGATGGGGATGTTAGGTACCTGGCTTCTGGGCAAACTAAACATAGAAACCGGGTTGCTCTCGGTATTCTCTATATTTTTATATGCCTTTGCATATACGCCGCTGAAAAGGAAATCGCCTATTGCGGTATTTGTCGGGGCTTTTCCAGGCGCCCTGCCTCCGCTGATCGGATATGTCGCCGCCCATGGCAGAATAGACGGCATTGCGGTTATCCTTTTTCTTATTCAGTTTGTATGGCAGTTCCCGCATTTCTGGTCGATCGCCTGGGTGCTGGATGACGACTATAAGAAGGCGGGATTCAGACTTCTGCCAACCACCAAAAGGGACAAGGCGAGCGCCTTTATCACATTTCTTAGTACACTGGTGCTGATACCGGTAAGTTTACTGCCTGTCTTTTACGGATTCGGCGGCTATTATCTAGCCGGGGCATCGGTCATTTTCGGAGCCGTATTTGCCTGGCTGGCATTTAAAATGTGGATGAATATGGAGATGAGCAGTGCCAGAAAGGTGATGTTCTGTTCGTTCTTTTACCTGCCGGTTGTACAACTGGTATTATTGTTTGATTTTATAAATAAATAGATATGGTACATACATTAGACAAGCAAAATGAGGGGTTAGGGGAAGGGATGGATATGAAACCAAAGAAGTTTATTCTTTGGCTGTTTGTCGTGTCTTCGACAATTATGTTCGGTGGCTGGACAAGTTATTACATCGTATTCTCGGCGGCGAAAGGTAAAGGGCATGGCCTGGTGCTTCCGGAGCTGTTTACTTACAGCACAATCGTACTGGTTGTAAGCAGTGCCTGTTTGTTTCTGGCTTCCCGTGCCCTTAAGTCGGGAGCACTGGGTAAGCAGCGCGTATGGTTGTGGATCACCTTGATTCTGGGCCTTGTTTTTGCATATATGCAGTTTTCTGCCTGGCGCGTCCTGGTAGACACCGGGGCATTTCTGACGAACAATAATGCCGCTATCTCCATGATCTACATTGTGTCGGGCTTTCACCTGCTGCACATCGTTGCCGGCATCGCGCTGATGGTATCTGCAATCGCCGGATCGTATGGACAGATCAGCGCGGAGCGACGCAAATACCGCATGGATATAGCATCCATATTTTGGCATTTTATAGATATATTGTGGATATATCTGTATGTTTTTTTACTTTTGAACAGTTAGATTTTTTAACAAATTATTACTAAACATAAAATGAGTTCATTATCACAGTTGGATCAGGTAAAAACTACTCCATGGAGTGGAGGCCGCTCACCTTGGTCGGTAGAGTACGGCAAAATAATGATGTGGTTTTTCCTTGTTTCCGATGCCTTTACCTTCTCGTCATTATTGATCTATTATGGAGCTCAGCGCTTCAGTAAATTTACATGGCCTGATCCGGATCTGGTATTTCAGTCTATACCCGGTATAACCGACAGCGGCGCCCCCTTGGTGTTCGTAGGTATTATGACTTTTATCCTGATTATGAGTTCGGTAACAATGGTACTAGCTGTTGAAGCAGGACACAGGGGTGCTAAACGTGAGGTGATCTGGTGGATGGTAGCTACCATTATTGGTGGTTTCATGTTCCTTGGCTGTCAGGCTGCAGAATGGACCCATTTGTTCCACGAAGGGTTTGGCTGGGGCAAAATCCCGAACATGGAAACGCTGAGTCACTTGTTTAACGGTGAGGTGGATACGGTAGCTGCACAGCAATTCTCGAACCTTTTCTTTACGATCACTGGTTTTCACGGTTTCCACGTATTCAGTGGTGTCATCATCAATATCATTATTCTTTGCATGACGATCAATGGCACGTTTGAGAGACGCGGCCATTATCTAATGGTTGAAAAAGTAGGCTTATACTGGCACTTTGTGGACCTTGTATGGGTATTCGTATTTACATTCTTCTATCTTGTTTAATCTTCAAAAATTATGTCACAAATACATACAGACCACGCTAATGAATCGCATGCACACGAAGAGCATGCTGGACTGGACAAAAAGAGAATCTGGCAGGTATTCGGTATTCTGTTGCTGATCACTGTAATTGAATTTTTTATAGCACTTTGGGTTCTTCCAAAAGGTTATATGTCTCACGGTGTTGGAAACTTCATCTACATCGCCTTAACGATTCTGAAAGCCTATTATATCGTTGCTTACTTCATGCACCTGAAATATGAGAAAGTCGGACTGCAGCTGTCGCTGACACTGTCTTTCATTTTCATCATATATTTTATCGTCCTGATGCTTATTGAGGGCGATTATCTGCGCGTGCATATGGGCTAGGCGATGAATAATAAAACTTCATTAAAAAAAGTATTAATCCTGGTAACCATATTGGCGGTGCCAGGATTTTTATATTATATCCTTCAGGATCAGGGAAAGAACAGGTACAGGCCTTTACCGCGTTTTCACCCGGTAAAAATCGGCGGAAGCTTCCATTCAGAGCGGGGCAAGCTGATACCGGACACCATATTTCACAAGGTTGGTGATTTTAAATTTTTAAATCAGAAGGGCGATACCTTAAGCTGGGCGAATTATGGGGGCGATATTACAGTGTTCAACCTGTTTTACACCTGGGGTCATACCGACGGACTGAAAGCAGTGAACGGCGTAGTTCAGATGCTGAATAAAGCGTACGAGAGAAATCCGCGTATAAGATTTGTGAGCCTTTCCATTGATCCTACAGCAGACCGTCCGGATCGTTTGCGCATTTACGCAGACAGCCTGAACGCTATGCCTGGAAAATGGAATCTGGTGACCGGTGATAGTGCCCAGGTTTTCAAGTTTATCAACGAGCAGTTGTTTGTTGATGCAGCAACGGCTTATGGCCGCGGCGGCAAACAGTTTTCCTACGGGAACATGCTTGTACTGGTTGACCCCAGCCGGCAGATCAGGGGCTACTACGAGGCCTATAATCATGAAGCAGTGGCAAGGCTGAATGACGAGATTAAAGTTTTACTTGCCGAAGTTTTAAGAAATACAAAAGATGGAAGGTAGCCTTCAAACTCCCCCGATGAATTCAAGCGATAAGCTTTTTTCTAAACTCATATGGATCGTAACTGCAGTTGTGCTGCTGGTTGTTATAGCGCTTAAGCTTGTACCGCCACCGGAAGCGAAGCCTTCCTTTATCTATATCCTTCCGCACCTTATTGGTGCCATTAATGCCACATGCTCGGTTTTACTTGTGGTATCCTTCATATTCATCAAGCGCAAGAACATTCAGGCACATAAGGTGACTAATGTGATTACCTTCATTTTGTCAGCTATCTTTCTGATTTTCTATATCCTGTTTCACTTGTACGAAAAGGACACACGTTTTGGTGACGTGGATCATGACGGGCTGCTTTCTGCAACTGAACTCGCGGCGGTGGGCGCGACAAGGTATTTCTACTTCTTCATATTGTTGACGCATATATTGCTGGCGATTATTGTGCTGCCGTTGATTTTGATCAGCTTCCTAAGAGGATTCAGTATGCAGATAGAGCGGCATAAAAAAATTGTAAGATGGGCTTTTCCGGTATGGCTTTATGTGGCAGTGACGGGAGTCATCGTATATCTGATGATCTCGCCATACTATAACTTTTAGACGGTTCTTTTTCATTTCTTTCGTATATTTACCACATGAAAAAGATAGTCTATATCTTCTTTTGTGTATTGTTGCTGTCGGCAGCTTCTGCGCAACAAGCTTCAGCGCAGTGCGCCATGTGCAGCGTTAATGCGGAGCAAAGCGTAAAAAATGGCAATACCCAGGGTAAAGGTCTCAATTCAGGTATCTTGTATCTTTTAGCTATTCCCTATCTGCTTATATCGGGTATGGGCATATTATGGTATGTGAAATACCGTAAAAAAACGACAGGATATGCCGGAAACATCTAAGCTTTACGCTATTGTAAACGCCAAATGCCCCCAGTGCAGAAGAGGCGATATCTTTACAGGCAGTTTATACGGTTTCAACATACAACGCACGAGGGAAACCTGCGAGCACTGTGGTCAGCGCTTTGAAATTGAGCCCGGATATTTCTACGCGGCCATGTATGTCAGTTACGCTATGAACGTTGCCGAGATGGTGACGCTGGCTGTAGCAACCTATGTTTTTTCGGGCGGTGACCTGAGTTATGAGTCATTATGGCTTTATCTTACCGTTATCCTGGTAGGCTGTCTGTTACTGGCGCCTTTCAATTACCGTTATTCGAGGGTGCTGCTGCTGCATTTGCTCTCGCCAAAAATATCGTATAAACCCCAGTATGATAAGCCATGATCAGGCCTGAAAGTTTAAAGTTCATTGCAGACGTTGCCGAAAATAACGACCGGGAGTGGTTTGCTGAAAACAAACACCGTTATGAGGATGCCAAGGCTAATGTCCTCGCCTTTGTAGAGCAGCTTATTCCTGAACTTGCAGCGGTTGATCCGGAGTTTCCCCTGGATACGCCTGCCAAAAAGTGCCTTTTGCGTATCTATCGGGATGTACGTTTCAGTAAAAACAAAGACCCGTATAAAACCAATTACGGGATCTCTTTTACTGCCAAAGGCAAAGGTATTCCGCAACCCGGATACTATCTGCACATTCAGCCCGGCGAATGCTTTTTTGCAGCAGGCTTCTGGATGCCCGAAAGTCATGTATTGAAAAAGATACGTGAAGAAATTGACTACAACACCACCGAGTTTCTGGAGATCATTGAAGCGCCTGAATTTCGCAAACGCTTTAGTTTGAGCGACGAAGACAAGCTGAAAACGGCTCCGAAAGGCTATGAGGCCAGTCACCCGCAGATCGAATTGCTTAAACTGAAGAGCTTCATAGCCATTTATCCGTTAAAAGAGAAAGACTTTCTGCAGCCAGCAATCGTGGATAAGTTGAAAACTGCGTTTGAAGCTGTATATCCTTTTATGCTATTTTTGAGGAATGCCGTAGTACAATAGTGCGGGCACACACTCAAATGAAACCAACAACCAGATGAAAAAGATCAGTTTTCTATTATTTGCCGTGATGATGGCAAGTGCATTCAGTTCCTGCGTTATCTTATCGCCCAAAAAGTACAAATCACTGCTTTCTAAACAAGATTCTTTAAGTGCAGGGTGGACGGAAGCCCAGGCTAAAAACGAAAGTCTTGAAAACCTCATATATCGTTTACGGCGTGACACTACTGGTTTAAACAGTGCCCTGGCCGAGCTAAGAAACCGTTATACCGAGATGGACAGCAACTACGCCAAGCTGCGCCAGAACAGTTCGAACGAGATCAATAAATTGTCGGGCGACCTGAAACGACGTGAGCAGCGGCTCAAGGAGGTAGAGGAGATCCTGCGCAAGCGCGATGAGGCAACCAACCAGCTTAAAGAAAAACTACAGCAGGCTCTGCTCGGATTTGCTAAGAGCGGACTTACTGTCGAGATCAGGAACGGAAAGGTATACGTTTCACTTACCGATAAACTATTATTCCCCTCAGGAAGCATCATTATCGATGAAAAAGGCCGTCAGGCATTGAGTCAGCTGGCCGAGGTGCTCAAGCAGCAGCCCGAGATCAACATCGCGGTAGAAGGCCATACAGATTCTCAAAAGATCACCAACCTGGGGCAGATCAAAGACAACTGGGACTTAAGTGTACTGCGGTCAACCTCCGTGGTCAGGTATCTTACCGAAGTGAGTAAAGTAGAAAGCGTACGCATGACCGCTACAGGTAAGGGCGAATATCAGCCTCTTGCCGAAAATACGAGCGCAGAAGGACGCAGCCGAAACCGCAGGATCGAGATTGTGCTGTCACCTAAACTCGACGAACTCTATGAATTGATTAAGCAATAAGCTTAAACATATTCCATAAGCGTTCTGAAGGCTACGAATTTGTTTTCATACCGGTCTGTAAGTTCTGCTTGCAGACCGGGTGCAAAACGTTGCTGGTAGTCGTTATACTCCTCCATATTCTCCGCAACATACTGTGCGCAATAGGTTACCCCCTCATTCGGCGAATCGAGCACTCTCAGGAGCCTGTTAGATACAAACTTGCCGGTCGCCAGCACTTTAGGGATATGATCTTCCTGCATCCACCGGAGCCAGTCGGCCGCAATATCCTCTTCAATAATAATGGTAACGTTGTATAAAAGCATGTGGTAAAGATAGCGACTAAGTCTCAATATTGTCGCCCCGAAGTTTACGGAAGCGCTTCCTGGCTTCGTCCGCAAGCAGGCTGCCCGGATGGTCGTTGATCAGTCGCTCGTACAGCAGCCTGGCCTGTTCCGGCTGCTGCAGGTCTTTCTCGTAGAGACCGGCCAGGGTAAACAGCGCATCGTCCGCCCAGATGCTTTGGTTGCCCAGGCCAATGAGCGCCTTAAGCACTTCCTCTGCCTTACGCAGTTCGCCAGTGCTGATGTAAATGGCCGACTTGGCCATCAGTATGTCGTCGGCCAGGCTGTTTTGCGGGAAGGCTTTGCCGATACTGTCCAGCTTCGCAAGCGACTGCGGACGCAGGTTTCTAAACTCGAGCATCTTCGCATCCGCGTACATCTTCAGCGCGCTGCTGTCTGCCGGGTTCTGCAGGTTGTCTGAAATAAGCAGGCTCAGATTAAGGGCATCATTTGCCATCAACTGGGAAGTCGAAGCCTTCAACACATCGGCCTGCGAGCGGGCATAGTCGAAATTTCCCTGGTAAAAAGATAACCGCGCTGAACGGAAACGGGCCTCGCTGCTTACGGGCTGCCCTTCAAACTGCTTCGATACCTGTTCATACACCAGGAAAGCCTCCCATGGCTGGTTAGTAAGCACATAAATGTCTCCCAGATCAAGCTTGATTTCAGCAAGGAGCAAAGGCCTGAGCTGCGGCACAGCAAGTGCTTCCTCTAAAGTCCTTTCCGCTGCTTTGAGATCCTTAACATAATGCGCCTGCAGGTTGGCCAGCTTCTTCATGGCAAATACTGTCTGCGCCGTCTTGCCGAATTCGTTGATCAGCGTATCATATTGAGCCGCCAGCGTCAGAATATCCTTCCGTTCAAACTTACCTGAAACAGCCAGCTCGTATTTGGTTTCAATGAGCCCGATCCTGGCCTGGATGAAGTAAGGGTTTTCGCGGCCCTTTGCCGTCAGATATTCAAAAGCCTTTATAGCAGTGTGGTAGGCCTTGTTGCCCAAAAAAGTCGAAGCCGCATGAAACACCGGCGTTCCGTCGCCGTTCAGCCGTTTATCGAGTGCGATCAGCTGCTTTAATACCATCTCATATTCCTGCAACTGCATATATTGCCAAATAAGCAATTGCGTAAGCGCTTCAGCGTCCGGTTTTTTTTGTAATTTCTTGAGGAGCGCCGATTGAAGCGTAAGAAAATCACTGCGTTCACTGAGGACGGTCGACAATACACTCTCTGCCTGAGGCAAAAGTTCAGGTTCTTCCTCGAGTACGTTGAGGTATTCGCCAATCAGCATGTACTTGTCTTTACGAAAGCGGTAAACACTCACCAGTTCGTAATGAAAGGCCATGGGGTTATTGAGTATTTTTCGTCCCTGCAGCAAGGTGGATACGCTCTGGTCGTACGCCTGAAAACTATTGAAGATATTAGAAAGCTCGCGTATCCGAAGCTCGTTTGCCGGCAGGTCGTTGATCACAGAAGCAAAGGTCCGGTTTGCTGCCTCCGCCCAACCTTTCTCTAGCTGCAGCCTGCCCAGCGCAATGCGGTAGTGCGGGTTTTTTGCATCCTGTTTCAGCAGTTTTTTAGTCAGCCTCTCTACCTCCTCCAGTCTTTTCAGTTTAAACAGGGCGTTCACGTAAAAATCATAGATCTGATCGTTTCCCGAGCGTGCAAAGGCCTGTTCAAAAAGCCGTGCCGCTTCCTCAAACTCGCCCCGATGATAGTGCTCATAAGCCTGCATCTCGCCGGTGTTCTGCTGCGCAAAGCAGCATATCGAGGACATCCATATGCACAGCGTAACAATGAGATTTTTCATATTCGAAGGGAATTCTTAAAATTACAAATTACAAAAGCAAAGTAACAATATTAGTGTAGAGTAGCTATACCAAACTGATGATGCGTAGTTTTGTCGGGCAGAAAGTATGAGCAATCTGAAAAAATATATCTTATTGGTCCTGGCGGTATTTGCCATAGACTGCCAGCAAAGGCAGGAGATGGAAAAGTTGCCGGTCGACGCCTTTTTTAAGGCGCAGGACAGGACCAGCTACCGGATATCACCGGATGGGCTCAACCTGGCTTACCTCAAGCTGGAAAACAGAAATCAGAATCTGTACGTGGAAGACATCCAGACAGGCAAGGCCAGGAAAATCACCAACCTGAAGGATAGGGATATCGGATTTTACTTTTGGGTGGACCAGGACGAGCTGATCTATTTCAAGCAAACCGACCCGCTAAAGAAATTGTCTGATATTTTCATCGTCAACAAAGACGGAAAAGACACGCGCCAGCTTACCAGCAACGAGCGTGGGCAGATCAAAGTTTTGGAAGACCAGCTCATCGACGACCAGTATATCCTGATCTCGTCCAACAAACGCGATTCAACGGTTTTTGATGTTTACCGCCTCAATGTGCGTAGTGGCACTATGGAAATGGCCGCCCAAAACCCGGGCAACATTACAAGTTGGACTACAGATGCCGAGGGGAAGCTTCGCCTGGCCACCAGCAGCGACGGGATTAACGAAACCCTGCTGTACCGGGAAAGTGAGCAGAGCAGTTTTAAACCAGTAATTACCAATAACTTCAAAACAGCCTTCAGGCCGGTGGCATTCGCCTTTGGAAGTCCCCACGTCGTATATGCCATTTCCAGCATAAACCGCGATAAAAGTGCTTTGGTAGAATTCGATTGCCGTACAGGCAAAGAGATCCGGCAGGTGTTTGCCAGCGACACGCTGAATATCACCGACGCCCAATACTCCCGGAAAAAACGGAAGATCGCCTTCGTGGTGTATCAAACCTGGAAGAAGGAAAAGCATTACCTCGACGATTCCGTGAAGGCACTTTATCAAAAACTCGACAAGTTGCTTCCTGGAACTGAGACCAGGATCATTGACCGCGACGAGGCAGAGTCTGTTTATATTGTACGAACGTTTACCGACCGAAATCCAGGTGCTTATTATTTGTATTTTGAGAACGCCAACAAGCTCCGGAAACTGAGTGATTTTAACCCGGCCATACGCGAGGCCATTATGTGCGATATGAAGCCTGTAAGTTTTCTGGCGCGCGACGGCATGAAGATCAACGGTTATCTGACGCTCCCTTCAGGCGGGGCGTCGCAGAATTTGCCGGTGGTCGTCCTTCCGCACGACGGTCCCGTACGTCGTGATCTCTGGGGCTACGATCCGGAGGTGCAGTTTCTGGCCAACAGGGGTTATGCCGTGTTTCAGATCAATTACCGCGGCTCTTCCGGCTACGGCAAGGAATTTATGTCGGCCGGCTTTAAGGAATGGGGCGGCAAAGTGCAGAACGACGTTACCGATGGGGTAAACTGGCTTATAGATCAAAAGATTGCCGACCCGCGCAGGGTGGGGATATACGGAACCGGTTTCGGCGGATACATAGCGCTCAGTGCCGTCTGTTCAGAACCGGAGCTTTTTACCTGTGCGGCATCCAATTCAGGCGTTATCAACCTGTTTACCTTTCTTAAATCCATCCCGCCGTATCTGAAGCCTAATCTGCAGATGTTTTACGAAGTGTTTGGCAATCCGCTAACCGATGTAGACAAGATGAGGCATACCTCGCCATTGTTTCAAACCGAGCGCATCAACATCCCGGTATTTATTGCACAGGACGTTAAAGACCCGAACAACAATACCAGTGAAACTGTGCAGTTCGTCCGCAACCTTCAAAAGCGCAAAGTCAGTGTTACCTATCTGGAAAACGAAGGGAATGTTCATCACGGCAAAGACGACACAAACCGGCAGCGTTATTACCACGCGCTCGAACAATTTCTGGAAGTTAACCTGAAAAAGAAGTAACTTAGGTAATGTCTTCAGACAAAAAGAGCGGCTACCGGAAGAATTTTTCGCTGATCATCACCTTCATCATCCTGATGATGGTCTTGTTCATCCTCTCGCTGTTCCTTGCGTACAGGTTCAGTACCAAGATCATAGAGAATGAGTTTGCTTCCGAGAAGGTTAATGTCCTGGAAGAAAGCATAAAAGCATATAACGATTTCTTCCAGAAAAAGCTTCCCGAGGTTTCTTATTATAACGGCTATCTCGATTCTGCCACAGCCTCCCACTTTGTGGATACGGTATTGCTGGAATATCCCTTTGTGTCTAAGGTCATCTTTTACGATTCGGAGGTGCGCAATACGCCGGTAAGCGACGGCTTAAACACCGGGCGGTTTTCCTTCGGCCCCAAGCGCATCTATCAGTTTGGCAGCCTGGTACCGGCCGATTCTGTCCTGCTTTTTTCTACCGACCATACGCGCAACTTTATTGCTGGTGATGACTTTAACCAGCTGGCACTTAAACTGGCGGCCTATGTAGAAAGCCTGGATACGACTAGTATGCCCAGTCAGGAGGAACTGTTTAGTAATTTCAGCATTGTGCGGGCCAATAAGATCAGCTATCTGAACATCCCAAGGATGGAAGACCTGAAGATGTACAAACGCATGATGCGAAGGCGCCTGGAACCACAGCCGGTGTACCAGCAGGATATGCTTAGCTTCCAGCTCGACCCTTATAAGATACGGCTCGCCAATACCCGCCCGCACCTGTATCAGCACGTTAGAATTGAGCCGCTTACTTACGATCCGCTCGATACCTCTATCTCCTACGTCTCTACGGAAATTGCTCTTCCCGGGCCTTTTTCCGACTATAAGCTTTACCTAATCTCTTCGCAGTCTTTCATCGACAAAGAAATATTCAATTATTTTTTGCCGATTGCCATCGGGATACTCCTCTTTTACGGCATTGTGGTGCTGGTGGCCTTCCTCATCTACCGCAACCTGAACATCAACCAGAAAATGTTTAAACTGCAGTACGATTTCGTAAACAACCTGACGCATGAATTTAAGACGCCGGTCAGCGTCATTAAGATTGCCGGCAATAACATAAAAAGCGCAGCGGCACTGTCGCAGCGTGAGCTGTCGCATTACGGAAAGATACTCGACGAAGAAGCTGACAAGCTGAACGGCTTAATGAACAAGCTGCTGGCTTTCACCCAAATCGAGAACCGCGCTATTAAGCTTAATCAGGACCTGATCAATATTGAGGAGTTCATCTCAGGTACCGTCGAATCGCATAAGCTCAAGCACCCTGACTTCGAATTCACCTACGAGGTGTCTGGCTTCAAGACCATTATTACCGATCCGGTTTTGCTGGGAAGTTTGTTCGATAACCTGGCCGAAAACGCGTATAAGTACTCGCCGCCAAACCGTAAAAAGCTGCACGTGAGTGCTATGCTTGTCAAGGGAAAAGCGGTGTTCAGGTTTGCCGATCAGGGTATCGGTATACCTGCTTCCGAAATAAATAATATCTTTAAGAAGTTTTTCCGGATACAGAACCAATATAACCAGAACGGCAGCGTAGGCCTGGGGCTGGCTTTCTGTAAGGAACTGGTCAACTTTATGGGCGGAGAGGTCAGCGTGAAAAGCCGGGTCGACAAAGGAACTGAATTTAAAATTGTATTACCATATCATGATTAAATTGTATGTCAAAAGGGGTTAAAATACTAATTGTTGAAGATGATGAAAATCTTAGATTTCTGGTGGCGCACCGTCTGAAAGCTGAAGACTATGACATACTGGAAGTGGGAGATGGGGAGACGGCAGAAAAGGTCATTCTTGAAGAAAAGCCTGATATCGTGCTGCTCGACTGGATGCTGCCAGGTAAGCAGGGCGCAGACGTATGTGAATCTGTGCGCCGACAGGGCTTCGATAACCTGATCATTATGATGACGGCCAAAGCCCAGGATGTAGACAAAATAGATGCTTATAACGTTGGCGTGTCAGACTATGTTACCAAGCCTTTCAATATGGATGTGCTGGTGGCCATGCTCGACAACAAGGTAAAGTACATTTTAAATAGCGACCGCACAGAAGTGCACCGTTTCGGCGATATGGAGCATCAGCCTAATATCCATACGCTGTTCAGGAATGGTAGAAAGATTGAGCTTACCATCCTCGAGAACCGGATATTGCTGTATTTCCTGCGGAATCCAAACAAGGTCATTAACCGAGACGAGCTCATGCTGGTGGTATGGGGCTATAACTCCGACGTAAATACCAGGACACTCGATATGCACATTGTACGCCTGCGTAAAAAAATAGAAGAAAACCCGGATAACCCGCAGCTGCTGCAAACCGTGCGCGGTGTGGGCTATCGTTTCAATCCATAATACTAACCCACGAGGGTTGTGATGTAGCCCGAAGCTAGCAGCATAAGATATTGCAGCAGCATGGTGCCATCGAGCCAGAGGAAATAGTAATACTCGTTTTTTCTGATCCCCGAATGAAAAATGAGCCATCCGGTAACGATCAGCGTAGCGCTTAGTGCAAGCACATCGCTGGTTGTTGCCTGATTAAATAAAAGCAGAAATAAGAAGTAGCCTACCAGCAGGACCTGGCAAAAGATATAGGCCTTGCGTTCACCCAGCATCACCGGAATAGTTTTAAGCTCATACAATTTGTCCTGGAACAAGTCCCTGATATCAAAAGGTACTGTTATGGCCGCTACAAACAGGAAGCGCTTGGCGACCAGCAACAACGCGTCTACGGTCGAAATGTTGATCTGGTGATTGTGCTCCATCTCCACAATCGGGAGCAGTACCGTGCCGGCCGACCACACAAAGGCGATTAAAAATAGCTTAATGCCCGGAATATTGCGCAGACCGATCTTCTGGTGATTAAGCGTAAGGAAGGGGAGGCTGTAGCCCACCGCCAGAACCCCTATAAAGATCATGAGCAACTGGCCTTCAATACTCAGGTACCAGAGAAACAACGGGATAAGGCAAAGTCCCGCGATGAGGGTAATGGAAATGATTAGGCGGTAATGCGAGAAGATCCACCTCACACGCAGATAGGGCGAATGCGACGGGTTCTTCGGTTTGGAAAGTACCATGCTGAAATTATACTGGCTTATCGTGGCAAAAAACAAAAAGGCCAGGATATAGATATCTGGCGTTGCGTTCAGCAAATGATAAGTTACCAATCCCTGCGCCACTGCGCAAATGGCAATGAACAGATTCGAAAAGAGCAGAAAATCGAGTACAGGCTGGAGTACTTTTTTCATCATACGTTCTGCCTTAACAGGCCATTATGCCTTGCGGGTCAACTCAAATATCGTGATTTCAGGCAAAATACCAACTCTTCCCGGATAGCCCAGGAAGCCGTATCCTACGTTCACATACAATTGCTGCTCAGCTTCACGGTATAAACCCGCCCATTCCTTATAGATATACTGGACGGGGCTCCACTGAAAACTTTCCGTCTGCACTCCGAACTGCATCCCATGGGTATGGCCGCTGAACATCGCATCGATCTGCGGATAGCCGCCGATCACCTGTCCCCGCCAATGCGACGGATCATGCGAAAGCAGAAGCTTCACCGGCAGGTCGTCCGTGTCCTTAATTGCCAGATCCATTTTACCGTATTTCGGGAAACGCCCCATACCCCAGTTTTCAATACCTAGAATTCCAATCTCAGCGCCATCTACTTTGATTCGCCGGTGCTCGTTCATCAGCAGGTCCCAACCCATAAGTTCGTGGGTTTTTATCACATCCTGTAGATTCTTCGCTTTTGCGGCAGAAGGCTCCCGCCCGTAAAAGTAGTCCCCATAGTCATGATTGCCCAATACCGAATACACGCCCAGCGGTGCGTTCAGTTTGCTGAAAATATCCTGGTAGTCGCGCATTTCACTGGCTACATTATTCACAAGGTCGCCCGTGAAAAAGATCAGGTCCGGTTTCTCAGCCATCAGCATTTCCACGCCCCCGCGCACAGCCCGCTGGTTATAAAAACTTCCTGAGTGTATGTCAGACACCTGGGCCAGTTTCATGCCCTCAAAGGCAGAAGGCAGATTCGGCAGCACCAGTCTCCTGCGCTTAACCCGGTAATCGTAGGCACCACTTGCAATGCCCCAGGTCAGCGAAGTCAGCGGAATAGCCGCAGTGATCAGTCCCGCTTTAATAATGAATTCCGATCGACTGATGCCTTTTTGCGCAGGGTCAGTGCCTGCAGGTGTCACCGCAGCTGTGTCGACAGGCCTGGCCCGTTTTCTAGCCGTTAAAGCAATAAACCCACGTCGGAGGTCATCCACAAGCAAAAAAGGCAGCATTACGATCTTACAGGTTACAGTCAGAAAGAAGGCCACCAGTATTACCGAACGGAGCGTGAGGAACAAAGGGAGATAAATAGAAGCAAACACACCGATAACCAGCAGGCCCGTATAGCCCCACCACAAGATGGTGAACCATCGGCGGGTGGCTGGTCGCCACGATTTAAATACACTCAGTATGGCCCTGAAGCAATACAGATCGAATGCCAGCAGGAATACCGACAAGAGAAGAATAAGAGGTAAACGGCCCATCTATGCTGCGTTATCTGAAATCCGAATAATCATCCTCATCGTCCATATCCCCGGCGTTAAACAGGCTGTCGAACATATCTGCAAAGCCAAAGCCGCCTTCCAGGTAGTTTTTGTTCAATTGCGAATACTCGGCCAGGCCATGAAGTACAAACTCCATCAGCAGCAGGGTCTGATTTTCGCTCAGCTTAGGATGAAACTTTCGGACCATCGCGTTCAGGCCAGTCACCTGCATCAGGGTCTTTTTATATTTAGAAGTACTCAGCGCGTCAGAGATATCGATTGTATTCCCTTCGGTAAACCAGGCAGTGATCTCCGAATAAGGGTTGGCCGATTTGCTTTTCTTTGCTTTTTCCGGATCGGGGAAATATTTTGCAAAAAGACTTTTAATGGCTTTACCGATCAGAATGTTGGCCACCTTGGCAGGCCCTTCCAGCTCGCCCTCATAAACCAGTTCTATCTTGCCGGTTACCGCCGGAATGATCCCCGTCAGGTCAGACAGCCGCACAAACGTGTTCTTGTCCCCATTGATCAGCATCCTTCGCTCTGCCGTGCTCACCAGGTTCTCGTAGGCACTGATGGTTAGCCTGGCAGATACGCCCGACTTCTGATCGATAAATTCACTTTTTCGCGCCTCGAATGCCACCTGTTCCACCAGGTCCTTCAGCAGCCCGTCTACCTCAATCAGCCGCTGCGTATCTGTAAGCCTGGCCTCCTGGAAGGTGATCTTTCTTGAAATGCCTATGCTCTTTGGATAGTGCGTCAGGATCTGGCTTTCGATACGGTCCTTCAGCGGTGTTACAATAGAGCCGCGGTTGGTATAATCTTCCGGATTGGCGGTAAACACAAACTGCACGTCGAGCGGCAAACGCAGCTTAAAGCCCCTTATCTGAATGTCTTTCTCCTGAAGCATATTAAACAGCGCCACCTGGATACGCGCCTGCAGGTCGGGCAGCTCATTGATCACAAAGATACTGCGGTGCGCCCGCGGGATAAGCCCGAAATGGATCACCCTTTCGTCGTTATAAGTAAGCTTCAATGTAGCCGCTTTAATCGGATCCACATCCCCGATCAGGTCGGCCACCGTCACATCCGGCGTAGCCAGCTTTTCGGTGTACCGTTCGCTGCGGTGCTGCCAGCTTATAGGCGTCTCATCGCCGTGGATCATGATCTCGTGTTTCGCATACCAGGAAATAGGGTTCAGCGGATCATCAAAGATCTCACTGCCCGTCACGTATGGAATATACTCGTCGAGCAGGTTCACCATTAGCCGTGCAATACGCGTTTTTGCCTGTCCCCGTAAGCCGAGCAGCAGAATATTATGTCTCGAAAGTATAGCCGTTTGCAGTTCCGGTATAACCGTTTCGTCGTACCCCAGTATGCCCTCAAATCCGGCCTCCTTGTTCTGAAGCTGTTTGATCAGGTTCTTGCGGAGCTCGTCTTTTACAAAAAGTGGCTGATATGCTGATGCCTTAAGTTGTCCGAGCGTTTTTATATGATTGTAATCCATGTAATAATCTTAGTTATAGCGCTTTCTTCTGTTATTAATGTAGTCTTCAAATATATATTCCCCCAGGCCGTTCAGCGAACTGTAAAAAGCCTTGCCTCCGTTTGTTTCGGTAAACTGGCGTACAAACTCCTGCAGATAAGGGTCTTTAGCGATCATGAAGGTCGTAATCGGAATCCTCAGGCGTTTGCACTGGGCCGCCATATTCAAGGTCTTGTTGATCACCTTTCGGTCCAGCCCGATGCTGTTTTTATAATACCTTCCGTTTTCCTTCAGACAGGTCGGCTTGCCATCAGTGATCATAAAGATCTGCTTGTTATGTGTTTTCCTGCGGCGCAGCAAATCAGCCGCCAGCTCCAGACCCGCATAGGTATTGGTATGATAGGGGCCAACCTGCAGGTAGGGCAGGTCTTTCACCGTAATGGGCCAGGCATCATTGCCAAACACCACAATGTCGAGCGTGTCTTTCGGATAGCGCGTACGGATCAGCTCGGCCAGGGCCATGGCTACCTTTTTTGCCGGCGTAATGCGGTCTTCCCCATAAAGGATCATGGAGTGCGAAATGTCGATCATCAGCACCGTGGAGGTCAGCGTCTTGTAATCCCTCTCCTGCACTTCCAGATCGCGCTCAGTGAGCGTGAAATTACCGATGCCATGATTCACCTGCGCATTCTGAATGGAGGCCGTCATGTCGATCTGGTCCAGGCTGTCGCCGAAAGCAAACTCGCGGCGATCAGCATTTTTCTCTTCACCTGTGCCGGAAATATTTGAATTGTGATTGCCCTTTCCGGCTTTCTTCAGCTTGCCAAAAATCTCTTCCAAGGCCGATTGACGGATGGTCTGTTCAGCCTTGGCAGTCATGGTCATATTACTATTCCCGTCTTCAGTGATGTAACCTTTCTCTTTCAGTTCATCAATAAAGTCGCCCATGCCATATTCGTTGTTCGTAAGCTTATACTGCTTATCCAGCTCGTTCATCCAGGCCAAGGCCTCGCCCACATCGCCCGAGGTGTAGTTGAGCAGTTGCATGAACAACTTCAGTAAATCCTCGAATCCGCCTTTGGGTGCATCATCGGGCTTAAAATCAGAAAAATGAAACCCTCTCATACACGGTCAACGGTTTTTTAGATGATTTAATATGGCTGTTTGTTCGCGAGCGCCCGGTTTGCACGTTTAACGGCCAGTTTTTCTTTCCAGGACATATATTTTTCCCGAAAGTTCGCCTTCATAAAGTCGTCAAACTTACGCTGCAGGGTCAGGTTGTACAAGCTTTTCGCTTTTACCGCCCAGGATTTATCCCATGCACGCAGACTGATCGAAAAGGAACCGTCAAGGTATTTCATCCAGTGCCAGTATCCCGTGGGCATAAACAGCGTATCGCCATGTTCCAGGAAACCCTCCAGGCCTTTAACGCCTTTCAGTGCAGGGAACTTATCGAAGTCAGGTTTCTCCACGTCATAGTCTTCCAGTGCATAAGTTGCGTAAGGGATCTGGTACAAACGTTCCTTCCATTTATAGTCGAACAGAATAATATGTTTGCGGCCGTTAAAATGCGTGTGAAAAATATGCGCCAGGTCGATGTCGTAATGCAGGAAGGTAACAGAACCCTTACCCCCAAAAAACATATTCGGATAGCTGTCGAGGAAGCCGCCCATCAACTCTTTCGGGGCCCGGTAGTCGTCGAGCAATCCCGGAGCATGCTTAATCGGGTCAAACAGAAATATCCTTAAATCAGTCGGCGTATTGCGGATCAGTTCAATATAGTCGGCAAACTTCATCTCAGCTGCCGAAGCATTGATCGGTTTGGAAGGGTCGGCTTTGGAGCTGTCGTACAAGGGCACGGTCTGATCGCCCACCACCGATTTCATATAATCCAGCGTCCATTTTTCATAAGCAGGCCATGACTTGCTCATGTTTTTAATGATGACCGGTTTTCTGGGATTCAGGTAGTTCTTTTCGAAATCGGCCTTCGAAATATCATCAACGATATCTATTGGAGATAAATCAAACTGCATGTTAAGACAATGTTAATAGACAAAGCTATATAAAAAACGGGTGGATGTATTGCAGCCCGGCAAAATTTAAAAATAACTGACAATTAATCTTTTCGCAATTACACGCGTCTAACTTAGGCAACGCAACAAGTATTTATGAAAGTCCAGGTAAAAGTTTTCGGTACGTTTCTCGTTCTGGTCGTGGCTGCCTTAGTGTGCTCATCCTTCACTAAGCCGGAACCAGCTAAGATCTTTTTTCCTTACAAGCGTTCGGGGCTTAACGAGCAGCAGGCTGCGGCACACCTGCTCAGCAGGTTTACCTATGGTGCCCGGCCCGGCGACGTAGATGCCCTGCTTGCTGTCGGACTCGAAAAGTGGTTCATGCAACAACTTGAAGGCGGCCTTCCCGATGATTCCCTCAATTTAAAGCTGCTGCGTTATCCCAACATCAATTTGAGCAACCAGGAGGTGGGCGATAAATTTCCGCGCAATGCAAAACTTGTCCGGATGGCAATACGTGACGGGGCTGTACATAAGGATTCGGTGAACAAGGGCGACCGCACCGAGTACCGGCGAATGCTGCAGGAGTACCGGGATAAGCACGGACTGGGAACGGAGCAGGAATTGTTCCGCGAGTTCATTAGCCAGAAAGTATTGCGGGCCAGCTATAGCAATAACCAGTTAAGTGAAATGCTTACCGACTTTTGGTTCAATCATTTCAACGTATCGCTCACTAAAGGTCAGTGCGCTGCCTACGTTCCCGCATTTGAGCGCGATGTGATCCGCCCAAATGTCACCGGCAAGTTCAGCGACCTGCTTCTGGCTACCGCCAAATCGCCCGCAATGCTGCTTTATCTTGATAATGCCACGAGTTCGGGCACAAAAGCTAAGGGTGCGCGCAAAGGTGGATTGAACGAGAACTATGCGCGCGAGGTGATGGAATTGCATACACTAGGCGTAGACGGCGGATATACGCAGAACGACGTTACTGAAGCGGCACGCGTGCTCACCGGCTGGGGCGTTTCGCCAGAAGACGAATTCCGTTTTGCCGCGGCCCGGCACGATCAGGCTGAGAAGACCGTTTTAGGTAAGACGTTTGCCGCAGGGGGCGGTTATGAGGAAGGCGTGCAGTTGTTACAGATGCTGGCCAGTCAACCGGCTACTGCTAAGTTCATTTCCCATAAGATCGCGGTGCGCTTTGTTAAAGATGATCCGGATAGGAAGCTGGTCGATAAAATGGCGAAGACCTTTATGCAAAGCGGCGGTGATATCCGTCAGGTACTTATCACCATGGTAAGCGACCCCGGCTTCTGGAGCAAGGATGCGCTGCGCGAGAAGACCAAGTCGCCCTTCGAATACGCCATCAGTGCGGTAAGAACCCTTGATGCAAAAATAGAGCAGCCCTATCAGATTTATAATTGGGTAAACAGGATGGGGCAGAAGATATATTATTACCAGGCCCCTACAGGCTTTCCCGATAAGGCACAATACTGGATCAGCACAGGTGCACTGCTCAGCCGCATGAACTTTGCGCTGGCACTCACTGGCGAGCGTATCCCAGGAGTGAAGGTCAACCTCCTTGCAGCCAGCCCTTCAAAAAATGCGCGTGAGGTCGGCGTGCATATCGGTTCACCGGAGTTTCAACGCAAATAGTCAAGACATGATTTCAAGGAGAGGATTTATTAAAGGAGGTGGATTAGCCCTGTTCGGCATCAGCATCGGTGGGATACCCGGCTTTTTGGCCGAGGCCGTAGCCGGCGTGCAGGCGCCCGGATTGTTTAAGAGACGCAAGATCATGGTCTGCATTTTCCAGCGCGGCGCTATGGACGGACTTATGGCGCTTACGCCATTCAACGATCAGCATCTGAAAGCCGCCAGGCCCGGACTGTTCATGACGCCGGCAAAAGGCAGTGGCAAGTCGCTCATCGATTTGGATGGAACCTTCGGACTTCATCCCTCAATGTCGGTCTTCGAACCGCTGTTTCGCGAGAAGCGCATGGCCATGGTGCACGGCATCGGATCGCCCAATACCACACGCTCGCATTTTGATGCGCAGGATTATATGGAGTCGGGCACGCCCTTTAAAAAGGGCACATCTTCCGGCTGGCTAAACCGCGCCATCGGGCTACTCGGTCACGAGCATGCGACCCCTTTTCAGGGTGTAAGCCTGACTTCGTCGCTGCCCCGGGCCATGTATGGCGAAAAGGCTGCACTGGCCATCAGCAACCTGCAGGATTTTAAGATACAGATGCGCGGCAAACCGGCGGAGGTAAACACCACGGCAAAAAGCTTTGAGGATCTGTACGACCGCAGCACCGGTCTGCTCAAAACCACCGGAAAGGACAGCTTCGATGCCATGAAAGTTCTGCAGAAAGCCGACGTTAGAAATTATAAGCCTGCCAATAATGCTGTTTACCCAGCATCCGCATTAGGCAATTCCCTCAAGCAGATTGCCCAGCTCATTAAGCTGGATGTAGGTCTTGAAGTTGCCTTCGCAGAATCGGGCGGCTGGGACACCCACTTTAACCAGGGTAAAGACACGGGTATTTTTGCCCGGAACGTGGGCGATCTCAGTGAAAGCATCGCGGCTTTTTGGGCCGACCTGGGCACGTATCAGGACGACGTGACGGTGATGACGATGACCGAGTTTGGCCGAACCGTACACCAGAACGGAACAGGTGGTACTGATCACGGTCGCGCTTCCTGTAATTTTATACTGGGCAACAGCGTAAACGGTGGTAAAGTTCATGGATCGGTAGCTCCTCTTGCCAAAGAAAATCTGGAAGATGGAAGAGACCTTGCGGTAACCACCGATTTCCGCAGCGTATTCAGCGAGGTGGCCGACCGCCATTTGGGCATCAATAATGATAAGGTGCTGTTTCCAGACTGGAAGGGCAGCCACATCGGCGTGATGAAAGCCTAGCGGTGATCTTCAGGCGATAAAAAGAAACCTGAAGCAATATGATCGGCAAAGAGCTTGCCCTCCGCAGAGAGCCTCAAGAGTTCGTTGTCCTGCGTCAACCAGCCTTTTCGCAGAAACTTTTCTGAAGTCCGCAGCGTATCCTGGTAAAAGTGATCCCCAAACACGGTGCTAACATGTGAAAGGTCTGTACCCCACATGGTACGAAGCGAGGTCATCATATATTCATTAAACTGATCGTATACGCTCAACTGCTCAATTGTTTCCGGTAGGTTACCCGCGTTAACTGCCTTCATGTACAAAGCATTGTTGGCTATGTTCAAATAGCGCGTTTTTCCATCAAAGCCATGCGCTGAGGGACCAATACCCAGGTAAGGCACGCCCCGCCAGTAATTCGTATTGTGTACGGCATACCTGCCAGGCCTCGCAAAATTAGAGATCTCATACTGTTCCAGCCCCGCCTCACCAAGCTTTTCAATCACCGTAAGAAACTGCGACGCGCTCTGCTCATCGCTTACAGGTACGGTAGCGCCCTTTTCAATCGCCTTAGCCAGCGCAGTGCGCGGCTCCACGGTTAAGGAATAAGCCGAAACATGCGGAATTTCCAGCTCCCGAAGTTTAGCGATATTATGCAGCAGCTTGGCGTCGGTAAGCAGGGGATAGCCATAAATCAGGTCGGCGTTCAGGTTCTCAAAACCCGCATCCTGGCTGCGCTTGATACAGTCCTCCGCCTCCATGGCATTATGCGCCCGGTTCATCCAGATCAGATCTTCCTCAAAAAAGGACTGAATACCAATGCTGAAGCGGTTGACCGGCAACTGCCTCAGTCCGGCGATCTTCTGCGCGTCAAGGTCATCCGGATTAGCCTCCAGTGTAACCTCCGCATCTGCTGCCACGTTATAGTTGGCCAGAATCACATCAAAGATCCTTTGCAGTTGCTTCAGCGGTAACACCGAAGGCGTACCTCCGCCAAAATATACCGTGCCCACCTCTCCCGCAACCCGATCCTTTTTCATCAGCAGTTCCTTACAGATCGCATCGGTCATGTCATCCGCGTACTTCAGTGAAGTACTGAAATGAAAATCACAGTAGGTGCAGGCCTTTTTACAAAAAGGGATATGAATATAGATTCCGGGCATATCGCAACAAATTTCGCGATTTTTTGTCGCATACTCAGTATCGCGACAACCTCGGGATTCAAACGCATCAGTTTTTCTTCAGTTTTAACGATAAGATTGTATATTGGTAAAGTTAACTTGTTAAGTCTCAGCCAACCATCATGACGCTTACCATTGTATTACTAATCGCCGCTTTCGTGCTCTTTTTTCTATGGCGCAGACCTGTGAAGAACTATACCTCGCTGGTGTCTGTTCCTAAGACCGATATCCTTATGCAGCTATACGATCTGAAATGTGAAACCTTTATTTCGGGCGTCCAGCGACCAGACCTTAATTTTAAAAAATGCGATCTGGTTATAACTCATTCCGCTGTGCTCGTGTTTGGCTATTCAGGGTTGATGAAGCATAAGCTGTACGTTAAACCTCTTATTTTTCATAAGGCAGAAGCTGCACCGCCATACCATTCTGGTTTGCATATTATTCCCAAGAAAATTAACCTCCACTCTTTCGAGAACACCGTCTATATCATGTTTGAAGTCGCCGGCTTTATGACCGCGACGATCGACTTACGCATTTTCGATGTTCCCGAAGAGGCACGTGAAAGGATGAGCTTTCTCATTACTACTTCATAACCTCGGCCAGTTTCTGTTCAAGAGCCTGTCCTCTCAGGTTTTTAGCAACAATAATCCCGTTAGGGTCAATCAGGAAGTTTTGAGGGATGGCCTTGACACCGTACAATACTGCAGCCTGATTTTCGAAGCCCTTGAGGTCCGATACATGCGTCCAGCTTAGTCCATCTTTCGCAATCGCATCAATCCAGGCCTGTTTACCTGAAGGCATATCCAGCGAAACACCCAAAACTGTAAAACCTTTGTCTTTATAAGCTTTATAAGCCTTTACCACTACCGGGTTTTCCGCGCGGCACGGCGCACACCAGCTTGCCCAAAAATCTATCAGCACGTATTTCCCTTTAAAAGAAGACAGACTTACCGGCTTACCATCAACATCGTTCTGCGTAAAGTCGGCCGCTTTTGACCGGAGCGGCGTTAGCGCATCCGCTGCTGCGGCCTCTGTGTCTGCCTTTTTTTGTGTCTCCTGCAATGCCTCGCTTCTGCGTCTCAGCACCTCATCAATAGCCAGCCCAATGCTGGAATTACGCAGCTTCTCTGGAAAGATCTGGTTTAAAGTATCCGTCATTTCAGGGGTTAAAAAGCCGATCGCAAAAAGTGAGTAAGTGAAGTACGGACTTGCCGGTGATTCCGGATGCTCACGTATATAGCTGATCAAATTTACCAAAGCATTGCCCAATAAGGCAGTACTCCTCGATTGTACTTCTTTTTTAAGAGAATCATTCGCCTCGTAGCCCTCCGTCTGCATCATTTTATTGATGGCTGCGGCTTCCTTGGAAGAGTAGTCGGTTGCCTTATGGAATTCGGTATTGGCAAGCGAACCGGTACCGGTGACCACCGCATTCCCTAGCGCAGCGTCCGAAACGATATCAATGACCCCATGGTCTGCCAGCAGCACATACTGTGCGTTACTTCCAGGCTTTTTGGTTTCTCCAGCCTTAAAGCTTAAGGTTAAAGGCACAGGCACGTCAACCGAACCCGTGAACGCGTATTTCCCATCTTTTACCAACGCACTGTCGGGGCCCTTTTTAGTGATCGGATCATAACTCATATAGACCTTTGCAGGCATCGGATTCATGTTTTTCAGCGTTCCGTTGATCCTGAAATTCTTCACCTGCGAAACAGCAGGCGATACGCATAGCAATAGCAGTCCGGCCGCTATGAAGCCGCATTTTAGTGTTTTCATATATGTAACTTGATTATGGATTAATAGCCTGGCGTTTGCTTAAGATTAGGATTTAACCTGGTGTCTTCTACACGGATCGGCCAGAATTGCATCTCATTCTGCCATTCCGCACCGCCTTTAACTACTGCCTCTGCAGTCATCACAGCTGTGATTGCAGCCGTTCTTTTCAGATCGAAGAAGCGACTGCCAAACTCTGCAAACAGTTCCGTCCGTCGTTCTTTGGCCACGGCGGCCAGGCAGGCGTCCTGACCGATCGTTGCCGCATAATCAGGGAGTGCTCCTGGAACTGCCGCTCTGGACCTCGCCCGAATGGCATTCAAATCCTGCACGGCACCCGCAACATTATTACGCTGTGCACGCGCCTCGGCCCTGATCAGGTATTGCTCGCCGATTCTCAGCAAGATTTGATATTCTGCTCCGGGTACCGCCGATTTATATTTATTAGGATAGTAATATGTGCTGGCTGGAGTAGTGGTGGTTGCTCTCCTCACCCACTCCGTAAAACGGAGGTCGCCTGGTTCAAAGGCATTGATCAGCGATTGGCTCAGCGGCGTTTTTACTGTAAGCGCTGCCGGTGTAGCCACTATCGCCGGCGCACCGGCATTGTACAGATTATAGTCGGGCGCCAGCCCTGTAGCAGGGGGCGACAAAGCCCAGATGGTTTCCTTACTGTTCGCTAAAAAGGCGCTGGCATGCGGAACGAGGTCGAACACCGAAGTGCCCGCTTCAATCACACTTGTCGCCTCCGCCTCCGCGCTGGCCCAGTCGCCCGTGTACAAGTACACTCTTGCAAGAAGTGCTGTCGCCGCATAGCGATTTGGCCTGCCGCGAGTGCTTGTTGGCTGTGCAAATCCATCCGTATAGGCCGTGCCCAAGAGCGATTGCGCCTCTTTCAGGTCCAGGATCATCTGCTGATATACCTGCTCGCGCGGGGCTCTCGACAATTTATTATTTACGTTATGGTCCGGCGTTAGGGCCAGAGGTACATCACCAAACAGGTTGACCAGGTAAAAATACAGGGTCGCCCTGCACACCAGACTCTCGCCCAGCCATTGGTTTTTACTGCTCAGGCCAGAGCTTTCCTTGATGCCCTTGATGGCCACATTACACTTATACAATTCCCGGTATAAGCCTTCCCATTGCGTAACTATGCCGGCGTTGAGCGCATTTTTGTAAAAAGCCTCGTTGCTGGTGGCATTCACATCCAGGTTCTGCAATTCGTCTGCATACAAACCCGCTTTCAGGCCTATGCTGTTCGACGTGAAATAGGTGTTGCTCATCATGTTCAGGAAAATTCCCGACACAACCGCCGAGGAGGAGGCGTCGCTGACAAATGCATTTTCGCCAGCTATGGTATCTGAAGGAAGATCAATATCAAGGAACTTTTTGCAGCCACCAAAAGCCAGGCTCAAAAAGAGTAGCGCTGTTACCAGCATCGATCTTCTTATTATATTGGTTTTCATAGTATTCAGTTTATAAAGAAACATTTAGACCTAAATTGTATATCCGCATCTGCGGCAAATTACCCGCACTCATATTCTCCGGGTCCAGCGAGCCATATTTTGAGATGGTCAGCAAATTCTGCCCCTGAAGTACAACGCTCGCACGCGTGAGTTTTAGTTTTTTCAGAAGTTCAGGCGAGAGCGAATAGGCAAGCTGCACATTTTGAAGCTTTGAAAATATGATACGCTCGTATGCGCCGGTACTGTTGTTAAAGTTATTCTGACCAAGCACCGACGTCAGCGTATTAGTGGTCAGTTTAGCCACTTCTGCAACATCACCGGGGTTCTGCCAGCGTTTATTATATACATGATAGGTGGTATTTGTGTTGATCCTTCCCGGCATCAAACCCTGTTGCCCCAGGTAGTTCCTGCCCATTTTGTTGATCAATGAGAATGTAAAGTCGAGCGACACCGACTTGTAACGGATCGTATTGCTAATGCTGCCCTCGTACTTTGGGAACAATTCTACGGTCTGGGTCCTGTCAAGCACCTGATCGAGCGCCTTACCGCCTAAGAATACAAAGCCGGTAAACGGATCTTTAACACCCTCACGGTTAATGAAGTTGTACAGGCCGGTCTCGGGATCTACACCCGCATATTCATACACGCGGATGGCTGTGACTGATTGCCCCACCCTCCATGAAATATCCGGCGTGGTCAGGTCTTCCGGAAAGTACACCAGCTTGCTGTCGCCCGTAGTAAATATGATGTTCGAAGTCCAGCTGAAATCCCTACCATCAAAATTCCTGGTCGTCAACGTCGTTTCCACACCACGGTTCTGCAGTATTGCCGGCGTGTTAGCCCTCACGCTGGTGAACCCCGTTACACTCGAAACAGGGTTTTGGATAAGCTGGTTAGTTGTCCTGTTTTTATAAACAACAGCCTGCAACAGTATGCGCTCCTTAAAAAAGCCCAGATCGAGTCCAATGTCTGTTTTCTTGTTTTCTTCCCATCCCAGTTCAGGGTTGGAAAGGCGCGAAGGCTGCAAAGTGGTCTTACCCAGGTAAGGCAAGCCCGAACTAAAGTTTCCGAGATAGCTGAAAGGAGGAATGCCATCTCCACCCGCAGTGCCCATACTTGCCCTCAGCTTACCGAAACTTAAGACTGGGAAATGCTCTTTGATCCATTTCTCCTCGGTGAAGATATAACTCAGCCCGCCCGCAGCAAAGGTGCCAAAGCGCCTGTCCGGGCCGAATGATGCAGAACCATCATAACGGACACTAAAGTCACCAATAAACTTATTACTCCAGTTGTAATTCAGCAGGCCGATGTAGCCCATCTTTCTTGCCTGAGGGGTGGTGAGTTCAGTCATGGTCTGGGTAGAACCCGAAGAAGGATTTCTCAACAAGGCGTCCGAGTTAAAACCCACACCCTTAATCTCCTGCCTGTTTTGCAGGCGGTCGGTAAAGCTCGCTATTGCGCGGAGGGTAAGCGTACCTTTAGCGCCCGCTTTAGTGGTATAAATAGCTCCTGGTTCAACGGTCCATGTCCGGATGCCGAAAGTATTGATAACGCTGTTGGTCTGCTGATTAACATTTTGTGTTCTCGGATCAAAAGCTGTGGTCGGAATGGCACTCAGCTCGCTCATGTCTAACAAGTTATATCCGAAATCAGCTTTCAGGCTAAGGCCCTTTACAGGTCTGAAGACCAGGTTGGTGCTTCCGATGAGGTTGTTGGTTAGTCCTCTATACATTGAGTTTCTCAGTCCGGCCGTGTTTTGAGGGATTTCCCAGTTTACACTACCGTCGGGCAGAATTGTAGCCGGGCCATTAGGCGCCCTGGTGAAATTCCCGTCGCCCGAAAAATCAAAATGCACCATGTCGTTTATCTTCGATCCATAGCTCGCCGAAACGTTCACACTAAACTTATTATCGGGAGTCACCGAGTTCAGATTCATGCGCACCGTCCCTTCGTTGATGCCGCCCTTCGAAGTTTGTATGTCCTCATAGGAGTTATATGTACCCGATATCAGGTAGTTGGTGCCGTTTGCACCGCCCGAATAACTGGCGCTTACCCTATTGGACGCTGCGGCACGACCTTGCAGCTCCTTCTGAAAGTTCGTGTAGCGGTCTTCGGGATACGTACCATTGATGTCCACGTCAACAGCGGTCGGCGACAAGCCATCGTTTCTAAGCGCCTCACGCCGCATTGCCAGATAATCGGCCGTATTCAGTAGATCCAGGCGTGTTCCCCTTACCTCAATACCCCTGTTCAGGTTTATATCCAAACGTGGTTTACCACCCTTGGCCCTTTTGGTGGTGATGAGGATGACACCATATGCACCGCTTGAGCCATATACCGAGGTAGAAGCCGCGTCTTTTAACACATCAATACTCTCAATGTCGTTCATGTTGATGTAATTCATGGCGTTTCCACCAACGGTCATTCCTGTGCCAGACGTCCCGTTTCTGCTCAGGTTGATTTCACCCAGCACAGGCAGACCGCCAATCAGGCCCACATTGTTGCCATTATTTCCGCCCGCGGGGTAAGGCACACCGTCGATGATATACAGAGGATCGACTGCATTAAAACCGTTAATACCCCTTACCCGTACCTTAAATCCACCATCGTGCACACCGGTGGTCTGGTTTACCGACAAGCCGGGCACGCGGTAGGCAAGCGCCTGGAGCACATTCGGGACCGGGTTTTTTTGAAGCTCTTCTGCCCTGATCGTTGTCGTACTTCCGGTATTCAGTCTTTTTGTGGTGGTACTGTAGCCCAGCACCTGCACCTGATCCAGATCCGCAATATCTTCCATCATCACAATGGCTTTTACTTTAGGGTCGTTTGCCGCGATCTCCAGGGTTTTATAACCTACGTAGGTAAACACAAGGATGCTGGATTCCTGAGGTGGGCTGATCACAAAAATACCGTCTTTGTTAGTCGCCGTATTGAGTCGCGTGTCTTTCACGGTAACGGTAACCCCTGCAAGCGGCACAGCATATTTGTCGGTTACCCTGCCCACCACAATAGGGGCTGCCGGTTTCTGCACCAGCGGTGTTTGCTGGCCTTTTCTAATCACGATGATCTTGTCATCGATGCTGAAGTTCAGCGACTGATTTTTCAGCACCTGCTGAAGCACCGATCTTACATCAAGGTTGCGCCCTATAACCGTCACCGGTTTCGTCTTTTCGATCAGCACATCGGTATAAAAGAAACCATAGCCAGTCTGGGTCATAATTTCCTTAAAGACCTGGCTAAGCTGCGCATTCTTTAAATTCAGCGTTACCCGCTGGGCCTTACTGCTTGCGCTAACATGCAGTATTACTGCGGTTAACAGTACAACGGTTAGTTTCATCACGCGCAAAATTTGAGGCATACAGGTCCGCGACCTGCATGATTTTCTAGCATAAAATTTCATACATTTGTTTAGGTTGCTTCGCCATATGACTGCCTGAACAGCCATCATCATATGGTGAAAAATTCATTAATTCATTTAATGATTAAGCCGAAGAGCCGGAAGTGGTTGCACACTCCCGGTTTTTTTACGCCTAACCTTTAGCCGCGGCAATGATTGCTGTAGATCTGTTTCATAGTTTTTGGTTTGGTTGGTTAAGTATTCTGTTAGTTGTTTATTTTAGTTTGATTCGTAGATGGTGATGACCTTGCCGCGAACCTCAAGCCTGATGTTTTCCGTGGCATTCAGCATCCGGAATATAGCCGAGATGTCCGTGTTTCTGGGCAAGGTGCCGCTGAAGGTCAGATTGCTCTTGTAACCCTCATATCTCACCTCTATATCGTACCAGCGGGCAACCTCCTTCATGATTTCCGGTAAGGTCTGGTTCTTAAATATGAAAAATCCATTTTTCCATGCCACCGCCTGTTCCGTATCTGCATCAGAGATTTTGAGCTGCCCGGCCTTAAACACCGCCTGCTGCCCTGGCTTTAGTAAGGCAGACTCCGTATCGTCTATGGTCTTATCCGGCACAATTACAACAGAGCCCTCCAGCAAGGTCGTCTTCACAACAGGCTCGTCGCCATAAGCGTTAAGGTTAAAATGTGTCCCGAGCACCCTTACCACCTGCCCGGCCGCGTGTACAACAAACGGCCGGCTCTTGTCTTTGGCAACCTCAAAATAGCCCTCGCCCTGCAGATAAATCTCCCTTTGCTGTGTATTTGCGAAACTAGCAGGGAATTTGAGTGAAGAAGAAGCGTTCAGCCAGACTTTCGAACCATCGGGCAGGATCACCTGATAGGTTCCGCCGCGAGGCGTCGACACCATCGTCGCAGCATCCGCTTCCCGGGCTGCCAGACCGTCAAGCTCCGAGCCGTCTGCATAGGTTATTGTAGTGGCGTCGACCAAAACACCGGTCTTGCTGCTGTTCAAAGCTATGGTCTTGCCGTTTGACAGTGTAAGCGTTGCGCGGTTTTCACCAGGATGTATGCCGTCATATTTTGAAAGTTGCTTCCCCTTGATGTCCGAAGAATCCGGCGCATTAAAAAACAGCACCAAGCCGATAATAGCAATAACCGATGCCGCAGCAACAGCGATGCGGGGCCACAGGCGAACCGATTTGGCCGGAACAAGCCTGGAAATCAATGCCCGTCTGGCCGCCTCCTTATCACTGCCCGCAAACAGTTCCAGCTCTGCCGATACACAGTCTTCCTCCGTCAAGCGTTCAAAAATCTCCCGGTTCCTGGAGTCCTCATTCAGCCACCGATCAAGTTCAGCTTGTTCCGCCAGATCAAGCTCCCCCTTCAAATGCCTCAAGATCAGTTGCCCGTAAGCGTAGTATTTGCTGTAGTTCTCCATTTTTTGGTCGCTTTACAATAAAGACACCCAAAAAATAAAAGTGGATAACGAAATGAAGAATTATTTAAAAACACATAGGAACAAGGCGAACATTTCCGGTCTCAGTTTCAACCTCAAAAGCTCCAAAGCCTTCTGTTTTTGTTTTTTTACGGTGTTTACCGACATGCACAGCTCGTCTGCAATCTCCTGGTTCTTTTTGCCCTCGAAATAGCTCATTCTGGAAATCTGCCTATACTGTTCCGGCAGCGATTCAATAGCGCAGTGAATTTCCGCGATAACCTCTGCGCTGATCATCGCCTCCATAACATCAGGCTCGCGCGGCTCCTCCTTGTCCTGTCGCTCCAGATGCTTATCCACCACCTTGCCGTGCCTGATGACGTTAAGAGCCGCGTTATGGACCGTGCTGTAAAGGAAATTCTTGATGGCAGTCTCATTCTCCGCTACCGAATTTGCCTGCTGCCAGTATTTCAAAAAGGCATCCTGCGCAATATCCCGGGCCTGCTCCTTATCTGCCACAATTTTATAGCAGAAATAAACCAGCCTATCGTAATAGCGGTCAAAAACAGCAGCTAAATCCCCAACTTGCATAAATACCTGATGAACATCCCAAGTTTAAATTTACTAAGAAATTAAAGCAAGTCTATACAATTATTTTCAATCTCAGGTAGGCGGAAACTATTAAGCTCGGATTCTTGAAATATTTCTTATCTTGTGTAAGTACAGCTACGCACAAAACTAAGCCAATAAGGTCTCTATGAAAACTGGACTGCTCTTCTCTTTTTGGATGCTTTGGGCAACCGTTGCCGTCGCCCAGGTCCTTCCAACTTATCATCTCAATATAGGCGACCCCGCACCTGCAATTAAGGTTAAGCATTGGATAAAGGGCACTCCTGTTACCGCCTTTGAAAAGGAGAAGATTTATGTAATCGATTTTTGGGCCACCTGGTGCGTACCCTGTAAGGTTACCATGCCCCACACATCAAAACTGGCAGAGAAGTATAAAGACAAGGCGACGTTTCTGGCTATTGACGTCTACGAAAAGGAGGATGTCCCCATCGCAGACATAAAGAAGCTCGTAGACACGATGGGTGATAAAATGAACTTCCATGTGGGTATAGAAGAGGGTAAGTTTATGTCGAAAAACTGGCTGGATACCTCGGGAACCTATGGAATACCGACGATCTTTATCGTGAACGATGGCAGGCTCGACTGGATTGGTCACCCTAAATACCTGGACAGTGTGCTTACCAAAATTTTAAACAAAACCTGGAGCCCTGAACTTGCAAGGATTAAGCTGACCGACCAACGATATCTGCGGCAACTGAATTCTGTATCCATAGCCGAATTTCTTAGAAGAACCGACCGTGTGGAAGTCGATATACCGGGTAATACCTATAAGCAGGTCAGGACCACTCCCGATTCCATATTGATGATCCTGGATGAAATGGTGAAACACATACCAACGCTGAAATATTATGGGAATTTTGCCTCATTCAGGTTTTCGGCATTATTAGAGACCGATCAGCAGAGGGCCATCGACTTTGCCCGAGAAGTTCTAGCTTATGAGCGTGAAGATCCTTCGTATTTGACATTCGCAGCATTGATTGAAGAAGAGTTTGATAAGCTGGATATACAGCAAGAGATTTACAGATTTGGCGCCGCATGTTACCAAGCATGGATAGATGAAAATCCGTATCCCGAATATGGAAACGTGCCTGTTAAGTACAAGAAAATGGCCCTAATGTACCGGCGAGCAGGCGATATTGAGAAAGCAGAAGAAGCTGACCGGAAGGCCGCGGGTGAGCTGCTGTGACAGGCTTACGGAAACACTTGAGCCGCAGGGTAAGAGCTCATATCAAATAAAAACCTGTACAAAGGGAATTTCGTGTCTGGACCACAGCCATCTTCCGAGTATGGTACACCACTCACTTGGGTATTGAATAACAGGCAATGATCAGCAAAAATGTAATCAGGGAAGCAGGATAAAATGACGTTATCCAGCTTTTCGATAGCATCCAAAGCTTCCCGATTTGTCTGGCTCAGGCGAGATACGGCTACGGTTCTTGCCGGATGGCCGTAATGAACAATATCCCGATACTTGATGTGCTCCTCAACGAAAAAAGTATAGCAATTGGTCAGAAGTGAAATGTTGAACGTAAGCATTACTGTGCGCTCATTACGCTCCGATTTTGTGTCAGACAAAACAATAGACCCCGTATAACTGGGAAACTGACGAGAAAAAAAATTATAGACTTCCAGACCGTCGAAGCTGTCGTTTAGTTGATCTGTAAGCCTGTTAACATGCTCAGGGAGCGTGTTATTCATCAGCAGAGTTATTTTGTCGCCGACGATATTCTTCACTTTCTGGAAACCTTCAAATTGCTCATTCATTATCTGATAGCCCACCGGGTAATATTCCTGAACGGCACGGATCAGTCCAGTGAGTGGCGAAGGGCTGTCAGGCTCAATGTGTAAATGAGGGATCATAGATCAAATGATTTGACAAAATTTATTTGAATTCCTTTATTACTTTCGAAAATGAAGTCTTTCATACTCTGTGAAGTATATTTTTCGAAGTCTCCAACAATAACCAGCCGCATTTTATAGTTCACAAACTTCTGTAATATCTCGCCAGCCAGACCTGTCTTCAAGTCAAAAAATTCCGGAGCGATGTTTTTTTCTGAAACCACAATACGGTCGTAGTCCTGATAATACAAATCTACGATGAGTTGAAGCGTGTCTTCCGGGTTATTAATCAGAATATCGCTGCTTACAAGTTCGGCAGTGTTGATGTTGTCTGTGTTGTGAGCGATAATTTGCATATGGCTAATATATCGAATTTTTGGAAGTGGCAGGCAGCAACACTCGCGAGATTTTAAATAGATGAATCCGATGCAAATTTATTAAGTTTGATAAAATGACCTCAAACGCAATTAATGCTGCTCTATGAAACTGAAATTTAACCTTGTCCTTCTTTTAATATGCTTTGCATCTAATATTGCTTTGGCAGCAGATTTTATTTTGGAAGGTAAAATCCAAAACCTGGGCGGCAAGACGTTCACAATTAATAGAATAGGCGCCTACACCAATGTTATTGAAATAGTGTCCACAGATACTGGTGGTGCCTTTTATTACCAGTCTAAGCTTTTGGGTAACGAAGCATTGACGATGGTTCTGGCAGATAAAATTTACCAGTTATATATCGAACCTGGTGATCATATCATATTTAATTACGACGCATCCTCTCAAAAACTGATTTCCCTCACTGGAATTACGCCCGAAATTTCCAAAAGATACAGGTTTGATTTCACCTACAACGGTGAGATGATATACGATGTTGCTATGTTAGCTAAAGCCGTTAACGAAAAGCAGATCTCTCAAGATTCTGCATATGGAGCTTTTCAAAAAAACCTAGACAGACACGCAAAGAGAATTGACGAATCGCAGGGAGTGCTAGGTCCCAACGCGTTCAAATACTATGCTGACCTGTATTTTAGTCACCTGCTTTATATGAAGACTACTGAGGTTAAGGATTATCAGAAGCTACGTTTCTCCAAAGTCACCAAATCGAATTTACTGTCAGAATCTGAGGATCCTATGGGAATAGTCTCCAGGAAATTAGTTGAAAACTCTGACTTTTACCGCACATACTTGAGGCACAGATTCTTTATCCGAGATTCAACGGACGACGCTCTGTATGGGAAGTATGGCGACGCAAAGAAAGCCGCTCCCTGGATAGACTATCGGAAATCCAGTAAAATAGCAGACGAGTTTATTCGGGACTGGTATCTAACATCAATTAGCATAGATGCTTTTAAAAATTACGACTTCACAGAAGCTCAAAACGTTTTGGAGAAGTCGCTTGCCGATATAAAAGATCCGCAATTTAAACGCTTATTGCGTGGTTTCAGAGATCAGGTAATCTCGACGCTTGACAATAAAATCCCGAAAGTGAAACTGATAAGTATCGACGGAAAGGAGTACGGCTTCGATTCGTTCGAGGGGAAAGTGATTTATGTCACTTTTTGGGCTACCAGCTGTGCACCATGCCTAAAAGAATTTGAGCTGCACCGTCCGGCGTTCAATGCCCGGTTCGCGAACGATTCAGACCTTGCCGTTGTAAATGTCTGTCTGGATGCAGATATTTCAACATGGCGTAAGCTTATTGATAAGTATGGCATCAGTGGCGTAAATGTTCGGGGAACCTATGAAGAGATTTCTCCAAAGTTTCAAGTGCATTCCATCCCACGGTACATGATTGTTGACAAAAAAGGCAAGATACGAGAATATTCGGCGACGTCTTCAAAAGACTTGCTAAACGACAACGGCATAATCGAGCAGCTGTTGCGAGAGTAGTAATCTATTAACATATGCAGATATTAGTTTATCTTAGTCACAATTTGTAGTAAGATGACCATTCACGAGGATATACAATCGTTTGTGGGAGCCTTGGAGGGCCAGCGAGCGAACAAAGGTATTTTTATTACAACATCAACTTTCGCCAATACCGCACGTGAGTACGTCAAGACGATCTCAAAAAAAGTAATCCTCATCGATGGTCAGGAGCTTGCAGAATACATGATTGATTATAGTCTCGGCGTGTCTACAATCCAGACTTTTGAAATTAAGCGTATAGACAGCGATTATTTTGAGGAATAAATTGATAGATGTTTATGCCATTATACAGCAGTACTGGCCGCTCGGGATGGCTTTCATTCTTGCAGGCTTGTACAGAATATTTAAACCGCGTATCAAAGGAGCGCTTGGAGAGCGGAAAATAGCTTTGCGCCTGAATGGCTTAAGCCGATATAAATACAAAGTAATTAACAATCTGGTCCTGGAAGTGAATGGTCGGACCTCTCAGATCGACCACGTGGTAATTTCTGACTTCGGAGTTTTTGTCATTGAGACCAAAAATGTGAAGGGCTGGATTGTCGGAAACGAGCACTCCGAGTACTGGATGCAGGTTATTTATAAGCGCAAGGAGAAACTATATAACCCGCTAAGGCAAAACCAGGCGCACATTGCCGCGTTAAAACATCATCTTTACAATTTCCCAAACATAACCTACGTACCGATAGTCGTTTTCTCTAATAGGTCGGCCATTAAAGTCGAGACAGATGCGTTTGTAATCTATTCTTCTCAACTAACTAGTGTAATCAAGCAGTCTTCAGAGACCCGGCTTTCGCAGGCTGAAAAGGAAACCATCTTTGCGAAATTAACGGCTGTTAACTTAAGTGGAACGTATGACCGCGCCACTCATATCAAAGGAATTAGAAAACGCATTAAGGAAAGAGACAAATCAATACAACACGGCAAATGCCCACAGTGCGGCGGTGCGTTGACCGCTCGACAAGGAAGGTTCGGTAGGTTTTTCGGATGTAGCAACTATCCGCAATGCAAATTCACGGTCAATCAATAGTCCTTAGTAGCTAAACTGCGAATATTCGAGCAGGTATATTGGGCTGATGAGTGATGCTGCAAGCGGAATGATTTCATGATTATACCAAATAGGGTACAAGATGCTACCTGGTGTCCACCAAATGGCAGATTAATGGCAGATTTGTTCGGGACTAATCCACAAAAGGTACCCGTTTTTGCGAAGAAGCCTGTGATTATTCTCCAATTAGTCTGCCATCAGGCTCCTGCTTGGGGGCAGTAATGTCTAGTCTTGTTATAGCTTAATACTAGTCTCGAAGCTACTTACCATCGAACACTGCAGATAAAATTGAGATTCAGAAATCTTCAAAGAACGCTTACATGAATTTGCTTGTCATGTTCAGAGCGAAAGTGAACTGGATAACTGCAATATCCTTGCCTATGCTGATAGGAGTTTTTTTTTCAGACGGGTTTTTTCCCAATCATTTATTTCAGTGAAAGAGCAAACAAGAAGGCTTTTTGGAAGGATATAAATAAACTACAAGGACACTTAGATACACTGACAGACTAATCAATCAATCGCCGTCTTCCAGTTGAAAAACTTCTTCTACCGCCACCCCAAACACCGCAGCTATCTTTAAAGCAAGTACTGTAGACGGAATATACTTGCCCGATTCCAATGTATTGATCGTTTGCCGCGATACCTGCACCAGGTCTGCAAGTTCGGCCTGGGTGATGTTCTTTATTGCCCGTTGAATTCTTATCGTATTTTTCATTAAAGAGGTTTAGATTTCTTTGACAAGATTTCTGTTCAAGATATACAAGCAATAGTAAAACCTTGCAATGAAGACAATTAAAGTGGTGATTACGTTGTAGGTCATAATAGATAAGAATCCTAAACCATAGGTGGCAAAAATTACGACCAATACGATAACATAATTTACAATAGCCGCCCATTGCCAGGACTCTAATCTTATTTTTCTGATAAGTTCATCTTCACGCTCTTGCCTGGCAAGTGAGATCATCAACAGAGACACAATAATCCCGGCAAATGCGAACTCGTTAGTGAGGTTATAATCGGCGAACATTTTGTCTTCCGAATAATATATCTGAAACCCCGGAATTTGAAACCCGTACCACTCCGTTGCGATGGAAAGCGCTAAAAAACACAGGAAGCCAATCCAGCCTATAGATTTAAACTTTGCGGGTAATAGAAATTGATTTTTCATATCATATCATATTTGTTTTACCAAATGTAAAATACATATTTCATAATGTCAAGTAAACTTTACTTTTTATGGCGGGATAATTCTTGTATTTTGTGATATGGTCAACAAATTATTCTACATTGTATATAACAGCTATTACAAACATGGCAATTACAAACGCGATATCCCGGCGCTTACGGTAGGTGGAATATTTTGTGCAGTAGTCTTTTCACTTTTTCTGACCGCTCATTTTATGTTCTTTTATGAGAAAGACGAGGGAAAAGAGATGATTTCCTGGCTCGGTTGCAGCAAAGGTCAACTTATTTTTCACTCTATCTTCATTGCGGCCATGCTGATCACGTATTTCAGATTCTTTTGGCGGAATACACATAGAGCGATCTACGAGCAATTTAAGGCAGATGAGTATCTTAATTCTCGTAAGGCTAAGTTCATAGGGTTTGCGGTCGTTCTGTTTTTTATACTACTGCCAATACTCTACGCCATAATAAAAGCGTACTGTCTGTATGGTTCACTGTACATTACAGCCTAAATCTTTGTGAGCGTAAGCATAATTATATCCGATCATTAGCATCCTTGGACAACCTGAAGCTTTCAGGATAGTTTTCATCGTTTTATACCAGATTTAAGCCAGCCAGACGCAGCGATAATTTTCTTGTCGTGCTGTAGGTCGTTAAAATTATCCGGACCGGAAATTGAAATGTCAGGGTCCAGTGCTCTAGTATAAGTGTTTCCGTTTCGATCCTTTCCGTATCCAACCGACAGATTCATAAATGCATCATTGTTTACTTTAAAACCATCGTTAACCGTCACATAACCGGCGGTAGTCTCTCCTAACGTGACGGTGTGATGCCTGCCTTTGAACGCCATAATCAGGAACTCTCCAGAGCTACCAGTTGCGTGGCTGGTAAGTATCACCACGGGTAAAGTTGAGGCATCAGTTGAACATTTAGGAAGTATACTCGCTAACTTGGATGTATCTATGTAAAAATTATGGTCCTGCAATAGCCATTTGGACTCTACTTTCGTTTGAAACGATCCTATGTATTCCCGACCCAGTAGTGGCTCCAGACCTAACACCATAGGATATAATGCCCCGCCACCGTTGGTTCTCAGATCGAGAATGATTCCTTTAGGGTTCCTTTTCAATAAGAAACAAAGACTGTCACTGAGGCTTTGCGCAAGCGAATCAAACTTGTGTTTCGACTGACCAGGCATGGAAGGAACCCTTAAGTACCCAATATTATCTTCCAATATTTTTGCCCTTACACCGGACTTTTTTTTCCATTCATTCCTTATGCTGTCAGAGATTACGGGATCTTTTTTACTATATCTGAAAACACTGTCGCGGTAAAAAAATGCCCCGTGAAAATCATTTACAGATCTTAACAGGTATCGCATGACATCGCCGAGCTCGTACGCATTTGATAGATTGCGTGCTTTAAGTAAAGCATTCTCCCTGACATCGACCCAATCGACCTGATTTGAATTTATCGAATTCTTTTTCATGATCAAGATAGTACTATCGATCAAAGATTTGATTTCTTTACTTTTAAGTTCCTGAGAAGAGGCTGAAACATGGATGAGGCTTAATACAGTTCCGATAAATAATAAGATTTTTCTGTTCATGTTGTCATACTTAATTGCTTGTAAATACAACACTGCCGTTCGCCTTCCAGATTAGGCGATCGCAGATTTTTCGATCAAAAATAGGAATCGAAGTTTCGTTATTATCTGCTTGGCTTATTAGGCTGACGACATCCGCCTTGTCCCTCGATAAAGTTGCCAAGACCTTTACTATGTCGACTTTGACGAAAAGTACTACAGCTTTACCGTCGTTATATCGGATTTCGCTCAACTCCTCTTTGATGGCTGCGGCGTTATCGATATTTAAGCTGTCCACTAAACTTTCCGATACATACGGCCCTATCACGATAAATTGATCCCAATCGGCGGTACCAACAAAATCGCAAATCGGAAACGTTGCAACTTTTACGGTATCCTGCTTTGCTGCAAGAACAAATCTGTCGACTTTTGGATCAAGATCAATGAATCTAACGCTGGGTTTTCTCGAGCATGAAGCCAACGATAGGCAATAAATCGAATATAAGATGACGAGTCTTTTGGTCATGACTGACTATCCGAGGTGAAATTGAATATATTCATATTGCTTTTCTTTGATTGACAATTTATGAATAAATCGCTTATTCTGCTAGGTCCTATAATTTCACTATATTAACTTGCGTAACGGCCAAAACAGATCCCATGAATAAACGCTTTTTACTCTTCGCAGCAGCATTCACGATATTCTCAATATCATCCTTTGGACAAGAGCAGACAAAGATAAAGGTAATTGATATTAACAACATCGATCAGTCGCACTTGACTGGTGATATATATCTGGTGGATCACAGCCTTAAAGACTTAGCCGGAACATACCGGAGCGAACAGGATGGAACTACACTAATTTTAAACCTGAAGGTTGACGACATTCGGGTTAATGCAGGCGAAAGGAAAATCAAAATTCAGGCTTTGATCGCCACATATCAGGTGTTTCGGGAAGGCACACTGATCGCAAGAAGCTCGAAGACTGAGAGGATGGTGGGAAATCGATTATCTCATAAGCCGGAAACGCTTCAGTTTTATACTGATGATAAGCATGGTACAGCCACTGCAATAGATATGTTGATTAGAGATAAGACGACCCTCGTTATTGCTATGAGCAAAGATCAGGGTTGGATAAAACCTCAGCGCGAGCGGGAATTTGCGTTCTCGCTGCCGGTAACTGTTGCTAAGGTCGAGTAGTTATTCAATGTAGATTTCCTTGCCTTTATTTATCACGCCACACTATCCGATATGCGCAGATCATTGAGGTCTATCAGGTGTTCTGCTTTCCGTATCGCTTCATCCGTGAATGTTTTTTCCTTTCTCATGTTAAACAGTTCCTTGCGCTGATGGTCATGGATATCGGACATGATTTGCTGAAATTCTGCCGTTTCGGAGGCCCGGTTAGTGCATGCCTCACTTGAGCTTAGGAACTGCTGATGCCCTTCCATATCGTGTTTCAGCTTTTCGATGTAAGCCCTTAGCAGGCTATTTCCGCTTGCCGAAGCATAGTGCGTGTTTAAGTGTTCGAGTGCTACGGTATCGAGTCGGAGCCTGATCAGCGATTGCTGCTCATGTGGCGGAAGTATTGGGTCTATTTCTTGTATCCTGGTCAGCTTGATTACAAAAGGCAGGGTCAGTCCCTGGAAAACAAGGGTGATGAAAATAACCACGAAGGTGATAAAGATGATCAGGTCGCGGTGCGGAAAAGCACTCCCATCGTTCATGTACAGCGGAATGGATAAGGCTGTTGCCAGTGACACAACGCCGCGCATGCCTGCCCAGCCAATGATAAGTGGGTTTTTCCAGCCTACGGATTGTTCGGAGCGCAGCTTTTTGCTGAACCAGCGCGGAACGTGAGCCGTAGCGTAAACCCATAGCAGCCGGATAATGATGGCGATGACGCTGATCAAAACCCCGTACTCAATGGCCTGCAGCATGGATACGGAGCCCAGTCCATGAACAATTTCGGGCAGGTCGAGCCCAATGAGGATGAATACCAGCGTGTTCATGACAAAAATGAGGGTATGCCATACGCTGACCATATTGACCCGGGTGCTACCTGTTTTGAATATCTCGTGTGCGCGGAACGACATGAAAAGTCCGCCGCTCACTACGGCCATAACTCCCGAATAGTGGAAATGTTCCGCCGCCAGGAAAAGTATGTAAGGAGTCATTACAGTCAGCGTAGCATCAATAGCAGCTGAGGTTGGCAGAAAGCGATGAATGGCATACATGACGTGTGCCACCGCCAGGCCAACTACAACGCCCATGCCTGCGACCATGAAGAACTGTCCGACGGCTACCTGCATGGAAAAGGCTCCTGTAAGGATGGCTGCCAGCGCGAAACGGAATACGATAAGTGAAGAGGCGTCGTTCACTAAACTCTCTCCTTCCAGGATGGTGATGGTACGATTGGGAACTTTGAGTCCTTTTAAGACCGTAGTAGCGGCTACCGCGTCGGGAGGCGATATGATGCCGCCCAGCAGAAACCCGAGCGCCAGCGTAAAGCCGGGGATAATTGACGTAGCCGCATAGGCCACCACCAGCGAAGTGAAGAATACCAGTCCGAAAGCCAGTAAAGCGATAGTGCCTTTCCAGCGCTTAAAGTCTTTCCACGACGTATACCAGGCCGCTTCGTACAGCAAGGGAGGCAGGAACAGGAGAAAAATGACTTCAGGATCGAGTTTGAGCACAGGTATCCCGGGGATAAATCCGATGCCCAATCCGGCCAGTACCAAAAAAATCGGATATGCGATGCGCAGCTTCTGGGCCAGCATGACCAGCAGCATCACGATAAACAGGAGTCCGAGTATGAGAAATAGTTCTTCGTGCATTGGTTTATTTACTTAGGTTATGCTGGCGTTTTACCCTGCTTAACGTGTCTTTATTTATGCCCAGATAGGAGGCGATGATGTGCTGCGGGAAGCGTTCGCAAAGTTCGGGATAGCACGTCACGAAATCGGTATAACGCTTACCTGCTGTAGAGCTCAGTGCAGAGGTAAGGCGCCGGTGGTTGGCCATTTGGTTGCGCTCGTCAAGCTGATATTTCATTTCGCAAAAAGCCGGAACTTTGTTCTGTAATTCAACAGTTCCCTGTTTGGTGATGACAGCAGGTCGCAGTGCTCCAGGGCATCGATGTGGTACAGAATTGGTGTTCGCATCACGAAACTTTCCCGGTCGCCCATCCACCATTCTTCTATACCAAGTCTTACAATATGTTCGATGCCCTTATCATCTACCGAATACATACGCATTGCACCTTTAACGATAAAGGCATAATGCTTACATACGTCGCCTGCCTGTAGCAGAAATTGCTTTTTCCTTAGTTTCGCAGGAACGAATGTTTGTTTGATCAAGGCCTTCTCTTCCTCTAAGAGCGGCGCCTGACTGAATTGCTTCAGATAGTTAAAAAAAGCGTCGTGCATGGTGCAACAAATATAAACTAAAAACGTATTGTTGCCGTTGCCTTGATGGTAGACAAATGTCTACATCTTTTCCTGACAAATATCATCGTTCAGGTTTATAAGAAGTCTGAAATTTGGGTATCATTGACTATAGAGCGATCAAAATATGAAAAAGAAAAGCAGTTTTTCAACGCAGGGTCGTAGAGCCGACATTGGCGACCTGCAGATATACCGGATACTTGCCAACAGATATGCTGATGCGGTGGGTCCTTTTGTCTTTTTGGATCACATTGTTCCACAGGCCCAGACCAGGGTTAATGAGGAGGGGACCGGCGCGCATCCGCATCGGGGCATCGCTACGCTGACTTATATCCTCGACGGCGAGGATGAGCATTTTGATAGCGCCGGCAACTATGCCATGGTCCATTCGGGCGGTGTGCAATGGATGAATGCCGGTAATGGTATCATCCACGATGAAACGTTGAACTATGACTCCCAAACGGGTGCCAAGCTGATCCATGCGTTTCAATTCTGGATTAACCTGCCTGCTAAAATAAAAGCCGAAAAGCCGGGTATGGCTATCGAAGGCGACCGGGTTCCGTTCAAGATGCTGGCGGATGGGAAGAGCTGGATTAAGGTGATCGCCGGTTCTTATGAAGAACTGGAATCGGCCATACCGAACTATTCGGAACAGTTTCTCTATCATGTCCGCCTGGCACCTGGTTCCGGCTTTACGATCGGATTTCAAGAAAAAACTGAGGTCGCTGTATATTTGCCGGTTTCTCCTGCAAGCATCAACGACGAGAAGTTCAACGCAGGTGATTTCATAGAATATGACCGGACTGCCGGAACGATTGAACTGCAAAACGACAATGAGGACGCTTGCGACTTCATCTTATTTGGCGGTGAACCGTACCTCGAGCCGATCTTCGCGGAGGGTCCGTTTGTGATGAATTCCAAACTGGAGATCGCTCATGCCTACCGGGATTATTACAATGGGGATTACGGGAAGATCAATTACTAGTATTATACTATATTTGCATAATGCAACAGTATTGCAAATAAGCAAAAGTAGTATAAATGACAGAATTTTGGGAAGCCAGTTTTAAGGATAAACAGGAAATGTGGGGCTGGGAGGCGGCAGACTCAGCGCTTTCGGCAGTAGAGCTATTTAACAAGAACGAATTAAGAAAGGTACTGATCCCTGGGTTTGGGTATGGTAGGAATGCGAAGGTATTCATGGATAGAGGGTTTGAGGTAACCGGTATTGAGATTTCCGAAACAGCCATCGGTATTGCTAAGCGCGAATTTGGCGACAGCGTAAGGATATGTCATGGATCGGTAAGTGCGATGCCTTTTGATGATGAGTTGTATGATGGGATATTTTGTTATGCCTTGCTTCATTTACTAAATAACGAGGATAGAATAAAGTTAATTTCCGACTGTTATGCGCAATTAAAACCCGGTGGCTACATGGTTTTCGTGTCGCTCTCCAAAGAAGATTTCAGGTACGGACAAGGCAGGGAAATTGGCAAAGATACTTTCGAAATGCAGTATGGCGTTCGTTTATTCTTTTACGATGCTGATTCCATAAGAGCGGAATTTGGTGATGCTGGACTGGTTGATGCAAAGGAGATCAAGGAGCCTGCTAAGGCTACAGATGGAAGGCCTCAGCAGAGGTTTTGGTATATCGTGTGTGAAAAGCCTGTGTAAGATCGCTTGCCATTTAATGCTCCGCGGCCCGCTTAATCTGCTATATTTGCGACCTTAATTTCAAACCATGTTAAGGCGACTGGCCTATACCTATAAATCCTCTTTTGGCGGACTAAGCCGGGAGACCTGGCTGTTGAGCATGGTAATGATGCTGAACAGGTTTGGTACGATGGCGGTTCCATTTATGGGCTTGTATATTACACAAAGCTTGAAGCGTTCTGAAGTCGAGGCAGGACTCATCATAACGTTGTTTGGCTGCGGGTCTATCCTCGGAACGATTGCGGGCGGTAAGCTGACCGATCTTGTGGGTTTCAGGCCGGTTCAGATATTCCCTTCGATCATCGCTGGTTGTATGTTTATCGTATTTCCGGCTGTTACAGATTTTCCGGCGCTTTGTGTGTTGACTGTAGTTATCAGTTTTTTTGCAGACGCTTTCCGGCCGGCCAATTTTACCGCAATTGCGAGTTATGCGAAGGCGGGTACTACCACGCGTTCGTATTCTTTAAACAGGCTGGCGACCAACATTGGCTGGTCTATCGGGATTAGTATTGCTGGAATAATTGCGTCTTTTAATTACAAAATGCTCTTTGTGGTGGAGGGAGGTGTATATATTCTTGTTGGCCTTTCCATATGGTTGTTTTTGCCGAAGACCCAGGTGAACCGAACTGATCGGGGCGGGGCGGTGAAAGAAGGCTCTGGTAAGAAACCCTGGCAGGATGTGTTCTACGTGAAGTTTATCCTGATGACGACGGCATTCGTGACCTGTGTGTTCATCATGTTCAGGGTGGTTCCGGTATTCTTTAAGGAGCAGTGGCAGCTAAGCGAGTCGGTGATTGGTGTTATCCTTGGCCTGAACGGTTTGCTGATCGCTATTTTTGAGATGGTACTCATTAACAGGCTTGAGCATCGACGACCGTCTTTGTTTTATATTACCATCGGTACGGTGTTCTTTGCATTTGCCTATCTGCTGCTTAGTTTACCCGTGACTTTTTACCTGGCTTTGGCTTTACTTTCCATTACTGTCTTCACTTTTGGGGAGATGCTCGTTCTCCCTTTTATCAATACCATGGTGATAAGCCGCAGCACGCCGGAAAACCGGGGGTTGTACTCTGCCGGCTATACGCTGAGCTGGTCGGTAGCGCAGGTATCAGGTCCTTTTGCAGGTTTCTACATTGCGAAGCATGCTGGTTACCTCTGGTTATGGGTTGGGATATTCTTCGTGCTGCTCTTGTGTGCTTATGGGTATGGCAGGCTGAAGGTTAGGGATTGAGGGGTTTATGCATTTTCACTGTGTTTAGCATCATGACATAAAAAGATTATGCCGCAGGATAAAATATTTTTCTGTCTGTTCCTGTTGTTTGCTCAACTTGCTTTTGGCCAAACCCGAAATATCGACAGTATCAGTTCAGATGCTGATGTCGAAACGCTTATGCATTCGTTTGGTCGTTTCTATCAGAATTTTCAAATAAAAGCTATCGCTGAGTTTAAAGAGCAAATGGGTGATTCCGTTTCCTGTAAATGCGTTGCGGATTCATTAAACATCACGAAAGCGTATTATAAGGCAGACTTTGATAACAATGGTCTTACAGACATGCTGGTTACTGGTGGTTCAGGAGATGTGAGGATTTTTATCGTGATGAATTTGGGGAATGACTCTCTGAAATTGCATGGCATGCCGCGTCGTTCTTATGGGAAATGTGTATTCGCAAGGATAGTGAATGGCAATCAGATTGAATACTACGATTACAAATTCAGACAAGGCTTAATTATTGAGGGAAGCGGGACACTTACCAAGACGACTTTAGTTTACAAAAGCGGAGCTTTTATAGAACTCAATGAACATCCGAAGCGGTACAACATTGAGAAAATCGAATTCGATGAATCTTCCCCGTGGTTAAATCCTGTGTTCAAGCTTGTAATAACTAAAAAACGAAGAGTAACTTTTGATGCGAAGTACCATAATATCGGAAAACGGAGTTTGAAAATCGAAGATGGGGAATATATGGGGCAAATTGATAAGGGATCTTATAATGCGCTCATCAACTTGCTGAATTATATCGACTTTCCCATTCTGGAAGACAGTTATTGGGTGAACTGGACCGACGATCCAACTTCCACACTAAGAATTACCTATAACAATGGGCAGGTAAAAGAAATTGAAGATTATGGGATGGTCGGAACTTGTGGACTGCGTGAAGTCTACCGGCAAATAGGAGATTTGAGATTTAGCCAAAAATGGAGGAAACAGTAAGGAGTTTTTACGCAGCCGGCTCTCAACTACCTGCCTGATACGATTTTTAGTCCTTTGTTATTTGCGAAAATATCATCATATCCGGATACATCATTTATTTTTTTGATTTCTGCTGTTAGATCTTCCAGTTTAACTTCTACTGTTTCGAGACTTGCGCGTGACCTGCCTCTTATCGCTTTGATATCTTCAATAACGGTCTCGAAATTTTTATCCACTTTTTCAAAGCCACTCGCAACAGCGAAATTGATGTCTTTGATGTGCTTTAATAATGTTGAAACTGATTCTTCCAGAGCGGTTATTCTTTTTTCTACTTCTAACATCTTTCGGTTTGTTTTCGCAAATTTAATGCATTGTAATTAGAACACAAAATTTCGTTGTTAGAATTTAAATTAATCTTTTGTATTTATTTCATGTCTACCGGTTACGTCAATATAAATTCACCCCTTTACCTTCCAGTGCCGCTTCCTCGGGCTCTTCGCCTGTTGATGTCGCCGGTTCGAATTCTACTTTCATGCTCGTAAACCGGAGGTTTCCGAAAATGCTGGCAAACGCCGTCTCAGCCGCATCCAAGCCTGTGGCGATTTTGACTATTTTGTTTAGGGCGACTAATCGCGTGGCATCGGCAATGATCCACTGCCCACCTAAAAATACTTCAAAGCAGGCATGGAAATCGGGCGGGCGAAGCTCATAAGCATAACAAGTGAGGTATCTGGCGGGTATTGTTAATGCCCTGCACAGCGCAACCCCCAAATGAGCGAAGTCGCGGCAAACGCCATGTTGGTCGGTAATGGTATCAAATGCAGAAGTCTGCGGTGTAGTAAAACCGCCGGCATATTCCACATTCGTGTAAATCCATTCGCATACGGCCTGCACTTTATCATAAGCATGGGAATGTTTCTTAAAATTGTGTCGGGCAAATTTATAGAGCTTATCAGATTGGCAATAGCGACTTGGATTGAGATATGGCAGAACAGCGGCAGGTAAGCGCTCGATGGGTATGTCCGTCAGTCGCTCAGCATCAACAACCTGAATATTCCTTTCGACAGATGCCTGGTAGCTTATTTCTATTTTGCCCGGCTCGGGAATACTGATGACCTTAATTCTTTTTTCCCCAATAGGCGAGAGCCAATCCTGAAAGGTAAGTCCGGCGCTTAACTCAAGGTGCTCATTCGTAACAAATTGCCCGGGTGACTGAAAAGGCTGGATGTTTAAGATCAGCGTCGACGAAGACCGTGCTTCGTATGTTAACCTCGTCGATATTTCGAACTTCATCTTTTATAGATTATTAGGTACCGGTGCTTTATTAAACGCATCGTCCATCCAATCGTTTGGAATATTAATCAACGCAGCTCTTAATTCTTCCGCCCACTGCGCCGAGATGTGTGCAAGGTCCTCTTTTGCGTACCTATGTTCGATCATGCCGAAACTCCCCCTATGATATAGAACCACATCTATAGGAAATTCTACATCGTTGGCACTTGCCCGCGTGGAGTCGAAAGATAGGAACCCGGCTTTTAGGGCAAGATGTAAGCTGGAGGAATCTGTCAGCGTGCGGTTTAAAATGGCTTTTCCGTGCCCGGAATTGCCAATGATGACGAACGGTGCCCCGTCACCCAGTTCTACCCAGTTTCCCTCCGGATATAAAAGAAAGAGCTTGTGCTCCTCGTCGTCCTTCAATTGTCCGCCAATAATGGTGTGCAGGTTAAACTTGAACCCGGATTTCTCCAGTGACTCCTTATCCTCGTCGGCCACCCGTTTAACCTGTGCGCCGAACGCGTTCACGGCCTTGTACAAGCGGTTGTATGCCGTACCCTCATTCATCAATTCCTGAAAATACACAACCGCTTTATCCCGAATGGACCGAAGGCCACTGGTCATAATAAAAAGCGAATGATGATCACCCTGCTGGAGATAAATTTTTTTCTTTTCCGTAGTTTCAGTGCCTGAAGTCACCCTTGTATCCGCAATTGCCACTAATCCTTCTTTAACTTTGATGCCTAAACAGTATGTCATGCTTAAATTTTTCGATTTTAGTTGGTGTTTTTGAACTTTATTGTCCGATTTTTTGTTGGTAATTAAAAAAATAAGAATAATCTCGTGATAAAGTTCAGTAATATTTATAAATTCCCAGTGTAATCCAGGTTTGTTTCTGTTCTGCCACAGTATGCCGGTGTTCTAACTACCCAAAATTATATTAAAAATGGACAAAAACGACTTTTCAGCGTTTTATAATATGCCTCTCCATACCTGGGATGAGATGTTTGATGAAGATAAAGCCGTTAGGACAGAGTACAGCCGGCTAATGAGTTGCCTGAATGATGAGACCTCCGATGAGCTGAATAAAAAGGAGGAACTATCTAAAATGCTGTTCATGAACCAGGGTATCACGTTCACGGTCTACAACAGCGGTGAGGGGGTAGAGAAGATCTTTCCCTTTGATATTATTCCAAGAATAATTTCTTCTCAGGAATGGGATTTGATTTCGGAGGGTATCAAGCAGCGGGTAACTGCACTCAATCTCTTTTTGAAAGATGTATACAGCGATCAGTTCATCATAAAAGATGGTGTGGTGCCCATAGATATAATCTACTCTTGCCCGCATTTTTTACGGGAGATGGTAAATCTTAAGGTTCCGCACGATCTGTACATACATATCGCTGGTATAGATCTTATTCGAGATCACGACGGGACGTATTATATTTTGGAAGATAATGTCCGAACGCCTTCGGGGGTTAGTTATATGCTCGAGAACAGGGAGATCACGAAGCGGCTGTTTCCGGATCTCTTGCCGGAATGCAAGGTGAGGTCGGTAACGGAATATCCGAATGTTCTGTATAATAATTTGGTGGCCTTATCTCCCCGGCCAAAGGCTAAGCCAACTATTGTGCTGCTTAGTCCGGGAAGTTTCAATTCGGCATATTTCGAACATACAACCTTATCCCGCCTGATGGGGATCGAGCTGGTCGAAGGTCCGGATTTGATTGTGGAGAACCACAAGGTGTACATGAAAACCACCACCGGTCTGGAGCAGGTGGATGTCATTTACCGCCGGGTCGACGACGATTATCTGGATCCGCTGACCTTCAATTCCGATAGCTTACTGGGCGTGGCCGGCTTAATGAATGCCTATAGGAAAGGCAATGTCACGATAGTAAATGCCGTAGGTAATGGTGTGGCCGACGATAAAGCTATTTATGCCTACGTTCCAGACATGATTAAATATTACCTGAATGAAGAGCCGTTGTTAAAAAACGTTCCGACCTACCAGCTAAAAAACGAGCCGGAGCGGCAATACGTGTTTGAGCATATTAACGAGATGGTCATCAAAAAGACCAACGGCAGCGGCGGTTACGGCATGCTTATGGGGCATGCGGCTACCCCACAGGAAATTGAAGAATATAAAGCGGAGATCTTAAAAGATCCCCGACAATTTATTGCCCAGCCAACAATCAGCCTGTCATCGGCTCCCTGCTATATTGATGGAAAGCTTCAGCCCAGGCGGGTAGATTTCAGGCCTTTCGCGCTATGCGGTCCGGAAGGCATCACCATCATTCCGGGCGGACTGACCAGGGTCGCGCTGAAAGAGGGCTCACTGGTCGTAAACAGCTCTCAGGGCGGCGGAAGTAAAGATACCTGGGTACTTTCATAAATAAATCGATATGCTAAGCAGGGTTGCAGAAAGCTTATATTGGATAAGCAGATACATTGAAAGAACAGATGGCATGTTGCGCATGCTTAAAACGAACTACGCTTCTTCTCAGGATGTGGGCGCAAGCTTCAACTGGACACCGGTACTCCGGATTTACTGCGGACCGGATTGTAAAGAGTTTTCAGATGTCGGGAATAAAAGTCGCCCGGTACTCGAGTACATGGTAACCGACCGTAGCAATCCGAATTCTGTGATCAATATGATCACGCATGTGCGTCAGAACGCACGGAGCGTTCAGGACTATATTACCATAGATGTGTGGCAGTGCTTAAATGAGTACTATCATACCGTTACTGATCCGCGGCTAAACCAGAACTTAAAAAAGGATGACCCTATTTCGGTGCTCGACATACTGATTAAACAGGGGATGCTTTTTTACGGGACTACAGAGATCACTATGGCAAGAAGTGAAGGCACGAGTTTCATGCGGATCGGTAAATATCTGGAACGAAGTATTCAGTCGGTCAATGTGCTGGCCGTGAAGTTCGGTTCGGCAAGTACAAATCCGGAATTGATGTACAATACCAGTTACTGGAAGCATTTGATGCTTTCCATTGGCGGGCACGAACTTTATCTGAAAACCTACCGGAATGGTTTTTTTGCGGAGAATGTGCTGGAGCAGGTGGTGCTCAACAACGAGTTTCCACGCTCGGTGATTTACTCCCTTGATCAGTTGATCAAGTATTTCGGCAGGATTCCGGGCGGCGCTGATAAGCATCCCGGGAGTATAGGCTTCCTGATTGGCCGTTTGGAAAGCAAAGTGAAATATACCTCGCTTAACGGCCTGAAGCATGCTGAATTACACGAGTACCTCTCGGATATTAAAAGCGAGCTCTATGCAATCGGTAACGCCTTGCACTTAACTTATTTTTCGCCATCTTAACTTTCAGCAAAATGCCAGAATTCACCATAAAACACCTGACGAAATATACCTATGAGTCGCTGGTCAAGGACAGTGTAAATCACATCATATTGTACCCAAAGGAAGATGAATACCAGCAAGTTCTTTCTCACGACATAAAAATATCGGGAGACAGAAAAGTGGATTGCTTTTTTGATTATTACGGCAATCAGGTGGGTTTTTTTACCTATAGTGAACGCCACAACGAGTTGGAAATTTTCTCTGAGCTGCGGGTGAAGACCAGCGCAAAGGAATTGCCCTCGGAAAGTATGTTTAATGAGTTTGACTGGAAAACGCTTGATGAGCTAAGTGGACAGGTTCCGTATATCGATTATTTAAAGTGGGAACCGTTTGATGATATTGCTGAGCTAAAAATTAAAATAGACGAGATCTTGGCTGAACACCCAACGCCTTTGAAAGCGGCGACAGCATTCTGCACATTTGTTTATGAGAAGTTTCAATATATACAGGGTGTTACGACCGTACAAACGCAAATTGAGGAGATCTGGCAGTTAAAAGCGGGCGTATGCCAGGACTTTGCGCATATACTTTGTCAGATGCTCCGCATGGCTGGTATACCGGCAAAGTACGTGAGCGGCTATATATGTCCGAATAGAAATGGTGTTCGTGGCGAAGGTGCAACGCATGCCTGGGTAGAGGCGTATATCCCTGGCTACGGATGGTTAGGTTTTGATCCGACGAATAACACAATAGCCAACGAAACTTATGTGCGACTTGCACTTGGCCGTAGCTTCAACGATTGCTCACCAGTTCGCGGCGTTTACAAGGGGCCTTCCAGTCACCGGCTTACGGTTAAAGTTATTGTAAGTTATAAAGACGGCTCAGGTGAAACGCTGGAGCACCAAATTGATCAGGCCGTACAGAAGCCCGTAGAGGCGATTTTGGCGGGAAACAGCTACCGCAGAAATCTGGAAGCACAGCAACAGATTCAGCAACAGCAATAGGGATTTTTTATAGATGAGGAGGTAACCCACCACAAAAATTTGTTGTAATTACGAATTACTCAATATATTTAGTAATTTTACTCAGTACGCTGAGTAATTTGTAAAACATGTTTCAACGGCCTTATATTAACGAACTTACGTCAAGGATCAAAGAACCTAGAAAGCATATTCAGGTAGTAATGGGGCCTCGCCAGGTAGGTAAAACAACGTTAGTTACCCAACTTGCTAAAAATCTGGATATACCATCGATCTTTACTTCTGCCGATGCGGTTGCTGCATCAGATCATGTATGGCTTGCACAACAATGGGAAGTTGCCAGACAGCGAATGATAACTTCAGCGCATACGGAGTTTCTACTGATAATTGACGAAATACAAAAGATACCTAACTGGAGCGAAACCGTTAAACTATTATGGGATAAGGATACACGCGAAGGCAGACCATTGAAAGTCATTTTACTCGGATCGTCCAGATTGTTGATTCAACAGGGATTAACGGAATCTTTGGCCGGTAGGTTTGAATCAACTTATATGTCACATTGGTCATATACTGAGATGAAGAATGCATTCAATTGGACGGTAGACCAGTTTATATGGTTTGGAGGTTATCCTGGATCTGCAAGTCTAATCTTTCAGGAAGAAAGATGGAAAAACTATATCAATCAATCTTTGATCGAAACCAGTATATCTAAAGATATTCTGATGCTCACAAGGGTAGACAAGCCGGCATTAATGAGGAGATTATTTGAACTTGGGTGTTTGTATTCCGGACAAATTCTTTCGTTTACCAAGATATTAGGTCAGTTGCAAGATGCCGGTAATACCGTTACCTTATCACACTATCTGGAATTATTAGACACAGCAGGTTTATTGGGAGGTATTGAGAAATACGCGGCAGACGTAATCCGAAAACGTTCATCAAGTCCCAAATTCCAGGTTCACAACAATGCTTTAATTAGCGCACAGAAAAATGAATCATTCGATGAAATCAGACAAGATCCGAAAGAATGGGGCAGAATGGTGGAATCGGCAATCGGTTCTCATCTGGTTAACAGTGCGCTTACTGAAGGCTTCAGTATATTTTACTGGAGGGAACGCAATGACGAGATTGATTTTGTGCTCGAACGCCGAGGCAAAGTAGTTGGATTAGAAGTAAAAAGTGGCAATGATCAGTCGAATACAGGTTTAAGTAAATTTCAGCAACAATTTAACCCCGATAAAATATTAATGATTGGTAATAGCGGACTGAGTGTTGAAGAATTTCTATCCTTTAATCCCGTTACTTTATTTTAACTGAAATATCGCATATGCAACTTGTCAGACGGTGATATCATCGATTAACTATTGCCTCTCTGCCCGCTCGCTCAGCATTTTACTGCTAAATTCATAAGCGTGATCGAATATCTTCTGAACGGCTCTTTTGTCGAACATGCTGAACCTGGTCATTTCGGGCGGGTCAATGAAGATATCGCACTGCGAAGACTTTTCGTATACGGGGTGACCAATGGCGAGGTGGATGACGCGGTCGAGCACCTTACGGCCAACAAGCTTTTCTGGTTTTTCGTGTGCAATGGAGTTAACGTGACTGCCAATGAGCATTGTACATTGGTTTTTGATGGGGGCGATGGGTAGGTTGTCAAGTATCCCGCCGTCTACATATATCTTTTCGTTGATACGAACGGAAGGGAACAGGAAGGGTATGCTGGTGGATGCTAGCAGGGCCGTGTCGAGATTGCCTTTGCTTAAGTATATGGGCTTGCCTGACACGAGTTCTGTTACGCCTACGTACAAGGGGATTCTAAGTGACGCGAAGTCATTGTGCGGCATATGTGTCTTGAAGAGGGCAACCAGGAAGCCTGTATCAAATATGCCTGAAGTACGCAAGCGAAGGGCATAGGGTGAAAAGAAACTGGTTTTCAACGCAATGGCCAGCATCTCGTCGGGTGTGTAGCCTGAACTATAAAAAGCGCCGATAACCGCTCCTGCACTGGTTCCCGAGAGTAGATCGGGTTTAATACCGTGTTCTTCCAGTGCCTTAAGTACGCCAATATGCGCGATGCCACGCAGGCCACCGCCCGACAGGGTAAGCCCGATGATCGGTTTGGGTTCGTCTTTTTTTCGTTTAAGCCAGGATATCATATTGTAAAAGAAGCAAAATATTTCAATAATAAAAACCTGTTTGCCAAGGGTCTGATGCGGGTTGCTGTCCACTTGCTGTTCGGCTGCTGATCAGATCTTAGCCAGACATTACGCACGCGGCACTGGGTAATCTCTGTTCGGCATCTCTCTGGCATGTATTTAGCATACCGTACCAATCCATGCGCTATATTTTACTAAGTTTGTGCACATGAAACTGCGGCAGGTTTTCTTGTTATTGCTGATGGTCTGCACTAGTTGCTTTACACGTCTGTACGCACAGGAAAATCCGGAGGTGCCGGCCGACACTCCGGCTAATGCAGTTTTGGAGAAAGCCGAGCGTTATCAGCGATGGAAGGCTCAGCAGGCTGCTTTTTTGGAACGGCAGCGTTTTGTTACCGACTCTATCATGCGTCATACCTGGCTTTTTCCGGATTCTGCGCTTGATAGGTTTATTATTATAGATAGTATTCTGAAAGCAAATACTGTGGGGCGTTCTAACCTCATCAACCGCTACAAGGATTTCGACTCGAGGGCGGTGAGCAGGTACAGGCTGGGTCGGCCGGTTCCTAAAGGGCAGCTCTGGGTGCCTGCCGTGGTGTGTCTGCTGTTGATGCTGTTTGCTACGCTGAAGATCTCATTCGCTAAGCAACTGCAAACAATTGTTCAGTCTTTTTTTAGCAATCGGGTGCTGAACAACCTGCATAAGGAAGATAACCTGTTTACTTCCTGGCCCTTCTTGCTTTTGTTTGTGCAGTTTGGTTTTACGCTGGGTATGTTCTTTTACCTGGTGTCGCAGTTTTACCATGTGGGTTTTTCAGGTACAGGCTTCCAGTTTTATCTGACCATCTCGATATTTATCGTAGTGCTTTATTTGCTGAAGATCGTTGTGCTGCGGGTACTCGGGCACCTTTTCAGGGTACAGAAGCCCGTCAGCGAGTACATCACAGTGCTTTACCTGAGCTATTTTAACCTTTCGCTCTTGTTTATCCCGCTCGTTATTGTCTTTTCTCTGTCGCCCTTAAAGTACGGACCGTACTTCATCGCCGTATCCTTCATTCTACTGGGCGTGATATTCGCGTTTCAGTTTCTAAGGGCGGGCCTGAACATATTATCTGGGTATCGGTTTTCAAAGTTCTATTTATTTTTGTATTTTTGTGCCCTCGAAATTTGCCCGATTTTAATACTGATCAAGGCAATAGGATTATAAGCTGTAATTTGTTAAAATGCAAGAAAAGACAGAAGATAGGTTGCGCAAAGTGAAGAGCATTCTGGTGACGTTACCTAAGCCCGAAACGGAAAAATCTCCTTATTTTGATTTGGCAAAGAAATACAATCTGAAGATTGATTTCAGATCATTTATTCACGTGGAGGGCGTTCCGGCAAAAGAGTTCCGGAAGGAGAAGATCACCCTGGGTGATTATAGCGCGGTTGTATTTACCAGCAGGAATGCAGTGGATCATTTCTTCAGAATCTGCGAGGAAATGCGTTATGATGTGCCGGCAGATTTGAAATACTTTTGTATTTCGGAATCGACGGCTTTATATCTGCAGAAATATATCCAGTACCGTAAGCGTAAGATTTTCTTCGGAAAGCAGACAGCGGCCGATCTGGCCGAGGTGTTAAAAAAGCACTCGGGAGAGAAATTTCTGTACCCATGCTCCGACGTGGCTACGGAAGATACCATGAACTTTTTGCAGAAGAATGGGTATAACGTTACACCAGCGGTTTTGTTCAGGACCGTCGTGTCTGATCTTTCCGATCTGGCGGAGGTATTTTATGATGTGATCGCTTTCTTCAGTCCTTCGAGCATTCAGTCGCTTTTTACCAATTTCCCGGAATTTAAGCAAAATAATACGAGGCTTGCTGCCTTTGGCTCCAATACGCACAAAGCTGTAGTAGATGCGGGACTGATCGTAGACATCGCTGCACCTGCCCCCGAAGCGCCCTCAATGATTATGGCTATCGAGAATTACATCAAAAAGTCTAACAAGTAAGTCGCTGTTGTTCATTTTGTTCAGCAGTATATTTTTCGGTTGAATAATTGCTTTTTTCAATCATAATCGATAAAATTGCTATAAAATAGCGTCGACTATACTATGAGAAATATATACTTGCTGGGGTTTTTTATTGTTACCGGTTTACTTGCCAGTTGCGGACGCGGCGGACAGGGTGAACTTGTTGGGGTTTACAATAAAAAGTTCAGGAATAACCGTGTGCCTTTGGGGATGGTTTACATACCTCCGGGGCGTACGCTAATCGGGATATCCGATGAGGACATCAATAACACGCAGAGCTCTCCGAGCCGGATGACTTCTTTCAGTGCTTTTTTCATGGATCAAACCGAGATCACTAATGCGGAATACAGGCAGTTTGTGAACTGGGTGCGGGACTCTATAGCAATTACTACACTGGGCCCGCAGAAGGCGCCAGATCTTTTTAAACCGCAGGCTGTGGATGCAAATGGCGCGGCGATTCCCGGCGCTTCCCAGAATATAGACTGGCGTAAAGTAGGCAACGGCTCACGACTGTGGAGCAACAAATCAGGCGGCTATGGCAGCCAGCTTGGCGATATGTATTACAGCGGTGCGGATGCGATTCCCGGAAGAAATGAAATAGACATCAGAAAGCTTCGTTACGCTTACAGCTATGTGAGTTCCGACCTTGCGGTTGAGGGGCGCAATGATCCGAACAAACGCAGACAGGACTTCATCGTCACCTATACTGATCTCCCTGATCCGAACAATCCGAACCATCATCCTTCTGTTCCGGTATACCCGGATACCATGGTATGGAGGGCAGATTATACTTATTCACAGAACGATCCGATGGTGAAGACGTATTTCAATCATCCATCTTATGACGACTATCCGGTAGTGGGGGTAACCTGGGAACAGGCTTCAGCGTTCTGTGTATGGAGGACCCGCTTTTATGAATCGGTAGCCGTGGCGAGAAGACAGCCCTTGAATGCCCGTCCGGAATATCAGCTGCCCAGCGACGCGCAGTTTGAGTATGCTGCCAGAGGGGGTAATGTGAAAACCAAATATCCATGGGGTGGCCCGTATGTGCGGAATACCAAAGGCTGTATGCAGGCCAATTTTAAAGTGGGCAGGGGCAATTACTCTGACGACGGTGGTTTGTATACCGTTAACGTGAAGTCTTATTTCCCGAACGATTACGGCTTGTACAATATGGCAGGTAACGTAGCGGAATGGACCATTACAGCCTATAATCAGTCGGCCGCACCTATGCTGCTCGACTTTAACCCGAACTATACCTACTCGGCAAAGGCCGGCGACAGCAAATACATGAAACGTAAGGTTGTACGCGGTGGCTCCTGGAAAGACATCGGCTTCTTCCTGCAAAACGCTGTAGGTACTTACGAATATCAGGATCAGGCCAGATCGTACATCGGCTTCAGGTGTATCTCGGCTTATCCGGGCACTGATATTACTTATCGAAACTAAAAGATCTCGTTTTATACAAGGAAATCCTTATTCTAAAAATCATGGCTGCAAAGAAAAAATTTGATTGGTTACATGTGGCAATTTCATGGGGCGCCAGTGTGGTTATCCTGGGTGCTTTATTTAAGATTCTGCACATCGGTGGGAAGTTTGGCGATTATGCCATCGGTATCGGTTTAGGTGTGGAGGCATTGCTGTTTTTCCTGACCGGCTTCAGACAGCCCGAGCCTGAGCCTGCATGGGAACGGGTATATCCGGAACTGGGCGACGACTTTAGCGGTGAATTGCCTAAGGCAAGTGTCCGTCAGCCACAGGCTGCCGGGTTCTCTTCTACTGCGGCGCTCGACAAGATGCTGAGCGATGCTAAGGTTGGCCCGGAACTTATTGAAAGCCTGGGTACGGGATTGCGTACGTTTAGCGACAAGGTGGCTGCGATCTCTAATGTGGCCGATGTTTCCATGGCTACTACCGAACTGACCGGCAAGATTAAAGGGGCTTCTTCAAGCTTTGATAGCCTGAATCAGGCTTTTGCCAAGGCTACCTCACAACTGGTGGAGATGGGCGAAAGCGGCAGTGGTGCTGCAGCTTATCATGAGCAGGTGAATGCACTGGCTAAAAATCTTTCGGCACTTAACGCGGTATATGAACTTGAACTTCAGGATTCCAGTGCGCATCTGAAGTCGATGAACAAGTTCTATCAGAATTTGTCGCTCACCATGAATAATTTCAATGAGTCGATGGAAGACTCTAAACAGTTCAAGGAAGAGGTGGGCAAGCTTGCGAAAAATCTGGCTTCGCTGAACGCGGTATATGGCAATATGCTGTCTGCCATGAATCAGACAAGGGTGTAATACCGCAGATATTGATTAATTAAACCGACTCAGATTAATTAGCATGGCAGGAGCAAAAGAGACGACGCGTCAGAAGATGATCAATATCATGTATTTGGTATTGTTAGCGATGCTCGCGTTGAACGTATCCGATACGATATTAAATGCCTTTAAGAATATTAATGATAGTCTGGTGAGTTCAAAATCGAACGTAGACACCAGCATCGACCAACTGTTTGCTTCGTTCCAGAACACGAAACTGAAAGATGAGCCTGCAAGGGCACAGCCTATCTGGGCCAAGGCCAACCAGGCCAAGGCCTATGCCGACGAACTTCACAATTATGTGCAGAGACTTAAAGACCAGTTCAGGACAGAGGGTAACGGCATAGATGAGGAAACAGGCGACCTTACGGAACGGGCAAACCTGGATATTGCCCAGAACATCATGATCAACAAGGGTGAGGGTGCGAAACTGAAGCAGAAGATCAATGAGACCCGTCAGAAGTTAATTGCGTTACTCGACGATAAGGATCGGGCTGGGGTAACCTTTACACTGGAGGCTACTGATGCTGAAAAGCGGGTGAACGGTAAGAAGAAATGGGAGGATATTAATTTCGGGGAAGGTACACCGCTCACGGCGGCAAATACTATCCTGAGCAAGATCCAGTCTGACGTGCGTAACGCAGAGGCAGAGGTGGTTAAAAAGTTGTTTGGTAACATGGACAAGGCCCTGGTAAACCTTGATCAGTTTTCGGCAGTTGCTGTGGCACCTTCTTCTTATGTGGTGCAGGGTCAACCATATACAGCCGAAGTTTTCCTTACGGCAAGCGACTCGCGCTCTAACCCTGAAATTACCGTAGGGGGCAACCGCCTCTCGGTACGGGACGGAAAAGGTACGTATACCGGCAGCACCAATAGCGTAGGGGTCTTTAAATGGCGCGGGACTATTAAAGTGCGCCAGACGGATGGTCAGATCAAAGAATATTACACACCGGAGCAGACTTACCAGGTGGCGAAGCCTTCCGCTACGGTATCTCCTGATAAAATGAACGTGATCTATGCGGGTATCCCCAATCCCTTTTCGGTTTCGGCAGCTGGCTTTCCGCTCGAAAGCGTGCGCGCCACCATGAACGGCGGATCCATATCGGGCAGCAATGGTAAGTATATGGTGAATGTTGGGGGCGGACAGGTTGGTAAGACCTTGACCATCAACGTGTCGGCTAGCAACGGTGGTAAAACACTCAACCTGGGTTCGCAACAATTCAGGGTAAAGGCTTTGCCAACGCCGCGACCTTATATTAAAGGTAAATCGGGCGGTAATGTGGGGCTCGAATGGATGGAAAGTGCTACGGCTATAGAAACGCAGCTGGAAGATTTCGTGTTCGACGTGAACTTCAGGGTACTCCGCTTTTCGGTAACTTTTATTAATCCGAAGTCGGACGCCGTAACCATACAGAACAGTGGGTCTTCGTTCAGCAGCCAGGTTCGCGGGGCCTTAAATTCACTGCGTTCCGGGGCAACAATTATATTTAAGGACATTGTTTGCGAGGGGCCTGATGGTAGGCAGAAGGTGCTCGACGGCATTACATTTACAGCTAAGTAGTATATGAAAAGTATTTTAGGAGTCATCGTAGCGTTGTGCCTGGCCGTACCGGCCTTAGCACAGGTTAACCCGCCTGCGCGGGTCGACTCAGTAAAGAAAACGCGGATCAAAACCCCGCCTAAGGATGGTTTCGCTGTTCGGCGGGAAATTGACAGCAACGTCATGGTGCCTTACCCGGATGTGCGGGAAGAGGATGTGTATTATTCCAAGAGGATCTGGCGCGAACTCGATCTTCGTGACACGATCAATTCGGTACTCAACGCAGAGAGCTCTAAACTGATCGATGTGCTTCTGGAGGCCATACGCAACGAGGAACTTACCGTGTATTCCAATAAGGATACAACTGCGGGCCGCTTGCTTGATGATAACGACTCATTTAAGATTGCGCTGACCGCTCAGGAGGCGCTTCAGAGTGCACAAGGTACCGTTGAGGGTGAGGCCGATCCGGAGACAGGTAAGATTGCGGAACCTACACTCAGACGGCTGAGATCTGAGGAGTTTATGAAGTACCGTATCAAGGAGGACTGGATTCTTGATTCCAAGCGTTCGGTATTTGAGCCGCGCATTATCGGTATTGCTCCGATGAAAATGGTGGAGGGAAACTGGCAGCCCGTGTTTTGGGTGTATTATGATGATGCCCGTCAGTTGCTGAGCACTAAAAAGCTTGTAAACCCTGCGAATGACGCCTCGACGTTAAGTTTCGACGACTTCTTCGTACGTCGCTTGTTTTCGAGTTATGTTGTAAAAGAAACGAATCCTTCCAATAAAGATATCAATGAGATGCTGGGCATTACAGATCCTAAGGATCCGCGTAAGCTTTATGAATCGGAGCGGATCAAGAAATCAATCATGGACTTTGAGCAGAGTCTTTGGGAATATTAACCAGATATATTAAATATGAGCAAACCCCTGCAGCCTAGGCTTCGGGGGTTTCTTGTTTAAAATAGTTGAGCAGAGTCTGCACCTGCGATTTGTTCAATACGGCACTTAACTCCGCCTCGGATGCATTTTTAATGCGTTTTACTGACTTGAAATGCCGGAGCAGCTTGTCGGCCGTGGTTTTGCCTATACCACCGATCTGTTCGAGCTCGGTTTTCAGTGTGCCCTGGTCGCGTTTTTTGCGATGGAAGGTAATGCCGAAACGGTGTGCCTCATCACGCAGCTGCTGGATCACTTTCAGGGTCTCCGATTTCTTGTCGAGATAGAGCGGATAGCTGTCGCCCGGATAAAACAGCTCTTCAAGTCGCTTGGCAATACCGATCACGGTTACTTTCCGGTCGATCTCCAGTTTCTTTAAGCTGGTCATGGCCGAGGAGAGCTGCCCCTTGCCACCGTCGATAATAATCAGTTGAGGTAAAGACTCGCCTTCGTCGAGCATACGTCTGTAACGCCTGTACACCGCTTCTTCCATTGTGGCGAAATCGTTTGGCCCCTCCACTGTCTTCACATTGAAATGCCGGTAATCCTTTTTTGAGGGCTTGGCATCTTTAAACACCACAATGGCAGATACCGGATACTTGCCCTGGAAGTTGGAGTTGTCGAAACACTCGATATGCCGGGGCAGCTGGGTCAGTCGGAGGTCTTTCTGCATCTGGGAAAGGATGCGATCGGTCCGAAGATCCGGATTCAGCTTCTCGTATTGGTTCAGTTTTTCCTTCTTAAAAAAGAGCACGTTCTTCTCCGACAGTTCCAGAAGCTTTTTCTTTTCGCCCAGTTTAGGTACGGTAAACTTCAAGCCTTCGTCCATAAGCGTAATTTCGAATGGTACGATGATCTCTTTTGAGGTGCTGTGAAACTTGTTCCGGAACTCTGTGATGGCCAGGGTAAGCAATTCCTCGTCCGTTTCATCGAGCCGCTTTTTGATCTCAATGGTCTGCGTTTGTATAATGCTGCCGTTCATGACTTTCAGATAGTTCACAAAGGCATAACGCTCGTCGGACGCGATGCTGACCACATCGATATTGGTGATGGCGCTGTTGACCACCGTTGATTTGCTCTGGTATTTTTCCAACACCTGCAGTTTCCGTGCATACTGATGGGCCTGCTCAAAATTGAGTTGCTCGGATGCGGTTTTGATCACCTGTTTTACATCGCGGATTACGTTACCGATCTTGCCATTAAGAATATCTTTGATCTCAGAGATGTTCTGCTCGTAGTCGTCGGCCGACTGATATGCCTGGCAGGGCCCCTTGCAGTTGCCGATCTGGTATTCGAGGCATACTTTGAATTTACCCTCGGCAATATTTTCCTGACTGAGCGGCAGATTGCAGGTGCGAAGGGGATAAGTTTCCTTGATCAGATCAAGAATGGTGTGCATCATGCCTACAGAGGCATACGGGCCAAAATAGGTAGAGCCATCCTTCACCATTTTACGTGTCCAGTACAGTCGGGGGAAAGGCTCTTTCTTGATGATGATCCATGGATAGGTCTTATCATCCTTGAGCATGATGTTATAACGGGGCTGATGTTTTTTGATCAGGCTGTTTTCCAATAGCCAGGCGTCAATTTCCGTGTCTACAATCGTAAAGGTAATGTTGCGGATTCGAGACACAAGTACGCGTGTCTTACCGTTCATCTGGGTGTCTTTGTTGAAATAGGAACCCACACGGTTGCGGAGGTCCTTCGCCTTACCAATATAAATAAGGGAACCTTCTGCATCCCAGAACTGGTAGACCCCGGGCCGGTGCGGAATATCGGCTAATGCATTTTTGTAATCGAAAGCACCCATAGTCGGAACGGCTAGAAACCGAGTTTCTCGTCGAGTTCAGTGGTTTCCTCGGCCTGTTGCTGCTGCTGATACTGCGCACAGTCGTACACAATAGATACGCCGTTAACAGGCGGCTCGAAATCGGCCTGCTGAATCTTAAGCTTCGGATTGGCATATACCCGCTTCATGAAGCCGGCAAATATAGGCAGCGCTGTCGTGGCCCCGTCCCCCTGTGCTGTACTCGTAAAATGGAATGCGCGGTCTTCACAGCCTGTCCACACCCCGGCTACGAGTTGCGGACTGATGCCGATAAACCAGCCATCTGAGTTGTTCTGTGTGGTGCCGGTCTTACCGCCTATTGGCGCTTTTACGCCATAGCGACCGGCTAACCGCCAGCCCGTACCATGTGTTACCACACCACGCAGCATGCGGGTCATTACGTAAGCCACCTCTTCATTGAGTGCAGGTACAGGTATAGGTTTTTCGCTATGCAGCACCACGCCGTTCTTATCTTCTATGCGGAGGATGTAGGTAGGTTTAGTCCACACCCCCTTATTGGCAAACACGCTGTATGCGCCCACCATATCGTACACCGAGGCATCAAACGATCCCAGCGCTATGGAAGGGTAGGGAGGTACTTCGGTAGTAACGCCCATTTTCTTGATCAGTGTAGCCACCGCAGTAGGACCCACCTGTTTCATGACATAGGCTGCGATATAGTTCTGCGAAAGGGCCAGGCCCTTCTGCAGGGTAAGATATCCGGGTACAGTCCCGCTGGAACGCGGTGTCCATGGCTCGCTGCCCGGCACTTCTATCGTTACCGGCTCATTCGGTACACTGAAGCAAGGGGAATAGCCATTTTCAATAGCTACGGTATAGGTAAATGGCTTGGCGGTAGAGCCGACCTGGCGGGTACCCATCTTGACCTGGTCGTACTTGAAGTGTTCGTAGTTGATGCCACCCACCCAGGCTTTTACATAGCCGGTTTGCGGATCCATGGCCATCATGGCGTTCCGAAGCAGCATCTTGTAATATTTTACGGAGTCGATAGGCTTCATCAGGGTATCGATATTGCCTTTCCAGGTAAAGATGGTAAGCTGGGTGGGTGTGTTGAAGTCGGCCATGATCTCCTCCTCCGATTTACCTTCTAACTGAAGCGCTTTGTACCTGTCTGAACGCTTAATGCCCTGGCGGATTTGTAAATCTTTCCCTTTAAAAGGGTTGCGGCCTTTCCAGCTCTTTAAGAAGGAGGCCTGAAGTACTTTCATATATTCTTTCTGAGCTTCCTCAGCATAAACCTGCATGTCGTAATTAAGCGTGGTGACGATCCGAAGTCCGTCGCGATCAAGGTCGTAAGGTGTGCCGTCTGGCTTGGTGATCGACCTTTCTTCAAAGATCCGCTTGATATCTGCTTTAAGAACAGCGCGGAAGTATGGGGCTATGCCTTCATTGACCGTTGCTGCATTAAACCTTAAGCCGAGCGGCTTTTCCTTTTCGGTCTCATATTGCTGTGCGGTGAGCAGTTCTGCCTTCACCATGAGTTCCATAATCAGGTTCCGGCGTGCAAGGGAGCGCTCGGGGTTACGCGTAGGCGAATATCTCGTAATGCCCTTAAGTATCCCGATCAGGGTGGCCGCCTGTGGTACGGTGAGTTTATCGGGTGTGGTGTTGAAATATACGCGGGCGGCCGATTTAATGCCGTAGGCCTGGTTGCCGAAGTCGACCGTGTTCAGGTACATCACAATGATTTCCTCCTTGGTGTAGTTTCGCTCCAGTTTTACGGCAATGACCCATTCCTTGAACTTTTGCATGGCGCGTTTGAAGATGTTCTGCTGGCGACCTTCTTCTGAGAACAAGTTTAAGGCAAGCTGCTGCGTAATGGTACTTCCGCCCTGCTTTTTTCCAACCAGGTTGTACAGGATGATGGTGAAGGTCCGGCGAAAATCGATTCCTGAGTGATCACGAAATCGGATGTCTTCTGTAGCGATCAGGGCATTGATAACGTTTGGCGATATTTCGCTGTAGGTGACGTTGGAACGGTTCTGAACGAAATAAGTGCCAAGCACCCGCCCGTCGTCGGTGACGATTTCTGAGGCCTGGTTGCTTTTTGGGTGCTCGATATCCCTGAATGAAGGAAGTTCGCCGAAAAGTCCGAAACCGATAGAAATGATGAAAAGCGCAAAAAGTACCATTCCGCCAATCAGTATCTTCCAGAGTGTTATGTTGTATTTCCTGATTTCTTCCTTAGAAAGAGGTTTATTCATCGCTTAATAATTCTTTTTATAAAATTCTACGTATTGGTCGAGCAGCCTTCGGGTAGTGATCAGATCAAAGTTTTCTTTGCTGACGATAAAACTGCTGTAAAGATTTGCTGGCACCTTCATGATCTGTCTCAGTTGCGGCACTATACCTGAGGCATAGACCTTAGCTTCCTCAAAAGTACTAAAGTTCCCGACGTATACGAGCTGATCATTGTCAAATTCCTTTAACTGATGCCGCAGGCTTGCTTCTGCGTAGTTGCCGCGGTTAAACTGACCGATGCCGAACCGGGATGAGCTTAATGTCAATGAGGCATCTGGAACGTGTACCACAAAGTAATAGGTGGCTGAAGGCTTATCTGTAAAGGTACCGTCGGTTTTTACAGCAACGACGGGCACAGCGGCGGATTGTGCGGGGGCGACCGGCGCGGGGACTGGCTGAACTGGCTTAGTCGTTTGCACGGCGTTTTGGGGTGTCTGCACCTTTGCGGCCGGCGGTTTGGCCGGCGCCGGGCGTTGTGCTATCTTGGCTTCCTGAAAAGGCGGCTCGTTCGGATCAAAATCGACCAGCGCAACCTTGCGTGCACGGAAGGCCTGGAGATGATTGTTAATATAGTTTACATGCTCCTGCACCAGCGGGGTGATGAGTTTATCGTCGGGATAGCTGCGTACGATATTGTTGAATGCCTCTAGCAGACTGTCCACATGGTTTGTCCGGCCGATGGCAATGGCTTTTAAATAGGCGAACTGGGAGGAAAACAAGTTAGTCGGCTGCACTTCCATCTGCCTTGCCATGGAAATTACTTCTGGGTAATTTTTCTGTTCGTAATGTTCAAAAACTTCGTTGTAGCGTCTGCCGGAGGCTGCTTCAAGCTCCGTCTGTCGCGCAGCGTACGCGGGATCGAGCAAGGTTTTGGCATAAGACGAGCCGGCGTGGTCGTTGAGCAGCTTATTCCGGTAAAGATTAGCCTTGTCCGGATCTGAGTCGCGATGAGCCAGAAACAGACTGTAGAAAACAGCAGGAAGGTAATCGTTTGCCGGGTAGCGTTTGAGTAAAGTTTCAAATACCTCGGCAGCCTCAGCCTGGTCCCTCAATTCCTGAAGGTAGAAGTTTCCAATCTCGTAGTAGGCATCAATGATCCGTTTATCAGATCCCGCCATCAGTTCCGGAGTTACAGGCAGTCGCGCACTATAGGTTTTGATGAGTACCGCAGTATCAGTGGTGTTCTGAACACCCGCGGGCTTGTCGGGAGAGTCAGGCAGCAGATTTGTGTTGGACAGAGCGTTCTGTGTATTCTGCTGCGCCGAATTCCGGACGCTTTGCCGCCAGTTGTCTTCGCGCTTCCGGTTTCCCCATTTTTTTCTAAAATCATTAAAACCGATGCTGATGGCCGTGGTGTTGTTGAAGTAAAAGCCGCTTTGTACGGTGTTTGTTGTTACGGAGGCCGGGGCTCCTACAGATGCTGGCGCTACGGCGTTATCTGCTGCCGCATTTTTCGCAGCAGGTTTGATTAAAGCTTCAATAAGCGCTGCGCGTTCGTTCTCCGGCCGTCGAGCTATTGCCTGCAGGGCGTCTTCGAGCGCGATCTGTTCATAGCGCGTGGTGAGGTAGCCGAGGTTCTGCGCTTTTTTACGTACAAGTTCATAATCGGGGTATGAATCGGGTAATGCATACACCGTACTGTCGTAATAGGCCTTGGCGCGGACATAGTCTTTTTGTTGTTTAAAATATATATCGGCCATGCGCATATAGGCCAAGCCCTTTTGGCTTTGGCTGGCCGTTGGTGTACGCAGAGCCAATGTGTATTGCGCTAAAGCTTCTTCCCACATCTGTTCGTCTGCATAATTTTCCCCGATCTGATAATAGACCTGATCGTGATAATCCACGTTTTTATCGTCCCGGAGCATGCGGCTTAGCGCGGTTCTGATGTCTGTCTCTAAGGCGTCCGAGGATTGCTGCAGGCGGATCTGCCCGAGGCCGGCCTGGAAATACATTTCATATGGAGCATTGCTGCGCTGGATTTTCCTGTAGGCGGATGCCGCATCTGCATATCGTTTCTGCCGCTCATACAATTGCCCGAGAATAAAATTCCATCTGATCTTGTTCAGGCTTCCGGCGCCGTTCTGAAGTGCCTGGGCAAGATATTCTGTCGCACAGCTGTCGTCTTTAAGATAAATACACATTTGGGCAAGCGTTGCGTAGGTTTCGGCAAGCTTTTCGCTTTTCTTGGATCCGGGGATGATCTGCATGAGGGTGTCTAGCACCTTACCAGCTTCACTGAGCCGCCTCAGTTGCATCAGGCTCCTCGCTTTCCAATTGAGCGCTTCCAGCACAAGATCCTTGTTTTTGGAATATGTACGGGCCACGTAATCAAAATATTCTGTCGAGTTAAAATAATTGCTGTTGTAAAAGCTGGCTTTGCCAAGCAGGAGATACGCGTCATCAATGTAATTGCTTGCGGTTCTTTCAAAAATAATGAACTCCGCCTTTTTTATGATGTCATTCATCGGCTTCAGTCCAGCCGTAAACCCTGCGTCTGCGGCATCGCCTTCAGGCCCTATATATACGGGCAGAATGCTGTTGTAATTGTCTGGGTAGTTCTGTGCGAGTTCTGCCTGGTGTACACTTAGGATCTGTCTGGCATTGTAAATATAGTTGTAGCGGGCGGTAAGGTTCTGCATGCCGCGGCTTGTGGCTGTGTCACGATGTGAGCCGCAGGAGTAAAATATGGAAACCAGCGCAGCAAGAATGATGTTTAATTTGTGGATCGCGTAGTGTTTCAAGAATATGTATTATGTTGGCTCATTAAAATATATACAAAAGTATCTTAATTTGGCAGCATTTTCATGGATAAAAGGGATTTATTTAAGGGCTTATCGTATGGCAGAACAGGACAATAAAGGCAAAAGGGTCAATAGCTATGTGAAATATTCGGCTATGGGTTTTCAAATGCTCGTCACCATAGGCCTGTTCGTATTCGCAGGTTATAAAATTGATGCATATCAGCAAAACCGGACGCCGCTTGCAACTGCACTGCTGGGCGTGCTTGGTGTGATTGTTTCTTTATATCAGGTGATTAGGCAGCTGAACAGAAAGGAATAGTTGTTTACACTCGGCTTTATTGCATACCTTTGCAAAAAAAATTGAATTGAGCATCGCCAGGTTTTCTGTCTTTTATTTTTTGTACTGCGCATTATTGGCTTTGGTAGCCTGCGTCGCTCCTCTGTTTTTCCCGGGCGTACACCTTTTTGTTTCCAAATTCTGGGTGGTATTCGGCTTCCTTGCAGGGGTTACTTTCATTGCGTATATCCTGGCTGATCTGGGGATTAAACGTAACCCGGAAACCGGTATTATGGCTATAATGGGGTCGATAGCGCTGAAGATGCTCTTTTCGATGGCTTTTGTGTTGATTTACAGCGTGTACGGGAAGGAAAAAGGTGTTGTGTTTGTGCTGAATTTTTTTTCTTTATATTTATTGTTCACCTTCTTTGAAATCTACTGTTTGTTACGTAACTTGCGCCACCAAAATAAAAAGTAAAAATCTGCGACTAAATGGATTGTAGCCACGTTTTTGAGTTTAAAGTGAATAGGTTAATTGTTGTTTTTACGCTTTTTTTAGCGTTTTGTTTTCGGACATCTGTTGCTTTTGCTCAGGCTGACACTGCTCACGGTGCCGGAAATCATCATGTAGCCGATGCCGCGGCAACTCATGGGGCTCACGGGGAAGAAACTGCTGAGAAAAAATTCGATATCGGTAAGTTTGCTCTGCATCATATTGCGGATTCGCACAGCTGGCATGTGATTGGTGATACGTATATTGGTTTGCCGGTGATTCTGTATACTCCCCAGGGATTTGTGTTTTTTAATTCTTCGGATTTTCATCATGACGATGCGGCGACCGTAGTTGTAGAGCGCAACGGACAGCGCTTCGTGAAATTCCATGAGAAGATTTATTATGCTTCGGCTACCGCCAATGACCATGGTCAGTTTGTTGATCTCGATGAGCATCATCATCCGCTGAACGCCCGCCCGCTTGATTTGTCGTTCACCAAGAACGTATGCACGTTATTTTTGTCGGTCATAGTCCTTTTGGTTGTTTTCATTAACGTGGCTAAGGGATATAAGAAACGTCGCGGCAAATCGCCTAAAGGTTTGCAGTCATGGATGGAGCCGATCATCCTTTTTGTGCGGGACGATATTGCTAAGCCTAACCTGGGTCATAAATACGAGCGTTTCATGCCATATCTGTTGACCGTGTTTTTCTTTATCTGGTTTAACAATATGCTTGGCCTCGTGCCTTTCCTTCCAGGTGGTGCCAACTTAACAGGCAACATCGCCGTAACCATGGTTCTTGCTGTGGCTACATTTTGCATTACGGTCTTCAACGGAAACAAATATTACTGGAAGCACATCTTTGCGCCGGATGTTCCGTGGTGGATGTATGTGGTTATGGTGCCGGTTGAACTCTTCGGTATCTTTACAAAGCCGATTGCTTTGATGATTCGTTTGTTTGCCAACATTACTGCAGGTCACATTCTGGTGCTTTCACTGATCTGTCTGGTATTCGTTTTTGACAGCCTCTACATTGCTCCTGTTTCTGTAGCTTTTGCGGTCTTCATCGGAGCTATTGAGCTTCTGGTTGCGTTTATACAGGCTTTTATATTTACCATATTGTCTGCCCTGTTTATCGGTATGGCAATTGAAGAGCACCACCATTAAATTGAATTATTTTTTAACATATAATATATAGAATCATGATTACAGGAAGTATTGCTGCAATTGGTGCAGGACTAGCCGCGATTGGCGCTGGTCTGGGTATCGGACGCATTGGTGGTTCGGCTATGGATGGTATTGCCCGTCAGCCTGAAGCTGCCTCTAAAATCCAAACTGCAATGTTGATCGCTGCAGCATTCGTTGAAGCTGTTGCGCTTTTCGCAGTGGTTGTTGCCCTGATGGGTAATGGCTAAAATTATCTGCGCCGGGCGTCACGCCCGGCGCATTTTTTTGTTAAGAAAATAACACTGATATAAGTAAATGGAATTATTAATACCTGAGATTGGCCTGGTTATCCTTCAAACGATAGCTTTTTTAATATTGATGTTTTTGCTGGCAAAGTTTGCCTGGAAACCTGTTCTGGCAGCGATTAAAGAGCGTGAGCAATCTATCGATGAGGCTTTGAATAAAGCAGAACTGGCAAAACAGGAAATGGCCAGACTGACTGCTCAGAATGAGGAATTGATGAAAGAGGCGCGCGATGAGCGCGACCGCATCCTTAAGGAGGCTAAGCTTTTGAAAGACAATATTGTGCAGGAGGCGAAAACTCAAGCGCAGCAGGAAGGTTCTAAGTTAATTGAGAAGGCTAAGATCGAAATTGAGAATCAAAAAAAGGCAGCTTTGGCAGAATTGAAGAGCCAGGTTTCAAGCCTGTCACTTGATATCGCTGAGCGTGTTTTGCGTAACCAGCTTGATGATAAAGCGAAACAGCAGGAGTTGGTTTCCAGTCTGTTGAAAGACGTAGAATTAAACTAAGGATTGTTTAGCGCAGAATATAATGGCAGAAAATAAAGCAGCATCCAGATACGCCAAGTCCATCATAGACCTGGCAATCGAGCGCAATGCGCTGGAGGAAGTTAGACAGGATATGGTGTCGTTTGCGCAGGTCTTGGAAAACAGTTCCGAGCTTGGTGCTATTCTCAGAAATCCGATCGTACCGTTGGATAAGAAGTGGGGTATACTGGAAAATGTGTTTAGCGGTAAAGTACATGAGATCACCAGGTCGTTTATGCAACTGCTTGTCAACAAAGGACGCTCGGCCATTTTACCTGACACCGCTACATCTTTTGTCGCGCAGTATAATGCGCTGAAAGGCATTGTAACGGCAGATGTAACTTCTGCTACGGCATTGACACCGGCTAATAGGGCTGAGATCGAAGCTATTGTTAAGCAGCAGACGGGTGCTAAACAGGTGTTCGTAAACGAAAAAGTAAGCGAAAAGCTTATTGGCGGTTTTATACTTAAGGTTGGCGACAGGCAGTTTGACGCGAGCATCCTGAGTGGATTAAACAAATTGAAAAAAGAATTTGCCCAGGGCGTTGCTTAGATCCGGGGTTTAAATGTATACTGATTTATAAAGAAATAATATAAAATTATGGTAGAGGTAAGACCAGACGAAGTATCGGCAATCATCAGGCAGCAATTGGCGGGCTTCAAATCAACGGCGGAACTTGAAGAAGTTGGTACCGTATTGCAAGTGGGCGATGGTATTGCCCGTGTTTACGGCCTGACCAAGGTTCAGTCCGGCGAATTAGTTGAGTTCGAAACAGGCTTGCAGGGTATCGTGTTAAACCTTGAAGAAGATAACGTGGGTGTGGTACTTTTAGGTCCGCACGACGATATCAAAGAAGGTGACACTATTAAACGTACCAAGAAGATCGCCTCGATCAAAGTTGGTGAGGGTATGCTGGGCCGCGTTGTAAACACGCTTGGTCAGCCTATTGATGGTAAGGGACCTATCCTGGGCGAAACTTACGAAATGCCGATTGAGCGTAAAGCACCGGGTGTAATTTATCGTCAGCCGGTTACCGAACCTTTGCAGACTGGTATCAAAGCTATCGATGGGATGATTCCAATTGGCCGCGGTCAGCGTGAGCTTGTGATTGGTGACCGTCAGATCGGTAAGACTGCCGTTTGTATTGATACAATCATCAACCAGAAAGAATTTTACGAAGCAGGTAACCCTGTGTATTGTATATATGTTGCCTGTGGACAAAAAGCAAGTACTGTTGCGAACATTGTCCGTACCCTGGAGGAGAACGGCGCCATGCCATACACTGTGGTTGTTGCGGCTTCAGCAGCTGAACCGGCTCCTCTACAGTTCTATGCTCCGTTCTCAGGTGCAGCGATAGGCGAATTTTTCCGTGATACTGGTCGGCCAGCCCTGATCGTTTATGACGATTTGTCTAAACAGGCTGTGGCTTACCGCGAAGTATCTCTGCTGCTTCGTCGTCCACCGGGCCGTGAGGCTTATCCAGGAGACGTGTTCTATCTGCACAGCCGTTTATTGGAGCGTGCTGCGAAGATTAACGCTAACGATGATATCGCAAAAAACATGAACGATTTACCTGAATCTATTAAGGGTATCGTAAAAGGTGGTGGTTCGTTAACAGCCCTTCCGATTATCGAAACTCAGGCTGGTGACGTTTCTGCCTATATTCCGACGAACGTAATTTCGATCACCGACGGACAGATTTTCCTCGAGAGTAACCTGTTCAATTCGGGTATCCGTCCTGCAATCAACGTAGGTATCTCGGTATCACGTGTAGGTGGTAACGCGCAGATCAAATCGATGAAGAAAGTAGCAGGTACCTTAAAGCTTGACCAGGCACAGTACCGCGAACTTGAAGCTTTCTCTAAATTCGGATCTGACCTTGATGCGGCAACTAAATCGGTACTGGATAAAGGCGCGCGCAACGTGGAGATCCTGAAGCAGGGACAATTCTCGCCAATGACGGTTGAGAAGCAGGTTGCAATCATCTATATCGGAACAAAGAACCTGATGCGGTCTGTACCAGTTAACAAAGTGAAAGAATTTGAAGTTGAGTATTTACAGCAGCTTGAATTGCGTCATCCTGAGACTTTGAAAGCCTTAAAGGCCGGCAAGTTTGACGACGAGATCACTGGAGTGCTGGAAACCGTAGCGAAAGAACTTTCAGCTAAATATTAATAAAGACAGGCAGCTGATACTTAATACCCGAGAAAAGAATGGCTAATTTAAAAGAAGTAAGAAATCGCATTGCATCGGTTCAGTCTACCCAGCAGATCACCAAGGCCATGAAAATGGTTTCGGCTGCTAAGCTGAAACGTGCGACCAACGCTATTGTTCAGTTACGGCCTTATGCAACCAAACTTAAGGAAATCCTGGGTAATCTTTCTGCCAGCCTGGAGGGTTCATCTTCTCCTTTTATTCAGGAGAGAGAGCCTAACAAAGTGTTGATCGTTGCGGTATCTTCTAACCGCGGTTTGGCGGGGGCTTTTAACACGAACGTCATTAAAACGACGAACAACCTTATTTCAGAAAAATACAGCGAGCAGTACAAGAATGGTAACGTAAGCATTCTGGCGATCGGTAAGAAGACTCAGGACTTCTATGAAAAGCGTGGATACAATACGGTTGGCAACAATAATGAGATCTTCAACGCGCTGACCTTTGAAAATGTAACTAAAATTACCGAGTCCATCATGGATGGCTTTGAAAAAGGAAAGTATGACCGGGTAGAACTTGTTTATAACCGCTTTAAGAACGCCGCAGTTCAGATCCTGACCACCGAGCAATTATTGCCTTTGCCTAAGAATGAGGAAACTGAGGTCGCCCAGGTATCTAATACTGACTATGTTCTTGAGCCTTCTAAAGAGCGCATTGTGGAGCAGCTGATCCCGAAATCGATTAAGATTCAGTTGTATAAAGCAGTGCTTGATTCGCACGCCTCTGAGCATGGCGCTCGGATGACTTCAATGGATAAGGCAACTGAAAACGCGGGCGATCTGCTTAAGGCCCTGAAGTTGTCGTATAACCAGGCGCGTCAGGCGGCTATTACAACGGAGCTGACGGAAATTGTGAGTGGTGCAGCAGCATTGAACGGTTAAGGCAGAGGAAGATTGACTTATTGAAATAAATCCTATATTTGAAGCACAAATTTTAAGACATGGAACAAAGACCTAAGCACAATACTGAGAGCATGAAAACCGCCAACGAGGTGGGTACATATAAGCTAATGACCGTTGGGATTTTGATTGGCGTTCTGGGGGTTTATCTTCGTTTCGCTGCCGATTCTACAATGCTTTCTATTGTATCGTGGGTTATCTTACTGGTTGGATCTGTTATTGCCTGCAAAGCAGTATTTAAAATATTAAACGCTTAAGCATAGTCAGCGAATAAATATTACGGCGCATCTGTTTCAAACGGATGCGCTTTTTTATTTTACCCGGGTTTTGTTCGTTTTTACAAACGATTCCCATCCTGAATAGGATTTTCCGCTGCCGCCCAAAACCGCGGTACGCTGAAAAGAATGGCATACCGCTACCGATAAACCGTCGGTCGCGTCCAGAAATTCAGGCGTTTCCTTGAAGTTCAACAGTCGCTGCAGCATCGCGGCTACCTGTTCTTTGCTTGTGTTGCCGTTGCCGGTTATCGACTGTTTTATCTTCTTAGGCGCATATTCGGTAATTGGAATATTTCTCGCCAGGGCCGCGGCCATTGCTGTGCCCTGCGCGCGGCCCAGTTTGAGCATCACTTGTATGTTTTTACCATAAAAGGGCGCTTCAAGCGCCACAGCATCAGGCTTGTACTGATCAATAAGAGCGGTGGTTTTTTCAAATATCCGCTGCAGCTTAAGAAAGTGGTCGTCCAAGTGGTCCATCCGCACAACACCCAGGGCGATGAGTTCGATCTTACTTCCCCGCTCCAGGATAATCCCGTAACCCATGATAGATGTTCCTGGGTCAATGCCCATGATCACCCGTTCCTTTTTTTCTGCCAACATAAAACAATATTAAGCATATTTGCAGACACTAAGCCGGAAAGATTGACACCTAAGTATAAAAAAGCTATTTCTTATGCATTGAAGACAGGCGTTGTTTTTTTCGCGTTTTGGTTTATCTATATTAAACTCTCAACCAATCAAAACATCAGGGAGTTCAGCGAACTGCTGAAGGGTATTGCACCTTCGGAAATTACCTGGATGCTTACGCTGATATTATGCCTGATGCTGGTCAACTGGGGTCTCGAAGCCATCAAATGGCAGAACCTGATTTCCAGAATTGAACGGATTTCCCTCTGGAGGTCCATCGAGTCTGTCTTTTGCGGATTAACCTGGGCGATATTTACGCCCAACCGTATTGGCGAATATGGCGGTCGGGTATTCTTTTTATCCCCAAAGAGAAGGGTGATTGGCGTCGTGGCCATGGCGGTAGGCAATATAGGCCAGATGGTGCTTACCAATATCTTTGGCGCAGCGGCTGTCTGCGTGTTCCTGTACCGTTATGTCGATATCGACTATCGCCTCTATTATGCGTTGGTTGTGCTCTCCGCCATGTTCTGCCTGTTTATGGCGATCTTTTATTTTAACATCAGGTGGCTCAATGGCATACTGCTGTCTATCCGTTTTACCCGGAAATATAAGAAATTTTATAACATCCTGGCCCGGCTTAGCAAGCGTGAGTTATGGCATATTTTGCTCTTGTGTTTTGCACGTTATCTGGTGTTCAGTACGCAGTACTTTTTGCTGTTTTTCTGGCTTATTCCAAATTTGTATTATCTCGACATCCTGATGATGGTAAGCATCCTTTTCTTTGTGCAATCGACACTCCCTTCGCTCGACTTATTCGACGTTGGCGTGCGCAGCGTAACAGCTTCTTACTTTTTCGGGTTTCTGACAGATCAGGATGTGGCTGTCATAGCCTGTACGGCATGTATTTGGCTGGTCAACATTATTATTCCAGCCATTCTAGGTTCTTATTTCGTATTTAAACTTAATTTTTTTGGAAGCAATCAACGTAGTTAGTTTGATCGGTTTGGTACTCTCCCTGCTGTATTTCGCGCTTATTGCCCTGTTCACCAGAGGCTGGTTGGCCTTAAAGTATTTCATTCCGGTGGTTAAGGCCCCGCGGACCCGGGTATCTGTCATCGTCGCGGCTAGAAATGAGGCTGCCGTGATTGAACGTACCATAAAAGCGCTGCTTGAGCAAACTTACGAGAAGTCGCTTACTGAGATCATTTTTATCGACGACCATTCTACGGATGCCACGCCAGATATCATACGCCGTTATGAAGGCCAGGGCGTTGTGCTGATCCAGCTAAATGAAACGGAGCGATTGAATTCGTATAAGAAGAAGGCTATCCAGACAGCCATAGGTCAGGCCAGGGGTGATCTGATCGTTACTACCGATGCCGATTGTGTAATGGGCGTCAACTGGTTGTCAACCATCATAGCTTACTATGAAGCGGGGGACTATAAGATGATATCGTGTCCGGTGGCATACTTCGAGGAGCGAACTTTTTTTGAACGGGCACAATCACTCGAATTCCTGTACCTGATCGGTATGGGCGCCTCTACCATAGGAAATGGAATGCCCTCCACCTGTAACGGAGCCAATCTGGCCTACCAGCGCAGGGCTTTCTATGAGGTAGGTGGCTTTAGCGGCATCGATAATCTCGCATCTGGCGATGATGAATTGCTGCTGCATAAAATGGCCGCAAAATACCCCGACTCCATCGGCTTTCTAAAAAGCAGGGAAGCTATCGTATATACTCATGCCAAGCCAGATTTGGAGGCTTTTATTCAGCAGCGTAAACGCTGGGCATCTAAAAGCACGCGGTATCAGAACAAAATCATCATTGCACTTGGAATCGGCGTATGGCTTTTTAACCTCAGTATGCTGATCAGCATTGTTGCAGCTATGTTCGACCCGCGATATTTGTCGACTGCCGGCGTACAACTGCTTGTTAAGATCTGTGCCGAACTGATTTTCTTGTACGGGGTAACGGCCTTTGCTGGCAGACGAAGCCTATTGCAACTATTACCCGTGCTGAGCGTTTTGCATATTCTCTATATTGTGTATATTGGAATTGCCGGAAATTCAGGTAAATACAACTGGAAAGGCAGAATGGTAAGGTAAGTAAGCATGGACAACCCCTATCGGAAAATATGGCGCCGGCTGAGGCGTAACGTACCTGCGGTATGCGGATTGGCTTTTATTGCAATGCTGTTGGTGGTCTGTTTGCTGGGTTATCTGATCATTCCCGACCAAACGCCAAACGCGAACGATATGCAACTCCAGTTGAGCAATCAGAAACCAGGGCGTACTTTCGATTTCCTGATCATCGGACATGGTGGGACGCCAGAGAAAAGAGGTCTTTTTGACCGCATGTTTTTTGGTCAGCCTTCAGCCATAAAGCGTATTCCCATTACTTCCTACCGGGAAGCTGGGGGTTATGTTTATGCACGCGAATTTATCGGTGATGATGAGCAGTCGGCCGAGGGCAAGTATCCCAAAATTATAGGCCAAAACCGGTATAGGCAGACCTTCTGGCTTGGGACAGATATGTACGGCCGCGACATGCTGAGCCGTATGGTGCTCGGCGCCAGGGTGTCTTTGTCGGTCGGACTTATCTCGGTCGTTATTTCCCTCATTATCGGTGTAAGTCTTGGTGCTGCAGCGGGTTATTTTGGCGGTAGGGTCGACCGGGTGATCAGTTGGTTCATGAACGTGGTGTGGTCGCTCCCTTCTTTGTTGCTGGTTATTGCCATTTCATTCTCGCTAGGCAAGGGTTATTGGCAGATTTTTATTGCGGTGGGCCTTTCCACGTGGGTAGATGTAGCCAGACTGGTTCGCGGACAGGTGATGGCCATGAAAGAAGCAGAGTTTGTAGAGGCGGCGCGGGCACTTGGCTTTTCAGCCGATAGAATTATCATTCGCCATATCCTGCCCAATATAGCTGGATCAATCATGGTGGTGGCCTCGGCCAATTTTGCCTCGGCCATACTGCTGGAAACTGGGCTGAGCTTTCTGGGCTTCGGTGCACAGCCTCCGGTGCCCAGCTGGGGAAGTATGATCCGTGAGCATTACGGTTACATTATCATGGATGGCGCATATCTGGCTTTGTTGCCCGGTCTGGCTATTATGCTTACGGTTTACGCTTTCAATGTGCTGGCTATCGGTCTGCGCGATGCCTTTGATGTGAAAACTCAAAATATTTCTGTCTGAGTAAGCGCAATCCCATATCTTTGTTTTTATGTTGCTGCACAGTTATCAGAATGAGCTCCTGGAAGCAGGATGTGACGAAGCAGGCCGCGGCTGTCTGGCCGGGCCCGTGTTCGCGGCTGCAGTGATACTTCCTAAAGATTTCGTGGCGGGGGAACTGACCGATTCAAAGAAACTAACGCATGAACAGCGTTGCCGTTTGCGCGTCATCATTGAGCGCGAGGCGATAGCCTGGGCTGTAGCCGAGGTGGACAATGACGAGATAGACCGTATCAACATTTTGAATGCATCATTTCTTGCCATGCACCGGGCGGTTGACAAATTGGGCGTACGCCCGCAATACCTGAGTATAGACGGTAACCGATTTAAAGCTTATCCAGATATTCCGCATACCTGCATCATTAAGGGCGACGGCAAGTACCTGAACATTGCGGCGGCCTCCATTCTTGCAAAAACGCACCGCGACGAATACATGGAACGGATTTGTCCTGAATTCCCTCACTACAAATGGAGTCAGAACAAAGGTTACCCTACCGTAGCTCACCGTACGGCAGCCATTGAACACGGGCTATCTCCATTTCATCGTAAAACTTTCTCTATAACAGATCCACAGCTCGAACTGGTCTTTGAAAACGCAGGATAATTGGTTATTTTCACTTCGGTGAAAGCATTGATCCTGACAAGCAGAGTTCCTTTTCCGCCCAACAGCGGCTACCCAATCGTTGTGTACAATACGATGAAGGGATTATTGCGGCAGGGTGTGGAGATAACCTTGTTTAGCCTGAACCCGGGGAAACATGCGGTAGACACGGAGGATATCTACGATCCGCTGTTTGAGAACATCGATTTCTATGCCTTTGATCTGGACACGGAAGTGAATGTGCTGGGCGCGCTTTTCAATATTTTCTCCAACCAGTCGTACAACGTATCTCGCTACTATCACGAAGAAGCGGCTCGAATGCTGGAGAACGTCATCAGGGAAACAGAGTTTGACATCGTGCAGTTTGAGGGTCTGTTTGTGGTGCCCTATCTGGATGTCATTAAGGCGAACAGCCGGGCCAAAACTATATACCGCGCGCATAACATCGAATTTGAGGTGTGGGAGCGGATCGCCGCAACCGAACGTTCGGCGCCGAGACGCGCTTACCTGCAGTTTCTGGCCAGGCGCCTGCGACAATATGAAACAGAGCAGATCAACCGTTTTGATCAGATCTTCGCCATCAGTGAGCAGGACAGGCAGAGCATTTTGCGCTTTGGTGGAAGCGCCGGTATAGACGTGGTGCCTGTTGCACTGGATTTTAACAATTATACTGCCGATGCCTCCAAAACGAGTTTTCCGACTTTATTTCATTTAGGGGCTATGGACTGGCGGCCCAATAAAGAGGGACTGGAATGGTTTCTCAACGAGATATGGCCGGATATTGAAAAGCTGAGTAGTGAGCTACGTTTCTATATTGCGGGTAAACATATGCAGCGGGAGTTCTTCGATTATGATTCTGATAATGTTGTTGTGGAAGGGGAGGTTTTCGATGCCGCGGAGTTTATAAACTCGAAAGCCATTATGATTGTCCCTCTACTATCCGGAAGCGGGATGCGGGTCAAAATTATCGAAGGAATGGCCATGAACAAATGCATTATTGCGACGAGCATGGGCGCAGAGGGGATCAATTACAGTAATGGTAAAGACATCCTGATTGCCAACACCGCGGATGAGTTTTACCGCTCTATCCTTCAGTGCATAACCAATCCGAACAGGTGGCGCGAGATAGGGAACAGTGCACGGCAAACTGCCGAACGCGATCATGACATCAACGTTATTGCGGAAAGAATGGTCAATGTCTACCAGAAACTGGCAAGTGCTTAAATTTTATGTACTTTTGCCCTCGTTTTAACTATACTTAATTATGAAGAATACTGCATTAACAGAAAAGCATGTCGCTTTAGGCGCCAAAATGGTACCATTTGCCGGTTACAATATGCCGGTTCAATATGAAGGCATCAATGTAGAACATGCAACTGTAAGAAACGGTGTAGGTGTTTTTGATGTAAGCCATATGGGTGAGTTTATTCTGAAGGGCGACGACGCGCTTGACCTTATTCAGCGCGTTACGAGCAACGATGCTTCCAAATTGTATGATGGGAAAGTGCAGTATTCTTGTCTGCCTAACGAAGATGGCGGTATTGTTGACGACCTTCTGGTGTACCGGATCGATGAAAAAACCTATATGCTGGTGGTGAACGCTTCCAACATCGAAAAGGACTGGAACTGGATTCAGCGCTTTAACGATAAAGGGGTAGAGATGCACAACATCTCCGACCGTACTTCCCTGCTGGCAATCCAGGGTCCTAAGGCTGCAGAAGCGTTGCAGAGTCTTACGGAGGTCGACCTTGCTTCTATGGAGTATTACAATTTCGTAAAAGGCACCTTTGCCGGTGTCGATAATGTGGTGATCTCCGCGACAGGATATACAGGCGCAGGCGGGTTTGAAATTTATTTTGATAACGAACATGCGTTTAAGATCTGGGATGCGATTTTTGAGGCTGGCAAGCCATTTAATATTAAGCCTATAGGTTTGGGCGCCCGCGATACTTTACGATTGGAAATGGGCTTCTGTCTGTACGGAAATGATATTGACGATACCACTTCTCCTATCGAAGCCGGATTGGGCTGGATTACCAAGTTTACCAAGCGCTTTACCAATTCTGAGAGTCTGTTAGCTCAAAAAGAGGCTGGTATTAAAAGAAAGCTTGTCGGTTTTGAAATGATAGAACGGGGGATTCCAAGACATGATTATGAAATCGTGGATGCAGAAGGTACCGTAATAGGCCGCGTTACTTCCGGTACGCAGTCACCCTCGCTTCAAAAGGCCATTGGAATGGGTTATGTAGCCAAAGGCCAGGACAAAGAAGGCACAGAAATTTTTATAAATATTCGCAATAGCAAGGTTAAGGCCAGGGTTGTGAAATTCCCTTTTAAATAGCATACACCAGTAATGCAAAAAAGTATAGAAGTATGTATGACGCCGGCTTTGCTCACTCTGTACGACATTGAGCAAAGCATTGTAGTAGTAATAGATGTGCTCCGTGCAACTTCTTCCATTGTTTACGGTATCGATAACGGTGCTGCGGCGATCATTCCTGTAGCCCAGGTGTCTGATTGTCTGACCTACGCCAACACTGGATTTTTGCTGGCCGCAGAGCGCGATGGGGAAGTGGTTCCGGGTTATGATTTCGGGAACTCGCCGTTCTCTTACACTGCCGAAAAGGTGGCTGGCAAAACCGTAGTGCTCACAACCACCAACGGCACGAAGGCCTTACACATGGCGCGCGAGCGGGCTCATCAAGTGGTGGTAGGCTCGTTCCTTAATCTCGACGCCCTTTGCCACTGGCTGCGCGAACAGGATCGCAATGTTTTGCTGCTTTGCGCAGGCTGGAAGGATAAATTCAATCTGGAGGATACCTTGTTTGCTGGCGCGGTTGTGAATACGCTGCGCAAGGATTATGTGCATTTTGACGATTCAAGTATAGCCGCCGAGGATTTGTATCTGCTGGCCAAAGATGATCTGAGAGGATACCTGTATAAGTCGTCTCACAGTCACCGTTTAGAGGTCTTGAATATCGAGGCCGACGTACGATTCTGTCTTCAAAGGAATATTTGCAAAGCGATTCCCCTGCTGGTGGGCGATAAACTGGTGGCCCTTACACCATAGCTATTTGGGCTTATATCTGGACAGCTTGAGAATCTTTTGAGCGTCGGTTTCAGCCATAAGTTGCTGCAGCGATACCGCTGCGTTCTCCGACATATATTTCCTCACGATCTGCCAGCCGGTCCAAACGCCGATCTTAGGCGCCGATTCATTCCGTTCTCCCAGCCCGGGCGTAAAAGGGCCTTCGGCCAGCAGAACCTGGATCTTATGGTAGTCCGTTTCGTATAAGAACTCATTTTCGAGATAGTATGCCCAGATGTCGCGTTCGAAGGTTTTACACCAGTCGAGCTGCCTGCCCGTATAACCAATCTTAATGGTGTCTGCAACATCCTCAGGGAGCACATTATCCATGAAATACAGTATTTTACCATGATGAACCATTTTGTCTAAAAAAGTGTGGTCTTCATCCCGCTCCGGGAACAGCTCTTCCCTGATAAAGGTTTCCACTACCCTGGATGCCAGATAGTCCGGAGTAAAGCGCCGCGAGAGATATGTCGGTACGCTTTGCACAATGGCCCCGTAAAACTTGCTGTTTTTGCCTAAGAACATGTCGAGCCCCACGCCCAGATAGTTATCGCCCACAGGCGTTTGCACCGCAAAGCCGGAGGTGAAATAAATAATCCTGGGGATGTTTACTTTCGGGTAGTAATATTTGATATAGGTAAAAGCCTCGTGCAGCTCGTTATCGTATTTTTTTATATCAGGAAAGATGCTGTCGACCTCATGCTGCAGATCGGAGTAGGCTCTGTCTTTGAAGAGCATGTTCAGTATTTCCGGACCGGTATACGCCTGATTACCCACCATCCGGAAGACAAAGTCGTTGTAAAAGTTACCGTATTTCGCTTTAAGCGCTGCATCAGCCTTTGCCGGTGGTACATTCCGTGCCGAGTAAAGATCCCTGTCGAACCGCATGGTTTGCAGATCAATTTTTACCGCGCTCACATCGGGCCGCTTGTCTTGTTTGCACGAAACCAGGAGCAACACGCCAATTAAAAGAAAAAATAAATAGCTTTGGCCAGTTTTTAGCTTGTCTTGCATCAATGGCAAAGATAGGCCAACGCAGATTATTTAACGAATAGCACATCAGATATGAAAAGGATTATTGTTACCTGCCTTACATTATTCACCACAGCGTTTTCTTATGCACAAACCGCCAGTCTGCCATATGGTTTCCGGTTGGGGCTTACCGCACATCCAACGGTTGGCTGGATTAAACCACAGCTCGGAAAAACTGGCGGTGTATCTATTGGTTTTTCGTACGGACTGACGGGAGACTTTAATTTTGCGCAGAACTATAGTTTTGCGACCGCACTGACCATTACTACCGTTAACGGACGGAGCACGGAGATCAGGACTACAGAGGGCGGGGGTGCAACGCCGGTTCAGACGGCGTACGACTTGAAGTACATGATGCAATATATCGAGGTGCCGCTTTCCATAAAGCTGCGTACCGTAAAGATAAACGATGTGCGCTGGTACGGACAGTTTGGCCTGAGCAATGGCTTTAAGATCGGGGCAAAGCAGGATGCGGATATTTCCGGAAGTTCTGAATACCGCGACCTTGATGTGGGTAAGTCGACCAGTTTTTACCGCGCCGGTTTGCTGATTGGTGCTGGTGCTGAGTTTGATATGGGGCCTCAGACGAGTCTTACAGCCGGATTGTCATTCAACAATGGCTTTACGGATATTACTAAATCCGACAATTTAAAAGTGCGCAATCATTATATCGGCATTAATTTTGGCGTGTTGTTTTAAAGAAATGTCCCAACGTTAATTGATTCTGCATGAAGATAGCACTTGCCCAGCTTAACTACCATATCGGTAATTTCGACTATAATACAGACAAGATTATTGCGCGTATAAATGACGCTAAGGCCCAGGGGGCCGACCTGGTGGTGTTTGCCGAACTGGCTGTATGCGGGTATCCGCCGCGCGATTTTCTGGAGTTTGAAGAATTTATAGATTTATGTGAGCAGGCGGCCGCCCGGATAGCCCAGGCCTGCATCGGCGTTGCATGTATTATCGGCCTACCGGTCAGAAACGAAATTAAAGCCGGAAAAGACCTGCACAATGCCGCCTATTTTATAGAAGAAGGGCAGGTGAAGGCGGTCGTAAGGAAAGCCCTGCTGCCTACTTACGACGTTTTTGACGAATATCGCTACTTTGAGCCGGCCCAGCACTTTGGTTGTGTCGAGTTTATGGGACAGAAAATTGCACTGACCATTTGCGAGGATCTCTGGAATATAGATAATAATCCGCTGTACGTCTCCAGCCCTATGGACGAGTTGATCAAGGAAGGGCCTGATCTGATGATCAATATCGCAGCATCGCCATTCTCCTATTGCCATGATGAAGAGCGCGTGAACGTACTGGCTAATAATGCGAAGCAATATCAGTTACCGCTGTTGTACGTTAATCAGGTTGGGGCGCAGACTGAGATCATCTTTGACGGTGGCTCCTTGGCGTTCGATAGAGATGGCCGGCTGGTCGACGAGATGCCCTATTTCTCTGAGGATATGCGGATTTATGATGTAGCGGGTGGCGACATTAAGGGGCTCCAGCCGATTGACCGTGTCATTGCGCCAGATATTGAGCAGATCTATGAGGCGTTAATACTCGGTATACGCGATTATTTTAAAAAATCCGGCTTCTCTAAAGCCGTGCTGGGTCTTTCAGGTGGTATCGACTCGGCCGTGGTATGCGCGCTGGCCTGCCGTGCCCTGGGGCCGGAAAATGTGATGGCAGTGTTGATGCCTTCAAAATACTCTTCAGATCATTCTATTAAGGATGCGCTCGACCTGGTGGAGCGCTTTGGCTGCAAGCACGAAGTGGTTCCAATTAAGGAGGCTGCGGATGCGTTTGACGGCATGTTGGCGCATGCTTTCCATGGTCAGCCTTTCAATTTAACTGAGGAAAATATACAGGCCCGTTGCCGGGGTATCATCGTTATGGCCATGTCTAACAAGTTTGGCTATATCGTACTCAATACATCCAACAAGAGCGAGTGTGCGGTAGGATATGGCACCCTGTACGGCGACATGTGCGGCGCCATAGGCGTTATTGGCGATGTATATAAAACACAGGTTTATGAGTTGGCCCGATATATTAACAAAGATGCAGAACTTATTCCTGTAAACTCCATCGTAAAGCCGCCTTCGGCGGAATTGCGCCCTGATCAGAAGGATTCAGATTCTTTGCCCGATTATGATGTTCTGGATAAAATATTATTCCAGTACGTGGAGCTCAGGAAAAGTTCTTCTGACATCATTGTACAGGGATACGAAGAGGCACTTGTACGCAGGATTATCAAGCTGGTGAATACGGCAGAGTTTAAGCGTTACCAGACACCCCCGATTCTCAGGGTATCGCCGAAAGCATTTGGTATGGGAAGAAGAATGCCTATTGTGGGCAAGTACCTATCGTAACTTCTTCCGGAACCGACCTGCGATCATCAGCAACGCCAGCACAACAGAAATTCCGGATGAGGCAACAGGGATGATATCGCCGTTCCTTACGTAGAAGGTTTGCTCGTCATTCAAGTTGATGTCGGCCTTAAGCGCGGTTTTTGTCCACCAGTCCGACTGTTTGATAATATCGCCGCGCTGATTAATAAACGCAGATATTCCCGTATTTGCAGATCGTACTACGTATCTCCTCGTCTCAACAGCACGTAATTTAGCATAAAGCAGGTGCTGGTCTTTCCCGGAAGTATTGCCCCACCAGCCATCGTTGGTAATGATGGCGATAAACTGGGCGCCATCTTTTACGGCCCGGGAGATCCACGCGCCCCATAAAGATTCATAACAGATCACCGGTGCGGCGCCGATGCCACTATGTGCAAAGAACACGCCTGGGTTTTCCTGCCAGCCCCATCCGCCTACGGTGCCGCCCAGACCTTCAAACACTGGGGCAAGCAACGCGCCAAGTGCCGGGAAAGGCATCTTTTCTACGCCCGGAACGAGTTTGGATTTATGATAGAACTGTACGTTAGGGGAATTTTCAACTTGCATGGCTGCATTGAAATTGTCATAAAAATCGCCCCGACCCGTGTTCTTGGCAGTGATTGTCGCCTTATCCGGATAGCGCTTTACCGTTTCTATTCCCGTTATAACGGTGCCGTTCTTGTATTTTGCAAGAAATTCCTGTATTTCTTCATACTGGTTGTTCTCCCTGATTCTATCTTCATCAGCATAATTCGGCACAGCGGTTTCCGGCCATATAAAATATTCTGTATTAACCTGGCCAACGGAATCTGACAGGCCCGTCAGGATGTCGAGCTGGCTGTTTACCGACAGGCTGCCGTATTTACTATAAGGGTCAATATTCGGTTGAACCACTACTACGTTGACCGGAACTTTCTCTTCTGCATAAGTGTGGTAACGGTATAGCGAGTAGGCGATCGGAAGGCCGGCGATAAGCACCCAAACCAGGGCACTTTTAAGCCGGTAACCTGTGCTGTTGCTTTTTGAAAATGACCGGTATATTTCAAAAACAGCAATGTTACTTAGCAGTACCCATAATGAACCGCCATATACCCCGGTGTATTCGTACCACTGTACCATTTCCACCATGCCGGAAAAGCCATTGCCGAGGGTCATCCAGGGAAAGGCGAGTTCCCATACCTGATGAAGGTATTCCATGGCAATATAAAAAGATACGAGCCCAAGATATCCAATATAACGGTTGGTGTTCCGTTTAAAGCGGTGGTAAAGCCAGAATGCAAAGGTCATGAGTGCTGCGCCTAAACCGTAGGGGATCAGCGAAATCAGAAAGGCAGTAAACGGATCATTATAGGCGCTAATGGCATTGTATATCCAGTAGATAGAGGCCGTATTCCATATCAGGAAAGTGAGTCCTGCCGTCAGAAACACACGTTTGCCCTGTCTGGCGCCCGGCCGGTCCTCTATCACCGAAATAGCAATAAGCAACGGTACAAGTGCCACGAGCAGCAAGGGCGTTGCATAGGGTATAGGGGGCCATGACAGCCAGAGCAACAAAGCACTGAGCAGGGCCAGGAAAAGAGGTTGATTGAACAATCGGGTCATCTGTCTTACAAGCTCGCTAAGATGTCAGCCTTTTTTGCCTCGTACTCATCCTGTGTGATCAGTTGCTTATCATATAGTGTCTTCAGTTTTCTCAGCTTTAGGGTAGTTTCATCTTCTTGCTCAACAGGCTGGGGAGCCGGTGCTACCGGTGTTTCTACATAGGGTTTTTCAAAAGTCGGCTTATCATTGGCCAGCGTATTCAGCGTCACCTGCGATGCTGACGAACGCTTCTCTTCAAGCTCCAGCTCACGCTGTTCCTGCTTGTAGTTTTCGAGCTGTGCCGAGGTGATCTGGTAAAGCTTCCGTGCCTGCACCTTCGGGATGTAGTCTGTTACAATATTTTCACCCTGCAGCGGCACGCAGATAAACTTAGCGCCGAATATTTCCTCCTTAAATGATACTTCCTTAATGCTCTTCCAGGAAATATCCTTAAAATTCATCGTGATACCGAAATTTGCCGGCTCGCAATAGAAGATGCGTTTGTTGCTTACCGCGATGCAATCAGGCAGAATATTTACAGCCGGCTTTTTTTGGACGGCCATGTAAAGCAGCTCTTCGCCGGCAAAAAGCATGTCCACCAGTTTGCCCAAAACTTTCTCTACCGCTTTCGGGTCTTGCTCTTCACCTAAAAATCTATCTATCACTATCATAATGTTTTTTCGCTTTTTTTTCCTCAGCCTTGCCGGCAATACAAATTACGAATTCTCCCTTTAATATATTGTTTTCGAAATGTGATTTAATTTCTGTTAACGTACCTCTGACCGTTTCTTCGTAAAGTTTGGTCAGCTCCCGGCTCACAGAAGCCTGGCGATCGGCACCCATCACCTCCATAAACTCTTCCAATGCTTTAAGCAGGCGGTGCGGGCTTTCATAAAGCACTATGGTGCGTTCCTCTTCTGCAAGTTTCTTGAGTCGTGTATGCCGCCCTTTCTTAACCGGCAGAAAACCTTCAAAAACAAAGGCGTCCGCTGGCAGACCGGAGTTAACAAGTGCTGGGACAAACGCGGTAGCCCCCGGAAGGCACTCCACGTCCAGTCCGTTTTGCAGGGCAGTACGAACCAGCAGGAAACCGGGGTCTGAGATGGCTGGCGTGCCTGCGTCAGATATCAGGGCAACCTTCTTTCCTTCCTTCAAGAACCGGACAATCTCCGCACTCGCCTGGTGCTCATTATGTTGATGATGGGCATAGGCTTTTTTGTCGATGCCAAAATGCTTCAGCAACGGCGCACTGGTTCGGGTATCCTCAGCCAGGATCACATCGGCCTCTTTCAGCACACGAATCGCCCGGAAGGTCATGTCTTCCAGGTTTCCGATCGGCGTAGGCACGAGAAATAGCTTCCCTGCTGTAAGGTTATCCATAACTCTTATTATCTTTGGTGAAAAATAGAATAATGCTGCAAGTTAATTATATCCGCGAAAATAGAGATAAAGTTTTAGAACGACTGAGTGTAAGACACTTTAAGCAACCTGAACTGGTCGACGAAATTATTCGGGCCGATGAGGAGCGCAGGCAGTTTCAAACTTCGCTGGATAATCTTTCTGCACGTGCCAATGCACTTGCAAAGCAGATCGGCGAATTGATGCGAACTGGCAAAAAGGATGAGGCAGAACAGCTTAAAGCTGAGACGACTGCGGGCAAGGAACAGCAAAAGCAGTTATCCGAGCAGTTATCCGCTTCGGAAGAATTGCTTCAAGCGCTGCTTGTGCAGTTGCCGAACCTCCCACATAAACTTGTAAAAGCAGGCGGCGGCGCCGATGACAACGAGACCGTCTATGTGCACGGCGAACCGGCTCAGCTTCCTTCAGGAGCATTGCCGCATTGGGAGCTTGCAGCCAAATATGACATAATAGATTTTGAGCTTGGTACGAAAATCTCGGGCGCTGGCTTTCCGGTGTATAAAGGGAAAGGGGCACGCCTGCAACGGGCGCTGATCAACTTTTTTCTGGATCGTGCCACGGCTGCCGGCTATAGGGAAATGCAGGTACCGCACCTGATTAACGAAGCTTCAGGCTTCGGTACAGGTCAGCTGCCCGACAAAGAAGGGCAGATGTACCATGCAGGAACAGATAATCTGTTTCTCATACCTACTGCGGAGGTTCCGGTCACCAATCTGTACCGGGATGTGATCTTAAAAGAAGACGAGCTTCCAATAAAAAATACTGCTTATACGCCTTGTTTCCGTAGGGAAGCAGGATCGTACGGGGCACATGTCCGCGGTCTTAACCGCCTGCACCAGTTCGATAAAGTGGAAGTAGTACAGGTTGCCCATCCGGATAAATCATACGACATCCTGGAAGAGATGAGCAGTTACGTGCAGTCGTTGTTGCGCGACCTCGGCTTGCATTACCGCGTCTTGCGGCTGTGTGGGGGCGACATGGGTTTTGCATCAGCAATGACCTACGATATGGAAGCCTGGAGTGCTGCGCAGCAGCGCTGGCTGGAAGTGTCTTCTGTGTCCAATTTTGAAACTTTTCAGAGTAACCGCCTCAAACTTCGGTTCAAAGGCGCTTCTGGCAAAACACAACTGGCTCATACCCTAAACGGAAGTGCACTGGCCCTGCCGCGTATTGTGGCGGCTTTGCTAGAAAACAACCAGACCGAGAGTGGTATCCGTTTACCGGAAGTACTTGTGCCCTATGCGGGATTTGAGTACATCAGCTAGCCCCGCTCTAATCGAGAGAATAAAAAAAGCTTCCCCAGGGAAGCTTTTTTTCATAGATAGATTATATAGGTAGTTAGTATGCCTCGCCTACAGGATCAGGATCAGCAACAGAATGATGATAATGATTGCACCAACCGACAGGTATACACCACCGCTCATTGCGCGTGCTTCCTGTTTAAGTTCTTTTAATTCTTTACGCAAAGCTTTTCTCTCTTCTCTTGAAAGATCCGACTTGTCCATGTCGCGGATTTCCTCAACGCGGGTTTTAATTCGCTCCAGCTGTACCTTCTGCTCTGCAGTAAGCTCTGTTTTAGGTTTTTTATCCTTGTCTGCCGCGTATGCAGTATCTGCAGTAATGGCCAGTGTAAACACCAGCGCCAATGAGTAAATAAATTTTTTCATAATGTTGGTTTTAATGATACAATGACAGAATAACAAAAAACCTACCAAAACGTTTTGGTAGGTTTCCGAATGTTATTCGTATAAAAGTGTCTTCTCAAGTAGTCAGCGCCTACCTTATCTCGAATACGGTATTCATCACGTAATTCAGCTTGATCTTCTTAAAGTCGATCTCTGCCTGGGCATTAGCAGCAGCATCTGCGCTTTCCGCCTTCATCATCATCACATTTCTGTACATCGGCTGAGGAAATTGCTCATTGTTAATCTCCTGGATGTCGATAACACTGCCCAGTTTTTCGCCAAGTGCTTCAACCAAATAGGTCGCTTTTGATTTAGCAGCTTGCAGCGCCTTTATTTTAAGCTCTCTCTTCAAATCCTCGATCTTGGAATAATCGTAGCTGTCGATATTGGTGTACGCAATACCCTTCGGGTCAATCGCTCCTATAATGTCATTCCATTTATTCAGGTCCGTTACCTTCAGTTTGTACTGCTTGCTGGCCAGAAAATCCGGGTTCTTCTTCTTTTCAGTCGCGTTATTATAACTGCTCAGGTTATTGATCGTCAGATTGGATTTGTCAATCCCCGCACGTTGTACCGCAGCATAAAGCTGGTTTTCAAGTATAGTTATGTCTACCTTCTTCTTGCTGTTATTGTCTTTAAGATACTCTTTAAGCGATATCGACAGGTAAATAATGTCCGGCGTTACCTCCGTTTCGGCAGAGCCGCTTACGCTGATCTTCTTCCTAAGGTCTGCCTGCTGAGCCAGTGCACTGAAGCTAAAAAGAGCCGCTAAGGCCAAAGTGAATAGTGTCTTCATCATTTTTCGTTTTTTGTGTATTTGGAATTATGATGAAAAGAATGTGCCAATTCCACAAGCCTGCATAGAACTAATCTTCAACTACCTCATTGTTAGGGCCAATTTCTTCCTGCATATCTTCTTTAAAGTAGGTCTTCTGGAAGAGCAGGATAATCACAACGCCCACAGATATGGCTGCGTCAGCGATATTGAATACAGGCCTGAAAAAGATATAATCTTCTCCGCCCCATATCGGGACCCACTGCGGGAAAACCCCTTTTAAGATGGGGAAGTAGAACATATCTACCACCCGCCCGTGAAAAAGGCTGGCATACTCATAGATCACGCCGTAGAAAACAGAATCAATAATATTTCCCAGGGCCCCTGCAAAGATGAGTGCGACATTCAGAATAAGTCCCCTATGATATTTCTTCTGTATCAGATAATGCAATCCGTAACCAATTCCAGCCACGGCTGCGATGCGGAAAAGGGATAATGCAAGCTTGCCGAATTCGCCGCCGAATTCGAGCCCGAAAGCCATGCCATTGTTTTCAGTGAAGTGTATAATGAACCAGTCGCCAATGATCCTGAACTCCTGGCCCAGATACATATTGGTTTTAATCCAGGTTTTTAAGGCCTGGTCGGCCACCAACACAAATAAAATAAGCAGTAAGGGTTTGGTATATCCTTTCATTACGACTGCTTCAGTTTGGCTTCAATACTCAATGTAGCATGAGGCACGGCGCGCAAACGCTCCTTCTGAATCAGTTTACCAGTCTCCCTGCAGATCCCGTAGGTTTTATTCTCAATACGGACAAGAGCAGCCTCAAGGTTCTCAATAAACTTCTTTTGCCGCGCGGCCAATTGGTTAAGCTGTTCCTTTTCCAAGGTGGCAGATCCGTCTTCAAGCGTTTTATAAGTTCCTGAAGTGTCCTCCGTACCATTAGAATTAGGATTGCTCAATGAGCTGCTCAAATCAAGAAACTCTTCTCTTGCCATGCGCAATTTTTCCTGGATCAGTTCTTTAAATTCCTGCAATTCGCTGTCGGAATACCTGGTTTTCTCTTTTTCCATAATATAATCTATTGTTGTGTAATCAAAATTTGTAGTTCAACATCATCGATTACTATTTTGTTTCCCTTGTCAATGCTTTGCGCCATTACAATATCGTCGGCTAAGATTTCCGAACAAATGTAAGTTTTATTTTGATCTACCGCGTCGGCGAGCTGGTTCTGATGCTGTAATGTTACCTTAATACGGTCCGTAACCTCAAAGCCCATCTCCTTACGCAGGTTCTGTATCCTGTTGATCAGTTCTCTCGATAAGCCTTCACGCTTCAGTGAATCTGTAATGGTCACGTCCAGTGCCACAGTCAGGCTGCCCATACTGGTCACCTGCCATCCCGGAATATCCTCAGCCATGATCTCCACATCTGTAAGTTGAATATTGTACCTGCCCTCCAATATAGCAATGTGACCATCTTTTTCCAGTGCGGCGATGTCATCCTGATTGAAATCCGAGATTACCTGAGCAACCGCCTTCATGTCTTTACCAGCTTTCTGGCCTAATGCCTTAAAGTTCGGCTTTATCTTCTTGGTAATCAGTCCCGCCGTATCCGTGATATATTCAATATCCTTAATATTGGTTTCGGAAAGAATCAGCTCCTTTACCAAGTCAACCCGCTCAGCAAATTTATTATCGAGCACCGGAATAAGTATCCTGGCAAGAGGCTGCCTTACATTGATGCCTGTTTTTTTACGAAGAGATAAGACCATAGAAGAAATATCCTGAGCCAAACGCATACGCTCATTCAGTTCCTCGTCTACCAGCTTGCTGTCAGCGTCAGGCAGCAAAGTGAGGTGTACCGACTCACAGGTATTTTTCGCGTTACCCGCATTCAGATTCAGGAACAGCCAGTCTGCAAAGAATGGTGCAATAGGAGCCATCAATTGGGCTACGCTGTTCAGACAGGTGTACAGCGTTTCGTAAGCAGCCTTCTTGTCAGCGGTCATTTCTCCCTTCCAGAAACGGCGGCGCGACAAACGGATATACCAGTTGCTTAAATGCTCATCCACGAAGTTCTGAACAGCACGCGCCGCTTTGGTAGGTTCATAATTATTATAGCTTTCATCCACCTCGGCAATCAGATGCTGAAGCAGAGACAGTATCCACCGGTCAAGTTCACTGCGCTCCGCGACAGGTGTTTGCTTATCAAGGTCTATCTCAAACTTATCAATGTTTGCGTACAGGGCAAAAAATGCATACGTGTTGTACAAAGTGCCGAAGAACTTTCGCCTTATCTCGGCAATACCTTCAATGTCAAACTTCAGGTTATCCCAGGGGTTTGCATTAGAGATCATATACCAGCGTGTAGCATCCGGACCAAACTCCGCGAGTGTTTTAAACGGATCCACCGCGTTACCTAGTCGTTTAGACATTTTCTGTCCATTCTTATCAAGAACCAAACCGTTAGATACCACGTTCTTGTAAGCGATCTTGTCGAACACCAGCGTACCAATGGCATGCAGGGTATAGAACCAGCCGCGTGTCTGATCCACGCCCTCAGCGATAAAGTCGGCCGGAAAATCCGTCTGTCCGTCCACTTTATCCTTGTTTTCAAACGGATAGTGCCATTGCGCATAAGGCATAGCGCCTGAATCAAACCATACGTCGATCAGGTCAGTTTCCCGTTTCATCGGTTTACCGGAAGGCGAAACAAGAACAACGTTGTCCACCACATTTTTGTGCAGATCAACAAGTTCATAGTTCTCGTCCGACATATTGCCGATCTCAAAGCCTTTAAACGGATTCTCCTGCTGGAATCCCGCAGCGATAGAAGCTTCGATGGCATGGTACAGTTCCTCCACAGATCCGATCACCACCTCCTCCTTTTTATCCTCTGTTCTCCATACCGGCAGCGGGATGCCCCAATACCTGGAACGGGATAAATTCCAGTCGTTCGCATTTTTAAGCCAGTTGCCAAAACGGCCTTCACCGGTAGCTTTAGGCTTCCAGTTGATCGTCTCGTTCAGTTCAAACATCCGGTCTTTTACATCGGTAACGCGTATAAACCAGGAGTCAAGAGGATAGTAGAGCAAGGGCTCATCCGTACGCCAGCTATGCGGATAGCTGTGAACATATTTCTCAACTTTAAAAGCTTTATTCTCTTCCTTCAGACGAATGGCAATCTCCACGTCAACCGATTTTTCCGGCGCAGAGCCTGCATCATAGTATTCGTTCTTAACATATTTGCCGGCCAGGTCGCCCACGTGTGAAGTAAACCGGCCCTGCAAATCTACCAAAGGCACCGGTATGCCATTGTTGTCGAGTACCAGCATAGGCGGCACCTCCGGTTTCGCTTCCCTCGCTACGCGGGCATCATCCGCACCAAAAGTCGGCGCCGTATGTACAATACCCGTACCGTCCTCTGTCGTTACAAAATCACCCGATATCACGCGGAAAGCATTTTCAGCATTTTGGTAAGGCAGCACATATTGCAGCAACTGCTCATAACGGATGCCCACCAGCTCGTCCCCCTTAAAAGAAGCAAGCACCTCGAAAGGAATCTTTTTATCACCCGCTTTAAAGTTTTGAAAGTCCTCAGCAGCGCTGCTTTCAAAATAGATCTTGTTGAACTGTTTGCCGAGCAAGGCTTTTGCAAGTATAACACTTACAGGTTCGAATGTATATTGGTTAAAAGACTTAACCAATACATATTCTATAGCCGGACCCACAGTCAGCGCCGTATTAGATGGTAAGGTCCAGGGCGTCGTCGTCCAAGCCAGAAAATGAATATCACCAAAACCCTGAAGAAAATCAGGCAGGGTGTCAGGCAGGGCCTTAAACTGCGCTACGATCGTCGTATCTGTTACATCGCGATAAGCACCTGGCTGATTCACCTCGTGAGAGCTGAGCCCCGTTCCTGCCTTAGGGGAATAAGGCTGTATCGTATAGCCCTTATAAAGCAGCCCTTTATCGTAAATTTGCTTCAGGAGCCACCATACCGACTCCATATATTTCGATTTATAAGTGATGTAAGGGTCGCCCATATCCACCCAGTATCCCATCTTCTCTGTCAGATCGTTCCAGACGTCCGTATAACGCATCACGGTCTTTTTACAGGCTTCATTATAATCTTCAACAGAGATGCTTTTTCCAATGTCTTCTTTGGTAATGCCCAGTTCCTTTTCGGTGCCCAGTTCCACTGGCAGACCGTGCGTATCCCAGCCGGCCTTCCGCTTCACCTGAAAACCTTTTTGCGTTTTGTAGCGGCAAAAAATATCTTTAATCGCACGGGCCATTACGTGGTGAATACCAGGCATCCCGTTAGCGGATGGAGGTCCTTCGTAAAAAGTAAACGGATTGGATGCCGGACGCGACGAAATACTCTTCTCAAAAATGCCTTCCTTCTTCCAGAATTCCAGTATCTCTTCCGCTATCTTGGCCAGTTCTAATTGTTTAAATTCCCTATACATCAATTAAGTATCTTCAAAAATTAAGGTTGCAAAGCTAACGAATCCGAACGACAAACTGAAGCCTTGCTTATTTCATCGTAAGTTTAATCCGGGTATCGAACTTACTCGTCGAAATAACACAGGCAGTCTCGCAGGAATTAACATTAGGTAGCGCCAGAAGTACATCATTAAGCAGTTTGTTGTAAGCAGCCATGTCGCGCACCGAAACCTTCAGGTGAAAGTCAAAACGACCCGTAAGGTGATAACATTCCTTAACGTCCTCGATTTCATCCACAGCCATTTTAAAATCCAGAAGCGCCTGAGCGGTATGCTCGCGCAGCTTCACGAGAATCATAAAATGCAGGTATTCCGACACGATCTCCTTGTTAAGAAGCGTGGTATACCCGAGTATACAGCCCTGATCGGTCAGCTTTTTAAGCCGGTCAAGCACGGTATTATAAGAAATCTTGAGATGATTGGCCAACTGTTTAGGGCTAAGCCGGCAATCATCCTGCATCAAATTCAGAATCCGAAGATCCGTGTGGTCCAGTAATTCAGAAATCATCCTAAAATCAATGAAAAAATTTCAATCGTTTTCAGGGTTAGTCACCGGCAAACTTAGAAATTAAAATAAACACATGCAAACATTATTTTGAGGAAGTATTGCAAGTGGCGTATATGGCCAAATATAATTTTTGACTTCTGGGCTGTTTCGCACAAAAATTACTGAAAAATCGCGTGCTATGTGCCAGGTCATTATTCATCATGATATTTGCATTCCATAAACGACGTATCGGTGCGTTGCCGTTTATGGTTAATCCCTTGGTTCCGGGAGGAACCACTCATCGGCCGCCTTCGGCGGTCACATTTGGTTATATAAAGGGTTAGGAGCCCGCTTTTTCATTGGATGATTAAGTAGAGAAAAGGTCTTGCCCGGATGGGGAGACCTTTTCTTTTTCAGAATTAAATTCTGACCAGGCCTACCACACCCCGCTGTAAGGAAATTTTAGTTTGCCTTTTGGTGTACATCCGCCTTTTTTAACACAAAAAACCTCTCCTATAGTTCACCAGCTTGCATATGCCGATTTTTGCCTCAACTAAAATATACCATGATTAAATTGAACCTAAAACAACTGCTCGCATGCATCCCGGCTTGCCTGCTAGCAATGGCGGCCTCTGGTCAGCAGGGCGACTGGAAGATGCAGCCTGTAACCATTCAAAGCCGCTGGGCTAAAGATGTATCGCCCGCCAACGCATTAAAAGAATATCCTCGTCCGCAGCTCGTGCGCACAGGTTGGACAAACCTGAACGGCTTATGGAATTACGCCATTACGGCTAAGGGCGCGGCTCAGCCATCTGCCTGGGAGGGTCAGATATTAGTACCTTACCCCATAGAGTCAGCTTTGTCCGGAGTAAAGAAGGCCTTGCTGCCCTCACAGAACCTTTGGTACAAGCGGAATTTTGCAAAGCCGACTTTAAAGGCTGGAGACAAAGTAAAGCTGAACTTCGGCGCAGTGGACTATGAGGCTACCGTATTCATAAACGGCACGCAGGTAGGCCGCCATGAAGGTGGTTATACCGAATTCTCCTTCGATATCACCGCTGCCCTCAAAGAGGGTCAGAATGAGATCGTGGTAAAAGTATTCGATCCGAGCGGGGAGGGTGTTGGCCCTCACGGAAAGCAGGTGCTGAAGCCGGAGAACATTTATTATACCCCTACGTCTGGCATCTGGCAAACGGTGTGGATGGAAGTTGTACCTGCCACCCATATCGAAAGCCTGTATATCACACCCGACATCGATAAGAGTGTAGTCAACGTCACTGTTAAATCTGCCAGCAACGCGCCGGTCACGCTGAGTGTCGACGGGAAAACGATTAAAGGAAAAGCCAATACCGTAATACCTGTAAGCATTAAAAATGCCCGGCTATGGTCACCACTCACGCCAAACCTGTACGATCTGACCGTACAGTTGGGGGGCGACAAGGTCTCTTCTTACTTCGGTATGCGAAAAATATCAGTAGCCAAAGACGCTAAAGGTGTAGACCGTATTATGCTGAACAATAAACCCTACTTCAACCTGGGTACGCTCGATCAGGGCTTCTGGCCCGAAGGACTGTATACGGCGCCGACCGACGAGGCCCTTGCTTTTGATATCAGGGCCATCAAAGCCATGGGCTTTAATACCATCAGGAAGCACATAAAGGTAGAGCCCGCACGCTGGTATTACCATGCCGACAAAATCGGTATGCTGGTATGGCAGGATATGGTAAATCCCAATCAGGGGCTGCCAGAAGGGGCAAAGGAAGCGTTCGAGCGAGGTGCCAAAGAAACGATGACACAGTTGCACAATTATCCGAGCATCACTACCTGGGTCTTGTTCAACGAAGCCTGGGGCCAGTACGATCAGGAACGCCTAACCAAATGGATGAAGGCAACAGATCCTTCACGGATTGTAAACGGACATTCAGGAGAACTGCTGTATGTGAATGAACAACTGCGGGCGCCGAGGGAAAACCCTTATGTTGCGGCTGATATGACCGACGTGCACGCTTATCCCGATCCCATGAATTCTTTGAAGCAGCCAGGCAAAGCACAGGTGGTGGGTGAGTTTGGCGGAATAGGCGTTTTTATTCCGGACCACCAGTGGAACCCAGGATCACAATGGGGCTACATCAACGAAAAGCCTGCGGGATTGAAAGCCAAGTACACGATCATGAATCAGCACCTTAAACTTTTTGAGGAAGAAGGTATGAGTGGATCCATTTACACCCAGCCTTTTGATGTGGAATCCGAGCAAAACGGATTGATGACGTATGACCGCGCTGTGGTTAAGATTCCTTTTGCTGAATTGAGAAACATACACAGCAAGTTAAACCCTGACCTTAACGCAGCCTCCTGGCTGCAACAGACCGGAGATGTTTCTGCTGAAGACGCAGACCTGACAGAGCCCGGAGCCCTTTATGTCGCAGAACTTCAAAAATATATGGAGGGCAACCGCGAACCAAAGTTCTTGAAAAGGCTTGTTATGGTGGCCGGTCAGGTGGGCGACAAGGCAGGAGCGGCCAGGTTTGGCAATGAGTATCTGTCCACGATAAAGGAGCCTTATTCCGAGGAAGACATCGCATTCATGGAGGGCATGACGAAGCGTGTTACAGACAAGGGCTTTGCCGTATTGCTCAACAGAGCCAAAAACGATCGAAATGCCTACGTAAAGGCTATGAATATCGTTTTTGCCGATCTGATTCAGGCGAAAGTGCCTACGCCGGATGCAAAGCCGGACTGGAATGCCATAGAGGCAGCTATAAAGCCATACGGCGCTCCGGCGGAGGAGATGTTTCTCCGGGCAAAGACCATTCATACTTATAATCAGCAGGATTGGGCCAACTATGTGCCGGCGGCTAAAGCTTATCTGGCTAAGTATGCCGACAATATCAGGGAGCAGGAGAAGTCCGCATTCCAGTCTGCTGTCGACCAGCACGCGACGAAAGAGTAATTGGTTTCATATGTGTTAGTAGTTCGGGTGGTCTGGATAGATCACCCGTTTTATAAAACTGGAAAAGCAATCCTGGTGTTAGAACAGGAAAAACACCATTATGCTGAAATCAATCCAGGTCCTTCTGCTGCTTATCTGTGTGCTTACAGGGCGGGCGCAGTTTACCGACAGCACAAATTATCGGGCTCATCTCTCTTCCACCGGTTCTGTTAATACAACCCAGGACAATCAGGCCTACCTGTTAAATAATTCCGCGCAGTTTGGCGTTAGAAAAAAGTCGCTCAGCCTCAATTTCAATACCGCCTGGGTCTATGGGAAGCAAAACGGGGAGCTTACAAACGACGACTACTCAACTACGCTGGATTTCAACCTCTACAAAACCTTCCCACGATTCAATTACTGGGGACTCGTTAATTACAATACCAGTGAATCCCTGAACATCAACAATCAATTGCTGGCTGGTGCCGGCATTGCCTACAGCATTATAGACCAGCCGAAGGCCTTATTCAATTTGAGTAACGGACTTCTGTTTGACACCAGCGACCTCCTTCTTGAAGACGGTACGAGGGATACCTATGAAACCACCCGAAATTCCTTTCGTCTGCTGTTCCGCTTCGAACTTTTCAACAGCATCGTCCTCAGCAATACGTCCTTCTGGCAACACTCACTGACCAACGGGAGCGATTATATTCTCAGGTCAGACGCCTCGGTGGATTTCAAATTAAACAAGTGGCTGGCGCTTACCACATCATATAAGTACAACCGTGCGTCGCGAACCAACCGGGAGAACTCTCTGCTCAGTTACGGCCTGTCATTCGAACGTTACTTTTAAATGTGAGTTTGTTGACAATTTTTTCTGGGTGTGAAACTTAAAATTTGGTAAATTGTTATTGAATTACAAATGGATGCATTTTCCATCCCCAAACTGACAAAAAGTCCTGTGAGCGGGCGATCCGCGGAGGGCAGGCAAAACATACGGCCGGTGCGCTTAATCGCAGCCGGCTTTTTTGTGGATTGATTTTTGTTTATTTCTCTAAGTACCTTAAAACGTATTGCTATGATCAGGATACTAAAACTTCAAAAAGCAGTAATTGCCTATGTGCTTGGCACCATAGCCGCCGTAATCTATTTGTTTGTCCGCACCGATAATGGTGAGCAGGGGCGGTTCCTGCTAACCGTCGCAGGAATCTGTTTCATCGCTGGTGCCCTTATGTCTTTATACCCTATTTTCTTTGCAAAGAAGACACGTCAGGGTCTGGTCGAGCTGGATCCGGCAAAACACGAAACTGTCGACTAACGGTGCAGTGCCTTCCAGATCAGGTCATATACCTCGTCGGCCTGTCTGTCAGCCGCATTAATTTCAGGGCTGCTGATCAGTACTGGATGAAATTCTTTCGGGTTGTCTAAACTGCCGTGCGAACCTTTGATCAGCGTCGCGTCCAGCGGTACAACATCCATTACGTAACGGAAACCGGTTTTTTTCCTGAGCAGTTTATATGCTGCTCTGGCCTTAGACGACATAAACATTTCTACAGGGTCGTAGCCCGGTTTCTTATGGATATCCACACAACGGGCGTAGTCGGGAGCCACGGCGTCATCAAGCCAGAAATAATACGTAAACCAGCTGTCAGGCTTAGCGATAAGCACGAAGTCGCCCGCCCGCTCATGGTCGATATGATATTTCTTCTTACCCGCATCATCAAGTATCTCTGCTATTCCAGGCGCGTTCTCCAATAAAGATTTCACCTGATCCCTTACTGCAGGATCATTGATGTAAACATGCGCCACCTGATGGTCGGCCACCACGAAAGCCTTAGAAGCACCAGCGTCCAGCAGTTCCAGTCCACGTTCGGTGCGAATCTGTAACAATCCGTTTTGTCGGAACAACCTGTTCAGGTGTACCGGCTTGTCAGCCGGCGTTATGCCATACTCAGAAAGAATAATGATCTCGGCCGATTGGTCCTCATAATATGACACCAGTCTCTTAAGCACCTGATCTATTTCGCTCAGTTCTTTGCTGATCTTGCTGTAATCGTGACCGAACTTCTGCAGGCAGTAGTCCAGATGCGGCAGGTAGATCAGTGTTAACGTCGGGTTATACAACTCATCTGTAATCACAGAAGCGTCTGCGATCCATTGGGTCGACTTAATATTTGCCCCCGCACCCCAAAACTGGAATAAGGGAAACTGCCCAAGCTTTTCCTGAAGGATATCCCGCAGTTCCGCCGGCTGCGAATAGCAGTCAGGCATCTTTCGTCCGTCCGCCAGGTAATTTGGCCGCGGCGTGCAGGAGTAATCCGCATTGGAGTACATGTTATACCACCAGAACATATTTGAACAGGTGAAATCCGGGTCTTCAGCCTTTGCCTGGTCCCATATCTTTTTTGCCTGCACAAGTTTGTTCGACTGCTTCCAGAATTTGACCTCCGCATCGGTATGATCATACCAGCCATTGCCCACAATACCATGTTCGGCAGGCCACTTACCAGTCAGGTAGGTCGACTGCACCGCTGTAGTTACCGCCGGAAGCATAGGTGCTATGGCTTGTACATTTTTATTCTTCACATAATCCCTTAAAAAAGGCGTATGCTCACCAATCAGGTTTGCAGAGAGGCCAACAACATCAATGACTACAGTTTTCTTCATTTTATGGTGTTTAGGATAATTCGTTGATCACCCATTTCAGTTCGTTGCTGATCGACTGGGCAATAGGTGTTTTTATTTGTTCCGGCAATACCTCCCAGGTGTAGGTTTCCACCTCCAGATGCTGCGTAAAAGGATGGCTTTTCTGCCAGTTCAACACCGTTTTAATATCGTTCTGGGTGGTGTGGATCAAATCAATTTCCAGCGTCGAAATAGGCACGTGGAAATGTGCCCGCCATTCTACCGCCTTGGTGTCATCGAAATCTGCGAGTGCATCTGGCAGATCCTTATAGCGGATCAGTTCCCCGTTCTCCAAACGCGCCACCACCTGGTGAAGGTAGGTAGGTTCATTGAATGCCTCGATCGCCGTTTTCAACAGCTGTTTTTCTGAAACTGAACGGTCTAACCTGGCTTTCAGCGCAGCGCTGATCTGGATTTTGCCCACGGCTATCTTTTTCTCAGCCAGCTCCCTGAGCACAGCCTCGTGATCCTCGTAGCCTATAGCGAAGTGACAAACGTCATAACACAAACATAGATGTCTCCTGATGATCGCATCAGCTTCCTCCGCGGTTATGTCCAAATTATGCTGCAGATAGGGGATGCCCGCGGGCAGCAGATCATGTTCAAACCAGTCAATAAATTCACGGCCCGTCTCCAGGACACCATCCGGTTCAGGTTCGATATCCAGGTGCATCAGTTTTCCGCTGCGCTCATAGGTGTCAGCCAGGGCCGCAATCACCTCAATGATATGCTGGGTTGAAAGTTTACGTGCTTCTGCAGCTGCCTCCGTATTCTGGTGCCAGTGCCGATAGCTTAGCGGAGAGGTCGATATCCCGCCATCCATGCCTTCCGGCAGCAGCGATTCCAGGATACCAAACAGCCGCAATGTATACTCCCTGCGTTCGTGCGTTGTCCAGTCGGGTGCATGAACGTCGTCCTTCACCACCCTGCGGTGAAATTCGCCGTAAGGGAAGCCGTTCATGGTATATACATAGGCGTTATTCTCAGCAAGCCAATCTTTAAAAATCTCAAGCTGGCCGGGCTCCGTCAGTGTCAGGCTGGCCTCGTTTGAAAGGCGCAAGCCTAAACCAAGAGCCTCACCGGGCGCTACGGCCTTTTTTATTTCAGGGAAGTTTTCACGCAGCGCCGCAAAATCCTCCGCCCAGTTCTTGCCGGGATGGATGTTCGTGCAATACGTCAGGTGACCACTTTTTAACTTCATAGCTACTCCTTATCTGATGCAGAATGCCTTCTGTTATAGTTTTGTACATATTCACTTGCCCGGATCAGCAACTGATGATCCATTTCATTCACCTCAACACCCGTTCCAATGTCACTAAGCAAGGTGATGGTCAGCAAGCCGCCCAGGTGTTCCTGGAATTCCGCGAGTCCTTTCAGAATAGGGGAGTCCGTGTCGTTGATGCGTATCACCGGATGGTCAATTTCAAAGCCCAGGCCGTTCAGCAAATCAAGAATTCGGATCAGCTTCTCCTCACTAAGCATGCCTTTCAGGTAAGAATAGGTGCTGTCGAGCGCGATACCCATTGCGACCGCTTCGCCGTGAAGGATGCTGAAATTACTAAGCTGCTCCAGTTTATGCGCACTCCAGTGCCCGAAGTCGAGCGGCCTCGCCGAACCGGTTTCAAAAGGGTCGCCCCCGGCAATATGGTCTAAATGCAGCTGTGCGCACCGTACAATGAGTTCATGCATACTCGTATTGCCTTTCCCCGTATCCTCGCGTTGCATCAGCCTTCCGGCCTGCTCTTCCAGCCATTCGAAAAAAGCAACGTCTTTGATCAGCGCCACCTTAATGGCTTCTGAAATACCCGAGCGATAATCCTTGTCGCCCAGCGTAGTAAGGAACAGCTCATCGTTGAACACTGCTGCGGGGGGTGCAAACGTACCCAGAAAGTTCTTTTTGCCCCGGTAATTAATACCGTTTTTGACGCCAACGCCCGAGTCATTTTGCGACAATACCGTGGTCGGAATCCGCAGGTGCTTTATGCCGCGGTGCGATACAGCAGCAGCATAACCCACCAGGTCAAGTAAGGCGCCACCGCCCACGGCGGCAATATAGGAGTGACGGTCGATACCATGAACATTTACCGCCTCTACCAGCTGTTCAAAAAGCCCGGGATCGTTCTTGCAGGTCTCACCGCCCGGAATGATCATGATCTCGTCGACCAGCTTAACCTGGTTGTGCACCCGGAAATAAGCCCGGATATCCTCAGCCAGAGAAGGCCAGGCATCTGCAACGCCCTGATCCAGCACAAAGAAGATCTTCCGTAAGGCAACCGAAGGGCGCTCCTTAAAAAAATCAGCCAGCAGGGTGTTGGTTTGGCCGAATAAAGATTCCGTGAAATATACTTTATATTCGAACTGAACAGTAAACGATTGTTGTATATGGCTCATATTAACTTTTTGACTAAGTCACCGCGAAAGCCTTGCTTAGCCCGATGGATAATGGTAATAAAATAACAATGCAGAGCGCCGCCTGCCAGCTTCCGAAGGCACCTGCCCAGGCTGCATTCATCAGTATCAGCGCTATAACGCCAGCCTTTACGGCCTTTCCTATATTAGGGCCGGCAGGATTTTGCACTGCACGGAACAAAGGCACAAAGATCATAAAAGCAAAGCCAGCAAGCAGGGGAGCGGTCAGCAGCAGCTCATCGTTTCGCCAGGCAAAGTAAACAATGGCTGCAATCACCAGCAGATACAATGCGGCTGCAGCATACAAGGTACGTGCGGCGCCGCCATGTACTTCATCGCGACTTATCATCGTGATGGCCGCTATATAAACAATAGGCACAAGGGCCAGAAACCACCACTGCTGCACCGCATCTGGAAAAATGCTGATGCCCAGCAATAAGTTCAAACCGCGGCACAAACCCATGGTGAGCGGCCCAAACAGGGAATGATGTTTGAGGAATTTATCATACACAAGGCAAGACACCATAATGGCGAAAGCCAGGTACTGTGAATGCTTACTGTATAGTCCGGCCGCAAAAATACCCGCAAAAAAACAGATACCCCCAAATATGGCAGCGGCCTTCTTGCTGATCAGTCCGCTAGGGATAGGCCGCTCCGGCCGCTCTTTGGCGTCAAGATCGGCGTCGAAATAATCGTTCATGATAATACCGCCGCTATACAGTCCGATGGTCGAAATGCACAGCAGTATCACCGGCGCCCAACCCGTCAGTTGCATGGCGAAATACCCCGCAATCGTTATCCCGGCCAGCACATCGGCTACAGAAGTAACCACATTAGCAGGCCGCATCAGCCTCAGATAGCCAATCAGTTTTTTCACCCGCTTAAGATATGATGATCGAGTTTTTGTCAACCCGCGGCTGCTGCCCGCCGCGAAGCACCGTGTTGCTGCCAAACTTCTGCGACTGATCTACATTCTTAACGGCAATAAAGTCTGCCTCATTGATCTGCCCGCTTTGTCCGAACGCCGTTATGGCATTCCTGTAGGTAACCAGTTCAATATCTTTCAAAGGAATCCCAGCACGTTTCATCAATGCCGCAGTCTTAGGAATAGCCAGCGGGTCACTAATGCCCCAGTCGGCCGCCGAATTGATCATGATCCGTTCAGAACCATACTGCTTAACAACCTCCACCATGCGCTCGTTGCCCATCTTGGTAAACGGATATATCGTAAAAGCAGCCCAGAACCCGCGGTCCAGAACCTCCTTCACGGTCTCCTCGTTATTATGGTCTATAATGACTGAATAAGGCGCAAGGCCCTGTTCGATTGCAATATCCATACTCCTCGACGTCCCTTTTTTCTTGTCGCGGTGCGGCGTGTGTACCTGCACGGGCAGTGATGCTTCCCTCGCAAGATCAAGCTGCAAGCGATAATACTTTTCCTCAGCCGCAGTCTGATCGTCAAATCCAATCTCCCCGATGCCGACAACGCCTTCCTTAAAAATAAAATTAGGGAGAATCTCCATCACCTGCTCTGCCAAAGCTTCATTGTTTGCCTCGCGCGAATTCAGGCCTATGGTACAATAATGCTTAATGCCGAATTGTGAAGAGCGGAAACGCTCCCACCCAATCAGGCTGCTGTAGTAATCCGTGAAACTCGCCAGGCCCGTCCGTGGCTGGCCCAGCCAGAAAGCCGGCTCAATCAGTGCCACTACACCAGCATCAGCCATGGCCTGATAGTCATCCGTAGTCCTCGACGACATATGTACATGCGGATCAAAAAACTGCATGCCGCTGATCTCACTCAGATCGAGCGTAGTCTGTATCTTTTCGCCTTGATTTCTTTCTTCAAAATTTTCACTACAGCACATAGTTCAAGTATTTATGATCAATTATTGATTATCAATTTCGGTATTTCCGGATTTATATCGCGATGGGCTGCTTCACGTTCCCTGATATAATCCTTCAGCGTATCAGAAAGCGCCACATTCACACGCTCGCGGATTCCGGTGATCTTCGTGACATCCTTATCGGTAAAGAACGCTTTGAGAACCAATTGATTCCAGGCCGCCTCATCCAGGTAAGTTGCCGGATACGGATTGGCATACATAATGGCCTCAAGCACAATGCCAATATTGCTTCTGATGCCTTCCGTGCAGCGTGGTATCCACGACTCCGGATAACTCAGCACCGAAAGTGCGGCATACAGTGCGGCCAGTTCATACATCTCAGCGCCGTTAAACAGGCCGTCGACTTTCCTGAGATAGGCCTCTTTATCCCCATCGCGCAATTGCATCAGCAGCCATACACGCGCAAGCTGGTCCAGCGACCAATCTTCGATGTCCAGTCCGGGCAGCAGTAGCCCCAACTGTTCCCTTTCCGCATCCAGAATGATCAGCGCCTGGCGCCCTACAAGCCGGGGTATCTGAGAAAAGGCCATGTTCAGTTGCAGTGCCTTATCCTCTTTAGAAACGAGTTCTGCTTTAGCACGAAGCCAGTCCGACGCCTCAGGGGCAGCGTGCCGGTCAATAATATTCAGAAACAGACTTGCCAGGCTGGTCAGTTTATCCCTATCACTCATACATTAAACAATTTAGACCGCTATGAAGTAATTCATCGCCAGTGCACCGCTAATGATAAGCAGGCCAAAAAACTCCCTGGCTTTTTCAATATAAGGCCTGGTCGCCTGCATGCTTTCCACCAAACTCGGCGTCCGGTATTTCGTGATCCAGTCGAGCACGCCGTCTTTCGCAAAAAAGAGGTAAACCGCATAGATCAGATAACCGGCAATGGCAATCAGGTATACCAGCGGGAAGAAATAATTGAAGGCCGCCAAACCGCAGCAAACCGATGCGATCATGTAAATAGGTACCCACAGCCAGGAATCGCTATCGTTGAGATTCACATAGGCAAACAAAACAAAGGCGATACAAAATATAGAATTAAGAATGCTAAACAGCATAGCTACAAGATTAAGATTTGTGTGTTGGTTATTACTATACAAATAAACAGATAAAATAACCGTTTTAGAAGCCCAATTGCAAAAAATGAAACAGGGTAAACAATTATTCTTATCTTCAGTTATTCATAGCTGAATAAGATATTTTACCTCCTAACACACTGACCACATGAAGCAATATTTCTGTATCCCCTTATTCCTTTTTGCAGCGGTATGTGCCAGGGCACAGCATAGCGTCGAGAAGCTCTGGCAGACCGATACGGTGATCAATCTGCCCGAATCTGTACTGCCCGACACCAAAGCCGGGGTGCTGTATGTGTCCATAATGGGCAACAGCGCCACGGATATCGACAGCATAGGCGGTATCGGTAAACTCGACATGAACGGACAGGTGGTCGACCTCAACTGGGTTAAGGGGCTTAACTCACCAAAGGGAATGGCCATCCATGCAGGTAAAATGTTTGTTGCAGACGTTACCGACCTGGCGGTTATCGATATCGCAAAAGCTAAAGTAATCCAGCGTATACCTGTACCAGGTTCAGCTTTCCTGAACGACGTTACGGCCGATGCCAAGGGTGTGGTATACGTGTCTGATTCCAGGACCCGAAAGATACACCGGTTCATCAACGGCACTGTCGAAACCTATATGGAAAACATCGACGGCCTCAACGGCCTCAAGGCGGTGGGCGACCTGCTCTACATCGCCGGAGGGGGCAAAAGTCTGCTGAAAGCGGATGTAAACAAGGGCATGATCAAGGTAGCCGGCCTGCCCCAGGGAGGCGATGGGATAGAGCCGATAGGCAACGGCGATTTCCTCTTTTCGAGCTGGGGCGGATACCTTTACTATGTGTATGCCGATGGCCGCTCGGACCTGCTGCTGGACACCCATCTGGAGAAAATCAATATTGCAGACATCGGCTACGACCCGGTAAAGCGCGTCGTCTACATTCCTACTTTTTTTAAGAAGACGGTCATGGCTTACCAATTAAAATAGTAAATTCGGGTACCAATTTACAACACACCAAATGCTAAAAAATTTCAGTGCGGCAGTGCTTGCCGGATCAGTTCTTGCCGTATGTCTCGGGTTCGAGCGGCAAGGTTCATCAACAGTGGCAGACGAAACGCCAGCTAAAAATTACGCCACTTACTGCGCCGGTTGCCACGGCGAAAAAATGGATATGTTTGTCGACCGCAACTGGAAGTTCGGCAACAAGAAAGAAGATATTGCCAAGTCTATCACGCATGGTCACGCCGACGAGGGCATGCCGGCATTCGGCGGCACGCTGAGCGAGGCAGAAATAAACGGACTGGCCGATTATATTCTTGAGGGAATCAAGAACGTAGGTCAGTACACCTCACGCGAGAAACCGGTGGGCGACGTGTTTAAAACCGAAAACATGACGATCAAGCTGGAGCAGGTAAGCGGACCCGGATTGGACGTGCCCTGGGGCATCGCCTTTCTTCCTGGGGGCGATTTGCTGGTCACCGACCGCGGCGGTAAACTGTTCCGCGTAGGTAAGGATAAGTCTATGACTGAGATTAGCGGTGTGCCGGAGGTTTGGAGCCGCGGACAGGGTGGTTTGATGGACGTAATCACCGACCCGCGTTTTGCTTCCAACAACACCATTTATCTGTCATACTCCAAACCTAAGACCGAGGGCGGCACAACTATGGGTACCACAGCCATTATGCGTGCCGTTCTTAAGGGCAATGCGCTTAGCAACCAGAAAGATATTTTTGTCGCTGAACCCTATCAGCGCACCCAGCTTCACTATGGTTCACGCATGCAGTTTGGCCGCGACGGCTATCTGTATTTCAGCGTGGGCGAGCGTGGCAACGAAAAAGCAAACCCTCAGGAGATCAAAAACAATGCGCTCGGTAAAATTCACCGCATTAAAAGTGATGGAACAATTCCGGCCGACAATCCCTTTGTGAAAACTACTGGTGCTTTGTCGTCTATCTATTCTTATGGTCACCGTAACCCGCAGGGGCTAACCATACACCCAACAACAGGTAAGATTTGGGAAACCGAACACGGTCCGAGAGGCGGGGATGAACTTAACATCGTTTCACCTGGTAAAAACTATGGCTGGCCTGTCATTTCTTACGGGATAAATTACAATGGCAAGCCGATTACCAATCTGACTGCTAAAGCAGGTATGGAGCAGCCCGTTCATTACTGGATTCCTTCTATAGGTCCGAGCGGGCTCGCCTTCGTGCAGGGTAACAAGTATAAGGGCTGGACGGGCAACGTGCTTGCAGGATCGTTAAGGTTTGAGTTTTTACAGCGACTGGTCCTCACCGGAAACAAAGTGACCAAACAGGAGATCCTGTTCAAGAACATTGGCCGCGTTCGGGACGTGCGGATGGGTCCCGATGGATTCATTTATATGGCCGTTGAATCTCCGGGCAGGGTGTTCCGCCTGGTGCCGCAGCCGTAACTAGATCAGGGCAAGCGGCCGCTTGCCTTATCAGACTTCCAGGATAAAATAATTGCAAGGGTAGCCATGCTTCTGCAGAATAGGCAGGGCTACATTGTATACCTTAACACCACCCGGGGCGGTACCTTCAATCTGCCCCGCGTGTGCGTGACCATGAAATGCTGCCACCACATTCCTGCGTGTCAGCGGCTCCGCCAGTCGCGATGATCCCAAAAAAGGGAAAATCACTTCCGGTTCACCCTTCACCGTTTCCTGAATGGGTGCATAGTGCATAATGGCTACTTTTTTGATGTTATCGTTCTCCCCATCCAATCGCGCCAGTGCCCGATCCAGATGCAAGGCTTCATTTACGGCCTCCTGAACAAAATCTTTCATGGCCTGCTCACCAAACATCGATAGCATATAATTATCGAAGCCCCCGCCAAAGCCCTTTACGCCGGCAAAGCCGACACCCTTGATCACTATTGCCTCGCCATCCAGTATGGTCATGCTGGCATTCTGCAGTGCCTGCCTGATGAGCTTGTGCCTGCCTTTCTCGTAATCATGATTGCCCAATACGCCAAGTACGGGTATACTGCAGGATTTAAGCTCCTCTGCCAGCACTTGCGCCTCATGCTCATCACCTGTATCTGTAAGGTCGCCCGCAATGATCAGTACATCCGCCTGCGCAGATATTTCCTTGAAGCAATCGGCCCACCTGCCTTTATCACCCTCCCTCACATGAATGTCGGCCACAGCGGCAATTTTTATGGTTGTTGCTGTTGTTTCTTCCATGGTTAGGTCGTTTTTATGGTACTCACTTTATAATTCCATTTTTTGATGTCCACCTCATACTGCGTCTGGTCAATGACCGGTCCGCGGCATACCCGCTCCAGCGCACGCGGAATATCGTACTGCTCTTTGGCGCGCTCCATCAGTTCGTCAAACACCCAGCGCGGAATTACATCATGGTAGTCGGCCGGGTACACAAACTGGAAGATCAGGATTTGGGCCAAAAGCAGGTGCCAGTGCTGGTCCAGCTTAAACATCAGCCGCTTCCAGTCAAAATTACCTGCGGTTTTCAGCAGAATATGGTTTACATCGGCACCATCATAACGTTCGCGGTTCTGCACGTATATTTTGCACCATACCAGGTCCTCGGCCGACATATACTTGACCGTCAACCCTTCATAATCACCGGTGGTAGCGCGTTTGTACCACACGTCGTCTACCGTGCAGATATTGTTTACCGTATCGAAGATGATGTCGATATAATGTCCGTCTTTATGGATTTTAGCGAGCCAGCGCACATCGGTAAGTTCGGTGTTATAGCCTTTATCGGCCAGAAGCTTAAGTATTTTTGGATACTCTGAAGGTTTGCAGAAAATATCCATATCCTTAAGGTCGCGCGCTATACCCGTGTACTGGTACATGGCAAGTCCGCCGCCCAGCATAAACTGCAGGTCGTTTTCCTGCAGGGTACGCAGCACGTCGACATAAAATTGAATTGCTGCTGTTTTTTGCTCGTGTGTTAAAATCATGTTATCTCTAGCTTAGATGCTAGTAGATAACACAATTTCGACCGTTCTGTTTTGAGGCCTATTTAAGCCTGCTCCAGATTTCGTAGATCTTTGCGCCTTTGCTGCTCAGGCCGCTGTGATGCCATTTGCCGTTCTCCAGTTTGCCATCGAAGCTCAGAGCGGCGCCAACGCGCGAGTTATCGCGAGAAAAGAACTCTATATTTTCCGTATATTTCCCATCCTTAAAGGTATAAGAACCGCCTCCGGTTCCCGAAAACTCCTTCTTGCCCGGGTCCATGGCCACCCATTGGAATTTTGTTCCCGTAAGCATCTTGTAAGTCTGCCGCGTACCGGTCTGATGTATTTCGGCAACTTTACCGTCATCGCCCATGCGACCAGTAATGCGCCAAACGCCAGCCAGCGGAGCATCGCCTTTATCGACCCGACGAAAAGATGCCTCATTGCCCTGTACCTGTGCCGTAAGCACGTCGCCCGAGATGCTGAAAGGTACCTCCATCACAGAACCCACACCGCTGTTATCGGCAGAGTTGTACATCATTTTGGCCTTCATCACATTTCCGCTGATCTCGTAAGACCCGCCCTGACTCGCCACAAACTCGTTGCCGCGGTGTACTGTATGAAAATACATGCCGTCCTGGACAAACAAATGATGCTGGTTTTCGCCGTCTTTAAGTTGCCATGCGCCCGTTATCGCATTGTTCTGCGCCTGCGCGTTCATTATCATACCCGTTAATACCAGCAGCAACCCAAAAAAGGTGCTGCGTTTTACAAGTGCTCTCATAGGTTTATATTTTAGTGGTTCATATGTAAACTTACACTAAAGTACGCAATTTGCTGAAAACTAGCCAGCTGATTGCAAACCGCGGATCTCAACAACCTCGTTCACATCGGCCTCATAGTCGACCCCCGGTACCTCAAAGCCAAACAGCTTAAAGAAGTCATTGCTGTAGCCTTTCAGGTCACCAATTTCCGGAAGGTTCTCGGTTGTCGCCTTTTCCCACAGCGCCGCAACCTCCTGTTGCACATCTTCACGCATTTCCCAGTCGTCTATACGGATACGTCCGGCCTCATCGGTTTGGAGTGGTTTGCCCGAATACAGGTGGTCGTGGAACAAACGGTTGATCTGCTCAATACAGCCCTCGTGCAGCCCTTTTTCTTTCATCACCTTATACAGCAGTGAAATATACAATGGAATCACTGGAATTGCCGAACTTGCCTGGGTCACCAAAGCCTTGTTTACCGACACATAAGCTTTTCCGTTTACATCTTTCAGGTCATCTGAAATGGTGAAAGCTGTTTTTTCCAGATGGTCTTTAGCGCGACCAATCGTTCCTTTGCGGTATACAGGTTCGGTAAGTTCCGGACCAATGTAAGAATAGGCTACGGTGTTAACCCCTTCTGCCAGCACGCCAGCTTCTTTCAGGGCATCCATCCACATTTTCCAGTCCTCACCGCCCATTACGGCCACTGTATTTTCAATATCCTGCTCATTGGCAGGAGTAATCTCAACTTCCGATACCACACCGGTGTGGAAGTCTACCGTTTTATTTCTGAAAGTCTGTCCGATCGGTTTCAGTGCAGAGTTAAACACCTCGCCCGTTACCGGATGCGTACGCCTGGGCGATGCCAGACTGTATATCACCAGGTCTACCTGACCCAGGTCGGCCTTAATAAGCGCTATCGTTTGCTGCTTGATCTCGTTAGAAAATGCATCACCATTAATGCTTTTGGCATACAAACCGGCCTCTTCGGCAAAAGTTTCGAACGCTGCGGTATTGTACCAGCCAGCAGAAGCCGGCTTGCCCGGTGCTGCAGGCTTTTCGAAATAAACACCAATAGTGGCAGCCCCCGCGCCAAAAGCACTGGTAATCCTGGATGCCAGTCCGAACCCGGTCGACGCACCGATAACCAGCACCTTTTTTGGTCCCTCTACCGGGCCGGCGGCCTTTACATAATTGATCTGGTCAAGTACATTCTGCTTGCTACCTTCCGGATGCGCCGTGAGGCAAATAAATCCACGTGTTCTGGGTGCGATAATCATATCTTATATCCTTAAGTCTAAAAATCCAGTGTTAATTCAGACAAAGCTAAAACTTTTGTCTAATGAAAAAATGTTTAAGTGCAGCAATTGTTTGGCGGCGACCGGCTGCCGATCCAAAATTGCAGGGTATTAAGCCAGTCTGAGGGGTGGTAAATGCATCCCCTCTGGTACGGTAAATTACAGTGCTTTATTATTGATATTAAACTGGCTTAAAACAGCTTTTACACTGGTTTAAGCAGACTAATACCAGTCTAATAGCAGTGTAATACCAGTCTAAAAGCAGTCTAATTTACACACGCAATGCAGGAGGTTTAAATGAAAAAACCTCCCGCTTTTGGCAGAAGGTTTTATGTGGGAATTACTGGGTTCGAACCAGTGACCCCTACCTTGTCGAGGTAGTGCTCTAAACCAGCTGAGCTAAACTCCCGTGAGATGGCAGGCAAACTTACGTAATCCCGAGAAGTTTCGCAATACGGTTCAATTGATTACGCGGCTGCACCCGTATGCTTTGCTCATTATACGTCTGGTCAGCGCGTATTTGTCTGATAATTATCGTATTTATCAGCTAAAACTTATCCTGTGTTCGATGGTTAAATGATTAGGAACGGATAAATGCGGGCCTAAGAAGATAACCAATTAAATAAGAACAAGATGAGCATTAATGAACAAGATCAGGACAATCCTAAAAGCATGGAGCAGTCTGTAACAGAAAGCGAAGACAATGCCGATATGGGTCAGCAGGAAAGTAATTTGCTGGACGATACCGAAGGAGGAGGCACTCAAGTAAATAACGAAGGTGTCGGAGAAACAGAATCAGAAGACTAAAAGTAATGGTGATGAAAAAGCATGAGAAGGGCGCAGCGGATAAGTCTGCACAAAGCGCAAAGGAGAAAATTTCAGCAGTGTCAAAAGATGGCGTGACTGGCAGATCTGCCGGTTCGTTTAACCTGAATCAGGATGGCGGGCAAAGCAAACGGCCCATAAGCCTTCGGCAGCAACGACCCAGGCGCGGGCTGCTGTGATATTTTAGTTACAGCTCATCGTATTCTTATTGGCGGCACTTCAGTCAGAAGCTTTTTCACCTCTTCCTGCCTGGCTGGCAAAATGGAGATAATAATCACCCCGTACTTGCCAGACTCGCCATATGCTTTGATCGCTTCTTCGTCCTTAAGCACGTTAATGGCCGAAATAGCCTCTTGCGGGATTCGAGACAGTGGCCTGTTATCGCCAACTGGTTCAATTTTGGTTTTTACCTCGCCTACCTGAAGGATATATAGCGGCTGGTTCCGGTAACGTGCGAGCGGGTCGCGCTTTGCCCCAAAGGGGTCTTTTTCGGAGTAGACGACCCGTTCCCATAGTTCGGACGTAGCCATGTCATTAAACGAACCCGTAGAGGTCATTTTATCCAGACCGTCAAATTTGAGTTTGAAGGAAAAAGTCTTGCCGATCATGAAGGCCGACTCTTGGTTGACGTGCAGGATCGTTTCGGTGTATGTACTGTCTTTGATCTCGTAGGTTCCAAAGATACTCGTCGTTGTAACCTTGCTGGCAGAATCTACCTCCGTCACTATAAAGTGTGTGGGCGTGTAGGATTTGTATTTTATAAACCTGTTGTGGTTCTCGTTATTGTTCGGGTGGTTACCGTACTGAAACTTTTTGATCTTCCAGGTGCCCAGCAGAAGCTCTGTATAGCTTTGGCTGTAGGCGCTTACAGCGCTTAGCGCTATAAAGGTGAGGGTTAATATTGATTTGGTCATGATGAGAATGGTTAGGAAGTAAGATACGAAATAATTCCTGCACCGCATGAAAACAAAAGCCTTTCAGTTATATGAAAGACTCTATTTTTTCTCGATTTTAACAAGTCCATACCTGGTAGTCAGATAGATATTTCCCTTGGTATCTTTGCCAATATCAGTCACAAAGGAAGAAGGGACTTGTGAATTTTTATTATTGTAAAGCTCCCAGCCGTCCTTTAAGTCGAATCTCACTAGTCCAGCTAGTGCTGTGCCAATCCACAATACATTTTCCTTTTCATCATATAACATTGGTCCAACGTCATTTACAGGTATACCGGAATTCTCGATCGTAAGCTGTTTCCAGGAGCCGTCTGGTTTAAACACAGCAATACCTTCATTTCTGATTAATCTTTTGCGGTCAGCAGGGGCATATTCGTAAAGTCCGAAGTATAAATTACCTTGACTGTCTTCTTCCAGGGCTGTGATACACTTACCCTTCAGCACAGTACTGCCGGCGTTAAAATCTGTTGCAGTGCCGTCCAGATCAATCATCACAGAACCGCTAAAAGTTCCAATCCAGATACGACCCTTCTTATCTTTTTTAGCATAATTTACCCGGTCAGAAGGCAGCGCTTTTATATTGGCCTTGTTAATTACAGACCAGACTCCATTTTTATTAATCACCAACCCCTGGTCTGAAGTGAAATAAACTTCTCCCGACGCCGCATTATTGACGATGCTATAGCCCCTTTTAATGCCTGTTTTGAGAGAGTCGTAAAGTACCCAGTCCTTATTATTATAACTATATAAACCGGACTCAGTATAAAACCATTTGACATTTGAATTATCTGTTGCCATTCCTTTCACATAATAATACTTGGCAGGTGGTAAAACGCCTCTGTCAACCTTCTGCACTTTCCCGTTTTGTACGCAATACAAATCATTGGTTGTATCATAGAAAACGATATCCTCGTGATCAATCGTCAAATGGTCGCTAAGGTTATTCTTCATGATGGAATTCTTGGAATTCCAGACGGTCAATTTATAAGACGCAAGATGCGCATTATCATATTTATAATGCTTATTTTGGATATCCGGATCCACAGGCCGGTCAAACAAGGCAGTTGCGAACTCTTCTGTTACCCGCTGTATTCGGCCAGAGAGCTTCCCGTTTAAAACATCTATTGCTACATTTACAGAAACCCTACCTTCAATTTTCCCATTTGTAGAGGCAGGCGACCAGCCTGTAAAGTCATTTAGGGCCATTACAACTTTTTCCGATAGCATCCGCCCATTTACATCGGTATGGCTCAGCACACAACCCTTACCCGTCGAATCTACCAAAACCTGGAACAGAATAGACCCCCTTAGATTGTTCACATTGTTGTGTGAATTCAAATACTGGATCATTTTTGAAAACTTAAGGCTATCGGCACCAACTTTAACGTCTCCACAATCCAAACAGAATTTGGAAGTCGGGCAATTGTTCAGCTTCTTAGGGAAAATGTTTTGTGCATTGGCATAATGCACTATACTCAGCAGCAGGAGTGTGAATAAAAATTTCTGTGTTTTGATAAACATGAGTAACGTAAAACTTAGGCAAGCAAGATACAGAGATATTTCAAAAAATATGTAATTGCGTCATCTTACAGCTGTGATTGTATACAGGGTATAACAATAGTACAATTAGCACTAAATGACAAAAGCCTCTCAGATACTGAAAGGCTTTGTGTGGGAGATACTGGGTTCGAACCAGTGACCCCCTGCTTGTAAGGCAGGTGCTCTGAACCAGCTGAGCTAATCTCCCGGGTTCTGCCATTTGTTTGAAAACAGTCGGCTCTGTTTTTTGTGGGAGATACTGGGTTCGAACCAGTGACCCCCTGCTTGTAAGGCAGGTGCTCTGAACCAGCTGAGCTAATCTCCCTAAGGTTCTGTCGTTTTTAGCCCGACCAGGCTCCCCTGATTTGGGATTGCAAATATACAGCCTTAAATCATTTATGCAAAAAAAGATCGTGCTTTTTATGAGAGTACTTCTTCAAGGACGAGGTGTGAGTGGATTTCTCCGAAGGATGCGGTATGTAACCGGTAGTAAATCAGCAATTTATCAAGCAGTATACGCCTGCTTGCATTATTTATATGAAAATCATCGAGTCTCTCAAATGGTGTCACAAATAGTGCGGTGAAAAGGTTCGCCTGCGAGAGGTCAAGGAAATTGCCGTGTCCGGGTATGCGCTGACAGAATTCGCCCTCGTGCAGGTCGAAGTAGTCGTCGCCGGCTCTTTTTTCGGTATTGGGCGCAAATCCGAGGTATTTGGAGAGTTTGATGAGGAAGGAGAGGTGAAAGTTGACGTTGAGGTCTTCGCAGGCGTCGAGCCAGCATATGGCGTGGTACAGGTAATCGAACAGGTGCTCGTCGGCAGTTTGCTGTCTAATGCTTTTGTAAAGGACTTCGTTGAGGAACATCACCATGGTGCGTTTAACCACATCGTAGGGGATGTTGGCGAAAACGGGTGAGGGGCGGAGTTCTGAGACGCGCTGAATGCTGGTGTTGGTTTTGTGGTACACGATCATATCGGCCAGGTGGAGCGGCTGCAGCATATTCATGCTGATTTTGGCCCGGGGCTTTTTAACGCCGTTGATCATGTATGATTGTATGCCGAATTTGTCTGTAAAGATTTGCGCGACAACACTGCTTTCGCTGTATTGCGTTGTTTTGAGCACGATGCCGCGGGTTTTATGTAGCATAGTTTTGCAGTATGACTTTCTTGTTCCTGAACACGGCAATCTGCTCACCGCTTTCGTAATGCCGGAATCTTAGTTCTTCGCCCGCCTTAAGCTGCCTTTTTACGGTGCAGTAGATGTGCAGGCATTTGATCCAGTTTTCGGCGGTAGCTTGGTCTTTCCAAATTTGGGGGTACACGAAAACATCGTTGCCTTCAAAGCGAAGCAAAGATTTTTCTGCAAGACCATGTACATTGGCAATGATCTTGGCGGTCTGCGCTGCCGTGCTGGCCTGCTGATGTACTTTTTTCCTGGCGTACATGCTTTAGTTTATCATTGGTGTCAGGTAAATCTGTCGGCTACTCAAGCAACAGCGGATCTTCCTCGTCGGTCAGGCTCAGTTGTATGCTGTCTGTCCCTGCGATACCTTCTATAGAACCCCTGATGTGTGCGGCATTAAGCAATACTTTTTCCAGCTGTTTCTCACGTGCTTTCCAAAGCCGTTCCATGGCATCGCGCTCTTTCTGTATGGAGAGTTTCATGCTCATGAAGCCTTCACGGATGGCTTTCCACTGTTCCGAAAATTCGTTGCTGGTGAGGTAGTCGTACAGCATGTGCATTTTATCGCCCCGGTTTTCCTGAGATCTTGTGGCCCCGGCAAGTTTGATGATCCCGTCGCGCAGGATATAAGACACGGCTTTCACCTCGTCGAAAGAGCAGATCCACACGCCGTCTTTTTCACCGAAGCAGTCCATCCCTTTGGGGTAACATTGGGTAACGATTACGGCCACGTCTACGCCCATACTGCGCATGTCTTTCTTGAGTTTCTCGATCCAGTCGTTAGAAAAATCCTTGGTGCGTTTGCTTTCATAAATGATCTTCCCGCATTCCTGGCCAAACTGGTTGCGTACCAGGTGTACGCAGTCGGCCCCGCGCACGCCTTTACCCACCTCGGTAATGAGGTCAAAGGGAAACGAATTTCGCAGCAGTTCCTCTAAGATCAGTTCCTGGACTTCGCCCTGCAACTGCATAGAGCCCTGTTCGGCTTTGCGCTTCATCTCCTCTGCGAGTTTCTTCTGGTCTTCCAGCTGCTTCTCCAACTCTTTTACCCTGAGCTGATGTTCAGTTTCTTTGATGTTGTTTTTTTCAGCCTCCTGCTTTCTGATCTGATCGGCCATTTCTGCCCGCTGTTCCTGAAGCTTGCGCTGCAGTTGAAGCTCAAGTTCTTCCTCTTTCTGCTTCATCAGTTGCTCCTTTTTCAGGAAGTCGAGTTCCTTTTGCCGGGCTAGACGAAGCTTTTCTTCGTTTTCCTTGTTGGCATTGTCGAGCAGTTGCAGTTTATTTTCAAAATCGCTGCTGATGCGCTTGCGCAGGTTCTCTTCCAGCGTAGCCTGTAAAAGTTTCTTCTCCTGTTCGAGTTTCTGCTCATAGGCAAGGGCCTGCTGCCGCTGCTGTTGTTCAAAGCTGGCCTGCAATTTTTGCTGCTGCTGGAGAAATTCCTGCTGTTTTCGGGCAAATTCTTCTTCCTTCTGCTTGGTGAAGGACACCATTTTGTCCCTGAGGTCTTTCTTGTATTCTTCGGCCATAACTTCCTCAATAGGGAAGCTATGGGAACATGCGGGGCATTTTATTTCGGTCGCCATTTCTCTCCTCCTTTATTTTTGTCGCCTTACAAACAGGCTTTCGGCAAACTTGGCCGATACACTTTTTGGCTCGCCGCCCTCTACTTCGATGTTCATGGAGCCATCAAAACTAATTACTTCCCTAACGGTGATTTTTGAGCCAATGGCGATGTTCAGTTTTTCCAGGTATTGCAAGAACAGGGTCGACGTGTCTTTTACGGCCACCACGGTGCAGGTTTCGTCTTCCACGATTTCCGACAATAGTACTTTGGCCGCTTCAGGCATTTCGCCGTTGGCCTTCGGGATAGGGTCTCCATGCGGATCATACTCCGGGAATCCTAGGAACTCCTCAAGCTTATCTACCAGCTTGGCCGACTGGATATGCTCGAGTTGCTCGGCTACTTCATGCACTTCGTCCCAGCTAAAGTCAAGCTTCTCGCAGAGGAAGGTTTCCCACAACCGGTGCTTCCGCAGTATCGCGATTCCGTTCTTTTTACCTGCGTCGGTAAGCAGTATTTTGCCATATTTCTTATAAGAAACCAGGTCTTTTTCCTTAAGCTTTTTGAGCATGTCGGTAGCTGTAGCTGGCTTCACACCCAGGTAGGCGGCCATTTCATTCGTGCCTGCCTCTGGCTTGTCCTCATTCTGGAAGCTGAGCTTCAGCAAAGCTTTAAGGTAGTTTTCTTCAGTATAAGATAGCATAGATACAAACTTAGAGGAAATAGTTAGTTAAAGCAATTTAATAGATTGATGGAATTATTATTGTTAGGTTTATCTAACTTTTGTAGTTTTGGGTGTTTAATAATTTAATTATGAGGATTTGTACCATTGTGTTATTCGCATTTTTGATATTGTTCTTAAGTCCGAACAGAGGCTTGGGTCAGACCGATACGCTGACCAAGCAAGCCGACAGCCTGGATGAAGTGGTGATCAGCGGAACGCTGAAGCCCGTAAACCGGCTGGAAAGTCCGGTCCCGGTAGAAGTATACACGCATGGTTATTTTAAAAAGAATCCTACACCTAATATTTTTGAGGCTTTGCAGAATGTGAATGGAGTTCGCCCGCAATTGAACTGCAACATCTGCAATACGGGTGATATTCACATTAACGGACTGGAAGGTCCTTATACGATGATCCTGATAGATGGAATGCCTATCGTAAGCAGCTTGTCGACTGTTTATGGCTTGTCCGGCATTCCAAATTCCCTGGTAGAGCAGATAGAGATCGTGAAGGGTCCTGCATCTTCGTTATACGGCAGCGAGGCGGTAGGAGGACTGATCAATATCATTACCAAGAAGCCTAAAGATGCTGCAAAGCTTTTTGCCGATGTGTTTGCGACGAGTTTTAAGGAGCATAATGCTGACCTGGGGTTTAAGTTTGATGCAGGCAGGCTCGCCAGTGTGCTTACAGGAGTAAACTATTTTAAATACGGCAATGCGGTCGACCATAACCACGATAATTTTACAGATGTGACCTTGCAGGATCGTATTTCGGTGTTCCAGAAGTGGGCGTTTAAGCGGGCCGGGGACCGTATTTTTAATCTGGGCGCCCGGTACATGTATGAGGACCGCTGGGGCGGTGAGATGCAATGGAACAAATCCTACCGCGGGGGCGACCAGGTTTACGGGGAAAGTATTTTTACCAGTCGCTGGGAACTGATCGGCACGTATCAACTGCCCTTGCAGGAGCGTATGTTGTTCTCGTTCTCATTGAATGCGCATGATCAGGACAGCCGTTATGGTACCACTTCCTTTATTGCCGATCAGAAGATCGCTTTCGGTCAGCTGGTGTGGGACAAAAAGGCGGGCATCCACGATGTATTGCTCGGTACTGCGCTGCGGTATACGTTCTATGACGATAATACATCGGCGACTACCCAGGCAAATCAGGCCATTTCGAAAGATACCTGGCTGCCGGGCATATTTGTGCAGGACGAAATCAGCGCGGGCAGACAGCACAAGTTCCTGGCTGGTCTGCGCTACGACCGCAACTCTGTGCACGGGAATATTTTAACGCCCCGGTTTGCGTATAAATGGAACCTGAATGCCAATAATATGCTGCGTTTAAATGCCGGTACGGGTTTCCGGGTGGTTAATATTTTTACGGAAGATCATGCAGCACTGACGGGCGCCCGCGCTGTAAAGATTGAGGATAAGTTGAAACCCGAAAAGTCGTACAATGTGAACCTGAATTACCTTACCAAAATTTACACCGCCGGCAATGCTTTTATCGGCATTGAGAGCTCGGCATTCTATACGTATTTCAATAACCGGATCATCGGGGATTTTGACAAGCATCCGGATTCCATAATCTACAGTAATCTGCGCGGACACGCAGTGAGCAAGGGCTTGAGCACAAATATAGACCTGACACTTCCGAACGGGCTGAAGGTTATTCTGGGAGCCACGTATCAGGATGTAGCGACCTACGAAGGCGGTGTAAAGCGACCTCAGATTCTGACGGAGAAATTTTCCGGTACCTGGGCGGTGTCGTACAAGTTCAAGCGACTGAATTTGTCGGCCGACTACACCGGTAACATTTACAGTCCGATGCGGTTACCGCTGGCGGGAGAATTTGATCCGCGCAAAGCATATTCGGATACATGGAGCATCCAGAACATCCAATTTACCTATAGTGGTTTTTCGCGCTTCGAATTATACGGAGGGGTTAAGAACCTGCTTAACTGGACGCCGAACCGTGGAAATCCTTTTATTATAGCCCGGGCAAATGATCCCTTTGACCGGGGCGTGACCTATGATGATCAAGGACAGGTTATAAAGACTTCGGACAATCCCTACGCCCTTACTTTCGACCCAACTTATGTATACGGACCCAACCAGGGAATCAGGGGATTTTTTGGCATTAGATATACAATTAAGTAAAAGCAATCGCTTAACTTTAGGGCATGAAGTACCCTTCCACCTACCAGGCCGCAAGGCATATTGCACCAAAAGTAGAGGCTATTTTTGCTGCACATCTTGCCGCTGCGCGCGAAAATGGGGAGGACGACCTTGCGCCGCTTCCCACGCATGATGTTGTGGAAGCGGTTTTGGATGCGACCTTCTGGGCGAGTCTGAGAAAAGAGGAGGGGCATTCGCCAAAAATATCCCTTGCTTTCCTGCCTCCGCAGCAGGCCGGCAATCCGCTTCTTTTTAAACAGCGGTTTAAGCTTACACCCTCCACCCTCACCAAGCTTGCGCCAGGAATAGAGCGCTCGGGCATCCATTTGGGTGTATGGGCCGAAGAAGGGGAGCTTTATATCTGGGGAACCACGGTGAGCATCCCGAATTTTTGCTTTGTGGTAGATGTGTCAGAGCCGGCACTGCTGGTGATTAAGCATCGCCGGATTTATGGTTTCGGCAAGTTTACCAATGTGGCGGTGCTTAAAGGGGATCAGGTGAAGATGGTAGACGGACATATGGCCAGTACGCCGGACTGTCCGCCAATGCTGCTTTCCCTTCTGGACCTGACGGCGCCTTCGTACTGGAACGACTCTGTGAATGTGATGATCCAGCTCGCTGTGTCCATGCGTGCACATGGTCGGGGTGGCACGCTGCTTATTGTGAACCGCGAGAACAACAACTGGCTCCAGTCTATTATCAAGCCGGTACAATATCTCATTCAGCCTGCATTCAACGGTTTATCTAAGCTGCTGCTGAACGAACGTAAGGAGTCGAGCCAGATCTTCTGGCAAACAGCATTGAGGCGGGAGGTAGAACACCTGGCGGGATTAACTGCAGTAGATGGTGCTACAGTGATCAGCAGTTCCTTCGAGCTGCTTGCCTTTGGTGCGAAAATTGGTCGCGCTAAGGGCAAAGACAATGTGGATGAACTGGCTTTTTCTGAACCGGTTGAAGGTGGCGCAGCGGTAGTTGTACACCCCACGAAGGTTGGAGGGACCAGGCATCTGTCTGCGGCGCAGTTTGTTCACGACCAGCGTGATGCCACTGCGATGGTGGCTTCGCAGGACGGACACTTTACCCTATATAGCTGGTCTGACCAACAGGACAGGGTACAGGCCCATAGAATCGATGCGCTATTACTCTAATAGTTTACGGTCAGGAATAGATTACCGCTCCGGCGATGACCATAGCGATTAACAGCAGCATCACCACGCGGTCGTAACTGATCCATTGCGTTTTTGTAAGCGGCTTTGGTTGATTCTGAATCTTTTGTCGGACAAAAGTGAATGAAAGGGGATGTGTTTTGATCAACATAGGAAGATAGTATAGGTGCACTAAAATCATATCAAACCCCAAGCCATCCGTCCATGGATATGTGGAATCGTTAATAACTTCCTCTTTTTTGTTAATTACACACACTAACCGGACACATTAGTCTTTTAATATCAATCTTTAAGAAAATATTGTATTGATAATCAGTCGGATATATTTGATACTGTTTATTTTATAGTACTTTGTATTGCATATTACTGTATAAAACATATATCTTTGTTTTATGATAGCAGAAAACACACAGACGCAAATGCGTAAGGGCATACTTGAATATTGTGTGCTCTTAATTATCTCCAAAGGCGAGATTTACGCGTCGGATATTATTGCTGAGCTTAAATCGGCCAAGCTTCTTGTGGTGGAAGGTACGTTGTATCCTTTACTAACGAGGCTCAAGAACAATGGCCTGCTTGCGTATAATTGGGTAGAGTCCACTTCCGGTCCGCCCCGTAAATATTATGTGCTTACCGAGCAGGGCAGAGCAATCCTTAGCCAGCTCGACGCTACCTGGCAAGAGCTTTCCCATGCTATAAACACGTCAAAAAATTCTCAGGCAAACAAATCCGATAAATGAGCAGAAAATGAAAAAGACATTTAATATAAACATCGGCAACTCCATCATTCAAATTGAAGAGGACGCCTACGAAATGTTGGTCGCCTATATGAACGAGATAAAACAGCATTTCGCCCGGACGGCCGAAGACTTTGAAATTGTCACCGATATTGAGAACAGGATAGCCGAAATGCTTCATGAAAATCTTAGTTCAGGACAAAAGCAGGCCATCGGCATCGATGATATACGCTCGGTTATGGAGCGCATGGGCTCGGTGAGTGATTTCGAGCATTCTGCAGAGGCCGAGTTTGCAGGCCCCCGGGCAGGAAGCGCTTATGCGTTTTCGGTGAAGAAGTTATTCCGAAATACAGACCAGGCGGTTATCGCCGGAGTATGTTCCGGACTTGGGCACTACCTCGACGTGGATGTACGCTGGGTACGTGTTGCAGCTTTCCTCAGCATTTTCGCAGGGGGGCTGGGTATCCTCACTTATGTTATCCTGTGGATCATGGTGCCAAAGGCAGAAACAAGGGTTGAGAAAATGAGCATGAAAGGTATGGAGGCTAACCTGCGCGGTTTTGCGAGCAGCAATTTTGATCCTTTCTTTAAGCAGAGCAAGGGATCGCTATCGGAGATGATGGACTTTGTGTCCGGTGCGTTGTCGAAGCTGTTCCGCTTTGTCTTCAAGCTTGCCGCAGTCTTGATCATCGCATGGGCATCACTGGCTTTGATCGGACTAATGGTGGGTACTGTAGCCCTGATGGGTTTTTGGGATACGCAGGCGTCGGGTTATTTTCCATTCAATATCGTCAACGACAGTTATTTTAGTCCCCTGCTGATCTCCGCCTTTATTGTAGCCAGTATCCCCTTGCTTGCGCTGTTGCTGTTTTCCCTTCGCGTGGCGTTTACCAAGAGGCCAGTCAACCGCACGCTGTCTTTTGTGCTGCTGATTATTTGGTTGTGCGGCGTGGCGCCGCTTGCCTACTACATCACCCGCATCTCGTCTGAGTTTAAAGAAGGTGCCGAGTTTGCAGAGGTAGGTGAGCTAAAACCTTATCCGGTGTATACGCTAAAAATGGACAGGACCCGGTATTTTACGGCGGCAGATAGCCTGAGGTATAAAATTGACCGTAAAAACTATAAAGACAGAAAGATCTTAAACGATATAGACCACGAATTCGAGTCGCCCCGCAATGTGCGTATCTGGATCGAGAAGAGCGACAATGATAAGGCTTCAGTAACCCGGAACTTTAAGGCAAGGGGCCTGGACTTTGAGACTGCACTGATCAATGCGCGCAACATACATTATGATTTCAGTCAGACAGATTCGGTAGTGAACCTAGGGCATTCGATTCACCTGAGCAAAGGCAGCAACTGGCGCGGTCAGGAAGTAGAACTGATTGTCCGGCTCCCTGTTGGCACCCGGCTCAATCTTCACAAAGATTTCCACCGTTATCTGAGCGGCAATCTTTACTGGGACTGCGACGAGGGGAATGATGAACACCATGTGCATGAGCTCGAATATTTTGAACTACTGATGACGGCAAATGGCCTGCAATGTGTGCACCCTAAACCTACGGAGCCGGAAGATTAATTATTTAACCGTGTACCGATGCACAGAACGGCTAACCTGGCCGTTCTTGTCTATCCCTTCGATCACCACCCGGTACGTTCCGTTGCCATCGGCATTATAGTATTCCATGGCGCTCGTTCCGCCAGCGCCGGTAATCACCTTAGGGTTCCAGTAGATGGTTGTCCGCAAATCATTGAAATTATAGGTGTTGGCCGGGTTTACATATTTTGGTGAGTAGAACTCCCGCTGACGGGCAAAGCCCTTAGGAGAAAACTTAAGCAGGTTGGCCTCCGGGATCATATTTCTCAGATCCTGTACGCTGATCTTCTGTCCCTTCACCGGCTTCTTGGTGTTTACCACCAATACGCCGCGGGTGTTATACAAACGGTCGATCGTGCCAAGTTCGTCTTTTAAAAAGATCTCTACGTTTTCAACCTCCTCAGGTAAGACTGCCATCAATCCGGTGAAATCAATCGGTGCCCCGTTCAGGAAGATCTGCATAGGTATGCGGCTGCCTGCATTATAATCGCGGCTTACATAGAAGTTGTTCTGAAAGAAAGTTACGCCATTTAAAGAGTTTTGCATGGCCTGAGCAATTGAAGCGAAGTTTTTAAATCGATCGCCTTCTACCACTGTGACATTGATATTGCCCAGACTGGTTAAAGACGGATGATCACTGTGGCTTGGACGTTTGATTTTCGTTCCTTCGATCTTCACCTCCTTCAGGGTTCTCAAATAGCTGTATTTTCGCTTACTGTTATCAAGATACGGTGCCAGGGCGCTATCAATATTTACGGTCTCAGTCTGCGGGTGAAGATTCTTGAAGGCAGGTGCCGCAGGCTGACCGTCGAGCATGATCATCAGGCTGGATCCGCCGGCGCTGTATTTGGCATTGATCACCACCTCGGAAGAGTCGGGTATAACAAGGTTCGGGAATGCAAATGTGCCGGTAGGACTGGTTACTGTCTCCGCTGAAATACGCGAGTCGGTTACCGTAAGACGTAGCGCGCCTTTTCTTACAGGCATACCAGTCCTGTCGCGCAGGGTACCCGTAACACGCATATCCTGCTCAGGCAACACAGCGATTGGCGGGAATTGCGCGGTGAGCGCTTCCTTAAAATTGAACCTGCGGTAACCTTGAGTGAGCAGCAGGACATCGAGATCTGACAGCTTCTTTTCATCAGGTTTATTGAAATAATAGTTCGGCTTTTCCACATAGCCTTTCAGATCATTGGTGAGCAGCAGGGAACTGTAAATGGTCACCTCAGCATCCTCATCTACAGGTACCTTCTGGTCGTCGGTTACCGATACGGAATAGTTCCCGTCCATCGGGTCAGCCCCATTTTTCGCGGTCACGCTGAGTTTTACCTTCTGCCGGGGCCTGTAGGCAGCCAGATCAGTCTTCAGTTCCACCTTAACCTGTGAGGAGGGGTTGTTGAACGCCAGGCGTTCGCTGATGGGCTGACCGCTTTCAGAAAACAGGGTGATCTGCATAATGCCGGATGGAAAGGTCTCCTTCGGTATTTTTGCATTGATGAGCTGACTGTTGAGTTTGGTTTTTGCGGCATAACAAATCACCCCTCCATGGGTACCCACGAGGAAAAGTGTCTTGTTCTTGTTGACGGAAAAATAGGTGTTGTTGGCCAGTATCTTAACCTGAAGCGTTAGCGGGTCGGTATTGTCTACCTGTACCGAAGCTCCTGCAGCCACTACTTTCGGCAAATCATAGGTTTTGGTAGAGCCATCCGGGAAGTTGACGCTGGCTTTGTAGCTTTTACCTTCCTCGGGCGTAAACATAAAGGAACCCATGCCCAGATGGGATGATGCTATCTGCAACACGGTAGCACCGCCGCCGTCTGTTACTGTTCCTTTTATGTCGGCACCCAGTCCGGCAGCATTGATCGCTTTAAAACCAACTTTAAGCGGGATGCCGCTGATCAGTTCACCTCCTTCGGGGAAAAACTGCAGGTCGTACTCATTTTTCACCGGGGCCAGTTTGAAAGATTTCGTCAGGATGTCGTCGCTGGCAATCTCCAGGCGGGTGACGAGTTCCCCGTCGGTTATCGGACCGTTTTTACGCGGATCGATCTTGATTTTAAGTACGCCGTTCTGGTCGGTTGTGCCCTTGCCTTTACTCACTACGTCAAAGTTGGAATTGACTTCCCAGGTAACCTGCTTGTTCGGCAAAGGTATGTTCTCCGCACTCTTAAACTGCAGGGTAGCATCTATAAGCTGACTTTTGTCCGTTTGCGTATTCTCATAGCTGAAATGGGTGATCAGTTCTTTATCTATGGCTTCCCCAACCGGGATGGTACGCGTAAACAAATGCGCATGATCAAAGTTCAGCATCCACAGCGTGTAAGCGCGAAAGTGATAATTGCCCTGGCGGTAGGTGCCCTGATTCAGCGGAATGCTGCCCTCCGCTACCCCATTAACCAATGGCAGCTTAAGTGTTTGAACCAGTGAATCGCGACTGTTGATCACCTCCACATACATGATTTTGCTGAGCTGTGTAGGCAGGTTCTGTTCCATGGTGACATAACCTTTGAGCCATACCGTGTCGGCCACGCTGTAGTAAGGTTTATCGAAATGGACATATGCCCGCTCCACAGGCCTGCTCTCCGATAGTTCTTTGGACTTGTCGATGATTTTGCTCAGAACGATGCTGTCCTGCTGAGCTTGTGTGGAATAGTTTATGCCGGCCAGCAGAATGATGGCAGCTATGATGACTCTGAATATCCTCATTAAAACGAATGTCTGGTATTAACCTCGCTAATATATTCATTTAATAAAAGCATCAGATTAAATACCAGACAGATTTAACATTTTTTGACTGTTGTGCTATGATAGCACAGTGACAAAACTATCGAGCGGTTTGCGTACCTTTTTAAGGTTCACGAGCCAGTCGTTTTCGGTGTCGCGATAACCCAGCGGCAGGATGGTGGTACTTTTTAGTCCCTTTTCCCTCAATCCGAGCAATGCGTCGAGCTCAGCTGCATTGAAACCTTCCATGGGGGTGGCATCTACTTTCAATGTTGCGGCTTCAATGATGGCCGCGCCAAATGCGATGTACGACTGCCGCGCCGCATGCTGGAAGTTTTCTTCCGCAGACCTTATAGTATATAACGACAGCAAGCGTTTTACGTAGTCTTCCGTAGCCGATTCTGGCAGACCCCGTTCGGCATTGGTATGCGCAAATACCGTTCTGATTCGTTCCTCTGTATAATTATCCCAGGCCGCAAACACGAGTAAATGCGAACAGTCAGTGATTTGTGATTGATCGAAGGCTATCGGTCTGATCTTTTCTTTAAGTTCCTTATCGGTAATAACGATAATTTCAAACGGTTGCAAGCCTGAGGATGTAGGCGCCAGGTGGGCTGCCTTTATAATCTGGTCGACTTTTTCCTGCTCAACAGGTGCGCCGTTCATTTTTTTAACGGCATACCGCCATTGCAAAGCTTCTATTACACTCATAACTATGTTTTGTTTTTATAACACTGTTAGCAAATGTAGTAACGTTACTTTGTAATGGCGATATGGGACTATGCCTTATGACCTAGCGATGATTAATTGAGCAGTTTATCCAGCTGGCTGCGTAGCAAAGGGTCGGACGGACGATAGGCATCCCCTGCAACGATCTTGCCTGCTGGATCTATCAAAATAAATCGTGGTATGGAATTGATATTATATTTCTTGATAAAGTCTGAGGAGAAATCTTTGTCGGCCATCACCTGTATCCCGCCAAGTTTATTGTCTTTCACGTAACTTACCCATTTAGACTTGTCTGCCAGGCGGTCAACCGACAAACTCACGAATTCGATGTTTTTTCCTGCGTAATCATGTTCCACCTTTTGCAGAAAGGGAATCTCCGCTTTGCAGGGTGCACACCAGGTCGCCCATACATCGATATAAACGTATTTACCGCGGAGCGACTTCAGGGAAACTCTTTTGCCGTCTACATCCGCATAGTCGAAGTCGGGCGACAAGGCATTGCCTGCCATCATTTTGTAGTTGGCGTAGATGGTTTCGATCTCCTTCCTATGCGCGGCATTCTTCGAGCTGCTCATGAAACTTCTGTAAGCACTTTCCTTGGCTGCACTGTCTTTCACCATTTTCAGTATCTCTGTGGTGTACTGGTAGTTCAGTTGATCCTGTACAAAACCGGCAGGAATCTCTGCCTTCACCACCTTCAGCTTCACAATGGGCATCCCCGCCCAGCCCATGGTCGTGTCTTGTCTGTACTTGAAGTTTCTCAGGTAGGTGATATAGTCGCCCAGCCAGGTGCGGTAGGCGGCAGACCGTTTAAACAGCGCCTCGTTATCGAGTTCCGCATCTCCGTATACCTTGTCCATAACTGCTTTTCGCTCATCCGGACTGAGTGTTTTAACGAAAGCCTTCTTTTGGGCTTCCGCAATGAGGGTTGTAAAATTAGGGTCCCCCTTTTTGGTGGTCATAACATGTTCAAGATTGGCCATACCTACAGAATCCATCCCATACAGTCCACCATGCCAGCTCATGACCTTCCTGGCATGAAAGTCTACATCCTTGCGCGCAAGTGCTTGCAGCGCCGGGGTCTTTTGTTTGGCGATCTCTGGTTCCATCGCTTTCCGGTATTCCTTTAACTTTTGTTCTACTTCCGGTACCGGAATCACGTAAAATTTGTACAGGTATGTGCCGTTATGTAAGGGCACGAAACGCCCTAAGGCTTTGTCCTTGTTGGCCACAAGATCATCTGTGAGCTCAGTTTTGCCTGTTTGCGCAAAGCCCTGAAATGTAAGTGTCATCATCATGACACTGGTGATTAATGCTTTCATTTTTTGAGTATAAGTGTTATGAATTATTTGTGGTTAAGTTCCATGTCAGGGTTAAACGCGCTCACGCGAATGGGAATCTCGAAGGTGTAGTTCGGACTGCGGGGCGACAGGGTGGCTTCAACAACACCGGTTTTAGGGTTTATTCGCTTTACTTCAGGCATGCCACCCTCCTGATCAAGCCGCTTCATATCAAACCAGCGCATACCGCTGTATGCGAGTTCGCGCCGGCGTTCGGCGAGTACCTTGGTGAGCGCTTCCTCGGCTGAACTGGCCGTCTGGTCGGCATAAGCAGCCGTACGTATACGGTTTTTCCGTAAGGTGTTTATCACTGTCATTGCCTCATTAAATTTGCCATCGCGTGCCAGGAGCTCAGCACGGGTAAGGTGCATTTCCGGATAGGTAATGCCAAAGTTATAGACCCCCGGCAGTGATGCCCGCCCCAGGCCATTGTTGTTGGTAACCGTAAGAAAACTATAACGGATGTCGTTGCTGTCAAAATAAGTTTTCAGATCGTTTGAGTAAAGCATGAAAATAGGGCTTCCGCTCACCGCGGCACGCTGCCATAAAACTTCCGGATTAAGATCATACACCGGCATTAAGGTGTAGGTAGCGTAATTATTATAGTTGAGGATGCTGTGCGTGCCTTGCAGGGCCATATCCGTATAGGTTTCAGCGTTGTCGAAGTCGCCCATATACAGAAAGATCCTGCTCAACAGTCCGTACGCTGCATACTTGGTGGCTCGGTACCGGTTGATATTGGTGGTTGGCAGACTTTCAGCAGCAGTTTTGAGATCGGCTATGATCGCGTCGAGCGTAGCTTTCAGGGTAGCGCGCGGAGGAGCTTTGTCGTTCACATCTGTGCTGGTTACCAGAGGCAGGCCCGGATCGGTTGCAGCAGTCGCCGGATTGTACGCCTTGGCAAAAACGGTAAGCAGCTCAAGGTAACAATTGGCCCGAACTACCAGGGCTTCGGCAATGACACTTTGTTTCTGCAGGTCCGAACCGTCAGTAGCGCTGCCCGCGCCGTTGATGATTACGTTGGCCGAGTAGATGCTGCGGTAGGCTGGTCCCCAAACATCCGGACTAGCCTTCTCATTCATAGTGAGGATGGGGCGCCAATAGTAGCCGTTCGCCGTGGGCGACTGAACCGTTGCTTCAAAGGTATTTAAATTGTCGTCTGTAAAATCCAGCAGGTTAATAGGGAAAGTCCGCGTCATAGAGGGCGCATTAAGTAATCCTTCATAGTCCGAAAGCTTCTCAGGCAGGATGATTCCTTTGGGTTTGATTTCCAGGAAATCTTTACAGGAACTGGCCACAATGGCAAGAAGGACCAGAAATATATATGTCTTTTTCATGGTTGCAGAGTTAAAAATTGGTGGATAAGGTAAAGCTGTAGAAAGGCTGAGTTTCCAGGCGGCGAACCCCGTTAAGCCTGTCGATCGCGTCCGGATCTATATCATTTCCGCTGAAGGTATAGCGGAATGGGTTCTGCGCCTGAAAACGAAGCTGGGTGTCCCTCAGCCCGAGATCCCGCAGAAACTTAGCTTTTGCGTTGTAAGTGATGACCACATCGCGCAAACGAATGTAATCGGCCTTGCGTACAAATTCATGGGCATACTGGTAGCCATATAGCGCAGACGACTGATAATAGCCGGGCGCCGTACTGGTAGCTCCGGTATATCCCGGTATACGGGTGTTCAGTTCGTCACCTTTATTTCGCCAGAAATTTACCGCACCCTGAAGCGGAAAACTGCTGCTGCTGCCAATGTTGTTTGGGTTAGGCTGTTCTACGCGCATTACGTGGCCGCCATAATACATAAACAGGAAGGAAAGATCGAAGTCACCAATGCTAAACTGGTTGTTTAAACCCAGCACATGTTTCGGTACTGTTGTCCCACTGTAAATCATGTCTTCCCTGGTTACATCGTCTGTGCCTGCGCCGAAGCTGAAAAGGGTAAGCACGTGTGCATTGCCATTGCGATCCATCACGTAAGGCTGACCCATATCATTCAAACCTCCGTAATTATAGCTGTACAGCGCTCCGATCGGCTGGCTCTGAACAGGGTTCGTGTTAGCCGCAATAAGCTGTGAGTTGGCAAACTCCGTTGCCTTAACGGCGAGTACCTTATTGCGGTTAAAAGAGGCTGTTAGCTGTGTTCTCCAGGAAAAGCGATCGCCGCGAATGTTGTGGCTGTTGATCAGCAGTTCCAGTCCCCGGTTCTCGATAGAAGCCGTATTGGCGTCGTACTGGTTAAAGCCTGTTGTCGGGTCGGCATCAAACTTGCCGAAAACATCGATCGTTTTTTTGAGATAATAATCTGCCGAGCCCGTAATGCGGTTATTAAACAAGCCATAATCGAGCCCCAGATTGTAATTTTTGGTTGTTTCCCATCTTAGCGACTGGTTTTCCGGTGTGAGCACCTCGTTGTAGGTCAGCGGCGTAGTAAAGGCCGTGTTCAGCGCCGTGTTCAGGATCAGGAAGGCACCGTTATTGCTGCTCGGCACGTTTCCATTGAAACCTGTTGCCGTACGAAGCTGCAACTGGCTGATCCACTCGTGCTTTTTGATAAAGGCTTCCTCTCCAAGACGCCAGTTGATGCCGGCCGACCACAGTGGTTTGTTCCGGTATTTTGGATCTACGCCAAAAAGATTGGACTGGTCTATACGAAAACTTCCGGTTGCCACATATTTCGATCTAAAGATATAAGTGCCCTGACCATAGTATGAATTGAAACGGCGGTCGGTAGAGGTTTCATTAAAATAATTGTTGCTGCTGAATCGGGAGCCGAACGCCGATGGCCCGAAAGAGATGGCAGGGGTGGTTGTTGCGTTTAGCGCGCCCATATTGATCGGCTTCACGATGAGCGATTGTCCGTCGTACCCAAAGAACGAGGTCAGGTATCCGTCGGAGTTTGTTTTTCTCTGTTCTACACCCGCGATTCCGGAGATGCTGTGCTCGTGGCCATCAAAACTTTTATTGAAATTAAGCTGGCCGCGCAGGGTGTAGTTGACCACTTTCTGCGTGTTTTTTCTCAGGATATTTCCTTTAGGCATATTTGTAAACAGTGCCCTGCCGTTGGCCGGGTCGCGAAGCGCCATAGAATTGATCAGCCAGCGCGACTCATAGGCGTTTTCCGTCTGGAGCCTGTCGGTCAGCATGCTTTGATTTTCATAATTGCCACCCAGGTCCAGGCTCATCCAGTCTGTGATCTTCCCGTTAAGCCGTCCCTGAAAACGCATGGAACCCGTGCGCACCGTGGTTGTATTCGAGGCCAGTTCCTGGTAAGGATAGTAAAGAAGATCGTACAGTCCGGCCGCCTGTAGTGTATTATTGGTTGCCGTGGTCAACGCCTTGGTGGAGTAATCACGCCCTTGTCCGAGCGACATAGCCAGAGCCTTCCCCTGATCGTCTGTCAACCTTTCATAGGGGAAAAAGTCGCCATAGCCGGGCGTCAGGCCCGAACGGTTTGTTATATTGGTATAAGTCCCTCTCAGGTCGGCACTGATACGGCTCGACAGCTGTATGGTATTGGCCAGGTTAAGGTTAAACTGGTTATTCTCCGACCGTCGGTTTACAGGCCTTTCTCCGATATAATTGAAGCCTATCATATAAGTGCTGCGGTCGTTTCCCCCGCTTACATCGAGATTAAGGTTACGGGCCTGGCGCTGCTGGTAGAACAGGTCCTTATATTCCTGCAGATTGCTGTACGAGCCGAGGGCGGCGAGTTGTGCATCTACTTGCTCCTGGCTCAGTTGGGGATTGGTTACGCCTGTCCGGGGCCCTTTAAACAGGATTTCCTGCGCCGGGTTCATTTTGTAGTAACCCAGATCGTACAACGTTGTGGTAGGCTTTGAGATATAGAAGTTCTCCCGTTGAAGCTGTACGAATTCGGCGGCCGAGATGTAATTCAGGTAGCCGAAATCGGGTTTAGCCTGAACAGCGTAAGAACTATTGAAATTAATGGTCGGTTTTCCGGCTTTTCCCCTCCTTGTTTCCACGATGATCACACCGTTAGAAGCCCTTACTCCATAAATAGAGGCGGCTGCGGCATCCCGTAACACCGATATGGACACGATGTCGTTCGGGTTTATGGTGCGGAGATCAATCTCTGTAGGAAATCCATCCAATACAATCAAAGGCTGCTTTACGGCATCAAAAGTAGAAACGCCACGAATGCTCAGTTCTCCGGTTTGTCCGTTGTATACCAATCCAGGCACCTTCCCCTCCAGACTTTCCAGAAAATTGCCTGTAATCGCCTCGCGCTGATGGTATTCGGCCTCACTTACGGTTGAAGCCGCCCCGGTGAGCTGATCTTTGCTGATCCGCTGATAGCCGGTAGACACGGTCACCTCTCTAAGCTCTTCGTCTTCCGGGAATATGGAAATAGTCAACTCTGCTTTTACGGGTACCTCTTTGGTTTTATAGCCGGTATAAGAGACAACCAAGACGGCATTTTCATCTACGGCCCTGAACTCAAACCCGCCTGTGGCGTTGGTAATGAATATCCGGTTCGTATTCTTTATTTTGACGGTCGCGCCCGGAAGCGGAATGCCGCGTTCGTCGCGCACGGTACCTGTCACATTAATATTGTCGAACACCTCTGTAAGGCGCTGCAGTAAGGATTTTTCCTGACGCTCCACGATGATATTCTTGTCCCGTATCGTGTATACCACTGGCTGACCGTAAAAGCTGCGGTTCAGGACTTCCTCGATAGAGGCATTGTAAAAACTGACGTCCAGTTTCCTGTTTTGGTCTATTTTAGAATCTGCGTAAAAGATGTTGTATCCGGTCTGCCTGGTAATTTCCCGAAAGAGCTGCTTTATGCTTACATCCTTTTGGGAGTATGTGATCTTTTGCGCAAAACTGTGGGCGCTGACCTGCATTATGCAAACGATTAATAGAAATGTGGTGATTTTCATGATCAGCAGGAATTTGTCCAGGTGCAGGGGATGCCCGCACGAGTTCTTAGTACAAATTTTCATACATTTGAGTTGTTTGGATTTGAATGGAAATGAAATTTTAACGGATTAATTCACAGGACAATCTGAACATTTTGGCCAGGGGTGTTGGAGCGCCCCTGGCTCTTTTTCAGGCTTGTCTGCATATACAGTTTATCTCCTTTCAGGGTCCTGCTTTAGTGTAAAAGTGTTTCATGGTTTAGCTTAGTTTATTCGTTGTTTAGTTAATTACAGTTACTTTTCTTCCATCCACTTTGAAATGGATGCCTTCACTTTCTTCCAGGAGCGTCAGTACGGCCGAAATCTTCGCATATTTAGAAATCGTACCGCTGTAGGTCTTGCCGGCGGTTGGTGCTGAGGCGTAGTCTACCTGCACATCGTACCAACGGGCAATTTTTCGCATCACCGATTGCAGGGGTTCATTTTCAAAGTTGAAGATGCCGTTCTTCCAGTCGGTATACGTTTCTGGCCTTACATAAATCACGGTAATGTCCGACTTACCGACCCTGGCCTGCTGATTAGGGCTCAGCCTGGTGCTGCCGTTGACACTTACGGAACCTTCCACCAGGGTGGTGCGGGTGAGAGGTTCATCCGCATAACTATTGATGTTAAACTGCGTACCCAGCACTTCGATCTGTTGGTTTCGGCTTTCTATTACGAAGGGGTGGTCCTTGTCTTTGGCAATATCAAAATAGCCCTCGCCTTCAAATTTTACCATCCGTTTTTCCTGCCTGCCCAGGTTGACCGGATAAGTCAGCGTTGAGGCTGCATTCATCCAAACCATCGACCCGTCTGGTAGGCGCACCTGGTAAGTTTCCCCTTTAGCGGTCGACAATACATTCATGGCTTTCCCGTCCGAAGCCTGTCCTTTTATTTCATAAACCAGCTGGTTGTCAGCCGTCTTACTGATGACCACCCCCGCCTCCGTGGCGAGTTCGCCATTGGCTGCGTCAGAGAGTCTTATTTTTCTTCCGTTGGCAAGGGTCAGTGTAGCACCGCTGGTACCCGGGTCAATATCGTTCCTGTAAGTACTTTGTCTAGATACTGTTTGATGAAAGCCTGCATTGTAGTAAAAGAGTCCGGCCCCGAAAAGGATCAATGCTATGGCAGCGGCGATAGCCGGTCTGCGCCATATTTTCCATGTCCGTCGTGTGGGCATTACAGCGGTATGTTTGTAACCGAATATCTGCGCCAGGGTCTGCTCCTGCATCCCTGCGCTCATTTCCCGATCGCCGGTCTCCCGTTCATATTCAAAGCCAAGCCGGTCTTCGATTTCCGTCCGGTAAACCGGGTCCTCAAAATAACTGAGTAACTCGGCGCGGTCCAGTTGAGACAGGCCGCCCCGAAGGTAGCTGTCAATCAAGTGATGAAGTCTTGGATTGTTTTTCATATTCCGTAAGCGGCGTCGCCGATCCTTTACTGATATGACACCGCTCATACTTGCTTACAGGGTAGTCAGAATAAAAAAATATCATTTGCTTCCTGTCAGGAATCGAAGAGTGCCAGGATCAGTAGCGGGTAAACTGTTGCATGCTTTTTGAAATGCATCCGGATTTTTTTTAAGGCATCTTTCATGTACGCATTCACCGTCTGCGGCGATATATTCATTTTCTCGGCGGCTTCCGCATATTTCAGCCCCTGCTGATGACATAACTGATAAACCTGCCGCTGCTGAGGCGATAGTCCGGCAATGGCCTCGTTCAGCAGGTTGCTTACCTCATTATACTCAAGCTGCAGGGTGGTTGAGTCGTCGCGTTCATCGAAAGACCGGCCGAACTCGCCGGTTGTGCGGGCTACCTGAAGTTCCTTTCTCACAACGTTCAGCGAATGATTGCGCACCATCCGGTTCAGGTAAGCGCCGAAACTCTGAACTTCGGCAAGTCTTTCCCGGTTAAGCCATATTTTTAAAAACACATCCTGCACCACTTCACTTGCACTTTCTTCAGAAGAGGTGATGCGCAGGCTGAAACTGTAGAGAAACCTGTGGTAATGTTTGAAAAGTGCCGCGAACGCACGCTGGTCCCCTTGCGCGATCTGAGCAAGCAATTCGCTTTCGTTCTGAAGAGGTGTTACAGCCCATATTCCCGACGGATAAAACTACAGATTTATACGTTTAGTCGATCATGTCGGTAGTCGATAAGTTGTTTTTGGCAAGGGTTGACATCAGCAGACACAAAATTGTCACGGATTATGTAACTTCATCATATGAAATCATTTTTGAAAGTTGGTGTTGCGGTGGTAGCTGCCATGACACAGGTTGCCGTGTTTTACGGATCTGTCTACGCACAGTCAGCATCCGCGATCAGGATGTCGCCGGTAAAAGTGGGCCTGCAACTGGTCACCGACCAGCTGTCTTATCCGACAGCCTTTGCAGCACCTAACGACAAATCGGGCCGCTTGTTTGTCTGCGAACAGGCCGGACGCATCCGAATCATCAAGAAGGGGAACTTGCAAACCGAACCTTTGCTGGATTTCGCGCCTGAAGTATTCATGACAGCCAGTGCCGACGAGCGGGGCTTGCTGGGTCTGGCCCTGCATCCCGATTTCCTGAAGAACGGTAAACTGTATGTGTACTTTAGTTCGCGTATTCCCAAAACCCCTGGAGTAGATCACAAAAGTATGATCAGGGAGTATACGGTGTCTAAACAGAACCCCGACCTGGTCGATAAGGCTAGTGCGCGTGATGTGTTAACGATCAATGAGCCCGAATCCAATCATAACGGCGGGGATTTGAAGTTCGGTCCGGACGGATACCTCTATATTGGTGTGGGCGATGGCGGCGCATATAATGACCTGCACGGTGCGTATGGAAACGGACAAAACATGAATACGCTGCTGGGTAAGATATTGCGGATCGACGTAAATGCTGTGCCTTACGCCATTCCAAAAGACAATCCCTTTGTCGGAAAAGAGAATATGAAGCCTGAGATTTACGCCTATGGTCTGAGAAACCCCTGGCGGATAAGTTTTGACCGGCAGGACGGAAGGCTGTTTGCCGGTGATGTAGGTCAGAAAAACTGGGAGGAAGTAAACATCATCACCAAAGGCGGCAATTTCGGCTGGCGTGTAAGGGAGGGTACTCATGTGAAGTTTCCCAACGATCCCGATCCGAAGAACTGGATCAACCCGATTATTGATTACGGCCGGCAGGAAGGAATCAGCATTACCGGCGGTTTTCTGTACCGGGGCAAGCGCATTCCGGAGCTTAGGGGTAAATATGTGTTTGGCGACCTGATGGGGCCGGTATGGGCGCTTACCGATGTGAAAAAGGCCCTCTGGCAAATAGAGCGCTTATCCATCTCTAAAGAACCCGGTATCTGGCAGATCTATAGTTTCGGGGAAGACCAGGAGGGTGAGCTCTATATTTTGGCCAACATTCTGGAAGCTGAGAAAGGTTCGGTGTACAAGATTGTACCCGGCGAGTAGCGGATCAGGAAGCGCTTACTTCTGCTTCAGCTTTGCTTTAAAGACCTTTTCAAACTTCTGAACCTTGGGAAGGACCACAGCCTTACAGTAAGGGGCGTTGCCGTTTTTATTGAAATAGTTCTGATGGTAATTTTCAGCGACATAAAAAGGCGCCGCCTTTTCTATAGTGGTGACCACCGGGTTAGGGAAGACTTTCTGGTCATTCAGTTTCTTCTTGTACTGATCAGCCAAACGTTTCTGTTCTGCATTATGATAAAAAATTACAGAGCGGTACTGTGTGCCCACGTCGGCGCCCTGGCGGTTCAGCGTGGTGGGGTCGTGCGTTTTCCAAAATACTTCCAGCAATTCCTCATAACTTATTTTTGAGGGATCATAGGTGAGTTCAATCACCTCCGCATGGCCAGTCGTTCCTGTGCACACGTCCTCGTAGCTTGGGTTGGCCGTATAACCGCCTTCATAACCGGAGCGGACCGAGGCCACACCGTTCAGTCGCTGAAACACCGCTTCCGAACACCAGAAACAACCGTTCCCGAATGTAGCTTTTTGCAGTTTGTTCTGCTGCGCCTTTGTTTTGCTGAATGGTAGCAGCATGGTTGCCGCCAGAAGTATGATCGCAATTCTCATGTGTTATCGTTTATGTATTTACTTACGCAGTTGCCGCCCTAATAGTCTTTATGCTTTGTAATTAATTGGTAATAGTTTACTAATTTCGGTTTTATAATTATATCCAGCACCATGTCAGCATCCTATATACCCAGCCTCAATATCGAACTATATATTAACGGAAGCAAAGAACAGCGCGCTGCTTTTTCTGCGGAGCTTGGCAGGGCTTTCAACGATTCGGGCTTTGTTACCATCACCAATCACGGACTGGATCAGGAGCTTATCGACCGGCTCTATAACAATATCCAGGCGATGTTTGCCCTTCCGGTAGGGGTAAAGCGAAACTATGAGCGCACCGAACTGGCCGGGCAACGTGGTTATACCAGCGCTGGTAAGGAAATTGCCAAAGGGGCGAAGACTGCCGATCTTAAAGAATTCTGGCAGATCGGTCAGGACGATAACCTCTATCTCGAAGAGATCCCTGATTTTAACGAAGTCACCCGCGAAGTGTTTAAACGCCTGGAAGAAAATGGCAAACATCTGCTCCGGGCGATTGCAGACTATCTGGGACTGTCGCAGGATTATTTCGATCAGCATGTAGATCGGGGTAACTCTATCCTTCGCGGCATACATTATTTTCCGATTGAAGATCCGGATGCCCTGCCTCCCGATGCCGTTCGGGCAGGTGCGCATGAAGACATCAATCTAATTACCCTGCTGATCGGCGCAAGCGCCGACGGACTCGAGGTGCTTACACGTGACAATAAATGGCTGCCTATACAAGCAGGGCATACCGATATTGTGGTAAACGTTGGTGATATGCTGCAGCGGCTGACAAACAATAAGCTCCGCTCAACGACCCACCGTGTGGTGAACCCGCCGAGGGAGCTTATGAAAACCTCACGGTATTCTGTGCCGTTTTTTCTGCACCCGCGCGCGGGCATGGACCTTACCTGTCTCCCTTCATGCATTAGCGCGGACAGGCCCAAAGCCTATTCCGATATGACAGCCGGTGACTACCTGGACGAGCGGCTACGCGAAATAGGGTTGAAGATGTAGTTCTTTTCAGGATGTGCAGGGGCGAACGCCGCCTTTGATCTCTTCGATATGCTGAAGACAGGCAATGTTGCCCTTAGAGAGTATTTCTTCCACGCGTCGAATAATGAGCGACAGTTCATAATCGGAAATCTGGAAGGTTTCGTCGTAACGTGCCTCGCCGATGCCTTTAAGCAACAAGGCGGTCAGGCGACCGTCTTCCGGTGTTTTGAGACCGCCTGCAAAAGAGGATTCGGGCAGGATGTGGTCAACCAGCCTCATTAAGCGGCGTAGCCCGTTGGTGTTGGTACGGTAGCCAGTAAGCACCCGGAGCATGCCGGAATAGCAATGCAGCAGCGCCTGGTAAAGCATGTAAACAGAAAGATTTTTCAGCTCACCTCGTTTATAAAATACTGCTCCCTTCAGAAAACCGTCAGATAGTTTGTACCACTGCTGCCAGAACAGTTCCCTTTTTAAAATGCGTTTGCTGATCGCTTCGCCTGCTGCGGGAGCAACGAACAGTTCCTTGCCCTGATCGTAAAGCAGGGTCCCTTTTTTATAGATCGTTGTAAAAAATGAGCTTCCATTCATCAGCGCGTTGTTGATCTCTTCCATGCGGTGCACCAGTATGTTAGCCTGCGCAATGTGCTTCAGGCTTTCTTCTGCCTGCATCTGTATCACAATATCTGCCATGATCTCCTGTGCGGAAGGTATCAGCAACAGGGAATAGCTGTTTTGCGGCCACGGGTTCCCCTCACTGCCGGTGTATTCGGTGAAACAGCTGTGGTATTCAATGTTGTTCGTAATGCTGCCAAAACAGACGATTTTTTCCATTTTATACCTTGAAATAACAAGATCTACCATGGCCTTTAGTTCGGCCGACAAAGCTTTTTCCGGAGATGGGAGCCCGGCTCCCGGTTTTTGTTTTTTCATGTTGTTTTATAATTTAGAAGTTAGAAAGCTTTTACAAGATGTTACCTGCTTTCGAAAAGCAGATGTGCCGCTTCAATAAATTTGGCCAGGTGACTGAAAGCGCGCCCGGTCGGCGCCACATCCTTCTCTTTTATTTTAAGGGTATTGCTCAGGCTGTACGTTAGCCATTCGTTCAGCGTGCTTTTCCATTTGTGCATCTTCTTAAAATGGAAAAAGTCGTCGATGATGGTCACCAGATGCTTGTTCCGCACATGCCTGTCCACTTTGCCCTGCTCCCGCATAATCCACACAGCGTCTATGAGTTTAATGAGGCATTCGTGCATATAAATGAGGTTGGCCGGGTGATCGGCTGCTTTCCATAAATCTGTTTCACTGAGCATTTGTTCCCAGGCCGAGAGGGCTGGGTGGAGATTTTCTATATTGATGTAATAAGTGCCGAAAGTGCTTAACAGGCTGAGCGGTTGCCTGATGCATTCGCGCGAAAGATGCGTGGGATGGTTGCGGTCGCAGGCATATTTCATTTCCTTACAAGTTAAAAGCACCGGGAACGCTGCCGGCCCTTTGCTGTAAATCTTAAATCCTTCTTCAATCAGTTCCGAAAGCTGAAAGAAATCGGAAGCTATATTGAAATCAGCGATACTGAAGTATTCGTATTTATCGTTTGTCATATACGAAGCATCGAGGGCGATTTGCAGGTAAGTAAACAGGTCACATTTGCTGAAGCCGTCATAATGTTTGTTGTAATGGTTGCTCAGCACAGTTACTCCGCCGCCTCCTTTGGTTGGGTCTTCGGCTGCCTCCGCTTCCCCAAAACGAAAAAGCGAACTAAGCTCATCGGCTAAATGATTTGCCGCATACCGGTTGTTAGTGATCGGCATCGGACTGCTCAGCTCAGGGCAGTACTTGTTTACGAGCCAGAGTACATCGAGCAATCTGGCTGCATCCATACACAGACTGTAAAGATCAGCCGGGTCGTGCAGCTTCCACTCATTCTCCTTAAACAGCATTTTCAGTAGACTCCAGAGATCCTGCTGAAAGTCGGTGGGCTTGCGTCTTCTGTACAGTTCACCTAATACGAGGTAGGGATCGCTTATCTCCTTACGTTTAAGAAAGCTAATGTGCGGCCGGTAACAACAAAATTTACTATACTTCATAATTTCCAATTTATTTAGATACATTTACGCCGTGATAAACTAAAATGCTTATCAGGAAACTTTTGGCAAGTTATATTCTTTTGACTATTATTGACAAGTCAAAAGACAACTAAATGAATTGATATTGTGAAACAACCTGATTCAGAGGATAATAATTTTGGTGCACGCTTACGTGCCGTACGCCAGGCTAAACAAATGACGCTGGAGCAGTTCTACCGGCCGGTTACTGATCACATCAGCAATTGCTCTGCAATTGAAAACGGAAAACGGAAGATAGGGAAGCGTTTGTCAAAAGATATTATTGATTATCATCACATCAATCCCGAATGGCTTAAAACGGGGCTGGGTGATATGTTTGCAGAAAGACCCGGGAGTGAAGACACGACCGCGTCACAGGAGAATCCCGGTGTGCCTTATTTAAACGTCGACCTCTCCGAGATTTCTGTCGACGGCTTTGATCAGCTCAGGGAAAGTCCGGAGTACTACGTTAACTTCCGGCCCTTTAATGATTGTGATGCTTACCTGCCTATTTATGGCGACAGCATGTATCCCAGATATGCCAGCGGGGAAATCATTGTCATCCGGGAAGTGACCAATTACGATGTCCTGCAGTGGGGTGAGGCCTACCTAGTCGTAACCGATGAACGGGCAAACAACATGTCTACAGTGAAATTGGTGTTCGAACATCCCGATGAAGACAGGCTGGTGCTCCGGGCATCGAATCCTAACTACCGCGGAGATATGGTCATCGAGAAGAGATTTATCAGAAATATGTTCATCATCAAGGGCAAGGTCACCAGGAATCAGCTTTAAGGCGCTGGTGCAGTTCGCTTGGACTTGTCGACCGCCCGGTTCAGGACATCCTGTATTCTGCCCCTTATTTTCATGGTGCTCAGTTTGTTGCTTGCTGCAGGGTGCACGCGGTTAGACAGGAAAACGTATACGAGTTGCCGCGACGCGTCTACCCAAACGCAGGTACCCGTGTAGCCGGTATGACCGAAGGTCTGCGGTGACGCCAGGTCTGAAGGATATTTTTTGGTCTTGTCCGGATCCCAGCGGTCGAAGCCCAGTCCGCGCCTGCTGACGTTTGACTGCTGCGCAGTGAATAGTACTACGGTCTCGGGTTTAAAAATCTGCGCTCCTCCGTAGGTACCTTTGTTGAGCAGCATCTGGTAAAAAATTGCGAGGTCATTTGCACTGGCAAACAGGCCGGCGTGGCCTGAAATCCCTCCGGTAAGGGCTGCTCCCTGATCGTGTACAAAACCATGCAACAGGGTTTTCCGGAAATAGGTGTCCTGCTCAGTAGGTACAATCAAGGCCCTGTCGAACCGCTTACGTGGTGAGAAACCGGCGGTCTGCATGCCCAGGGGCTTATAAAAGTTCTCCATGACGTATTCATCGAGACGCGATCCGCTGATCTGTTCCACGATCTCTTTCATAACGTACATGCTGATGTCGCTGTATACATATTTACCCCGGGTGCGCAGCGGTGTCGCCAGCATTTTGGGCCACATCATCTCCTCAAAGAAATTTTGCCGGATGTAGTAACCGTCGGCCACCTGCGTAGGGTAGGCTGCACTCGAATCCCGGCTGTGATCGGAAGGCTTCACATAATCATGAAAAGCGATATAAGGAATAAAGCCTGCCTGATGGAGCATGACCTCCCTTAAACGCACAGGGTTCATAGGTTGCGTTCTGGCCCTCGGAATATAAGCCCCGACATTGGTATCAAGATTTAACCTGCGCTCTTCAAATAAGCGCATGACGGCTGGTGTGGTGGCCGTAGTTTTGGTAACCGAAGCTATGTCGAAGATGTCGGAGACCCTTTCCTGGACCGTGTCGGCATAAGTATGACTCCCGTAAGCTTTATTAAAGATCACTTTCCCGTCTTTTGCCGCAAGAACTACCATGCCCGGTGTCGCACGCGCCCGGATGGCCTCCATGGCAATATCATCAATTTCCTGCAGGTCTTCTGTATTGACACCGGCGTCTTCCGGAAGGGTATACTTTAAACGTGTTGATGTTGTACTGAACCCGGAGCCTGCCACGTATTTGGCCGACAAAGTACTGTTCAGCTTTTTATCAAGCGCAATGCCGCCAAATATCGCTTGTGGCACCAGAGCGTAAGCAATCGGCGTACTCTGATCTGTCCAGATCAGCGGGGCGTTAAGCGAGTCGAGCAAAGAGAGGCTGGATAGTCCCCCAAAAAGACATAGCACCACGTCTTTCGTTCTTGCTACGTTAAATATAAAGTTGCGGTTCCTGCTGTCGGAGATCCGTTGGGCTGGCAGGCTGATGATCACTGTATTAAAAAACTTAAGGTCCTCCTCAAGTGCATCGAGGCTGGTTGCGTTCTTATAATTGCCAGTTGTAAATGACTTCACCTGAGCGTACTTGTTCGCCAGACTGTCAAACAGGGGCTGACCGGAAAAGTCAAGGCTTACCGACGCAATGTTTTTCTCATTTAGTGATCTGAGTGGAATGATGCCGCGCTCATTATTCAGTAAAACTGTATTACGAATCACCGTGTTGCTTACGGCAAGAATCTGTTGGTTATGCTGATGGTTCTGGGCACATGCATTGAAGGTGATAAGGGTGTGTAAACAGATGATAACAAGGCGGACGAAATTCTTTTTTCTCATAAATAACGGCAAAAAACTCTGGTTGTAAGTACAACGTAAAATTAGGCGTTTTGATTCGTGTACTGCTAAAGATATGAAAACGAGACGGTGATTGAGCCTTATTTTACCTAAATTAGCGACGTTTACAGTCCGGATAACACATGTCAGATATCATAAAGCTTTTACCCGATAGTATTGCCAATCAGATAGCAGCAGGAGAGGTGGTTCAGCGACCGGCATCGGCGGTAAAGGAACTTTTAGAGAACGCGATAGATGCGGGGGCGAGTAAGATACAGCTGATCATCAAAGACGCAGGGAAAGCCCTGATCCAGGTTATAGATAACGGTTGCGGTATGAGTGTAACCGATGCCCGCATGTGTTTCGAGCGTCATGCTACTTCCAAAGTTCGCAAGGCGGAAGATCTTTTTGCAATCCGTACGATGGGATTTCGTGGAGAGGCGATGGCCTCTATTGCAGCAATTGCCCAGGTAGAAATGAGAACGCGAAGACATGAAGATGAGATCGGCACGCTGGTCGAGATCGAAGGCTCTTCGGTTACCCGTCAGGAGCCTGTAGCCACCCCGGCAGGCACAAGCATATGTGTAAAAAATCTCTTCTTCAATACCCCTGCGCGCCGAAACTTCCTGAAAAGCAATGCTGCTGAGATGCGCCATATTGTCGACGAGTTTCAGCGTATTGCCATGTCAAATTCGGGCATAGCTTTCAGCCTGCATCACGATGGCGCCGAGATTTACCGGCTGCCGGCATCGTCGTTGAAACAGCGCATCGTACACCTGCTGGGCAATAATTATAACGAAAGACTTATTCCGGTTGAGGAGGAAACGACGATCATCAACCTGAAGGGTTTTATCGGCAAACCGCAGTTTGCCAAAAAAACCAGGGGCGAACAGTTTTTCTTCGTGAACAACCGTTTTATTAAAGATGCTTATCTGAACCATGCCGTAAACAAGGCCTATGAAGATTTGCTTCCTGAAGAGAACTTTCCCTTATATGTGCTTTTTATTGATATAGATCCCGCCAATATAGATGTCAATGTGCATCCTACAAAAACCGAGATCAAGTATCTCGACGAAAAATCGATCTATGCTATCCTGCATTCGGCGGTAAAACGCTCACTCGGAAGGTTCAACATCAGTCCGACGATAGATTTCGATCAGGAAACCGGTTTCAGCAATATGATTACCCCGCTGCCGCCCGAAGAGATTGTGCCGCCCAGCATTAGCTTTAATCCGGATTTCAATCCCTTTGCCAATGAGCCGGGCCAGGTGAGGAATTCGAGCTATTCAAGCATGCCCAAGCCCTACTCCAATGGTCGCGGAGGCGGTTCCAGCAGTGTTGCGTCCTGGGGCGCTCTTTATGAGGTTGCCACGGAGTCGCGGTACGACCAAACGGAACTGAACTTGCCGGGTTCTGGAGGTGAAGAAGAATTAGCCCCCGTACAGAAGCAATTTATGCAGCTGCACAACCGGTATATCGTCTCGCAGATTAAGTCGGGTGTTATGCTTATCGATCAGCAGGCGGCGCATGAACGGATTTTGTATGAACGTTTTCAGCGCCATCTTGAGGACCGCAAAGGCGCCTCACAGCAAAGTCTCTTTCCGCAAACGGTTACCTTAAGTGCGGGCGACTATGAGTTGGCCAGGAGTTTGCTTGATGACATCAAAAGCCTGGGTTTTGAGGTGCGCGAGTTTGGTAAGAACACCCTGGTCATAGAGGGTATACCGGTCGACCTGGGCAGCGTGAATATCAACGAAACGCAGCTTTTCGAGCAGTTGATAGAAGGATTCAAGAATTCGCAGCAGGAGCTTAAGCTCGACAGGCGGGGAGCGCTTGCAAGGAGCATGGCAAAGAACAGCGCCATAAAGAGCGGAACTGCATTAAGTCAGCCCGAAATGAATACGCTGATAGAAGAGTTGTTTGGATGTGCCGCACCCAATATTAGTTTGAGCGGGAAACCCGTGATACATACCATCAGCCTTGCTGAACTTGACAAAAGATTTGAGAAATAAACGAATGAATAACTTATATATACCTCCTGTAGTAAAAAACCTGCTGATCATCAATGTGCTGTTCTTTGCGGCTAAGTATGTATTCAGTAATATCGGTGTAGATCTTTCGGAGCACCTTGGCGCTTTTTATGTTGATTCTCCGTTTTTCAGGGTATGGCAGCTGGTTACTTATATGTTCATGCATGGCGACATGTCGCATATCTTTTTCAATATGTTTGCGCTGTTTATGTTTGGCGGTGTGCTGGAGCAGCGCTGGGGGCAGAAGCGTTTCCTGAACTTTTATCTGATTACCGGTCTGGGTGCCGTGGCCCTGCAAATGGGTGTACAGGCTGTAGAAGTTTATGAACTGACCGGATCCGTCATGGGAATTCCTATTACCGACCTCACACGTGAGGGAGGCTATCTTCAGGGTAATATCAATGTGCCCGGAATCACCCGCGACCAGGGTACCACATTGCTCGGCATTTATGGCGCGCCTATGGTAGGTGCTTCAGGCGCTATATTCGGTTTACTGGTAGCCTTTGGCATGCTTTTTCCAAACACCCGCATGTTTGTGCTGTTTATACCTGTACCCATCAAAGCGAAATATCTGATACCCGTTTATATCCTCCTGGAAATGAGTTTGGGTGTTGCCAAGATACCGGGCGACTCGGTTGCGCACTATGCGCACCTTGGGGGCGCTTTGCTTGGATTCATCCTGGTCAAACTTTGGAAGGACAAAAACAACGACAGGTTTTATAACTACTATGAATAGTTTTTTTAGAGATATCAGCTACAAGGTTTTTAAGTCAGGAGATCCGGTATACCTATATATCGGCATCAATGCCTTTATTTTCATAGCCATGGGCCTGGTCAGCGTTATCCTGTTCTTGTCGGGGCAGCAGGCCGGCTTTCAGGATCAGGTGTTTGCATATGTAGGCTTCCCTGCCGACCTGAACAAGCTGCCGTTCCGCTTCTATACTTTGCTTACCTACCAGTTTTTTCACGAAGGCCTGCTCCACATCCTGTTCAACATGCTATGGCTTTTCTGGATGGGACGCATTTTTCTCGATTTTCTTAAAGCCAGGCAATTTCATTTTGTCTACCTGGGCGGAGGTTTCGCAGGTGCGTTGGTGTACCTGCTTGCTTTTAATATTTTCCCGGTGTTTATGGGTAGCGTGTCTAACGGATTCGTTATCGGCTCTTCAGCGGCAGTGATGGCAATTATCGTTGGAACTGCGACGCTATTGCCCGATTATAGTATGCGTCTTCTGCTTTTTGGCGACGTAAAACTGAAATATCTGGCCGCAGGATATGTGGTGCTCGACATGATCAGTCTGGCTTCGGCAAATGCTGGCGGCAGCTTTGCCCACCTCGGCGGCGGCCTTTTCGGCTTTGTCTTTATACGCATGCTTAGGGCGGGTACCGACTGGAGCAGCATGTTCAAGCGCAAACCCAAACTTCGTGTAGTACATAAAGATGCCAAGGTACGATCGCAAAAAAGTCAGACCCAGGAGGTGGACCAAAGACAAATAGACGCTATCTTAGATAAAATTTCTCAATCGGGATACGACAAACTGAGCAAAGAAGAAAAGGAGATCCTGTTTAAAGCAAGTAAGCATTAAGCATGAAGAGAAGAAGAACGTCTAAAACAACATTTTTCGACAGATTGATGCAGCTGCTTGCGCTTGGGCTGGCTATTGCGCTGATACTTGGCTTCACAGCAGGCAGATTTGATCCGCGTGAATATCCTTATATCGCTTTTTTTGGCCTGGCATACCCGTTTGTGCTGCTGCTGAATATATTGATGCTGGTTTGGTGGACGATACGGAGTAAGCTAATTCTAGCGGGCTCTACGCTGGTCCTGATCCTGATCGGCTGGCAGGCCTTAAATGCCAGTGTAGGTATTTTTGGCGAGGCTGGGGAAGGCGCTAAAGGCGACAGCTCGCACATCCGTATGATGACTTACAACGTGCACAGCTTCAGTCCCTACGGTGAAAAAGCGATCGAATCCGCTAAAGAGCAGATGCTTGATGTCATAGAGCAGGAGAACCCCGATATCATCTGTTTCCAGGAATACTTCACACGAAGGAAGGGGCCGTTCGACATTACCGACAGTTTGAAAAGGTTGCTGCAAACCTCACATTACTATTTCGTGCCTACATCGGAAAACAGCTATGAGGGCACCGGTCTGGCTATTTTCTCCAAGTATCCTATCAAAGACAAGGGCCATATCGTTTTTGGGGAGAACCATAGTGGCAACACAAGCATTTATGCGGATCTGGATATCGGGAGCCAGGTTGTACGCGTGTACAACGTACACCTGCAGTCTATCTCTTTCCGCGAGCAGGATTATGCTTATATAGACGAAGTCAAAAAAAAGATGAACGCCAACCTGACACCGTCCAGGCGGATACTAGGCTTGCTTAAACGCGCCTTTATTAAACGCAGTCATCAGGTCGACGTCATGAAAGCCCATATGGAAACCTGCCAGACTCCTTTAATTATTGCAGGTGATTTCAATGATACCCCTGCCTCCTATGCAGTTACACAGCTTACCAGGTCGCTCAACAATACATTCATGGAAAAGGGTACCGGTCTGGGCCGCACCTACAACGGCAAATTCCCGAACTTTCAGATCGACTATATCGCTGCCAGCAAAGCGTTGGAAGTTGTCAACTACCGTATCATACCAGCTAAATTATCAGATCACTTCCCCGTTCGGAGCGACCTGAAGTTAAACCCCTAAAATTTTTACCTTTGCACGATGAACACAGGCTTGCATCTATATAATACGCTTACCCGTCAGAAAGAACCTTTCCAGCCGCTGAATCCGCCCAATGTGGGCATGTATGTTTGCGGTCCGACTGTTTACAGCGATGTGCATCTCGGCAATTGCCGCACCTTTATCTCCTTCGACCTGATTTACAGGTACCTGAAATACAGCGGATACAAGGTCAGGTACGTCCGCAACATCACCGATGCAGGTCACCTGGAAGGCGACCGCGACGAGGGGGATGACAAGTTTGCAAAAAGGGCCAAACTCGAACAGCTTGAGCCCATGGAGATCGTTCAGAAGTACACCATAGGATTTCACGATGTAATGCGGATGTTCAATACACTGCCGCCAAGCATAGAGCCTACGGCCACCGGGCATATCCTCGAGCAGATTGAAATGATTAAGGAGATCATGGGCAACGGCTACGCCTATGAGGTTAACGGAACGGTGTACTTTGATGTTGAGAAATACAGCAGGGAGTATAACTACACCATCCTGACCAACAGGAACCTGGAAGATATGCTTGCCAATACACGTGAGCTTGGCGGACAGGACGAGAAACGCGGGCGACTTGATTTCGCACTATGGATCAAGGCGAAGCCTGAAACCATTATGCGCTGGCCTTCGCCATGGGGTGTAGGTTTCCCGGGATGGCATATTGAGTGCTCGGCCATGAGTGCCAAATATCTGGGTGAGGAGTTTGATATCCACGGCGGCGGTATGGACCTGGCTGCTACACATCATACCAACGAGATCGCACAGAGCGAAGCCTGCAGTCATAAACAGCCGGCGAGATATTGGATGCATACCAATATGCTTACTGTAAACGGCACACGCATGTCCAAATCTGCCGGCAACGGTTTCTTACCGCTGGAGCTTTTTACAGGCAGTCACCCTTTGCTAAAAAAAGGTTTCAGTCCGATGACGGTGAAGTTCTTTATGCTTCAGGCGCACTATCGGAGCACGCTTGATTTTTCTAACGAAGCCCTGGAAGCTTCGGAAAAAGGATTCCGCAGGTTAATGAACGCTGTAGGTCTGCTGCCTAAACTTAGGGCCTCGGAACATAGTGATTTTGAGATCGGCCCTATTGCGGAGAACTGCGTGAAGGCGATGGACGACGATATCAACAGTCCGGTGGTGATAGCTGAGTTATTTGAAGCTGTGCGTATCATTAATGTTATTCACGATGGTAAGGGCACGATAAATGCAGAAGAGCTGGGTAAACTAACAAAGCTGATGCATGACTTTGTGTTTGAGGTATTTGGCCTTAAGGATGAGGACGCATCTAACGTTGAACTGAATGCTGTGCTGGATCTGGTTATTGATATCCGCAGAAGTGCCAAGGAGAATAAGGACTACGCCACATCCGATAAAATACGTGTTGGGTTGCAGGAAATGGGCATACAGCTAAAAGACAGTAAAGAAGGGACAACCTGGAGTAAAGCATAAGATCCGCAAGAATAATGAATATAAATTTGAACAAAGCAAGACTTAAACATAACATAATGAACAAACTATTTTGTACTGTAATTGCAGCATCTGTAACACTTGGCGCTTTTGCGCAGAAATCTGATGGTACAACCAAGTCGTTGGTGAAAGCCGAAACGGACTTTGCAGAGAAACTCGCCAAGACCGGCGCCAGGACTGCTTACAATACTTATGCAAATAGCAAGACGCTGGTTTTTCGTCCCAACCCGGTGAGCGCTTCCACGTACTATGCAACCCAGGACAACAGCAAAGACATCAGCTGGAACCCTGTTTACGCGCGTGTGTCGCGGAGCGGCGACTGGGGTTTCACCACCGGACCATATGTGGATCAGGGTCAGGAGACAAGCTATGGCCAATATCTTTCGGTCTGGAAAGCCTCAGATAATAAATGGCAGCTTTTTCTGGATGCAGGGGTTCCGCACAATAAGCCGCTGAACAAAGTGAGCACGTCATTCCCTGAGCCAAAAGATCACTATAAGCCCCAGTTCCTGAACGATAAACAACGGGAAGCTGGTTTAAATATCATTACAACAACCGAAACAACGTTAAACGCGACGCTCAAATCTTACGGCGTAGCAGCATTTTCAGGTTTTATTAACCCTGATGTAAGGATTCTGTTCCCAGGTTATGAGCCGATCATCGGGAAAGACAAGGCGCTGGCTTTCTTTAACAGCATGTTTTCTAAAGTTACGCTGAAAACTACAGGCGCCGATAAAGCCGACGGGGGCGACCTGGCCTGTACGTACGGACTGGTGGCGGTCGACTACAAGGCTGATCTGCGTGAGAGTTTCAATTACATTTTTGTATACGAACGTCAGGCCGATCATAACTGGAACCTGATTGCTATGGTGTTCGCTCCGGCAGAACGCTAGCACAGCAACCAACAAAAACATCATCCCTATGAAAACAAATTCCCTGATCATTCTCCTGGCATTTCTGTTGAATGTCCATGCGTCGGGCCAGAAGGTCGACCTGCAGGGCAACCGTGGTGCCAGGGGAATTATGCCCGAAAATACCGTTGAAGGTATGCTGCGGGCGCTCGACCTCGGCGTCACGACCCTGGTGATGAATGTGGTGATCACCAGGGACAAGCAGGTGGTCCTTTCGCAGGAGCCCTACTTTAATCACGAGTTTTCACTCAAGCCCGACGGTAAACCGATCAGCCTGAAAGAGCAGAAGGACTTTAACATCTATAAGATGGATTACGCCGAGGTCAGCAAGTTTGACATCGGAAGTAAGATCCACCCACGCTTTCCGGCGCAGCAGAAATACCGGGCCCATAAGCCGCTTCTCAGCGAAACTGTTGCTGCTGTAGAGGCTTATGCAAAGAAAAGGAAACTCAAAAAGCCTGCTTACAGTATAGAGATCAAAACGATCCCTAAGGGCGATAAGGAGTTTCATCCCGAGCCGGATGAGTTTACTGATCTGGTGATGAATGTCGTGAACGAACAGAAGATCGTTAAGCGTGCTACCCTGCAGTCGTTTGATACCCGTGTGCTGCAGTACCTGCACAGCGCCTATCCAAAGATCCGTACGGGGCTGTTGGTCGACGAAAAAGTTGATTTTGAAGCGAGCCTTGCAGAGCTGGGTTTTACTCCCGCGGTATATAGTCCATACCATGTGCTCGTCGGCAAAGGACTCATAGATCGCTGCCACAAAGCCGGCGTAAAGGTTATTCCGTGGACAGTTAATTCCGCTAAGGACATGGCTTACCTGCTTGGTCTGGGTGTAGACGGGCTGGTTACCGACTATCCAAACCTGTACGCAACGCTGGACGGCCGCTAAGAAACATAAGACTAGTAAAGATTTCTGATAAGTTGTTCTACCGAGAGGCCTTCAGCTTCTGCGCGGTAGTTCCTTACAATACGATGTCTGAGGATAGGCTCGGCCACAGCCTGCACATCTTCAATATCGGGCGAATATTTTCCAGATACCGCAGCATGACATTTAGCTCCGATCACCAAAAACTGCGATGCCCGTGGTCCGGCGCCCCAGCCTACATACTGGTTTACTTCTGCGGTGGCCATGGCCGTGTTGGGCCGGGTTTTGCTTACCAGCTTTACCGCATATTCAATTACATTGTCGGTCACCGGAATATTCCTGACCAGCTTTTGAAAATACTGGATCTGGGCTGCCGTAATGACCTTTTTCAGTGCTGTCTCCCGGTTTACCGTCGTGTTCTTCACGATCTGGAGTTCATCGGCATATTCGGGATAAGTCAGATGAACATTGAACATAAAGCGATCCAGCTGAGCCTCAGGCAGGGGATAGGTCCCTTCTTGTTCTATAGGATTCTGCGTAGCGAGAACAAAAAAAGGATTCGGAAGCGGGTGGCGAATGCCGGCGGCGGTAACTGCTTTCTCCTGCATGGCTTCCAGCAGGGCTGCCTGGGTTTTAGGAGGCGTACGGTTAACCTCGTCGGCCAGTATGATGTTTGAAAATACAGGTCCTGGCATAAACTTAAACGTGCGGTCTTCGCCGAGAATCTCTGCACCAATAATATCACTGGGCATCAGGTCAGGCGTAAACTGAATACGGTTGAACGCCAGGTCCATCACATTTGCGACCGTCTGCACAAGTAGGGTTTTGGCTAGTCCCGGTACCCCAACCAGCAGGCAGTGCCCATTGCTGAATATGGAGATAATCACCGACTTGATCACCTCGTCCTGGCCTATAACGACCTTGCCGATCTCATTTTTGATGTCCCGGTAAGCCTGGTGCAGCGCGTCTACCGCCTTTATGTCGTTTTCAAACTGCATGCAGGCTATTTCGTCGCTGTCACACCCCTTGTCCAGATCTTCAGTTCGTCGCAAGCGGCATATTCCTCATCGATCTTGATGAACATGCTTTCCCTTCTTTTTTCAAACCATTCGCTCAGCGTACGGTTGATCTTGTCTTGTTGTGCACGCTCCTTAAACTTGGTGTAGTCCTGTTCAAGGTTGCCTTTATGCGGCGGGATTTTTGACTTCAAATACAGGATTTTGTAGCTCTCCGTTCCGTCAGGTTCCGTAAAACGGACCGGGGCAGAATAAGATCCCACCTTCATGGTGTCTACAACCAGGAATACTTTTGGATCCAGCTTGTCAGCAGGAATAAAAGTGGTGCGCGCAGTCACATCATCTGCATAAAGCAGCATACCGCCATTGTATTGAGATTCTTTATTGTCTGAATAGCGTGAAGCAGCTGCAGAGAACGGGATTACTTTGTTGACGATATTCTTGAAAATTGTATCGGCGTGAAGCCTGGTACGCTCCATGCTCTCGGGTGTAATCTGTGGTCTTACCAGGATATGTCTCGCACGCACCTGTTCACCACGACGTTCAATAACCTGCAGGATATGGTAACCATGCTCTGATTCAAAAACGGGCGACATCTCACCAGCTTTCAGTTTAAAAGCCCATGCCGTAAACTCTTTTACCATCCTTTTCCGGTCAAAGAAGCCAAGGTCACCGCCGTCAGACGCTGATCCGGTATCTTCCGAATAGGTTCTTGCAAGAAAGCCGAAGTCCTCTCCGCTTTTAACCCTAAGACGAAGGGCATCGATTTTGTCATAGAAGCGCTGCTTTTCCTCCCGGGTCAGCTTTGGTTTCAGCACAATTTCCCCAACTTCAAACTCTGTAGGGATATCAGGCAAGCTGTCCTTCGGATAGCTGTCAAAGTATTTTTTAACCTCAAGCGGGGTGACGTTCACATTCTCCGTGATCTTCTGCTGCATCTTCATCGAGATAAGCTGCTCCCTGATCTCCGGTCTGATCTCGTCCTTATACTGAAGTACCGAGCGGTTCAGGAACTGTTCCAGTCTTTCTTCACCCCCGGCCCTGTTGATCATGGCACGCATACGTTTGTCAACCTCTTCGTCAACCATACCTTCCTCAACGTATACCGAGTCGATCTCCGCCTGTTGTTTCAGTAATTTCTGCGTAAGCATCTGTTGCAGAAACATGCATTTGACCCGTGGATCGTCCGGATTCCCGGAATGTAAATACTGGGCATATTGCTGATTGAGGTCGGATAAAAGAATGATGTTACTGCCAAGTACCGCCACAACCTTATCTACGCTTTTGTCCTGTGCAAAGCCCTGAAAAAACAGGCCGACCAGCGTACTCATTATAAAAAAAGATCTCTTCATTTAGACTTGTTCAAATAAACTGCGCTGCAAATTTACGATATCCCCGCTACTTTCCACAGGCAGAATACTAAGGTGTAATTTTTAAGCCATAAAAATAGCAAATAAAGGTGCCATTGAGAGATATTTAACTAATTTTAACAGAAAACTTATATTCCGTATCTACACCATGTCAAACCCGCTTGCAGTCAATCCAGATGCACTTCATTTATTCTTTACGGACGACATCTACATGGTCAGCCAGCCCTCCGCGCCGATCGCGCCGGACGACAAACCGGAGCCGCCTCCTGTATTTAATTTTGAATACCTTGGGGGCAATAAGCGAAATATCCTGATCCTCGTGTACGACGAGGAGTATGACGTAAGCAGTGAGACCGGCCGTGAACTGCTTCGCAAGATCGTAAAGTCGGTAAACCTGGCCACACCCGATTTTGCCCTGCTGAACTACGCCCGGTATAAAAACGCAGATTATGAAGCGCTCGGCGCGTTTTTCGATCCTAAATTTTTCTTCGCGTTTGGGGTAACACCGGCAATGCTTCGTCTGCCGACCGCTCCTGCCAGGTATCAGCTGACTTCGGAAGGGAATGTCCGCCTGATCTTTTCGGCTGGCCTTAAGGAGCTCGACCAGGATCCTGCCTCCAAGAAGCTGTTGTGGAACACCCTCAAAACTTTAGAATTTTAACATGACCATACCAAAACTGGTTTTTGCAACCAACAATCAATACAAAGTGCAGGAAGTACAGCACCTGCTTGAAGGGGTATATACCGTGCTAAGTTTAAGCGATATCGGCTGTAACGAAGATATTCCCGAAACGGGCAGCACTTTTGCGGAAAACGCAGCACTCAAAACTGCCTATGTTTCCGGTAAGCTGGGGCTCGACTGCTTTGCGGATGACAGCGGACTGGAAATAGCCGCGCTGAATGACGAGCCGGGCATTTTTTCGGCAAGGTATTCCGGCACGCGTGACGTCCAGAAGAACATCGAACTTGTGCTCGAAAAGATGAAGGGGATGGGCGACCGCCGCGCACGGTTTAAAACGGTGATTTCCTTAAAGCTGGGTGCTCAGGATTACCTGTTTGAAGGCGTCATCAACGGACGGATCAGAGAGGCTCCGGCAGGTTCACAGGGTTTTGGTTACGATCCCATCTTTGAACCGGAAGGATATAGCCACACCTTCGCTGAAATGTCCGTGTCGGAGAAGAACTCGATCAGTCACCGTGCACAGGCCATGCAAAAACTTATTGCTTTTTTAAAGGGGGCTTAGCCGGAGCAGCTTTTTCCGATGGAGCATTTTCTCCGCCCGGTTTAGGTTTGGGAGGCGCTGCTTTCTTTGCGGCCGGTTTTGCAGCAGTTTTCGATTTGCCCCTTATGACCTCCTGTTTGGATAGCGGCCTGAGTTCAGGCTTCCATATAAATCCCGTGAGAAAAATGTCCTCCTTCATCTCCTTAACCGGCATACTCAGGCCTTCGGCGTCCTTGATGGTGAGCAGATCCTGGATTTCCTTGTTCTTGAACAATATCTTGATGCGGGCACTCACGGTCTGACTCATGTCGGTATACACACTGTCCTTATTCCGGCTGTAATACACACTTTCGGCATTACCGTCCACAAACATATTGCGCAGCTCCCCGTCGTTGAAGAATGCGGTGATCAGTTTGCCCTTGATCTGATTGTGTTTGGCCGAATCGGCGTTGACATTTACCAGGAAAGCGTTTTCCAAGACCTGCAGGGTATTCAGCTTGTTGTTCTTCAGCCGCAGATACAGCGTGTCGCCCGCCTGCTGAGAGCCTTGCGACCATAGTATGGGCTTTCCGAACCAGCGCAGGGTAGAGTCGGCGCTTGCGTAAAACAAGGAGTCGGCCACGGCCTGCATGTTCGATTTATATACCCTCACATTGCTGTAGGCTTTAATAGTTCGCGTCAGAATGGTATCTGCCGGGTTCACCACCGAATCTTTAGGAAGCTTCAGGGCACCCACCTTTAAAGCACCACCTTTGGCCGTCACGCTGTCTTTCGTAAGGCTATCCTTTTTCAGACTGTCCGGACCTCTTAACTTCAGAAGGCTATCGGCTGCGACACTGTCCCTCAACTTCGTGATTTTCAGCACGCTGTCTTTGGCTAAACTATCCCTCGTCACACTGTCGGGCACCGCCAGTGGCACCTTATCTTTATTCTTTGCGGCCTGCCTGCGTGCGGCGCGACTATTGGATTTTGGCAGGGCCTTAGGTTTTTGTACCTGGGGGAGTGGTTTGCTCTTAGGGCTGGCCGGTGCTTTGCGTTTAGGCGGGGTCTCGCGTTCCTCATCGCTGCCCGCCTCGCCCAGCTCATTGTCTTTTTTCAGCACAGGAAAAGACAATAACTTCAGCGTTCCCTGTCTCACTTTTTGAGTCTCCAGCGTATCCGCACCCAGCCAGATGGTATCCGGCACCATCTTTTTATTAAGCGCTATAGAATCCTTGGTGCCCATGCCTACATAGGCATTACGTGTCACCACCGCGCGTTCATCGGCCTTGTAATAATACCCTAACTGCCCATATAACACGGTCTTGTCGCTCGTATCCTGAAACACGATATTCCTTACCGCCTTGCCATAGCCCTTAATGCCGTCGTAGTACAAACTATCACCTTTCAGTGACTTCGCCGCATTGGTGTACAAGTTTCGTTTGCCGAAGTAGGCATACTCTGTCTTTGTGTTGTAAGCACCGTTTTCGGTATACAGGTTATCGCCTTTGCCTTTGATATTCGTCGGACCGTAAAAATAAGCCCAGTTGGTCGCCGTATTATAGCGAAGGGTATCTGAAGTGATACGCACCTCAGGCGTCACGACCACCACATTGTACTTAAAATATGCGTCTCGGGTGTTAGAGAAGTAATATCCATTAGTGCTTGTAAGTGTGACATCTTTGTTAACAATTTTGCCGCCGTTTGTATAGGTGCCGATTTTTGTGTCAAGGCGATAATCCAGAATGTTTGTTGTAAGCACCGACTCCTTGTCTACCATCCGCACATTATCGGTCAGGTGGGCATTTTTCGTATTGCCGTCATAGGTCAGGTAATCCGAATAGATGTTGATCGTGTCGCCCTGTACAATGTGCACGTTGCGGTAGGCCTCAAACACGTTGCGCTCAGGGTAAAATACTGCGCTGTCGCAGCTTAGGGTAGCATTTACATGGCGGAAAACCGGCTTGCGCAAATACGTGATGTCATTATCGGTGGTGCCACGCTCAGAAAACTGTAAGATGATCTTTGTTTTCTGCTGCGCAAGCATGCAAAATGGTAGGAGCAATAAGATAAAGAAAAAGCGTATTTTCTGCACTTTACAAAGTTAACTGTTATTTTTGAAAGATGTTACCCCACCAGGATTTTAAACAATACATCAGTTCTGAAGCACTTTTTTCGCCCCCCGAGCGCATACTGCTCGCCGTGAGCGGAGGCAAGGATTCCGTACTGATGGCCCATCTGTTTAAACATGCTGATTTCAACTTCGGTATAGCGCATTGCAACTTTAACCTGCGGTCCGACGAGTCGCAGCGCGACGAGCATTTCGTCAGGATGCTTGCCGCTACCCTGGAAGTTCCGTTCTTTGTAACGCAGTTCTCTACCAAAGCGTATGCAGCCGAGCATAAAATATCTACCCAGATGGCCGCGCGATCGCTTCGCTATCAATGGTTTGAAGAACTCAGGCAGGCGGAAGGGTACGACTATGTAGCACTTGCGCATCATCAGGACGATGCCATGGAAACCGTTTTGCTTAACCTGACGCGAGGCACCGGCATTGCCGGTCTGCACGGGATCCAGGCAAAGCGGAACCGGCTGATCCGGCCCATGCTGTTCTTAAACAGGGCGCAGATCGACAGCATTATGGAAGAAGCGGGCATTGCCCATGTGGAGGATAGCTCAAATCAGGCCGACAACTACGCAAGGAACCGCATCAGGCATCACGTTGTTCCGGTTTTAAAATCCATCAATCCCAAGCTGGAGCACACCTTCCAGCAAAACATGAGGCGTTTTGCGGAAACAGAGGAGGTCCTGCAGCAGGTGGTAGAGGTCTTTAAAAAAGAGATCTTTGCATACTCCGGTGCGCAGGTGAGTATGGCGCTCGATAGGATTGCCGATCTGAAGCCCAAGCAGTTGCTGTTATTTGAGCTGCTACGGCCCTATGGCTTCACGGAAAGTGTGGTGGCTGATCTGATCAGTTCCCTGAATCATCCGCATACCGGCGCGTCTTTTTATGGGGCAGGGTATGTGCTGGTGGTCGACCGCGACCGCCTGATCCTGGAGCCTATGCCTTCTGCAGAACCAACGGTCACCTTTATTCACGCGCATGACACGGAGGTGAGCTATCTTGAGCGGGTGATCAGCATGCAGACCTATCCATATGGATGCATTGAGCGTGATGAAAACGCGGCCTCGGTTGATGCAGGCAAACTGATCTATCCGTTGGTGCTCCGCAGCTGGCAGCAGGGCGATCGGTTCAAACCACTTGGCTTAACGGGTTTTAAAAAGCTGAGTGACTTTTTTATTTCCCAAAAAATTCCACTCACGCAAAAGGCAGGCGTGCCGCTGCTTGTAAACGGCAACGGAGAGATCATCTGGGTAGCGGGCTACAGGCAGGACGACCGTTTTAAGGTGGTGGCTCATACGCGTCAGACTATCGTATTCAGGCTTAATGATTAGGAAGCCGATAAAAAAAGCTAACTTTATGCAAAATTAAATTAAATGGCACACCGTTACGCTTTCTTCGAGAAACAGTACGTGGGGCGCGACTATATCCGTACCTGCATCCGGCTTATTATGGCCGCCTTCTGTTTCGCTGCCTATGTTTATGAGCGCGATAGGGACCGTACCCAGGATCTTTTCCTGGTTGTTGGGTTCGGCATCATCGGAGTATCTATTGCGCTGATGTTCGTGATACATTATAAAACCACGATAGGCGATAATCAGCTCACGATTTCCGGCTTATGGCCTACTAAGAAGGTGGTGATAGATCTGGATACGATCGTTAACGTACGTAAAGACACCTACAGCCGGTATTTTTTCAATAATCCAGTTTACAACCTGCACCGTAAAGGCAGCCTGCGTTTTTATTCTTCCGGCAAGGACGCGGTGGTACTTACGGATGCCACCGGTTTTGAATACTATATAGGTACCCAGCGGCCCAATGAGATGTTTCTGGTGATTCAGTCGGAGATCGAAAAGCACGCCAAAAGCTGAGGTAAATAATTGCATTAGTTTAACACAAAGCTCGTTTTAAGTGCAGTACTTTGCGTCGTAAAATCACGTGAATGAAAATAGGGATTGTATGTTACCCCACCTTTGGCGGTAGCGGCGTTGTCGCAACGGAACTGGGTAAGGCTCTTGCTGGTGAAGGACATCAGGTACATTTTATTACATACAGTCAGCCAGCGCGGCTCGATTTTTTTTCAGCAAATCTTTTTTACCACGAAGTTTCGGTCCGCGATTATCCGCTGTTCGATTACGCACCCTATGAGTCGGCCCTGGCCAGTAAGCTGGTCGACGTGGTCCGCTTCGAGAACCTGGACATTTTGCACGTGCATTACGCCATCCCTCATGCTTCGGCGGCTTTTATGGCCAAGCAGATCCTGGAAACGTATGGCATCAACATTCCTATCGTAACCACCCTGCACGGTACCGACATCACCCTTGTAGGCAAAGACCCTACCTATAAGCCGGTGGTGACCTTCTCGATCAACAAATCGGACGGTGTAACCGCCGTCTCGCAAAGTCTGAAAGACGATACACACCAGCATTTCGAAATTAATACCGAAATCCGCGTTATCCACAACTTCATCGATTTTTCCAGGTTCAGCTTAAAGCCAAAGGACCATTTCAAAAAGGCTATCGCGCCAAATAATGAACGCATACTCATCCATACCTCCAATTTCAGGAAGGTAAAGCGTACGGCGGATGTGATACGTATGTTTGAGAAGATACTGGCTAAAGTGCCCTCTAAATTGCTTATGGTGGGCGACGGACCGGAACGCGCATATGATGAACAGCTTTGCCGCAGCCTGAACATTGGCGAACACGTGCGTTTTCTTGGCAAACAGGATGCTATAGAAGAGATTTTATCGGTGTCGGATCTTTTCCTGATGCCTTCTGAATCTGAGAGCTTTGGTTTGGCAGCACTCGAAGCACTGGCCTGTAAGGTTCCAGCCATTACCTCGAATGCAGGTGGTTTACCCGAACTCAATATTGACGGGTACTGCGGATATATGAGCAGCGTGGGCGATGTAGATGATATGGCCGCGAAAGCCATTAGTATACTTGAAAACGACGATGTCCTAAAGCAGTTTAAAGAAAATGCTTTTGCCCGGGCCAAGGAGTTTGACCTGAAAAAGATACTTCCGAGATACGTGGAATATTATGCGCAGGTGATTGCCGAATCACATCAGCTGAAAAACGCTTAGGCTTAATCGCCTGTAAACAGCAGGCAGGAAGGTGCGCCCACAGCGATACGCTTACCCGTGTCCTTAAGGTCGCCGCTCTTTGCATCTCTTTCGAACACGACAACCATATCGCTCTGCTGGTTGGCCACGAGCAGGTATTTGCCGGTAGGGTCAAGCGTAAAATTCCTGGGCCCTTTACCCATAGTGCTTACCAGTTTCCTTTTGGTCAGCCGGCCGTCTTCGCCTACCGCAAAGATGGCAATTTTATTTTCAGACCCCCGGTTACTCGCGTACAGAAAGCGCCCGTCGGGAGAAAGGTGAATATCCGCACCGCCGTTCTCACCCAGGAAGTTGTCGCCGTTCATGTTTACTTCCTGCAGAGGCTTCAAAATTCCATTTGCGTAAGACAGTACCGTGATGCCGCCGTCAAGTTCATGTACGAGGTAGGCATAATCGCCTGCGGCATTAAATACAAGGTGGCGCGGGCCTGCGCCCGGCGTAATAGAAAGGCTTTGGTGAGCGGTGAGCACCAGACCTGTATCTACCGGGTTATACTGATAAAGGTATACTTTGTCGGTACCCAGATCATTCACCACCACATATTTACCATCGGGCGTAAACTGCACCATGTGTACGTGGCTGCTTTCCTGCCGTTCCTGGTTAGCGCTGCTGCCTTCATGCTGTATCCGCTGTTTAAGCTTGCCCAGGCTGCCATCGGCTGCAATATCAAATACAGAAATACTGCCGCCAGTATAATTTGCAGTAATCACATGCCTGCCGTCCGAAATCACATAACAAGGATCGGCCCCGTCTGTGCTGAGCTTGTTTAAAAACCTAAGCTGCTGCAGGCTCCTGTTGTACGAGAAAGCACTAGCGGCGCTGGTTTCCCCGGTTTCATTTACAGCATAGACAAACCTGTTATCCCGGCTCAAATTCAGGTAGCTCGGGTTATCAACACCTTTAGCTACGCCCCTTTGCACAGCGTCACCGGTCGCAGGATCGAACTCAAAAATATAGATCCCTTCACTTTTCCCCGTATTGGTGTAGGTACCCGTCAACAGGGTAAAACCTTTCTTCTGACTGTAACCTTGCATAGTCGTGATGATTATCGCAATAAGAACAAGGCCAGTTTTCATTTGGTTTTTATTTTATCAGGTGTTTAATCTGGATCAGTTCATGTTCTTCCAGAAAGCGCCATTTGCCCCTTGGCAGATCTTTCTTTGTCAGGTTTCCATAAACCACACGGTCGAGTTTTACCACATCGTAACCAAGATGTTCAAATATCCGGCGTACAATGCGGTTTTTGCCACTATGTATCTGTATGCCGATTTCCTTTTTCGATGCACCCGTTACATACGATACCGAGTCAGGTTTAATGAAGCCGTCCTCCAGCTCCAGTCCGAACTGAATCTTATTCATATCACCCTGCGAAAGGTTACGGTTTAGTTCTACATGATATATTTTCGTGATACCGTTTTTAGGATGCGAAAGCTTGTCTGCCAGTTCACCATCGTTCGTCATCAGCAAAAGCCCTGTGGTGTTCCGGTCAAGGCGTCCCACCGGGTAAATGCGCTCCCGGCTTGCCTTTTCCACGAGGTGCATCACGGTACGGCGCTCCTGCGGATCGTCGGTGGTGGTAATATAATCTTTAGGTTTGTTGAGCAATACATAAACCTTTTTTTCGCGTTTCAGCAATTCGCCGTTGTACTTTACAACGTCTTTTCTCGGGTCTACCTTAAAGCCAAGCTCTGATACTACGTCGCCATTTACCGAAATGACTCCCGCGGTAATCAGTTCATCGGCCTTGCGGCGCGAGCAAATGCCTGAATTGGCGATGTACCTGTTCAGGCGGATCAACCCATCGTCTTTCGCGGCAACATTTTTCCGGCCCCGGAGGTTAGGTCCGTTGTCTATGCGCTCACCTTTATCATGGCCGCCGTAAGGTTTTCTGAAATCACGGCGTTCTGAGCGCTCAGGGCGATTCTCGCGCGGACCTCTTTCCTGCTTGTCTCTAGAAAATGATCTTGGATTTCCTGATGCCGTTTCCCGTTTCCTGAACGGACGGCTGTCTGCAAACTTAGGGGCTTCTGTTTTTCTGTCTCCGAATTTTCCTGCAGGCTTATCTTCGAACTTTCTGTCTGGCTTACTCTCAAACTTTCTGCCTGCTTTATCTTCAAACTTCCTGCCGGGCTTGTCCTCAAATTTCCGCCCTGGTTTATCTTCAAATCTTCTTGATGAAGGCGCCCTGCCTTCTGTACGTTTTCCCTCTGCTCTTCTTCCTTCAGCACTGCGGCTTCCCGCTTTGGACTTGTCATCCCGACTGTTCCTTTTGTTGTTATTTACCATGGTACGCTTTTATCCGCAAAAACATGCGGGCACAAAGTTACCAAAAAAGCAGCATAACGATGTATTGTTTTTGGATTAGTTCACAGTAAGCAGGAACAGAGGGTTTACATAGCCCGGCGAAAGTGTCTCACCGACTTAGGTTACTTAGGCGATTGGGAGGGGTTTGGTATACCCCATGGGGTCATGCAAAGGTATAGCAAACCTAACTCAAACCTCGTTCAAACCCATCTTTCAACGAACCTTTCCCGGCCCTTTTTACGTATGAAAAGGCGAGTTTTCCCGAACTGTATGCATCCTAAATAAAATCGGCCTTTATGGCGGTTTAAACTGCGTTTTTGGCAGTTAATTCCGTAATTGCTTGGTAATAAGGTTGGTATGCTGTATATTTGCAGGCGTTTTATATTGTTAAACCCTAAAGAAGGAGGAAGATGATAAAAAAACACATCCTAACATGCGCAGTGATTTTGACATTGCTGATCATGGCCCGAGTGTTTGCTTATAACATGCCCCAAGTAGAAGATGGCCTCAAAAAACAAGAAGAAACAACGAGCTTAGATACCATAGGTATAAGTGATTTTTTAGATCCTTCCTATGCCGGCATCACTGGTTTTCCGGTGATGATTGCAAAAACAGCTGCCAAAGTGCGTAAAGCACCATTGTCTACCATGGCAACACTGAGTTTTGCTGATGAAACACTTCCGCTTGGCGATGCAAAGGTTGAGCGCAAGATGAGAAAGATTTTATCAAGTTTCAGCTATAGCAGATTGCAAACCAACAGGCTCCACCGCAAAGCGGCAGAGTGGTTCCCTGTAGTAGAGCCTATTCTGGCCAGCTACGGTATTCCAGAAGATTTCAAGTATGTGCCTTTGGTAGAGTCGGGTCTGCGTGGCGGAGTGTCGCCGAAAGGTGCTGCTGGTTTCTGGCAGTTTATGCCGGCAACGGCACGCAGCTACGGGCTTACGGTAAACTCGAAGGTCGATGAACGGAAGAATCTTCGCAAGTCGACCATTGCAGCTGCAAAATATCTGAGAGAGCTTTACGATATTTTTGAAAGCTGGACGCTTGTTGCCGCTGCTTACAATGTAGGTGACGGACATATGCGGGCACAGATCGACCGTCAGAATCAGGACAATTACTTCAAAATGAAGCTTAACCGGGAAACCGGCGGTTATGTGTACAAGCTTATTTCCATGAAAGAAATTATGGAGGACCCGGTGCGTTACGGATACAAGGCGCCGCGTGCACTCCTGGCATATAATGCCGCTAACGAAACAAATGCTTATAACTAAGCTTGCCAATACTTCTACAAATGGGCGCCGCGCTGATTCATATATCAGCGCGGCTTTTTATTTATGGTCAGAATGGTTATTTTGAGCACGATACTTATGTCTCCTATGGAATTGTTGAAACTGCAGATTAAGGAAATGATTTTTGGCGCCGGAGAGACTTTGCTGCTGCGGTTTGATGTGTTGGATGATGCGGAAGTCACCTACCTGGCCGGACAGTTCCTTACGCTTGTTTTTGACGTGGATGGCCGCGAGCTGAGGCGTTCGTACTCCATATGCAGTGAACCGGGAAGCGGCGAAACCTTGAGTATCGCCATCAAGCGGGTTGAGAACGGCGAGATATCCAGGTTTCTGCATCATAAAACCTCGGTAGGCGATGTACTTACCGCATTGCGTCCCAACGGACAGTTCACGTATGTGCCACGGCCGGAACAGGAAAGGTCTGTCTTTCTGTTTGCCGCCGGGGTAGGTATTACACCGCTATTTGCCATGCTTAAAACAGCCCTGCATCAGGAGAACCGATCTAAGATAAAACTGATCTATAGTACGCGCGGGGTAGACGAAACGCTGTTTTACAAGGAGCTGGAGGCTTTGCAGGCCGAGTATCCGGGCCGGTTTAAGCTGATCTATGTAAACAGTGGCGCCAAGAATCTGCTGATGGCCCGGCTCAACGTGTTTCTGATTGAGAAGGTGGTAAAAGAATACCTGGAGTTCGATCCTGCGGATGCACTGTTTTATACCTGTGGCCCGGCCGACTATATGCTTACCTGTCGCATTACGCTGCTGCAGTTGGGTTTCAAGGTCGAGCAGATCAGACGGGAGACGTTCGTTTTGCCTGAAGATGAGGTGGATGAGGACGACACCACGGAAAAGGTGATCAAGGATACAAACACTTATGGGGTAACCCTGTTGTACCAGGGGCGGGAGCATAAGCTTTCTGTGCCGTACGACAAAACGATATTGACCGTGGCGCTTGAAAATCACATTGATCTGCCCTATAGCTGTCGCGCCGGAATATGCAGCAGTTGCACCGCCACCTGCACCCGCGGCGCTGTGCGTATGGATTATAACGAAGTGCTGACAGACCAGGAGGTTGCCGCCGGCCGGGTGCTGGTTTGTACGGGTCACCCCACGGTTCAGGACACCACCATTGTATGGTAGTTTTAGCTGATAATGATTTACCTTTGCTAACGTTTTAAAAATGATATGAGTAAAAATACGATCGACCTCGGCGAGCAAAAGGATGTTGAAGTTTATGGAGCCAGGGTACACAATCTAAAAGATATAGACGTCTCTTTTCCAAGAAATCAGCTTGTGGTCATTACAGGCCTCAGCGGCAGCGGTAAATCTTCACTTGCTTTTGATACCATTTATGCGGAGGGACAGCGCCGTTACATGGAAACGTTCAGTGCTTATTCGCGGCAGTTTATGGGCGGCATGGAACGGCCGGATGTGGATAAAGTTTCGGGTCTGAGTCCGGTGATTGCCATTGAACAGAAAACGACGAGCAAGAACCCACGTTCTACAGTAGGTACCATTACGGAGATATATGACTTTATGCGTCTGCTGTATGCGAGGACCGCAGACGCGTATTCTTATAATACTGGTGAGAAGATGGAGCGGATGAGTGAGGACCAGATTTTGAACGCTATCCTGAAAAAATTTGACGGACTGGCGGTCAACGTGCTGGCTCCGGTGGTTAAGGGCCGTAAGGGTCATTACCGCGAACTGTTTGAGCAAATCCGCAAGCAGGGCTATTTGAAAGTGCGCGTAGATGGGGATATACAGGATATTGTGCCCAAAATGCAGGTCGACCGCTACAAGATTCATGATATTGAAATTGTGGTAGACCGCCTGCTCATAGACCGCAAGGATCTGAAGCGTCTTCAGGATTCCCTGCAAACGGCGATGCGCCTGGGTAAAGGCATTATCAAGATCAGTGATAAGGAGAACAATGTGGCACATTTCAGTCGCTTTCTGATGTGCCCCACGACGGGTATATCGTACGACGAGCCGCAACCTAACAGCTTTTCGTTTAATTCCCCCTACGGGGCCTGCGAAAACTGCGATGGCCTGGGCTATATTTTTGTGATCGACCGTGATTCGGTAATACCGAATCCTAAATTGAGTATTGTTAACGGCGGACTTGCCCCTTTGGGTGAGTATCGCGATATATGGATGTTCCAGGTCCTGAAGGCACTGGCCAAAAAATACGGTTTCTCGTTGTCGACCCCCCTGGAAAAACTGGGTGAAGAGAACATCAACCTGATTTTGAACGGGGCGCCTGACCTGCTCAATGTATCGGTGGAATACAATAAATGGAATGTTCAGAGTTACCATGTTACGTTCGATGGCATTATTAAGTTGTTGGAAGAACAACAGGAGCGTAAGTCGGAAGGTTCTGCAGATGATCTGGAGGCTTTCAGGAAGTTAAAGACCTGTCCGGTTTGTAATGGCGCCCGACTGAAAAAGGAGAGTCTGCATTTTAAGATAGACGGTAAGAATATTTTCGAGTTATCGGACATGGATATTGCCGGTTTGAGAAGCTGGTTCGAGGGCTTGGAAAGCCGTCTTAGCGAACGGCAGAACACCATTGCCCGCGAGGTGCTCAAGGAGATAAGGGCACGTCTGGGTTTTCTGAGTGATGTAGGGCTTAATTATTTGTCGCTAGACCGTACGGCGCGTACGCTTTCCGGCGGGGAAGCTCAGCGAATCAGGCTGGCCACTCAAATTGGTTCGCAACTGATGAACGTGATGTACATTCTGGATGAACCTAGTATTGGTTTGCACCAGCGCGATAATGAGCGGCTGATTAATGCGCTGAAAAATCTTCGCGATCTGGGCAATACGGTGCTGGTTGTTGAGCATGATAAGGATATGATCCTGGAAGCGGACCATGTGATTGATGTGGGCCCGGCAGCTGGTGTACATGGCGGACGTATTGTGGCGCAGGGCAAACCTGATGATATCCTGCAGTCGGATACGCTCACGGCGGCTTACCTTAACGGCAGAAAAGCGATTGAAGTACCTAAGAAGCGCAGGAAAGGTTCCGGGGCCAAGCTTTCCATCATAAAGGCCAGCGGTCATAATTTAAAGGAGGTGTCGGTCGACTTCCCTCTGGGTAAGTTTATTGCGGTAACGGGCGTTTCGGGGAGTGGTAAGTCGAGCTTGATCACAGAAACCCTTTACCCGATTCTGAATCATCATTTTTTCAGGGCTAAGAAACACCCGCTTCCTTACGAGAAGGTGAACGGTCTGAAAGAGATCGATAAAGTGATTGAGATAGATCAGGCACCGATCGGACGGACGCCAAGGTCTAATCCCTCTACTTATACCGGGGTATTCTCGGATATCCGCAACCTGTTTGTACAATTACCCGAGGCTAAAATAAGAGGCTATAAGCCCGGCCGTTTTTCGTTCAACGTAAAGGGCGGGCGCTGCGAGACTTGTCAGGGCGCCGGAATGAAGGTGATTGAGATGAATTTCCTGCCGGACGTTCAGGTGCCTTGTGAGGAATGCGGCGGAAAGCGGTATAACCGCGAGACACTTGAAGTGCGTTACCGGGGCAAGTCGATCAGCGATGTCCTTGATATGAGTATTGAGGACGCCTGCGACTTTTTCGAGAATATGCCGGTGATCTACCGGAAGATAAAAACCCTGAAAGATGTAGGCCTGGGATATATTACCCTCGGGCAGTCGTCCATTACGCTGTCGGGCGGCGAAGCGCAGCGCGTTAAGCTTGCTACGGAGCTGTCGAAGAAGGATACCGGCCGCACTTTTTATATCCTGGATGAGCCTACTACGGGACTGCATTTTGAGGATATTCATGTGCTTCTGGGAGTGCTGAACGAGTTGGTAGACCGTGGTAATACGGTGCTGGTGATAGAGCATAACCTGGATGTGGTAAAGGTGGCCGATTGGGTGATAGACCTCGGTGAAGAAGGCGGAGCCGGTGGCGGAAGGATCATTTTTGAGGGTACCCCGGAAGGTTTGATCCAGAATCCGATCAGTCTGACCGGCAAGTTCCTGAAAAAAGAGATGGGCTTATCATAGTTGTATGAACAGGTTATTGAACGACTTTTTGCCTGATGCGTCTGCACCCGCAGACATTACCGCGACACCTGGAACGGATATCGCTTCTGCATTTATGATGGTAACGGCCGGCGATGTAAGCAGGCTGCTGCGCCCGCGTGCCGAGTTCAGTCACAAAGGCGATTACGGACATCTGCTGATTGTTGCAGGTGCTCCGCAGACGATGGGTGCGGCATTGCTCACGGCGATGGGCAGCGTGTATGCCGGGGCGGGTCTGACCACGGTGGCTATACCGGAGCAGGGCCTTAATGCGCTGAATGTAACTTTGCCGGAAGCGATGTACGCAGACCGCAAGGACCTGGTTGGTCCGGCGGCTCTTGACACTTACTCCGCCATAGCCCTTGGTCCGGGTTTACAGTTGACCGGCAAAGTGTCGGGTACCGACCTGAACCTCCTGGAATGTGTAATGTCGCAGCAAGTGCCGCTTGTTATAGACGCGGAAGGCCTTAATTATTTATCGGTAAGCCGGCCTGCACTTAACGAGCTGAGGGCGGGCACGGTGCTTACGCCGCATGTAAAGGAATTTGACCGGCTTTTTGGTGTACATGACAACTGGTGGGGCAGGCTGCAGACCGCGATCAAGTATGCAAAAAAACAAAAGGTTGTTGTGGTTTTAAAGAACAGGTATACGTTCATAGTTGAGCAGTCGGGACAGGTCTACATTAATACGAGCGGCGGACCGGCCATGTCGCAGGGTGGTATGGGCGATGTGCTGACAGGTGTGATCGCTGCTCTTGTGGCCCAGGGGTACGCTCCAAATGAGGCTGCCATTACTGGCTGCTATCTTCATGGGATGGCGGGCGGGGAGCTCGCTGAGCAGCATTTTAATGTAACGGCTTCGCAGGTTGCTGCGCAACTGCCAAAATCGCGCTTGCGCTTGCAGATGCTGACCAGTTCATAAAGGCCTGCATGCATAAGCACCCTCAAGTATCGCTAGTTTTAGTCGGCCGGATGGTTTGAGCGCGCACAGAAGCGCGTGTTTTTCAAGTGCCAGTTCAATAGCCTCAAGTTCCATCCTTACGGCAGCGTGCCTGGCAGCCATTCTGCTTACCTCGGTTCTTTCCTGCAGGCTCAACTGACCCAGGACGTAGAGTTCAAGTATCCCGGATTCAATATATGCTGTTGCAGATTCCAATTCAATTAAATTTCTTCCTCAGCGCTTTTATGGCAAGCCTGATGCGTGTTTTGACAGTTCCAAGTGGAAGGTTTAGTTCTTCTGCTGCTTCCACATGTGTATATCCTTTAAAATATACCATATTAAGTACGTTGAAAAGCTCCGGTTTGAGTCCGGTGACCATGTCCTTCAGCCCAAAAACTTCTGCATTGAATACTGTGTTTTGATGGATATCAATAACACCTACGTTATTTTCCAGTTCATGGTTTTTGCCGTTGTTCCGGAAGTCTTTGGAACGAAGCTTATCGATAGACAGGTTGCGGGCGATATTCATCATCCAGGTAAAGAGCCGTCCTTTACTGGCATCGTAGCCGCCGGCCGACTTCCATATCCTGATGAAGGTCTCCTGAAGGAGGTCTTCGGCCAGCTCGGTCTGAGGTACAATTCGGATGATGACGCCCAGCAGTGCTCCCGAATACATATCGTACAAGCACCTAAGCGCATGTGTATCCTGGTTCTTTAGCCTCGCGACCAGCTCTTCCTCTGATAGTGATATCTTGCTGCTTGTTCCCAATATGGACGAATATACATAGCAACAACAGGAATATAAAATATTTGTTTCGTGCCGCTATTCCTTGTCTGCAAAGAGATATATGCGTAGTTTAATAATCGAAAAGATGCTTCTCGGCATGGTAGGAAGAACGTACCAGAGGACCGCTTTCTACATACTTAAGCCCTTTTGCAAGTCCGGCTTCTTTGTATTTGGCAAACTGATCGGGATGAATCCAATCTACTACAGGATGATGACTTCGGGTGGGCTGCAGGTATTGTCCGAGGGTAAGGATATGTACACCATTTGCAACCAGGTCGTCCATAGCTTCCAGGACGTCCTGTTCTGTTTCGCCGAGGCCAAGCATGATGCCTGTTTTTGTACGAAGGCCGAATTCAGATATCCGTTTAAGGCACTCAAGACTACGGTCATATTTAGCCTGTATGCGTACCTGTCTGGTTAGCCGCCTTACTGTTTCCATGTTATGGGAAACAACTTCGGGACGCTCTTCGAGTACCCGGTACAAGTTGTCCCACTGTCCTTTGAAATCAGGTATCAGCGTTTCCAGGGTAGTTTCCGGACTTTCTCTGCGGATGGCTTTCAATGTCTCTGCCCAGATGATCGAACCGCCGTCTTTCAGATCGTCGCGGTCTACCGAAGTAATTACGCAGTGCTTTACGTTCATCAGTTTTACGGAATTGGCCACGCGGTCAGGTTCACCGGTGTCCACAGCAAGCGGACGCCCGGTCGCCACCGCACAAAACGAGCATGAACGTGTGCAAATATTCCCAAGGATCATGAAGGTTGCCGTGCCGGCGCCCCAGCATTCGCCCATATTCGGACAGTTGCCGCTTTCACAAATGGTATGGAGCTTATGCGTGTCTACCAGGCTGCGCACCTGCGCGTATTCTTTGCCTACAGGAAGCTTTACTCTGAGCCAGTCTGGCTTACGTTGTACAGGGTTTGCAGAAACAACCGGAAGTTCGATCATAACGCAAAGTTACGCAATAGGATTCAATTGTTATAAACCAGATATGTTTGCCTCATGTAATGTTAAAACATTTGTTGCACAGCGCTGTTTATATCACACGGCGCACAGGGGCCGGCTGATTATGACTAAACCATTTAATATCAGGATTAAATATGGCACAAACGAGGTTACTCTAACCATATTGCCTGCTGAAGAAGGTTATTATAAGGTGATCTATTATGGTGCAATCCTCGGCGCGGTTTGTTACGATGGGGAGCATTGGGAAGACGTGCCGGCAGAGAAGATTGCTGCGGGGGACCTGCCTTTCTACAGGTCTGAGCTGAACGACGGGAGAATAGACGTTGAGCTGACCGACTATGTGATCGAGCGGATCGGGGAGGAGATCGATCTTTATGTTGACGAAGAATATGTGTAATAGATAAATTATACTAATCTTTGCAGCATATTTTTTAGATATGGCTACTTCAAAGATTACGTATAATGGCGGACTGCGCACTACTTCGGTCCACGAGCGTTCAGGAAATATAATTACTACGGATGCCCCTGTTGATAATAAAGGTAAAGGTGAGGCTTTCTCGCCTACCGATCTGCTCGCTACCTCACTGGGTAACTGTATGCTGACGATTGTCGGTATTGCGGCGAACGAACATGGGTTTGATATAGATGGCACAACCTGCGAGATCACAAAGATTATGGCAGAGGGCCCAAGACGTGTGTCTGAAATTATTGTGGAGTTCCAATTCCCGGACAACAATTACTCCGACAAAGTGAAGACAATCATTGAGCGTTCTGCACATACCTGTCCTGTAGCTTACAGTTTACATCCCGACATTAAGCAGACGGTTACTTTCAATTACTAAGCACTGCCTGTTCGCTCCTTAGCTTCCGATAACTTCTGAAACTTCTTCGGCGGAGATGTCGCTATGTGACGCATCTAATATGCATTCACCATTGTGAATGAGCAGGATCTGTGGTGACTGGTGATGCACGTGAAAAGTTTCAGCGATCAGTGCTGAGAGCTCACGGTAGTTGAGTAAATCTAAAAAGTAAAGCTTTGTGTCCGGTGGAATGCTATCCCAGTCCATTTCAAATCGCCGTTTGGCCATGGCACTGATGGAACACCGTGTGCTGTGCTTAAATATGAGGCTATAACCTTCGTCGTTCTTAATTTCACTGATCTGGGATTGATCAGTTATATCCTTCCACTGCATTTGATACCTCTTTTCTGTTTAATGATTATGCCCTGCGTCTTTTACCTTCCGGGTACGAACTGTATGCCGGACAGATGCGGCTGGAGCATGCTTCTAAAACAGTGATGGCAAAAAACAGGCCAATAAGCATGATTGCGGTTCTTTTCATAAGACTAAGCTAAGGCTTTTAGGAGAATAAACAAAAACTTTGTCTTACAATGATGCAGCCAGTGCTGCCATCTTGAGGGCAGTGATTGCAGCTTCATCACCCTTATTGCCATGTCTGCCGCCGGCACGGTCTGCCGCCTGTTGCTGGTCGTTGGTAGTGAGCACGCCGAATATTACGGGCTTGCTGTGTTTGATGCTGACATTCGTCACGCCCTGCGCAACAGCATCACAAATAAAATCGAAGTGTCTGGTGTCGCCCTGTATTACGCAGCCGAGGCAGATCACCGCGTCAAGATCATTGTGCTTTTGAAGCAGCAGGTCGGCCGCTGAAGACAATTCAAAACTGCCCGGTACAGCAACAGAACGGATATTACTTTCACGAACACCATGCTTGAGCAGGGTGTCCACTGCGCCCTGGTACAGGCTGCCCGTGATTTCGGCATTCCATTCAGCTACAGCAATCGCAAAGCGATAAGCTGAACCGTCCGGCACAGTGGTATGTGAAAAATCGGAAAGGTTTTTTAGTCTTGTAGCCATTGCGGGAGCCGGTATTAGTTTACCTGAGCTTCTGCACGTGCAATGTACGCATCGATGATCGCTGCTTCCTGACTAGCAGGGAAATCAGCTCTGATTTTCTCGTAAGCTTCCTTGGCTTTTTTGAAGTCTTTCTGGTTTTCGTACACCAGGCCAAGTTTCTTCAGAAACAAAGGTGACGTGAATTTATTGCTCGACTTGTCTGCCGCCTTTTTATAATAGGTAGCTGCTTGTTTATAATCTTTAAGTTCGCTGTATGCATCGCCCAGGAGGCCTAAAGCCAGAGGATCTGCAACCGGACTTCCGGTCTCGCTGTATTTGCCAAGAGATTCTACGGCCTTTTTATATTCTCCCTTACGAAGATAAATGCCGCCCAGGTAAAGGTTAGCCAGATTGGCTGATTTAGTGTTTTCGTATTCGTCGGCAATCTGCTCCAGTCCGGGATATCCACCTTGCCCGTTGATCGCTTTGGCAGACAGGGAGTCGACACCGATGTACTGCTCTGCTTTGTACATTTTGGCAGATGCTTCTTCAGCACGGTTTTTCAGATATACGCTCTGGTACCAGATATAAATTCCGATTAGTACAACGATGGCCCCTGCAATAAATAGCAGGCTTTTTGAGTTTTCCTGTACAAAAGATCCTTTATGAACCGGCTGATTTATTTCTTTTTCTGTAGTGGACATGTTATTTAGAAAATAATTAAGGCGCAAAAATACGTTTTTACATTAAAGTATCAATCTATTTTTTAAGTAATTGAGATTTTTAAAGGTAACTTTGGGCCACCGATACTATGTGGCTAAAAAACATCACACTGCTCAACTTCAAGAATTATTCGGACGCAAGCCTCAGTTTTTCGAAAACGGTGAATGCTTTCGTAGGAAACAATGGTGCGGGGAAGACCAATCTGCTTGACGCTATTCATTATTTGTGCCTGTGCAAAGGGTATTTTAATCCGATCGACAGTCAGCAGATCAAGTTGGACGAGGAGCTCTTTTTGATACAGGGTGACTTTGACCGTGAGCAGAAGAATGAGAAGATAACCTGCGGGGTTAAACGTAACCAGAAGAAGCAGTTTAAACGTAATAAAAAAGAGTATGAGAAACTGTCTGATCACATCGGATTGTTTCCGCTGGTGATGATCTCGCCCTATGATACCAGTATTGTAATGGAGGGTAGTGAGGAGCGCAGGCGCTTTATGGATAATGTGATTTCGCAAACGGATGCGAAGTATCTGGACGAACTGATTACTTATAACCGGCAGCTGTTGAACCGGAATGCCTTGCTTAAACAAATTGCGGCAACACGTTCGTACGATCCTGAACTGCTGGAGATATACAATATGCAACTGGTAGCCTCAGGATTAAGCTTACACCAGAAAAGGACGCAGTTTATGGCTCAGTTCGTTCCATTGTTCGATAAATATTACACCTTTCTCACCGGTGGGGCAGAGCGTGTCGGCCTCCTGTACCAAAGTCAGCTCACTGCTGCCGATTTCGGGCAGTTGCTGGCACAATCGCTGGAGAAGGACAAAGTGCTTGAACGCACTACTACGGGCGTTCATAAGGACGATCTGATATTTACCATCGCCGATATGCCGCTTAAAAAGTTTGGATCCCAAGGTCAGCAGAAATCTTTTCTCATTGCGCTTAAGCTTGCGCAATATGCGTATCTTAGGTTACATAAAGGGTTCAAACCGCTGCTACTTCTCGACGATATCTTTGACAAGCTTGACGATAGCCGGATGCACAAGCTCATGGAGATGGTTTCGCAGCAGGATTTCGGACAGATCTTTATTACGGATACGGGGCGTGACCGGGTCCAGGCCCTGTTTAAGACGATCAATGTACCGGTAACACTATTTGAAGTAGACAGGGGGTCAGTGCATCATGCGTAAACCAAACGATATCACACTAAAGGAAGCCATAGGTAAATTGTTGAACGTTTACCGTATTAAAGGGAAGTTTGACGAAACTTCTGTTGTGGCTTTCTGGCCGGAACTAATGGGTAAAGCGGTAGCCAACCGTACTACGCAGATCTATGTGTCGCAGAAAAAGCTATTTGTCAGGCTTGAATCTGCCGTAGTGAAGAATGAACTGCTTATGGTAAGGGCCGGCATCATTCAAAAAATTAATGAACGCGCCGGCACTGAAGTCATCACTGAAATTGTCTTTCTGTAATCGCTAAAATACCTTACTGATCAGCCAGATGATCAGCGCAAGAACCAGCACAACTACAATTACGCCGGTCCAGACGCCGGCCTTGAAAATACCTTCTACCAGGTCGCAGCTCATAAGTGTTGTCGACAGGAAGGCGATGATTGCGAGGGGGTAATACCTTTTAAATGTCATACGCTTTGGATTTTAGTTATCTAACAAAGTTGTACGACAAATGGTTTTAACGTTATTTCCCGTTCACTTTAAGCAGTTCGATGTCGAATACCAGGGTACTGTATGGCGGCATATCAGGGCCTGATCCGCTTTCGCCGTAGGCCAGATGGTATGGAATATAAAAACGGTATTTAGAGCCCGCCGGCATTAACTGCAAACCTTCCGTCCAGCCTTGGATAACACCTGTAAGCGGCAGGGAAAGCGGCTCGTTTCTGTCGTAAGAGCTGTCAAACTGTTTGCCATTTAAAAATGTTCCTTTATAGTGCACGAGTACGGTATCACTAGCTGCAGGCATGGCGCCGTTGCCTTTTGTGAGAACTTCATACTGAAGTCCGCTGCTGGTGACATTTACACCAGGTTTCGTCTTGTTGGCTTCGAGGAAGGCTTTGCCTTCGGCTCTAGTGGCGGCAAACCGGTTCTCATACGCCAGTTTCAAGGTATTGCTGATGACCGTACGCATCTCTTCTTCCTTGAGTAAGGCCGGCTTTCCTGAAAAGGCGTCTTCGAAGCCCCGGAGCAGTAAGGTATAATTGATCTCGGTAAGGTTGCGGTTCTTAAGGTCGGACGCCATTGAGGAACCAAAAGCATAGCTGACCGAGTCGACCCGGCCGCTGAAGATTGGCGCTTTTGTGGTGGCAACCGGTTTCTTAGCTGCGGTTTTTTTTGTCTGCGCCGCAAGCGTGCCCGCGCAAAGCGGCAGAATGAGTATAAGGATTATTTTTTTCATTATCGGATTGGTTTGCATGCAAGCTAATATAAAGAAAGCACCTGCAAGGTGCTTTCTGATATTTTTGCTTGATAAGAAAGGCAGATTAAAAGCGTTCTTCAGCGGTAAAGAAAAAGTCACCCTCGATCTGCGCGTTCTCATCGGAATCGGAACCATGAACAGCGTTAGCGTCGATTGATTTTGCGTATTTTCTGCGAATGGTGCCTTCTGCAGCTTCTGCCGGATTGGTAGACCCGATCAGTTTTCTGAAGTCTTCGATAGCGTTGTCTTTTTCGAGGATCGCAGCAACGATAGGTCCGGACGACATAAAGCTTACAAGGTCATTATAAAACGGACGCTCTTTGTGTACCGCGTAAAATTCGCCAGCAGATTCAGGCGTAAGCCTGGTGTATTTCAACGCGATGATCTTAAAACCTGCCGAGGTAATATCGTTAATAATAGCCCCGATGTGCCCGTTAGCAACGGCATCAGGCTTGATCATGGTGAATGTTCTGTTTGTAGTCATCTTAATAAATCAAAATTTTTTGCAAAAATACGTTTTATACTCCTAATATCAGACGCCAAACAGATATAAAAATCGCTTGTTTATAAAACGAATGTTCAACTTATCATTAAATCATTAGCTTTGTCCTTAATATGATGTTATCTGTATCAGAAATTAAATCGTTGCTGGCTACCCCCCAGAAGATTGTAATTACTACGCACCACAAGCCCGACGGGGACGCTATGGGCTCGTCTCTGGGTCTGTATGCTTATCTGATACAAAAGGGCCATCACGTTAAAGTGATCACGCCAACGGACTATCCTTACTTTTTGCACTGGATGCCGAACAATTCGGAGGTTATCGTATATACCGAGAACCAGGAATTGTCGGCCACGCTCGTGGAGGAGGCCGCTATGATCTTTTGTTTGGATTTCAACAGTTTGAGCAGGATCAACGAACTCGGCGAGCTTGTCAGAGCATCAGGGGCATATAAGCTCATGATAGATCATCACCTCGAGCCTGAGGACTTTGATGATTACCGCCACTGGAACATCAATGCCTGTGCGGCAGCGCAGCTGGTGTATGAGTTTATCGTGGACGAAATGAAGGATGGGGCTTCGATGACCAAGGATATTGCCACCTGTCTTTACACGGGCATAATGACCGATTCAGGATCGTTCAGATTTGAATCGGCTACCTCTTCGGTTTACCGGATTGCCGCCGATCTGATCGATATGGGGGCGGAGCATTGGCGGATCCACCAGCTCGTTTACGATAATGCTACCGAAAACCGGCTTCGTTTCCTGGGTCACTGTATCAGTAATAAGCTGGAAATACTCCGCGAATACAATACCGCGATCATTTCCGTGACGAAAGAAGAATTGAAAGCGTTTGACATCATGACCGGTGATACCGAGGGTATTGTGAATTATGCGCTTTCGATTAATGGTATTAGACTCGCTGCATTTATTATTGAAAGAACTGATAAAGTTAAACTATCTTTGCGCTCCACGGGCGATTTCCCGGCAAACGAGATTTGTAAGAAATACTTTGGAGGAGGTGGTCACAGAAACGCGGCCGGCGGGATTTCGGAGGCAGGACTTGCAGAGACAGTGGAGCAATTTAAATCGATATTAACCGAATATAAAACACAATTATTACAATAGAAAAAACAACCACATGAAGAAAGGTATAGCAATTCTTTTCGCGGCTACGCTTGGTCTGGCTGCATGCAACAATTACAAAGAGGGCAAGGGTGGTCTGATGTATCAGATACATCACGACGGCGGCAAGGCCAAAATCAAGGAGGGTGACGTCGTAAAGCTGAACTTTATCCAGAAAAATGAGCGGGATTCGGTTATGTTCAGTACTTATGACATTGAACAGCCGCAGGTATTCCCGGTAGGTAAAGCGCAGTATGGCGGTGACATGAACGATGTGCTTACGCTTTTCGGTGAGGGTGACAGCGCTACATTTAAGCTTAATCTCGACACCATGACCAAGCACAGCGGTCAGCCAAAGCCACCGGCTGCTGCAAAGGATAAATATTTGATCTTTACCGTTAAAATCGAAAAAGTATTGGCTAAAAATGCAAATGAAGCGGATACTGCATTTCAAAGAAGGGCCCAGGAATTTTTTCAAAAAGATTATATGGCCAGTGTAGAGCGGTTAAAGGGCGCTGAAGCAGGTAAGATCAAGAACTTCATCGAAGAGAATAAACTTAAGCCTCAGACTACTGCTTCAGGTTTACAGTATGTGATCTCAAATCCGGGCAGCGGTCCGAAACCGGCAATTGGTGATACCATTATGCTGAACTATACTGGTAAACTGCTGACTAAAAAAGCTGACGGGAAAGAGAATATTTTTGATACTTCGGTAGAAAAGGTTGCGAAGGATGCGGGTATACACAACGCAATGGCACAATATGCGCCGCGTCCGTTCACTATCGGTAATGCAATTCCTGGATTTGACGAGGGGTATCAGCTGATCGGTAAAGGTGGAAAAATCCTTTTGATCATACCGTCAAAACTGGCATATGGTGAAAGCGGTCAGCCACAAGCACGTATAACACCGTATTCGCCGTTGGCTTTTGAGGTTGAGATCGTGGACATTAAGAAACCATCAGGCTCTCCTGCGGCTGCCAATACGCCGCCAGCACCTGCACAATAATAATTGACTTTCAAAAATGAGTAAACCCTGTATGGCTCCTGCCTTACAGGGTTTTTTTTGTATAACTTTGCTTATGCTTTTAACAGATACCCATACACACATTTACTACGAAAGCGAACCTGGGAAACTTAGGGATATGATGCAAAGGTGCTTTGATCATGACATCAGACGCCTTTTTCTGCCGAACGTGAATGTGGCCTCAATTGCCATGATCGATAAAATGGTGGAAGACTACCCGGAAAACTGCTTTGCCATGGCGGGCTTGCATCCTTGTGATGTAAAGGAAGACTATGAGGAAGTTCTGGATCTTATCTGTGAAAGCATCCCTGATCGCAATATTTGTGCAATAGGAGAGATAGGGATCGATCTGTATTGGGACAAATCTACGCTGGAAGTTCAGCAGCGCGCGTTTTCCGAACAGATAAACTGGGCTAAAGACCTTGACCTGCCCATCGTGATTCACTGCCGGGATGCGTTTAATGAAGTTTTCGAAGTACTCGAGGCGGCAAAGGACGATAAATTGCGCGGAATTATGCATTGTTTCACGGGCGACTTGCGGCAGGCAGAACGTGCCCTGGAACTTGGGTTTGTCCTGGGTATTGGAGGGGTTGTTACCTACAAAAATTCAGGTCTGGCCGAAGTGCTTAAGCAAATCCGACTTTCAGACATTGTGTTAGAAACCGATGCGCCATATCTTGCACCTGTTCCATTCAGGGGTAAGCCGAACGAAAGCAGCTATCTTAAGTATATCGCCGAAAAGATAGCCGATATCCATCAGGTTACGCTCCAGGAGGTTGCTGAACAAACTACGGCCAACTCGGTTGCCATTTTCAAGCGTTAGTTATGACTAAAATACTCATTATATATACAGGAGGGACTATAGGAATGGTCAATGATCCGACTACAGGCTCATTGGTGCCGTTCGATTTTAAGCAGATCAGGCAGAATGTACCGGAACTGGACAGGCTCAATTACGATCTGGATGTCTACTCCTTCGATCCGATTCTGGATTCTTCCAATATGACGCCCGAAATATGGGCCGAAATTGCCACACTGATTAAAAACAAATATGAACTCTTTGACGGCTTTGTTATCCTTCACGGTTCAGATACTATGGCGTTCACCGCCTCTGCCTTAAGTTTTATGCTGGAGAATCTGAGCAAGCCGGTAGTGCTCACGGGATCGCAGTTGCCGATCGGGGAGATCAGGACCGATGCCAAGGAGAACCTGATCACAGCACTCGAAATAGCTGCTACCCGCCGAGATGATCGGCCTATGGTGCCTGAAGTATGTATTTACTTTGACTATCAGCTGTTCCGGGGAAACCGGGCGATTAAATATAATTCAGAAAAGTTTGAAGCGTTTCGGTCGCCAAACTATCCTATTCTTGCAGAAGCGGGCGTTACGCTATCTTTTTTCAGCAATTATATTCTGCCGCAACCGGACCGGGAGCTCGTTGTTCATCTGAATTACAATCCCAATATCGGTGTGCTTAAATTGTACCCCGGCATTTCCGAACTGGCCGTACGTGCCGTGACTGCATCGCCGGTTGATGCCATTGTACTGGAAACTTTTGGCTCAGGTAATACTACGACAGCTGGCTGGTTTATTGACTGCCTGAAGGAAGCGATAGGAAATGGCAAACTTATCGTGGATATTACGCAATGCCAGCGTGGCTCTGTTGAACTGGGTATGTATGAAACGAGCAAAAGGCTTGAGCAGATGGGTGTAGTAAGCGGATACGATATGACGTTTGAGGCAACAATTACCAAATTGATGTATCTGATGGGTCAAGGTCTGCAGCATCAGGAAATTGTACGCCTGATGGAAGACTCCCTGCGTGGTGAGCTGACCAACTAGTGTAAATTTACCGGGCGTTTACCTTCTGAAGTATATTAATGTTTAATTTTGTTTATGATCATAGAGCAAATATATACCGGCTGTTTGGCTGAGGCGGCCTATTACATTGAACATAATGGTGAGGCGGCTATTGTTGACCCTCTCCGTGAGGTGGGACCGTATCTGAAAAGAGCGGAAAAGTCCGGATCAACGATCAAGTATATCTTTGAAACACATTTCCATGCGGATTTTGTGTCGGGTCACCTGGATCTGGCGGAGAAGTCGGGAGCATTGATCGTGTATGGTCCGACAGCGAATACGGATTTCAAATCGCATATAGCGCATGACGGTGAACAGTTCCAGATAGGGGGACTTACACTAACTGCGCTGCACACACCCGGACATACGCCTGAGTCGACCAGTTATCTGTTAAATGATGAGAAGGGCGAGCCGTATTGCATATTTACCGGAGACACGCTCTTTATCGGCGACGTGGGCCGGCCTGATCTGGCACAGCAGGGTACACTAACGATGGAAGACATGGCTGGTACCCTATATGACTCACTGCAGCAGAAAATTCTAACACTGCCTGACCATGTACTTATATATCCGGCACATGGAGCGGGCTCGGCCTGTGGCAAAAACATGAGTAAGGAAACTTTTGATACGCTTGGTAATCAGCGCCGGCTGAACTACGCTTTAAGGGCGGCAAGTAAAGAACAGTTTGTGGCCGAGGTTACTTCGGGCTTGCTTCCTCCGCCTCAATATTTTGCAAAGAACGCGGCTATGAACCGGATGGGCTATGAAAGTATAGATAACGTGTATGAGAAAGGACTGAATCCGCTTACTCCTGAGGAATTCGAAGTGGTCGCAGCTCAAACCGGCGCGCTTATTCTGGACACCAGGGATCCGCAGGTATTTGCAAAAGGCTTCATTCCGTCTTCAATAAATATTGGTTTGAACGGACAGTTTGCTCCTTGGGTGGGGGCGCTGGTAAGCGACTTAAAGCAGCCATTGCTGCTGGTGACGGATCAAGGGAAGGAAGAGGAGGCCATCACAAGGCTGTCGAGGGTGGGCTATGACAGTACGGTGGGTTATTTGAACGGAGGATTCGCTGCCTGGGCGGCGGCAGGAAAGCAAACGGAGCGCATCGTTTCGGTAAGTGCTGACGAGTTTGAAGCTGTCGCAAATGCCGATCCGGGTCTCCATGTGCTCGACGTCAGAAAGCCAGGGGAATACGAAGCAGAACATCTGGAAAGCTCACTTGCCAGACCGCTTGATTATATTAATGAGTGGACAGGTCAGCTTGATCCAAAGGATACTTATTACATTCACTGTGCTGGAGGGTATCGTTCCATGATCGCGGCCTCAATTCTGAAGGCCCGCGGCTATGATAAGGTTATTGATGTGGCTGGTGGTTATGGTGCGCTAAAAAAGACAGGTTTAAAGCGTACGGATTTCGCATGTCCGTCTAAAGCCATGCATGCCTGATGTTCCAAAAGTGTGCGTTTAAAAGGATTTTAATTTTTATGTTTGCACACTCATTTTTGCCTGAATGCGGGGAATCGATCAGATAAAACTTCCAATAGCTGCGGATATTGATGCCTTTGAAGAAAAGTTCAAAGCCTCGATGCATAGTGATGCGCCATTACTTGACCGTATTACTCATTATATTGTAAAGCGAAAAGGGAAACAGATCAGACCAATGTTTGTCTTTTTTTCAGCAAAGCTATGCGGAGGAATAACCGAATCTACACATAGGGGTGCATCTTTGGTCGAGCTGCTGCACACAGCTACCCTGGTTCACGACGATGTTGTTGATAACGCTTATGAAAGGCGCGGGTTTTTTTCTATAAATGCTTTATGGAAGAACAAGATCGCTGTATTGGTTGGCGACTATCTTTTGGCCAAGGGTCTGCTGCTATCGGTAAATAATAAGGAGTTCCGTCTACTCCAGATCGTGTCCGAAGCGGTAAAGCAGATGAGTGAAGGCGAGTTGCTTCAGGTAGAAAAAGTGAGGCGAATGGATATCAGCGAGGAACTGTATTTTGAAGTCATCAGGCAGAAGACAGCTTCGCTAATTGCATCTTGCTGTGCCTGCGGTGCCGCGTCTGCCGGAGCAAACGAGGAATCGATAGAGAAGATGCGGTTGTTTGGCGAGAAAGTCGGTATTGCTTTCCAAATTAAAGACGATACCTTCGATTTCGGTACCGATGATGTCGGTAAGCCGCTGGGCATCGACATCAAGGAGAAGAAAGTTACCTTGCCGCTTATTTACGCACTGAATCGGGCAGACAAATCGGAGCGCAAGAAAATGATCAATCTTGTGAAAAACCACCAGGACGACCCCGTGAAAATCCAGCAGGTAATCGATTTTGTAAATGGCAAGCAAGGGGTGTTTTATGCCAACCAAAAGATGCTGGAATATCAGCAGCAGGCGTTTGATATTCTCAAAACTTTCGAACCGGGAGATGCCAGGGAAGGGTTGGAGCAGCTTGTGCGTTATACAACAGAGCGAAAAAAATAGCCGCGCTTAATTCGCGGAAGCAACTGTAAATTCTATATTTAAGGATGAAAATCACTTTTTTTTGTGCCTTCCTCTGCACGCTATGTTTCAGCCTATCGGCGCAGGACGAAACACAAACCGTATTCAGGCAAATCAACTCAGATGTTCTTGCCCGGTCGCAAGCCTATCATAACCTGGAGCATGCAACGGCTGCCATCGCGCATAGGCTCACGGGGTCGGTAAACGGAAAAAAGGCAGAAGCTTACGCATTCAAGTTACTGGAGTCGTATGGGTATGAGGTCCGTTATCAGCCTTTTGAAGTCGAGAGCTGGAGCCGTCTTACCAACGAGACCAGGGTTGGCGACCAGCCTGGCAGCCTGAACAAGATCACTTCCGTCACCCTTGCACATTCGCCTGTTAGTGCGAACATAACCGCAGAACTGGTTGATCTGGGCAACGGTTTGGAAGACGATTATATCAAGGACGCAGGGCGGGTAAGGGGGAAAATAGCCCTGGTTTATCTCGGACTTCTTCCGGGGTCGCCCAGCGGTTCACCTTCGCTGCACAGATCAGAAAAAGCGGCTCTTGCAACCCGGTATGGCGCCGCGGGCATCATCATCATCAATACCGTGAGGACGGGCGTGTTACTCACCGGAACAGCATCGGTCACGGGCAAACTCATTCCAATACCTGCCGTATGTATAGGTTATGAAAACGGTATGCGTCTGAAAGAGGCTCTCAAAAGCCATTCGCAGTATGCCAATCTCAACATGACAAATTTTTCTGGTGCCATCAGCGCGAGAAATGTTATTGCAACGCTAAAGGGACATGAGCTGCCGGCAGAAAAGATCGTGATAGGTGCCCATCTCGACAGTTGGGACCTGGCAACAGGGGCTATTGACAACGGGATTGGTGCTTTTGCGGTGATCGATATGGCCAGGGCCATCAAACAAGTTGGAAAGCAGCCCAGGCGGACGATAGAGTTTGTTTTGTTTATGGGCGAAGAGCAGGGACTGCTGGGTTCGAAGGCATACATTCAAAAAGCTGTGAGTGATCAAACGCTTCACCAGGTTCGTTTTATGCTTAACTTCGACATGACAAATGATCCCAAAGGATTTGTCAGTACCCGCAGAGAAATGGAACCACTGTTAAGTAGCTGGGGTGCTAAGATCGCCAAACTGGACACCGGCTTTAAAAATATTGTGGTCACCGCCGCGGGTTTGCACAGTGATCATCAGCCTTTCATGCTGCAAGGTATACCTACAGGTGGAGGTGCCGGAGGTAGGTTGCCGAATAACTCAGCCCCCTTCTATCATTCGGACCGGGATACGTTTGAATTGGTTGACGAGCATGAACTTAAGAACACGGTTCGCTACGGCGCCATGCTTGCTTTCGCGCTGGCACATACAGACCGAATTCCTGCGAACAAATTAGATGAGGCACAGCTCGCTTCATTTTTAAGATTGAACGAGCTTGAGATACCGCTCAGGATTGCAGGTGAATGGCGGTGGAAGTAACCCATTGTTAATAATTCAATAACATTGCAAAGCTAGTTTTGCAACCGAATGGAGGTATTTCGGATGCAGGCTATGGTACCAGATGAGACGTTGATTTCCAGATTGAAGAGCAACGACGCGCATGCGCTTGAAGTGTTGTTTAACCGCTATTACAAATCGCTGTGCCAATTTTGCGGCGTGTATACAAAAGATTATGAAGCAGCGGAGGAAATAGTGGCTGATCTTTTTATCCGGATATGGGACAATCGCCATAACCTAGACGTCGACCACGCCAAAGCATATCTTTTCGCATCTGCTAGAAACATGTCGTTAAACTTCGTTCAAAAAAAGAAGCAACCTGTGCAATCTATCGAGGATATTCCCGATAGCGATCAGCGTTTCAGGAATACAGATACCCCTTTAAAGATCATCTCGGGCAGGGAATCATCGGCACAGATCCTGCAACTGATTGATCAGCTGCCTCCTCGTCAAAGGGAAATTCTCCTGATGAGCCGCATCGATCAGGTGGACAAACATGAAATTGCGCATATGCTGAACATTTCTTTACGAACGGTAGAAACGACGCTCTATCAATCGGTAAAGGAACTCAGAAGCCTGCTTAAAAGGGCCTCCAACTTAAATCTTGGCGGTTAACCATTTGTTAACATAAACCTAACGTTTTGTGCTACGTATGCCGACTCAATAAACTGTCTTTAGTATTGAAGACATATGGAAGCGTACAGTTACCCTTTAATAGTTGCCTATTTTGATAAGACCATCAGCGATGAAGGTCTGAATGAGTTGCAGGAGTGGTTGGAGCGTAGCCCGGATCATCAGGAGCAGTTTAGAGAAACCTTACAGATCCTGGAAGCGTCTAAACTGTATTTTGTAAACTCCGGGGATACCAGTCTGGCCTGGGAAAAGGTGCGCAGTCACATAAACGCAGAGCACCCGCACAGACAGGTCGGTTTTCCCAAAAAATGGCTTGCCTATGCGGCCACTTTGTTACTGTTGTGTGGTGTAGCCTTTTGGTATGTGGGGCGGAGCCCGAAGGTGGCGTCGGCAGCATATGGACAGATCAGCAATCCGGAGGGGCGGCAGACCAGAATATTGTTGCCCGATAGCTCTCTTGTATACCTTGCGGGCGGCAGTACCATCAGATTCCCTAAGAATTTCGGCAGAAAAACCCGAATGATCAGTCTAAACGGCGAGGCCTTTTTTGATGTTGTGCACGGCAACAGGCCGTTCGTAATCAAGAGTGGGGCGGTTACAACAGTAGTTTTAGGTACTTCCTTCAATGTCAAGGCCTTCCAACGCGATCACAAAGTCACGGTGTCTGTAAACACGGGCAAAGTTGGGGTGCTCAATAAAGTTAACGGTAAAAATGTGTTGATCAGTTATCTTCTGCCCAACGATCAGTTGGAGTTGAATACGATCACCGGAAATACAAGCAAGAGCCGCGCAGATGCGGAGCAAACCAGTGCCTGGATCCGAAATCACTTCATATTCAACAATGCAATGCTATATGACATTCTGGCTTCCCTCGAACATCGTTACGGCCGAAAAATAGAATTAATGGATCCCGGAGCCGGAAATATCAGGGTTACAGCAAAGTTCAAAAATATGGCCTTAAAGGATGTGCTTGCCGAATTGATGACGCTTTCCGGGCTCCGCTACATAGAGCGAAACGGACAATTATTTATATATCAACCCAATTTGACGGAAGGAAAAAACATGAAATAGATTTACCAGCCTTATTAAGTAGCCCGGAGTTGCTGGTAACAACTCCAGGCGGTTCAGTTCCAAATTTAAAACTCAAGAATTCAAAAATAAACTAAGTAAATATATGAAAAAGTTATGGTTGCTAGCCATATTGGCGGTTTTGCACTTAGCGTTTCAACCTCAGGAAATTAAGGCGCAAACAGCTGTCGACAGAACCATCACGTATGGTGTGCGGGAAACAACTCTCAAAAATGCTTTCCAGGAATTGGAGAGGCTGAGTGGTTTCTCTGTGAATTATAACAACACCAAGCTAAACGATCAGCGGGTAATTACGGTTTCGAAAGCGGAACGGAGTGTTAAGCAGGTGCTTGGTCTCCTGCTGAATGGAACACCGTTTACCTTTAAGATGGGAAACGGCAACAACATTCTGATTGTTGAGAAACCCAGCACAGGAAAAATTGTTGGGAAGGTGATCGATGAAAATGGTCAGCCGCTGCCAAGCGCAGTGGTGAGGATCGGCAGCCTGGGCCTGGCGAGGCAAACAAATAGCGAAGGTAATGTCACCCTTGAAGTGCCGGCCGGAACATACACGATAGATGTATCCTATATCTCCTATGAGCCTTTTCAGCGTGCCAATGTACAGGTAAGGCCAAATGCAAACACCTCCCTCAGCGCCAGGCTCCAACCTGCTAACAATGCACTTTCAGAAGTGGTTGTAACCGCGCTGGGTATCCGCAGGGAGGAAAAGGCATTGGGTTATGCCGTTACTAAAGTAGATAGTACGCAACTGACAACGGCTGTTGCAACCAACTGGACCGACGCATTATCCGGAAAGGTTGCTGGTTTAAACCTGGTACGCAACAGCGGACCGGCTGGTTCCAACAAGATCATTCTTCGTGGCGAAAACAATCTTACAGGTGATAATGAAGCGCTCATCGTTATCGACGGGGTGGTTTCCAGCAACAGTGTACGCCGTCCGGCGTCGCCTACCGGCGGGCCCTACGGAACTTCGGGAGACAATCTGCCAGCCGACTTTGGCAGCGGTATCAATGACCTGAATCCAGACGATATTGCGGAGGTAACTGTACTGAAGGGGCCAGGCGCTACGGCGCTGTATGGACAGCGTGGTGCCAACGGCGCCGTGATCATTACAACTAAGTCTGGTAATGCGAAAAAAAGAAGGCTCAGCATCGGATTCACGTCCAATACCTCCTGGGAAGAGATCAATCGTGGTCCCGATTCCCAGTATGAATTCGGCCAGGGCCAGTTCGGGGTTGCTCACTTTTCTTACGGAGCTTCGGCCGACGGTTCTAACCAGAACAGTACGAGTGCATCCTGGGGGGCGCCATTCGACGGTCAGTCATTCTTCCAGTACGATCCGACCACTAAAAAAGCGGGAACGGTACGCACACCCTGGCGTGCCTATGAAAACCCCATAAACAGTTTCTTCAAACGGGGCTACGAGACAAACAACTCGGTGAGTCTGGAAGGGACTTATAAGACGGTTGCTATGCGGTTCTCTGCAAGCCATGGCGAGAATGACTGGATTGTGCCAAACACTGGTTTGGAGCGTACGTCTGCTACGTTTTCTGCGAATGCAAAGCCGACCAGGAAGTTGGATGTGAATGTAAAAGCAATTTATAACAACCGGCACAGCGATAACCTTCCTGCTACAGGGTACGGCAATCAGTCGCTCATGTACTGGTTCATGTTTGCCCAACCCAATGTAAATGTCGACTGGTATCGTGATTACTGGGCACCAGGCCAGCAGTATCGTCAGTTCGTGAACATTACAACAACCAATCCAGAGAGTCCGTATGCGATTTCTGAGCAATACCTCAACACGCAAAAGCGAAATGGTGTGCTGAGCAATGTGCAGGCTACTTACAAATTTTCTGACGCATTCAGCGCTATGGTAAGGGGCTCTATAGATTACGCCAGTGACGACCGGACACAGAAGCGTCCATGGGATGCAGCAGGAAGTAAGTTTGCCCAGGGTTCGTATCGCGTTCAGGAAATTAACATGCGCGAGATCAGTGGTGACTTCATGCTTACTTATAACAAGCAGCTCCATAAAAATCTTCGCCTTACCGCACGCGTAGGCGGATCAACACTGAGAAACAATTATTACAAGGATGAACAGCGGGCAGACGGGTTGATCGTGCCAAACGAGTACAGTTTATCTAACGCTGCAAACGATATTATTTTTGTTCCGGATACGGCAGAGTACCAGTTGAACAGTGTTTATGCGCTAGCATCGCTTACCTACAAAAATTATTTGTATCTGGATCTTACAGGACGGGCAGACTGGAACAGTGTTTTGGCGACACCAACACGTACGGACAATGTCGGGTTTACCTATCCTTCTGCAAGTTTAAGTTTTATTGCCTCAGATTACTTTAAGCTCCCAAAAGCCATTTCGCTGGCAAAGCTGCGGATCTCGGCAGCGCAGGTAGGAAGCGGAACACTGATACCGTACCGTACGGCTTATAACTACTCGCTGGCTTCAAGCGGTATTTACCCGGACAGTGGGTCTACAAACCCATCCACATTGCCAAATCCAAACCTAAAGCCGCTAAAAACAACGACGTTTGAAGCTGGCGCTGAGATGCAGTTCTTTAAAGGGCGGTTAGGGTTTGATGTGGCGGTTTATGCCGGCAACACAAGGAATCAAATTCTGACCAGGCAGATCGACCGTTCATCCGGCTATTCAAATGCGATCATCAATGCAGGCCGCGTAGATAACCGGGGACTGGAAGTTGCGCTGAACGCAAAGCCTATATCATTTAAAAATGGCTTTGAGTGGGCTGTTAACATGACATTCTCAACCAATAAGAATGAGATCAAAGCATTAAGCGACAGCTCGATCGTCCTTCGTACCGGCGCGCTGGGCGGCGGTCAGGTAGTTGCCAATGTTGGGGGAAGCATGGGTGACTTATATGGTATTGGTTTTCTTCGCTCGCCCGACGGACAAATTGTTTATGATGCCACCAGCGGATTCGCAAAAGTTACCTCAGGGGTGATACACCTCGGAAATACGATTCCGCAATACCGTGCTGGGATCAGCAATACATTTTCTTATAAAGGATTCAGTTTGAGTACGTTATTTGATGCGCAGGTGGGCGCTGTTGCTCACTCACTTACCTTCTCGCGGATGGCGGCCCTTGGAAAGCTCAAAGCTACATTACCAGGACGGTATAACGGGATTATAGGTAAAGGTGTAGTTCAGAACCCCGACGGTTCGTACAGGACCAATGATGTTGTGGCAACTGATATACAGAATTATTATACATCAGTATACGGTTCAGATCAGGCCGAAGGAAGTATATTCAGTACGGACTTCATCAAGTTTCGCGAGGCAAGCCTGGGTTATGCATTTAAACCTGGATTTGTGAAGAAGCTGAGCCTAAGTCGCCTCTCGATCAGTGCCTACGGGCGTAACCTTTTCATCTGGTCGCCATGGCCTGCTTTCGACCCGGAATTCGGAACGCTTTCGGGCACGGACATCGTTACTGGGTTTGAAACGGGACAGCTTCCGTCAACAAGAACATATGGTATCAGGCTCGTAGCAGGCATTTAATCAATTATTCGGAACTAATAATTTACAGATGAAAACTAACATTTTGAAAACCACCGTAATGATGCTGGTCGCTGTCAGCATGTTGCTTTCCGGGTGCGATAAAGGTTTTGAGGAACTTAATACAGATCCTATCGGCACGGCGTCGGTCGAAGCCAATCAGTTGCTTGCACCAGCCTTGGTCAGCGTGCTGCACGCAAACATGGTCCGCAACCGCAATTTTAACAACGAGCTAATGCAGGTCACTGTCGACATCAGCGATGCCGAAGGCAAAGTATTCCGATACGATTTCCGGCGTAACTGGTCCGACTATCTGTGGAACGCGTGGTATCCACAGGCTACCAATTTCAAGGACATTTACACCATCGCCAGTCGCCCTGGCAAAATCAACGAATCTTACCAGGGCATCTCCCTAATCACCCAGGCCTGGGTATATTCGCTGCTTACAGATACATATGGCGACGTGCCTTACTCGCAGGCGAACGAGGGGAAGAATGGGATTGTTGAACCTGCATACGACAGGCAGATGGAAATTTATCTCGATCTTTTCAGCAAGCTTGAAGAAGCGAACAGGTTGCTTAGCGCCGGAAAGGCCATTGTAGCGAGCGGGGACCCGGTCTTTAAAGGCGATATAGGCAAATGGCGGAAGTTTGGAAACTCGCTTTACCTGCGTCTGCTGCTTCGCGTCTCTGGCAAATCAGAGGTATCTGCTGACGTCATAGCCAAAATTAAAGAAATGATTGACACCAATCCGGGCAATTACCCGATTATGCAAAGCAATGACGACACGGCTAAAATTCTTTGGAACGGAACTAACAGCAGTACGGCGGTCTACTCGTCACCTTTTATGGTTAGCGTGCGCCCGGTAGACTTCAGAGGTGTAGCAATTTCCAGTTTCTTTATTGACAGGTTACGTGATTGGGCCGATCCTCGAATGGATAGTGATTTCGGTAAGGCATCCGTTCCACGCTGGGGTATTGCCCAGGGTTCAGAAGGCTACTCGGGTGTACCCAGCGGCTTTGGTCCTGGTATGGACTATACCCGCAAGGCTTATTTTTATTCAGACGATCAGAATGACGGCTATACGCTGCAGACCGACCCATATACCGGCATCCTGATGAACTGTGCGGAAGTTAATTTCATTCTTGCAGAGGCAGCTGTAAGGGGGTGGATTGACGGTTCGGCAGCAGACTACTACAATAAAGGCATGTTCTACAGCATTAACTACTGGTTACCAACATGGGCCACGGGTGTAAGCGATCCGCGGTTCACGAAATACGTCACTGACGCGGAAATAGGGTGGGATGAAAGTCTCCCGCTGAACGCAACGACAGGTAGTAGTAAACTGGAGCAGATTCATGTGCAAAAATATTACGCCATGTTCCTGGTAGACATGCAGCAGTGGTTTGAATATCGCAGAACCGGCCATCCGATACTGCCTAAAGGTGCAGGCCTGGCAAACGGTGGTGTTATGCCCGCCAGAATGGCCTATCCGATCATTAGTCAGTCGGCCAACCCAACTAGCTATAAAAATGCAATCGCTGCCCAGGGGCCTGATGAAATTAGTACGCAGGTATGGTGGCAAAAACCTTAACAGTAACATAAAGACAAATACGATGAACACAAAGAATATTAGTTATCTTGTATTATTCATTTGCATCTTGGGATGTACCGGCTGTAAATACAACGATGGTTATGATGGAGGTATGGTTAGTTCCTATATTTCTAATTTCGATTTGAGAAAGGTGTACAAGGGCAGCGACGTTACGCTTACTACAGCGAACCTGCTTGGTGCAACCAGCATCCGGGGCGTGGTCGTTTCAGACCATTCCGGGAATAATATGCCTGCAGGTCTACTTGCGGTTCAAAATACACGTCCGGTGGGGGCAATCGACTCTCTGCGGGGCATTTCAATAGCTTTGGGACCTGATGCCGCCACCTACGTGCCGGGCGACTCGGTACATGTCCGGATTGAGGGTGGCGTTTTAACCCGCAAAGATGGCATTTTGCAAATAACTGGGTTGCCGGCAAGTAATGTCAATAAAGTTGCCAGCGACCGATTCATCCCGGTAAACCGCGTGCCGAGTAGCGCTATCCTGGCACGTCCTAACGATTACGAAAGTACGCTTGTTGCCATTGTAAAGGCCGGGTTTGATCCCATTGCAGGCGAGGGAGATACCTATAGCGGGGATAAAACGATCAACGATGGCTTCGATAACTTTACGTTATATACAGCCCCTACGGCTACGTTTGCTAACCGAAATGGGCTTAATTTTAATGCAAATTATTACGGCATTGTATTTAATACGGTCGATGCTAACGGAAAATTGAAACCACAGCATCGCATCCGTACATTGAATGATATACAACCGTTGAGCTCTACGCCGGATATCGCGGCGATCATTATCTCGGGTTTCATGGCTGACCTTGAAGGGGGCGATGGCAATTATGAATATATGCAGTTCCTGGCCACCCGCGACATCAACTTTTCGGTTACGCCTTATTCGGTTGTCGTCACCAACAACGCGGGCGCAAGTAACCCTGGTGGTTTCCCATCTTTGGGATGGGCGACAGGCAGTCTGGCCACCAGCGGCAACGCAAGGACGTATAAATTCAACCTGACCTCCGGCACAGTAGCCAAAGGTCAGTATTTTTATGTGGGTGGTTCGGCTAAATTGATTAATGGTCCGAATTCAACGAGCATTTCTTCTGCAAAATGGATCCGGTCGTTTAACTACAGCACAACGAACGGTGACGGTTTCGGACTTAAAACTTCGGGTTTGTTTGCCAATAGTGGTAACGCTTCCGGTTTTGCTGTGTTTGAAGGGACGGATGTTGATGTAAATAAGGCGCCGATTGACGTGGTGTTCATCGGTGCAGGCGGCAGTCTGTTTAATGGTTCAACGGTAGGTTACCGTATTGCGAATACGGACTTTTACGACAAAATCGATCCAATCACACTTAAGCCCCAGCCGTTCTACCGAAGCGGAGGAAATACACTTAGTTTTAATTATACGCTTCCGGCCGACCAAGGCTTTTGGAATATGCTTGGCGGTGTTTACAATGAAACACTGGGCAAATGGGTAAAGGCCAGAACGCAAAATAACATTGATCTGTCAAAAACATCCACATTACGCGATATTGAAGGAAACTGGCTCCGGCAGTCGCTCGACAACGATGGTAATGTTGTACGTACCGACACGATTGCCCCAACTAAATTAAAATCACAACTATAGCATAGCATGAACAGAAGATCTTTTCTACAGAGCGCAGGCTTTATTGCGGGCAGCGCTTTCATCAGCCTCAAAACCAATGCTTTTTCGAAGCTGGAGCGGGCGAAAACAATCCGCGGCAGGGTGCTTGACGGCAAGCGCGGAGTTGCTAATGTGGTCATATCAGACGGTTTTTCAGTGGTACTTACCGATGCAAAGGGAAGTTACTCCATTACACCGCATGAGAAGGCAACCAATATTTTTATGAGCACTCCCTCCGGGTATGAATTTAAAACCAATGCTAACATTGCGAGGCATTATGAGAAGCTGGGAAGCAGAAACGAGTATGATTTTACATTAAACAAGCTCAGGAGGAATGATAATAAACATCATTTTATCATTTGGGCTGATCCTCAGGTACGGACAAAAGATGATGTACAGCAAATGATGGAAACATCAGTCCCTGATACCATTGCACAGATCAGGGCCCTGGGGCCAGATGCACTTGTGCACGGTATCAGCGTGGGTGATATCGCCTGGGATTTCCTGGAGTTTTTTGAAGATTATAATAAGGCGGTCGCGTTGATGGGTATACCGTTTTTCCAGGCTCTGGGAAATCACGATATGAACTACCGGGAGGGTGGCGACGATACCTCCGACCGGACTTTCAAAGAATTTTTCGGGCCTACGTATTACTCATTCAACCGCGGTAAGGCGCATTATGTTGTACTCGACGATGTCCGCTACCTGGGTGAGGAGCGTAAATATGATGGTTACATCACCGAAGTTCAGTTGGAATGGCTTGCCAAGGACCTGCAGCACGTTAAAAAAGACCAGCTGCTAATCGTTAACCTGCATATCCCTGCACACAACAGCGTAAAGAACAACGATGCGCTTTATAAAATGCTTGAAGGCTTCACCAATGTGCATGTGATGTCTGGTCACACCCATTACAATGTGAACAATATCACAGGCGGCATTTATGAACATAATCATGGAGCTGTTTGCGGCGCCTGGTGGTCGGGTAACATATGTTCAGACGGCACACCCAGAGGTTATGGAGTGTATGAGGTAAACGGAACTGAATTGTCCTGGTTTTATAAATCAACCGGTTTGCCAAAAGAACATCAGATGGCCCTGTACATCGACACGCTTACCAATCAGAAGCGATTGCTGGCCAATGTGTGGAACTGGGATCCTGAGTGGGAAGTTAGTTATGAGATTGATGGCAAAAAAATGGGCGCTTTAGCGCGGCAGGACGGAACAGATCCTGAGGCACTAAGGTTACATAATTTAGGCAAACCTGCCAAGGGACGGGCCTTTACGAAACCGACCCAGACAGGCCATCTTTTTATGGCTCATTTTGCGCCTGGGGTTAAATCTGTAAAGGTGATCGCGAAGGATCGCTTTGGCAACATATATACAAAAGAGCAGACCGTTTGATTGAGGCGTTAGAAGAGGCATCGTTATTCTTTTAAAAAAAAATGCCTATTTTTACTGCCCGCTTATGGAACAGATAAAAACATCATTCGATTTTGAAAAACCTTTGGCCGAACTGGTTCAGCAGATTGATAAAATCAAACAAGTTGCAGAAAAGACAAAGGTAGATATGTCAGCGACCCTTTCTGAGCTCGAAGCTAAGGCTGAGGAGACCAGAAAGGGTTTGTATACCAACCTCACCGGCTGGCAAAAAGTTCAGATGTCACGCCATCCTGAAAGACCGCAGACGCTTGATTACATTAACCTCATTTGTCAGGATTTCATTGAACTTCATGGCGACAGAACGGTAAAAGATGACAAGGCAATTGTTGGGGGTTTTGCCACGATTGACGGACAGACCGTCATGATCATTGGCCATCAAAAAGGAAAAAACACCAAGGAGCGCCAATACAGAAACTTCGGTATGGCCAATCCGGAAGGATATCGTAAAGCCTTGCGTTTAATGCGGCTGGCTGAGAAGTTTAATAAGCCGGTTATCTCATTTATCGATACTATGGGCGCCTACCCGGGCTTGGAAGCTGAAGAGCGTGGACAAGGGGAAGCCATTGCCCGTAATCTTTTAGAGATGTCGGTTTTAAAAGTACCGGTAATCTGCTTTGTAGTAGGTGAGGGCGCGTCGGGAGGAGCTTTAGGCATTGGTATTGGTGATAAGGTGTATATGCTCGAACATACCTGGTATTCGGTGATCTCACCAGAGTCATGTTCATCCATCCTATGGAGAAGTTGGGACTACAAAGAAAAAGCCGCAGAGTGTCTTAAGTTAACCTCTGACGATATGTATAGCAACGGATTGATTGATGGGATTATCAGAGAGCCGCTGGGCGGTGCGCATCAAAACCCGGAGCAAATGGCGGAAACGATGAAGGCACAGATAATAAGCGATTTAAAGGAGCTTAAAGAAATGGACAAAGATCAAATGATTGCGGCCAGAATTGATAAATTCTGCGCAATGGGAGTGGTTGTAGAATAAAAGGTATCGTAGAATAAAAAGGGGCGGTGGTCAATATGAACACCGCCCCTTTTATGTTTCGTTGGTTTTGTTACTGTCGTCCGAAGTATACAGATAAGCGGCCTTCCAATCCAGCAAATATATCGTTTATAGATTTCGCTAGCTGGGGCTGATTGTTTGACGCTGCGGTTTCTGACATCTGGTTTAGGAAAGACATTCCTAATTGAATGTTCTGAGTGCCTATCAGCTTATTCTTACTCTGGCATACATCGGCAAGATAGGTTAACTCTTTCTGAATGTATCGGGAAGCGCGTTCCATAATATCATTGGCGCGTTTGGTTTCGCCGAGCGTATAAAGATGCTCCGCCATAAAATATGCACCCATAGTGGAACGCAGGCCGTAAAACTTTTCTGGCATCACTTCAAAATATTTCGCTGCTACTTTTTTTGCGTCCTCCGTCCGGCCTTGTTTTAATAAGCCCGAGATTGTGTTGTTAAAAATATTGGTGAAGATTGAGATGTCGTCGGCCGACTGAGGGTCGAGATACTTTGCATTTTTCACGTTGCCCCAGACGAATTTGTTCATTACGTTATTGTAAAGTGCCGGCGTGTTCAAAAGCTCGGTCCTCGAATCTGAAGTTGTATCGACTTTCAAAGGCCTCAAGCGCAGAGCGAGCCCTTCATTATAAAGGTAATTATCGAGCCCCAGGTATTGCTCAGAAGGTACTGTGCTCGCGAAATAAACGGGACGCTTCCAGTCGTTGTGCGCCAGTACGTCAAGTAGAGCCAAGGTGCCTTTTGTTACATAGTTCTTATTGAATGTCCAGCTCATTTCCGAGACGATATTTGCTGAGTCGGCGGCGTTTACTACCCCGTTTTTGATGACATCATCTTTATTTATGGTAATCTTAAGGTTCTTTGTTGGTAAGAAGTTGACCTTTTTGCCGTCCTGTAAAGGCATTTTGTCATCATCGTCGTCCGAAAGCAGAAGGTCTACTACGTTTTTTAGTTCAACCGCGCCGGCGATCTTATAGTCCTGATAGTACATTACATCTCTTACGCCCTGCACGTATTGCGGTTCTTTCATTGACAATGGCAATGGATCCGACTCGTTTTGTCGCCTTTGCATTCCGTTAATATACCAATCCGTGTCAAACAAGCTCAGATTCACCAGACGGATGTCAGGTCTGATGTTTTCTACTTCTTGCGCATACCAAAGCGGATATGTGTCATTATCTCCATAAGTAAACAAAATCGCGTTCGGGGCACACGATTCGAGGTAATCCACAGCGATGTCGTGCGCTACCATTTTGGTCGACCTGTCATGGTCGTCCCAGCCTTGAGCAGCCATAACTACCGGCGCAGCAAATAAAGCGAGTACAGTTGCGGCGATGCCGGCGCTTGCCGGATTTAGTTTTTTGCTAAACCATTCCTTGATGCCTAACACACCAAGACCTATCCATATTGCAAAAGCGTAAAATGATCCGGCGTATGCATAATCACGCTCTCGTGGTTCGAGTGGCTTTTGGTTAAGATATAATACAATGGCTATTCCCGTAAAAAAGAATAGTAATGCTACAATGCCTGCATCTGTTTGTTTCCGTTTGAAGTGCCACACAGCACCGATGAGGCCGACGATGAGGGGAAGGAAAAAGAAACGGTTATATGCATTGCTTTCCGCAATAGATGGCGGAAGATTTTTCTGGCTGCCAAGCAACATGGCGTCTATAGGTTTTATACCGCTTAACCATTGGCCTTCATATACGCTACCTTGTCCCTGGTCGTCATTTTGGCGCCCAACAAAGTTCCACATAAAATAACGCATATACATATGCCCCAACTGATAACTGAAGAAAAACCTTATGTTGTCGATCAACGTGGGGAACTTCGTGTCATCCAGTCCGAGCATGTCTTTGTAATACCCGACGTGATTAGGGTCATCGCTGTACATCCGAGGGAAAGGAGTGGTTCTATCGTATACATAGTCCATTTTTCTGCCAGTTTGTACATACTGGTCCTCGCCTTTACGATAAAGTTTCTTTCCTTCTTTGTATTCGATAGGCTGAGAGTTGTAGTTTGGGCCAAAAAGTAACGGGCGGTCGCCATACTGCTCCCTGTTCAGGTAACCAAGAAAGGAGAAAGCATTGTCAGGGTCACTGTTATTCAGGTTCGGGTCGGCCTTGGCCCGTATAATGATCATTGCGAACGACCCATATCCAAATATGATGAGCACCACCGATAGCAGAGCGAGGTTAAGAACTTTTTTCTGATGCTTTATTGAATAACGGATTCCCCAAACGAGGCCGCTAATCAGAAGAACAGCAAAGAATATAACTCCACTACCAAAACTCATACCGAGTGTGTTCACGAAGAAAAGGTCAAAATAAGCTCCAAAGGAAACCAGATACTGGATAATCCCGTATTGAATCACAGCAAGAATAAGCACTCCCACAAAAGCTGTCTTAACAATCCCGGAGGTAGTTGCCTTTTCAGTTTTCTTGAAGTAATATACAAAGGCAAGTGCAGGTATGGTCAGTAAGTTTAACAGGTGAATACCGATGGAGAGGCCCATGATATATGCGATAAAGAGTAACCATCGGTCGGCCCTTGGTTCATGAGCCACGGCCTCCCATTTCAGGATGGCCCAAAACACAATTGCTGTGAATAAGGAAGAAAGTGCGTAGACCTCAGATTCGACTGCAGAAAACCAGAAACTGTCAGAATAGGTGTATGCCAAGGCACCGACGACCCCTGAGCCTATTATGCCGATCAGGTTTGACTTGCTGATTTCCTCGCCTGGCTTTATCAACACTTTCTTTGCAAGCGCGGTGATGGTCCAAAACAGGAAAAGTATGGTTGCGCCGCTGGCTACGGCCGAACCAAGGTTCATAAAATAAGCGACCTTTGTCACATCGCCCATAGCAAGCAGCGAGAAAAAGCGCTGTATCATCAGGAATAGTGGCGCGCCTGGCTGGTGCACCACCTGCATCTTTAATGCTGAAGCAATAAATTCACCGCAATCCCAAAAGCTTACAGAGGGTTCCAGTGTTAATATATAGGTTAAAGTGGCAATTGCGAAGCAGAGCCAGCCCGCTATGTTATTAATCTTCGAATAGTTCATTTTTGTTATTAGTCGTTTGTGTTACTAAGCATTAACAGCAGCCGAAAATAAAGAATAAGATTTGAAATCGAAGCATGGGCAAGTCAGTTTAACATATTTCCGGCTAGCATCGTTTCGTCATTTGAAAGTAAAGTGTATTTCGATGTACCGGTTTTAGCTCCACAAATTCTATTTTCAGCGTAGTATGGTTGGAAGCAAAGTGCTACTTATTGAAGATACTCAGGAACTGGTGTCGGTAATATTGAGAGGAATTGAGGGTGAGGGAGTGGAAATGAGCGTCGCTGCTGACGGCGACACCGGGCTGGCGATGGTTCTCAAGCATCATTTTGATCTGGTGATTCTGGATATTATGTTGCCGGGCATTAATGGAATTCAGTTGTGCCGGGAGATCAGGAAAAGAAACAGCAGTATTGCAATACTTATGCTTACCGCCCTGGGGAGCACGGAAAACATTGTCACAGGTTTGGATAGCGGAGCTGACGACTACATGGTAAAGCCCTTCAAGCTGGTAGAGCTAATAGCCAGGATGCGAACATTGATTCGTCGAAGCAGGTATAATCATATTTCGTCAGATACCATTACCCTTGGAGGTATAGAGGTCAATACGGTGTCTAAGACAGCCTTGCGCGACGGTCAGCAAATCAGTTTAACCGCTACGGAATATCGCCTGCTGGAATACCTGTTGAAGAATCAAAACAAGGTACTTTCCAGAATTCAGATATTGGAGAATGTCTGGGACATTGATTTTAACATGGGTACGAACGTGGTAGATGTATATATCAACTACCTCCGCAAGAAGATTGACAACAGTCCGGTTGGTAAAATCATTCACACGGTCTTTGGTATGGGGTATATTGTAAAGCTGGAAATGCCCAATGAAAATCCAAACTAAGATCACACTTCTATTTTTTTGTATCGGCACGGCTGGCTTACTGGTATTCCATTATGCTATTTTTTATTTCGTCTCAGACTTCAATTTCGAGGATTTTTATAAACGTTTGGATACCCGATCCAAACTTACAGCTGAAGTAAGCATTCATCCAGATGAACGCTCTGCGGATTATGCAGAGATGCGGGCGCGTTACCTTGAAAAGATGGAAGATGAGAAAAATTATGTTTTCAAAATTGATTCTTTAGAAAATCCGGACTTCAAAAACTCTATAGGTCTTCCTCCCTATTTCTACAAAAATATAGTTGAAAATGGTACAGCGCGGTTTAGCCGTGATAATATGTTTTACTATGGGCGATTGTTTAACAAGAATTCAAGCCGTTACATTGTTGTGGTGTCCGCTTCTGATCCGTCAGGATTTCATGAGCTGGAAGTTCTGCGCAGAGCATTGATCGTTCTCTTTGGCGTTTCGGTGCTGCTTACATATGTGGCAGGTAAGATCTTTTCTCACTATATGGTGCGGCCGCTGACCGCCGTTATCAGGAACGTAAAGAATATTTCAGCAAATAACCTGCACCTCAGACTTAATGAGCTGGATGGAAAAGACGAGATGTCTGAACTTGTGCTGACGTTTAATAATATGCTTAACCGCCTTGAAACAGCATTTGCTACGCAAAATAACTTTGTCAGCAATGCATCACATGAACTGAAAACGCCAATCGCTATAATCACGGCGGAACTGGAATTGATGCTTTCAAGGCGGGATCTTGATCATGATACGCGTGTATCTGCGAATCGCGCACTTGCTCATGCAGAAAAGCTCGGGCACATTATCACCAGCTTACTCGGTCTTGCGCAGACGGGTTTTGACGGAAAAAAGCAAAACTGGCAAAAAATTCGCATTGACGAGCTCGTGCTTACTGTTGCAGACTCCGTGAAGAAAATTGTACCTGACAGTGTAATCCATATAGATTTTTCTCTATTGCCGGGAGAAGAAGAAAAGCTCTGCACGGAGGGCAATGTTAACCTGCTACAACTAGCCGTCAGCAACATCGTGATTAACGCTTGTAAATATTCCAATAATCAACCTGTTGAAATCAGGATCATTGCTGAAAACGAGCGAATCGCTATTGCGGTAACCGACAAAGGAATTGGCATACCCCTTAAGGAGCAGCAGTACATTTTTGAACCTTTTTTTCGGGCATCAAATACCGGACACTTTCAAGGGCATGGAATCGGCCTTCCGCTAACACTGAATATTATACGTCTTCATAACGGATCTATTGGTATTCGTTCGGAAGAGGAAGTTGGCACGGAAATGCAGATTATTCTGCCCGTTTGTCGATCCTTCTGCTAAAACCTGAGAACGTTTTCTAATGAAATTCTAATATTTATTAAAAATTTATGGAAATTCTGCGGTTTTATTCCTTGAAGCTATGAGATTCCTGGTGTTCCTAGGTATTATGTTCCTTTTTCTAACGGAATTTTAATTTTTGTCTTAGTTTGTCCTAATAGCAATGAGGTAATATTGTGTACAAGCATTTAGAGTTACACTTAAAATTACTGACTATGAAAACAATCCTAATTCCAACCGATTTTAGCACTGATTCTCTTCGACATGTTCCTGATCTTTGTTCAGGTAGGCAAGACGAAACAGTAGCAGTCTTGTTTGTGCACCTTTTTCGATTATCTGATTCCATTAGCGAACTGCTGTTGCTCTCACGAAGATCACGGGAGTACGAGTATATAAGTGATGAGTTTTATACCGCCTGTGAAAAACTAAGAAAGCAAGTCCCTAACCTGGTTGATTTACGCATTGAGTTCTTTTACGGCAGTACGATAAGTGTGTTCAAAAATTTTATCGAGGCTAACGGCATTACGAATGTCCTACATCCTGATTTATGGGTTTGTGGCAAATTGAATAAATTCAGTGTGGAACCTGGGCAGCTTGTTACGCGTTGCGGCCTTCCTTTGCTGCGTACAGCAAAGCAGGTTGAGCGCACGAATAAGGCGCTTATAGATAGCGATGAATATACATCGCTATCGGGCTTGGCCGACCTGCCAGAGAAATCAGCTGTTTATGAAGAGCAAATAGCCTAAGCATTAAACACTCACAATAAAATTGCCTACTTATGCTATTAAAAAAGAATATCCCGATTCAATATATCTTAGGGAAGGTCAAGAAAGAAGTTATTGGCGTGACCATCTATGTTGCGCTCATCACCTTTTTTTATGAAAACTTCCACATGACGCGCATATCAATTCCTATTGCCGTTCCAACAATTCTAGGTACCGTCATATCGCTGCTACTAGCCTTTAAATCCAATCAGGCATACGACCGATGGTGGGAAGCACGTACTATTTGGGGTGGCATTGTTAATGACAGTCGGACACTTGTGCGGCAATTACTCACTTTTGTGGATGGTGTTGGTGATCAACAAGACGAAAAAGCCTTCTGTGAGCGGCTGGCAAAACGGCAGGTAGCTTGGTGCTGCGCATTAAGCCGTCATCTCCGCGGACAGGATTCTCTACCTGGCTTGGAGCGCTTAGTCTCAAACGACGACATACAGTCATTAAAGCGTTATACAAACGTTCCGGTTGGCCTTCTGGAGTTGCAGGGAAGCGATATACGCCATGCATTAAAGCTGGGGTGGATAAACAGTTATCAGCAGGTACAGATCGATAAGACGCTCACAGCATTTTCTAATCAGATGGGGGGATGCGAAAGGATCAAGAATACGGTATTTCCTGTAACATATAGTATGTATATTCATTTCTCTCTCATACTCTTTGTAATGCTTTTGCCCTTTGGTCTAATTGAATTTTTCGGATTTGCCACGCTACCGCTTGTTATTGCCATTGCTTCTTCTTTCTTCCTTATCGAAAAAATGGCTATCCATCTGCAGGATCCGTTTGAAAACAAACCAACAGATACGCCAACAACGACCATATGTCAGACAATAGAGCGCGACTTGAAGCAAATGCTTAAGGAAAGTTATCGTCAGGATGAGAAATTGTCGGGCACGATGCATAAACCAGCGAAAATGTATTACATACTCTAGGCTAAATTCTGGGGCGTGGCAACACTGACGGTGCGCCACAACTTCTGCCTGTCCGTAATCAGAAGGTCAAAACTGGCGTGCCGTCCGTTGCCTGTTTTGATGCTATCCTGCCGTGCAGTATCTTTGCCATAAAAACTGAAGATATGTATCCTGAATATTTAGTAGAACCCATGCGTGCAGAACTTACAAATGTAGGTTTTGAGGAATTGAAGACACCTGAGCAGGTAGATCAGGCAATAACTACCCCCGGTACCGTATTTGTGGTAGTCAACTCTGTATGCGGTTGCGCAGCCGCAAATGCACGGCCCGCTGCCAAGGTAGCTGCGGCGAATGCCAAACACCCCGATCGTTTGGTAACTGTATTTGCGGGAATGGAAAAAGATGCAGTAGATCGTGCCAGAGGTTATATGGTTCCATTTCCACCGTCATCGCCCTCAATGGCGTTGTTTAAAGATGGAAGGCTAGTCCATATGATTGAACGTCATCAGATTGAAGGCCGTCCCGCGCAGATGATTGCCGATAGCCTTATCGGAGCTTTTGAACAGTACTGCTAGTAGACAGGCTATGATAATTTTGAGTCCTCCTTTTCGAAAAAAGGAGGACTTTTTAGGTTCCAGCACCTAGAAGCGAGTGATTAGCGTGATGCTACCCGCCAAATAGTGCTGCTCACATCGTCAGCAACGAGCAAAGAACCATCCTTCATCATGGCGATGCCCACAGGCCGGCCATAAACATCACCCTCCTGAGCGTCCGCAATAAAGCCTGTTAAAAAATCCTCCATAGGGCCTAGCGGCCTGCCATTTTTGAATGGAACGAAGGTAACTTTGTATCCAGATAATTCCGATCGGTTCCAGGAGCCATGCTGCCCTATAAAGGCACCATCGCGATATCTGGAGGGAAACTTGTTTCCTCTGTAAAAATGAAGGCCAAGTGATGCGGTATGCGATCCAACCGCAAGATCAGGTACCAGGCTCTTAGCCACCATCTCAGGATGCCGGCCTTTCCATCTTGGATCTTCATGTTTGCCAAAATAAGCATAGGGCCAACCATAAAATCCTCCTCTCTTTACACTTGTGATGTAATCCGGTACCAGGTCATCGCCAAGGCCGTCCCGTTCATTCACTGCGGTCCATAGTGTTGATGTTCCTGGTGCCCAATCCATACCTACCGGATTTCTTAGTCCGCCTGCATAAATTACCTCGCCTGTGCCGTCCGGATTAACCTCTAATATTGCCGCGCGTCGCTTCTCGTGCTCCATCCCGTTTTCACCTACATTGCTGCCCGAACCGACGGAAATATAGATTTTACTGTTGTTGGAATTGGCAACAATATTACGCGTCCAGTGATTGTTATATCCACCGGCAGGAAGCCCAAGGACTTTCGTTCCTTTGGTATTGATCTGCGTATCGCCCTGTTTATACGGATACCGATATAGGCCATCTGTATTGGCCACATAGAAAAAATTGTCTATAATGAGCATCCCGTAGGGTTGATTTAAACTTGTAATGAAATTTGTTTTCAACTCCGGAATGCCGTCCCGGTTAGTGTCCCTCAGCAAAACAACGGTGTTTGCACTTTCTCCGGCAACCTCTGCTTTTGCTTTACCACTTATTGCATTGGCTACCTTTTCTTTTACCGACCTTTCTGAGTTGGATAAAGCAACGAATACATCGCCGTTTGAAGCAACATAAATGTTTCTCGGGCTTTTCAGACCGGTAGCAAAAGCGCTTACCCTGAAGCCCGCAGGCGCCGCGGGTGTTTTGTCGGATGGCCAGCCTATTACTTTGCTGAACTTAGTTTTAGAAGCCGTGGTGTCAGGTTTGGGAAGTGACAAGTTCGAAGTCAACGTCCCCGCAGTATCAGAAGCGGCACTGTCACCCTGTTGTTCTTTGCCCTTTTCACTATTGCAAGCGACCATGAGCAAAGTCGCCGCACTAAAAACCATTATTTTATTCATAACACATTTTTAAGTTCTTTCCATACGTTTTCCGCCAGTATCTTTTGGCCTTCATCGGTAGGATGGATACCATCCTGTTGGTTTAAGCGCGCAACGCCTCCCACGCCTTCAAGAAGGAAAGGAACATAGGTCATATTGTTTTTTGCGGCGATATCATTGAACATCTTTCTAAATTCGGACGTGTATTTTTCGCCCATGTTCGGTGGCATTTGCATTCCCAGCATAACCAGCTTAACCTGCGGATATTTTTCTTTCACCTTATTTATTATGGCCTGTAGATTTGCTGCCGTTTCCCTGACGGGGATGCCGCGCAGACCGTCGTTCGCACCAAGTTCCAGCACGAAGATGCTAATCGGTTGCTTAAGCAGCCAATCGATCCGGCTTTTGCCTGCGGCCGATGTTTCTCCGCTCAAACCACCATTGATCACTTTGTATTTCAGATCAACGGAATCGATTTTCCGCTGTATCAGGGCCGGGTAGGCCTGCTTTGGATCTTCCAGCCCATATCCAGCGGTCAGACTAGTGCCGAAAAAGAGAACATTCTGTACTCCCGACGGCACTTCGGTGGCTATCACGGCCGCTTCGGATGGCCGTGCCTGGGATTGTCCATCCTCGGCGTTTTGTTTTTGCTCATTGCCACAACTGCTTAATGTCATAGTTATTGCTGCTATTATGAAAACTTGTTTCCGTAACATATCTGTAAAATATAAATCTAAACTACCGCTTACTTGTTTAACCTCATATATTTAAACAGTAAGCTTCCGGTTAAGTTTAAAACTTTTTTCATGTCCGACCAGTTCATTCTAGACGTTAACAATATAAGTAAGAGATATACAAGCGCAGGCAAAGCGCTCACCGTTTTAAGTGATGTATCATTTCAGATTGAAAGGGGTACTACAGTGGCTATTACAGGCCCCTCTGGTAGTGGCAAAACGACCTTATTAGGTCTGTGTGCGGGGCTGGACAGGGCGAGCTCTGGAAGCGTAACCCTAAATGGCATTTTGCTTGATGGTCTTAGCGAAGACCAACGCGCCACATTACGAAATCAATACGTTGGTTTCATCTTTCAAAATTTTCAGCTTATGCCTACGCTAACTGCTTTAGAAAACGTAATGGTGCCTATGGAATTGCGCCGACAAAAGAATATCAGGACACGTGCAATGGAATTGCTGGGCAAAGTAGGTCTCTCCGATCGTTCCCATCACTACCCCGTACAATTGTCGGGCGGCGAGCAGCAACGTGTGTCACTTGCGAGGGCTTTTTCAAACAAACCCGCTTTACTGTTTGCCGACGAGCCGACGGGTAATCTTGACGGGGAGACCGGGGCCAGGATAGAAGATATGCTTTTTGACCTTAATCGTGAGGCCGGAACAACATTGGTTATCGTGACGCATGACCTTGAACTTGCGGCTAAGACTTCCAGAATTATAAAGATGAAAAGCGGAACCATCCAATCAGATGTGTATGCCGGCCGATAGAATCATAAAGCGGCAATCGGCTGGGATAGCCTGGCTAATGACGATGGCCTGGCGTGACAGTCGCCGTAACCGGTCGCGTCTCCTTCTTTTCGTGGCTGCAATTGTACTTGGTATCGCAGCGCTTGTGGCAGTCTACTCCTTCAGGGACAACCTTACCAAAGATATTGAGCGCCAAGCCCTGGAACTTACCGGTGCCGATCTGGTGCTGGATGGGAATGCAGCACCGGGAAAGGGAACAAAGGCACTCATGGATACGCTCGGTTCAGATCGTTCTTTCGAACGCAGCTTTGCATCCATGGTGTATTTTATCAAAGATGGCGGTAGTCGCCTGGTTCAGATTCGCGCCCTGGAAGGCAAGTACCCATATTACGGGGCTATCGAAACGATACCCGCACATGCGGCGGCAGACTTTCAGGATTCAACAAAAAGCGCTTTGGTGGATAAAACGCTGATGCTTCAGTATAATGCTGTTGTTGGAGATTCCATAAAGGTCGGTGCACTAAACTTTGTGATCAAGGGAGCCCTCGAGAAAGTTCCGGGACAGACGGGCGTGTCTTCAACAGTAGCACCTGTAGTTTATATACCCCTTCGGTTTTTACAGGCCACCGGGCTTACTGAAATTGGAAGTCGCATTACCTACAAATACTACATAAAACTCGACAACCCGGAGGAAGCCGAACAACTCGTTAAGGAGCTTAAGCCAGATCTGGATAAATACGGCCTGGATGCTGAAACGGTAGCTTCAAGAAAAGCAGAGACTGGGCGTTCCTTCAAGGATGTGAACCGCTTCATGGCCTTGTCCGGATTCGTTGCCCTTTTGTTAGGTTGTATCGGCGTCGGAAGTGCAATACATGTCTACATCCGCGAAAAGTTGGGTGCGATTGCTACCTTACGGTGTATGGGCGTGAAGTCTTCGGAGGCATTTCAGATATTTTTGATACAAATTGGCTTTATAGGAGTTCTCAGTGCGGTAATCGGCTGCTTGCTTGGCACTCTTTTGCAGTTTATACTCCCGGCGGTCTTGAAGGATTTTCTGCCGGTGGAACTACATATGCAGTTGAGCTGGCCGGCGATCTGGCAGGGTCTGCTTTTAGGTACCGTGGTTTCTATACTTTTTGCTTTGCCGTCACTACTTGCGGTGCGTCATATATCCCCGTTGAACGCAATCCGGATGTCTTATGAACGCAAGTCTCCCGGGGCAGATCCGTTCGTTTGGCTGGTTTACGTTGTTATTTTGGGCTTTATTTTCTGGTTCACCTACCTGCAGATGGGTGGTTGGCTGGAGGCGGTTATTTTTACATTCGGAATATCCCTGGCCTTTTTGCTTTTGTATACGTTATCCAAACTGTTAATGTGGCTGTTGCGTAAGTTATTGCCTCAAAGTTTTAGCTATCTGTGGCGGCAGGGATTTGCAAATCTATATCGCCCAGGGAATCAAACTATGGTGTTAACGGTGTCAATCGGATTATCTGCGGCATTTATTGGTCTGTTGTTTTTGGTTCAGGCTATTTTGATAAAGCGAGTAACAGTCGCGGCTGGCGATAGTCAGCCTAACATGGTATTGTTTGACATTCAGAGCGAACAGAAAGAGCCTGTGGCCCAACTTACCCGTGCCCATAGGTTGCCCGTGATGAATCAGGTACCAATAGTTACCCTCAGAATCGATGAAATTAATGGAAAAACCGCGGCCGATTTGTCCGTCTCAGATAGTTTGCCTGGCAAAAAACCTGGAGGTCGGGAGCCTTCAGAGCGCGCCTTCAGTAGTGAACTGCGCGTGACGTTTCAGTCGAAGCTAACGGAAGCTGAACGCATCACTAAAGGCGTTTGGGCCGGTGTTGCCGACAGCATACCGCGGGTCTCTTTTGAACAAAACTATGCAAGGCGCATACAGGTTGATGTTGGTGACACAGTCGTATTTAATGTACAAGGTGTGCTCGTGCGGACGATCGTGGGAAGTCTTCGGGAGGTAAACTGGGCCAGGATGCAAACTAACTTTCGCGTCGTATTTCCACAGGGGGTACTTGAAGATGCCCCTCAATTTCATGTACTGATGACGCGTGTACCCACTAGCGAACGCTCGGCAGCATACCAGGCTGCTGTTGTTCGGGCTTTCCCGAACGTCTCCGTTATCGATCTTAAGCTAATTCTGCAGGTACTTGATGATTTGCTTTCGAAGATCAGCTTTGTGATAAGATTTATGGCAGGTTTTAGCATGGCAACTGGTTGGATCGTGCTGATATCTTCTGTATTAACAAGCAAAGCCCAGCGTACCAAGGAGAGCCTGTTGCTTCGGACGCTTGGAGCGAGCAGCAGACAAATCCTTGCTATAACGGCAGTAGAATATCTTTTCCTCGGCATCGTAGCGACCGGCGCAGGGATGTTTCTAGCGCTTTGCGGAAGCTGGGCGCTGGCTGTATATGTTTTCGACGCGGCATTTGAACCATCAGGTACAGTAATAGCGGCATTCTTTTTCATTATCACATCTATCGTCGTAATTACGGGCCTGGTCAGTAGCCGGGCCGCCTTGAAACGCTGATTTATTGGGAATAAATCGGAGTCAATGCCTTTAACACGGATAAAGTTCTTATTTTGCGGGTTATTGAACGCATTAATAATCCAATATGAAAAGATTTTTGTTCTTGGCCCTGTTGCTCTGCGGAACCGTATTTGCGCAGGAACGTAAGGCTCCGGCTTACCCCCTCATTACACACGACCCCTATTTTAGTATTTGGTCACCCTCCGATTCGCTTAACGCCAGTACGACTATGCACTGGACCGGCGCCACACAGTCTCTAACCGGTATACTTAGTGTAGACGGAAAACTTTATAGTTTTCTTGGCAAGCCAGAGAAAATTTATAAAGCCATACTACCGTCTGCCGACGAGCGCCCTATGCAGCAGCTATATACGGAAGATAAGCCTGCCGAAAACTGGATGAGTGTAGACTTTGACGATAATATGTGGAAGTCCGCCCTTAGCCCCGCAGGCAGTGAGCGTGCGCAGGCGAAAACACCCTGGAAGAAAGACGAGATATGGATTAGACGCAGCTTTGATGCTGCGAATGTAGGATCGAATAAGCTGTTTCTGCAGATCAGGCATGACGACAAAGCTACAGTTTATCTGAACGGAAAGGAGATTTACAGTAAGTCTGAACTGGAAGGCAAGTTTGTATACACACCAATCGCTGATGCAATCAGGAAGACGCTTAAAAAAGGAAAGAATATATTAGCTATCCATGCGGTTAATACCGGCGGGCCATCCTTCCTGGATGCCGGTCTGGTAGAAGAGCCAGCGGCAAAGGATGTACTTAAAATTGTTAACGCCACGCCTAAGAGCGTTGACCTGAATGCTACGCAAACGATTTATGAGTTTGTCTGCGGTAAAATAAATCTTAAGTTAACCTTCACGTCGCCGCAGCTTATGGATCGTTTGGATCTGCTTTCCCGCCCCGTATCTTACATATCTGCAAGCGTTAAGGCAAATGATGGTTTGAACCATCAGGTGAAACTATATTTTGGAGCGTCAACCAATGTTGCCGTGCATAGCCCAACCCAGGAAGTCCGCGCGCGTAAATATCGGAAGACTGAACTGGATATTTTGAGCGCTGGTACAATTGCTCAGCCCATGCTGCAGCGTGCTGGCGATGATGTACGGATAGACTGGGGCTATATGTATGTCGCAGTCCCCTCCGCTTACAGAAGTGTTCAAAGCATAAGTACAGCTACAGAAGCCATGAATATCTTACGGGCGAAGCCGGCCGCATCGCCCGATGCGTTAACTGGCGAAAAACTGGTGCTGAACACTTTAATCCCAATGGGGAAGGTCGGTGCTACAGCTAAGGAACAGTTTATTATGCTTGGCTATGACGATGTCTATTCATTGCAGTATTTTGGGAAAAACCTTCGCCCCTGGTGGAATAGCGACGGGAAGGAGACAATCGAGAACCAACTGGCAATTGCTGCAAAAGATTATAAATCCTTGATGAGTAATTGTGCAGCCTTTGATAAGAAGATGTACGCTGATGCCATGAACAGCGGGGGCAAAGCATACGCAGAACTTTGTGAAATAGGCTACCGCCAGGCCATCACCGCACATAAACTGGTTAAAGGGCCGGAAAACGAACTGTTGTTTCTTTCAAAGGAAAACTTTAGCAACGGATCAATCGGCACCGTGGATGTGACTTATCCGTCGGCGCCCTTGTTTTTGATGTATAACCCGGATCTTTTGAAAGGGATGTTGAATGGTATCTTTTATTATAGTGAAAGCGGGAAATGGACTAAGCCCTTCGCCGCACATGATTTAGGGACATATCCGCTGGCCAATGGTCAGACCTACGGAGAAGACATGCCTGTAGAGGAATCAGGAAACATGTTAATTTTGACCGCTGCCATCGCAAAAGCCGAAGGGACCGCTGAATATGCACGAAAGCATTGGAAAACATTAAGCACGTGGGCCGAATACCTGAGCGAGAAAGGACTTGATCCTGCGAACCAATTGTCGACAGACGATTTTGCGGGCCATCTGGCTCGAAACGCAAACTTATCTGTAAAAGCTATTGTCGCACTTGGAGGGTACGGTATGATGGCAGAAATGCTCGGCGAAAAGGCACTTGGACAGAAGTACACAGCTATGGCCAAGGAGATGGCAGGGAAGTGGATGCAGCTTGCAGACGCAGGCGATCATTATGCGTTGACTTTCGATGATAAAAACACATGGAGCCAGAAGTACAATTTGGTTTGGGACAAGGTATTGAGTCTTGGCCTCTTCCCCAAAGAGGTGTACACGAAGGAGATCAGCTTTTACTTAGGTAAACAATTGAAGTACGGCTTGCCGCTGGATAGCCGCCGTACTTACACCAAGTCTGACTGGATCACATGGACAGCCACACTGGCCGATAACAGGCAGGACTTTGAAGCGCTGGTAGCGCCGGTGTACAAATACGCGCTTGAAACACCCGATCGTGTCCCGATCAGTGATTGGCACGAAACCAAAGATGCGCGGCGGCAGAACTTCACTGCGAGGAGTGTTGTCGGAGGGTTTTTTATCAAAATGCTATACGATAAACTTGGAAAATAAAGAAGAGAGGGGACGATCCAGCCGATTGTCCCCTCTCTTTTTTTATCACTGTTCCGTGTCCGCCATTTCAATTCGCTTGTTAGTCCTTTGCGTAATTGCCGACTTTTTGGCTTGCATATGACGCTGTAGCCTTGAACTTTCAAAATGTGGATGTCTGCGCAACTCATTGACATTGATGCGTAATTGCTGGCCCTTGCGCCAGAGGTAACCTCCCGCAGAAAGCGTAACGCCCTTTATAGAATTGGAAATCGCACCATTGTCAATCCCCGTTTCTTTGGTAGCCTCCAGCCCGCTTTTAAAAGATCGGATCCACCGTCCGTTAAGGTCGTACTGAGATATCACTCGACTGTTCGCCGCAATCTGAGGATTAACCTTAATTTTCTTTTTAATGACCTTGCTCCACACATATCCCCCATAGGTAAGCCCGCGACCCTTTATGACATCGCGAATGCCATTGTAATGGACCCCCACGGATTTGGCCGCCTCTTTCGAATTAAGGTGTGTGCGGATCAGATTTCCTTCTAAATCGTACTGGCCCACGGTGTGTTGTTGACTGGATAGTGGTGAGGGGCCGAACCACTTTTCTCTGAGAATTGGTTTCAGGTCTATCTCCTCATCATTGCCGCGCCTCCATAAATAGCCATAAGCGGTATAAGCTCTTTTTGATTCGCTCGCAGCCGCCGAGATGTGCTGATGGAGGCCATTAAAAGCCTCTGCGGCCGCCTTTGCGCTTGGGTAAGTTTCGAGCAGTTTCCCCGAAAGGCTATAGCGGCTGATCGTGTGTTCGTTCTTTTTCACTGTTTTGATTAGCGTAATTATGTTAAAAATCTTTATTGAGCAGTTTCTCAAGTTCACCAAAGGAAACATTCATGCGTACACGGCCCTGTTTAGCGTAAGCAATTTCGCCGGTCTCCTCAGAAACAATAACGGCAACAGCATCCGTTGTTTCAGAAATTCCGATGCCTGCCCGGTGTCTAAGCCCAAACTGGGGAGGTAATTTGTCATTGTCCGTAAGCGGAAGTATACAACTTGCGCTTTTGATCTTGTTTTCGGCAATTACAACGGCACCATCGTGCAGCGGACTGTACTTCTGAAATATGCTCTCCAGTAAACGTTTTGATATCTTCGAATCGATTACCTCGCAGCTATTGGCAAATAATTGATCATCATAAAATTTTACAAAAACCATCAGTGCTCCGGTCCTCGATTTTTTCATGCTCTTACACGCATCAATAATGGGTTTAATCCGGATCAGGTTGTCGCGCTCAATGTTCTTACTTCCGAACAGATAACCCCACCAAGCCTTATTTTGTTGCAGAAAAGTGTTTTTTCCTATCAAAAGGAGGAATCTCCTAATTTCAGGCTGAAAAATCACAATGAGCGCGATGATGCCTACACTCATAAACTTCTCAATAATGGCAGTAAGCAGCCTCATATCAAGTTGCCTTACGGCAAACCAGATTAGCACCACGATAAACATACCCAAGAGCAGGTTTACGGCAATGGTGTTCTTGATCAGGTTGTATAAATAATAGATCAGCAGAGCTACAAATATGATATCCACGATATCAGTTACCGTCACCTTTAGAAAGTCGAAGTCAAAGCCGTTCATCGATGCAAGTTAGTGAAAATAATTATTTCTTCATGTTTTTAACAATAGCGATACATTCGGATGCGGCTTTTACATCGTGCACCCGCAATATTGTGGCTCCCTTCAATAGGGCGATAGTGTTTACAACGGTTGTGCCATTAAGCGCTTCTCCCGCCGAGCCTCCGAGCAGCTTATATATCATGCCTTTTCGTGAAACGCCTACAAGGAGCGGAAGGCCGAATATATGCAGGTCTTCCAAGCGGTTAAGAAGTTCATAATTCTGGTCTGTAGTCTTAGCAAATCCAAACCCGGGATCAATCATGATATCGTTCACCCCGAGCGATTTCAGTTTTGCAATGCGTGCCGAAAAATAATCTATCAGTTCAAGATTCAGATCTTTATAGTCTGTAAGCGTTTGCATAGTTTGGGGGTTACCACGCATGTGCATAATAATGTATGGGACCTTTAAGTCTGCCACCGTAGCAAACATAGCTTCATCAAGATCGCCGGCGGATATGTCGTTGACCAGGTGTGCGCCGGCCTGCACAGCTTCCCGGGCCACCTTCGAACGGAACGTATCCACTGATATCACAACATCAGGAAATCTTTTAACGATAGCTTCCACAACAGGTGTCAGCCGGCTTACTTCCTCATCACTATGTACCTCAACAGCACCAGGCCTGGAAGAGTAGGCGCCGATGTCAATGAAGCTTGCGCCTTCATTTACAAAAGCTTCCGTACGGAGCAGTGCTTGTTCAACGGTAGCTACTCGGCTTTCACCATAAAAGGAATCTGGTGTCAGGTTGAGAATTCCCATGACCGCTGGGGTACTCAGATCCACCAGCCTGCCTCTTATGTTTAGTGTACGTTTTGCGTTTAAAAATGTATCTTTAGCCATTGTCGTTGTACAAACTTATATAAATAGTTCTATATCTTGGTAACAGGCGTTACAGCGATATACTGGCTTAAATTTAATATTATAATTGGTTTTCGTGGCGAATACTTCACAGGAATATGATTCAGTAACAGCGGTTTGCAGGTCGTTGTTTTTAAAAAAGACTTATGATTATGGGACAGCCTGGCGCATTTTGCGGCCGGCGTCAATCACAGATCAGATTTTTATTAAAGCACAGCGCATTCGTACGCTTGAAGAGACAGGGGTATCCAAGGTAGGCGATGGTGTAACAGACGAATACATTGGCATTGTGAATTATTGTATCATAGGAATGATGCAACTTGAGCTGGGACCGGAAGATCCGTATGAACTCGAACCTGCCTTAGTGGAACAATTGTTTGATCAGAAAGTGAGGGAAACCAAAGCGTTAATGTTCGCAAAGAACCATGACTATGGTGAGGCCTGGCGCGATATGCGCATCAGTTCACTCACCGATTTGATCCTGATGAAAATCTTGCGGGTCAAGCAGATTGAGGACAACCAGGGTAAAACGCTTGCTTCGGAGGGAGTAAGCGCTAACTATCAGGATATGCTCAACTATGCAGTATTTGCATTAATAAGGCTGGGACTTAAATAAAATCAAAGCATGAAAAGAATCGCGCTTAATCTTTCACGAATATTTGTTGGAACGCTATTTATATTCTCCGGCCTGATTAAGGCCAATGATCCGCTTGGCTTCGGATATAAACTTCAAGAATATTTTGAAGTTTTCCATATGCCTTTCCTTAGCGGCTGGGCAACCGGAATTGCCATCATGCTTTGTGTGTTCGAGGTCGTGCTGGGGGCTTTGCTGCTGCTTGGGTTCTGGCGCAAGGAGGTCACGCTGGGTCTATTGCTCGTCATAGTTTTTTTTACATTTCTAACCTTTGTTTCCGCTTTCTTTAAAGTAGTGACATCCTGTGGCTGCTTCGGGGACGCAATCCCTCTCACGCCTTGGCAATCTTTCACCAAGGATGTTGTGTTGCTTGTCCTTATCGTTTATCTGTTCCGGTATGCTGATGCTATTCGGCCTGTTACCAACAGTTCCTCCGGGCAGAAGGTAACATTTCTTATTGTTCTGCTCGTTTCGCTGGGATTCAGTCTTTACACCTACAACCGTCTGCCTGTAATAGACTTTCTCCCTTATAAGGTCGGTGCTAATCTACCGGAACTGATGAAAATTCCTGCGGGCGCCGTACCAGACGAGTACGAGATTACCTACAAGATGAAAAACAAAGCAACCGGTGAGGAGAAAGTAATAAATGACAAGGATTACCTTAAAACCGGGATATGGCAGGATGAAAACTGGGAGATCGTCGGCGATCCCGAAAGCCGGTTAGTTAAAGAGGGCTTCAAGCCGAAGATTCGTGACCTCATGATTACTGATGCTTCGGGCACAGACTATACAAAAGAATTGATCGAGAACCCCTATTATAACCTGGTCGTGGTGGCATACGATCTGAGTGCAACAAATGAAACTGCCATGGGGAACTTGAACGCATTATCGTTAAATGCAGCAGAGCAGTTTCATATTCGTACTGTAATGCTAACCTCAGCGGCTGCGCAGACCGCAGACGCTTACAGCAAACGAATGAAACTCTTTATGGAGGTGTTTTATGCCGATGCGGTACCACTGAAAAGCATGGTCAGGGCAAATCCAGGAGTGATGCTACTTAAGAACGGTGTTGTTATAAACAAATGGCATCATAGTGCGGTTCCATCGTTCGACGAGCTCTCACGGGAGTATTTTGCTAAATAGTCCTGATGATACGTTATACCCTCCATAAAATTTCCTATGGATTTGCCGTGATGACGGGTGTGGTTATCATTGTCTTTATACTTTTTAACATTTTGCCCGGCGACCCGGCCCGGATGACAATGGGTCAGCGCGCCGATGTCCAATCGCTGGAAGCAGTGCGTAAAGAATTCGGATTAGACCAGTCGCGCGGCACCCAATTTCTTTTATACATAAACGACCTTTCGCCAGTTAGCGTTCACGACAACAGCCATGCCGACATCCAGAAATATACCCTCCTGGCATCCGTGGAAGTCGGCAGGAAGGTACTCGTTATTAAAGTTCCATACCTTCGGCGCTCCTATCAAACCAAACGTGAAGTAACCACCATCCTTGCAGAAACAGTTCCCAATACCATAGTGCTGGCTTCAGCTGCAATGTTACTTGCTACAGTTACAGGCGTATTTTTGGGCGTGCTTTCCGCAGTTAATAGAGACACCTGGATAGACAGATCGGCGAACGGATTTGCCATCATAGGTATTTCTTCTCCGTCCTTTTTTGCCGGTATTATCATTGCCTGGCTTTTTGGTTTTGTGCTAAGGGAGTATACCGGTTTAAGCATGTCGGGCAGTCTATACAGTTACGATCCTTTCCAAGGGGAAATAATGACGCTGCACAACCTCTGGCTTCCTATGATCACACTTGCCCTTCGTCCTTTGGCAGTTATTGTACAGCTTACCAGAAGTACTATGCTCGACGTGCTTTCTCAGGATTATATACGCACAGCCAAGGCTAAGGGACTCGGTCGATTAACGATTATTTTGAAGCATGCACTTCGCAATGCCATTAATCCGGTGATCACTGCAATTTCCGGCTGGTTTGCATCCTTACTCGCAGGTTCGTTTTTCGTGGAATACATCTTCGGATACAATGGACTAGGACGTGCGACGGTCACCGCGCTTGAAATGTCTGACTTTCCGGTGGTCATGGGGTCCATATTATTTATCTCTCTTGTGTTCATCGTAATTAATATCTTATCCGACATATTATATGCCTTTGCTGATCCAAGGGTAAAACTGGTATAAACAATGATTGTTTTTTTGACAGGCTTCATGGGGTGTGGCAAAAGCACCAACGGACGTAAGCTCGCCGCGGCGATGCAGTACGCATTTATTGATCTTGATGCAGAGATTGAAAAGCTTGCCAATGAATCTATCGCAGGGTATTTCGATGCTCACGGAGAACATGCTTTCAGGGAACTGGAAAGCATGTTGTTGAAAACATTTAATTTCCCGCCAAATGCGATAGTAGCGACGGGTGGCGGCACACCATGCTATGCCGACAACATGAATTGGATGATATCAAACGGGCTGACCATTTATATTGAGATGACGCCGTCGGCCCTCGCAAAACGATTAGAGCGTGGCAAAGACAAACGGCCCCTGATCAGGAATCTAAGTCAGCAAGAACTGATAAGTTTCATCCAGCAAAAGCTACTTGAGCGCGAGCCATTTTATAAACGGGCAGAGGTCGTCCTCAACGGACTCAATTTTGATGTGCAGGATTGTAAGCAAATCGTCCTTAACGCCACTCAGAAGAGGCGGAGATAAGCGAAAAATCGGTACGAGCAGGGAGGTTAAGATACGGGTAAGTCACCTTCGAAAGATATAGACCCTGAGGATGTGCAGGATCCAGAAACTTTGGTATGCTCCTGGTCACAAGATAGCTTTGAAATTCGTCAACACTGAGCGAGCCCCGGCCAATCTTAAGTAACTGACCCATAATAATCCTGATCATCTTTGCGAGAAAGCGGTTAGACGAGATATGAAAGCGTAATTTGTCGCCCCTCGGATCTATTGCGAGCGTTGCAGACATCACATTGCAGATTGTATGCTCATATTTGTCCGGGCCAGTACAGAAACATCGGTAGTCTTTATAGAAAGGTAGCAATCCTACTGCTCTTTTCATCTCGTCAAACTTCAGGTTGTCCAACAGGTAGAAAGAACTCAATCCATTCAGGAAAGGGTCTTTGTAGAAGTGCATGAAGTAGTCGTAAGACCGGAGTACCGCATCAAACCTCGCATGGCGGTTTTCTGCCACAGGGATAATGTCGAACACCGCAATGCCTACCGGCAATATTTTATTTATTCGAAATACCAGGTCAAAGTCCCAGGATTGCGGCAGGTCAACGTGAAAAAAGAACTGGGTAGCATGTACGTGAGCATCAGTACGTCCGCACCCAACTACCTCAATTCTGGTTTTAAAGATATCACTAAGCGCCTGTTCAATCACGCCCTGTATGTTTGGCAGACCTGGCTGTTTTTGCCATCCGCTATAACGGAGTCCGTTATAGCCAATATGAAAAAAATACCTCACTTATTTCTTCCCAGCTCGCTTATTTAGTTCCTCAACAGGCATAACCATCATGCGTCCAACGCGCTGTTTGCCACGGTAAGTAATCACTTTAAGCGTGGAGGCTTCTTTCGGAACCGTTAGTTTTTCGGTGTATTTCGGATAAAAGTAGTCAGGGAAAGAGTTGTCAAAGCTGTAATGAATACTGAGATCTTCCACTTCGGTACTTAGTTCAATCATTAATTGCTTATCAGCCGACCTGCTTACGTTGAAGATCGGATCGTAAACACTGGGTGCATATTTCGTTTCAGCTACGTCCAGGCGTTTAAAGTGCTGCTCAACCCGGCCAAAAAAATTCTTCCAGTTTTTTTTCTCTGGCTGCGACCAAACAGACTCAGCTATAGCAAATCCACGTGGCCAGGTCATGTATTCGGCCTGGCGAATATTATAAACCTGTTCGGTCCACAAGTTACCCTGACCACCTTTAATATAGCGTATATCAGCACCCGGGGGAACCGGATCGAATTCATAGGATTTGCTCAGGCGGAGTGAAGCATACACACGAGGCTCTGTAATCGGGTCGGCCTGCATGTAGTCCAGATAAGCATAGGTAGTCGGACTCATCACTACTTCGTGTTTCTTCTTCGCTGCATCCAAACCGTATTTCATGCCGCGCCAACTCATTACCGCTACACTGGGAGGCATACCCCCGTCCAGTATTTCATCCCATCCGATGAATTTTTTCCCTTTTGATTCTACGATCTTCTGAACACGTTTCGTGAAATATCCCTGAACTTCATGCATGTTGCGCAAGCCTTCACGTTTCATAAGCGCTTTGATCTGTTCATTCTTCTGCCAGAAATTTATCGGCGCTTCATCGCCACCCATATGTATATACTGGAAGGGAAACAACGCTGCGATCTGCGTGACCACCGTGTCAAGGAAGCTGTAAACGCGTTCGTTTGCCGGACATAGTGTATTGTCTACCAACGCTATCGGTGGCGCGCCTCTCGACCAGTCCATAATCTGTTCACCCGACCGCACACGGTAATTGACGGCTTCCGGAGTGCAGGAAAGTTCCGGATAGGCTGCAATAGCTGCCAGACTATGCCCAGGCACATCGATTTCAGGCAAAATATTCACAAAACGCTCCTGTGCGTACTGCACCAGCTCCCGGATATCATCCTGTGTATAAAAGCCTCCGTAATCTCTCGGCTCGTCTGCCGCAGGTGGAGCAAAATAACCAAACTCACCAACGCGTTTAACCCGCCAGGCACCTACTTCAGTAAGTTTGGGAAGCCCTTTAATTTCAATACGCCATCCTTCGTCGTCGGCCAGATGCAAATGAAGGATATTGTATTTATACCTAACCATCGCGTCTATATACTGTTTAACCTCTTCCTTGGTGAAGAAATGACGGGAAACATCAAACATAAGTCCACGCCAGCCTAGTCTCGGATAATCCGTTATATCTGCGCAGGGTGCCTGCCAGTCCACATTCGTCACTTTTTCCATGCTTTCAATTTCCGCTGGGAAAAGCTGTATCAGGCTTTGCGCGCCATAAAATAATCCAGCCGCTTTATTGGCTTTGATGGTAACCTTTTCAGGCGTCACATTAAGTTGGTAACCTTCATCGCCCAGCGCCGGGTTGGCCCGGTTATTCAGTTCCAGCACAATAACCGGTCGCTCTGCGTGCTGTACCACCGAAACAAAACTGCCCGTTGGTTTAGAAAAACGCTCCTGTAAAAACGCCGTCACCTGTTTTAGTTCAGGGAGCGCGGGCGACTGTATCACAACGTTTTCAGGCAATATAAAGTAACCTTCCAGCTTAGTAACAGATACAGGTTCAGGTATAATGGCGATTTCAGGCTTTGTCTGTGCATTACTTTGAAAAGCCAGCGTTAAGAGACAAGCAAGGATAAGGAGTTTTTTCATAATGTCACGTAATTCGTAAAAATAGTCATAAATTCCGAACCCTTCACTTCAATGCATCAAGAACTGCAAATAGTTTGCTTTTAATACCAGATCCTGAGTAGTTGTTTACATTAATAACGACAACGTATTTGCGACCGGCACCGGTAGTATGATATCCTGCATAAGCTAATACATCGCTAATGGTTCCACTTTTCAACCTCATACCATTATTCAGAGGCAGCGACTTTAAAAAGTCTGTAAACCAAGGCGCTGATTGCGCCCGGTACAGAACCGTAGCCATTGCGGCGGTCGACACCCTGTTCGCCGGACTCAGGCCGCTTCCGTCAAGCATCTTTAACGAGCCGCGCGCCACGCCCCGGCCAACCCAATGGTTTACAATTAAGTCAACGCCAGCTGCCGTTGTAGCCTTTTTACCGGCTTTCCAGGCTAGAGTACGTATCAGATGCTCGCCGTACAGGTTAATGCTTTTCTGATTGAACAAATAAACAATATCCGCTAAGGAAGGGGAGTTCAGCGTTACCAGCGCTCTTCCAGCAGCCGGAATTTTTTTCCCTGCTAAAGTGAGGCGCCTTCCGGTACTCGGATCCCCCGTCGCCGGAATACCCAACCGGCTCAAGGTGTCCCGCAACCGCAGCGCAGCATCATAAGCCGGTTCGGGCAATGCCACTGAAATTCCTGACTTTGCGATCCCTGAAGCCCAGGTACCGCGCAAATAGGCGGTATTCGACAGCGGTGGGAGATAGGCATACACCTGATCCCCGGAACCCCTTGCTCCGCTTGAGATCTCATTGACGATCCGGATGTAAGGCATTTCCGGTACAATGCGGGTTACCGACACTTTGCCGCCGGTGGTTGACAGATGGATGTCAAATTGATTTTCCCTCCAGCTCAGGCCCGAGGCAGCCGCTCCATAGTAGTTTCCAATATCCTGCCATATCCAGCCATCCGGCGTCTGTGGCGATCCCCAGACCAGATCGTCACCGATGATGCGGCCGGTTATTTTCCTGATCCCAGCTTGCCTCACTGCCGTTACCCACTGGTCCAGAATGTTCTTTTCCTTCGTGTTCGGATAACGCCAGGAGCCCAGGGTCGGGTCGCCACCACCTTTGATGATCAGGTCGCCCTGCAATGTGCCGTCGGCGCTGATGCTTCCCGAATAAACCAGACTTGTGCTGTATCGGAAATCCGGGCCTAACAGTTCCAGGGCAGTTGCTGAAGTGATGGTCTTTAGTATCGATGCGGGTGCCAGCCCGATGTCCTCGTTCTTCGCAAAGATTTTGTCGCCCGTACTTGCATCAAGAATACAGATCGAAGTGATCGCATGCCTGGTTTGCGGGTCGTTTTCAAAGTCAGCAAAAGCTTTCCTAAGGCGCTCCGAAGGAGCCTGCGCCAGAAGAGCACCGTTAAATACTGCTATAAAAAGAATAGAGGTCAGGAGTTTTTCAAACATAAGATTATAAAAACAAAATGCAGGACTGGTTTTCCAGCCCTGCATCAATTAACGCACCATTCCGGCGCTGGTTCTAATTAAATTAAGTCATTCTTCACCAGGTATTCAGCGATCTGTACAGCATTTGTGGCAGCGCCTTTGCGCAGATTGTCTGCCACAATCCACATGTTCAGTGTTTTAGGCTGAGACTCATCCCGGCGTATACGTCCCACAAAAACTTCATCCTTTTCATGCGCATCTTTAGGCATTGGATACTGAAGGTTGGCTATGTCGTCAACCACAATAATGCCTTCCGATTCTTCAAGGATGTTTCTTACCTCTGCAAGGTCAAAATCGTTTTCGAACTCAATGTTCACCGACTCTGAATGTCCGCCCATTACCGGAATGCGTACCGTTGTAGCGGTTACGCGGATGCTATCGTCGCCCATAATCTTATTGGTCTCCAATATCATCTTCATCTCCTCTTTGGTGTATCCATTATCCTGGAATACGTCAATATGTGGAATAACGTTCAGGTCGATTTCATATGCATAGGCTTTAGGGCCATCTTTAACACCATTACGCTCATCCATCAACTGGTCTACAGCCTTAACGCCTGTTCCTGTCACCGATTGATAGGTAGATACCACAACCCGTCTGATTTTATATTTGTCATGAAGTGGCTTCAAAGCAACCACCATCTGTATTGTCGAACAGTTGGGGTTTGCAATGATCTTGTCTGCCTTTGTAAGTACATCAGCGTTTACTTCAGGGACAACCAGTTTTTTGTCAGGGTCCATACGCCATGCCGATGAATTATCGATCACTGTAGTTCCCGCCTCCGCAAACCGTGGCGCTTCCTGCAAAGAGGTACTTCCGCCAGCAGAAAAAAGTGCAATGTCCGGTTTCATCGCAATAGCTGTATCCATATTTACAACAGCATACTTCTTACCCTTGAAAGAAATTTCCTTGCCAACGCTCTTCTCAGAAGCTACAGGGATCAATTCGGTCAACGGAAAATTACGCTCTTCCAATACTTTTAACATTACGGTACCAACCAGACCGGTTGCACCTACTACTGCGATTTTCATGATTTTTTTATAATTGTTTAAATTGTGTTTGGGCTCGGCTTTTCGCAGATGACCCGGTTAATTGTTTTTTAGTTTAATGAATAGTGTTCAATAATAAGTGGACAAATATCAGCATTTTTTCTAATATAATGGCCTAACGCGCTTATTATAAACGAAAAGGGAAGTGACCTTTCCGACCACTTCCCTTGTTTATCTCTGTTTTAATGTTTTTATAACAGCTGGCGGTCTACATAATCAAAACTCTTCTTAATACTTACATAAGGATCGATGGAGAAGTTTTCCTGCTCAACGATGGCGTGTTTCAAGCCTGCAAGTTTAGCGTGTTTAAAAATGGTTTTAAAGTCCACTTTTCCGTCGCCAACTTCCGTATTAAGCGTGTTGTCCGCCTTATCCATATCTTTCACATGCCACATGACGAAACGTCCGGGATGCTTGTCAAATAGATCCTTTGGATCCAGTCCTGCACGTACTACCCAATAGAGATCCATCTCAAACTGCACCTGGTCTTTGTCTGTTTCCTCAAGAAGAATATCATAGCCAGTCCTTTCGCCATGCTTCTGAAATTCGAAGTCATGGTTATGGTAAGCAAGCTGAAGGCCCGACTGTTTACATAGTGCTGCTGCCTCGTTAAGACGTTCAGCAACCCGTTTGTAGTCTTCAGCGTTCGATCGCAGAGACTGATCCAGGTAAGGACAGGTCAGATAAGACATATTCAGTCCTGCAGCCCCTTCTATCAGCGTCTTCAGCTCTTCTGTGTCGCCCGTTTTGATATAATTATCCAGCCCGAAGTGTCCGCTAGGCGCCTTTAAGCCGTTTGCCTCCAGAAGCGATTTGAAAGACTTAATGTCCATCCCCCAGAATTTCGATTCAGCGGTGTAGCCATAAGTTTCTACCTCCCGGTAGCCGGCGGCGGCGACTTTCTCAATAACCCCTTTTACGTCTTTAGGCAGCAAATCCCTCAAGGTATAGAGTTGCAGTCCAACCACGTCATTTTTCGCAGCTGAGCAGGCGAATCCTGGTAATATTGCCGCACCTGCTAAAGCGATAGCGCTTTGCTTTATAAATGTTCTTCTGGAGTTCATAGATCGATTAAACATCACAAATATTAACAGCTTCTTTAAGCGACTGGAATTTGTCTTGCTTTTTAGGCAGAAACTCTTGTGCCAGATATCCTTTAAAGCCCGTCGCAACAATGGCTTTGATGATTGCAGGGTAGTTTAACTCCTGGGTTTCATCCAGCTCATTTCTTCCCGGGACACCAGCGGTGTGGTAGTGGGATATGTATTGATGGTTATTCCTTATCGTACTGATCACGTTACCCTCATCGATCTGCATATGATAAATATCGTACAACAGCTTGAAGTGCTCAGAACCCAGGCGTTTGCACAATTCAACGCCCCAGGGTGTATTGTCGCACTGATAGTCTTTATGGTCTACTTTACTGTTCAGCAGTTCCATCACAAGGATCACATTGTGCTTTTCGGCAATGGGTAATACTTGCTTCAATCCCTCCACGCAATTCTTCCAACCGGTCTCATTATCCTTACCCCGTCTGCGCCCGCTAAAACAGATCAACTGCTTGTAGCCTGCAGCAGCAACCTTCGGAATCATTTCTGAATAGTTTTTAATAAGCTGCGCATGAAACTTCGTATCATTCCATCCGTCGTCCAGATTAAGTTCTGCGCCATTGCAAAGGGACGAATCAAGACCATGTTTTTTAAGCGTCGCCCAATCGTTCGGACCAACCAGATCGATAGCTTTAATGCCGATCTTTTTTGCTTCGATACACAGTGTGTCAAGGTCTACGCCCCCAAAGCACCAGCGACATACAGAATGATTTACGTTTCCTTTCAAAGCCCGGGTGGCATTCGTTTCTGAATCTAATGCCAGCGCCGGCAATGCTGCCGAAACACCTAAGGCGGCAGTTCCGGCAACAATATTTTTCAATGCAGTTCTTCTGCTGTTCTCTGGATTCATCTTGGTATTATTAAGACGCCGTAGTTGTTTCAGCTTTGTTATTGTCTTTAAAAAGGAGCAGGAACAACAGGGCTACTCCGGCAGAAATGGACGCAGGAACAATCCATATGCTATACCAGTCGTGACCGCTGCCAACAACATGATCATCTACCACCATACCTGAAATGATAGACCCGATAAGCATACCCACACCATACGTAGCCAGGGTGATAAAGCCCTGTGCTGCACTCTTGAAGCGATCCCCCGCCAGCCTGTCTGTATAAATCTGTCCGGTTACAAAGAAAAAGTCATAGCAGATACCATGCAGAACAATTCCTCCAATCAGCATCCAGTAATTCGCATCAGCATTTCCGAAGGCAAAGAAAAGATACCGCACTACCCAGGCGATCATACCGATGGCCAGCATCTTTTTCACGCCAAGCCGCACAAAGAATAGGGGCATCAAAAGCATAAACAACGTTTCTGAAACCTGTCCCAGCGATTGGACGCCGGCGGCACCTTTCATACCAACCTCATTAAGGAAAGGATTGGTGAAATTATAGTAAAAAGCCAGTGGTACACAGATCGCAACGGAGGAAAGGAAAAAGATCAGGAAAGATCTGTTTTTCAATAAGCCAATTGCATCCAGGCCGATGATATCGCCAAAGCTGGTTTTCTCGCCCTTCTTAACAGGAGGCGTATGTGGTAATACAAAACTGAAAAGGCCCAGGATCAGCGAAGCTATTGCGGCCATTTTAAAGGTAAGCACTAAATTGCCGTCCTGTTCCCAGTTAAGCCAGCCAATAGTCAAACCGGCTACTATCCATCCAATCGTCCCAAATACACGGATAGACGGGAACTCTTTTCCCGGATCTGTCATCTGCTTAAATGAGATAGAATTAACCAGGGCCAGGGTAGGCATATACGCGATCATATATCCTAGGATGAAAGGGAAAAAACTGTCAAAATCCAGTGCATCAGCAGCAAACCATAATAATGCGGCACCAATAAGGTGCAATACGCCAAGTATGCGCTGAGCAGCAAAAAATTTATCGGCAATCAATCCTATGATAAAAGGAGCAATGATCGCGCCCAGCGACTGCGTGCTGTAAGCGGAGCCGATATCAACACCACCGGAAGACAGGTTCTTCCCAAGGTATGTACCCATTGTAACAAACCAGGAGCCCCAGATAAAAAACTCCAGGAACATCATGGTCGATAATTTAATTCGGTTGTTTAAGTTCATATTGGTTTTTTGGTTAAATTTCTCTTACAACTCCTTAATCATGATGTTGCGGTACCAAACATCATCACCATGATCCTGAAGTGCGATCTTACCAGATTTAAAAGTACCCCAGTTTTCCCAGCCTTTAAACTTGCTTTGCGCGATCAGTTGTTTCCAGTTTTCATCCCATAAGGTAGTGGAAACGATTTTAACACCGTTCAAATAATGCTCAAGCTTGCCGTTCTTACTGATGATCTCCGCGGTATTCCATTGTCCAACAGGTTTTACAGGTTCTGAGCTGCTCTTAATTACATCATAAAGATCTCCGGCGCGGTGCTTTGGGTACTTTCCATCAGGGTGACCCTCGTTGTCAATCACCTGCATCTCCAAGCCTGTGCTGTAGGTCGCACCATATTTGGCCTTGTCTTCGTGTACATAATAAATAAGTCCGCTATTAGCGCCTGGAGAAACTTTCCAGTCATATTTCAAATGGAAATTGCTGTATTCTTTATCTGTTACCAGGTCTCCGCCTCCATTGCGCGGACCCTTAGAGTTCAGGTACAGCGCACCATCCTGGATTTCCCATTTGCTGCCTGCCGTCGTTTTGCCGTAAGTATGCCAGCCGGTCGTGGTTTTGCCGTCAAACAAGGGGGTAAAACCTTTTGTGCTAGTCTGGCTTTTTGTGGTGCTGCATCCCACTACGGCTGTAATTGCCAGTGCAGATAGCGCTGAAAAAATGTATTGCTTCATTTATGTGTTGTATTGTTAATTTATGCGCCAAGCGTCCATCCGCTTCGGTATTCGCGTTTTACAAATTGATTTACATCGTCAAGGTTTGTCACTTTCATCGCGTCGTTATCCCAAAGAAGTTTGATGTTACGGCCAGGATAAGTAACCCTGTCGCCTTCCTTGCGTTGAACGTCCACACCCCTGATAGCCAGGTTAGCCATGAGCAAAGCTTCCGTTAAAGGACCTGCAATCTCAAAAGGAGAACTAACCTCCTGCTTACCGTAACCGGCAATAGCAGCCTCAACCCACTGCGCATAGTGTCCGTTAGCCCCACCAGGTACACGTGCAAACTTCTGAGCAACCTTGATGTCTTTATTTCTGCTTAGTGGAAGAAGCTTAGGATTATGACTGTACGTTTCGCACATCATCTTACCCTTCGTTCCAATAAACAGCGTTCCGTTTCCTCCATCCCCAAAGGTCTCATTGGCCTGCAGTTCCTCAGGTCTCTCCGGTTGTATTCCGCCGTCCATCCAGTGTACCGTTACTTCTCCCTTAGTCTTGTTTGTTTTAGGGAATTTCAAGGTTACATGGCTTGATGGCGGACAGCTGTCAGGGAAATACCCCCGTCTGAACTCGTCTACATACACTGAGCCAACACTAGCCTGCACCTCATTTGCATACTTAAGGTTAAGCACGCTGAAAGGAGCCTCAAGCAGGTGGCAGCCCATGTCGCCCAAAGCGCCGGTGCCATAATCCCACCAGCCCCGCCAGTTGAACGGGACAAGTTTCGGAACATACTCACGGTAAGGAGCAGTTCCCAGCCAAAGGTCCCAGTCCAGATCAGACGGCACAGGTGCCTTGGTAGAAGGCCACGGGATACCCTGAGGCCAAACCGGCCGGTCCGTCCATGCATATATCGTATGCACATCTCCAATCAAGCCAGCATCGTACCATTCCTTCATAATACGCGGACCATCGTTAGATGCGCCCTGGTTACCCATCTGGGTTACCACCTTATACTTCTTCGCAGCAGCAGTCAGCGCTCTTGCTTCGTAGATGTCATGTGTTAGCGGTTTCTGCACGTAAACATGCTTTCCACGCTGCATTGCCGCCAATGCCTGAATTGCATGGTTATGGTCGGGTGTTGAGACAGAAACGGCATCGAAATTTTTGGACTCTTTATCCATCATCTCACGCCAGTCGCGATAATACTTAGCCTTAGGAAACGCTTTCACACTCGCAGCTGCGCGCGAATCATGCACATCACATAAAAATCCGATCTCCGCTTTTCCACTTTTGGCGAAAGAAGCAATATCAGACTGCCCTTTTCCGCCCACGCCGATTCCAGCAACAATCAGTTTATCACTAGGTGCAATAAAACCACTTCCGCCGAGCACGTGCCTCGGCACAATCATAAAGGCTGAAGCGGCAATAGCGCCTGTTTTCAGAAAACTCCGTCTCGACGTAGTCTCCTGATTTTTTTCTGTCTCATTCATGGTTCAAGTCTTTGGTTAGGTTGTGTTATTGTTTCAAAGAAAGGATATATTTCGCCATTTCCTTAGCATCTTCCTTGCTCAGGTCAGGGTGCGGGCTCATAGGCACTGCGCCCCAAACGCCAGAACCGCCTTCAATGATCTTTCCGGCCAGCATATTCACATTCTCGTCAGTGTTTGGATATCTTTTAGCCACGTTCACGTAAGCCGGACCCACAAGTTTTTTGGTCTCATGGTGGCAAGCCAGACAATCAGATTTAGCGATAAGCCCCTTTCCGGGCATATCTTTCTTTGGTTTTTCAGGTGCCGGTGCCTGAGCAGTAGCCGCATTAACAGGTGCAGGCGCAGCCTCATCCTGTCCGCTGACAGGTGCCGTACCGCTCGAATCGGCGTCCTGTGTATTTGCGTCAGTTGTTATGCTTTTCGCGCTGTCAAGCGTCTTAACTTCTGCAGTATCCCCACCATTTGCCCGTTGTTCCGGACTTTGACACGACGCCATACCTATAGCCAGGCATGCAGCGAAAAATAATTGGTTTTTCATGTGTATATTGTTTATTATATTTAGCTAACTATTATTATTTATCCAGCCCCAGTATCATTCTGTTAAAGCTCTCATCACCTCCAGAAGCCGCAAAATCGTCAAATGCCCGGTCAGTTACTTTAATGATGTGTTTCTTAATGAACTCAGCACCTTCCTGTGCACCAACCTGTGCATCCTTAATGCTGCATTCCCACTCCATCACCGCCCAGCCTTTGTAGTCATACTGTGCCAATTTACTAAAAATTGTCTTAAAGTCTACCTGCCCATCGCCCGGAGAACGGTACCGGCCTGCGCGGTTAGCCCAGCTCTGGTAGCCGCCAAAAGTGCCTTGTCGGCCTGAGGGATTGAATTCAGAATCCTTCACGTGGAAGGCCCTGATCCGCTCATGGTACAGATCGATGTATTCAATATAATCCAATTGCTGCAATACAAAATGCGATGGATCATAAAGCAGACACGCTCTGGGATGGTTGTTTACCTTCTCCAGGAACATCTCATAAGTGATACCGTCAAAGAGGTCTTCGCCCGGGTGAATTTCATAGCAAACGTCAACCCCGCTTTCGTCAAAAGCATTCAGGATCGGTGTCCAGCGTTTGGCAAGTTCTGTAAAACCTGCCTCAACCAATCCCTCAGGGCGTTGCGGCCAGGGATGAAACATGTGCCATAACAGTGAGCCGCTAAAGGTAGCGTGTGCTTTCAAGCCAAGATTTTCCGAAGCTTTTGCTGCATACTTCAACTGCTGCACGGCCCATTCTGTCCTCGCTTTAGGGTTATTCTTATATTGATCCGGTGCGAAGGCATCAAAGGCAAGATCATATGCCGGATTTACAGCAACAAGCTGGCCCTGAAGATGGGTAGATAACTCAGATATCTCAAGGCCGTGAGCAGCCACCTTGCCTTTTAGCTCATCCGCATAGGTTTTGCTTTCCGCCGCTTTTTGCAGATCAATAAAGCGTGGATCAAGCGTTGGCATCTGAATTCCTTTAAATCCTAAGCCCGCAGCCCATTCACATATAGCATCGAGGCTGTTAAACGGGGCTTCATCACTGATAAACTGCGCCAGGAATACCGCAGGTCCTTTAATCGTTGTCATACGTTATGCCTTAAAATCAAACCATTTCTGATCAGAACCGCTCGATTCCACCACAGTTTCAATGAACGTCATACCTCTAACACCATCCTCAACTCTTGGGAAGTCGAGCATCGCTTCAGTGGGCTCCGTTCCATGTATTTTAGCTGATACAGTTAACGCAAAATTCCGGTATATATTGGCAAAAGCTTCCAGATAACCTTCCGGGTGGCCGCCAGGTACACGTGTGTTATGTTTTGCTGCGTCCGACAAATATGCCTGTCCGGCACGATACACCTGTGCAGGCTCGTTGAGCCATTTCACCATCAGCGTATTTGGTTCCATCTGATGCCATTCAAGGCCTCCTTTTTCACCGTAAACTTTTATTTTCAAAGCATTTTCTTCACCTGCCGCCACCTGCGAGGCGATCAGTACACCGTTTGCACCGTTGTTAAACTTCAGCAGCACGTTTCCGTCGTCATCAAGTCCCCGACCCGGAACCACAATGTTCAGGTCAGCACAAACCTTAGTGATCTGTAAGCCTGAAATATATTCGGCCAGCTGCGCCGCGTGAGTACCAATATCACCCATACAACCGCTCTTTCCACTTTTCTTCGGATCCGTTCTCCAGGCAGCCCCCGCATTACCTTCACGTTCGGTCAGGGTGCTCAGCCATCCCTGCGGGTACTCCACCATAACCTTCCTGATGGCGCCGAGTTTCCCTTCTTTAACCATTTGCCTGGCTTGCTTCACCATAGGGTAGCCAGAGTAAGTATGCGTAAGGCACAAGATAAGACCTGTTTCTTCCACCTTATTCTGCAATTGCCTTGCTTCATCCAGCGAAAGCGCAATCGGCTTTTCAATCACCACATTAAAACCATGATCAAGAGCCATCATCGCAGGAGCAAAATGCGCAAAGTTGGGTGTAACGATCGTCACAAAATCGATCTTCTGATCAGCAGGCAGTTTGCTCTCCTTCTCAATCATCTCTTCGAAATTCATGTAAATCCTGTCTTCAGGAAGGAACAGCATTTCGCCCGACTCTTTCGCGATCTCCGGATTGATGCTAAGCGCACCGCAGCAGAATTCGATTTGTCCGTCCATGTTTGCAGCAATGCGGTGTACTGCGCCGATAAACGCATCTTTACCACCGCCAACCATGCCCATTCTAATTTTTCTAGTCTTCATGTATGTCGTAAGTATAACTTTTGTGTGTCAGGAGCTTTTGCTAAAGCTTTTAAGCATCTGTTTTTTTGCGGTAATATTAGGCAAAAAAACCTTAGTTAGTGTCTTTGATACACAATTAAGGTAAATATATAATGTTTTTGTTACTAAATCAATTCAACCAACATTGGCGTATTACCCGCATGCCAATATTTTATTTACTTTTGCCCAAATCGAGACAAGCTAATGGAAAAAATAATCGTACTAGGTTCCAACGGACAGATCGGAACCGAGCTGGTAATGGCATTGCGTAAAATCTACGGAGAACAAAATGTTGTTGCCTGTGATATAAGGAGGCCGGATTATGACATCAAAAATTCCGGACCTTTTGAGTTTGTAAACGTACTGGAAAGAGACACCTTACACCTCCTCTTCAAAAAGTATAAACCCACGCAGGTATACCTGCTGGCCGCGCTGCTCTCAGCAACCGGCGAACAAAACCCTAAGCTGGCATGGGACTTAAATATGAACGGCCTGCTTCACATTCTTGAGCTTGCCATAGAATACAAAACAGCCAAAGTGTACTGGCCCAGTTCTATCGCTGTATTCGGGCCAACTTCACCTAAAGACAACACACCACAATACTGCGTTATGGATCCAAACACCGTGTACGGGATCAGTAAACTGGCAGGTGAACGCTGGTGCGAATACTACAATCAGAAATTTGGCCTCGATGTCCGGAGCATTCGCTACCCCGGACTCATCAGTTGGAAAGCAGCCCCCGGTGGCGGTACAACAGATTACGCCATCCATATTTTTCATGATGCGCTGAAAAAGGGGGGGTACGCCTCATTCCTTAATGCCGAAACTGAACTGCCTATGATGTATATGGACGATGCCATTAGAGGAACCATTGAACTGATGGATGCAGAAGCCAGTAAAATCAGTATCCGGTCAAGCTATAATTTCACGGGCGTCAGTTTCACACCGGAAACGCTGGCTGCCGAAATCAGGAAACACATTCCGCAATTTCAGCTAACTTACACCGAAAATGATCCGCGTCAGCAGATTGCCAACAGCTGGCCAAAGTCTATAGACGATAGCTATGCGGCGGCCGACTGGGGTTGGAAACCACAGTTCGACCTGGCGGCTATGACCACAGAGATGTTAAAGAATTTAAAGAAATAAAGTACAATGGGAAGAGCATTTGAGTTTAGAAAAGAAAGAAAATTTAAACGCTGGGCCAAAATGGCCGTGCAGTTCACGCGTATAGGTAAAGACATCGTTATCGCGGTAAAAGAGGGTGGACCTCACCCCGAAACCAACTCCCGGCTGCGTACGGCCATACAGAACGCTAAGGCAGTAAACATGCCCAAGGATCGGGTAGATGCCGCAATCAAAAGGGCGTCCGACAAGAGCATGGCCAACTACGAAGAGATTGTTTATGAAGGCTATGCGCCGCACGGTGTTGCCATACTTATTGAAACTGCGACCGACAATACCAACCGTACCGTAGCCAATGTGCGGAGCTATTTCAATAAAACAAACGGAACACTAGGTAAGACCGGATCACTCGATTTCGTCTTCAGCCGCAAGTCTGTATTCCGTTTCGTACCCTCAGACAATATCGATCTGGAAGAGCTGGAATTCGAGTTAATTGATGCCGGCTTGGAAGAACTATATGTAGAGGCCGACGAAGAAGGAAACGACATTGCAGTAGCACAAGGATCATTCGAAAGTTTCGGCTCGCTGCAAAAGGCCCTTGAAGAAAAAGGCGTAGAAGTAAAAAGCGCCAAGCTGGAACGAATCGCATTATCACATCACGAGGTCACCGAAGAACAGGCAGCCGATGTATTTAAGCTTATCGACAAGCTTGAGGAGGACGATGACGTTCAGGCCGTATACCATAACATGGCCGAGTAGCCAACAGCCTAACAGGCAAAAACACCTTATTTTTTGTTTGAAAACAACCATGGCAACAGCTCGGGTTCTGCAAATGCGGAATCCCAGCTGTTATGATTATCGTTCGGATATAAAGTAATCTTCGGTTCCACACCCAGCACCCTCAACTGATCCGCAATTGCAGTAGAAAGAGCCACAGGTACCACATCATCCTTCTCCCCATGAAATATCCATAACGGTGTATGATTGTATTTTCGAACATTCGCCACATTGTCGCCTCCGCATATCGCAAAAGCCGCTGCAAAAGTCTTACGCTTTCTTCTTAGTAATTCATACGTGCCCATTCCGCCCATCGATAAGCCGCCTACATACACTTGATCCCGGTTTACGTAAGGCTTATCGAGCAAATTGTCAATCATGCCAAGCAGCGCCCGCATTGATTTTGTTGGCTTGCCACCCGTCTTAAAAATACGCTGCCTTTTGCCTTTAGCATCTGTACTGAAATCTGCGTTTGCCCAAAAGCTGTCACTACTGCATTGCGGAAATACCACAATCGCCGGAAATTCCTTTCTCACTTTATCCTGCAGGAAAAGTTTCCCGCCATGCGTCAGCTGCTTCTGATTATCGCTGCCCCGTTCTCCCGAGCCGTGAAGGAAAAACACGATAGGATATTGCTTTTGTGCATCAAACTGCTCTGGAAAGAGAATACGATACTGAATGGTGTCTTTGCGTTTCACAAAGCTGTCGCGGTCGTACTTATTAAAATCCTGTGCCTTCGCGGCAAAACCAGTCAAAGCTATCACGAGCGCTGTCAATAATTTAGATCTTATCATACAACTAATATAAAAAGAACAGCAATCAGTTTAAAGCACGAAATTGAAGTCAGCCTGCAGGTTGTCTTTCGAACTGCTGCCAATGAATACCTTAAACGCACCCGGCTCTGCAGCAAACTTCAGATCTTTATTATAAAACTTCAGATCTTCTTCGGTAATACGGAAGCTGACTTGCTTAGACTCGCCCGGTTTCAGACTGATCTTCTGAAAACCTTTCAGCTCCTTAACCGGCCGGGTCGAACTGCCCACCATATCCCGGAGATACAGCTGCACCACTTCCTTGCCTTCCCTGGCACCGGTGTTCTTGACTGTTACGCTGGCGGTTAGTGCGCCACCCCGTTTAAAAGATTTCCCATTCAGCACGAGGTCACTGTACGCAAAACTTGTATAACTTAACCCATAGCCAAAAGGATACAGAGGCTCATTGGTCACATCCAGATAGTTCGATCTGAACTTAGAAAACCAGCCACCTTCAGGCAGTGGTCTGCCCGTATTCTTATGGCTGTAATAAAGCGGTATTTGTCCTACGTTCTGAGGGAAGGTTGCGGTCAGTTTGCCCGAAGGATTGACATCGCCAAACAGCACATCTGCGACCGCATGTCCCGTCTCCGTACCTCCAAACCATACATTAAGGATGGCAGGCACATGCTTTTGCTCCCAGCTCAGCGTAAGTGGTCTTCCGGCAAAGAGCACCAGCACCACCGGTTTGCCAGTCTTCAGTAAAGCTTCCAGCAGGCGTTTCTGCGTATCGGGTATATCCAGGTTCGTCCTGCTCGAAGATTCACCGCTCATCTCAGAACTCTCTCCAAGGGCGGCAACGATCACATCAGCTTTTTTCGCTACTGAAAGCGCATCATTTATAATCTCCTGTTCCGGGCGCTCATCCCTTGCGATGTCCCTTCCAAACATGGTCGCACGTTTCTGATACTCCGCATCAGATAACAGATTGGCGCCCATGCTGTGCAATATCTTCACCTGATCGCCCAAAACATCCTGCATACCCTGCAGCAGCGATTTGGTATTGGCCAGATCACTGTTTACACTCCATGTACCCGGCATGTTCGCACCTGTGTTGGCCAGCGGGCCAATCAAAGCGATCGTACCGCTTTTTTTCAAAGGCAGCAGCTGGTTATCGTTTTTCAACAATACAAAAGATTCCGCAGCCACCTCGCGGGCAAATCTCAGATGTTCAGGTTTCAATATCTCTGTTTTTGCACGCTCTTCATTACAATAACGGAAAGGGTCATCAAACAACCCAAGCTTATATTTAGCCTCCAGTACCAGTCTGCATGCATTGTCTATCTGCTGCCTGGTCACCTTTCCTTCGTTGAGCGACTTCTTCAAGGTGGTCAGAAATCCTTCTCCAACCATATCCATTTCTACACCGGCTTTCAATGAAAGGGCAGATACCGTTTGCAAATCACCCAGTCCGTGTTCAATCAACTCATTCACTGCCGTATAATCCGTTACCACAAAACCTTTAAAGCCCCATTGTTTTCTCAGCACGTCTGTCATCAGCCATTTGTTGGCCGTAGCAGGCACACCATTGATATCGTTGAACGATGTCATCACACTGCCCGCACCCGCGTTGATGGCTGCCCTGTACGGCGGAAGATACTCGTTATACATCCGGTCCAGACTCATGTCCGTCACATTATAATCGCGGCCCGCTTCGGCAGCTCCGTATAGTGCAAAATGCTTCACGCAGGCCATCATCGTATTATACTTTGCAAGGTCATCGCCCTGATATCCGCGCACCATAGCCTTCGCGATCTGCGAACCCAGGTAGGTGTCTTCGCCCGAGCCTTCAGAGATGCGTCCCCAGCGCGGGTCTCTCGATATGTCTACCATTGGTGAGAACGTCCAGTTCAGGCCATCGGCCGTAGCCTCCACTGCGGCAATGCGTGCTGTTTCCTGAATCATAGGTAAATTCCATGTGCAGGACAGTGCAAGCGGAATAGGAAAGGTTGTTTTATAACCGTGGATCACATCCTGACCGAAAATGATCGGGATCTTCATCCGGGTCTGCGTTACCGCAATTTCCTGTACCCGGCGTATACGCGCCGGTGTCGTCATACTGAACATGCCGCCCACCTGACCTTTTCTAATCTTTTCTTCCACCCCCGTACTCACAACCGAACCTGTGGTAGCCTCACCGCCAGTAAGCAGGTTTAGCTGACCAATCTTTTCATCTATAGTCATTTTAGACATCAGGCCGCTTATGAATGCGTTCATCTTAGCATCAGCGGCAGATGGCTTTTTCATCTGGGCCGTGCTGGTCAGGCCGGCCAAAAGCAAAATCGGAAGGTACAGGCGTGTATTTTTCATAGCTGCGATTATTTCTTTTTCAAATAAGGCGTAATTTCTTTAATCCAAATATCATATCCGGCCTGCTGCATATGAAGCATGTCCGACTTAAAAAGTTCAGGCCGCAGGTTGCCCGCCTTGTCTTTCATCGCAGGGTTAATATCCACATACTTAGCATTTTTCTGTTTCTTCAGATAAGCCCTGATCATTTCATTTCCCTTGATCATCTCGTCGGCAAACTTAGTACGCGAAGGACTAAGCTTCATCGAAACATACAGGACATGCGCCTTAGGCAAGCCCGTACGCAGATTCTCATAAAATGTCACAAACCTCTTATAGGTCTCTTCGCCCGTAGCGCCCTCTGCAATATCGTTCTCACCGCTGTAAATCACCACCTGCCGGGGTTTATATTTAAGTACAAGATCGTCTATATACATATTGGCCTGCTGAAGCGTTGAACCTCCGAAGCCCCGGTTGATGGCCTGATAATCTTTATAAACCGACCCCAGATCTGTCCACATCCGGAGCGAAGAACTTCCAACGAACACGATCCCGTTAGGCGCGGGCATCGACACACTGTCTGATTTCCGGAACTGCTGGATTTCATTCCAAAAGGGTCGGTTTTGGGCAAAAAGCCCGGTGGTAAACAGCACAAACAGCGCTGCCAGTTTTAGTTTCATATGCATATTCAAAATTTAGATACCCAATATATCAATTATTTCAGCGCCGGACTCGTAAAGCCAAGTTTCCTTAATCCGCCCTGCACGTCCGGGTGACTCATGAAAAGCTTCCACAGCAGCCCCGTCCGGTAATTTTCTATCATCACAATGATCGGTCCCTGGTCTATAGCCAGGTGTGATTTTGCATACCAGTTATGATGCTCGCTGAACGCATCCACAAAACCGTATTCAGTCCAGAGCTTATCGCCCAGATCAAAATAGAAATGCTTCAGCGCCTGCATAGAATACTCCGGCGTGTAGGGGAAGGCAGACAATGCCGCCGTAGGCGTGATCACCCCATGATCTTCAGTAGGGGAGTGCGCAGCATAACCCTGCCAGCTGTCGCTGGCCGTCAATCCCCAACTGTTGGCCCCATAGCCCTTATACTTCTTCGGATTTTCCAGTACGTACGCACGGTTTATCAGTGTATGGTTTCTGTTCTGCTCCCAATAGTCGGCATACCTGTCCTTGAGCCCGCGTGGATCCAATCCCAGAAACGAGTAATGAGAAAAGAACAGCGGTCCGCCGTAATCAAACCCAAGCGGCAGCTTATGTCCATAAAACTCCCGGCCATTCTTAAAGAAATTACTCTGCGCCCAGCCGTTATGATACACCGAAGCAGGGACCGGATAACGCGTAGAAGAAGCCGCAAGCACATAGGTAATCAATGCTTCATTGAAGCCCCTTAGCGGGAAATTCATCGCCCAGCCGTTATTCGGACTCCAGTGCCAGTACAAAACGTCCTGGCCCTCGCGGGTAAACCAGTCCCATTCAATATCGTTCCACAAGGAATTGATACGGCCGCGAAGTTCATTTTCTGCAGGCGTATTGGCATTAAAGTACCGCTGAGCCGTAAGCAGGCCCTGGAACAGGAAAGAACTCTCCACCAGATCCGCCCCATCATCCTTACGGCTGAACGGGATCGTCTTTCCGGTGGCCCCATCCAGCCAATGCGCAAACACACCGTGATACGCATCCGCCTTGCCCAGAAACTTTACCATCTTCAGCAAAAACCGCGCGGCCGTATCCCGGGCAATCCATTGCCGTTCGGTAGCCACAACAACAGCCATCACCCCAAAGCCCGTCCCGCCGGTAGTTACCACCTCATGTCCGTAACTGAACGACTTATTGCTACGCTCGCGCGCCATATTGCTCACCGGATGCGCAAAATCCCAGAAGTACCTGAACGTCTGCCGCTGAACCAAGTCAAGCAGTTGTTCGTCCGTCAGGTTTTTATCGATTTTTATCGAAACGGGGATCTTACCTGACTGCTTTTGCTGGGCAATTGCCGCCGTCAGTAAAAATAGTAACGGTAACAGAGGTATTGTTTTTAAGTATTTGCTCACGTTTAAATCTTGCTGAACTGCTAATTTAGAATATTAATACGCCAGATCTAATTATTATAATAAGGATTTTGTGTTAATACGCCTTTACTTAAGTCAATTTGTGTTTGAGGTATTGGTAGTAATCCGTCGCGGTCCTCATCAAATGCAGTTTTTCCTGCCGCATGCAGTACTTCCTCAGCGATACCCCATCTTACTATATCAAAAAAACGCTCATGCTCCATCGCCAGCTCGATTCTCCGTTCATGGCGGATCGCTTCCCGAGCTACAGTTTGATCAGTAGTAACAATATCGGGCAGGATTCCGGGATTAGAGCCTCGGGCCCGCCGTCTGACAGAATTGAGGGCCTCAACCGCATTGGCGATATTTTGCTGTCCTCCCACCTCATTGGCCGCCTCAGCATACATCAGAACTATATCGGCATATCTGAGGATGCGCACGTTCATCCACCACCCGCCGCGGTTTCGGTAAAGCGACCGGTAGGACGGGTTGGTGTAAACCTTGTTGTTATATCTTGGATTGGGTAACCCCGCAGGAAAACGTTCACCATATAAGCTAACGCCAGGTTCACCGTTCACCACTGTGTAGAGGATGGTGCGATTTCTCCGCGGATCGTTTGGCTCATACGCGGCTTCCAACTGCTCACTAGGTGTATTCCATCCCCACCCCATATTGAAATCCCCGGTTCCCCTGACACCCTGTATGTTGGCATATTGAACGCCGTTGTCAGTGGGTACCGTGGCACTTGATGTTGCCTGAACTTCAAATACGGATTCTCTGCTGTTTTCACCTGCTTCACTGAAAATCCTCTCGTACGGTGTACTAAGGTCGTATTGACCTGAATTCATGACTAGGCTGGCGGCACTCATTGCTGCGCTCCATTTTTGCTGTGTCAGGTATACTTTTGCCAGCATTCCATTCGCCGCTCCACTTGTAATGCGTCCGATGAAGCGGGGTTCCCAGCTTGGTGGCAGGTTGGATGCGGCGAATCTAAGGTCTTCCTCAATAAAAGCATACACCTGTGCCGACTCGCTTTGTGGCACGTTAGTCTGCGAAACATCCAGCACTTTTTCGATAATCGGGACCCTTCCAAAAAGGCGAACCAGCATAAAATAACCATATCCTCTTATAAATCTGACTTCCGCTTCCGATCTATCTTTCACCGCATCGGGAGCTTCAATATCCGCGTTGTTCCTGATCTGATCAATGGCCGTATTGCACCGGTTAATCAAGGTATAATATGCCGTCCACAAAGAATTGGCCCGGCCACTTGTTGGAAGTACAGGAAAGTTGTCCATGTTGATAACATCCGCTCCGCCATCCGAAGGTGTACTTCCTTTATCAGCATCATCGCTGCGGATGCTGGTGGCAACGATGAATGCGTCGGCATGCACATTGTAATCTCTCAGGAAATTATAAGCACTGAAAACAAAGGTATCATAGGGCCCCGCGCCGCCAGGATATGGATAGTCCTCTTCCGTATATTCACCCTGTTTCTGCGTGTCCAAAAATTTCCTGCAACCTGCCATCGAGAAGCAACTAAAGATAACAATCACCAGGGAAATGTATCTGTATATATTGTTTATGGTTTTCATGATATTTGCTATTAACAGATTCTTTAAAAGTTTACGTTTAACCCGAGTGAGTATATCGCTGGAACCGGATATACCCCGTTATCAGCACCACCTGCAGTAATATTGCCGATTTGGGCCTCAGGCGAATATCCGCTAACCTTGGTCCACGTTGCCAGGTTTTGAGCACTTACAAAAATCCTCGCATTCTGAATGCCTATTTTTGAAAAGGTATTCTTATCGAAAGTGTAGCCCAACTGAACAGTCCTAAGGCGGAAGTAATCGCCAGGCTCCAGAAAATAGGTGCTGAATAAATAGTTGTTACCTCGAGTGTTATCTAGAATTGGTTCGGTGTTGCTTGTGCCGGGACCGGTCCACGCGTTCAGCCGGTTGCTCTCATAGTTTAGTACGGCAAACTGTGCGGTTCTTCGCTGTGTGTAAATATGATTTCCAGCTACGCCCTGCCCTTCAATAAGGGCATCAAAACCCCTGTAACCAAAAGATAAGTTTAGACCAAAGCTATATGGAGGGAATGGGGTTCCAAGATATACTCGGTCGGCCGTGGTTATTGTTCCGTCACCGTTCGTATCTTCATAAGCGATGTCACCAGGCCTCGAGTTTGACAGAGCAGGTCTCTGAGCGATATCCTCGGCCGACTGGTATATCCCGGCTTGTCGGTAACCAAAGAAGTACCCTATCGACCGCCCGCTTTCCGTAACATTGATGCCGCCGTTTCCTAAAATTTGGAAATTAGTGGCATTTCCGAGGGAATTAACAATGTTCTTATTATAACTGAAGTTACCTGAAACGCCATAGGTAATATTCTCGCCAATAGCATCATTCCAACCCATGTTCACTTCAATACCCTTATTTGTTATCTTGCCCAAATTGGTGAAGTAAGAAGGCAAGCCCCCGGGAAGTGGGAAAGTCGTTAAAATACCATTAGTGGTTTTGTTGTACAGGTTCAGTTCTGTATTAAACCTTGAGTCCAGCGCCCGTATGTCGAGGCCCAGATCAATTCCTTGTACAATTTCAAAATGCAGATTAGGGTCAGGGGTATAAGCAGGCTGTACCGCACCATAAACGTTATCTCCAAACACAGCAGTCGATGATACAGACAACCCGGCCTGATAAAGATTGTTACCACTTATATTTGAATTGCCAAGCCTGCCCCAGGCTCCGCGAATCTTCATGAACTCAATGCCGCTTATAGCAGTCTTAAAGAAGTCTTCCTCGCTGAGTACCCAGCCTAGTCCTACACTTCCAAATGTACCCCACCTATTTTCCGGAGCGAACTTAGAGCTGCCGTCCCTTCTTATGGTTGCGTTTAAAAGGTACTTGTTTTGGAAGCTATAGCTCAATCTGGCAAAGGCACCGGCGTTAGATTCCGCAGCGCCACTGCCGCCGTTGGAGAGCACATTATTTAAATTTACCACACCCAGGTACCAATAATTGGGGTTGTTAGGTACATTCAATGTGGTGTCTGTTCTTGATGCATTTAATAGTGTTTGCGATGTTGACACAGTGGTAAATCCTATTACACCCGTTAAACGATGCCCGTTTTCAAAGTCTTTGTCATACGTTAATGTGTGATCTTGTTGATATCGGCGAAACTCATCAGCGGATTGTCGAACGCTAGTGTTGACCGTTTCGTCAAAAGTTACCTGATTGGGATTGCCGTTCTCGCCAACATTAATAAAAGAGAAAGGCAGGGGCGAATATCCCCGGACGTTATTAAAGCCCAAGTCGGTATAAACAGTGGATCGCCAGGTAAAATTATCCAGGAATTTGATCTCTCCGAAAAGACTCCCTGTAAAACGGTATCCTCTTTCTATTGAAGTTCTGTTATTCCGGTCAAGCGCAGCAACAGGGTTTCCCACTTGAGCGCGTTGAAACGAGGGCATCGCATAATACAAATCTCCTTCTCTGACCGGAACAACCGGAGCGGCCCAAATTGCGTTGTTTAACAGGGCATTTGATGAGGGATTTCTGTTCCAATGGAAACCGGTAAGATTTGCCCCCAGTTTGATGCCATTGGTAACGTTTATTTCTTCGTTTATTCGGGCAATGTACTTCTTGAAATTATTGTACTTTACGACGCCCTCCTGATTATTATAGCCAAGACTTATGAGTGTACTACTCTTTTCACCTCCGTTCGAGATGGTAAGTGTATTCGTTGTCGTAGCTGCGCTCCGAAGAATCAAGTCCTGCCAGTTTGTATTACCCGTATAATTTGAGAAGTCGAAAGGCGCAGCATTCAGGTTTGCCAGCTGAGTGTTATACAAGCGCTGGAACTCCTGGGCATTTGCAACGCCAATTCTTTTCGAGACATGTTGTAAACCAACCTGGCTTTGTAAATTAACGGTAGTCTTTCCCCTTGCAGCTTTTCTTGTAGTCACGGCAATTACCCCATTGGCGCCTCGCAATCCGTATATAGCGATGGAGGATGGGTCGCGTAATAAATCTATGCTTTCTATGTCGCCCGGATTAAGGTAGTCGATGTTATCCTGGATAATGCCGTCAACCACATATATAGGGTTTGCACTGTTTGTACTGTTTACACCTCTAATACGAACTGTAGGTGTTTCACCTGCACTCCCGGAGTTGACGACCGTGAGCCCCGCCACACGGCCTTGAAGAGATGATATCGGGTTAGTGGCTGGTCTGTTAGCCAGTTCATCTCCGCTCACCGTCGAAATAGACCCCGTCACGTCGCGCCTTCTCTGCGTACCGTAACCCACAACCACCACGGCCTCCAGGTCCTGGGCCGATTCGGCCAGTGTGATATTGATCGTTGTCCGGTTGCCCACAGCCACTTCCTGCGTGGTAAAACCGATGTAAGTAAAAACGAGCGTTGCGTCTGCAGGTGCGTTAATACTGTATGCACCCGATGAACTTGTCGTAGTTCCGATCTGTGTTCCCTTTACCAATACGCCCACACCGGGTAGCGGACTCTTATCGGCCGCATCAATCACCGTACCGGTAATGGTGATGTTCTGCGCTGAGGCAGTTCCGGCAAACAAAAGTAAAAGGAATACAAAAACAGAAAGCTTAGTAGGGATTCTTTTCATGCTGTTTAAGTTAGTTTTAGTGAAAAATAGACGGGCAAACCGGGTTAGGCCCGGCAGAATGCCCGCTAACTATAAACAGATGAACAGAAGAGTTGTTTAGAAACCGGCATTGTATTTATACCTGTTTCAGTCCCCGTATTACTTCGCGGCAACCGGCTGCGGTACCTTCACATAATACCCCGTTCCATCGTATTTTCTTTTACGCGGATTCGTGGTACATGCTTCCGAACAGCATCCCTGCAAGGCCTCGCCGCACTCATCACATTGCGTAATGTGCTCGTTGCATTCCGGGTTGGCGCAGTTGATCATCTTAGGCGTAGTTTTGCCGCAGTTATAGCATGTAGAAACCACCTTTGGGTTCACCGTATTTACGTCTACCGCCACGCGGTTGTCAAACACATAGCATTTGCCTTCAAAATCCTCTCCGCCAACTTCCTTCCCATACTTAATGATGCCGCCGTGCAACTGGTACACATCTTTAAACCCATGGTGAAGCAGCAGGGCAGAAGCTTTTTCGCATTTAATACCGCCGGTGCAATAGGTCAGCACCTTTTTGTCCTTATACTGCGCCAGCTCATTGATCTTAGCCGGAAAATCCCTGAAGTTCTCAATATCCAGCGTAACCGCATTCTTAAACCGGCCCAGATTGTGCTCATAATTCGAACGCACATCCAGCACCACAACATCGTCGCGGTCTATCATATCCCGAAACTCGGCAGGTTCCAGATGTTTGCCCGTTTGTTTATTCGGGTCAATAATGTTCGGGTCGCGCAGGCCCGAATGCACAATCTCCGCCTTATAACGGCAGTGCATTTTGATAAAGGAAGGCTCGGGCACATCGTCTATCTTGAAATCTGTTTTCGCAAATCGCTCATCGGCCTTAATGGCGCTCATGTACGCCTCACAAGCCTCCCGCGTACCCGAAACGGTACCGTTCAGCCCCTCGTCGGCCACAATAATACGGCCTGTAAGGTTTAATGATTTACAAAAAGCAAGATGGTCCGCGGCGAACTGCTCCGCCTCTGCTATAGGCGTATAGCAGTAGTAAAGTAAAGTCTGATAAGTGGTCATAAATCCATTGATACCGCTGCAAACGGCGTTTAATGCGCTGCAAATATAAAAAAAATCGCAATCCTATTTTTAAATACTATTTTTAGGCAACACAACTGTAACCAGATAGACCATGAACACCAAACTCTTTTCTTTATGCCTTGCTGCGTCCATGCCCATCCTAATGAGGCATGCAGTGGCTCAAACCAATCCGAAACCTGCGGAAAAAACAGCATTTCAAACCGGCAGTGCATGGCGACCAGAAATTGACGTGCGGTCGGACATTGCCATTGTGTATGGGGCGGGCGACCGCCGGGGAATGACTTTCGAAGAGCGTGTTAAATCGTGGCGCGACCGCGGCTATCAGACGCATTTTATGACAGGCATAGCCTGGGGCGGTTATCAGGACTACTTCCTCGGTAAATGGGATGGCAAGAACCATCAGGACATTGGGCAGGTAGAACGCAACGGCGAAATCATCTGGCACGATAAGGATGTGGTGCCTTACATCGTACCTGTGGCCTCCTATATCGACTATATGAAAACTGCGGTTGTAAAAAAGGTGATCGATGCCGGCATCACGGCAATTCATCTCGAGGAGCCTGAGTTTTGGGCAAGGGCCGGATACAGTGAGGTTTTCAAGCAGGAATGGAAAAAGTTTTATGGCTTCGACTGGCGCCCGCAGCATGAATCACCCGAGAACACCTATCTCTCGCAAAAGCTCAAGTACCAGCTTTATTATAATGCGATTAAAGAAGTATCCGAATATGCCAAGTCCTACGGCAAAAGTAAAGGGCTCGACGTCAAAGTATATATTCCCACACACTCGCTGGTCAACTACGCCTCCTGGCGAATCGTCAGTCCCGAAGCCAGTCTGGCTTCATTAAAGAGTATAGATGGGTATATTGCACAGGTGTGGACCGGCACTTCGCGTGAACCGAACTTTTATAAAGGCAAGGTCAGGGAGCGCGTGTTTGAAAACGCTTTCCTGGAATATGGATCTATGGTGTCCATGACCGCGCCAACCGGGCGTAAAGTGTTTTTCCTGACCGATCCGATTGAAGACAGGCCGAAGGACTGGTTAGACTATAAACTGAACTACCAGGCCACCTTCACCGCCAAGCTGCTATATCCTATGGTCGCCGACTATGAGGTGATGCCATGGCCTGAGCGCATTTATACCCGCCCGTACCGGCTGGCCAACAGCGAGGAGGAAGTGCTGATCCCGAAATACTATTCTACCCAGATGCAGGTGATGGTCAACGCGCTAAACCACATGCCTTTGTCGGCCAACCGTGTCAACGGCACCAATGCCATCGGTGTACTGATGGGCAACAGCCTCATGTTCCAGCAGTTTCCCGAACACGCCGGGTACAGCGATCCGCGCTTCTCTAATTTTTACGGACAAACCTTGCCGCTGCTCAAAAACGGAGTGCCGGTACAAACCGTACATATGGAAAACCTGGCCTTCAGGAACACACTTAAAGACATCAAAGTGCTTATCATGAGCTATGCCAACATGAAGCCCGATGCTGCGGCGGCACATGAACATTTAGCCGAATGGGTTAAAGCGGGTGGTGTACTCGTGTACTGCGGTCGCGATAACGACCCCTACCAAAGCGTCATGGAATGGTGGAATACCAAGGGCAATGCTTTCAAGGCGCCGTCCGACCACCTCTTTAAGCTGCTCGGCATTCAGCCTGCACAGACCGGCGCTGCGGCAGACAACCACAATAACGCCCAGTATTTCAAAGCAGGTAAAGGAGCGGTGTACGTGATTAGAAAGAACCCTAAGGAATTTGCTATGGAAGCCAATGGCGATGCAGTCTTTCTGAACACTGTGAAGCAGGCATTTGAACAGGAAGCCAGGGCCGGTAAACTGGACTTTAAAAACAACCTTTTTCTGCAAAGAGGGCCCTATGATATCGTTGCCGTCATGGATGAAAGTGTGAACACGGAGCCTCATACCGTCAAAGGACTCGTCATCGATCTTTTCGATCCAGAGCTTCCTGTGCTAACCGAAAAGGTAGTGAAACCCGGCGAGCAAGCGTTTCTATACAATCTGAACAGAGTCGCGGATAAGAACAAGCCCCAGGTACTGGCTGCTGCGGCACGTGTGTACAATGAGGAGACAGGAAACAAGACCTATAGCTTCACCTGTAAGAGTCCGGCCAACACCATCAACAGCATGCGAGTATTGTTGCCGGCCGAGCCACGTAGCGTAAAGGTTACCAATGCCTCAGGCGCGGAACTTTCCGGTGCAAAACATAACTGGCATGCGGCTTCCCGTACATTGCATCTGGGGTTCGATAATAGTCCGGAGGGTATTAACGTCACGCTTCTATGGTAACAAGGTCAGTGCGAAGTTGAATCTTTGAACTAAATAAAACTTTATTATTTTTGAGTTTGAATTAATGCTTTCAACAATGACTTACCAGCCGGGCCTGCATATCCTCTCGGAGTTTACTAGCAAAAAGGAAGAATATCTCTTAAAACATGTCGCATGCAAGCAACGCTTTGATGAACTGATCGATGCGTATGGACTGGTTAAGGTCGGGGAGGTGTACCATGACTTCCCGGGCGGAGGGTTTACCGCAGTGGTCTGCCTGTCCGAATCACATATGTCTATTCACACCTGGCCGGAGTTTGGGAGAGCGACCTTCGACGTGTTTCTCTCCAATTACAGACGTGATAATTCCGAAAAGGTCAGGATAATCTACGAAGCGGTGCTTCTTTTTTTTGAAGGACATGAGTATGGAAAGTCAGAATTGATACGATAATATGGCCAGCCTCTCACTCTCTTCTTTTCCAGTGCCCGAAACCTTCGAATGCCCAACGTGCCGGGCAACAATCACGCTATACGATCCGCAAGGCAGCGAATACTGCGCCTGTGGGTCATGCGCCGCCTACATCAGGTTTTCAGGTGAGACGCCCGAAGTGATATACAAAGCCAGAAAGAAGGCGCAAACGCCTTTAATACCCATCGGAAGCGAAGGTGTCTTAAAAGGTTACCGGTTTAAGGTGATTGCCTACATAGAAAAACGTGAAAACGATCCCCTCTATAGATGGCGCGAATATATCCTTTACCATTATGAGAAGGGCTATGCTTTCCTTTCTGAGTTCGACGGCCATTGGAATCTCATCTTAGGAGCCAACTTTCAACCTGAGTTGGAAAGCATGGTTCAGTCCGGAAAAACGCTCTCTTATCAGGGCGGCTCAACGCAGTATAAGCTCTTCCATAAGTACACACCTGCAATTATCGCCATGATCGGCGAATTTGACTGGGACATTCGGGGCGAAAAAATACATATATCTGAATTTATATCTCCACCCTTCGTCATATCCCAGGAAACGGAAAAGGGACTTCATGGTAAGACGCAGTACTATAATGGGGAGTATACAGAGCCTCAGGTTATAGCTGAGGCGTTCAAATTGGATATTAATGATTTTCCAAGCAAAGAGGGCGTCGTCTCCAACCAGCCATCCAAAGGATATGAAAGCTGGTCGTGGACAATAAAGATCGCGCTTATCGCGGCGATGTTCATTTTTGTATCGGAATTTTTGATTAGCTCGTTAAGGCCTGAACGTACGCTCCTTGATAAAACATACTATCTCATGGCCGATAGTGTAAAGCCGGTTAATGAGTTCAACCCGTTCGTGACTTCTTCTTTCGAGATTCATGGCTCATCCGCACTTGAAATGGAGGTCAGTTCCATGCTAGATAATAACTGGCTTGAAGCGACCATCGTGTTGGTCAACGAGGCCAGCAATCAATCCTGGGAGGTGACCAAAGGCATAGAGTTCTATCAGGGTTATGAAGGCGGTGAGCACTGGTCGGAGGGTAGCCGGGTGGCAGCAATGATGATTTCGGAGATACCCGAAGGTAAGTACCATCTCAACGTTTATGCCGCAGGCGGGGATATACGGAATGGTGCTGTCGATATTCGTGTTACCGCAAACCCCGTCATGTGGCGGAATATATTCGTTGCCGTACTGCTGATCAGTATCGTTCCTATCACCAATCTTATACGCGCTTACTACTTTGAAAAGCGGCGCTGGTCTAACAGTAATTACTCACCTTTTAGCCAGGGATAATGAAGTTGACTATAAAATACATTTACATTGTTTTCATCGCCATGGTTGTGGTATCCTATGTCTACGCCTCCTATGTGGGGCGGGCGGCCTGGCAGGAAAATCTCCGGCGAAACAGCGAACCCAGCAGCGTCCGGACATATGGACACGGAAACAGGTTTCATCATAAATAATTATAAAATATGAGCTTATACGAATTAATTAACATCAAATATGTAGTAGCCTCAGTGCTGTACTCATTCCTTGGTATCTTTATCCTGCTTATTTCATTCTGGATCATTGAAAAGATCACCCCTGAGAATCTCTGGAAAGAAATTCTTGAGAAGCGGAATATGGCACTGGCTGTTGTTTTTGCAGCGTTTATTATAGCGATAGCGATGATTGTAAGCTCATCTATCCATGGATAGCCAGGTTAACAATGAGTAATAAACTACCCATATTATTACTGCTGTCCGTATTCGTTGTTGCCACCTGCGGACTCATCTATGAGTTAATCGCCGGTACACTGGCCAGTTACCTGCTGGGAGATTCCGTTACCCAGTTTTCCATCATCATCGGGCTTTATCTTTTTTCCATGGGCATCGGATCATGGATGTCCAGGTATTTCGAGAAGAATATCCTATTCTGGTTTATCCAGATTGAAATTTTGGTAGGTCTGGTTGGCGGCGTCAGTTCCAGCATCCTTTACCTGGTTTTTGAGAGTGCGGCCTCCTTCCGAATTATCCTGTACAGCCTCGTGGGTATTACCGGAATACTTGTAGGGCTCGAGATACCACTGCTTATGCGAATTCTCAAAGACCGGTATGAATTTAAAGACCTGGTTTCCCGCGTTTTTACTTTCGATTACATTGGAGCGCTGCTTGCATCCATTATTTTTCCGCTGCTGCTTATACCATATCTCGGACTGGTGAAAACATCATTTCTCTTTGGCATGCTGAATGTAGGCGTCGCCTTACTGGTATGTTTTGCATTTCAGAAAGAGATAAGCCGACCGGGTTATCTTAAAACCGCATCTGTGGTTTCTCTGCTTGCGTTGCTGGCGGGTTTTGTAATGGCTGCGCAGATAACCAGTTATGCAGAGAGTCTGAGCTATAACGACACCATTATTTATTCAAAAAGCACTTCTTATCAGCGTATTGTACTCACTAAACGCGGTAAAGTTTTAAAACTTTACCTGAATGGAAATCTTCAGTTCAGTGCCGACGACGAGTACCGCTATCATGAGGCGCTTGTTCACCCCGGACTGGCAGCCTTACCGCAGGCGAGGCATGTTCTGGTAATGGGCGGAGGCGACGGACTGGCCGTGCGTGAAATACTTAAGTATCCCAACGTGGAAGATATCACCCTCGTAGATCTCGATCCCGGCATGACATCCTTGTTTCGGTCAAATTTGATGCTCACTGAACTGAACCAGTCATCGCTGTTGTCGCCCCGCGTTACCGTAGTCAATGGTGATGCGTTTACCTGGATCAGATCAGCCGCAAAAAAATATGATTTTATAGTCGTCGACTTCCCAGATCCTTCCAACTACGCCGTAGGTAAATTATACACCAACACTTTCTACAGGGAGCTCCGTAACGTGGCTGCACCGAACGCGGCGGTTGTAGTGCAGTCAACCTCGCCCTACGTAGCCCCGAAATCATTCTGGTGCATCGACGAGACCCTGCGGTCCGTTGGTTTTTTTACTGTTCCATATCATAACTACGTTCCTTCTTTCGGCGAATGGGGATACATTCTTGCCACCATGCAGCCAGCATATAGGCTACCCTCAGCGTTTCCCCCAAATCTGCGGTTTGTGTCGACTTCTACACTTGCACAGATGATGCATTTTCCTGATGACATGAAAAAAGTGCAAACGGATGTAAATAAATTGAACAACCAGGCCCTTGTCAAATATTTTGAAGAAGAATGGGGCGCCGTTACCTATCAGTAAAATGAGGGAGCCGATCAGCAGAAAAAGATTCTTGATGCAAGCCGCCCTGGCTGTTGGCGCGGTAATGCTCAACGGCTGCATGGGCAAGATCACAGGACAGACACAAAAATATAAGCATATTTCCGGAGGCTTGGGCGGGCCCGATGCCCGTGCGGGTCACATGCTCCGGGACAAGTCGCCGTTGCCCCCCGCCACAGGAAGTCAGGAGGTCGATGTCCTCGTAGTTGGAGCGGGCGTATCCGGTCTTTCCGCAGGGCGCTGGCTCCAGAAGCAGGGGATGTCAAACTTTGTAATCCTGGAACTTGAAGATCACGTTGGCGGCAATGCCCATCATCAGCAGAACCGTGTTTCTCGTTATCCCCTCGGCGCGCACTACATCACCATTGCCAATAATGACGATCAAGAACTGCTGCAATTTCTGGAAGAGTCGGGTGTTATCACCGGCTATCAGAACGGTCTGCCTTTATATAACGAATTTTACCTTTGTTTCGATCCTGAAGAGCGGTTGCTTATTAACGGGCAATGGCAGGATGGACTGATTCCGCGCTTCGGTGTGAATCCAGGCGATACCTTAGAGATAAATAAGTTTTTAAATCTGGCCGACCAGCTTCGGGATGCACGGGGATCAGACGGCAAATATGCATTTTATATACCGGTAGACCAGTCGTCTGATGATCCGGCCTTTCGTAAGCTCGATACCATTTCCTTTGCAGATTATCTCAAACGGGAAGGCTACCAATCGCCGTATCTTCTGTGGTACCTCGAGTATTGCTGTAAAGACGACTACGGTCTTACCTTGGATCATATATCTGCTTGGGCCGGGCTGAATTACTTTTCGGGTCACAAGGGCCGCGCGGCCAATGCCGATCAGGGAGCTGTACTCACCTGGCCGGAGGGAAACGGCTGGCTGATCCGTAAACTACGTGAAAAGCTTGATAAGCATATCAAAACGTCGTTTATGACCCACAAGATAAGCTTCGGGACTGATGGCAAGGTGCAAGCCCTCGTGTATGACCTTAAAACAGCCAGCACGGTCAACATAATAGCTGATCAAGTCATCATGGCAACGCCGCAGTTTGTAAATAACCGTATTCTCGAAGGAATATCCCGGCCCTTCGATGCGGCTAAGATCACCTATGCACCCTGGATGGTCGCCAACATTACTGTTCAGGATCTGCCATCCGGTCCGCCGTCGTGGGACAATGTGCCGTTTGGTAAGCCCTCCGTCGGCTATGTATACGCCGGACATCAGCAGCCCGGTATGTCTGCCGGACCAAAGGTGCTGACGTTTTATCTGCCCTTATGCAAGCAAAGTCCACGCGTAGCCCGCCTTGCGGCATACGCGCGGACATACGAGCAGTGGCTGGACATAATTATACCGGAAATGGAATACATGCACCCCGGTATTACTCGCTTGATAATGCGGATAGATGTTTGGGTGTGGGGCCATGGTATGGTGAGTCCGACCACGGGCTACATCTGGGGAGAAGATCGCCGGAAAGCAAGGCAGCATATTGGCGGAAAAGTTTTTTTTGGTCACACCGACCTGAGCGGGATTTCCTTGTTTGAGGAGGGATTTCATCAGGGAATACGCGCAGCGAAGGAGCTGTTGGCTACACGAAATGCCTAAGCAGCCATGGCTCAACTCGCCGTTGTCCGACAGTATCTTTATATTGTCGCCACCCTTTTTGTCGCTGCTTATTGTAAGCCTTATGCCAGCAAAATTTCAAAACGCGGCAGGTATGCCGGTGCTTTATTGGGTAATCCTGGTGGTGTTTATCGACGTGGCTCATGTTTATTCAACACTATACCGCACTTACTTTAACCCCGCTGGCATGGGCACCAGGCGAAACCTGCTCCTTACCGTTCCTTTGGCTTGCTATGTTATGGCTGTGCTGCTTTATCATGCAAATGATATGTGGTTTTGGCGGATTCTCGCCTACCTTGCGGTCTTTCACTTTGTACGCCAGCAGTATGGCATCATGCGCCTTTATTCCAGAAAGGAAAACAATGGAATGTTCTTTGAGGCGGTCGACAAGGTGGCAATTTATACAGCCACCCTTTATCCGCTGCTTTATTGGCATCTGTCGGCCGACCGCAACTTCAACTGGTTTATCGCCGGCGACTTCCTGTATTTCAACTCCGCCCCATTGCGGGAAATCTCTTTTGTCTTATATCTTGCGGTCATCCTGATTTATTTTTTAAAGGAGGGCCTCATTATCTTTCGGTATTCGGAAATCAATATTCCCCGAAATCTTGTCATAGCAGGAACTTTTCTTTCCTGGTACTTTGGTATCGTCTATTTTAATGGCGATATGGCCTTTACAATGCTCAACGTAATATCTCATGGAATTCCCTACATGGCGCTTATATGGTTTTTTGAGAAACAAAAAGTCAGGCCCCGCTCAGAATCGGGCCCTTTACAGAACGCGACCTCCACACGGTACGGCTTACTGTTCTTTATCGGCTCAATTATTTTATTCGCTTATTTAGAGGAAGGTTTGTGGGACGGATTTGTTTGGCGGGAAAACGCATCGGTATTCGGGATATTTTCCTTTCTTCCCGCTATACATGAAAAGGATGTGCTGGCACTGCTTGTTCCCCTTCTGGCCCTGCCGCAAATGACACACTATGTTCTAGACGGCTTTATTTGGAAAAAATCCAGAGCTACGAAAGCAGTAACTCCGCCAGTCGCGGAACACCAACGGTCGCCGGAGCTTCAATCTTGATATAGTCGCCGCTAATGTAAGGTACTTTGCGGTCGACCACATATTTAGGGATATCATAAGGCACATAGTCGGTAAGTCCCGCTGCCGGGTACACCGCCAGTGATGTGCCGATCACAGCAAAAACGTCGGCCTCGGCGCATAGTTCCGCTGCAGGCAGGAGGTTAGGGACGTTTTCGCTAAACCAAACGACATGCGGGCGCAAGGGCTTGCCGTATTCACACAGGTCGGTCATCTTAATTTCCCAGCCATCAATAGGGTAAGTCAGGCTGGCATCGGCGTCCGACTGCGACATGGTGATGAGTCCGTGAAGATGCAATACATTTTTTGAGCCCGCGCGCTCGTGCAGGTCGTCAATATTCTGTGTAATAATCTGTACCTCAAAATGCTCCTGCATTGCGGCCAGGGCCAGATGCGCGGCATTCGGTTGCGCCTCCAGCACCGATTTGCGCCGCTCGTTATAAAAACGCTGTACCAGTTCCGGATTTCGCCTCCAGCCTTCGGGCGTAGCTACTTCTTCAATGTCGTAGCCTTCCCACAGCCCGTCAGAGTCTCTGAACGTTTTTAATCCGCTTTCTGCGCTGATGCCAGCGCCCGTTAATACTACCAGTTTCTTCATCTTACCCGAATGTAGGAATTTCATTGCATTTACCACAGTGCTCTCCTTGTTCGGGATAAGCACGGCAATTTTATATCGTAACTATTTATAAAGCTTCTTATATCAGGAGAATTGATTTATGATTGGCTGGGGTTTGGGAGGGGTTTGATATACCCCAGGGGGTATTCCAAACCCCTCCCAAACATAACGCAATGGTCATGTAGGTCGGAGGTTTTATTGTTGATTATCAAAAGAATATTTTTAATTTTCCCGAACATGTACTTGGCCAGTTAAAGGCTTTTTGGTTATATTTACCAAAAATCCCCAGTATTGTGGGAAATTAACAATCTATTAAAAAAACCATGGGTATTATTAAAAATGGCCTCCACGGGGAGGTAACCGGGAAGGTAGGCAATTTGGTCTACTATACCCGGAAGGGAAAAAATATTGCACGGACAATAGGGGTGAATTTAAATCCGCCGACGGAAAAGCAGTTGGCATCGCGACAGCAGGTAGAGCTAATGAGTCCGCTCCTGAGCAAACTGCTTCCGTTTATTAACGTGGGCTTTGCGCCGGAGATTGTAGGGAAAGATTTAAATTGTTTTAATGAAGCGATGAGCTACAACCGCAGGAATGCCCTTCAGGGAGATTATCCGAATGCTACGGTCGCTTACGATCGGCTGAGGGTCAGTCAGGGTACGCTTTTACCTGCGCAGGATCCGGCAGTGATGCAGGTGTCTGCCGGACTGGAATTCAGCTGGGCCGCAGATACAGAACTCTCCTGGGAGCGCAGTTCGGACCAGGTCATGATGCTGGCGTACTTTCCTGAAACAGAGGGTAGCTATCTCAGTTTGTTCGGGAACAGGCGTGAAGCGGGCAGAGATCTGCTGGTGATTCCGGATGCACTTCAGGGAAGCTATATGGAAGTGTATATATCGTTCGTATCGGCCGACCGTAAGGCGACGGCCAATAGCACGTATCTGGGTAACTTTAATCTGTAAGCACATGGCTATTGTAAATAATGGATTGCTCGGCACTTTTTTTAAAAAGGCTGGAGTGGTGATCGGTCGCCGTGGCAAGCGCAGAAATGTTATGACCGGGCTTCATAAGCGGAGTAAAGCGAAACCCACCGAAATACAGCTTGAGCAACAGGAACGTTTCGCGGAATTAGGCCGTTTTCTTCATAGGAATGCCGATCTGGTTGCGGCGGGTTTTAAGTCGGCCGCCAAGGGCAAAGAGATAATAGGCACGGCGTTTTCTTACAACTACCCGCGGGTTTTCAAGGAAGACTATCTGGATTATACACGGCTGGTTTACAGTCGCGGACCGGTGTCCATACCCTGCGGGGTGCAGGTTACGGCGCTGGCCGATGAGGGTACCGGTCATATGCGCAAGCTCAGGTTTACCTGGGCAGCGCAGCCGCAGTCGCCCAACTGCCAGTATGCCGACCGGGGTACTTTCCTGATTTATTCTCCGGAAAGGAATGCAGGAGTCAGCAGTGTTCATGTGGTAAACCGTCGTGCCTGTGCTTGCGACGTGCTGGTGCCACGGTACCTTGCGGGCTTTACCCTGCATTGTTACATGAACTTTGATTCCGCGGACGGTGGAAGGACGGGCGACACGGTATATGCCGGTGCTTTGATTTTATAATACGGGCTTTAATTGTTTATTTTAGGCCATTAAACTCCAGCTCGTATGATGTCTTTCCGTATTTCCTCCTTGCCGTGCCTGTGCGTGGCCATAGTGATGTTGTTTTCGCTGTCTCCGATAAGCCTGCTTGCTCAACTTAAAAAAGGCGAGGCGGAGCAGTTCGCCGCGGCCGAGCTGGAGAAGCAGCGGGCGCTTCAGAAGGTGCATCTGGCATCTGTGTGGCAACAGAAGGTGGCACGCAATGGGGAATATACCCTTAAGTTTCAGTACCGGGTATTGGGCGAGAAGCCTGCGGATGGGCGGAGCCTTTATATCTCGATGCATGGGGGTGGGGGCACTACCGCTGCAGCCAATGATCAGCAGTGGAAGAATCAAATTGGGCTGTATACCCCGAAAGAGGGTATCTATCTGGCACCAAGGGCACCTACAGATACCTGGAACCTGTGGCATCAGGAGCATATAGACACCCTGTTTACGGAAGTGATTAAGGCGGCGATGCTAATGGAGGACGTAAATCCGAATAAGATTTATATTACGGGTTATTCGGCGGGGGGCGACGGCACTTTTCAGCTTGCCCCTCGCTTAGCGCCCTACTGGGCTGCTGCAGCCATGATGGCGGGTCACCCCGGCGACGCTGCGGCCATTAATCTCCGCAACCTGCCTTTTGCCATCTACATGGGTGGTAAAGACGCGGCTTACAAGCGTAATGAGCTGGCCGCGGTATGGGGCAAAAAACTGGATAGCCTGGCTGCAGCCAATCCGGGAGATTTTATCCATGAGGTGGAGATTTATCCGGATATGCCGCATTGGATGAACAGAAAGGATACAGTTGCCATGCCATGGCTGGCTTCTTTCCGCAGAAAAACTTTGCCTTCGCGGGTGTCCTGGCAGCAGGATGATGTGCTGCGCGATCAGTTTTACTGGCTGGGCGCACCACGCGGAAAGGGAAAAGCCGGCGCTCTGGCTACGGTTTCTGTTTCGGGGAATACGGTACAGATCGAACACAATACACACCCGGCTTTGCTGATCTACCTGAACGATGAACTGCTAAACCTCGATAAAAAGGTGAAAGTGACATATCAGGGAAAAACGCTGTTCAACAAGCGGGTAAAGCGCGATAAAAGGGTCATAACGCAGACGGCAGCAGCATTAGACCCCGACCGGGTGTTTTCTGCGGTGCTGCTGGTAGAGAATGGTCAAGTGCGACAGTGGTAACTCAGGGCAGATGTAACATTATTGCAGATCTGTTTGATGTGCAAGATTATTATTAAGTTTGCTGCGTTTATAAATCAACAAACTAACTGTTAAACATACAAATGACTACAAACTTTATGAAATCTGCCTGGGTAGGCGCAGCATTGCTGTTGGCCGCTGGTTCGGGCTTTGCGCAAGACAACCTGGTAAATTCGCTTAAAAACAACCAAAGCGAGGCCAGCAAAAACAGTTTTACTTTCACACCGGTAGTGAGCACCGAAGCGACTTCGGTAAAGAACCAGAAATCATCGGGTACCTGCTGGAGCTACAGCACCAACTCTTTCCTGGAGTCGGAAATGATCCGTATGGGTAAAAAGCCTGTGGATCTGGCCGACTTGTTCACGGCAAGAAACGCCTACATCGAAAAAGGGATGAATTATGTACGTATGCACGGCGCGCTTACTTTGGGCGACGGCGGTGCTTGTCACGACGTAATCAACATGTTTGCTAAATATGGTGCATTGCCACAGGAAGTATATAATGGTAATGATTATGGCAGCCCTGGCTCGTCCGACCGTATGAACAAGCTGACCAAGGCGATCCTGGAAAAGGCGGTTAACGCACCTGACGGTAAGTTTGACGCCACCTGGAAAGCAAGATATATCCGCACCATCGATTCTTGCATGGGTGCAGTTCCTGAGAAATTCACTTTTGAAGGTAAGGAGTATACGCCGCAGACTTTTGCGAAAGAGGTGGTAGGCATCAATCCGGCCGACTATGTGGAGCTTTCTTCTTTCAATACCTCGCCGTATTACACCAAGGCTGTTCTGATGGTTCCGGACAACTGGTCGTTCGATCAGGTATATAATGTACCTATGGACGATATCACTAAGATCATAGATAACGCATTGAAAGGCGGCTACACTGTAGCCTGGGCTACCGACGTAAGCGAGAAATATTTCAGCTGGAAAAACGGTATCGCTTTCGTTCCTGAAAAGGAAATCGAAAACATGAGCGGCGAGGAGCAGAAAAATCTGTTTAACGGGCCGAAGCCTGAAAGGGAAATCACCGTAGATATGCGCCAGGAAGCTTTTGATCAATATAAGACAACCGACGATCATGGTATGCAGATCACTGGTATTGCGAAAGATCAGAACGGTAAAGAGTACTATGTGGTGAAAAACTCGTGGGGTGCTACAAACGACTATAAGGGTTATTTGTACGTTACCAAGAACTTCGTGAAGTATAAGACCACAGCATTTCTACTGCATAAAAAAGGTATCCCTGCTGATATCAAAAAGAAACTAAGCATCTAAGGAGTACTCGGAGCTCGTATTAATAAGACGCAAAAAATCCCTTGTCTGACGGTAGGCAAGGGATTTTTTATTTTAAAGAGTTAGAAGCCGTACGAAAGCCTGAAGCCGTGGTCGACTTTCTTATTGCCGTCGTAAGCAAAGCCATAGGCCACACGCAGGATGAGTCGCTGCAAGCCAAAATAGAACTCAGTGTAGTTGCGTTTCACGGGCTGGGTGAGATAGCCGGCGCCGATAAATTCCTCAAGTTTAAGTTTGCGCAGGAATGGCATTTTATTGCTGAGCATTCCGCTGAAATTATGTTCGTAATGCAGTTCCGCATACTGCTGATCGGTGCTGTACAGGTAAAAATCGAGGAAAAGAAACTTGCGCAGATCGGGTTGTCCCAGTAAACTGTTGTTGCCCCTGAAATGCTTAAACTCGGGGTAGTAGATGGTGTTCCGGTTCAGGAACTTTCCTACGCCAACAACGAAAGAGGAATAGCCAAACATGCCTGTCCGGATGCGGTTTTGTGAAACCTCCAGCGCCAGCAGGTCGTACTCTACCTCGCTGTCCAATATGCCCTTAACCGCTTTGCGATAGTGGAGGTCGATAACGGGGTATCTAGCTGGTTGATAAAACTTCCCTTCGGGGCGGGTGATATAGGTCTGCCCGATCGTGTAACTTAAGGTAGCGCTTAGGTTAAAGGCGTTATATGTTGGAAAAAGCGGCGTTTCTGAGTCGGGCGTAAAAGGGTTGTTGGAGGTAAAGGTTTCCCCCTTCAGGTCCTTGATCTTAAAGCGTGTGGTATTCACCAGGTTGTAGTTTTCCGAGAAATCGGCCATTAAGGTTGCTTGAAAACCGTTAAACAATTCCCTGGTGGTCGACACATTCGCGAAGGCTTTTTTATAGAATTTAGAGAAGTTGGTCTCGAAGAACAGGGAGTTGATGCTGTTGCCAAACAGGCTCATGGAACCAAAGTTATTGAGGTCGTATATCCCGGTTCCCGCGCTCACACTTAAACTTGCACGCTTCTCGGGCTTGTAGTGGTAGGTAGCTGTGAGACTCCCGGTTAGGGTTTCGTTAGAAAAGCCATAGCGAAGCTCAGGCCGTAAAGTCAGATAGCGCCAGTCTTCCAACTGCTTGGTATACGTAACCCCATGCCGCAGCGTAACGCCCTCCACTGTATTATAGAAAATAGACTTGTAAAGCGGATCGAAACGGAGGGTAGACTCCTTCCGGCGGTTGCTGATGGTATGGCCGGCCACCACAAACTTAAGTGCATTGAATTTGTTGCCCGCCCGTTCTACAGAATCCAGATAGCGGTCGGAGTTGCGATATGCCGCAATGCTGTCTTTACGCCGGTAATCGGCCCGCTCTTCTGCGGTAAGCGGTATAGGCCGGGCCATGTTCCAGAAGGAGGAGTCTTTCTTGTTGACCGACTTGGTTACGCGAAGCAGCTCTCCATTGAAATACCCCTTGGGCAGTTCCGGGTCAATATCATAATTGCTGTACACTCCTATATAGTAGCCCTGGAACTGGAAGCCGAGTACATCGCCGCTGAATTGCAGGTTGATGCTGGAGGGCATATAGGTCTTGCCGCTCTGCAGAAACTGCTGAGAGATGTTGAGCGTGTCGAGCAGGTTTATTCCGGTGCTTTTTGTCAGATACACATCGGCGCTAAGCAAGTGGTAGGTTTCGTCGTGGATATAAACAACGCCCCTGAAAACCGGGTCGTGTTCACGCCTGGGGATGATTTGGATCTTATTGACCGTGGCACCATTTTCTGTGGTGGTACCCAACAATTTATAACGGTAATAGAGCATGGCATCCTCGGCTATGGGCGACACAAATCCTCTTGCGCTCAGGATGTTCTCCATCACCACATTCTCGTAGAAATTGACCATCAGGTCGGAAGCCTTGTTAAAGCTGAAAGCATTGTTCTGACCCGCAACCTTCGAGGAGATCATTTCTTCATGGATCTTGTTTGGTCGCTCAAAAGCCAGTTTGGAGGTCGACTCCGAAAGGTAGATAATGCCCTTGCGGTTGGTATCCAGGTCGAGCGTTTTCTGAATATCGCGGCCAAAGAACTTTTTTGGAGCGCCTACAAGCTTCTGGGCACCTTTAATGTAGACATCGGCCGTATAACTTTTAACCTCTGTCTTATGCTCCAGCCGTCTTCTGATGGCCTGCCTGATGATCCGGTAGGCGGGATCGCGACCATCGCTCCGTATGGTAACCCCCGCAAGACTGTAACTTTCTTCCTTCAGTACGGTGTTTTCGGTATGGTTGCCGCTCAGATTGAGCGCTTTTTCTACAGGCTTATAGCCTATGGCTTTGTAAACGATGGTGCTGGTTCCTGCAGGTATGGTAAAACTGTAATAGCCGTCGACATTAGCGGAGGTGCCTTTGGTCGTGTTCCGGATGTACACGGATGCAAAAGGTACGGGTTTCCCGGCGTCATCGGTGATGTATCCGCTAAGTTTAAATTGCTGGGCAAGCGCTCCGATGGTAATAAAAAAGCAAAAAAGTGCGGTACAGATGTGTTTCATTAACAAGGTAACAGTAATATTTGATTAAAGTTTGATGACGCTGCGCTGACAGTACCACCTAAAGGTATAATTTCATAACTTTGCCGCCAACAAAAAACAACTTATTATGTACAAAACTTTACAGCCTGCACTGCAACAGGAACTTGAACAAATAGAAAAAGACGGTCTATATAAGCGCGAGCGTATTATTGTAACCCCTCAGGGCGCCGATATCAAGGTCAGTACCGGTCAGGAAGTCGTAAATTTTTGTGCAAATAATTATCTGGGACTTTCATCACACCCGGCTGTGATCGAGGCCGCCAAGAAGGCGATCGATCAATATGGATACGGTATGTCGTCCGTGCGGTTCATCTGCGGTACGCAGGATGTGCATAAGGAGCTTGAGGCTAAGCTTTCGGAGTTTCTCGGTACAGAAGATACGATTTTGTATGCTGCGGCATTCGACGCAAACGGCGGGGTATTTGAACCTTTGTTTGGCGATCAGGACGCGATCATTTCTGATGAACTGAACCACGCGTCGATCATCGACGGTGTGCGTCTGTGCAAAGCAAAGCGTTTCCGCTACAAGAATGCGGACATGGCCGACCTGGAGCAGCAGCTGATCGCAGCGAAAGATGCGCGTCACCGCATTATCGTTACCGATGGTGCTTTTTCGATGGACGGTGTTATTGCACCGTTGGATAAGATCTGCGACCTGGCCGACAAATATGAGGCGCTGGTCATGATCGATGAGTCGCATTGTACAGGTTTTATTGGCAAGACTGGTCGCGGTACCCACGAGCATTTCAACGTGATGGACCGGGTAGATATCATCACCGGTACGCTGGGTAAGGCATTGGGTGGTGCCTCAGGCGGTTTCACATCGGGAAAAAAGGAAATTATTGATATGCTCAGGCAGCGGTCACGGCCGTACCTGTTCTCCAACACCCTGGCTCCAGCCATTGCGGGTGCTTCTGTGGCGGTGCTCGACCTGCTGAGCGAGACGACTGATCTGCGCGATAAGCTGGAACGCAATACACAATATTTCCGCGAAAACATGAAAGCTGCTGGTTTCGATATTAAAGAGGGTGTTCACCCGATTGTTCCCGTGATGCTTTATGATGCCAAACTGGCGCAGGAGTTTGCCGCAAAGATGCTGGAAGAGGGCATTTATGTCATCGGTTTTTACTATCCGGTAGTTGGGCAGGGCAAGGCCCGGATCAGGGTGCAGCTTTCTGCAGCGCATGAGCAGCATCACCTGGATAAGGCTATTGCTGCCTTTACCAAGGTTGGTAAGGCTTTAGGCGTGATATAGGATTGTAAAAGCGTATATTTGACCCCATGTTGCAAGATAAGATAACACAATATACTTCGGAGGTTTCGGCCTTTACGACGAACAATGCAGACGAACTGGAGCAGTTCCGGATCAGGTTTTTGGGAACGAAAGGGATCATTAAGGATTTGTTCGATGCGTTTAAAGCGGTTTCACCCGAAGAAAAGCGTACACTTGGTAAGGTCTTAAATGAGTTTAAACAGCTTGCCGAGGCTAAGTATGCGGAACTTAAAGACAGCAGCAGCGCGGTGGATACCGGGAAGTCGGCCGACATGGACCTGACACTGCCCGGAGAGGGTTTCGAACTGGGTACGCGACACCCGCTGGCCCTGGTACGCCGGGAGATCGTGGAGATCTTTAACAAGCTTGGGTTTGTGGTGGCCGAAGGGCCGGAGATCGAAGACGACTGGCATAACTTCTCTGCGTTGAACTTTCCGGAGGAGCATCCGGCGCGCGACATGCAGGATACGTTCTTTATCCGCAAAGCGAAGCCGGGAGAAGACGATGGCAAGGGGGATATCGCCTTGCGTACGCATACCTCATCTGTGCAGGTGCGTATGATGGAATCGGGCAAGCCACCTTTCCGCGCTATTATGCCTGGGCGGGTATATCGCAACGAGGCTATTTCAGCCAGGGCACATTGCTTTTTCCATCAGGTGGAGGGGCTGTATGTAGACGAAAACGTGTCGTTCGCTGATCTGAAACAGACCTTGTTCTATTTCGTTCAGGAGTTGTACGGTGAAGGTACCAAGGTACGTTTCCGCCCTTCTTATTTTCCTTTTACGGAACCTTCTGCGGAGATGGATATATCCTGTACAATCTGCAAAGGCGATGGCTGTCAGATGTGCAAGCAAAGCGGCTGGGTAGAGATATTGGGCTGCGGGATGGTTGATCCCAACGTGCTGGAAAACTGCGGTATAGACAGCAATAAATACAGCGGTTTTGCTTTTGGCATGGGTATAGAACGTATCGCGAACCTGAAGTTTGAGATTAAGGATCTGCGCTTGTTCTCTGAGAACGATGTGCGTTTCCTTAAGCAATATAAATCGGCTTTAATTTGATGAACCGGGCATGGGGTATGGTTTTCTTAGGTCTGGCGCTGCTGTGCAGTTGCGGAAAGGCAGAAAACTATATTCCGGAGGTTCCGGTAAATTTCAATATTACCATACAGGAGTTTAACCTGAAAAAGGTGAATAATGTGGTGCTGGTGCCTAATCAGGGCGTAAAGGGGCTGATGATCGTAGCGATCGGCGGGGAGTATGTGGCGTTCGACCGCTGCAGTTCTGTGAACCCGCAGGAGGGCTGCCAGGTGTCGCCCGACGAAAGCGGCGTGACGGCTACCGACCCATGTACAGGGGCTAAGTTTTTGCTGACGGACGGCAGTCCGCAAAAGGCACCAGCCGTTAAATATTTAAAAAAATACAGAACCGTGCTGCTGGGCGGACAGATGATAAACGTGCGTAACTGATGGAACCGGATAAAATTAAAGAAAGTATTATCAGGGCTGCGAAAGAGCTTTTCAGGAAATACGGTTATCATAAAACCAGTGTCAACGAAATTGCACGGAAGGCGCGTATAGCCAAGGCAACGATGTATAAGTACTTCGAAAGCAAAGTGCAGATCCTGGATGCCATTTTGATGAACTATCTTGACCTGAACCTGCGGGAGATTTTGCAGAACAAGGTGCAGTTTGCCAATGAGGAAGAGCATCTGAAGGCATTGGTGATGAAGACCTGCCGGCTGACCTATACGGTGTGCAATGAGTTTATTGGCTGGGACTTTGTGCGGGAGAATGCCAACTCGCAGGAGTTTCTGAAACATCTTTCCGACCAGTTGGAGTCGCTTCTCCTTTCGGCTTATCTTGAACTTGACCATTTTAAACATAATCCTTCGAGAAAAGAGGGGCTCGCTTTCTTGCTCAAGGCAAGCAAAAGCATCGTGTTCTCCTTCGCCTTTACCTCGGTGAGCGATGCCGACGTGCGTAAGAATTTCGTGAGCTTTCAGAAGGAGATGCTGCCCTTCCTGGTCAAGGCCGCGCTCTAGTTTATTTTTATTTCATAATTGCTCCGTTGTTTTGGCTAAATTTGCCGGATAATGAGTAGAAACAGAAAATCGGGAACGGTAACCATCATTCCCAATCTTAGCATTATTGATATTGCGGAAGAAGGTAAGGGTGTGGCAAAGGCTGATGAACTGGTGGTTTTCGTGGAACGGGCTGTTCCCGGCGATGTGGTTGATGTACGGCTGACGAAAAAGAAAAAGAATTTTGCCGAGGGTGTTATAGAGCGGTTGGCAAAAGCCTCTGATCTGCGTATGCCTGCCTTCTGTTTGCATTTTGGTACCTGCGGGGGCTGCAAATGGCAGCACATGGGTTATGATGCGCAGCTGAAGTTTAAGCAGAAAAATGTGGAGGCTGCCTTGCAGCGTCTGGGTAAAATAGATACTTCGGCGATGGAGCCCATATTGGGTTCGGCGCAGAATACCTATTACCGCAACAAGCTGGAGTATACATTCTCTAATAAGCGCTGGCTTGACAAACAGGATATGACAGAGCGCACCGAAGGTTATGATGGTCCGACTCCTGAATTGGAGATGAATGCCCTGGGTTTTCACGTGCCGCTACGCTTTGATAAGATTCTGGATATTCAGCATTGCTATCTGCAGGCAGAGCCCTCAAATGATATCAGGAATGCGGTGCGCGATTATGCGCTGGCGCATAAACTTAGTTTTTATGACCTCCGCAATCATGAGGGCAACCTGCGTAACCTGATTATCCGTACTTCGTCCACAGGTGAAATTATGGTGGCCGTGGTGTTTGCCTATGTGGAGCAGGAACAGATCGAGGCACTGATGGCTTTTCTTCAGGCGCGTTTCCCTGAAATCACTTCGCTGCTGTATATCGTCAATCAGAAAAGAAATGATACGATCTTCGATCAGGAGGTGATTACCTATGCGGGGCGTGACTATATTTTTGAGGAGATGGACGGACTTCGATTTAAGATAGGGCCGAAGTCTTTTTACCAGACCAACTCTGAGCAGGCTTTTGAATTGTACAAAATCACGAAGGAGTTTGCCGGCTTTAAAGGCGACGAGCTGGTATACGATCTGTATACCGGCGCCGGAACGATAGCCAACTTTGTGGCACGCAGTGTGCGGCAGGTAGTGGGTATTGAGTATGTGCCAACAGCCATTGAGGATGCGAAGTTCAATTCCGAACTGAACGGCATCGGCAATACCTTGTTTTATGCAGGCGATATGAAAGACATCCTGACGCGCGATTTTATTGCGCAGCATGGTAGGCCTGATGTGGTGATCACGGATCCGCCGAGGGCGGGCATGCATGCTGATGTGGTGGAGCGCCTGCTGGAGATGGAGGCCGAGCGGATTGTGTATGTGAGTTGTAATGCGGCTACCCAGGCGAGAGACCTGGCCTTGCTGACGGGGAAATATGAGGTGCTGCGGATTAAGCCGGTAGATATGTTCCCGCATACGCAGCATGTAGAAAATGTGGTGTTGCTTCGTTTAAAGGGAGCAGCGGTAAATGGTTAAGACATGGATTTAGAAGAATTACTTCCGCAGCAGCCGGAACAGAACAAGCCGGAGGCTAAGCCGGTGAGTCCCTTGGTAAGCCTGGAAAAGGATCTGGAGTTTTATGCTCCTTCCATCCGCGAAGTGGCTGTCGATATTATGGTTGAAGGCATATCTGCACAGCCGATCTTTATTGCGCACCAGCATACCGTGAGTATTGGTGAGGTGATCCTGGACCGCACGGAACTGAATACAGGCTGGACCATACAGGCTTCTACTTTTGAGGAGTTTGTAGAGAAGGGCATTATTGCGGCCGAAAAAAAAGCGTTGTTTTTGAAGAACTATAAGGATCCAAAGGCTTTTATGTGTGTTTTTGTGATCGTACCTGAGGGTGCAAACTTTATCTTTTATCCTTATAAAACGAAATAAAGGCTGAGGCCCCTCAATTCGTTGCCGGGGTGTTTGATAATACTGCCGAAAATCGTTCTTTTGTATTGCGCATAAACGTAAAAAGCATGGCAGATTCTCAATTACTGATTCTTAATAAAACGCAGATACAGCAAAAAATTAACCGCATTGCTTATCAGATCCTGGAAGATAACCTGGAGGAGGAAGAAGTAGTGCTTGCGGGTATCTGGGAACGCGGGTACAAGCTGGCACAGCGCCTGCAAAAGGTACTTTCTGAGATATCTTCTTTAAAAATTACTTTGCTGAAAATTGATCTGGACCGGTACAACAGTAAGCTTGTAGCGGCGACCGACCTGGATGAAACGCAATGGAAGGACAAGGTCATTATCCTGGTGGATGATGTGCTGAACAGCGGCAAGACGCTGGCCTATGGCTTAGGTGTTTTTCTGAATACGCCTCATAAGAAGATCCGCACGGTAGTGCTGGTAGACCGTAGCCATAAAATATTTCCTATTGCTACCGATTACGTTGGCCTGCAATTGGCTACTGTACTTAAAGAACATGTGGATGTGGTTATGGATGTGGAAGGCGAGGAGGATAGAGTGTATCTGAGTTGATCCTTTTCCTATATATCGCATTATTATTCCTCGTGCTGAGATTCTCAGTAACGCTATTTAATTTTTTGTCGAACCCCAGACTAGGCTATTACGGCCGGCACTTTACCGACCATGTGCTTATCGTGATACGTAATTATGGTTCGTCTGCCTCGCCGGAAAAGCTGCTGGCTTCAATCCGTGAGCAGGACTATCAGCATATAGAGGTAGTGGTGCGCAATGCTCCGGATGAGCAGGTGGAGCCGCAAACGCGGGCCGGCTATACGCTTACCCTCGACGCAGATATCCTGATTCAGAAAGGCTTGATCAACAACATGCTGTACCGCATGAAATTGTTCGGTTTAGGTTCTCTGTCCTTAGTTCCCCGCCGGTCGTTAAGGCGTTGGCGCGACTACTTATATGATCCGTTAAGTGATTTTATGCTGCTCAATCTCTTCCCGCTTCGTTTGGCCAGGTACGTAAGGCTACCTATTTCGCCGGGTCTGGAACGCAGTGTGGTCATGACCAGCAGTAAGGGCGAGCGCTCGGAAGTACTCCTCGCAAATAAGTTCGCATACTCAGCCCCGCTTGCCGATGCTGGGAAGCAAGGGGAGCGGATGTATGGTTTTCTGAGTCATAATATGCTTGCAGCGCTTATCTATGTGGTGCTGCTCATTGGCGGACCGGTGGCGTTGGGCCTGGTATCGGATCTTAACTTGCTGGCCTTGCCGTTCGGATTGATCTTCCTCAGCAGGATCATGGTGTCGTTTATGACCAGGCAGAACCCGCTGCTCAATCTGGTGCTGCATCCTTTGCAGATGCTTTTGCTTGCAGGGCGACTGCTTCGTCGTATTTATGTAGATATCCGCAGGTTATGATGCTGTATTCAATGATATCAAACTCTTTTTCTTTATTTTTGTAGTTAGCATCAGCTGATTTGCACATGAAATACGATTTGACGGTTACCATTGATAAAGGTTCAGGTTTCTGCTTCGGGGTGGTTTATGCTATTGATATGGCAGAGGATATCCTGGATCATGAAGATCATTTGTATTGCCTGGGCGATATCGTGCACAACGATGAGGAGGTAAAGCGTCTGACCGACAAGGGTTTGCGGATCATTGATCATGATAAGTTGAAAGAGCTTCGCCGGGAAAAGGTGCTGATAAGGGCGCATGGGGAGGCTCCGGATACGTACAGGCTGGCCCTGGAAAATGAGCTTACGCTGATTGATGCGTCTTGTCCGGTAGTGCTTAAACTTCAGAACCGGATCAAAAACTCCCATGATGAGGAGGAGCAGATCCTTATTTTTGGCAAGCACGGGCATGCCGAAGTGATCGGTCTGCAGGGTCAGACAGACGGAAAGGCCATTGTTTTCCAGGATATCGCTGAACTTGACCAAATGGAGTTGCCTCAGCGGTTTACACTTTATAGCCAGACCACCAAGAGCACGGATAAATTCTACCAGATCAAAGAGGAATTGCAGAACCGGGGATATGATGTGAAGGCCAATGATACGATATGCAGACAGGTGTCTAACCGTTATTCGGATCTGGAGAAGTTTGTGGTGAACTATGATAAGATCATATTCGTGTCCGGAAAGAAGTCTTCCAATGGCAAGGTGCTTTTCGACGTTTGCAAAAAATACAATCCCAATACTTATTTCATCTCGAATAGGGAAGAAATAGATATGTCCTGGTTCAATCCGCATGACAAAGTGGGTATCTGCGGGGCTACTTCCACACCGATGTGGCTCATGGAGGAGGTAAAAACTTACCTGCTCGATCATTAAAAAGTAATTATTGTTTTAACACAGCTTCTTATAGCCTTTAAAATTTAAATTCGCACGCAATTATGGGAAAAAAGGGTGTTTTGTTGGTGAACCTGGGAACTCCGGACAGTCCGGAAGTGAGTGACGTGCGTAAATACCTCGACCAGTTTTTGATGGACGGTCGGGTTATTGATATCAACGCCTTTAAAAGGACGCTGCTTGTAAAGGGCATTATCGTTCCTTTCAGAAGTCCGAAAACAGCCAAACTTTACCGGGAGATATGGGACGAGAACGGTTCTCCGCTTCTTTATTACAGTAAAATACAGGCCGATCTGGTTCAGCAAAAGCTGGGCGATGAGTACCAGGTTGAACTCGCCATGCGGTACCAGAACCCTTCCATTGGCGCTGCGCTTGAAAAGCTGAGGGCTGGCCTGGTGGATAGTATTAAGGTTATTCCTTTGTTTCCACAATATGCTTCGGCAAGTACGGGATCAGTGATTCAGAATGTGATGGAGCAGGTGAGTGTGTGGCCAACGATACCGGAGATATCTTTCGTGAATTCTTTTTACGATAATAATCTGGTTATTGAGACCTTTGCCGACAACGCCCGAAAGTATCAGCCGGAAACTTACGACCATGTTTTGTTCAGTTTTCACGGACTCCCGGAACGTCAGTTGCTGAAATGCGATATCACCGGTTCGCACTGCCTGAAGAAAGAGGGCTGCTGCGATACGATCACCGAGGTGAATAAATTTTGCTACTCTGCTCAGGGTCACGCTACTGCCCGTCTGATTGCGGCTAAGCTGGGTATTCCGCGCAGCGGTTATACCGTCTGCTTCCAGTCGCGCTTGGGCAAGGAGCCCTGGGTTCAGCCTTATACCACCGATGTTTTAAAGCGACTGGCCGCTGAAGGCAAGAAACGCCTGCTGGTGTTTAGTCCCGCTTTTGTGGCCGACTGCCTCGAGACGATTTATGAGATCACTGTAGAATATCACGAAGAATTCAAGGCCCTGGGCGGAGAGCATGTGCAGCTTGTGGAGAGCCTGAACGACGATCCGCGCTTTGTGGATGCGCTGATCGGAATGGTTAAGGCTTGAGCAGCGTTTTCAGGTGACCGGTGATTTGTCTGGTTGAACCGGTATTATCTTCTACATAAGTTTTTGCTGTATCGCCGACTTCGGGTGTCTGAATAAAGTGTTCAAAGGCCAGTTTAAGGTCGTTTGCATCATGAATGCTTATGGCTGCCCCGGCCTTGATCAGGTCTTTTGCTTCCTGAAATTTCTGGTATTTAGGTCCGAATATTATTGGGAGACCGAAAGCTGCGGCTTCAAGCGTATTGTGAATACCAGCGCCAAAGCCCCCCCCGATATAGGCAATATTTCCATAGCGGTAGAGTGACGACAGCATACCGATGCTATCAATAATAAGCACTTGCGTGTCCAGTTTTTCCGCGACAGATTCTTCAGCTTGAAGCTGGGTAAAGGTTTTGCTGGCCGGAAACTGTTTTAACAGTCGCCCGATATTAGCCGCTCCTACCTCATGCGGCGCAATAATGAATTTCCATATGGGGTATGCCTGAACCAGTTCGAAGAGCAGGTTTTCATCGGCCTCCCAGGTGCTTCCGGCAACGAGTACAGGTTGCCCCATAGAGAAACGCGCTGCAAGAGGAATTTGCGCTGCCGTATCTGCAAGCTGAGCTACGCGATCAAATCGTGTGTCGCCGCTCAGCGTGAGATTGCTGACTTTGATGCGGCGAAGCAGAAAGGCGCTTTCCACGTTCTGAATAAAGAAATGCGAGACGAAACGCAGAATCTTCCGGTTGAATCCGCCGTACCACTTAAAGTATATTTGATTGGGCCGGAAGATGCACGATATCAGGATGAGTGGAATCTGCCGGGCGTGCAGTGCGCTGAAATAATGATACCAGAATTCATATTTGGTGAACACCGCGATTTCGGGGTTCACCAGTCTTACAAACTTCCGGGCGTTGGCCGCGGTATCGGCGGGAAGGTAGAACACGCCCTCCGCATTCGGGTAATTCTTTCGTACTTCGTATCCGGAGGGTGAAAAGAAGGTGATAACCACAGGCTTTTCAGGGTGTTGCTCCCTGAGCATTTCAAGTACCGGCCGTCCTTGCTCAAACTCGCCCAGCGAGGCGAAATGAAACCAGATGTGCTTAGTGCTGCCGTCTAAACGGCGTTCTATTTCAGGGAAGGTACGCTTTCTGCCCCGGGCAAGTAATCTGGCTTTTGGATGGAACAAAGAAAACAAGCGCAGGGCCAGGCTGTAAAGCTGAATGGAGATGTTATATAGCCAAAGCATTTTGTTGTTTTTTGTTATCTTAGCCGAAGATACTTTAATATCGTTAAACTGATTATCAAAAGATGAAAATAGCTGACGGATCGAGGAGAAAACGTGTGTTGATTACTGGTGCTGCGGGCTTTCTTGGCTCTCACCTGTGCGACAGGTTTATTAACGAGGGTTACCATGTGATCGGCATGGATAACCTCATTACCGGGGATCTTAGAAATATTGAACATTTGTTCGGGCTCGAGAATTTTGAGTTTGCGCATCATGACGTTTCTAAGTTCGTCTACGTGTCGGGCGAACTGGACTATATCCTGCATTTCGCATCACCTGCCAGTCCGATCGATTACCTTAAAATCCCGATTCAGACGCTTAAAGTGGGTTCGCTGGGTACGCACAACCTGCTTGGCCTTGCCAAGAACAAGAATGCACGGATGCTGATTGCTTCTACTTCTGAGGTGTATGGTGACCCGAATGTCAATCCGCAGCCTGAGGAGTACTGGGGCAATGTGAATCCGGTTGGCCCGAGAGGGGTTTACGATGAGGCGAAGCGTTTTCAGGAGGCTATGACGATGGCTTACCATACATTTCACGGACTGGAAACGCGCATTGTGAGGATATTTAATACCTACGGACCAAGGATGCGGCTGAACGATGGCCGGGTGCTCCCGGCTTTTATCGGGCAGGCCTTGCGCGGCGAAGACCTGACGGTGTTTGGGGACGGCTCACAGACGCGTTCTTTCTGTTATGTGGATGACCTTATTGAGGGAATTTACCGTTTGCTGCTGAGTGATTATGCCCAGCCGGTAAATATTGGTAACCCCGATGAGATTACGATCAGGCAGTTTGGCGAGGAGATCATTAAACTGACGGGTACCAAGCAAAAGCTTGTGCTTCGTGACTTGCCGGTGGATGATCCGAAACAGCGCAGACCGGACATCACAAAAGCTAAAGAGATACTGGGCTGGGAGCCTAAAGTGAGCAGGGCTGAGGGTTTGAAGATCACCTATGAATACTTCAAGTCTTTACCCAAAGAAGCGCTCGTAAATATTGAACACAAAGATTTTTCTACTTATAACCGATAATTTGGATGTCTAAGATTTTGGTAACCGGGGGTACCGGTTTCATTGGTTCGCATACGGTGGTTGAACTGTACAATGCCGGCTACGATGTTGTTGTGATAGATAACTTGTCTAACTCGCACCCTAAGGTGCTGGACCAGATTGAAGCGATTACGGGAAAGCGACCGGAGTTCGCCTCGCTGGATTTGTGTGACGAGGCTGCTGTGAATGCTTTCGCGGAAGCGCACCGGGACATCTCAGGGGTGATCCATTTTGCGGCTTTTAAGGCTGTGGGTGAATCGGTACGCGAGCCTTTAAAATATTACAAAAATAACTTTTATTCACTGATCAACCTGATCAATGCCTATAACAGCACACTGAACCTGGTGTTTTCGTCTTCTTGTACGGTATACGGACAGCCAGACGAACTTCCGGTTACCGAGGAAGCGCCGGTAAAACGGGCGGAGTCGCCCTATGGCAATACCAAGCAGGTTTCGGAAGAAATACTGAGAGAGACCTGTGCGGTTAGTGAGGAGCTTAGGGTCATTTCCCTGCGGTATTTTAACCCGGTCGGCGCGCATGAAACTGCCCTGATCGGTGAGCTTCCGATAGGTGTACCGCAAAACCTGGTGCCGTTCATTACGCAGTCGGCCATTGGTAAGCGCGGACCTATTACCGTGTATGGCAACGATTACAACACGCCCGATGGCTCGGCGATCCGGGATTATATCCATGTGGTGGATCTGGCTAAAGCTCATGTGGCCGCGATAAGGCGACTTGAAGAGAAGCGTGCTGCTGAAAACTACGAGGTATTTAACCTTGGTACCGGTCGGGGTACTTCTGTGCTTGAGGTTATTCATGCTTTCGAGGCATCTACCGGTCAGAAACTAAACTACCAGATTGGGCCAAGAAGGGAAGGTGACGTGGAACAGGTTTGGGGTGATGTGTCGAAGTCGTCGAGAGACCTGGGCTGGACTGCTGAACTTGGTATTGAAGATATGATGTCTTCGGCCTGGAAGTGGGAGCAGTATATCCGGGATAATCCATTTTAAAAATGCTTTTAAGTGCGCATAAGGAGCTTAAGGAAGAGATAAAGGCGCTGCCGGAGAAGGAGAAGGATAAGCTTTTACTGCGTCTCATCGCAAAAGATAAGGTGCTGACAGAGCATCTGCATTTTAAGCTTCTTGAGAATGAAGAGGATCTTGCATTAAGGCAGGAGGCACTAACTTCTGTCATAGATGAAGTGCTAAGCCAGATAGCCGCCCAGGGGATGCGCGATCCCAAAAGCGCGCTTTCCCAGTTCAGGAAACTGATGAGCTCAGTAAATCATCATGCTAAGGTAACTAAAGATGCATTGTCGGCTTTTGAACTGAAATTGCATCTTTTGCTGCACATACCGGTCGACTACAAAGTAGGGAGATTCAGCGCCATGTCCCGGTTCAACGAGAAGCTAAGCATATATTTCATCAAAGCTGTGGCTTCGCTGCTAGCAGGCTATCGAAAACTTCATGAAGACATTCAGTATGACCTGAAAGACGACATGAATGCGCTGTTACTGAAAGCTGCTCCTTACAAGGATGTTATTCATACCGCAGCGCCTCTACCGGATCAAGTTTAGAGGCTTTTTTGGCGGGGTAATATCCAGATATAATTCCTACACCCACGCATAAGGCAAAACCTATAGATATCCACTTCCAGGGAACAATGAAAGTACCGCCCATGCTTAAGGATACGAGGTTTCCGATGGATATGCCGAGAAGGATTCCGAAAGCACCGCCAATGAGGCAGATGATCACGGCTTCGATAAGAAACTGCTTGCGGATAACGGCTGGGTTGGCACCGATGGCTTTGCGAAGTCCGATTTCCCGGGTGCGCTCGGTTACGGATACAAGCATAATGTTCATGAGTCCGATAGACGCACCTATGAGCGTAATGCCGCCTATGGCAATGCCGCCCAAAACAACGTAACGCAGGTTCTCAAACAGCGTTTGTGCCATGGCATCACTCTTGGTGATCTCGAAATTGTTGGGCTGAGTGATCTTCACTTTACGGATATTCCGGAACTGTGCAGTAGCTTCACCAATGACATTGTCCATCTGGTCATTTCTAGGCACAGTAACGGTGATGGTGTACGATGGATTGCTGCTGGGGTTAATCAGCTTTGCTTTGAGCAGCGGAATATACACGGCACGGTCGCCGCTGAAGCCCATGCTTTGACCCTTAGATGCGAGTATGCCGATAACTTTCAGCCGGCTGTTTCCTACATTGATCACTTTATCGAGCGGGTCTTCGTTACGAAACAGTTTATCGGATACTTCTTTGCCGATAATGCATACGTTGTTGCCCGAGGTTACTTCTTTAATGCTGAAGTTTCTGCCGGAGGCCAGGCTAAGACCCTGTGCGTTCAGTCCGTTTTCGTCGATCCCCTGAATGTTGATGTTCGGATTCGTTTTGTTTTCTCCGCGTTTGACCGTAGCTCCGCCCGTTGCAAAGACGCTGACGGCTACTGTGGCGGGGGCATTAAGCTGTTCTTTGAAGCTGATGGCATGTTCGTACCGGATGGGTGGAAAAGGCTTTGGTCTTTTTCCGCCCCCGCCTATGCGTATGCCGGTGCCCCGGTTACGGATGGTGAAGGAGTTTGAACCCATGCTCGAAAAGGTATCGGTCATGTTCTTCTTTACCGCATCAAGTGTGGTGAGTATACCTACAAGTGCCGATAAACCGATGGCGATGATGAGTGCTGTCAGTAATGTTCTTAGCCGGTTGCTGCTTATAGACTGCAGGGCAAGCTTGATGTTCTCGGTATAGGTCATCTGAGATGATAAAAGCTGTTTGCGGGACGAAAACTAAAAAGTCCCGCTGTTAAGACAACGGGACTGCTTATATGTTACATGTTTTTTAAACGGAGAAGCTGGTACCGCATCCGCAGGTGCTGCTTGCATTTGGGTTGCTGAATGTGAATCCCCTTGAATTAAGCCCATCCTGCCAGTCGACCTGCATGCCTAACAGGTACATCTGATGAGCCTTGTGCATAAACACTTTAATTCCGTCTATGATAAACTCCTGATCGCCCTCCTTTTTCTGATCAAAGCCCAGAACGTAGCTCATCCCGGAGCAACCACCGCCCTCGACCCCAACGCGTAACCCAAATTCCTCAGATATTTCCTGCTGGTCTTTTAGTTTCAGCAGTTCTTTTACTGCTCCTTCCGTGAAAGTAACCGGTGCAAACGCTGTATCAACTGTACTACTCATGGTGTATTATTTTTATCATGTAAATATAAATAATTTACACACTTTTGCCTTTACAGCGACTAATTTATTACCGTATCCAAACAATACAAATGCAAGTAGAACCTATTATTTTTGATATTGCCCGGATTGCATGCAGTGGGGTTATTATTGTGGTGGCAGCTTATTATATCGTTAAAACCGATGTGGACCGTTACCTGAAAATTAAAGCCGCTCAGTACCGGAATACGGACAGCCAATATGTATTGTCGCTGCGCCTGCAGGCACACGAACGGCTCATCCTGTTTGCTGAGCGGATAAATCCTGCCAATTTGCTTTTGGCTGTGCATGATAAGGCGCTCAGCAAGGCGGGGATGCAGGCGGTTTTGCTTGAACAGATCCGGGCAGAGTATCAGCACAACGTCTCGCAGCAGCTTTATGTGAGTGGTGGCTTGTGGCAAACCGTCCTTAAGTTGAAAGAGGATACCATAGCCCTCGTCAATAATGTGAGCCGTACTTTGCCGGAAGACGCAAGCGGTACAGACCTGGGCAGGCAGATTCTAATTCAGCTGGCGGGTATAGACGAAGCACCTTATGCGGCGGCACAGGAGCTTATCAGAAAGCATATTCACAAGGTTTATTCATATGAGTGAGAAAAAATTTACGACCAGTTCGGGTATTGTGATTAAGGATGTGTACAGGGAGGCGGCGCCGATGAACGAAGAGCCGGGAGCGTTTCCCTTTACGCGGGGTATTCAAAAAGATATGTACAGGGGCAGGCTCTGGACCATGAGGCAGTATGCCGGGTTTTCCACGGCCGAGGCTTCAAACAAACGATACCACTACCTGCTTGCTCAGGGCACTACCGGTCTGTCTGTGGCATTCGATCTTCCGACGCAGATTGGATACGACTCTGACCATGAGATGGCTGATGGAGAGGTAGGCAAGGTTGGGGTGGCGATTGATTCGCTTAAGGATATGGAGCTGTTGTTTGATGGGATCTCGCTAGAGAAAATCACGACCTCCATGACGATCAACGCGACAGCCTCCATCTTGCTTGCCATGTATATCGCGCTTGCAAGGAAGCAGGGGGCCGATCTTAGTCAGCTTTCGGGTACTATACAAAACGATATACTAAAGGAGTACGCTGCAAGGGGTACGTATATATATCCACCTAAGCCTTCTATGCGCATCATTACGGATATCTTTGAGTACTGCGCAAAGGAGGTTCCGAAATGGAATACCATATCCATATCAGGGTATCATATCCGCGAGGCGGGGTCGACCGCCGTGCAGGAACTGGCTTTTACACTGGCCAATGGCAAGGCCTATCTGAAAGCCGCCATGGAGAAAGGCTTAGATATCAATGTGTTTGCCAAGAGGCTTTCTTTCTTTTTCAATTGTCACAATAACTTTTTTGAGGAAATCGCAAAGTTCAGGGCTGCCCGGCGCATGTGGGCCGGCATTACAAGAGATTGCGGGGCTACCGACAGCAAGGCGCAGATGCTGCGGTTTCATACACAGACCGGTGGCTCTACCTTAACGGCACAGCAGCCTTTAAATAACGTAGTGCGGGTAGCAAATCAGGCGATGGCTGCGGTACTTGGCGGAACGCAGTCGCTCCACACGAACGGCTACGACGAAGCCTTGTCGCTCCCCACCGAGTCGGCCGCCCGGATAGCCCTGCGCACCCAGCAGATCATTGCGCATGAGAGCGGGGTAACAGATACGGTCGACCCGCTGGCGGGCTCGTATTTTGTGGAGACGCTTACCAATGACATGGAAGCTGCGGCCAAGGTCTACCTGGATAAGATCGATGCGATGGGCGGGGCGGTGAATGCGATAGAGCAGGGGTATATTCAGGAGCAGATTGCCGAGGCAGCCTACCAGTACCAGACGGAGGTAGAAAAGGGCGACCGCGTCATTGTAGGTGTGAATAAATATGTGCAGGATCAAGAGGCTTCGGGCGAGGTCTTTGCTGTAGATGAATCGATACGGCTGGTGCAGATGGAGAAGCTGAAAAAGCTGCGGGCGGAGCGCGACCAGGCGGCGGTAGATAAAGCCCTGTCAGATCTGGCTTCAGCAGCACGTGGAGAAGCTAATCTGATGCCTTATATAGTGGTCGCCGTCGAGGCCTACGCTACCTTAGGGGAGGTTTCTGACACGTTAAGAAGTATTTTTGGCGAGTACTGAAAATGTGTTAAAAAATAGTTATCCACAGAAAAAATTGAGGTTAAGAGTAGTATGATATTGCTGGTTAGACAGTTACCGAATAATTGAAAATTATGTTTTTTTTGTTGATAATTTTTTGAATATTCGATCTGTCGAAACGCCGCTTTTTTTTATGTCGTATCGCCACTGTAAACCAACAAATTATATGATAACAATGGAAAAAACTTGTACAGAAGTATGGAAAAACTGTCTCCAAATCATAAAGGATAACATTCCAAACCAGAGTTTCAAAACCTGGTTTGAGCCGATATCCGCATTGAAACTGGAAGGCAACGTTTTGACTATACAGGTGCCAAGTTTATTCTTCTATGAGTGGTTGGAAGAGCATTATGTAGGGCTGTTGCGCAAGACGGTGAAGAAGCAGCTGGGCGAGGAAGGACGGCTCGAGTATAATATAGTGGTCGACAAGTCTTCCAACTCGGGTTCTCCTTACACGACAAACATGCCGAGCAATGGCAATGGTGCGGAAGCTAAACGTCAGTCGATGCCGATTCCGGTGTCCATCAACAAGGATATCAAGAACCCTTTCATCATTCCTGGTTTAAAGAAGCTGAACGTTGATCCCCAATTAAATTCCAACTATACTTTTGAGAACTATATTGAAGGCGACTGCAACAGGCTTGCAAGGTCTGCCGGTTACGCCGTAGCCGCGAAACCTGGGGGTACTTCTTTTAATCCGCTGATGATCTATGGAGGAGTGGGTTTGGGTAAAACACACCTCGCGCAGGCCATCGGAAATGAGATTAAGCGCAATGTGCCGGATAAGCTGGTGATCTATGTGTCATGTGAGAAGTTTTGCCAGCAGTTTGTAGACTCACTGAAAAACAACACCATCAATGATTTCGTGAACTTTTACCAGGCGATGGACGTGATCATTATGGATGATGTTCATAACTTCGCGGGCAAGGAAAAGACACAGGATATCTTCTTCCATATTTTCAATCATCTTCACCAGTCGGGCAAGCAGGTGATCCTTACTTCTGATAAGGCGCCTAAAGATCTGGCCGGACTTGAGGAGCGCTTGCTCAGCAGATTTAAATGGGGTCTGTCTGCAGATTTGCAGATTCCGGATCTGGAGACAAGGATTGCCATATTAAGGAAAAAGATGTATGCTGACGGTATTGATCTTCCGACGGAAGTGATAGAATACGTAGCGCATAATATTGATAACAACGTTCGTGAGCTGGAAGGCGCAATGGTGTCCCTGCTTGCACAGTCTACACTCAATAAAAAGGATATAGACCTGGCGCTTGCCAAGCAAATGCTGAAAAATTTCATAAAGAACACTTCGAAAGAGATATCTATGGAATATATCCAGAAGCTTGTTTGTGAATACTTCGAGGTGCCTGTAGATATGGTAAAGTCGCAGACCCGCAAGCGTGAAATCGTTCAGGCGCGTCAAATCTCCATGTACTTGTCGAAAAGCCATACAAAATCTTCCCTGAAAACTATCGGGGCTTTCTTTGGCGGCCGCGACCACTCTACGGTAATTTATGCATGTCAGACCGTAGAAGATCTGATTGATACAGATAAGAAATTCAAAGGGTATGTCAACGACATACAGAAGAAATTAAAGATGAGTTAGGGAGGCTATTTCAGCACCCCTAACTTCATTAATCCATAAAATAGCGCTGTAGTGTGCAGCGACTGTGCAATCTGGTTATCCAGTAGTAATTGCTTTACCTCCTCAATGGTATATTCCTCTACTTCCAGTACCTCATGCTGATCAAGATGTTGCTCATGTGTTTTAACCCCTCCGGTAAGTAAGTACATGTAAGTGATGTTGTTTGCCGTAGCCGGATTGGGATACGAGGTGGCCAGTAATTCGATGCTCGGAAAGGTATAACCGGTTTCTTCCAGCATTTCCCTTTTTATCGCAGTTTCCGGATCTTCATCTCCATCGATCACTCCGCCTGGTATTTCCAGGGATATAATGTCGCCCGCATGGCGGTATTGCCGCACCATCAGGATGGTGTTGTTTTCGGTTAGGGCAACAGCATTAACCCAGTTGGGGTATTCCAGCACGTAATAGTCGTCTTTTATTTGTCCGTTCTGCAGATCGCAGGTATCGACACGAAGTGTCGCCCATTTCTCTTTCACCAGGTATCTGGTGGAAAGTGTTTTCCATTTATGTAGTTCCATGTGTGCTTTTTTGGATTACCAGCTTCCGCTGCTTCCGCCACCTCCAAAACTTCCTCCGCCGAAACCACCGAAACCACCGCCGCTGCTTCCGCCTCCCCAGCCTCCGCCGTGGCCAGAGCTTCGTCCTCCGCCGAGTAGCATACTCCAGAACAATGCATCCGCAACGCCGCGACTGCCAATGACCTGTCGGCCACCACCGCCGCCGCCACCTCTTTTGATGAGGATAACAATGATCACAATGATCAGTAAGAGTATAGCTGCCGATGGAATCCCTCCACCTTTTCTACCCCTGGGTTTGTCTTGCTTGTACTCACCTTTGGTGTAGCTGATGATCGCATTGGTTCCCGATTCGAGTCCGCCGTAATAATCTTCCTGTTTAAAAAAGGGCTTGATGTCGTTTTCGATGATACGCTTGGCATACACGTCCGGGAGCACGCCCTCTAAGCCATATCCCGTCTGTATAGAGATTTTCCTGTCGCCCAAGGCCACAACGATCATCACGCCATTGTTATTCTTAGCGCCGCCCACGCCCCACTTTCTGCCCAGTTCAAGGGCATATTCATTGATGTCGTAGTCGCCCACCGTCTTCACAATGGCAATCGAAATTTGCGTGGAGGTGGAGTCGTCAAAAGCAACGAGCTTCCGTTCCAGACTGTTGAGTTGCTGGGCCGATAAGGTACCCGTATAATCGTTCACCAGTTTTGACGGCTTGACCGGGAGGTCCTGGCCAAATGCGAAACAGGCGATGAAACTAAAGACCGCTGCTATACATAGTTTTTTCATGGCTTAGCGATCTTTAGGTTTATCCATGAAAACGATATCGTTGGGCAGTTCGTTGATGTCGTCATGCGCTGAAGGAAAGAAAGTAGCCAGTTTTTCACCTGCCAGCGTAACGCCGGCAATGATGCCCTGAGCAAGATTTCCAGCGGCAAAATGTGCTTGCATGGCTACCTTGGTCGTCTCCCAGAAATCGGGGGGTACAACGCGGTTGATCCCGCTGTCGCCGATAATAGCAAATTTATGGTCCTCATAAGCAAGGTAAATCAGCACGCCGTTGTGACGTGCTGTTTTATCCATATCGAGTTTTGTGAAATATGAGGTAGCCTGCTCAAAAGCATCACCCTGACAGTGTTTGTCAACAGCCACCCTGATCTCTCCCGAGGTGTTTTTTTCTGCACTGGCAATCGCGTCGGCGATCAGGTCCTGTTCGTATTTACTGAATAACCCCATCCCTAGAACTCTACCTTTGGAGCATTCTGAGCACCTGCGTCTGCTTTAAAGGCGGCCTTCTGACTGAAGCCAAATATTCCGGCGGTAAGGTTGTTGGGGAAAGATCTGACCTTGGTATTGTATACCTGTACGGCGTCGTTAAAATCTTTACGCGCTACTGTAATACGGTTTTCTGTACCCTCCAGCTGTGCCGACAGGTCGCTGAACTGTTGGGTAGCCTTCAACTGAGGATAGTTTTCGGTAAGCACCATAAGCCGGCCAAGCGCCTGGCTAAGCTGACCTTGCGCCGCCTGATATTTCTGCATATTTTCCTCGGTGAGTTTATCAGGGTCAACAGTGATCTGGCTTGCTTTTGAACGTGCTTCTATAACCTGGGTAAGCGTGGTCTGCTCAAACTTTGCGGCACCTTTTACGGTGCTGACGAGGTTGGGGATCAGGTCTGACCGGCGCTGATACTGTGTTTCTACCTGTGCCCATTTGGTCTTAACATCTTCGTCAAGTCTTACAAGATCGTTATACCCGCAACCGCTGAAAACGACTAATAAAACCACAACTCCTAATACTGCTAATACTACTTTTTTCATTGTTTTTGTGTTTAATACGGATGCGCTACACGCTCCGCTTTTGTTGGTTAATTTACAAATTAGAACTCAACTTTCGTACCTTTGTTACAGTTTCAGGATAAAAACCTGACTGTTGACATGAGAAAAACAGTTGATATCGCTTTAATCCCCGAGGATGTTTCAAGTGACGCGGCGATACGTCGGGCGCTTTCCAGCGCGCTGGGGCGCCAATATTCCCGCCTTAATACCTATAAAATTCTAAAACGCTCCATTGATGCCCGTTCAAGGCGCGTGGTGTACAGGATGCAGGTAGAGGTATTTCTTGATGAGGATAATTTGGCAGAGCCTCTGGTTTTTCACTATCAAAATGTCAGCCTCGGGTTGCCTGTAATTATTGTGGGCGCCGGACCAGCGGGCCTTTTTGCTGCATTAAGATGTATCGAGAACGGCTTTAGGCCAATCGTACTGGAACGCGGGAAAGATGTTAAGCAACGTAGAAGAGATCTTGCCGCTATTAATAAGGAGGGCGTTGTTAATACCGAGTCCAACTATTGTTATGGTGAAGGTGGCGCAGGCACGTACTCCGACGGAAAATTATATACCCGATCTAATAAGCGTGGTGATATCAATAAGGTGCTGGCCATGTTTGTACAGCACGGCGCTTCAGAGGATATTCTCATAGATGCGCGACCGCATATTGGTACAAACAAGCTGCCCAATATTATAACCGCGATGAGGGAGACGATCCTTTCTGCAGGCGGAGAGGTGCAGTTTGGGAAAAAAGTAACCGATCTGCATGTTGCAGACGGAAGAATACGGGGCGTAGAAATCAATGGAGCGGAGTTATTGTCGGCCAACGCTGTAATTTTAGCTACAGGGCACTCCGCAAGGGATATATATGAGTTGCTTTTCAAAAAGGGAATCGCTGTAGAGCCCAAACCCTTTGCGCTCGGTGTGCGCATTGAACACCCGCAAAATGTTATTGATTCTGCACAATACCGCTGTGATATACGGAGTGAGTTTTTGCCTCCGGCATATTATAGCCTGGTGGAACAAGTGGGGGAACGGGGAGTGTTTTCATTTTGTATGTGCCCGGGCGGCATCATTGCACCTTGCGCGACCGATGAAAATGAGGTCGTCGTCAATGGCTGGTCGCCCTCCAAAAGGAATAATCCATTTGCCAACTCGGGCACGGTGGTTCAGGTCACATTGGACGACGTAGAGGGTGATCATCCATTAAAGATGATGCATTTTCAGGCAGAGATTGAGAGAAAGGCCTTTGAGGCCGGCGGCGGAGACCTGGTGGCCCCCGCCCAGCGCATGATTGATTTCGTTGAGGACCGGCTTTCGGCAACACTGCCGAAGAATTCCTACTTGCCCGGCACGAAGTCTTCGCGGCTTAAAGACATCCTTCCGGATTTTGTGGCCGGCAGTCTCCGTAAAGCGCTGCCTGTATTTGGACGTAAGATGAAAGGCTACTATACAAATGAGGCGATTATTGTTGGCGTAGAAAGCAGGACTTCTGCGCCAGTCCGCATTCCGCGTGACCAAACTAGTTTACAGCATCCGCAGGTAGCAGGCTTGTTTCCGTGTGCCGAAGGCGCAGGCTACGCCGGCGGAATTGTGTCGGCCGCTATAGACGGAATAAATTGCGCCGATGCTGCTGCGCTCTTTTTAGGTAATGCGGGTAGCTAATGAGCTGTTGGTCTGCCCGAAAACTCTTAGGTGATTCAGTTGTTAGGTAATTGGTTGTAAACACAAGATTTATTTAATAGTAAGGCTGTGAAAAAGACATTAATTATAGGAGCAACGCCAAATCCAAGCAGGTATGCCTATCTGGCGGCCGAAATGCTTTCAGGTAAGGGACATAAAATTGTAAACGTAGGGATTAAGCGCGGTGTAGTTTCGGGCGTAGAGATTGAGGAACCTCAGGAAATCCATCAGGATATACACACGATCACACTGTATGTTAACCCTCAGATGCAAAAAGGATACTACGACTATATCTTAAAGACAAATCCCAAAAGAGTGATCTTTAATCCGGGGACCGAAAACAGCGAACTCATAGCCTTGCTGAAAGAGCATGCCATAGAGCCGGTAGTTGCCTGCACGCTGGTGATGCTGTCTACTGGCCAGTACTGAGCCTCGGCTTTCTGATTATTTACTGCAATATTCACGACTTCACGAAATCTGTCTTGGATGCTACCTGGTGTGCACCAGGTGGCAGGTAAGTCCGCTTTGGGAGTAGTGTGAGTGAGCCATGAGTCCGCCTTTTTTCTGGGAAAAGGCGGACTCATGGCGGACTCATGGCGGACTCACATGCTTCCAGGTGGCTACTTTGTCTTATCCTAATATAGTTATACAGGTTGTCTTATACTGAATAGCCCTTACAAGAACCGGATATTTAAACGGTTAAATCCTTACAATTACAAAAGACATACTATATGCATATATAATGAGTTATGATATAGCGGGCCGCTGTACAAACTAAACAAGTCTGCCGCCTTTTAAGCAAGTGAGAAATAAGGATGAAAATTTCCCTGCTGTAAGCTAGCAAGTTAGAGGGGATAAACCAATAAAAGGCTGATTTGTTTTGGCAGGAGCGGATTTATTTCTACTTTTGCACTCCGCTTCGGAGGAAGGGGTTGGCTGAGGGAAGCTTCAGTGATTGAAAGGTTGAGTAGAGGATCTGCTGATCGTGTTAGAAAGGGTTTTAAAACTTTGAGGCACGAAAAAAAACTTTAAAAAAGTTCTTGACAGCGGCAGAATTTTTTCTACCTTTGCAATCCCAAACGACGGGGACCTGACCGGCAGATACCGGAAAGGAGAAAAGAAAAGATTGAAAGGATGGGTTTTTTGAAACTGACTTCCGGAGGAATAGACCGGGAAGAAACTGAAAAGAAGATCCGTTTTGATATAGAAGGGCGAACCGCGACGGGGGACCCGAGAAGTTCATTAAAGAGATGTCATTTATAGCGCGAGCGAGGTAATACAGTACGGAATCGAAGT